>NZ_CP026409.1:0-8238 GCF_002934795.1 Aeromonas sp. ASNIH2 | reverse complement strand
AGCAAGGGCGAGGCTTTGCTGTGGTGGCGGATGAGGTGCGCTCGCTTGCTTCGCGCACGCAACAGTCAACCAGCGAAATTCAGACCATGATTGAAAAACTGCAGGGCGGGGCAAATCGTGCTGTTGCGGTCATGCAAAGTAGTTGCACCAAAGCACAAGCTGGTAAACAACAGGTTGCCAGCGCAGGTCATATGCTGGATCAGATCAGTAACGCTGTTGCGATTATTAATGACATGAATGCCATGATTGCATCTGCCGCTGAGGAGCAAAGCTCTGTCGCGGAGGAGATCAATCGTAACGTTACTAGTGTCAGCCAGATTGCCGAGGAAACTAGCGAGGCTTCCCGTCAGAATGTTGCCACCAGTAAGCAACTATCTGCTCTGGCAACCCAACTTCAGCGTCTGGTGCATATGTTCCGTCTTTAGGCAAACTGACGCAGGATTGTAGTCTCGTACAGCGCCTCCTCCATCGCCGGGTCGCTGTAGCCGAACCAGTTCTGCATCAAATGCACGCACAACATCGCCATCAGCGGATAGGCTGGACTGCCGCCTTCACCCTTCGGGTAGTGCGGCTCGATCAAGGCGATCAAACCCTTCCACGGCACCACCTGATCCATCTCGATCAGGAACAACTCTTTGCGGGCCTGCTTGCGCTTGCCGGCATACTCGGCGTAGGCGAAGGTCATCTGCTTCATCGGAAAACTCGGCGGGTGGAATCCGGGTATTTTGCCAAAATCAGGAAGTCTTCTTCAGAGTTTCCTTAGCGTACGTTTTTCTCCGAATTCTGCGGGGTCCCCCAAACAAGAGCGACTAGCGCAGTCTGTCGCGCTTCGTTTGGGAGTCGGCAAGCGCAGCGCGGCAGCTACATCTCAAAGCCCCGCCCCCGTTCGCGGGCCTGCTGCCGCTCTATCCGCCCCTCCAGTCCTTCCTGTAGGTACTCTCTGGCCTTGTCTATCGGCAAGCCGGAGATCTCTTTCTGCTCATGCTTCCGATTGAAATACAGGTTCCGCTCTGCGTGGGCCTGCTGGTATTCGTCCAACAAACCTTCCTGCGTCTGCGCCGTCTGCTGCGCGATCACGCCTTCAAGCTGGCGACCTGCGTTGCCAAGCTGCTGACCTGCTTGCTCAAGTGCTCGCACTGCTGGCGCAAGGCTCTCACTTCTCCCTGCAAACTCGCGTTTTCTTTTTTCGTCGTCTCGAACTGCCGTAGCAAGCTGTCGCACGCTGTCTGCAAGCCGCTCAATTGCCGCTCTTGCTCGCTCTGCAAGGTCTCTAGCGCGTTCAATAAGTGCCGTTCTAGCTCGGTCATCGTTTAGTAGCCCTTTGGTATCATGTAGTCGTCCCCGAACTTCCCTTCGTCCATGTTCATCCTGATGCAAAACCGGTGCTTCCCGTTCTCGTCCTTGCACCTGTCGCTGAGGATCAATTTCCCCCCCTTCTTGGCTAACGCCTCTAGGGTGGCCTGCCGCTCGGCGATCAGGTTCCCCTGATACCACAGCGTCCCGCTCGTCGCGGCCAGCAACAGCAAGCCCGAGATCAACATCACTCCCCAGCTCTTGAGTAGGAGCCAGCCGATCCGCTTCTGCTGGTCTTGGATGGCGTCGCTGATGCTCTGCCTGCTTGAGTCCAACGCCTCTTTGATAGCTTCCTCGTGCCTCTCGAACTCTGGCTTCAGACTGCTCTCTATATCGTCGGCTT
Source organism: Aeromonas sp. ASNIH2 (assembly GCF_002934795.1). Lineage (NCBI taxonomy): Bacteria > Pseudomonadati > Pseudomonadota > Gammaproteobacteria > Aeromonadales > Aeromonadaceae > Aeromonas > Aeromonas sp. ASNIH2. The sequence goes on along the minus strand of NZ_CP026409.1, from coordinate 6,542 downwards.
GCTGTTTCGATGTCTGCTCGAAGGTCTTTGCCATGTCTAAAATCTTGCTCATAGATCGCCCCCTTTAGGCGGATATTCCGGCCCCCTTCAGGGTCGGCAATGCTGATACTGTTCTTGGTTGTCCTGGTAACGTCGAACCCCGCCCCGGTCAGGGTCTTGAGCACGTCCTCCCGGTTTTTGACCAGCCCCGCCGCAGCCATGCCCAGCAAGCCGCCTGTAATGGCTTGTTCGGCTTCCAGCTTGTTCCGGGGTTGGTCTTTGGCCGTAGTCACGGCCTGCCGATTGATTGGGTCGTCTGGGTCGTGCAATCCCAACTCGCCATTGATGGCCGTTCGCCATGCGTTGATCCGGTGGCCGTCCGCCCCGTGGAAATACGGCTGAAGGCGTTTGCCGGACAACAGTTCGACGTTCGGCACCACGAAATTCAGCTCTAGGCGGTCTTTGTCTCGGTGCTCGACCCACAGCACGGCATACTGATCGGCGTCCAGTCCGGGCAACAGGGCTTGCTCGAACTCGTCCATCAACCGATCCTTGGTCTCCCTCGGCAAGTCCGGTTCATGGAACGACAGCACGCCGCTGGTGTACCGCTGGGCGTAACGGCTGCCGTCTATCAACTCCTTGACCATCTCGGGGTCGCCGCGATCCAGCGTGGCCCCGCTCCGGTTCCCGTCTTTGCCAAGCAGGTATTCCACCGGGCCAGATCCCCGACCGACTCCCCGGCTATGGATTTTGACGATCACGGCGTAGCCCCTCCAGTTCTCGGGCCACGGCGGCTAACGCCGCGAGGTATTCCACCTTGTCCAACGTGGTCAGCGGGCTGGCATTGATGCGCCGGGCGATCTGGTTGAGGTTGTTCCCGATCCCGGCCACCTGCCGGAGCAAGGCCGGATCGATGGTTGGCGGTGGGGTGCGCCGCTGCTGGGGAGCAACCCCCAAGCAGTGCTCGCGCATCCACTCCGCCAACTGGGCTTTGGGGCAGGCCGCCCGCAGGCTGGCCAACTCGGATTCGGTGACTCTGACCTTGATCGTTTTAAGCCGCTTGGGCTGCTCTGTAGGCATCGGTTGCCTCCGTTTTTTCGGGGGTTTCGGGGGGCTTGCCCCCTGAACAAGGCCACAGGGGATAGGTCGCGAAGCGGGCCCCCTGTGTGTCCTTGCTTAGTAGTCAATACCAACCATTGAAGCATCAAAAAGAGGGGGCTGCAACTTGCCATTTATCGTCACAGTGACGCATAATTAATTACCGTTACAGTGACAGGAAATAACACAATGAAGGACACTAAGGATGAAGGCACTGGGGACATGTTTGGCATCAAGCGCGGACGGGGTAGGCCAAAAACCGGATCAGCCAAAACAGGGGCAGAACGACAAGCGGCCTACCGGGCAAAGCAGCAGGGCAATAACGTTACTGTGACGATAAATAGGGCACTGATAGAGGGACTGGATACCCAAATGCAAGTGATCAGGGATGGGGGCTCAGTGGTAGTACTGACGACAGAACAAGCCGGGGAAATCCTGCGAGCACTCCGAACAGCAGAGATCAAACAACTCCGGGGATAACAGCTACTGCCCACAGGCCGAACACATGGCCTGATGGACAGCCCTACGGGATCGCCGTTACCCCCCTCGCCAAGATCCTCTCTCTTGAATGATTCTCTAGAAACAAGAAACGCCCTTTCGGGCGCTGTTATCTGATAAGGCTTTGTTTTGGATCACTCTTGCGAGATGTTGGAGAGGTAGCGGCTGACGGTAGCCGAACCGATTCCTAAATCATCGGCAATGTCGCGGTTGCTGTAACCCTGCGCCTTGAGTTGTTGCACCACAGGTCGAAGATAAGCCTCCTTGCTCGGCCTCCCCCCGCCCTTGGATACCTTGCCACCAATGCGACCGCCCTTGGCCCCTCGATGCGCCTGCACCTGGCTAAACCCTGCGGGGGTGAACCGTTGCCAGATCCAGCGGGCTATGCTCTTGGCCGTGGCCTTGATCTCCGACACGGGCAGCGGGCCGCCCTGTTCCAATCCAAACGCATTGGCACTGGCACAGGCCGCAAGCACCGCATCCGCCCAAGTCTCGTACCCGTTGGGCCGCCAATACGCCCTAACGGCGCTGTAGGCCCATTCACGCACGTTATCGAACACCGTCACGTTACGCCCCAGCCCGCCAACCTCTTTACGACTACGGCGGTTATAGGCCGCTAAATCCGCATCTGGGCAGAATTCAGCGAGATAGTCGAGGGAATAGGGCGCATGGTTATGCCATACCGTCCACCAATCGCTGTGTACGGGGTTTTTGGTGATCAACCCAACATACCCCATGTCAGCACCCAGCTTCTTCGCCAGAACGTGTTCTATAGCCGCCAGATAGCGCAGCGGCTTTAGCCTTGCAGCATTGGTACGCGGCACCGGCGCAGCCAGTAGATAGCCGAGGTGGTAGTTGCCGTTCTCGGGGTTGATCGCGATCCAATGCGGCGCAGGCAAGCCGCGCTCTCGCCACTCTTGATACCCTTCTCGCCGCTGCATATAAGGCTTCCTGTCCACATCAAACACAATGCAGGAGACGTGCGGCGGTGGGTTGTACTGGATATGGCGATAGCCCAGCGCGGTAGTCTGCGGACGGATCAGCAGCCCCTGCGCCGGATCATTAGTACAGTAAGGGCGCCGAGGGAGACGTTCGACGAATTCGGTGGCTTGAAACGCTGGTTTTACCATCGATCACCGCGCTTATTGGCGGTGCAGTCTTGTGTGAGATCGGTCATGTGATATGCTTTCTCTGTTCTTAGTGAACGGCCCCGAACTCTCTGCCTCAGCCGCCAAGTTGAAAACAGAGATTCGGGGTTTGTCTTTTCTGGACAGTACGTTACCGCAGTCAGGCCGCCGCTGGCACGTTTTTTCTTGGGCGCCCACCCTTTGCACCGTTTGCCCGCGCCGCTGCGACTTTAGCGGGGGTTTTTGCCTTGCCGCCCTTCGCCCCCATCTTGGATGCAGCCCAATTAGCCGACCCAAAAAATCCTTCCAGTAGTGCAGGTAGGTAGAGATCTGCATCCAATTTCGGAAAGTGCACACCCAACCCTGACGGCGAGATCTCGATCTCCTGTAAGTCGCTCGGCTTCGCGGCCTCCAACCCCTGCGCCAGATGGGGGGCAAAGGCCAGCTCCAAACCAGAAGACAAGGCGATCACGACCCGTCCAATCCTCCGGTCATAACGGACGCTTGTAGCAACAGGATTACGTTTGCGGGCCTCAGCACCTCGTTGGTTTGCCTGCGCAATCATTTCATCGGTTAGTTCCATGTATCACCTCCCATTGGCTTATTAGTTGGGTTTGTTTGCTTTGCAACTCTGCCAGAATGCGCCTCAGCGCCTTGCTATCAAACCCGTGATTCTCTCGCAGCTCTGGTTCTAGCTCTTCACCTGAAAGGTTGAAAACTGCCTCACAGCCGCCTCCTATCACGTGCACATGTGCCGGACGATGGTCGTTGGGATAAATCACCACTCGCCAGCCCCCAATGATCAACACTGTTGGCATCAATCAACCTAACTGTTTTGGTTTTTATTAACGCAATAATACACCCGAATGGGTGAGTTGGCGATAGGTCAAAAGTGGCGAACCGAAGGGGATTTGGAGGTGCGCATAACGCCTTTTATGTTCAATAGCGATTTTTAGCGGCTAAAACGGGGCGCTGGCGGCAAACAGGCCGCCTGTATCGCGTTTTGGGGCGTTTTGACACACAAGACAGGGCATTTACTGCCTGAAAGTTTGCAACGCTTCTGAGGCGGTTTGAGGGCCGGATCCTGCGGGGTATGGTTTCGACCAGCTTTTGCATCCTGATGAGGCTTTCGATAACTTACCTGCAAACATCACTTCCGCAGGTATACGCCCATGCACAACACCAAGCCCCGTGCAGTACTGAGCCTTAAAAAGACCCCACCACAGTCTGAGATAACCCAGGAACCCCCAACACCACAACAGTCCACCGCGACATCGAAGAAGAGAAAAATTCCAGCGGCTTTCCCTTGCCTACAAACGCACTGGCCCGAGCTATTCAACCTCAAACATCCCACTCCACTTAAAATCGGAATCCTAGCTCCTGTCATCGCCAGCCTGAAGCAACAGGACGAGCCTTACACCGATACTCAGATTGGGAAGGCCATTGGCTGGTATTGCCGTAGATTTGAGTACCTCAAAGCCCTCACCAATGCTCCTCATCGAATGGGGATTGATGGCAACACATTCCCCATCAGCGACCAAGACCGCCAAAACGCGATGAAACAAATCAAGGCGCGCATCAAAGAGGCTAGATCCTGCCCCAAACGATGAACTCCCAAACGGGGAGCCCGCAGAATTCGGAAAAAATCGTACGCTAAGGTTTTCCGGGCATCCGTAGGGGCCGAAACTTCCCGTCTTCCAGTCTGCGGCTCTGCCGCCAGACGTAATCGCCGGTTAGGTTGATGTGCTCCCAGCCCAGCGGCGACAGGAATTGCAGCAGCTCGCCGTCCACCGGCTTGCCGGCCTCGACCAACCCCTGGGTGGCGCGCTCCAGGTACACCGTGTTCCACAGCACGATAGCCGCCGTCACCAGGTTGAGGCCGCTGGCCCGGTAGCGCTGCTGCTCACGGATCAGCGCACGCTCGAACTCGGCGAAGGCCCCCATCACCGACAGCATCAGGTTGGCCATCGGCGAGTCCTCGCCGGTGAATACCAGCCCCTCCTTCAAGAACTCGATGCGTACGCCGCGCTGGGTCAGCTTCTGTACAAGGCGGCGCAGGTCGTCGAGGTTGCGGGCCAGACGATCCATGCTGTGCACCACCACGGTGTCGCCCTCGCGGACGAAGCTCAGTAGCGCTTCGAGCTGGGGGCGCTGGGTGTCCTTTCCCGAGGCTTTGTCGGTGAACACCTTGCTCACCTGGGTCTGTTCCAGCTGGCGTTCCGGGTTCTGGTCGAAGCTGCTGACCCGGACGTAGCCGATGCGGTGCCCCTGCACGATGTCTCCTTGGTTGAAGGCGGCTTAAGTGCTCCTTCTGTTCCGTTGTGCCTCAAACCCCGTTTCTGTCAGGCTGAAATCTATGACCTTCGCGGGCATGTGTCAAAAAATGCGAAAGATGACTCTATTCTGACGAAGCGGCGCGGCCTTGCCTGACATCCAGTTAGGGTATAGCCTAGCCGGACAGCCTTCATGGCTTGTTTTTGATTTAAGTACTAAATTGCCCCAGACCATACGGCGAGAAGCCTTGAGGGGGAGCCTGACTCAAGATTTCAAATGAACCAGCCGATACAATGAAGGCACATTGATATGCCTAATAATGAGGTGAAGTGGTGAGTGATTGGCTAACCCGTTTTTCAATTAAAACCCGTCTCATCAGTTTGCTCATTCTGCTAGCTGCTACGGCTGCCGGCCTGACAATGGAGGGGCTTAACGGCATGCGCAGCAGCAATGCCGATATTAACCAGATGTACAACAACGTTCTGCTACCGCTCGATAAGCTTGGCGACCTCACCAATCACATGCACCATGCACGCACTCAGCTTTTGCTTGCTCTGCAACATCAGCCTGGTAGTGCGTTCGAAAAGGCACATGACCACCCCGCGAGCATGCATTTCGATGCTGTGGATAGAAGCGTAGGCAGCATGCGTGAGCGCCTTGCTGACTATCAGCGTATGCCAATGAGCAAAGAGCATCAGCGCTTGGCCACTGAACTGCAAAACAAGCTGTCTGATTATCTGGATAATGGTGTTCAACCGACGCTCAATGCAATACGCCAAGGTGACTATGCGGGAGGGAATGCAATCCTGCTGAATCGCTTACAACCTGCATTTATGACGACCTATGCCAGCGTGCGTAATCTGGTTGAGTCGGAGCAGGAGAGCGCCAATGCAAGCTACCAGCGCGCTAAAGAGAGCTTCGATCGTCTGGTTGTGATAATCGGTCTCACGCTAGTGGTTGCTCTGTTTCTGGCCACAGTCGTGGCTTTGGCTACTGTATCTGGCATCACAAAAGCTGTTCGCGAGCTTCAAGTCGGCGGTCAGCAGCTAGCTGATGGCAATTTGGGCTATCGAGTTACCTATCAGGGGCGTGATGAGCTGGGCGAAATCTCTAGCTCATTCAATGCAATGGCTTCGCGTTTTCACCACACCATTCAAGAGTTGGCGGGGGCTGTGGAGCAACTGGCAGCCGCAGCTGAGCAGACTGCTCAGATCAGCACTGAAACCAGTGACGGCATCCGCCGCCAGCAGTTGGAGACAGATCAGGTTGCTACTGCGATGAACGAAATGTCAGCTACTGTGCAGGATGTGGCTGGGAACGCGGCCAGTGCAGCAAGAGCAGCACAGGAAGCAGATCAGCAGTCGGAAAGTGGAAAGCTTGTTGTTCATCAAACAATCTCTTCTATCGACAGCCTAGCCAGTGAAGTTGAGCACGCGGCCACCGTTATCCATGAGCTTGAAGCAGACAGTGCTGGTATTAGCTCTGTGGTGGATGTCATTCGCAGCATCGCCGATCAAACCAATTTACTTGCCCTTAATGCGGCTATTGAAGCTGCAAGAGCTGGTG
>NZ_CP026408.1:0-29979 GCF_002934795.1 Aeromonas sp. ASNIH2 | reverse complement strand
CCAGTTGCTTGGCTGATTTCGGAAAGCACTCGGTTGAACCTCACTAGCCCGATCTGTTCTGTGATGTCGTCGTTTGACGGGGCGATGATCAGATCTGCCGCAGCGATGGCGATTCGAACCAGCTCGCTGTCAAACCCACCACAGTCGATCAGAACCAGATGCTCACCAACCGCCTTCAACAACTTGATCAGGGCTGCCTTGTCGAGGTTTGCTCTCACATCCCAGCGTAGCTCTGCTGGTCGTCGGCCGTTGATGATGGCAATTCCCTGGTGTGCGTCCAGATCTATGATGATCTCCGGTTTCAGTTCTCCCGCCAGTTGCACTACTGTCGTCGTTTTACCGACCCCTCCCTTGTTATGTGCCACAGCAACGATCATTTGAGGCTCCTAATTTGATGTTTATTTGGTTCTTATAGAATACAAAAAACATATTTATTTGGTATCAAATAATGAAAAAAAGCCAATCCGTAGATTGGCTTGATTGGCGGTTGTTGGCTCGACAAATTAGATCAACTGGTTTGTTGGATCTTTACCCTGATCTGCAATTTACGCGCTTGATCACGATGACGCCCTTGCGCTGATCTCTATCCGGCGCGTATTCTGGCAACCAGAAACGAAAAAACCGCCTTGCAGGGCGGTTTCTTCGAAGGTGTTGTCAGTTGGGGAACCGACTTCACCTGGTAACGGCTCCGTGCGGGAAGCAGCTACCAAAAGTCCTAATCAGTTTAGCGGCCATTCGGCCATTCAATCAAGCTTTTCCCGCAACTCGACCCGTTACCGAAGGCCACCACCTTTGGCGCTTTGTCGTACCCGCACGGATTGGAAGCATGAGTTTGTTGCCGTGTGTGGGTGTGGTTGGTCGGGCAGAACGGGGAAATCTCACATACTGCCCAGCGTGCGATCGCGCACCACAGCCGCCCACGATTCGCAACCGTGGGGCATTTGCAAGCAGAGCGTAACGGGGAACCAACCACGGCCAGCTCTTAAAAAACGGCGCGGCAGTCTGGCCATCAGGCGGGGACTAAAGCAGATGCAGCAAGGACGGGGTGTGTCTCTGGAGCGCGTGAGAGGGAGCTGCCGCAAGCAGTCTCGATAGTCCGGAGCAAGGCGAGTCAATCTTGTGTAACTACGTCATTTTTAACGTAGCCAAGCAGGAGGGCTCTCCTATCTTGAAGCGCAGCGGAAAGATAGGAGAGCCTGCTCACTGGGGAGCTTTGCGACATCCTTTTTGCGCGGTCTTAGGCCGTGGTCTTTGCGCTCTTCATCATCGAGAGAGGCTCTTGGCGAGGTGGTTAAGCCCGTTTTCCCGAAGGGCTGTCCATCAGGCCGTGTGTTTGGCCTGTGGGCAGCAGGGCTTATCCACGGAGCGGGGTTGGTTTTTTCGTACGTACGAAATCCAAGTTGCTAGTGCAGGATTCGCAATGTGCTAGCGTTTGCCGCCGCTCTTGTTCCAAAACGGTTCTAGCCCATTCTCCGGCCGCCCTCATTTCCTCCCGTAGCTCGTTGAGTTCTTGTTTCGTCAGCCTCTGATATGTCACTGGGTGCCCCTTTTCTTCGTATGTACGAAATTCATGGCTGCTCTATGGCTAGGGCAGGATTCGCGTTTTGCTAGCATGTTGCACCGTCTCGATTTGGCGGATGTCCTCCATGACGGCAGCGAGAAGGGCCGGATCGTTTTCCTCCTTGGCGGCTTTGAGGTAGGCCGCAACGTCTGTGCTGTTCGTCAGGTACTCTGCAACATGGTATTGACTGAATTGCTCTTTCCCCGCAGCAATCAAATTTGCCTTTTGACTCATCATTTTACCTTTATGATGCACTTCTAATGAAGTGGCTTAACCTTGTGCCAAGCCGGATCTGGTTCGGGCATTCCCATGACCGAATTTCCTCTATGGATACCCCAGCCGCTATGGCCCTGTTGGCGATAGATTCCGAGTTGAAACACACCTTTAAGGGGTCGTCTCAGAAAACGGAAAATAAAGCACGCTAAGGAAATTAGGAGTTTCAGTACGTCATTCGTTGTTCCAGGTACTACGGATACAAAAAGAGAGACCGAAAAACGATGGCTTTTCGGTCTCTCCGAAGGATGTTCAGCAGGCTGTCCTGCCATCCAACCTATTGCAGATCAAAGCGATCCGCGTTCATGACTTTCGCCCATGCAGCCACAAAGTCCTGCACGAACTTGGCCTTGTTGTCATCCTGCGCGTAGACCTCCGCATAGGCACGCAACACTGAATTTGAACCGAACACCAAATCAACGCGGGTCGCCGTCCACTTGGGTGCCCCCGTCTTGCGGTCAACGATGGCGTAGCTGTTACGCCCCGTCGGTTTCCAGCTGTAAGCCATGTCGGTCAGGTTAACGAAGAAATCATTCGTCAACGTGCCAACCCGATCCGTGAACACGCCATGCGTGGTGCCGCCGAAGTTAGTGCCGAGTACCCGCATCCCACCCACCAAGGCTGTCATCTCGCATGCCGTCAAACGCATCAGCTGGGCGCGATCAAGCAGCAGTTCCTCTGCACTGACCACGTAGTCCTTCTTCAGCCAGTTGCGGAAACCATCGGCCAAGGGCTCAAGCACCTCGAAGGACTCAACATCGGTTTGTTCTTGCTTGGCATCCCCACGTCCAGGAGCAAACGGGACCGTCACCTCAACACCAGCCGATCTGGCTGCTTGCTCAATGCCGACGTTTCCGGCGAGGACGATCACGTCGGCAACACTTGCGCCAGTGTCTACGGCGATCTTTTCATAGATGGGCAGGACCTTAGTGAGTCGCGCCGGTTCGTTACCCTCCCAGTCTTTCTGCGGAGCAAGACGAATACGCGCGCCGTTGGCACCGCCGCGCTTGTCCGAGCCACGGAAGGTGCGAGCGCTGTCCCAAGCGGTTGAAACCATCTCGCCGATAGTGAGGCCGGCGGCGACGATCTTCGCCTTGACGGCGGCAACGTCGTAATCCTTGCGACCGGCGGGTACCGGGTCTTGCCAGAGGAGGTCTTCCGCCGGCACATCCGGGCCGATGTAGCGCGACTTCGGGCCCATGTCGCGGTGCGTCAGCTTGAACCAGGCACGGGCAAAGACTTTCTCGAAATAGGCTGGGTCGTCGCGGAAGCGTTCGGCGATTTTGCGATATTCGGGATCGAACTTCATTGCCATGTCGGCATCCGTCATGATCGGCTTGCGGCGGATCGACGGATCTTCGACGTCGACCGGCATATCTTCTTCCTTGATGTTGACCGGTTCCCACTGGTGCGCGCCGGCGGGCGACTTCTGTAGCCACCAGTCGTAACGTAGAAGCAGGTCAAAGTAGCCGCCCTTCCCGGTGTTCCATTTCATCGGATGCGTGGTCCACGCGCCTTCGATGCCACTCGTCACGGTGTCACGGCCGATGCCGCGCGTGGTGTGGTTCTGCCAGCCGAGACCCTGCTCTTCGAGTTCGGCACCTTCGGGAGCTGGCCCCAGGTTGGCCGCACTGCCATTACCGTGCGTCTTGCCGACGGTGTGACCGCCACCCGTCAGTGCCACGGTTTCCTCGTCGTTCATCGCCATGCGCGCGAAGGTGATGCGCACGTCGTGGGCCGTCTTGAGCGGATCGGGCTTGCCGTCGACACCTTCCGGGTTCACGTATATCAGCCCCATCATCACGGCGGCCAGCGGATTTTCGAGGTCGCGCTCGCCCGAATAGCGGCTACCAGCGCTACCACTGGGGGCCAGCCATTCCTTCTCAGACCCCCAATAGGTGTCCTTCTCGGGGTGCCAGATGTCTTCCCGACCGAAGGCGAAGCCAAAGGTCTTCAGGCCCATCGACTCGTAGGCCATGTTGCCGGCGAGGATGATCAGGTCGGCCCAGGAGAGCTTGTTGCCGTACTTTTTCTTGATCGGCCAGAGCAGACGGCGCGCCTTGTCGAGGTTGGCATTGTCCGGCCAGGAGTTGAGCGGCGCGAAGCGCTGGTTGCCGGTGCCACCGCCGCCGCGCCCGTCAGCGATGCGGTAAGTGCCGGCTGAGTGCCAGGCCATGCGGATCATCAGCCCACCGTAGTGGCCCCAGTCAGCCGGCCACCAGGACTGGCTGTCGGTCATCAGCGCCTTGAGGTCCTTCTTGAGCGCGTCGACGTCGAGCTTCTTGACCTCTTCGCGGTAGTTGAAGCCCGCGCCCAGCGGGTTGGTCTTGCTATCGTGCTGATGCAGGATGTCCAGATTCAGGGCCTTGGGCCACCATTCCATGGTCTGCATGCTGGCTGATGTGGCACCTCCGTGCATGACCGGACATTTTCCAGAAGAACTTGCGTCTTTGTTTTCCATGTCTCACTCCTTTGTTGCGTTGTGATCAGAAATCGTTGGCCCAATCCAGGCTGACTGGTGGTTTGCGTCAGTCTTCGAGCAAGCTGCGCAGCATCCAAGCCGTTTTTTCATGGACATCGATGCGCTGGGTCAGCACATCCGCCGTGGGTTGATCGTTGGCTTCATCCGCTACCGGGAAAAGCTTGCGAGCAGTTCTGGCGGTGGCTTCTTGCGCTGCAACCAGATGGGCGATCATCTCGTTGGCTTTGGGTACCCCCTCGACCTCCTGAATTGAGGCGAGCTTGACGAATTCCTTGTAGGTTCCCGGCGCCGGGAAACCCAAGGCACGGATGCGCTCGGCGATGACGTCCAACGCATTCCACTGTTCGGTGTACTGATCCATGAACATCATGTGCAGGCTGTTGAACTGCGGCCCAGTTACATTCCAATGGAAGTTGTGCGTCATCAAGTACAGCGTGTAGCTGTCGGCTAAGAGAGCGGACAAGCCCTCGACAATCTTCTTGCGGTCAGCTTCTGAAATTCCAGTATTCATGGGCATTGATTTCACTTTCTTTTCTTTCATGGTGCTTTCCTTTCGTTGAGAAAAATTGAATTGGCATGCTAACGCGGTCATCAACCCTGATTGAGAAGCTTGATTCCATCGGGACGTAGCTCGCCTTTTGGTGAAATGCATCGATACAAGGTCTGACGTGTAATACCGAGTTCGGCACACAAATCGCCGACCTTGGTTTCTGGCTGTCCCATTGCCGCCATTGCCAAGCGCAGCTTGGCGGGCGTCATCTTGAATGGTCGCCCTCCCTTTCGACCGCGTGCCCGTGCAGAAGCCAGGCCCGCCACCGTGCGTTCAGCGATTAGCGCTCGCTCGAACTCGGCCAGTGCAGCGAAGATGCCAAAGACGAGCTTCCCGGCAGCGGTCGTCGTATCGATGGACGCACCGTGGCCCGTTAACACCTTGAGGCCGATATTGCGTCCAGTCAGATCATGCACTGTGTTGATGAGATGGCGCAGATCGCGTCCAAGACGGTCGAGTTTCCATATGATTAGCGTGTCACCTGGCCGTAGCGCCTTCAGGCAATTTGCCAAGCCCGGGCGGTCCTCTCGCTTACCGGATGCGTGGTCTTCGTAGATATGTATGGAATCAACGCCCGCAGCTAGCAGCGCATCGCGTTGCAAATCGGTGGTCTGAGAACCATCCGCTTTCGATACTCGCACGTAGCCAATCAGCATGTTGAACCTGTCACATATACGTTCGATTATGTGACAGTGTGATTTTGGCACGTCATGGTGTCAATATATGTCACTTAATCCGTCACCTTTTCTAAGGTATGTAAACGATCATTTTAGTAAATAATGTGACAAATAAAAGGAATTCCCATGCCACGCCGTTCGATCCTCTCCTTCGCCGAGCGCGAAAGCCTGCTGGCGTTGCCGGACACCAAGGATGAGTTGATTCGTCACTACACGTTCAGCGACACCGACCTCTCCATCATCCGGCAGCGGCGTGGGCCAGCAAACCGGTTGGGCTTCGCCGTGCAGCTCTGCTATCTGCGCTTTCCCGGCACCATCCTTGGCGTCGATGAAGAGCCGTTTCCGCCCTTGCTGAAACTGGTCGCCGAGCAGCTCAAGGTCGACGTCGAAAGCTGGGACGAGTACGGGCAGCGGGAGCAGACCCGGCGCGAGCATTTGGTGGAGCTGCAAATGGTGTTCGGCTTCCAGCCCTTCACGATGAGCCACTACCGGCAGGCCGTCCATATGCTGACCGAGTTGGCGGTGCAGACCGACAAGGGCATCGTGCTGGCCAGCGCCTTTATCGATCACTTGCGGCGGCAGTCGATCATTCTTCCCGCCATCAACGCCGTCGAGCGGGCAAGCGCCGAGGCGATCACTCGCGCCAACCGCCGCATCTATGACGCCCTGACCGAACCGCTGACGGACACGCATCGCCGCCGCCTTGACGATCTGCTCAAGCGCCGGGACAACGGCAAGACGACCTGGCTGGCCTGGCTGCGCCAGTCACCAGCCAAACCGAATTCGCGGCACATGCTGGAACACATCGAACGCCTCAAGGCGTGGCAGGCGCTCGACCTTCCTTCCGGCGTCGAGCGGTCAGTGCACCAGAATCGCCTGCTCAAGATCGCCCGCGAGGGCGGTCAGATGACGCCCGCCGACTTGGCCAAGTTCGAGCCGCAGCGGCGCTACGCGACCTTGGTCGCGCTCGCCATCGAGGGCATGGCCACCGTCACCGACGAAATCATTGACCTGCATGATCGTATTTTGGGCAAACTGTTCAACGCTGCCAAGAACAAGCATCAGCAGCAGTTTCAGGCGTCCGGCAAGGCCATCAATGCCAAGGTACGACTATACGGACGCATCGGCCAAGCGCTGATCGAGGCCAAGCAGGCGGGCCGCGATCCGTTTGCCGCCATCGAGGCCGTCATGTCCTGGGACGCCTTCGCCGAGAGCGTCACCGAAGCGCAGAAACTCGCTCAGCCCGAAGACTTCGATTTCCTGCACCGCATCGGCGAGAGCTACGCCACGCTGCGCCGCTATGCACCGGAATTCCTCGACGTGCTCAAGCTGCGGGCCGCGCCCGCTGCCAAGGATGTGCTGGAGGCCATTGAGGTACTGCGCGGCATGAACAGCGACAACGCCCGCAAGGTGCCTGCCGATGCGCCGACCGACTTCATCAAGCCGCGCTGGCAGAAGCTGGTGATGACCGACACCGGCATCGACCGGCGCTACTATGAACTGTGCGCGCTGTCGGAGCTGAAGAACGCGCTGCGCTCCGGCGACATATGGGTGCAGGGCTCGCGCCAGTTCAAAGATTTCGAAGACTACTTGGTGCCGCCCGCGAAGTTCGCCAGTCTCAGGCTGGCTAGCGAATTGCCGCTGGCCGTGGCCACCGACTGCGACCAGTACCGGGGTTATAAGCCGGAAGCCAAGAAAATTCCGCTGGTAAACGTCTAGGCTGATCTTTCCGTCTGCAAGTTGTATCCGACAGGGGTTGCCGTATATGTTTTGCTCATAGCTGCGCGTATTTTTCGACCCAATACGGGCTATGTCGGGAAGCAACTGTTTTACGACAACCCGCGCCAGCACTAGTTTTTCTGGCTAGACGGAAAAAACTGGGATTCCGGCGTAGAACCCCGTGCTGCTAGCGTAAAATCAAATCTCGATTTTGATTTTTCATATTCAGGATTTGATTATGCAGGAACGAGATGCGAAGACGGTGTTCGACCTTGGGGGCTTCTCCAAAGCCCTGATCGTCCCAACCCCGATGGGTGCGGGCTACCATCTCCACCTGGTACGCTTCGGGAAGGGAGGGGAAACTGAGGTGATCGAGCGGCAGCGCGGCGGTTGGCGGGTTTTCACGACCATCGATGCGGCCGCGAATACCGCGAACCAGATCGGCTTTCGCCGCATCGAGGTAGACCTCAGCAGCCGCCGCTAGGCGGCTACATGCCCATATCAGAAGAAGAGTCTACAGTTCTGTCCCGTAGCTTCCGGCCCGTCTCTTTGACCTCTTTCGGCCAATCGATCCCATCAGCGGCCTGTGCCGCCCTTGCCGATGGCATCAGCACGTTCACGACCCGATCCGCCAGCTTCGCCCATGCTCCCGATGTCCCAATGCTCTCTAGGCCGCTCCTAGCGGCATCTTTCAACTCTTGGTCTTGTGGTGCTTCAACTATTGCGACAAACGCGTCTAGCACGCCCCCAAGGGCCTTCAGCGCCCGCTCCTGAACTCTTGAGATGGCCTCATCTAAATAGCCATGCACCTCTTTAACCGCCTGCTCTAGCCGACCCAGCAGCTCTGTTTGTTTCCGCTCTTCGTCTCTCAGGGCCTCCATCTTGTCCTCTCCGGCCCTGATCTCGGCGGCCTGCGCCTCGGCCCTGTCGCGCAGCTCCTTGAGGCGGGCCTCTGCGGCGTCGATCTCAGCGGCTCGCTCGGTCGTCATGGTCAGGTAGTCCAGCCGCTGCTGCGCAAGCATATCGAACCCATACAGGGCACTTTGCTTTGCCACTTGAGTGAGCTGGGCTTTGGTGTAAAGCGGATCGCCCTTTCCGATCATCGTTGTCTTGTGCTCTGCCTTAACCGCCTCAACGATGGCTGTCACGGGGGCCATCTTCGGTCTCTGGACTGGTGGTGCCGTCACCTGCTCTGCGATCAGGGAGGCGGCTCGCTTCTTCGCCTTGTACTCCGCATTCGGGAGCCGCGCTCGCTTAGGCCCTGTTCGCAGGAGGCCGAAAGGAGCTGATATGGTGTGGATCTCGTCCTGCCATGCGCTCATGGCATCGCTGTAAGCCTGCGTCTGTAGCCCCTTGCGTTCTCCCCGTGCATAGGCCGCTTTCTCTGCTGACCAACCCTGATGCACCACACCGAAACTCTCACCTGGAAGTGGCACCAGGTAGAAGTGGCAGTGTCGGTAAGTCTCGTCGGTGTGCTCCACGACCGACAGCAACCGATCTCCGTACTTCTGCTTCAAGTGCTTGATGATCGCTTTCCTGTACTCCGGCCAGCGGTCATCTGGAAAGTCCTCGGGCACACTGAACACCCCAGCAGCTATGCAGTGCCCGTCGATCCGGTACTTTTTACCCTTGGGGTCTTTAGCCTGTTCCGCCCACTCGACAGCCTTTTCCAGTGCTTGTGATGGGGTCACACCATAGCGGATGATCGGGGGCCGGATCGTGCTCGGGTCGTCAAAGTGCTTGCAGGCTTCGGGTTTGCGCTCGGCCTCGTTAATGATGTCCTGCGCCGATCTCCCATCACCCTTGGCACTCGCTTTCCTTGCATACCCGTCGAGATGCGCGAACTGATAACCGGACATAGAGACCTCCATCAAAAGACCGCCATCAGAGTACCACACCGATAGGTAATAGTGGGGGCATAAGGATAAACATAGTGACCGACTATGTTTATGCGTTTGAGTCCTTCGTCCTCAAACACATAAACGCGGCCCTGCGGGGCAAAAAACTGCCGGCAGGCGTTTGGGATCGTACCGAGTTGAGATGGCTGACTGTCCATTTTACGGGGGTAGACCACCGGATCTGCTCCACACCGGTTCGGCCTGTTTCGGCCTCTAAAACCGCCCTGGAATCGTCATAAACTTTCAGCGCAAAAAGGCGCAGTGTTGAACCGCAACACTGCGCCTTTTGGGGTGTTCTGGGAGGCATCTGGTTGGGCATGCGGCAGCCGCTGGATCGTCATTGATACCGAATACCTGCGCCAGCATGTGGCCCGCTATGCCCTGTTGTCCGCCGATACATGGCGGCAACGGCTGCTCGATGCAGGCGTGGAGGTGGATTGAGGTGCGATTGAGTGTTCGGTTTCCTGGGTTGATGCTGTGGCATGCGGTGGCGGTACTGGCCGCCGTGTTCGCGGCGAAAGCCCTGCTGTACTGGGCTGCGGACTGGCTGGTACTGGGGCCACTCTACAGCGTTTTTTTTGCCCACGCTGGCGCATTTTTGGCCTAGTTAGACACTCCCCAGCAGGCGGTCGATGCAGTGCACCACCTGCATACTGGCGTTTTCCATGCTTTGGAGCTGCTCGACCATCTCTTTGATATTGTCCTGTTCACGCGCGTGTAGAGCTGCCTTGCCACTCTCGTGTACCTGCTTGTGCGGCCCATCTAGTTCACGAAAAGCCGGCTTGTGGGAGAATAGCTCGGCTCCTTGTCCCTCGACATACCACTTACCCAACCTGCACTGCCGATGGTCACTGACCGGCTCGTGAAAGTGCTGCTGTTCAATAAGCCGATAGATGGTGTTCTTCCAAACAGCGTGATCCAGCTTGGTGGTATTGAGGAAAGAGGTAGTTGCTGCACCGTGTATCACCTGCTGCATCCGGCCAGATTGCGTCAACACCTGGGTCACGACCACCTCGATCTGTGAGGAGGATGCCGCAACTTCAGCTGCGCTGGCCTGGTTATCGTCAATGATCAGCTTAATCTCCTGCGCCTGAGCCACTATCTGCCTGACCAGCACTTCAATCTGGCCGCTGGCCTCGTGGGCCTTGCTCGCCAGCTGTCGCACCTCATCTGCCACCACGGCAAACCCTCGTCCAGCTTCACCGGCTCTGGCCGCTTCAATGGCGGCATTAAGTGCCAGCAAGTTGGTCTGATCAGAGATACCCTGGATAGCAGCTACGAACTGATTGATGGCCGATGTACTGACATCAAGCTGATGGACGGCCTTCAGGCTACGGGCTGCTTCATCCGTGATGGCATGGGCTCGCCCGGAGAGGCGGATGATGGCATCACGGGTCTGGGCAAACAGCTGATCCAGCTCAGAAAGCGTTCTATTCTCCGCCATCAGGTGCTCGGCGCTGCCCGCTAGCGCCTCCCGCACACTCTGCAACATCTCGCCCCCCTGGTTCTGGCAGGTGAGCACCTGATTGAAGAGTTCGTTTCGTTCCCGGCTGCTACGTTGCATGTGTTCATACTCCCCGATAGTGGCCAGCAGTTCAGTTAACTTGGCCTGATGTTGCTGCTCCTTGAGCTGCAAGACCTCCCTGAGCTGTTGATTCTCTTTTTTAAGTTTGCTGTTGAACCACATAAGACCTCTAGATAGATGCCAATAAAGCAGTCATTCTGCCACAGAGAGCGGATGCTGACTGCGTATAAGGGGGCGTTACGTTAAATCGGACGCCCTTTTTGCCGCCTGTCATCCTGCAAAACGCTGGGTTTTGCAGGGCGTTATCTCCCATCCTGCGCCGCACCATCCCTTGTGTCGGAGAATGACTCCATGGAAACCATTACCCATCCCACCCTGGTGCAACTGGTGGCCGCCGGTGCCGTGCGCGTCGTGGTCGCCGTCGGACAACCAGGCGGCTGGACGCTGCTGGTGCGCTACGGTCTGGCCGAACGTGCCCTCGCCGCCCAGCGCAGCAAGCAGCTCAGAGTATTTCGCAAGCTCGATACCATGGTGCTCTATCTACAGCAGATCGGGGTCAGTCGCTTCGAGGTGGATGCGGCAGGCTTCATGGCTGCCCAGAGACAGCCTCAGGGCTCCTGAACATAAAAGCGATGATGCGCTTCTCCATTCCGAGGCAAAATTACCAAAAAAACCAATGTCCGTGAGCGATAGCGAGACGTGTCCAGCATGGCCGATATGAGGACTTTGAGAGACTTCAAGAAGCTAAAACTGCGGGTAAGGTAAGATGCATCCCAATAGGGTCATTGTTGTGCTGGATGGAGTATTTATGAAACGGATGATACCGCTGGCGGTGCTATTAGCGTTGCTGAACGGCTGTGTTAGCCATCAGGATGATGTACAGAACAACGTCAAACCTGTGGCCGATGCTGAGCCTACAGTGATTACAGTAAGTTCCGATGACTACAAATTAGTATGGTCAGGGACTGATGCTGTTATCAAATGGAATAATGGCACCTCGAAGAGATGTCATTTATTCGACGTTAGACGCGGTGTGGATTACGCGGCCGTCCCTTATGTTGGGACAACGTTCAAATGTGATAATGGTAAGAGCGTTGGGCTGAGACAGATTGAAGGCTCCGATTACGCAGAGATGCTATTTCTTGATGAAAAGGGTGATCTCGTTATACGCGAAAGAGTATGGGTTTATAAGAACTAAGAAAAATATGGTTCGAGAGCACATAAGGGGCGCTACGGTAAGCTGGAGCCCCTTATGTGCGGTGCTGGCTAGTCTGCGGCCTATCTCTCTTCAATGACCAAGTCAGGGCTTTTTTCTATTCTAGGGCGAGTATATTCGCTGTCGCTTTCATTTAAGCAACGGAAGTAAATGGTTACCGTTGTGTCTATATCCATTCTGGTTTTCGCAGTGTTTTCATTCAAAAACATAAATTTTTTACCAAGGCTATTACACTTTTCTGCCCCTGAGTTAAAAGCACTTTGACGGGCTGACGCAGCATCACGGAAACCATCTGCAGTGGCTGAGACCGAATATGTGTCTTTGCCAACCTCAAGAACGTTACTCGTAGAGACGCAACCACCCAAGGCTAGAGTAAGTAGTACTGCTGTTGCTTTGTAATTCATTGATTTTATTGCCCTTGTTCTTATCTGAATGGGTGATTGTGCATCATCCAACTCTATCTTTTTTTTTATATAAAAATCAAAGCATTCAGTGATTATTCAATTACCAGTGGTGGCTGTAACTGATACGGGTTTGGATTTTGGGGGTGGTTATATAAATCCAGCATCTCATTGGTGGCTAACGGCCAAGATCAAGATGGCTTCTAGTAGCATCATCATGAGTAGCCCACTTCGCGCTGATGGCGGACAGCGAGCACCACGATAACGTCCGGTTCAATGCGATAGCGGGCTAAATAGCCGCTGTCTCCAAAGGGGATCACCCACTCACGAAACGCCTCTGGTAGTCCTTTAATGGGGCGGCCCATTGAGGGTTGGGCTGCGAGCTGGCGTAGGGACAGCTGGATTGTTGTTGCTGCCCGCTGTGCGACCTGCTGGCTTTTAGGGCGCAGGAATTCACGTAGGCGTTGCAAGTCTCGCAAGGCTGCAGGGGCAAAGATCACTGGTGGCATGCCGGAGGCGCTCCTTCGGCATCAGTGCCCCAAGAGGCTAGCCACTGATCCACATCTTGAGCGGTGGCATAACGGCCAGTCTCCTGGAACTCCTGCCAGGCCTCCAGAGTGTCACGCTGGAAGGTCTCGCGCAGTTCTTCGCGTTCGACGTACTGGCTGATTGCTTCGCGCATGAGCCAATGGGCAGAGCGTTCGCGGGAGGTTGCCAAGCGTTTGATGCGTTCCTGGGTGTCGGCGTCGAGTTTTATTGAGACCGGTTTGGATTGTGTGGGCATATCGGTACTCCAAGGTAATACCAGTAATTACCCATAGCATACCATTGAGCTCATTTTCTGGATCAGGTTTTTGGGCTGTGAGGGCTTCCGGTATCCAGCCAGGGCAACAAGGGGCGGCAACTCTTCACACTGTGTTCTTGCACTTAAAACTCATTTGATGTTTTACTCTTTTACTCATTCACTCTATTGAGTTAAGAGGTGGGCATGCTGGTTATATCGGTATTGAACCAGAAAGGAGGGAGTGGCAAAACCACGATTGCCACTCATCTGGCGCGAGCCTTTCAGTTGGCTGGTCGCGATGTGCTATTGATCGACAGCGATCCTCAGGGAAGTGCAAGGGACTGGTCCGCTGTCCGTGATGAGCAACCGGTGCCAGTGGTAGGGATAGATAGGCCAACCATCGAGCGCGACATTAAGGCTGTTTCTCACAAAGATTTGATCGTGATTGACGGTGCCCCGCAGGCTGCGGATCTGGCTATATCCGCCATCAAGTCCAGTCATTTGGTGCTGATCCCCGTCCAACCATCCCCTTATGACATTTGGGCAGCCTCCGATCTGGTCGAGCTGGTGAAGCAGCGGATCGAGATGACTGATGGGAGGTTAAAGGCGGCGTTCGTTGTGAGTCGCGCCATCAAAAACACCAAGATCGGAGCTGAGATTCAGGCCGCTTTGGAAGGGTATGGCCTCCCTGTGCTGGCGTCCCGTATTACCCAGAGCGTAGCCTATCCGAGCACGGCAGCTACCGGGACAACCGTTCTGGATGCCGAGCCAAACAGCAACGCAGCCCAGGAAATCCGTGACCTTGCCGCTGAGGTGTTGGAAATGCTCAATTGAGTTAATGAGGGTATGAGTAAATGAGTATTTTGAAAGCTGGCCGTCCCAGCAGCGAAAAACGGGCGATGACGATGGGTGACATATCCGGCGTAGACAAGATGAAACGGGTGAATTTCGACTTGCCGGAGGCGCTTCATACGCGACTAAAAACCTATGCGGCATCCCAAGGGAAGTCGATCAAGGAGGTATTGACCGAGTTCGTCGAGGGGTTGGTTTGATCGCCGAGAGCTCGGCATGGTTTTGGTAACAGTTACCAACCATCTGAAAAATCAGGTGTTGTTTTTGCGTATGATCAGGATCCACCTCTTGCACTGATCTTGATCTGGCGCGTATGCTTTCGGCCAGAAACGAAAAAACCGCCTTGGCGGGCGGTTTTTCGAAGGTACTCGGAGTTGGCGCTCTTTGTACCTGGTAACGGCTCCGTAGAGGGAAGCAGCTACCCAAAGTCCCAATAAGTTTAGCGGCACTTTGCCGTATCTTTCAAGCTAATTCCCTCTTTACACCCGTTACCGAAGGCCACCACCTTTGGCGCTTTGTCGTACCCGCACGGATTGGAAGCATGAGTTTGTTGCCGTGTGTGTGTGGTTGGTCGGGCAGAACGGGGAATCCTCACACACTGCCCAGCGTGCGACCGCGCACCATAGCCTCCCTGGACTCGCAATCCAGGGGCACCTGCCACCAGAGCGTAACGGGGAACCAACCACGGCCAGCTCTTTAAAAACGGCGCGGCAGTCCGGCCTACAGGCGGGGGCTAAAGCAGGTGCAGCAAGGACGGGGTGTGTCTCTGGAGCGCGTGAGGGGGAGCCGCCGCAAGCGGCCTCGATAGTCCAGAGCAAGGCGAGTCTATCTTGTGTAACTACGTCATTTTTAACGTAGCCAAGCAGGAGGGCTCTCCTATCTTGAAGCGCAGCGGAAAGATAGGAGAGCCCGGCTGATCACGGAGCATGGCGACATCCTTTTCGCGGCCCTTGGGCCTTTGTTTCTTCTCGAGATCGCATTAAGAGAGAGGATCTTGGCGAGGGGGGTAACTGGCGAACCGTAGGCCGTCCATCAGGCCGTGTTTTTGGCCTGTGGGCGGGCCAGTTATCCCCGGAGCGGGTCTTATGGTTTTTGCGCATGCGCAATGTTCGAGGTTGCGTTGGGCTTACTCTCACGTCGCTTTGCCAGCTTTGCTTTCATCAACATCGACGCTGCTTGCATGTCGGTACGCAGCGCTTCAAGTTCCTGCTCGGTTAACTGCCTTACTGTCATCGATCGACCTCCAGACCCAGCGCCTGCAGCTTGTCCCGCCATTCCTCTGCCGGCAGAGTCTCGTAAATCAGCCCGCCCTCAACGCTGATGAAGGAGCCGAAATCGATCAGGCGCACCTCTTCCAGATCGGCGGTTGGGGTACCGTCCACGAACAACCAGAGGGCGTCTTGGTGCTCCTGGATAGCGTAGTGGGGTTTCCTGTCCATAATGCGCTCCCTGCTTAGCGGCTGCTCAGATCGACCTCAATACGGCGAAAGCCAATGTTTTTGGCGGTGTTAGCGGCGGCATCGATGGTCTTGAACACGCGCCAGCCTCCGCGCTGGCGTTCCAGTACCAGCGTCTCATTTAACCGGCCAAACTTCACCAGGTGCAAATGGTATCCGGCCCCCATCGGGGTCGGCACGATCATCGCTTTGGCGAACCCGCCCTGGTCAAACGTCCACTTGGCTTTCAATTCTTCCATTTCAATATCCTATATTGATGGTTCAAATTTGAGTTTTGATTGTGGGCTGTTAGCTATCAAAATGCAAATATGATTGTTCGTTATTTGGTTTTGATTTGCCCGCAGCGCGGGTCGAGCGGACAATTTGGAGGGCGAAGCCCGTAAAATTGTGTAGTGAGTCCACATCCTTTAGGATGGGGGCAGTGCTTTCACCTCCAGAGCCCTCCTTATGGCCTTCGCTATTCTCCGCACGCAAAAGCTCAAAGCCGCTGTCGCTGTGCGCCGCTCCCTCAAGCATGCCTTCCGTGCCCAGAATACCCCCAACGCCGATCCGGCCCGCCTCAAGGAGAACAGCCACCTGGGCGCGAACTCGGTCGAGGAGGCGATGAAGGCGTTCCAGAACAGATTGCCGGAGAAGATCAGGAAGAACGGGGTGCTGGCGATCGAGTACCTGATCACCGGCAGTCCGGACGGCATGAACAGCAAGAGCCGGCGCGACCAAGATGCCTACTTTACCGATGCGTTGGCGTGGCTCAAGGAGCGACACGGGGCAGAGAACCTGATCTATGCAGGCATCCACCGGGATGAAACCACCCCGCACCTGTACGCCTATGTGGTGCCCCTGGATCCCCAGGGCAAGCTCAACTGCCGCCACTTCCTGGGCGGGGCCAAGGCGCTGTCCCAGATGCAAACCGACTTTGCCGAGCGGGTCGGCCAGCGGCACGGCCTGCAACGGGGCATCGAGGGCAGCAAGGCCAGGCATACCACCGTGCGCCAGTACTATGCCGCCCTGCAGCAGGAGACCCCGCCCCCCTTGGCGCTCTCCGGGCAGGCCACCACGCCCCGGGTGCTGAAGAAAGGGATCCTGACCAGTCTCCACGAAAGCCCGGAGCAGGTGGCCGAACGTCTGACCGCGGCCAGCCAGGCGCACTATGCCCCGGCCCTGGCGCGGGCCAAGCGCACCGATCTAGCCGAACGACGGGCCAAGGAACTCGCCGCCACGGCGCAGGCCAAGGAGACCGAACTGCAGGTGCTGCGGCCGCTGGCCGAGGGACTCCCCCCGGAGGAACTGGAGGCGGTACGGCGCTTTGCCGCAGAGCTGAGGGCCGAGGCGGCCAAACGCCAGGAGCAGGAGCGCCGGGTGGCGGCGTTGCCGCACCTGGTACGCAAGCACGGGCCGGTGGCCACGTTCGCCCGGCTCGCCATCGAGGCGATCAAGCAGGTGGCGGATGCTTGGCAGGCGGTGGACTGGAAGGCGCTAGAGCAACGGGCTTTCAAGCAGATCATGCAGGATGGCTGGTCGCCCAGGAGGGGGATGAAGGAGATCGTGGATCACTCCCCCGCTCATGCCGGCCAGTCCCAGGAACAGCTCAACGCCGTCCTGGCATCCCTGTCCGATCAGCCCATCGTGGATAAGCCGCCCAGGACAAAACAACCAGGGTCAGGGTACAGCCGCTAAACGCGCCGAAAGTCCCCGTCTCCCACAAAAAAGCATCACACCCAACGCAGCTTTCGCTGCCCGTGCGCAAGCCTTGTACCACAAGGCTTGCAGGCGAAAACGCGAGAGGGGCTGAGGCCAGGCAGGGCCTAGCTTGCGCGAGGTTTCGCGGCGGGTGTGGCAGGCTGCCGCGCAACGCTTGCCGACTCCCCAGCCGGGGGCGACAGACTGCGCTAGTCGCTCCCGGCTGGGGAGTGCATCAAAATTAAATATCGAACCATCAAAAGTTAAATTTGATAATGGGGCCGCTGGCCCCACTCGGGAGGAAGCCAATGGACAAGAAGCAAAAAGCCGCCCTGAACATGGCGAAATTCATTAAGGGGCAATCCTTGGAGCTGCTGGGGCGCCTGGAAGAACTGGAGATGGACGAGCGAGCCGAGCAGTGCGAACGCCTGCACGAATTGGCGGAGGTATTACTGTTGGCGCTACAGGAGGATCTGCAGGACGAAGATACAAGCGTTTCGCATGCGAAACTGGGCTGTTAACAGTGGGGCCACTGGCCCCACCCTTTAAGCTACTAGGCGGCTTTGTTCGCTAAACGGTACAGATTGCTTTTGATGTACTCGTGGAACTGACCGTGAGTCACATAGTGGCTCCCCTGCTTTCTCTTGAGTTCCTCACCCATAGTGACAAGAGTGGTCCGGTTTGCACTGGACTCGGCTTTGTTGACCTTTCGGAGATGGTAATTGAGCTCGTGTTCTTGGCTGAAGTTGACGTACTCGTGGTCACTTAATCCCATAAACATTGATCCCTTTGTCTCTCGGGCTCCGGTATTGGTCCCGTATGGGTAACGTGAGGTCGTTTTTTGTTCTTTTCAAGGTGAGAAATTGCTGGATAAGCGCAAAGTTTGGGCTCCCTCCAGATCTCTGTGGAGACCACCCCAAACCCCCTGTTCCTAGCGTCTTTGCCCTGAACTCGGATCGGCCGCGCCGCCCGGCCAAATTGCCGGTCAAACCGTCACAAACTTTCAGCGCCAAAAGGCGCAGTGTTGCGGCCCAACACTGCGCCTTTTTGGCTGCTTGAGGAGTCTTCTTGGTGGGCTGCGAGTTTTCGCATGCGAAGACTTCAATTGAACATAAAAGGCGTTATGTGGGGAGCCCGCAGAATTCGGAAAAAATCGTACGCTAAGGTTTTCCGGGCATCCGTAAGGGCCGAAACTTCCCGTCTTCCAGTCTGCGGCTCTGCCGCCAGACGTAATCGCCGGTTAGGTTGATGTGCTCCCAGCCCAGCGGCGACAGGAATTGCAGCAGCTTGCCGTCCACCGGCTTGCCGGCCTCGACCAACCCCTGGGTGGCGCGTTCCAGGTACACCGTGTTCCACAGCACGATAGCCGCCGTCACCAGGTTGAGGCCGCTGGCCCGGTAGCGCTGCTGCTCGAAGCTCCGATCCCTGATTTCCCCAAGGCGGTTGAAGAACACCGCCCTGGCCAGCGAGTTGCGCGCCTCACCTTTGTTCAGGCCGGCATGCACGCGGCGGCGCAGTTCAACACTTTGCAGCCAGTCCAGGATGAACAGCGTGCGCTCGATCCGGCCCAGCTCGCGCAGGGCCACGGCCAGTCCGTTCTGGCGCGGGTAGCTGCCGAGCTTGCGCAGCATCAGCGAGGCGGTGACGGTGCCCTGCTTGATCGAGCTGGCCAGGCGCAGGATGTCGTCCCAGTGGGCACGCACGTGCTTGATGTTCAGGGTGCCGCCGATCAGCGGGCGCAACGTCGGGTAGGCTTGCACGCCCTGCGGCACGTACAGCTTGGTTTCGCCGAGGTCGCGGATGCGCGGCGCGAAGCGGAAGCCTAGCAGGTGCATCAGGGCAAAGACGTGATCGGTGAAGCCGGCCGTGTCGGTGTAGTGCTCCTCGATCCGCAGGTCGGACTCGTGGTACAGCAGGCCGTCGAGCACATAGGTGGAATCGCGGACGCCGACATTCACCACGCGGGTGCTGAACGGCGCGTACTGGTCGG
This sequence comes from Aeromonas sp. ASNIH2, assembly GCF_002934795.1. NCBI lineage: Bacteria > Pseudomonadati > Pseudomonadota > Gammaproteobacteria > Aeromonadales > Aeromonadaceae > Aeromonas > Aeromonas sp. ASNIH2. The sequence continues at coordinate 10,914 of NZ_CP026408.1, read as the reverse complement.
AGATATGGGTATAGAACAGCCGTCCCGGCTCGCTACCGTACTTCGGGTTGACGTGCCCGGTGCTCTCGCCCCGGCCACCCGCGCGGAAGCGCTGGCCATCGGAGGATGAGGTCGTGCCGTCGCCCCAGTGGGCGGCAAAGGCGTGGCGATACTGGTGGTTGACCAGCTCGGCCAAGGCCGCCGAATAGGTTTCGTCGCGGATGTGCCAGGCTTGCAGCCAGGACAGCTTGGCGTAGGTCAGGCCGGGGCTCGACTCGGCCATCTTGGTCAGCCCGAGGTTGATCGCATCACCGAGGATTGCGGACAGCAGCAACGTCCTGTCTTTGGCCTCGGCCCCGTCCTTCAAGTGGGTGAAGTGGCGGCTGAAGCCCGTCCAGTCGTCCACGTCCATCAGCAGTTCGGTGATCTTGATGCGCGGCAGTAACTGGCTGGTTTGGTCGATCAGCGCCTGCGCCCGATCCGGCACCGCCGCATCCAGCGGGGTGATTTTCAGCCCTGACTCGGTGAGGATGGCATCGGGCAGCTCGTTGTCCTTGGCCAGGCGGGTGACGGTGGCCAACTGCTCGTCCAGCAGCTGCAAACGCTCTTCCAGGTACTGGTCGCTGTTCGGGTTGATCGCCAGGGGCAGGGCCTGCTCGCGCTTGAGTGCGGCGAACTTCTCGGCCGGCAGCAGGTAGTCGTCGAAGTCGCGGAACTGCCGCGAGCCCTTGACCCAGATGTCGCCGGAGCGCAGGGCGTTCTTCAGCTCGGACAGGGCGCAGATTTCGTAGAATTTCCGGTCGAGGCCTTCCGGGGTGATCACCAGCGGCTTCCAGCGCGGCTTGATGAAGGCCGTGGGTGCATCGGCCGGCACCTTGCGCAGGTTGTCGGCGTTCATCTCACGCAGGGTCTGCACGGCTGCCAGCACGCCTTGCGCGGCCGGCGCGGCGCGCAGTTCCAGCACCTCCAGCAAGGCCGGCGTGTAACGGCGCAGGGTGGCGAAGTTCTCGCCGACCAGGTGCAGGTGGTCGAAGCCTTCCGGCCGGGCCAGCAGCTCGGCCTCGCTGACGCTCTCGGTGAACTCGTCCCAGGGAATCACCGCCTCGATGGCGGCATAGGGGTCGCTGCCGCTTTCCTTCGCTTCCAGCAGCGCCTGGCCGATCCTGGAGTACAGGCGCACCTTGTCGTTGATCGCCTTGCCCTGCTTCTGGAACTGCTGCTGATGCTTGTGCTTCGCGCCGCTGAACAGCTTGACCAGGATGCGGTCATGCAGATCGACCAGCTCATCGATCACGGTCGCGGTGCTCTCCAGCACCACGGCGGCCAGGGTCGCGTAGCGGCGCTGCGGCTCGAACTTACCGAGGTCTTTGGGCGTCATCTGCCCACCCTCGCGGGCCAGCTTGAGCAGGCGGTTCTGGTGGATGTGCCGGCCCAGGCCTTCGGGCAAGTCCACCAACTGAAATGTCTTCAGCCGCTCGATGTGTTCCAGCATGTGCCGAGAGTTGGGTTTCAGCGGTGCCTGGCGCAGCCAGGTCAACCAGGTGATGCTGCTGCCGGCCTTGAGCTTCAACAGCTCGTCCAGCTTGGCCCGATGCGAGTCCGTGAGTGGTTCGACCAGGGCGCGGTAGACCCGCCGATTGGCTCGCGCAATGGCTTCCGAGCAGGCCCGGTCAATCACGCTCAGCGCCGGCAGGATGCGTCGTTTCTGCCGTAGGCTCTCCAGGGCCTGACCGGCCAGCAGCAAGCCTTTGTCGGTCTGCTGGGCCAGCTCGGTTAGCTCGCGCACCAGGGCGCGGAAGTCGGACAGGCCGAACGGGGCCAGTTGCAGGTAGGTGCGCAGTTCCTGGGCATGCTCGCGACGGGTCACGTCGCGCTCGCCGTACTTTGCCCAGCTCGCCGGCTCGGCCTGGACTTGCTTCGCCACCCACAGGATGACCGGCTCGGGCAGCTCGCTGTCGGTTCCCAGCGCGTAACCGGGGTAGCGCAGCAGGCAGAGCTGCACGGCGAAGCCGAGGCGGTTGGCGTCGCCGCGTCGCTGGCGGATCAGCGACAGGTCGGAGTCGTTGAAGGTGTAGTAGCGGATCAGGTCATCCTGGCTTTCCGGCAGCGCAAGCAGGGTGTCCCGCTCCGTGGCCGAGAGGATCAAGCGACGCGGCATGTGTCAGTCGTCCGTGCGGAGGTACTGGTAGAGGGTTTCCCGGCTGATGTTGAACTCGCGGGCAAGCTGCGCCTTGGGCTCGCCGGCCGTCGCTCGCTGCCGCAGGGTAGCAGCCTGCTCATCGGACAGGGCTTTCTTGCGGCCCCGGTACGCGCCACGCTGCTTGGCCAAGGCGATGCCCTCACGCTGCCGCTCGCGGATCAGGGCGCGCTCGAACTCAGCGAAGGCCCCCATCACCGACAGCATCAGGTTGGCCATCGGCGAGTCCTCGCCAGTGAACACCAGGCCCTCCTTCAGGAACTCGATGCGCACGCCGCGCTGAGTCAGCTTCTGTACCAAGCGACGCAGGTCATCGAGGTTGCGGGCCAGCCGATCCATGCTGTGCACCACCACTGTATCGCCTTCGCGGACGAAGCTCAGCAGCGCTTCGAGCTGGGGGCGCTGGGTGTCCTTGCCCGATGCCTTGTCGGTGAACACCTTGCTCACCTGGGTTTGTTCCAGCTGGCGTTCCGGGTTCTGGTCAAAGCTGCTGACCCGGACGTAGCCGATGCGGTGCCCCTGCACGATGTCTCCTTGGTTGAAGGCGGCTTAAGTGCACTTTCTGTTCCGTTGTGCCTCAAAGCCCATTTCTGTCAGGCTGAAATCTATAACCTTCGCGGGCATGTGTCAAAAAATGGGAAAGCAGACTCTATTCTGACGAAGCGGCGCGGCCCTGCCTGACATCAAGTTAGGGTATAGCCTAGATTGACATGCGCGATGCAACCCTTAACTTGCTTGCACCTATCGTTTCCATGCTAAATAACTGATCCCAATAGTGCTACACCTTCGCTGTGCCATAGCCATTCCCCGGGAAAGGAGACACGGTATCCATGAAGTGTTTCACTCGGGCCAGCAGGTTTGCCATCCCTCTGCATTGATGATTGCGCGTGATGGTTTCATGTAACTTGTGCCATAGCCGTTCTATGTGATTAACCCAAGGGCTGTAAACTGGCTGGAACACCAGGCAGAACTTGGGATTCTTCTTCAACCATCGCTCGGTCTGTTTGCTTTTGTGAATGATGTAGTTATCGAGGATCAACGTGATGGTTTTGGCTCGTCGGTAGTGGTGGCGCAGCTTTTCCAGCATGGCAATAAACAGCGATGAGTTTTTCTTGATCCCGCTGACGTAAAGTACCCTTCCGTTGCCTGCGTGGAGAACGCCTGCCAGATAATGCTTGGCATTCTGCCCCGGTGTGACAACCCGCTTTTGCTGCGCTCTGAACATCCAGTCGGCTCCTAATTTGGGATTGAGGTCTATATCGACTTCATCCTCATAAAACACCGGATTATCGGCATCACAGCGGGCCAGCGCGGCGTCGATATTCGCCATTTTTTCCTGATAGGCTGGGTCTTTTATCCGCAAGGTCGGCACGGGCCTGCGCCAGACAATGCCCATACGAGGTAACCATCGGCGGAGCGTGGAGGCTGCCACATTGAGCCCTGTTAACCGATTGATTTTTATAGCCAATAGTTCAGTACACCAACGGCTGCGCTGATAACCAAAATCTTGCGGAGAAAACTGCATGAGCAGCACCAGTAGGGTGACAATCTTGGCGATAGGTAAGACTGGGGCACGGCCAGCCGGTAAGGCTTCTAGCGCATCTATGCCTTCATCTCGATACCACCGAAGCCAACGACCGATGGTCGAGCGCGCAGCGCCGGTAAGGTGATGAACATCGGTGATCGTGCGTCCTTCATGTAACAGCAAGATGGCCATCAAGCGACGAGCATGTCCTTTATCACGGGTGGCATGGATGATTTTGTGAATGCGGCGCCGTTGTGGTCGTGGCAGAGGTGGTAGGATAGGCATCAACTCAGTCCTTTGGGTGTGGCTTGTTTTGTTTAGCGACTAATCAGATCGCACAAACTGGACTGAGTTCCCTTCCTCCGGTGATCTACTATTCGGAACAGCTATTTAGCTTTATCGTAACGCTCAAGAAATTGGGCTTAATGCCGAAAACAATAAAATAAAACAGCCAACCCTTGAGGTTCTTATGCGCCAGAATTTACCAGTGACGGGTCGAAACTTAGAACTCCCAAAAGATGCCAATATTCTTTCGACTACCTCCCCTCAAAGCCATATCACGTACGTTAATCCTGACTTCATTAAAATCAGTGGTTTCACTGAGGAAGAACTATTAGGCCAGCCTCACAACATCGTAAGACACCCAGATATGCCGCCTGCTGCATTTGAGCATATGTGGAGTACATTAAAATCTGGCCGCTCATGGATGGGGCTAGTAAAAAATCGCTGTAAAAATGGCGACCACTATTGGGTAAGTGCTTATGTAACGCCAATAGCTAAGAATGGTTCGATTGTTGAATACCAGTCTGTAAGGACCAAGCCTGAACCTGAGCAGGTTTTGGCTGCGGAAAAATTATATGCTCAATTGAGAAGCGGGAAGGCCGCGAGGCCGAAATTGGCTGCTAGCTTTTCCGTGAAAATACTCTTGCTCATATGGGGTAGTATTATATCAAGCGCAATGGCTGCCGGCATGCTTACTGATACATCAATAAGCAGCTTATTGTTAGCCACTTTAATGTCAGGAAGCTTAAGCTCTGTTAGTGTTTTGGCTATTCTCTCTCCTCTTGGAAGACTGGTTGAAAGAGCCAGGAATATTTCCAATAACCCATTAAGTCAATCCCTCTACACTGGGCGCACCGATGAGTTTGGCCAAATAGAGTTTGCTTTACGAATGATGCAAGCTGAAACAGGCGCCATAGTAGGTCGCATAGGTGATGCATCAAATCGGCTTAGCGAACACACCCGAGGCCTACTAAAGGATATTGAGTCAAGCAATGTACTTACAGTTGAGCAGCAGGCAGAGACAGATCAAATAGCAACGGCAGTAAACCAAATGGTGGCAAGCATTCAAGAGGTTGCGAGCAATGCACAGCATGCTGCAGATGCGGCCGGAAGAGCAGACACTGAGACGGCATCTGGCCAGCGTCTGGTAGCCCACACAAGCCAGTCAATCACTGCCCTTGAAGGTGAAATTAGGCAAGCCGCTCAGGTTATTCATGAGCTTGAAGGTCAAAGTAACGAGATATCAAAAGTTCTTGACGTTATACGAGGGATCGCCGAGCAAACGAATTTGTTGGCACTCAACGCAGCAATTGAGGCCGCGCGTGCTGGTGAGCAGGGGCGTGGTTTTGCTGTTGTCGCCGATGAGGTTCGCAGTCTTGCTGCTCGCACACAGCAATCGACAACGGATATTCAAAGCATGATCAGCGCTCTACAAGAGCGAGCGCAATCCGCTGTTACAGTCATGGAGCAAAGTAGTCGGCAAGCGCACACGAGTGTAGCTCACGCAGAGGAAGCAGCTACAGCTCTTGATGGAATTGGCCAACGCGTTAACGAAATTACCGACATGAACGCGCAAATAGCGACTGCGGTCGAGCAGCAGGGAGCAGTAAGTGAAGACATAAACCGCAGTATTATCAATATACGCGATGCTGCTGATACCAATGTACAGACCGGGCAGAATAATTTGCAAAGTGCGAAATCTGTCGCTCAGTTAACTAGCGCTCTGAGCGAACTGGCAAAACAGTTTTGGGAAAAACGAGGATAACGCTTTTCAGTATCTCGACAGGGATAACTTACTTTACCATCGGTTATCCCTTTTAGCCGCACAAATTTTAGCCATGGCTTTTCAGGAAGTCAGGGCTATCAGAATGGCCTTAGAAAGCCTAGTCAAAGAGCTGTCACGAGAACACCGTTAGCTTAGCGTACGATTTTTTCCGAATTCTGCGGTTCCCCCTATGTGCACTAACTTTCCATAGTTGCTCTTTCACTTTGACTAGTTTTCCTTTTTGTCACACAATGTGGAAAACTAATCGAGAGGGGTGGGTTATGACTAGTGTTGCCAAGTTGATTGATCGACAGGATGATATTGCGAATGGTGTTGCTGCCCCTTTGGGGTTGCCTAAGTTTGATACGTACGCCATTTGCAATTTAAGGGGGGGATAGGAAAGACTTCTCTAGCTTTTAATCTTTCTTATTACACAGATGATCTTCTCGTTTTGGATACCTGCCCACAAGGTAATCTTTCTTATTTTTTTGATAATAACTTCTTGTCTTCAAATTCATTAAGTGTAAATGATTTGCTAATGCCTTATTTTGTTCCTGGCTTAGGTTTTGCAACTAGGGTTGCCAAAAAAATCAGCGCCACAAACAATTTTTTTGCATCAAAAAATAGCTATTTCATTCCATCTAGTAGCGATCTTTATATACTTCCAACTCAAATAGCTAACGCCTTGGCGCAGGCAAGGTTAATTGCTGGCCCAAATCAAGTGTCAATTATTGACAACATGCTTTTTTCCTTGAAAAAAGAGATTAGCCGAGAGTGGGGGGAGACGGAGACATCCAAGTGCTTGATTGACACCTCCCCGTTCTTCTCTGGGGCTACACATCTGTCATGGCATGCTGCAGATGCCTTGATTGTTCCGGTCAGAACAGATCAGCAATCAATTAACTCCTTGGAGCTTTTGCTAGATACACTGTCTAATCCAGCAAGTGAATTTAGGCGAGTAATGCCATCAAATCAGCACACTCCAAAAATACAGATGGTTGTTTTAACCCACTGTGGTTGGTCAACTGTTCCTGGAGCAAAGAACAAACCAAATAATCAAACGAAAGTGTATCTGGAAAAGGTGAGAGATATTGTGAGTCGAAACATTACTCATTTCACTACCCAGGATCCTGATAATCACATTCTTTTGTTGGATGATTTTTTGGGTTGTGGTCGAATGTCATCAGCGAGGTCTAAGCCAATTGAGCTTCTTAATCCAGGGGAGTCAATGACAATTAATAGAGTCAAGGCAACCGTCAATCCATCTGTTATGAAAATAAGGCAAGAACTTAAATTCATAAGTCAGAATATTTGGTAAAAATAAAGCCGCTATCATTGGTCGCGCTGCGTTTGCCGACTTCCTATCCTGGCGCGACAGATGTCTCTCGTCGCCTCTCGTTTGGAGGTGGTTGTCAAAAGTTAAAAATGATTGGTCAAATTTCGACTTTGATTGTGGGGCCACTGGCCCCACTTTCCCACAGTGGAGATGGTGTGTTTATTCCCAGGCATTCTTACTTCTTTGTGGATTTGCTGGGTTTTAACGAATCGGTATTCCCCGGCGTATCTTTATTATCACGGCGACGTTGATCCGGTTTCCCGGTTGACTTAGCAATTGGTTTCGGACCTGGTTTAAGAGCCATCATGTACAGAACCTTAAGCGGCAAGCGAATTAATAATACCGTCTAACGTGTTGTTTTGCTTGGATTTTCTCTGCCTACTCTTTTTGCCGTTTTTGGATAAATACACCATTGCCCACTCCAACTTCTCTGTTATTTCCTGCCACGCACCATGGATGATGCTCGCCAATATCGGCATTAACCAAAGCGCGCTGTTTTTGGCAATCTTCAGCATCGATAACTCCGCGCTGCCAATCAGCGTCAGCGCCAGCCGACGTTTGACCAGCAAGGCCAGCAAACTAGCCCAGATCAAGCCTTCCGCTATCGCTTTTTGTCGTGTCGCGAACGCCTTCAACCGGTTATGTGATTTCAGCTCTTTGAACAACAGTTCGATCTGCCAACGGCAACGATACAATGCCATCACCTTCTCGGCTGGCCATCGCTCACGCGGAAGATTGGTCATCCATATACAGAACCGTTTTTCCTCTGCAAACCAACGTCTTATGAGTCGATATTTATACTTTCCCGAACTCACATCCAGATCCAGAACCTCGGCTCTGCAGCTTCTCCGATCGATATCCTTGAGCTTTTTTCCGAGTAACTTGGGCATTTCCCTGCCGTCCTGTCGGTAAGCTGCCTGTACTTTGGGATTGAGATTTTGACTCCCTCTGACCAGATAGCTTCCTTTGGCTTTGGTCACATCAGCAAAGTACTCGCGGCTGATGTAACCGGCATCCGCCAATAACAGTTTGTTATTTAACGAATTTGCGGCCGGAAGATGCTTGCGCTCCGATTCGGTATCCGCCGTGATACTCATCGATATCGGCGACTGGTCCAGCAAGGACATGGTCATATGACACTCTACCGCAGCGGGGCTGTGCTTATTGAATCGGCCCGGGAAATGTTCTGCCAATTGCGGATGTAACGCGAATGACGACCCGTCCTGCAGCAGTACCTGCTCAAAGCCTGCCAGTCCGTGGGCGTCCGGTAGACACTCCTTGAGGCGTAAGGCGATGGCTCGTTCAACCAGTGCGCGCATGAACAAGGGAAAACCCTGCTTGCGTAACTGGTTGTGAAAGGGTTTATACGCTATTTGGTCAGTATCATGGAGCTGCAACGCATTGAAATGGCGATGCAAACCAGCAATCATGTACAGGATCTTTAGCTACAACCAATTGAAATAGATAGAAAAAAGGCTTCGTTTGTGATCTGATTTAATCGCAAAAAAAAACCGACACGCCCGAAGCCATGACTATTATCAATGCAACCCAGTACCTCAAGCAACTTCTTAGCTCTTCTGAACTCAACCGGATCGGTAAATTTACCGGTTTTTGTCAGCGACTCCGGGATATCCAGCCTGCGAGACTACTCCCGGCTCTGCTCTCAGGGCTTGGTTGCGACAAGGTGGATGGTATTGCTGGTTCATGTACAGGATCTTTAGCGGCAACCAATTGAAATAGATATAAAAAAGGCTTCGTTTGTGATCTGATTTTATCGCCAAACAAAATCAACACGCGCGAAGCCTATGACTATTATCAACGCTAATTACTATCTGGAGCAACTCTTGGCTCCCGCCGCACTCGAGCGCATTGCTCGGCTCTGCAAGTTTTGTCTGCGTCAGCGTGCCATTACCCCAGCCATGCTCGTACCTGCACTGCTGCGGGCCATGGGAGGCGACCAGGTCAATGACATTGCCGGTTTACACCGCCATTTCAATGCCTTGCAACTGGTAAACACCCATCAGGTTTCTTACAAACCGTTTCACAATCAGCTGCGCAAAGAGAGCTTTGCCCTGTTTATGAAAGCCCTGGTCGAGCGGGCCATCGCCTTGCGTATCGACCATCAACTCAAAGCAGCCTCCCTCGGCGCGTTCAAGCAGGTGTTACTGCACGATGGCACCTCCTTTGCGGTGCATCGGCGCCTTGCTGCTGATTTTCCCGGCCGGTTCAAGACCATCAGTCCGGCAGCTATCGAGTGCCATATGACCATGTCACTGTCGGAGCAGAGCCCGTTGTGCATGAGTGTGTCTGCCGATACCGCAGGGGAACGGCAATTTCTGCCTGAAGCCCACACGCTGACCAACTGCCTGCTGCTGGCTGACGCAGGTTACATTGACAGGGCTTGGTTTGAGCAGGTGAACGACGCTGGCGGATTTTATCTGGTGCGCGGCACGAAAAGCCTGAACCCCAAGATAATCCAAGCCTGGCGCGGTGATGGACGGGAAGTACCCAAGCTGGCGGGACTATCTCTGAGAGAGGCCGGACGGCGACGCTGTCGGGCCGAGGTACTGGATATGGTGGTGAAGTCCGGCCAGGTCGAGTACCGGTTGATCCGGCGCTGGTTTGCTGAGGAAAAGCGGTTCTGTCTGTGGATGACGAACCTACCGCGAGCAGCATGGTCAGCAGAGCAGGTGATGAGCCTGTATCGCTGCCGTTGGCAGGTGGAGTTGTTATTTAAAGAGTGGAAATCGCACAACCGGCTCAAGGGGTTTGTGACGGGCGAGAAAGCGATTGCCGAGGGGTTGGTGTGGACGAGCCTGCTGTCGCTGGTGATGAAGAGACGGGTCGCGCAGAGTGTGATGAGTGGGGCGCTATCGATGCTGAAAGCGTCGAAGAACAGTGCGACGTGGTGGCTACCGCTATTGGAAGCAGTGGCCCATAGGGCGCTGACAGAAATAAGGGAAAGATTGGAATGGGCTGCCGATTATTTGGCCAAGAACGCCTGCCGAACCAAGCAGAGAAAGTCGATACAGAACAGGACCTTGGAAGGCGTTTTAAATGGACTCGCCGCTTAAGGTCCTGTACATGTAAGAGCCATAGCTGTTACCCTTTAGTGTGTTAGAGGATGTCCCTCTAACTGGATCTGTGGGCTTTACTTGGCTCTATCAAGAGTTGCTGAAGAATTTATGTGCAGTAACAGGCGTTCCGGTAAACTGACGCCACTTTTCTCTTTATCTGTTGTATTGAGGTCATGCTCACTGGCGGGTATGGCTCGCTACGTAATTGTTACCTCTGTTCGTCGTCTTCCAGCGCTTTGCGGACTGCCTCGATGATGTACGCGGTGAATAGCAAGCTGGTATTGCCCTTCTCCCTCAACGCTGCGTGGCGTGTAAAAAATTCTAGTGGCATGTTCTGGATGTTCTTGGCCTTGGTAGGGATCTTCCCTCTGCTGCCGTCAGTCGCCGTTACCACCTCTTTTAGGGGGGCTCCAGCGCCAAGGTCGTCCAGATTGATTAGTTTTTTTGCCATAAAAACATCTCTTTTGTGTTCATTTGATATTAAATTAATATTGTTTTGTCAGCATAGCAAGTTTTGACCGCACTTCTTCCGCCAATGCTTTTGCCTCCATACCCGCTGCGCTGCTGCGAGTAGCTGCTCTCTCCGTCACTCCCAAACCTGACTCCATTTGGTTGGCCCAGTCTGCCCGTCGGCTCAACTTGGAGGTCATCATGGTGAGGTGCGGCAGCCTGGTTAGCTCATCGCTGATCGCTGCAAAATTCTTGCGGCTGGGATTGGTGCGAGTCATCAGCACATGCGCTTGGATAGGTTCC
>NZ_CP026410.1:0-6782 GCF_002934795.1 Aeromonas sp. ASNIH2 | reverse complement strand
ACGCCAATCAAAATAAGAGTTTGATGGTTCGTAATTCTAATTTGATGTTTGGCTGCGTTGGTGTCATAACGTAGATATGAATCATCAAAACAGGTTTTTGATATGGAAGAGATCAAGGCGAAGTGGGTATTTGAACAAGGGGGTTTTGCCAAGGCGGTGATCGCCCCGACCCCGATGGGTGCCGGCTACCATCTTCACCTGGTGAAGTTTGGCCGCAATGCAGAAACGGAAGTGCTGGAACGCCAGCGCGGAGGCTGGCGGGTCTTTAAGACCATCGATGCAGGGGTTAACACGGCGCACACCATCGGTTTTCGCCGCATCGAGGTGGATCTAAGCAGTCGTTAAGGCTGCCGCGCTGCGCTTACCGACTCCCGAACGGGGCGCGACAGACTGCGCTAGTCGCTCCCGTTCGGGAGTGCTGCCCTGCTCTCCACAGGGTGGGGCCAGTGGCCCCACCCTGATGGACTCCGTTTTGCTTCACCTATTGCCCCCGCAGGCGTTCGCCGGACGCGCTCGATGTTCCGAGCGATTTGTTCCTCTTGGGGGGGGCAACCATAAAAACAGCATTAAGATCATGCTGTTATTGTAGGAGAGGAATAAAGTTTCATACTAAGCAGTCAAGTAACCCTGTTTGTACCGTTCTAAATGATACTCACCCAGAAATAAAGATTCATACTAATTCCTACTACAAAATCTGAGTCACGCTACAACTGAGTAATAAAGTATCATACTGGTTGTCTTGAGCATCCACAGATTGATTGGCCCCATTCAAACACGTTTCTGGACAAGAATGAGCTAGAAGTATTGATCTAGCTCTGGTGATTTGAATTAGAAAATGTATTAATGTTGTGTATAGTTTATCAGCAGGTATTCGTAAGCATCTAGTCAGGAAAAACAACAATACCCAACGCTTCGAGAAGCTGTTCTTGTTGCCAGCTGGCAATTTTGATACCTGATGTATCGACTTTTCGAGGATCTAAACCGTCGAGTTCGGCGTGACATAAATTAGCACCCTGTAGGCTAAACTGTCCCCAGACATCTTCAGAAAAAACACCTCGACTTAAGTCTGACTCTTTCAGTGATGCGCCCGCGAGGTGAGTCCCTATCCAGCGATTTTCAAACAGCTCACATTTTTCTAAACAGACCCGCTCCATATTGGCATAAGACAGGTTACATCCAGTAATAAAGGCTGAGCAAAAGTACATACGATTACTCACTTGATTGGCAAAGTTTGCTCGGGAAAAGTTGGCCCCTTTTAAATCACACTCACGTAACTCAATACCGTAGCAATTGGCGTTACTAAAGTTTGCCATCGCAAGCTGGCATTGTTGGAAACTTGCATCGCGAAGGTCTGCGACATCAAAATGGCAACCTTCGATATCACCCTGTTCAATGAACTTGCAGTTAATAAATGTCGCATCACGCAAGTTAGCACGTCGAAAATCGCATCGGATAAAGGTGCAAGCAGTGAAAGTAATATCACTTAGATCTTGATGTGAAAAACTGTGGTGTCGATATGTGTGACGGTAGGTTTCCATGTTGACTCCTATGATGAACTGGACGCAACACTACCATCAAAGCCACATCACATCACCAAAATAAAAACACTAAAAATCAAGATCTTAAAAACCCTCATTTTGCCTATTTTAAGGGGGTAAAATAGCGCCCTGAGCCTCTATGTTAACGTTCAAAGTACGCGGCACCATTGAAAAAAGTTATCCGCTTAAAAAGCCACAGAGAAAAGGAACCCAATAGATTACTGATGTCCGCCATTAGGTAAAGTAACCTTAAACGGAAGCCTGCAATTTGAAGTAGATACAAGGTCTAAGAAGGAATGGGGCATAAACGTTTTAGAAATGGCAGTGTACTCTGATCGCTGCCATTTAAGTATGAATCTTTAATACTCAGTATGATTCTTTATTACTTAGTAACGAAACTTTATTCTACTCACACAGTTATGGCGTTTTTGCCACCATTTTCACGACACGCCTCTGATTAAATACTCCTTTTCTTTCAATGAGTTACACCAGTCTTGCTGGTGCGTAATGTGTATGGCTGTGGACCACCGTTTTTAAGGGAGGAATGACGGCGTGAAGAGTGGCTATGTCGTTAAGGGCTGCACTGTTCGGGGGTACTGGAACACCGCGAAGCGGATAGCGGTACAGATCCGGTACAAAAGCGGTACAGATCCGGTACAAAAGTGGGACAGAACCGGTACAGAACTGGGACAGAACTGGGACAGAAGTGAGGCATTTGCAGGGCGAGGCGGGGGGCGAAAAACTGGGGCCAGCGGCCCCACTTTCCCACCATCGAGGCGGCTTATCTGATCGGGTGCACCTCGAAGGGTGGGGCAAGATACCGAAACAAGCCGCAGGATGCAAAAACAGGCCGAAACCATACCCCGCAGGATCCTGCCCTCAAACCGCCTCAGAAGCGTTGCAAACTTTCATGCAGTAAACGCCCTGCCTTGTGTGTCGAAACGCCCCAAAACGCGATACAGGCGGCCTGTTTGCCGCCAGCGCCCCGTTTTAGCTGCTAAAAATCGCAATTGAACATAAAAGGCGTTAGGCGCAGTGAATTCTAGAGCACTGAGATCATTTTTAGAGTGTTATGAGTTCGGAGTGGGGGAGAGGTAAGATTGGGTGTAATGGTTATAAACAATGTATTGAAACGAAAGGTGTTGTTTCGATTCGATATCTTGTTTGTTTCACTTGAAGCTTTGCTTCTTTCGTTGGGAAATTTTTGGGGATTTTATGGTTTTAACTCTGATGGATTTATGTCGTGAGGCGCGGGACTTTTCTCGTCAGGAATCTGTTCATAATGAACCGACATTATTTGGTGTTACGGATGGAAAGGCAGTTGGAACATATTTAGAGCAGAAGTTTAGAAATTACCTTTTAGCGAGGTATCAGTTTGAGGTTGGTAATTCAGCAAGAGGGATTGACTTTCCTAGTTTAAATGTTGACATGAAAGTTACAAGTGCGAGGCAGCCTCAGTCTTCATGCCCGTTCAGATCTGCCAGACAAAAGGTGTATGGGTTGGGGTATGGTCTTATAATTTTTGTCTATGATAAATCAGATTCCCCTGAAAATAGAACGGCGAGATTGAATATATCTAGTACCATATATGTTGAACCGAATAAAACAGCTGACTACCAGCTGACATCTAGTATTGCTCAGGTACTTGATAATGATGGTTCAGAAGCAGATCTTATTGCGTTATTTATGGATAAAAACCTTCCTGTTGATGATATAGGTGCTAGGGATTTGGCAAGGGAAATATTGATAAATAGACCTCAAATAGGCTGCCTTACAATATCAAATGCTTTGCAATGGCGACTTCAGTATACAAGAGCTATTGAGTGGGCTGGTAATTATGATGGTGTTCACGCTATTTATCGGGCTGCCTTTTTATGAGTAAAGAGAAAATTGAGTTTGGTGATTTCCAAACGCCGCTAGAATTAGCAGAGATAGCCTGTGAGCGTTTGGTTACTTTAGGGGTTTCTCCTGATGTTATTATTGAGCCAACTTGTGGTGTTGGGGCATTTGTTATTGCATCAGTGAATTACTTCCCATCCACGAAGAAAGTTTATGGTATTGACATTAACAGTGATTATCTCGATGTGCTTGAGGGGGCGTTGTGTGGTCACCCTCTCCAAAATGTAGTATCTATCGAGCATGGTGACTTTTTTCGTTATGACTGGGTAGGTAAGTCGTCTGATGTGGATGGTAATCTGCTTGTTTTGGGGAACTTGCCATGGGTGACCAACACCGTCCAGAGTAAAATTGATAGTTATAACGTTCCAGAAAAAGACAATGTGGTTGGTCTTGGTGGGTTGGACGCGATAACTGGTAAGGCAAATTTTGACATATCAGAGTGGATGATGATTGATATGCTCAAATGGTCGCCAGGAAAAAAAATTGATATAGCAATCATGCTTAAGACAGCAGTGGCAAGGAAAATACTTTCTTATGTTGAGAAGCATAAAATAGGATGTTATTACTCAGAGATAATAACCGTTGATGCAAGAAAAGAGTTTGGCGCATCTGTGGATGCTTGCTTTTTTATAATGCGAATAGATTCACAGGTTAAGCCATCGTATGACTATAAAGTTTTTGAATCTTTCAGTGATAAGACTGGGCGGTTGTGTGGTCATAGGAAAGGGTTTCTTGTAAGTGATATAGATACATTTGAGTTATCAAGTCGATTTGTTTCATCCCCCCCCCAAAAATGGAGGTCAGGAATGAAGCACGACGCATCATCTGTTATGGAGCTAAAACAACATGATGGTGTGCTGGTTAACGGCTATGGTGATGTTGTAGACATTGAGGTTGAGGTGGTTTACCCTTTATTGAAAGGCTCTCGAGTGGGTAGTGGGAAAGGGTGGGATAATAGATTTGTTATAGTCACGCAAGAACGTGTTGGTGAAGATACATCATACATTGAAACTAAATACCCTAAAGCGTGGCGCTATTTAATATCTCATGCTGACAAGCTTGATGGAAGAAAGAGCGTTATATATAAGAAGAACCCTAGGTTTTCAGTTTTTGGGGTCGGTGAATATACATTCAAACCATGGAAAATAGCTATTTGCGGGTTATATAAAAAGCTATCCTTTACCCTTGTTGCACCAATTGATAACAAACCTGTTGTTTTTGATGATACGGTATATTTCCTCTCTTTTGATCTTGAGCAGGAGGCTTTGGATGCGCTTGATAAGCTTCAATCCAAACCGGTTTTGGGAGCTATATCATCAATGATTTTCTGGGATGAAAAAAGACCGATTAAAGCAACAATATTGAATTCTATTGATTGGACGGCATGATAATTGGCTGGGGTGCTAGGATTCGAACCTAGGTATGGCGAGATCAAAACCCGCTGCCTTACCGCTTGGCGACACCCCAAATGCCGCGCTTTATACCGTTCGTTGCATGAATAGTCAATCAGGTAAGATTTTTTGGCTCAAATGATCTTGATCGGATCCTTGGATCCGGCGTAACCTGTTTCACGCAAACAAAAAACCCACCGTAAGGTGGGTTCTTTGCCCGGTGTTCCTAGGCTGGCAGGCTTCGGAATCCGGTGGGTAACAGCTTCGGTGAGAGGAAGCAGATACCGTTAAGTACCCCCTCAGTTTAGCCGCGTGCGGCCCGCTGTTCAAGTATCTCCCCCTCTCCGATCACCTGTTACCGAAGGCCACCACCTTTGGCGCGTTGTCGTACCCGCACGGATTGGAAGCATGAGTTTGTTGCCGTTTGTGGGTGTGGTTGGTCGGGCAGAACGGGGAAATCTCACATACTGCCCAGCGTGCGATCGCGCACCACAGCCGCCCACGATTCGCAACCGTGGGGCATTTGCAAGCAGAGCGTAACGGGGAACCAACCACGGCCAGCTCTTAAAAAACGGCGCGGCAGTCTGGCCATCAGGCGGGGGCTAAAGCAGATGCAGCAAGGACGGGGTGTGTCTCTGGAGCGCGTGAGAGGGAGCTGCCGCAAGCGGTCTCGATAGTCCGGAGCAAGGCGAGTCTATCTTGTGTAACTACGTCATTTTTAACGTAGCCAAGCAGGAGGGCTCTCCTATCTTGAAGCGCAGCGGAAAGATAGGAGAGCCCGCTAACTGGGGAGCTTTGCGACATCCTTTTTCGCGCGGCCTTTAGGCCGTTGTCTTTGAGCTCTTCATAATAGAGAGAGGATCTTGGCGAGGTGGTTAAGCCCGTTCCCGAAGGGCTGTCCATCAGGCCGTGTTTTTGGCCTGTGGGCAGTAGGGCTTATCCACGGAGCGGGGTTGGTTTTTTCGTACGTACGAAATTTGAGGTGCTAGGGCAGGATTCGCAAACTGCTCGCGTTTGCCGCCGCTCTTGCCCTAAGACCGTTCTCGCCCATTCTCCGGCAGCCCTCATCTCTTCCCGTAGCTCTGCCATTTCCTTTGTCGTCAATGGGCGATATGTCACTGGCTGTCTCCTTTGCTCTGCCGTGCTTCGATTCGGTGAATGTCCTCCATGACAGCAGCAAGGAGGGATGGATCGTTCTCTTCCTTGGCGGCTTCTAGGTATGCCGCGATCTCCACACGGCTAGTCAAATGGTCCGCAACGTCGTACTTACTGAATTGCTCCTCTGGAATGTCCTTCAAATTACCTTTTTGATTCATCAAATTAGCCATCCGATTTTGTGGGGTTTTTTGTGGGTCGCTTGGGTGAGGTGTGGGCTATTTTGTAGGTCTTTTTGTGGGCTCGTAACCTGTCATCCGTTTTGTACCCTATTTTGTCATCTCCCTTAGCTCCATGTACTTCATTCTGTAATCCATTTTGTAGGCATTCCGTAGGTATGCAGTAGGTATGCAGTAGGTGTTCTGTGGGTGAACGGTAGGGCTTTAGTAGGCTTTCTGTAGGGGTTGGCGGTTGAGCAGTTTTTTCATTCCCTATGGACACTTTCTTTTTGGATCTCCCTCATACAACCCCGTAAGTCTTGAATGCGCCCCATTGTGTGTCCTGTTTTGTGTCCAACCAACTGATTTCGTGTCCTTTTATGTGCCTCTTTGTGTGTCCTGTGCTTTGTAGTGTGTGCCCTTTTTTGTGTCTCTTTGTGTATCCCTCCGCCCGCCCGTTAGAACATGATTCACTGCCTTCAGGCACGACACCGACTGTATACAGGCACGACACCGACTGTATACAGGCACGAGACCGAGCGTATACAAACTGCGTTTGTACCGTCGGCGTGCCTGCATCCTATCGGCGTGCCAAAGGGTCGCCCCTTTGAAACCCGAGTGCGGTTCTACGAACCTGAGTA
>NZ_CP026407.1:0-13512 GCF_002934795.1 Aeromonas sp. ASNIH2 | reverse complement strand
GCCGTTGCAGACGCTGGCGCGGCGGTTCGTCGCCCGTTCTCACGGCCATGTTGATCTCCTTGTCGGTCAGCTTCCGGCGCTCGGCCCGCGCATCGCCCAGCCCCGGCGTCAGGGTCAGGCCGTGGGTATGCTCAAGCTCTTGGGTCGCCTCGATGGCGCTGCGGGCTTCCCACTGGCCCAGCCAAACTTTCCCGTCCAGCCCTACCCGGCTGGCCACGATGTGGATGTGATCCTTGTCCGTGTCCTGGTGGCGCACTGCCACCCACGGCGTATTGGTCTGGTCAAAGCCCATGCGCTGCATGAAGTCAGTCGTCACGGCTTCCCACTTCTCGGCGCTCAGGCGCTCACCGGGAGGCAGTGACAGCGAGCAATGCCAGACGGGCTTGCCGATGTCCGGGCGCAACTGGCGCACGGCTGAGAACTCCCGCGACAGTTCGCGGGGGTCATTCCCGGCCATGTTGCCGCCGACACGTTCCGCGTTTTTCGTGTGCGTGGCTTCCTTGCCAACGTCAAAAACGTAGTTCAGCGCACCGCGAAAACCGCCACCACGGCTAACCTTCGCTTTCATCTTCCACGTCCTCCGAGTCGTGCTTGACGCCTATCAAGTCGCCGCGCACCAGCACCAGCAATCGCAGGCAGTTGGCAAGCTCGGCGCTCAACTGCAAGCCCAGCGCCTTGCCGATGCGCTCCCCGTCGCCCCGCTGCCCTTCGTTCAGGTGCCGGGCGATCTGGTTCAGGTTGGCCGCTGTGCGGGCCAACTCTGCCCACTGTTCCCGGTTCGCTGCCGGGATGGTGGGCGGCAGGCGATGCAGAGCGGCGGCGCGTAGGTACTCGCCCCGCTGCATCTGCACCGCGTCACGCTGCGAATCCAGCCGCGCAAGCTCGGCATCGTTGAGGCGCACCGAAACGGTATGCCCGCGCTTGTCCGTGGCGTCGAGCGGCGCAGGCCCACGGCGGCGGCGCTTGGATTCGTCAGTGTTCATGGGCGAAGCCCTCCAGTAAGTGAAGCGAAGCGAAACGCGCAGCAACCCCCCGACCGAAGGGAGCGGGGGCGTAGGCCGAAGGCCGGAGGGTGAGAACCAAGCGAAGCGCAGGTTACACCTTGCTCCATGCCAAACCACCGCGCAAATACCATAATAGCACATCTCCATGCAAGCACCGAACAGCCACCCACCCGGCCCGCTCGCTGCGCTCTCGGCCCGACCGCCCAAGGGCGGTAATGGGCCAGCGGGGAGAGGGGGTGGGCAAGGCGCCGGGGCGAACTGATACAATGCAACTATGGTATCGCAAGAACGGCAGACTGTCGAGCGTTACTCAATCCGACAGTGCAAACCTATTTGAGTGCGACGGTCGGATTGAAAAAGAGGCCGACAATAAATACTCGACAGCGTGCGACTGTCGAACTATAATATAATCACACAGTCAAACGGAGAAACCGCCATGCAGTTTAAGCGCCAAGGTCGCCGGGTTCAGGTGCTCGCCTACCGGGGGTATGACAAGGAAAAACGCCGCGCCATCGTCAAGATGATGGGGTCTATTGACGTATATTCTTACGAGCCGTCAGGCGGCCTAATTGAGAATCTGACAGACGAAGAAAAAACAGAACTACAGTCATACATCGAAACAGAACGACAGGCAGCAGAAAAGAGAAGCCGAGCGTATTCCGCTAAGTCTGCCGCCAGTCGTATTGTTGAGGTTGCCGACACGATCAAGGCCGGGGACTTTGAGCCGTCCGAGGCATGGGCGGCGGATACCTGGGCGGCAATCGAGGCGCTGACCAAGGCCATGCGCAAGGCGGGCTACCCGAAGCTCCGCAAAGCGCCCCAGAAAGCCGCAGACGCGCCGATGCCGGGTCAGGCGGGGTTGCCCTTTGGGGATGCGCCAGAAACGCCAGAAAGCGCCTCCTGAGGGGTTTAGGCCGGGAAACCGGCCCCCCCTCTCCCCGCTGGCCCTTTACCCCCGGAGGGGGTCGCCGAAGGCGGGGGGAGAGGTGTTCGCCTTGCGCATGGTCTTGGCCGGGCATTTGAGGCAATGCCAGACCGCGCCGAAGGGGCGCGGGCTGTGCTGCGCCTAGTGGAGATTCTTAGAGAATCTTGGATGGATTTTGCGAATCGCCAGCAAATCCGCGCCCCGTCTGGGTTTTCCAGATCGGGGCGGGTGGAGTTACCGTGGGGGTTGGGTGGAGTTACCGTGGGGGTTGGGTGGAGTTACCGTGGGGGTTGGGTGGAGTTACCGTGGGGGTCACACATACTCGCACCAGATCACGCTGCCCCAGTGCTCGCCGGTTTCCGGCTCAATGGCTACGTTATCGAAGCGTAACCGTTCACCGGGACGGTGTTGACAGCACCAACTCCTCCGGGAACGGGTAGTCGGTTTTCTCGATGCAGGACCTGACAACTGCCCTCAGCCACTCCTGCGGGCAGCGGCCCAATCGCTTGGCCGTCTCCACCAACGATAGGATACGCTGCCTAAACTGCTCGCCTCGATGCGACCAGACGCCATAGCTTCCCTTGCGCCACAGCACATAGCCACGCAGCGCCCGCTCCGCTTCATTGTTGGTCAGCGCTATCTCGTCGTTTTCCATAAAACGCCATAGCATCTCATCGTCCTTGAGCAGTAACTGGCAGCGCCCACGGTAGCGCTTGGAACACAGTACACTGCCCCGCTCCAGCTGCCTTCGCCAGCTTTGCCGACATCGCTGCAACCTTCGCTGGTACTGCTCCCGGCTTAAGCAGCCTTGTTCATAGCCATGCCGGGTTCTGAACACCGTGTCAGCCAGCAGTACCAGCCGGGCTCCGATAGGCTGGTTGACGGCGTCGCTACTCTCGGCAATCGCCGCCACGTTGCGCAGCACATGCGCCCAGCACAGTTGGCGCTGGGCGCTGTCGATGAAGCGGTATCCCGCATACTGGTCGGTCACCAGCACCCCATCAAGCTCACTGCCCAGCAACCGCTTCGCTGCCTCCTGACCGCGGCCAAACGCCGTCATGAAGCAGACCGCGACCTTGCTCAGGGCCAGCCACATCCAGCGTCGCTCACCGCCCCGCTGGTGCCGGGTTTCATCGGCATGGATGATGGCGGCAGACTGCACTTGCTGTTTGATGGCTTGGTGGGTCGGGGTGAGCATGGCGCTGACCCGGCCTTGCGCTTCACTGATGGCGCCTCGGCTAAAGCTCAAACCGAAGTGCTGCTTGAGCTGCTGCTGTATCTTGCTGATGCTCTGGTGGAACTGACCACTCTGCAAAGCGATATAGCTCAGCAGATTAGCCCCCATCTGGCTGTGGCTCACCGTATCGGGCAGGGCTGCTTCACTGGTGGTGACGCACCCACGGCAGGTGCCCCGATACAGCTGATGCTCTGTCACCACATAGCTGACCTCGGGCAGGTCAAACACCTGATGAACCCGGTAGGGCTTGTCATGGGACACCACCTGCTCACCACAGCAGGCGCACTGCCGGGCAGGATAGTGTGGTATTGCCGTCAGTCGGTCGTCCTCAGGATGACGTTCACGCCGCTGCCCCTTGTGGCCAGGCTGGGCACCACGAGCCTTGCCGGAAGCGGGGCGCTTGCGCGCAGGCGGGGTCCCCGAGCCATCAGTGGAGGGGGGCTTGGAGGAGTTATTGCTGTTTTGGTTGAGGCGGTCTTCAAGCTCGGCGATGCGCGCCATCAGCTTGTAAATCAGCTCGTTGGCTTGCTCGAGGGTCAGCGGCAGGCCGGGTGGTGGCGTAATGGGTTTGCTCATGACGTGATGGTGCCAAGCTGGCGGGATCAGGCAAGGGGCAACAGTGGATCAAGGGATGATCGTCTCACTTTTTCCTGTCAATGCCATCTGGGTGAACAGTTACATCGAAGCGCCCTCCTGAGTAGATCAGGCAACGCTTCCCAATCAGCCTAGCGGGGTCGGTGTAGCCATGCTAGCTTATCGTAACGCTAAAGAAATTGGGCTTAATGCCGAATACAATAAAATAAAACAGCCAACCCTTGAGGCTCTTATGCGCCAGAATTTACCAGTGACGGGTCGAAACTTAGAACTCCCAAAAGATACCAATATTCTTTCGACTACCTCCCCTCAAAGCCATATCACGTACGTTAATCCTGACTTCATTAAAATCAGTGGTTTCACTGAGGAAGAACTATTAGGCCAGCCTCACAACATCATAAGACACCCAGATATGCCGCCTGCTGCATTTGAGCATATGTGGAGTACATTAAAATCTGGCCGCTCATGGATGGGGCTAGTAAAAAATCGCTGTAAAAATGGCGACCACTATTGGGTAAGTGCTTATGTAACGCCAATAGCTAAGAATGGTTCGATTGTTGAATACCAGTCTGTAAGGACCAAGCCTGAACCTGAGCAGGTTTTGGCTGCGGAAAAATTATATGCTCAACTGAGAAGCGGGAAGGCCGCGAGGCCGAAATGGGCTGCTAGCTTTTCCGTGAAGATACTCTTGCTCATATGGGGTAGTATTATATCAAGCGCAATGGCTGCCGGCATGCTTACTGATACATCAATAAGCAGCTTATTGTTAGCTACTTTAATGTCAGGAAGTTTAAGCTCTGTTAGTGTTTTGGCTATTCTCTCTCCTCTTGGAAGACTGGTTGAAAGAGCCAGGAATATCTCCAATAACCCATTAAGTCAATCCATCTACACTGGGCGCACCGATGAATTTGGCCAAATAGAGTTTTCTTTACGAATGATGCAGGCTGAAACAGGCGCCGTATTAGGTCGCATAGGTGATGCATCAAATCGGCTTAGCGAACACGCCCGAGGCCTACTAAAGGATATTGAGTCAAGCAATGCACTTACAGTTGAGCAGCAGGCAGAGACAGATCAAATAGCAACGGCAGTAAACCAAATGGCGGCAAGCATTCAAGAGGTTGCGAGCAATGCACAGCATGCTGCAGATGCGGCCGGAAGAGCAGACACTGAGACGGCATCTGGCCAGCATCTGGTAGCCCACACAAGCCAGTCAATCACTGCCCTTGAAGGTGAAATTAGGCAAGCCGCTCAGGTTATTCATGAGCTTGAAGGTCAAAGTAACGAGATATCAAAAGTTCTTGACGTTATACGAGGGATCGCCGAGCAAACGAATTTGTTGGCACTCAACGCAGCAATTGAGGCCGCGCGTGCTGGTGAGCAGGGGCGTGGTTTTGCTGTTGTCGCCGATGAGGTTCGCAGTCTTGCTGCTCGCACACAGCAATCGACAACGGATATTCAAAGCATGATCAGCGCTCTACAAGAGCGAGCGCAATCCGCTGTTACAGTCATGGAGCAAAGTAGTCGGCAAGCGGACACGAGTGTAGCTCACGCAGAGGAAGCAGCTACAGCTCTTGATGGAATTGGCCAACGCGTTAACGAAATTACCGACATGAACGCGCAAATAGCGACTGCGGTCGAGCAGCAGAGAGCAGTAAGTGAAGACATAAACCGCAGTATTATCAATATACGCGATGCTGCTGATACCAATGTACAGACCGGGCAGAATAATTTGCAAAGTGCGAAATCTGTCGCTCAGTTAACTAGCGCTCTGAGCGAACTGGCAAAACAGTTTCCTGATTACCCATGATTAGCAGTCAGTTACCACGAACTATACTGATCTTACGTACAGTTATCGAGGTGCGAGATCATGGCCAAAAGCAAAATCCAATTCCAGAACCTGATTACCCATGATTAGCAGTCAGTTACCACGAACTATACTGATCTTACGTACAGTTATCGAGGTGCGAGATCATGGCCAAAAGCAAAATCCAATTCCAGAAAGGCTACAGCCTGTTTGAGTTTCTCAAGGACTATGGCACTGAGGCTCAGTGCGAAAACGCGCTGTTCACTTGGCGTTTTCCTAACGGCTTTGTCTGCCCTGAATGTGCCAACAAGACCTGTTGTCGCCTGAGAAGGCGGCCACGTGTGTGGCAATGCAATCACTGCCGTCACCAGATGTCATTGACTGGAAACACGATTTTCGCAAACACCAAGCTCCCACTGACCAAGTGGTTTCTGGCAATGCACCTGTTGTCACAAACCAAAACAGGCTTGTCAGCGATGGAGCTAAAGCGCCAGTTGGGCGTCAAATATGACACCGCCTGGATGCTCAAGCACAAGCTGCTGCAAGCCATGAAAGAGTCCGATGACAAGCAGCCCATCAGCGGCATCATTCAGCTCGATGATGTCTACTGGGGTGGCGAGCGCCGTGGTGGCAAACGGGGTCGGGGCGCGGCAGGCAAGACGCCGTTTGTGGCAGCAGTGGCCCTGAACAAGGAAGGACATCCAATCAAGATGCGGATGACGGTGGTCGATGGTTTCAAAACCAAGTCCGTTGCTGATTGGGCAAAACGGCATATTGCCAGTGGTAGCGCGGTGATATCCGATGGATTGGCCTGTTTCAAAGCGGTCAAGGAGGCCAATTGTGAGCACCTGGGAGTTGTCACCGGGGGCAACCTGGACTGGCTGGATCATCCGGCATTCAACTGGGTAAACACGATGATAGGAAATGTGAAAAACTCGCTGCGGGGCAGTTGCCATACGCTCGGAGCGAAGCATTTACCAAGGCATCTTGCGGAATACTGCTTCCGGTTTAATCATCGTTTTGACCTCAATAGCATGTTGGTAGAATTGGGGCATGCAGTCGTGGCAAGCCCTCCGATGCCATATCGGCTCTTGAAGCTGGCTGAGGGTCATGGGTAATCAGGTAGCTAATTGATTAAATTCACGATCTTTTTCTGGGATCATGAAGGGGCAAAAATCGCTTTACGGGTCTGATGGCGCTTGCTGCTGAATTTACTGTCGGCGAAGATGATTTGATGACCCATTATGTCACGCTGCGATAGAGATCTAGATGGAGATCACGATCTCAAGGTATTATTCGCATCATCGATTAAACAGACGTTATGCTACAAAAAGTCAACGCAGTACCGATAAGGACAAGATATGAACGATGTAACACTATCAGTTCAACGGTTAGCTTCATACAGAGAAGCCATAAAAAAAATTAAACAAGGCAAATGTTCCTTATCTTTCCCGAAGGATACCAACATAGAATCCATTCTCGATTTTGAATCTGATCTTGTTCAGTTGGCTGCCTGGCTTGATGCCCGACTTGATGGGTTTAATAAAATTCAAGAAATATCCACTGAAATCAGTAAAGGCAGTGTTCTTGATGAGGTTTTAAATCGCATATATGACACATTTCATGAAATAATACCTTACGATAGGATCGGCTGCGCATTAATATCTGATGATTATGAGCGGGTTTTCACTCATTGGACAAAAAGCAATTACCCAGAAAAAGTAATAATCAAAAATGGATATACTGCTTTTTTAAGTGGTAGTAGTTTAGAGGGGATACTAACCTCGCAACAACCCCGCATTCTTAACGACCTGCAACTATATTTAGCTGAAAACCCTAACTCATTATCAACTAAATTAATAGTTGCTGAAGGCATTCAATCAAGTTTAACCTGCCCGCTCATTGCAGATGGTAAGCCTATCGGTTTCATTTTCTTCTCTAGCAAAGAAAAAAACACATACATTGATGCCCACCAAAAAATATTTATTAACCTTGCAAGGCAAATATCATTTTTAGTCGAAAAAAGCCGTCTTTATCAACGCATCTATGACATAAACAATCAGTTGGTAAATGCATTGGCGCAACTCAAAGAGCAGTCTTCTCGGGATGCACTTACTGGTGTTTTTCATCGGGGCGCTATAATGGAATTCCTAAAAAACACCATCGAAAAAGACACAAGAAAAAAACAGCCTACTACTGTAATACTTGCTGATATAGATCATTTCAAACATGTCAACGACACATATGGTCATGTTGCTGGTGATACAGCGCTGAAGGAGGTCAGTAAAAGTTTAACTAACCACTTAAGGAGTCATGATTGTGTTGGGCGTTATGGTGGTGAGGAGTTTTTAATTATACTGGGTGAAACCAATGCCACAGATGCTCTGTTAATTATAGAGCGTATCCGTCAAGCAATTTCTGATCTAAAGTTTGAAAGGAATGAAGGCAATTTTTCTGTCACCATGAGCTTTGGTATTGCCTGTTCAGATAATACCTCACATATAAAGACTGAAGAAACATTACTACTAGAAGCGGATAGTGCTTTATATCATGCAAAAAACGAAGGTAGAAATCGTGTATGTATCGCATAAAAAGATTTAATTTGGCTTGAATAGTGAGAATCGCGGTTGCCATACGCTCGGAGCGAAGCATTTACCAAGGCATCTTGCGGAATACTGCTTCCGGTTTAATCATCGTTTTGACCTCAATAGCATGTTGGTAGAATTGGGGCATGCAGTCGTGGCAAGCCCTCCGATGCCATATCGACTCTTGAAGCTGGCTGAGGGTCATGGGTAATCAGGAACAGTTTTGGGAAAAACGAGGATAACGCTTTTCAGTATCTCGACAGGGATAACTTACTTTACCATCGGTATCCCTTTTAGCCGCACAAATTTTAGCCATGGCTTTTCAGGAAGTCATGGCTATCAGAATGGCCTTAGAAAGCCTAGTCAAAGAGCTGTCACGAGAACACCGTTAGGGAAGGTGCGAACAAGTCCCTGATATGAGATCATGTTTGTCATCTGGAGCCATGGAACAGGGTTCATCATGAGTCATCAACTTACCTTCGCCGACAGTGAATTCAGCAGTAAGCGCCGTCAGACCAGAAAAGAGATTTTCTTGTCCCGCATGGAGCAGATTCTGCCATGGCAAAACATGGTGGAAGTCATCGAGCCGTTTTACCCCAAGGCTGGTAGTGGCCGGCGACCTTATCCGCTGGAAACCATGCTACGCATTCACTGCATGCAGCATTGGTACAACCTGAGCGATGGCGCGATGGAAGATGCTCTGTACGAAATCGCCTCCATGCGTCTGTTTGCCCGATTATCCCTGGATAGCGCCTTGCCGGACCGCACCACCATCATGAATTTCCGCCACCTGCTGGAGCAGCATCAACTGGCCCGCCAATTGTTCAAGACCATCAATCGCTGGCTGGCCGAAGCAGGCGTCATGATGACTCAAGGCACCTTGGTCGATGCCACCATCATTGAGGCACCCAGCTCGACCAAGAACAAAGAGCAGCAACGCGATCCGCAGATGCATCAGACCAAGAAAGGCAATCAGTGGCACTTTGGCATGAAGGCCCACATTGGTGTCGATGCCAAGAGTGGCCTGACCCACAGCCTAGTCACCACCGCGGCCAACGAGCATGACCTCAATCAGCTGGGTAATCTGCTGCATGGAGAGGAGCAATTTGTCTCAGCCGATGCCGGCTACCAAGGGGCGCCACAGCGCGAGGAGCTGGCCGAGGTGGATGTGGACTGGCTGATCGCCGAGCGCCCCGGCAAGGTAAGAACCTTGAAAAAGCATCCACGCAAGAACAAAACGGCCATCAACATCGAATACATGAAAGCCAGCATCCGGGCCAAGGTGGAGCACCCATTTCGCATCATCAAGCGACAGTTCGGCTTCGTGAAAGCCAGATACAAGGGGTTGCTGAAAAACGATAACCAACTGGCGATGTTATTCACGCTGGCCAACCTGTTTCGGGCGGACCAAATGATACGTCAGTGGGAGAGATCTCACTAAAAACTGGGAATAACGCCTTAAATGGCGAAGAAACGGTCTAAATAGGCTGATTCGAGGCATTTACGGGAGAAAAAATCGGCTCAAACATGAAGAAATGAAATGACTGAGTCAGCCGAGAAGAATTTCCCCGCTTATTCGCACCTTCCTTAGCTTAGCGTACGATTTTTTCCGAATTCTGCGGTTCCCCCATCCTCGCCAATCCAAGCCCGGACAATCAGCCCTTCGACTGTCGGCGGCGTTTCCCAATCATTTCTCATGGCTAATTTCCTGTGTTTTGGGTGCTGGGCCGAGCAGATGCGTTGCTTTCGGCCTGCCGATTTCAAACTTGTTTTTTGCGTATTCGCTGACTGCCCAGCCCAATGCGGCAAGCTCAGGAAGCGCCCTGCGAGCCGCTTGGCGTCGCGTCTTGAGCGTATTGGGGTTGGTTGCCTGCCCCGGCCAGACGTAGCCGCAAAGCGTGTCCAGTTCCACCCGCCCGGACTTGCCGGGGTCGATCCAGCCGCATAGGCGCTGGTGCATCAGCCGCGCCGGGTCGGTCTGTAGCGCCCGCACCTCGTCCATGTCGATGCGGACATGCTGCGCGCCACCCATGACGGCGCGAGCAATCAGGGGATTCAAGGCTACATACAGCTTTCCGTCCTGCTCGTCGCTGGCGTACTCGGACAGCAGGCGGAAGCCCTGCCGCTTCCTGCCGTTCTGGGCGATGATGGACACCTTCCAAAGCCGCTCGATGCACTCCCGAACCGGCTTAGTGTCGTCGGGGTTGGCGTAGCCAATTTCGCGGGCAAGTGCTCGATAGCTGCCCTTGACCACCATCGCATCCTGCTGGAAGGCTTCCCATTTCGGCTCAAGGAACAGCCGGAGTTGCTGCCCGGCCTCGGTCTGCGGCTCAGGTGACAGCACAAGGCCACCCGGCCCAGCCATTGCCACAAGTCCTTGCAGGATGCGCAAGTCATCAGCGCCCAGCGGCTCCGGGCCGCTGAACTCGATGCGCTTACCGTCGCCATAGTCATGCACCACGTCCAGCTTGCCGCGCTTGCGCTCGCCACGCTTGAGGCTGCGGAATAGGCCGGGGGCCAGACAATGCGCCGGGTCGTGCCGGGCGTGGGTCAGGTCATGCTTGCTCACGGCTGCCCCCCTTCTTGCCGTTCGGCACTTCCAGCAGTTCCACCGGAACCAGCACGCCGCCGTCTCGGCGCTCATACCACTGGTCAAGCGGGGTGGCGTCGTAGTTCTGTTTGCTCACGCCGAAGCGCACGAAGAAGCCGCGCCGGTCGTTGCCGATGGGCTGACGGTCATAGGCGCGGTCGCTCAGGCGCTTGGCCTCGTCCTCGGTCATCTTGGCGACGAAGCCGCACCAGCGGGCGTTGTCGATCAGTGCCGATGCGCCCCGCGCTGCCTGCTGCTGGTCGGTTTGCCCCTCGCGGGCGCTGCCCTTGCTGACGTGGTGCAGGTACAGGACAGACGCGCCAGTGCTGGCCGCGACGTGTTCCAGCGTGGCGACAAGCCGCGCCATGTCGCCGTTGCTGTTCTCGTCGAGGCTGTGAATCCGGCTCAGGGTGTCCAGCACGATCAGCCGCGCCCCGGCGCTGTACTCGATGACGCGGCGCAAGTGCTCCTCGTCCATGACGTTCAGGCGCTTGCCCATGATCGGCTCAAGGGTCAGGTTCTCGGCGATGGCTTCGCGGGCTGACTGGTTGAGGTGCTGGCCGATGGCGTGAACGCGCCGGATCAGGGCGGGTTCGGGATCTTCACCGGCCAGATAGACCACGCGCCCGGTGTGCTGCGGCTTGAGGTTCACCACGTCACCGCCTGCCACGCTGCAAGCGATGGACATAGCCGCTTCCAGCGCCCAGAAGCTCTTGCCGGTCGCGCCGGGGGCCACCAGTGCGCCCACGGTGCCAGCCAGAAAGCCGGGCCAGATGAAGTCCAGTTGTGGCGGTTCCTGCTGGAACGCCTCCATAATGTTGATAGCCATATCGGCCTCCTACTCAGGTTGATGATGGTTAGCCTGTCGGTCGGTTCATCACACCGACTGACAGGCGCTCTTATCTGCCGAAGCTGGGGCCATCATACCCCCGGCTCTTGCGTGAAAGCTCTCGATTTCGCGCTCTCTCAGCCTCGATCTCGGCCTGTCGCTTGCGCTCGATCTCTGCCACCTGCCGGGCGTTCATGTCGGCCAAGTCTTTGCCATGCTCGGGCTTCGGCGTCCATTGGCGCACCTCGCGCCCGGTGATTTCGGCCACCCGCTGCGCCTGTTTCTGGTGCCCGGCGTCGGCCTTGGCCTGCGCCTCGGGGTTCTTTTCGTTTTCCCCGGCCACGGTGACGCGCTCGGCCCGCTTCAGGATCGCTTGCACGTCGTCACGCTCCAAGAAGCTGCGCACGTTCGCGCCGCCTGACACGATGACGGTGGGCGGCTGCTGGCCGCTGCGCTTGGCGATGTCGTGCAGGGCTAGCGCATCCGGGCCACCTTCCACGATCCAGACCTTTGCCGGGTCGCCCGGCAGGATCGGCGGATAGATCTTGTCGCTGCCGCGTAAGTCGCGCTTCTGCACCGGATCAGCGGGGGCAATGGCGCGGCGTGTGGCGTTCTGCGCGGTGCCTGTACGGTCGTAGCCGACGAACAGCACGCCACCGTCTGCATAGCGCACCATGCCCGCCTTCTCGGCGTGCTCGATGGTGTCCGGGCTGATGCCCCGGCCCTTGAGGTAGTCGCGGCCATGCTCGCGGGCTGCCAGCCCTTGCGCCGGTAGCTGCGGCGGTTGGCGCTTCGGCTCGCTCGGGCGCGGTTGCTGCCGGACTGTCGGCGCACCTGAAAGCCGATAGACGGCCTCGGCGTAGCCGGTGCCAGGTTCGATCTCGCGCACAAGGTCGATATTGTCCCCGCCGTCGTTGCCGTAGCGGTCGCACCAGAGCCAGCGCCCGTCCTGCTGCCGGGTCACGCGGTACGCCTCATCACCGCCAGCCTTGACGGACAGGTGTCGCCCTTCGCGCTTCACGGTGTAGCCGCTCGCCTCAAGGTAGGCGGTCGGATCTAGTTCGCGGGCCGATTGACGATCTGTTCCAGCAACTCGCGCTCCTTGGGCGTGGCCTTGTTCCAAATCGCGTTGGCCCAATCCGCCGTCTGCTGCACGTCGCTTGGCGGCACTAGCCTGTTTAAAGCGACTTGCCCAGTCGCTACCAGCATCGCGCCCACGGCCCCGGCCAGAATCAGCCCCAGCGCCTGCCGCCAAAGGCGCGGGCGCGTCTCGTTCGCTGCCTCGGTCAGTTTGTTGGCGGCTTGCGTCATGTCCTTCTGTGCGCTCACCAGATTGCCCGGCAAGTCCGCCACCTGCTCCGCGGTCTGCTTCATGCTGCTGATGCTCGTTTCCAGCCCTGACAGGCTGTTGGACAGGTCGGAGATGGTCTTGTCCAGCTCCCCGGCCTTCTGCTCGAACGCCTTCGCCGCGCTCGCGCTCATCTGCTGCGTCAGCTCGTCCAGCGTCTTGCGCTGAATGGCCGTCACCTTGTCGTAGGCTTCCAGAACCTGCGTCACGTCCTGCTGGAGTCGGGCCAGCGGTTCCAAGGTCTGCGCCGTCTCGGTCGAGACTGCGACCGGTAGGCGCTTCAAGTCCTCGTGCATCAGGCTCAGGGACTGCTGCAACGTCCTGACGCTCTCCACGATCTGCAACTGTGGGCCTGAATCGTTCAAGGCCCGCACGGTCTCTAGCTTCGTCATAAGTCACCCCTGATTTCTGTAGTCCCGCCCATGTGTAGCCCTTGCCCAAGTCGCTGCCCTTGAACGGCACTCCGGCCACCTCGAAGGAAAAGCCGTTCATGCGCCCGGTGCTGGCGAGGTTTGCCCGGACGCCTACGCCTGCGGCATGTAGCCGGTCGGCCAGTTCTGGCGCGGTCGGCTTGTCCTTCACTGCCTCATCCAGCA
>NZ_CP026411.1:0-4613 GCF_002934795.1 Aeromonas sp. ASNIH2 | reverse complement strand
TAACGCCGCAAGGTATTCCACCTTGTCCAATGTGGTCAGCGGGCTGGCATTGATGCGCCGGGCGATCTGGTTGAGGTTGTTACCGATCCCGGCCACCTGCCGGAGCAATGCCGGATCGATGGTTGGCGGTGGGGTGCGCCGCTGCTGGGGAACAACCCCCAAGCAGTGCTCGCGCATCCACTCCGCCAACTGGGCTTTGGGGCAGGCCGCCCGCAAGCTGGCCCACTCGGTTTCGGTGACTCTGACCTTGATCGTTTTGAGCCGTTTTGGCTGCTCTGTCGGCATCGGTTGCCTCCGTTTTTTCGGGGGTTTCGGGGGGCTGCCCCCTGAACAAGGCCACAGGGGATAGACCGCGAAGCGGGCCCCCTGTGTGTCCTTGCTTAGTACTTTAACATGGGTTGGATTTTGAGGGTGCGGATTAATGATTTTTGTGTCACTGTGACAAATAATATTTATGGCCACTGTGGCGGGAATTAGGGCGATGAAAGACAACGCAGATAAGGGAACCGGAGACATGTTTGGCGAGAAGCGTGGCCGGGGGAGACCCAAGACCGGAAACGCCAAGACAGGGGCAGAACGACAAGCAGCCTACCGTGCAAAGCAGCAGGACAATAACGTTACTGTGACGATAAATAGAGCATTGGTAGAGGGGCTAGATGCCCAGATGCAAGCGATCAGGGATGGAGGGTCCGCGGTGGTGCTGACCCCAGAACAAGCCGGGGAGATCCTGCGGGCTCTACGAACGGCAGAGAACAAACAGCTCCGGGGATAAGACCTATTGCCCACAGGCCAAATACACGGCCTGATGGACAACCCTTCGGGATCGGCCTTACCCCCCTCGCACCGATCCTCTCTCTGGAATGATTCTGTAGAGACAAGAAACGCCCTTTCGGGCGCTGTTATCTGATATAGGCTTATTTGATCACTCACGATCACGGCGGAGGTAGTTGGACACACTGCCCGGCGAGATTTGCAGATCCTCGGCTATATCGCGGTTGCTGTAACCCTCGGCCTTGAGCCGTAGCACCTCCGGCAACAGCTCGGCCTTGCTCATGCCGCCCTTGGTTGGGCGCTTGGATACTTTGCCACCCTTGGCCCCTCTAGCGGCCTGAATCTCGGTGGTATGTGTCCGATCAACGTAATCCGCGAACGTGGACGGGGTGAGGTTCCGCCACACCCAACGGGCGATGCTCTTGGCCGTGGCCTTGATCTCCGACACGGGCAGCGGGCCACCCTGCTCACGGCCAAACGCATTGGCGCTCTCACAAGCAGATCTCACCGCATCGGCCCAAGCCTCATACCCGTTGGGCCGCCAATACGCTCTAACCGAGCTGTAGGCCCATTCACGCACGTTATCGAACACAGTGACGTTACGCCCCAGCCCGCCAACCTCTTTGCGACTGCGGCGGCTATAGGCCGCCAAATCGGCGTCTGGGCAGAACTCGGCGAGGTAGTCGAGGCTGTAGGGCTCGATTTGGTGCCAGACGGTGAGCCAATCGCTATGGGTGGGGTTTTTGGTGATCAGCCCTGAATACCCCATGTCAGCCCCTAGCCGCTTCGCTAGAACGTGTTCTATGGCGGCCAGATAGCGCAACGGCTTTTGCCGTGCGGCGCTGGTACGGGCTACTGGGGTCGCCAACATGTACCCGATATGGGCATGTCCGTTCGTGCGGTTAACGCTGATCCAGTGCGGGGCAGGCAAGCCCGCATCCTGCCAAGCGTGGTAACTGTCCGGCTTATCCAAGTCGAATACCAAAGACGCCACATGCGGCGGTGGGTTGTACTGGATATGGCGATAGGCCAGCGCGGTAGCCTGCGGACGAATGAGCAGACCTGACGATGTATCGTCAGTGCAATAGGGACGCTGGGGAAGATTCCCGATAAAGGCTTTTTTTGTCATCGCGCCCCGCGCTTATTGGCGGGGCTGGGTTGTTTGATGTGATCCATGTGGTAGTATTCACCTATGGTTTTACTCCCCGTATGGGGAGTTAAGTCGGCCCCGTTCGCCAGTGTTCTCTCCGCCAAGATAGATGCACAGCAACGGGGTTTTGTTTTTTCTGGTCAGCAGGTTACTCCACTGGAGCCGACGAGGCGAGCGCTGCGCGGCAGTTACCTCAGTTAAGACGGCGGCCGATGATCACATGATTGCCGCCGTGGGGCCATGCCAAGGGCTTGCCCTGGTCGGTAGCCTCCTTGAGCAGCACCCGAAATGCCTGTATCTGGCCGACATTCGCCGCTATGTTGCACGCTTTGACCCAATGATCGAGGCTCTGATAATCCACACCGGCAACCATTACACCGATCCGCCGGTATTTCTCGGGGTTGTTCATGCCTTACACTCCATCCAGTAGGAAATCTATTGAGTCCTTGATGAGCTGACGAGACTCCTGCACGTCAGTAACTTCCTCTCCAAGCTGCCCCAACCGAACCGACGCCATTTCTTGGGTCAACACCAGATGCTTTTTTCCTTCGACGGAAATAACGGGGTTTAGTCGTTGCGCTGGCCGCCCAATAAAGGCCGCCAGCGGTACCAACGGGATCACCATCCTAGTGTTCAGTTCGTCGATGATGTCGCTTTGCACATTCAGCAAGTAGGGATAATCGCGGGCATTGCCCTTGTTGCGGTAGATCGTGAACTGCATCAGAACGTCCTGTGATCGTCAGAAAACAGGCCGCGCTCTTCGACCATCCGATTAAGGGTTTGGATTGCTTCCCTGTTCTCTCGCTTCCAACGCTCGGCCTCTGAGCCGCTGATTTCATGCTGTAGCGCGGTGGCTAGGGTGGCAGACAGGTTGATCCCCGCCGCTCTGGCTCGTTCCAGCAAGCTGGGCTCCAGCGTGACGCTGACCGTTCTCTTGCTGCGCATTGCTGCTGCGACCATGATGACCTCCAATAATGTGACACGTGCCGTTACACGTGCTTGATGATATCACGCCCTTGCAACGGGTGCGACTAGCGAAGTCTGTCGCGCTCGG
Source organism: Aeromonas sp. ASNIH2 (assembly GCF_002934795.1). Lineage (NCBI taxonomy): Bacteria > Pseudomonadati > Pseudomonadota > Gammaproteobacteria > Aeromonadales > Aeromonadaceae > Aeromonas > Aeromonas sp. ASNIH2. The sequence continues at coordinate 1,638 of NZ_CP026411.1, read as the reverse complement.
GGCAGGGGCCGCCAAGCGCAGCGCGGCAGCTACATCTCAACCCCCCGCCCCAGTTCGCTGGCCTGCTGCCGCTCTATCCGGCTCTCTAGGGCGTCCTGTAGGTACTCTCTGGCCTTGTCTATCGGCAAGCCGGAGATCTCTTTCTGCTCATGCTTCCGATTGAAATACAGGTTCCGCTCTGCGTGGGCCTGCTGGTATTCGTCCAACAAACCTTCCTGCGTCTGCGCCGTCTGCTGCGCGATCACGCCTTCAAGCTGGCGACCTGCGTTGCCAAGCTGCTGACCTGCTTGCTCAAGTGCTCGCACTGCTGGCGCAAGGCTCTCACTTCTCCCTGCAAACTCGCGTTTTCTTTTTTCGTCGTCTCGTACAGCCCCAGCAAGCTGTCGCACGCTGTTTGCAAGCTGCGCCATTGCTGCTCTTGCTCGCTCTGCAAGGTCTCTAGCGCGTTCAATAAGTGCCGTTCTAGCTCGGTCATCGTTTAGTAGCCCTTTGGTATCATGTAGTCGTCCCCGAACTTCCCTTCGTCCACGTTCATCCTGATGCAAAACCGGTGCTTCCCGTTCTCGTCCTTGCACCTGTCGCTGAGGATCAATTTCCCCCCCTTCTTGGCTAACTCCTCTAGGGTGGCCTGCCGCTCGGCGATCAGGTTCCCCTGATACCACAGCGTCCCGCTCGTCGCGGCCAGCAACAGTAAGGCCGAGATCAGCATCACTCCCCAGCTCTTGAGCAGGAGCCAGCCGATCCGCTTCTGCTGGTCTTGGATGGCGTCGCTGATGCTCTGCCTGCTTGAGTCCAACGCCTTTTTGATAACTTTCTCGTGCTTCTCGAACTCGGGCTTCAGACTGCTCTCTATATCGTCGGCTTGCTGCTTCGATGTCTGCTCGAAGGTCTTTGCCATGTCTAAAATCTTGCTCATAGATCGCCCCCTTTAGGCGGATGTTCCGGCCCCCTTCGGGGTCGGCAATGCTGATGCTGTTCTTGGTTGTCCTGGTAACATCAAACCCCGCCCCGGTCAGGGTCTTGAGTACGTCCTCCCGGTTTTTTAAGAGCCCCGCCGCCGCCATGCCGAGCAGGCCGCCTGTAATGGCTTGTTCGGCTTCCAGCTTGTTCCGGGGGAGGTCTTTGGCCGTGGTCACGGCCTGCCGATTGATTGGGTCGTCCGGGTCGTGCAATCCCAACTCGCCATTTATGGCCGTTCGCCATGCGTTGATCCGGTGGCCGTCCGCCCCGTGGAAATACGGCTGAAGGCGTTTGCCGGACAGAAGTTCGACGTTCGGCACCACGAAATTCAGCTCTAGGCGGTCTTTGTCCCGGTGCTCGACCCACAGCACCGCATATTGGTCTGCGTCCAGTCCGGGCAACAGGGCTTGCTCGAACTCGTCCATCAACCGTTCCTTGGTCTCCCTCGGCAAGTCCGGTTCGTGGAACGACAGCACGCCGCTGGTGTACCGCTGGGCGTAATGGCTGCCGTCTATCAACGCCTTGACCATCTCGGGGTCGCCGCGATCCAGCGTGGCCCCGTCCCGGTTCCCGTCTTTGCCAAGCAGGTATTCCACCGGACCAGATCCGCGACCGACTCCCCGGCTATGGATTTTGACGATCACGGCGTAGCCCCTCCAGTTCTCGGGCCACGGCGGC
>NZ_CP026406.1:3077500-4801408 GCF_002934795.1 Aeromonas sp. ASNIH2 | reverse complement strand
CTTTAATTTAAGTGCGATTAATATTTGAATGGTAATAAAGGTATTTTAATAGAGTCTATAAGTTCTTTGATTGCTGTTGCTTTCCAAACCATCCCTAGGTCTGACTCACCATTTATTCTTCCACTGTATATTCCTAGAAGAATTGTGAACGTTTTTCCGATATTGACTCTTCCACCGCCTACAGGGATTCCATTGTCGTCATTAAATATGACAGCTGAACCACTTTGACCTTGTCTAGTTCTGCAATCGACTAAAAACATTGGAAGTTCATTATAATCAATGCCCATTTCAGAGGCGATAAACCCGGTAGCCCATACAGCTAAGGAACCGCCGGCCTGAACACCAAAAGGAAATCCAACAACACTAACTTGATGCCCAGGACGCAAGCTGATGTTTGCTTTAATGCCTGTGGCATTCCCCATGCCGTTCAAGCTATATGGATTTATAATTACATTGTCGAGGTTTTTTAGTTTCAAAGCGATGAAGTCTGCTTTTGAGCCTAAAACCGGGTGCTCGTACCACAAAGAGTTTCCATCATGATCAAGAATAGGTTCTTCTCTCGCTTCCCAACGAAGGAGGTCATTTTTACCAGCCTTGACGTTATGCCATATTTCAATTTTGTTTGGTATCCCACCTGTCTTTGATAGAAGCGCCCCTGTATCTTGGTTTCTCCCCGTGACATTGTGCCTGTTTGTGATTAGATACCTATTCCCCTCATTTTCAACAACAAAAGCAGTTCCAGTCGACAGCTCTTGATCGTTAAAGAACATTCGTATCAATAGTGATTGGTATGATGGTGGTTGTATTTCGCTCATTTCATTCACTCCAATGTTCTTCAACCACTACGTTTCCAGCGAGATCAGTTTGGCGAATGCTCTGTCTGTTGTTGAGGCCGTTCAGAGTGATTTCGTCAGTGTGAACAACCTTGCCGACAACCTGACCATCAGCACTGACAACCGAGTATGTGTAGACATCGGTTTGGCCCATTGAACCTCTTGTACGAGAACTTTCGTGTTTCAGTGTTTCACCTGGCTGCAGTTTTACTCGATTTTCCATACATCCTTCTGTTTATTGCGTGTGACAAATAAGCTATGAATCATAGCGTTTGAACTTGGCCTACAGATTGATCCCTTTCACAATGATGGAGGATGAGGTGAAGCCGGAGCCAAACGCCGAACGGTGATCCTCTCTGGGCTGCTTGCTATACTGTGTTTTTATACAGTCAGTCGAGATTGCCAGCATGTTTGCTCAACCCACTCCCGATGCTCCCTTGTTGGAGCTGCCCCTGTTCCTCTCCCCGGTGGCCTGCGGCTTTCCGTCGCCGGCGCAGGACTACACCGAGCAGACCATCGACCTCAATCAGCTGTGCGTGGCGCACCCGGCGGCCACCTACTTTGTGCGGGCAGCCGGTGACAGCATGGTCGACCACGGGATCCGCGATGGCGACCTGTTGGTCGTCGATCGCAGCCGCAAGGCGCGCCACGGTAGCGTGGTGGTCGCCGCGGTGGATGGCGAGTTCACGGTGAAGAAACTGCAGCTTGAGCCCACCGTCGCCTTGCTCCCTGGCAACCGGGCCTATCGCCCCATCCATTTCAACGATGGGCAGGAGCTGGAAATCTTCGGGGTAGTGGCCTTTGTCGTGCACCAGGTGGATAACCCATGAACAAGCGCTGCGCCGTTGCCCTGGTCGACGTAAACAACTTCTACGCCAGTTGCGAGCGGCTGTTTCGCCCCGACTTGAAGGGGCGGCCCATCGTGGTGCTCTCCAACAACGATGGCTGTGTGGTGGCCCGCTCGGCAGAGGCCAAGGCGCTCGGCGTCAAGATGGGGGTGCCTTACTTCCAGATCCGTCAATTTTTCGAGGCCATGGGCGGGGTCTGGTTCTCCAGCAACTACGCCCTCTATGGTGATATGTCGAACCGGGTGATGACCATTCTGGAGGGGATGGCCCCGGCGGTGGAGGTCTACAGCATCGACGAGGCCTTTATCGAACTGAGCGAGTCCTGGGCGGGCGACCTGGTGGCCTATGGCCGCCACGTTCGTGAGCGGGTGCAGCAGTGGACCGGGCTGGTCGTAGGGGTAGGCATCGGCCCCACCAAGACCCTCGCCAAGCTCGCCAACTACGCCGCCAAGAAGTGGCCCGCCACGGGCGGTGTAGTGGATCTGCGGGATGAAGCGCGGCGCGCCCGGCTCATGGCGATCACTCCGGTGGACGAGATATGGGGCATTGGCAGGCGGCTCACCGCCAAGCTGGAGGCCCAGGGCATCAAGACCGTGGCCGACCTGGTCGCTGCCGACCCCAAGGCGCTGCGGCGCCGCTATGGCGTGGTGGTCGAGCGCACGGTGCAGGAGCTGCGGGGGATCCCATGCGCCGAGCTGGAGCAAGAGGCCCAGGCCAAGCAGCAGATCATCTGCTCGCGCTCTTTCGGCGAGCGCATCACTCAGATAGGCCCCATGCACCAGGCGCTGGCCGGTTACATGGAGCGGGCCGCCGAGAAGCTGCGGGGGGAGGGGATGTGCTGCCGGCATGTGACCCTGTTCATTCGCACCAGCCCGTTCAGCGACCGGGAGCCCTATTACGGCAACCAGGTGAGCACCAAGCTGGCGATGCCCACCCATGACACCCGGGCGCTGCTGGCTCTGATCCCGGAGCTGCTACCCCGCATCTGGCGCGACGAGCAGCGATACCAGAAAGGGGGCGTCATGCTGGCCGACTTCACCCCCGCCAGCATGCAGCAGGGCGACCTGTTCGCCGCACAGCAACAATCCCCGCGCAGCGAGGCGCTGATGCAGGTCATCGACAAGATCAACCAGGGGCGGCTGGGGAAGGTCTACTTCGCGGCTCGCGGTCGGGACACCCGGGAGTGGATGATGAAGCGAGAGCAGTTAAGCCCCCGCTATACCACCGCGCTCGGCGAGCTGCCGGTGGTGAAGGCATAGCTCGGCTTAGGGTCTGGCGCGATACTTGGCCAGCGCTTTGGTGAAGGCATCCAGCTCATGATCCTTGAAGGCACTGCTATCCAGCTCGGCGGTGGCCAGCTTGCCATTGCGTTCCTTCCACACCGCATAGGCTGCGGCCTTGTCTACCTCTATCAGCGCCTTCTCTGCTGGAGGCAGGTTGCACAGGTTAAAGCTCATCATGTTCCCCTCTTGTTGTGCCGCGATGGTAATTGATGAAACGTGTCCGGTCACGCCTTCGTGACCGGACACGTTTTGAGATTTCACATCAGTTTACAGCGCCAAGGTTTTATCGCCTTGGGTTTGCCATCAGGCCGCCTCGCCCTTGAAGGCGCCAACGCAGCCGCCCGGGAGCTTTTGGCCGCAGTGCAGGCAGGTCTGCTTGGCAAGCTCCACCTGTTGCTGCTGCCACCGTTCCCAGTCACGGCGCAGCAGGGTGCTGATGTACTCGTCGGCGCTGTAGGGTTCACCGGATCCGGCTCTGGCACGGCGCAGGGTTTCCAGCTGATCGCGCTCGCGGGTAGAGAGCGCCACCTCCACCCGCTTGATGCCCATGGCTGCCTGGCGCATGCGCTGGGCCTGTTTGCGCTCTTTCGCCTCCTTCATACAGCTCCCCTTCTGGCAAACGCCCCCTGTCGCGCCCGGGTGGCCTTCCATACCTGCTTGGGGGCTGGGCCGACAGGCAGCACCCGCTTTGCCTTCTTGGGTAGGGTGATAGTGTCCAGCTCGCCCTGGTAGAAGGGGAACCAAGCATCCCTAAACCGGATGACCCGCTCTATGCGGTCGAGCAGCAGATCGCAGAGATGGCGGTCGGCTGCCGGCAGGCTGTCGAGTTCGTGGGTAATGGCGGCACGACCCGCCGATCCCGGCGGGTGTTGCTGGAGGATGGGCCAGAGCCGCTGACAGAGCGGCAGCAGGCGCTCGACGTCGGCGCGTTTGATGGTGTCAATCATGAGCTTGGCCCCTCGTACTTGTTCCGTATCCGCTTGGCTATCTGCTCCAGCTTTTCGGCCATGTACCACATGTCGTTGTTGTCCTTGCGAGACACGACCTTGCAGCGATGAACGTTCCGGCCGATCAGGATATTGGCGGCCAGCAGTACCAGCCATGCTTCGAAATGGCGGCGAATCAAGTCTTTCATGCCTGGCCCCCAATCACTTCTTGCAACCCTGGTTTCATGAACACCAGCCAATGGGTCATGCCGGAGCGCCCAGATACCTGACCGAATAGTGGCTTGTGCGGAGTCAAAGCCAGCACCTCGCTGACTTTTACTTGTGTTTCGTTCCACTTGAACACCAGGACGCCCTCTGGCTCCAGAACCCGGAAGCACTCGGCAAAGCCAGCGCACAGGTCTGAGCGCCAATCGTCTGACAGCTTGCCGTACTTGGCAGCCAGCCAGCTTTTGGGGCCAGCACGTTCAAGGTGCGGCGGGTCGAAGGCAACCAGCTTGAATACACCATCAGCAAACGGCATGTTGCGAAAATCCATCAGGCAATCCGGTTCGATGCGCAAGGTGCGGGTGCCGTCCTCCCGGTGCGTTCTGTCCGTGACAGTCAAAGTCTCGCGCCGCTTGTCGGCAAAGATGGCGAGCGGATTCTGTTTGTCGAACCACATCATCCGACTGCCACAGCAGGCATCCAGCACCGGCTTACCTACCGTCTCCACTGCGGTGGCCACCGCCTGTTCTTGCAACTTCAAAGTTCCATTCATCGCAATTTCCTCATTCCACGCCCAGGCGCGCCCGCGCCTTGGCAATCTCCGCCTGATGGCGCTTGTTGTCTGCTTTCAGCCAGTCGACGCGGGCCTGCTCCTGTTCGGTGGGCTGGTAACTGGCCCGGTCCTCTTCGTCATCCAGCAGGCGGGTGAAGATGGCGATCGCCTCTTCGGCCTGCGCCAGCGGCAGGGCGGCCAGCCATTCGGTGATGTTGCCGCCGGAGTGCATCAGCTCGCGGGCCTGCTGTTTCAGCGTGTCGCTGCGGGCGGCCCGGTTGCTGGCCTGCTCTGCCTCGACCTCGGCGGTCAGCTGGTCGGCCACGGCATCGCCAGCACCCGGCCAGTGGCGGGTCACAATCAGCCGATCGCCGACCAGTCGCACATATTGGCCGTCGGCGTGGATGATGCTGCCGTGCAGCAGCAGGGCGGCGTTGCTTTCATCAAGACCCATTCGGCCCAGCTCTTTAGCCAGAGCGGATCCTTTCACCCCCGATTTGGATCCTTGCGTACAGTTATTGACAGAACTCCGAGGGGGGCGGCTGCCGCCGCCTGAGGGCAACTCGCTGCGCTCGCCCACTGCATGCTCGCGCTGCTCGCCCACTGCATGCTCGCGCTGCTCGCCCACTGCATGCTCGCGCTGCTCGCCCAAACCCGACCCGTTGACCCCCTTGCGCACTATCTGCCAGCCCTCGGTGCGGGTGACGGCGGTGGTCATGCCGATGTCGGTGATCACCCCCATCAGGCGCAGCACATCCTCGCCATACTTGTTGGCGGCTTCATCGAGGCGCTTGGAGAGGCGGATCAGGTGTTCTTTGCGGGGAAGGTCAATGCCGCCCATGGCGTCGATAAAGTCGCCCCAGCGGTTGTTGTCGGCGGCGGTGCGGGCGGCTTCCAGAATGCAATCCCACTCGATCACCTCGTCACCCAGTCGGCGCAGCTCGCGCCACACGCTCACAGCAGGGCCGCCTATCTGCTGAAACTGGCGGATACGCCAGCAGCTCGCCCAGGCCGCGACCGCGATGGTGGTGTGGTCGACCGGGGCCTCTGCCTCGTAGTCCATCCCGACCTTGTGGCCGTCGATGTTCTTGGCGATGTACTTGGCGATGTAGCCGGTGGCGCTGCCCTTGGTTGGGTCGATCTCCTTCCAATTCACCCGTGGGTTGATGGCCTTGACCACCGCCGGGCTGCTCACATCGAGCAGCCACTTGATGCGCGGCATCTTGTTGCGGATTTTCATCTCGGCCAGCGCATCGAGCTGGTCGCCGTTGGGCATCTTGAGCTCGGCCCGTTCGGTGGCGGTGAAGTGGTAGGCAAGCAGGGTCAGAAAGTCGCGTTGATGCTCGGGGTTGATAAACAGCAGGCAATGCCAGTGCGGGGTGCCATCGTGGTGCGGTTCCACAACCCGAAAACCGAAGGCCATGATCCCCTCGCGGGCCAGTGCCGCCCGAAAGCGCGCCCACTGCTTGCACAGCAAGCGGTTAGTCTCGGTCGGGCAGGCGCCGTTGAACTTCTCGTTCTGGTAGGTCTTCGCCTTGTCTTTGTTGCCCTGGCGCCAGGCGTGATAGCTGGAGGGGGCGGTCAGTGTGAGGAACAGGCCCAGTTTGCCCTGCTCCTGTGCCATGTCTTCAAAGCCCCGCATGCGCACCATCAGCTCATGACGGCGGATCTCGGGGTTGGCGACCGAGCCCATCACCGCATCGACCAGGTCAATCTCTTGCCCCAGCTCTTCGTTGACGGCGCTCATGCCAGCCATCCAGGCTTGCTGGGCTGCTTTACGCTGGGTGAACTCACGCACGGCGTGCGCACTGGCGTAGGGGCTGACCCCCTTGCGCACCTGGCCGGTGAGGATGGCAATCAGCTCGCAGTAGATAGCCCAGGCGCGGTTGATCTTGCGCAGCCACCACGACTCGTCGAGCAGGCGCACCAGCAAGCTGGCGGCGGCCCCTTCGAACTTGTCCACCTCGTCGGCCAGATCGTCCCGCTCGGCCTGGCTCAGAGGGCGACCCAGCAGGCGCTCCACCTTGGTGCGCGGGTGAATGGGGAGGGGCGGGCAGAAGTGCCACGCCTTGGCCTGGGCCCCGATATCGGCCAGCAGCTCCGTGGCGGTGCGCTCATGGCCCGCCGCCGCCAGCAGTTGCTGGCAGCGACGGGCCCACTCGGCGGCAACCAACTCGCGGCGCACATCGTTGCGAAGATCAATCACCGGTACCGGAAACCGGCTCTGTGCGGCGGCGCAGGCGTCGACCATGCGGCGCAGCCAGATGTTGGCGGTCTTGGGGTTGGCCGGGTAGCGGCGCAGGAAGGTCGCGGCCAGCGGCTTGGCAACGTGCCACTCAATGCGGGCGAGTTGTTCGGCCGCCCCGGCCATGTTGATGGCATGGTGCCCGACCAGGTAGTGCTGGGGCAACTGTATCCCGTGTAGGTTGGTGATGGCGTCGTTCATGCCGCCACCTCCTGCGCATCGGCACACATCTCTGGCAGGTTGGCGCGAACCAGAGCGGCAGCCAGTGGTGGGCACACGGCATTGCCGCAGCGAGCCACCTGCGCAGTTTTGGTGAACTTCTTGCCGGTGGCGTCGTGGTCGATCACGTAGTCGCCCGGGAACCCCTGCGCTGCGAACAGCTCATGGGGCTCCAGCATGCGCATCCCGATATCGACGATCTGGTAATCCTCACCACGCACAGTGACCAGACCGAACCGGTGCTTAGTGGTGACAGTCTGGAGCGGCTCGTCAGCAGCATGGCCGATGTTGGTGCCGTAATACTTGAGCAGGAAAGCCCGAACCTCGCCGATATGCAGTCCGCCAGCGGTGACAGTGGGCATGGGCTCAGTGACCGGCTGACCGTGCTGGCAGGTGCCGCGCAGTTTCACCAGGTGGCTGGTTACCAGCGAATTGTGGTCAACCGTGGTCACGGTCGGCAGCGGCTGGGTCAGCTCCGCACCCACGACGCCGGTGTAATGCTTCGCAAGGAAAGCGGACACCAGAGCGAAGTGACCACCTTTCACCTGAGCGCAGATGGTACGCAGGGGCTCATCAGCCGGCATGTTGCGCTGATGGCTGGCGTTGGCGTGCTCGGTTATGAAAGGGGCAAGTTTCGGGATGCAAATAGCCCCTTGTGATCCCTGAGCTGTAACAGTCCAAAGTGGCTGGTCTATCCCACGGACGCGGGGTTGCTGCCCCTCACGTTCGCCATTCCGAGTGTTCACGATGAACGGCTCGGCCGCATTGATGACGAACCGCTCCAACCCCTTAGCAATCCGGCGCAGGGTATTTTCAGCCAGTGGCCGCTTGCGTTCGAATATGGAGGGGCACGGGATCGACCAGTCGATGATGTCCGCAGCAGTAGGCCACGGCAGCAACTTCCCGGCTTTCACCTCAGCACTGGCGGGATCGCCATGGGTCGGTTTGGGCCACACGATGGGGGCGCCATCCCGGCGAGCGATCAGGAACAGGCGCTTGCGGATGGTGGGGGTGCCGTAGTCGCAGGCACGCAGCTCCCGCCACTCCACCTTGTAGCCCTGGCGGCGCAGAGCGTTGATGAAGCTGTTGAAGGTGCGGCCCTTTTTTGCAGGGTCAGGGCGAGCGTTGCCCTCCGAGTCGATCAGCAGCGGGCCCCAGGTTTGAAACTCCTCGACGTTCTCAAGCATGATCACCCGGGGGCGTACCGTGGCGGCCCAGCGCAGAGTGACCCACGCCAAGCCCCGGATCTTCTTGCTGACCGGGGTCGAGCCCTTGGCCTTGGAGAAATGCTTGCAATCAGGTGACAGCCAGACGAGCCCGACTGGGCGGCCAGCCACGACGTCTCGCGGCACGATATCCCACACCGATTCGCAATAGTGCTCGGTGTCAGGGTGGTTGACGGTGTGCATGGAGATCGCATCGGGGTCGTGGTTGATGGCGATCTCCGGGCTGCGACCCAGCGCCATCTCGATCCCGGTAGACGCCCCACCGCCACCGGCGAAGTTGTCCACGACGATTTCATTGAAGAGGCTGAAATTCTGTTCTCTCATTTGCACACCCCGCACTTTTCGTTCACATACTCGTTGGGTTGCAGGTACCGGCCGCAGTCGCTGCAGGTCGGTACCATGTCCAGGGTGGCGAGCCGATCAGACCAGCAGGTGGACTCGCAGAAAAACAGGCTGGTGAGCCGGTTGCCGCCCAGGATGACCGGGCGCACATGGCCGAACTCGCCGCAGCAACTGCAGCGCATCGAGGGGCGGGCGTTGGCCGGGACGGTCTTCACCACGGTTTCACTGGCGGCGCGGGCCAGCGGCCAGCAGGTATCGACGCAGTAGGGGTAAGAGCGGCGACCGTGTCGGCCAGCTACCGGCAGACAAACAGCCATCTGGCGGCACTTGGTGCAGGGCTCAAGCGTCACGATATGGCTGTTTACAGGGCGCACGACGCCCAAAGCCGGGGCAAGCCCGGCTGGTTTTTGGTGAGTCATTAGATGGCGCCTCCGTTGTATGACTGGCGCAGACGGGCGGCAGATTGGTGCTCGCAGCGGCGGGCCGCGCGCACCATGCCCAGCAGGGTTTTGATATAACGGTGGGGGCGGCAGGGACGGCGACGGGCATCCAGTAACTCGAGTTGGTATTCCCGGCGGCGCGCGGCGTCGCTCAACATGGCATCGAGCCAGAAGTCGTGGATCATCTGATGGTCTCCCCCAATCCGTGGAGTGGCTCGCACTCGGCCCACCACTCGGCGATCTCTGTGGCCAGCGCGACTTCACCGCCACCCAACGCCAGCCAATACACGGCGCGGATGGCGCCCAGGGCCAGCAGCTCCCGGGCGATGTTGCGGTTTCGGCGGGCATCACTGCCCGAGGTGTTGAACTCCTCCTGCGCTGCTTCCCAGTGCTTGGTCAGTGGGCTGACGGGTGCCGGCGGCTGCATATGGGCGGGGCCAGATTCGGCGCCACCCAGCTCGTCGACCGGCTGCTCCAGTTCAAACAGGTCATCACGCATGTCGGCCCCCTTTGGTGTTCAGATTCAGCCAGAGCGAGCGCCAGGCATGTGCATTGGCGGCGTGGTGCTGTGCCGCGATGTCGTCGGAGCGAGTCATATTGCGGCGCCGTGCCAGTCTGGTCAGATGCCAATGGCACTCCTTCACATTGCGTAGTGCGCTCGAAATCGCTACATTGCGCATATCAGTTACCTCAGTTGCTGATGGAAACCCCGCTGGTGCGTCAACACCGATAGCGGGGTTTTTTATTGGCCTTTTCCGGCCACCTTCTGCAAAACCGCTCTGCGGTTTTCCAATACGCTGGCCTGCTCGTTGAGCTCGGCCCGGCGCTTGTTCTCAAGCTCTGCCTGTTCCCGCTCGCTGCCGGTCGGCACCTCACGGCCAGTGGGGCGGTGCCATTCACGGCGGTCCAGCACGCCGCCATCAAACTCGTGCAGGGTCGCCAGCAATTCCCCCAGGGCGAGTCGGATCGCCTCTTGCTGCTCAAAATCGAAGTGGTCCAGCTCACGGGTGCCATAGGTGGTCGATAACCCGGCGGCGTAGCAGATGACGGCACGGGTCCGGGTCGGCAGGCGTGACCAGCGGCTGGCCGCCCCATTGCGGCCGAACTGGGCGCGCATCTCGGCCAGCGCCACTTCTGCGGCGCTGGGTGGTTGAACGAGATCGAAAACCTGAGCGGTGTTCATGGGGTGGCCCTCCGGTTATGCCTGCAGCAGCCTGACCAGCCAGTGGCGGTGTGGCTGGCAAGCGGGCTGGAAGCGCAGTGCGCCGCGGCGGCCCTGGCTGTCTTCCAGATAACTGCCGTCGAAACGGGTGGTGTTGCGCATCACCGGCTCGTCGCCGTTGGTGACGACAGTGGCGCGGGTGAACAGCAAAAATGGCAGCGGGATCAGGCCCGTCTGCTCGGCGCGAAGTTTGCTCATGGGGCCACCGCCTTCGCCCTGCGCGGGACCATGGGCAGCACAATGGCCGGGTTAGGCATGGCGCTGGGGCTGATGGTTGCGATGATTTCGAACCCCGCCTTGAAGGTGTGGCCGCACTCCACATTGCTGCACTGGTAAGTGGCAATGCCGCACAGCGGGCTCATCCGGGTGGAGGTGCGGGTGCTGGCGCGGGCTCCGCAGTGGGGGCAAATCAGTCTCATGAAATCTCCTAAGCCCCGGCCGCCATGCGCGCGATATCCAGCGCACAAGACAGAGAGGGGATGGCTTGGTATTTGTGCTCGATCTCGGTGATCAGAATGGCGAGGTTGCCCATGGCTGCCGTCGCCGCACCGACCAGTGCATTGCGTTGCCCCTTGGTCACGCGGCCGCTCTCCACCACCTTCAGTGCCTGTGCGCCGAGTCCGGCCACCCTGGCCGTGGTATCGATCACCTGATGGGCCAGGCTGGGGGCTTTCTCCCGCTCGGGGATGGCAACAGCCGTCAAGCCACAGCCAAACAGGGCGCCATCGAACAGGGTTTCATCGCCCTCACTCGCCTGGGTGATGGCAATCAGCTCGGCCACCGTCAGTTCGTGGGGCTGATCGGGGTTTAGCTTGTTGCGCAGGAGCTGCGGATTCATGCCTGCCCGCTGGGCGATCTCGGCCATGTTGTGACTGGCGGCAAAGCGTTGGCAGGCACTGATCCAGTGCGGATGTTTGCTGGCGTATTCGGTAAACATGCGAGCGTCTCCTTGACCCGATATGGTGTTGGCAGGTTCACGCGAGCGTCATGGTGACGTAGCGCTCGGCCTGATAACGGGCCTGCAGGAACAGGGCGTAAAGGTTGACCTCGCGAGGAGCGCCCGGGCCGTCTTGCAAGATGGGCAACTGGCCGCGGTCGGCGCGTTTTTTAACGGCCCCAATCGTCAAGCCCTGGCGCTTGGCGTACTCCTCCAGGCTTTCACTGACGCGATTGCCAAAGGGGTAATCGAACGGCAACTGGCTCACATCGCTGGGGATGCGGATGGGTTTGATTCGAGTAACCATGGTGAATCCTTCTCAGGAGGTTCAAACACAAGGGGTTGGTTGTTGCGGAGTACTGCGCGCGCTGGCCTTCAATTTGCCGCCGGTCAGCACCTCGATCTGGTAGGCGCGGCCTTGGGTGATCCAGGCATCCCATAACTTCTGAACAGCGACCTTGGTTTGCAGATGACTCAGCCAGAGTGCTTCTAACTCATCAAGGGTGAATGTCTGGATATAGACCCCACTGGCTACCTGTTTGCAAAATAGGAACTGCTCAAAGAAATCAATCTTGGTTTTGCGATGGTTAATGAGAAAGCTCCAAAGATAGGTGCCTCGAAGTGGCAACCCACTCCCACCAATCAAGAGTTGCTTATTGGCAAGATCGCGAAACTCGGGCAGTAGGAGATCGAAGGTGAACGCTGTGGTCATGGTCATGCTCCCGATTCCGTTGGGTTCGGTTTGGACTGCTCGGCCTTCAATTTGCCGTCAGTTAGCACCTCGATTTGGTAGGCACGGCCTTGTGGGATGGTTTCGCTCCACTTGCTGACAGCAACATGGGAAATACCGAGAGCTTTGGCAGTCGCTGTAACGGTGCCGAAGTGTTCAAGAACAGCACTTTTTTGCATTTTCAAATCCTCCGCAATGTCACCTAAGTGTCGGTGATGGCTAAAGGTAACTTATGGGTCGAGAAGGGGTCAAGTGGTTTCGTTGCTTTAGTTACCTTGCTGGGTGGTAACTTAGGTTTATGGAAACTATCAATGACCGCATATCAGCGCGCAGACGTGCGCAGAAAATGAGCCAAGACGAACTGGCTAAGCGAATCGGGATAACCCGGGTGTCGATTAGCAAGTGGGAGTCGGGACTTAACCAGCCAAAAGGCCGCTATCTCAATGATCTAGCGGCAGCGCTGGGGGTCACTGTTGACTGGCTTTTGACTGGAGACGGGGAGGCGAGGGCACAGCCTGCACCAGAAGTGATGCCTGGATATCACAACGTCGAACCGGCCGTGATCCCGCAAGGTACGCGCGTGCCTGTGCTGAGCTATGTTCAGGCCGGCCACTGGCACGAGATGTGTGAGCAGGCCACGGCCTTCGATGGCAATGTCGAGTATGTGACGGCGGGGGTTGATGTTGGCCCTTGTGGTTTCGGCCTCTGGTTGCGTGGCCAGTCGATGGAACCCTTCTTTAAGGAAGGCGACCTCATCATCGTTGACCCCGACGAAGCGCCCCAACCAGGGGATTTCGTCGTGGCCAAGAACGGCAGCGAAGAGGCCACCTTCAAGAAGTACCGGCCCCGCGGCATCGACGAGAGCGGACAAGAGGTGTTTGAACTGGTCCCCCTCAATGACGATTTCCCCACCATGCACTCCGACCGGCAGCACATCCAGATCATCGGCGTGATGGTAGAACACAGATCTTATAGAAAAAGACAAACAGGGCGCTAATGCGCCCTTTTTAATTTGGAGAGAGCATGAGCAGTAGTGATATTACATTAATAATAATATTGGCAGTTATTTTGCTTCCATCTGTTGGGTTAATTCTTTCATCAAGAAGCAAAAAGAAAATTATCCTTGAGCGTGATCTTGCTAGAAAGGAAGCTGAAACAGCAAAGGCTGATGTGGCCAGGCATAGAAATTTAATCTCCTCATTAGAAGAACGGTTGCAACCAATAGTCGACATGGAGGTTCAAGTTCAGAAACTTCATGATGATGCACGAAAACAGGTTAAGCAGATGACAGCTGAGGCTGATACTCTGCGGGCTAAAGCTCATGAGATATTAGAGTCAGCGCAAGAGAATGCAAGGGCTCAAGCTCAGCCTTATATAGATGAAGCGAAAGCATTACGTATTAAGGCAAGAGAAGCTGTTGATGCTGCTAATGCAAAAGCTCAATTAATAGAACAGCAATGCAGATTGGAAGCTGAGAAAATGATCTCGTTTGCAAACAAACGAGCTGAAGAAATTGCAGGGAATGCAATAGAAGCAAGAGACAAAGCGGAACAGTATGAATCAGCAATTCGAGCAATGCGAAACACGATTGAAGGATATAAGGACGAATATATTATCCCAAATCATTCCGTGCTTGATGATCTCGCGGAGGAATTCAGCCATAAAGAAGCCGGTGAGAATCTGAAAGCAGCTCGAAAGCGAGTTGGCAATTTGATAAAAAATGGTTTGGCTGGCGAATGTGATTATGCAGAACCACATCGCCGAATAAATGCCATTCATTTCGCTGTAGATGCTTTCAATGGAAAAGTTGATACTGCACTATCCAAGGTTAAGTTTGATAACTTTGGTAAAATAAAACAGGAAATAATAGATGCTTTCGCTTTGGTTAACCATAATGGGTCGCCCTTCAGAAATGCCCGTATAACCCATGAGTACCTTGATGCACGCCTGGATGAGCTGAAGTGGGCTGTTGCAGCTTATGAGCTACAACGCCAAGAACGCGAAGAGCAAAAGGCTATTCGTGATCAAATGCGTGAGGAGGAACGGGCACAGCGAGAAATAGAAAAGGCTATTCAAGAAGCAGAGAAAGAAGAACGGATGCTACAGAAAGCTTTAGAAAAAGCGCGTAAAGAATTGGCCTCGGCTAATGATGAGCAGCGACAGCAATTTGAGGCTCAATTGGCTGAGTTAGAAGAGAAATTAAAAGAAGCAGAATCTCGTGGTGAAAGGGCTCTATCTATGGCACAGCAGACGCGAAGGGGCCATGTTTATGTGATCAGCAATATAGGCAGTTTTGGGGAGCAGGTATTTAAGGTTGGTATGACTCGTCGTTTGGACCCATTGGACCGAGTCAAGGAGTTAGGCGATGCTTCTGTACCATTTGAGTTTGATGTCCATGCTATAATTTATAGTGAAGATGCGCCCACATTGGAAAGAGAGCTTCATAGGGAATTTGAGCGAAAAGCTGTAAACCGAGTAAATTCTCGCAAAGAATTTTTCCGCTTACCACTGATGGAAATCCGTCAAGCAGTTGAGTCACGTGGCCTGTCGGAGGTCCATTGGACAATGAAAGCGGAAGCTGCAGAATATCACGAGTCGCTTAGTATATATAATAAAGAGCGCTCAGCCGAAATTATAGAACCAACTAATAGTAATAAGGAAGTGGCCTTTGCGATGTAAAGCTATTCCTTTGGTTGGTCAAGGTTAAATGTTTTTGAGCGCAGATTATATATCTTCGCTCATTTTTCATTTATTTTCCCGACATCAAATATGGGCAAATGAGAAAATAAGGCTTTAACATACAACAGACCAGTAAATAGTTTCTCTGTCAATAGAGCGACAAGGGCTGATGCTTAAATGGGTAAGGGAAGGTGACTGATAGCTGGTTTCCCTTCCATTGCATTTAACCAGGTTATAAGTAGCTGTTGCTAGACCTAGTACCTCTCACGCTCTTCGGTTTCCCATGTATACCGTAGCCTCAGTTAAACACTGCTAATCATCATCAAATACTGTATAAAACCACAGTGTTTTGATGGAGGGTGATGACAGTGAAAGTGCAGTGGTTGGGTATGGTGTCGATGTGCGGGCTGCGGGGATGGGTAAGTGCCTTCCTTTATAAGGAGGGGCGATGAGCATCAAGTCCACGCCCGAGGGGTACCTGGTCGATATCCGCCCGCAGGGGAGGGAAGGCAAGCGGATCCGCAAGCGCTTCAAGACCAAGTCCGAAGCCCAGCAGTTCGAGCGTTGGGTGATCGCCACCGAGCATAATAAAGAGTGGGTGGATCGCCCGGCAGATAACCGGCCGCTATCCGAGCTGATCGAACTCTGGTGGTGCTACCATGGCCAGACCCTGAAAGCAGGGGAGGAGGTACGAAAGAAACTCCACAATATCGATGCCGCGTTGCGCCACCCGTTGGCGAGACAAGTGACCCGGGCTCTGTTCTCCGAGTATCGGGCGCAGCGACTGCATGCCGGCCGACAACCCAAGACGGTGAACCGCGAGCAGGAGATGCTGGGCGGGGTCTTCTCAGTGCTCACCGATCTCGGTCACTACCACCACGAGCACCCGCTCAAAGAGATGAAGAAGGTCAAACTGGTTGAGCGGTCGATGGGCTACCTGACCCAGGAAGAGATCGGCGACGTACTAGCTGCGCTATCTGGGGATAACCTGAAAGTGGTCAAACTCTGTCTGGCCACGGGAGCGCGTTGGAGTGAAGCAGCCAATCTGCGCCGTGAAGATGTGCTGGCCAGCCGGGTGACCTACATCAACACCAAGAATGGCAAGAACCGCACCGTGCCGATCTCGGCCGAGCTGTGTCAGGAGATAACAAACGGGGTGAACCGGGGTCCGCTGTTCCGTGACCTCGACTATTTGCTGGTGCGTGACGTTCTCAAGACCGTGGCGCCGGATCTGCCAGCAGGGCAGGCGGTGCATGTGTTCCGGCACACGTTTGCATCACACTTCATGATGTCCGGGGGCAACATCCTTGCGCTGCAAAAAATTCTGGGCCATCACAACATCCAGCAAACGATGACCTATGCCCACTTTGCACCGGACTATCTGAGCGATGCGGTGCGCTTCAACCCGCTGGAAAACCCGCTACCTGTCGCATGATGAAGTGTCCACAAATTGTCCCAAACAGGGTCGTCACGGGGCTTTTGATGTACCCTCTTGTCACTCGTAACTCATTGATATTTATCTATGTTGTTGTTTTCATTAGACATGGAAAGGGGGCTCAGGCCTCCTTTTTTGTTGCTCATTTTTGAGCGTTGGCAGGTAGCATGCCACGTTCATGAATGCTTTATCCTTCCATATGCCAACAAACTAGAACAAACGACGCTTGTCTTAATCCTGTTGCATCTGGCTTGTGGCTTTATCCATATAACAAAATGATTTGCAGGGAGAAAAGCCCGTCATAACTATGGTCAGCCAAGGGGCTTTTTTTGTATTATTCCCCTCTTGACCTTATTTAGCCTAAAGGCTCCTGTTCCGGGAGTGGTGACGAGGAAGACATGCAACAGCTTGAAGAAGTAGTCGGCCAGGCCAAGGCCGAAATTGAGGGCGTGAGCGACATCGCCGCCCTCGACGAAATCCGGGTCAAATATCTGGGTAAAAAGGGCTTTTTTACCGAGCAGATGAAGGGACTGGGTGCCCTGTCCGCTGAAGAGCGTCCCGCAGCGGGCGCCGTGATCAACCAGGCCAAACAGCAGGTTCAGGATGCCCTAAACGCGCGTCGTGAAGCCCTCGAAGTCGCCGTGCTGAACCAGAAGCTGGCCGCCGAGACCATCGACGTCAGCCTGCCGGGCCGCCGCATCGAGAATGGCGGTCTGCACCCGGTGACCCGCACCATCGAGCGCATCGAGCGCCTGTTTGGCGAGATGGGCTTCAAGGTTGCCCGTGGTCCCGAGATTGAAGATGGCTTCCACAACTTCGATGCGCTGAACATCCCGGCGCACCACCCGGCGCGTACCGATCACGATACCTTTTACTTCAATCCTGATCTGATGCTGCGTACCCACACCTCGGGCGTGCAGATCCGCACCATGGAACATCAGCAGCCGCCGATCCGCATCATTGCGCCGGGCCGCGTCTATCGTAACGACTACGACATGACCCACACCCCGATGTTCCACCAGGTCGAAGGCCTGCTGGTTGACGAGCATGCCAGCTTCACCGAGCTCAAGGGCATCCTGCACGACTTCCTGCGCAACTACTTCGAGGAAGACTTGACCATTCGCTTCCGTCCTTCCTACTTCCCGTTCACCGAGCCGAGCGCCGAAGTGGACGTGATGGGCAAGAACGGCAAGTGGCTGGAAGTGCTGGGCTGCGGCATGGTGCACCCGAACGTGCTGCGTTCGGTCGGCATCGATCCGGAAAAATACTCCGGCTTTGCCTTCGGCATGGGCGTTGAACGCCTAACCATGCTGCGTTACGGGGTCAACGACCTGCGTGCCTTCTTCGAAAACGACCTGCGCTTCCTCAAGCAGTTCAAGTAAGGGCGAGAGAACATGAAATTCAGTAAATCCTGGGTGATGGAGTGGGTCCGCACCGAGTTGAGTGACAACGCACTAGCCGAGCAGATCACCATGGCCGGTCTGGAAGTAGACGCCGTGGAAGCGGTGGCTGGCCAGTTCAACAACGTGGTGGTGGGTGAAGTGGTCGAGTGTGGCCAGCATCCGGACGCCGACAAGCTGCGGGTGACCAAGGTCAACGTGGGCGAAGAAGAGCTGCTGGACATCGTCTGCGGTGCACCGAACTGCCGTGCCGGCCTCAAAGTCTGCGTGGCCAAGGTCGGGGCGACCCTGCCGGGTGATTTCACCATCAAGAAAGCCAAGCTGCGTGGTCAGCCGTCCCATGGCATGCTCTGCTCCTTCAGCGAGCTGGGCATCGACGTCGAGGCCGATGGCATCATCGAGCTGCCGCTTGACGCCCCCATCGGCACCGATATCCGTGAATACCTGGCGCTCAACGACGTCAGCATCGACGTGGATCTGACCCCGAACCGTGCCGACTGCCTCGGCATCGCCGGCCTGGCCCGTGAAATCGGCGTGCTCAACAGCGTGGACGTGGTCGAGCCGACCTGGACCCCTGCTGCTGCCACCATCGACGCTACCTTCCCGATCCGGGTTGAAGCGCCGGCCGATTGCCCCCGTTATCTCGGTCGTGTCATCAAGGGGCTGAACCTGCACGCCCAGAGCCCGCTCTGGATGCAGGAGAAGCTGCGCCGTGGCGGTATTCGCTCCATCGACGCCATCGTCGACATCACCAACTACCTGCTGCTGGAATACGGCCAGCCGATGCACGCCTTCGACCTGGCGACGCTTGAAGGGGAACTGGTGGTGCGCCGCGCCAAGGCCGACGAGCCGATGACCCTGCTCGATGGCAACGAGGTGAAGCTCAAAGAGACCACCCTGGTGATTGCCGATGCCAAGGGCCCTGCCTGCATGGCCGGCATCTTCGGCGGCGATCGCACCGGTGTCTCCGAGACCACCACCGACATCCTGCTGGAGTGCGCCTTCTTCGCGCCGCTCTCCATCACCGGCCGTGCCCGTGCCTACGGTCTGCACACCGACTCCTCCCACCGCTTCGAGCGCGGGGTGGATCCGCAGCTGCAGGCCAAGGTGATGGATCGCGCCACCCGTCTGCTGCTGGATATCTGCGGCGGTGAAGCGGGCCAGGTGGTCGAGGTCAAATCCGATGCCCATCTGCCCAAGGCTGCCCCCATCAAGCTGCGCCGCACCAAGCTCGACAAGGTGATCGGCATCAGCGTGGCGGATGCGCAGGTGGTCGAGATCCTGACTCGCCTAGGCATGCAGGTGACCGTGGATGCCGACGGCTGGACCGCGCTGGCTCCCTCCTGGCGTTTCGATATCGCCATCGAGGAAGATCTCATCGAGGAAGTGGCCCGCATCTACGGCTACAACAACATCCCCAACCTCAAACCCGCCGCATCCCTCGCGATGGTAGAGCAGGCAGAAGGGCAGGTGACCCTGAAGCGGGTGCGCGACCTGCTGGTCGATCGCGGCTTCCAGGAAGCGATCACCTACAGCTTCGTGGATCCCAAGGCTCAGCAGACCCTGTTCCCGCAGAGCGATGCCATCGTGCTGCCAAACCCGATCTCCGTTGAGATGTCCGCCATGCGCGTCTCTCTGTTCCCGGGTCTGGTGCAGGCGGTGGTCTACAACCAGAACCGTCAGCAGCCGCGCGTGCGCCTGTTCGAGCAGGGCCTGCGTTTCATCAAGGACGAGAATGCCGAGAATGGCATCCGTCAGGAACCCATGCTCGCCGGCATCATCACCGGTAACCAGGGGGACGAGCACTGGGATGTTAAGGCCCGTCCCGTCGACTTCTTCGATCTGAAGGGTGACCTGGAAGCGGTGCTGGATCTGACTGCAGAAGGGGCTACCTTCACCTTCGAGCGCACCGAGCACAGTGCCCTGCATCCGGGCCAGAGCGCAGCCATTCTGCGTAATGGCGTCGTGATCGGCCACATCGGCGTGATCCATCCGAGCCTCGAGAAGAAGCTGGGGCTCAAGAGCCGCGCTGTCATGTTCGAGCTGGAACTGGACAAACTGACGCCGGCCAAGGTGCCGGTTGCTGCCGAAGTATCCAAGTTCCCGGCCAACCGTCGCGACATCGCCGTGGTGGTTGACAGACAGATCCTGGCAGGCGACGTTCTGGCAGTAATTAAAAAAGTTGGCGGAAATCAGTTAGTTGGAATAAACTTGTTCGACGTATACCAGGGCGCTGGTATGGCAGAGGACAAGAAGAGCCTGGCCATCAGCCTGGTGTTGCAAGACACCCAGCGCACCCTGGAGGAGAAAGAGATCGCCGAGACCGTGGACAATGTCGTGCGGGCCCTCGGTGAAGAGTTGAATGCATCCTTGAGGGATTGATCTATGGCGCTTACCAAAGCCGATATTGCAGAGCACCTGTTCACCCAGCTCGGGATGAGCAAGCGTGAAGCCAAAGATATGGTGGAAGCCTTCTTTGAGGAGATCAGACAGGCGCTCGAGCGTGGCGAACAGGTCAAGATTTCCGGCTTCGGTAACTTCGATCTTCGCGAGAAGAACCAGCGTCCCGGACGCAACCCCAAGACGGGGGAGGATATTCCCATCAGCGCCCGTCGCGTGGTGACCTTCCGGCCCGGCCAGAAGCTCAAGGCCAGGGTAGAAAATGTTGAACCCAACGAGTGACAAAAAGCCAGGCAATCGCCTGGCTTTTCCATTCCGATGATAAAAATCCTTCTGTTGTTCGGCGCGCTGCTGGCCTTGCCACTGCGTGCCGCCATACTCCCGTTGTCACCGGATGCCCAGGCTTATGCCGATTCGCTCACCGGACTGACGTTCTGTTACCCGGCCCTGCAACGTCCTCCCTATCTGGAGGCGGAGGGGGGCTTGCTCATCGATCGCATGACGCGGTTGGCAGAGCTGTTGCCGGTACCGGTACATGTCGAGAAGCGGCCGAGCTGGGCAGCCATGACGCAGGATCTGCTGAACGGGCGCTGCGATCTCATTCCTCACGTCGGGCCTGCCCGGTCGAACTCGAGCAATACCGTCTTGAGCCGCGCCATGATGGAAGCGGAGTCTGCCATCCTCTATCGGGGTGAGCTCGATCAGGCGCAGTTTCTGGTGTCACCCATCTGGCAGGCCCAGGAGACCCTGAAGCGTCTCTATCCTGGTTCATCCCAGCAACTGCTGACCGATGCCGAGAACTGGTATGGTGCCCTGGTGGCCGGCAAGGGCAGCGCCTATCTCGGCGATTATCTGCAACTGCGCTACCTGATGCGGGAATTCCCGGATGAAGGGCTGCGCCTTCGCCGTCTTCGCAGCGACGATCTGGTCATCAGCTATCGGCTGATGATGCGCAACCAGCCCGAGTTGCTGGAGCTGGTGGATACAGCCATCCGCTATTTGCCGCCGGGCAGTCTCTACCGGGATCTGGGCAAGTATCTGCCTCAGGGTGAGCAGGATGTGAATCCCCTGCATTTTACCGACAAGGAGCAGGCCTGGCTGGTCGGCAAGGCCCACACCATCAAGATGGTGGCGGATCCCGGTTTCATGCCGTACAGCGGCGTCAACCAGCAGGGAGCGCTCATTGGCTGGAGTGCGGATGTCTTGCGGGAAGTGAGTCGGCAGACAGGGCTGCGCTTCGAGCTGGTGCCCGCCGCCAGCCGGGAGGAGGCGTTGGCATTGCTGCGCAGTGGCGATGCCGCCATGATGGTCGGACTGATGGAGTCCGCCGCCCTGAACAAGGAGTTCGACTTCACCAGGATGGTGGCGACCAGCCGCTATGCTCTGGTCAGTCGCAGCAAGAGGGGGTCTGCCTCCCTCGCGGAGGTCAGTGGCAAGGTGGTGGTCCCGAGAATGCTCTATGATCCCGGCCTGCTTGCCCGGTTCGGCCAGCATGAGTGGGAGGTGACCGACAACCTGCTGCAGGGATTGGCGGCGGTGCGGCATGGGGATGCCCAGGCCATGCTGGCGGAGTTGTACCAGCTCCAATATCCCATTCGAAACAACCAGTTGAGCGAGCTGACCATCACCGAATTGCCGGAGCGTTTCGGCCTCGGCTTTGCCATCCGGCCGGAACAGACCAGCCTGGCAGGGGTGCTGGATCAGAGCCTGATGACCCTCAATGATCGGCAGGTGGACGATCTGGTGCAACGCTGGCGTCGCCTGGTGGTCAACCAGCAGGAAGGGGTCAGCTACGGTTTCTGGCTTGGCTCCGTGTTGCTGGCACTGCTGATCAGCATGGCGGTGATCTGGTCAGTCTGGCGTTCCCGCCAGCAACTGGCCCAGGAGGCCCGCGAGCGTCACAAGGTGGAGCAGGCGCTGGCGCTGGAAAGCAAGTTCAGGGAGTCTCTCTTCCAGGCGCTCCCCGTTCCCGTGTTCTTGCGCAATGACAAGGGGGAGGTGATCAAGCGCAACAAGCGGGCCAAGCGCATGGAGGCGCGCTACGCCGCCGATCTGGTGCTGCCCGCGCCACAGTTGCAGGGCGCCGAAGGAGAGCTGGCGCTGCACGAGCAGGTCTACTCCTATGCCCAGATCCCCTTGCGACTGGGGCCCCAGGCACCGGCAGGGGATCTTATCGCCCTCTCCGACATCAGCGCTCTGCGCGAGCGTACCCGCCTGCTGCGTCAGGCAGAGCGGCGCCTGCGCGCCCTCACCAATACGGTGCCCGGTGTGGTGCTGCAATTCACCCTGCTGGGGGGAGCCATCACCCGGGTGGAGTTTGTGAGCCGGGGCAGTCACGAGCTGCTGGGGCTGGCGAGCCAGCAGATCCGGGTCAATCCCAACGAGACCCTGACCCGCATCTCCCATCAGGACAGGCGCGAGATGCGAGCCCCCATGCTGGCCATGCTGCAAGCCGGACGACCGTTCTCCCATCTGCTGCGCTATCAGCACCCCGCCAAGGGAACCCGCTGGCTGCAATTTTCCGGCAGGGGGCGCCGTCAGGGAGAGGGGTGGCGGATCTACGGGGTGGTGCAGGATGTGACGGCCAGGGTGGAGCAGGAGCACTCCCTGCAACTTTCCCACGAGCAGGCCCAGCAGGCCGTGCTTGCCAAGGGGCGCTTCCTGGCCGCCGTGAGCCACGAGATCCGCACCCCCATGAACGCCATGCTCGGCCTGCTGGAGTGGCTCGAGCAGACCGGACTCAATGCAGAGCAGGCCTCGGTTCTGGCCCATGTCAGACAGGCGGGCAATGAACTGCTCGGACTGCTCAATGACGTGCTCGACTTCAGCCGCAACGAGACGCGCCAGTTGCGCCTCTCCGTGCAGCCCACGGATCTGGTGGAGCTGTGCGAGCATGTGGCGGCGGTGCACTGGTCCAAGGCGCGATCCCGTCATCTGCAACTGCGCCTGGCGCTCGACCCGGCGCTGCCCGCCTTGATGGAACTCGATCCCCACCGGGTGCAACAGGTGCTGCACAACCTGCTCTCCAACGCCATCAAGTTCAGCGAGCGGGGAGAGGTGGTGCTCTGGGCCCGGCGACAAGGGGAGTGGATTTTGTGCGGGGTGGACGACGAGGGGCCCGGGATCAGTGCCGAGCTGTTGCCCCGGTTGTTCCTGCCCTTCGAACAAGGGGAGGAGCCTGGCCAGCCCAGAGCCCAGGGAACCGGGCTTGGGCTAGCCATCTGCCGCCAGTTGATGGAGCAGATGGAGGGCGAGATCCGGGTCGAGCCTCTGGCTCGCGGGGGTAGCCGTTTCCTCTGCTCGTTGCCCCTCAGGCATGCGCAGGAGAAGGCGCCCTGGCAACCGCGCGTCAAGACGGTCTCCCTACAACTGTTGCCCGGGGAGCTCGAATATATGCGGGCCTGGCTCGCAGAGTTTGGCGTGGCCGAGGATCCGGCGGCACCTTGCCTTGGGGCCATGCAGGACGATGGGGGCTTGCGCGCCTGGTACTGGCAGGGGGAACCCTGGATCCCGGGCTCCGTGGTCAGCCTGCTGCAGCCCAGACTCGTCCGTGGCGCCGAGGAGATCACGGACCTGCCGGGGGCAGGCAGGCGGGTGCTGCTGGTGGAAGATCACGAGGTGAACAGAATGCTGATCAGCATGCAGCTGGGTCAGCTGGGGGCCCGGGTATTGAGCGCGGCCAATGGCCGTCTGGCACTGGAGATCCTGTAATCGGAGTCGGTGGATCTGGTGCTGACGGATCTGCAGATGCCGGTGATGGACGGCGCCGAGCTCTGCAGGCAATTGCACGCCGATGAACGCTGGCAGCATCTACCCGTCTACGTGATCACCGCGGATCTCAGCGAGCAGGCAGCGCAGCGACTGGCGGAATGCGGCTGTCAGGGCCATCTGGACAAACCCGTCTTGCTCAGGGATCTGGCCGTATTGCTTCGTACCGTCTTTGGCCCCCATGACGGGGGGAAGGCACCGCAGCCAACGGCAGCCCTTTCCCTGCCCGTGTCCCTCAGCCCGGCCTTCGTAGACATCTATCTGGCATCGGTTCACCATGATCTGGCCGACATTGAGCGGTGTGTCACACAAGGGGACGAGAAGGCCCTCAATACGGCTTTACACAAGATGAAGGGGGCCGCCAAAATGGTGGGGGCGACCCCCCTGGTAGAGGTGATCGACCGTTGGCAGGAGGCCCCCGGACATCCCCTTGCAGCCGCCTTGAGGCAGTGCGTGGAAGAGGTCTGCCGACAACTGGGCGAGAGAGCATGAGATGATCATCACAGATGAAGAGTTGATGGACTTGCTGGAGTCTGATGACAGCCAGGAGCCAACGTTTTACCCGGTCAGCGTCTATGCCCTGGACGCCGTCTCCCATCTGGCGGTCAAGGGAGCGGGCCTGCCGGCCTATGCCAATCTGCACCGCACCCGACCCGATGCCGGCTGGCAATGGGAAGGACTGTTTGCCGCCGGGGCCATCGCCCTGTTTGATCCTGCCTCTCATCAGGGGGCCGACTATCTGCCTCATCTGTTGGCTCCCGGGGCGGGGATCTATCGCCTCAGCGATCCCTGGCTCGAGGGGTTGCAGGCACGGGAGCAGGGGTGGCGTGCCTGGCTCGCCCAGTGCCAGATCCTGCTGCTCGAAGATCACCCCTTCCAGGGAGCCTGCATTCAGCAGGAGATCCAGGGACTGGGGTTGCCCTGCCACTGGGTTCAGGATGGCGAAGGGTGCCTCAAGGCGCTGGAAGAGGGGGGCGTGAGATTGCTTATCTGTGATCTCAGCCTAGCGGAGCAGGATGCCATCAGCCTGCTGATGAGCCATCCCCAGTATCGCCACAGCGGTCTGCCCATCATCCTGCTCTCCGCTCATGATCAGACCCTGATAGACGGCGCCCGGCGTCTCCTGCACGATGCGGGTTTCAACGTGCTGGCCGCCCTGGCCAAGCTGCTGCAAAGCGACGATCTGCTGCGTCTGCTCAAGATGCTCTATCTTGGCCCCCAGCGTCAGCGCAGGCTGGGCGGGCTCAAGCGCACCGTGCGTAGCTGGCAGGGAGAGGCGAGAGGACAGCTTGGGCTGCTGGCAGATGCGGCTTCCTGCACGCTGCCGATCTGGCTGAGCCTGAGCGGTCTTTCCCCTCACTGGGAGCCGCTCAAGCTCTGGCTCGAGCAGCATGGACGAGAAGCAAGCGAACTCACCCTGGTCATCCACCGACGGGATCACCTGCTGAGCCAGGCGGACCGTTTCGCCCTGGTGCTGCAGGCGAGCCTCGCGGGGGCCAGACTCGCGCTGCTGCTCGATCATGCCCAGCACCTGCCGTTTGATCTCATCGAGCGTCTGCCGTTGCAATCCTTGCTGCTCGGGCAACACCTGCTGCCCGAACTGGAGGCGATGGCTGCCGACTCCTTGCTGGCCCGCTTCATCCAGCGCTCCCGGGAGCTTGGCATCGCGCTCTACCTCGACGACCCCTTCAACCTGCAGGATGCCGCCCAGTGGCAGGATCGCGGCGTGGCAGGGCGCTGGTAAATGGCTCGCTATCTTTGCTGGCCGCTCGATGAGCCGCGCTTGTGGCAGGGAATGTCGGGTTGGACGGCTCCCGCCTCACGGGCCGCCTTGCCGATGACGATGGTGGTGGGGGGGCTGACTTGCCGCTTGCAGGAGCTGGCGGGCAGCGACCCGAAGCGAATATGCGCGGCCTATGACGCCCTGAGCGAGCAGAGCGTCTATTTGCGCTTCATGCGGGCCAAGCAGCCTGCGACGGCCGAGCAGCTCGCCTTCTTTCTCGACTACCCCAGAGAACCCCAGATAGGATTGCTGCTGACCGACGAGCAGGGGGGGCCGCTTGCCATGGCCCAGTCCGTTCGCCGGCGCCTGCACCCGGACAGGGCCGAGTTTTCCTGCATCGTCGCGGATCATTTTCAGCATCGCGGCGCCGGGCGTCGCATCCTGCTGGCGCTTGCGCGGCTGGCATACGGGGAGGGGATCCGGGAGTGGACGGCGGAAGTGCTCGGCCAGAATCGCCCCATGCTGGCTCTGCTCAAGGGGCTCGGGTTGCCGCTTACCCTGGTGACAGGACGGGAGATGGTCTTTGCCAGGCTGGATCTCGCGCCCATGGCGAGCTTTGTGCTCCCATCGGCCTAAGACCAAGGGCGAATGGGCCGCCTCTTGCTCCTGTGCTAAGGTCAGCCTGTTACCCGTTGGAGGAGAACAACCATGGTGCAGTCAGCCAAACATATCGTGATCCTCACCGGTGCCGGCATCTCGGCCGAATCCGGTATCAAGACCTTCCGGGCCTGTGATGGCCTGTGGGAAGAGCACATGGTGGAGGACGTGGCCACCCCTGAAGGCTATGCGCGGGATCCCGAACTGGTACAACGTTTCTACAATGCACGGCGCCATCAGTTGCAGCGCGCCGAGATCCACCCCAATCCGGCCCACTATGCATTGGCCCGTCTGGAGCGCCTGCTGCCGGGGCGCGTCACCTTGGTCACCCAGAACATCGACAACCTGCACGAGAGTGCCGGCAGCAAGAACCTCATCCACATGCACGGCGAGTTGCTCAAGGCCCGCTGCCCGGGCTCTGGTCAGGTGATCGAGTGGCGCGGGGATCTCCATCAGGAAGAGCTGTGTTCCTGCTGCCAGTTTCCCCACCCGCTGCGCCCCCATGTGGTCTGGTTCGGGGAGATGCCCCTCGGACTTGACCGCATCTACTCGGCCCTGGCTCAGTGCGATCTCTTCATCTCCATCGGGACCTCCGGGGCGGTCTACCCTGCCGCCGGATTCGTCCATGAGGCCGGCCTGAACGGTGCCCATACGGTGGAGCTCAATCTGGAGCCGAGCGAAGTGGGCAGCCAGTTTGATGAAAAACGTTATGGTCCGGCTTCCTTGCTGGTGCCCGCTTTTGTGGATGAACTCCTGCAAAGTTGCGGAGTGCATCAGCCTCTCTCCGTCGAGGGCCATAACTGGATGGAGATGCGGGGCCCCTAATTATTGATTTTTCACACAGTTGCATTGACCCACTGAAATCGCCACACTGGCTCCTAACTTCAAGATGCAGTTGGCACAACATGTCATGAACTTTCCAACGCGCGGGATGGCCTCGCTCCTGCTGGTGCTTTTCTCGTTCGGTACCCAGGCTTCCTCCTCTTCGCTATTGCAACTGATCCTGCCGGACAAGCGGGAAATCACCCTGGATGAGGCGGCGTTGGCAGCCTTGCCACAAGTGGAGTTCGAGACGGCGACGCCCTGGACCCTCGGCACTCACCGCTATCGTGGACCGACCCTGAAGAGCGTGCTGGCGCAGCAGCAGGTGGATAGTGCCAGCGCCATCGATGTTGCCGCACTCAATGGCTACCAGCAGCGGGTCGATCTCTCCCTGTTTGCCAAGGTGCCGCTGACCCTGGTGCGTTACCAGGATGACAAACCGCTCACCCGTCGCAATAAAGGGCCGCTCTGGCTGCTGGTCCCCCTCTCGGCCCATCCCGACATGGATGTGTCCGCCATCCACAACAACATGGTCTGGCAGGTGATCCGCATCGAGGTTGTCCCGTGACGCGACGACAGCGAGATAACCTGCTGCTTGCAGCCATGGTGAGTCTGTTGCAGTTTGAGTTTGTGACCCGGGAAAGCAGCTTTGATCTGGCGTGTCGCTTCGGAGTGGCCAGGCGCGAGGGTGGCGAGGATGCCGATGAGCTATTGGAGCAAGCCATATTGGCATTGAACGAGGCCAAGCGTGAGGGGACCACCCTGGTGTGGTATCAGAGTGCGATGAAGGCTGATCTCCACATGGCCCAGCGGCAGCTGCACCAATTGCGGGAATGGCTGGCGGGGGCCGCCCCTTCCCCCCTGGAGACCCTCTGCGAGGCGATGAGAGACGAGCAGGGCGTGCCGGTGACGGCGGTCAGCCTGCGCTGGCGGGTGAGCCAGCAGCCCTGTGACGTGGGCTGGATGCAAGAGCGTGGTGTCCTTGGGCCCGTGATGGCACGATGGCTGACAGAAGAGCCATGCAGTGGCACCTTGCTGGTAAGGCTTCATCAGCCTGCCCAGCTGGCCCCTCTGCTGGCGAGCCTGCCCCCCTTGCCACAGGGGAGACTGATCCTGGCATTGCCTGCGCTGATACCGGATGCCACCCTGCTTGAGAAGATGCGCGAGTGTGGCTGCATGCTGGCGCTGAGCGAGCTTGGCAGCTGCGCCCCCGAACTGCTGCAAGCGGGCTGGCCAATTCGCTACTGGCTGCCAGCACCCTCCGGGTACGAGGCGCTGCTCCAGCCGTTGGCAACGGCGCTGGGGCTGCTGCGCCTGGCTCCCCTGGGAGAGGCGCAGCAAGAGGATGATCTCAAGCTGAGTTGAGTGGTGGCTTGTGCAGTCTCGGGGCCGATGCCAAGGAGACAATACACAGAAGAGCGGCTCATGGCCGCCCTTCTGCTGCTTGCTGGCACTTAAACTGGTTTGCTGTCCGGTGAGGAAAAGGGAGCGCAGGAGTGTCTGATCACCAGGTCCGGATCCACGGTGATCATGCGGTTTGCGATGGGCTCGCCGTTGATGCGCGCCAGCAGCCGGGTGACGGCGAGGCGGCCCAGCTCCTCTTTCGGTTGATTGACCGTGGTGAGCGGGGGGGACATGAACTGGGCCAGCGCCACGTTGTCATAGCCGACGATGGAGAGATCGCGGGGGATCACCAGCCCTGCCTGATGGGCGGCACTGATGACCCCCATGGCCATCATGTCGTTGCAGACAAACAGCGCGGTGGGACGCTCTGGCAGCGCCAGCAGGCGGGTCATGGCGGCGGCGCCGCTGGCGCAGTCAAAGTCTCCCTCCTGGATCCAGCCCGGATTGACGGTGAGCCCGGCCTCCTGCATCGCTTGCTCGAAACCCGCCTGGCGCTGGTTGGCCGGGGCGCGGCTGTGGGGGCCCGTGATGCAACCGATGGCAGTGTGACCCAGCCCCAGCAGATGGCGGGTTGCCAGGTAGCCTCCACGATGGGAGTTGTCGGCGATGAGATCCACCTCGCCATTCTCCATGCCCCAGTCCATCACCACGACCGGCAGGCTCTTGAGCCAGTCGAGCTGGTTGAACACCTCCTGCTGCCCTTCACTGCACATGATGAGCAGGCCGTCGACCCGTTTCCTGAGCATCATCTTGAGGTAGGAGAGCGCCGTCTCGGCCTGTCCTTCGGTGTTGCCCAGCATCAGGTTGTAACCCTGCTCGAAGCAGTAGCGCTCCACCCCGCGCACCACCTCGGCGAAGAAGGGGTTGCTGGAGGTGGTAACCAGCATGCCGATGCTGTTGGTCTCCTTTACCTTGAGGCTGCGGGCCACCAGGCTCGGGGCATAGTTGAGATCGCGCATGGCGGCGAAGACCCGCTCCCGGGTCTCTTCGGCCACGAAGCGGGTCTCGTTGATGACGTGGGAAACGGTGGTGGTCGACACTCCCGCCAGCGCAGCCACCTCCTTGATATTGGCCATCAGTGCCCCTGCGCAGTCTGTTCAAGGAGGAAAGCATCGACCTCCTGCTTGCTCGGGATGGAGCTCTGTGCACCAAACCGGGTGACGGAGAGTGCCGCCGCCCCGTGGGCAAAGCGTACGGCTGCGTCAAAGTCGGCGCCGGCGAGCTCGGCCGCCAGGAAGGCGCCGTTGAAGGTATCCCCGGCAGCCGTGGTATCCACCGCCTTGACCCGAAAACCCGGCATGAGCGCCTGTTTCTGCCCCTTGCTGCAATAGACCCCTTGAGACCCCAGGGTGATCATCACCTCACCGATGCCCATCTGGTGGAAGCGGGTGGCAGCCTCCCGGGCGCTCGCTTCGTCCGTCACCTTGACGCCGGTCAGCAGCTCGGCCTCGGTCTGGTTGGGGGTGATGAGGTCCACCAGCGCCAGCAGATCCCTTGAGAGCGGGCGCGCGGGGGCGGGGTTGAGCACCACCCGGGTGCCGTGGGCACGAGCCAGACGGGCCGCTTCCTGCACGCTCTCCAGCGGCACTTCCAGTTGCAGCAGCAGGGTGTGGGCGGCGGCGATCATTGCCTCGTGACCTTGCACTACGGCCGGGGTGAGGGCGCCATTGGCTTCGGCGGAGATGCCGATGCTGTTCTCCCCCTCGTCGCTCACATAGATGATGGCGATGCCGGTGGGGAGCCTGGGGTCGAGTTCGACGGCGCTGACATCGATGCCGTCGTTGGCAAACCCGGTTTTCATCTGGTGGCCGATGGCATCATCACCGATGCGGGCGATGAAGTAGACAGGGGCGCCGAGGCGGGCGGCGGCCACCGCCTGATTGGCGCCCTTGCCGCCGGGAACGACCTGATAGCTGTGGCCGGTCAGGGTTTCACCGGGGCGGGGAAAGTGGGGGACGCGCAGCACATGATCCGCATTCACGCTGCCGAGGACTACGAGACGATTCATTCCTATCACCCTTGGTTGAGTACATCCTGGTCTGGGTGGACCCAGACCAGGCGGCACTGGCGGAAAAAGAGAGGGGAGGCGAACCTCCCCCCGTCAACTTACTTGTTGACGATTTGCAGCGGTACCGGGATGGATTTTTCCACCGGTTGACCCTTGAGCACCTTGTCGGCGGTTTCCACGCCGATGGCGCCGATGAGGGCAGGCTGCTGTGCCACGGTGGCGGCCAGTTTACCCTTGGCCACGGCGGCTTTGCCATCGTCGGTGCCGTCAAAGCCCACGATCATCACCTCTTTGCCAGCGGCCTGCACGGCGCGGATGGCACCCAGCGCCATCTCGTCGTTCTGGGCGAACACTGCCTGCACGGTCGGATGGGCGGCCAGCAGGTTCTCCATGACGTTCAGACCCTTGGTGCGGTCAAAGTCGGCGGGTTGGGAGGCCAGCACCTGCAGTTTGTTGGCGGTGACCGCCAGGGCGAAGCCTTCGCCGCGATCACGGGCGGCGGAGGTACCTGCGATCCCTTCCAGCTGGATCACCTTGGCACCGCTGCCCAGCTTCTCGGCGATGAAGTCGCCAGCCAGCTTGCCACCGGCCACGTTGTCAGAGGCGATGTGGGCCTTGACGTCACCCTGGGCTGCGCCGCGGTCCAGGGTCAGCACCGGGATGTGCGCCTTGTTGGCCAGGCGAATGGCGTTGCCCACGGCTTCGGAGTCGGTCGGGTTGATCAGGATGGCGTTGACCTTGCGCACGGTGAGATCTTCCACGTTGGAGAGCTCCTTGGCCGGGTCGTTTTGGGAGTCCAGCACCACCAGCTCGTAGCCAAGCTCCTTGGCCTTGGCTTCGGCCCCCTCCTTCATGGTGACGAAGAAGGGGTTGTTGAGGGTGGAGACCACCATCGCCAGGGTGTGATCCGCGGCCTGGGCGGTGCCCAGCACGGACATGATGGCGGCAGCGAGCAGGGTATTGAGCTTTTTCATCATTTCATTCCTTGTGTGTGGCGTGGCTTGTTAACGGTTGCTTTTGTTATCGATCATCACAGCAAGCAAAATCACGCTGGCCTTGGCGATCATCTGGTAATAGGAGCTGACGTCGAGCAGGTTGAGGGCATTGTTGAGGAAGCCGATGATGAGGGCACCGATCAGGGTACCCATGATACGGCCCTTGCCCCCCATCAGGCTGGTGCCCCCCAGCACAACGGCGGCGATGGCATCCAGCTCGTACCCCATGCCGGCTGTGGGCTGGGCGGAGGAGAGGCGGGATGTGACGATGAGCCCGGCCAGTGCCGACAGCATGCCGCACAGACCATACACCGCGAGCTTGACCCGAGCCACATTGATACCAGAGAGGCGGGTGGCCGATTCGTTGCCGCCGAGGGCATAGATGTGGCGGCCCAGGCGAGTGTGGTTGAGCAGGTACCAGGCCAGCAGGAAGACGATGGCCATCAGCCAGATGGGCACCGGCAGACCCAGCAGGTAGCCGGTCCCGAGCCAGGCGAAGTGATCGGCGCCGTCACTGAAGCCGGTGGAAATGGGGCGCCCCTCGGTGTAGACCATGGTGACGCCGCGCAGGGCGGTCATGGTGACCAGGGTGGCGATGAAGGCCTGTACCTTGCCCTTGGCGATGATGAGGCCGCTGATGCTGCCAAGCAGGGCGCCGGCCCCCAGGGTGAGGGGGATCACCAGGCCGATGGGCAGCTCCATGGCCACCATGGTGGCGGCCAGGGCGCCGCACAGGGCCAGTACCGAGCCGACCGACAGATCGATGCCGGCGGTGAGGATGACCAGCGTCATGCCGACCGCCATGATGGCGTTGACCGATGTCTGGCGCAGGATGTTGAGCAGGTTGTCGGCGGTGAAGAAGTTGGGGCTCAGGAAGGAGACCACGCCGATCAGCACCAGCAGCGCGACCAGGGACTTGTTCTCGATCCACCAGGCCTTGCTCATGACGCCGCGGCGGGAAAGGGTTTGGGTTGTCATTGTGCTGCCTCTTGCTCTGCTTGCCACTGTTTACCGACTGCCGCTGCCATCAGCTTCTCCTGATTGGCATCGCGGGTGTTGAATTCTGCGCTAATGCGCCCTTCGTGCATCACCATAATGCGATCACTCATGCCGAGCACTTCCGGCATTTCGGAGGAGACCAGGATGATGCTCATCCCCTCCTTCTTGAACTGGTTGATGAGCTGATAGATCTCCTTCTTGGCGCCGACATCGACGCCGCGGGTCGGCTCATCCAGGATCAGCACCTTGGGCCGGGTCAGCAGCCCCTTGGCGATGGCCACCTTCTGCTGGTTGCCGCCGGAGAGGAGCTTGATCAGCTGATCCTGACTCGGGGTCTTGATGTTGAACAAACGCACATAGTCCCCTACCGCCTGGCGCTCGGCCTTGCCGTCAATCTTACCGCCACGAATGAACTCGCCGAGGGCGCACAGGCTCATGTTTTCGCGCACCGACAGCTCCAGCACCAGGCCGTCGCCCTTGCGATCCTCGGAGATATAGGCGATACCAGCGGCCAGACCATCGGCCGGGCTTCTGGGTACCAGGGCGTGGCCATCCACCGTCACCTGGCCAGCGCTGATGGGGCTGGCACCGTAGATGAGCTTCATCAGCTCGGTGCGGCCGGAGCCCATCAGGCCGCTAAAGCCCAGAATTTCCCCCTGACGCAGGGAGAAGCTCACCCCGCGCACGCCGGGACCAGCCAGATCGTTCACCTGCAGGCTAACCGGGCCAAGCTCGCGCTCAAGACGTGGGTACTGCTCTTCCAGCCGGCGGCCCACCATCATCTCGATGATCCTGTCTTCATCGAGATCGCTCACCGCCTGCTCGCCGATCCACTTGCCATCCCGCAGCACGGTGACCCGATCGCAGATCTCGAAGATCTCTTTCAGGCGGTGGGAGATGTAGACAATGCCGCAGCCCTGCTCGCGCAGTTCACGAATGACGGTGAAGAGCTGCTCGGTCTCGGTGTCGGTCAGCGCATCGGTGGGCTCGTCCATGATGATGACGCTGGCATCGAACGACAGCGCCTTGGCGATCTCTACCATCTGCTGTTCACCGATGGAGAGATCCCCGAGTCGGGTATCCGGGCCGTGCTTGACGCCAAGTCGCGCCAGCAGACCGCTGGCACGCTCACGCAACTGCTTGTGGTCGATGCTGCCAAAACGGGTGCGCGGTTCGCGGCCGAGGAAGATATTGGCGGCAATCGACAATTCCGGCAGCAGGTTCAGCTCCTGGTGGATGATGCTGATCCCCTGATCCTGAGAGTCGCGGGGGCCCTTGAAGTGCACCGGCTGGCCGCGATAGTTGATGTAGCCCGCATCGGCCTGGTAGATGCCGGTCAGCACCTTCATCAGGGTCGACTTGCCAGCGCCATTTTCGCCGAGCAGGGCCATCACCTGGCCCGGATAGACCCGAAGGCCCGCTTCGTCGAGGGCGCGTACCCCGGGGAAGGTCTTGACGATCCCGGTCAGCTCCAGAATGGGTGAGAGGGGGGAGGTTGTGCTCATTTGCAGCTTCCTTGAAGAGGCCTTCTTTGAAGAATTCAGAACGCCACACCGGCGCAGAGGATCAGGTTGGCGTAGGGAGTCACCTCGCCGCTGCGCACGATAGCCTTGCTCTGGCAGGAGCGAGCCTTGAACGCTTCGTGCAGGCAGTACTCGATGGTGATGGGCTTGCCCTGGGCGGCTGCGTGGGCCTCCAGCTGATCCACCAGCGCCTGATGGGCGGCGGGACTGATCTGCTTGATCTCGCTTGCCATGATCACCTTCTCCACCACCAGGTCGGTGAGTAGGGCGGTCAGTACGGTTTCAAGGCTGGGGGTGCCCGCCATCAGCGCCAGATCGATGCGCTCGGGGCCTGCCGGAATGGGCAGGCCAGCGTCGCAGACGGTGATCTCGTCGGTGTGGCCCATCTGCGCGACCAGCGCGCTTAAGGGAGCATTGAGCAGCTTGCCTCGTTTCATACAGCACCTCGGCGGCCTGGGACCGCATATGAATATTGAGTTGGGCAATCGGTTACGCAACCGGTTGCGTCATTAGGGCGAAAGATAGGTGTTAACCGTTAACGGGTCTAGGCAGTGATGACGAAAATGTGAAAACGATCTCAGTGACAGGGCAATTTCAGAAGAAACGGGTGCCATAAGAGCACCCCGTCTGAGAGGCGTCGCCGGATGTTGCCCGCACAAAAAGGCGTACCCGGCGCGAGGAGATCAGAGGGCGAGCGCCGCCTGCACTGCGGGGCGGGCCAGCATGCGCTGATAGTGATCCGCCACCTTGGGAAACTCGCTGATGGCAACCCCGTCGCTCTCGAGCCAGCCTGCAATCACGAAGAGGTAGATGTCGGCCAGGCTAAAGCGCTCCCCCAGTACCCAGGGGCCGGCCAGATAGTGGCGCTCAATCTGGTCAAAGCCATCGCGCATGTTCTGGGGCATCTTGGCCTGCATGGCAGCCATGGCCTGTTCATCGTCGGCCCAGCGGCCGGGACGGCGTCCATGGGCATGGGCGACATGGACGGTGGAGACGAGGAAACTGTGTACCTCCTGCATCCTGGCCAGGAGGAAGGGGTCATCCAATGGGGCCAGCCCGGCGTTAGGAAAACGCTGGGCCACGTAGAGCAGCAGAGCCGGTGTTTCGGTCAGCACGCCATGCTCCGTCACCAGTGCCGGGACTCGCCCCTTGGGATTGATGGCGAGGTAGTCGGGGCTGCGCTGTTCACCAGCGGCCAGATCCAGGCGCTTGACAAGGTGAGGGGCAGCGGCCTCCACCAGAGCGATGCGCACCGCCATGGCACAGGTACCGGGGGCAAGATAGAGCGTCAGTTCGGACATGACAATTTTCCTTGTGTGAGAGAGAAGAGCCAGTGGACATCTCGTTCGCCAGCGCGCGCCATTATCCTACCCCCGTTGGACAGAGGGGCCAAGGGTGAGGGGAACCTCATCAAGAAGGGCTGCAAGGCCTTTGGTATCAATGGCTTTCTGAACGGAAGATAACAGGAAAAACGGCTACGCATGCCGGTTCAAACCGCTATAATGTGCCACCTTGGATCAGTCGTCAGTGAATGTTGGACAGTCAATTGAGTAATAGAATGCGGATCGGTGGAACCCTCGAACAGTCCCTCAGCCAGGGATATCGTCTGGACCTGCAAGGGGTGTTGAAAGAGGGGTGGCAACAGACTCGTCGCACCGGTTTCGGATTGGCGCTGGCCATCGCCGGGGTCATGGCAATCTGGATCCTGCTGAGCAATACCTTGCTGACGCCCTATGTCGCCCGTGAAGGAGGGGATATGGATATGGCCCTGATCCTGAGCCTGCTGGTCACGGTGATCATGTCACCCATGACCTCCTCCCTCGACATGCTGGGGTTGCAGCAGTCGGTGGGGGTGCGCGCCCGGCCGAGCCAGGTATTCGACTTCTTCCGCCACTTCCTGCGCCTGGGCAGCCTGAGTCTGCTCGGCAGCCTCATCACCAGCCTGTTTGGACCCCTGTTCGAGCTGCTGGGCGTGCCTGTGATGCTGGCCTTCATCCCTTCCGCTCTGGTGGGCATGGGGCTGGTGTTTACCGTACCTCTGGTGCTGGAGCGCGGTCTTTCCCCGGCTCAGGCCATTCTGGTCTCCCTCAAGCTCTTTGCCCGGGGCTGGCCCAGCATAGTGCTGCTGCACGGGGTCATGCTGGCACTCTTCTTCCTGGCGCTCATCCCCATGGGGCTGGGACTTATCTGGGTGGCGCCGCTCTACTTCAACTGCAAGGGCATTCTCTACCGGGATCTGTGTGGGGTGGCAGTCGAAGTGACCGAGGTTGCCAGTGGCAATGACGGGCAGGGTCCGGATCATTTCAACGCGTAACGGGATACCAGGGGGTCAGCCGGTGTCGACCCGCCCGGAGCATGATGCAAAAGGATGGCATATGAACAAGCGATACGGGATGGCGGCGCTCCTGCTGGTACCCATGCTGGGACAGGCTGAGCCGTCCCTTGAACTCGACTACGGCACCTTCTACAGCCAGATGAAGACCTTCGCCAAGGGGGAATTTGGCCACGCCAGACTGGGCTTTTATCTGGCCAGTCAACAGAACGGTCGGCGCTGCGGGCTCACCTCGGCCCGGGTCTCGACCCCGGACAGGGATGTGCCCGCCGAGGTCACGGTGGATGGCGAACTGCGTCTGCCCTATGACGATGATCTCAACCTCGACAAGGCGATCGTGGTGGTGGGGCTCACCGAGGCCCACGCCGCCTGCGATCTGTCGGTACAGGTGATGGCCGACGCCCCCGCCACACCCGAGGTGCCGCTGGCCGAGCTTGTCTCGCGCCAGCAGCAGATGCAGCGATTGCTCGACAAGATGGCCGGCATGGTCGGCCAGTATTTCCTGCCCAAGATGGAAGGGGTGCGGATCTCCATGGTGGCGCCCGCAGGCACAGCCTACCTTGTGGAGGGGGCCCGTCAGGAGGCCGTCTCCTGGCAGCAGGGGCAACTGCTGCTCAGCAATGCGCAACTGAAGGGGTTTGCCCAGGGCAAGCTGCAACTGCAAGGGGAGATCCTGCGCCTGACCCCCTGGCTGCACAAGGGGTAGCGACCCGAGTCCGCAGATTGCCAGAATGAAAAAAGGAGCGCCTGGCGCTCCTTTTCTGTGGGTGACGGGGCTTAGCGCACCTCAATCACGTCCAGCATGTCCATCTCGTCGATGTCCAGCAGCGGCGCCTTGGGCAGCTCGGGCGGATCAAATGCCTTGTCGCCACCGTCGATGATGCCGGAGTCGCGGTTGATGCTCTTGAAGTCAAACAGCTGGTGATCGAGCAGGTGGCTCGGGATCACGTCCTGAATGGCGGTGAACATGGTCTCGAGACGACCCGGGAAGCGGCGATCCCACTCCTGCATCATCTGTTTGATGGCCTGGCGCTGCAGGTTTTCCTGGGAGCCGCACAGGTTGCAGGGGATGATGGGGAAGGCCTTGACCTCGGCATAGCGCACCAAGTCTTTCTCCTTGCAGTAGGCCAGGGGGCGGATCACCACGTTCTTGCCATCGTCGCTCACCAGCTTGGGGGGCATGGATTTGAGCTTGCCACCGTAAAACATGTTGAGGAACAGGGTCTCGAGGATGTCGTCACGGTGATGGCCAAGGGCGATCTTGGTACAGCCCAGCTCCTGGGCGGTGCGATACAGAATGCCGCGGCGCAGGCGGGAGCAGAGCGCGCAGGTAGTCTTGCCCTCCGGTACCTTCTCCTTGACGATGGAATAGGTATCTTCTTCCACGATCTTGAAGTCGATGCCGAGAGTGCTCAGGTATTCGGGCAGCACGTGCTCGGGGAAGCCGGGTTGCTTCTGATCCAGGTTGACGGCCACCAGATCGAAATGGATGGGGGCGCTGGCCTTCAGGCTCATCAGGATGTCGAGCATGGCAAAGCTGTCCTTGCCGCCAGACAGGCAGACCATGATCTTGTCACCCTCTTCAATCATGTTGAAGTCGGCGATGGCCTGGCCCACGTTGCGCCGCAGGCGTTTCTGCAGCTTGTTGAAACTGTATTTCTCTTTGGCGTTAAGCTCTTCTAGCATGGCCTCAAACCCGGGACAAAAATAAGCGGCTTATTATAGCCATGTCCCGGGGGAGGGCAAGAAACGCTTATGCAGGATGACGCCTGTCATCCATAGGGCAGCTGTAATCGTCGGGTTTGAGGATGAGAATGTCGCAGTTGAGCCTGTCCACCACGTGCTCGGCGGTGTTGCCAAGCAGGGCGGCAGAGAGGCCGGTACGGCCGACGCATCCCATGATCATCAGGGTGGCATTCAGATCGTCCGCCATGTCCGGCAGCACCTCCTCCGGCAAGCCTTCCGCCACCTTGGTCCACATGTGGTTGATACCGAACTGATCGGCATGTTCCCGCAGCAGATCTTCATGGTGTTTGCGAATGGCATCGTTGTAGGCGTTGGGATCGAACTCTGGCAGTTCGATGGCGACATTGACCGGGGTGCCCGGGTAGGTGTTGACCAGATAGAGACTGGCACCAAGCAGCTCGGCGATGGCGATCCCCTCGCGGGTGATCCGCTCGTTGAGCACCTTCTGCTCCTTGTCATCGCTCGAGCAGTTGATGGCGGCAATCAGGTTGCCCCCCCGCTGCCAGTGCCCTTCTTTTACCAGCAGAACCGGACAGGGGCATTTGCGCAGCAGGTGCCAGTCGGTGGGGGTGAAGATGAAGGTTTGCAGGAAGGAGTGTTTGTGAGTCGCCTTGACGACCAGATCGTGACGCTGTTCCAGCACTTCCTGAATGACGCACTCGAAGGGACGGTTGTGCCAGAGCACTTTCACTTCGCATTCCAGCCCTCTGGCCCGATAGGGAGTGAGGATCTCGTCGAGCCACTCCCGACGCTGGGCGATGACACCATGGCGCATCTCTTCCCGCTCGTCTGCCGAGAGCATGGCGGTCATCTCGTAAGAGAAGTCGTAAATCGTCAGGAGCAGGGTCAGCTGGGCGCCCTCATCCAGCTCGGCGACCTTGACCGCGCGCTCGAGCGCGATCTGGCGCTCCTCCTCGGGATTGATCACCACCAGAATGTTTCGGTACTTGACCATGTTCTCCTCCTTGGCAAAAAGGCC
Source organism: Aeromonas sp. ASNIH2 (assembly GCF_002934795.1). Classification (NCBI taxonomy): domain Bacteria; kingdom Pseudomonadati; phylum Pseudomonadota; class Gammaproteobacteria; order Aeromonadales; family Aeromonadaceae; genus Aeromonas; species Aeromonas sp. ASNIH2. Next base: position 4,762,509 of record NZ_CP026406.1, on the reverse strand, counting down.
AATGATGGCAACTCTTTAGCTATTACAGCTTAGTCCAAGGGGGGAGACGGGAAGGTGTGCCGGATCAAATTTCAGGGTGATCCGATCCGGCAAAAAAGGGAATAAATGGGGATTAACCGCAGGGAGGACGAGTGGCTCCGGCCATGACGCCCAAGGCAACGTTGTCCAGTACAGTAATGTATTTGCCTTTGACGCTGATGAGACCGGATTTCTGGAAACGGCCCAGCAGGCGGCTGATGGTCTCGACGGTGAGACCGAGGTAGTTGCCGATGTCTCCACGGGTCATGGAGAGGCGGAACTCCTTGGCGGAGAAGCCGCGCTCGGAGAAACGAACCGAGAGATTGTGCAGGAAGGCAGCGAGGCGCTCTTCGGCGTTCTTTTTGGAGAGCAGCAGTATCATCTCCTGGTCGCCCATGATCTCGTTGCTCATCAGCCGCATGATCTGCTGGCGCAGTTTGGGCATCTTGCCAGAGAGGTCGTCGAGCACATCGAACGGTATTTCGCACACCATGGCGGTTTCCAGCGCCTGGGCGAAGGAGGGGTGGGCCTGCTTGTGGATGGCGTCGAAACCGACCAGATCACCGGCGAGGTGGAAGGCGGTGATCTGTTCGTCACCCTGTTCGGTGATGGTGTATGACTTGATGGTCCCGGAACGTATGGCATAGAGCGACTTGAGCTCATCGCCGGCCTTGAACAACTCTTCACCCTTCTGGAACGGCTTTTTGCGCTCGATGATGCTGTCGAGCTGATCGAGCTCGTTATCGTTCAGGGTGAAGGGGATGCAGAGCTGGCTGATGCTGCAATCCTGGCAATGAATTGCACAGCCACCGCTCTGAATACGTCTGCCAGGTTTCTTGTCCGGAATCATAGGCTCAAATGAATAATTGATTTATATCAAACAAGTTTACCACCATCTCATCCATTTTGGATAGGGTTTCAAAAGGACGCCATTCCGATCCAGAGGGTGTGGATCCCGTAGGCAATAAGCAGCAAGGCGCCCCCAAGGCGCAGGCTGCGCAGGGTGAGCCAGTAGCGCAATCGGTCTGCCAGCCCCCCCAGCGCAAACAGGGTCGGCAGGGTGCCGAGGCCGAAAAAGAGCATGATGAGTGCCCCGCCACTTGCGGAGCCTGCGGCAGCGCTCCAGGTCAGCATGGAGTAGACGAGGCCGCAAGGGAGCCAGCCCCATATCATGCCAAAGGGGAGGGCCTGCCAGGTTGATGTAAACGGGAGAAACCTGCCTGCCAGCGGCTTGATGAGAGGCCAGAACTTCGCACCGATGCGCTCGAGCAGCAAGACGCCATGCCACCAGCCAGCCAAGTAGAGGCCGAGCGCTATCATCAGCAGGGCTGCGATGAGGCGAAGCCCTGCCAGGGCGTGTTTGCCAGCGCCTATCTCCGTGGTGGTGGCGAGCAAACCGCCCACCAGAGCCCCCGCCAGCACATAGCTCAGGATGCGCCCCAGGTTGTAGTTGAGCAGATAACCGAGCCTGCCCCCAAAATGCTGCTGCTCGGCAGGTATGGCCATGGAGAGCGCTGCGGACACGCCGCCGCACATGCCGATACAGTGGCCGGCACCGGCAAGCCCGACCAGCAGGGCGCCCATGAGGTCAAGGCTGCTGGTCATGAGGCCTGCTTTCCTGTTCTGCTTGTTGTTCAGGGGAGGGCAAGGGGCGCTGCTCCTCGTCAAACAGGATGTTGGAGCCCTGCCTGTCGAGATCCTCGAACTGCTCGGAGCGGATGGCCCAGAAGAAGAAGGCGCCGGCGATGACAACGAACAGGATGGCGATGGGGATGAGGACGAAGATGATGTTCATGGAGCGGACCCTGGGGTGAAAGGGGGATGATAACCCGGCGAGGCAAGAGGTGCCGCCACCCGGGAGGATGCCAGACGGCTGCTCACCGGTTGAGCCGCATGGAGTTGGTGACCACGATGAGGGAGCTCAGGGACATGCCTGCCGCCGCCAGATAAGGGGGGAGCCAGCCACTGGCCGCCAGCGGCAGCACAAGCAGGTTGTAGCCGATGGACCAGGCAAAGTTCTCCTTGATGATCTTGCGAGTGCGCAGGGCCAGGGCCCGGACGGCCAGCAGACGGGAGAGATCGTCGGCCAGCAGGATGGCGTCGGCGCTGTTCTTGGCCAGATCCGTGCCCCCCGCCATGGCAAAGGAAGCGTGAGCGCCGGCCAGCACGGGAGCGTCGTTGATGCCATCTCCTACCATGATGCTGATATCCCCGGCCGCTTCCCGGGCCTTGAGATAGGCCAGCTTGCCGTCCGGGGTGACCCCTTTTACCAGCTCATCGACACCCAGCTCGCGGGCCAGCATGTCCGCCTGGTCCGAACCGTCGCCGGTGAGGATGGTGGTTTGCAGGCCAGCCTCCTTGAAGGCTTGGATCAGTGCACCGGCATCGGGGCGTAGCGTGTCGGCCAGGATGAAACGGGCCAGCAGTCCGTGTTCATCGGCCAGATAGATGGCCAGCCCTTGAGCGGCATTCTCTTCTTGCGCCAGTTCGAGCCAGCGTGCACTGCCGATGCGGTAATGTTTGCCCTCAATCACTCCCTGCACGCCGTGGCCGATGACGGGGGTGACGTCGCTGGCGGCGAGCGGCACCCCGTCCGCCAGTGGTTTGCTTCGAAACGCACGGGCGATGGGGTGCTCGGAGTAGGTCTCCAGGGCCTGGGCGAGGGCGAGGCAGCGGGCTGCGTCGAGCTCGCCGAGGGGCTGGGTGTTTACCAGGCTGATGTTGCCCGTGGTCAGGGTCCCCGTCTTGTCCATCACGATGCGGTTGGCTCGGGTCAGAATGTCCAACACGTGGCCGCGGCGCAGCAGAATGCCGCTGCGGGTCAGGTTGGCAGTGGCCGAGGTCAGTGCGGTCGGGGTGGCCAGCGAGAGGGCGCAGGGGCAGGTCGCCACCAGCACCGCCAGGGTGACCCAGAAGGCCCGCTCGGGCTGATGAAAATGCCAGAAGATCCAGACCGCAGCCGCAATGAGCAGGAGCACCAGGATAAAGTGGCGCGACAGCACGTCCGCCAGTTGGGCGATGGCGGGTTTGTCGTCAAGAGCATGATCCTGCAGGCGCATGATCTGGGCGAGACGCGACTCTTCAATGGGATGGCTGACCCGGATCTCCAGGGGGGCATCGGTATTGATGGTGCCTGCATAGACGGGATCCCCGGCCTGCTTGAGCAGAGGCAACTGTTCGCCAGTCAGCATGGATTCGTTGAAGCTGGCCTGGCCCAGGGTGACGATGCCGTCGGCTGGCAGAGTGGCCCCCGCGAGTACCCGCACCCTGTCTCCGACTCGCAGCGTCTTGGCGGCCACCTCGCGTTCGCCGTCATCATCGATGCGGGTTGCCATGATGGGTACCAGGCGCGCCAGGTTGGAGCTCGACTCCGACGCCTTGCGCCTCGCTCGCAGTTCCAGCAGACGGCCCAACAGCAGGAAAAAGACGAACATGGTGATGGAGTCGTAATAGACCTCACCCGTGTTGAAGACCGTGGCCCAGATGGAGGCGACGAAGGCGCCGATCAGTGCCAGCGACACCGAAACATCCATGGAGAGGTGCCCCTGCTTCAGGCTGCGCCATGCCCCCACGTAAAAAGGCTGGGCCGAGTAGATCATGATGGGGGTGGAGAGCAGAAGGCTTATCCACTTGAAGTAGATCATGAACTCCTCTTCCACGCTGATGAAGAGGTCCATGTAGAGTGCTACGGCGCACATCATCACCTGCATGGAGCCAAGGCCGGCCAGCGCCATGCGGAGCATGTAGCTGCGCACCTCTTTGGCGTAGAGCGCTTCCTGCTGATGAGTCTGGAAGGGATAGGCGCGATAGCCGACCCTGGCAAAGCCCTTGAGAATGTCGCTCAAAGAGAGCTGGGCCGGATCCCACTTGATGCGGGCGCGATGGGTGGTGGTATTGACGTTGATGTAACGCAGACCGCGCAGGGTCATCAGGTGCCGCTCGATGAGCCAGGCACAGGCGGCGCAGGTCAAACCTTCCACCGTCAGTTGGATCTCGCGCGTAGTTTCGCGACCCGTACCGGTGTCGGTGACGAACTCCTGCTGCACCTCCGCCAGATCGTAGTGGGTGAGGGCGGCGAGCTCTTCGGGCACCAGTTCCCCCTTGATGCCGGGAGCGGTGCGGTGTTCGTAATAACTGGCGAGGCCGCATTCGAGAATGGTCTGTGCCACGGCCTGACAGCCAGGGCAACACATCGGCTGAACGATGCCTTTGATCTCGAGAGTAAAGTTACTGCCAGTGGGAACCGGTTCACCACAGTGAAAACAGCCGGTCATGGTGATCATCCCTCTTTGATGCAGCCCAGCAGGCCGGGTCGGGGAGAAGGGCGGCTGACCGGCGTGCCGATCACCCTGCCTTCGTGATTCAACGTCCCTTGGGATCGAGCTCAATCGCTGCCTGAGTCGGCAGTTGTGCCGTCTCCTGGAGGCGCCATTCATGGTTGAAGGCATCGACCCGCACGTGCCACTTGCCGGTGAGGGGCTTGTCGAGCATCAGGCGATAGACTCCCTTGCCATCGGCCGTCAGCAGATGTTCGCTGTCCAGGCCCGCCAACGTGGGATGAAACAGGGAGAGGTGCAGTGCCTGCCCGAGGGGGAAATCCCCGGATAGTGGATTTAACGTCAGCTCCTTGTCGCTGACATTGAGGGCGATACGGATGCCGAGCGCCTCGGCGCGATCGAACTTGCTGAGATCCTGGTTAATCTCCTTGCCCTGCTTGTAGTAGTCCTCCGCCACCAGGTTGACCCCATCCTTGCTGGCAATGATGGCGGTGGCGATGCTGCCTACCACGGCGGCGCAGGGGAGGGCGATGATGAACCAGGGCCAGAATTGGCGATACCAGGGTTGAGTCATGATGCTACCGAAACAAATGGTTAACGAAATGGCGGTAATTCAGCCAACACAAGATAACAAAAAGCCTCGAAGAGTCGAGGCTTTTTGCTGATTAATCACGTGCTTATCACATGTTACTGCTGATTTTGCCGATCGTTGTGGGACAAGCTGTAAACGTAGGAAGCGAGCAGATGTACCTTGTCTTCCCCCAGAATGTCCTTCCAGGCCGGCATCACGCCGTGGCGCCCGTGGGTGATGGTCTGTTCGACCACCTGACGGGAGCCGCCATAGAGCCAGATGTTGTTGGTGAGATCCGGTGCGCCGAAGGCGATGCCGCCCTTGGCATCCGGACCGTGGCAGGCGGCGCACATGGCAAAGCGTGCCTCCCCTTTCTTGGCTTCCACCAGATCAACCTTGCGACCGGAGAGGCTCAGCACATAGGAGGCCACCTCCTTCACCCCGTCCTGACCCAGGATCTCGCCCCAGGCGGCCATGATCCCCTGACGACCGCCCATGATGGTGGTCTTGATCTGGTCGGGTGCGCCGCCCCACTGCCATTCGCTGTCGGTCAGGTTTGGGAAACCGCGACCACCGCGGGCATCGGAGCCATGACACTGGGAACAGTTTTGCAGGAACAGGCGCTGACCCACCTTCAGGGCTTCCGGATCCTTGGCGATCTCGGTGATCTCCTTGTAGCTCTTGCCGTCAGCCTGATAGGTCAGCTCGCGGAACTTGGCGCCGTAGATCTCGTCGGCCTTGGCGAGTTCCCGGTCGTATTCCACCGCGCGTCCTTCGGCCTTGGCAGACTCGGCCGCCGCCTTGGACTCGGCCAGGGAACGCACATCCTGGTTGGAGCTCTGCCAGCCCAGCAGACCCTTGAAGTTGCCAAGGCCCGGGAAGGCGAGCAGGTAGATGAGCCCGGTGACGATGAAGAAGAGGAACATATAGGACCACCACTTCGGCAGGGGATTGTTGATCTCCTCGATGCCGTCGAAGGTGTGACCCATGGGTTTGCCCTCTTCGGCTCCCATCTTGTCCTTCATGCACCAGGCCAGCAGCAGGAAGCAGCCGAGAATGGTGCCAAGGCTTATGACGGTCACAAAAATGCTAAACAGAGTGCTCATTATTGCTTCGCTCCTGCGTTCTTGTTATCAGCACTGGGTTGCTCGTCATCGGCAAAAACCAGGTTGGCGGCCTCGTCGAAAGAAGCCTTGCGGCGCTTGCTGTAGGCCCAGACGATGATGCCAATCATGATGACCATCAGCAGCAGGGTGTACAGGCCGCGAAATGTGCCGTAATCCATATCCCGACTCCTTATTTCAGGGCATGGCCCAGTGATTGCAGATAGGCGATCAGCGCATCCAGCTCGGTCTTGCCCTTGACGGCCTCACCGGCGCCAGCGATGTCGGCATCGGTATAGGGCACGCCGAAGTGATCCCGGAACAGAGCCAGCTTCTTGCCAGTCAACTCGCCGCTCAGCACATTGGTCTCGAGCCAGGGGAAGGCCGGCATGTTGGACTCGGGCACCACGTCACGCGGGTTGATGAGGTGGGCGCGATGCCAGTCATCGGAGTAGCGGCCGCCGACCCGGGCCAGATCCGGGCCGGTACGCTTGGAGCCCCACAGGAAGGGGTGCTCCCAGACGCTCTCGCCGGCAACCGAGTAGTGGCCGTAGCGTTCGGTCTCGGCGCGGAACGGGCGGATCATCTGGCTGTGGCAGACGGTGCAGCCTTCGCGGATGTAGATGTCGCGTCCTTCCATCTGCAGGGCGGTGTAGGGCTTGAGGCCCTCCACCGGCTCGTTGGTCTGCTTCTGGAAGAACAGGGGGGTGATTTCCACCAGGCCCCCCAGGCTGATGGCGAAGATGATGCCAATCACCAGCATGGGGACGCTTTTTTCAAAAATCTCGTGACGGTTGTTGTTGCTCATGCTTTAAACCCCTTCAAATCAGGCTGGCTGTGCGACGGGTTCCAGAGAACCCTTGGGCGCAGTGACGGTGCGATAGGCGTTGTAGGCCATCAGCAGCATGCCGGTGACGAAGAAGCAGCCACCCAGGAAGCGCACGAAGTAGAAGGGATAGGAAGCTTGCAGCGCCTCCACGAAGCTGTAGGTCAGGGTGCCGTCGTCGTTGACCGCACGCCACATCAGGCCCTGCATCACACCGGAAATCCACATAGCGACGATATAGAGCACGGTGCCCACGGTGGCCAGCCAGAAGTGGACGTTGATGAGCTTGATGCTGTACATGCGCCCCTGTCCGAACAGGTTCGGGATCAGGTGGTAGACGGCACCGATGGACACCATGGCAACCCAGCCCAGGGCACCGGAGTGAACGTGACCGATAGTCCAGTCGGTGTAGTGGGAGAGGGCGTTGACGGTCTTGATCGCCATCATGGGGCCTTCGAAGGTCGACATGCCGTAGAACGACAGGGAGACGATCAGGAAGCGCAGGATGGGGTCATAACGCAGCTTGTGCCAGGCACCCGAGAGGGTCATGATGCCGTTGATCATGCCGCCCCAGGAGGGCACGAACAGGATGAGGGACATCACCATGCCCAGCGACTGGGCCCAGTCAGGCAGGGCGGTATAGTGCAGGTGGTGCGGACCGGCCCAGATATAGAGGGAGATCAGCGCCCAGAAGTGCACGATGGAGAGGCGGTAGGAGTAGACGGGGCGACCCGCCTGCTTGGGCACGAAATAGTACATCATGCCAAGGAAGCCCGCTGTCAGCAGGAAGCCCACTGCGTTGTGGCCATACCACCACTGCACCATGGCATCCATGGCACCGGAGTACATGGAGTAGGACTTCATGCCGGAGAGCGGCACTTCCATGTTGTTGACGATGTGCAGTACGGCCACCGTGATGATGAAGGCACCGAAGAACCAGTTCGCAACATAGATGTGGGAGGTGGTGCGCTTGACCAAGGTGCCGAAGAAGACGATGGCATAGCTCACCCAGACCACGGCGATGGCGATGTCGATGGGCCACTCCAGCTCGGCGTACTCTTTGGAGGTGGTGTACCCCAGCGGCAGCGAGATGGCTGCAGACAGAATGATCGCCTGCCAGCCCCAGAACACGAAGGAGGCGAGGGGACCACCAAACAGCCGGACCTGACAGGTGCGTTGCACCACGTAGAAGGAGGTGGCCATCAGGGCGCTGCAACCAAATGCGAAGATGACCGCATTGGTATGCAGGGGACGCAGACGGCTGTACGTCAGCCAGGGGGTGTCAAAGTTGAGGGCAGGCCAGATCAACTGGGCTGCAATCAATACACCCACCGACATGCCGACGATACCCCAGACAATCGTCATGACGGTGAACTGGCGCACAACGGTGTAGTTGTACTCAGGGTGGTTTGTTGTATGGCTCATCGTTGTATTCCGCTTCCGATGCTGTTGTTAGTGTTGCCCGGTGTCCTGGGCCATTTTCACCCCGGTTTTGCAAAATCCTCTCGTTAACATCTGTTAATAAAAGGAAAAGCAAAAGGTGGTTAAATGAAAATCCATTGAGAATGATACTGAAGTGACCGGTAAAATAACAGTACAAACAGTGATATATTTGGCTCCAGCGGGTCTCATGTCCGCCAGTTTTTACCTTGAGCCAGATCACGAAAATTACATTTTCAACGTACCTTACAGAGCTGTTTTTTCATGAAAGAGAGACTCACTTCACGCAAAATCGTCCACCTGTCCATGGTGCTGGTCATTTTGCTCTCCCTGATGGCCTATCGAACCTGGTTTTCAGGCACAGGAAGCGACCATGCAGAGGGCTCCAATGTTCAGATTTGTGATCTGTCCCACAGCCCCTGCCGCCTCATCGTCGGGGATCGCCCGCTGACGGTCAGCATCGATGGCTTGCCGATCCGCCCTGAACATGACTTTGTCCTGCGCCTTCAAGGGGGTGTGCCGGCCATTACGCCGGTCAAGGCCTGGCTCGAGGGCAAGGAGATGTTCATGGGGCTCATCCCCGTGCTGTTTGAAGCCAGCGATGCGGGGTGGCGAGGGGTGACCCAGGTGGGAAGTTGTACGACCGAGGCGATGGACTGGCTCTTGACCATCGAGTGGAGCAATGGCCAGCGCCATCAACTGACGTTGGGCGCGGCACGTTGAACGGACTCTCATCGGGCCCCAGGAGGGGGGATAAATGAAAATTGATTTGAAATTTTCAGGCAGGACGGTACCTTGCATTGATTATCAAGGAGTGAAGTTCATTTAATCATGATTGAAAAACAAGCATTTTATCGCACGCTCAACCAGCAGGCCCAGGCATTGCTAGAGGGCGAACCCGACATGATCGCCACCCTGGCAAACCTGTCTGCCCTGCTCAATCAGGAACTGGCTGACATCAACTGGGTTGGTTTCTACCTGCTGCAGGGCGAGACCCTGGTGCTCGGCCCGTTCCAGGGCAAGCCGGCCTGTGTGCGCATCCCGGTCGGGCGCGGCGTCTGTGGCACTGCGGTTGCCGAGGGCAAGACCCAGCTGGTGGACGACGTGCACCAGTTCGCGGGGCACATTGCGTGCGACGGTGCCAGCAACTCGGAAATCGTGATCCCGCTGCGCCGTGGCGGGGAGATCATCGGGGTGCTGGACATCGACAGTCCAATCTTTAACCGCTTTGACGAGCAGGACCGGATTGGCCTCGAAGAAACGGTGCAAATTTTGGAAAGCATGCTCTAAGTCATTGCTAGATGGTTCGCAAAAGGTCCCAAGCTCTCTATAATGGGGCCTTTGTTGTGTTCGGGCATGCCCGTGCGTCTATATGAAAGCCAAGGTTATACATGGAAAACACTGAAAAGCTGAAGAACAGTAAAGAGATCGTCGCCTACCTGGTCGAGAAATTCCCGGCCTGCTTCATCGCTGAAGGAGAGGCCAAGCCACTCAAGATTGGCATCTTCCAGGATCTGGCCGCGCGTCTTGCTGATGACGAGAGAGTCTCCAAGACCATGCTGCGCTCTGCTCTGCGTCAATACACCTCCAGCTGGCGTTACCTGCATGGCCTCAAGGCTGGCCAGGCCCGTGTCGATCTGGACGGCAACCCGGGCGAGCTGCTCACCGAAGAGCACATCGAGCATGCCAAACAGGCGCTCAAGGAGAGCAAGGAACGTGTCTTTGCCAGCCGCCGCACCAACGCCAAGGAGAAGGAAGACAAGCCCAAGCAGCCGCGTCGCAACGCGCCGCGCAAGGCTGACGCTCCCCGCTCCGACAAGCCCAAGTCCGCCCCTGCTCCCAAGGCTGCACCGGTCGCCGATGCGCCGCTGGTGAAAGTGGATGCCGCTACCCTGAAAGTCGAGCAGGGCGTGCGCGTCGTGCTGGGCAAGTCCCCTGTGCCTGCGACCATCAAGGAAGTGACCAAGGATGACGTACAGGTTCAATTGCAGACCGGCATGATGTTGCGGGTCAAGTTCGAGCATCTGGTTCTCTAAGGAGACGAATGTTGAAGCATGGCGTGATTCGTTTTTCACTCGTTGCCTGTAGCCTGGCGCTTGCCGGGCTCGCACAGGCCATCGAGCCGGTGCTCAAGGAAAGTGATTTGCCTGTGTTGGCTCAAGAGAGCCAACATGCTACGGCCAGCAAGCGAATTGCCAATCTGTTTACCCGCTCCCACTACAAACAGTTCAAGCTGGACGACGCCTTTTCCTCCGTGATCTTTGACAAGTATCTGGAGAATCTGGACTACAGCCGCAACCTGTTTCTGGCCTCTGACATCAGCCGTTTTGAGAAATATCGTACCGGTTTTGACACCGACCTCGAGCGAGGGCGACTGGCTCCGGCCTACGAGATGTTCAACCTGAGTCAGCAGCGGCGGTACGAGCGGTTCGAATACGCCCTCAAACTGCTCGACACTCCCTTCGATTTTACCCAGAAAGACAATTACGTCTTCGATCGGGAAGGGGCTCCCTGGCCCAAGGATGAAGCCGAGCTCAACGAGCTGTGGCGTCAGCGGGTCAAGTTCGATGCCCTGAGCCTCAAGCTCAGCGGCAAGGAGTGGCCCGAGATCAAGGAGCTGCTTGGCAAGCGTTACAACAACGCCATCAAGCGGATGTCCCAGACCGAGAGCGAGGACGTGTTCCAGCTCTTCATGAACTCCTTCGCCCGCGCCATCGAACCGCACACCAGCTATCTGTCTCCGCGCAGCGCCGATCGGTTCAACACCGAGATGAACCTCTCGCTGGAGGGGATTGGTGCCGTGCTGCAGGCGGAAGATGACTTCACCGTCATCCGCTCCCTGGTGCCCGGTGGCCCGGCGGCCAAGTCCAATCACCTGAAACCCGATGACAAGATCACCGGGGTGGGGCAGGACGACGGCAAGATTATGGATGTCATAGGCTGGCGTCTTGACGACGTGGTCGAGCTCATCAAGGGGCCCAAGGGCAGCAAGGTGAAGCTGGAGATCCAGCGCGGCAAGGGCGCGACCGCCAAGACAGAGCTGGTGGAGCTGGTGCGTGACAAGGTGCGTCTGGAAGACCGAGCCGCCAAGTCCAAGGTGATCACCGCCGAGGGCAAGAAGATCGGCGTGCTCGAGATCCCGAGCTTCTACGTCAACCTGCACGACGACGTGATCAAGGAGATCTCCAGCCTCAACAAGCAGAAGATCGACGGCCTCATCGTCGATCTGCGCGGCAACGGTGGTGGTGCCCTGACGGAAGCCTCCGCCCTGAGCGGTCTCTTCTTTGCCAGCGGCCCCGTGGTGCAGATCCGTGATCACATGGGTCGCATCACCGTCAATGGAGACGACGACGGCAATGTCTACTACGGTGGCCCCATGTCGGTGATGATCGACCGCTACAGCGCCTCGGCCTCCGAGATCTTTGCCGCCGCCATGCAGGACTATGGTCGTGCGCTGATCCTCGGCGAAAACTCGTTCGGCAAGGGGACGGTGCAGCAGCATCGCAGCCTCGCCAAGGTCTATGACTTCTACGAGCAGCCGCTGGGTCACGTGCAGTACACCATCGCCAAGTTCTACCGTATCGATGGCGGCAGTACCCAGAACAAAGGGGTTGCACCCGATATCGCCTTCCCGACCGCAGTGGCGCCGGGTGAGACGGGGGAGAGCCGCGAGTTCAACGCCTTGCCCTGGGACAAGATTGCCTCGGCCAGCTACGAGCGACTGGGGGACTTCTCCAGCCTGCTGCCCAAGCTGAAATCGGCCCACGAGGCGCGGATCACCAAGGATCCGGAATTTGCCTATGTGCTGCAGGACATCAAGGAGTATCAGGCGGACAAGGACAAGAAGTCGGTCTCCCTGAACGAAGCCGAGCGGCTGGCTGAACAGGCCAAACAGGACGAGAAGGCGCTGGCGCGAGCCAACGAGCGGCTGACCCGACTTGGCAAGCCGACGGTGAAGAGCCTGGATGAACTGCCGACCGATTTCGAGGCACCTGACGAATACCAGGTGGAAGCGGCCAACATCACGGCGGATCTGGCCACCCTCAGCAAGAATAGCTGATGCTGGCAACGAAATGACAAGGGCGACTCTGGTCGCCCTTTCTTTTGCCTGAATGCAAACTATTTGACCCTGTCCGAGCCTTGTGACAGCCTCTGACACGTCAATAACAAAGCGTGGAAGCACACAATAATGACTGAACAACCTCAGGCCATGACGGCCAAATATCGCCAGGATTACCAGGCTCCCCTCTATTGGTGTGACAGTCTGGATCTCGATTTTCAGCTGCAAGAGCCCCTGACCCGGGTCACCGCCATCTCCCGTTTGCGTCGCAGCGGCGATCACAACGAACCCCTGGTGCTGGACGGCGAGGGGCTTGACCTTGTCAGCGTCAGTGTGGATGGCGTGCCCTATCAGCAATACGAGCAGGGAGAGAGCAGCCTGACCCTGTTCAACCTGCCGGCCGAGTGCGTGCTGACCGTGGTCACCAACATTGATCCCGCCGCCAACACGGCGCTGGAGGGGCTCTACAAATCCGGCGATGCCTATTGCACCCAGTGCGAGGCCGAGGGCTTTCGTCGTATCACCTATTACATGGACAGGCCAGACATCCTGGCCCGTTACAGTACCCGTATCACCGCCGACAAGGCCAAGTACCCCTATCTGCTCTCCAACGGCAACAAGGTCGCGAGCGGCGATCTGGACGACGGTCGCCACTTCGTGCAGTGGCAGGATCCCTTCCCCAAGCCGAGCTACCTCTTCGCCTTGGTGGCGGGGGACTTCGATGTGGAGCGCAATCACTACACCACCCGGAGTGGTCGCGATGTGGCGCTGGAAATCTTCGTGGACAAGGGCAACCTGGACCGCACCGGTTTCGCCATGGAGAGCCTCATCCACTCCATGCGCTGGGATGAACAGCGCTTTGGCCTCGAATACGATCTCGACATCTACATGATCGTGGCGGTGGACTTCTTCAACATGGGGGCCATGGAGAACAAGGGGCTCAACATCTTCAACTCCAAGTTCGTGCTGGCCAACCCGGCCACTGCCACCGATGCGGACTACCACGGCATCGAGCGGGTGATCGGTCACGAATATTTCCACAACTGGACCGGCAACCGCGTCACCTGCCGCGACTGGTTCCAGTTAAGCCTCAAAGAGGGGCTGACGGTGTTCCGGGATCAGGAGTTCTCCTCCGATCTGGGGTCGCGCGGCGTCAACCGGATCAACAACGTGCGCACCGTGCGCGGTCCGCAGTTTGCCGAAGATGCCGGCCCCATGGCCCACCCCATCCGCCCGGATGTGGTGATCGAGATGAACAACTTCTACACCCTGACCGTCTACGAGAAGGGCTCTGAAGTGATCCGCATGATGCACACCCTGCTGGGGGAGGACGCCTTCCTGGCGGGCATGCGCCTCTACTTCGAGCGTCACGACGGCTCTGCCGCCACCTGCGACGACTTCGTGCAGGCGATGGAGGATGCCTCCGGGGTGGATCTCGTTCGCTTCCGCCGCTGGTACAGCCAGTCCGGCACCCCCGAGCTCACCGTGACCGACGAGTACGATGCCACGAGTGGTGTTTATCGTCTGCACGTGAGCCAGCACACCCCGCCGACCCAGGATCAGCCACAAAAGCTGCCGCTGCATATCCCCCTCGACATCGAGCTCTACGATGCACAGGGTGCCGTCATCCCGCTGCAATACCAGGGCAAGGCCAACGGCAATGTGCTGGACGTGCTGGAAGCACAGCAGACTTTCGAATTCGATCGGGTGCCGGTCAGACCGGTACCCTCCCTGCTGCGGGACTTCTCCGCCCCGGTCAAGCTGCACTATGACTATAGCGACGAGGCCCTGGCCTTCCTGATGCGCCATGCCCGCAACGAGTTTGCCCGCTGGGATGCGGCGCAGATGCTGATCAACAAGGCGGTGATCGACGGGGTGGCGCGGGTCCAGCACGGGCAGAGGGTTGAACTCTCCCACACCCTGCTGGCGGCCTTTGTTGCCATTCTGGACGAGGCTGCACTGGATCCCGCCCTCAAGGCAGAGATCCTGGCCCTGCCGGGAGAGGCGACCCTGGCCGAGCTGTTCGAGGTGGCCGATATCGACGCCATCCACCAGGTGCGCAACGGGATCCAGACCGCATTGGCCCACGCCTTCGGCGACCGCCTGCTGGCGTGCTACGAGAGCCTGCGTCTGCCGGCTTATCAGGTGGTCCATGCCGACATGGCCAAACGGGCCCTCAAGGGCGTGGTGCTGGGTTATCTGGCGGCGCTGGATGCCGCGAAGGCCGATACCCTGGTGCGCGAGCAGTACGGGGCCGCCGACAACATGACCGACACCCTGGCTGCACTCCAGGTGGCCAACAGCCATCTGCTGCCGTGCCGCGCCGCGCTTTTGGCCGACTTCGAAGGCAAGTGGGCCCATGATGGCCTGGTACTGGACAACTGGCTGCGGCTGGTGGGCGCCAAGCCGGCCAAGGATGTGCTCGATGACGTGAAGCAGGCGATGGCGCACCCGACCTTCAGCATCCGCAACCCGAACCGGCTGCGGGCGCTCATCGGCAGCTTCGCCATGAACAACCAGGTGCAGTTCCACGCCGCCGATGGCAGCGGCTATCGCTTCCTGACCGATCTCTTGATCGAGCTCAACGAGGTCAATCCCCAGGTGGCGTCCCGCCTCATCACCCCGCTTATCCAGTTCAAGCGGCTCGATGAGGGGCGCAAGGCGCTGGTTCGCGCCGAGCTGACCCGCCTGGCCAACCTGGACGGGCTGGCGCGGGATCTGTTCGAGAAGGTGAGCAAGGCGCTGGCACAATAAGCGTCACGACGGCGGGCAGGGGAGTCTGGCTCTCCTGCCCGTTTTTCATGGATGACCAGGAGGTGACATGAGGCAATACACTTTTCGGCTCTCCCTTGGCCGCGACGAGATCATGTTGATGTACCAGGGGCAGGTGAACCGCCTGGTGGTACGTACCGAGCAGGGTCTGACCCTGGAGCTGGGGTTGGAGAAAATCCGGCGTTTTGTGTCGGAGAGCGGCGTTCACGGCTACTTTCGACTGAAAACCCAGGACGATCATCGCTTCATTTCCCTGGAACGCATAAATTAACAAAACTTGAACATCAATCCGGGTAAATATCTGCTTTAAGTCACTATCTATCCGGTAAATGGCGCGGCATCCAGTGCGATTTTCTGAATTTTGCCAACTTGGCAAAATTTATCACAACCCAAGCCGTGATCTGTCCCTTGTTTTTAACATCCCGTTATCACCTTTGCTCGCCTTCCTTGATCCAAGCCATTACACTTCGCTGCAACTCTGTACCGGCGCGCATCCTGGGTGGATGTCGCCGTGTCTGTGATGTCGTCCGATAAGGAAACTAGCAATGGCATTGAAAGACGCCCCTACATCCGTTCTGCTCGAAAACGTTCTCAGTCTGATCCACCAGAAATTGCCGAAAAACAGTGCCTCCCTGGTCGAATGTTTCGTTGCCAAGTTCTACGGCAACATGGCCAGCACTGATCTGCATGACCGCAATGACAGCGATCTCTATGGCGCCGCCCTCAGTCTGTGGAATGCCCTCAACCACCGTACCGGCATCGAGCCCTATATCCGGGTCTACAACCCCGAGCTGACCCGCCACGGATGGCAGTCTCCTCATACCATCGTCGAGATCATCCTGCAGGATTCCCCCTTCCTGGTGGACTCCATCCGCATGGCGCTCAAGCGTCTCAATATCACCGCCCACATGATGCTTCACCAGCCGCTGCACCTGATCCGCGGCGAAGGCGGCAAGATTGGCGCCATCCTGGATCTGGACAACACCGCAGAGCAGACCTCGGTGGAAACCGCCTTTCTCATCGAAATCGATCACCTGACCGGTGAAGAGGAGATGGACGCCCTGACTGCCGAGCTCAACTCGGTCGCGCGGGAAGTGGCCCTGGCGGTGGGAGACTGGCAGCCCATGCTGGCGCGCCTGAACGAGATCATCGAGGAGCTGCCCAAACGCAAGAACCCGGTCAGCCAGGCCGAGGTGGACTCCTGCGTTGCCTTCCTCAAATGGGTGGCCGCCCACAACTTCACCCTGATGGGTTATCGTCGCTACGATGTCAAGGCGGTGGAGGGGGATCACGAGATCCTGCCGCAGCCCGAGTCCAGCCTGGGGCTGATGAAGAACTCCATCAAGGACGAAGGCCAGCGCCTCGGCATCATGCCCGCCAGCGCCCGTCACGCGGCCCTCAGTTCCAACTTGCTGATCCTCACCAAGTCCAACAGCAAGTCCCGGGTACATCGTCCGGCCTATGTGGACTACATCGGCATCAAGCGTTTCGACGAGCACGGCAAGGTGGTGGGAGAGGATCGCTTCATCGGCCTTTATGCCTCCTCCATCTACAACACCAGTGCGACCCAGATCCCCCTCATCAGCCACCGCCTCGAGCGCATCATGGCCGCCTCCGGCTTTGAATCGGGCTCCCATGCCTACAAGGCGTTGCTGAACGTGCTGGAAACCTACCCGCGCGACGAGCTGATCCAGGCCCGTGAAGAGGAGCTGCTGGCCACCGGTCTCGGGGTGCTGGAGATGCAGGAGCGGGACATGCTGCGCCTGTTCGTGCGCCGCGATGTCTACGGCCGCTTCTTCTCCTGCATGGTCTATGTCACCAAGGAGCGCTACAACACGGCGCTGCGAGTCAAGACCCAGCAGATTTTGCAGAAATATTTTGGCAGCAGCATCGATGTGGAGTTCAACGTCTACTTCACCGAGGGCGTGCTGGCACGGACCCACTACATAGTGCGGGTCAACAACAACAACGTGGATGTGGATGTGAACGAAGTACAGAACAACCTGATTGAAGCGGCCCGCAGCTGGGATGACCGCCTGGATTCCGTGCTGCTTTCCCACTATGGCGAGGCCCGCGGCAACGAGCTGCGCCGCCGTTTCAGCACCGCCTTCCCCCGCGCCTACAAGGAAGATGTGCTGCCGGGCTCTGCCGTCGCGGACATCATGGCCCTGGATGGATTGAGCGAGGCCGAGCCGCTTGGCATGCTGTTCTACCGCGCCCAGGAGGAGGAGAACGATCGCCGGGTACGCCTCAAGCTGTTCCACCGAAGCGAACCCATCCACCTCTCAGACGTCCTGCCCATGCTCGAAAACATGGGGCTGCGTGTCATCGGCGAGACCCCGTATCAGGTACGGACCCCCACTGGCGAGGTGTTCTGGATCCTCGATTTCTCCATGCTGCTGCGCGGTGAGCAACCGTTCGATCTGGAGCAGAGCCAGCAGCGCTTCCAGCAGGCTTTCGCCGCCATCTGGAACAAGACCCTGGAAGATGACGGCTTCAACCGTCTGGTGCTGGGGGCCGGCCTCACCGGTCGTCAGGTATCCGTGCTGCGGGCCTATGCCAAATACATGCGCCAGACCGGCGTCTCCTTCAGCCAGTCCTACATCGAGGAGACCCTGACCCGTTATCCGGACATCGCCCAACTGCTGTTCACTCTGTTCGAACAGCGCCTGGATCCGGCCATCAAGCAGGATGCCAAGGCGCAGGCCAAGCTGCACGAGGAGCTTGCGGCCAAGCTGGATCAGGTCGCCAACCTGGATGACGATCGCATCATTCGCCGCTATGTGGAGATGATCGACGCCACCCTGCGCACCAACTACTACCAGCTGGACAAGGCGGGCAACATCAAGCCCTACATCTCCTTCAAGCTGGCCCCCTCCAGCATCACCGACATGCCGCTGCCGCTGCCGAAGTTCGAGATCTTCGTCTACTCCCCGCGAGTGGAAGGGGTACACCTGCGTTGGGGCAAGGTGGCCCGTGGCGGCCTGCGCTGGTCCGATCGCAAAGAGGACTTCCGCACCGAAGTGCTGGGTCTGGTAAAAGCCCAGCAGGTGAAGAACACCGTCATCGTGCCGGTGGGCGCCAAGGGCGGCTTCTATTGCAAGCAGATGCCGGCAGGCGCCCCCCGTGCCGTCATCCAGGAGGAGGGCAAGGCCTGCTACCGTCTGTTCATCCGCGGCCTGCTCGATGTGACCGACAACATCATTGGCGGCGAGGTGATCCCGCCAAAATCCGTGGTGCGTCACGACGAGGATGACTACTACCTGGTCGTGGCGGCCGACAAGGGCACTGCCACCTTCTCCGACATCGCCAACGAGATAAGCCTCGAATACGGCCACTGGCTCGGCGATGCGTTCGCCTCCGGCGGCTCAGTGGGCTATGACCACAAGAAGATGGGCATCACCGCCCGCGGCGCCTGGGAATCGGTCAAGCGCCACTTCCGTGAGATTGGCATCAACTGCCAGACCACCGACTTCACCTGCGTGGGGATAGGTGACATGGCCGGCGACGTGTTCGGCAACGGCATGCTGCTCTCCGAGCACATCCAGCTGGTGGG
The DNA here is from genome assembly GCF_002934795.1 of Aeromonas sp. ASNIH2. Classification (NCBI taxonomy): domain Bacteria; kingdom Pseudomonadati; phylum Pseudomonadota; class Gammaproteobacteria; order Aeromonadales; family Aeromonadaceae; genus Aeromonas; species Aeromonas sp. ASNIH2. Next base: position 4,743,886 of record NZ_CP026406.1, on the reverse strand, counting down.
CGCCTTCAACCACATGCACATCTTCGTCGACCCGACCCCGGATGCGGCCGGGAGCTTCGTCGAGCGCAAGCGCCTGTTCGAGCTGCCCGGCTCCAGCTGGGATGACTACAACCGTGAGCTCATCTCCAAGGGGGGCGGCATCTTCCTGCGCTCTGCCAAGTCCATCAAGCTGAGCCCGGAAATGCAGACCCTGCTCGGCACCGACAAGAGCGGCATGGCCCCGAACGAGCTGATCAAGGCGCTGCTCTGCCTGAACGTCGACCTGCTCTGGAACGGCGGCATCGGCACCTATGTGAAGAGCGCCCGCGAGAGCGACGCCGATGTCGGGGATCGCAGCAACGACGTGCTGCGGGTCAATGGTCGTGACCTGCGTGCCCGCATCGTGGGCGAGGGTGGCAATCTTGGCTTCACCCAGCTTGGCCGGGTGGAGTACGCGAGCCAGGGTGGTCGCATCAACACCGACTTCACCGACAACGTGGGCGGGGTGGATTGCTCCGACAACGAGGTCAACATCAAGATCCTGCTCAACCAATTGGTGGCCGCCGGGGATCTGACTCTCAAGCAGCGTAACCAGATGCTCTACGAGATGACGGATGCGGTGGCCCAGGTGGTCATCACCAACGCCTACCGCCAGTCACAATCCATCTCGGTGACCGCCTTCCGTGGTGCTGAGCAGCTGAAAGAGCAGCAGCGCTTCATCCAGGGGCTGGAGCGGGAAGGCAAGCTGGACCGGGCGCTCGAGTTCCTCCCCTCCGACGAGGAGCTCTCCGAGCGGATGGCGGCAGGGCAGGGGCTGACCCGACCCGAGCTGGCGGTGCTGGTGGCTTACGGCAAGATGGTTCTCAAAGAGCAGCTCAACTGCCCGGAAGTGACCGAAGAGCCCTTCCTCGCCAACATGCTGGTCACCAGTTTCCCGACCCCGTTACAGCAGCAATTTGGCGCTGCCCTGGCCCAGCACCCGCTGCGAGGCGAGATCATCGCGACCCGGGTGGCCAACATGCTGGTCAACGACATGGGGCTCAACTTCGCCAGCCGGATGAAGGACGAGACCGGTGCCTCGGTGGCGGAAGTGGCCTGCTGCTTCGCCATGGCCCGGGAAGTGTTCGGCCTCGGCGCCCTGTGGCGTGACATCGAAGGGTGTGACAACGGGGTGGATGCCCAGACCCAGCTCGAGCTGATGTTCTACAGCCGCCGCATCGTACGCCGCACCACCCGCTGGTTCCTGCGCGCCCGCAACCGCAGCTGGAGCATCGGCGAGAACATCGCCTTCTTCCGCCCGGCCTTCGAGACCCTGAGTCAGCACCTTTATGAGGTAATGGACGAGAGCGAAGTGGCCGAACACAGCCAGGCGGTCGCCGCCCTGATGGAGAAACAGGTGCCGGAGGCCATCGCCCGTCGCGTGGCCCACATGAGCAGCCTCTTCTCCTGCCTGGATCTGGCGCAGATTGCCGCGGAGCACAAGACCGATATCCTGCGGGTTGCCAACGTCTACTACCGCCTGGGTGCCAAGCTGGATCTGCACTGGTTCCTCGAACAGATCAACCATCAGCCGGTGGGCAACCACTGGCAGGCGATGGCGCGGGCCTCCTTCCGCGAAGATCTGGACTGGCAGCAACGCAGCCTCACCTCCGTGGTACTGGAAGGGTGCAAAGAGCAGGGGGAATGCGCTACCATACTGGCCGACTGGATTTCGGAGCATGAGCAACTCTTGTCCCGTTGGACCCACATGTTGGCCGACTTCAAGACCACGAGCACGCACGAGTTCGCCAAGTTCTCGGTGGCCTTGCGAGAGTTGAACCTGCTCCAGTTGAATTGCCGAACCTCGGCATAACCCCAAAAGCCCCGGCCAGTTGCCGGGGCTTTTTTTAAGGAGCAAGCATGCTGTACCCACTCGCCAGGCATTTCCTGTTCAAACTCAATCCGGAGCAGGCTCACGATCTCTCCATCAAATATTTGCCCCGCCTTCTCGGTACCCCGCTTGATTGTTTCTTCCGCCATTCTCTGCCCAAACGCCCCGTCACCGTCATGGGGCTTAATTTTGCCAATCCGGTGGGGTTGGCCGCCGGTCTGGATAAAGACGGGGAGTGCATCGATGCCTTCGGCGCCATGGGGTTCGGTTTCATCGAGGTCGGTACCGTGACCCCCAGACCCCAGAGCGGCAATGACAAGCCTCGTCTCTTCCGGGTGATCCCGGCCGAGGGGATCATCAATCGCATGGGATTCAACAACAAGGGAGTCGATCACCTAGTGGCCAAGGTGAAAGAGGCCAAATATCAGGGGGTGATCGGCATCAATATCGGCAAGAACAAGGACACCCCCATCGAGCAGGGCAAGGATGATTACCTTCTCTGCATGGACAAGGTGTATGACCACGCCGGTTATATTGCGGTCAATATTTCCTCGCCAAACACCCCGGGTCTGCGTCAATTGCAATATGGCGATGCACTGGATGAACTGCTGGCCGCATTGAAACAGCGTCAACAGGAGCTGGCCGAGAAATATAAAAAGTATGTGCCGCTGGCCGTGAAAATTGCCCCGGATCTGTCACTCGATGAAATAGATCAGGTAGCCGCCTCTTTGATCAAGAACCGTATTGACGGTGTCATCGCCACCAATACCACTCTGGAGCGGGAGATGATATATGACATGCCCCATGCCGCAGAGGCTGGCGGGCTCAGCGGTCGTCCGCTCCAGCACAAGAGCACCGAGGTGATCCGCCACCTGGCCAAGGCCCTCGACGGCGCCCTGCCCATTATCGGTGTGGGTGGTATCGACAGCGCCATGGCGGCTCGGGAAAAACTGGCAGCGGGTGCCAGTCTTGTCCAGATTTACAGCGGCTTTATTTATAAAGGGCCGAGTCTGGTCAAAGAGATCGTTACCCATATTTAAAAAATAACCGGTTGCCCTTATTTAACGTTGCTCAAATTCTCGACATGGAATAAAGTCGAGGGACGGCTTAGATAAGGGCACCACCATGTGTATTCAACCCAATGACAATTGGCAGTGGCATTATGACGCTCAGGATGATCGCCTGATGCTGGATTTGTCCGATCGCATGATATTTGCCACCGAATATAAAGGTCGACAACTTGTTCCCTGTTCTTTCACCACCCAGCCTTTTTGTGTGGATGATGCCGCCCTCTATTACCAGTTGATGGACAAGGCCGCTGAACTCGACTGGAGTACGCCCCACCAGGTCCAGCTGGTCCTCAATGCCATCGCCGTCAGCCGTTTTTATAAACCCCTGATGCCGCAAAGCTGGTTCTTTCATGAACAGCAGGCTCATGTTATTCCAGAGATGGGATCCCTGGTGTGGATGGATACTCCCCACGGTCGGGGGGAATTCATGGTCATCGAAGCCGGCGATCAGGCGAGCGTTTGCCTGAACCTGACCGACGAACTGGTGCTGACCAACAGCAAGACGCTGCCGCGCTTTGCAGTGATCAAGGTGATGAATAACCGGATGCAAGCCAGAGTCCGGGCACAGACACAATATCGGGAAGTGGGCTGACGATGGGGCCGTTATATGGCGACGAATAAGTCCGTTATAGGCCTGCTATATTAGTCTGATATTTAAGCGCTCAGTCTCTCTCTTGTTCCATTATTTGTCTTTTTCCTTCGTCTGGTCGTCACGACCATTTTCTGCCCGGTCCGGGCAAGATTTTCGAATTCTTTACGAATGTGATGGTAGACCGCGAATTCAACTTCGAAGTGCGACACTCGCCTATGCCGCCTGACGGTACTCTTCGAATACCTTGACAGGCTGCCTGAATCCGAGACATTTCCGAGGTCGTAGGTTGAGCCACTGCTCCGCTCTCCTGACATCCTCGTCCGTGACCTCTCTCAGGTCTGTTCCCTTTGGGATAAACTGCCTCAACAGCCCATTGCTGTTCTCGTTCAGACCGCGCTCCCACGAAGAGTAAGGGTGCGCAAAGTAAGTCTCGGCACCCAGCGCTTCCTCTATCGCCTTGTGTTCGGCAAACTCGCCGCCGTTGTCAAAGGTGATGGTATGCACCTGCTCGATGTAGGGCGTTAACATCTCGATTATCGCATCCCGCACCACCCCAGCCTGTTTGCTCGCGACCCGCTTGACCAGATAGAGCCGGCTCTTGCGCTCCACCAGGGTGACCAGTGCACCTGTGCCTTGCTTGCCCAGCACCGTGTCCGCCTCCCAATCACCGAGCCGCTCCCGGCTATCGACGATAGCCGGCCGTTCATCAATAGAGCGGGCTTCCTTGATGGGAGAACGCAGGCTGCTCGCCCCCTTGCGGTAGCGCTTGTGGCCCTGGCGCAGATGGCGGTACAACTGGCCACCCCGGGCTTTGTCGGCGGCCACATGGCGGTATATCCACTCGTGACTCACCATGAGGCCTATCTGCTTGCCCACCGCGCTTATCTGCTCCGGGCTCCACCACCAGGCGAGTGTCAGCTCGACAAACTGGATGACATCGGCAGATAGCCGAGATTTGGCCGCACTGGCCCGTCGGTGGGTGGCGTGCTGATGCGCATTGTCTGGCTGGTAGCCCTGCGGCCCGGCGTTACGACGCAGCTCCCGGTAGAGGGTGGAGCGATGAACGCCAATGGCGCGTGCGGTGGCAAGGATGGACATCCCCTGTGCGCGAAGCACCGATAACTGGTATCGTTGCCCCTCGGTCAACTGCTGATAGCTCATGGTGATACTGCTTTTACTTTGGCGAGCAGAAGGGTACCACCAATCAGCAGTTGGCCACCTCTCGCCATTCATCCATGAGTGTCGCACTTATTATCTGAATTCCCGTACTGCTTTTACTTTGGCGAGCAGAAGGGTACCACCAATCAGCAGTTGGCCACCTCTCGCCATTCATCCATGAGTGTCGCACTTATTATCTGAATTCCCGGACAACTGCCAGCCAGGAGCGGGATCCTGTCGCCCGCAAGGGGGAGGGGAGCGTTTGCCGCGCCTCTTGCCGTTTATATGGCGCCTTTGTCCAAGGTTCGAGTGCCGAGCGCGGGCCGATAAGGTATAATGCGGCACTATTTTTATGGCATCCCCGTGAGCGTGATGAAAGAATTTTTTGCAACCTGCCCCAAAGGGCTGGAAAACCTGCTGGCCGTCGAGCTGACCAATCTGGGTGCGGAGCAGGTCCGTGAGACCGTGGCCGGCGTCCACTTCAAGGGCGAACTGGCCATCGGTTACAAGGCCTGTCTGTGGAGCCGCTTTGCCTCCCGAATCGTGCTGGTGCTCTCCGAGTTCCAGATGAACGATGATCTGGACCTCTACCTCGGGGCCCATACCATTCCCTGGGAAGAGCACTTCTCCGGTACCGCCACCATCGCGGTGGACTTTACCGGTACCAACGCCTCCATTCGCAATACCCAGTACGGCGCCCTGAAGATCAAGGACGCCATCGTCGATCGCTTCACCAAGCGCGGCCACGTGCGCCCGGATGTGGACAAGAAGTCTCCGGACATTCGCATCATGGCGCACCTTGGCAAAGGCAAGGCCAATATCACGCTGGACTTGTCAGGCCCGGCGCTGCACCAGCGCTTCTATCGCCAGGGCACCGGCGAGGCGCCCCTCAAAGAGAACCTGGCTGCGGCCATGATTGCCCGCAGCGGTTGGGCTGGCGAGCCCATGATGGACCCCATGTGCGGCTCCGGTACCCTGCTGATTGAAGCGGCCTTCATCGCTGCCGACATGGCGCCTGCGCTGCGCCGTGAGCGCTTCGGTTTCGATCGCTGGCTGCAACACGATGGTGAACTGTGGCAGAGTCTGATGATGGAAGCCCAGGTGCGTGCCAAGCGCGGCATGCAGCGCTGCGAGGTGAAACTGTTCGGTTGCGATGCGGATACCCGGGTCCTGATGAAGGCCCGTGACAACGCCAAGGCCGCCGGCGTGGCCCATCTCATTACCTTCAAGCAGGCCGATGTCACCAAGCTGGAAAATCCGCTGCCGATGCCGGCTGTGGAAGGAGAGAGCCGTCAGGTCGGCATGCTCATCTCCAACCCGCCCTATGGCGAGCGTCTCGGTGAATTCCCGGCGTTGCTGGAAGTGCATCAGGCCCTTGGCGATGCCCTGCGCCGCGGCTTCCAGGGGTGGAAGGTCACCATTCTCTCCGCCTCTCCCGAACTCCTGAGCTGCCTGCGCTTGCGTGCCGACAAGCAGTATCGCCTGTTCAACGGCGCCCTCGAGTGCCAGCTGCGCAACTATCAGATCGCCCTCGATGCCGTCGCTTCCCAGAAAGAGGTGGCCCAGGACTTTGCCAACCGTCTGCGCAAGAATCTGAAGACCCTCGAGAAATGGGCGAGCAAGGAGAACCTCGATTGCTACCGCCTCTATGACGCGGACTTGCCGGAGTACAACGCTGCCATCGACCGCTATCAGGATTATCTGGTGGTACAGGAGTACGCGGCGCCCAAGGACATTCCCGCCCAGAAGACCCGCCAGCGTCTGCTGGACATGGTGCAGGCCGCCATCAAGGTGACCGGCATGGACGGCGAGAAGGTGATCCTGAAGGTGCGCGAGCGCCAGGAAGGCAAACAGCAGTACCAGAAGCTCTCCGAAGAGCAGCACCGGATGGAGGTCCAGGAGTACGGTGCACGCCTCTGGGTCAACCTCTACGACTATCTGGACACCGGCCTCTTCCTCGACCATCGCCAGACCCGCCGCATGCTGGGCCAGATGGCTCGGGGCAAGCGCTTCCTGAACCTCTTCGCCTACACCGGCAGTGCCACCGTGCACGCGGGGCTCGGCGGCGCCCGCGAAACCACCACGGTGGACATGTCGCGCACCTACCTCAACTGGGCCCAGGACAACATGCGCCTCAACTCGCTGGTGGGCCGCGAGCACAAGTTCGTGCAGGCGGACTGCCTGAAGTGGCTCTCCGAGGCGGACGAACAGTACGACCTCATCTTCATCGATCCGCCCACCTTCTCCAACTCCAAGCGGATGGACGAGAGCTTCGACGTGCAGCGGGATCACCTGCTGTTGATGCAGCACCTCAAGCGCCTGCTCGCGGCGGACGGCACCCTGGTCTTCTCCAACAACAAGCGCCACTTCAAGATGGACTTGGCCGGCCTTGACGCCATCGGTCTCAAGGCGCAGAACATCACGAACAAGACCCGGCCCAAGGACTTCGAGCGCAACCAGCATATCCACAACTGCTGGATCATCACCCACGCCGAGGCACAAGGCTGATGCTGACCCTGTTTCACACCGACGGCTGCCACCTGTGCGAACAGGCGTGGGCGCTGGTGGAACAGGCCGGGATGGCCGCGCAGACCCGCCGCTGCGACATCCTGGAAGAAGAGGCCTGGCTCGAGGCTTACCGGGTGCGCATCCCGGTGCTGCAAGACAGTGCCGGCCGGGAGCTGGGCTGGCCTTTCACCCTGGGAGAGCTGCAAGGCTGGCTGGCACAGGGGTGAGCAGGATTTGACGACAAAACGGGGGCAGACTCACGCTGCCGCCCGTTTTTTCATAAGCAACAAGGAACAAACATGGCTCTTTTGACATTGCACGGCGCGTCCCTGTCGTTCAGTGATTTTCCGCTGCTCGACCATGCCGAGCTCACCATAGAGCGGGGCGAGCGCCTCTGTCTGGTGGGTCGCAACGGGGCGGGCAAGTCTACCCTGATGAAGGTGATTGCCAGCGAACTGCCGCTGGACGACGGCCGTCTGGTGTTGCAACAAGATTTGAAAGTGACCCGCCTCGAGCAGGATCCGCCTGCTTCGAGCGAGATCACCGTGTTCGATTACGCCGCAGAAGGGCTGGCCGGGGTAGGGGAGCTGCTCAAGCAGTACCACCATGTCTCCCACGCCCTGGCGCACGACCCTTCCGATGCCAACATTCGCACCATGAGCCAGTTGCAGGAGCAGCTCGACTATCAGAACGGCTGGCAGTACGAGACCCGCATCAATCAGGTGCTGACCCTGCTCGATCTCGACCCTGATGTGACGCTCGACAGTCTGTCTGGCGGCTGGCTGCGCAAGGTGGCTCTGGCCCGCGCCCTGGCGTGTGATCCGGATCTGTTGCTGCTGGACGAGCCGACCAACCACCTGGACATCGATGCCATCAACTGGCTGGAAGAGTTCCTCAAGGACTTTCGCGGCGCCATCGTCTTCATCTCCCACGACCGGGAGTTCATCCACAAGCTGGCGACCCGGATCATCGATCTCGATCGCGGCGTGATCACCTCCTGGCCCGGCAACTATGACGAATATCTGCAAGGCAAGGAGGAGTGGCTGCGGGTCGAGGAGCTGAAAAACGCCGAGTTCGACCGCAAGCTGGCCCAGGAAGAGGTATGGGTGCGCCAGGGGATCAAGGCGCGTCGTACCCGCAACGAGGGACGGGTGCGGGCCCTCAAGGCGATGCGCATGGAGCGCACCCAGCGCCGGGAGTTGCAGGGCAAGGCCAAGCTGCAACTGGACGAGGCGGGCCGCTCCGGCAAGCTGGTGTTCGAGACCGAGGGGCTGGGGCTGGACTTTGGTGATCGCACCCTGTTCCAGGGACTGGATCTGCAGGTGCTGCGCGGGGACAAGATTGCTCTGGTGGGCCCCAACGGCTGCGGCAAGTCGACCCTGATCAAGCTGCTGATGGGCCAGCTCGAGGCGAGCCGTGGCTCGGTGCGCCAAGGGACCAACCTGGAAGTGGCCTACTTCGATCAATACCGTGAGCAGCTCGATCCCGAGAAGACGGTGGTGGACAACGTGGGGGAGGGCAAGCAGGAGGTGATGGTTCGCAGCCGCTCCCGCCACATCCTCGGCTACCTGCAGGACTTCCTGTTCGAGCCCAAGCGGGCGCGCACCCCGGTCAAGGCCTTGTCAGGGGGCGAGAAAAACCGTCTACTGTTGGCCAAACTCTTCCTCAAGCCCAGTAACTTGTTGATTCTGGATGAACCAACCAACGACCTGGATGTCGAAACGCTGGAATTGCTGGAAGAGCTGCTCACCGATTACCCGGGCACCCTGCTGCTGGTCAGCCACGATCGCCGTTTCATCGACAATACCGTGACCGGCTGCTGGCTGTTTGAAGGGGATGGACGGATCAGCGATTATGTAGGGGGCTACGCCGACATGATGGCCACACGAGCCCTGCAGGCCGCCCAACAGTCGGCCAAGCCGTCCCCGGTCAAGGTGGCAGAGCCTGTCGCGTCGGCAGCGGAGCCTGCGAAAAAAACACGAAAACTCTCTTACAAGTTGCAACTGGAGCTGGATAATCTGCCAGCCCGGCTGGAACAGTTGGAAATGGAACTCGATGCCCTGCAGGTCGAGATTAACCACCCCGGTTTCTTCTCCCTGCCAGCAGAGCAGACCCAGCCCAAACTGGATGCATTGAATGCGGCAGAGGCCGCATTGGAACACGCCTTCTCCCGTTGGGAGGAGTTGGAAGCGTTGAAACATCAAGACTAAGGAAGTAGATGAAAAAGCAATTATCCATGCTGGCCATCCTGGTCGGCGCCAGCCTCAACGCGCAGGCGGCACAAAGCTCCTTTTTCACCATCGTCGATGACGAAGTCAAAGGCTATGCCAGCGGGATCAGCGGCGATGCCAACGGCCTCATCGGGCTCAACACCAAGAACAACATGGCGGAATACTTCTCCACCGTGCGGTTTGCCGACTTCCTGGTCGATCGTTTCCGTTTCGAGCAGGGTTGCATGCTCTCCAACTCGGTCTGCAACTCCTTCTGGAGCGACAACTCGGGCTTTGCCTACCAGTGGCGTCGCGACTTCCTGGACAAGGTGGATCAACGCAGCAACCTGGGCTACGTGACCAGCTCCGAGGTCGATGGCCTGGTGACGGCCCTCGGGGATGTCCCGGAGGATCGGGTCGGTTACAAGATGAATGGCAAGCTGCGCACCGCCTTTGCCGTGGTCAATGACGGCAACCCGGTCGAGCTCAAGGATGCGGCCAGCACCCACGGCCTGAGCGTACCCACCTCCATCAAGAAGCTGGACAACGGTCAGTATCTGGTGACCGGTACCGCGGCCAGCGACAAGTATCGCCACAAGGTGGGCGGTGACTTCTACAAGTGGTGTTTCGAGACGGGCAATGACAGCCAGTACGGTGACTTCCGCTACTGCCCCGGGGTCGATACCCAGGCGAGCTTCTGGCTGCTCAACAGCTCGGGCGGGTTCAACAAGCTGATGCAGGCCGGCACCTATGGCCATCAGCGTGACGAGGTGCTGCAAACCGCCTCTGCACTGGGCGTGGCCAAGTACAACGGCACCCTCTACGGCGTGGGCTACAGCTCTACCGGCGAGGTGGGCACCGGTGATCTGGATGGTCGTAACCTCGCCAGCTACTGGACCCTGGATACGGCTGCCGGCACCGTGGGCACCACCAAGATCATCCCGCTGCCGGATGGCGAGCCTGGCAAGGACGATGCCAAGCTGCAACACAGCTGGGCCGTGGCCGTCAACGACAACGGCTACGTGATCGGCAACCAGCGCTATCGCATCAACAAGGGACAGAACCGCCCGGTGGAGATGTTCCTGTTCAACCTGAGCAAGCCGGGTACGGCGGCCAGCCTTCCTCTCCAGGACAAGCCGGTCTCGGGGGCAGGCTCGGAAGCGGCCGCCATCAACGATCACAACATGGTGGTTGGCTGGCGCGACTCCCGTCACCAGACCCAACCGGTGGTCAATGGCACCAACCGCATGCAGGAAGCCTTCCTGCTGAACGCGGCCGCCCCGGCCAACAGCTGGTATCTGAACGATCTCATCTGTGGCAAGGATGACGCCGGCAACAAGCAGTGTGCCCAGAACGGCAAGTACTATCACATCGCTTACGCGAGCGGCATCAGCAGCGACGGCACCATTGCCGCGACGGCGTATCGCTATGACAGCGAGAGCGACCTCAACAAACGCGCCAACGCCACCGTGGTCGCCGTCAAACTGACGCCGGCCGTGGCGGATTATCAGGGCAATGCCCCGGCCAGCTATGTGGTCAGCAATGCGCCGGTCAACAACCAGACCGGTCAGGATGGTGGCGAGGGCGGTGGCGGCAGCCTGTTCTGGTTGACTCTGCTGGCGCTGCCCTTTGCCTGGCTGCGTCGCTATCAGCGATAAATAAGTGTCATCAAAAATTAATGCAGTTCAGTATCTTGTGTCACAACCCCTGAATAGCATGGAATTTTTTGTTTGACCCTGCCTCCCCCCTGGGGTAAAGATGAAGGCGACCGGTGAAAAACTGGTCGCTTTTTTTGTTCCACGAAGAGGGTCGTAGATGATGAAGAGACAGAAACGGGACCGTCTGGAGAGAGCTCGCGCTCGTGGTTATCAGGCTGGCGTAGTCGGCAAACAGAAAGAAGCGTGTCCGTACCAGTGCCTGGATGCCAGGGGCCATTGGCTTGGTGGTTGGCGCGATGCCATGGAAGGGCGAGGCTCAGGCCTCTTCATGAAGTAACCGATACTTCATCACTCATTACAAAAGGAAAGGGGCCATCGTGGCCCCTTTACGTTGTCTCTGCTCACCCAGGAGCAGGATCAGAATGCGGTGGTGTCTTTGAACAGGCCCACTTTCAGATCGGTGGCGCTGTAGATGGGGCGACCATCCACTTCCACGACGCCATCGGCAATGCCCATGACCAGTTTGCGGTTGATGACGCGCTTGAAGGTGATCTTGTAGGTGACCTTCTTGGCCGTCGGCAGGATCTGGCCGGTGAACTTGACTTCACCGACACCCAGCGCACGTCCTTTGCCAGGACCCCCTTTCCAGCCCAGGAAGAAGCCGACCAGTTGCCACATGGCATCCAGGCCCAGGCAGCCGGGCATGACGGGATCGCCGGGGAAGTGGCAGTCGAAGAACCAGAGATCCGGCGTGATATCGAGTTCAGCCAGGATTTCACCCTTGCCGTGCTCGCCGCCATGGTCGTTGATCTTGACGATGCGATCCATCATCAGCATGTTGGGGGCGGGCAGCTGGCTGTTACCTTCACCAAATAATTCGCCACGGCTGCAGGCAAGCAGCTCTTCACGGGTAAAGGACTCTTTGCCTTGTTCGCACAGGGAGAGGCGGGGATCAGTGGTGTCGTTATCTAGGGTCACGCTGTTTATCCTTCATATGGGTCAAAGCCGGGCCAATTTAGCTTACAGCTGTTCGCTAAACAACTCCGATCACTTCATTTAACGGCCAAGCAGCCGATCCAGCAGGCTGCGCAGCAGGCCGCCACTCTTGGTTGCCGTGCCATTGAGTTCGTCAAGTCTCTCCTGGATGCGACCAAACAGGGTATCCGGCATGTCCGGTTCGCCAGCAACGCAGCCGGTGAGCAGCTCGATAGCCTCTTCCACGTGATCCACCGGGTGGATGTGGAACTGGCCGGCCTCTACTGCCGCGATCACTTCATCAGAGAGGTTGAGCTGCTGGGCGTTGGTGCCGGGCAGCAGAATGCCTTGCTTGCCGGTGAGACCGTGGATCTTGCACACCCGGAAGAAGCCCTCAATCTTCTCGTTCACGCCGCCAACGGCCTGCACATTGCCGAACTGGTCGACCGCACCGGTCACGGCGAAGTGCTGATAGATGGGCTGGCGGGCGAGGGCGGAGAGGAGGGCACACAGGCCGGTCAGGGAGGCGCTGTCACCATCGATCTCGTGGTATGACTGCTCGAACACCAGGTTGGCCGAGAGCGGCGAGGGGTTCTCTGCACCGAACTTGTTGGAGAGGTAGCCGTGGATGATCATCATGGCCTTGGCGTGAATGTGACCGGCGAGCTCCGCCTTGCGCTCGATGTCAGCCACATCGCCATCCCCGAGGTGGACGGTCGCGGTGAGGCGTACCGGCTCCCCGAAGTCATAGGGATGGCCGGCCACCTGGATGACGGAAAGGCCGTTGATCTGGCCAACCTCTTCACCGTCGGTCTGCAGCAGGATCTGGCCGTCGATGACACCCTGATCCGATTGCTCCACCAGATAGTTGAGGCGGTAATCCTGCTCTTCCAGGGCGAGCAGGATATGTTCGTCAGTGACGCAGGTCGCTTCCAGCTCGCGGGCCAGGCTGTCGGCCATGCGCATGATGGCGCCGAGCTGTACCTCGGAGAGGGATAGCCACTCCTGGTGGTCACACAGGCGGCTGGCATGGCGACAGAGGGCGAGGAGGGCACTTGGCGTGAAATCCAGCAGCGCCCAGCGCGCTCGCAGCCAGGCGAGATATTGCAGGAAGGCGGGGAGATCTTCCTCGATGTTCACTTCGGAGACCAGATCGGCACGCAGGAAGATGCGCTCCGCCATGTCCCTGTCCAGCATCTGGAATTCCGCCACGTCCAGCCTGTCACCGACCAGGATCAACTTGAACCGGATGGGGGTCGCTTCCGGGGTGAAGAACGGCGTCAGCGTCTTGCCTTCCTGATAGGCATTCCAGTCCAGCTCGCCTTTTTGCATGGCGTTTTTGAGCTTGAACCAGAGATGAGGCTGATCCAGCAGCTCATCGAGCTGAAGTATCAGGTAACCACCGTTGGCTTCCCGCAGCAGACCAGGTTCCAAAAGGTGCTGGTTGGCGTAAACGGAGCCTTGTTCCGTCTGATAGTTGATGGAGCCGAACAAGGTATCCCAGTTCAGGTCACGGCCGTAGACGACAGGGGCTTGCTGATCCTCATGATGGATCAGCAGGTTGATGAGCACCGGGTGCTGGAACTCGAGGCCCTGGGCGACATGGGCGGCCAGATCGGAGAGGAAATCCACGATCTTGGGGTCGTTGTTCTGTTTGCGGATGATCCGGGTGACCAGCCGCTCGGCGTCGAGATGGTGGCTCATCAGCTTGAGCAGCTCACCGACCATTTCGCAGAACTCGAAACCCGAGCCCGGTTGCAGGCGCAGCCAGATGGGCTTGAAAGGGTTGTTGAGATTCTCGGTATAACAGAGATCGAACAGGTCGCCATCCTTGCCATTCGAAGAGGCGATCAGGGTCTGGCAGACATTCTCGTAATCTGCACCGGGGAAACCGTTGAGGATCATGACCGGGCAGTCACCATCAAAACTGGCCAGCCGTTTGATACCCGAAATCGCTCTGGGTTGCAGGGCGGCAAACGGAATGGGGTCGAGTTCGCCAAGTGTGGGGAACTGCTCAATCGAGAAAGCGGGTTTTAATTGTTCTGATGTTAATTCAGCCACTTAAGACATCCGGTCGGGGATAGGATCAATTGCCACCATTATACACAGTTCGGTTGAGGGTGACAGAATACCAAGATACTTAATTTAACATAATATACATTATGCGCGGTGTAGGATTTGTGAGTCCCAGGGCATGGTCAATCAAGGATTGTCTTTAGGTCCCGCGTCTTGGTTATGAGTGCAGTTTTATTGTTCACCATTGGTTATCAATCATATGTTCGGTTCTGGTCGAGCAAGTGGTCCAGCGGCTTGCGGCTGGCACTCTCGTGACGTTCCCGGTTGCCGGTGTGCAGGTACTTGGAGGTGGTGTCGATGCTGTCATGTCCCGCATCGGCTTGTACGTGGGATAAAGGCCGGCCGTGCAGATTGATGTCATGGGTGATACCGGTGTGGCGAATGGAGTGCGGCGTCAGGGTTCGCATTTCAGCGGCATCCTGATCAAAACCGTCTTGTTCGGCAAGGCTTGCGGCCTGTTCAAATACCGCCATTACCAGGTCTCGTAGCTGGCGGATACCCAGATTGGCATTGAGTTCGCCTTGTTCGCGGCCATGGGCCGCCGCCTTGTGGCGTACGAACAGCGGTGTCTGCTCTCCGGGGGCCGGCAGTGGCGAAAGTCCAAGAAAGGTACGATAGCGAGCCAGGGCTTCGAGCAGAGCCTGAGAAACGGCCACGGTGCGACGTTTACCGCCTTTGCTGCGGGGAATGTCATAACCCCAGACGCCCGTTTTGGCGTCACGTCGAAACTGGCCCATGACGGGGCTGAAACCCGGCCTGGCCGCCACCTCGGAAATCCGCAGATAACAGGCATACATCAGACAGATTAGAAAGCGGCTGCGCTCATGTTGTGCCGGGCATTCGGCAGCGAGCTGTTCGGCGGCTTGCATCACATAGGACCATTGCAGTTCGGTGAAGGATTGCGCGTCTTCACCAGCCTCCTGGGGTCCCGCACGTTTAACCCGCTGCAGCAGGAGAGCCGGATTGCGATCCATGTACTCCTCCTGGATGAGAAACTGGAAGAAGGCGGACAAAATGGCGAGTTTTGTCTTCATCGCCTGCTCACTCAGTCGATACGGCAGCTCCCGTCCGAGTTCCCGCTTGCCAAGAAACGGACGCCACAGGGGGTTTGGCAACCGTTCCCCCCACTCCTTGTCGAGCACGAACTGGGCGACGTTGCGATAGGCAATCAGTCCGGACGGTGGCGCCTGGCAATAGTCGAGATAGCGCATCATGATGCGCCTAGTGAGATCCCTGGGGCTGATGGCCACCTCGCAAAAGCACCAGTGCAAAAAAGTGGTCAGCTCACTGCGATAGGTCTTGTAGTTGTTTTCGCTGTGGCGCTGCTCCAGCAGCCAGTCGACGGCCAGCTCATAGACGATCCCCGCGTCGGGGACCTTGCCAAGACTCAGGGTGGCGAGGTACTGGTTGACCTGGGGATTGCCCGCCTCAAGGTGGTCCACGCTATCGAACAGTGGCATGGCGGGTGGAAGTGCTGGATGAGTCATGATGGTGTGTGATGTCAGTTGAATGTTTTGAACGGGGCCGCAACCCCCTGATGCCGATAAATGGGGTTATCGGCATCAGGGCTTGCAGTGCGTCTTGGGGGCAACGATCTGAGGCACCTTGCTGTGATACCCCATGATCACGAGCAATCGGCATATTCAATGAATATGCAGTGTGGTTAGAAAGTTCTCGGGGAAAATAGTCGTGATAATGACTTAAGTTGCACTTTTCATGAATGAGATAGCGGGTTCTGCCTCACATCCCCTTCCCCGCCCTTTTGTCTCAAGCCACGCTCTTCAGGGGCTTCCCCTTTGGCAGTTCAGTATCCAGCTTGTCTTCTTTGGGGGGATTCCCCTGCCCTTTTCCACCGCGCAATACCTGCTGCAACTGATCCCGCTGCTCGGCCAGATAAAAAGCCAGACTCTCCTGCTGCTCCGGTGCAAGCGCGACCGGCGCACCCGCCAGCAGTGTCATCAGCTCATCGGCGGTGTCGGGGTTTGGGGAGCAATGGAACCAAAAACCAACGTAAGCTCTGAACCCCACCGTAAAGGGGCTTTCCGATCTCCAGCTCACCCGCCAGGCATTACTCTCTGATCAGTGCCTCGATGATCGGGCAGATCGTTCCGCCGTCTCCCGCATAACATTGCTGCACCAGTTCGCCTAACAGTTGCTGCATGACGACCAAGTCGGCCATCTTCTGCTCGATCAACGCGAGCTTGCGTGCAGCCCGTGCTCGCGTTTCGGCACAGGCGCACGACTCATCCAGCGTCAGCAGTCCACCGACTTCCGAGAGCGTGAAACCCAGCGCCTGAGCCCGCTTGATGAAACGCAGTCGCTTCACCATGTCCACCGGATAGCGCCGATGGCCACCCAAGGGTTTGGCTGGTTCATCCAGCAGCCCGCGTCGCTGGTAGTAGCGGATCGTCTCGACGTTCACCCCGGCGGCGTCTGCCAGCTTGCCAATGGTCAGCTCTGTGGCCATCACTTTCTCCTTGATTCCGTACTTTGGTACGGAGTTTAGAATAGCACCTAGGCAATCAGGCTCAGGAGATGGGAATGGGGATGCAACTCACCGGGAAAGGCTCGCTGGTCGCGAGTTCGCTGACCGCCATCGGTGCGTCGGTGTGCTGTGTCGGGCCACTGGTGCTGTTGGCACTCGGTGTCGGCGGTACGTGGGTGGGCGCTCTGACCATGATGGAGCCACTACGCCCCCTCTTCATCGGGTTGACTCTACTGTTCCTGGGATTGGCATTCCGCAAGCTCTACCTGGTGCCACAGGTTTGTACGCCAGGTACACCCTGCGCCGATCCGCGCACGCTCGTGCGACAGCGACTCGTGTTCTGGATCGTCAGCGTGCTGCTGCTCGGCCTATTGGCCGTGCCGTGGCTCGCCCCGCTGTTCTACTGAAGGAGATTAACCATGCGCAAACTGCTGATCGCCGTGCTTTTCGCCTTGCCCTTCGTGGCGCTGGCGGCTCCCCCGAAAACCGTCACGCTCGACGTGCAGAACATGACGTGCGGACTCTGTCCGATCACGGTCAAGAAGTCGCTGGAGAAGGTGTCCGGCGTGAGTGACGTCCAGGTCAATTTCGACCAGAAGACGGCGACCGTCACCTACGATCCCGATAAGGCCCAGCCCGAGGCACTGACTGAGGCGACCGCGAACGCGGGATACCCCTCCACAGTGCAGAAGTGAGGTCACGATGAGCGCCATTGTCCTTGAGTCCGTGCTGACTTGCCCGCGCTGCGGCTTCGCCAAGCCGGAAACCATGCCCACGGACGCCTGCCAGTTCTATTACGAGTGCAGCAACTGCAAGGCGCTGCTGCGCCCCAACCCAGGGGATTGCTGCGTTTTCTGTTCGTTCGGCTCGGTGAAGTGCCCGCCGATCCAGCAGCAGCTTGGGTGTTGCTCATAGCGTTTAGGGGGATCACAGGTCGTCGTCTGGATTACGCAGTGGCCGCAGCTCGCCGCGCGCAACTTCTTCCGGTACCGCAAAGGAATACCGCCCGAGCATGTTGATGTGCTCGTAGATCAGCGGCGATAGCCGGGCCAAATCCTCTTCCAGCACTGGATAGCCGTGCTGCTTGAGCCGTTCCACGGCCGCCGTCATGTAGAGGGTGTTCCACAGCACGATGATGTTCACCACCAGGCCCAGAGCACCGAGCTGGTCTTCCTGGCCTTCGCGGTAGCGCTGGCGGAGCTCGCCGCGTTTGCCGTGGAACACGGCGCGGGCCAGGCTGTGCCGGCCTTCGCCTCGGTTCAACTGGGTCAGGGTGGCGCGGCGCTTGGACTCGTCGTCGATATAGGTCAACGTGTGCAGAGTCTTTTCGATCCGCCCGAATTCGGCCAGCGCCTGGGCCAGCCGGGTGGGTCTATCTCCCGTTTGCAGCGTGCGCATGATGCCAGTCGCCGGCACCCGGCCGAGTTTGAGCGAGCCGGCCAGGCGCAGCAGGTCGTCCCAGTGCTCGGCGATCAGGTCGAGTTTGACCGACTGGCGGGCCAGCCCGTTGAGCTTGCCGTAGTCCGCGTCCGGGCGCGTGCGCCAGAAGCGGGTACCGCCGACATCGGCCAGCCGCGGACTGAAGTGGTAGCCAAGTAGGCGGAAGAGCCCGAACACCACATCGCTGTAGGCCCCGGTGTCGGTCATGATTTGCGTCGGCTGCAACTCGGTCTGCTGTTCCAGCACGACCGCCAGCAACACCAGGCTGTCGCGCAGCGTGCCGGGCACGGTGATGGCGTTGAGGCCGGAGAATTGGTCGGAAATCAGGTTGTACCAGGTGACACCCCGGCCGGTGCCGAAATACTTCGGATTGGGGCCGGCATGCACGGTGCGCACCGGTACGACGAAGCGCATGCCATCGGCGGAGGCGACCTCGCCGCCACCCCAGACTTGGGCCAGTTCCAGTTGGCTTTGCGCTCCGACCAGGATGGCGTTAGCCGCTGACAGGGTGTCGTCGCGGATATAATTCTGGCTGACCCAGGACAGCCGGTCACGGCGCAGCGCCGGGTTGTCGGTGCGGATCAAGGGCTCCAGGCCGGTGTTGCAGGCCCCGCCCAACAGCACCGCGCAGAGGCTGGTGACCAGGTTGTCGGCGCGTGCATTGCGTTCGGAGACATGGGTGAAGGCCTCGGAAAAGCCAGTGCGGGCGGCGATTTCCAAGAGGATTTCCGGCAGATCGACACGCGGCATCAGGTCAGACACGGCCGCCCGCAGTTGCAGCAACGAGCAGGGCTCGTCCAGCTTGTCCAGCGCCCCGAGCGACAGTTCGGTCTTGCCCTCGGTGTTCTCGCTCAGTTGAATCGCCGGGTTGTCGGGCAGGCGCGCGGCTACTGCCAGCCAGGTTGCATCCAGCTCGACGGACAAGGCGTCCAGGGTGGTTTTGGCGTCGATGGTCAGGCCCAGTGACCGGCAGATGATCGGTCGCGCCGCCAGCCATTCGGCACCGTCGAGCAGGCCAAGGCGCGGGTCGGCATAGCGCCAACTGGGCGAGACGAAGACATCGCGGCGGCGCAGGGCCGTGCGCAGCGCATCGAGCGTGCAGAACACATAGGCACCCATGTCGAGGGAGCCATCTTCGCGGGTGATGTGCTTCTGCCAAGCCTTGGCCACGATCTCCTGCGGCGCGTCATCCTCTGGCTTCCGGCGCGGCAGGTTCAGTTGCAGCCACTCCAGACTAGCCGCCACGCCCTTGCCGGCCGGGCTGAAGCCGAAGCGGATGTGCTTGAGCAGGTCGGGCAGGAAGCGGCGCACGCTGCGGTAGCGCGCTTCCAATGCAAGAAAATAGACGTCATCTACCGGGCGGATCAGCGCGTTGACCTCTTCCAGGGCCTTTTCCAGGGTGGTCCTCGGCAGGTCGTTGAACAGCCGGGCGCGCACGTTGTCATCGCTGATCGAGCTGTCCAGCACGACCTTGCACGCGGCGGCGAGCGTCGCGGCCGACCGATCCAGGTCTTTCAGGCTGCGCATGCGGGCTTTCTTGTCGGCCTTCTCCGCGTTGCTGAACAGGTCGCGCAGCAAGGCCTCCAGGACTTCCAGTGCGTCGTCGTGCGCAGTCGCCTCCAGGCAGAGTGCGAAGGCCACCAGTGTCGCCATCCGCCGCGACGCCGGCAGCCGATTAATCGCGGTGACCTTGGCCGTGTTGGCGAAGCGGGCCAGGGCGGCGATACGGCTGGGAGGGATGTGCGCCGCCGCCGGCAAGGTGATGCCGATGCCGCGCACGTCATCGAGCCGGCGCAGTGCCCGAATCAACGCGGGGCCACTGACCATGACCGGGCCGGAGCGCAATTGATCCAGCCGGGAGCTGCGGTTGCCTTCGGCCACCGTCAGCAAGTCTTGCAGTTGCAATCGCTGTTCCTCAGTCACGCTGCGGCCCAGCGTAAACCAGAGGCGTTCTTCGACCCGACTGCGCAACTGGGCGATAAAGCGCTCTAGTTGAGACACACCAGGCAGGAGGACTTTCTGTGTGAACAGCCACGAGGTGGCTCGCTCAAACAGCACTCCCGGCCGGTCGGTGCCCGTCCAGCAGAGGGCATACAGCCAGCGGCTCAAGCGAAAGCCGATGCCCGGATCGGTGAAATGACGATAGCCAAAGCGGTTCTGAATATCGGTGGCATGTATCCAGCGGCGATGATCGCTATAGCGCTGGAGGCAGTCGGGGTCTGGAATCGCCAGTTGTCGGCAAAGCACCTGCAGGACTTCCACCGGCACGGCGGCGGGCTTGTCCGGCAGAACGCCAACGAAGCGGACGGTGGTCAGCAGAACGGCATAACCCAGACGGTTATGGTTACCCCGCAGCACCTGGATGGCTTCACGGTCTTCATCGCTCAGGTGGAAGTAACGTTCCAGCTCTTCACGGCTGGGCGAATCAACATAGCGGCCAAAACCGTCGCGTTGCTCTTGAGTCAGAAAACCGACCGGCATTGATCACAGCACCTCGACGCAGAACACGGCGGGCGTGACGATCCGCGTGCGTTCGATGTGCCCGCGTTGCAGCAGGCCGGCGCGGCGATCACCGGTTATCAGGTAGTCCGCATCGCCCGCCAAGGCCATGGCCAGCAAAAACGAGTCATCCGGATCATCGGCTTCGACCTCGATGGTCAGGCGCTCCAGTACCACAGCCCGTTGCAGGTTATTGATCATGGCGCCCACCTTGGCGGGCTGTAGGATGGCCTGAAGCTTGGGATAGCGGCTGGCTCGACGAATTTCATCGAGTTGCATCCGCGAGGTCACCACCTCGAAACGCGCCGCCCGCCAGGCACGGTAGATCGCATCGGGCGCGCCATGTGGCGAGATCAGGGCGCTGAACAGGATGTTGGTATCCAACACGACCCGCATCAGCGCTTACGTGCCCAGTCGAGCGCTTCGTCAACCGCGTTGGTCAATTCTGCCTCACTCAGATGGGCGTTAGCGGCCTTGGCCTGCTCAGCGCTCAGCTCCAGGATGTGTGCCCGTACCGCTTCTTCGATGAAGCGCGACAGGTCGCCCTTACGGCCGCCGCCCTGGCTGGCCAGAAACATCCGAAGCGACTGGTCGGTGTCGGCCGAGACGGCGACATTCCAGCGAATGGTATTCATAGCGTTCTCCGCTAATAGGTGTTTGTGTGTTTATACGCCAATCACAAAGGGCGATGCAATGGTTCGACAAAACGAACGTATATGTGACAGGTACGACATGCTGATAGGCTACATGCGGGTATCGAAGGCGGACGGCTCCCAGGCTACCGATTTGCAGCGCGACGCGCTGATTGCCGCCGGGGTCGATCCAGTACATCTTTACGAGGACCAGGCATCCGGCATGCGCGAGGATCGGCCCGGCTTGACGAGCTGCCTGAAGGCGTTGCGAACTGGCGACACACTGGTCGTGTGGAAACTGGATCGGCTCGGACGCGACCTGCGACATCTCATCAACACCGTGCACGACCTGACTGGGCGCGGCATCGGCTTGAAGGTATTAACCGGGCACGGCGCGGCCATCGACACCACGACCGCCGCCGGCAAGCTGGTCTTTGGCATCTTCGCCGCCCTGGCCGAGTTCGAGCGCGAGTTGATCGCGGAGCGCACGATTGCCGGCCTAGCCTCGGCCCGCGCGCGCGGGCGGAAAGGCGGCCGGCCGTTCAAGATGACCGCCGCCAAGCTGCGGCTGGCGATGGCGGCAATGGGTCAGCCAGAGACCAAGGTCGGCGACCTGTGCCAGGAACTTGGCGTCACGCGGCAGACCCTGTATCGGCATGTTTCACCCAAGGGTGAGCTACGTCCAGATGGCGAGAAGCTACTCAGCCGAATTTGATGCCGGCATGAGGCAACGTAGCGACAGCGTGGTTTGTCTCAATGGGAAGCGCTCATGATCGATCTTTGAAGGCCCGCAGCAGTCGTGTCACAGACAGGACGAACAAACCGGTCAGCGTGAGGGCTGCGATACCCCAGTACTCTCCGATGAACGCGCCGGCCGTCGTGCCGGCCAGCACAATGGCGAGAATCGGCAAATGGCAGGGACAGGTGAGCACGGCCAGCGCGCCCCACAGGTAGCCGGTGATCGGTTTGTGCGTCTCGGACGGCAAGCGCTCGGGGCTGTTCATGGCAGACTCTCCGCGTGCTGTGCCGGCTCGGTCGGCATGGTGGCCAACTGCACCTCCAGATCGGCCAACGCTTCGCGCCGACGCTCGACGAACTGGCGCAGAACGGCAAGCTGCGCGGCCGCTTCATCGCCGTCCGCAGCATCCAGCGCCCGGCACAGCCGCGCCAGCGCGTCCAGGCCGATGCCCGCCTCGAAGGCCGCCCGCACGAAGCACAGCCGTTGCAAGGCGGCATCATCGAACAGGCCATAGCCGCCCGGGGTGCACGCCACCGGACGCAGAAATCCGCGCAGCAGGTAGTCGCGCACGATATGCACGCTCACCCCGGCATCAAGGGCCAGCCGGGACACGGTGTAGGCGCTCATTGAAAACCTCCTTTTTTTATCCAGCGCAGCAGGAAAGCTGCTTCACGTCCTTGTTGAAGGTCTGCGCCGCAAGCTTCAACCCCTCGACCATTGTCAGGTAGGGGAACAACTGGTCGGCCAGTTCCTGCACCGTCATGCGGTTGCGGATGGCGAGCACCGCCGTCTGGATCAGTTCGCCCGCTTCCGGGGCCACCGCCTGCACGCCGATGAGCCGTCCGCTACCTTCCTCGATGACCAGCTTGATGAAGCCGCGTGTGTCGAAGTTGGCAAGCGCTCGCGGAACGTTGTCGAGTGTCAGCGTGCGACTGTCGGTCTCGATGCCATCGTGGTGCGCTTCCGCCTCGCTGTAGCCCACGGTGGCGACTTGCGGGTCGGTGAACACCACTGCCGGCATCGCGGTCAGATTGAGGGCTGCGTCGCCGCCGGTCATGTTGATCGCGGCACGGGTGCCGGCGGCCGCTGCCACGTAGACGAACTGCGGCTGGTCGGTGCAGTCGCCGGCCGCGTAGATGTTCGGGTTGCTCGTGCGCATGCCTTGGTCGATAACGATGGCCCCTTGCGCATTGACAGTGACCCCCGCCGCGTCCAGCGCGAGGCTGCGCGTATTCGGTGCCCGACCGGTGGCAACCAGCAACTTGTCAGCGCGTAATTCACCGTGTCCGGTGGTCAGCACGAATTCGCCGTTCACATGGGCGACCTGGCTGGCTTGCGTGTGCTCCAGCACCTCGATGCCCTCGGCGCGGAAAGCGGCTGTCACGGCCTCGCCGATGGCCGGGTCTTCCCGGAAGAACAAGGTGCTGCGTGCCAGGATCGTGACCTGGCTGCCGAGCCGGGCAAAGGCTTGCGCCAGTTCCAACGCCACCACCGACGAACCGATCACGGCCAGGCGTGCGGGAATGGTGTCGCTGACAAGCGCTTCGGTGGAAGTCCAGTAGGGTGACTCTTTCAGGCCCGGAATCGGCGGCACGGCCGGACTGGCACCGGTGGCGACCAGGCAGCGGTCGAACGTTACCTCGCGCTCGCCACCCTCGTTCAAACGGACGACCAGGCTCTGGTCGTCCTTGAAACGCGCTTCACCGTGCAAAACGGTGATGGCTGGATTGCCGTCCAGGATGCCTTCGTATTTGGCGTGCCGCAGTTCATCGACACGGGCCTGCTGCTGGGCCAGCAGTTTGCTGCGGTCAATCGCAGGCACAGTTGCCGCAATACCGCCGTCGAACGGACTTTCCCGGCGCAGATGGGCAATATGGGCAGCGCGGATCATGATCTTGGACGGCACACAGCCGATATTGACGCAGGTGCCGCCGATGGTGCCGCGTTCGATCAGCGTGACCGTCGCGCCTTGCTCGACGGCCTTCAGCGCCGCCGCCATCGCGGCCCCGCCGCTGCCAATGATGGCGATATGCAAACCGGCGCCCTCAAGTGCATCACGGATTTTTGGTTCATCTTTGAAATCACCAACCCGGATCGAGCCTTGATAACCCAATGCGGCGATGGCGGCCAGCAGTTGGTTGTGGCTCACGGCGGTGTCTGCCATGACTTGCGCGCGGCTTTCTGGATAGGACACCACAGCGGCATTCACGCCGGGAATCTTTTCCAAAGCATCTTTGACATGGGTGGCGCAGGATGTGCAGGTCATGCCATTCACGGTGATTTCGGTCATTTTTTTACTCCATTGAATTTCGGGGTGCAGCAGGCATCGGCTTGGCGTTTTCGTTGGATGGCGTAGATGGTCAAGCCGATGAAAATCGCCAGCGCAGGCAGCAGCACATAGTCCAGATAGCCGGTCAGCGCGGACAAGCCGACCACACCGAGCAAAATGACCAGAACAGGGGTGAAGCAACACAGCGCCACGAGGGTTGTGCCAATGATGCTGACCCGCAGCAGTGTCTTCGGGTCTTTCATGATCAGTTCTTGACTGATGATGGGTAGCCCGCATCCTCGGTAGCCTTGGTCAGTTTCTGCACGCTGGTCTTGGCATCATCGAAGGTGACCACCGCTTCGCGCGTCTCGAAGGTCACGTCAACTTTACTGACGCCATCGACCTTGGAAATCGCCTTCTTGACAGTGATCGGACAGGCCGAGCAGGTCATGCCCGGTACGGACAGCGTAACGGTCTGGGTGGCGGCCCACTCGGGGGCAACAACGGCAGCGAGGGCAAGGGCGGAAAGCAGCTTTTTCATGGTGAACTCCTGTGATCAATAGAAAAATGGCACGACGTAGGGAAATCCGAGCGCGACCAAAACCAGCACGGCCACGCCCCAGAAAATGAGCTTGTAAGTAGCTCGCACTTGGGGAATCGCGCAAACCTCACCCGGTTTGCAGGCGGCTGACGGCCGGTAGATGCGCCGCCAGGCGAAGAACAACGCCACCAGCGCCACGCCGATAAAGATGGGGCGATAGGGTTCCAACACCGTCAAGTTGCCGATCCAAGCGCCGCTGAACCCCAAGGCGATCAGAACCAGCGGCCCGAGGCAGCAAGCCGAGGCGAGGATGGCGGCCAGCCCGCCAGTGAAGAGCGCGCCGCGCCCGTTTTGAGGTTCAGACATACGTTTGTCCTTTCGAATCTGAATTGGATAGCTTAAGCTTACTTCCGTAGTTATGTACGGAGTCAAGCGATATGGAAAACAATTTGGAGAACCTGACCATTGGCGTTTTCGCCAGGACGGCCGGGGTCAATGTGGAGACCATCCGGTTCTATCAGCGCAAGGGCTTGCTCCCGGAACCGGACAAGCCTTACGGCAGCATTCGCCGCTATGGCGAGACGGATGTAACGCGGGTGCGCTTCGTGAAATCAGCCCAGCGGTTGGGCTTCAGCCTGGATGAGATCGCCGAGCTGCTGCGGCTGGAGGATGGCACCCATTGCGAGGAAGCCAGCAGCCTGGCCGAGCACAAGCTCAAGGACGTGCGCGAGAGGATGGCTGACCTGGCGCGCATGGAGGCCGTGCTGTCTGATTTGGTGTGCGCCTGCCATGCGCGGAAGGGGAACGTTTCCTGCCCGCTGATTGCGTCACTGCAAGGGAAGAAAGAACCGCGCAGTGCGGACGCGGTGTAGCCCGAGGGAACTACGCCTTAGCGTGCTTTATTTTCCGTTTTCTGAGGCGACTCCAACGTCAGAAAAGACCGTGCGGTCGACTTTTGATATTTCGTGCTGTCGCCTTCTGAAAGTGACACCAAGGCCCCGCAACGCGGGGCTTTTTTTGTCTCAAAACGCTTTCTCAAAAAAACTTTCTCAAATACCCTCGGGAGAACGAAATTTGAGAAGAAGGCCATGACCCACAGAACCCAGACCGCTAATCAGGTGGTCACCTGATGTTGATTGGCTACGCTCGCGTCTCAACTGTCGATCAAGACTTACGCCTCCAGCTCGACGCACTACAAGCGGCTGGATGCGACAAGGTTTTCACCGATAAGGCCAGCGGGAAGAAACTAGACCGCGCCGGCCTGATAGATGCACTGGCTTTCGCCCGCGAGGGTGACACGCTCGTCGTGTGGAAGCTGGATCGCCTTGGTCGTTCAATGAAAGGGCTGGTTGACCTTGCTGCCGAACTTGATGCGCGGAAGGTCGATCTTCGTTCGCTCACTGACGGTATCGACACCAAAGGAACCGCTGGACGCTTTTTCTTCCACGTCCTTGCCGCTATGGCGGAAATGGAGCGGGAATTGATCCTGGAGCGAACCAGGGCCGGCCTGGAAGCCGCTAGGCGTAGCGGAAAGGTCGGTGGCCGGCGTCCGGTAATGACCCCAGCAAAAACCGAGGCAGCACAAACGTTGCTGAGCAACGGGATGGACGCCAAGGAGGTGGCCATGTCCATCGGGGTATCGTTGCCAACTCTCTATCGACACCTGCCGGCGCGGGATCGGGAATAGGCCTCCGGCCGACCTGGCGTGAACCTGGACGTGATGAACAACTCCCACGGGTCAGGTAATGCGCCCCTGAAACCGCGTGTGTAGAGGGGGTGACAATTTGTCAGGGGGGACGCACGGATCGAGGTGGCCACCGACAAACTGGCGCGCTCCTGGACGTGATGAACAACTCCCACGGATCAGGTGATGCGCCCCTGAAACCGCGTGTGTAGAGGGGTGACAATTTGTCAGGGGGGCGCACGGATCGAGGTGGCTACCGACAAACTGGCGCGCTCCTGGACGTGATGAACAACTCCCACGGATCGAGGCGCTGGCCTTCGCCTGCTGACGCGAAGACGAAAAAAAGCCCTCAAGGCGAGGGCTTTGTAATAGGACGATCAGCGAGCGCGGTGCCACAGAAGTAGACGTGAGGGGGTGAGCACCTGGGCGAGTCTTGCGACTCCAGCCTGCCGCTGACCAAAGGTACAGCGGCGGCGATTCTACTACAGCGCTTTACCCCTGCGCCCGGTAATGACGTACAACACGTCAAAACCCAGCTGGTCGAGACTGGCCAAGGCCACCGCATCCGGGCAGCTCTTCCCTGCTTCGTAGTAGCACCAGGTGCGCCGGGAACAGCCAATCCTGGCAGCAGTCTCGGTGCCAGTCAGGTTGAGTCGAGACGCTTCCAGGGCTAAGCGCCGGCCGACAGCCTCTTTCACAGGGTATGCGCCTTTTTCGCTTGCAGCTTGGCCCCTTCCTCCTGGCTCAGCTCTGCTTTGACCTTGCCAACACCTCGGCTATAGGACACCTCGTAGCACTTGCCCACTACCGGCTCCTTCTCGAACAGCTTGCGATCATGCTGGACGATTCCCTTGGGGCCGAACTGATAGACATGCTTCTGGTCAACGTGCAGCACCTGTCCACCGTAGGTTTGCGGGTGGACGTTCTTGGCTGGATTAGTGGCGTCGCTCAGTTGGTGGATGCCTTTAGGCAATCCTGCCTCTGGCTGTACCTTCATGGTGACCCAGCCCGGTTCTCCATCTTTCCCCGCACCAGGTACAACCTGGTCGATCTGACGGCTGCCATTCAGCACTACGATTTTCACGCTGCCTTCGGGCTTCATGAGAACGCCGGCATCGCCGTTATTGCGGTTTGCAATTTTCATTACCACTTCAACTTCTCCTTGTTAGCGCGACATTGCCCGTCGCGGTTGTTGCTTCTCTGCCTGCGTCTGAACTTGCTCGAGGCGTTTCTGCTCGATGCGCTCCTGGTGCTTCTCGATGGCTAAGCCAACCTCCGACCGCACCTGGCGATCCAGGGCCTCACGGCCGAGGCTGCTTTTGGTGGCCAGGTCGTTGAAGTCCGTGAAACGCTTCATCTGGTTGATAGCTTCTTGTTGCTCAGGGGTCAGCTTATTGGCGCGGGCCTTCTCCGGGTCGATGGGTTCCACTCCAGCCGGATAGGCTTGCTCGCCTGGTGCGAAGATCGGAAAGATGGCCTTGCCTTCTACCGACTTCGCCGCTTCCTGGGCCTTAGTTCGGCCTGGGTTCTTGCCGTCAATCAGCTCCTGGTGAAGATCGTTGTCCCCGGCAATCAGAATTGGCTTGTCGGGGAACTGCTCGCGCATCTGCGCGGCGACATGGGGAAGGTTGCCCGAGTCAAACGCCGCAACGGTTGCGTAGCCAAGGCTTTGGGACAGCGTATCGGCCGTGGCATAGCCTTCGCCGATCACGATGGCAGGAGCTGCTTGCAGAGCCTCCAGGCCAGCGCCGCCGACGACATGGAAGTTCTGGTGTTTCTCGGTGCCCTTGGCAAACATCTTCGTGCCGTTGGCGCGAATTGACTGCGCAGCCTTGAGGTTGCCATTGCTGTCCTGTGCGGTCAGCAGCAAGTCGCCGGCTGTGAAGACCAGATTATCCGGGTTGGCCTCGCGCAGCGCCTTCGACTCCCTAGCATTTTTCCCAATGAGGATGATCGAATCGGCAGGCAAGCCCGCTGTGTCCGCAGGTACAACCTTGAGGTCGCCGGGCCTGGCCTCCTTGTTCTGGAGATAGGTGTGATCCGCTGTTGCTTGTGGTGCGATCGCCAGCAGTTCGCCGATCGCCTTAACTGCGCGGGCTTGATTCACCAGCCGCTCTTGCTCTCGCTGGGCTTGCCGCTGCGCAGCTTCGGCATTGAAAGATGCTTTGTCGCCCTCGCTGAGCGCGTAGCCCTTGGCTTTCCAGTTTGATTGGAAGCCTGTGCGGTGGTTCTGAATCGTACCTGCAGGAACGCCTTTCTCGCCGGGTTCCAGCTCGAACCCCCGATAAGCTCCCGAGGTGTTGCCCTTGCTTCCCCCCTCGACCGGGACTCGGTGCCATTTGCCGTCCATGATGGGGTGCTCTCCATCAACCACTAGGCCGGCTTCCTTCATGACCTGGGCGAACTCTTCTCGCGGCTCCATCGCGGGGGCCTGGCGAACTTGGTTCTCTGGCAGCCACTTTTGTAGCTTCTCCAGGTCTGCGCCAGGCTGCGCGTACCAGCATTTAGTCTGCTTATCGAAACCGATGGCGGGACGGCCGCTCTGTAGCTTGCCAGCGACCTGTTTGGCCTCGTCGCGCTGCTCGTATGGAACAGCCAACCAGGTCTTTTCCTTGGCCACGCTGGTACTGCTCTGCTCGCTACGGGCCTCGCTCTTTTCGAGTTCGGCTATTCGCCGCTGCATTTCAGGATCATTTAGAGCAAGCGCCACCTCGGCATTTTTTCGCTCTTCTTTGGCCGCAGAAATGTCCTCGTCAGTGCTGTTCGGGTTTTGTCGCACCTGCGCTTCTCGCAGTCGTGCTTGCTCGACTGCTTGCTGCATATCATCAGCCTGAACCAGCCCCTGGCCCTGGAGCACTTCGCGCCGGTCGCTGACCGCATCAGTAGCATCGAATATCTGCTTCTCTACCTGGTCAACATCCTGGTACATGGCTTCGGCGGCTGGCTCATGGCGCTGCCAGAACGGGTTGTTGTTGCCCATTGGGTGCATCGAATCCAGAACACTCTGCACAGTGTCTAGCTGCCGCTCGTTCATCCGGCCAATGGCAGGGCGAAGGTCGCTACTCAGCTTGTCCAGCACCCATTGCTCGGCGGTCAGTTGCTGCTGTGTGATTTCCTGTTGGGGCAACTGCTGTCCCTGCTCCATTTTGGCCTCCTGCTGTTCCTGCCGATGCCGGGCTGTGGCGATTGCAGAGTTGAGGGCGTTCGTCTGCCACTCATCATCCGAAGTCATGCCAGTGCCTGGAACTCGCTGCCCCTCGATGCAGCTCACAGCTTTACCGTCGCCGCTGTGCAGCTCGCTATGTACTGGGATCAATTTTCCGTCTGTATCCTGGTACTCGACGCGAATATCCGCCTCGTACTCGCCAGCATTCGACCAGCGAAGCATTGCCTTGAGGCCGTTAGCTTCGGCAGTGCGCTCCAGGGTCTGCCACGACTCCAGGGCGCTGTATCCAGGATTGGCGTTCTTGTGGGCTTCCTGGATATGGGCCAATACCTCGGCCTGCTCTTGGCCTAGCTGCGCGGTGTCCACCTGGTGGTCTTGAACTTGCTGCTGTTCAAACGCCAGGACGAAAGCCTGGATTTTCTCGGCATCCGCGGCTGCCCGGAAGATCTCAAGTGGATCTTCTTGCAGCACCTTGATCCATGACCCGACATACGCAACGTGCTGACCAGGATCGTGGCCAATACCCAGCTCGTTGCCCAGGATCATGCTGGAAATCTCTGCCCGCAACTCTTCCTTGGCGTACCCCTCCGACCCGAATGGGTTGGACAAGTCACGGTCAAGCCGCGAAGGGTGGCCAGTCCAATGCCCCAGCTCATGCAGTGCGGTCGCGTAGTAGTTGTCGGCCGAGGGAAACTGGCCGCGCTCGGGCATGGTGATGCTGTCGGTTGATGGCCGGTAAAACGCCCTATCACCGCCTGCATGTGTGATGCGCGCCCCTGATGATCACAACCATTTAAGTTGGAAACTGGCAGATCAAAGTATTCAATGAGTTAACGATACCAAATGTGACATTTAAGTTGGAAACTCAAAAGTAATACTACATCTGCTCCGTGAGCAAACAGGACATTTAAGTTGGAAAACAGGCTCTATTTGACGTGATGGGGAGGGTGCGAACAAATCCTTGACACGAGATCATCAGATTTTCTTAGTACCATGGATGAGAACCAACGTGAGCCATCAACTGACCTTCGCTGACTACGAGTTCAATGGCAAACACCGCCAGACCCGCAAAGAAATCCCCCTTTTGTTCGGATCTCCCTAATTTATCAAAGGCTATGCACATACACATTTTCAAGAATACTTGTCGCGTGAAAAATAAAAATCACTGGCGATAGATTTAAAATTACTACCGTTAGCACTGCCCCATAGACAGCATCATTTATTATTACCCTGGATGGACATATATTTTTCATCTAATTGTGCAGAGAATCCAACTATTAATGATTTCAGCCCGAAATGGAAGGCCGTTTCAGCAGTGGTTCTCGTCTGAACATTAAATGCCTCCTGTAATAATGGTGGCACAGCGTCCATCACTGTATTGTATTCTGTCGGGTTTGTGGCTTGCTCTTCCAATACTGCACCCAGCGTAAAATGGCTGATAGATTGCAGAATGAAAAGAGCCTCCTCGACCGAAAACCCTGCATCGCATAGACAGCGTAGTTGCGCCTCTGCTTGTTCAAACTGGGGGGGCGTAGGAGAGGTCCCTATGTGCAATCGGGCTCCATCACGATGGACC
Source organism: Aeromonas sp. ASNIH2 (assembly GCF_002934795.1). Classification (NCBI taxonomy): domain Bacteria; kingdom Pseudomonadati; phylum Pseudomonadota; class Gammaproteobacteria; order Aeromonadales; family Aeromonadaceae; genus Aeromonas; species Aeromonas sp. ASNIH2. Next base: position 4,712,759 of record NZ_CP026406.1, on the reverse strand, counting down.
AATAATGCTTTACGGAAACTCAGAGCATTTTCCTGGAGAAACTGCTGCCAACTCTCAGTCGGTAACGGTACTGAACGGGTGTGATGCTTCGCCAGTATTGCCTCTGAAAGCATGTTCATAAGGGTCTGCTTGTTGCGCACGTGCCAATACAGAGTCGGTTGCTCAATTTTGAGGGACTGCGCCAGCTTACGCGTAGTCAGGCCCTCTAGCCCTTCTCTGTCCAGCAGGGTGAGCGCCATTGAAATTACGTCGTCCAAGCTTAGTCGTGCCATCACTATCTCCTTTCGCTGTTGACAATCTATCACTGATAGAGTTACTTTTCAAACCCTATCACCGATAGAGAGCGTTAACTATGAACCGCACTGTGATGATGGCACTGGTCATCATTTTTTTAGATGCCATAGGGATTGGCATAATTATGCCTGTCTTACCGGCGTTATTACGGGAGTTTGTTGGAAAGGCTAATGTTGCGGAGAACTACGGTGTTTTATTGGCGCTGTATGCAATGATGCAAGTGATTTTTGCCCCTCTTCTCGGCCGCTGGTCAGATCGCATAGGTCGTCGCCCTGTATTATTACTTTCACTTTTAGGTGCAACACTGGACTACGCATTAATGGCAACAGCCAGCGTAGTGTGGGTGTTGTATCTGGGACGCTTAATTGCTGGTATTACCGGTGCGACTGGAGCTGTTGCAGCCTCAACAATTGCCGATGTCACACCTGAGGAATCCAGGACACATTGGTTTGGTATGATGGGTGCCTGTTTTGGTGGCGGTATGATTGCTGGACCAGTCATTGGTGGTTTTGCAGGTCAACTTTCGGTACAGGCACCGTTTATGTTCGCTGCTGCCATTAACGGGCTGGCATTTCTGGTCTCCCTATTCATTTTACATGAGACCCATAATGCTAATCAGGTTAGTGACGAGATAAAGAATGAAACAATCAATGAAACCACATCCTCCATACGCGAGATGATCTCCCCATTATCGGGATTGCTAGTTGTCTTTTTCATCATTCAATTGATTGGCCAAATCCCTGCAACATTATGGGTTTTATTCGGAGAAGAGCGCTTCGCATGGGATGGCGTAATGGTCGGTGTTTCATTGGCTGTGTTTGGGCTTACACACGCTCTGTTTCAAGGACTTGCTGCTGGTTTTATCGCTAAACATTTGGGAGAACAGAGAGCTATCGTGGTTGGCATCTTGGCTGATGGCTGTGGCCTACTTTTATTGGCAGTCATTACGCAAAGCTGGATGGTTTGGCCAGTTGTGCTGTTACTCGCTTGTGGTGGCATAACTCTTCCCGCTTTGCAGGGAATTATATCTGTTCGTGTCGGTCAGGTAGCACAGGGACAATTGCAAGGGTTGCTGACCAGTTTGACACACCTCACGGGTGTAATCGGTCCACTTATTTTTGCATTTTTGTATAGTGCAACCCACGAATCTTGGAATGGTTGGGTGTGGATAGTTGGATGCGGATTGTATGTAGTTGCACTGACTATACTGAGGTTTTTCTATCCCGGCAGGGCAGTCCACCCGAAAAATCAGAGCAATTCACAGCCATTTCTTTAAATGGTAATGGTAACTGAATGCCCCCAATTCCTAGACGTGAAACCGACCGTTGCACAGCATCAGAAATTGTGAATGTAACACATTGGACTACTACGAGAACCTACAATGCAAGCCATATTATTTGAGTAGTATTAACGCTACTCCATAACGACTGTCGCCATACTGAAAGTATGGTAAACAGAATAAAGAACTGTCCTCCACAATTGCAAGCCACCATGCCAATCTGTCAGCGCATAATGCCCATTATGTTTAATTGCAGTGTTTGCTTAGCAAAATGGTCACTTCGCAGCCAAATAGTAAATTAGCGCCAGTTTTACACCCTCAGCCGAAGCTAGTCTGGGCCTGATTAGCGTGAAAGTTTATGACAAATCGCTGGTGAGTTTGACTCAGCGAGGAGGCCACTCTGATTTACTCCAAGAAAAGCCATCAAGCGGGTATTTTGATCGGTTTAACTCAATGACCCACCCGCTACCGGCAGACGCGAACGCCAGTTGATAGCCCTGCTCGGGCGAGATGCCAGACGGCAAAGCGGAGACTGAGCGAAAGCTTTCGTCATCAGATGACACCTCTCACCGGTTGACACACGCCTGCGTTGCCGATGCCAGAACCTAATCGGCTCAAAAAGGCCTAGATAATGAGCCGATTAACGTCACTAATCGGCTCATCGCCAAATCAGGTCCTGATTCGTCACAAAAGCGCCAACGCTTTCGTCGACGGCCAACGAAGTGCGCCAAACTAGGTGAGATCCCAATGAACTCTTGAGTGATGGATTACATTGGGCCCGACAACGTTCACGACCATCATCAACAGAGCCCATATGGAGACAACTGGCTACATGAATCGTGCTAACCACGCTCTCACCGCTAGCAGTTCATCTGTGACCGATGTTCTTGCATCCCTCGATATGCCTCGCAATAGGCTGGCGGCTCATCAGCACATTGTTGCCGGAGTCTCCCCTGAGGTCGTCATCAAGTTGGTTGCCCTGCTAGGGTCGGACACTCGTACTGTTTGTGCGATGATCGGCATTCACCGTGATGAGTTGAGTCGCCAAATCAGGCGGGGAGTTCACCTATCTCCCGCTCAGGGAGATCGCCTCTACTGGGTTGTACTAGCGCTGGAGGCTGTCATATCCCTGTACAACGGCGATATTACCAAGTCATTACGATGGCTCACTCGACCAGCCTGGGGATTTGGGGGTGAAAGGCCCGCTGAGGTGCTCACCTCACCGATGGGCGCTCAGGCGGTTATCGACCTTGCAGGAGGAATTGAACACGGCGTCCCTTATTGATTCACCCGTACATGTCATCGTTTATACCAGAACGACCCCTTTCAACCGCTTGCAGCGTGTCGAATCGCCCGCTTAAGCCCAAACGAATCCATTAACATGAATGGCCAGTATTTCCGAAGCTATTTTGACGCAATCAAAACTCAAGGTGACGAAGCTCTTCGTAGTCAAACTGCCCATCCCTGAGGAGATGAATGATGACCTCGCCTTGATCTAGTTCAAGCGCATTTAACATGTTCTCAAGGACCCCGCAGGTATAAAAAGTCATGCCATTTTCCCCATCAAATGGCAGCCAGTAATCATTACCAGATGACTGTTTCCATACTAGAAAGTCACCCTGTCTTGCTATCGTTGATAGGGTTCCAGTTCCGCTGGAAAGTCGCCATCTGTCATCTTGTCGCCAAGATGCAAATATTTTGAATACGCCAACTCGCTCCTCCTTTTCATCTGGTGGGATACGCAATACCACCCACCCCTCTGGTGTAACTTTCATACCACGGCTCCTTTCATAGCGCAGGATAAATTAGGTTCTTGGACAACCTGCTGTGACGGGCAGAATGCAATTATTCCCATGCAACACGAGAGTATCTGTTGTCTGATTGCCGTTGGGCGCAGGCTGGCACGCTCCTGCGTGAGCCGACGGGTCTCAATCGCTTCATCGTTAGATAAGCTCCTGATTTCCTTCAACTCGCCCAAAGTGGTCCGGATCGGCGGGTTGATAGTCTTCCGCGAACAGGTTTTGCAACCGATGAGCCTGCCTCAGGTTTGCCAACGCTTCGAAAAAACAGGTTTCGCAAAGATGCACCTGATATTGCGCACCATCGTGCTGCGAACCATACCCCCAGCGCGCTGCCAGCGTGCCGAACTCCTGCGTACCAATGGTGGTTGTCGTGCTACTGCCACAGACATCGCAGAGAATATCGACGACCTGCGTGGTGGGGACGATGGCTTCGACTTTCATGGCAATACTCCTCGTGTTGACCCCTGACAGCCGTGCCTATATCGACGGCAACCATCAGGGTTTGGCATGCTGGGCTGCGTAAGCAGCGACAAGTCGCACAGCCAGCGCATAGCTGAGCGGTAATCTAGCTTTGTATTTCCTGAGCCAATCCGGTTTGCCAAGCGCACGCTCCAGGGCTGACAATGATCTTGCCTGTGCGGCCAGCTGCCCAAGTCGTGCAGCCAGTTCCAGATCCCGTTGTGCCCAATCCACGCTGGGATGGTGAACAGCCCGTTTGGGAGCGGGCAACTGCTGATACAGCCAGACGCGATCATGCTGATAGAGCCAGCTGAATGCCGTTCGGCACGCCTGCTCGATGACACCGCGACTGGCATGGACATGCTGTGCCAGATATGTCGTCAATGTATCGCGGTGCTCACGCAGCTTGCGCACTCTGCCCAAATGCCGCCGCCAATCAGACAACCCCTGATGGCTCTGAATGATGGCTTCGACCGCACCGACTGAGACGCCATGGCAATGGGCGATCTGCTGTCGGCTTACCCCCATGAACGCCTGCCGCCATATCCCCTGCGCCACTGCCGCAGTGATGCGCTGGATTCGGTGTTCGACGGGGTGGTTGTGTCGCAACGCGAGTTGCTTGATATAACCGACACTGTAACCGGTGTGGCGGGCGATCTGGCGCATGGAGAGCGGCTCTGCCAACCACCTTAGCACTGCTCGCTCGGCGGCTTGCGCGTCACGCGCTGGCGGCACAGGCAACACCTGCTGCGCCTCGATGGAGAAGAACTCCGCTGGGCTGCGACTCACAAACGCCATCAGCATCACATGTTTCAGGTAGTGGTGACTGCGGTCACCGTGCACCAGCCCCGAGACGTATCGATAGTTGGCCAGTCCCGGCGGCACTATCGGCGTTATATCGGCAAACAACCCCTGCCAGAACTCCGTCATGGCCTGCAACAGGGCCTGGCTGCGCAGATGGCCTCGGGCCGTCAGATAGCCCTGTTGCCCGAGCCATCGCTGGTACAGCTCCGCTAGCGACTCCGTTGGTGACTGGACGCACAGATGCCGATGCAGAGCGGTGATATATGCAGAGAGATAGATTTCATGTGCGGATGGTCGTGATGGTTCACAGGGTATCGCGGGATCCGGCAGGAACAATCGGCGGTCGATGCCGCCTGCACCGGCCACCAGGGTATGCAGACGCAGCTGGTGCGTTTCACAGGCGGTGACCCCGTACAGTTGGTGCGCCGTATGCCAGTAGCCGCAACCCACGACCTGTTCATCCCCCCGCAGGCAGGCGGGACACCATTTAAGGCAGACACCGCCAAAATGTAGTTTGCTGGCGGCCTGCCCTGACAGGGCGATGATCCCCCTCCCCTCACCCAGCATGGCGGCCGCTAGGGCGTGGACTTGGGATTGCTCGTCCAGCGCGAAGGCATAGAGCGGGAAGCCCGTGCCATAGTGCAGCAGGTATTGCGGATCCACTCCAGCAGCCTGGGCAGTAACCTCAATATGGCCTGGCAATACCGGATGCAACCGAATGGCAGGACGATGGAACAATCGTTCACAGAAGCGGTTTCGGTCACTGTAGGCAGAATGTACGAAACACTGGCTAACCCAGCTGTAGGCTGATTCGCCAGGAATATAGGTTGGGCTCACTGAGGTCAACACCGCTCACCCCTCAGATCCCAGGAGCCCTACCAGATCGATACCTGCATGCTGCAATAGCAGAAGGTGGGCCAGAGGATGCAACGGATCTCGGGCTGACTGCTCATGATAGCCCCGTGCATTACGCAGTTGGGGGGGTAACTGCCAGCCCTGACCGATCCGTCCAGAGTTGATGAAATACGCAGCCAATGTCTGGGGATCGCTCTGCGCATCCATCTGCTTGAACCACATATTGATCGCTTTAATACTCTTGACCGTGCGCATCGCCTCGCCCGATATCCCCATCGAATCACTCACCAACTGGGTCAGCGAGCGTAGGGTAAGTGCGCTGGCGGAATGGGCCAATACCAGCGACGCTAACTCGATCTCGCGCATCGGCTCGGTAAAATGACCATCATATCCCCCCACCCAGTGGCCGCACTGTGAGCAGAGGTTATCGTAGGGAGGGATGGGTTGTTCCGACAACAGCGTGGCGGTAAAACCACAGCCTGCGCAGCACCCGGACAAGCCGAGTTGATGTCGATGACAATGAAACACCCCTGGCAACTGATGATCCCGGTGGTAATACGGCATGCCATGGATCTCGTGATCTTCTGCGATACAGCCTGCGCACCAGCGCCAGTGTCGGTGCTGTATATTATGTTGGCCGGTCACCCTCAGCCGGAGCGGCGTATGACCCGCCAACGCTGCCACCACGCTCCCTTGCTCGTGCGGAGTCAGGAAGGGGGCTAAATAATTGCCGACAGAGTGATCCTGCCACGCACGTTGAACGTCTCGTGCCCGAAACTGGGTATCGAGGGTAGGATCGTCGGGGTGACATAAACGGTGAGGGCGGATTTGTGGGCTGCTCAGCCCCAACGCCCGGGCCGTTGCTGTAAACGTTCCGTGCGTGCTCAACACATGCATCCGGCCTACCACCGCCCCCAGATGTTCGCCCGGTAGCAACTCCAATCGATGCAGGATCATTTCGGCTTACCTGTATCCAGGTGATACCCAAGCTGGCCTAACAATAATTCCGGCGATAACTGTTCCAATGTTTTCTGTTGTTTTACATCTATTTTCTGCGACTTATTGCTGAGCTTAACATCACCTTGCAGCAGATGAGTTCCAGACTGTGGTTGCACCTGCTGAGCGACCTCATGACCACTCGCCACCGATTCCAGTATGAGCATCGGTGAGAGATCCTCAAATTGGTAATAGGCACCATTACGCAATGCGGTCAGCGCAGGATTGAGTATTCTAAAATCGCGATTAAAGCAGCGATCCAATGCAGCTATCGAGAGATCTTGATCTTGAGGTTTCAAATGGGTCAGATACGAAAGCGTGACCCGCACTAGGCTAGTCGCAATAGCTGGAATACCTGCGCTTAAATAATGAATGTGCTGGCGCAACACGTCTTCCGAGGTTGTCTGGTTTTTCAGCAATCTAGTCTGGCAGATCAGGCGAATAAAGCGGTGCCAAAATGAGCTTTCGAGGTCACAACTCACCAATTGCATAGAACCATTTTTGGTCGCTCGGCGAGTGAGCGTCATCTCGCTTTCAAATAATTTCATCGTGGCCAGCGTCCCGACAAACATCAGTGGTATACCAACTCGATTGAATAATTCCTCCAGAAATTTCATGGTGGTTTTTTCGTTGTTGCTGATCACCTCACTCTTGGCCGACTTGGCCAGATTCTGTGCTTCGTCGAGGATCAACAAACCAACCCCATGGCTGATAAACGCCTTTTGCACCACCGAAATCAATTCATTGACAGATCTACCTCGATGCGCATGACTGTAATCCTCGCCAGTGACTGCATCCAGCGATTCCAACAAGTTCAGTAGTAATGCCTTTTGGCCACGGCGATCATGTACCTCGATATACAGATAGGTCACCTGTATTCTGTTAATAACAAACTCGTTGCCATGGTGATCCGTATAATCACCATGCTCTATCGTCTGTGGGATCTGCCTGCAAATCTGCTTTACCATCGTGGACTTTCCACGTCCACTCAGTCCCAGCAGTAACAGGCTGTATTGAACCGACAACTCCAGTTCCAATACATGTGCAGCCTTCCACGGTTCAGCCTTATCACGATCAATCGCAGCTAATATCCGACGTACATCAGCCCCAACTGGGTTGCGTCGAACATACCCGGCCTCGATCATCCGTCGCATCTGGTCGTATAAACGGTACGCCTCATCTGGAGATGTATAAACCGCCGCCAGTTGGTCAATGGCAGTACGGATAAAATATGAATGTAGCGATTCATCTACCCCGCTAAGATCTAATTCATAGTGAAAAGGAATCTCACAGTTCGCATAAAACTGTGCCGAAGAGAGTGGCATACCTAACCCCTCAATATAGGGATTACCACGATAACTCACATTGGGGTGTGCAAAATATTTCGGTTCCGCCATGGTTACTTTTCCTGAACTGTGAATATTGTTGGATCAGTGAGATCTTGCTGGCCTATCGCCGATAATGGTCGAGGATTTGTATCTAGCTGAGCGACAGGAACCAATTCGGCAACAATGGACTGCCCCTCCCGATGTCGTTGCATGGCAGCATCTATCATTTTGCGATCTTTCATGCCGCCTTGAATGCTTTTGGCATTGCTTTTTATATGCCGCCTGATACTGGCCTGTATTTGTTTATCCTGTTTATCGAACTTTTGTACAAGTGCGACTCGCTCACTGAACTCGCGCTCCTTCATATTTGCGAGACGTTCCTTAGTGATTTCCTGCTGTCGCATGACATTCTCCCAATTATGATTTTTATAGGCCTCACTCCGGTCATTAATATCCAACTGGATAACATCGCCCAATACCGCATCTTTAAGCCATATATAATTGGTGGTGACATCTGAGTAGCGAATTTTAATCTTAAACCTACCAAGATTCCTGGCTTTATCCAGATAGTTCCTACGAACAATTTCATTGCAACTATAGTACAAGCCTCTAAAATAAATGCCCTGTGACATAACCGTTGCCTCAGCCTCGGGCAATAATGCAAAACGCAGCTTATCTGCGGACACTCTGGAACCTATGACAGCTTGCTTTAGCCCCCAATTCCAGACATCACGAGGAGTAAAACCAACACCATCTCGTGACATTTCAAAGTTTTGAGAATTAATACTAGCGCGATTATTATTCAAAAAGAGAATAGTATTTATCAAGCGGTTCATAAAGTCGCTGTAACTATACAATGGTTTACGAGACGGATGTTGGTCCTCTTTTTTCGGCACTTTCATCACTTTTCCTGCATGAGGTGGTATTGCCATTTCTTGCAGTAAATGGAAGCTTTTTTCGACCGTGCCTTTCATATCGCCACGGTGGAGTGCATTTAAATTTGCGGCCTTGATGCCGATTTGGCCTTGCAATATTGCAGTAATATTGTTATCCGAATTTTCAGATCCCCGATCCATCGTTAACTCACGACATACTTCTTGGCAGGGCCATTCAGACTCCTTTATATCAACGCCATACTCCCGACAGAAATCAATTTTATTACTCATGGCATTAAAAAGAGCCTGACTGGCACCATGCCAGCAGGGATTGCCAAATCCCACATGAATTCCAACAATCATGGTACTATACGTATCAACAACCAAATATATTGTAGGTCGTCCAATACTCACTAATTCATCTTGTGAATATTCATCACGAATATAAATGTCGGCAATGGTACTATCTATTTCATACCGATAAGTTGGTCCGCGCAGCCCTTTTTTAGCCACACCAGGTTTAGCCGCATGATCTCGCGCATAATTAATGCTACCAACTCGCTTTTTGATAAATGTTAGTTTATCGATACATTTCATTAATTGTCGTTTGAATGAACGGGGAGAAATCAAGTGATCTTTTGGAAGTAATACTTTCACTGATTCTGATACTTCACCATCTCCAACACTTTTTGGACTCAATTCGACAGATGCATAGGTCATACAATAGTCTAAATATAATTTAGAGAGAACGACTTCCTCTCCAGAGCGAATCGACTTTGAGAATAAATCAATGTTTTTAATGTCCTGCTGGGTAATACCTCGATAAGGATTGCCGTAATTAGTTTCACGTCCTCTTTTTGAGGCCAGACAGATTTTCCCATCGTCCAACTTAATAGTTTTAGTTGGTAGTTGATGATTCAAACCACACTCGTAATATCGTGGCAATAGTGAATTTTTCATCCCTCCACATTTGAAATAGCGATTCAAACAACTGCTTACATATTTTTTACTACGACCTGACTGAATTATGAGTTGTTTCAATATGCCGTTTGATTCACCATATAGATAACGATGTTTAAGATCTGGATCTACTATCAGTGGTTTGATAGTAGCAAGACATTGATCTCTTTTATCAATCCATCTAGGATCAAAAGCTGAATCTGGTTGATAGAATATCTCTGGAAAATCATGATCTGCAATAGAAACCCTAGCAGAATTTATATCAGACTCGACATGTTCCAAAGAAATAAAAAATGGGCGCTTAGGTGAGTCAGTCAACAAATCTGATACAGCTATTAACCTGTTATCCAGACAGATATCAACAATAAGCAACTCGGATTTATTTTTTGTGTTAGATACAATTTTTTGGTTAATTCTCATGAGACCCTCGCAATGCGGGAAGAGGGTGGTATAACTCAATACGCTGTGTCAAATCCATATCAATACGACCGGTATATACTGCATGTTGGAATAAGCAAACAGCATGCCTCTCATCAATGTTCATCTCTTGAGCGACCAGCAAGGCTAACATCCTAAGTGTGGATAAGGGTGCCATAATCATGTGATTTTTAAATTTTAAAACTACATGATCATAAAGATCTGCTGAAACTTGGAGAAGATTTTTTGAATCAAAACACTCCCGCAAGAACTCTACATTGTAGATAAATGTAGCATCAAAATCTTTCTCAGTTACCATCACAAAATCGATATTTTCAGCACGCCAATATTCAAGGGCAATTTTCTCTTTTGCTCGTGTTCGATTAACGACTCGAGGATTGGTGATGGCAGGATCCAGAGCATCGGAATATTTATAGCTGTACGCTGTCAATCGCGCGTTGCCACTATCGGATTGCCTCAACACTAAAAAATCCTGAGTCATGGTTTTGGCTGGAATACGACCACCATGATTGCCCCTCTCTTTGTAATTACCTGGATGGACAATGTTCAGAGAGGCAGCAATTTCTAGAGTTTTATGCAGGGGCAGCGGGTTGCATATTCCGGCTGATCATGAACACCGATTCCGGTTCAACGTGAACACCATTTCCGGACCAATGTGAACGCTCATTCCGGTTCAACCTGAACACTTTGCCCCTCCTTTCCGGAAACAGTGTTCAACATCCCGGAATCACTGTTCACATTCACCGGAATCATCCTTAACGCATTGATTTAACAACCTTTGATACGCTCTCCCTTTTGCCAGGGAAGAGCCTATGTCTGCCAAGAGGATTGCAATGCGTAAAATTCGTGAAGTGCTGCGACTGCGGCTGGAGGCTGACCTCTCTGTTCGCCAGATAAGTTGCTGCACCAAGGTCAGCGTTGGCTCCATCCAGAAACTCCTCAAAAGTGCCCAGGCGCTCGGCCTGACCTGGCCCTTGCCCACCGAGCTTGATGATGCCCGACTGGCTGCCCTGTTCTATCCGCAGGCCGATACCACCATCTCGGCCCGCCATGTCGTGCCGGATTGGCCCTCTGTCCATCAGGAGCTCAAGCGCAAGGGGGTCTCCAAACAACTGCTCTGGGAGGAATACACCCAGCGCTATCCCAATAGCTGTTACAGCTACTCCCAGTTCTGCGACCGTTACAAGTCCTGGTGTCAGTTGCAAAAACGCTCCATGCGCCAGATCCACAAGGCGGGGGAAAAGCTCTTTATCGACTACTGCGGGCCCACGGTGCCCATCGTCTCGCCCTCCACGAGTGAGATCCGTCAGGCCCAGATCTTTGTCGCCGTGCTTGGTGCGTCCAACTACACCTTTGCCGAGGCCACCTGGTCACAGTCACTGCCGGACTGGCTGCAAAGCCATGTCCGTGCCTTTGAGTTTTTCGGCGGGACCCCGGCACTCCTGATCCCCGACAATCTCAAGAGCGGTGTCAGCAAGGCTTGCCGTTACGATCCCGAGCTAAACCCCAGCTACCAGCAGTTGGCCGAGCACTATCAGGTGGCAGTGATGCCAGCTCGCCCTTATAAGCCTAAGGATAAAGCCAAGGCTGAAGTGGGAGTGCAGATCGTCGAGCGCTGGATCCTGGCTCGTCTACGCCATCAGACCTTCTTCTCGCTTGCCGAACTCAACCAGTGCATCCGGGCTTTGTTGAATGAGCTCAACGAGCGCCCGTTCAAGCAGCTGCCCGGTAACCGACGCGAGGCGTTTGAGCAGTTGGACCGCCCGGCACTGGGGTCACTACCGGTGCATCCCTATCGCTATGTCGCCATCAAAACGGTCAAGGTCAACATCGACTATCACGTCAGCTATGAGCAGCACCATTACTCGGTGCCGCACCAGTATGTGGGTCAGCAACTGGAGCTCCATGCGGGCGATACCCTGCTTCAGGTCTATCACCAGCAACAGCTGGTCGCGAGCCATCCACGTAAAACCATCCCGGGGATGAGCACGCTCCCTGAGCACATGCCGGAACGTCACAGCAAGCAGCAACGCTGGACGCCAGGGCGTCTTAAGCAGTGGGCTGCTGACATCGGACCGGGCACCTTGTGCTGGGTTAGCGAACGGCTGGAAGAAAAAGCCCATGCCGAGCAGGCATACCGACTCTGCCTGGGTCTACTGAGTCTTAGTCGAGAGTATCCGCCATCACGGGTCGAGGCTTGCTGCCAGTTGGCTAACCGGGAAGGACTGGTGCGGCTCAAGCAGCTCAAGTCGGTGCTGACCAGTGGCCGCGACCAACTGCCCGCAAGCCCGCTGAGCTACCCAGAGTTACCGCAAGAGCACGAGAACATCCGTGGCCCCCAGAGCTTCCACTAAAGAGGATACGCCCCATGACCCAACAAACCCTGACCCGCCTGAGAAACCTGAAACTGACCGGCATGGCGGATGCCGTGCAACAACAACTTGAACAGGCGAGTACCTACGAAGGGCTGCCCTTCATCGAGCGGCTAAGCCTGCTGGTCGAACACGAACAACTGAGCAGGGAGCAGCGTAAGCAAGCTCGGCTGGTCAAGCAGGCAAGGCTCAAACTCCAGGCCACGGTGCAGGAGCTGGACTACCAGTCAGCACGCAACCTAGAGCGGTCACAGGTAGCAAACCTGGCCCAAGGAGAGTGGCTGCGCCGGGGCCAGAACCTGCTCATTACCGGCCCCTGTGGCTGTGGAAAAACCTACCTGGCTTGTGCGCTGGGCTACCAAGCCTGTCAGCAAGGGCATAGCACTCGTTACTACCGGCTGCCGCGTCTGCTACTTGAGCTGAGCCAGGCCAAGGTAGATGGCAGTTACGCCAGGCTGCTGGGTCAACTGGCAAGGATAGAGCTGTTGATCCTGGATGACTGGGGACTAGAAGCGGTGAATGCCGAGCAGCGCAACGCCCTGCTGGAGATCATGGATGATCGGTACGGGAAATACTCGACGGTAGTGGTCAGTCAGCTGCCAACGGAAGAGTGGTACGCGAGCTTGGGGGACAACACTCTGGCAGATGCGATCCTGGACCGGCTGATGCACAACGCTCACCGGCTGTCACTGAAGGGAGAATCGATGAGAAAGAGGAGAAGTGAGTTGACCCAATCTGAACACTCGAGTTAGAAACGGGGTGACGTGAGCGCGTTAAGGATCAGGGTGTTCACGTTGGCCGGAATGGCTGTTCAACTTCGCCGGAATACGCACGGGTACTGCTCCAGAATATCGATAACCGTTGGGTCATGTTCGAAGTAAAAAAATGGGCGTCGCTCACCACGGCTGAGCAGATGATGCTCACGTTTGGTCTTGTGACTATACACAATCTGACCCTGCCCATGGGTATGGGACTGTCGCACTGTGACCCAGGGCCGATACCCCCAAGCCTGGATGTCTCGGTTGTATCGCTCCGTTTTGGCGATTTCCGCATCTGTGATAATTGGCTGCTTAACCATCTTTTGTTTCATGACCGCTCCTATCTGACTTGCATACAACCTAGTCAGCAGGCAGGGGATCGTCAACAACAAGAATGAACGTAAGATGTTGTTTTATCTTATTTATTTTTATAAATATTAACTGATGATGCTGCTGTGGTGAAAACTCCACACGTATTGAATTTTTATATTTCCCCTTTAAAAACAAAAACTTACCTATATGCGCATAAATACACACAACAGTGCATATTTATTTTTATAAATAATAAGTACAAGTTTTTTATTCCAATTTAGATATAAGAGGACAACTGATATAGAGCATGATTCTGAGGCTATCGATTGTTCTGCACAGAAAAAATGGCCTTTTCGGCCATGAGAGGGATCCTTTGAGGATCAGTAGAAGGCATCAGTACCAAAGAAACAGCCCGGCAAGGGTAACCTGCCGGGCTGTGGGAGTGACTGACGATCAGATAACTCACGCCAACAATCGAGCCGCCATCCCATCCAATCGCTCTTTTGTCTTTTCCCAGCCTGGCATCACTTGGCTCATCAGCCGAAACGACTCGCTGTGGTTGTGCTCGGCAATGTAGCAGAGCTCGTGCAGGATGACGTAATCGATACACTCGCGAGACGCTTTGACGAGGTGTGGGTTAAGCGTGATCCGGCCATGGGGGGAACAGCGCCCCCACAGGGGGATGATGCGAATAAGCCACCAAACACAATGCCATGCCTTTATAACAAGTTGAATTTTAAGGACTAAAAATTTCAATTTTATTGTAGAGGACACTTATTCGCACCCTCCTTAGCTGGTCAGGGCACGGTGCTCAACCGATTAGAGGTATTACCCAAGTGAAACTGCGAAGTCATTCCATTTCAAATGTCCGATATTCACCTGATTCATGATCATATACTTCTACCTCTGCACCACTACCACTAGACTCTACGCTCTCAACATCCGCTGAACGATACTCTCCATAATCATGGTCATAATATTCAATTTCCTCCCCAGCTCTTACTAAATTACCGCTTTCAATCTCAATGTCACTCCCAGAATCATTGTCAACACCTTCCCATGCATAAATATTAGAAGACATTATTGCAGCAAAGAAAGCTAGAGTGATTGTTATTTTTTTCATCTGTAATCCTTTTTAAATTAAGTTAAGAATGCCCGGATGACTCACTGAATTTGAATACCCAAACTTGTGAGTAAGGAGGTCGTCAGTGTTCCCGTACTACTTAACCTGTTATCACTCTGATAGCGTTTTATCTGGGCGCGGGTTTTCGGGCCAATCTTGCCATCGATAATACCTACATCATAGCCTTTGGTGAACAGTGCTAATTGCACCCGCATGACCAGATCCATCATGGCGCTATCATTGGCTGTCAGCCGTCTGGCTGGTGAAGTGACTTCGAGAGGGGCCTGCAAGCTTTGGTTAAGGCTGTTTACACTGCTGCCATATGCTCGCGAAGGCACAGCGACAGGGGCCGAATAGGTCGAGGTGCCGTAGCCTGAGTAGTGAGAACGATGACTGGAGTGCGAGCGATGTGAACTGTGCGAGCGATGTGAACGGTGGCCTGCATAGAGGTTGTTCACATCCATGTTCAACGAGGCTTCCATGTTGGGCAAGTTGTCTAAGTTCAACTGATTGAAGGCGTCATCGGAGAGATGCGCTTCGCTAGCCGTGACCCCATGCCCACTTAGCACACCCAGACCCAGTACACCCCAACGCTGCAACGTGGACATTAGTTTTTTCATAACAAATTTATTACTCCAATATAAGAGTCATCATCAACACTACATAATGATTTAGTTAAAACACCCGACTTGTGATCAAGGTTCGACGCAAAGAAGCCACAGCAGACTGCCTTCGAAGCACAATCGTCACAACCTTGCGGGAATCCATTTTTCCAGTCGGAAATACTTTGCGCGGCAAAATCGCGCAAACTCAGCGGCAAGTGACAATGCGGAATATTGTAAAGGCAGTACTGCACATTATTCATTTTCAGGGTATTCATGGCAGAGCTTAACGCGGGCAAATGCTCAGCAATGGGAGAGTACACCGTAGCGTAATTTTGCTTGGCAAAGCCCGTAAATTCGATCCCCATAAGGGCAACAAAAGAGACAAACGATAAATTTCTGACAATAAACTCACACAGCGCTTCGATATTTCTGAGTACATCTTTCGTCAAGACGATCCGCAGTTCGATGGACTGTTCAATCGTTTTTAGGTGATAGAGGCCGTTGATGGTCTGATTGAATGCCCCGCGAGACTGCACATGGTAATCGTGATCGCGGGCCATTGCCCCATACAATGGGACACCCCATAGCACCCGCTCATGCCCAATCTGCTGAATCTCATCGATCAGCTCCCTATTACTCAGGTTTTTTCCATTGGTCAAAATATGAAGCTGGGTTTGCGGCAATTTCTGGTGGCAATGGGTCAGAATTTTCAAAAAATCCGCCCCTAACGTCGTCGGTTCACCGCCGCTGATCCCCAAAGTGCGCGGCTCATCGTCCAACAAATCAATGATGTCCAGTGCATCATTCACCCGCCACGCGTCATCCACATTTTTCGGCGGCTGCGAGCACATGATGCAGAAGTTATCGCACCGCTCTGTCAAGAACAGTGAGTTGGAGTCACTGCGCTGCTTGTAGGCGATATACACGGCATCCGTTAACGTCACAATGATGTCGCCATCGTCAAGGCGCTCACCTTCCTCGGTGACGTGAATGATTTGACCGTCAAAAAGCGGGGTTGCATGGTCATAAATGACAATAGCCCCCCACTTGATGGAAAGCAGGGCTTCGCCTCTATATTGCCCGTCGGGGTAGATCAGGCATAACTCGTCCGGTGATCTTCCTGTGGCGATGTAGCTATCAACTGTCGTTACCCGCAACGGGCGGCGAGTTGTAGAGGGATAATGAATGACCGCTCTTAATTTCAGTTTGAAGCTCATCGCTCACTTACCCCTTGTGACCCATGAAGTGAATACATCCTTGTTCTCTTCAAGGAGGCTGAACAAGTGGCGATACAACGGTTTCTGCTTATTGCAGAAGTCATTCTTAGCCCTGTGTCCACCCAAGTCGCCAGTACGGGAATAGTTCTGGATGGGGTTGGCACCACAGTAGGGTAAATAGGCGCAATAGGCGCAAGCCGGAAGGGATTCGGCCACCCCGCTCATCAATATCTCACCCATCACATCCGACGAAATCAGCTCCACATAGGGCGCCTCTACTGAGCCCAAACAGAATTTGTTATCGCCCATGTCATAGAGCATTCGGGCTTCATCGGACGGGTATACATAGCTGTTGTAGTGATAGACCAGCACCCCGGTGCCATCGCCACAGGGCGAGCGCAGATCCACATAGCCCACCGCACGTCCGGTCAGCATGTTGTTCAGTGCCAAGGACGCCGTGACTTCATCTAGGTAGTAGCCTGCTTTATTGATATCGATGATGTATTGCAGGCTCTTTTGATAAAACGCGAAATACTCGGCAGAGGTATAGCTGACCTTGCTTTCCCTTTTGACGGCAAAGCCATACATGTTGAGCGGCCGCAAGAATATCGAATGGAAGCCATGCTTCACATACTCATCTACGATCTCCTGGTGAAAAGGTAGACTGTCTTTGGTGATGGTGGTCATGGCGGCGATGGCCTCATCGCCAATGGCCTCTCTCACCTTTCGAATACCCGCAAGGGTACTTTGATAGCTATTACCACATGAGGATGGCCGATTTTTGTTGTGTAGCGCTTCTGGGCCATCCAGCGACGTTGAGATCTGAATACTGTGGAGCTTGATAAAATCCAGCATCTCATCGGTAATGTATTGCAGGCTAGTGGCAATGACAAACACGAGGCTCTTGCCATGCACACTGTTTTTTTCGTGAGCGTAGTCCACGATAAATTTAATTAAATCGAAGGCGAGCAAAGGCTCACCTCCCTGAAACTCAATGGTGATGCGCTGGTTGGGTGATTCGAACACCCGATCTACCGCATTTCTGGCCGTCTCTTGTGACATGTCGTGCTGTGACGATGTCACTGATTTGCGGCTCGCCTGACAATACTCGCAAGAATTTCCACAACGCAATGTGATCACAAAGATATGCAGTCCCGGCCCGCCACTGAGGAAAGATTTGCGCTGCCTGTATTTGGCTGATAAACAGCGCAGTGCATACGAATCCTCAGAACCTGCCAAGAAACTCTTTCGTTTTAACTCTTGATATAACTCAGTGTCAGTTGGCAGTTCGCCAGCCACCAATTCTTGCAATTCTCGATCCTGAATAAATGAAAATTCACCAACTGCATTGACGATGAGTACTTCATCTTGACTCAAGCGTTCAAAGTTAAAAGGAAACAGTGTATAGTCTTTATCTTTGTCAGCAAAATAGGCTTTATTCTTAAATTTATTTCGCATCAACCGGTTCGCTCCATGCTTCACGCAGCGCAGCACACACCAACGCCTCTTTCACTACCTTCGTTTTTTCCTCAATCACTACCCGCAACTCGTGGTCAATCAGCGCATTTTTAAATTCAGCCTCAAAGTCGCTGGCTATCGGAGTGGTATCCAATGCCGCAACAGTAATGAAATACATTCCACTTTTCATTTGAATTTCGAAATTAAAATTACCTGCAAACCCGTAACAAGTTCGCAATATGGCATCTTTACTGAAAAAAGGGTCGATAATTACGATCATGATTACACTCAGGAAATACATATGAGGAAAACAAAGAACTCTTCAACTATACCAAAAATGAGGTATCGAAGTGAATTTTCAAGTTAGGATTTTTTAGATTATCTAAGCTATGCTTGCGTTAGCTCAATGTTTAGGTGCAATGCCCACGACGGAACATCGCATACTTAGTGTTGTGAATGGCTGATGTTGTTACCATTATGTGTTGGTGAGTTGCTTTACCCCTTCATGTGCCTATCGTTGGCCCTCCTTCGGTACCCAGATTATCCTTTGGCACCATGCCGGTGCTTAGCCCGATAGGGAAATTTGAGTAATAACGCAAACTTTTGTATAAAGTATACCGCGCCCTTGATATATGAATGCTACTGATCTACTAACGACGGTCTAATAAATTCTTAATTTGTAATTTAATTACGTTTTATCAAACCAAGCATAAAAAAGGCCCTGCTATTGCAGGGCCTTTTAGTTTCCAACTTAAATGGTCGGTTTCCAACTTCAATGTCACGGTATCCAACTTAAATGGTCGTGATCACCTGATTGTTGCCGCTGACCGAAAACTGACCCAGTAGAGGCTGTTCTGCCGACTGAAAACTGACCCAGGTGTTCAACTGCTTCTGCTCAATTTTTGAGCAGGAGAACACAGGGTGATCAGTATGGAAATGATGGGCAAAATTCGCCGGATGTATTTCCGCGACAAGCTGTCGCTGCATGAGATAGCCAAGCGCACCGGGTTGGCGCGCAACACGATTCGCAAGTGGGTCAGAGCACCTGAGGCCAAGCCGCCGGTCTACCAACGCCGCGCGATCTTCAACAAACTCAGCCCTTTTCACGCCACGCTGGAGCAGGCGCTAAAAGCCGATTCGCTGCGGCCCAAGCAACAGCGGCGCAGTGCCAAGGCGCTGTTGGCGCAAATCAAAGCCGAAGGTTATGACGGTGGCTACAGCCAGCTCACCGCGTTTATCCGTGCCTGGCGAGGGGGACAGGGCAAGGCGTCGCAGGCCTTTGTGCCGCTGACCTTTGCTCTTGGCGAGGCGTTTCAGTTTGACTGGAGCGAGGAAGGCTTGCTGGTCGGCGGCATTTACCGGCGTATGCAGGTGGCACATCTGAAGCTGTGTGCCAGCCGTGCGTTCTGGCTTGTGGCGTATCCGAGCCAGGGCCATGAGATGTTATTTGACGCCCATACACGCTCGTTCGGCTCCTTGGGCGGCGTGCCGCGCCGGGGCATCTACGACAACATGAAGACCGCCGTCGACAAGGTCAATAAGGGCAAAGGCCGGGCGGTGAATGCGCGCTTTGCGGTGATGTGCGCGCATTACCTGTTCGATCCGGACTTCTGCAACGTCGCCGCTGGTTGGGAAAAGGGCATCGTTGAAAAGAACGTGCAAGACAGCCGCAGGCGTATCTGGCTAGACGCCCAGGACTGCCAGTTTCACTCCTTCGAGGAACTCAATGCCTGGCTGGGCCAGCGCTGCCGCGCGCTTTGGAACGAGCTGACGCACCCTCAATACAGCGGGCTGAGTGTGGCCGAAGTGCTGGAGTTGGAGCGCGCTGAACTGATGCCTGTGCCAGCGCCATTCGACGGTTACGTCGAGCGGCCTGCGCGGGTCTCCAGCACCTGCCTGGTCAGCGTCGGGCGCAACCGCTACTCGGTGCCGTGTGAGTATGCGGGTAAGTGGGTCAGCAGCCGTTTGTATCCGACGCGAATCGAGGTGGTGGCTGACGACGCGCTGATCGCCAGCCATGTCCGCTTGCTGGATCGCGACCAGGTCAGCTATGACTGGCAGCACTACCTCCCGCTGATCGAACGCAAGCCCGGTGCGCTGCGCAACGGCGCGCCCTTTGCTGATCTGCCGGCGCCGCTGCGTCAGCTTAAGCACGGTCTGGGGCGTCATGCCGGCGGTGACCGGATCATGGCGCAAGTTCTGGCTGCCGTACCGGTCGCCGGGCTCGATGCGGTGCTGGTGGCTGTTGAGCTGGTACTGGAAAGCGGCAGCCTGAGCGCCGAACACATCCTCAATGTCGTGGCGCGCCTGGCCGCGACCGAACCACCACCCAGCGTCGAAACCCACTTGTCGCTCAAGGAAGCCCCCGTCGCTAACACGGCGCGCTACGACCGCCTGCGTGGCCAGACCGAGGAGATCGGTCATGCGTGATTTGATGGCGGAACTCAAGGAGCTGCGCCTGCACGGCATGGCCACGGCCTGGGCGGAGTTAACTGCACAGGGTGAGTCGAACACAGCCTCGTCCAAGTGGCTGCTCGAACACCTGCTGGAACAAGAGCACACAGATCGCGCCATGCGCTCGGTGAGCCACCAGATGAACATGGCCAAGCTGCCGATGCACCGCGATCTGGCCAGCTTCGACTTCAGCGCCTCCAGCGCCGACGCTCGCTTGATCAGCGAGCTGGCCAATCTGAGCTTTACCGACAACGCGCAGAACGTGGTGCTGATCGGCGGCCCAGGCACCGGCAAAACCCACCTGGCCACCGCACTGGCCGTGTCCGGCATCACCCAGCATGGCAAGCGCGTGCGCTTCTACTCCACGGTCGATCTGGTCAATCTGCTGGAGCGCGAAAAACACGACGGCAAAGCCGGGCGGATCGCCCAGGCACTGCTGCGCATGGATCTGGTCATCCTCGACGAACTGGGTTATCTGCCCTTCAGCCAGGCCGGCGGTGCGTTGCTGTTTCACCTGCTATCCAAGCTGTACGAACACACCAGCGTGGTGATCACCACCAACCTGAGCTTCGCCGAATGGTCGAGCGTGTTCGGCGACGCCAAGATGACCACCGCCCTGCTGGATCGGCTGACCCACCACTGCCACATCGTCGAAACCGGTAACGAGTCCTATCGCCTGCAACACAGTAGCTTGGCGGCCCAGGCCAAGATCAAATCACGGGAGCGAAAGCGTAAGGGCGGCCAGGAACCGGAGGACGATGAGCCGTTCTGATTTCATGGCGACGACGGCCTGCTACATGGCTGCGTGTGGCAGGTCTTAAACAACTGAACTGGGCTAGCGAAGGAGTGGGGGCAACAGCAGCTGCGCTGGTAGACTTATCCACAGTTGCTGGTAACAAAATCAGCAATCCGCCCTGGGTCAAATTTCAATCGGCAGGGTGGGTCAATTTTCCATCAGCGCCAACACACTAAGCAACCATCAGAAAATTTTGACTGTACGCCAAAAAATTCGCATCTACCAGCATCTAAACAGGCGTTGCAGGGCAATAGCATGAACGCCTGCCGATTTGAATGAGTCCTTTCCCAGCGGGCATCCTGAGCGCCTCTCTACTCAGGATGCCCTGCAATGTCGCATCACATACCAATCTCCGATGTTCTGGTCGCCATCAATGATCCCCGTCAGCAGGGCAAGATTCGTCACGACCTGGTCGAAACACTGGTCGTGGCTATCTGCGGCGTGCTTGCCGGCGCTGACACCTTCATCGAAATCGAACTCTGGGCTGAGCAGCGGCTGGACTGGTTCCGCCGTATTCTGAAACTACCCCACGGCATTCCCTCACACGACACCTTTGGACGGCTATTCAGCCTGATCGATCCAGAGGAGTTCGAGCAGGCCTTCCGCTGTTGGGTTGCGGCGATCCTACCGGCCCTTTCTCCGCAAGTGGTTGCCCTAGACGGCAAGACCAGTCGCCGCTCCGGCAAGAAAAACACGGCCCCGTTGCACCTGGTCAGCGCTTTTGCGGCTGATTCAGGGCTGATTCTCGGGCAGAGGGCGACCTCCCAGAAGTCCAACGAGAAGACCGCCATTCCTGAGCTGCTGGCCACACTGGCGCTTGAGGGCTGCACCGTGACGATCGATGCCATGGGTACCCAGCCGGACATTGCACAGGCCATTCTCGATCGCGGGGCGCACTATCTGCTGGCCATCAAGGGAAACCAGCCGAAGCTGGCCGAAGCGATCGATGACTTCGCTGACACCTTTTTGGACGGCGATCCTGCCCGGGTACCCCATGCGCACTTCGAGCATGTCGAGAAGGACCATGGCCGGCTGGAGGTTCGTCGCTGCCATGTTTTCGACCAACTCCAGTGCCTGCCACAGCCAGAACGCTGGCCAGGACTGCGCACTTTCGTGATGCTGGAGTCCGAGCGGACTGTGGGCAACCAGACCAGCCTGGAGCGCCGTTACTACATCAGCAGTCTTGCTCCGGATGCAGAGCGCATCGCACATGCCATCAGGGCGCACTGGGGCGTGGAGAACCGCGTCCACTGGTGCATGGATGTCATTTTTGGTGACGATCAGATGCGGATCCGAACCGGGCATGCTGCCCACAACATGGCCGTTCTCAAGCAACTTACATTGAATTTGATCCGGTTGGATCCGGTCAAGCGCAAGGGTGGCATCAAGGCACGAAGGCTGATTGCTGCAACCTCTGATGATTATCGGGCTGAACTATTAGGTCTCAGGTGAGCTTCATGCGATTGCCTTGACAGGCGTTGTTGATTATGGCGGCCGCGGAAACTGAGTGCAACACCTGAACCTTTCGGTAAGGTGTCGGCCCTATGTCCTATCACGAACTCAGCATTGAAGAACGCGTCACGATCCAGATCGGCCAGCTGAACGGCTTGAGTCAGCGAGCAATCGCCGGTCTGTTGGGCCGTAGTCCATCCACAGTCAGCAGAGAGCTGCGTCGTAACAGTAGGCCGAAAGCTGCGTACGTTGCCCATGCTGCTCAGAGCCGAACTCTTTCCCGGCGCAAGGCCTGTCGGCCGAAGCGAAGGTTGCTGCCCGGCAGCGAACTGTTTGAGCTGGTTATCGCCCTGTTGCGCCAACGCTTTTCTCCAGAGCAAATTGCCGGCAAGCTGCGCAGCATGAGCATTCCCAGTTTTGAAGACGCCTACGTCTGTCGTGAGACCATCTATAACGCGATCTACGCCTTGCCGGTTGGCGAGTTGCGTAAGGAGCTGATCATCTGCCTGCGTCAGGGCAAGAGCTCGCGAAGACCTCGCAGTGGCGGCGTTGACCGTCGTGGGCAAATTCCCGACATGGTCAGTATTCACGTGCGCCCGCCTGAAATTGAAGACCGCCTTATGCCAGGACACTGGGAAGGTGACCTGATCAAAGGCAAGGCCAATGCATCGTCTGTCGGTACATTGGTTGAACGGACCAGCGGCTACTTGATGCTGGTGAAGATGCGCGACGCGACGGCCACGTCGGCGATGGAGGGCTTCAGTGCAGCGCTTAATCGGATGCCGTTGGCGGTGCGCAAGAGCATGACTTACGACCAGGGCCGGGAGATGGCCAAGCACGCCGAGATCACGCAAAACACTGGTGTAGCCATTTACTTCTGCGACCCGCATAGCCCTTGGCAGCGAGGCAGTAACGAGAACATCAACGGCTTGATTCGCCAGTTCCTGCCCAAGGGCACAGATCTGTCGGTACACAGCCAGGAGCAGCTGGATGAGATCGCTTACCTGATGAACATTCGCCCGCGCAAACGCTTCAACTGGAAGTGCCCGATTGAAGTCATGACAGAGGTGGTAGGAATGCATCATGCTGCGCCTGCTTCAATTCAATAACCGTGTTGCACTCAGCCCCTGCAACCGCCTATCATAAAACACTGACACTGTATTATATAATCGTGCTTTTGTGTTATTTTTTTAATATTTACTGATTACGTACTTGCTTAACCACTCAGTTGCGCTAGAACTAATAGACGCGAAATTTAAATCTCTAATTTTCCAACACTTAGTAAAACCTCGTTTGCCATCCCACTACCATTGTAGGAGCAAATCAGGAGACATAAAAAATTAGCGGTAGCGTGCCTGGCCCTCTAAATAACTGATCCCAATAGTGCTACACCTTCGCTGTGCCATAGCCATTCCCCGGGAAAGGAGACACGGTATCCATGAAGTGTTTCACTCGGGCCAGCAGGTTTGCCATCCCTCTGCATTGATGATTGCGCGTGATGGTTTCATGTAACTTGTGCCATAGCCGTTCTATGTGATTAACCCAAGGGCTGTAAACTGGCTGGAACACCAGGCAGAACTTGGGATTCTTCTTCAACCATCGCTCGGTCTGTTTGCTTTTGTGAATGATGTAGTTATCGAGGATCAACGTGATGGTTTTGGCTCGTCGGTAGTGGTGGCGCAGCTTTTCCAGCATGGCAATAAACAGCGATGAGTTTTTCTTGATCCCGCTGACGTAAAGTACCCTTCCGTTGCCTGCGTGGAGAACGCCTGCCAGATAATGCTTGGCATTCTGCCCCGGTGTGACAACCCGCTTTTGCTGCGCTCTGAACATCCAGTCGGCTCCTAATTTGGGATTGAGGTCTATATCGACTTCATCCTCATAAAACACCGGATTATCGGCATCACAGCGGGCCAGCGCGGCGTCGATATTCGCCATTTTTTCCTGATAGGCTGGGTCTTTTATCCGCAAGGTCGGCACGGGCCTGCGCCAGACAATGCCCATACGAGGTAACCATCGGCGGAGCGTGGAGGCTGCCACATTGAGCCCTGTTAATCGATTGATTTTTATAGCCAATAGTTCAGTACACCAACGGCTGCGCTGATAACCAAAATCTTGCGGAGAAAACTGCATGAGCAGCACCAGTAAGGTGACAATCTTGGCGATAGGTAAGACTGGGGCACGGCCAGCCGGTAAGGCTTCTAGCGCATCTATGCCTTCATCTCGATACCACCGAAGCCAACGACCGATGGTCGAGCGCGCAGCGCCGGTAAGGTGATGAACATCGGTGATCGTGCGTCCTTCATGTAACAGCAAGATGGCCATCAAGCGACGAGCATGTCCTTTATCACGGGTGGCATGGATGATTTTGTGAATGCGGCGCCGTTGTGGTCGTGGCAGAGGTGGTAGGATAGGCATCAACTCAGTCCTTTGGGTGTGGCTTGTTTTGTTTAGCGACTAATCAGATCGCACAAACTGGACTGAGTTCCCTTCCTCCGGTGATCTACTATTCGGAACAGCTATTTAGATAAGTATTGGAGACTGTAATGAAGTTTGAAAAGTCACAGACAGCAATCGACCACCTGACTCCCGAGCAACACCGAATTACCCAGGAGGCGGGCACCGAAAGGCCCTTCACGGGCGAGTACAACGACAACAAGGAGCCTGGCATCTACGTCGACATAGTGTCGGGAGAGCCACTGTTCGCTTCGACGGACAAGTTCGATTCGGGTACTGGCTGGCCCAGCTTCACCAAGCCGATCGTTTCGGCAAACGTGAACGAGGTGCGGGACAGCGCACACGGCATGGTCCGGACGGAGGTCAGGTCAGTACACGCAGACAGTCATCTCGGCCATGTGTTCCCCGATGGTCCTTCCGACCGCGGCGGTCTGCGGTACTGCATCAACTCAGCGTCCCTTCGCTTCATCCCGCGCGACGAGATGGAGTCCGAGGGATACGGTGAATATCTCGATCAAGTAGAGGAGGCTTAACATGCATCAGCGCGCTGTTCTCGCAGGAGGATGTTTCTGGGGCATGCAGGATCTGATCCGCAAGCGGCCCGGCATCATCTCGACCCGTGTGGGTTACACGGGCGGCGATATTCCGAACGCCACGTATCGTAATCACGGCACGCATGCCGAGGGGATCGAGATTGTCTTCGACCCGACAGTGACGAGCTACCGGAACATCCTGGAATTCTTCTTCCAGATCCACGATCCGACGACGCTGAACCGCCAGGGCAATGATCGTGGGCTCTCCTACCGGTCGGGCATCTATTATGTCGACGAGGAGCAGAAGCGCGTCGCCGAGGATACGATCGCCGATGTGGATGCCTCGGGGCTGTGGGATGGCAAAGTGGTGACCGAGGTCCAGCCGGTCGGCGAGTTCTGGGAGGCCGAGCCCGATCACCAGGATTATCTGGAGAAGCGCCCGGGCGGCTACACCTGCCACTTCGTCCGTCCCGGCTGGGTGCTTCCGAAGCGCCAAAAGGTTGACGACGTACAGCCAGCGGCCGGGACCGCGGCGGAATAGGCTTCACTGCCGTTGCCACTGCGCCGATCCGGTCCGCAATCTTCGTGACCGCGTCGTTCAGCGACGCGGTCATCGAACCCTACTTCAGAGTGACGGCTCGTTCCAGTCAGTCGCCATCGCAACACCAGGATCGCAGATTTATGCCAGACCTCTCGTCCTTTCCGATCACGCAGCGCTGGCCGGCATCTCATCCCGATCGCCTGCAACTCTACGCAGCCCCTACGCCCAATGGCGTCAAGGTCTCGATCATGCTTGAGGAGACTGGCCTGGCGTACGAGCCCCACCTGATCGACATCTCGAACAACGAGTCGAAGGATCCGGCGTTCGTGTCGCTGAACCCGAACGGACGCATACCGGCGATCATCGATCCGGCTGGCCCTGACGGTAGACCCATCGCCTTATGGGAATCCGGTGCGATCCTCCTCTATCTGGCCGACAAGACGGGTCAGTTCATCTCCACCGAACCAGGCCAGCGTTACGAGACCCTAGCGTGGGTGTTCTTTCAGATGTCGGCCATCGGGCCGATGTTCGGTCAGCTCGGCTTCTTCCTGCGATTTGGCGGCAAGGACTATGAGGACAAGCGGCCGCAACAGCGCTTTATCGACGAATCCACGCGTCTGCTGGGGATTCTGGATCGCCGGCTGGAAGGCCGCGACTGGATCGTCGACGACTATTCGATCGCGGACATCGCGACGCTCGGCTGGGTGAATGCGCTGGTGGAATTCTACGCTGCGGGTGACATCCTTGGCCTCAGCAGCTTTTCGAACGTCCGCGCATGGCTTGGACGCGGGCTGGCTCGACCGGCCGTCCAGCGTGGCCTCCACATTCCCGCGAGGCCAGCATGAGCATCATCGCCGCCTATTATTACAACGAAGGCAAGCGAGTTCGCGAAATCGCGCTCGATGAGCACGTCAAGTTGGGCGAGAGTCGCTCGGGCTTCTGCTGGATCGCGCTTAGCGAACCCACCCCCGAGGAACTACTCGCGATCCAAAGGACATATAATCTTCATCCGTTGGCGATCGACAACGCGATGCACCCGCTGTGCCCGCCCAAGCTCGAGGTCTACAACGATGAGTTGTACGTCGTCGCGCAGACCGCCGAGCTGGTCGGCGACCGGATCAGCTACGGCAAGATGGCGATCTTCACCGGTCACAATCACCTTATCACCGTGCGGCACGGCAATGCCGGAGCGCTGGGCAAACTTCGGGAGCAACTCGAGGCATCGCCGACGCAGTTCGGCAAGGGTGTCGACTATGTGCTGCACGCGATCTTGCATCGCGTGGTCGACCAGTATCTGCCCATCTTCGAAATGATCGAGGACGACGTCCTGGCGATGGAGCGACGGTCGCTGCACGATTTCCTCGGGCCAGAAGAGGTGGCGCGAATCTTCGAACTAAGGTCCGAACTCACGCGGTTCCAGCGCACGCTCGGGGCTATGGCCGAGCTGGTGCGAAAGCTCGTTCGCGGCCACTTTCCCTGCATCAGCGCCGAAATGACACCATATTTCCACGACGTCGCGGACCATGTCCACCGCGTGCAGTCCATGGTCGACGGCCTCCTGCTTGTCCTGTCCACGGTCTTTGAGGCCAGCAGCCTTCTTGAAGCGCAAAGGACGGGGGTGATCACCCGCCAGCTGGCGGCTTGGGCGGCAATACTGGCAGTCCCGACGGCGATCGCTGGAATATACGGCATGAACTTTAAGCACATGCCGGAGCTGGACACGGCCTACGGATACTTTGTCGTGCTCGGAGTGATAGCGATATCGTGCGTTTTCCTATTTGTGCGCTTCAAGAAGGCTAAGTGGCTGTGAATACTGCCCATCGTTTTCTTCGCCGTCATCTGACGGTTACAGCGGGCCTTATACGGAAGCTTGTCCAATCCAACTCAAGATGAAGGTGCGTCCATGACATAGCAGCTGACCGACGCTCTACAAGCAGTTCAGTCCTTCATCGCCAAGGGCTAAGACCGCGAATAGCGCGTCAAGGACAGCAATCTCGTCGATCTCGAGCCAGGATCAACCATCGGTCCGTGCGGCATCTGCGTCGACGCGGCGTTTCGCCTCGGAAGCGGTGATGATGGCGATAACGCCTCCACCCTCTACGCGATCACCGATCCGGCGACCGAGCATAAGGGCCTGTTGATCGACGTGTTCGATGAAATCTGCTACCGCGACCCAGTTCAAGAGTCGGGACCTCAATGTAGAAGAAGTTGACTAACGAGCATTCGCGTCATCCGATCAAGCAAGCTGGAGACATTTATGAAAGCCATTGGTTACAAGGTTCCGGGACCCATCGCCGCGGATGCCGCGCTGGTCGACATCAATCTGCCTCGGCCTGTCGCTGCAGGATACGATATCCTGGTTGAGGTGAAGGCCGTCTCGGTCAACCCGGTCGACTACAAGGTCCGCAACAGCACGCCGCCGGCAGATGGCGATTGGAAGGTGCTGGGATGGGATGCCGCCGGGATTGTGCGCGAGGTCGGCCCCGACGTCACGCAGTTCGAGTTAGGCGACGAGGTCTATTATGCCGGATCGATCACACGGCCCGGTACCAATGCGGAGTTCCATCTCGTCGACGCCCGGATTGTCGGTCACAAACCTGCGTCGCTCTCCTGGGCGGAAGCGGCGGCGCTGCCGCTGACGACGTTGACGGCCTGGGAGGCGATGTTCGACCGCCTGGACGTGGCGAAGCCCGTACCCGGTGCGGCGGAGGCGATCCTCATCATCGGTGGCGCGGGCGGGGTTGGGTCGATCGCCGTCCAGATCGCGCGACAGCGCACGGACCTCACCGTCATCGCCACAGCCTCTCGACCGGAAACCCAAGAGTGGGTAAGAGGGCTTGGAGCTCACCACGTCATCGACCATTCTCGTCCGCTCGCGCCACAGATCGCCGAACTCGGCATCGGTGCTCCCGCTTTCGTCTTTTCGACCACGCATACCGAGCAACATGTCGCCGACATCGCCGAACTGATCGCCCCACAAGGACGGTTCGGACTGATCGACGATCCCAAGGCATTCGATATCATGGTTTTCAAGCGCAAGGCGGTGTCGATCCACCACGAGCTGATGTTCACGCGGTCGATCTACGGCACGCCCGACATGAATGAGCAGGGCGAGATTCTGGATGCGATGGCAGCGCTGGTTGACGACGGCAAAATCCGCACGACGCTGACCCGGCGACTGTCGCCGATCAATGCCGCCAATCTGAAGACGGTGCATGCACTGATCGAAAGTGGCGCGGCTAAAGGCAAGATCGTCCTCGAAGGCTTCTAACGACCGCGATCGCCAAACATCTTGTCCAACCTCAAAAAGCCGAACGGGTTATGCCCCAGCGATGAGAATCCCATGACCAAATCTATTGCCACCGCCTCGATCAACCGCGAAACCGCAGTCGCCCTCATCGACGCGGCGCTCGCTGCGGCCCGTGCCATCGGCATCCCGGCTGCCGTCGCCGTCGTCGACGCCACCGGTAACCTGCGCGCGTTCGAGCGCACCGACGATGCGCCGTTCCTTACCGTCGATGTTGCCATCGACAAGGCCTGGAGTTCCGCCTCGTTTGGGTTCCCGACCCATGTCTGGAACGACTATGTGACCAACGATCCAAAAGTGGCGCCGCTAGCCTATCGCCCTCGGATGGTCGCTGTCGGCGGCGGTTATCCGATTCTGGAGGATGGGAAGTTGATCGGCGGCATAGGCATCTCCGGAGGCAACTATCAGCAGGATCAGGATGCGTGCGTCGAGGCACTCATGAAAATCGGGTTGTCAATCAGCATCGAAAAATGACCAGGGTTCAGCGTCCAAAATTGACCAGGGTTAGCTGGCTGATTTCATCCTCTGTTTGAAGCGGTAGGAGTCGTTTCCTGTCTCGATGATCTCGCAGTGATGGGTGATCCTATCCAACATCGCCGTTGTCATCTTCTCATCCGTAAATACCTTGCTCCATTCGCTGAAGGCCAGGTTGGTGGTCAGGATCAGGCTGGTGCGCTCGTACAGCTTGCTGATCAGGTGAAATAGCAGGGCGCCACCGCTTTCGGCAAACGGCAAGTAGCCCAGTTCGTCCAGGATAACCGCATCGACATTGACCAGCCGGTTGGCAAGCTGCCCGGCTTTGCCTGCCGCCTTCTCCTGCTCCAGTTGGTTGACCAGATCCACCACGCCGTAGAAACGCACTCGCTTGCCCCGGCGCACGGCATTGCGCCCCAGGGCGATGGCCAGATGGGTTTTACCCGTCCCGGTTCCGCCTATCAGCAGCAGATTGCGCTTCTGCTCCAGGAAGTCATCTCTATCCAGCGCGGACAGGTGCACGGGGCTGACCGGGGTGTCTGCGGTCTCGAAGCTGTCCAGGTCCCTGGCCAGCGGGAACTTGGCGATGCCCATCTGATAGCGGATCGAGCGACACTGACGTTCGGATTCTTCGGCTTCGATCATCCGTTTGAGCCACTGCTCCGGCGGTGGTAAGGGACGCTCCCGATGCGCCAGCAGCTCGTCGCACAGCGCCGCCATACCAAACAGTTTCAACCCCTGCAGGCGCTGGTAAATTTCATCGGCTGACATGCTGACCTCCCGGTAACAGGCTGTCATAGCGTTGGCAGTTGGCCTGCGGCGGCTGTGCAAGCGGCACCACCTGAGCATGGAGCTGTGGCACCTCGACGGGGCGGCGCAGCCGCTGCAGGTGGTTGAGTACCAGCTCGGCCGAGCTGCCGCCCAGCAGCAGTACCTGCTGGCAGGCTTGCTCCAACAGGTCGAGTCCGTCCTGCCGGGCAGCCAACAGTAGCTTGACCATGTCCCGGTCACCGCCCTTGCGGCTCAGCAGTTGCTGCTGTAAGCGGCTCAAAGCCGGCGGTAACACCCACTCCTTGAAGGGAGCACCGTGGCGCAGCGCGCCGGGTTTGTGCTCGAGCAGGCCGAGGTAATGCCAGGGGTCGAACTGGGTCTTGTCCCGGCCAAACTGGCGGGGATGCTCGGCAATAAGCTCGCTCTGGGCATACACCTGGAGCCGGTCAGCGAAGACCCGGGCTGTGACATGACGATGGGCGTAACGGCTGTCGACACTGTAGGTGTTGCGGTCGAAGTGGATGAGGCAGGTGCTGTCAACCCGCAGCTCCCGCTCCACATAGCCATTGAAGCGCGCAGCCAGGGGGCGCAGGGTGGTCCGTTCCTGCTCGAAGCGCTGCCACACTGTTTGCGAGGGGTCGTCCGGGTGGGGGCGTGTTTGTGCTGCCTGCTCCAGCTCCTGGATAAGCCGACGGTTGAGCTCGGCCAGGCTGTCGACCTTGCGCCGGGGTGTAAAGCAGCGCCGGCGCACATCCTGAACCTGTTTCTCAACCTGGCCCTTTTCCCAACCCGAGGCAGGGGTGCAGGCTACCGGCTCAATGACGTAATGGCTCATCAGCGCCAGGAAGCGGGGATTGAAGCGGCGCTCTTTCCCCTCAAGTACTTGGTCGATACAGGTCTTGAGGTTGTCGTAGATGCCCTGGCGTGGCACGCCGCCCCAGTAGTGAAAGGCCGCATCGTGAGCGGCAAACACCATCTCCTGGGTTTCGCGAGGAAACACCATGACGAAGGGCTGGCGGCTGTGGGTGAGGCGAAAATGGGCAGCCTTGACCCGCTGCACCACGCCGCCGATCTCCACCTCTTCCTCGCTCCAGTCAAACTGATAGGCCTCACCAGCCGCGAACGTCAGGGGGACAAAGGCAGCCACTTTGGCTGACTGCTGTTTATAGTCACGGACGAAGCGCTGGACGCTGTCGTAGGCCCCCTGGTAGCCCAGGCGTTGTAGGTCTTCGAAGAGTTGCCTGGCACAGCGGCGTTGTCGCTTGGGCCGCTTGGCATCGAGGTCCAGCCACTGGGTCAGTGTCGACTCGAATTCACCGAGCTTGGGCCTGGCTGGCTGTGGACGGCGGTACTTGGGCGGTTCGGAGGGAGGTTGGCGAAGGTATTTGCGAACGGTATTGCGAGAGAGTCCTGTGACTTTAGCGATGGCGCTGATGGACTGGCCGTCCACCTGATGCATACGCCGGATCTTCAACACGGTTTCCATGATTAACACTCCAGGTTCTCCGATCCAAAGATCGGATAGTTGCACACACTCCGGGGTGGTCAAAATTGGACGCTGAAAACCCCGGAAACCTGGTCATTTTTGCGCGCTGATCAACAAATCGGGTTCCAGTTGCCAGCCTGACGACTGTGAGGCCATCACCGGTGGTAATGGCCAACAGATCCAACCTTTGAGAGGCCTAATGATGGAAGCGTTCGTCGTCTTTACGCGGGAAGAAACCAGCGACCCACATGCACTCGCAACCTATTCTGCAGGCGTCGGACCATCGTTCGATGGTCACGACGTTACCTTTCTCGCCGCTTATGGCGCGATCCAGCATTTGGAGGGGCCGCCCATCGAAGGGGCCGTAATCTTGCGTTTCCCGACGATGCAGGCCGCTCGCGACTGGTATGACAGTCCCGCCTACCAAACCATCGCTGCTCAACGCTTTGCCGGTTCCCGTTACCGCGCCTTTATCATTGAAGGGCGGCGGTGACATACCGACAGAAGCACTTCGGCGCTGACCACGAGGTATCGGCGTGTGAACTCGCATCTTGGGAATCTGTGGGGGGGACCAAGACAGCGGCGCTAGGGGCTCATATCGTCGATCGGATCAGAGAGTTGCTCGGCGAGAATGGGTTATCTATTGCCGAGCTGACGGAGCGGAGCCGCCCTCTCCCAACGGATTGATTCAATCGTTGACGCTCCTCCTATCCGGATCCGGGTTTTCGCACGCTGATCAACAGAGTTACAGCGCGCAACGCCTGTAGTGGGCATCAGGGGATGGGTGGCAATCAGGATGATTGCCCACCTTCCAACGATTAACCTTGCTCAAGTTGCTTCACTAGTCGCTCCGCGTCGAGATGGAAGTCCGAGAAAACAATGCTACCGCCAGCGTCGATAACCGTAAACCACGGAGTTCCTCGTGTGCGGTAGTCTTCCATGAAGGTTGGAAACGGCGAGCCGGTCGGTTGCTCGTCGTGACCGAAAACGATAGGAAGCTCATACTTGAGCTGGTTCACGCGCAACTTCTCGAAGGTATTCTCATGCGTTCCTTCGAAGACGGTCTGGATCACTGCGAACCCCACGTCTTTTGAGCTCAACGCTGCATGCAACTTTTGTAGCGTCGGAAACCCATGCAAATGGCAACCTTGGCACCAATGCTGGAAGGCAAACAAGATTTTCGGGCCGGGCCCGATATCTGACAGTTTGAACGGCGCGATACTTTCCCCATCTTTGCCAATCCATTTTTGCACCCGCAGCTCAGGCGCTTGTCGTTCGATCTCGTTCATCTGATCCTCCAACCCCGATACAGAAGCTTAGTGGATGATCGCGCGTCGCGACGGTGCGCGAACGTCCGACCTTATTTTCCCTATTTCCTGAAGCCAGAATAGATCAGATCGACATTTCGTCCTTAATATACTCAAGCTGCCGGCGAGCGCGAACTGGGCAACCATGCGCTGGTGAGCCTTGAGCTTTGCACGCTGCCCATCCGTTTGAGAGCGAACCTGCAACTTCCGCTCCGCATACCGCAGATCAGCGTACGCAGCCTTGGGGTTATCTACCCTATAGCCATTGGGTATTGGGAATCATGCTGGCCTGACGCTATGTTCGATACGCGATTTTTTACGATGATAGAGCATCTGTATCTGATTTTTAGTCGATTGGCTTATTCGGCGGATGTGCGGGCAAATGCTTTACGCAGAGTACTGAAATGAAGGCCGGCTTCGGTCTGCCGTATCGAGCAAGAGGGGTCACTATGGTCACCAGAGGTTTCACCGGTCGCGGTTCAGGCGACCAGTCCGATCGGATTCCGCCAGGTCAGCATCTGGTGGAGGATTTCCCTGTTCTGTCGGCCGGCCCTACGCCGAGGGTAGAGCCCTCCGACTGGAAATTCACAGTCAAAATTGGTCCGAAGCCCGTCAAAACGTGGAATTGGGGAGAATTCAACACTCTACCAAAGACCCAGGTGACAAAGGATATTCACTGCGTCACCTCTTGGTCCAAACTGGATACCGTTTGGGAGGGTGTACTCATTGAAGACATCCTTGCAGATGCAGAGCTTGATCGGCCTACCGATTTCGTCTTGGCGCACTGCTACGATAATTATTCGACAAACGTCCCTCTGACGGATCTGCTTTCCGGGAAAGCGATGGTCGCCCTCAGTTATGCGGGCAAGCCACTTTCCCGCGATCATGGGGGGCCGGCGCGTCTTCTAGTGCCGCACCTTTACTTCTGGAAATCCGCCAAATGGGTGAATGCGCTGCAATTCACGACGCGTGACGAGGCCGGCTTTTGGGAGCTGCACGGCTATCACATCTACGGCGATCCGTGGCGCGAACAACGATACACCCATGACTGAAAACGAAGCGCAAGTCCGTTCGTGGCAATCATGCGTGATCGACGACATCATCCAGCAAACACCGAGTATCAAGAGCTTCTTCCTTCGGTTGAGCAAGCCGTTCGCGCACACCGCAGGTCAGCACGTCGATATCCGGCTGACCGCGCCCGACGGCTACAGTGCAATGCGCAGCTACTCGATCGCGTCATCGGCAGTTTCGACCCCGATCGTCGAGATAGCTATCGAGCGCATGCCGGATGCCGAAGTTTCGCCGTTTTTTCACGACATCGCGGCGATTGGTGACGAAATCGAAGTTCGCGGTCCGCTCGGTGGCCATTTCCTTTGGCCTGAGCCTGCCATAGATCCGGTTCTGTTGATCGGGGGAGGCTCCGGCCTCGTGCCGTTGATGGCAATGATCCGGCAGCGCCGCGCATTGGCCCAAGCCGTTCCGACAGCGTTGCTCCTGTCCGCACGAACCGCCGAGGACGTTCTCTTCTCAGAAGAACTTCATTGCATCGAAATCAGCGATCCGGCGTTCGTCCTGGCGCTCGCGATTACGCGCGAGAAACCGGTTCGCGCATCGGACTTTGCGCGACGGATCGACGGCATGATGGTCCAAGAAATTCTAACCAGGCTTCAGGGAAAGCCGACGCAAGTGTTCGTCTGCGGGTCTAACGGATTCGTCAACATCGCAACCGATAGCGCGCTGCTGGCGGGCTTGGACGCCTCCATCATCAAGACGGAGCGCTACGGGGGCTAGCGGCGCGAGCTATCTCACGTCGCGCCGATCGTAGACGTGCGCCCTGGGAAGCTTTGGCGATCAACGTGAACCGTTTTGCCGAACACAGTCTTCGTACCCCCCGGCCTCTAGAACGCCTTCGCTCGCGATACCTGGCTCGACATCAAGCTCAATTTGAAAGTTCCTGCACTATCCGTCGTCCTGATATGCTCGACCAGCATGATGGGCGATTCGAGCGGGACCGCTTCCGTCCCAATCGAGGCTCGGTTACCTTAGAGCATCGGCTCGGCGCTACAGGAGGCGCGTGCGGCCTCTGCCTGGCGGTGAAAGCACTTTGGGCCATGTCGCCTGGATAGCGGCCAATCGTCAGCATCTGCTCCGATGTCGGCCAAGGTGCAGTCGCCATCTTTGAACGCCGCGAATTGGAGATCAACGCCATGACAGCGATCCGCGTGCAACTGCCGGAGATGCAATATGACAACTGATGTATTGCTGTACACCACGAATTGGTGCCCGTTCTGCCGCCGAGCGAAGGCGCTCCTCAAGGAAAAGGGCGTGCGATGGAAGGAGCTCGATATTGAGGCGGATCCGGCTCACCGGCAGGCCATGGCGGAAGCGTCGGGGCGAAGCTCCGTGCCGCAGATCTTCATCAATGGCACCCTTATCGGTGGCTCCGATGAGCTATTCGCGCTCGATGTCAGAGGCGAGCTCGACAAACTTCTCGGGCGCAACCCGCCTGCCACCTGAGGAGGTGCGGCTTGGGGCAGCCAGCCCGCGAGCCTTCGCCGGTTGATGAATACAAAAGGAGAGTCCGTTGGTCTCAGCCATCTGGAAAGACACTACTATCGCCACAAGCGACGAAACAGTCATCGTCGAGGGAAATCACTACTTCCCACCGTCAGGAGTCGACCTGAGCCTGCTTGAGATGAGCCCGCACACATCTGTCTGTCCGATCAAAGGCGCCGCGCGCTTCTTTCATGTTCGCGCGGGTGACGCGCTCAACGTGAACGCCGCTTGGACCTATCCCGCCCCCACTCCGGATGCCGAGGGTATCCGGGATTACATCGCTTTCTGGAAAGGCGTGGACGTTGCCTAGCAGACTGGACGGACGACTTCGCTGATAGCCATGCGGGCGCCGACATCTCAATTAGGGGTCGTTTGCGGGAGAGGGCGAAATCCTACGCTAAGGCTTTGGCCAACGATATTCTCCGGTAAGATTGATGTGTTCCGAGGGGATAGGAGAAGTCGCTTGATATCTAGTATGACGTCTGTCGCACCTGCTTGATCGCGGCCGCGATAGCTAGATCGCGTTGCTCCTCTTCTCCATCCGCGTTCCAAGCTGCGGAAAGGCACCCATAAGCGTACGCCTGGTCGAGCAGGCGACGCGGATCGACGTCCAGCGCACGAGAGAATGCGTCCGCCATCTGTGCAATGCGTCTGGGATCGAGACAAAGGTCGTCTCTGTCAGCCGGATCGTAGAACATATTGGCGGCGCCAAAGCCCACTTCACCGACCAGACCGACGGGATCTATCACCAGCCAGCCGCGACTGGAGAACATGATGTTTTCATGATGCAGATCGCCATGTAGCCCACGCAGTTCCGAGGCATTGCTCATCATTTGATCGGCTATAATCGCCGCGTGGACGTAGTCAGTTTGACAACCTGCGTTTTGATCATCGCGCGCCCGCTGAAACAAAGCTGCAAAGCGATCCCGGATCGGGAGAAGGGCAGAAGGCAGGGGTTCCTCAGATGCGGCATACAGCTTCGCCATTAGTTCCGCTGCAATTTCGGTCGCCTGGTAGTCGCCGTGCTCGGCAACGATGTGAGAGAGCATTCGCTCCCCGGCATATTCGAGCAACATCAGATTGTTCTCACGACCGAGCAACCGGACTGCTCCCCTCCCATTGCGCCATACCAGATAGTCGGCCCCGCGCAGTTCATCAGCAATGTCTTCTATAGGTTTCAATCCCTTGACGATTGCAGGAGTCCCGTCTGGCAATGAAACTTTCCAAACGAGGCTGGAAAAGGTGTCCGCAATGAGAACAGGTTGCGAAACGTGCCAATGAGCAGGAAAAACAGGCGGCATGAACATCAACCCCAAGTCAGAGGGTCCAATCGCAGATAGAAGGCAAGGCGTTCGCGGTCGGGGGCTTCGATCCCCAATACATTGAATAGGACAGCGAAGGCGCGCTCTGCTTCATCTGGCGCTGCCCAGTTCTCTTCGGCGTTAGCAATCATGAGTGCCAAATCGGCATAGCGATCTGCTGTTCCGAGCCGCCCAAGGTCGATCAGACCCGTGCATCGAAGAGTTTTAGGGTCCACCATGAAGTTCGGCATGCAGGGATCACCATGGCAAACAACCATATCGGTGCGCTCTTGGTCGAGCCGCACCGGTAGCTCTCGTTCGACACGAGCCAAAAGATCGAGCTGCGGCGTACTCTTGTCCTCGTCCGGTAAGAAGTCGGGATTGACGGCATTGCGGGACACCACATCAACGGCGCGTCCGAACATTCGCGACAGCCTGCGCTCAAACGGACATTGATCAACCGATAGGCTGTGAACAGCGCCAAGTTGCTGCCCCATTGACGGCCACGCTTTGAGCAAATCCGCTCCAGACAGATCAGCCGCCGGTACTCCCGGAATTGCCGTTATCACCAAGCATGCACCCTCCTGTTCCTCCTGCCAGTTGATCACCTCGGGGCAAGCCACACCTCGACCTTTGAGCCAAATGAGGCGGTCACGCTCTCCAGCGAGCTCACCGCGGCGGGAAGCAGGTGCGATTTTCGCGAAGGCATGCCCGTCACCACGTCGAAAAACAAAATCACCAGATTCTCCGCCTCTGACAGGCAACCAGTCAGAATGCGATTCACCAAAAAAAATATTAGTTCGATTCAATGGAGGTTCCTTCAGTTTTCTGATGAAGCGCGGAGGTGGCTCAACCTGCGAAAAGAAACGAGTTGCTACGTAAGTCCGAGAACATGCTTTCCATGGTCTCTGAGCTCGCCTTTGGGACCGACATATCGGTAGAGAGTGACGCGCTCGATGCCGAGTTCCTTGCAGAGATCGGAAACTGAAGTATCGCGCTGGGCCATGGCGGCTTGCGCGAGACGCACCTGAGCTTTGGTGAGCGCGAATTTTCGTCCGCCCTTGCGACCGCGCGCTCTCGCGGAGGCGAGACCCGCCATGGTGCGCTCTCGGATCAGATCCCGCTCGAACTCGGCCAAGGTGGCGAAGATTCCGAACACCATGCGACCGGACGCAGTCGTGGTGTCGATCTGAGCGCCCTTTCCAGTCAGAACCCGCAGGCCGATCTTGCGGTCTGACAGCTCCTTCACCGTGTTGACCAGATGGGCAAGCGATCGTCCGAGGCGATCGAGCTTCCAGACCACCAGCACATCGCCGTCACGCAATGACTTGAGGCAGGCAGTCAAGCCAGGGCGATCATCACGACCGCCGGAAGCAAGATCATCATAGATATTGTCCCGTTCGACACCTGCGGCGCGCAAGGCGTCGTGCTGCAGGTCGAGAGACTGCGAGCCATCGGCTTTGGAGACGCGGGCATATCCGATCAGCATGTATCACAAACGTTGGTTTGAGGCGGCGCTTCGGCCACGATTGCATTGACCTCTGGAAATGTATCTCAACCAGCTTCATAAATAAAGCGTCTTGAACGCTATCAGATTTTGAAAAAGGAACATGTATGCCGCGTCGCGTCACTCTAACCGATCGGCAGAAAGACGCGCTGTTGCGCTTGCCGACTTCACAGACGGATTTGCTCAAGCACTATACGCTGAGTGATGAAGACCTTGGGCATATCAGGCTGCGTCGGCGCGTTCACAACAGGTTCGGCTTCGCCCTGCAATTGTGTGTCCTGCACTATCCCGGCCGGGTGCTGGCTCCAGGCGAACTGATCCCTGCAGAGGTCATCGAATTTATCGGAGCGCAGCTTGGCCTGGGTGCCGACGATCTCGTAGACTATGCTGCCCGCGAGGAAACACGGCACGAGCATCTTGCCGAGTTACGGGGGCTCTACGGCTTCCGCACCTTCTCCGGGCGTGGTGCGAGCGAGCTGAAGGAATGGTTGTTCCGAGAAGCGGAGATGGCGGTGTCGAACGAGGATATCGCCCGTCGCTTCGTAGCCGAGTGCCGACGCACCCGCACTGTCCTTCCCGCGACATCCACGATCGAGCGGCTTTGTGCCGCGGCTCTCGTCGATGCCGAGCGACGCATCGAGACGAGGATCGCCAGTCGGCTGCCTATGCCGATCCGAGAACAGTTGCTGGCATTGCTCGAGGAGACGGCTGATGATCGGGTGACCCGTTTTGTGTGGCTGCGCCAGTTCGAGCCTGGCTCGAACTCTTCGTCGGCCAACCGGCTGCTCGACCGGCTCGAATATCTGCAACGCGTCGATCTCCCCGAGGATCTGCTTGCCGGCGTTCCTGCCCATCGGGTGACTCGTCTGCGCAGGCAGGGTGAACGGTATTATGCCGACGGCATGCGCGATCTCCCGGAGGACAGGCGGCTTGCGATCTTGGCTGTTTGCGTCTCGGAATGGCAGGCGATGTTGGCCGACGCAGTGGTCGAAACCCACGACCGGATCGTCGGCCGTCTCTACCGTGCTTCGGAGCGTATTTGCCATGCAAAGGTCGCAGACGAAGCGGGGGTGGTGCGTGACACCCTGAAATCCTTCGCCGAGATCGGGGGCGCCCTGGTCGATGCACAGGATGATGGCCAGCCGCTGGGCGATGTCATCGCGAGTGGGTCAGGGTGGGACGGCTTAAAAACCCTTGTTGCAATGGCAACCAGGCTGACCGCCACCATGGCCGACGATCCGCTCAATCATGTGCTCGACGGTTATCACCGCTTCCGCCGATACGCTCCACGCATGTTGCGCCTGCTCGATCTGCGAGCTGCGCCCGTTGCACTGCCGCTTCTGGAAGCTGTGACGGCCCTTCGTACCGGTTTGAACGATGCCGCGATGACCAGCTTCTTGCGGCCCAGCTCGAAATGGCATCGCCACCTTCGGGCCCAGAGGGCTGGCGACGCTCGCCTATGGGAGATCGCGGTGCTGTTCCATCTGCGCGATGCGTTCCGCTCCGGAGATGTCTGGCTTACTAGGTCCCGGCGCTATGGCGATCTGAAACACGCACTCGTTCCGGCACAAGCCATCGCGGAAGGCGGTCGTCTCGCTGTGCCATTGCGGCCGGAGGAATGGCTGGCAGACCGGCAAGCTCGCCTCGACATGCGGTTGCGCGAGCTTGGCCGTGCCGCTCGCGCAGGCACGATCCCGGGCGGGTCGATTGAGAACGGCGTTCTGCATATCGAGAAACTCGAAGCCGCCGCGCCGACAGGCGCCGAAGATCTGGTGCTCGATCTCTACAAGCAGATCCCGCCCACGCGCATCACCGATCTCCTGCTGGAGGTGGATGCGGCGACCGGCTTCACCGAAGCGTTCACCCATCTGCGCACAGGAGCACCCTGCGCTGACCGGATCGGGCTAATGAACGTTATCTTGGCGGAAGGGATCAACCTCGGCTTGCGCAAAATGGCGGATGCGACAAACACCCACACCTTCTGGGAATTGATCCGCATTGGACGGTGGCATGTCGAGGGCGAAGCCTATGACCGGGCGCTGGCCATGGTGGTCGAGGCACAGGCAGCGTTACCCATGGCCCGGTTCTGGGGCATGGGCACGTCGGCTTCGAGCGACGGACAGTTCTTCGTCGCTACAGAGCAAGGTGAGGCCATGAACCTGGTCAACGCGAAATATGGCAATACCCCGGGCCTGAAAGCTTATAGCCACGTCTCCGACCAATATGCGCCGTTCGCAACCCAGGTAATTCCTGCAACGGCAAGCGAAGCGCCTTACATCCTCGATGGCCTGCTGATGAACGATGCTGGACGCCATATCCGCGAGCAGTTCACCGACACGGGCGGCTTCACCGATCACGTCTTTGCCGCATGTGCCATTCTCGGCTACCGGTTCGCTCCGCGCATCCGCGACCTGCCATCCAAACGGCTCTACGCGTTCAATCCGTCGGCCGCCCCGGCGCACCTGCGAGCGTTGATCGGCGGAAAGGTCAACCAAGCCATGATCGAGCGCAATTGGCCCGACATCCTGCGCATCGCCACCACCATTGCTGCCGGGACCGTCGCGCCAAGCCAGATTCTGCGGAAACTCGCCTCCTATCCGCGGCAGAACGAGCTCGCGACAGCCCTGCGGGAAGTCGGTCGCGTCGAGCGCACCCTGTTCATGATCGACTGGATTCTGGATGCCGAACTCCAACGGCGTGCCCAGATCGGGCTCAACAAAGGCGAAGCTCATCATGCGCTGAAGCGGGCAATCAGCTTCCACCGCCGCGGTGAAATCCGCGACCGTTCCGCCGAAGGCCAGCATTACCGCATCGCCGGCATGAATCTGCTCGCCGCCATCATCATCTTCTGGAACACCATGAAGCTCGGCGAGGTCGTTGCAAACCAGAAACGCGATGGAAAGCTGCTATCGCCCGATCTCTTGGCCCATGTTTCGCCGCTCGGATGGGAACACATCAATCTCACCGGAGAATATCGCTGGCCAAAGCCTTAGCGTAGGATTCCGCCCCCTCCCGCAAACGACCCCAATTATCCTGCCCACCCCGGGCCTCGTCGGCTGCAGGAATCTGCCCGGCACCTTAGCGCGACCCGGCACTGGCGGTCTCGCACCCGCCGCGCCTCTGTTCTATCAATAAGGATGGATGACATGGAGCATTCCGAGTTCGATGCCGCTTTCGCGAAGCTTGCGGAGGGATACAGAGAAGGGACTTATGAAGGCCGGCGTTTCAGCTTGATCGTCCGGCGATCTGGGGACGGACGTCGCAACAGTCTGTTCGCCAGGGAGTTGGACGGGACTGACATTGTCAGCTTCAACCTCTTCCGCGTTACATCAGATAGGACATTGTTGAAGCCGTGCGAAATGTCCGCCGAAAAGGTCGTAGCGTTCGTGCTGGAGTTCCGACCGGACACCTGACGGGCAGAAGAAGATCCCGGCCAACCGGCGCGCCTGCGACGGCCGGCTATCTAAGGCTGCGCAAGCCTATAGCCGCAGCTCATTGCACTTCGTCTGGCGAGGAATTCAACATCGATACGTCGCCATCCGCGGGGATATCGGTACAGGCGCCCGTGTAAGCCAGATTGAGAAATCCTAAGCGATGACTAACACCAATGACGCCACCCTTCCGACACATTCTATTCTTGAGGAATGCACAGCGATGGCTGTCGTCAACGCTCTGAAGATTATTCTGAAGAACAGCTACGCGATCTACCTTAAGACAAAAAATGCCACTCGGGCGCATCCCGCCCCTACTTCAGGGACTTTCACTTGCTTCTCGCTCTGTCACTCACAGCATCGGCACGCCCATGACGCATGGTATCCAGGCCTCATAATTTTCCCATATAACCTTCTTGTCTTTTGCGCACCCAGAAAGACTCGAGGCTTTAACTGGACAGATGAGCCCTCGAGGGTAGTGTTCACCTGATTGGCTTTCTCATATCTGATGTTGATTCGCACAGTGTGCCAACCAGGTGATAGTTTCAAAAAACCTGCGCTTCAGAGCGAATTAGACGATCTTCGATAAGAGCGATCCGCCTCAAAATCCAAAACATCTAACATTGTCCTAGAGCCATATTTGTACCTAGTACTATGGCGCTCCCATTAACACATTTGATGATGCACAGAAAACTTAGCTCATGATAGCTTTCAGCTAACAGCTATTCGGAAGCCCGAAAGGATTCAACCGTTTAAGCGTGAACCGTCGATTATAAATACTTTCGTAAGTTAGCTTTAAAGGACGCTTTTAGTCCTTGTAAATACGCATTACGACTCCACAGCTACCAAATCCATACGGCGCCAGCAACCATTAAAACACCCGACACTACTAAAACAATAGTAGAGGCGCGATTGCTGCCTTTCAAAGTATGACCAACACCCACATCCATAACTAGGTGTCGAATTCCGGCTACGAGATGATAAATAAATGAAGAGTATACCAACCAGAAACTAACTTTGCCGAAAGGTGAAGAAAAAATCTCCTTGACTTCATTAAAACCCTTTTCTGACTCCAACGATTTGCTCAGCATATACAGTATCAGTCCCAGAAAAATAAAGAGCATAATTCCTGAAATCCGGTGCAGAATCGATGTAAGCGCCGTGAGAGGAAGCTGAATGGTTCGAATATCAAGATTAACCGGCCGCTTTTTATTCATTTTGACTCCAGTCAACAATTCTAGTGGGGGATTTCAGTTTTCGATCTCATTCATCATAGCAGCTGTAACTAAGGCTGGCGGCGACAATAATGGAGATATTCGGGGCTTACGTTGCATTTTGAGGTCGCAAGTGCATGTGCGTAAATTGAAGCAAATTGCAAGGTTATGCCCAATAGGTAGCTAGCTTATTAATTTAACAAAAGTGACGTGTGTCGTTCTGCAGGGCATGCTGTTCCCCAACCCTGGAAAACCTATCCTCTTTAACACGTCAAAGTCGATTGATAGGCTTGCTGCAACAGCTATCTGCCCGGTTGAAGTCGAAGATCGATGTATCTGTAGGGTTTGGAAATAAATGCGGGCGCCCACCGCACTCACGGCTCAGTTACCATTCTTTGTGCATCGCGGCCGCGCGGCTAGTTGGTAGCTGTTCTAAGCCTAGTCAGTGCCGCCCTTCGCCCCAAGCCCCATAGTCAGATTTGAGAAATGACAGTAGGCGATGCCGCAACGCGCTTCATCGACCTATGTAAAACGACTCCTTTATCGAAATAGTGCACTCATCGCTCTCCACGGCGATCCCTTCATCGCGAATTGCACCGCCCAAGACGATCTGCACTGAAATCAATACTTTCTGATGCCTCTTGATTAGAGATGCCAGCCATAATCATCTCATCGCCAACGCATACGGCGTTCGGCAGCCAACACACTCTCACTCACTACTGGAAGCTCAGACATGAAAACCATAGGCATTGAAAACTCGAAGTCCAGCGTACAGGCCCACTTAACGCTTGGAACCAAAACTATGGGGCTAGGTATCTATGGCGCGTACTTGGCTCTCGCTATTATTTACTTCTGGTTCGGCGGCATGAAATTTACCCACTACGAGGCCGAGGGCCTGGTTCCACTGGTGAGCAACAGCCCGCTTTTGGGATGGGTGTATAGCATTTTTTCGGTCGACATGTTCTCCAGCCTGCTCGGCATACTAGAGATTTCGATCGGCACTCTGATCGCAGGCCGCATGCTGTCG
The DNA here is from genome assembly GCF_002934795.1 of Aeromonas sp. ASNIH2. Taxonomy (NCBI): domain Bacteria; kingdom Pseudomonadati; phylum Pseudomonadota; class Gammaproteobacteria; order Aeromonadales; family Aeromonadaceae; genus Aeromonas; species Aeromonas sp. ASNIH2. The sequence continues at coordinate 4,668,210 of NZ_CP026406.1, read as the reverse complement.
CCCAAACTATCCGTGGTAGGAGGCGCTCTGTCTGCAGGCCTGTTCTTCACAACCCTTAGCTTTATGTTTTCCACTCCGGGCGTCATTGAGCCTAGTTTAGGGTTTCCGGCGATTTCCGTTGCGCCAGGTCAGTTTCTGCTTAAAGACTTAGGGTTGCTTGCTGTTTCGATATTTGTGGCAGGCCATTCGCTGGTTGAACTGGAAAAACGTAAAATTAATGCATAATTTTTTCAATGGCTTAAGGCAGTAATGCCTTAGGCCTTTTTGCCATCATTTTCCCCCGCCAGATCTTTCAACCAGTCACGAGGGCTCAACCCCGTCTTGCGTCTAAATGCGCGAGACAGCGCCGAAGGACTTTCGTAGCCGACTTGAGCTGCAATCAGCGTAATCGAGCGCCCTTCTCGCATCAGCTTCTGAGCCAGGCTAACTCGCCAACTCAACAAATAATCAGCAGGCGTCTGTCCGATGACACTCTTGAAATGCACGGCATACGCAGCGCGTGACATATTTGACTCACTGGCCAGCTCTGCTATTGACCAGGCATGTTCCGGGGAGTTGTGCATCTGTAAAAGCGATCGGGCAAGCCGCATGTCGGCCAGTCCAGCCATCATTCCGGTGCGCAACTGGTGATGATCGAGCAGGTAACGGAGCAACAGAATGATTAGGAGCTCAAATAAGCGCTCAAGCGCGGCTTCCCTTCCACAATGCACATTTGCCGCCTCGGCAAACATCCACTCCAACGTGTCTGCCAGCATGGGCAGATCATCGAGTGCGAGCACCAAACAGTCCGGTAATGAAGCCGACAAAGGATTATCAATTCCGCCCTCAAACTCCATGGAAGCACACAACAACTTTGCGCCATCGGACTCACCCGCAAACAATTGATGCTTGGCGGGGCGTGGCATAAAAATCAAGCTAGGGCGAGTGAGCTGCAAATCCTTGCGATCGGGACCAAGCAACGTCACGCTGCCGGCCTGAAGCAGATGGATATAACCTCGCCGCTCGGCGCCATCGTAAGATGCAGAGCCGCATAGGTCGCCGTCATAGAACAGATTGGCCCGCACGCCGAACCGCGAGAGCAAATTAGACAAACGATCCATTGGCCGATCCTTGACGAGTCAGAACGCACAGACCATACCATCTGCGTTGTCGTTCAGTGCCTGTAGCGAACATGCCGGCGTAAATCAGCCAACGGATAAAGTGATCACTGAGCAGCTCAGCCTCCCTTTCCAGTTCGGCTGTTAAAAAAACAACACCGTTGTTTGAAAGCACCAGCAAATCAAGTGCTCACTCTTCCATTTTACGGGGTTGTACGCCGGAATCCCAGAAATTTCCGTCAGCCCAGCTCCAGTCCCGCCACGAGCGCATCCAGGTCGATGAACTTGCCGTCAGTCTGGAAGGTGTAATGCCCGTTCAGCAGGATGTGCCGCCAGGCCGCTGGCGACATCTGCGTGATCAACGCCAGCGCCTTGGCATTGCCAGCTGCCTCGTACTTCGTCAGCAGCAGGGACAGGATCGCCGAGTTGTAGAAGATGATCGCGTTGCCGATCAGCCTGGCGCACTGGTTGCTGATCTCGATTTCGATGTCGGTGCGGCCGGTCAATTCCTTCTTCCCACCGACTTGGGCGATGGTCGAGCGTAGCTGGTGATAGGACTCAATGCGGTTCTGCGAGCGGTGAACATTACGCTCCAGTTGCGGGTCGCGCAGGTAGCGCAGTGTGTAGATACTGCGGATGAGCTTGTCGAACTCGAAGATTGCGCGCCGCGTCGGGTTCGGCGCCGTATAGGTGCACAGCTTGCGGATCAGCGTGCCCTGCGTCATTTCCTTCAGGCCCAGTGTGGCGACGATTCGGTCGATGTTCGCCTTCTCACCGACGATGAGTTGCCGGTCGATCTGGCCAGCCGGCCGGATCAGGCATTTCTCGTACAATGCCAGATCATCGGCGCAATACAGCTCCTGCAACTGGTCGTCGAGGTCGGTGAAGCGCGGCTCGAAACGAAGTCCGAACCAGTGCAGGATGGCGAAGTTGGCCTTGTTGATGCTGTGCATGTCGCCGGTGATCGCGCTCGGCACGATGTCCGACGTGTTGCGGTACCAGATGTCGAACACGTGGTGAGCCTCGTACTCGTGTGCGCCTATCAGGTAGCCGTTCAACGGCACGTGATTGCACAGCAGCGTGTAGGCGACGACGCCCTTGCCGCGGCCGAAATATTTGCGCGAGTAGCGCGCCTTCACAGTTGGTCGCTCGACGCCGAATTTCTGCCCATCAACGGCACCGTACAACGAATCGAGGTCGAACGAGTAATGCGGGAAGATCGGCAGTGCGGCGATGGCGTTGCTGATGCAATCGTTGGCCACATGTAGCGTCGCCTGGCGCAGGTACTGCTGGTAGGTACTCTCCAGGACGTGGTACGGGATGTCGCTGGTACGTGCCATAACCTGGTTGCCGTGGTTCATGGCTTGGGCAATGATCACCGCCATCAGACTGTCGGCGTCGGCTACCTTCTTCGCATAGCGTGGCTGCAATGGTGTCAGCGCCGACAGGAACTGGCACTGGCCGTTGACGAAGCGAAACACGTCGGCGACATCGCAGTATGGCAGTTGCTCGTAGAGAGCTTGCTCGCGCGCCTTCTGGTTCTCCCCCTTGGGCTTGCGCCAGGTCAGTCTCTGCGTGTCCTTGTCGTATTCCAGGTGCGTCAGCTTGCCCTGTTTCAGCTCGCGATTGAACGCCACCCATTGCGCACGCAACTCGGTCGCCAGTGCATCGAGCTGGGCACTGACCGGCTGCCGCAGGAAGGGGATGTCCATCTGCGCGAGCACGGCGGCTTTCTCGTCCATCGAAACCAACTCGTCGGACAAATGCCGGTGCTGCAAGCTATCGTCAATGTAGAGCTCGCCCGCCTGGAAGCGTTTCCTGACCTGACGGTAAAGCCAGAATTCGTAACGATCGGCATGCAGGCCTGTCGGCGTGCCTTCGGCATCGAACATCAGCAGGTACGGACGCAAGCGTTTCGGCAGCGTTGCCGCCGGACATTCGTCGAGTGGCCGTTGTGATAGGCGCTGCTGCTTGGCGAACACGCTCTTGGCCCAAGTCAGCGCCGCGAGCCATGGGTTATCGGGGGCCGTGCCGGCGAAGTCGAGCGCGACGTACAGCGGCCGTAGATGGCGTCGAATGCGTTCGGCCAGGCCGTCCACCGCCTGCCAGTGCAGCGCCAGTTTGTTCAGTGGCTTGACGCTCATGCGCTGCGCCGTGTTTTGCAGCAATTCCCTGGACATGATTTTGTAGGCGCGTTGGCGCACCTCGCCGAACGGCGTCGGATCGGCCACGCTGTCGTCCACGTACAGCGACAGCAGGCGGCCAACCTGCGGCGTTTCCTGATGGCGTCGCAGCTGTTCGGCGACAAAGGACTGTTTCGCACCCGTGCGGCTCTCGTCCTCAAGTTTTTTCATGTGGAAGGCCATCGCGTCGACCAGGTTGTCGGTGAGCTGCCGGTAACGTACCCAGGCATAGCACAGCAGGTAGAGCCGGGTCTGCTCCGCCTTCAGGTGGCGCAGGTCATGGACGGTATAGAAGTTCGCCAGGCTCGCGTAGTACAGCAGGTTCTGCTGCGAGATGCCGAGCTTGGGCAGCAGCGCCTTGGCGATCCCGTGCAAGGACTTCAGCGTGGCGCGCTTCTCGCGCTCCCCTGCCATCTGACGCCAGCCAAAATCTTTAGCGTCCTGCTTGAGCGCTGCCAGTTGAGACAGGGTGTCGTCACGCACCAGGAGCTGGCCCAGCGCAGCTTTGGCCGATTCGTCCAACACTTCTGCCAGCAAGCCGCCCAAGCGCCTGCGTTCGGTGGACAGGGCTTCACTGACCAGCTCTTGTAAGGTGGTGTGGCCGGGCCGGATGATTTTGTGCTCGCTGAGCCAAACGATCAGTTCGGCGGCCACGAATCCTGGCATTACGTCGCGCCGCACGATCTGTTCAGCCTGCTGTGCCAGTTGCGGCAGGAAGCTAGCCGCCCACGACCGGTAGCCGAACAGTTCGGCGATCTGACCCCTCTGGCTGTAGTGCTCATGCTTGGTGATCGCCTTGCGTTCGAACGCTTCGCCGTGGAAATAGCGACTCAGCACGAAGGCGCAATCGTCCTCGACCTCATGCCAATCGAAGCGGAAGAAAGCATGCTTGGCCTTGAAGTAGCCGATCTGCAAGACGCAATAGACTTGGGCCTGCAGGCTAGGCCGGCTGCTGGCGAACGCCAGTTCAGATTCGGTCAACGCCAGGTATTCCAGCCGCTGAGCATCGTCGAAGTCCGGTAGGCCGTACAAGGCTTCCTGCTCTGCGTCAGAAAAGACGGTGAGTAGCTTATTCTTGTTGCTCATCGACCGTCCTTCCCGCACCACGCCAACCTGCTCGCGTCAATGTTTCGATCAACGTAGTGCGCTTGACATTGAAGTTGCGGCACACCGCCGCCTTAGACATGCCGCCATCGAGCGCGGCGACGATGGCGTCCAGCTTCTCACCAGTGATCGCCTGCGGCCGGCCGCCGATCCGGCCGCGTTTGCGTGCGGCGGCCAAGCCCGCGACGACGCGCTCCTGAATCAAGGCGCGCTCGTACTGCGCGAGCGCACCGAACACCTGGAACAGGAATTCGCCCGAGGGCGTCGTAGTGTCCAGGTTCTCTGTCAGCGAGCGGAACGCCACCCGCTTGTCCTTGAGCGAAGTCACAATGGCGAGCAGGTGCGACAGCGAGCGACCGAGCCGGTCGAGTTTCCACACCACCAGCACATCGCCGGCTCGAACGAACTCAAGCGCCCGCGCCAAGCCGGCACGGTCATCCTTCGCGCCAGAGGCACGATCCTCAAACAGGTGACGCGGATCGACGCCGGCGGCGAGCAGCGCGTCGCGCTGCAAGTCCGTGCTCTGGCGGTCGGAGTCCGACGACACGCGCATGTAGCCAACCAACATAGGCGGATAACCATCAAAAACAGGTTTCCGCATAATAGTGAATAGCGATAGAGTTTTCCGTACATTTTTGAGGGGGTGTTGCACAGGTAGCACAGCGGCGGCTGACAGCCTGTCGCAAAACAAATGTTTTACGACACCTCCTTGAGGTTGCCGCGTTTACATCATTACCTGAACAGGTATAAAATTCCGTCATGACAAACAAAGAAAAACCGCTCGAATGGATCGCGAGCAGCCACAAGGATTTGATGGCGTTGCCGTCCGACGTGCGTCGCCGTTTCGGTTACGCGCTCTCGTTGGCGCAGATAGGCGATCAGGATGACGCAGCAAAGGAGCTCAAGGGGTTCGGTGGTGCCGGCGTGCTGAAGGTCGTCGAAGACGATGCCGGCGGCACCTATCGAGCGGTATACACGGTCAAGTTTGCGGAAGCGGTGTTCGTCCTGCACTGCTTCCAGAAGAAGAGCAAGAGCGGAATCGCCACGCCAAAGGCCGACATGGACATCATCCGCGCTCGGCTGAAGGTGGCCGAGGTATTGGCACAGGAGCTATGAAATGCAAAAACGAATCATTGAAGGCGTCGAGGTTCAGCGCAGCTCGGGCAACGTCTTTGCCGACCTTGGACTGCCTGACGCTGAAAAGCTCAAGATCAAGACCGGCCTGGTGGTCGAGATCAGGAGGGCCATGCGCGCCCTTGGGCTGACTCAACAAGCGGCGGCCAAACGCATGGGCATCCCGCAACCGAAGGTGTCGGGCATGATGCGCGGCGACTTCACCAATCTATCCGAACGCAAGCTGATGGATTGTCTGAATCGCCTCGGCTACGACATCGAAATCAAGGTACGGCCAGCAGCCGAGCCGATCGGGCATCTAACGCTCGCAACCGCTTAATCGGAGCTCTCCTGATGGCAGCCCGCATCACCGACGACGAATGGGACGAACTGACTCCCGAGAATTTCGATACCACGGCACTGCTGCGTGCAGTCGATGCCGTGGACGTGCTGCGCGGCGATTTGAATGACAGCGCAGACGGCGCACCTCCGCAACTGCGCACCGACCTGTTGAAGCTGCATCAACTGGCAATGGCCGCGTTCAACGAGGGATCACGCAGCCGAGTGGCTGAGCTATTTGATCTCGCCGTGGATCTTCAGGATCAGGTTGATCATCTGATGACCTCGCTGGAACAAGTGCAAGAAACCCTGTCCCGGTTGACGGCGCTCTACCCAGAAAGCCTGTCCTGAATGTTCTTGGAGACAACCACATCATGAGCCGCAGCCGCCGCAAAACGCCCATCGTTGGGCACACGACCTGCCGTAGCGAGCGCGAGGACAAGAAACTCTGGCATCAGCGCTGGCGAACCCACGAGCGCACCGCGCTGGCCAGCGCGTCGCCGGAAGCTCTATGCGCCCATCTGCCTCTACTGGAAAACCAGGTCAGCAACGTCTGGTCGATGGGTAAGGATGGCCGCTCCTACTGGCCCATCAAGCGCCAGGCCGCCACGGCGGATCGCATTGCCAACCACAAGGGACGCAATCCGCAAGAGCGCGCCTCCCTGAAAAAGCGTCTGCTGCGCAAGTGGATGAGCAAATGAACCTGTCCACCATCGAGGCGCTGGCTATCGCTTGGGCGCGAATCGCTGAAGAAGCAGAACTCCCAGCCGGCTACGAGGGCACGGCGACGCCAGAGGCGCATCGGGCCTGCGAGGTGATCCAGGAGCGGATTCGAGAGCACGTCGTCGCCACCAATGACATGCGGCTGTTCGGCCTGCTGCACCTGCTTGGGCAGGCGTCGCTGCGCATGGAGCAAGCGCTGTGGCCGGAAGAATATGCGCGGATGACCCGCGAGGTCGAGGAAGCTCTCCGAGAGGCCGACGACCCCAACGCCAAGTCGTACACCCACGAAGAAGTCATGCAGGCGATGCAGGAACGCATCGACCGAGCGCGAGACAAAGCCATGTTGATCGGCTGACGGAAATTTCGGCGGTTCCGGCTGATCCAAGAATCTTGGCGTGACCTTACCTCCGCTCTACCGCTGGGTGCCAGCCTCGGCGCACGCCTAACCACCCAACTCAGAAAGGAAAATAAGTTGGTAAAACGCATTCCCGTATCCGAGCTTCGTCTCGGCATGTACATCCACAAGCTCGCCGGCTCTTGGTTTCGACACCCATTCTGGCGCGGCAGCTTCCTGCTGACCGAGCCTCAGGATCTCTCTGCCATTCGAGAATGTGGCGTCGGGGAGGTCTGGGTCGACTTGGCCAAAAGCCAAGTCGACCCAGAGAGCCCAGAGAGCCCAGAGAGCCCAGAGCCCAGAGCCCAGAGCCCAGAGCCCAGAGCCCAGAGCCCAGAGCCCAGAGCCCAGAGAATTGTCGGAGGAGCAATCTCTGCCGTCTAGTCCACTAAGCAAGAAAAGTGACGGCGCAACCTCAATGGAGAGCGAAATGTGTTATGCACGGAAACTCTGTCTTGCGGCCAAGTCCCAAGTCATGGACATGTTCCAGGAAGCCCGGCTTGGCAAGGCCGTCGACCCAAGCACGACGTTGCCGCTGGTCGGAGAAATCGCTGCCTCGGTGCTGCGCCAACCTCATGCCCTCATCAGCGTCGCACGCATCAAAACGCACGACGATTACACCTACCTGCACTCGGTTGCCGTCTGCGCCCTGATGCTATCGCTGGCCCGGCATCTCGATCTAGACGAGGAGCAAACGCGCCTGGCTGGCATCGGCGGACTGATGCACGACCTAGGCAAGGCCGCGATGCCGCTGGAAGTGCTTAACAAACCAGGCAAGCTCACCGATGCCGAGTTCGCCATCATGAAGCGCCACCCTGTGGAGGGCGCAAAGATGCTGCGCGCAGGCGGGGCCGAGCCCGGGGTGGTGGACATTGCCCTGCACCATCACGAGAAGATCGACGGAACCGGCTACCCGGATCGCTTGGCCGGTGACGCCATTTCACTCCTGGCCCGCATGGGCGCAATCTGCGACGTCTATGATGCCGTGACGTCGGAGCGAGCCTACAAAAAGCCGTGGGACCCGTCCGCGGCGATGCGGCAGATGGCCAAGTGGGAGGGCCATTTCGACAAACGCATCTTCCACGCCTTCGTCAAGGCCGTGGGCATCTACCCCGTCGGCTCCTTGGTTCGCCTGTCCTCTCAGCGTCTGGCCGTTGTCGTTGAGCCGGGAATGGAATCACTGCTGACTCCCAAGGTTCGCGTGTTCTTCTCGCTACGCTCGAGAGAGCCGATCCCGATGCAGACCATCGACCTGGCGGCCACGAGTTGCAAGGACAGTATCACTGGCCCCGAAGACCCGACGCTCTGGAACTTCAAGAACCTCGACGACTTGTGGATGGAATAGCCCCCACAAAACGACGGCCCCGTGAGGGAGCCGTTGAACATCGTCGAGCGATGCCCGTCCAGGGAGGGATGGCCGAGCTCGATTCTCCAGAAGGTAGCTGGTGACACGAGTGTTGAGCCCACCCAACTAGGGTGACGGAAATTTCTGGGGTTCCGGCTTACATCCCCTGTACAGCTACCTGCGCCACCGTGGTGTCGAGATCGGCGCGTACCAGAAGAGCGCCAGGTCACGCGACCAGCAGCCTTCGGCCGCGTCGCCGGCAGAGCCGCCCGCCGCCGAGCGGGTGGCCACCGTCACCCTGCGCCTCGCGGTGGTGAATAACAGCAAGTTCGTGCGCGGCCGGAAGCGGGCCACGGAGAACATTGAGCGCTACTGCCTGGAGCCCTATGGCATGAAGCGGCTGGATGCCGGCCACTATGAGTTGACCATTCCGTATCGGAGCGACGATGAGCTGGACAAGAGCGTGCATGACCTGCTGACCGAGATCAGCCAGGAGGCCGACATGCGCAACTGTTTTGTCGAGATGGGCGCCTGGGAAGAAGACACCGAAAAGCGTTGGTAGGGCTTACGTTGGTTTTTGGTTCCATTGCTCCCCAAACCCCGTGTCCAGCAGTTTGTCATAGGCATCCGCCTCTTTCTTGCTGGCAAAGGTCATCTTCTCCACTCCCCCACGTACCACAACATACTTGATCTCAACGGCCATCGCGGCGCCCTCCTGATGATAGTGATTGCAAGTATATGTACGTATATACAGTATTGCAAATACCCTCAGCATGTCGGCATGCATCGCCAGCCCCTGCTTGGCTGGCGGCGGCCAGTTCACACCGGAAAACACGTCTTTTCAAAGGGGGGTGTGCAGCGCGGCAAGACAGGGCAGGCGTTTTAAGGTAAATTTCATCAATTCCTTCAACAGGTTGAATCGTATGTCGGATCCGCACTCGGTGATTGTCTGTCCGGCCTGTGACTTGCTGATCGAACGCAAGTTGCTGCCGCTGCGCCGTCACGCCCATTGCCCCCGCTGTCATCAGCATCTGTATGGGCGCTATGCCTTTCGCCCTTCCCAGTTGATGGCGCTGACCATCACCGGATTCCTGTTGCTGCCTTCCGCGTTTTTTGAGCCTTTGATCTATCTTCGTCTGGCGGGCGTGAACTCGGACGCCAACCTGATCAAGGGAATTATGATGCTGTATGCCGAGAGCGAGCTCTGGGTGGCAACACTGGTGCTCTGGTGCGCCGTGCTGGCGCCGACAGGGCTGCTGCTCGGGATCTTTGCCCTCGCCTCCGGCCTGGCCAAGCGCTGGCATCTGCTGGCGTGGACCCTCAAAGCGGTCGAGGTATTTCGCCACTGGGCCATGCTGGAGGTGTACATCGTCAGCCTGCTGGTCGCCCTGTTCAAGCTTATCGACATCGCCGACGTGCGCCTGGGAGGCGGTCTGCTGAGCCTGGGTTGTCTGATGCTGCTCAACATGACGTTGCTGATCCTCTTTGATCCTGCCCCTTACTGGGAGCGGATTCCGCTGCAACATGCCTCCCGGGAGCCGGACCATGTCCCCGATCAGCGCCCGTGAACTGGGGCTTTGCCGCTGCCATACCTGTGGGTTGCTGGTGCGCCATCAACACGGCATGAGCTGCCCTCGTTGTCACACTCCCTTGCAGATGCGCATCCCCCATTCCCTCGCCTGGTCATGGGGCCTGCTGGCGCTGGCCACCTTCATGCTATTGCCTGCGAACCTGCTGCCCATCACCCACTTCTACAACAAGGGATTATTGCAGTCCGATACCATTTTCAGCGGTATCATGGCGCTCTATCGCAGCAAGATGTCCGGCATCGCTACCATAGTGCTCACCGCGAGCATCATCGTGCCCATCGGCAAGATCCTGGGCCTTGGCTGGATCTGCTGGCAGTTGCAGCGCAGCAAGCCGGTGCGCCGCAAACGCCAGCTCGTCATGTACCGCATCATCGATTTCATCGGACGCTGGTCCATGCTGGACCTGTTCGTCATCTCGCTGATGGTGGCCCTGGTGGATCGCGGCGTGCTGCTCAACGTGCGTGCCGGCCCCGGGGCGACGGCGTTCGCCGGCGTGGTGGTGCTCACCATGATGTCGGCCAGGATGCTCGATACCCGCCTGTTGTGGGACAAGGCGGCCCGTTAATGTTTTTTGTGTCGAACGCGCTGTGCATCACAGCCAATGTAAGGAGTCGGTATGGTCGGGGCTGAGCCCGTCATTGAGAAGCACCGCTGGTTATCCCCGGTCTGGTTGCTGCCCTTCATCGCCCTCTTGCTGGCGGGAGGCTTTCTCTACCAGCAGTGGACGAGCAGTGGTCAACTCATTCGCATCAACTTTGCCCAGGGCAACGGTATCTTGCCGGGCAAGACCCAGTTGCGCTATCAGGGGGTCGCCATCGGCGTGGTCCAGGAGCTGGAACTGGCACAGGATGGTCGCAAGATTGCGGTCCTGGCCAAGGTGGACAGCCGTGCCCGCTCCCTCATACGCAAGGGCTCCGACTTCTGGCTGGTGAGTCCCAAGGCGTCACTGACCGAGATCTCCGGCCTGGACACCCTGGTGTCCGGCAACTACATCAACCTGCAACCCGGACGGGAGAACAACCCGCTGGAGGATGAGTTCGATGCCCTGGATGGCCCTCCCCCCGGTTATCAGGCCCAAGGGCGCACCCTGCACCTGACAGCCGATTCTCTGGGGTCGGTGGGCATCGGCGCCAAGATCTATTTCCGCGGGCTGGAGGTGGGCAGTGTCATCAACACCCGTCTTGGGGAAGAGAACCAGAACGTGATCCTGGATCTGGTGATCGAGCCGCGCTTCGAGCACCTCGTCAAGGCGGATACCCGCTTCTGGAACATCAGCGGCATCAAGGGCTCCTTCAGCCTGGCTGGCGTCAGCGTGGAGGCGGGCAGCCTCACCTCCATCCTGAGCGGCGGCATTGCGTTTGACTCCCCCAAAGATTCTCCCGTGGCGCAAAAGGGGGTCAACTTCATCCTCTACAAGGGGCTGGCCGAGGCCGCCCGGGGTGAGCGCATCACCATCCAGGCGGGGACTCTGCCCATCAAGGAAGGGATGCCCATCCTCTATGAGGGCATCGAGATTGGACGAGTCGACCCCATTCGCCTCACCGAGCAAGGGCGAAGCGTGACGGCCCTCATCAACCCCGAACAGGCGTTCCGGGTGACCGGCAAGAGTCGTCTGGTGTGGGAGACGGTCTCTCTCTCCCCTGCCGGGATCAAGCACGCGGATCGCCTGCTGGCCGGGCCCGCCATTCGTCTGGACTATGAACCCGGTAAACGGGTCAACACCATGATCCTGGAGAGCCAGGCACAGCGCGGCGGCATCAAGCTGACCCTGCAGGCAGAGGATCTCGCCGGTTTGAGCGAAGGGGCTCCGCTCTGGTTCAAGGGGTTGCAGATAGGTCAGCTCGGGGCACTGACCCTGGATGCCGGCGGCAATGCCAGTGTCGAGTTGCTGGTGAACGAGCGTTATCGCCATCTGCTGCAACGGGCTCGCTTCTATCGCGCCGCTCCCTTGCAGGTGGAGGCGGACCTCAGCGGTATCAAGGTGGAGACCAGCCCGGCCAGTGCCTGGTTGGCGGGGGGCATCAAGCTGGTACAGGCTGCGAAGGGTGACAGGATTGACCGCCTCTACCCCAGCCAGGAGCTGGCCCTGCTTGGGAGCCGCCATGCCAAAGCGGTCAGCTGGACGCTGCGTGCCGCTCAGGCTGATGGTATCGGTGTGGGCTCCCCCGTCCTCTACCTGGGACTGGAAGCGGGCAAGGTCAAGGCGCTGGATGCCGATGATCGCGGTGTGGCCATCACCCTGGAGATCGATGCCATCTATGCTCCTTTGCTCAAGCAGCAACCCCAGTTCTGGAAGAAGGCCGCCATCGACGGCAAGATCCGGCTCGATGGCGTGCAGGTCAAGATGGGGAACCTCGCCACCCTGCTGCGTGGTGCCATCGAATTCGACAAGCTGGGGACAGGTCGCAGCAGTCATCAGCTCTTTGACAGCAAGGAGCAGGCAAGCTCCCAGGTGCGCACCCTCACGCTCACGGCGGATCACAACCCGGGTCTCGGGGTCGGCAGCCCCATCCGCTATCGCGGAGTGGACATCGGCAAGGTGGAGCAGGTGGAACTGGACCCGACCCTGGGCCAGGTAAGCTTCAAGGCCGAGCTGAATGAGCAATATGCCGCGCGCTTCCTGCAATCCGGGGCGCGCTATGCCCTGGTGCAGGCCAAGGTCGGGCTGGGGGGCGTTGCCCACCTCGATACCCTGATCAAGGGGGCCTTTGTGGAGGCAACGCCGGGCCGGGGGGCTGGCAAGGAGACCTTCCCCTTGAGCCAGAGTGGCCCCGCCGGTCTTGTCCTGACCCTCAAGAGCCCCTCCGTCGATGGCATCAGCGTGGGCAGCCCCCTGCTGTTTCGCAAGATGGTGGTGGGCAGCGTCACCGGCGTGACCCTGGCCCGGGATGGCAGCGAGGTACTGATCGATGTGAATGTGGATGGACAGTACGCCCATCTGATACGCGCCAACAGCCGCTTCTGGAATGTCTCCGGGGTCAAGGCCGATATCGGGCTGACCGGTGGCACCATCGAGGTCGAAACGGTGCAAAGCCTGCTGGCAGGCGGGATTGCCTTCAATACGCCGGAGCGGGAAATGGGCGCGACCGTCAAGGCGGGCCATCGTTATCCGCTTCATGCCAAGGCAGAGAAAGAGTGGCTGGAGTGGAGCCCCCGCATCTTGCCCTGAGTTATTCCCCTGTTCGTCAAAAACCGGCCTTGTGCCGGTTTTTTTATGGCCTCATGGACTCCCCCATCAAGAAGGGCCGCGCACTGTGGTAAGATGTCGCCCCTCATTTTGGGTCAGCGAGATTGCGCCGTGCACGACAACACCTACCTCCCCGATCACTTCCTTCGTCACATTGCGGAGTTCATGCCATCCCATCTCTCCATGGAGGCATTCGTGGCGAGTTGCCGGCAGCCGCTGCGGCGCAGCATCCGGGTCAACACCCTCAAGATCACGGTATCCGAGTTTGTCGCCCGCATGGCGCCGCTTGGCTGGCAGCTGGATCCCGTGCCCTGGTGTGAAACCGGCTTCTGGCTCACCCGCAGCGATGAGAGCGTTCCCCTTGGCAACACGGCCGAGCATCTGTGCGGCCTCTTCTATATTCAGGAAGCGAGCTCCATGTTGCCGGTGACGGCGCTCTTTGCCAGTGAGCAAACCAGAGGGGATGGCATGTGGCTGGACGCGGCCGCCGCCCCTGGCTCCAAGACTACCCAGATCGCGGCGCTGATGGAAAATCGCGGCATGCTGATCGCCAACGAGTTTTCCAGCAGCAGGCTGAAAGTGCTGAGCGCCAATATCCAGCGCTGCGGTGTGACCAACGTCGGCATGACCCATTTCGATGCCAAGGTCTTTGGCCAATGGCTGCCGGAAACCTTCGACGCCATCCTGCTCGACGCCCCCTGCTCCGGGGAGGGGACAGTGCGAAAAGATGAAGACGCACTGCGCAACTGGAGCCTAGAGAGCATCGAGGAGATCGCCGCGGTGCAGCGTGGCCTGCTGGAGAGCGCTTTTCACGCCCTCAAACCCGGCGGCGTACTGGTCTACTCCACCTGCACCCTGAGCCTGCAAGAGAATCAGGACGTCTGCCAGTCACTGCAAGAGAAGTTCGGCGATGCCTTCAGCTTTGACTCGTTGGCCGATCTCTTTCCGGGGGCGGAGAAAGCCTGTACGCCGGAGGGATACCTGCATGTGTGGCCCCAGATCTTCGACAGTGAGGGCTTTTTCGTCGCCCGGTTGCGCAAGCATCACTCCGTGCCCAACACCATGTTCAAACCGGGCAAGCTCGGCAAGTTCCCCTTCTCGCCGCTGCCAGAGAAAGAGGCCGGCCCCATGTTGCGGGAGATTGAAGGGAATTTTGGCATCGTGCCCCATGGCCAACTGTTTGGCCGCAATGACGAGATCTGGCTCTTCCCTCACGCCTTCGAGCAGGTACAGGGGAAGCTGCGTTTCGATCGCATCGGCATCAAGCTGGCTGAGACCTTCAAGAAGGGATATCGATTGACCCATGAATGGGCTCTGGCTTACGGCCATGAGGCGAGTAAGGGATGCGTCGAGCTGGATGCCGCCAATGCCCGTGAATTCATGATGGGACGAGATCTCTGGCCAGAGCAGGATGCCGGGACTGGGGAAGTGATCGTTCGTTACCAGGGGCACCCGCTCGGCATGGGGAAATGGGTGGGGAGTCGCATCAAGAATGCCCTGCCCCGGGAGCTGGTACGGGACAACAACCTGTTCAATGCGTGAGAGTGGGGTCGCTCGAGCAAAAATAGCGCCTGTTCGAGTCTGAAAAACCCACACTCTGGTTGAACTTTTACCCGGTTCTTGAAATGCCTAGAGCCTTGTCTAAGCTTAAGGCTATCCGCATACCAGTTAGCGCACGGCTCTGCAAGGAGCCAATTCCCCTATGCCAGGTACAAGGAATTCGTACCTGGCTTTTTTTTTCTTCCTTTTTCAACCATGCCGGCACGATACCATCGTCTATTCGAGCATGTCTGCCGACTCGGGGAGATCGCTCTGCTGCGCGTTGGTCGTTTGTTGCAGTTCGTGCTGATAGAGCAGATCGATTGCCTGCTCGATGAGGGATGCCTGACTGTCTTCCAGATGCAGGCCGAGTTCATGCAGTCGCTCGGCGTGACGATTGCTTATCCAGCACTGCAACCGGCTGTGACTCTCCTGCTTGCGCTTCACGTGCTGGCGTTGGCGTTCGGCGTTCTCTTGAGCGGCGCTTTTCTTCAATTCCTGGCTATCGTGACCTTCCGACATGTCTATATCGTGAATGTTATCTCTCATTTTTCGTTGGCATCTTCTACGAAAGTAAATCGGATTACGACTCCCCCACCGTCATGATGTCTGTGGAGGACGGATTGAATATACCATCAGATCAACAGGATAGCATTTAACATAAAAAAAGCAGAGGCGCGGTTTTCTATAACAACCCATCCAGGGCGTGATCCGAGAACTTGTGTGCATCGTCGAAATATTCCTGCAAGGTGCGCATGTCCTTGTGCCTTGTCACCTCGATGATCTTGTTCATCGGCTTGCCCGCCGTCACCGCCGAGGTGATGAACCCCCGCCGCAAACTGTGGCCACTGACGTGGAGATCGTCGATGGCCTGGTCGGTTCGCCGCTTGATCATCAGGTTGATACCTTGCGGCCCCAGGGGGTCTGTCATCAGCTGTCCCCAGCGATTCATTCGACGAAACAGGGGGCCCTCAGCAATTCGGCTTTTTTTCAGCCATTGTTGCAGTGCAGACACTGGGCAATACCGGGTACCTGGAATGAGTGCTATCTCCGATTCATGGAGCTGATGTTTGCTTGGTTTGAGACGAAGGCGTATCCCCTGCCCCACAAACTGCACGTCATCCACCTCGATCCTGGCCGCTTCCGATCGGCGCAAGGCGCCACTGAACATCAGGAGCAACAGGGTGTAATCCCGAAGTCCCGCCAGGTTGCTGGTATCTATCTCGTCCAGCACGCAGGCCAATGGTTTCAGGGTCAGCGCCCCCGTTTTGCGTTTGCGGTTATCACCGAGCCGTACTATGCCCCGCATCATCTCCTTTATCTCCGCATGCTCGGTCGGCATGGGGTGGATCCCCTTCTGCTTGAAGGCATAGCGAATGCCGGCAAGCCGTCTTACCAGGGTGGCCGGTTTACGAGGTTTCCCGTTGCGAAGCTCCCCCTTCCCTTCTTCTTTGTCCAGCCAGACCCAGTTGGCCAGGATGCCGTCGGCCTGATCCGCCAAAAAATTCATGATGTCGTGGTGTGTCGTCTGCAAGGGATCCAGCCCGTGGAGTTGGCACCAGGAGACAAAGATGCGGGTATCTGCCTGATAGGCATTGAGGGTGGAGTCGGCTTTGGCGCTGCGCAGGAAGCGTCTTGCCCGGCTGTTCAGCTGAGGATCGAAGACGCTTTGCAAGGATTGCTGAACTGGGTTTTGAAGGCGTGGGTAGTTCACTTAACTCTATGATTTAAAGCGGAGTTTCGGTGGATCTTACAGGATCATCCAGATCTATCAAGTATCGATAATGAATATTATCGATACTTATGAAGACTGCTTTAACCCATTTCAGCTCCCTCATTGATTCCTCAAGCACTCTGTCATCCCTGCTCCGTTTTATCAGGTGCTGGCGATTTAATCTCGTCAGCACCCACCATACAAAATGAGAGATAACAACTTGGCATGATTGTTTTTGGATGGATCATGATAGTGCAAATTGTCATAGTAAAACGCCCCGCTGTGCGGGGCGTTGTCTGTTATCGCTTTGCCAACTTGAACAACTCGAAGAAATTGTGGCTGGTGGCCTCCGCCAATTCAGCGAGCGGAATCTGGCGAAGATCCGCGATAAATTGGGCAACGTCGCGAACAAAGGCCGGCTCATTCTCCCTCCCCCGGTGCGGAACCGGTGCCAGATAGGGAGAGTCGGTTTCAACCAGCAGTCGCTCCAGGGGCAACGCCTTGACCACGGCCTGCAGGGCTGAGGCGTTCTTGAAAGTGGCTATTCCCGAGATGGAAATATAGAACCCCATGGCCATCGCGGCCTCGGCCATTTCGAGGGACTCGGTGAAGCAGTGCAGCACTCCGCCCACCTGTTCGGCCCCCTCCTCTCGCATGATCCGCAGCGTGTCTTCCTGGGCATCCCGGGTGTGGATGATGAGCGGTTTGTTCAGTGCCCGGGCTACACGAATATGTTCGCGGAAAGAGGCTTGCTGTACATCCTTGTTTTCCGGTGAATAGAAGTAGTCGAGCCCGGTTTCGCCGATGGCCACCACTCTCTCATCGGCCGCCTGAGTCAGCAGCAAGGCAGCATCCACCCCGGGATCCTGATTGAGCGGGTGGACACCGCAGGAGGCAAACACCTGGGGATAGGGAGCGATGGCCTCCATCATGGTCGGGAACTGGGCCTGGGTCACACTCACGCAGAGAAA
Organism: Aeromonas sp. ASNIH2; assembly: GCF_002934795.1. Taxonomy (NCBI): domain Bacteria; kingdom Pseudomonadati; phylum Pseudomonadota; class Gammaproteobacteria; order Aeromonadales; family Aeromonadaceae; genus Aeromonas; species Aeromonas sp. ASNIH2. The sequence continues at coordinate 4,650,912 of NZ_CP026406.1, read as the reverse complement.
ATATCCCACGCTCTGCTGCGCCGCCTTGGCCAATACATCGGCCATGTCGGTCTGCTTGGAGCCATAACTCAAGCGATCGAGATGGCAATGGGAATCAACGAGTAACATAGACAACCTTGTTTATAACCAGCGATTGAGCCAGTTCATCAAATGGATGGTGGGATTGGAAAGCTGCCCTGGCTGACAAGCCTCTTTCAGCATAACCAGCTGCTGTTCGGCTTCCAGGAGCCGTTCGCTGGAGTGTTTCTCTGCCAGTTGCTGGCTGAGTGATGCAAGATCCGGCATTGCCAGTTGATGATGGCCGCAGCCAGCCTGAAGCTTGAGGGCATCACACAGGAAGAGCTGCAACCAGTGCAGCCGGACCTGAGTATCCTCGGCCAACTGGGCACAGACATTCGCCGCACGGGTGGGGGCCGATGCCAGCGAGACAAATCCGTCGAGCAATGCCCGTCTGGCATCATCTTGCTGTGCTTCGATGTAGCTCAGCACCCGCAGCGGCGCACCCTGGCAGATCCGCACCTGGGCCTGGGTGGCCTGATGGCCCTGCTCGGCGAGCCAGGCAAGGGTCTCCCCCTCAGAGGGGAGCTGGCAGACATGCTTGTGACAACGGCTCAAGATGGTGGGGAGCAGGCGAGATACCCGGGATGCGATGAGCAGCAACAGACTGTCGCCAGCCGGCTCTTCCAGCGTCTTCAGCAAAGCATTGGCGGCAGACTCCGTCATGCGCTCCGCCTCCTGAATGATCACCACCTTGCCGCGACCGAGCTGGGATGTGCTCTGGAGGCGGCTGCAAATCTCCCGGATGGCTTCGACACCTATGGTCTTGCCCTCGGGCCCCAGGGTGCCAAGATCCGGGTGATGCCCCTTCTCAAACAGTTGGCAGGAGTGGCACTGACCGCAAGGCTCACCTCGTTGTGGATGCTGACACAGGTGCAGTCGCGCCAGTCGCTCTGCAAGCTGCTCCTTGCCAAGACCGGGATCGCCTAGCAGCAACCAGGCGTGCCCGAGCCGTCCGGCCCGGGCCGTCTCGCTCAGGGCATGCCAATCCGGGATCAGCCAGGGATACATAGCCCCTCGCTTGCCAGATAATGCTCAAGGGCAGCCTCGATGGCGGCTTTGACTTGCGCCGGGGGCAACCCGGCATCGATGACCTGGATGGAATCATCGGCGGCCGCCAACTCGAGGTAACGCTGGCGGGTACGTTCAAAGAAGCCGATCTGCTCCAGTTCAATCCTGTCCAGCTCGCCGCGATGGCGGGCCCGCTGCAGGCCGATGGCAGGATCGATGTCCAGATAGAGCGTCAGATCCGGCTTGAAATCCCCGAGGACCGCCCGTTTGATGGCGCCGATGAGGTTCGCATCGATGCCGCGGCCACCCCCCTGATAGGCCTGGGAGGAGAGATCGTGGCGATCGCCCACTACCCAGATGCCGTCTGCCAAGGCAGGCTTGATCCGGGTCTCCACCAGTTGTACCCGGGAGGCGTACATCAACAGCAGCTCGGCCTCGACTGTCAGGCGCTCGTCGTGCACTTCCTTGACGATGGCCCGCATGCGTTCCGCCAGCGGCGTGCCGCCCGGCTCCCGGGTGCACTCGATCCGCGCAACTCCGTGGGCTTGCAGATAGTCGGTCACATAGCGCACCGCAGAGCTCTTCCCTGCCCCTTCCAATCCTTCAATCACGATAAATTTAGACATTAGGGTTTCTTCAATATGTATTCACGCACCGCCCGATTGTGTTCATCGAGGGTCTTGGAGAAGTAGTGGGCACCGCCCCCCTTGGCAACGAAGTAGAGATAGTCGGTCGATTTGGGGTTGAGCGCCGCCTCGATGGAGGCCTTGCCCGGCATGGCGATGGGCGTCGGAGGCAGACCGTCGATCACATAGGTGTTGTAGGGGTTCACGTCGGTCAAATCGCTGCGGCGAATGTTGCCATCGTACCTCTCCTTCACCCCGTAGATGACGGTAGGGTCGGTCTGCAACTTCATGCCAAGGCGTAGACGGTTGACGAACACAGAGGCAATCTGGGCTCGTTCATCCGGTTGGCCCGTCTCTTTTTCGATGATGGAGGCCATGATGAGCGCCTCATAGGGTGTCTTGTAGGGCAGATTGGCCTGACGCTTCTCCCAGGAAGCCTCCAGGAACGTTTTCATGTCCTGATAGGCGCGGCGCAGGATGGAAAGATCGCTGGCATGAGTGGTATAGGCGTAGGTTTCCGGCAGGAACCACCCCTCCAGCTTGCCATTTTCGATGCCGAGTTCCTGAGCCAGCTCGGTTTCGCTCTGCTCCAGAGTCAGGCGCTCCAGATAGGGGGCGCTGGAAAGTTGCTTCAGCCAATCCTCAAAACGGGACCCTTCGACAAAGGTCAGGCTGAAGTGAAACTCCTTGCCGGAAGCAAAGAGAGAGAGAGTCTCCTTGAGCGGCGCCCCTTCCTTGATTTCATAGGTGCCGGACTTGATGGCCACCAGTTCGGGATGACCGCGCAACCAGAGGCGCACCGCCCAGGGGCTGGTTTCCCCCTCTCCCAGTTCGGCAATCAGGCGCGCCGCATGGGCGCCTTTTTCGACGGTAAAGAGGCGGGTTGGCCCCTTGTTGGTGAGCGTCTCCACCTGTTGCCACTTGTGATACACGTACCCTCCGGCAACGGCGACAGAGAGTGCCGCCCCCGCGAGCAGGGTGTAAAGCCGATTAAACTTCAATGACCAAGCGCTCCTGTAAACGGCGGATCAATACCGGACTGGGATAGTGCATATCCCCGATGCTGGTGACCGGGACAATCCCCATCAGGGTATTGGTCAGCCAGACCTCTTCCGCCTGCCAGAGTGACTCCAATGGAGCTTCAACGACACGCAGTTCAATGCCCATCTGTTTAAGCATCGTCATCACGCGCTTGCGCATGATGCCATCGATCCCGGCGCGGGTGAGATCCGGTGTGAACACCGTCCTGCCGCGACGCCAAAACAGATTGGCGCTGACCCCTTCTACCAGAAATCCCCGGCTGTTCAAGACTATACCTTCGACCCCGCCGCGCGCAGCAAGTTCGCGCTTCAGCATCACTTGTTCGAGGCGCCCCAGCGTCTTGAGACCGGCGAGCATGGGACTGTCCCCAAGATGCTGCTGGCATACCAAGGCATTGATGCCGGTTTGCTGCCAATCATGATAATGCTCAGGATAAGGTGCCAAAGAGACGATGCGAGTGGGCGTGTCACAGCCTGCGCCGTCATATCCCCGCCCACCGGCGCCCCGGGTCAGCATTATCTTGACGACAGCCTGTGCCTGCCCAGAAGCCAGCTGCGCCGCCTCGTCGGCAAGCAGGTCCCAGGAGTGCTCGCCAAAACCAAGCCGGGCGTTGGCATGTTGCAGCCGGGCCAGATGGTCCTGCCACCAGAGTACCTTCCCTTCCCTCACCAGCATGGTGGTGAAATGACCATCACCGTATGCCAGCCCACGATCCCTGGCTGACAGTGTTTCTGTGGGTATTCCATTAATCAGCAAGGGGATCCCTCCGATAAAAAAGGCCCGATACTGCCGTATCGGGCCTTATCATTCGCCCAGAGCGAATTATACGCGTTTGAAGATCAGGGAGCCATTGGTGCCGCCAAAACCGAAGGAATTGGAGAGGGCATATTCGAAGCTGCCAGCCTTGGCAACATGCGGCACCAGATCCAGGTCGCACTCATCATCCGGCTTGTCCAGGTTGATGGTGGGAGGCACCATCTGGTCACGCAGAGAGAGCACAGTGATGATCGCCTCGATGGCGCCAGCCGCACCCAACAGGTGGCCTGTCATGGACTTGGTGGAACTGACCATCAGGGCGCTGGCATGGTCACCAAACACCTTCTTCATGCCGCGCAGCTCTGCCACATCCCCAAGGGGCGTGGAGGTACCGTGGGCATTGATGTAACCGATCTGCTCGGGTGCGATGCCAGCATCCTTGATGGCGTTCTTCATGGCGCGTGCGCCACCATCGCCGTCCGAGGGAGGGGCCGTCATGTGATAGGCATCCCCGCTCATGCCAAAGCCGACCAGCTCGGCATAGATCTTGGCGCCGCGGGCCTTGGCATGTTCATACTCTTCCAGCACCAACACGCCGGCACCGTCGCCCAGCACGAAACCGTCGCGATCCTTGTCCCAGGGGCGGCTCGCCTTCTGCGGTTCGTCATTACGTGTGGAGAGCGCCTTGGCAGCGGCAAAGCCGCCCATGCCCATGGGGGTGGAGGCTTTCTCGGCACCACCGGCAACCATCACGTCCGCATCGCCATAGGCGATCATCCGGCCAGCCATGCCGATGGCATGGGTACCCGTGGTACAGGCGGTAGTCACGGCGATGTTCGGGCCCTGCATGCCTTTCATGATGGAAAGATGACCGGACACCATATTGATGATGGTGGACGGAACGAAGAAAGGGCTCAGCTTGCGAGGGCCGCCATTGATGAGGCTGCTGTGGTTCTGCTCAATCAGACCCAGACCGCCGATACCGGAGCCGATGGCAACGCCTACCCGCTCCGCGTTCTCTTCGTTGATGATCAGGCCGGAATCTTCCAGGGCCTGAACACCCGCCGCCACGCCATACTGGATGAAGAGATCCATCTTGCGGGCTTCTTTGCGGTTGATGCCGAACTCTTCGGGGTCGAAATCCTTGACCAGGCCTGCGAAACGGGTTGCGAACTCGCTTGCATCAAAGTGGTCGATGAGGGAAATGCCGCTCTGCCCGTTGAGCAGGGCTTGCCAGCTGGATTCGGCAGTGTTGCCTACCGGGGAAAGCATCCCCAAGCCGGTCACCACGACTCTGCGTTTTGACACTGAGGTAGTCTCCGAGAGGTGTTTTGAAAGGGGTAAACATAAAAGAAGCGGCCCTTGGGCCGCTTCTTTCAGAACAGGAACTTATTCCTGATTAGCGGTGATGTAGTCGATAGCCGCTTGAACAGTGGTGATCTTCTCGGCTTCTTCATCAGGAATTTCGGTATCGAATTCTTCTTCCAGCGCCATTACCAGTTCAACGGTATCCAAAGAGTCAGCGCCCAGGTCGTCGACGAAGGAGGCAGCGTTCTTCACGTCTTCTTCTTTAACACCCAGTTGTTCGATGATGATTTTCTTTACGCGTTCTTCGATGTTGCTCATGACCTGAATTTTCCTTTAAAAATACGCTATTGCGTCTGGTTGGGGTAGTGTATTCAATTGACGTGAGTTTGCAAGTGACTTGCCGCTGGTCAAACCACGAAATTCGCCAAACTTCGGCGTATTATCGCAAATTTGAACAGAACTCACGACAAATTGATTACACCATGTACATCCCGCCATTAACATGCAGGGTTTCGCCGGTAATATAGGCGGCATCATCCGATGCCAAGAATACCACAGCGGCAGCAATTTCTTTCGGATCGCCCAAACGGGCAGCAGGCACCTGATTCATGATGCCGGCGCGCTGCTCTTCATTGAGCGCCTTGGTCATGTCGGTCTCGATGAAACCGGGAGCAACCGCATTCACCGTGATGCCACGAGATGCCACTTCACGGGCCAGCGACTTGGTAAAGCCAACCAGACCAGCCTTGGCAGCAGCATAGTTGACCTGACCGGCGTTGCCCATGGTGCCGACCACGGAACCGATGCTGATGATGCGACCGTTACGCTTCTTCATCATGGCACGCAATACCGGCTTACTCAGACGGTACAGGGAGGTGAGATTGGTGTCGATGATCTCGTTCCACTCGTCATCCTTCATCCGCATCAGCAGGTTGTCGCGGGTAATGCCGGCGTTGTTGATCAGGATGTCGATGTCGCCAAAACGCGCCTTGATGGCGGCGAAGACGGTTTCGATAGATTCCTGACTGGTCACGTTCAGTGCCATGCCGCAGCCTTGTTCACCCAGGTAAGCACTGATCGCCTCGGCACCGCTCTCGCTGGTCGCGGTCCCCACGACTTTGGCGCCACGAGCAGCAAACATCTCCGCAATCGCACGACCAATGCCACGGCTGGCGCCAGTGACCAACACAACCTTATCGGTAAAACTCATGACTTGCTCCTGTTTACTTGATCTGGGCCAGTGCCTGCTCGAACGAGGCGGCGTCGTTGGCGTGAATACCTTCCACTCGCGCATCGATACGCTTGGCCAGGCCGGTCAATACCTTGCCCGGGCCCATCTCGATCTCGAGGGTAACACCGTCGTTTGCCATGCGCTCTACCGTTTCAGTCCAGCGAACCGGGCTGAACAGCTGACGCACCAAGGCTTGCTTGATGGCGGCAGGATCCTGCTCACAAGAGACGTCAACATTATTGATGACGGCGATGGCAGGAACCTTGATCTCGATCCCATCCAGGGCGGCGGCCAGCTTTTCTGCGGCCGGTTTCATCAGGGCGCAGTGGGAGGGCACGGAGACCGGCAGCGGCAGGGCACGCTTGGCACCTGACTCTTTCATCAGCACGTTGGCACGCTCGACCGCCTCTTTGTGGCCGGCGATGACCACCTGACCCGGAGAGTTGAAGTTGACCGGAGAAACCACCTGCCCCTGGGCCGCTTTCTCACAGTTGGCAGCGATGCTTTCGTTGTCCAGACCGATGATGGCAGCCATGGCGCCAGTGCCTTCCGGTACGGCTTCCTGCATGGCCAAACCACGCAGCTCGACCAGCTTGACGGCATCGGCAAACGCCAGCGCGCCGCTGCACACCAGGGCGGAGTATTCCCCCAGGCTGTGGCCGGCCATCACGGCAGGGGTTACCCCGCCTTGTTGTTGCCACAGGCGCCACAGCGCGACGGAGGCGGTCAACAGCGCTGGCTGGGTACGCCAGGTTTTGTTGAGATCCTCGGCCGGGCCTGCCATCACCAGGGCAAACAGGTCATAGCCCAGCACCTGGCTCGCCTCGGCGAAGGTCTCTTTAATCACTGCGTGTTGCTCGGCCAGCTCGGCCAGCATGCCGACGCTCTGGGAGCCTTGTCCCGGGAAGGCAATGGCAAATCGGGTCATCATTGATTCCTTTAAGGTAAGACGAATTCGGTAAGCGGGCGCCCGAGGACCGGGCACCGCTCGGTATCAGAGGCGAACCAGCGCAGAGCCCCAGGCAAAACCGCCGCCGAAGGCTTCCAGCAGGACCAGCTGGCCGGGTTTGATGCGACCATCGCGCACCCCTTCATCGAAGGCGATGGGCACGGAGGCCGCGGAGGTATTGCCATGACGATCCAGGGTCAGGATCACCTTGTCGAGCCCCATGCCGAGTTTCTTGGCGGTGGCATTGATGATGCGGAAGTTGGCTTGATGGGGCACCAGCCAGTCCAGCTCGCTCGGCTCGACGTTGGCCGCAGCCAGGGTTTCGGTCACGATCTCGCTAAGGCGTGTCACCGCCACCTTGAAGACATCGTTGCCCTTCATGTACATGTAGGCTTCGAGCTCAGCACCCGGCATGCCGCGACGGGGCTGCGGCAGTTTGAGCAGCTCGCCATAACGGCCATCGGCATGCAGATGGGTGGAGAGGATCCCAGGAATGTCGCTGGCACCGATGACCACGGCCCCTGCCCCATCCCCGAACAGGATGATGGTGCCGCGATCCTCGGGATCGCACATGCGTGACAGCACGTCCGCACCGACAACCAGCACGTGGCGAGCAGCGCCGGATTTGACGAACTGATCGGCGATGGCGAGAGCATATGTAAAGCCGGCACAGGCGGCGGCTACGTCAAACGCCGGGATCCCCGGTACGTCAAGCAGCCCCTGCAGTTCACAGGCAGCAGCTGGGAAGGCATTCTCTGCGCTGGTAGTGGCCAGCACTATCATGTCCAGATCGGCGGCAGTCAGACCTGCCGCATCAAGCGCACGCAAGGCCGCCTGATGAGAAAGGGTCGCGACGGTTTCGTCGGCTCCGGCGATACGGCGTTCACGGATCCCGGTGCGTTCCACGATCCATTCGTCACTGGTTTCAACCATCTGTTCAAGATCGGCGTTGGTACGAACCGAACTCGGCAGATAACTACCAGTACCCAGAATTTTGCTATGCATAGAGTTTTATAAATCCCTGTCGGAAAAGACAGATTCAAGGCGATCTGCAATTTGCAATGGAAGTTGATGTCTGGCTTCTTGTGCGGCCAGCAGAATCGCATGACACAGAGCGCGGCGCTCGGCCCGCCCATGGCTTTTTACCACAATGCCGCGCAATCCTAACAGACTCGCGCCATTATACTGGTCGGGGTTCAGGTAAGAGAAACGCCGTTTGAACATAAATCCGGCGAGTCGACCAAGAAAACTGCGTTTTTTGCGCGGATATCCGGCCAGTTCGGCCATCATCCGCACCACCCCCTCCGCGGTCTTGAGCGCCACGTTGCCCACGAAACCGTCGCAGACGATCACGTCGCACTCGCCGCTGAAGATCCTGTCCCCCTCAATGAAACCGACAAAATTCAGGGCGGAGCATTGGCGCAGCAACTCGGCGCTGTGGCGCACCAGGTCGTTGCCCTTGATCTCCTCCTCCCCTACGTTGAGCAGTGCCACTCTGGGTGAAGGTATCCCCTCCACCTTCTCTGCGACTACGGCGCCCATCACGGCAAATTGCAGCAGGGTGTCGGCATCGCAGCTCACGTTCGCACCCAGATCCAGCATCACGGTCCGCTTTCCACTCAATGTGGGCAGCGCCTTGATGAGGGCTGGCCGGTCAACACCGGGCAAGGATTTGAGCACGCACTTGGCCATGGCCATCAAGGCACCGGTGTTGCCTGCACTGACACAGGCATCGGCAGCGCCGCTCTTGACCAGATCCAGGGTCACGCGCATGGAGGAGTCTTTCAGGGTACGCAGCGCCACGATAGGCTTTTCGCCCATGCCCACGACCTGGGAGGCATGCACGAGACGAACGCGAGGGTGGTTGAGCAAGCCATGTTGCTGCAGAAGAGAGGCGGTCTGGTGTCGATCACCGACCAGAACAAGTTTTAGCTGGGGTAGAAGAGACAGTGCCTGCACGGCGGCAGGCACTGTTTCCGAGGGGCCGATATCTCCCCCCATTATGTCTAGCGCGACAGTTTGCGTAGACAAAGGCAATCCTTAAGCGATTACCTTTTTACCGCGGTAGAAACCATCGGCAGTCACGTGGTGACGACGATGAATTTCGCCACTGGTCTGATCAACAGTCAGGGCAGCGGTGGTCAGCGCATCGTGGGAACGACGCATGCCACGCTTGGCGCGGGTTTTACGGTTCTGTTGTACGGCCATGGTAGGCTAACTCCTAAAATTCACTTACGTTTGAGCGCTTCAAGAACTGCAAAGGGATTCGGCCGCTCATCAGCAGGTTCGATTTCACCCCAGGTCATCTCCATGTTTCCTCTGGGACACACATCCACCGGATGCATGGCTACCTGAGGCAACGAGAGGATGAGTTCATCCTCCAGGATTTGATGAAGATCTATCTCGCCGTTTTCGTCCAACTCAATGGGCTCATAAGCTTCCGGCAGTTCTTCCTCGTTTGTTCTTTCGAACAGCGGAGTGTAAATAAAACTAGCTTCACAAAGGTGTTCAAACGTCTCACCACAACGCTGGCAAACCAGGTCGACCTTGGCATGGGCAGTGCCTTTCATAACGGTCAACTTCTGGACATCTTTGCCAAAGTGCAGTGTGACATCCACATCACTTCGCAAGCCTTCGGTTGATTCCTCCAGCCTGGGCATCTGCGACTTTTCCACTATCCCGACATAATCGAGTAGCTTCAAGGCATTACGGACTGGATCAACCTTAACGGGCAACTTCACCTTTTGCATAGGGCGCGAATATTATAGGTCCAACAAGGGATAGTCAAAGGAAAAAGTCCTTACCGCCGATGATTTTACCTTCACAGGCCCCTGCAAGAGGAACTTGTGCTCATCGGTGGCCGATTATGCCATATCGTGCAGGATCTGGCACAGGATCCTGTTCCCCTCTCCTGTCTGTCCACCGGATGTGCTCCTTGGTGTCTCATCAGGTGGCAGAACAGCGCGGGTCTCTCCCCAGCAGGCCTGGTGTCGCAGCCACTCTGGGCTCGGCTTCCATCAGTCTGCGTATGGCTTTGAAACTGCCCACGGCAGCCTTGATGGCAATGGGATTGACCAGCCAGCCCGGCAAGTTGTTGCCCGGGTTGGTATAGGTTTCGAGCCGAACGAGTGTGCTGCCATCCCGTTGGGGTAGCGCCTCCCACCGTCCAGCGCTTTCCTGGATCCGGAACAGCCCTGCATGCAATGGCAGGGCATTCGGCTCTGCCCACACCTCGAGAGTCAGGCCGCAATCGATGCGTCGACTCAAATGGGAGCGGGTGATGAGCTCCCTGTCTTGCACCGGCCAGGGAGACGCCAGGCGGGTATAGACCAGATCATCGTCGGGACCAGATCTGGCCAGCACCCTGACTTCACGGCTCTGGGGCAACCACTCTTCATGGCGCACCGTGTTGCGCAGTACCGTGATCAGCGCGCCAGGATCGGCATTCACGCGCATCTCCAGACGTAAGGCCTGAAAAGATGTCGGAGGATGTGGCTGGGTCCAAAGCATCACCCCCTCATCCCCCTGACGAAGTTGCCATGTCCCTGCCCAGCTGGCGATTGTGTTTGTGCTGTGGTTCCATCAGCATGCATGCTTCCCGCTAATTAGGCGAGTCCCGCTGTAGACATCTCCTGTTTGCGTGGCCCCATCTGCACAGATAGAATCAACCAATTGATTTATAAATGGATATCATCAAAACATGCAGCCTTCCTTGATCCTCGCGTCCACCTCGTCTTACCGCAAAACCTTGCTGGAAAAACTCGGTCAGCCATTTCACTGTGCTGCGCCTCAAGTCGATGAGACAGCGCGACACGGGGAGACCGCAGAAGCCCTGGTCAGCAGATTGGCATTTGCCAAGGCGAATGCCGTTGCTACTGACCGTGATCAAGGATTGATCATCGGTTCAGATCAGGTGTGCGTCTGTGACGGGCAGATCCTCGGCAAGCCCGGCACGGTGGAGAAGGCGGTCGAGCAGTTGCTGCGGGCACAAGGCAAGCGCGTCATCTTTTACACCGGGCTCTGTGTGATCAATGCTGCGAATGGCCATGCCGAGCAGCTCGTCGAGCCTTTCACCGTGTATTTTCGCTCGCTCGACGAAGCAGCCATCCGTCGCTATGTGGAGGCCGAACGTCCTCTGGATTGTGCCGGCAGCTTCAAATGCGAGGGAATGGGCATCGTCTTGTTCAAGGCGCTGGAGGGGCGCGATCCCAACGCCCTTGTCGGTCTTCCCCTGATAGGCTTGGTTGATCTCCTGGGTCGCCACGGCCTGGCTCTGCCATAACAAGAACTCTGCCATGAAAAACGGGAGCCTTGGCTCCCGTTTTTCATGGTTGTCAGCGTGGCAGCTTGGCGAGAAACGCCTCAAGCTCCGGTGACAATGGCGCTTCCACCTGCATCTCCCGCTCATCCACCGGATGAGTAAAGGTGAGCTTCCAGGCGTGCAGGAACAGACGCTTTAGCCCCTGCCCTCGCATTTTTTCATCAAACCCGGTCTCACCATATTTGTCATCGCAGGCGATGGGATGGCCGGCGTGCTGGGTGTGGACACGGATCTGGTGAGTACGGCCAGTGATGGGGCTGCACTCGACCAGGGTAGCCTCGGCAAACTGACGGGCAATCCGGAACCGGGTCTCGGAGGGTTTGCCATCGCTGCTGACCCGCACCACCCGCTCGCCGGATTGCAGATCATTTTTGCGAAGTGGCGCATTGACCACCTTGACGTGGGGTTGCCACTGGCCGCGCACCAGCGCCAGATACTGCTTGCGCATGGTCTTGACCCGCAACTGCTCGTGCAGGCTGCGCAGGGCACTGCGCTTCTTGGCAACCAGCAGCACGCCGGAGGTGTCGCGATCCAGCCGGTGCACCAGTTCGAGGAAACGGGCTTCGGGGCGCAGGGCACGCAGCCCTTCGATGACGCCAAAGCTGAGGCCGCTGCCGCCGTGCACTGCCATGCCGGACGGCTTGTTGAGCACTATCATGGCATCGTCTTCAAACAGGATCTGGCTCTCCAGACGCTGGATGCTGCCGAGGTTGGCAGAAGGCAACTCATTCTTCTCGGCCACACGCACGGGGGGCACCCGCACCTCGTCACCGGCACAAAGCTTGTATTCCGGTTTGATGCGCTTCTTGTTGACCCGCACCTCCCCTTTTCGAAGGATGCGATAAATCAGGCTCTTGGGGACGCCCTTTAACTGAGTCTTGAGAAAATTGTCGATGCGCTGCCCGTCATGCTCAGCTTCGATGGTGAGCAGCTGCACTTGTTGATGTATCTGTGTCATGGCGCGGATTTTAACACCGCTGACAGCCCTTGGCTCCATGCTTTGTTAAAAAATGGCGTCTTGCTATAAAAGTGGTTTAAATGGGATAATAAACAAGGTTTTGTCATTGTGTTCAAGCCTTGTACTAAGTGGCCAAAATGTATGCCACCCAATCCCGAAACACCGTGTATACAAGAACATGACGGTTCCCGGGTGCGAGGTACAACGCATGGAGAACACAAACAGAGCCGACGTAAATTGTCTCCACATCGGTATCCTTAATTCACGCCCTCTCGAGAAGGCTGAACCAGAGTGCCCTTAGTTTGCGCCTCATGCATACCCCAACCGGGAGGTTGCCCCAGCATGCTGAAGACCCGAGGCCGGCGCCGGCAGGACCCAGTGGAGGAATCAAAATGACAAAATAATGAGAACTCAATGAAAAGAATGCTAATCAACGCGACTCAGGAAGAGGAGTTGCGCGTAGCGCTGGTTGACGGACAACAGCTCTACGATTTGGATATTGAAAGTCCGGGACACGAGCAGAAAAAAGCGAACATTTACAAGGGCAAAATCACCCGAGTAGAACCCAGTCTCGAAGCTGCTTTTGTTGACTATGGCGCCGAACGCCACGGTTTCCTGCCGTTAAAGGAAATCGCCCGCAATTACTTCCCCTCCGGTTACTCCTATCAGGGTCGTCCCAACATCAAAGAAGTGGTCCGCGAAGGCCAGGAAGTGATTGTCCAGATCGACAAGGAAGAGCGTGGTACCAAGGGTGCAGCCCTCACCACCTTCATCAGTCTGGCTGGCAGCTACTTGGTGCTGATGCCGAACAACCCCCGTGCCGGCGGCATCTCCCGTCGCATCGAGGGTGACGAGCGGACCGAGCTGAAGGAAGCTCTGAGCGGACTGACCGTGCCGGACGGCATGGGCCTCATCGTGCGCACCGCCGGTGTGGGCAAGTCCCCGGAAGAGCTGGAGTGGGATCTGAACGTTCTGCTCAATCACTGGGACTCCATCCACAAGGCGTCACAACAACGTTCCGCTCCGGTGCTCATTCACCAGGAGAGCAACGTCATCGTGCGCGCCATCCGTGACTATCTGCGTCGCGATGTGGGTGAGATCCTGATCGACAACCCGGTCATCTTCGAGCGCGCCAAGTCACATATCGAGCTGGTCCGCCCCGATTTCCTCAATCGCGTGAAGCTGTACAAGGGTGATGTCGCCCTGTTCAACCACTTCCAGATCGAGAGCCAGATCGAATCGGCCTTCCAGCGCGAAGTGCGCCTGCCCTCCGGCGGCAGCATCGTCATCGACCCGACTGAAGCACTGACCTCCATCGATATCAACTCCTCCCGCGCCACCAAGGGCGGCGATATCGAAGAGACCGCCCTGCAGACCAACCTGGAAGCGGCCGACGAGATCGCCCGCCAGCTGCGCCTGCGTGACCTGGGTGGCCTGATTGTCATCGACTTCATCGACATGACCCCGGTTCGCCATCAGCGCGAAGTGGAAAACCGTCTGCGTGAAGCGGTGCATCAGGATCGTGCCCGCATCCAGCTGGGCCGTATCTCCCGTTTCGGTCTGCTGGAGATGTCTCGCCAGCGTCTGCGTCCCTCCCTCAACGAGTCCAGCAGCCATATCTGCCCCCGTTGCCAGGGTCAGGGGGTCATCCGTGACAATGAATCCCTCGCCCTGTCCATCCTGCGTCTCATCGAAGAAGAGGCCATGAAGGACAATAGCGAGCAGGTGCATGCCCAGGTGCCGGTCGATGTGGCCGCCTATCTGCTCAACGAGAAGCGTACCTCCATCGCCAATCTGGAACAGCGCAATGATGTACGTGTCTACATCATTCCGAACCAGCATCTGGAAACCCCGCACTACGAAGTGACCCGCATCCGTCAGAACGAGATCCCGGAAGCGGCCAGCTACGAGCTCAAAACCGAGATTGCCAAGCCGGTCTATCAGCCGCGCCAGGCTCAGGTAGTCGAGCGTGAACAACCGCTGCTGCAAGGGTTTGCCCCGGCTCCTCAGCCGGTTGCGCCCGCCGCCCCGGCTCCTGTTGCGACTCCCGCTCCGGTTGCAGAACAAGTCGGCTTCTTTGGCAAGCTGGCCAAGGCCTTCTCCGGCCTGTTCGGTGCCTCCTCCGATGCGGCTCCGGCCGAGGTGAAGGCGCCTGCCGACAAACCGGCCGCCCAGCGCGAAGCTCGCAAGGATGACGGGCACCGTCACCAGCGCGATGAATCCCGCAGCCGTGGTCAACGTGGTCGTCGCGACGACAACCGCGGCAGTCGCAATGCCGAGGCCGGCGAGAAGCGTGAAGGCGCAGCCAGCCGCGAGAGCAGTGATCGTAATCGTCGCCCGCGCAAAGAGCGGGAACCGCGCCAGGAACGGGAACCCCGTGGCGAAGTGCGCACCGAACAGCGCATGGAGCGTGAGCCTCGCGAACCCCGCCAGGAGCGCGAACCTCGTGCCCCGCGTCCGGCTCGTGAACCTCGCGCCCCCCGCGAACCCCGTGCCGAGGTGATCGTCGAGGCGGTTGATACCGTTGATACTGCGGTCGCCAGCGCTGAACCGCGTCAGGAAAAAGAGCAAAAAGTGGCCGAACGCCGCGAACGTCGCCAACTGCGCAAGCAGATCCGTGTCGATGTCGCCGCGATCGACACCCCTGCCCTGCCGACTGACGAGCAAATCACCGATGTCGCCGACGTGCAAGCCGCCTCTGCTGAGCAACAAGAAGAGCAAGGCGAAGGTCAGCGTCGTTCCCGCCGTACCCCGCGCAATCAGCGCATCGAAGGGCAACGTCGCAAGCGCATCAACGAAGAGGCTCGTGGCCAGCGTGAAGACGAAGCACAAGGCGAAGTGCAGCTGACTGCCGCGGCCCAGGCCGATGCGGCTCAGGTGAAGGTGGAAGAACCGGCTGTGCCTGTCATCACCATTCCGAGCGCAGAAGCGGTTGCTGCCGCCCTGCAGGCCTCCGCCGCACTGACCGAACACGTGGTGGCTGAAGCCGTTGCTGAGGAAGCGGCAGAGCAAGCACTGGCAGCCCAGGCTGTGGACGCGCCCTCCACTGACGAAGTTGAGCAGGTTGCGCAAGCAGACGCTGACCCCGTCGCCGAAGTGGCAGTTGTCGAACCCGAGATGGTCGAACCTATCGTCGATACCGCCTCTCATGACAAACCTGTCGCCGTGATCGACGCTGTCGAGCAGACCCAACAAGTTGAGGCCATCCCAGAAGAGGTTGCACCGGTTGCTGAAGCGGCACCTGTCGTGATCGCTGAGGAGACGGCCACCGCCGAAGCGGAGGTCGTCGAGATGCCGGCTGCCGTGGTGCAAACCGAGCCAGCAACCAGCCCCGAAGTGAAGGTCAGCAAGGGTGCCGGTGTATTGGCCCGTGCCCGCAAGGCTTATGCCCCCATGGCAACGCCGGCTGCGGCTCCTGCCCCGACACCCCGTGAACCCGTGGAGTACGCTCCCCTGGTACGCAGCGAAGTCGTGACCTCCGGTCGCCACGGTGGCAGCACCGCTGCCAGCAACGTGGCAACCAGCCCGGCCGGTCGCCCCTGAGCAGACCCGTTAGTCTGAAAAAAGAGCCACACAATGTGTGGCTCTTTTTTTGTCTCTTTTTTGGGGCTGACATCGCCTTGATCTCCCTCCCTGCCCGTTCGATATCCGCCGCTTTCCCGATGTTCAGCGACCACACACACCCAGTCCAAAAATACGTGAATAACACACCAGACAGAGGATTCATCTCTGTCGAAGCATCACGACATGCTCTGCTTTGTCGACAGAGTCCGTGCATTGACAGCATATGATGCCATTGGCAAACAGTCTGGCAGCCCCTTTGACTGCTCTGTCGGTGTGTTCGTGGTAGCTGAGACAGCCCAGGTTGAACAGGAATGCCAGACATAGAGCAACCTGTGGCACTCTTCACTCTCATCATTTCTGGTGAGGATCATAGACCCGTTGAACGCCCTCCCTTCAGCTTCACGTGCAAGGGTCGGCTCGTAACAAGGCGTCACACAGGCAGGTTCACCTCACTGTGCACAACGAGTGGTTCAGGGATGTAGAGAAGCCAAAAAGGTGATAGATAATGTCATTCAACTTCTTGTCTGATGGCATATAGCTATTGCTCATTGAACTATTGCCGTATGACGTGACATTCACCAGGCAACAAAAAAGGGCCCGAAGGCCCTTGTTTCATTTCCAATGACTGTCGCGCTTATCCGCCAAAGAGATGGTTGTTCAGCAGGAAGAGACCGCCGGAGAGCAGCATGGTGAGCGGCAATGTCAGCACCCAGGCCAGCAGAATGGTCTTGATGGTCTGGCTCTGCAGGCCGGACTTGTTGGCCACCATGGTCCCCGCTACCGCAGAGGAGAGAATGTGGGTGGTGGACACCGGCATCCCGGTCAGACTCGCAATCCCGATGGACGCGGCGGCCGTGATCTGGGCTGCAATGCCCTGGCTGTAGGTCATGCCGGAGGAACCGATCTTCTCCCCTACCGTGTAGACGATACGACGCCAGCCCACCATGGTGCCGCAACCGAGCGCCAGGGCGATGGACACGATGACCCAGGTCGGCGCATATTCGGCCGTGGCGGTCAGATCCTTGCGCCATTTGGCAAGATCGGTCAGCTCCTTGGCCGGCAGTGGCAACTTGGAGACCTTGCGGGCAGTGTCATCGATGCACAGCAGCAGACGACGCACCTCGCGGCGATCCACCAGGTTCATCTCCTCGTAGGTGCGTACCTGGCCCAGACGCTTGTCGAGGGTCGCCATGGCCTGCAGGGCCTCCCCTGCCGCACAGTGGCTCATCAGCTCTTCCTGGGCTTTGGCAGGCACACTGAAGTTCACCAGATGGGAGACCTGATCCTGGTTACGCTGGTAGATCTCCATGATGCGCTGGTTGGCATCCTGGGTTCTGTCCAGATCATAGGAGCGGCTGTTCATGTCCAGCGCAAAATAGGCAGGCGCCATGCAGATCAGCACCAGCATCACCAGACCGATGCCTTTCTGACCATCGTTGGAGCCGTGCACGAAGCTCACCCCCATTGCGGAACAAATCAGAGTGACACGGGCCCAGAACGGTGGATGCTTCTTGCCGTCCACCAGCAGGCGCTCTTCCGGGGTCTTGTGGATCTTGCTGCCAAGCCATACGCGCTTCATGACGAACAGCAGCAGGGCGGCAATGATGAAGCCCACGGTGGGAGAGATGATGAGAGAGAGCATGATGTCGATGGCTTTGCCGACGTTGATACCCTCTTTCAGGGGTTGATGGCTGATCAGGGCATAGGCGCCGCCTACCCCCAGGATGGAACCGATCAGGGTGTGGGAGCTGGATGCCGGAATGCCGAAGTACCAGGTTCCCAGGTTCCAGAAGATGGCCGAGAACAGCAGGGAGAACACCATGATCAGACCCTGGGTAGAGTCCATGCCAAGCAGCAGATCGATGGGCAGCAGGTGAACGATGGCATAGGCCACCCCCAACCCACCCAGCATGACACCGGCGAAATTGAACAGACCGGAAGCCACCACCGCCATATGAGCCGGCATCGCCTTGGTATAGATAACCGTTGCTACCGCGTTGGCGGTATCGTGAAAGCCGTTGATGAATTCATAGGCCAGCACAAAAAAAACGGCCAATACCAAACCGATTGACCACCACAAACCCAAACCACTAAACATTTCAAACATAAAAACGAACCTGTTTATGAGTTGCGGCGGATTATGCCAGAAGGCTCGATGCGCCATACCCGTTGTTGAAATATTTCAGCAAAAAAAAAAAAGGGCATTCCGTCAGAAAATGTCTTAGGGCCTGTAGGAACGGGGCTTGTCGAGGATTAATTTAAGTCCATTCCATTGCTGTGGATAGGCGCCAATCAAAGCCTGAGCATGGCTCGATGTCCCGAAAAAGGCAGCCTTTCAACCCGCTCGGCACGTCCGTTTCCTTTTGCCATATATAAAAGAGGGTGCCTTGGCCCCCTCCTCCATAGACAAGCCGCACAATGCGGGGATCAATCCTGGTTGATCCGGCTGGCCACAGCCCCTTGCTGGCTCTTGTATTTGGCATTTTCCCGTTTGTTGTACGGGCGAGCCGCGGTACCTGACAGCATCTCGAAGTTCAGGGCACCGATCTTCATCTTGGGACGCAGGGCCAGAGGCAACTTGCCGCCGTTGTAAAACTCCAGCACGATGCGACCGGACCAGCCCGGATCGATGCGGTGGGCGGTGACGTGCACCATGAGGCCCAGGCGCGCCAGGGAGGAGCGACCATCCAGCCAGCCGACGATATCTGCGGGCAAGGTAACCGATTCATAAGTCACCGCCAGCGCCAGCTGACCCGGGTGCAGATAGAAGGCTTCACCGTCCGGCACGTGGATCTCCTCGCTCATCACCCGCTCGATGGCATCGGCCATCTCGGCACTGGTACCGCCAAGGTCGATGTAAGGCGCGGTATGATCGCGAAACACCCGAAACTCGTTGCCCAGCAGCACATCGACGCTGACGCCGCTGATCCGCTCAACACCGGGCCGTGGCTCGATAACGATCTTGCCTTCATCCAGGTGCCGTTCGATATCGGTATCACAAAGACGCATTCTGCGACTCTCCTGACAAAAGATTCATTAAAAAAAGCCGGGCATCACCCGGCTTGTTTTCTCTCAACCAATCAACATATGGCGGATACGCGCCTTGAGCATGTCGATGGCGATGCGGTTCTTGCCGCCACGGGGCACGATCACGTCGGCATACTGCTTGGACGGGTCGATGAACTGCATGAACATGGGACGCACAGTCTTCTGATACTGCTTGAGCACGGAGTCCATGGTACGACCGCGCTCCTGCACATCGCGCACCAGACGGCGCAGCAAACAGATGTCGAGCGGGGTATCCATGAAGATGGAGGCGTCCATCAGTTCGCGCAGGCGGCTGTCGGTCAACAGCAGTATCCCTTCGAGGATGATGACACGGCGCGGTGCAAAGGTAGTGACCTCGGTCATGCGCGTGTGCTCGGTATAGGAGTACTGGGGGATGTTGACCGCCTCCCCTTGCGTCAGCTGGGTCAGATGCTGCACCAGCAGATCGTGATCCAGGGCATTGGGGTGGTCATAGTTGGTCTTGACCCGCTCTTCCATGGTCAGGTGGGTCTGATCACGGTAGTAGCAATCCTCGGTGATCACACCAATCTGACCCGCTCCCAGCTCGGCCACCAGCTCTTCATAGATGGTTTGGGCGATAAGACTCTTGCCGGACGCGGATGCACCAGCAATACCGATGATCACACAGGAATGTTGAGTATCAGACATTGAAAATACCTAAAGAGAAGAGCACTGGGGATTGTTTAAACCGATCCATTATATGAAAAAGGGGTGGTCATGCCCACCCCAAATCCGTCCCCCTTGGCCGAACGCCGATTATTCGTCCAGCGCCACCGTGTAGAGCGGGGTCGCAATCGGTTTTGCGCTGAAATAGAGCTCGGCCCCTACCCGGCGAGCCAGTTTCAGGTAAGTCTGTGACAGCTCGCCATCCGGCGCACCGAACACGGTGGGGCAGCCGTCATCCATGTGCTGGCGAATGTCGATATGCAGCGGCAACTGACCAAGCAGCGCCACGTGATACTGCTCCGCCATCTTCTGGCCACCGCCGGTACCGAACAACGGCTCGTGATGCCCGCAGGCACTGCAGACGTGGTAACTCATGTTCTCGACGATGCCAAGCACAGGCACATTGACCTTGTTGAACATGGCGATCCCCTTGCGGGCATCTGCCAGCGCCACATCCTGGGGCGTCGTGACGATCACCGCCGCCGTGGTGGGCACCTGCTGGGCCAGCGTCAGCTGGATATCGCCGGTGCCCGGGGGCATGTCCACCACCAGGTAGTCCACCTCGCCCCAGCGGGTCTCGTGAAGGATCTGCCCGAGTGCCTTGCTCGCCATGGGACCGCGCCAGATGGTGGCATCCTGCTCGGCCACCAGATAACCGATGCTGTTGCTCTTGATGCCGCAGGCCATCACCGGCTCCATCAACTTGCCATCAAAGCTGACAGGGCGCTCCTTGAGGGTCCCCGTCATGGTCGGGATGGAGGGGCCATAGATGTCCGCATCCAGCAGGGCGACCCGCGCCCCCTCTTTTTGCAGCGCCAGCGCCAGGTTGACCGCGGTAGTGGACTTGCCCACCCCTCCCTTGCCGGAGGCAACCACCAGGATATTGCGGATCCCCTGCACCGCCGCCAGTTGCTGCGCGCGGGGCATGCTGGCCACGTCTATCTCCCCCGTCCAGTCGATGCGGGTCGCACCGGTTGCGCTGCGCAGCCGGGCATCGAACTCCTCTTTGATCTGTTCAAACAGGGACTGGCCGGCAAAGGGCAGCACCAGCGTGATGGCCAAGGTCTGTTCGTGCCGCTCGACGGAACGCACAAAACCGGCCGCGACCAGATCCTTGCCCCATCCTGCCGGCTTAAATTCGGCAAGGATCTGTTTTACTGAATCAATCACCATTAACTCCCCATTATGTTGTCGTTATGCTGAGGTGAACGGTTACCGCACATAAATCAGTGGCTTGCCGACGACATCGTGATGCCGCCAGTCAGGGCACCGGGGGCCACAACCCTAGGCAGGCCGCCCCCAATTCGGGTAACATGCACGGCACTGTATCATCCCAACAGGCACATAAAGAACGTATTATGGCAACTGATCCTCGTAGAATGCTTGTAACCTGCGCCCTCCCCTATGCCAACGGCTCCATTCATCTCGGCCACATGCTGGAACACATCCAGGCCGATATCTGGGTTCGTTATCAGCGAATGCGTGGCCATCAGGTGCATTTCGTCTGTGCCGACGATGCCCACGGCACGCCCATCATGCTCAAGGCTCAGCAGATGGGGATCTCGCCGGAAGAGATGATTGCCGCCGTCTCCCAGGAGCACCAGGGGGATTTTGCCGGTTTCAACATCAGCTTCGACAACTACCACTCCACCCACAGCGACGAAAACCGCGAGCTGGCGGGCGTGATCTATGGCCGCCTCAAAGAGTCCGGCAAAATCAAGATCCGCACCATCTCCCAACTGTTCGATCCGGAAAAATCCATGTTCCTACCGGATCGCTTCGTCAAGGGCACCTGCCCCAAGTGCAAGTCCCCCGATCAGTACGGTGACAACTGCGACAGTTGCGGCGCGACCTACAGCCCGACCGAGCTGATTGATCCGAAATCCGCCGTCTCCGGTGCGACCCCGGTGATGAAGGACTCCGAGCACTACTTCTTCGACCTGCCCCAGTTCGAAGCCTGGCTCGCCGACTGGGTACGCGGCTCCGGCGCCATCCAGGAAGAGATGGCCAACAAGATGCAAGAGTGGTTCGAAAGCGGCCTGCAACAGTGGGACATCACCCGTGACGCACCCTACTTCGGCTTCGAAATTCCCGGTGCCCCCGGCAAGTACTTCTATGTCTGGCTGGACGCCCCCATCGGCTACATGGCGTCGTTCAAGAACCTGTGCAACAAGCGCGGCGACATCGACTTCGACAGCTACTGGAAAGCGGACTCCGACGCCGAGCTCTATCACTTCATCGGCAAGGACATCGCCTACTTCCACTGCCTGTTCTGGCCAGCCATGCTGGAAGGCGCGAACTTCCGCAAGCCGACCAAGGTCAACGTACACGGCTATGTGACCGTCAACGGCGCCAAGATGTCCAAGTCCAAGGGCACCTTCATCAAGGCGTCCACCTATCTCAAGCACCTGGATCCGGAGTGCCTGCGTTACTACTACGCCGCCAAGCTCAACAGCCGCATCGACGATCTGGACTTGAACCTCGAAGACTTCGTCTCCCGCGTCAACGCCGACGTGGTCAACAAGCTGGTCAACCTGGCCTCTCGCAATGCCGGCTTTATCGCCAAGCGTTTTGACGGCAAGCTGGCCGCCACCTGCGCCGAGCCCGCACTCTACGCCGAGTTTGCCAACGCCAGCGCCAGCATCGCCGAAGCCTATGAAGCGCGCGAATTCAGCCGCGCCATCCGCGAGATCATGGCCCTGGCCGACAAGGCCAACCGCTATGTGGACGACAAGGCTCCCTGGGTCATCGCCAAGCAGGAAGGGGCGGATGCCGAGCTGCAAGCCGTCTGCTCCGTCGGCATCAACCTGTTCCGCGTGCTGATGGCCTACTTGAAGCCCGTCATGCCGCAACTGGCCGAGCGCGCCGAAGCCTTCCTTGGCGAAACCCTGACCTGGGACGGCATCGCCGCCCCTCTGGTCGACCACGGCGTCGCCCCCTTCAAGGCGCTCTTCTCCCGCATCGAGTCCGCCAAGGTGGATGCCATGGTGGAAGCGTCCAAGGAAGATCTCGCCAAGGAGCAGAGCAAGAAGCCGGCAGGCCCCCTGGTGGACGATCCCATCAGCGAGACCATCACCTACGACGACTTTGCCAAGATTGACCTGCGGGTGGCGCTGATCAAGAAAGCCGAAGCGGTGCCGGAAGCCGAGAAGCTGCTGAAGTTGCAGCTGGATATCGGCGGCGAAACCCGTCAGGTCTTTGCCGGTATCAAGTCCGCCTACAACCCGGAAGATCTGGAAGGCAAGCTGACCGTGATGGCGGCCAATCTGGCCCCGCGCAAGATGCGCTTTGGCATGTCCGAAGGTATGGTGCTGGCGGCAGGTCCGGGCGGCAAGGATCTCTGGATCCTCGAGCCCCAGGAAGGTGCTCAGCCGGGCATGCGCGTGAAGTAAGCGCTGCCGCAGCCGTTAGCAACGAGGGAGGCCTCTGGCCTCCCTTTTATTTTCTCTCTTTCCTCCTCTTCTCCTGCTGATTGCGCCGTTGTGTGCTTTTCCTCCCCCCTTGGGCGCTTGTTGCTCTCGATCAATTTACCTAGACTGGCGATTCACTTCGGGCCCATGGCCCACTTCATCAGGCAAGGAGCAAGCATGATCACCTTATACGGCACCCCCATCAGCCGTGCCCTGCGCGTATCCTGGTTACTGGAAGAGCTGAACGTGGCATGGCAGTTCCAGTTTCTCGACTTCGCCAAGGGCGAGAACCGCAGCGACTGGTTCTTGACCCTCAACCCGAGCGGCAAGATGCCGGTGCTCAAGGACGGGGAGTTCGTGTTGACCGAGTCCGCCGCCATCATGCAGTACCTGGCCGAGGTATATGGCCCGAACTGGCTGCCGGCCAGAGGGACCCAGGCCTCGGCGCTGCACGCCCAGTGGATCAGTTTCATCACCTGCGAGCTGGAGCAGCCACTGTGGACCATCGGCAAGCACCGCTTCGCCCTGCCCGAGGCCCAGCGCCTGCCGGCCATCTTCCCCACCGCCAAGTGGGAGTTCGACAAGGCAGCGGCCATCGCCGAATCCTGGGTACCCGAGCAGGGTTACCTGCTGGGTGAGCAGGTAACCATCGCGGATCTGCTCCTAGCTCATACCCTGATGTGGGCCACCCGCTTCGAGCAGAGCATTCCCCCCAAACTCGCCGCCTATCGGGATCGCCTGGCCAAACGCCCAGCCCTGCAAACGGTGCTCGCCAAGACCCAGGCCATCGCCGACGCCGCCCAGGCAGGCTGACCCGCAGACAAGAGATCATCAATGCAAACGGGAGCCCGCAAGGCTCCCGTTATTGTGTGCAGGCGATGACCCTTGCCGCCTCCTCAGTTGGTGTGAAAACCGCTCCCCTTGGGCGGTAGCGCCACCTCATATTCCATTCGGGTCACCTCGGCGGTACGCGGGCCGTGCTCAAGCCAGCCCAGCATCATCTGTACCTTCTGTTCGGGACCGGCAATCAGGATTTCCACCGAACCATCTTCCAGGTTGTAGGCATGCCCCCGCAGCCCCAGTTGCAGCGCCCGCTCCCGGGTGAAGTAGCGAAACCCCACCCCCTGAACCTGACCCCACACCCGCACGACAAACGATTGCTCTCCCATTTATCACACCTTTCCCTTAAGTAATTTTTCCCCGGGGCGATAATGAGCGCGACACTCTCTTCCCCTTGCAGGACGCAATACCATTATGAAAGAAGTAAAGTTTCGGTGGGTTGACCGTTATCTCATTCACCTCACGATCAGCGAGAAATTTCTTATCACCTTCTGGTGCCCCCTGGTGTTCATCGCCTTCCTCACCTGGTATCTGCTGGCCGACGGCCATGATCAGGCGATGCAGCTCAGAGTGGATCAGCTAAAAGGGCGGGTCGAGACCACGGCCCAGCTGGTGAGCCAGCAGCCGACCCTTACCCTGCCCGCGGATCTCGTACTCACGCCTGGCGCCGCCACCGGCCTTAGCCAGCAGGGAGACATCTATCGCTATGGCGCCAGCGCAGGTCAGGCGGGAGTCGTCTCCGGCACCCTGGATACGAGTCACTACGCCCTCTGGGATGGCCAGGGCACTACCCTGACCATCATCGCGGTGCTGGCCGCCCTGCTGGCCCTCATCACCCACTATCTGATGACCTTTGTCTCGGGGGCGCTCTACTCCACCAACAAGGCATTGCAGACGGTGGCGAACGGCGATCTCACCTTCCGGCTCAACTTCTTCCCGGTACGGGATGAGTTCTCCATTCTGGCGGGCAGCATCGACACCTTCACCGACCGCCAGCACAAGATAGTGCAACTGGTGGAAGAGTCCGCCGATGCCCTTACCCTGGCCGCAGACGAATTTCGCGAGCATGCCAGCGACGGCGAGCAGCTTGCCCGCGCCCAGCGCCAGCACATGGACTCCCTGGCCGCCGCCATGGAGCAGATGTCCGCCGCCATCCGGGAAGTGGCCCGCAACGCCAATGACACCCTGCTGCAAACCCGCCAGTCCAGCGACGAGGCGACTCACGGGGCACAGCGGGTGGCACGCACCATCACCGCCATCCGCACCCTGGCAGACGAGATTGGCAATGCCTCGGGCGCGGTCGAGCGGCTGACTCACAACGCCAATCGCATCAACGAAGTGGTCAACGTCATCAACGCCATCTCCCAGCAAACCAACTTGCTGGCCCTCAACGCCGCCATCGAGGCGGCCCGGGCTGGTGAACAGGGACGCGGCTTTGCGGTGGTGGCCGACGAGGTGCGCACCCTCGCCAGCCGCACCCAGCAGGCGACCGTGGAGATCCAGCAGATGATCGAGGAGCTCCAGGCCGGGACCGGGGCGCTGAACGACATCATGGAGAAGACGGTGGGGCGCGCCGCCGACAGCCAGCAGCTCATCACCGAGGTGGGCATGGACATCGAGCGGCTCAGCAACCACAGCGATGCGGTGCTGGAGATGAGCACCCAGATCGCCACCTCCAGCGAAGAGCAGAGTTCGGTGGCCGAGGAGATCACCCGCAACCTCGACAAGGTGCGCCACGAGGCAAGCCGGGTGGAGGAGTCCGCCAGCGCGGCGGTCGCCGGCACCACCGGCCTCAAGGGAACCGCCAGCGAACTCGGTCAGGCGCTGACCGGCCTGCGGATCTGACCCCCCTCCGGCAGGCCATCGTCCAGATGGCCTGCCATGTCTGGGCCAGGCGCTGGGGACGCGCGAAACAGCCCGTTCGACCCTGACCGCGTGAGGATGCACGGATCCCGGTAGACGCGGCTTGCGTGCCTACCCTCACAGCCCCTACTATATGCCCCCTTCTTTTCTACCATCGGCAACTACCCATGAGCGCTTCCATCTATCTCGTCAAAGGCCGCGAAAAATCCCTGCTGCGTCGCCACCCCTGGATCTTCTCCAAGGGCATTGAGCGGGTGCAGGGCAACCCCGTTGACGGCGATACCGTCGAGATCTTCACCCATGACGGCAAATGGCTCGCCCGTGGTGCCTGGTCCGGCAGCTCCCAGATCCGTGCCCGGGTCTGGACCTTCGACAAGGATGAGAACGTCGATCTCGACTTCTTCATCCGTCGCCTCAAATATGCGCAGGAGTCCCGTGACGGGCTCATCAAGCGTCAGGGCCTCACCGGCTATCGCCTCTGCGCCGCCGAATCCGACGGTCTGCCGGGTCTGACCATCGACCGCTACGCCGACTTCCTGGTGTGCCAAATTCTCTCTGCCGGTGCCGAGTTCCAGCGTGAGCTGATCACGCAAGCCCTGCGTACCCTCTACCCCGAGTGCAGCATCTATGAGCGCTCCGACGTGGCCGTGCGCAAGAAGGAAGGGCTGAAGGAGCGCACCGGCGTCATCCATGGCGAGACCCCGACCGAGCCGGTCGTCATCGAGGAGAATGGCGGCGTCAAGATCCTGGTCGATATTCGTAACGGTCACAAGACGGGTTTCTATCTGGATCAGCGGGACAACCGCCAGGCTGCCGCCAAGTACACTGAAGGCAAGCGGGTGCTCAACTGCTTCTGCTACACCGGCGGTTTTGGCGTCTATGCCCTCCAGGGCGGTGCCAAGGAGGTGGTCAACGTCGATCTCTCCCAGAATGCGCTGGACATCGCCCGCCAGAACGCCGAACTGAACGGTCTCGATACCAGCAACACCCAGTTCGTGCGTCACGACGTCTTCAAGCTCTTGCGCGAATATCGCGAGAAGGGCGAGAAGTTCGATGTCATCGTGCTGGACCCGCCCAAGTTTGCCGAGAGCAAGGCCCAGCTGCTGGGCGCCTGCCGCGGCTACAAGGACATCAACATGCTGGCGTTCCAGCTGTTGGCGCCGGGTGGCGTGCTCTTGACCTACTCCTGCTCCGGCCTGATGGAGCAGAGCCTGTTCCAGAAGATAGTGGCCGATGCAGCCCTCGATGCCGGCCGCGATGCCCAGATCCTGGAGCTCCTGTCCCAAGCCTCCGATCACCCCATCGGCACCGCCTATCCGGAAGGCTTCTACCTCAAGGGGCTGGTAGTGCGCGCCCGCTAAGCCGAGCAGACCAGCGCTGACCTCCCTTGCCCCCAGTTCCAGTTCCGGGTCCGGCAAGCCATCAAGAAGCCCGCGATCGTAGCGGGCTTTTTTTATGAGGCCGCCAAAGAGACAACCTCCCCCCCGACTTTGCCACCAACAGCGATTGCTGCCCCCATCCCTCCTCTTCGAGTGACTACAGCCATCCTCAATTAAAGGTTGCCGCATCGTTAACCCGATTCTCATCTCTCTTTCACTACACAACCCACCAGCAGAGACATGCCCGGCATTTTTTTATGCAAAAGCATGAAATATTACGCATCAACATTCAAAAATCCTCGGGGAAACATCAGCCATAAACGCATATCCACTCATTTTAATGAATATTGCTGTTTTCCCCTGCAATGGATCACGCCATGCCCCTGTCCGCCTCGCACATTGCCTGGGGCGACAATACTCGCCCACCACAAGTCATCCCGCTCAATCACGCGCCTGCGCGCCCAGCGGGAAGTAGTGACGAAATGGCCTCGCCTCCTCCACCACCCGCACGATGGAGGGATGATTGAGCAGACGGGCGCGATAGGCACGCAGGCGGCCATAGCCAGCCGGGATCTCGTGGGCCCAGTCGGCGTAGAAGAGCGAGGGGGCGGCGGCGCAATCGGCCAGCGTGAAGTCTGCGCCGGCAATCCAGTGGCGTCCTTCCAGTCGCTGATCAAGCCAGGGGTATATCTGATTGAGCATCTCGCGGGCCTCCGCTACGCCATAGCGGTCGCGATCAGCGGCCGGGCGCAGCGCATCCAGCACCACTTTTTGCATCGGCGTCACCACATAGTTGTCGAAGATGCGATCCAGCATATGCACCTCCAGACCCGCATCGCCGGGCGGGATCAGGCTGACGGGGCCCGGATGGTACGCCTGCAGGTGGGCGACGATGGTGCTGCTCTCGAGGATGCAGCGACCGTCATCCAGCAACACCGGGAAGCGCTTGAGTGGCCATAGGGCGGCAAGTTCGGCGCTGGCCGCCGGCTCTTCGAGGTTCCGGTATTCGAACAGGGTGGCATTCTCGTAGAGAGCGATCAGCACTTTCTGGCTGTAGGACGAAAAGGGTGGGCATAGAGTTTCATGGGGATGTTCCTGACGCTCAGAGGGATGACTTCCCTAGTCTAGATCCCCTCTCTATTTTCGATGCGTCCCTATCCCATGCTGGTTTTGGGATGATAAACGCCCATTCATGACGGCAATAACACCCGTATGGATCTCTTTTAGGTAGGGTGATCCCGCCTGTGGCCGCCAAGCCGGGGCAGCCGACTCATCAGGGTTGATGAGCGGCACCACAACAAAAATTGATGTCAGGCCAAGCTGAACATCATCAAGGATCCCGTCATGAATCAATCATTGCCGCTGTTGACGCCGCTGCGGGGCATCGCTGCCCTGATGGTGGTGCTGTTCCACGCCCGCTTGCTACTCTTCCCCCAGTGGATGGAGTCGATCGCCGGCCACACCCGACTCATCGAGAACGGCTACCTCTGGGTCGATCTCTTCTTTATCTTGAGCGGGCTGGTGCTGGCCCATGTCTATGGGGAGGCCTTCGCCCGCACGCCCCGCACCATTGGTTATGGCCGCTTCCTCTGGCTGCGGCTGACCCGGGTGTATCCCCTCTACCTGGTGACCCTGCTGCTGCTGGTTGGCTGGGAGCTCTACAAGGCCCACCACGGGATTGGCTTCTACGCCGGCCCCCTGTTCAAGATGTGGGAGTGGGAGGGGATGCCTCCTTTTGGTTCCCCCTTCACCCCCGCCGAGGCACTGCCAAGCGCCTTCCTGCTGCTGCAGGTGGTAACGGATCACGGATTGACCTGGAACTTCGCTGCCTGGTCGCTCAGCGTGGAGTGGATAAGTTATCTGCTGTTTCCATTGCTCATTCCCCTCGCCGTCACCCGCAGCCGCTGGAGCAACCTCGCCCCCTTGCTGGCCTTGACGGTGCTGGCCTATATCGTGCACAGCCGGGGTACCCTGGATGTCACCAGCGGCGCGCTGGCCATCGGGCGCGGGGTGAGTGAATTCGTGCTCGGCCTCTGGCTGCTGCCCAAGGTGAAGGCTGCCCGCCAGTGGCCCATGATGCAGCAAGATCTGCCGCTGCTGCTCGCCTTTCTGCTCCCCTTCGCACTGATGCAGTTCACCATGACGCCGTTGTTGACCCTGCTACTGATCAGCGCCTACGTGTTGCTGATCTGGATTGCCGCCGCCCAAGGGGAGCGCCAGAGCCCGCTGCTGCGCCTCCTGGACAACCGCTTCACCAACTGGCTGGGGGATCTCTCCTACTCCATCTACCTGCTCCACGCCCTGGTGTTGCTCACCGGCTGCGAGCTTGTCCACTCTCTGGCGCCGGGGCTCACCGCGTGGTGGTACGCCCAGACCAACCCCTTGCTGGGGGTGCTGGCCACCCTGTTGATGCTCGCCGTGCTGATCGGGCTCTCGGCGCTGAGCTACACCCTGCTGGAGCGGCCGCTGCAACGGCGACTGCGCCGGCTAGGCAAGGCGCCCCAACCAGTGATGGAGCAAGCTGGCTAGTTTCCGTCGCCACATGCTGCCCCGATGCAAGACCGGCACGCCGTCGGGGCGGCTCAAAGTGGGACTAGCCTGAGCAAGGCGAAGAGTACGGCTCTTTTTGAACCCGACAATCCCCTTCGCTTTGTGTCAATTCCAGTTCGAATCAAGAGGGCCATCTGTGGCATAATGGCCCGTCCTGTGGTCCTCGGCGGGGCTTCGCCGGCGCATCCTTGCCCTCCTCCCGTCCTGCCAGGCAGCCTGACATCACTGTGTTCACAAGCCGCCAGGGCCACCCTATTTTTGCGCGCACATTTGACGGTGCCACAGCAGTTATTTGTACACGCAAGTCTGCCCACACAAGGGGAAAGCATGTCTTCCATTCGTCTGACCCAATACAGCCACGGCGCTGGCTGCGGTTGCAAAATCTCCCCCAAGGTGCTCGACACCATCTTGAAGAGCCAGATCCCGGGCTTTGACGACCCCACCCTGGTGGTCGGCAACAGCAGCAAAGATGACGCCGCCGTGGTCGACATCGGCAACGGCCAGGGCATCGTCTCCACCACCGACTTCTTCATGCCCATCGTCGACGATCCCTTCACCTTCGGTCGCATCGCCGCCACCAACGCCATCAGCGACATCTACGCCATGGGCGGCAAACCCATCGTCGCCATAGCCATCCTCGGCTGGCCCGTCAACACGCTGGCGCCGGAAGTGGCCCAGCAGGTGATCGACGGGGGTCGCCAGGTGTGTCACGAGGCGGGCATTTCTCTGGCAGGCGGTCACAGCATCGACGCCCCCGAGCCCATCTTCGGCCTCGCAGTGACCGGTATCGTGCCACTCGACGCCATCAAGCAGAATGACACCGCCCAGGTGGGCGACACCCTCTATCTGACCAAACCCCTTGGCATCGGCATCCTCACCACAGCCCAGAAGAAGGGCAAGCTCAAGCCCGAGCATGAGCAACTGGCCCCGGATGCCATGTGCACCCTCAACAAGATTGGCCAGCGCTTCGCCGCCTTACCCGGCGTGCACGCCATGACCGACGTGACCGGTTTTGGACTGGCAGGCCACCTGCT
Source organism: Aeromonas sp. ASNIH2 (assembly GCF_002934795.1). NCBI lineage: Bacteria > Pseudomonadati > Pseudomonadota > Gammaproteobacteria > Aeromonadales > Aeromonadaceae > Aeromonas > Aeromonas sp. ASNIH2. Next base: position 4,620,279 of record NZ_CP026406.1, on the reverse strand, counting down.
GGAGATGTGCGAAGGTTCCGGCGTCAGTGCCCGTCTGGACTTCAAGGCGCTGCCGCTGCTGGACGAGGTGGATTACTACCTGAGTGAGGGCTGCGTACCGGGCGGTACCCTGCGCAACTTCGACTCCTATGGTGACAAGCTGGGTGCCATGGATGATCGCACCCGCAACATCCTGTGTGACCCGCAGACCAGCGGCGGCCTGCTGGTGGCCGTCGGTAAAGAAAGTGAAGCCGAGCTCCTTGCCATTGCCGCACAGGCAGGGCTGACCCTCTCTCCCATCGGCCAGTTGCAGGCCCGCACCGGCAACCAGTTCATCGAGGTTGTCCAATGAGTGCCCTGCCACTGGCCACGGATTACGCCCAGATCTTTTTGGATGAGGTTCCACTCATCGATCTGCGTGCCCCCGTCGAGTTCAAGGAAGGGGCCTTTCCCACCGCCGTCAGCCTGCCGCTGATGACGGACGAGGAGCGTGCCCGGGTCGGTACCTGTTACAAGCAGGAGGGACAGGCCGCAGCCATCACCCTGGGCCATCAACTGGTGGGTGGCGCGGTGCGCGCCGCGCGCATGGAAGGCTGGCTGGCCAGGTTGCGCCAGCAACCCGACGCCCTGCTCTACTGTTTTCGCGGCGGCCTGCGCTCCCAGACAGTGCAGCAGTGGCTGGCCGAGGCCGGCATCACCCGCCCCCGGGTCGCGGGCGGCTACAAGGCGCTGCGCCACTTTCTCATCGACACCCAGGCGAAGGCCAGTGCAGAGTGCGACTGGACCGTGCTGACCGGCATGACCGGCTCCGGCAAGACCCACATGCTGGCGCACATCACCCAAGCGGTGGATCTGGAAGGGCACGCCCGTCACAGGGGGTCGTCGTTTGGCCAACTGCCGGGTGGGCAACCCGGCAACATCGACTTCGAAAATCGGCTTGCCATCGAGCTGCTTCAGCGTCGCAACCGGGGGGAGTCACAGTTTGTACTGGAAGACGAGAGCCGCCTCATCGGTCGCTGCGCCCTGCCACTCAACCTTTATGAGGCCATGTGCCGGGCTCCTCTGGTGGTGGTGGAGGTGCCGCAGGAGGCTCGGGCCGAGCAGATCCGCACCGATTACGTGCAGGATCTCTGGCTGCGCTATCTGGAGTTCCATGGGCCAGATGCAGGCTGGCCGCTGTTTGCCGGCTACCTCACCGACGCCATGGCCAGGCTCAAGCGCCGACTCGGTGACAAGGATTATCGCGAACTCGATGGGCTGTTGCAGGCCGCCCTCAGGGAACAGGCCCAGAGCGGGGACACCCGCGCCCATCTGGTCTGGATCAGACTGCTGCTGACTCGCTACTATGACCCCATGTACCGCTATCAGCTGGACAACAAGCGCGAGCGGATCCTGTTTCGTGGTGACAAGGAGGCCTGCCTCGCCTTCTTCGCCAAACGCTCCCCCCTTCAGACCCCTCAGGAGAGTCCCACATGTTGAAGTTCGAGGTGATCCCGGTCACCCAGTTCGCCCAGAATTGTTCTCTTATCTGGTGTGACGAGACCCGCCAGGCTGCCCTCGTCGATCCCGGCGGCGAGGCGGACAAGCTGCTGGCCGCCATTGCCAAACGGGGGCTGACCCTCACCCATATCCTGCTGACTCACGGCCATCTGGATCACGTGGGCGCCGCCGCGGAGCTGCGCGAGAGAACCGGTGTCGCCATTACCGGCCCCCACAAGGAGGATGCCTTCTGGCTCGATATCCTGCCCCAGCAGAGCCAGATGTTCGGCTTTGCCCATACTCCGGCCTTTACACCGGATAGCTGGCTCGAACAGGGTGACAAGGTACAGGTTGGCAAATGCGAGCTGGAGGTCTATTTCTGCCCGGGCCACACTCCGGGCCACATCGTGCTGCTCTGCCAGGCAGAACGCCTCGCCTGGGTGGGGGATGTGCTCTTTGCCGGCAGCATAGGCCGCACCGATTTCCCGCGCGGGGATCACGGGACGCTGATCAAGTCGATCACTGAGACCCTGCTGCCACTCGGGGATGAGATCGTCTTTATTCCGGGCCATGGCCCGAGCTCCACCTTTGGTCACGAACGGGCCAGCAATCCCTATCTGAAACAGCCCATCTGGTAATCCCCCCGCTCCTCGCGGGCATCCCATTGCGCCTTGAGGCGCAAGATCTCCGGCATGATCTCGAGAAAACGGGAGAGCAGCCGGGGATCGAAGTGCTGGCCGGAGCCATCGCGCATGGTAGCCAGCACCCGGTCCAGGGGCCAGGGCTCCTTGTAGGGACGACGCACGCTCAGGGCGTCAAAGACGTCGGCGATGGCCACTATCCGCGACGCCTCGGGGATCCCCTCGCCGGTCTCGCCGGCGGGATAGCCCGAGCCGTCCCATTTCTCGTGGTGGTGCAGGGCAATCTCCGCCGCCATGCGAAAAATGGGGGCATCGGATCGCCTCAAGATCTCGTAACCGATACGCGGGTGACTGCGCATGATGACCCACTCCTCCTCGGTGAGGGGGCCGGGCTTCTTGAGGATGTGATCGGGGATACCAATCTTGCCCATGTCGTGCATGGGGGCCGCAAGCTCCAGCAGATCCGACTGCTCCGGGCTCCAGCCCGCCGCATCAGCCAGGGCCCGGGCGTATGCGGCCATGCGCCAGATATGCACCCCCGTGTCGGTGTCGTTGTAGTGGCCCGCCTCGCTCAGCATGACGATGGCGGTGCGATAGCTGCACTCGAGCTGATCGAGGCGCACCAGGGAGAGATGATTGCGCACCCGGGCACGCACCGTGCTCGGACAGACCGGCTTGTAGATATAATCCACTCCGCCCGCCTCGAACCCCTGGCTCTCGCTGTCTGCGTTGTCGCTCGCGGTGATAAAGAGCACCGGGATCCCGGCATGAGCCGGATCGGCCTTGAGCCGGCGGCACACCTCGTAACCATCCATGTCGGGCATGCGCACGTCCAGCAGGATAAGTGCCGGCTCATGACGCCCCACGGCGGCCAACCCCTCCTCTCCCCCTTTGGCAAAGAAGAGGTTGTACTCCTCCTTGAGGATTTGCCGCAGCAACCCGAGGTTGCTCGGCTCGTCGTCGATGATCAGCACGCGCGGTCGACTCATGGCGCAGGTTCCTCCCGATCCTCCAGATATGCCTCCAGCTTGCGGGTGGCGAACGGGATGTCGAACAGCTCCAGGGCTGCGCTTATCTCGCTCACCAGTTCACAAGGCAGGTGACTCCTTGCCTGGCTCATCGCAGGCTCAATCAGATCCAGATCCTCGCTCACCAGGGCCTGATGCAGGGCGTGCAGGCAGACCTCCCGCGCCTCCCCCAGGGCCAGCGGGGAGCTGACCGCGCCCGGCTCGCGCCCGGCATAGGTATCGATGGAGTGTTGCGCCCGCTCTAGGGCCTCGAGGAAGGGCGCGATAAGCTGGCTGGTGTCGCCACCCTGCTCGATGGCCTCGTTCAACTCGGCACTGATACGCGCTACATCGGTGAGTGACAGGCTGCCCGCCACCCCCTTGAGCTTGTGGGTCAGGCTCGCGGCCGCATCGGTCTCGTGCTGGGCGATGTAACCCGGCAACACGGTACCGACCGTCATGTAGTCATCGCGAAAACGCCGCAGGTATTTAAGATAGACCGAGGCTTCACCCCAGTTGCGCAGTCCGGTATCGATATCGATGCCGGCCACCGGCTCGTGGGGGAGTCGCTCGTCGTTCACGGTGAGCGGCAGGACTACGTCCGGCAGATAACGCAGCAAGGTCGCGATGAGCTGCTCCACATCGAGCGGCTTGGCTATGAAGTCGTTCATGCCAGAGGCCAGCGCCGCCTCCCGCTGATCCTTGAATACCCCTGCGGTGAGTGCCAGCACGGGAGTCTCCTCCCGCCCCGGCAGCAGGCGCAGGCGACGGGTCGCCACCTCCAGGTTGATGTCGCTGTCATCCACCAGCAGTATGTGCACGCCCGGCAGGCGCAGACGGCGCTGGCCACTCTCAAGCGGTTCCACGTGCTCGCGCTTCTCGTGGATGAGGCGTGCCACCGCGTTGTAAAGACTGGAGCCGGTCACCGGTTTGTGCAGCACCAGATCCACCTGCTCCGAGCCGGGGCAGTGCATCAGCTCATCCTGGGAGTAGGCGGTCGCCATGATGATGATGGGTGAACGCTCCTGCCGCTCGAAGGCGCGGCGAATGGCCAGGCAGGTCTCGAGTCCGTCCATGCCCGGCATGATCCAGTCGAGCAGGATCACGTCGAAACGCTCCCCCTGGCGCAGCAGATGGTGCAGCGCCTGCTCACCGGACTCCACCACCCGAGACTCCCAACCGAGGGAACCCACCGTCATCGACAGGGCGTCACGGGTCACCTGATTGTCGTCGGCGATGAGCAGCGAGATGTGCTGCAGACGCTCGTTCAAGGCCTCGGGCCGCTCCACCTGCTCCAGCCGGACGCGGAACCAGAACTCACTCCCCTTGCCCAGTTCGCTGGTGACACCGATATCCCCCCCATCAGGTTCACCAGGCGGCGACTGATGGTCAGACCGAGCCCGGTCCCCCCGAAACGGCGGCTGGTGGAGGAGTCTGCCTGGGAGAAAGCATTGAAAATATTGGCCTGCTGCTCGGGGGGAATGCCGATCCCGGTGTCGCGCACCCGAAACAGCAAGGTGGCCATGCCCTCTTGCTCTGCTTCCAGCTCGACCTTGACCTCCACCTCCCCGCGCTCGGTAAACTTGATGGCATTGCCGGTCAGGTTGAGCAGCACCTGCTCGAGGCGCAGGGCATCCCCAATCAGATGGGAAACCTGCTCGGGGGCGCTGCTCACCACCAGTTCCAGGTGCTTCTGGCCAACGCAGGTGGACATGATGGCCGCCACGTGATCGAGCACCTCTTCCAGACTGAATGGCACCCGCTCAAGCTCGAGCCGACCCGACTCAATCTTGGAAAAATCGAGAATGTCGTTGATGATCCCGAGCAGCGCCTGCCCGGCCTGGTGAATTTTGCGCACCAGGACATGCTGGCCATCGTCGAGCCCTCCCTGCTCGAGCAGGTAAGTCAGCCCCATGATGGCGTTCATGGGGGTGCGGATCTCGTGGCTCATGTTGGCGATGAAATCCCCTTTGACCTGTGCCAGCCTGGCCGCCTCCTGCTGGGCCAGCTGCTCCCTGTGCCTGCTGCGCACCAATGCGGCCACCCCGGCACCAAACAACAGCAGCAGCATCGCGCAAGTGGCCGAGATGATCCCCCAGATGTGAGTGCGAATGGCCAGCAGCTCGCTGCGCGGCACCAGGGACGCGGCTTTCCAGATCAGCTGATCATGATTCTGTGCCGGGTACAGAGTGGTCCAGCTCCACAGTCCGTCGGCAGATTCCATCTGGCCGTTTGATGCGCCCCAGAACACCTGCCAGGCCTGGGGGGACGTGTGCTTCAGGGTGAGATCCGGACGTTCGAGCATGAAGCCCCACTCCTGGGATGGGTCCGGGCTGTGCAGCCAATATCCGTCCTGGTTGAACAGCATGGTGTGATCGGCCGCCTTGCCGCTGCTGTCGGCAAACTCCTTGAGCATACGGGCGGCCTGCACGTTGATAAGCAGCAGACCAAGATCTCGTCCCCCAAGGCGCATACGCTTGGCAATGCGGATCATGGGGTTGAAGGGACGTTCGATCACGCCGTGTTCAACGTTGAGATCGAGCGGCGAGACGTAGACCCGCTCCCAGGGCAGCGCCATGGCGTCGCGAAAGTAGTAACGCTCCCCCTTGTTCTGCAACTGGTCGTCCGTCACACGCCACACACGCTGTCCCTGACGATCGATGCGCACCAACTCCATGCCATCCGGGGCAAGCCAACGCACCTGGGCATAGTCGGGATTACGGTTCATCAGGATGGTGAACTGGACGGCCAGGGTGTCACGGTCATTGCGAGCCGCCGCCTCGAGCAGAATGGGCTCTTCCGACATGCTGCGCACATGACGCAGCGGCACCGCCAGCTCACCGTCAAGGCGGCCGCTGGCAAGCGCCAGGAAGGTGCTCTAATCGCTGCGAACGCGGTAGAGCTCGCGCTCGATCAGTGCATTGCCCAGCAGATAGCCCCCCGCCAGGACCAACAGCAGAATAGGTGAAAACAGCAGGATATATGTCCGTACGATTCCTTTCATAACGGTCAACATCGCCCCGAAGAATGGACTTACCCGAGTACCTTTTGGACATCAGAGCACCACAACACGTGTCCTGCTGTCAATCATGCCTACAAGTAAAGACCAATAGTGCTGTTTGAGTATTTTATTTTCCCGGAAAAAATGCTGTAAAAACAAAGAGGCCACCCGATTGGGTGGCCTCTTCACAGGAAAGTTCGTTGTCGATTAGACGCGAACGAAATCCAGGTGAACCAGCTTGTAGCGAACCGGGTGACGCTGGATAGCCTTCACGTTCACTTTGACTTCTTCACCATTGATGACCAGGGTCAGCTCGGAGGAGTAGAACTCCGGCTTCTCTTGGGCCAGGATCAGTTTTTTGTGGTCCAGGGTAACGGACACGGCTTCTTTGCCTGCACCGTAAACGATGGCAGGAACCAGGTCAGCATGACGCAGGCGGCGGCTCGCACCTTTCCCCAGGTCAGAACGGACTTCAGCTTGGAATACGAAAGACATAGTGATTATCTCTTTTAAGATGAATGTATGGTGTTGACTGCGACCGGTCAGCACCTCGCAAAACGAGCGCTAATACTAGCACGGGCCCGGAGGGGATACAAGGAAAGAACCCGCGTTACTCCTCTTTGGCCAAGAGGCACTCCACCACGCCTCTCGCCATCCCCTAGCGCCCCTGCTCCAGACGGGCAAACTGCTGCTGTCGCTGGGCCGGGCTCAGGGCATCGAATTGCGCCAGAGTCTGCGCTTTCGGGCAATAGAGGCGCTGCCCGGCCTGTACCTGGATCCCTTTGGCCATCCTGTCACGATTTTCCTGCACCAGCGCCAGCAGATAACTGTAAGTATCCGAGCCGCCGGCCTCCTTTGACTGAAGCTGGCTTGCAATGCGCCACAGGGTTTCTCCCGCCGCCACCTGATGACAAACCCGCGATGCCTCCCCTGCCGCCGTGGCGGAAAGAGTCAGGGTCGCCTGCTCAGGGGCAGAATCTGCGGTGGCCATGGGCTGTGCATCTCCCTGTCTTGCCAAGGCCTGTGTGGGGACCTGCCCCCCAAGCCGTGCGAGCAAGGGCTCCCCCAGAGGCATCCGCGCCTTCCTCTCCCGAGGCAGGGAGAACTCGGCGACAAAGGCGACAGCGCCCGGGACTTCGAACGAGGGGGCCGAGGAGGCGGCTTGCTGTACTGATTGGTGGGGCGCCATGCCATAGGCCATCTCATCGATGCGCTTTAGCCTGGCCAGGTAAGCCTTGGAGAGCTGGGCCTCCCCTTCGAACAGATCGAAGGGGGGCACCAGCCGGGCAGGAAAGAGGATCTGCCAGCGGCCATTCTTCTTTCTCTGTTCAAGTGGGGGAAACTGATTGCCCCGCCAGGCCGCAAAAATGGGCGGCACGGGGCGCAGCACCGGATAGAACTCCGGGTTGAGCTGCACCCAGGTTTGTTCCGCAATGGGTTGATACCCGCTGATGTTGACCAGTGCCACCCCCAACCAGATCCCCAGCATATGACGGCCTCCCTTCCCTTTGGCGTCTCGTTGCTTTCACACTATGGCTCAGAAAACAGATAGATAGCAGCTTAGCACTGGGCAATGGCGCTCTGCACCCGTTTATCCGAGATAGGGTATGGCGTCCCCAGTTGCTGGGCGAAGAAGGAAACTCGCAGCTCCTCGATCATCCAGCGGATATTGGCCACCTCGGCCGAGATCAGCTGGGATTTGGGGATCTTGGCGAGCAGTGCCTTGTACTCCGACTCCACGCTGTGCACCTTGAGCATGTAGACCCGATCCCGGTTGGGATCGATGGCGAGCTTCTCGAGCCGCCGCTCGATGGCCCGCAGGTAGCGCAGCAAGTCAGGCAGCCGCTGCCAGCCGGTCTCGGTGACAAAGCCCTTGTGAATGAGGTTACCCAACTGCTGCTGGATGTCCGACATGGCAAAGGCGGTGTCGAGCTGCATCTTGCCCTTGAGCCGTTTCTTGATCTCATGAGAGAGGGTCAGCACGGCTTCCACCTGTTTGGCCACCTCCACCACCGCATCGTTGAGCTCGGCGCGGACATACTCCTTGAGCGCCTCGAAACCGGCCTCGTCCCAAGCCATGCCGCCGTGCTGCTCAATCAGCTTGTCGCAGCCGCAGGCGATGCAGTCGTCAATCAGCTCGGCCACCTTGCCAAACGGGTTGAAATAGAGCCCGAGCTTGGCCTTGTTGGGCAACTTCTCCTGCAGATACTTGATGGGAGATGGCACGTTGAGCAGCACCAGCCGGCGTTGGCCTGCCCACATCAGCTGCTGCTGCACCACTGGACTCTCCACCAGCTGGATGGCGACCGAATCCTTCTCGTCTACCAACGCCGGATAGGCTTTCACCTCGAACCTGCCCCGCTTCTGGCTGTACTCCTGGGGCAGCTCGCCAAAGCTCCACAGGGTGAGACCGGACTGCTCGATATCATCGTCCGCCACTTGCGACAGGGTCTCCTGCACCTTGCCGCGCAGGGACTCTTTCAATGCCTCCAGATCCTTGCCTTCCGCCACCTTCTTGTGCTTGTCGTCCACCACACGGAAGGTGAGTTTCAGGTGATCGGGCACCGCAGCCCAATCCCAGGATTCACGGGGCACGGTCACGCCGGTCATGCGGCGCAGCTGACGCTCCATCTCGTCCAAGAGCGGCCCCTGCTCGGGGTTGATACTGGCGAGCAGTGCATCGGCGTAGTTGGGGGCCGGCACGAAGTTCTTGCGCATCGGCTTTGGCATCGACTTGATAAGGGCCACCAACAGCTCGTGACGCAGCCCCGGGATCAGCCACTCGAACCCCTTCACCTCCACCTGATTCAGGAGCGGCAGCGGGATATGCAGGGTCACGCCATCCGCCGCCTCCCCCGGCTCGAACTGATAGGTCAGCTTGAGCTTGAGGCGCCCCTGCTGCCAGAAGTTGGGGTAGTCGAGATCGCTGATGTGGGCCGCATCCCCCTTCATCAACATCTCTTTCTCGAAGTTGAGCAGCTCGGGATCCTGCTTTTGTGCCTCCTTCCACCACTTGTCGAAGTGGCGGGCGGAAATCACATCTTCCGGCAAACGGGCATCGTAGAAGCGGAACAAGTCCTCATCATCCACCAGAATATCGCGCCGACGGGATTTGTGCTCCAGCGCCTCTACCTCGGCCAGGAGCTTGCGGTTATCGCTGAAGAAACGGTGGCGGGTCTCGAAATCCCCCTCCACCAGGGCGCGGCGGATAAAGAGCTCGCGGCACAGCGCCGGATCGATGTGGCTGAAGTTGATGATGCGCTCGTTGACCAGAGTCAGGCCATAAAGCGTCACCTTCTCCTTGGCCATCACGGCGCCATTTTTCTTCGACCAGTGGGGGTCGCTGTGGTGTAGCTTGATGAGGTGCCCCGCCAGCGGCTCCACCCACTCGGGTTCAATCTTGGCGTTGATGCGGGCGTAGAGGCGCGAGGTCTCCACCAATTCTGCGGCCATCACCCACTTGGGCGGTTTCTTGAACAGACCCGAGGCCGGGAAGAGGTGGAAACGGCCATTGCGGGCCCCAAGGAACTCGGGCTTCTCCAGATCCTTGTTGCCGATATGGCTCAAGAGGCCGGTCAGCAGGGCGCAGTGCACCGTCTTGAAATCTGCCGGTTCCTGGTTGGCTTTAAAACCCAGCTCCTTGACCGTCTGACGCAGCTGGAAGTGAATGTCCTGCCACTCGCGCACCCGCAGATAGGAGAGAAACTCCTTCTGGCACATGCGGCGAAACGGGTTGCTGCCAAGGGCATCCTGCTGCTCTTTCAGATAGTTCCAGAGGTTAACAAAAGCGAGGAAGTCGGAATCCTTGTCTTCAAAACGTCTGTGCTGCTCGTCGGCGGCCTGCTTTTTCTCCATGGGCCGCTCGCGGGGATCCTGAATGCTGAGGGCGGCGGTGATCACCATCACCTCGCTCAGGCAACCGGTCTGCGCCGCACTGATCACCATCTTCGCCAGACGCGGATCAAGGGGGATACGCGAGAGCTGGCGACCGGTCTCGGTCAGCTGCAGCTTGGCTTCGCGATCGCCGGTGGCGGGCAGCTCGCGCACCGCCTCCAGCTCTTTCAAGAGGGTCAGACCGTCCTTGATATGGCGCGACTCCGGCGGCTCGACGAACGGGAAAGCCTCCATATTGCCAAGGCCGAGCGCCAGCATCTGCAGGATGACGGAGGCCAGGTTGGTGCGCAGGATCTCGGGGTCGGTAAAGGTCGGACGGCTATTGAAATCCTCCTCTGAGTAGAGGCGGATACAGATACCATACGCCACCCGACCGCAACGCCCTTTACGCTGGTTGGCGCTGGCCTGGGAGACCGGCTCGATGGGCAGGCGCTGCACCTTGGTGCGCCAGGAGTAGCGACTGATGCGGGCCGTACCCGGATCGATGACGTAACGAATGCCCGGCACCGTCAGCGAGGTCTCCGCCACGTTGGTGGCCAGTACGATGCGCCGTCCGGCGTGTGGCTGGAACACCTTGTTCTGCTCGGCGTTGGAGAGGCGGGCGTAGAGCGGCAGCACCTCGGTATCGCGCAGGTTGAGCTTGCGCAGGGCATCGGCGGTATCGCGGATCTCCCGCTCGCCGTTCATGAAGATGAGGATGTCCCCGAGCCCCTCGCGGGCCAGCTCTTCCACCGCATCAAAGATCCCCTGCAGCTCGTCGCGCTCCTCCAGCCCTTCGCTCTTCTCATTGCTTTTTTTATCAACAAACAGTGGGCGGTAACGCACCTCCACCGGATAGGTGCGGCCAGAGACCTCGATCACCGGCGCCTTGTTGAAATGCCGGGAGAAACGCTGGGGGTCGATAGTTGCCGAGGTGATGATCACCTTGAGATCGGGGCGCTTTGGCAGCAGCTGTTTGAGATAACCCAGAATGAAGTCGATGTTGAGGCTGCGCTCGTGGGCCTCATCGATGATGATGGTGTCGTACTGGGTCAGCATCCGGTCGTTCTGGATCTCGGCCAGCAGGATACCGTCGGTCATCAGCTTGATGTGGGTCTGCTCGCTCACCTGATCAGTAAAGCGCACCTTGTAACCCACGTAGTGGCCGAGTTCGGACTCCATCTCCTCGGCAATACGGGCTGCGACGGTACGGGCCGCCAGACGGCGTGGCTGGGTGTGGCCGATGAAGCCCTTGACCCCACGCCCGAGCGCCAGACAGATCTTGGGGATCTGGGTGGTTTTGCCCGAGCCGGTTTCGCCGGCGATGATCACCACTTGATGCTCTTCAATGGCTTTGGCGATCTCCCCCTGCTTCTGGCTGACTGGCAGATTGTCCGGATAGGTGACCTTGGGCACGCCCGCCAGACGGGACTGATAGCGCGCCTGTGCCACATCCAGGTCAGCGGCGATGGTCTCGAGCACGGCAGCCTGCTTGGCTTCCGGCAGCTTCTTGACCCCATGCAGTCGACTGGAAAGACGGCGGGCGTCGAGATTCATGCAGGCGGTAAGACGGCGGCGCAGCGCCTCGATAGAGAGAGACAAGGTACGAATTCCTTAAAAGAGTGCCCATCAAGGGCCATATCGATAGCTGGGGGAGATCCTAAAGAGCGAGGCTGGGCGGTGCAAGCCTTAAAGCGCCGCGCCAGCACATCAAGCCGGAGGCATCATGACCGTCACGGATGAAAAGAGCAGGCCGGAGCCTGCTCTTTGAAAACAACCAGACAACACCGCTCAGACTCTGGCCTGATGCACGAAACAGGTGCCAAGCTGGGCGTGGATGGCCTGCATCACATTGTGGCGGTTGATGACCCCGAGCAGGCGCCCCTCCTCCACCACAGGATAGATCTTGGGCTTTTGACCCATCATCATCTCCGCCAGATCCAGGATGCTGGTGTCGGGGCCGACTGCCAGCACCTCCTTGCGCATCACATCCCTGACCTGGGCCACCTGTTCACAGTGGTAAGCCTCTTTCAACATGACAGCGATGCAATCCTGCTCGGAGACCCAGCCAATCAGATGTCCCTGGCTGTCCACTACGGGGCCGCCCAACTGATGACTGTTGAGAAATTTTTCCACCGCCGCCTGTACCATCATCTCTGCGCTGAAGGTGATGGGCTTGGTCTGCATGTAGTCCTTTGCTTTGAGTGATTCCATGACGCTTTACCCCAACGAGCCTCCCGAGGGGAGGCAAGAGCCGGGCACTATGTCCAGCTCACTCCAAGCATAGTCCGCATGGATCAGGAGATGGATTGCAGCAAGAGCAAGAGCTCGTTCTGGCTGTGGCAGTCGGTCTTCTTGAACACCCCTTTCAGAGTGGAGCGGACGGTTTCCACCTTGACACCGCGCAGCTCCGCAATGTCGTTGCTGCTGTAACCCTTGCTCATCAGCACCAGCAGCTCCTTCTCGCCAATGGTGAGGGGATAGAGGCTGGCCAGCGCTTCGATGTCGGGGTTGAAGGCGTGCTCGGGGTCACGCAGCACCACTTCCACATAGCGTTCAAAGCGGCTGAGTCCGCTCATCAGGGTGCATTGGACCAGCAGCGGACGCAGGTTAGGCTGACGGGGAATGGACATATAGGCGCTGGCGCCGGGCAGCAAATAGGCAAAGCCATTGAGGATCTCCTTGAGCTGGCGTTGCTGCTCCTTATTCTGCAAAGAGAAAATGCCATTGATGGCCCGCAATTCCACATTTTCATCGGCGATACGGTTGAAGGCCACATTAGAATAATGAATATGCCCCTTGTCGTCTATGATGGCGCTGGGCTTATTATGGTTTTTCACCAGCTGTTGCAACTGATAGTTCTGGGTTTCCAGGGCCAGCAAGTTCCAATAATGGTGGCTCCAGGCCGCCAGTCCGGAATAGATTTCCGAGAGCGAGGTGAGGTCGCGACTGCTGAAATCATCTTGCGCTGCACCACGGTAACTGCACAGGCTGCTCAGCCCACGCCCTTTGACCTGGCAGACGCCGCCGGCGGCGAATTGGGCGCCGAAACTTGCCAGCAGGCCCACCGAGCTTGAAATGCTGTTGGCGCTGACGATCCCCTTGCACCCTTTATCCAGATAATGGTTGAACCACACATCCTGGCGATGATGTTGCAGGTAAAACTGCTGCTGGGCCTCGGTCAGACCGCTGGAAAAAAGCTTTATTCCGTCGCTCTTGTCATCATCCCGCAATAAAAACAGGGATGAACTGCAGGAAACGTCGGCACGAAATTGGTCCACGACGAGCTTAATGTCAAAATCATTAATACCGCACTCGTATAACTGGCTGATATAGGGCGATATCCTTTCTTTCTCTAATGCCTTCACACCCGAACTCCTAATTCTTATTTTTATTGAAGAGGCATCTTACTCTGCAATGGGATAGTCGAAAAGTAGTCAAATGAACAAAGGGTTTATGATTTATTCATAAATAGTCATGAATATAGGCTCATGAATGAATATGACCAGAAAGGGTAAATAGCCGCTCATGTTTTTCCTGGCGCTGGTCGCTTACCTTCCTGTTTTGCCTCTTGATGCCTCACCACCCACTCGCCATCCCGGCCCCTCTTTCCCCCCGAGATCACGCTTTTCAGTCTTGGGGTCATCTACATCCACACCGATTCACATGTTGCATTTTAGTGACTTTGGTGTTTCCATTTTGAGCGCTGGACGATATTGTATATACAAATTATCCCCTCAACGGAATTGAACCATGCGGATCACAAGGAGAGAAAATGGAACCTGAACACACGCTCACTGCACCGGCAGGATCAGGGGCCGGCATCAAGCTGCTGCTGGCCAGCCTGCTTGGCATCGCCATCTTTTTCGTGCCCTTCGAGCTTGGCGGGCGCAGCACCATAGTGGTGGATCACCTGGCCGGCTTTCTGATTGCCCAGCGCCCCCTTGCCCTGACCCTCATTCTCTTGCTCATCGCCTATGGCGCCATCACCCCCTTGCTGGATGGCCGCTGGCGCGCCCGTCCCATCGACAGGGTATTGAGCCTGTTCAAGCTGCTCGGGCTGGCCCTGGCCATTTTGTATGTCACAGACTGGGGCCCTGCCTGGTTGATGACCCCGGATCGCCTCCCCTTCCTGTTCGATAAACTGGCCATGTCTGTGGGTCTCATCGTGCCTATCGGCGCCATGGCCCTGACCTTCCTGCTCGGTTTCGGCCTGCTGGAATTCATCGGGGTACTGATGCAACCTGTGATGCGCCCCCTGTGGCGCACGCCGGGTCACTCCGCCATCGATGCGGTCGCCTCTTTCGTCGGCAGCTACTCGGTGGGCCTGCTCATCACCAACCGGGTCTTCCTCGCGGGCAAGTACACGGTGCGAGAAGCCGTCATCATCGCCACCGGCTTCTCCACCGTCTCGGCCGCCTTCATGATCATCGTAGCCAAGACCCTCAACCTGATGGGACACTGGAACTTCTACTTCTGGTCCACCCTGGTGATCACTTTCGTCATCACCGCCATCCTGGCGCGCGTTCCTCCCATCAGCCGCCTGGCTCACCATGGGGAGACCGACGAGCCGCTACCGGCTGGCATGAGCCGCTGGCAGGCAGCCCTCACCTGCGGCCTGACCCAGTCCCACCAGGCAGATCCCCTGCTGCGGCAATTGAAGGACAACCTCAGGGACGGTCTTCACATGGCCGCTGCCGTGGTGCCCACCATACTGTCCGTCGGTCTGCTGGGCCTGCTGCTGGCAAAGCACACTCCCCTGTTCGATCTGCTGGGCTGGCTGCTCTGGCCACTGACCTGGCTGCTGGATCTCGGCGAACCGCTCGCCACCGCCAAGGCCCTCTCTGCCGGTCTGGCCGAGATGTTCCTGCCCGCCATCCTGCTCAAGGATGCCGACCTGCTGGTGCGCTATGTCGCGGCCGTGGTTTCGGTCAGCTCGGTGCTCTTCTTCTCTGCCTCCATCCCCTGCATCCTGGCCACCCGGATCCCGGTGAGCGTGGGACAGCTGGTGGTGATCTGGCTGCTGCGCACCCTGCTTGGCATCCTGCTGGCTGCCTTGTGCGGCAGGCTGGCGCTGGCCCTCGGCTGGCTCGGTTGACCAGGGCTCATAAAAAAACAAAGCGCCATCAGGCGCTTTGTTTTTATCGGGATTGTCTCAGGGGGCGATGACGGCGAACCGGCCGCTGTTGAAATCATCTATCGCCTGATGGATCTCTGCCTCGCTGTTCATGACAAAGGGACCATAACCCACGATGGGTTCATCGATGGGCTCGCCACTCAGCAGCAACAAGCTGGCCTCGCCCTCCGCCTCCAGCATGAACTCCTCCCCGTTGGGATCGAGCAGCACCAGTTGTGCTTCGCCCGCGCGCTCCTGACCGTTGATCAAGAGAGAGCCCTTGAGCACCACCAAGGCGCTGTTCCATCCCGCTACCGCCGGCAGCACCACGCTGGCCCCGCCCTTGAGCCGCAGATCCCAGATGTTCATGGGCGAGAAGGTGCGGGCGGGCCCCGCTACCTCGCCTTGTTGTAACCCGGCATCGTTCCCGGCGATGATGCGCACCCGCACGTCGCCCTCCTTGAGGCTCAGTTGCGGGATGGTGTCGCTGGTGATGCCCTGATAACCGGGCGTCGACATCTTGTGTTTGGCGGGCAGGTTGACCCAGAGCTGCACCATGTCGAGGGTGCCACCACGACGGGTGAACCCCTGGGAGTGGAACTCGTCGTGCATGATGCCGGCGGCGGCCGTCATCCACTGCACGTCTCCCGGACCGATGATCCCCCCCTGGCCGGTCGAGTCGCGATGGGCGACCTCCCCTTCATAGACGATGGTGACCGTCTCGAAGCCACGGTGCGGGTGTTCCCCCACGCCCCTGGCATGATCGGCGGGCTCGAAATGTGCCGGGCCAGCCCTGTCCAGCAGCAGGAAGGGGCTCAAGGCGCGGCCATGGGTCTGATACGAGAACAGCGAGCGAACCGGGAATCCGTCGCCGACCCAGTGTTGTCGAGGGGCGCTGTAAATACCGATGACTCTTTTCATGATGCTCTCCTGGGTGATCGTCACGGGATGTGTCGTTGCTCGCATTGTGAGTCTGGAACGCTGCGTCCGGTAGACGTAAAATTGGCCATCAGCGTCCTATTTTGTGAACGATAACCCCATGCAACAGGATCTCAACGACCTCTATTTCTATGTCCAGGTGGTGGATCACGGGGGCTTTGCCCAGGCCGGCAGGGCCCTCGGCATGCCCAAATCCAGGCTCAGCCGCCGCATCGCCATGCTGGAGGAGCGACTCGGGGTGCGTCTTATCCAGCGTTCCACCCGCAGCTTCACCGTCACCGAACTCGGGCAGGCTTATTACACCCGTTGCCGGGCCATGCTGGTGGAAGCCGATGCGGCGCAGGATCTCATCGCCGCGACCCAGAGCGAGCCTTGCGGTCTGGTGCGCATCGCCTGCCCCATCGATCTGCTGCACGCCCACGTAGGGAGGATGCTGGTCTCTTTCGCCCTGGCCCATCCCAGCGTCAAGGTGCAGCTCGTCGGGGTCAACCGGGCGGTGGATCTGGTCGCGGAGGGGTTGGACATGGCGCTCAGGGTGCGACCACTGCCCCTGGAGGACAGCGATCTCGCCATGCGGGTGCTGGGTTATGCGACCCAGTGTCTGGTGGCAAGCCCGGCCCTTGTCGCGTCACTCGGCCTGCCCCGGGCCCCCGCAGATCTGCTGTCATGGCCGAGCCTCGGTCACGGCGCCAGCCTGGAAGGCCATCACTGGACCCTGCTGGGCCCCGATGGTGCCCGAGTCAAACAGCACCATAGCCCCCGCTTTGCCACTACCGACATGCAGACATTGCGTCAGGGGGCGATCGACGGGCTCGGGGTCGTGCAACTGCCCACCATGATAATGAATGAGCCCCTGGCCGATGGCCGGCTGGTGCGTTTGCTCCCCGACTGGGCCCCGCGCCAGGAGGTGATCCACGCGGTCTTCCCCTCACGCCGCGGTCTGCTGCCTGCCATCCGCGCCCTCATCGATCATCTGGTCGAGGGCTTCTCCCCCCTGGGGCAGGCAAGTGCGCCGCCCCCGCCATGATCTGTGCATGGCCGTTCCCGGGGGTGCCGACATGCAAAAGGCCAGAGCTTGGCTCTGGCCTTTTCATTTTTCCCCTTCTCAGAGGAGGGGAAACGGATACGGGCAGTATCCTCAGAAGGGCATCTTGAAGCCCGGGGGCAGTTGCATGCCGCCGGTCAGCTCGCCCATCTTGGCCTTGTTCTGCTCTTCCACGCGGCGCACGGCGTCATTGACGGCGGCGGCGACCAGATCTTCCAGCATCTCCTTGTCATCTTCCATCAGGCTGGGATCGATCTCGATACGACGCACGCTGTGGCTGCCGGCCATGGTCACCTTGACCATGCCTGCGCCCGCCTCGCCGACCACTTCCATCTGGGCCAGCTGCTCTTGCATCTTCTGCATGCGCTCTTGCATCTGTTGGGCCTGTTTCATCAGGTTACCCATTCCACCTTTACCAAACATAGATCGTCTCTCGTCTTGAAATCCGGCATCCAGCGCCGGGCTGTGGGTTCATCTGCCCTAAGTGGGGGCAGCCAAAAGTCTTTTCAACCGGGGACAAACCCCGGCACGGTTTTTTCACCGCAATTCAGCGACTCAGTGGTTCGATGCTCTCGGGATGGAGCACGGCGCCGAAACGCTGCTGCAAGAATTGTACGTTGGGATCCGCCGCCAGATCCCGGCTCACCTGTTCACGCACCCCGAGATAGAGACGATGCTCTATCTCGAGCGGCGTCTCCCGCGCGGGATCCGAGCCCAGGGTCACATCGATGTGAACCGGGCCGCCCAGCTCGGGACCGATGAGCTCGGCCAGATCGGCGCGGGCCTTGTCGCTCACCAGATGGCGCTGCTCGGGTTTGAGCAGCAGGGAGACCCGATTGCCTTCCCGGGTCATCACCGCGTTGATGGCCAGTTGACGCAGCCGACCACCCACCCCGGTGCGGGCGATGAGCTCGGCCCAGGCGTCCCCGCAATTGACCAACAAGGACGAGGGGATCAGACGGGCGACCTCCCCCTCCTCCTCGGGTTGTTCGTCGCTCTCCAGCGCATCCCAATCGATGGTCTCCATCAACGCAATGGCGGGCTGAGGCTCGCTGGCGACCACTGGAGGCGCGGCAGGCACCATAGCGACAATCGCAGGTGCCGCCGCATCCGCGCTGCCGGCGTCAGCGCCCAGATCCCAGGGCGGCAGATCCTCCTGCGAAGGAGGTGCCATGGTGGCGGGAGCTGGCTGGGCGGAAGTCACTGCCCGCGTGGGCAACGGGGCACTGGCAAACCCCTCGTCAAACCCCTGATTCAGATACTCTTCGTAGTCACTGGCCCCCTCTTCATAGGCATCCAGAGGGGGCAGGTCGTCATACCCCGTTTGCATGGCAGATCCCTGCCCCGGCATCTCGGGCCGCGCCGCTGGTTGCACCTCGGCCTGGGGCGAAGTCGCGACGGCAGGCATCGGGGCCGGTTTGGTCGCGGCCACCGGTTTGACGGGAGTGACCCGGGCAGGCGCGGCGTTTGCACTCTGCTCGCCACGCAGGCGGCTTCGCAGCAAATTGCGCTTGCCAAGCAGGCTCTGCATGCTGGAGGTCGAAGAGATGGCGACGTCTTCCCCTTGAACATCAACCTGCTGCGTCTGCCCGGCGTCATCCGCCGCCAACGGCCCAGAGGCAGGCTCTGCAGGCGGACTGGCAGGCACCACGGCCTCGTAACCCATCCGTTCGGCCTCACGCAGCAGCTCATCCTGCTCGGCAAAGAGCGGATCCAGCACTGCGCCCTCCTCCGCCTTGGGTGAGGGGGCGACGTGCTCGGCCTCAAGGACCGATGCTGGCGCGGCGGGAGCCTGTGGTGCTGCACTGGCAGCCGGGGCCGGCTCAGCCCCCTGGGGCTTTCCCGGCAGGAGCGGCGCGCTTTCCCTCGCAGCCGCCATCACGCCGGAGTGCCCTGTCATGAGAGGTTGGGCCGCCAGGTTGGCGGGATGGACCACCTCGCGCCGGGGAGAGAAGGCCAGCATCCGCAGACAGGTCATTTCCAGTGCGGTGCGCCCGTCAGGGGCCCAGGGCAGATCCTTGCGCCCCCCCAGCACGATTTGATAGCAGAGCTGCACCTCTTCCGGGCTCATGGCTCCGGCAAGCTGCAGCAAGGCATCGGCATCCGCCCCCTGCTCCTGCACGCTCGCAGGCAGCAGTTGCGCCATGGCCACCCGGTGGAGCAAGGCTTCCAGCTCGGCATGGAGCTGATCAAAGTCGGGGCCCAGGGTCGCTATCTCGGTGATCTTGGCCATGGTGGCGGGTGCATCCTGGCGCAGCACTGCCTCCAGCAACTGGTGCAGGTGGTGATGATCGAGGGTCCCCAGCATGGTGAGCACGCTCTCCAGGCGCACGCTGCCGTTGCCGTGGGCCAGCGCCTGATCGGTGAGGCTCAGGGCATCGCGCATGCTGCCGTCAGCCGCCTTGGCCAGGGCCAGCAGGGCGCGAGGCTCGAAGGGTTGTCCCTCCTGATCCAGCACCCATTCGAGCTGCCTGGCGATCTGGGTCTGATCCAGACTCTTCAGATGAAACTGCAGGCAGCGCGAGAGGATGGTGATGGGGAGCTTCTGCGGATCCGTGGTGGCCAGCAGGAATTTCACATAGGGGGGCGGCTCTTCCAGGGTTTTGAGCAGCGCATTGAAGCTGTGGCGCGACAGCATGTGCACTTCATCGATGAGGTACACCTTGAAACGACCACGGGCCGGACGGTACTGCACGTTGTCGAGCAGTTCGCGGGTGTCTTCCACCTTGGTGCGGGACGCCGCATCGATTTCCAGCAGATCGACGAAATTGCCCTGATCGATCTCGCGGCAGGTATCGCACACACCGCACGGATGGCTGCTGATCCCCTGCTCGCAGTTGAGACTCTTGGCCAGAATGCGGGCGATGGTGGTCTTGCCCACCCCGCGGGTCCCGCTCAGCAGGTAGGCATGGTGAAGCCGTCCCTGATCCAGGGCATTGGTCAGGGCAGTCAGCACATGTTGCTGGCCGACCACTTGTTCAAACGTATGGGGGCGCCATTTGCGCGCCAAAACCTGATAGCTCATAGATCTCGATGCTGGGAAACGAGGCATTGAGGCTGGATGCTAACACAAATGGAAGGCTGGCTGTATGGGGGATGCGCCGCCTTGGGAGGGATCGCTTGAATTTCAAACCGGTGCCCGTTCAGGCACCGGTTTGCGGCAGAAAGCAGGGTGACGAGGCCTGCCGCGCGAAGGGGCGATTTACGCCCCCGCGAGTTCCACCAGAGAGACAACCTTGACGCCGGCGGCGGTCAGGCGGGCATCACCGCCCAGGGACGGCAGGGAGATGATGAAGGCGGCATCCGCTACCTCACCGCCGGCGCGGCGGATGAGCTTGACGGTGGCATCGACGGTGCCGCCGGTGGCCAGCAGATCGTCCACCACCAGCACCTTGTCACCGGGCACGATGGCATCGGTGTGCAGTTGCAGGGTGTCGGTGCCGTACTCCAGGGCGTAGGACTCCTCGATGACGGCGCGGGGCAGCTTGCCCGGCTTGCGCACCGGCACGAACCCCAGCCCCATGGCGTAGGCAACCGGGGCGCCGAAGATGAAGCCACGGGCCTCGGTGCCGACAATCTTGGTGATGCCTTGATCACGGTAATGATCGGCCAGCAGATCGATGGTGGCCTTGAAGGCCTCGGCATTCTCGATCAGGCTGGTGATGTCGCGAAACAGAATGCCCGGCTTCGGATAGTCGGGAATGGTCTTGATGCTCGCTTCGATAAACTTCAGGGTTTCCGGATTCATTATTTGACCGCTTATTTTTTGAGCCCTGCCATGGCGGCGCACGGGGTCTCCGCCTGGGGGCAATAAAAAGGCCCGTCACGCAAAAATGACGAGCCAACTCCATAGCATTATTGCCGCGATAGCTTAGGGATTTCACTTCTTCATTGCAACCGGCTCCAGCACCGGCAGACGCATCAACCAGGTGAGCAGGATCACCATTATGACAACCAGCAGCCACCTCACCCAGGGCAACGGCACCACCAGCAGCGATACCGAGAACGAGATCAGGATGAAGATGATGGCGCGGCATCTGGCGTGGCGGCGAATGCCGCGATACTGCTGCCAGTCGAGGATGGGGGGGCCAAACCAGGGATGCGCCAGCAACCAGCCATGAAAGCGGGGGGAGGAGCGCGCAAACAGCGCCGCCGCCAGCAACATGAAGGGGGTTGTCGGCAGCAGGGGCAGGACTATCCCGACTATCCCGGTGGCGAAGGCAAGCCAGCCCAGGGCCATCAGACACCAGCGTTTCATGGGTACTCCTCTAGTGTTTCTCTGCCTTTAGCCTAACAGAGTTGGCCCGGAAGCTGACAGCCTGGCCCAGTCTGCGGCCGTCGATGGGGGCCATCGAGTGGGCAGACGGCTGACAATCCCGGCCATTGCCACTACAATCTGCGCTCTTTTTTCTCCCCTTGTCTTCGGAAGCAGCTATGCGCGTTATTTTGGCCCCCATGCAGGGGGTGCTGGATCACCTGATGCGGGAGGTCCTCACCTCCGTCAATGATTACGACCTCTGCGTCAGTGAATTCATCCGGGTGGTCGATCAACTGCTGCCCGCCAAGGTCTTCCATCGCCTCTGCCCCGAGCTCAGACAGGATGGCAAGACCCGTGCGGGGACCCCGGTACGGGTGCAACTGCTGGGACAGCATCCGGAATGGCTCGCCGAAAACGCAGTGCGCGCCATCGAGCTCGGCTCTCCCGGGGTCGATCTCAACTTCGGCTGCCCTGCCCCCACGGTCAACAAGAGCAAGGGGGGCGCCGTGCTGCTCAAGGAACCCGAGACCGTCTATCGCATCGTCAAGGCGGTGCGGGAGGCCGTGCCTGCCCACCTGCCGGTGAGCGCCAAGATCCGCCTGGGATACGATGACAAGGATCTCTATCTGGACAACGCCCAGGCCGTCTATCAGGGGGGCGCCAACGAGCTGGCGGTGCATGCCCGCACCAAGCGCGAAGGCTACAAGGCGCCGGCACACTGGGAGTACGTGGACGCCATCCGCCGCGCCCTGCCCATCCCCGTCACCGCCAACGGCGAGATCTGGAACCATGCCGATGCCCTGATCTGTGCCCGGGTGTCCGGTTGCGATGCCCTCATGGTTGGCCGGGGCGCCATCTCCCTGCCCAACCTGGCCAACGTGATGAAGACGGGGTGTGCCCACATGAGCTGGGCCGAGGTACTGCAATTGATGGTGACCTACACCGAGCAGGATCTGGCGAGCGACAAGGCCGACTACTACCCGAGCCGCATCAAGCAGTGGTTCTCCTACATAGTGCGGGAATACCCCCAGGCCGACGAGCTGTTTCGCCGCATCCGCACCATCAAGACCGCAGAGGAGATCCGCTCCGCCCTCGAGCGCGAGTGCGCCTCACAGGCCTAGACTTGGCCGCCACCCCGCAGCGCCCTATGATGAAGGCTCATTGACAGGAGGTCAGGATGCAAGGAGTGCCGGTCAACTTTACCCATCAGCACGACAGGGCCGATTTTCGCGCCCTGCCGGGGCAGCCTGCGACCGAGCTCTATCGCGCCCACATCCAGCACCACATCTTCGATCCCCATAGTCACGAGGGGTTTTGCCTCGGTGTCATCGAGTGCGGTGCCGAGCGCTTTCGCTATCGCGGCAGCCAGCTCCTGGCCGGTCCCGGCAGCCTGGTGCTGATGAACCCCGATGAGCTGCACACGGGCGAGTCAGCCTGCGAGCAAGGGTGGCGCTATCGCATGCTCTACCTGCCCGCCGATCGGCTCGAGGCCATCAGCGGCGAGCGCGACTGGTATTTCACCGATGCCGTGCGAAGCGATCCGCGCACTGCCCCCGTCCTGCAGGCGGCCCTGGATGCCCTCTGGCACTGTGACAGCGAGCTCGCCGCCGACGGCCTGCTGCTAAGGGTGTGCGAGACCCTACGCCCCCATGCCCGGGCCCTGGCGGCCCCGCGCGAAGCGGCCCACCCTCTGGGCCGCGCCATCGACTATATGCAGGCCTGTTTCGCCCGCCCCATTACCCTGGCCGAGCTGGCCGGTTCGGTGAACCTCAGCCCCTACCACTTCCAGCGCAGCTTCAAGGCCCGCTTTCACGTCACCCCCCAGCAGATGCTGATGGCCATCCGTCTGCAGCGCGCCAAGGGGTGGCTGGCTGCCGGCCTGCCCGCGGCCGAGGTGGCCGCCGCCTGTGGTCTGGCCGATCAGTCCCACCTCAACCGTGCCTTCCTGCGCCGCTATGGCACCACCCCGGTCCGCTACCAGAAACAGGTGCAGGCTGGCCGCTAAAGCGCAATCTGGTTCAATACGCCCTCCTTCCCCCCTGCTAGGCTGGCCTCCTTCTTCTTTACCGGATATGAAACATGTTGATCGGAGTCCTGTTTGCCCTGCTGGCCGGCCTGATGTGGGGGCTCATCTTCGTCGCCCCCCTCTTAGTGGACGGCTATCCCCCCGCCCTGCTCGCGAGCGGCCGCTACCTCGCCTTCGGCCTCATCGTACTGCCGCTCGCCTGGCAGGCCCGCAAACACTTGGCGGCCCTCTCGGCCAGCGACTGGCGAGAGGCCCTCGCCCTCACTCTGGTGGGGAACCTCCTCTACTACTTCTGCCTGTCGGGGGCCATCTTGCGCATCGGCTCGCCCCTGGCGGCCATGTTTATCGGCACCCTGCCGGTGGTGACGGCCCTGGCCGCCAACCGCCTCTATGGCGCACGGGACGGTCGCCTCTCCCGCACCCGGCTCTACCCGTCCCTGGTGCTGATGGGGGCCGGCCTCTGTCTGGTCAACAGCGCCGAGCTCACCTGGCACACCGAGGCGCGCACCGAACAACTGCTTGGGCTCGCCCTGGCGGTGGGCGCCGTGCTGTGCTGGACCTGGTATCCCCTGCGCAACGCCCGCTGGCTGCGCGAGCACCCGGGCCGCAGTCCGGCCGTCTGGGCCACCGCCCAGGGGCTGGTGACCCTGCCGGTGGCGCTCATTGCCTATCTCGGCAGCCTCGGCCATCTTGCCCTGAGCGCACCGGACTTTCCCCTGCCCTTCGGGCCGACGCCCCTGCGCTTCGTGCTGCTGATGGGGGCAGTGGGGCTCCTCTGCTCCTGGCTCGGCACCCTGTGCTGGAACGAAGCGAGCCAGCGCCTGCCGACCGTGCTGGTCGGGCCGCTCATCGTGTTCGAGACTCTGGCGGGGCTCTTTTACGCCTTTATGCTGCGCGGGATCATGCCCCCCATGAGTACCCTGGTGGGTGTCGTCTGTCTGGTGGCGGGAGTGCTCTACGTCATCACCGGCAAGCCGCAGCACCTGCCGGAAAAACCCGTCAAAGCACGGTTAACTTGATTCATGTCATCTTGATAAACCGCGGGTTTCCCTATACTGGCCGAGTTTTATCACTCGTTTTTGGGGGCTGCTGTGTGTGAAGTGACGCAAGCCCGGTTGGCCGAATGGCATCAGCGCCTTCTGACCGACTGGGCGCAAACAAGAGAGGAGCTGATCCGTCAGCTCAAGGCCTGTCGACAAGATGACTGGGCACAGAAGGTGGAGCGCTGCGAGCGGGATCAACTGGTTGATCTGACCAGCCGTCTCGATCTGCCCGGGGTGGAACACAGCGTGGCACGCCTCAAGCGGCTCGACGCGGCGCTCTGCCAGATGGATCTGGGGCTCTATGGCTTCTGCTCCGATTGTGAGGAGCCGCTGCTCCCTGAACAGCTGGAACAGGATCCGACCCTGCAACGCTGCCCGCGCTGCGAGGCCCGCTACCGCAAGGGATTCCACGCTCACGAACTCTGATGGGGGCACCCTTTGTGCCCGCCATTTTCCTCCTCCACCCCTTCTCGCTTCCCATCATGACCAACCCCCTGGTGCGACGATCCCGGCAACCCCTGGGGGCGGCCGCACAGGCATGAAAAAGGGGAGTCATGGACTCCCCTTCTCGTACTGCGTACTCGTCACTGGGCCAGCAGGTGGCCTACCAGCTCATGACGCCACCCTTGCAGCAGCATGGGCTTGTCCGCCCTGGCCCGCTCCTCGGCACTCATGCGCCAGCTCCAGGTGAAGTACTGGTGGATGATCTTCTTGCTCGCCACCAGCTCCGGCGGAATGTTGCTGGCCTTGGCCTTCTCCTCCACCATGGCCTTGATGCGCTTGAGCTCGGCCTTGTACTGGGGGAAGTCCACCAGACGGCGGATGGGATCGGGCCAGCTCGCAGGGTCGCTCTGCTGGGCGGCGGCGACGATGTCCAGCATCCGCTTGCCGTGGATCTTGATCTCGATGGGCGAGAGGCCCAGCTCGTTGAGATCCCGAAGGGAAGCGGGACGACGCTCCGCCACCTTGAACAGGTGCAGCTCTTTGACCACGAAGTTGAGGGCGAGATCCCGGCGTACCGCTTCCTGCTGGCGCCAGGCGGCCAGCTCGCGCAGGATGGCCAGCTCACGGCGACCCAGTTGCCAGGCGTTGACTATCTCTAGGTAGGCCTGACGGGGATCGCTGCCCTGGGTCTTGCGGGCGGAGTGGTTCTGGCACTCCTGTTCGAACCAGGGGAACTTGCCGCTCTCGCGCAGTCTGGCCATCACCTTCTCGTAGAGGGGCATGAGGTAGAAGACATCCGCCGCGGCATATTCCAGCTGACGAGGGGTAAGGGGGCGCGCCAGCCAGTCGGTACGGGCCTGATCCTTCTCAAGCTCAACCCCGAGGAATTCGTTGACCAGGGCGCCAAACCCCACCGACACGCCATGGCCCAGGAAGGCTGCCGCCAGCTGGGTATCGTGCATCTGGTTGGGCAGGTGACCCGCCTGATGTTGGATGAGCTCCAGATCCTCACCGGAGGCGTGCAGGATGGCAATCTGTCCGGCCCGACCGAGGCGCTGCCACAAACCGGAGAGATCCAGGGTCAGGGGATCGAGCAGGGCAAGCTGCTTGCCATCGTAGATCTGGAACAGACCGAGCTGGGGATAGTAGGTACGGGTGCGAACGAATTCGGTATCGATGGCCAGGGGAACGTCGGCCAGAGAAGCGAGATACTGATCCAGTTCGGCTTGCTGTGAAATGAGTTGATATTGCATCGTTGCCTGCACGTTGGTCGGATCCAGAAAGAAAAAACCGTGGATGTCCCACGGTTTTGCATAACGACAGCGCTGGACTGCAAAGCAGTGCATGCCGGTTACTGCTTGGCAATCTCCTCGTCGCGCAGTACGCGGCGCAGGATCTTGCCCACGTTGGTCTTGGGAAGTTCGTCGCGAAATTCTACCAGTTTCGGCACCTTATAGGCAGTCAGATGTTTGCGGCAGTGGGCAATTATCTCCTCTTCCGCCAGCTTTGCATCTTTCTTGACCACGAAGATCTTCACCTGTTCGCCGGACACCGGATTGGGTACGCCGACGGCGGCCACCTCCAGCACCTTGGGATGCAGGGCCACCACGTCTTCTATCTCGTTCGGGTAGACGTTGAAGCCGGAGACCAGGATCATGTCCTTCTTGCGATCGACGATCTTGAAGAAACCCTGCTCGTCGCATACCGCGATGTCGCCGGTGCAGAGCCAGCCATCCTGCATCACCTCGGCGGTCGCCTCCGGGCGCTGCCAGTAGCCGGTCATCACCTGAGGACCGCGCACCTGCATCTCGCCGGGGGCACCCCGTTCGGTGACCTGGTTACCCTCGTCATCCACCAGACGGATCTCGGTGGAGCAGACCGGCAGACCGATGGAGCCGTTGTAATCCACCAGATCATAGGGGCAGACGCTCACCAGGGGCGAGCACTCGGTCAGGCCATAGCCCTCCAGCAGCGGGGTGCCGGTCAGCCCCTTCCACTGCTCGGCCACCGCCCGTTGCACCGCCATGCCGCCACCGATGGTGAGCTTGAGCTTGGCAAAATCCATGCCCTTGAACTCGTCGTTGTTGACCAGGGCGTTGAACAGGGTGTTCACCCCGGTGATGCAGGTGAAAGGATACTTCTTGATCTCTTTGACAAAACCCGGGATGTCGCGGGGGTTGCTGATGAGCAGGTTGTAGCCCCCCAGACGCATGAACAGCAGGCAGTTTACCGTCAGGGCGAAGACGTGATAGAGCGGCAGCGCCGTGACCACGAACTCCTTGCCGCGCTCCAGCACGGGGCCATAGACACCGAGGCACTGCTCAACGTTGGCGATCATGTTGCGATGAGTCAGCATGGCCCCCTTGGAGAGGCCGGTGGTCCCGCCGGTGTATTGCAGGAAGGCGATGTCCTGGTTGCTGATCTCGGGTTTGATGTACTGCAGGTAGCGCCCCTTGGCGAGGGCCTGGCGCATGGTGCTGGCATGGGGCAGGTTGTACTTGGGCACCAGCTTCTTGACGTATTTGACCACGAAGTTGACCAGGGTCCCCTTGGCCAGCCCCAGGTTGTCACCCATCCGGGTCAGGATCACGTGCTTGACCGGAGTGTCATACACCACTTTTTCCAGGGTGTGGGCAAAGTTGGAGACGATGACGATGGCCTTGGCGCCGGAGTCTTTCAACTGATGCTCCAGCTCGCGCGGGGTATAGAGGGGGTTGACGTTCACCACCGTCATGCCGGCCCGCAGGATGCCGAATACCGCGATGGGGTATTGCAGCAGGTTCGGCATCATCACGGCCACCCTGTCCCCCTTGCCGAGCTTCAGCTCGTTTTGCAGGTAGGCGGCGAAGGCTCGGGACTGCTCCTCCAGCCGGCGGTAGGTAATGGTCTGCCCCATGTTGACGAAGGCGGGTTGATCGGCGAACTGGTTCACCGACTCTTCAAACATCTCGACCAGAGAGCCGTATTGGTCTGGATTGATCTCGGCGGGCACCCCTTCTGGATAACGCTTCAGCCAGACTCTTTCCACGAACTTCTCCTGCATAACTCGCACCTGTGCGCTCACTGTGTTGCCTCCGTCCCTGTCACATCCATTTCAATCAGTTGTTTTAAGTTCATGCTCTAATGCCGCACATATTTACATAAGGCAACATCAATTAACAGTGAATTAACAACGGGAAATGTGAAGGAGAAAGCAAACCTGACATGATTCAAAGCCGCTGATCCTACCGGATTTGAGCGAAGTTTTCGATATAAACGGCGGTTTCTGATGAATTTTCCATATGAAAATGATGGCCTCCTGCCACTGTCACCCGTTCAATGTGGCCAAAGGCCGCCTCCCGCAACTGCCACTGTGCCAGGAGCCCGGGGAAGCCCTGCTCTCCCCGGATAAAGAGCACCGGACAGGCGATGGCCCGGATCAGGGCCTGGGCCTGCCCCTCGCTCATGCGAAGGGGCGAGAGATCGCGAAGACGGGGATCACTGCGCCAATACCAGCGCCCTGCCCGCGCCTCCAGCTGCCGCTCGCAGATAAGGCGTGCCGCACTCGGGGGGATGTCCGCCACCTTGCAGCGGGCAGCCACGGCCTCTTCGAGGGTGGCAAATCCACTGGTTGCACGCTCACGGGTACGAGTGCGGTTGAGGATGGCGCGACGCAGATGCCCCGGTACCTCCTCGTCAGGCTGGCTCAAGGGGCCGAGCCCCTCCAGCAGAATGAGCCGCTCGATTTGCTCGGGAAAAACGCCGGCATAGGCAGAGGCAATCAGCGCCCCCAGGGAGTGACCAAGCAGGATGAAACGCTGCCAGCCCGCGGCCTGGGTGATCTGGTAGAGATCATCCAGCCAGTCCACGAAGACATAGGGGGTCGACTTGTGATCGGAGTGACCATGGCCCGGCAGATCGACGCAGACCAGATGAAACGCCCACAGCCAGGGGGCCAGAGGCAAAAAGCTGGCGCCGTTGTCGAGCCAGCCATGGAGGGCCACCAGCAGCGGTCTGTCCTCCTGACCATTGTCCAGCAGGGCGATGTGCCGCCCGTCCGCCAGGCGCAGCCTGCGCTCCTGCAATGTCGCCGTCATCCGGGCTCCTCAGCGGCGCAGGGGCCGTCTGGGCCAGAAGGGATCATAGAAAGGATCGTAAAAGTAGGGATCCATGTAGCGGATCTCCACCTCCTTCACCGGTGGCCACAGCTTGCTCCCCGTCACCTTGAGTACCGAGAAGCGATACTTGTGCTCGCCAATCTGGCTGTCCACCGGCTTGTCGAGGGTGCCGAGCACCGTCAGGCTGCGACCCTTGGCATAGAGGGTCGGGTCGACAAACCCCTGCATGATGGCGAGAAAACGACCGGGGCTCTGCTCGGTCTGCTCCGGCACCCCGTTGGACTTGAGGGGCAGATAGACCACCTCGATGACACTCTGATCCGCCTTGTTGTGGACCGCCGAGATGACACCGCTCCAGCGGGCCGGCTTGCCTTCCATCCCCTGCAGAGCGGGTTGATAGGCCACCAGCTGATCCGCAGGCTCATAGGCAAGCTCTTTGGGCACCGTGCTGCAACCGCCCAGCAGCAGCCCCACCAATCCCAGCATGATCACGGATTTTCTCATTCGTCTCTCCTTCATCGTCCGACAAAGCAGCCCGGGGCAGCTGTTGCCGCCTATTCGCGACCCGGCAGTTTCTTCCAGGTCACCTTGTCACGCAGATAGACAGGGGTGGCTTGCTCAACCGGCACCGCCTCACCCGCAAACCAGGCCTGGCGTGCCAGAGGCAGCATGTCGGCGGCCGCCGGGAAACGCACCTGGCTTGGCATCAGCACATCTGCCAGGCCGCCCAGAGTCTCGCCATAGGTTTCAAAACCGGTGCCAACGCAGCTCACCGCGCCAGTCAGCTTGTCACGGGCCTGCACCAGTGCGGCTGGCTCGCTCACCACCTCCTCGCCCACCAGCGTCATCACTCCGTCCACCAGGGCGTAGTGGCCAAAATAGACCTCGTCCATGCGCGCATCGATGGCGGCAAGCACCTGCTCGGCCCCTTCCAGCTTATGGGCCCCCTGGGCCATGGCCGCCAGGGTGGAGACACCGATCATCGGCACGCCGGCACCAAAGGCGAGCCCCTGGGCCACGCTGATCCCGATCCGTACCCCGGTGAAGGAGCCAGGCCCACGACCGAAGGCGATGGCGTCGAGCTCATCCAACGATAGACCGGCTTCATCCAACAGAGCCTGAACCATGGGCAGGATCTTGCGGGTATGGTCACGGGGCGCCTCTTCCCAGCGGGAGTAGAGGGTATCGCCCA
The DNA here is from genome assembly GCF_002934795.1 of Aeromonas sp. ASNIH2. Classification (NCBI taxonomy): domain Bacteria; kingdom Pseudomonadati; phylum Pseudomonadota; class Gammaproteobacteria; order Aeromonadales; family Aeromonadaceae; genus Aeromonas; species Aeromonas sp. ASNIH2. The sequence goes on along the minus strand of NZ_CP026406.1, from coordinate 4,590,139 downwards.
CCAAGAGGGCTGCGGAGCAGGCTTCGGTGGCGGTATCCACGGCCAGGATCTTCAACTCATCCATTCTTTTTATTCTCTTCACATCAGTCAGTTAAATCGTCAGCATGGCCAAGGCCTGCCGTCATGCATGGCCGGGGGCAATCAGCCCCGGCGCGGCGGACTCACTCCCGTGGTCCGAAAAATTCGCCCAGGGTCGCCAGCTCCCGGGTCCGTGGAATGGCAGGCAGGCTCTTGATGAAGGTGGCGCCATAGGGCTTGTTGACCACCCGGGGATCACAAATAACCAGTACACCGTGATCACTGCGATCACGGATGAGCCGCCCCACCCCCTGCTTGAGGGCAATCACCGCCTTGGGCAACTGCAGCTCGGCAAAGGGATCCCCCCCCTTGAGCTTGCAATCCTCCACCCGTGCCTTGAGCTGGGGATCGTCCGGGCTCGCAAAGGGCAGCTTGTCGATGATAACACAGGACAATGCCGCCCCCCGCACGTCTATCCCCTCCCAGAAACTGCTGGTGGCCACCAGCACGGCCCGACCGTTTTCCACGAAGGTCTTGAGCAGCCGCTGCTTGTTGTCTTCCCCTTGCAGCAGGACGGTACGGCCGATTTCCCGGCGCAGCACCTCGGCCACCTGGCGCATCACCTGATGGCTGGTGCAGAGGAAAAAACACCCCCCTGGCGTCTTGTTGATGAGGGGGATCATCAGGGTCGCCAGCTGCTCCCCGCGCCCGAAGGCATTGGGCTCTGGCAGGAAACGGGGTACGCACAGGCGCGCCTGCTCGGCGTAATCGAACGGACTGTCGAGAATGAGTTCGGCGCTGCCGGCCAGCCCCATCTCGGCGACGAAGTGGGCGAAGCGATTGTCCACCGTCAAGGTGGCCGAGGTGAAGACCCAGGCCACCTCGGGGCGCTGCACCTCGGCACCGAAGCGCTCGGCGACCGACAGCGGCGTCAGATTGAGGGTAAAGTGCAGACGCGAACAGTCATACCAGTAGGAGAAACCGGTCTGGTTGACCGCCAGCACCTCCCCAAGGCGAGTACGCAGCTCGCTGATGCGCTCGAAACAGTGATCCAGCTGCTCCCCTCGCCCGAGCGCCAGTTTCAGCACTTCATAACAGAGCCCGATGGCATCATTGAGGCGGGCCAGCGCCTGGGCCCAGAGGGATTGTCTCAGCAGATCCCGGGTGTTGCCGCGCCCCCCCTCCACGCCGAAGGCAAGGCGCAGATCCTGACTGGCAATGGCGAGCCTGTCCGCCGCCTTGCCAAGCTGGGCCATGTCATGAGCCTCTGCCCGGTAGGCGAGCTGGATATCCTGCGCCAAATCCTGGATGGTGCGGCTGCCCACGGACTTGCCGAAGTAGTGGCTGGCGATCTCGGGCAGCTGGTGCGCCTCGTCGAAGACATAGACCTGCGCCTCGGGCACCAGCTCGCCAAAGCCGGTGTCTTTGACCGCCATGTCGGCGAAAAAGAGGTGGTGGTTGATCACCACTACCTGGGCGTCCATGGCACGGCGCCGGGCGATGACCAGGTGACAATCATCGTAATAGGGGCAGTCGCGACCCAGGCAGTTGTCGTTGGTGCTGGTGACGTGGGCAAGGATCTCGGCGTTCTCCTGTAGCCCCGGGATATCCCCCACATCGCCGTTGTCGGTGGCGGTCGACCAGGATTTGACCTTCACGAGATCGCTCAGGATCTCGGGCTTTTGCAGATGGGATTCACTCAACAGCCGGTTCATCCGCTCGATGCAGAGGTAATTGCTGCGCCCCTTGAGCAGTGCCACCGGCGGGGTGTAGTGAAGCGCCCCCGTGATGGTGGGCAGATCCCGATAGAAGAGCTGCTCCTGCAGATTCTTGGACCCGGTGCTGAGCACCACTCGCTTGCCGGATTCCAGTGCAGGCACCAGATAGGCATAGGTTTTGCCAGTGCCCGTTCCAGCCTCCACCAGCAAGCGGCCACCTTGCTTGATGGCACGGGACACCGCCTCGGCCATCTCCAGTTGCGGGGCACGGGCCTTGAAGCCGTCGATATGGCGGGCCAGGGGGCCGTCTGGCTTGAACAGGGTCTGGATGATGGTCAAAGGCATGTCCCGCTGCAAAAGCGGGCATTATGCCAAAAGCGCGGAAAAAGCGGGACTGATAATGCGTTCAGACGAAGAGATCAATCCGGTGGTCCGGATCCGGTTTGTGATCATCATCCTGCACCGCTGGTTGACCAGGCTTTGGCGGCTGCTCTCTCTGCTGGTGATGCTGACCACCGCCACCATTGTCGGTGCCTATCTTGCGCAGCTGATGTTTCTGGCTGATCTGGGTCACCTCCCGCTTGATGTCATCCGGGCTCGGTGTCGAGGGTGCGCGGGGCAGGATGGGAAATAACAGGTCCTGGCTGGGCATGATGTCGCCTCCTTTGGCATCTCATTGTCTAGTTATCGACCAGAAAACCGTTTTCTCAACTTTAATCGTCCTGATCACATTTTTCGGTTGCATTTTCTGTCAAGGCAGGTAGTTTAAATCGGGCGTCAACAACGGCATCTGATTTGTAAAGGATTGATTACATCATGAAGTTCACCAACCTGAAGACTCATCATCACCATCATCATCCCGAATAGTCTTTCAGGAGGTTGACTGCTGGAAGACACTTAACTGGTGACTTCCAAAAGGAACGCAAGATTCATGAACCCTCGGAAGCACATACTTCCGAGGGTTTTTTCGTTTTTGACTAGAAGGAAATCGAGCAATGGAAACACAACGTCTGCGCATCGCCATGCAAAAATCCGGTCGTCTGAGCCAGGATTCCCAGGCCCTCTTCAAGAGCTGCGGCCTCAAGATCAACCTGCGGGAACAACGCCTCATCGCCCATGTCGAGAACATGCCCATCGACATTCTGCGAGTGCGTGATGACGACATCCCGGGTCTGGTGATGGAAGGGGTGGTCGATCTTGGCATCATCGGCGAGAACGTTCTCGAAGAGGTGCAGCTCATCCGCGCAGCCCAGGGGCAGCCCTTTGCGGTGAAGACCCTCAAGCAGCTCGACTTCGGCGGCTGCCGCCTCTCTCTGGCGGTGCCGGACGATGTCAACTACACAGGACCCGAGAGCCTGGCCGGCAAACGCATCGCCACCTCCTACCCCGGTCTGCTCAAGCGCTTCTTCGACGAGAAGGGCCTGGGCTTCAAGAGCGTGATGCTGGGCGGCTCGGTGGAAGTGGCCCCCCGCGCGGGTCTGGCCGATGCCATCTGCGATCTGGTCTCCACCGGCGCAACCCTGGAAGCCAACGGCCTGAAAGAGGTCGAGGTGATCTACCGCTCCAAGGCCGTCCTGGTGCAGGCCCCCAACCCCCTGAACGATGCCAAGCAGAAACTCATCGACAAGCTGCTGCCCCGCATCCAGGGGATGCAGCAGGCGCGCGAAAGCAAATACATCATGCTGCACGCCCCCAAAGATAAGCTCGATGCCATCACGGATCTGCTGCCGGGGGCGGAGCGTCCCACCATCATGCAGCTCGCCGGTGACACCAACCAGGTGGCCCTGCACGTCGTCTCCAGCGAAACCCTGTTCTGGGAGACCATGGAACAGCTCAAGGCCCTGGGTGCCAGCTCCATCCTGGTGCTGCCCATTGAAAAGATGATGGAATAAGCCGAGAGAGATGGAATAAGGAAGACACATCATGCAGACCCTGATCTGGAAGACCCTCTCCCCCGCCCGGCAAGCCGAAGTCCTGACCCGGCCCGCCCTTGGCGACGAAGCCGACATCGGTACCGTGGTGCGAGACATCATTGCCGCAGTACGCAGCCGGGGCGATGAGGCCCTGCGCGAGCTGAGCCAGCGTTTCGAACGCGCGCCCCGCGAACAGCTTCGGGTGAGCGACGCGGAAGTGGATGCCGCCTGCGCTCGACTCGGTGATGACATCAAGGGTGCCATCGAGGCCGCCATCACCAATATCCGAACCTTCCACGCCGCCCAGGTGCAGCCCGTCGTGCGAGTCGAGACCCAGCCCGGGGTGCTGTGCGAGCTGCGCACCCAACCCATCAGCCGGGTCGGTCTCTATGTCCCGGGAGGCAGCGCGCCGCTCCCCTCCACCGTGATGATGCTGGCCATTCCGGCAAGCCTGGCCGGTTGCCGTGAGGTGGTGCTCTGCACCCCGTCTCCGGCGAGCGACGAGATCCTGTTTGCCGCCCGCGCCTGTGGTGTTCGCCAGGTGTTCGCCATCGGCGGTGCCCAGGCCATCGCGGCCATGGCCTATGGCACGCAAACCATCCCCAAGGTCGACAAGATCTTCGGCCCGGGCAACGCCTATGTGACCGAAGCCAAGGGCCAGGTTTCCCGTGACTGGCGGGGCGCCGCCATCGACATGCCAGCCGGCCCCTCCGAGGTACTGGTGATCGCAGACGAGAGCGCCAACCCGGCCTTCGTAGCATCGGACCTGCTCTCCCAGGCCGAGCACGGCCCCGACAGCCAGGTGGTGCTGGTCACCACCTCCGCTCCCCTGGCCGATGCCATCGGCAGCGAGCTCCAGGCGCAACTCACCGACCTCAGCCGCCGCGACATCGCCGAGCAAGCCCTGAAGGCAAGCCTGGTGATCCTCTGCGACAACCTGGAGGAGGCCTGCGCCATCTCCAACGCCTATGCACCGGAACACCTCATCGTGCAGACCCGGGCACCCCGGGATCTGCTGGACAAGCTCGAGAACGCGGGCTCCATCTTCCTCGGGGCATGGACACCGGAGTCGGTCGGTGATTACGCCAGCGGCACCAACCACACCCTGCCCACCTACGGCTATGCCCGCACCTGCTCGAGCCTGGGGCTTGCTGACTATCAGCGCCGCTACACGGTTCAAGAGCTCACTGCAGACGGCATTCGCGGCCTTGGCCCCATCGTCCAGCGCATCGCCCAGGCCGAGGGGCTCGATGCCCACAAGCATGCCGTCACCCTCAGGTTGAACGCCCTGGCCGCCGAGCCCCAACAAACAGCACAGCAGAAGGATTTGTCATGAGCATCGTCAATCTGGCCCGTCGCGTTGTACGGGCTCTCACTCCCTACCAGTCCGCGCGCCGCATCGGCGGCCAGGGCCACGTCTGGCTCAATGCCAACGAGGCCCCCCTGGCCTATCCCTTCACCGTCGAGGGGAGTCGCCTCAACCGCTATCCCGAGTGCCAGCCGGCCGAGGTGGTGAATGGCTATGCCGCCTACGCCGGGGTCAATCCGGATCAGGTGCTGGTAAGCCGCGGTGCCGACGAGGCCATCGAGCTCTTGATCCGCACCTTCTGCGAGGCGGGGGAAGATCAGATCCTCATCTGCCCCCCCACCTACGGCATGTACGCCATCAGCGCCGAGACCTGTGGCGTGGGGATTGTCGAGCAGCCATTGACCGCCAGCCGTCAGCCGGACTGGCCCGCCATCGCCGATCGCCTCTCTGACGTGAAGCTGGTGTTCCTCTGCTCCCCCAACAATCCCACCGGGGATCTGGTGGGCCGCAAGGGACTCGTCGCCCTGCTGGAGAAGGCCCGGGACCGCGCCATCATCGTCGTGGACGAGGCCTACATCGAGTTCTGCCCGGAGGCCTCTGTGGTGGACCTGCTCGCCCAATACCCGAACCTGGTGGTGACCCGTACCCTCTCCAAGGCCTTTGCCCTGGCGGGGATCCGCTGCGGCTTTACTTTGGGGGATCCCGAGGTGATTGCCATGCTGGCCAAGGTGATCGCGCCCTACCCCATTCCCGACCCCATCGCCCAGATTGCCGCCCAGGCGCTCTCTCCCATGGGGCTGGAACTGATGCAGGAGCGGGTGCTGGAACTCAACAAGCAAAAGGCGCTCATCAAGGCGGAGCTGCTTCGTCTGTCCTGCGTCAAGGAAGTGTTCGAGGACAAGGGCAACTTCGTGCTGGTGCGCTTCAAAGATGGCGCCGCCGTGTTCGCCGCCATGAAGGCCGCCGGCATCATCTTGCGTGATTTCTCCAGCAAGCCTGGCCTTGACAACAGCATCCGCATCACCATCGGCTATCAGGGCGAAATGGACGCCGTGCTCGCCGTGCTGCGTGACCTGCCCCCACCCTCTCTGTAAGACAAGCAAGGATGTAGCGATGAAAACCCCGTTTTTGTTTATCGACCGTGACGGCACCCTGATCGAGGAGCCGGTCACCGACAAGCAGGTGGACAGCCTTGCGAAGCTGCGCTTCGAGCCCATGGTGATACCTGTGCTGCGTGAGCTCCAGGCCGCCGGCTACGTGCTGGTGATGGTGACCAACCAGGATGGGCTCGGCACCGCCAGCCTGCCCCTTGAACACTTCCAGCCGCCCCACGACCTGATGATGCACCTCTTCGAATCCCAGGGTGTCACCTGGGAGCAAGTGCTGATCTGCCCCCACTTCCCCACCGACGGTTGCAGCTGCCGCAAGCCTCACCTTGGGCTGGTGAAGGAGTATCTCGCCTCGGGCCGCATCGACTTTGCCCACTCCTTCGTGATTGGCGACAGACAGACCGACATCCAGCTTGCCGAGAACATGGGCATCCGCGGCATCCGCTACCACCCGCAAGATCACGGCTGGACTGCCATTCGTGATCAGCTGCTCTCCAAGGGGCGCGTGGCCGAGGTGGAGCGCTACACCAAGGAGACCCGCATCCAGGTGGCGGTGGATCTCGACAAGAGCGGTGGCAACCAGATCGCCACCGGCATCGGCTTCTTCGATCACATGCTGGATCAGATAGCGACCCACGCGGGCTTTCGCCTCAAGCTCAAAGTGAGCGGCGATCTTCACATCGACGATCACCACACGGTGGAAGATGTGGGATTGGCGCTGGGTCAAGCCCTGCGCCAGGCCCTTGGCAACAAGCGCGGCATCGGCCGCTTCGGCTTCGTGCTGGCGATGGACGAGGTGCAGGCGGTGATCGACGGGCGTCCCCGCCAGGAGGCTGACAACACCTCGCTGACCGAGCTGGACGTGGCCACGGCGCTGGATCTGAGCGGCCGTCCCTACTTCGTGTTCGACTGCCCGAGCGGCTTTGGTCGCGACAGCGTGGGAGAGATGGCCACCGAGATGGTGCCCCACTTCTTCCGCTCCCTCTCTGACGCCATGGCCATCACCTTGCAGATGAAGGTGGGCAGCGGCAACACCCACCACCAGGTGGAAGCGCTGTTCAAAGGCTTTGGCCGCGCCCTGCGCCAGGCCATTCGCGTGGAAGGGAGCGAGCTTCCCTCCAGCAAGGGGGTGCTGTGATGGGGAAACAGAACCTGGTCATCATCGACACCGGCTGCGCCAACCTCGCCTCGGTGCGCATGGCGTTCGAGCGCCTCGGCGTGCAACCCAGGGTGAGCTGCAAGGCCACCGACATCGAACAGGCGGACAAGCTGATCCTGCCCGGCGTCGGCACCGCCATCGCCGCCATGAAGAACCTCAATGAGCGGGAACTGGTGCCCCTCATTCGCGCCGCCAAGCAGCCGTTGCTCGGTTTTTGCCTCGGCATGCAGATGCTGGCACAGGCCTCGGAAGAGAACATGAGCGCCGATGGCAGCGAAGGAGCGCTCATCGACTGCCTCGGCATCGTGCCTGGCAGGATCCGCCTGATGGAGGTGGGCAACCTGCGCCTGCCCCACATGGGCTGGAACCAGATTGCACACGACGAGACCCACCCGCTACTCAAAGGCATTCCCAGCGGCAGCTACTTCTACTTTGTCCACTCCTATGCGCTGGAGGTGACCGACGCGACCCTGGCGACCTGCGACTACGGCCTGCCCTTTACCGCCATCGTCGGGCGGGACAACTTCTTTGGCGCCCAATTCCACCCGGAGCGATCCGGCCCGGCCGGTGCCCGCCTACTGCAAAACTTTCTGGAGCTATGACAGGCATGATTATTCCCGCAATCGACCTTATCAACGGTCAGGTCGTGCGCCTCTATCAGGGCGACTACGGCCAGAAAACCGCCTACAGCGACAACCCGCAGGCCCGCTTCGATGACTATGTCAGCCAGGGGGCGGCGCAGCTGCACCTGGTGGATCTGGACGGCGCCAAGGATGCCAAGGCACGCCAGTTGGCCCTCATCGCCCAGCTGCTGTCCGCCACCGAGGCACCGGTGCAGGTCGGCGGCGGCGTGCGCAGCGAACAGGATGTGGCCGACTTGCTGGCGGCCGGCGCCAGCCGGGTGGTGATCGGCTCCACCGCCGTCAAATCCCCGGATCTGGTGGCCAGCTGGATGGAGAAATATGGTCCCGAGCGCATCGTGCTGGCCCTGGATGTCAACATCGATGAACAGGGCAACCGCCACATCGCAGTGGCTGGCTGGCAGGAGAACAGCGGCATCTCCATCGAGGCACTGATCGAGCGCTTCCTCCCCGCCGGACTCAGACACGTGCTCTGCACCGACATCAGCCGGGACGGTACCCTGGCGGGCACCAACGTCGAACTCTACCGGGATCTCTGCGCCCGCTACCCGAGCGTCGGCTTCCAGGCGTCCGGCGGTATCGGCGGTCTGGCGGATATCGAGGCGCTCAAGGGAACCGGCGTCAAGGGGATCATCCTCGGCCGTGCCCTGCTGGAGGGCAAGTTTGACGTGGCAGAAGCCATTCACTGCTGGGGTGACGGCCGCGCTGCGTGACGCGCCCCTTTCCGGCATCAGACAGCCTGCCCATCCGGGCAGGCCTCTTTCTCCCCGATGGGGGCGAACCTTATGATTTGGCAGCAATTGGCTCTATACTCGACCTCACAGGGATAGCGTCATGGAAGACATATGTTGACACCTCACAACGCCACCATCCTGATCGTCGACGACTCACCCGAAAATCTGATGGTACTGACCGAATTGCTTTCGCCTCATTACCGCGTGCTGGCTGCGCAGAGCGGGGAAAAATGCCTGCGCATCGTCAGCGCGGATCCAAAGCCTGACCTCATCCTGCTGGATGTGATGATGCCCGGCATGGATGGTTATGAAGTGCTCAGGCAATTGCGTCAGTCCCCGATCAGCAGCCGTATTCCCGTCGTTCTGCTCACCGCCCTCGCCGACCCCCAGAGCGAGGAGTTCGGCCTCTCCCTCGGCGCCGCCGATTACATCACCAAGCCCATCAAACCGGTGGTCGTTCAGGCCCGGGTGCGTACCCAGCTGGAGGCCAAGCAGGCCCGTGACGGTCTGCAAAACCAGAATGCGGCGCTGGAAGCCGAGGTCGCGCGGCGAATGGCGGAAAACGACCTGATCCAGCAGGTCTCCATCCGCGCTCTCGCCCATCTGGCGGAGATCCGCGACCCCGAAACCGGCAACCATATCCTGCGCACCCAGGGCTATGTACGTCTGCTGGCGAGCGCCCTGGCTGATCACCCCCGTTTCGCCGATACCCTGACCCCGGGTTACATCGATCTGCTGAGCCGCTCCGCACCGCTTCATGATATCGGCAAGGTGGGCATTCCCGACCACATCCTGCTCAAACCGGGCAAGCTGACCCCGGAGGAGTGGCAGATCATGCGCACCCACGCCAAGCTCGGCAGCGATGCCATCGAGGAGGCCGAACAGGACATGGAGCAGCCCCTGGCCTTCCTCACCCTGGCCAAGGAGATCGCCCACTGGCACCACGAGAAGTGGGATGGCAGCGGCTACCCGGACGGCTTGCAAGGGGACGCCATACCCCTCTCGGCCCGCCTGATGGCGCTGGCAGACGTGTTTGACGCCCTCATCTGCGCCAGGGTCTACAAGCCGGCCATGAGCTACGACGAGGCTCGCGCCCTCATCCTCTCCGGCAGCGGCCACCATTTCGATCCCGATGTCGTGACCGCCTTCGATCGCCATTTCGACGCGTTCGTCACCATTGCCGAACGCTACCAGGATGGCAGCGAGGCCGTGGATGGCTGAGGCTCCCCTGACCCGGGCACATGTGCTCAACGTCGTGCTCACCTATGCCGCCGTGGCAAGCCTGTGGATCCTGCTCTCCGACAAGGCGGTGGAGTGGCTGTTCAGCACCCCTGCCCAGTTCGCCATGGCAAGCACCATCAAGGGCTGGCTCTTCATCCTCATCACGGCCCTCATGCTTTATGCCATGCTGCGTCGTCGCATTGACACCACCGGCAGCACACCTGTCTTTACGCGGCGTCAATGGATCCCCTTCCTGTTGCTCAACGGGCTCATTTTGGCCCTGACCGCCATGGCCATCGCCCGCAACATCGAACTGGCACGCAACAAGGAGGTGGCTCGTCTCGAAGCCATCGCGGATCTCAAGAGCCAGCGCGTCACCGAGTGGCTCGGAACCCACGAGCAGGATATTCACCAGCTCATAAAGGGTCTGGGCAGTACTGATTTCTATCGTCCCGGACAAGCACCATCCTCACCCGAAGCGATCACGCCACCACTGGCAAGGCTGCTCGAATTCATCTCGGTACGCGGATTTCACGGTGCGGCCGTGTTCAATCCTGCCGGACAGCCCCTGTGGCATACCCCGGGTGGCGACACCATGAATGCCACGTTGCGTGACGCCCTGCCACGGCTCGAGCAGGGCAACGTCATGCGTCTTGGTCCCTATCTCGATGATCGCGGCCACGCCAGGCTGGACTTTCTGGTCAATCTGGAGGTCGCTGCAGGACCTGCCCCCGTGCTGGTGATGCAGATAAGCGCAAATCGCTGGCTCGATCAGATCCTGGGGTCCTGGCCCATCCCAGACAGCAGCGGAGAAGCCATTCTGTTTCGCCAGCAAGGGGATCAGGTCCACTATCTGAGTAGCCTGCGCTATCGCCCGGAACCGGCTCTCACCCTGCACTATCCCGTCACCCACCCCACCCTGCTGGCTGCCCAGTATTTGCGGCTCGCCGAACGCGGCACGCCCCAGGTGCTTTATGGCCAGGATTACCGGGGCAGCGAGGTCTTCGGGGTTGTCTATCCGGTCATGAACACGGACTGGTACCTGCTGGCCAAGATCGACAAGGCGGAACTCTACCAGGCCACCTTCAAGGAGAGCGTCTGGATCGGTCTCATCGGCCTGCTGGTGCTCTTTGTCACCAACGCCGGCATCATCCTGCTGCGCCAGCACACCCGGCTGCAGATGGCTGAGCAGCTTCAGCACTCCCAGTCCCAGCGGCTGGAGGCCTTGCAACTGCTCTCCGCCATCGCCGACAGCTCGGAAGACGCCATCTTCGCCAAGAACAAGGAGGGCAGATACATCCTCTTCAACCGGGCCGCCAGCCAGTTTGTCGGCAAGCCGGTTGACGAGGTGCTGGGCCAGGATGATCTGACGCTCTTCCCGCCGCAGCAGGCGCAGATGCTGATGGCATCCGGGCGCCAGGTCATAGAGCGCAACCGGGTGCAGACCGAGGAGGAGTACCTGACCCTGCCCGATGGCGAGCATGTGTTTCTCGCAACCAAGGGTCCCTTGCAAGACAGCGAGGGGCAGGTGATCGGGATCTTCGGCATCTCTCGGGACATCACGAACTTCAAACGGGCCGAGGCCGACTTGCGAGAGCGGGAGGGGCTGTTCCGTGCCCTGGTGGAGCAATCCCTTGCCGGGATCTACATCATCCAGCAGGGTCGGCTCTGCTACATCAACCCCTGTTTTGCCCGACTGTTTGGCTATGACACCCCGGGGGCGCTGATCGCCGTTGGCCAGTTACACGCCCTTGCTGCTCCCAAGGACAGCACCCGGGTCGCCGAGCTGGTGCACGCGTGCGAGCAGGACGCGCGCGATATCCACACCCGCTTCAGTGCCCTGCATCAGCACGGGGAATCCCTGGAGGTCGAGCTGTACGGGCGGCGCGTCGACTACCTCGGCCAGCCCGCCATCATCGGCATTCTGCTCGATGTCACCGAACGGGAGCAGGTTGAACAGGCCCTGACCCGCCAGGCCAGCGAGCTGCGCCAGCAGAACCATGAGCTGGAGCGGTTCAACAAGGTGATGGTGGACAGGGAACTCGCCATGCTGGCCCTCAAGCACCAGATCAACGGGCTCTCCCGTCAGCTCGGAGTGCCGCCCCCCTATCCCCAGGCCCCCATGCCTCCGGAGGATCTCCCATGATGAGCTGGTCACCCCTGTGGCATGTGCGCCCCTCCACCCAGCGCTGGGGGATCTCCCTGCTGGCCGTGCTGCTGCCCGTTCTGATGTTGCAAATCCGGGTCCAGCTGCCCATCGCATTTGGCGAGCGACCGCAGCTGGTTCTCTACATGCTGCCCATCATCGTTTGCGCCCTGTTGGGGGGCTTGTTGCCAGGTCTGCTCTGCACCCTGATCACCGCCCTGGTCACCAGCTATTTCATGCTCCCCCCCATTTATTCACTGAGTGTCGAGGCTGGCCAGGATCTGGTGCAATGGTGCCTGCTCATCGCCAACGGTCTGCTCATCAGCGTGCTCAGTGCCGCCTTTCATCGCGCCCGGGCCAGAGAGGTCCTGCGCTGGCAGGAGCTGATGAACACCCAGAACCAGTTGCAGCAGAGCGAGAACCGCTTCCAGGTCACCTTCGAACAGGCGGCGGTCGGCATCGCCCTGGTCTCCCCCGATGGACACTGGCTGCGTGTCAATCAGCGACTGTGCCACATCCTGGGCTACCGGGCCGACGAGCTCACCGGGATGACATTCCAGCAGTTGACCCACCCGGACGATCTCTACCTCGATGAGGTCCACATCGCCCGGGTGCTGGCGGGGACAATCCCCCACTACACCCTGGAGAAGCGCTACCTGCACAAGGGGGGCGAGATCATCTGGACCACTCTGACGGTGGCCCTGGTGCGCGACGCCGAAGGCAATCCCGACTACTTCATCTCCATCATCGAGGACAACCGGCAGAACAAGGAGACCGAGGAGGCGCTGCGCCGCAACGAAGCCATACTGCGCGAGTCCCAGCGTCTCGCCAAGATAGGGAACTGGCGCTGGCGCGTGGCCGATGACAGCCACTTCTGGTCACCGGAGATCTATCGCATCTATGGCCGGGATCCGGCCCTCCCCCCCGCCGTCTATCCCGAGGTCAGAAAATACTTCACCCAGGAGGGGTGGCACACGGTGGCCCAGGCCGTCGAGCGCTGCAGGATGGACGGGCAGCCCTACGAGTGCGATGCCGAAGTGATCACGGAGCAGGGGGAGACCGCCTGGGTCATTGCCCGCGGGGCGGCGCTCAGGGACAGGGATGGCACCATACTCGAGCTCTACGGCACTGTGCAGGACATCACGGAGCGCAAGCTCGCGGAGCAGCGCCTGCAACACAATCAGCAGATGGCGCTCGATACCCAGCGTCGTGCTCGCCTCGCAGCCCTGAACCTGATGGACGACGCCATCAGTGCACGGGTGCGCGCCGAAACCGTCAGCAGCGCCCTGCGCGAGAGCGAACAGCGCCTGCTGATGGCCCAGGAAGGGGCCCATGTCGGCATCTGGGAATGGGACATGGTCAGCAACCGCCTCTTCTTCTCGCCGGAATGCGCCCGCCTCTATGGCCGCAGTGCCGAGGCGCTCGGCGAGCTGGCCGCCTGGCAAGCCTGCCTGCATCCGGATGACAGGCCGCGCATCGAGCAGTTGCTGGCGGAGCGGGCTGTCAGCGGCGCCCCCGTCGAGCTGGAGTTCAGGATCCTGCTGCCAGATGGCGGCATCCGCTGGCTGGTGAGCAAAGGGAGCGTCTACCGGGACGCCCAGCAGCGACCCGTGCGCCTCCTTGGCATCCATCTGGACATCACCCAGAGCAAGCTGGCCGAGCAGCAGTTGCGCCAGTTGTCCCTGGCCCTCGAACAGAGCCCTGACGGCGTCTTCATCACCGACACCCGGGCGCGCATCGAGTACGTCAACCCCGCCTTCCTCGCCGCCAGTGGTTACCAGCAGCACGAGGTGATAGGCCGGACCCCGTCCCTGCTGCGCTCTGGCCTCACCCCGGATGCCAGCTATGTCGCCCTGTGGGATGCCATCAACCACGGCCAGCGCTGGCATGGCGAATTCATCAACCAGCGCAAGGATGGCTCCCACTACCAGGTGCTGGCCACGGTGTCGCCGATCCGCCAGGAGAGCGGCGAAATCACCCACTACGTCACGGTCCAGGCCGACATCACCGAGAAGAAGCAGCTCGGCGAGGAGCTGGACCAGTATCGCTACCACCTGGAGGAGATGGTCAACGAGCGCACCCGGCAGCTGGCCCAGGCCCACCAGCGGGCCGAAAGTGCCAACCACGCCAAGAGCGCCTTCCTTGCCAACATGAGCCACGAGATCCGCACCCCCATGAATGCCATCCTGGGGCTCACCTATCTGCTCAAGTGCGACACCCGGGATCCCACCGACCTCGAACGGCTGACCAAGATAGACACTGCCGCCCAGCACCTGCTCAGCATCCTCAACGACATCCTGGATCTCTCCAAGATCGATGCGGGCAAGATGACGCTGGATCTGACCGATTTCTCCCTCACCGCCATGCTGGACAACGTCCGCACCCTGATGAGCGACCAGGCCAGGGCCAAGGGGCTCACCATAGTGACGGACATCGGCGATACCCCCGCCTGGGTGCACGGCGACATCACCCGCCTGCGCCAGGCCCTGCTCAACTATGCGACCAACGCCATCAAGTTCACCGAGCAGGGAACCGTCACCCTGCGCGTCAGGCTGGCCCGCCCCCTCACCACCGGCTACCTGCTGCGCTTCGAGGTGGAAGACACCGGCATCGGCATCACCCCTGCACAGCGCGAGAAGCTGTTCCAGGCGTTCGAACAGGCGGATGTCTCCACCACTCGCAGATATGGCGGCACTGGCCTTGGCCTTGCAATCACCAGCCGGATCGCCGCCCTGATGGGGGTGAGGTCGGAGTCACCAGCGAGCCAGGCGAGGGAAGCTGCTTCTGGTTTACCGCCAGGCTGTTCAAGGCAAAGGAGGACGCCCCTTCCCGGATCCCGTCCGAGCAGGGGAACCAACAGGCCTTCAGCTTCCCTCGCCACGCCCGGATCCTGCTGGTGGAAGACAACGCCATCAACCGGGAAGTGGTGCTCGAGCTCCTGTGCCACAGCGGCCTCGTCATCGAGACGGCCGTCAACGGCCAGGAGGCCCTGGCCCTCGTCAACCAGCATCCCTTCGACCTCATCCTGATGGACATACAGATGCCGGTGATGGATGGCTACAGCGCCACCCGCGCCATCCGGGCCCTGCCCGGCATGGACAGGCTGCCCATCCTGGCGCTCACCGCCAGCGCCTTCGAGGAGGACAGAAAGGCGAGCGCATCGGCTGGCATGAACGATTTCATTGCCAAGCCCGTCACCCCCGCCAAGCTGTTTGACGCCCTGCAGCGCTGGTTGCCCCAGGGCAAGGTCCCCGAGCTTGCCCCGGACGACAGCACTCGCCATCCCGTGACAGGCCCCCTTGCCCGCTTGCAGGCACACCCGGGTCTGGATCTCGACCAGGGGCTGGCGGCCCTCAACTGCAATCAGGAGAAATACCTGGCCCTGCTTCGCTACTTCATCCATGAGCATGGCCAGGACATGGCCCGGCTGCACTGCCACTTGCAGGCCGGGGAGCACAGCGATGCAACCCGCATGGCCCACAGCCTGCGCGGCGTGGCGAGCACCCTGGGGGCACATGAGCTGTCGCGCCACTGCCTGGCACTGGAGCAGGCCATCGCGGACGGCAACACTGAGCCCACCGGACTCATGTCATCCATCGATGAAGAGATCGCCGCCCTTTGCGCTCTGCTCGGGGACGATCTCGCCGCCCCGACCACCGATCTGGTGCCCCTGGGGGATCAGTGGCGCCAGCAACTGCTGGGCCAGATGGAAGCCCTGCTGGTGCAAAGCGACACCGCCGTGATCCCCCTCTACGAGCAGTATGCCGGTCCCCTTCGCCTCATGCTGGGGTCTCGCAGCGACACCCTGACCAGGCAACTGAAGGCGTTTGATTTTGATGCCGCCCTGCTCACCCTGCGCCAACATATGGCAACGGACGAGACCCACTCGGACGATCGGGCCAGCCTCCCCGAGGCGCCAGCCTGCCATCCGGGCCAGGTGAAGGGCGACAAAGGGTTGAATCACTGAATAAAGTCATGCATATAGTGGGGTGCCCAGAGGCGACGAGACGGCCTGCCGGGCCTGTCGTTTCCCCCGTCAGGGGCCCCCGTTCAAGGCATGCCAACCCTGTTCCCGTCCGCCGCCCGGGCCAACGCCGGCGGCAGAACGACGTTTCTTTAACCGTGCTTTACATGGAGCAATGAGCATGTTGTCAAAGCGTATTATCCCCTGTCTCGACGTCAAAGATGGCGTGGTGGTCAAGGGCGTGCAGTTTCGCAACCACGAGGTGATGGGCGGCATTGTCGACCTCGCCCGCCGCTACGCCGCCGAGGGCGCCGATGAGCTGGTCTTCTATGACATCACCGCCTCGAGCGACGAACGGGTAGTGGACAAGAGCTGGGTAAGCCGGGTGGCGGAAGTCATCGACATCCCCTTCTGCGTCGCCGGCGGCATCAAAAGCGTGGAGGATGCCCGCCAGATCCTGGAATTCGGTGCCGACAAGGTCTCCATCAACTCCCCCGCCCTGGCCGATCCCACCCTGATCACCCGGCTCGCCGAGCGCTTCGGCGTGCAATGCGTGGTGGTGGGTATCGACTCCTACTTCGATGCCGCCCTCGGTCAATATCAGGTCAAACAGTTTACCGGCGACGAGAGCCGCACCCGCACCACCACCTGGACCACCCTGGAGTGGGTACAGGAAGTGCAGCGCCGGGGCGCGGGGGAGATAGTGCTCAACGTGATGAACCAGGACGGCATGCGTCAGGGATACGACCTTGAGCAGCTCAAGCTGGTGCGCGCCGTGTGCAAGGTGCCCCTCATCGCCTCCGGCGGCGCCGGGGCCATGGAGCACTTTCGCGATGCCTTTACCCTGGCCGACGTGGACGGGGCGCTGGCCGCCTCCGTGTTCCACAAGGGCCTCATTCCCATTCCCGAATTGAAACGCTGGCTGAAAAACGAAGGAGTCGCCATCCGTGAATAATCAAGCAGTAGACAATGCATTGCCGCTGGCCGAGCGCCTGGACTGGGCCAAGTGTGAGGGCATGATCCCCGCCATCGTTCAGCATTCCCTCAGCGGCGAAGTGCTGATGCAGGGCTTCATGACCCGCGAGGCGCTGGAAAAGACCCAGACCACCGGCCAGGTCACCTTCTTCAGCCGCAGCAAGCAGCGCCTGTGGACCAAGGGCGAGAGCTCGGGCCATGTGCTCAAGCTCGTCGCCATCACCACCGACTGTGATCAGGACTCCCTGCTCATTGCCGCCGACCCGGTCGGCCCCACCTGCCATCTGGGCAACCCCTCCTGCTTCGACGGCCACCCCGTGCCGCCGCTCGGCTTCCTGGCCGAGCTCGAACAGATCCTGGCATCACGCAAAGGGGCAGATCCCGCCACCAGCTACACCGCCAGCCTCTATGGCAAAGGCACCAAGCGAATCGCCCAGAAGGTGGGTGAAGAGGGGGTGGAAGTGGCCCTGGCCGCCATGGCGAAAGACAGGGAAGAGCTCATCAACGAATCCGCCGACCTGCTCTACCACCTGACCGTGCTGCTGCAACACGAAGGCTTGGGTTTGAAGGATGTGGTGCAGCGCCTGCATGAGCGCCACACCAAGTAATTATTGAATTCTGTTCAACAAAACGGGCCCTATGGGCCCGTTTCATTTCATGATTGCCCCCTCGCCGGGGGATGGCAGGCCCCGCGCCGCCCTCAGCCGATACGGGTCCAGAAGCTCATGTTGACCGAGTGATGGTCAAGCAGGGTCAGGTACTCCCCTGCCACGTCGTTGTGCAGCCACTGCTGGCAGTAGGCTTCCACCAGCGACTGGTTGGGGGCCATCACCACGTCCGCATAGAGGCCGTCGGCGCCGCGCAGCAGGCAGTGCATGATGAGCCCGGATTGCTGGACAAGAAACTCGGACTCGACCCGCCGTGACAGGGCGAGCAAATCCGCCTCCGTCACCCCTTCCCTGAGCCTGAAGGTGGCAAATTCGACGCCCCCTGCCTGTTGCATGTCACCGTTGATGATCATCTCGTTTTCTCCGTTGTGGATGGTCTGGAGAACCCAGCATAACGAAGAGCTACTGACAGCCTTGTGTCAGTCCTGAATGACTTTTCGGCGCCACTGCGCCCAGGGGGGAACGCGTCCGACTGGCGCAGGGCAAGGTAATCGGCCAGGGTCGCGCCAGGGGGCGCCCCTTCCCCCTGACGGCACGGCGCCAGGGTGTCGATGCGATCCACCCTGAAATCCCGGTAGGCCCGGCGCAGCGCACACCAGGCGCCGAGCGTCCAGCATCCGCCCCAGTAGAAGAGCCCGAGGGGAAAGAGCTGACGTTCCGTCCTGCTGGCGCTGGCATCCCGGTAGCCAATGTGCAGCCAGTGACCGGCCGTGATGGCGTCGTGCAACCTGTCCCAGCGAGCGTATGCAGGCTGCGCCGTGGAATAGTCCGGCACCCGCACCACGGGGACGCGAGGTGCCCGAGCCTCCTTGGCGGGCAGGGCCGCCTCAATCTTGGCGAGCAGGGCGCGGGCCGGATCGGCCATCCCCTTGCCCGTCAGCACCGCCACCAGGTTCACCCCGGTGATGAGGGCCTCCAGCTCGGCCGTACTCAGTTGCAACGGGGCCATTTCGAACCCCTCGCTCAGCCGATAGCCCAGCCCGGTTTCCCCGTAAACCGGAATGCCTGCCAAAGAGAGATCGTCGATATAGCGGTAGATGGTGCGCTCCGACACGCACAGGCGTGTCGCCAGCTCCTGGGCGGTCAGGGGTTGATGCGCCCGCAGCAGGTTGGTCAGTTGAAACAGTCGGTCCGATTTTCTCACAGGCATCCTCAGGCTGGCGGGACATGGCGGCCATGGTAAGCCGGGACGGGCTCAAAAGGCACGTCTTGTTGGCTGGCGACCGCTACCGGCGAGGCCCTGCTTCTTTGCATCGCGCAACACAAAACGGACCCGCAGGCCCGTTGATGGCGCGGCGCCTTTGTCGTCACGCCAACTGCTTGCGCAGCATGAATTTCTGCACCTTGCCGGTGGAGGTCTTGGGCAGCGGGGTGAAGATGATGCGCTTGGGGGCCTTGAAGTGGGCCATCTGCTCGCGGCAGAACCCGATGAGCTCGGCCTGGGTGAGCTCGCGCCCCTCCTTGAGCTTGACGAAGGCGCAGGGCACCTCCCCCCAGGTCTCGTCCGGCATGGCGATCACCGCGGCTTCTTCCACATCGGGGTGGCGATAGAGCACGTCCTCCACCTCCAGGCTGGAAATGTTCTCCCCGCCGGAGATGATGATGTCCTTGGATCTGTCCTTGATCTCCACATAGCCGTCCGGGTGCCAGACCGCGAGATCCCCGCTTCGAAACCATCCCTGTGCCATCGCCTCCTCGCTCGCCGCCGGGTTCTTGAGGTAGCCCTTCATGACGATGTTGCCCCGCAGCACTATCTCTCCCAGGGTCTTGCCATCCATGGGGACCGGCTCGCCGCTGACGGGGTTGATGACCCGCATCTCCCCTTGCAGGGGGGAGGCCACCCCCTGGCGCGCCTTGAGACGGGAGAGGGTGGTGGCATCCTGCCCCTGCCAGTGTCTTTGCGGCTCGCACACCACGCAGGGGCCATAGGTTTCGGTGAGGCCATAGACATGGGTCACGGCGATCCCCATGGCCTCCATGCCGGCGATCACGGTGGCGGGTGGCGCTGCCCCCGCCGTCATCGCCTTGACGGGGTGGTCGAGTCCCTGCTTGAGGGCCGGATCGGCATTGTTCAGCATATTAAGCACGATGGGGGCGGCGCAGAAATGGCTCACCTTGTGTTCGCGCAGCGCCCCGTAGATGGCCGCCGCCTGCACGTGGCGCAGGCAGACGCTCACCCCGGCGGTGGCCGCCAGGGTCCAGGGGAAGCACCAGCCGTTGCAGTGGAACATCGGCAGGGTCCAGAGGTAGACGGGGTGCTTGGGCAGCTCCCAGGAGAGGGCATTGTTGACCGCATTGAGGTGGGCGCCGCGATGGTGATAGACCACCCCCTTGGGGTTCCCCGTGGTGCCGGAGGTGTAGTTGAGGGAAATGGCCTGCCACTCGTCCGCCGGCAGCCAGCCGGGTTCGTCCCCGTCCCCCAGGGCGATGAACCCCTCGTAGTCGAGCTCGCCGACCAGCTCCCCTTCCCGGTAGAGGGGATCGTCGATGGCGATCACCAGGGGCTGGCTATCAATGAGAGAGAGCGCCTTTCGCACCACGGCGCCGAACTCCCGGTCCACCAGCACCACCTTGATCTGGGCGTGCTGGAAGATGAAGGCCATGGCGTCCGCATCGAGCCGGGTGTTGATGGTGTTGAGCACAGCGCCGCTCATGGGTACCCCGAAGTGCGCCTCGAACATGGCCGGCACATTGGGGGCGACGATGGAGACGGTGTCCCCCTCGCCAATGCCGCGACGGCGCAGGGCCGAGGCGAGCTGGCGGCAACGGCGTTCGGTCTGGGCCCAGCTCTGGCGCAAGGGGCCGTGGATCAGCGCCGGATAGTCGGGATAGACCCGGGCGGCCCGCCCCAGAAAGCTCAAGGGGGTCAGCGCCTCGAAATTGGCGGGCGTCTTGCCAAGGCCGGCGTCGTACATGTTCTGCTCTGTCATCGGATCCTTCCTCACAGGGACACAAAACGGGGTGGCACTCGCGGTTCACCACGACCGGCATTGTGCCCTGATGCGGGGCCAGGATGCCGGCTGGAACCGGATGAAAGGGTATCAAGGGGGCCAGATCCCAGGTATTAGCGAAACGTCTTAGGGGCCCTCGGCCCTGCTCCCCCTGTCGCCAATCGCCGACGCTATTTTTGTGCGGTCACTTTTTGCGCAGTCAGCCCCTGTCGCGATCCCGTGGCCCTTGCCTTGAGCCTGCGGCGCAAAATGCCAAGAATGATCCCAAGCCCTCAACGGGTATGAGTACAAGGAGAAGAGTGATGAACAAATCCATGTTGGCAGGTGTCGGGATCGGTGTTGCCTCTGCGCTGGCATTGTCGGCGGTCGCCAGCGGATCCCTGTTTTCATCAGAGCCCCAGTTTGCCGAGGTGCTGGCCAGCAAGCCGGTGACCGAGACCATCAAGACGCCGCGTCAGGAGTGCCGCAACGTCACCCTGACCCACCGCAAGCCGGTGCAGGACGAGCACAAGATCCTGGGTACCGTGGTTGGCGCGGCCCTGGGCGGCGTGGTCGGCCACCAGTTTGGCGGTGGCAGCGGCAAGAAGGTGGCCACCGCCGCCGGTGCCGTGGCAGGGGGTTATGCCGGGAATCAGGTGCAGGGCAACATGCAGGCCGGTGATACCTACACCACCACGGAGCAGCGCTGCAAGACGGTGCAGGAGAGCAGCACCCGCACCATCGGCTATGACGTCACCTACCGCCTCGCCGGCCAGGAGGGGGTGGTACGCATGGAGAAGCAACCCGGCCCCACCATTCCGGTCAAGGATGGCAAGCTGGTACTGAGCAACGCGCAGGGTTGATACTCCGTTAGGAGCGCCCTGCCATGAGGAAGGCCCACCATGACGGTGGGCCTTTTTCATCTTCGCAACCCAACCTGTCTGCAACAAGTCTTCCCAACAAAAGTCTTCCCAACTAAGAAAGGGGCCCGCAGGCCCCTTTTTATATTGAGACGTCATCCTCAGTGGCGACCGAAGGGCCACCAGGACTTGTCGTTGTCCTGGATGTCGACCCGGGTCTGCTGCAGGGCGCCGGGCTGGCCCCCTTCCACCCGATCGAGGCTCACCCTGAACTGCTCGGTGGGCTCCACAAACCAGTCATCGATGATCAGCACCTTAACCGACTTGCTGCCCCCCTCGCCCGCGGCCCAGCTCACCGACTGACCGAACCAGGGCAGGAAATCCAGCCCCCAGCGCGCCGTGACCCCGTCAAGGGCCACCCGGGCCCGGGCCGGCTTGCTCAGATCGCCGCTGCGCACCAGGGGGATCTCGGCAAACCACTGCCCCTCGTTCACCGTCATGCTGGCGCGCGCCAGCGAGATGGTGGACGGCGCCAGCTTGTCCTTGATGGTCACCAGGGTCTGGTGCTGATCCCCCAGGGCCGCGCCGCTCGGGTCAAACAGCTCCAGGGTAAAGGTCTCGTCCCCCTCGTGCAGGGTGTCGCTCTTCACCGGAATGCTGATGGTCTGGGGCTCGCTCTGCCCGGCGGCCCAGTGCAGGGTGCCGGTGAGGGGCGCCACGTCGCTTGTGTCCGCGCTGCCGTAGACGATGCGATAGCTGACGCTCGCCTCCCCGTGGCTGCCATCGCTGCGACTGACACTCAGGGACAAGGTATTCCCCTCCTCCACGTTCGCAGCGGCGCTCTCGAGACTCAATACCCCGGCGGGTGGCTGCGGATACTGGATGGCCACCAGCACCGGATCGTGATCCGAGGCGCTGAAGGGCCCTTCGGATTTCGCCAGCTGACCGCTGTACTTAGTGCCGTACTCGAAGAAGTTGCTCTCGGCGGAGTTGATGTGCCAATCCTCGATGCCGATCACCTTGGCCGCGAGGCTCGGGTTTGCCAGGGCGTGATCCAGGTTGCCGAGCTCCCCTTCGTAGCTGTAGGAGTAGGTGTCGGTGCCATGGAAGCGGGTATTGAGGTTCACCAGACCATACCCCTTGCCAAGGGCGCTGCCGCTCTCCTCGAAGGGCTGACCCGCCAGAGTGGTGAAGGAGGCGCTCATGATCTGGCGCGCCTGGGCGGCCGGATCATAGTCGGTCAGCACCCGGATGGGATCCTCCATGCCATAGGCGTTCATGTCGCCGATAAGCAGCAGATCCCCGGCCAGATCCTTGAGGTGCTCCCCCAGCACCTTGGCGGCGGAGACCCGCAGCGCGTTGCAGTGGCCCTGGCCATCCAGCGGATCGGCGCTGGCGTAGTCGGGGTAATCCTCGAAGCAGGCGGAGCCCTTGGACTTGAGGTGGTTGACCACCAGGGTCAGGGGCGCATCCCCCTTGGGCGAGCTGAAGCGCTGCACCAGCGACTCGCGCATCCCCTGATTGATGGTCACCGGCTTGCCGCTGGCGTCCACCGCCTCGGCCTGCTGCACCGGCAGCGCGATGAGGCTGGCGGCCCCTTGCGGGCTCACGCTGGCGGGTCGGTAGATGAGCCCCACCGTGATGGCGTCGGTGCCAATGGGCTTGCCATCCGGCGAGGCAATCCAGCGGTAGTGATCCGCCTCGTCCGGCAGGGCCGCGTTCAAGGCCGCCACCAGGTTGGCGATGGCGGAGTTGTCACCGTAGCCGTTGTTCTCGATCTCCATCAGCCCCACCACGTCGGCATTGAGGCGGGTGATGGCGCTGACTATCTTGGTGCGCTGCAGCTCGAACTCCGCCACCGTCAAGGCGCCCCGGTTGCTGCCGGTGGGGTTGGCATCCCCGCCCACCACCGTGGTGAAGAAGTTGAGCACGTTGAAGCTCGCGACCCGCAGATCCCCCGCCTCGGCAAGTTCGGGGGTTTCCACCCGATCCCAGCCGCTGTGATCAATCTGGCTCGCGTCGATGCGATTGCTGGCCACCAGCCTGAACAGGTTGTAGGAGTAACCAAGGGCCCCCTCCAGCCCGTTGAGCTTGTCGCCGATGCGCAGGTAACCGTCCTCGGCGTTGAAGCCGGGGAACCAGGGCAGCACGCCATCCGGCGCCTTGGCGTCGGTCTCCACCACCAGCTGGTTCTGCTGGTTGCGAAGGGCCCAGTCGCTCGCCTCCTGGCTCATGGCGGCAAATTTCTGGGTCGACTTGATGAGCGGCGCGCCATAAGAGAGCACCAGGTTGTTGCGCTTGCCGTCGTAATCGAAGCTGAAGTTGCGGGTCACCACCAGGCTGGAGCCGGGCACCAGCCGTACCTGCATCCCCTCGTGACGCTCCAGCAGCTGGCTCAGGCTCTCGCCCGCCACCGGCAGCAGATCCACCGCGGCCGGCACTGCCTCAGCGGGCCGAGTCACCACCAGCTCGTCGGCGTTGATCTGGGTCTGATTGAAATACTCCTTCACCTTGCCCGAAACGCACACCTCAGCCCCCGGCACGATGGCAGCGTTGGCCTTGGTGCTGTAGACGAAGAGGCCGTCGGAGGTAGCCGCATCCCCGTCCCCCTGCTCGTCCTGAATGAAGAAGCCCTTGTAGAGGCCGCTCACTACCTGGGTCACCACGCCGCGAGTGGCATAGGCCTGTTCCGATTCAAACTTGCCGGCTGGCACCAGGGGGCTGCTGCTGCCCGGGCCCTGAATGACGGTCACCGGCACCAACTGATCCACCGGGCAGACGAAGGCGGGCGGCTGGGTGCCATCGCAGGGACCATCGCCACTGCAACCCAGGCCACTGGCGTCATCTTTCGGGGCGGCCACGTATTCCTGCGCCGGATCAAAAGGCGACGTCGCATCAGTGCGGCCCATGGTGACGGTGGCCTTGCGGCGCAGTGTCATGTCCAGGGTCGAGACGCTCCCCGACACCCAGGCCGTGCCGGGATCCACCCCTACCTGGCCGACGCTGTCGATTATCTCGCTGCCGCGATAGAGCACCAGGGCGTCGTCACCGTTGAACACCAGGTTGCCGCTGGTCTGGGTCGTCTTGGCCAGGATCTCGGCATTTGCTGAGGGGTTGGCCAGCACCAGGGTGGCGCCCGGGGCGAGGGTGCCTTGCAGCGCCAGGCTGTTGGTGGGGGCATCGGTGATGGGTTTGCCGTTGGCGTAGAGGGCCAGCCGGTATTGGGAGAGATCGACGGGGTCCGAGCCGAGGTTGCTCAGCTCCACCGCCTTGTTGTTGCCGGACCCTTCCAGGTATTCGGTGATGAGCAGTTGCGCCTGTGCCTGTCCAGCGAGGGCCAGCCCGACGGCCAGCGCCACCAGAGAGTGTCTTCCTGACATGGTCAGTTTCCTTTTTTATTTGCAGATCATGTTATTGGCGCCCCGCACAAGGCGGGCCGCAGCACCTTGGATGCAGCCATCAACGGGAGGCATGTCAGCCCCCGGCCGAAACTGCGCGCCCACTCTGCCCCGTCGGCGCCGGGGCTGCTGCGAGCTGGCTAACAATGACAACAAAATGTTGCGCCAAGGTGACGGGCAATACCCGAATGGGCAGTGTCTGCCATCGCTGCGCAGGAAGTTGTCGCCCCCCAGCCCCTGCTGGCGGCCTCTGTCAAGGAGCGACATCGGCGCCGGGGCAGACCGGGGAGCACTACGGCGGGCCTCTGCCCGCTACCATTTCGTGAGCAACCCCACTCACAGACACTGGATCATGGGCAAATCCATGGGTGCCATACCGGGCGCCACCCCCTGCGTGGCCCGAGAAGGCAGAAAACCGGGGGATAAGACTCTCTCCTGGTGCTCTTGTGGAACCGATTCCAGTAATGACAGAAATAACAAGAGAGGGGATGACACAAACGTTTGTTGCTTTTGCGCTCGCGAATGGCAATAGTTCTCACTTTCTTTTTTGACCGTCTCTATTCTCGAGGTGCTACAAGATGTTTCGTCACCCCCTGGCAAAGTTGCTGCTGCTCGGCCAGCTCGTCCTGGTGAGCTGGATGGCGCAGGCCGCCCCCCCCGTTGAAGTGGAAGATGTGATGGGCCGCAAGGTCTCCCTCAGCCTTCCGGCAAACCGTATCGTGCTCGGTTTCTATCCCGAGGATTACCTGGCGGTGGCCGGTGAAGGCGGGGCCGAACGCCTGGTGGGCATGTCCCTGGGCTGGTTCATGAAGTCCCGTCCCGCCATCTGGTCGCTCTACGTGGCCAGCCAGCCACAACTGGCCAAGGTCCCCGACCTTGGCAACGTGCAGGATCAGAGCTTCTCCATCGAGAAGACCCTGGCGGTCAAGCCCGACCTGGTGATCCTGGCGAAGTGGCAATATGAAGCCCTGGCCGCGGACCTGCCACGCCTTGAGCAGGCGGGGATCCCGGTGGTGGTCATCGACTACAACGCCCAGACCCTGACACAGCACATGGCGAGCACCTTGCTGCTTGGCAAGCTGACCGGCCAGGAGGCCCGCGCCCGGAAGATGGCCGACGAGTACAAGGCCAAGATTGACACCATCACCTCCCGCATCGCCGCCGCGAAGCGCACGCCGCCCCGGGTCTACATCGAGCTGGGTGACAAGGGTCCGGCCGAGTACAGCTACACCTATGGCAAGGACATGTGGGGCGCCATGGCCCTGCTGGCCGGTGGCGACAACGTGGCCGCCCCCTTCGTCGATCGCTGGGGTCCCATCCACCCGGAGCAACTGCTAGCGAGCAAGCCCGAGGTGATCCTGATGGCGGGCTACGAGAGCGTGAGCAGTGCTGTCGCCATGCAGGTCGGCCAGGATGTGTCGGCAGAGACCGTGCGCCAGCGTCTGCAAGGCTTTGCTGCCCGCCCGGGCTGGAGCGAGCTGCCTGCGGTGAAGGAGGGTCGCCTCTACGCGGTCTATCACGGCGCCACCCGCAGCATCATGGATGCCGCCCTCATCGAGTTCATGGCCAAGGCCCTCTATCCGGACCTCTTCCAGGATCTCGATCCCCTGGCCACCTATCAGGCGTTCTACCAGCACTATCTGCCCATCCGTCCCCAGGGCACCTTCATGCTGGGCATCAAGCAGGATGACGCAAGCTAACCCCGGCAATTCGGGTGCGGCCCACCTCGGCCACGCCCTCTTCAGCAACCCTCTTGGATTGTGTGGGCGCCTCTTGCGGCGCCCGTTTCAGGATTGACATCATGAATGATTTGGCTGCCCTGCAGCAGACCCTCGCCCGGCAGCGGCAACGGGAGCGCCGTCGCTGGCACTGGCTCCTGCTGCTCGCCCTGGTCCTGTGCATTACCCTGGTGCTCGATATCGCCACCGGCCCCTCCCTGCTGGCCCTGCACGACGTGATCGATGCCCTGGTTTCCCCCGCCCAGGCCGATCCCATGACCCGCACCATCGTCCACGACATGCGCCTGCCCATCGCCCTCATGGCCCTGGTGGTCGGGGCCTCTCTCGGCCTTGGCGGCGTGCAGATGCAGACCCTGCTGGACAACCCCCTCGCCAGTCCCTATACCCTCGGGCTCGCGGCAGCGGCGGGCCTGGGCGCGGCGCTGGCCCTCTACACCGGCGGCCTCGGGCTTCCTCCCCTGGTGGCCATCCCGGCCGGCGCCTTCATTGTGTGCATGTTTGCCGCCTGCCTGCTGTTTGGTCTGGCCATGATGCGCCATGTCAGCAGCCAGACCCTGATCCTGGCGGGCATCGCCCTGCTGTTCCTGTTCCAGTCCCTGCTCTCCCTGCTGCAGTTCCTCTCCTCTCCCGAGCTCAACCAGCAGATCCTGTTCTGGCTGTTTGGCAGCCTGATGCGCACCACCTGGGACTCCCTGATCATCACCGCCGTCGTCACCCTGATCTGCACCCTGCTCATCTACCGTGACGCCTGGGCCCTTACCAGCCTGCGCCTCGGGGAAGCCCGCGCCCGCAGCCTCGGGGTCAACGTCGACAGGCTGCGCATGAAGACCCTGGTGCTGGTCGCCTTGCTCACCGCCACCGCCACCAGCTTCGTCGGCGTGATCGGCTTCGTCGGCCTGGTGGCCCCCCATATCGCCCGCATGCTGGTGGGGGAAGATCAGCGCTTTTTGATCCCCCTCTCCGCCCTGTGCGGCGCCTGCATGCTCTCGGCGGCCTCGGTGCTCTCCAAGTCCATCATTCCGGGGGCCCTGTTCCCCATCGGCATCGTCACCGCGCTCATTGGCGTGCCCTTCTTCATCTGGTTGATCCTCGGCAGGGGGCGTAAACGTGCTTGAAATATCCCGACTCTCCCTCTCCCTCGGCCAGCAGACCTTGCTGCGGGATCTCAGCCTCACTCTGCATCCGGGTCAGGTCCATGTGATCATCGGCCCGAACGGGACCGGCAAGACCTCCTTGATGCGCACCCTCTTTGGTGAACTGACCCCGGACAGTGGCGACATTCGCCTCGGGGACCAGAGTGCTAGCCAGATGACGCAGGCCAGGTGGCGCCAGCAGTTTGGCTACATGCCCCAGAACATCCAGCTGGAGCTGGACCTCAGCGTCATCGAAGTGGTGGTGCTGGGGCGTCTCGACAGCCTCTCCATGCGCCTCGCGGACGAGGACATACTGGCGGCCGGCCGCGCCCTGCAGGCGCTCGGCATCGCCCATCTGGCGGATCGCCCCCTCTACTCCTTGAGCGGCGGCCAGCGGCAGATGGTGCTCTTCGCCCAGGTGCTGCTGCGCGACCCCCGCATCATGATGCTGGACGAGCCGGTCAGCGCCCTGGACCTGCACCACCAGATGCAACTGATGGAGCACCTGTGCCAGCAGACCCTGGAGCAACAGTGGATCACCCTGGTGGTGCTGCACGATCTCAACCTGGCCGCCCAGTTTGCCGATCAGCTGATCGTGCTGGCAGGGGGAGATCTGCAGGCCTTCGGCCCCCCCGCCCGGGTGCTCGACGCGGCCCTCATCGAGCGCCTCTACCAGGTGCCGGTGGAGATAAGCCACGATCAGCACGGCATCCCCTTCCTCAGAACCCTGCGAAAGACATCATGACACAGTGCTGCGCCACCCCGGCGACCACCTCCCCACGCACTGGCGGGAGGCGACCATGAACGGCGCCTCCTACTGGCGGGACTGGCAGGGCATGAGCCCGGCCGCCCGCCTGCTCATCACCAATGGGCTCGCCTTCAACCTCGGCTTCTACATGATGATGCCCTTCCTCGCCCAGCACATGGGCAGCGGCCTGGGCCTGGCCGGCTGGGCCTGTGGCCTCGTCATGGGGATGCGGGTCTTCAGCCAGCAGGGGCTCTTCCTGCTGGGCGGCACCCTTGGGGATCGCATCGGCTACCATCCCGCCATCGTCTGGGGCTGCCTGGTACGATCCTTGGGCTTCGTGCTGCTGGGCTGGGCCGAGTCCCTGCCCATACTGCTGCTGGCCGCCACCCTCACCGGCTTTGCGGGGGCCCTGTTCACCCCCTGCGCCCAGGCCTACCTTGCCAGCGAATGCCACAACCCGAGCCAGCGTCAGCGCGCCTTCGCCCTGCACAATCTGGCCAGCGAGGCGGGCATGCTGCTCGGCCCCCTGGTCGGCCTCACCTTGACCCAGCAGAGCTATACCCTGACGGGGGTCCTGGCGGCGAGCCTCTTCGCTCTGCTCGGAGTGCTGCAATACCGCGTGCTGCCCAAACGCCCGGTGAGCAACCAGAGCCCCCGTGGCGCCATCTTGCGCCAATGGGGGGAGATAGTGCGCCAGCGCCCCTTTATGGGGTTCACCCTGCTGGCGGGCAGCTACCAGATCCTGTTCCACCAGCTCTATCTCGCCCTCCCCGCCCATATCCAGAGCCTGCCGGACGCCACCCACCTGCTCGGCGGCGTCTTCACCCTCTCGGCGGTGATCGGTGTCGTGCTCCAGCTCCCGGCCTCCCGCCTGGTGGAGCGCCGCCTGGGAGTACCGCTCGCCATGGGACTGGGGATAGGCATGATGGGCCTGAGCTACCTGGCCCTGCCCCTGCTGGTACCCTGGCCGACGGCAGGCGTGTTGACGCAGGTGGCCCTGCTTTCCTTGGGCTCCATCCTCTGCTTCCCACTGTTCGCCGCCCAGCTGCCCCGCTACGCCCCCCCTGAGCAGCTCGGCAGCTACTACGGCTTCTATGCCAGCGCCGGGGGCTGCATGGCGCTCTTTGGCAACCTGCTCATCGGCTTTATGCTGGGGGATGCGGGCAGTCGCCCCGCCACCTCCATCTGGTGGCTGCTGGCCCTCGCCGGCCTGCTGGCGGGGTTTGGTCTCTATACCCAACTGCGCAAGGATGGCCAGGTGCAACCTGCTCCCCATCAATAAACAGGGCGGCCAAGGCCGCCCTGTTTCTATCCCACTCTTCCCCCACTCTGTAGTGGTCTAATCATCCCGGACACCATTTTAGGTGGTACAGTCGCCACCATGACTTGAGGTGTTCAATGACAAGATTGCGTCGCTCATTTACTGCTGAATTCAAACTCGAAGCCGCATCCCTGGTGCTCGACCAGGGATACTCTGTCCCCGAAGCAAGCCGTTCGCTGGATGTCGGTGAAACCGTACTTCGCCGCTGGGTTCAGCAGCTTCAATCCGAACGAACCGGCACCACCCCAATCGGCAAAGCGCTGACCCCGGAGCAGCAGAAAATCCAGGAGCTGGAAGCCCGCATCAACCGGCTCGAGCGCGAAAAGGACATTCTAAAAAAGGCTACGGCTCTCTTGATGACGGACGAGTTCACTCGTACGCGCTGATAGACCGATTAAGAGAGCAAGCCCCCATCACTCTGGTCTGCTGCGCTTTCGATGTTCCAACATCCTGTTTTTACGACTATCTGGCCCGCAAGCGGACGATTAACCGTGAGCGGATGCAGCAACGCAGCGAGTTGCGCCGTTTGTTCAAAGAAAGCCGGAACTCAGCGGGCAGCCGCGCCTTGATGTCGATGATGCGAGAGCTGGGGCATCAGATTGGCCGATTCAAAGTGCGCAGTCTGATGAAAGAAGCCGGTCTGGTATCCAAGCAACCGGGCGCTCATCGCTATCAGGTCGCCCGGTCTGAGCGACCGGATATTCCCAATCTGCTGGCCCGTGAATTTGATGTCCAGCAACCCAATCAGGTGTGGTGTGGCGATATCACCTACATCTGGGCCGCGGGTCGTTGGTATTACCTGGCCGCAGTGCTCGACCTGCATACCCGGCGAGTCGTGGGCTGGGCGATGTCTGACAAACCTGATGCAGAGCTGGCAATAAAAGCGCTCGAGATGGCCTATCAGCAGCGGGGTTGACCATCAGGCGTGCTGTTTCACTCCGACCAAGGCAGCCAATATGGCAGCCGTGCGTTTCGGCAACGGCTGTGGCGCTATCGTATGACCCAGAGCATGAGCCGGCGTGGCAACTGCTGGGATAACGCGCCGATGGAGCGGTTGTTCAGGAGCCTGAAGACAGAGTGGATCCCGACAACGGGATATATGAACCTGCGGGAGGCGAAGCGGGATATCAGCTATTACCTGATGGATTACTACAACTGGCGGCGTCCACATCAACACAATGATGGGATACCGCCAGCAGAGGCCGAAAATCTGCTTAACTGTGTGTCCGGATTTAGTTGACCACTACACTCCCCACCTTATCCGTCTCACCCGAGACAAGGCGATATTCTTTACGTAGGGGGCGGTCTTGTCAGAAAAGTGTCTACACTGCCAACATGGTCAGCCCTCAGGAGAATTTCAGGTTGGTAGAATTGAAGGAATAATGAAAATTATGGTGAGTTACTGAGGCCGAGTCACAATGCCCAAAAATAATTAATGACAGCATCGTCAGATGGTGCTGTACTAATATAGTATATTGAACACCAGTAAAGGGGTAATGCTATTATGTATAAGTATAAACCTTATTATAAATTCAATCCCACGATAAAGAATTTCATGGACGACCAACTGAGCCCAGAAGATGTGGTCAAAAATATTGTATTACTAGTTGAGAATCTTACTCATTACTTCTCACAAGTTGGAGGCACGGTAAACATTACAAGTAATTGTGTGATCACTATAACTACACACCTTACTCAGAATGAGTGTGATGATATTGTCAAAAATCACCTTAACGACCTTAAATTATATGCAGAAAAAATGACCTAAAAACCTTGTATCGTTGATTAAATTAGCCAACAGGCGTAATTAAGCATTATCGGCAAGCTCCACAACAGCAGGGTCTCCACTGTTCTCATCCCTCTCAACCAATATATCGTCTCCAAAAGATCAGCCATAGGATAATGGCTTTCATGCGGGGATAGCTCACGTCCAAGTCAAAAATCAAAAAAATCGCTCATTTCACTATTCGGTGACAGAGTATGACATTCAACCATATATTTATATTTTTCAATATTAGATAATTTCAAAACAACTAATTCCTCCACTTGTTTAATTGCTATTGAATTCTTATCAAAGTCAGCTCCACTTGTAACTACTTTAAAATTTTCCAAATCTCCCATTATCTTATTTTTGTGTGCTGCCCTTGTCTTGTTAATATTTAGATGACGTCCCATAAATGGTTGACATAATAATTTACCGCTTTTTCCAAAGCATCTTTAGATACAAGCCATCTTTTTATGACCTCAGTTTTAGTCACCATTGAACTGTCATCCACCGCAAATCCAACCAAGTCGGGAATTCAGATAATAAGTGCGACACTCATGGATGAATGGCGAGAGGTGGCCAACTGCTGATTGGTGGTACCCTTCTGCTCGCCAAAGTAAAAGCAGTATCACCATGAGCTATCAGCAGTTGACCGAGGGGCAACGATACCAGTTATCGGTGCTTCGCGCACAGGGGATGTCCATCCTTGCCACCGCACGCGCCATTGGCGTTCATCGCTCCACCCTCTACCGGGAGCTGCGTCGTAACGCCGGGCCGCAGGGCTACCAGCCAGACAATGCGCATCAGCACGCCACCCACCGACGGGCCAGTGCGGCCAAATCTCGGCTATCTGCCGATGTCATCCAGTTTGTCGAGCTGACACTCGCCTGGTGGTGGAGCCCGGAGCAGATAAGCGCGGTGGGCAAGCAGATAGGCCTCATGGTGAGTCACGAGTGGATATACCGCCATGTGGCCGCCGACAAAGCCCGGGGTGGCCAGTTGTACCGCCATCTGCGCCAGGGCCACAAGCGCTACCGCAAGGGGGCGAGCAGCCTGCGTTCTCCCATCAAGGAAGCCCGCTCTATTGATGAACGGCCGGCTATCGTCGATAGCCGGGAGCGGCTCGGTGATTGGGAGGCGGACACGGTGCTGGGCAAGCAAGGCACAGGTGCACTGGTCACCCTGGTGGAGCGCAAGAGCCGGCTCTATCTGGTCAAGCGGGTCGCGAGCAAACAGGCTGGGGTGGTGCGGGATGCGATAATCGAGATGTTAACGCCCTACATCGAGCAGGTGCATACCATCACCTTTGACAACGGCGGCGAGTTTGCCGAACACAAGGCGATAGAGGAAGCGCTGGGTGCCGAGACTTACTTTGCGCACCCTTACTCTTCGTGGGAGCGCGGTCTGAACGAGAACAGCAATGGGCTGTTGAGGCAGTTTATCCCAAAGGGAACAGACCTGAGAGAGGTCACGGACGAGGATGTCAGGAGAGCGGAGCAGTGGCTCAACCTACGACCTCGGAAATGTCTCGGATTCAGGCAGCCTGTCAAGGTATTCGAAGAGTACTGTCAGGCGGCATAGGCGAGTGTCGCACTTCGAAGTTGAATTCGCGAGTTCACTAATATGTAATCGTCTGATATTTTACTAACAGATACAGTCGACGTTACCAACATAAGTACAGAGAAAAATGATTTACCTATCATGGCGAGATCCATAATCTTAAGCGAGTAGAGTACAAGATTAGTACAATAATGATTTAATCAAACTCAAAGCAGCAGCTCTCTCCGCCGTTTTCATTCTTTGATCCAGATCGACCTCAATGGGCTTGTCACTCAGGAAATCGGTCCCCCTGATATCCCTAATTCCTTATCCCCCCAGATGCAGCGCCAACCACACCGCAAGGGGGATCACCACCACAGAGAGCGCATTGCCGCCGAGCACGATGCTGGCCACCTTGTCGGGCTGGCACTGGTACTGCTCGCACAGCATGTAGTTGAGCACCGCCGGGGGCAGCGCCACCGACAGCATCAGGAGTGGTATCCAGTCAGGTTCGAGGGGCAGCAGCCAGACGGCGAGCCCCAGAGAGAGGCCCCCCGCCAGCAGGTAGAGCAGGTTGCACTTGATGGCCAGCCCCAGATGATCCAGCTCCCCTTCCATCAGCCGGATGCCTAAGGCAAACAGCATCAGGGGCACCGCTATCTGGCCGAGCAGGGTGGCGCTGGTCACCAGGTATTCCGGCAGCGGGATATGCAGGTTGGCCACCAGCAGCCCGGCGAAGGCGGCCCAGAGCACGGGGCTTCTCAGCCAGAGCCAGCGGGAGCTGCTGGCGGAGAGGATAAACATGCCCACCGAGAAGTGGAGCAGGTTGGAGAGCACAAAGAGGATGACGATGGCGCCGAGCTGCTGCTCGCCAAAGGCGAGCACCATCAGCGGAATGCCGAGGTTGCCGGTGTTGCGAAACATGGCGGGCAAGATCAGCGCGGCCCGCTCTATCTCCTTGAGTTTGAGCAGGGAGAGCAGCAAGCCGGGCAGCAGGATGACCAGGGCACCGGCCCCCACAAGGGGCAGGTGCGCCGCGAGATCCAGGGGGTATTTCACCAGGGCCGAGAAGACCAGCGCCGGGGTAAAGAGCTCGATATTGGCCCGGTTGACATAACCCAGGGCCCCGCCCGGCCGCAGCCGCCCATAGAGAGCGCCAAGGCCCACCACCGCAAACACGGGAATGACGATATTGAGCAGGGCGCTGAACATGGGTATCCCGTTTACAGTTCGCGGGCCGGGCGTCCCATCAGCACCACGGGGTCCAGCGTCACCTCCTGGCTGCCGTTGCTGACCCAGAGCTGGCCGTCGGAGATGGTACAGGTGAGCTGCATGGTGCGCTCCACCATGGCCGCCAGGGGCAGGGTCTGGCTGTCGGAGAGTTCGATGACGCTCAGGTTGTCGTGCAGACCGAGCTTGCCCTGGTTCTGCTTCCACCAGACGCTGGTGCCACGACCGCCATAGAGGTAGAGCACCACCTGGCGAGAGCGGTTGCATGCCTTCTTGAGACGGCGCTCGTCCGGCTGACCCAGCTCAATCCAGAGTTCAATCTCGTCGGAGTAGTTCTTGCACCAGAGCTCAGGCTCGTCGTCGGCTGAGAGCCCCTTGGTGAACTCCAGCCGCTCGGCGGCATGCCAGGCGAAGGCCGCGAGGCGGATCATCATGCGCTCGTCGGTCTCGGAGGGGTGACGGGCCAGGGTGAGGGAGAAGTCCTGATAGAGATTGCGATCCATGTCAGACAAGCTGATCTGGGCCTTGAAGATGGTTGCCTTGAGCGCCATAGAAGTCGTGAACACCTGATAAAAGAGAAAGGGGCGGACATGCCGGGCGTCAGTGTAATCAAAATGGCTGCCGGGTTCGACCGTCTTGCTCTCCGTTTACCCCATCAGGGTCGGGCAAGTGCTTCAGAAGACACAAAAAACAAATGCCAGTCCGAGGACTGGCATTTGGCGGCATGAACGAGAGTGACTCACTTCTCGGCGGACTTGACCCCGAAGGCATTGAGCAGCAGGCAGCAGGTGACTGCCACGGCCACGAAGCCACTCAGAAAGATAAAGGGCATGGCCCCGTATCCCAATATGTTCCAGATGGTTTGTTCGAGCAGACTCATAGTGTGTCCTTCATCCAGTGAAATGGGTGTCCCTTTCGTGACGGGGTCGCCCCCGTTCCTGATGAGACTATTTGACCTCAACCCGCGCCTGAGTCCTATGCCACCAAAGTAATAAATGGGGCACCAGTTTGCGCCAGATCAAGGTTTTCCCCCTCCCCGCCCCGTTTTTCTTCGCGCCCCCGCCCCAAACCGGAAAGGTATGCCCAACAAAAAGCGAGGCGACCTTGGGGTCGCCTCGCTCGATGTATGCCGTCGAGAGCCATCAGTAGAAGGTCTGCTGCTCCGCCGCCATCGCTTTCAGCCGCGCACAGGGGGCGAAGCGGTCGCCAAAGCGCTTCTGATGGTGCTCAAGACGCCCCACCAGATAGTCGATGCCGAGGCTGTCCATGTAGCGGAACGGACCGCCCAGGAAGGGGGGGAAGCCGATACCGAAGATGGCGCCGATGTCGCCATCCCGGGCCGAGGCCACCACGCCGCCATCCAGGGCCATGGCAGCTTCGTTGAGCATCAGCAGCACGCAGCGCTCGGCGATCTCCTGCCTGGCCAGCTTGGCCTGGGGCTTGACGCCCAGCACGTCGTAGACGCTCGCGTCCACCGTCTTCTTGCCCTCCTTGCCGGTGAGCTTGTTGCGCGGAGCCGCCTTGCCATAGAGGTAGAAGCCCTTGCCGTTCTTGCGCCCCTTGCGATCGTCTTCCAGCAGCTTGTCAAAGGCCTTGGGCGCCTGGAACTGCTCGCCACCCAGCTCTTTTTCGAGGATGGGGGAGATCTTGGCCCCCACGTCGATCCCCACCTCGTCCAGCAGGGTGATGGGGCCGACCGGGAAACCGAAGTCGAGCAGAGCGCCGTCCAGTACCTCCACCGGCTCCCCTTCCAGCACCAGGCGCGCCGCCTCGTTCATGTAGGGCGCCAGGATGCGGTTGACGTAGAAGCCCGCCTCGTCCTTCACCACGATGGGGGTCTTGCCCTGGGCCCGGGCGAAGGCCAGGGTGGTGGCCACCGTCTCGGCGCTGGTACCCGCGTGGGGAATGATCTCGGCGAGCGGCATCTTGTCCACCGGGCTGAAGTAGTGCAGCCCTACCACCCGCTCCGGATGCGTCGCCGCCGAGGCGATCTGGTGGATGGGCAGGGAGGAGGTGTTGGAGGCAAACACGGTGTGCTCGCCGCACTCGCGCTCCACGTCCTGCACCATCTGGTGCTTGAGGTTGATCTCCTCGAACACCGCTTCCACCACCATGTCCACCCGGTGGAAGCCGGAATAGTCCAGGGTGCCGGTGAGCAGGCTCATCTGTTTTTCCAGCTCGCTGCGCAGCAGTTGGCGACGCTTGACCTTCCTCGCGAGGAGGTCGTAGCTGTAACGCATGGCATTGCCGATGCCGGCGCTCGCCACATCCTTGATCCGCACCGGTACCCCCGCCTTGGTGGCGGTGACGAAGGCAATACCCCCTCCCATCAGGCCGCCCCCCAGCACGGCGGCATGACCCACCTTGCGCGGCTCGGCCCCCTGATAGCTCACCTCTTTTTTCATCTCCGTGGTGGCGAAGAAGAGGGAGCGCAGGGCGGCGGATTCCGGCGTCATCACCAGCTCGCCGAAGTGGCGGGCCTCGGCCAGCAGGCCAGCCTGCATCCCCTCCTCCACGCCGATGCGCACCACCTCGATGATGCGCTCCGGCGCCGGGTAGTTGCCCCGGGTCTTGGCCTTGACCCCCTTGCGGGCCTGATCGAACAGCACCTTGCGACCAAATTTGTTGGTCTCCAGCACCTTGCCCTGCAGATCCCGTTTCAGGTGGTGGCGCGGCTTGCCCTTCTTGGCAAGCTTGATGGCGGCCTCCAGCAAAATGGACGGGGGCACCATGTCATCCACCAGCCCGAGCTTCCTGGCCTGTTTGGCCCGCACCTGCTTGCCGGTCAGCATCAGATCCAGTGCCTTGGCCACCCCGATGAGGCGCGGCAGGCGCTGGGTGCCGCCGGAGCCCGGCAGCAGGCCGAGCTGCACTTCCGGCAGGCCCAGCACGGTTTTACCGTGATCGGTCACCACCCGGCCATGACAGGCAAGCGCCAGCTCCAGCCCGCCGCCAAGGCAGGGACCGTGAATGGCGGCGATCACCGGGATCCCCAGGGCTTCGATCTCGGCGAACACCTCCTGTCCGGCCCGGGACAGCGCTTCGGCATCCTGGGCGCTGGTGCAGGCCGCCAGCATGGCGATGTCGGCCCCGGCAACGAAGGAGTCCTTCTTGCCGGAGACGATCACCAGGCCGATCAGATCCCCGTTCCCCTTTACCTCGGCCAGCAGAGTGCGGATCTCGTCCGCAAAGGAGGCCTTCAGGGTGTTCATGCTCTCACCGGGCACATCCATGGTGAGGATGCCGATGCCGTCTTTACGAATATCCAGAGAAAAAGTCTTGGCACTCATCATTCCACCTCCAGCACCATGGCCACACCCAGCCCACCCGCCGCACAGGCGGTGTTGAGCCCCAATCCCCCACCCCGGCGCCGCAGTTCATGCAGGGTCTGGGTGATCATGCGCGCCCCGGTGGCGGCAAAGGGGTGACCAAAGGCCAAAGAGCCACCGAGCACGTTGAACTTCTCCATGTCCACCTCGCCGATGGCCTGATCCCGGCCCAGCTTGTCACGGGCAAATTCGGCGTTTGCAAACATCTTGAGGTTGGCGAGCGTCTGGGCGGCAAAGGCTTCGTGCATGTCGATGAGGGTCAGATCCCCAAGGGTGATGCCGGCACGGTCCAGCGCCAGCGGCGTGGCATAGGAGGGGCCCATCAGCATGTCCTGCCAGACATCGATGGCGGAAAACGCGAAGCTGCGGATGTAACCCAACGGCTCCAGACCCAGCTCGCGGGCCCGCCCTTCGCGCATCATCAGCACGGCGGCGGCGCCGTCGGTAAGCGGAGTGGCGTTGGCGGCGGTCACCGAACCGTGAGCCCGGTCAAAGACCGGTTTGAGCTTGGCGTAACTCGCCATATCCGAGCTTTCGCGGATGTTGTTGTCCCGCTCCAGCGGCGACTTGTAGGGGGGCACATGGGCAGTGAACACCTCGCCACTCAATTTGCCCTGGGCCCAGGCTTCGGCCGCCAGGGTGTGGGAGCGGTGGGCCAGCGCATCTTGCGCCTCGCGGCTGATCTGGTGGGTCTTGGCCATCTGCTCGGCGGTCTGCCCCATGGAGAGACCGGTGGAATACTCGGCCACGGCCGGGGGCACCGGCAGCAGGTCCTTCAGACGCAGACGGCGCAGAATATTGAAACGCTGCTGGAGGTTGCGCGCCTTGTTGAGATCCACCAGGGCGCGGGCCAGAGACTTGCTGACTCCGATGGGCAGCACGGAAGAGGAGTCGGCACCGCCGGCGATGGCGATGTCCACCGTGCCGGCCATGATGGATTCGGTGACATTGGCCACCGCCTGGAAACTGGTGGCGCAGGCGCGCGACACGCTATAGGCATCGGTGCTGACGCTCATGCCAGTGCCAAGCACGATCTCCCGGGCGATGTTTGGCGCTTCCGGCATCTGCACCACCTGGCCGAACACCAGCTGGTCGATGAGCTTGGGGTCGAGATCGGTGCGGGCGAGCATCTCGCTCACCACCAGTTTGCCCAGATCCACCGCAGGCACGCCGTGAAAAGCGGTGGCCTGCTTGGCAAAGGGGGTGCGCAGACCCGCCACGACGGCTATCCGTTCGCCCTGGCGAGTCGTCAGTTTCAATGGCTGTTTCATCCTGGCTCCTTGGGTTAAAAAGGCAGAGGTCTGACCTCATTGCGCCACATCTTAACAATCCAATCACAAATTTCATACGGCTGATTGAAACTAAATTGTCCCCATCTTGCCACCCTCCCTCGCCCTTGTGAGCCAACTGGGGTATAAAAAGATCAACTTCCATAAAAACAACGGGTTTATCGCATGGCAGCGGCCGAGTTCAGAGCACTTGGAGACTATCTGGGCAGCCAGATCCTGGGACAGGGCCCCCTCATCGAGGGGCTGCTGATCGCCCTGTTATGTGAAGGACATGTGCTGATCGAGGGGGCCCCCGGTCTTGCCAAGACCCGGGCGGTCAAGGCGCTGGCCGGCGCCGTGGAGGGGCGCTTTGCCCGTATCCAGTTCACCCCGGATCTGCTCCCTGCCGATCTCACCGGCAGCGAGGTCTTCCATCCCCAGGATGCGAGTTTCGTGTTTCAACCCGGCCCCCTGTTCAATCACCTGGTGCTGGCGGACGAGATCAACCGGGCGCCGGCCAAGGTGCAGTCCGCCCTGCTGGAGGCCATGGCCGAGCACCAGATCACCGTGGGCAAGAAGAGCTGGCGCCTGCCCTCCCTCTTCATGGTCGCCGCCACCCAGAACCCCATCGAACAGGAAGGGACCTATCCCCTGCCGGAGGCCCAGCTCGATCGCTTCTTGCTCAAGCTGCTGGTGGATTACCCCAGCCCCGCCATGGAGCTGGCCATCCTTCAACTCAACGCCCGCGGCGACGCCCTGCCGACGCCGCCGGTCACCCTCAGCCAGTCCGACCTGCTGGAAGCCCGTACCACCGTTCAAGGGGTACAGATGCAGGGGCGCCTCGAACACTATCTGGTGCAACTGGTGTGCGCCACCCGCCCCGGCAGCGGCCTGTGCCCCGAGTTAGACCCCCTGGTCGCGGTGGGGGCCAGTCCCAGAGCCAGCATCGGCCTCGCAAGAGCCGCACGGGCCCGGGCCTGGCTCGCCGGGCGCGACTTCGTGTTGCCCGAAGACATCCAGCAGCTGGCGCCTACCGTGCTGCGCCACCGCCTCATCCCGAGTTATCAGGCGCTGGCGGACAACCTCGATAGCGAGGCGCTCATCGCCCTGCTGCTGGATGCCATTCCATGCCCCTGAGCCGACCCCCGCAGGCAGCCCTATAGCCATGACCCCCGTCGCCGAGCCCCGGGATCACCCCGACATCGCCCTCACCCTCGAGCGGCTGCTGGCGGTGCGCCTCTGGACGCGCCAGGGCGAGCGTGCTCGCATTCATCAGGCGGCCCAGGGGCGTATCGGGCGCCAGCCCGGGCTCCATTTCAGGGAGCTTCGCCTCTATCAGGCCGGTGACGAGGTACGTCACATCGACTGGCGGGTCACCGCCCGCCTCGGCCGCCCCCACACCCGCCTCTACGGGGAAGAGCAGGATCAAGCCCACTGGTTGCTGCTGGATCTCTCACCCGCCATGTACTTTGGCTCCCGCGCCCAGCTCAAGGCCCGCCTTGGCTGCGAGCTGGCCGCAGCCCTGTTCTGGCAGGGGGAGAAACAGGCCAATACCTTGATCTGCCAGGGCGCAGTCCCCCACACAGAGCACCAGCGCGGCTCTCTCATGCCTCTGCTGGAAGCGCTCTGCCGCCATTACGAGGCAGGGCTGGATCGCGCCCCCCCGCCCTGGACGCTGGCCCAGACCCTGGCACGACTCACCCTGCCCCACGGGGCCAGATTGACCCTGATAAGCCATCACCAGGCACCGGACCAGGCACTCTGCCAGCAGTTGCAACGTCTTCGCCTGCGCCACGACATCCACTACTGGCAGATCCGCGATCCCCTGGAAGCCGCGCTGCCCGAGCAGGGGCAACTGGCAGTGCAGGCAGGCAGACACAGCGGTTGGCTCGCGGGAGAAGACCCCCACTTTCGCGCCCGCTACCAGAGGGCGGCCGACGAACAGGCCGAGGCCTGTCGCCAGCAGTTACTGCCCCTGGTGACGCGCCTCTATCGCCTCGACAACGGCGCCACCCTGCAACGCCAGTGGCAGGAGGGCGGATGCCGTCTGTTTTGAAGGGGGAGCAGGGCGTGCCCGCACCGGATGCATATCGCCAGCCCTCGTCCAGTGAGGCCTTGCAAGCCATCCGTGCCGAGCTGCGCGACATCCACCAAGGCCCCGCTCTCGAGCCTGCACAGGATCCTCGCCTGATGGCCCTCGGTGGGCTGCTGATCGCAGCGACCGCCGCTTGCCTGATCGCCATGACGGCCCTCACCCTGTGGCGCCAGCGCCGCTGGGCGCACCGGATAGACTGGCAGGCCGACGATCTCGTCCCCAGGCTGCAGGATGCCCTGCGAGAAGCGGCCATGGCCCGCTGGCCCGAGGCGGCCCCCCTGCAAGGGGAGGCCTGGCTCGCCTGGCTGGACAGCAAGGGGGGGAGCGATTTTTCCCAGTTTGCCGCCCAGTGGCCACTCTGGCTCTATGGGGGCAGCGTGCCCGATGAGGCGCAGCGCAAAAGATTGCGCCTCGCCTATCTCGCCTGGGGGCGACGCTGCGTCAGCGCGCCGCGATTCCCGGCAAGCAAGCGAGGGGCACCTCCCCCGGAGGGTACGCGATGATCCTCGCCTGGCCCTGGTTTTCCCTCGCCCTCGCCTTGCCGCTGCTGGTGCGCTTCGGCCTGCCTCCCATGAAGGGGCGCAAGGGAGGAAACCGGCTCGTTCATGGAGGTTTTCCCCTGCTCCAGCCCCAGACGGGGCAGCCCTTGTGGCGTATGATGCTCTGCTGGTGCGCCCTGGTACTGGCCCTGTGCCGCCCCCAGTGGCAGGAGCCCCCGATCATTCACTACCAGAGCAGCCGGGACCTCATCCTGGCGGTGGATCTCTCCGACAGCATGCGCACCCAGGACATGCTGGATGACGGAGAGCAAACGGACAGGCTTGCCGCGGTGCGCCAGCAGATAAGCAACCTTGTCGCCTCCCGCCCGGGGGATCGAATCGCCCTGGTCGTCTTTGCCGATCACGCCTATCTGCTCTCCCCCCTCACCCAGGAGACCGGGGCCCTGCTCACCCTGGCCAGGGAGCTCGATTTCGATCTGGTGGGGCGCACCACGGCCCTGGGGGAAGCCATCCTGCTGGCACGCCAGCACGCCGACCCCACCCGCCCCACCGCCCTGCTGCTGGTGACGGACGGCCGCAATACCTCGGGCAATGCGGATCCCCTGACCGAGGCCCGGCTCGCCGCCAAAGCAGGCATCCGTCTCTATACCCTGGGGGTGGGCGCCGACCCCGACACCTTCGCCGCGCCCGCAGGGGATGCCGATCCCAGTGCCGAACTGGATGAAGCCCTGTTGCAGCAGCTGGCGACACTGGGAGGAGGCCGCTATTTTCGCGCCCGCAACCGGGGCGATCTCGCCGCCATCAACCAGGCCATCGACACCCTGGAGCCCCTCGCCCGGCCCCAGACCCTCTCCCGGCCCCACCAGGAGCTCTACCCCTGGCCACTGGCCCTGGCCTGGCTGCTGCTCTGCTGGCCAGCCCGCTGGCGCATCCCCCTGTCACACAGGCCATCCCATGAGTAGGCTGGTCATGACGGTGGCACCATGGAGCTGACCTTGCTGCGCCCCCTCTGGTTGCTGGCCCTGATCCCCTGGCTGTGGCAGGGGTGGCGCCGCCGCCGCGATCCCGGCTTGCTCTCCCCGGCCATGCAGGCCTATCTGCTGCCGAGCCGCCATCGGGCCATCCCCTGGCGCTGGCTTGCCTGTCTGCCGGTGATCCTGGCGCTCTCGGGCCCCGCCCTGCGCCAACAGAGTCTCCCCATGCCGAGCCCGGCCCTCGATATCTGGCTGCTGGATCTCTCCGACTCCATGCTGGCGCAGGATCTGGCGCCGGACCGGGCAACCCGGGTGAGGCTGGG
The DNA here is from genome assembly GCF_002934795.1 of Aeromonas sp. ASNIH2. Lineage (NCBI taxonomy): Bacteria > Pseudomonadati > Pseudomonadota > Gammaproteobacteria > Aeromonadales > Aeromonadaceae > Aeromonas > Aeromonas sp. ASNIH2. Next base: position 4,547,412 of record NZ_CP026406.1, on the reverse strand, counting down.
ATTGCAGGAGATGCTGGCCGACATAGCGCGGCAGGACGCGGCCCATCCCATCGCCCTCATTCTATTTGCCGGGGATGCCTACCTCGCCATGCCTCCCACCCGGGATCATCAGGCCATCGCCCTGCTGCTGCCGGACCTGCGCCCGGCCATCATGCCTGTCCAGGGCAGCGCCCCCGAGCGCGCCGTGGCCCTGGCCCTCACCCTGATCCCGCCGGGCCAGTCCGCCCGTCTACTGCTCGTGACCGACGGCCTCTCCGGGACAGCGCGCGATCGCATCGCCGCCCTCTGGCCCTGCCTCAACGACCTGTTCTGCAAGGCAGGCTCGGCCCCGCGGCTCGACATCTTGCTGGCCAGCGGGGGCAAGGAGACCCGGTTGCCCGGCGTGGCTGCCGAGCGCTGGCAGCTCGGCAGCCACGCCGGGCACACCTTGCCGGCGCCCGACGAGGAGGCCATGACCGCCCTTGCCGCCAGTACCGGAGGCAGGCTGGCCTGGCTTGATTCCGGCCTGCCCCGCTTTGCCCCCTTGCCCATGGGCCAGACCCTGACGCAGGGGCAATCCCGGGATCTCGGCCCCTGGCTGCTCATCCCCTTGCTCCCCCTGGCGCTGCTGGCACGGATCGGCGCCCACTGGCTGCTGGTGATCCTCGTCATTGGCGTCGCGCCCCCTTCCCTGCAGGCGGCCTCCCGACAAGATGAAGCAGGCTGGCAGGCTTATCGCCAGGGACACTATCGGGAAGCGGCCAACGCCTTCCAGGATCCGGTCTGGCAAGGCAACGCCTGGTATAGAGCCGGGGATTACGCCAGGGCCGTCGCCGCCTATGGCAGGGCAAACAGCGCCACCGCCCACTACAACAGGGGCAATGCCCTGGTCTGGCTCGGGGACCTTGCCGCCGCGGAGCAGGCCTATCTGAGCGCCCTTCGCCTTGAACCTGGGCACAGGGATGCCTTGCACAACCTGGCCCTGCTGCGGGCCAACCCGCCGCAGACAACTCCCTCGGCAAATGCCCCGGAGCAGGCCGACACTCCCGACCCCGTCCGCGCCTCAGAGGCTCCCCGCCCCCCGGCGCCCCCCGTGCTGCTGCTGGAGCAGCGCCTTCGCAAGGAGGCCCTGCGCCGCCCCCTGATCAAGGTGGAGGAGCCCTGGTGATCCTCGTGCAGCGCTTGCTCTCCCCCCGGATCGGCTGCTGGCTGCTGCTCGCCCTGTGCGCCATGCGGGTGCAGGCCGCCCCTGTCGAGGCCGAGCTGTTGCCGGGGGCGAGCGAGCGCGACTGGCTGCTCGTCATCGAAGCCGACGGGCTGCACCGCGATGAGGATCTCAACCTGCAACCGCTGCTGCGCCAGTTTGCGGTCGGGCGGGTCAGCATACAGCGGGTCAGTGCCCAGAGCCGCAGCCTGACCCGCTGGCAGATCCCCCTGCACCTGCTCGATACCAGCCCGCGCCAGGTGCCCTCCCTGCCCCTTGGCGCCGATCTCACCCCCTCCCTGGCGGTGCCGACACGTTCCCTGGACGGCACCCTGATGCCGACACAAGACCCGGTATTCTCTCCGGTCGAGCTGCAGGCCCGGGTGCTCCATGAGGGGAATCTCTACCCCGGCCAGCCCTTCATCTATGAGCTGACCCTCTGGCTGCCTGCCAACCTGGAGGCCCCCAACCTCGGCGAGCCCATCACCCCGGCCTTTACCATTCGCCGCCTTGGCGAGGACCGCTGGGACTCTCCCACCAGCCCCGGCCTGCCCGGGCGTCTCACGCGAAAATGGCTGCTGCAGGCCAAAGGACCCGGGCTCCATCCCGTCGAATCCCCCCGCTTTCAGGGGCGGTTGCCGCCCCAGGACCAGGCCGGTGCGACCGCGCCGGGCAACGCGGGGGATCTGCTGTCCGCCAGGGCGGCGACCCTCTTCATCAAGGTGGACAAGGCCCCCCTGGAGCCGGTGGCGAGCAGCCTGGTGTTGCGCCAGCAGTTCAGCCCGGCCCAGGCCAGGGTGGGTGAGCCGGTGATCCGCACCCTCACCCTGGTGATGGAAGGGGGGGATGGCAACCGCCTGCCCCCCTTGCCGGCCCCGCCCCTGCCCGCCGGCCTCTCCATGAAGCCGGACGGCGAGCAGCAACAGGAGCGATTCGTGGCCGAGGGGGCGCTACGCTTCGAGCGCCAGTGGCGCCAGGCCCTGACCGCCGACGAGGCGGGGCGCTATGTGCTGCCCCCCCAGACCCTGCGCTGGTTCAACACCCAGAGCGGTCGCATCGAGGAGGCGCGCCTGCCCGCACATCCTCTGGTGTTCACGGCAAGGGAGAGCGCCACTCCCGCCTCCCCCGCACCAGGGGTCCAGTATCTCTATTGGGTGCTCCTGGCCATCCTGCTGCGGGCATTCATGCGCCGCTGGCCGCGCTGGCACGCCTTCTATCGCCTGCAACGGGCCCTCGCCACGGGCTCTCCTGACGAGGCCAGGGAAACCCTGCTGACCTGGGCCGTCCTGCGCTGGGACACCCCCTGTCTGCATCTGGCCAGGCTGCCCTGTCACCGCGACCCCGCCATGGGGGCGCTGCTGGACGGCCTGGATCGGGCCTGTTTTTCCCCCAAGCGAGTCCCTGGCGAACACCTGCCCAGGCAGGCGCTCGCCAGGGAGTTGTGCACCTGGGAGAGCTTTGCGATAGCCTATGGTCTTCGAATACTGGCGTGGATGCGTGCATGATGCGCCCCTCATGAAACAGGACACCCCTTTATGGCGTTAGGTTTTTTCAGAAGAAAAAGGGCCGACACGGGAAAGGATCCCTGCGCTTCTCCGGTCTATGGGGAGATGGCAGACAAACAAACCAAGTACGAAGCCCTGGTGCACGCCCTGCACGGAGACATCTACCGCTACGCCTACTGGCTGTGCCGGGATCCGCAAATCGCCGAGGATCTGGTGCAGGAGACTTTCCTGCGCGCCTGGAAGGCGATAGATACCCTGCTGGACGACAAGGCTGCTAAGGCGTGGCTCATCACCATATTGCGGCGGGAGAATGCCCGCCGCTTTGAGCGAAAGCAGTTCGATCTCGTCGACCTCGACGAGCACCCCCTGCGGGATCAGGGTGTCCTGCCAAGCGAGCAGGAGATGGAGCACGAATGGCTCAGGCGCCACATCGCCCGCCTGCCTGCCGAGTATCAGGAGCCGCTGCTGCTGCAGGTACTGGGGGGATTCAGCGGGGAGGAGATCGCCGAGCAACTCGGCCTGAACAAGAACACCGTCATGACAAGGCTGTTTCGCGCCCGCAACCAGATAAAAGAGGCCATGGAGTCTGCGAAACAACAGAGAGGACACACCAATGGATGAGCTTGAATTTCGCCGCCGGGCCATCACTCACCCCTCGGACAGGGATCCCGCCTTCTTGAAAGCCGCCGAGGCGTCACCGGCCAATCGCAAGCATCTGGACGAGATGCAGCAGCTCGACCGCCAGGTGCGCAGCACCCTGGAAGTGGACGTACCGACCGGTCTTGCGGAGCGGATCCTGCTCAGGCAGGCGATGGCAGCCGAAGAGGAGCAGGTGGTCCCGCTGCCCGTCACTCCTGCACGCACGCAATGGCGCGCTCTGGCCATCGCGGCCTCGGTCGCCTTCCTGCTCGGCATGAGCACCCGCTGGATCAGCTGGCCTGTGGCACCGGACACCCTGTCGCTGGCTCAGGTCGCCATGTCCCACGTTTATGGGGAAGAGCCCTTCATTCATGCGGTGGATGAGCGGGTCAGCCTGCACACCATCAACGCGAAAATGGAGAAGTATGGCGCCACCCTGAGCGAGATGCCGGGCATGAAGGTAACCTATGTCAACCACTGCGCCTTCTACCAGGGACCGGCCCTGCACATGGTGCTGCAGGGCAAGATGGGACCGGTCACCCTGTTCCTCGTCCCCAAGCATCTGCCACTGACGATCCAGTCCGATTTTGCAGACGGGACCCTCAAGGGGGAGATACTGCCGCTCAAGGGGGCCAACATGGTGCTCATCGGAGACATGCAGGAGCCCCTCGCCCCGGTTGCCCGCCAGCTTGAGTCACGTCTGCACTGGTCCATTTAACAGACCTTGATCCAGGCTGACTCGTCCTCCGCCTCAGCCACATCACAGGCAGACATCCTCATTGTCTGCCTGTTCATCCCCACATCCCCGCATGTTCCCGCCCATTGCCCGCGCGAAGTCACATTTCTACCATTTATTTTAAATGACTCAAATGGCACCATTTGTGCTTTATTTATCCAATAATAGATAAATCAGCCTAATAAAACGGCAAGTTAAAACAAATGATTAACACAATGGAAACTTTTATGTATTCTGCTGTCACTGGTCTGATTTCTTACCTCCTACCAGATCCATAGAATCACGCCAGCAATGAATGGGAAGAAGCTGACATAACAACAGATCATGTCGTCAATAGCCGCCAAAGAGCCGCGATGTCGACAGAAAATCTGCTTACAAAGAGAGAACACTATGACAACTGCCTTTTTCAAGAAAAGCCTGATCGCTGCGGCCGTGACCCTGGCCAGCACCCAGACCTTCGCCGCCGCGTTCCAGCTGAACGAGCACTCGGCCTCCGGTCTGGGGCGCGCCTACGCAGGTGAAGCAGCCATCGCCGACAACGCGGCCGTGCTGTCCCGCAACCCGGCGGCCATGACCACCTTCGACAAGATGGCACTGTCTGTATCCGGCACCTATATCAAGCCCGACGTGGACGTGGCTGGCGACATCTATGCCGGCCCCACCAAGCTGGCTCCGTCCAGCGAAAGCGACATCGCCCCCGATGCCTTCGTGCCGGCCACCTACTTTATCCAGCCCCTGAATGATCAGTGGGCCTGGGGGATCGGCCTCTTCTCCAACTACGGCCTTTCCACCGAATATTCCAAGACCTTCGCGGCCGGTGCCGGCGCCGGTGACACCGAGCTGCTGACCTTCAACATCAACCCCAACATCGCCTATCGCATCAACTCCAGCTTCAGCGTCGGTGCCGGCATCAATGCCGTCTACGCCGCCGCCGAGCTGAACCGTTATGCCGGTGCGCTTTCCGCTGCCATTCCGGGTGCCAACTCCGATACCCGTCTGGCTCACCTGAAGGGCGACACCTGGGGCTTTGGCTGGAACGTCGGCACCCTGTACGAGATCAACGACAACAACCGTCTCGCCCTGACCTACCGCTCCCAGGTGGACTTGAGCTTTGACGGCGACTTCCAGGGTGCCACCTCCGGCAACCGCGTCGTCGATGGCAACCTGAAGCTGGATCTGCCGGCCCAGGCCGAATTCGCAGGCTACCACCGCCTGAACCAGCAATTCGCTGTCCACTACTCCGTGAACTGGACCGACTGGAGCGCCTTCCAGGAGCTCAAGGCCACCAGCAGCAACTGCGCCGGCGGCGTGTGTCTGCAAAAAGACGAGAAGTTCAAGGACTCTGCCCGTTACGCCCTGGGCGGTACCTGGTACGTCAACCCGTCCTGGGAAGCCCGTATCGGCTTCGCCTACGACAACAGCCCCATCGAGCCGGAATACCGTAGCCTGAGCATTCCTGACTCCGACCGTATCTGGTACAGCGCCGGTGCCACCTACCACATCAATCCGGACATGAGCCTCGACTTCGGCATGGCCTATCTGGACGGCAAGGAAGTGGACGTGAACGAAGGCCTGCGCAACCACAGCGATGCGCTGCGCTGGAAGGGCACCTCCCACGGCAACGCCCTGCTGGCTTCCGCCCAGTTCAACATGAAATTCTGATTTTCATGTCATCATCGAGAGCGCCCCAGGGCGCTCTTTTTTTATCCAATTTCGCCAACTGAGCGCACAGCTGTAGTAAACAACTGTACTCTTTTCTTTTTTTATCAAGCTGTTATGGGTATTTCTTTCAGAATTTAATCCCGTTTTGCCCCACGTTCCCCTCTCCCCGTTGCCTTGCTGGTCATACCATATAAAATCCCGGCCCCAACCGAATAACAGAATGAACACCCAGTTCATCCCGAGGAAAGACCATGCATCCGACGTTCAAACCCTCCCTTATAGCCCTCTTGCTGCTGTCGAGCCAGGTGCAGGCTGCCGGCTTCCAGCTCGCGGAGCAATCCGCCACCGGCATGGGGCGTGCCTTCGCGGGTGAGGCCGCCATCGCCGACAATGCCAGCGTGCTCTCCCGCAATGCCGCCGCCATGACCCGGTTCGATACCCTGGCCTTCTCCGGCGGCGTTATCCATGTGCACCCCGACGTCAACATAGAGGGCACCACCCGGGTGCCTACCACTCAGGGGCCGGTCAGTCTGGATGCCGGAGCCCACGACATTGCGGGTGACGCCTGGGTACCCAACGCCTATCTCATCGTGCCCCTCAACGAGCAATGGCGCCTCGGGCTTGCCGCCACCTCCTATTACGGACTCGGGGTCAAGATGCCGGACAACTACAACGCCGGTCACTTCGGCAACGTCTCCGACATCAAGACAGTGGATCTGGGGGCCTCCCTGGCCTATCGCATCAACCGCGTCTGGTCCGTCGGGGCCGGTCTCTCCGCCATTCAGGGGGAAGGGGAAGTGGGTGGCACCTTCCCCTCCAACAACCAGATAGCCAAGCACCTGAAGGGGGATGGCTGGGCCATGGGCTGGAACCTGGGCACCCTGCTTGAGTTGTCGCAAGCAACCCGCGTCGGTCTCTCCTATCGCCACGACGTGACCCTGACCCTCTCCGGTGACGCCATCGGCATCGATCAAAGGGGCCAGCCTTTCACCGATACCGGCAGCCTGGATCTGCCCTTGCCCGCCACCGCCGAGCTGGCCCTGTTCCATCAACTCACCCCGGCCCTGGCGCTGCATTCGAGCATCAACTGGACCAACTGGAGCAAATTCGTGCAGCTCGAATCCGAGCTCGACCACCACGGCACCATGCATATCAAGGAGGAGCACTGGGAAGACAGCTGGCGCTATGCCCTGGGGATGACCTACCAGCTGGCCCCCCAATGGCAACTGCGCTCCGGTATCGCCTACGACCGCAGCCCGGTCCCGGCAGATCGCCGCACCATCTCCATCCCCGACTCGGATCGGGTCTGGTACAGCGCTGGCGTGGGCTACCAGATTGACCGCCACCTCTCGCTGGATCTGGGGCTGACCCTGATCGATGGCAAGAAGGTGGACGTGAGCGAAACCATGCAGCTCAGGCCGGGCATCCCGCAGACCACCTCCACCTTCAATGGCACCTCGGAAGGGGATGCCTGGCTCGCCGGCCTGCAGCTCAACTACCTGTTCTGACCCCCCGGGTTTCCTGACAAATAGTATGCCAGTTGTTGACCTTCCCGACCGGTCGGCACTGGCATAGTGATCCGCTTCACCATAGAATCAAGCCTGTAACCATGGTGGAGAGATGCATGTATTCCTATGTAGCAAGGCAGCCCATTCTGGATCGGGAGTTGAACACCCAAGCCTATGAGCTGCTGTTTCGCGACAGCCTGGACAATGTATTTCCCTCCGTCTCCGCACAGCAGGCCACTTCCAGGCTGGTTGCCGAGCAGTTCTTGCAGCAGAACATCGATCATCTCATCGGAGATCACCCCTGCTACATCAATTTCCCCCACTCCCTGTTGCTGGACGGATTGGCCGAGTGCCTACCACGGGACAAGGTGGTGATCGAGATTCTGGAGGATGCCGAGCCCGACGATGCGCTGCTGGAAAAAGTGATCCAGCTCTATGGGCTGGGCTATCGGTTGGCGCTGGATGACTTCACCATGGTCTCAGACTGGGACAGGTTCCTCCCCTACATCCATATCATCAAGTTCGACCTGCGCAGCACTCCGCAACCCTGCATAGAGCACTTCATTGCGAATCATCGCCACCTGCCCCTCACCTATCTGGCCGAGAAAGTCGAGGATCAGGCCGAGTTCGAGCGGATGAAGCAGCTCGGCGTCACCCTGTTCCAGGGATTTTTCTTCAGCCGCCCCCAGATGGTTCAACAGCCCACCATACCGCCGGCCCAGCTGGTGGTGATGCAGTTGCTCGAGGTGGTCAATCAGACAGAACCGGATCTGGACAAGATTGAGCAATTGCTCAATCAGGATCTCACCCTCTCTCTCAAGCTGCTGCGCTACATCAACCACCTCAAGCGCTTCCCACAACCCATCGCCTCGTTTCGCCAGGCCGCAAGCTCCCTGGGGCACGCCCAGCTCAAGCGCTTCGTCGCCCTGATCGCCGCCACCAGTGCGGGGAGTGAAAAGAGCGCCGAGCTCCATCAGATGTCCCTCATCCGAGCCCGGTTCTGCGAACTGCTGGCCCAGACCCATGCGCCCGCAGAGCAGGCACAGCAAGCATTTGTCACCGGCCTCTTCTCCCTGCTGGACGTGCTCATGGGAGAACCGCTGGATCAGCTGCTCGGCTCCATTCCCCTGACCGATGACATTCGTGCCGCCCTGCTCACCCGCAAGGGCAAGCTCGGGTTCTACCTGGCATTCTGTGAAGATTTCGAGAAAGCCGACTGGCAGCGGGTCGCCGCCAACACCGTTCGGCTCGGCCTCAACGAAGAGAAGGTCAGCCACCTCTATCTGAGCGCCACCGCCTGGGTCAACCAGCAGCTTCAGGCCATGGAAGAGCAACCGGTTCACTCCCGCCAGACATGACAACGTCCCTCTTGAAGGGACGTTGTCATTTCATCAACCCGCAGCAATCTCACCCACGCATTCAGCCTGCCTCGATGGCGATGGCCGTTGCCTCCCCTCCCCCGATGCACAGGCTCGCCACCCCTCGCCTGAGGCCGCGGGTACGCAGGGCATGGATCAGGGTCACCAGGATGCGGGCGCCACTGGCGCCAAGAGGGTGCCCCAGCGCACAGGCACCGCCATTCACGTTCAACTTGTGATGGGGAATGCCGCACCCGGTCATGGCCAGCATGCTCACCATGGCGAATGCCTCGTTCACCTCAAACAGGTCCACCTCCTCCACCGACCAGCCCACCCGGGCCAGCAACTTGTCGATGGCGCCGACGGGGGCACTGGTAAACTCCGCCGGCAGGGCGGCGTGACTCTGGTAAGCCACTACCCTGGCCAGCACCGGCAATCCGAGCCGGGCAGCGGTCTCGCCCCGCGTCAGCACCAGCGCCACCGCCCCGTCCGAGATGGAACTTGCATTGGCCGCCGTGATGGTGCCGTGCTTGCTGAAGGCCGGCTTGAGGCCGGGGATCTTGTCGGGCCTGGCCTTGCCCGGTTGTTCATCCTCGGCCAGCAGCAGGGTGTGGTCAGCGGCCATGACGGGGGCCAGTTCCGCGGCAAAGGCACCGCTGCGCTGCGCCGTCAGCGCCCGCTCCAGGGAGGCGATGGCAAAGGCATCCATGTCGGCCCGGGTCAGTCCGCTGCGATCGGCACTCAACTGGGCGTAATGCCCCATCAGATGGCCTTCGTAGGCATCCTGCAAGCCGTCCAGGAACATGTGATCGAGCACGCTCTGGTGCCCCATGCGAAAACCGCTGCGCGCCTTGTCCAGCAGATAGGGGGCGCGGCTCATGCTCTCCATGCCCCCCGCCACCACGACCTCGGCCTCCCCCAGGCGCAGGCTGTCCGCCGCCAGCATCACCGCCTTCATGCCGGAGCCGCACACCTTGTTGATGGTGGTACAGGGCACGCTGTCCGGCAGCCCCCCCTTGAGCGCCGCCTGGCGGGCTGGCGCCTGGCCGACCCCTGCGCTCAGCACGTTACCCATATAGACCTCATTGACCTGCTCCCCCGTCATCCCGGCCGGCGCCAGCGCGGCGCGAATGGCGCAGGCGCCAAGCTCGGGGGCACCGAGCGCGCTCAGGGCCCCCTGGAAGGCCCCCATGGGGGTACGTTTGGCCGCCACAATCACGATATCCATCGATAGCACTCTCCTTGTTACATCGGGATAACATATGCCGCGACCGCGACAGGAACAAGACTTGCGGGGAAGTTGACGTTTGGGTAAGGTGCCAGCCTGCATTGACAACCAGATGGCAGCCAAGACAGCCCCATGACCAAATCCAGGGACGACACCCGCACCTTCAGCATCAGCGAACTGGCTCGCGAGTTCGATGTGACTACCCGCAGCATCCGCTTCTACGAGGATCAGGGCCTGCTCAACCCCACCCGCCAGGGACAGCACAGGATCTACAGCCGTCAGGACAGGGTGCGGCTCAAGCTGACCCTGCGTGGCAAGCGTCTGGGCTTCAGCCTCGCAGAGATCCGGGAGCTGTTCGATCTCTACGATGCGGACAAGAGCAGCCGCTCCCAGTTGCAGACCATGCTGGGGCTGGTGGCCGACAAGCGGGAGACCTTGCAGCAGCAGCTGGAAGATATCCAGATGGTCCTGTTGGAGCTGGAGGCGGCCGAACAGCGCTGCCGCCAGGCCCTGGCACACCTCTCTCCCTGAGTTACGCAGACGGGCGAGGCGAGCGGGGAACACCGCCAGCAAATAGACACAAATGAAAGAGGGAGGCTTGAAGCCTCCCTCTTGTCATGCACGGTGGTCGACCCGATATCAGGCCTCCTTGCTCCAGCGGTTCGGATCGTAATCCGGGCTGTAGCGATCGACGATGATGGCACAGGCCGCATCGCCGGTGATGTTGAGCGCGGTGCGGATCATGTCGAACAGACGATCCAGCGCGAACAGCAGCGGCAGACCCTCGATGGGAATCCCGGCCGCCAGCAGCACGGCAACCACCAGGAAGCTCGGGCCCGGTACACCGGCCTGACCGATGGCACCCAGGGTGGAGGTGACGATGATCGCCGCCCAGGCACCCATGGACAGATCGATGTTATAGACCTGGGCGAAGAAGATGGCGACCAGGCCGTAATAGATGGCATTGCCGCTCATGTTGATGGTGGCGCCCAGCGGCAGCACGAAGGAAGCGGTGGCGTTGGTCACCTTCAGATCGCGCTCGCAGGTCTCCATGTTGACCGGCAGGGTCGCCATGGAAGAGGCGGTGGAGAAGGCCACGATCTGCGGTTTCTTCATCGCGGAGAAGTACTTGCGTACCGGCGTGTTGGAGAAGAACGCGATCAGCAGCGGATAGACCACGAAGCCGAAGATGAGGATGGCGGCGACATAGACGACGAACAGCTTGAGCACCAGGGTCAGCACGTCGAAGCCGTAGGTGCCGATGGCGTCGGCCATCAGGCCGAAGACGCCGATGGGGGCGATCAGCATCACCTTGTTGATCATCCAGACGAAAGCGTCCACCAGGGTGTTGAGCCCGTCTACCAGCGGCTTGGCGCGCTCACGGGGCTGCTTGGCCAGGGCGATGCCGAGGAACATGCAGAACACCAGGATCTGCAGGATGTTGGCCTCGTTCAAGGCGCTGAACACGTTGGTCGGGATCATGCCAAGCAGGGTGGCCACCGCATCGGGCAGTGCACCCTTGTCGGCGTAGTCGCCGGAGAACATGGCCGCAGTGGCGCCAAAGTCAACGCCCACACCAGGTTTGAACACCTGACCCATCACCAGCGCCAGGAACACCGCCAGTGCGGAGGTGCCGAGGAAGAAGGCGAGCGTGGTGACGCCAATCTTGCCAGCAGCGGGGCTGGCCCCCAGGTTGGCGGCCCCGGACAGGATGGCCACCGCCACCAGCGGGATCACCAGCATCTTGATCAGCTGGATAAACAGGGTGCCAAGCGGCGCAAACACTGTGGCTTGCTCTCCCATGAGCGCCCCGACCAGCGCGCCCAGCACCATGGCCACCACTACCTGGAAGCCGATGTTTTTGATTAATCCTTTTGTTAACACAGAATGTTCCTTTATTTAGCAATTACTCACACTTTTACAGCGTAAATGACCACCCAGAGCGTCAAATCCTCTCCATTGCTCTGGCGGTGCGCTTTATCTCATATTTGCACCCCGTTTTACATCAGAACCCGTTAACGAAATGCATTGATAACTTTATGAGAAAGTAAAGCCTCAAAAGAGACACGGCTGTTTTTACTCCTTTTACCATGACAACATCCAAAACAGTGTGCTACGTTGGCTCTGCAAACGTGCATACAGGGAAGAAAAGATGCTGAAAGTTAACGAGTATTTTGACGGAAATGTTAAATCCATCGGTTTTGAGCAAAAAGGCGAGAAAGCTACCGTTGGTGTGATGGAAGCGGGCGAGTACCTGTTCAATACCGCCGCCCCGGAGCGCATGACGGTGATCAAGGGCGCCCTCACCATCCAGCTGGCCGACGAAGATGAGTGGCACACCTACCAGCAGGGAGAATCCTTCGACGTGGCCGGTCACTCCTCCTTCAAGCTGGAAGTGAAGATCGCCTCCGCCTATCTGTGCGAGTTCCTCGACTGATGTATCACGGGCGCCATGGGATGCCGAGCGGTTCCCCCATGGCGCGTCTCTCCCGCGCCCATTTCCCTACCGCCATCACACCCCGCTATCTCCCCCCTTTTCAACGACTACAAAAAATTTACAATGTTTAGACGAAATCCATAATTGGAGTACGTCATGATCAGTGTCTTCGACATGTTTTCCATCGGGATAGGCCCCTCCTCCTCCCATACCGTGGGACCGATGCGGGCCGCCTGCGCCTTCATCCAGACCCTCAATGCGAACGCACTCCTCTCCCGTACCGGACGCGTCGTCGTCGAGTGCTACGGCTCACTGGGCCAGACCGGCAAGGGGCACGGCACCGGCAAGGCCATCATCCTGGGATTGGCCGGATTTGAACCCGAATCCGTGGACATCGAGGCCATTCCCGCCTTCCTCGCCCAGGTAGAGCAGACCCAGACCCTCTGCCTTGGCGGCGAGCAACCCAGCGAATTTCCCCGCATCGGCGCCATCCTCTTCAACCGGCGCAAGACCCTTCCCGCCCACTCCAACGGCATGACACTGCGCGCCTATGAGGGTGACACCCTTGTGTTCGAGCAGACCTACTACTCCATCGGGGGCGGTTTCATCATCGAGGAGAGTCACTTCGCCAACGCCCGGGAAGAGGCGGCCCGCTTCGATGCCGCCCACCCCATCCCCTATCCCTTCGAGAGCGGCGCCGAACTGCTGGCCCAGTGCCAGGAGAGCGGCCTCTCCATCTCGGGGTTGATGCTGGCCAACGAGAAGGTGTTTCGCTCGGAAGCGGAGATCAAGGCCGGGCTTCGCAAGATCTGGCAGGCGATGCAGGGGTGTGTGGAGCGTGGCTGCAAGAGCGAGGGGGTGCTGCCAGGCGGCCTCAAGGTCAAGCGCCGGGCTCCCGCCCTCTATCGCCAGCTCTGTGGCGAGACCAATTTCAACAAGGATCCGCTGATGGTGATGGAGTGGGTGGATCTCTTTGCGCTGGCCGTCAACGAGGAGAACGCCGCCGGGGGCCGGGTGGTGACGGCGCCGACCAACGGTGCCGCCGGCATCATCCCCGCGGTGTTGCACTATTACGATCGTTTCGTGCGCAAGGTGGATGACGAGCTGCTGATGCAGTACTTCCTCACCGCCGCCGCCATCGGCATCCTCTACAAGAAGAATGCCTCCCTCTCGGGGGCCGAAGTGGGCTGTCAGGGCGAGGTCGGCGTGGCCTGCTCCATGGCCGCTGGTGCCCTGGCCGAGCTGCTGGGCGCCAGCCCCGCCATCGTCGAGAACGCCGCCGAGATCGGCATGGAGCACAATCTCGGGCTGACCTGCGATCCCGTCGGTGGTCTGGTGCAGGTGCCCTGCATCGAGCGCAACGCCATGGGCGCGGTCAAGGCGATCAATGCTGCCCGCCTCGCCCTGCGTGGCACCGGCGAGCACAAGGTGTCGCTGGACAAGGTGATCAGAACCATGTGGGAAACCGGCAACGACATGAAGACCAAGTACAAGGAGACCGCCCGGGGCGGCCTTGCCGTCAACATCACCGAGTGTTAAGCCTCTGTGATAAAGCCGCATATGGCACTTGAATACCCGGCATCGCCGGGTATTTTTTGCAAAACGTTTGTCTGGCGCTTAACAAAATGGATAACCATCAAAATAAATTTTATACTCGCGCCACGAATTCAACAAAAATAGATCTGTTTCAACTTTTTTTAGGCATTGAACCGTTACACTGTGGTTATCCGGTTCCCTGGCCTTTGTGACGACAGACCCGTCCCATGGATCCCTTTTCTGCGAGTGGGCATGGCGCCCCCTTCTACCCTGAGGTAATTGTTACATGATCAGCGTTTTTGATATCTTCAAAATCGGTGTTGGCCCCTCCTCTTCCCACACTGTCGGCCCCATGAAGGCAGCCAAACAGTTCGTGGATGAACTGCGTGCTGGCGGCAAGATCCGTGACATCACCCGGATCCAGGTCGATGTCTATGGCTCCCTCTCCTGGACCGGCAAAGGCCACCACACGGATACCGCCATCATCATGGGTCTGGCGGGCAACCTGCCGGAGAACGTCGACATCGACGCCATCCCCGAATTCATCTCCCGCGTGGAGCAGACCGGTCGTCTGCCCATCGGCCTGCACTGCCACACCGTCAGCTTCCCCAAGGGCGCCATGATCTTCCATGACGAGGCCCTGCCCCTGCACGAAAACGGCATGAGGCTGACCGCCTTCATCGAAGATGACGCCGTCTACAGCAAGACCTACTACTCCATCGGCGGTGGCTTCATCGTCGACGAAGAGAACTTTGGCAAGGGTGACAGCGGCGACATGTCCGTCAGCTATCCCTTCAAGAGTGCCGCCGAGCTCATCGCCCACTGCAGCCAGAGCGGTCTCTCCATCTCCGCCCTGATGATGGAAAACGAGAAGTGCTTCAACACCCCGGAAGAGATCTACAAGAAGCTTGGCAAGATCTGGACCACCATGCGGGAAGGGATCGAGCGCGGCTGCCGCACCGAGGGCGTCCTCTCCGGCCCGCTGCGCGTACCGCGCCGCGCCGCGCCGCTCTACCGCCAGCTGACCACCAACGAGAACCTCTCCAACGATCCCATGAACATAGTGGACTGGGTCAACATGTTCGCCCTGGCGGTGAGTGAAGAGAACGCCGCCGGTGGCCGCGTCGTCACCGCGCCGACCAACGGCGCCGCCGGCATCATCCCCGCCGTGCTGGCCTACTATGACAAGTTCATCCAGCCGGTGGGCCGCGACGAGTACACCCGCTTCTATCTGGCCGCTGCCGCCGTCGGCATGCTCTACAAGATGAACGCGTCCATCTCCGGCGCCGAAGTGGGCTGCCAGGGTGAAGTGGGCGTCTCCTGCTCCATGGCCGCCGCCGGCCTGACCGAGCTGATGGGCGGCAGCCCCGAGCATGTCTGTGAAGCCGCCGAGATCGGCATGGAACACAACCTGGGTCTGACCTGCGACCCGGTGGCCGGCCAGGTACAGGTACCCTGCATCGAGCGCAATGCCATCGCCGCCATGAAGGCGGTCAACGCCTCCCGCATGGCCCTGCGTCGCACCTCCAAGCCGCGCGTGTCGCTGGACAAGGTGATCGAGACCATGTACATCACCGGCAAGGACATGGACTCCAAGTACCGCGAGACCTCCCGCGGTGGCCTGGCCATCAAGGTGATGCAGGTTGCCTGCGACTAACGCCGAGTCGCGATGACATGAAAAAAGCGGGATATATTCCCGCTTTTTTTTTGGTCGCGATTTAAAGGGCAGCGTTCGTGGATAAAGGGAGGCCGACAAGGGATAAAAAGAGACGGGCATATCACCTCCACCCGTTCGCCGTGACAGGATAACGGGGGAGAGCTATTTCACGATGCGATCGGCCAGGGTGCCGACGGCCACCACGAAATAGGGGGAGCGATTCCAGTGACGCAGTACCCGGTAATTGTCATAGGCAAGGTAGCTTCGCCCGTGAATATCGTCGGGGCGGATGAGGGAGGCCTGCATGTCGACCGCAGGCAGAGGTGAGCCGTCCTGCTGGCGAACCCCGAGGGCCTGCCAGGTCGCCAGGGACTTGCGGGTATCAAGTCCCAGCAAGGCGGGGTCCAGGCGTTCTGGCACCCTCACCCGCCGTCCCCAGGTCTGGTCTTCGCGCCAGCCGTTCTGGCTCAGATAATTGGCAGCCGATCCAAATACATCCGCCAGATTGCCCCAGAGATCCTTCTTGCCGTCCCCGTCCTGATCCACCGCGTATCGCAGGAATGACGAGGGCATGAACTGCACCTGTCCCATGGCCCCCGCCCAGGATCCCTTGAAGTTGGCGGGGTTCACATGTCCCTGCTCCAGAATGCGCAGGGCATCGAACAACTCGCCTTTGAAGAAGGCTTCACGGCGACCGTCCCAGGCCAGGGTCGAGAGAGAAGAGATAAGGGGATAATGGCCGGTTATTTTGCCGAAATTGGTTTCAATTCCCCACAAGGCAACAATAAAGCGGGGTTGAACCCCATATTCCCTGCCTATTTTTGTGAGCAGCGGCAAATGCTGGCGATATAAGGTTTGGGCTTGCTTGACTTTCCATTCCGGCACCGCCCGGGGAATATATGTGTCCAGGGTCAGTTTGAATTCCGGCTGATTTTTGTCGTGCCTGATGGCGGCATCGACAAGGTGGACATCCGCAAAGGCCGCACTCACCGTCTCGGGCAACATGCCCGCCGCCAGCGCCTGCTCTTTGAGGCTCGCCACGTACTGGTCAAAATCGGGGCCGGCCTGCACCGGCGATCCCGACAGGGCGCCTGACAACAGCAGTGCCAGCCGCCCCGCCCTCATCGTGCGTCCTTTAATTGCGCCTTGTGCTGCTCCAGCAGGTTTTCCGGTGGCGGTGGCACCTGCAGATAAAAGCCCTGGCTCTTCAGGGCGGCCATCACCCGCTCCGTGGAGGCCAGCCCCAGGGGCTTGGCCGGGTCCAGCTTGGTCATCAGGACCAGTTCGGGACGCCCGAAGGTACTCATCAGCACCTCGGGAACGCGGGAAAAGTCCTCTCTTCGTTCAATAAAGAGATAGGTCTCGGCTTTTTTGCGACTTTTATAGACTGCACACAACATGGAAATTGATATAATCCGACGGGTTTATTGCCTCTGGTGGTGGCAAACTATAACATCAGGAATTGAATAACAATAACGTATTACCGTCTCGGTTCGGGGAAGATTCATGGTTGAACGCGATAACGAATTGAAAGGGACCACCTTCACTATTTCTGTGTTGCATCTCAGCGATGGCAATCCGGCCCGGATCCGACAACTGCTGGAGGCCAAGGTCGCGCAGGCCCCCCAGTTTTTTAATTGTGCCCCCCTCGTCCTCAATGTGGAACGCCTCGAGGCGATCCCCGATTTCGAACAGCTCAGGGAGCTGGTCGAGTCGGAAGACTTCGTGCTGGTCGGGATCACGGGGGCGCGGGACGAGGCGATGAAGACGGCCGCCAAGGCGGCAGGCCTCGCCGTCATGGTGTCAGGCAAGAGCCGCAAGGCAGAACCTGAGCCGACGCCGCCAGTACCTGAGTCCAAGCCAGTGGAGGCCGCACCGGTTCCCCCGGTGCCAACGCCCGTGGAGGCAAGCAAGGTCCACGTGGGCCCGGTGCGCTCCGGTCAGCAGATCTATGCAGCCGGCACCTCGCTGGTGGTGCTGGGCTCGGTGAGCCCTGGCGCCGAAGTCATCGCCGATGACAGCATCCATGTTTATGGTGCCCTGCGTGGCCGAGCCATCGCAGGGGCCAAGGGCAATCCCAAGGCCCGCATTTATTGCCAGCAATTGCAGGCCGAGCTGCTCTCCATCGCGGGCACCTTCCAGCTCAGCGATGCATTGCCTGCAGGCGTGATACAAGAGCCGGTCCATATCCGGCTCGACAATGAACAACTTCGTATAGACCGAATCAAATAGAGTTACAAGGAAGCGAGAATGGCGCGAATCATAGTCGTTACATCGGGCAAGGGTGGCGTTGGCAAGACGACAACCAGCGCGGCACTGAGCACCGGTCTGGCCCAGCGTGGCCACAAGACCGTGGTCATCGATTTTGACATTGGTCTGAGAAACCTGGACCTCATCATGGGTTGCGAGCGGCGCGTGGTCTATGACTTCGTCAACGTCATCAACGGGGAAGCCAACCTCAACCAGGCCCTCATCAAGGACAAGCGTTGCGAAAACCTGTTCATCCTGCCCGCCTCCCAGACCCGGGACAAGGATGCCCTGACCCGTGAAGGGGTGGAGAAGATCCTGGATCAGCTGGCGGAGATGCAGTTTGACTACATCGTCTGCGACTCCCCCGCTGGTATCGAATCCGGCGCCCTGATGGCGCTCTATTTCGCCGACGAGGCCATCGTCACCACCAACCCGGAAGTCTCTTCCGTGCGTGACTCGGATCGCATCCTCGGTATCCTGGCCTCCAAGTCCCGCCGTGCCGAGCGCGGTGAGGATCCCATCAAGGAGCACCTGCTGCTGACCCGCTACTGCCCGACCCGCGTCAACCGCGGCGACATGCTGAGCGTGCAGGACGTACAGGAGATCCTGGCCATCAAACTGCTCGGGGTGATCCCGGAGTCCCAGGCGGTGCTGCGCGCCTCCAACTCCGGCGAGCCGGTCATTCTGGACAAGGAGTCCGATGCCGGTCAGGCCTACGAGGACGCCGTCGCCCGCCTCTTGGGTGACACCAAGGATTTCCGTTTTCTGGAAGAAGAGAAGAAAGGCTTCTTTAGCCGACTGTTCGGGAGTTAAGCATGTCATTATTGGATTATTTTCGTTCCAACAAGAAACAGAACACCGCACAACTGGCCAAAGAGCGGTTGCAGATCATCGTGGCTCACGAGCGTTCATCCAGAGGGGGGCCGGATTACCTGCCCCAGCTCAAGCAGGACATCCTCGACGTGATCCGCAAATACGTGCAGATCGACCCGGACAAGATCACCGTCCAGCTTGATCAGAAGAGTGACGAATTGTCGGTGCTGGAGCTCAACATCACCTTCGCCGACGACCAGAAGAAGGGATGAGCTGACGCACCATGCGCGACCCCTTCCCCCAATGAAGACCGGATCCTTTCCCAGGATCCGGTTTTTTAATGCCTGGCGTCCCGGCATCTCGCCAAGGGCATCAGGGCCAGCTAGAATACCGCGCACCCCGAGGCGCTGCCGACGGACTTTCCCTCCCCCCTTATCTGGAACACGGCTTTTATGTCTTTGAATGACGAAATGCACAGCGTCGAGGAACTTCTCGACACCGCCCTCGAACTCTTCATGGAGCTGGCCTCCGACAACCTGCCCGAGCAGGAGATCGTCCGCTTCAATCAGGAGTTCAACGACCGCGGCCTGCTGGCGGAGACCGATCCCGCCGACGACTGGGCGGCCGACGTGGGATTTGAGGTGAGCGACGCCGACTATGCCGAGATCTGGGTCGGCCTTGGCAACGAACAAGAAGAGTACGAGCACCTGTTTGCCCGCATGCTGCTCTCCCGCCGCGTCGACGAGAAGTTCTGCCACATCGAATGGCTGCCCCAATAATTCCGGATCCCGATGATCCTGGCCACTATGACTGGGACGGCGGGCCCGAGCCCGTGAGGCCTTCGCGCAGACGGCGACTGCTGGGCTGGCTCGGCAAGCTGCTGCTGGCCGCCTTTGCGAGCACCATCGTCTCGGTCGCGCTGCTGCGCTTCATCGACCCTCCCATGTGGACCTGGCGCCTCGAACGCGCCCTGTTTCCCCCTGCCAAGGTGGCCGAGGTGAAGCACGACTGGGTGCCGCTTGAGCAGATTTCCCGGGAGCTGCAACTGGCGGTGATCGCCGCCGAGGATCAGCGCTTTGCCGAACATCACGGTTTTGACATGGACGCCATCAGCTCGGCCCTCAGGCACAACCAGCAAAGCGGGCGGGTGCGCGGTGCCAGCACCCTCAGCCAGCAGACCGCCAAGAACCTCTTCATGTGGAGCGATCGCAGCTTCCTGCGCAAGGGGATAGAGGCCTGGTTCACCCTGTTGATGGAGCTGGGCTGGGACAAGTCCCGCATTCTCGAGGTGTATCTCAACATCGTGGAGTTCGGACCCGGCATCTATGGCGCCGAGGCGGCCGCCAGGCACTACTTCGGCAAACCGGCGATACGCCTCACCCGCTACGAGGCCTCCCTGCTCGCCGCCGCCCTGCCCAATCCCTGGCGTTATCGGGTCAAGCCCCCCTCACCCTATGTGCAGCAGCGCTCGGCCTGGATCCGTCGTCAGATGGGTCAACTCGGGCAAGTCACCCTGAACCGGGTCCACGGTACAGAGTAACGCCATCCTGCGGATCAGAGGCGGGCCCCAGATGGCCGCCGACGGTTTCCCGATGAAGGGGCAGATAGTGCCACCACCAGGTTTCGCGCCGCCGCTTGATCTGCCTTCTGTACTGTCGTCGCTTCATCTTGCCAGGCCGCCCCGTCACGCCGCCCCTGCTGGCGGCTCTGTTAACCTTATCCCCTGATCCCGCCATTTGACAGCACGGCGTCACCGCCCCCGGGCTGGCTGCCCATCCCAATACTTGCTAAAGTGGCGAACCTGGACGTATCTGGAGTGATTTCATGGAACAACGTAGCCCGGATCAGCTGGTCGAGTGGGCCTATGATCAGTTTCTGGAGCAGGCCGCCGACATGCTGGCCCCCGAACAAATCGTCGACATCACCCTCGAGTTCGAGCAACGTGGCGCGGTGGAGGCAACCCTGCCCAATGCCGACTGGTCGACCGAACTCGGCGAGCCGGTGGACATGGCACGTTGGGCCGAGGTCTGGGTCGGCTTGCTGGATCACCAGGACGAGTTCGAGGTGATCTACGCCACCTTCCTGCTCCCCCGGGATCAGAGCGAGCACGACGTGCATATCCGCTGGCACCGCCAGCAACAGGCATAAGAAAAGGCGCCCCAGGCGCCTTTTTCGTTTTTTGCGCAGCCCGAGTCAGGGGCGTGCCGCGATGGCCTTGGCCAGACAGCGGCGACACCAGCAGGCGCTGGCATCGCTCATGGGCAACGCGGGAAGCTGGCTGCACCAGCAGCGCTCGATGGGTTCCCCCGCCGACACGGCGCAGAACGCCGGCTCGCCGCAGCCCGGGCAGGCATGGGTGCTCTTCGAGCCATCGAGCTCGGCCATGCGGGCCAGCTGGGCCTCGCTGTCCATGACGGACCACTGGCCTATCTCGGTCAGGGTGCGGCCACAACCGAGGCAGAGCCCCTCCTTGGCCCGGCAGTCACCGATGCAGGGACTCGGCACCTTATTCGTCCCCTGCCGGCGTGTCGGAGCCCACGAGGCGGATGCTGTGCTCCTCGATGACGATCTTGCCCTGCTTGTAGAGGCCGCCGATCGCTTTCTTGAAGGTGCCCTTGCTCATGCTGAACATCTTGTAGATGACGTCAGGATCGCTCTTGTCTCCCACCGCAAGGCTGCCCCCCTGCTTTTGCAGGCGCAGCAGAATGCGTGCGCCGGCGTCATCCATCCGGGCCAGCCCCGGCTTTTGCAGGGTCAGGTCCAGCTTGCCATCTTCGCGCACCTGCTTGACCCAGGCGGTCAGCGGTCGGCCCGTCATCACGCGGCCGAACACCTCGTTCTTGAACAGCATGCCGGCGTACTGGCCATTGACCACGGCCTTGATGCCAAGGGGGGTGTGCTCCCCCGGCAGCACCGTCACCTCGTCACCGCTCTTGAAAGGAGGGTCGATGCGCAGGAAGCGCTCCAGACGGCTGGTGCCGACCATGCGCCCTTCGTTGTCCAGCATCAGATGCACCAGATAGACATGGCCCACCTGCATCGGCTTGTTCTGCTCGCGGCTTGGTACGAAGAGATCCTTTTTCATGCCCCAGTCGAGGAAGGCACCAATCTTGTTGGCGTTGACCACCTTGAGACCGACGATGTCCCCCACCATGGCGAAGGGCTTGTCGGTGGTGATCACCGGCTCGCAATCCGCATCCAGATAGAGGAAGACGGACACCTCGCTCTCCTCGGCGACGCCTTCCGGCAACTGGCGCCTGGGCAGCAGCAGCTCGCCGTATTCCCCCGCCGCCAGCCAGGCGCCGCGCTCCTCGATCTCGACGACGGTCAGGGTGTTCATCTTGCCAATCTGTAACATGGTGATCTCTTCTTTCAATATCCGGATGGGCCCATCTCATGGAAGACCCGTCATATAGAGGTGCATCGCCGCCGTCGGATGAGAGAGGACGGGGCCGATTTATGTCATGCAGGCGCGCATGTTACCCCAGAGCGGCAGCAGGACCTAGCCCCTCCCCCCTGTGTCTGACCTCTTTTCCCGCTCCCGGGCGGCCAGATTGACGATATTAGCAGCATTCAGTTCCCCCTTTGCTGCAAATAACCCCACTTTTAGGTAGACTTCGCGGCCGTCAAATCCAGAGGAAGCGCCGATGAACCCAGCCACTCGAACCCGTCATCTCAATCAATGGATCCAGACCCACAGCCAGCAGGAGATGAGTTACCCCGCCCTGCACGGCTTCCTGTGCGCCCGTCTGACGGGGCCCGTAGCCCCCGACTGGCAAGATCCGCTGGCCGGCCTGCTGCCTCATGATGCAGCGCTGGACGAGAAGAGTGCCGAGGCGCTGCATCACCTGATCGCCGAGCTGGAAGCCCAGGCCGACGACGCGCAGCTGGCCCTGCCGAGCCAGTGTCGCCTCTCCACCGACAACCCGGAGCAGGTGTTTGACCAGCGCCATCCTCTGGGCCAATGGAGCTATGGCTTCAGTCAGGGGGTGGCCTGCTGGCCGGCGCCGACCGACCTGAACGATCCGGCGACCCGCCATCGCTTCAGCCTGGTGGCCGAGCTCTGCCTGTTTCGCGACAAGCCCATGGCCATGATGCTGCACCAGGCTGCGGCCAGCGAGCTCCCCTTCCTCGATTTTTGCAAGCGTCAACGCCAGCAGATGAAGACGGCCCTCAACCTCCTGCTCGGCCAGGATCACTACGAGGCCGAGCCTGAAGAGAGCCCATCCCTGGACAACGAGCAGACTCGCCAGTGGCAGCAGTGGTTCGAGCTGGCGGCAGAGAGCCGCGATCCCCTCGCTCGCCTTGGCTGGTTCGAGCGCATCATTGCCGATGCCAACCTCCTGTTCGATGAGGCATTCTGGCAAGCCCACGCGGGCCATGGCTGGCAGGTCCCCGAGGCACGCCCTCTGATCGCGGCCAGGGCCGGTCGAGCCGATTGCCTGCTGCGACTTGGGCAGCTTGGGCAGGCACGGGATGAGTACCTGTCCCTGCTCGCCCTCTGCCGCGCCGACGAGCCCGCTTGCCGCCACCCCCTCTCCACCCTCTATGCCTGGCAAGGGGAGTGGGATGCCCTGCAACAACTGCTGGTGCGCTTTGATGAAGCCTCCTGCTGGCTGCTCTACAACAAGGCCTTGATGAGCTTTGTCTGCGAAGGGGAAACGGCGGCGCGCCCTCATCTGGCGGCGGCAATGGGGGTCAATCCCCATGTGCCCGCCACTTTGCTGGGCCAGCGCCGCTTGCCCAAGCAGGAGCCTCGCCGCTGGCAGGGAGGCAGCCGTGACGAGGCGGCGCTCTACGCCTTGCAGAGTCGCGAGGCCTGGCTGACCCACAACGCCTTGATATGGCTGCGAAAGAGTGCGGGCAAGCAGGCCAGTTGAGACCCCAATTGCCGATTCGATGACAGAACACGTGCGCAAACGCACATTTTTCTGGTGACTGGTCAGACAAATGCCCCTGTGTTACGTATCATCAAGGCCAAAGTATCAAGAGAAACTGCACCCGATGCAGCCGCCACAGCAGGATGTCATATGTCGAAGATCATTGAGCTGCTCGCGCACTACCCTCCTTATCAGCTGGTTCACGCCGCTGAGATGGTGCGCGATACCTTTGAACAGTTTTATCAGCAGCGGTACCAACTCACCGTGCCCCAGTGGCGCCTGATGATGGTGCTCGGCCCCCACTACCCCATCAGCCAGAAGGAGCTGGTGGAGGCGAGCGGCATGGACAAGGTACGGATCTCCCGCGAGATCCATCGTCTGGTGGAGAAAGGCATCCTGTTCACCGAGAACAGCGTGCAGGACAAGCGCATCAGCCTGGTCTCCTTCACCCCGGCGGGGCTCACCTTGTTCCAGCAGCTCAAGACGGAGGCGGGAAGCTGGCAGCACACTCTCACCGACTATCTGCCGGCCGAGGCGCGCCAGAGCATTCGCCTGCACCTGCAGAGCGTCAGCGATGCCATCGAACAACTTCACCTGCTGGACAACGAGCAACCCTCATGAAGCTGAACAACTTTGCCACCATGGATGTCAACATGCTGCTGAGCCTGGTCAACATGCAGTTGCGTGATCACTACGAGGATCTCGATGATCTCTGCCGGGCGCAGGATCTCGATCAAGAGGCCCTGGTTGCCAGGCTGGCCAGTGGCGATTTTCACTATCAGGAAGATCAGAAGCAGTTCAGATAGGGATCCGGATCACAACCCGACCCATGCCGCTGGCTCCGTCGGCAAAAGCTGCTAAGGTGGTGGCTACCCGGTCCGTTGATGTTCGCAAGAGGTATGGATACATCTTGTTGTCACAGACCGCGGTTAGCCTCTTGTTCACCACCCGCAGCCAAGGATGACCCATGATGCGCCTCATTCGACCAACCAGCCTGATCACCCTCTGCACATTGCTGGTGATCAGCCTCTTCCTCTCCCAGGTCCCCAACAGCGCCGAGCAGTGGCTCACCACCCTGCTGCTGGCCTCCCTCGTGGCGGTCTTTCTGATGGTCGGCAGCGGCTGCCGCCACTTCCTGCGCGAATAACGACGCCAGAGCGCGATGACTGCCCAAAAACAACAACGCAGCCCGAGGGCTGCGTTGTTGTTTCAGGATACTGGGGAGGCCCCGAGTCGCATCAGTAAGCCAGGGTTTCCAGCTGCTCCTTGGCCTGCTCGATCCCCTTGGCTTGCGCCTCCGGCCCCATGCCCATGCCTTCGGCATAGATGAAGTCCACTTCGGTGATGCCGATGAAGCCCAGCACGGTACGCATGTAGGGGGTCACCAGGTCGGTGGCATTGCCCACGTGCATGCCGCCACGGGGGCTGACCACCAGGGCGCGGGTGTTCTCCACCAGGCCGACCGGACCGGTCTCGGTGTAACGGAAGGTCACGCCGGCACGGGCCACCAGATCGATCCAGTTTTTCAGCTGGGTCGGGATGTTGAAGTTGTACATGGGGGCCGCGATGATCACCAGATCGCTCGCCTTGAGCTCGGCGACCAGCTCGTCGGACTGGGCCAGCACCGCTTGCTGACGCTCGTTCAGGTTCTCGCCACCACGCAGGCCCATGGCCAGCTCGCCGTCCAGCACCGGCAGGTTCAGGGTCGCCAGATCGCGTACCTGGATGGTGTCACCCTGGCGCTCGGCCAGGTAGCCGTCGATCAGGGCGTTGGATTGGGAATACAGGCCCAGGATGCTGGACTTCAGAACGAGGATATTGGCCATGGTGAAACTCCATTTGATTGTCAATTGAACAGCCAGGCTGTCGATGGAGGTCACTATAAAGACTGGCATTAAAGCCTGATAGCGAAAATAGATGCTCAAGTCATTCAAAAAATTTGATGTCTGTGCATTTCCTCGGCGGAGAGGGGCTCATCAAACTCCGCACCCTTGGCATGACAAACGATTGCCGTTATGATCCGCCGCAATTTTTGTACGTGATCCGGATCTCATGACCTCCTCCCGCAGGCACTCCCCCTTTGCCGGCGCCGTCTGGATGATGGTGGCAGGCCTCTGCTTCGCCGCCGTCAACAGCCTGAGCCAGTATGTCAGCTTCAAGCTCGGCCTCCCCTCGACCCAGGTCGCCTTTCACCAATATCTGATCGCCCTGGTCTGCCTGCTGCCCTGGCTGGTGCGCCACGGTCTGCGCCAGTCCCTGATGACGAACCAGCTGCGCCTGCACCTGCTGCGGGTCGCCCTTGCGGTGACCGGCATCCAGTTTTGGCTCTGGGCCCTGGCGGTCCCCGTCCCCATCTGGCAGGGGATCGCGCTCTTGATGACCTCCCCCCTGTTTGCCACCCTGGGATCAGCCCTCTTTCTCAAAGAGCAGGTGAGCCGGGCCCGCATCCTGGCCACCCTGGCCGGCTTTGTCGGCGCCATGCTGATCCTGGCCCCCTGGACCGACGACTTCACCCTGGCCTCCCTGCTGCCG
Source organism: Aeromonas sp. ASNIH2 (assembly GCF_002934795.1). Lineage (NCBI taxonomy): Bacteria > Pseudomonadati > Pseudomonadota > Gammaproteobacteria > Aeromonadales > Aeromonadaceae > Aeromonas > Aeromonas sp. ASNIH2. The sequence continues at coordinate 4,521,488 of NZ_CP026406.1, read as the reverse complement.
GTGGCGGCCGCCCTCTTCTGGGCAGGCTACTCCTTGCTGGTGCGCTATCAGGCGGCCAGCGAGTCGTCCCACACCATCGTCGTCTACCTGCTCGTCTTCAGCACCCCGTTCAACGCCATGCTGGCGATCCCTGAATGGCAGTGGCCGAGCGAAACCCAGTGGCTGCTGGTGGCCGCCTCGGGCGTACTGTCGGCACTGGCCCAGATGTCCATCGCCCGCGCCTACAGCGTGGCGGAGGCCTCCTTCGTGCAACCTTTTGATTTTGCCAAGCTGCCCATGAACGTGCTGGCCGGCTGGCTGGTATTTGGCTGGGCGCCCCCCGGTCGCTTGTGGCTGGGGGCGGCCATCATCATCGGCGCCATCACCCTGCTCACCCATCTGGAGCAGCGCGCCCACCCACCCACTTCCTGAGGTACGCCATGCGTGCCTCTTTTTTTGCTCACCCGGATCAGCCCTGCTGACCACCGACCTCAGGAGAGATCAGATGTTTGGAACCGCCACCCGCCCCACTGCGACCCGCGCCCTGCTGCTGGGATCAGGCGAACTCGGCAAGGAGGTCGCCATCGAGCTGCAGCGGCTCGGTATCGAGGTGATCGCCGCCGACCGCTATGCCAACGCCCCCGCCATGCAGGTGGCCCACCAGGCCCGTGTGCTGGACATGCTGGATGGTGCCGCCCTGCGCGCCCTGGTGGCCGAGGTCAAGCCCGACCTCATCATCCCCGAGATTGAAGCCATCGCCACCGACACCCTGGCCGCCCTCGAGCAGGAAGGGGTCAAGGTGGTGCCCAATGCCCGCGCCACCCAGCTCACCATGAACCGGGAGGGGATCCGTCGCCTCGCCGCCGAAACCCTGGGGCTGCCCACCTCTGCCTACCGCTTTGCCCAGAGCAAGGAGGAGTTTGTGGCCGCCGTCGAGGCCATCGGCCTCCCCTGCGTGGTCAAACCGGTGATGAGCTCCTCCGGCAAGGGGCAGAGCCTGCTGCGCGATCTCGCCAGGCTGGATGAAAGCTGGACCTATGCCCAGGAGGGGGGCCGTGCCGGTCGTGGCAAGGTGATTGTCGAAGGCTTCGTTCCTTTCGAGTACGAGATCACCCTGCTCACGGTGCGCGCGGTCGATGGCATCCACTTCTGCGAGCCTATCGGCCATCGTCAGGAGGATGGTGACTACCGCGAATCCTGGCAGCCCCAGGCCATGAGCGAGCTGGCCCTGGCCCGCTCCAAGGAGGTGGCGGCCAAGGTGGTTGAAGCCCTTGGCGGCTACGGTCTGTTCGGGGTCGAGCTCTTCATCAGGGGTGACGAGGTGTGGTTCAGCGAAGTCTCCCCCCGCCCCCACGACACCGGCATGGTGACCCTGATCTCCCAGGATCTCTCCGAGTTCGCCCTGCACGTGCGCGCCATCCTGGGGCTGCCCGTCGGCACCATCACCCAGTACGGCCCGAGCGCCTCTGCCGTGGTGCTGCGAGAAGGCCACAGCCAGGATATCCGCTATCAAGGGATTGGCGAGGCACTGGCCCTGGTGCCGGGTGCCCAGCTGCGTCTCTTTGGCAAGCCGGAGATCGCCGGTCGTCGTCGCCTCGGGGTGGCGCTCGCCCGTGGGCAGAATTGCCAGGAAGCCGTGGAGCAGGCCAAGACGGTGGCAGCCCGGGTAGAAGTACACTTCTAGGCAATCCGCTTTACCACGCAAAAACAAACGTTTATCTGCGTGATCCGGCGCAAGGGGCAGGTGACTGCCCCTTTCCCATTGAAGCACCGGGCTTATAATCCCCCCTTCACCTATGTCAGGAGTACAAGATGTTAACTGCCGTGATCTTCGATATGGATGGTGTTCTGATCGACTCGGAACCCTTCTGGCAACGGGCACAGATGGCCGTCTTCGCCGAACTGGGCCACTTCCACACCGAGGAGGACTGCAACTCCACCATAGGGGTGCGCATCGATCAGCTGGTGGCCCACTGGTACCGGATCCGCCCCTGGAGCAGCCCCAGCCAGGAAGAGGTGGTACAGCGCATTCTGGATCAGGTGATCGCGCTCATCCTGCAAGAGGGACAACCCAAGGCCGGGGTGCTGGAAGCGCTCGACCTCATCGAGGCCCAAGGGCTCAAGATCGGGCTCGCCACCTCCTCCCCGTTTGCCATGGTCGAGGCGGTGCTCGGCAAACTCGGCATCCAGGACCGTTTCATGGCGGTCCACTCCGCCGAGGTGGAGCGCTTTGGCAAACCCCACCCGGATGTCTATATCCACGCCGCCGAGAAGCTCGGCGTCGAGCCTGTGCACTGTCTCGCCATCGAGGACAGCTTCACCGGCCTGCTGGCGGCCAAGGCAGCCTCCATGACGGCGCTGATCGTGCCGGACCCGGCGCTGGTCGGCGATCCCCGTCTGGCCATCGCCAACCACGAGCTGCGCTCTCTTGCCGAGCTGAACGCAGAGATGCTGGCCGACTGGGTCAAGTAGGCAACACGGACTGACCTCCTGCCTCCCTTGAGCCCGCTCATAAACGTGCGCTTGCTCGCGGTTGCGCCGCCTTGTGGCGACTAGAATCAGCAGGAGCACAGAGACGGCCCACGGGCCCGAGGAGGTCACCATGATCGAATACACCAGCAAGCGTATCGTCTGCCCCCACTGCGGCCACCACACCCGGGTCGAGCTGGATGCCAGCCAGGGGGATCAGGAGTTCTACGATGATTGCATGGCCTGCTGCAACCCCATCCATCTGCGGCTGCACCGGGATGAAGCCCGCGACTGCCTGCAACTCTTCGTGGATGCCGACGACGAGCAGCTGTTCTGAATCCCCCTGTCCAGACACAGACAAAAACAAACGGGACCCTGTGGGTCCCGTTTGTTCTGGTGCCATCGTCAGGCTGGGTCACGCCTCCCTCAAGCACGCCGCCTTCGCCGACGTCATGGTCGGAACAAACTCCACCACCTGATAATCGGCCGCCTCTGTCTGCTTGAAGGGATCCTCTGCCAGCATCGCCTCCAGGGCGTCTCGGCTCACTCCCTGCGCCAGTATGACGCCCCCGACTCGGGGTACCCGACGCCCGGACGCCAGAAAATGGCCTGCGGCATACTGCCGCTCCAGCCACGCAATGTGGGCCGGGATCAGGGCATCGATCTCCGCCAGCGGTTTCACATAGGTCAATGTCACGACAAACATAAAGAAGTCTCCAAGGCTCTGGGGCGGCGCCTCTTCCACAAGAGGGCGCCTTTCCCGTGATGCCGCCCTCCTCTTCGTACCCTGGGGGCAGCGCTCAGATGGTTACTGGCGCGCCGCCAGCACCCGCTCCACCGTGTCGACGATGGCCTGGGTCTGGGGGTCTATCTCGATGTTGGTCCGCCAGCCGGCCTTGACCCAGCCCAGGTTGGTCCGGGCCAGGGTCTCGGGGATCAGGTTGACGCAGAACTCGCTGGCGCGCACCTCGCCCACGGTGAGGCTGATGCCGTCGATGCCGATGTAGCCCTTGGTCAGCACGTACTTCATGAGCGCAGGATCGAGGCGATACCACACCTGGCGGTTGTTGGGGGTGTCGATGACCGAGGTCACCTCGGCCGTCCCCATGATGTGGCCGGACATGGCGTGACCGCCAATCTCGTCCCCAAAGCGGGCGGCCCGCTCCACGTTGACCTTGTCACCCACCACCAGTTGCCCAAGGTTGGTGAGGCGCAGAGTCTCCTGCATCAGATCGAAGCTGACCAGATCCCCCTCCACCCGGGTGACGGTCAGGCAGCAGCCGTTGTGGGCTACCGAGGCCCCCAGGGCCAGCCCCTCGCCCCAGGCCGGGCTCGGCATGCGGATCACGTGGGTGCGAAAATTGGGCAGTGAATCGATGGCCACCAGTTCGGCGGTCCCTTGTACGATGCCGGTGAACATGAGTCTCTCCAGGCTGTGAAAATTGTCGGCAGGTTACCCCCGGCCACCTTGCAAGACAAGGGTGCCGGCTGACAAGGAGAAGCGCGATCGCTATAGTGACCCCAATCAATCCAGACTGAACGAGGAAACAAAAATGCAGGTATATCAATGCTGTGAAGCCATTCGCATCGCCTACAACCAGATTGGCTCCGGTGAGCAGGGTTATGTGCCCCAGGCCATCGCCGCCAGCATACGGGCGCTCAACGCCGTGGCCTCCGACGAGCGGGTACCGGCGGATCTGCGCGAGCAGGCGGCCTATGCCGCGGCCAACCTGCTGATCAGCGATCACGAAGACGCCTGATCCCGGCTACAAATCTGCCGCCGACCTTCCCCGTTGGCGGTTTTTCAGGCTAGAATGACACCCCCGCATTTTGTCTCCTCAGGACGAGGAGGCAAAAGCCCATCTCTCTTGCCCGCTCTTTCTCTTTTATCTGATCCACTCGGAGGTGTCAGTGCAACGTTAATGGTCCGAGGCGAAGCAGCTCGTTCGTCTAGCCAGCCCCATTCTGGTCGCCCAGGTGGCCCAGATCGCCATGAACTTCGTCGATACCGTGATGGCGGGACAGGTGAGCGCCGTGGATCTTGCCGCCGTGTCGGTGGCGTCCAGCTTCTGGCTGCCGATCATCTTGCTGGTGCAGGGCATCATCATGGCCCTCACCCCCATCGTTTCCCAGCTCAACGGCGCCCGCAAGCAGGACGAGGTGCGCCCCGCCGTGCACCAGGGCTTCTGGCTCGCCCTCATCGTCACGCCCATCGCCATGGTGGCACTCTACTTCAGCCCCCTGGCACTGCAATTCATGGACGTGGATCCCGTCATGGCGGCCAAGACTGCCGGCTACCTGCACGCCATCCTGTGGGGCCTGCCCGCCTTCGTGATGTTCCAGGTGCTGCGCAACTTCAGTGAGGGGCTCTCCCACACCATGCCGACCATGGTGATCGGTTTCGTGGGGCTCGCGGTCAACATCCCCGCCAACTACATCTTCATTCACGGCCACTTCGGCATGCCGAAACTCGGCGGCGTCGGCTGCGGCGTGGCCACTGCCATCGTGCTCTGGGCCATGCTGCTGGCGATGATCGTCTATGTGAAGTGCTCTGCCCACTTCAAGCGCATCAACCTGTTCGCCCAGCTGGCACGCCCCAACGGCAGCCGGATCTGGCGCCTGTTCCGCCTGGGGTTCCCCATCGCCATGGCCATCTTCTGCGAGGTGACCCTGTTTACCGTGGTCGCCCTGATGCTGGCCCCCTTCGGCGCGGAGACGGTGGCGAGTCACCAGATTGCGCTCAACTTCTCCAGCCTGGTCTTCATGCTGCCCCTCTCCATCGGTGTCGGCGTGACCATCCGGGTCGGTCACAACATAGGGGAAGGTCAACCGGATCAGGCCAGGGTCGCCGCCCGCACCGGCCTGATACTGGGCATGGGCGTCGCCGCCGCGACCGCCGCCCTCACCGTGCTGCTGCGCGACCCCATCGCGGGGATCTACACCGACGACCTGCAGGTGATCGGCCTTGCCGCCACCCTGCTCTTCTTCGCCGCCATCTACCAGATCTCCGATTCGGTACAGGTGGTGGCCGCGGCGGCCCTGCGCGGTTACAAGGATACCCAGGCCATCTTCTACGTCACCATCGTCGCCTATTGGGGGCTGGGTCTGCCCACCGGCATGATCCTGGGGCTGACCGACTGGGTGGTACCGCGCATGGGCCCGCAGGGCTTCTGGATAGGCTTCATCGTCGGTCTCACCTCCGCCGCCCTGATGCTGGGCGCGCGGCTGCGCGTCATCTACGGCCGCTTCGCCAGCCCCGCGGCCTGCACAGCCCTCTCCCGGGCGCAATAGGGCGCGGCTAGGGGCACGGGGAGCCGCACTTTTGGGACGGCTCGCCTGTAAAATCAACAGGCTGCACAAGAACTGGGCAAACAGTCTCCTTTGTGCATGTCCCTTGTTGACAGCTTTGGGGGCCATGGGTAGTATGCCGACCACGCCAGCAGTGCTGGCGGGATAAAACGGGTCTTCAGCCCGGTTTATGAAGTGGGTTTATAGCTCAGTTGGTTAGAGCACTACCTTGACATGGTAGGGGTCGTTGGTTCGAATCCAATTAAACCCACCACTTTTCGTGATGCGTCCTTAGCTCAGCTGGTTAGAGCACCACCTTGACATGGTGGGGGTCGGTGGTTCGAATCCACTAGGACGCACCATCACGAAACCCTGTTATGCGTCCTTAGCTCAGCTGGTTAGAGCATCACCTTGACATGGTGGGGGTCGGTGGTTCGAATCCACTAGGACGCACCATAACAGTTTGAATAAATTGCAGATATGAATTTGATGTGGGTTTATAGCTCAGTTGGTTAGAGCACTACCTTGACATGGTAGGGGTCGTTGGTTCGAATCCAATTAAACCCACCACTCCCCTGCAATGACACACAAAGTCGCTTTGCGCACCCTGCGTCCTTAGCTCAGCTGGTTAGAGCATCACCTTGACATGGTGGGGGTCGGTGGTTCGAATCCACTAGGACGCACCAGATTTGAAAAGCCCGCTTGATAGCGGGCTTTTTGCATTGCCCTGCTCTGGCACCCTCTCTCCCCCGTCATCTGCCTCCTTCCCCTCTGGCACGCGGGCCGCCATTGTCGTGCCATGGCGGCCGCGTTTACCTCGCTTCGTCAGAAGAGATCGAGCTGCTGGCCGCAGATCCGCTCGAACGACTCCCCCACAAAGGGAAGGATGGCGTCGGCGATGGGCCTGAGCTGCTTGTCGATGTAGTGCTCGTAGTCGACGGCGCTGCGCCGGTACTCCAAAGGCTCGGGGCCGTTCAGGGTCATCAGGTAGGCGATGGTGCCCCTGTGCTGATAGCGCTGGGGCAGGCCGCGGCGCAGATTCTCCTCGTCCGCCAGGCGCGCCGCCCGCACATGGGGTGGCACGTTCTTCTGATACTCCTCGAGTTTCTGGCGCAGCCGCTTGCGGTAGATGAGCAGATCGTCGTGACGGCCGGCCCGGGTCTCGTCCACCATGGTGCGCACATAGCTGCTGGGGTCCTGGTCGTGGAACACCATTTCGTAGAGCCGGGTCTGGAATGCCTTGGCAAGGGGTGTCCAGTCGGTGCGCACCGTCTCCAGCCCCTTGAACACCAGGTGCTCCCCTTCCCCTTCGCCCACCAGTCCCGCATAGCGTTTCTTGCTTCCCTTCTCCAGCCCGCGAATGGTGGGCATCAGGAATCGGCGGTAGTGGGTCTCGTACTGGATCTCCAGATGGCTCGGCAGGTCGAACTCCCGCCTGATCAGCGCGGCCCAGTTGTCGTTGATCATCTTCGCCAGTCGCTGGCCAATCTCGTCCGCCTGTTCGAGACGGATATCGCTCCCCAGGTGCACGAAGGTGGAATCGGTGTCCCCATAGATCACCTCGAACCCTTCTGCCTCTATCCACTCCCGGGTCTGCTGCATGATGCCGTGGCCTCGCAAGGTGATGGAGGAGGCGAGCCTCGGGTCGTAGAAGCGGCAACCCCCCGACCCCAGCACCCCGTAGAAGGAGTTCATGATGATCTTGATGGCCTGGGAGAGGGCCTTGTTACTGGCGGCCTTGGCCCGATCCCGCGCCGCCCACAGGGTGGCGATGAGATCCGGCAGGAAGTGGCGGGTTCGGGAGAACAGGGCGCCGCGAAAGCCTGGAATGGCGTTATCCGGGTGTTTGAGCCCCTCCACCAGCCCCATGGGGTCGATGCAGAAGGTGCGGATGATGCTGGGATAGAGGCTCTTGAAGTCGAGCACCAGCACGTGGCGATAGAGCCCCGGCTTGGAGTCCATCACATAGCCGCCGGGGCTTGCGAGCCCGCCGTCTGCCGGCAGGTTGGGCGCCACATAGCCACCGCGGTGCAGCCGTGGCAGATAGAGGTTGGTGAACGCCGCCACCGACCCGCCCACCCGGTCGAGCTCAAGACCGGTGAGGGAGGCGCGCTCGATGGCGAAGGGGATGAGGTGGCAGAAATCGAAGATCTCCCACACCAGCCTGCAATCTTCCAGGTTGTAGCGGGCCAGCGCCTCCTTGTCGGAGTGGAACAGCTCGGTGATCTTCTCCCCCCGGTTGGCCACGTCCTCGATGTCCTTGCCCCGCCCGAGCAGCTCGCTCGCCACCGCATCCAGGCTGTAGCTCGGGAACTGCCAGGTGGCGCTCTTGAGGGTATCGATGCCGTCCAGCACCATGCGCCCCGGGATGATGACGTTGCCGCTCTGGGGGTCGTTTCGGGACGAGCGCCAGAAGCAGAGCTCCCGCCCGCGCCCGAGCCGCAGCCGCCGCTTGTGGAGTTCGGCGCGGCGCAGCAGCAGGCGAAAGTCGAAATTCACCACGTTCCAGCCGATGACGAGATCGGGATCGTGCAGGCTGAACCAGCCCTCCAGGGCAGCGAGCAGGGCGGGCTCGTCCGCCACCCACTCGACGGGGGTCTCCCAATCCTGCGAGTCCGGCTCCGGGGCACCAATCATGATGACCCGCGCGTCCTCTTCGCTATGGAGCCCCACCGAGAAGAGGGTGCCATCCATGGCGCACTCCACGTCCAGGGAGACCCAGGAGAGGGTCGGCGTCACCGCCTGCGGCGCACAGCGCGCCTCGTTTACCTCCCAGTAACCCTGCCTGCCCCCCTTTCGCCTCGCCTTGCCGTCAAAGCGCATCCCGGCGGTGATGAAGCGCTCCATGAGAAAGCGCTCGGGCAGGCGGATATCTGCCTCGAAGTGCTCCAATCCGCGGATGAGCAGCAGCTCGATGGCGCGGTGAAAGGCGCTCAGGGTGGCAAAGTAGCAGCCCACCACCCGGCTCTCCTCGAAGGTGTGCATGGGCAGGCGGCGAAAACGCCCCCTCACCCCGGCCCCCTTGAAGAGCTCTGCCGCCTCCTCCAGGTGCCGTTCCGGCAGGAAGAAGACCGGCTCCTGCCCCGGCACCACCACCCGTACCGGCCCCTGTGCGCTCCAGAGCCACATCACGATCTCGGTACGCCCCTGCACATCCCGACCATGGCGGGTCAGGATGAAGCCGTCGAGCGGCGGGGTCACGGGAGGGAGTGGCTGGATGTCGGTCATGCAGGTGGTCGGGCTCATGAGTGGGATGGGACCATTGTACGTTCATACAGTACCCGGCTGCAATTGCCGGGCTGGGCCCTCAGGGCAGGCGCTGTGCCCCGTCTTTGCCATCCGGCGCCGGATTGGGGCATAGTAACCTCGGCATCACTCACCGGCACCGGGCGAGACGGCATGTCCAACTCCCGGCAGACGCAGCCACCTGCGCGCGTGCGCCAACCTTTTCCTCGACAAGGAGCACCCCATGACACAACAGTGGCAACGCATTGCCTCCCGCCTCACCGATGTGGGCGGCATCCCGGTGGCTCGCGCCATCCCGGTCAAGGAGCGGCGCACCATCGGGCCCTGGTGTTTTCTCGATCATATCGGCCCGACCCGCTTTGCCCCCGGCGCACCCGGCATGGATGTGGGGCCCCACCCCCACATCGCCCTGCAGACCTTCACCTGGATGCTGGAGGGGGAGATCCTCCACCGGGACAGCCTGGGCAGCAAGCAGGTGATCCGTCCGGGGCAAGTGAACCTGATGACCGCAGGACGGGGCATCGCCCACACGGAGGAGTCGGTCCCGAACCAGCCCGATCTGCACGCCGCCCAGCTCTGGATAGCCCTGCCCGAGGCGGATCAGCATACCCCGCCCCGCTTCGATCACTACCCGACGCTCCCCCGCTGGCAGCAAGGGGAGATCACCCTCACCCTGCTCATCGGCGAGCACGGCGGCCGGCGCGCCCCCACTCTGCACTTCTCCCCCATTCTGGGGCTGGATCTGCACGCCCCCGAGGGAGGCGAGATCACCCTCCCCCTGGACCTCGCCTTCGAGCACGGCCTTTTTCCCCTCGCAGGGGAGACCATCGTCGCAGGGGAGGCCCTGGCCCCGGAGCAGCTGCTCTACCTGCCCCCCGGCAACCGGGAGGTGGCGCTGACCCTGCGCCCGGGCGCCCGGCTGCTGCTCATCGGCGGCGAGCCCCTGCCCAGACCGCTGCAGATCTGGTGGAACTTCGTGAGCGTCGACAAGGAGGCCATTCGCACCGCCGCCGCCGACTGGGAGAGCGGTCATCCGCGCTTTGGCGAGGTGACGGGTTACCAGGGGCCCCGTCTCAAGGCGCCGCCCCTGACCGGGCTCTGAGCCAGGGTTCCAAAACAAAAGAGCGCCCATGGCGCTCTTGTTGACTGGGATGAAGGCCCGTCAGGACTCCTCTTCCTGCTCCGCCTGCAACCTGGCCCGGCGGGCCATGGCCTCCTCCAGGGCACTCTCTATCTCGTGCAGCACACCATCCAGATCGATGGCCTCCCGGCTCTCTTCGAACAGGCCGGTGAGCTCGGTCTCGGGGCCCAGCTTGCCATCCTCGAACAAGGACCACATCTCCCGGGCATACCGGGTCTTGAGCAGCTCGGGGGCATACATGCCGTAGTAGTTGCGCATGTTGTCGACATCCCGCTCCAGCATGGCCCTGGCCTGGTTGTTGGCGGCAGCATCCACCACCTGGGGCAGGTCGATGATGACGGGCCCCTCTTCGTCCACCAGCACGTTGAACTCCGAGAGATCCCCGTGAATGAGCCCGGCGCAGAGCATGCGCACCACGTAGCGGATCACCTTGCCATGATCCGCCAGAGCCTGCTCACGGGTCAGGGCCACGTCGTTGAGACGGGGAGCGACGTTGCCGTCGGCGTCGGTGATGAGCTCCATCAGCAGCACGCCATCGAGGCAGACATAGGGCCTGGGCACCCGCACCCCGGCCGCCGCCAGCTTGAACAGGGCATCCACCTCGGTGTTCTGCCACACCTCTTCGTGCTGCTTGCGACCGTACTTGGAGCCCTTCTCCATGGCGCGGGCATCGCGGCTGCTGCGTACCCGCCGCCCTTCCTGATAGACCACGGCCTGCTTGAAGCTGCGCTTTGACGCCTCTTTGTAGACCTTGGCGCAGCGGATCTCGTCGCCGCAGCGCACCACATAGACGTCGGCCTCTTTGCCGCTCATCAGCCGGCTGATGACATCGTCCACCAGGCCGTCATCAACCAGAGGTTGGATTCGATTTGGAATTTTCATGACCGCCCTTTTACCCTATTTGCACCTTGTTTGCACCTGTTTGCTGGTGGCCTGCCACCCCTGTCAGAAACGGCCCGCAAGGGGGCCGTGTCGATCAAGGTTCCGGTGGCAGCCCCTGGCGGATGCGGCGGATCCCCGCCTCGTAGAGACCGTCCTCGCCCTGATCGTGCTCCTGGGTTTCGAAGATCTTGAGAAACCACATGTACTGCTCGGGGAAGCGGCCAAGCTGCTGCTCCACCATGCGGTTCATCTGGTTGACGTCCGCCACCAGATCCGCGGTGGGATAAGGGTCGAACGGCGCCTCGATCTCCAGCCGGTAGCACCCCTCGCCCTCGTCGTAGCAGGCCAGAATGGGCACGGCGCGGGCACCGGTCAGCTTCACCAGTTTGGGCAGGGCCGGCAGGGTCGCCTTGGGGTGGTTGAAGAAGGGCACGAAGAGGCTCGCCTCCCGGCCGTGATCCTGATCCGGCAGATAGAAAAAGCTGTCGCCGCTGCGCAGGGCCTTGATGGCGGGTTTGATGCCGACGCTGCGCTCGTAGATACGCCCGCCCTTGCTGCGCTCGCGGTTGATGTACCAGTCGAACACCGCATCCTTGGGGCTTTTCATCATGGTGCACATCTTGATCCCCTGGAGGGGGAAGTAGCGGCCAATCATATCCACCGCCCAGGTGTGGGGCACCACGAAGATCATGGGGCGACCAGCGGCCCGCTCCGCTTCCACGTGCTCCCAGCCGCTCACCTTGACGCGCCCCTTGAGGAAGTCGGGGCTGCGCCAGGTCAGCTCGCCAAAGCCCAGGAAGGTCTTGAGCCCCACCCGGATGGATTTCAGCAGCAGGGCCTGACGGCCCGCCTCGTCGAGATGGGGGAAGCAGATCTTGAGGTTGGTGTCGGCGATGTAGGCCTGCTTCCTGGAGACGCGCAGCAGCAGGGGGGCCAGGTAGTCGGCCAGCTTGTCCCGTGCCCTTGCCGGCACCCAGGCCAGCAGGGAGAGCAGGGCGACGGCCAGCCAGCTGCCCCACAGACGGGGGTGCAGCAGGCGCGGATGAAAAGAGGTATCAAACACCGGATCTTGTGCGGACATGGTCGCCATCGAATCATCAAAACAGACCGTCATTTTAGTGATCCTGACACCTTTTTCTACCCTGCCCTGCACAGCGCCACCGCGCCAAGTCACTGATCAGACAAGTTAGAAATAAAAAGTGGCCCGCTTGGGGCCACATTTTTGCACCGGGTGAGCGCAAGGCTCAGGGGTGAGGAGCAAGGCCCCGGCGGATGCGCCGGATCCCCTCTTCGTAGAGGCCATCCGGCCCCACCTGATCCTCACGGGTGTCGAAGATCTTGAGGAACCACATGTACTGGCCCGGGTGGCGGCAGAGCTGGCGCTCCACGCTGTCGTTCATGCGGCAGGTATCCGCCATCAGATCCCCGCTCGGGTAGTCGGCGTAGGGAGCCTCGACCTCCAGCCGGTAGCCGTGCGCCTGCTCGTCATAGCAGGCCAGCACCGGCAGGGCCCGGGCACCGGTCAGCTTCACCAGCCGTGGCAGGGCCGGCAACGTCGCCTTGGGGTGGTTGAAGAAGGGGGCAAACAGGCTCGCCTCCCGGCCGTGATCCTGATCCGGCAAATAGAAGAAGCTCAGACCGGATTTCACCGCCTTGATCACCGGCTTGATGCCGGCGCTGCGCTCATAGACGCGGCAGCCGTGCCGGGCCCGCGCGCCGTTGATGTGCCAGTCGAACACCGGGTTGCGGGCGCTCTTCATCATGGTGCACATGGGCAGGCCCCGCTGGGCGAAGTAGTAGCCCGCCGCATCGATGGGCCAGCTGTGGGGCACCACCAGGATCACCGGTCGGCCAGCGGCCTGCTCCGCCTCGATATGTTCCCAGCCGCTGACCTGGATCCGCCCCATCACGTGGGCGGGGCTGCGCCAGGTGAACTCGCCAAAGCCCAGCAGGCTCTTGAGGCCGACCCGGATGGAGGTCATCAGGATGGCCTCCCGCTCGGCCTCGCTCTTCTCCTTGAAGCAGATGGCGAGGTTGGTCCTGGCGATGTAGATCTGCTTCTTCGAGATGGCGCATACCAGGGGCGTCAGAGCATCGGCCAGGCGATCCCGCCAGCGCGGGGGAACGAAGGCGAGCACACCGATGGCGCCGAGGGCGAGCCAGCTCAACCAGTAACGGGGGTGCAGCAGACGAGGCTGGAATCGGGCGTCAAACACGGGATCAGATGAGGACATGGGCACGACAAAACAGTGGGAAGATAAAGTGGCGCACATCGTGACAGGTATTACCAGTTTACGCCAACTGAATGTCGCCTGTATGGGCAACTATTTAAGCCACTTCACGGATTGACAAAAATAATCTGCTTCATTTGATTCCTCTCTGTTTCACTGCATCACGAACGGCAGACCCCGCACGGGCGAGGTCGATGACGAGGGTGTAAGAAAACCTTGTGCCTAGCGGCGTGCGGGCTGCCCCGGCAGGTCATCCTGCACGGCCGGCAGGAAGAACATCAGGTAACGCAGGACCACGTAACCCACCACCAGGGTGGCCACCCCCAGCTCCAGATAGGCCAGCTGATGGAGCTGCTCGGCATAGCGGGCCGCCTGTGGCCACTGCGACAGCAGGTGACTCACCTTGAACAGGGCGGTGGCCCCGATCACCAGGGGGAAGGTGAAAGCGGCGTAACCCGGCGAGAACGGCAGGCGCAGCAGCTTGATGAAGGCCAGGTAGATGATGCCGGTCATCAGCACGGCGATCCCGAGCAGCACCGCCACCAGCAGCAGGGAGGGATCCTGGCTCACGGTGAGGTAGCCGGCCAGCGACAGGCTCGCCGGGGCGGCCAGGATGGCGATGGTGGGCTTGGCGGCATCCGGCACCTCGTGGCTGAAGATGAGGCGATAGAGCATCAGCGGCAGCATCAGGCCGTAACAGGCCATGCCGAACCAGAGCAGGCCGGTGGCCAGGGATGCGAAGGGACCGCCCGGGTAGGCCACGTCAGCCACGATGATCCCCACCGGCGGCACGAACCAGCTCGGCACCATGTGATGGATTTCAAACGCTTTGGCCCTGTGCCAGACGAAGGTGGCGAGGAAGACGAGGTGGACGATGACCGCAAAAAGCCAGAGCCCCTGCCCCAGCGTCGGGGCGAGCAGGCCGACCGCCTTGGAGACCACCATGGTCCCCATGGCGTAGGTGGGCACCACGCTGCCCACCACGGGATGGGCGAGATCCTGCCACAGCAGGCGCGGGTGGATCAGAAACTTGAAGGTCAGGACGAGGAGCAGCACGGCGGCGATGGCGGCCCCTAGCAGTTGCAGACGGCCATCGAACTGACCGGCATTTTCCCAGCACCAGCCGAGGCTGGCGATCCCGAGTGCCAGACCGGCCATGGGGGTCGGGGCGGCGGCCAGGGAGCGGCGGGTTCTTGCGATCATGGCGGATACCCTCTTGATGATGACGATGGGCATAGGATAAAGGGGGTCTATCGTTTACGATATCTAAATGAATTGAACTTAGCGTTTAGGAAAATCAAACGATATGAAGCTCACCCTGCAACAACTCAAGGTGTTTGCCACCATCGCCCGCCACGGCAACCTGGGGGGCGCCGCCAATGAACTCTGCCTGAGCAAGGGGGCCGTCTCCCAGTCGCTGCAGGAGCTGGAGCGCCAGCTCGCCACGCCCCTGTTCGACCGGGTGCACCCGAGGCTTCAGCTCAACAGCGAGGGGCGTCTGCTGCAACCGGCCGCCGAGGAGCTGCTGACCCGGATGCAGGAGATAGAGCAGCTCTTCAGCCCCGATGCCGAGCCGAGCGGCCAGCTGCACCTCGGGGCCAGCCAGACCATCGGCAACTACCTGCTGCCCGCCCTGCTGGCGGAGGGGGCCCAGGAGCTGGGGGCCGCCCCCAGGGTCACCATCGCCAACACCCACCTCCTGTGCCATGCCCTCGCCCACTTCGAACTGGATCTCGCCCTCATCGAGGGGGAGAACCACCACCCGGACCTGGTGAGCGAACCCTGGCTGGAGGACGAGATGCTCATCATCGCCGCCCCCGGTCACCCCCTGGCGGATCAGCTCGAGCTGCCCCTGCGCCGGCTTGCCGGGGAAACCTGGGTGCTGCGCGAGGCGCAATCCGGCAGCCGCGAGCAGTTCGAGCAGCAGCTCCAGCCCCACCTGCCCCGCTGGCAGGCGGGGATAGAGCTCAATACCCTGGAGGCGGTGATGCTGGCGGTGGAGAAGGGGCTCGGCATCTCCTTCATCTCCCGCCTCGCGGTGGCGGATCGGCTGGCACAGGGGCGCCTGGTTGCCCTCACCCCGAGTCGCCGCTTCCCCCGCCAGCTCTCCCTCGTCTGGCACAAGCAGAAGTTCCACTCCGCCGCCCTGCGCCGCTTCCTGGCCTTCTGCCGCGCCCAGACCCTGGCGTGAGAAGCCCTTCGGATACGACAAGGGCGCCATTGGCGCCCTTGTCGTTCAGCCGATGCTCCCCTCGGCCCTCAGCCCTTCCCCGGCCTCAGCCGGCGAGTCCCCCTTCAATCCAGCCGAGCACCTGCCGGGTCACGGCCTGGGGCACCCAGGGGGAGTCCAGCAGCCGGTGACGCAGGCAATCGGCGAAGTGATCCGCCTCGTGCTGCATGCCGCCCCCCTCCACCGGCAGGTAGATGTCCGCCGGCCAGATGACGGGAGCAGGCCCCCCTTGCCAGCGAATGTGCTGGGGATTCCACCACTTGCCCTCGATGACCAGGCGCCACCCCTCCCCGGACAAGGACGCTTCCCGCTCGAGATCCTCGATGATGGAGGCCCCGAGTTCGGCCCGAAACGGCTCATCGAACGTGAAGCTGGCGGCGAGATCCACCTCCCCCGGAGCCCGCGTCAGCGTCACCTCGGGGGCGGGGCAGCCCAGCCCCAGCCGATGGCAGAGGGCGGCATGGAGCCAGAGGGGATAGACCCCCACGTCCCAGGCAGCGCCGCCATCCAGCGCCGGATCGAACAGCTTGCCCACCCTGGGCTGGGTCGAACCGAACGCCGCCCGCAGCTCGCGCGGCGGCGGCAGCAGGGGCAGGCGCTGCAACAGGGCGCGCATGGCGGGAAAGCACATCACCTTCATGGCCTCGAGCAGCAGCAGGCCGCGTGCGTGGGCGAGCGCCACCAGTGCGTCCCAATCCGCCACCCGGGTCACCGCCGGTTTTTCCACCAGTACGTGCTTGCCCGCCAGCAGCATCTGCCTCACCAGGCCCGCGTGCTCCGGGTGGATGACCGCCACATAGACGGCCTCCACCTCGGGGCTGGCGGCCAGGGCCTCATAGCTGCCATAGGCGTGGGGCAGCCCCAGATCCCGGGCGAACTCGTCCGCCCGTCCCTGGTCCCGAGCGGCGATGGCCACCACCTCGGCTCCCCTGGCGTGCCCGTTCACATCGCGGCAAAAACGCCGGGCGATGGCCCCCGCCCCGGCAATGCCAAAGCGCAGGGGCGCCCTTGTCTCGTCGTGCATCGTCTCTCCTTGCTACCCAATGGTGGACCCCGGCATCACGCCGGGCGCGGGCTCCCGGCCAGGCTGCGCAGCCAGCTTATCTCCTCGCCCCAGATGGACTCGTCGATGGTCTCGAGGATAAGCGGGATGCCGTCGAAACGGTCGTCGTTCATGATGTGGTGGAACACCGCCTCGCCGAGGTTGCCCTCCCGCAGGCTGTGGTGACGGTCGACCCGACTACCGAAGGTACACTTGGCGCCGTTGATATGCATCCCCTTGAGGTACTGGAACCCCACGATGCGGTCGAAGTCGGCAAACACCGCCTCGCACCCCTCGGGGGTACGCAGATCGTAACCGGCGGCGAAGGCGTGGCAGGTGTCAAAGCAGACGCCGACCCGACTCTTGTCCTCTACTCCGTCGATGAGGGTGGCCAGGTGCTCGAACGACCAGCCGAGGTTGGTGCCCTGGCCTGCGGTATTCTCGATCACCGCCGTCACCCCTTCGCTGCGCTCCAGCGCCCAGTTGATGGACTCACTCACGAGCTTGAGGCTCACCGCCTCGGGGATCTGCTTGAGATGGCTGCCCGGGTGGAAGTTCAGGTAGCACAGCCCCAGTTGCTCGCAGCGCTTCATCTCGTCCAGGAACGCATCCCGGGACTTGGCGAGGGCATCGGGGTCGGGATGACCCAGGTTGATGAGGTAGCTGTCGTGGGGCAGGATCTGCTCGGGGCGAAAGCCCTCCTTCTCGCAGGCGGCCTTGAAGGCGCGAATGCTGGCCTCGGAGAGGGGCGCCGCCTGCCACTGGCGCTGGTTCTTGGTAAACAGGGCGAAGGCGTTGGCCCCGATGGCTTTGGCCCGGGCGATGGTGTTTTCCACCCCGCCCGCCGCACTGACGTGGGCTCCGATAAATTTCATCTCATCTCCTGTGCACTGTGACCGGGTGCCTGCCGCGCTGGCCACCGCACCCGTTGCCGGGGCGCCATTATGCCCAAGCCAACCCCTTGCGCCAAACCGGGATTGTCGATGGGGGCAATGGAAAAGGCGCCCGAAGGCGCCTTGATGAGAGACAGAACATCCCTGTCCGTCAATAGGCCAGACCGGCCCCGTAGGGATAGAGCGGGCTTTGTGAGTCCTTGGCCACGTCCGGGGACTGGGCCAGCACCGCCTGCCAGCTCGAGGGCAGCTCGAAGGGGAGCTTGCCGCGTGCCTTCTGGGTGCCGCTCATGACATCGAACAGGGCCTGATCCAGGGCGCCGAAGTTGACGAGCAGCACCCGGGCCGACGGGGCGACCTCGGTCAGGATGGCGGGCCTGTCCAGATAGACGGAGAGCACCAGGGGCACCCCGGCCTGCTCGATGGCCTGGATGGCGGCATAGTCATCCGCGCCGCGGTAGACCCCTTCATGGGCCGTCTCCTGCACCACCTGATCATTGCTGGCAAAACCGAGCTGACCGAAGTGGATGCTGCCAAACGGGAAGCGGGGATCCTGCTCGCCCGGGGCGTTGACCCGCACGATGGCAAGCTCCGCGTCGGTCAGGTTCGTCACCACCGTATAGCCGTTGGCCCTGGCCACCTCGGCGTTGACATTGTGCAGATAGACCCGCTTGCCGTCCGCCTTCAGCGGCAGCAGGGCCCCCTCGTTCTTCAGCAACACGTGAGACGCGGCCTGGGCGGCCTGGGCTTCCTGCTGGAACTCGGTCTTGCCCACCAGGGCCACCGCGGCCTCGGCATCCACATAGGGATTCTCGAAGAGCCCGAGGGCAAACTTCTGGGCCAGGATCCGCTCGGCCGAAGTGGTGATGGCCGCCTCGGTCACCAGACCGCTCTGCACCGCCGCCAGCAGGGGCGCCGGATCTTCCACGCCACCGAACTGATCCACCCCGGCGTCGATGGCCTTGGCATAACGCTCGGCCTTGGTGAGCTTCTCCACGCCCCAGGACATGCCAAAGGGCACGGTCCAGGGGCTCACCCCGGCATTGACTTCATCCTGGGTCAACCCCTGCTCGCAGCGGCTGTCACAGTCATTGACGATGCCCCAGTCGCTCAGCACCACGCCGTCAAACTTGAAGTGGCCCCGCAACAGATCCGTGATGATCTGGCGGTTGAAGCCAAACCCCACCTCCTCGACGGGCTGCCCATCCTGGGTCAGGCCCAGGGGCATGGCGTAGTAGGGCATCACGGCGGCCACCCTGGCCTCGAAGGCGCCCTCGAAGGGCACCAGGTGGTAGGCAAACTGGCCGCCGGGGTAGATCTGCTCCTTGCCCCAGGGGTTGTGGGCATCCAGCCCGTCCTTCTGGGGACCGGCCCCGGCGAAGTGCTTGACCACGGTGACCACGCTCTCCTTGCCTATCCCCTCGCTCCCCTGCTGGAAGCCCTCGATGTAGGCCTTGACCAGGGACTTGGCGAGCAGGTTGTCTTCCCCGAAGGTGCCGTTGATGCGGCCCCAGCGCGGCTCGGTCGCGAGATCCGCCTGGGGCGAGAGGGCCTCGTGGATGCCGACGGCACGGTACTCCTGACGGGCGATGTCGCCAAAGCGCTGCACCAGGGCAGCATCGCCGATGGCGGCCAGCCCCAGGGTCTCGGGCCACTGGGAGAAGGCCCCGGCACCGATGCTGGTGGCGTTCGGATCATGGGTGAAGTGGTTGCGGGGATCCGTGCTCACCGTCATGGGGATGCCGAATCCCACCCCTTCCAGCAGGGCCTGCAGGGTGTTGTTGTCTGCGGCGATGGCCGCCGGATCACCGGCCATGCGGGTGATGAAGGTGTTGACCCCGTCCTCGCGCAGCATCTTGTCCATGGCCGCGAGGTTCACCCGCCCCGCCCCGTCCAGCACCAGGGTGCCGTGCATCATCAGCCCTGCCTTCTGGGCCAGGGTGAGCCTGCCCACCAGATCCCGGGCTCGCTCGGCGGCGCCGAGGCGCCAGTCCTCGTAGGGGGTCAGAGTGCCGCTGCCATCGAGATCCTTGAATTGCAGGCCGTCCTGCTCGATGAGGGTGACGGTGCGGTGGCCCAGAACCGGCTGCTCGGGCTTGGGGGTGGAATCGTTGTCGTTGCACCCTGCCAGCAGCAGGGCCCCGATGGCGAGGGCGACACGGGTTCGGGAGAGCGAGTGGTGTTTCATTGTTGTTATCTTCCTTGTGTGTGTAGGAGTCGCCACTCTATGCAAAAGCGGCCCCTCTCACTTGCCCGTCGGGTGCAGGAAGTTGCCGGTTGGGAGCAGGATTGAAAAGTGTGAAAAGGGTTGCAGGGTTACCCTTGGTTACAAATCTGAAACATGAAAGCGGCGCTGGCTCACGGCAATCCGCCGCCGTTGGCCGATGATGGTGGGCCACCGCTGACAAGGATTTTTGCCGTGAAGACCGTCTCCAACCGGATTGCCCTGCACTGCCTCAACCACTGGCAGGCCCGCGGGCGGGATCCTGCTGCCCTCCTGCACCCCTGCGGCATCGCTCACGAAGAGCTGCTGATCCCCCAGGGGCGGCTCGACACCGGGCGCCACTTCCGGCTGCTGGCCGGGGCAGCCCCCCACGTGGATCTGGCCCTCGACTGGACGCCTCCCGCCCTCCCCGGCCTCTTTGCCGACTTCATGTCGCTGGCGAGCCTGTGCTGCAACGCCGCCACCCTTCGCCAGGCTCTGCACTTCTTCCTCGCCTACCGTCCCCTTATCGGCGAGAGCGACGAGATCCGCCTGCAAGAAGAAGAGGGGCAGGCCAGGATCAGCTACCACTCGGAGTCCGATCACCCGGACGTCATCGCCCTGAGCAGCCTGGCCAACCTCTGCCACCTCTATGCCCTGCTCCAGTTCTACCACCCGGGCCAGGGGCTGCTGGTGCTGCCCACCCCGGTACGCCCCAGGCTGTGGCGTGAGCTGGCAGGCTGGCTGGAAGGGCGGTTGCAGCAGGGGGCAGCCTTCGAGCTGCGCTTTCCCGCCGCCTTGCTCGATCTCGCCCACGGGCAGTGCAACCTGCCCCTGCAACCCCTGCTGCTCGGGGAGCTCGACCGGCAGATGGCCCAGCTTCGCCCAAGCAGCCGCTACCGGGACAGGGTGATGGCACTCATCCGCCAGCAGCTGTGGCAAGAGAGCGCCGAGGCCTCCTCTCTGCTCGATGGGGTGTGCGAGCACCTCAAGCTGACCCGCTGGACCCTCAACCGCCATCTGCGGGAGGAAGGGTGCCACTTCTCGGGCCTGCTGGAGCGGGTACGCCGGGAGGAGGCCTGCCGCCTGTTGCAGGATCCCGCCCTCCCCCTGCAGACAGTGGGGGAGCGCCTGGGTTTTGCCCGCCAGAGCAGCTTTACCCGCTTCTTTCGTGAGGCGTTTGCCCTCTCGCCCCGCGAGTTTCGCTCAAGGCGCAGCCGCCTCTGAGGCGCCCCCGAGATGGGCGGCGAGCAACCCCGCCAGCCAGTGGATGAAGAGCTGGACCCTGGGGGCCAGTTGGCGGCGATGGGCATAGAGGGCGTGGATGGGGAGCGGCGGCGGCTGCCACTGGGGCAGGATGCTCACCAGCTCGCCCCCCGCGAGCAGGGATTCGACCCCGACCCGCGGCATCTGGATGATGCCAAGCCCCGCCAGCGCCGCCGCCAGGTAGGTCTCGCTGTCATTGACCATGAGGGCCCCCGCCATGGGCAGCAGGGCGCGGCGGCCATCTTCCGCCAGGTATTCAAAGCCGGGCTCGCTGCGCCCCTGCCCGGCACCAAACCCGGGACCATAGTGCACCAGCCGGTGGCCCGCCAGATCCCCAAGGGTGCGGGGCACCCCGTGGCGAGCCAGGTAGCCTGCGCTGGCACAGTTGATCTGGCGATAGTGACCAAGGGGCCTGGCCACCAGGCTGGAGGGCTCAAGCGCCCCGACCCGCACCACGCAGTCAAACCCCTCGCGCACCAGATCCACCCGCCTGTCCGTGCTGCTCAGCATCAGTTGCAAGGCGGGATGCTGCGCCAGAAAGTCCGGCAGGGCCGGGATCACCAGGTGGCGGGCCATCCGGCTTGGCATGTCGACCCGCAGTTGTCCCGAGATCTGCCCCCCCTGGCGAAACAGGCCGTCAAACTCCTCCATATCTGCCAAAAGCTCCCGGCATCTGGCATAGCAGAGCTGGCCGTCCGTGGTGAGCTGCACCCGCCGCGTGGTACGCAGCAGGAGCCGGGTCCCCATGCGCTCCTCCAGCCGGCGGATGGCGGCAGAGAGGGTCGCCTTGGGGATGCTCGTCTGCTCGGCGCAGCGGGTAAAACTCTCCAGCTCGGCAACCCGCACGAAGGCTCTCATCGCATCCAGTTGATCCATGACCTGATTGTCTCGATAAACGGAACAGTGATTCTATTATCACGCTATTTATCCAGTTTAAAAAGAACAATACAGTGATCCGGTCGGCTCGTATCGAGCCTGTGTCCGCCACCCTGACAGGAGTCATACCATGACCAGACCCATCGCCCTCATCACCGGGGCCAGCCGCGGCCTTGGCAAGCACGGGGCCCTGGCCCTCGCCGCCAAAGGCGTCGACCTCATCATCACCTACCACAGCCAGGCCGCAGAGGCGGAGGCGGTGGTGGCCCAGGCCCGCGCCCTCGGCGTTCGGGCCCATGCCCTGGCTCTGGACGTGGGCGAGAGCGCCACCTTCGCGGCCTTCGCAGAGGAGGTGACGCAACTGCTCGCCCGGGAGTGGCAGCGCGCCCATTTCAACTTCCTGGTCAACAACGCCGGGATCGGCATTCATGCCAGCTTCGAGCAGACCACGGAGCAGCAGTTCGACACCCTGCTCAACATCCACCTCAAGGGGACCTTCTTCCTGACCCAGGCGCTCCTGCCCCTTCTGGCAGACGGCGGTCGCATCCTCAACCTCTCCACCGGCCTCACCCGCTTCGCCATGCCGGGTTATGCCGCCTACGCCGCCATGAAGGGGGGCGTCGAGGTGCTCACCCAGTATCTGGCCAAGGAGCTGGGCCCCAGGGGCATCGCGGTCAACGTGCTGGCCCCCGGCGCCATCGAGACCGATTTTGGCGGCGGCGTGGTGCGCGACAACAAGGGGGTCAACGACTTTCTCGCGAGCCAGACCGCCCTTGGCCGGGTGGGTCAGCCCGACGACATCGGTGGCGCCATCGCCGCCCTGCTCTCCGATGACTGCCGCTGGATCACCGCCCAGCGCATCGAAGCCTCGGGCGGCATGTTTATCTAGGCGGTCATGGTTGCCTGCTGCACAAACAAGGAAGGCCCCCTCCTATGAGGGGGCCTTCCGGCATTGGGCAGACGAGGTGCGGCGCACCGGGCCCGTTACAGGGTCTTGCCACCGCTTGCAATGACCTGGCTGTACCAGTGGAAGCTCTCTTTCTTGATGCGACGAAGAGACCCTCCCTGCTCGTCCCTGTCCACGTAGACAAAGCCGTAGCGCTTCTGGTAGCCGTTGAGCCAGCTCAGGATGTCGGTGAAGGACCAGGCGCAATATCCAATCAGCTCGACCCCGTCCTGCATCGCCTCCTGGCACGCCTTGAGGTGGCTGTGCAGATAGGCGATACGGTAGTCGTCGTTCACCTTGTCCCCGGCTTCCAGCTTGTCGAACTCCCCCAGGCCGTTCTCGGTGATCATCAGCGGCAGGGCGTAACGGGAGGAGAGCCGACGCAGGGCGATGCGCATCCCGGTAGGATCGATGGCCCAGTCCCAGTTGCTGGTCTCAAGGTGCGGATTGGGGGCCGTCTTGTAGAGGCCGGGAATGCCGCTGGAGGGCGTAGTGCCCTTCTTGCCCGTGGTGTTGATGCGCTGCATCGTCTGGCCGCCGAGGGGGTTGTCGGTGAAGGTCAGGGTGTAGTAGTAGTTGACCCCGATGTAGTCGGGGGTACCTTCGCGCAAGAGCTCTAGATCGCCCGGCAGGATCTCCGGCACCTCGCCGGTCTCCCGCAGATAGGCGAGCGCCGCCTGGGGGTAACGGCCGAAGCAGTAGGCATCCAGCCACCAGAGGTTGGTGAACTCCTCGGCATTCTCGAACGCCAGCATGTCGCTCGGGGCGCAGGAGGCCGGATAGGCGGGGGAGTACGCAAAGCTCGGCCCGATCAGGCCGTTTGGCACGTGCTGGCGAAACGCCTTGATGACCCGGGCATTGGCGAGAAACGCGATGTGGTTGGCGGCGAAGAAACGCTTCCTGTCCTGCACCGCGGGAGGATGGGTGCCCAGCTGGTAGGCGTTGGTCAGGTTGTAGTTCTGCTCGTTGAGCGACACCCAGTACTTCACCTTGCCGGCGAAGCGCTGATAGAGGGTCACGCAATAGCGCTCGAAGTCGTCGATGATCCGCCTGTCTTCCCAGCCGCCGTACTCATCCTGCAGGGCCTGGGGGAGATCCCAGTGATAGAGGGTCAGCACCGGCTCGATGCCGTGGGCCAGCAGGGCGTCGATGAGCCTGTCATAGAAGGCGAGCCCCGCCTCGTTCACCTCGCCACGCCCCGCCGGGTAGATGCGCGGCCAGCTCACCGAGAAGCGATAGGCCTTGAGCCCCATCTCGGCCATCAGCGCCACGTCCTCTTCCACCCTGTGGTAGTGATCCACCGCCACGTCTCCGTTGCTCCCTTCAAAGGTCTTGCCCGGCAGCTTGGTGAAGCTGTCCCATACCGAGGGGCCCTTACCCTCCTCGTTCCAGGCCCCTTCCACCTGATAGGCGGCGGAGGCGGCGCCCCAGAGGAAACCGTTCGGGAAGTCATTGAACTTGTGATGATGCATCTGGTGTTGCTCCTTCTGCGCGGATGGCGGGGGCCATCCCGTGATACGTCGGCCCCGTACAGGGGCCCGAAATGAGTTGGCACCAGCATCCAACACTTCTAGAATTCCGTCCAATGACAATTATGGCCACCTATCATTCCTATCTGGAATCAAGCGAGGCAACATGGAGTTGAGAGACCTGAAAGCCTTCGTCACCCTGGGGGAGGTATTGCACTTTGGTCAGGCGGCGGCGCGCCAGCACGTCACCCAGTCGGCCCTGAGCAAGCAGATCCGCCGGCTGGAGGCGGACCTTGGCGGCGAGCTGTTCGAGCGCAACGCCGGCAGCACCCGGCTGACGGTGCTCGGGCGCGCCCTTTACGCCGACGCCTGCACCCTGGTGGCCCAGAGCGAACAGCTCGCCCGCAGCGCCCGCGACGTGCTGGCGGGCCACGCGGGTACCCTGCGCATCGGCTTCGGGGTCGCCACCAAGCTGCTGGTGCCCGCCGCCATCGCCCGCTTTCGGGCCAGCCGCCCCGGGGTCGCCATCGAGCTCAACGATCTCTCCACCCATCACCAGTTGCTGGCGCTGGCGGAGGGGCGGCTGGATCTCGGCTTCTGCCGCCTGCCCGCCCCCAAGGGCTGGCCGGTGCTGCCCGTGGTGCGCGCCCATTTCGTCGCCGTGCTGCCCGCAGGCTATCAGGGGGTGGCAGGGCTCGCCGATCTGCAGGAGAAGCCGCTCGCCATCCTGCGCCGGGACAAGGCCCCCTCTTTTTACGATCAGTTCATCCATTACCTCGCCCAGAGCGGCCTGCGCTTTCAGGACATCCAGTACGTCAACGACTTCGCCGCCGGCATCGCCACCGCGGCGGCCGGCATCGCCTGGACCCTGGTCCCCTCCTCCACCACCATTGAGCATCCCGATGTGCTGACCCTGCCCCTCGGGGAAGCCGACGCGAGCTGGATCATCGGGCTCATTCGCCCGCCGGGCAACGACAATCCCCTCGTCGCCCCCTTCTGGCAGACGGTGGCGGAGCTGGCGGATCCCGCCCTCACCGGCCTCATGACGACAGGGGACGGGGCTCCCACCTGGGACACCCCATGAAAGGGAATCATTCGAAAATCACATTAACGATGGCATTAGGCAGTCCGCCCCCCTTAAAATGCCCTCCTAACCCGACACCATGACAAGGATCCGTTTCGTTCATGCACTCTCACTGGCTGCTGAGGTTTGATCTGCATCGCCTCATCCTTGCGCTGGCCGTCATAGGTGTGCTGGCTACCTTTGGCAACAGCTTTTACGCCATCTATCAGGCACAACGGCAACTGCTCATCGACAACACGCTAGAGGCGAACCGGGTCTATGCCGCCAAGCTCGCCGCCTCCGCCGAGACCATGCTGCACTCAGCCCAGGAACAACTGGCTTACAGCGCTAGCCAACTTGCCCCCCTGCTGCAGACCGATGACATCGCAGGGCTCGAGGAGGAGGTAACCCAACTGCGTAGACGTACCAATACCTTCAACTCAGTGGTCGTGGTCAACACCGAGGCAACCATTGTTGCTGTCTCCCCCGAGACTCTGAATGTGAAAGGGGCCAAACTGACCTCGGCCCATGCGAGAAACACCCTGAAGAAGCAGAAGCCGATCATCTCAGATCCTTTTGTCTCCCTCTCCGGCAACTACCTCATCAGCCTCTCCCACCCCATCTTCTCGGCAGACAAGCGCTACCTCGGCTATGTCGCCGGCACCATCTATCTGGGGTCCGCCAGCGTGCTCTCCAGCCTGCTGGGGCAGCACTACTACCAGGATGGTTCTTATCTTTATGTGGTGGACCGCCAGCGCACCCTCATCTACCACCCGGATCCTGAACTTATTGGCCATAAAGTGGCGTCCAACCGGATAGTAGACGAGGTGTTACAGGGCAACGGGGGAGCACAAACCATGTACAACACCGATGGAAACGAGATGCTCTCGGGCTTCGCTCCGGTGGCGGACGCAGGCTGGGGGATAGTGGCCCAGCGCCCCAGCAGCGCCACTCTAGCGAGACTCGATCAACAGATGAGCGACATTCTCAAGGGGATGATCCCGGTCACCCTCTTCATTCTCTTCGTCATCTGGCTCTCGGCCACCATCATCGCCAGACCCCTGCGACAACTGGCCAACCGGGCCGGACTCATGGATCAGCAGGGGGCCGCCACCAGCATCTCGGGGATCCGCGCCTGGTATTTCGAAGCGGCCCAGTTGAAGCAGGCCATCCTCAAGGGGCTGGGGCTGCTCAACACCAAGATCGACAAGCTGCACACCGACAGCCACACCGACCCCATGACGGGCCTGTTCAACCGCCGGGCCATGCAGCAGATGCTGGACGAGTACGAGGCCGAACGTCAGCCCCTGACGGTGATTGCCCTGGACATCGATCACTTCAAGGCCATCAACGACCGCTTCGGTCACGACGTGGGGGATGCCGTCATCGTCTCCCTCGCCACCCTGATGCAGCAGGATCTGCGTTCCGATGCCGCCTTGTGTCGAAGCGGCGGCGAAGAGTTCCTGCTGCTGCTGCCCGGGGTCTCCCTTGCACAGGCGCAGAAGATCGCCGAGCGCCTGCGTACCCGGGTGGCGAGCCACGACATGGAGGTAGCAGGCCACATCACCATCTCCCTCGGCGTCGCCCACTGGGGGGCGGATGCCACCAGCATCGCCGCCGTGCTCAAGGAGGCGGACAAGGCGCTCTATGATGCCAAGAGCCAGGGCCGAAACTGCGTGGTGGTGGCCCTGGGCTGATCGGCCCAGGCTTTGCCGGACACCGTTCGGCCATAAAAAAACCCCTGCCATGGCAGGGGTCGGACGGTATCCATGTCAGGAGATCAGAGCGTGACGGCCAGGCTCTCGACCGAGGCGGCGCTCGGGGTCACCAGTACGGGCACCGATTTGGAGGTGGGGGTGAAAGAGCCCTCCCCTATGCTCTCGATGGCCACCAGGGGGTTGGTCTCCGGGTAGTAGGCGGCGATGTTGCCTTTCGGGATCTCGTAGAAGATGACGCTAAAGCCCCGCACCACCCGCTCGCGCCCGTCGTTGCACACCGCACTCATGTCCACCCGCTGCTCCTCGGCGAGCCCCAGCCTCCTGGCATCCTCCTCGTTCATGAAGACCACGTTGCGTCGCCCCTTGATGCCGCGATAGCGGTCATCCATGCCATAGATGGTGGTGTTGTACTGATCGTGGGAGCGCAGGCTCTGAAGCAGCAGCACGGGCTGGTCCACCATCTGCTCCGCGTGGCTGGTGCACTCGGGCAGGATGGAGTCCGGCAAACGGCTCGCCCTGAATTCGGCGCGCCCGCTCGCGGTGTTCCAGCGCAGCAGGGCGGCGCTGTTCTCCAGATGGAAGCCGCAGGGCTCCTCAATGCGGCGGTTGAAGTCGCCAAAGCCCGCGATGGTCTCCTCGATGAGATCCCGCAGCAGCCCGTAGTCATCCCGCAGCGCCAGCCAGTCCACCCGATCGCTGCCAAGCGTTGCCTCGGCCATGCGAGCCACGATGTCTATCTCGGAGAGACAGAGCGGCGAGACCGGCTCGTTCATCCCGGTGGAGGCGTGCACCATGCTGAAGGTGTCCTCCACGGTGATCTTCTGCACCCCGGAGCGCTGCTGATCGAGCTCGGTACGGCCCAGGCAGGGGAGGATCAGGGCATCTTTTGACACCATGAGGTGGCTGCGGTTGAGCTTGGTGCTGATCTGCACGTTGAGCTCGCTCCTTCGCATCGCTTCATAGGTGAACTCGGTATCCGGCGCGGCGGCTGCCAGGTTGCCCCCAAGGCAGATGAGCACCTTGCTCTTGCCGCCATGAAGGGCTTTAAGGGCCTCGTAGACGTTGTGCCCCGGCGTGCGCTTGAAGCCCACCGGGAAGCGGCGCTCCAGGCGATCGAGGAAGGCGGCATTGGGTTTCTCGTTGATCCCCATGGTGCGGTTGCCCTGCACGTTGCTGTGACCGCGCACCGGACAGAGTCCGGCCCCCGGCTTGCCAATCTGGCCGCACATCAGGTGCAGGTTGACGATTTCGCGAATGGTGTCGACCGAATGCTTGTGCTGGGTGATCCCCATGGCCCAGCAGCTGATCACGCTCTCGCTGCTTGCGAAGATCTGCGCCGCCCGGGTGATCGCCTCCCGACCGAGGCCGGATTGCGCCTCGATCTGCGTCCACTCCGTAGCCTTCACCTGGGCCAGGTAGTCGTCAAAGTGCGCGGTGTGCTGCTCGATGAAGGCGAGATCGATGCGCCCCCCCTCCTCTTCCAGGATGTATTTCGCCATGCCGCGAATGGCCGCCATGTCACCGCCCAGCTTTGGCATGAGGTACTGGTGGCTGATGGTGGTGGCCGCCGGGGTCAGTAGCTCCGCCGGGCTCTGGGGGCTTGCGAAGCGCTCGAGGGCCACCTCTTTGAGGTTGTTGAAGGTGACGATCTGGCACCCCTGGCGTGCCGCCTTGCGCAGGGCGTTCATCATGCGCGGGTGGTTGGTGCCCGGGTTCTGGCCAAAGACGAAGATGGCTTTGGCGGCGTCGAAATCATCGAGCACCACGGTGCCCTTGCCCACCCCGACGGACTGGATAAGCCCCACCCCGCTCGCCTCGTGACACATGTTGGAGCAGTCGGGGAAGTTGTTGGTGCCATAGAGACGGCCAAACAGCTGATAGAGGTAGGAGGCTTCGTTGCTGGCGCGTCCCGAGGTGTAGAACTCCACCTCGTCGGGGCTGGCTAGGCTCTTGAGTTTGTCGGCGATGAGGGCAAACGCCTGATCCCAGCTCACCGGCTCGTAGTGATCGGTGGCCGGGTTGTAGCGCAGGGGCTCCGTCAGTCGCCCCTGATATTCGAGCCAGTAGTCGCTCTGGGTGGCGAGGCGACGCACCGAATGCTCGGCGAAGAAATCGGCCCCCACCGTCTTGCCGGTGGATTCCCAGGCCACCGCCTTGGCGCCGTTCTCGCAAAACTGGAAGGCCCCCTGCTTGTTGTCACCCCAGGCGCAGCCGGGACAGTCAAAGCCGTCGGTCTGGTTGACCCGCAGCAGGTTCTTGATGTTCTGGCGGGTCTTCTGGCTGCGCAGCACCTGCTTGAAGGTGGACTGCAGGGAGGAAAAGCCGCCGGCCTTGGCCGGTTTCTCAATATGACTGGACATGGGAATCTCCAACGTGATCCTGGGCGCGGGGGCTGGCATAGCAGACCGGGGCATCGGATCGGGGCACATGGATCAGGGTCAGGTTGTACTTCAGGGCCAGTCGCACCGCGAGCTGGCTGGGTGAAGCAAGGCTGATGAGGTGAGCGGCGCCAAATTGCACCGCCTTGTGAATGAGTTCGCTGCCGCAGCGGCTGGTGATCACCAGGGTGGCGGCCTGCACCGGCTGGCGCAGCTGCATGCCGATGAGCTTGTCCAGGGCGTTGTGCCGCCCTATGTCCTTCCGGCAGGCCAGGATCTCGCCGCGATCATCCAGCGCCAGGGCGGCATGAAGGGCGCCGCTCTGGCGGGCCTTGCTCTGCCAGGGGACGATGCGCTCCCGCAGATCCTGCAAAGAGGCGGTGTCGAAGGGGGCGCCCGGGGTCAGCGGGGTGAGCACGGGCAACGCATGTTCGATGGCCTCCACCCCGCAGATGCCACAGCCGCTGGCACCGGCCAGGCGGCGCTTGCGCTGACCAAGCACAGCCAGACAGCGGTTGGCGATGGTGACATCGAGCACGATGCCGTGCTCGGACGGGGTGCTCTGGATATCGTGTACATCGTGGTTGCCCCCGATGATCCCCTCGCCAAACAGAAAACCGATGGCGAAATCGTCGAGATCGTCCGGGGTGGCCATCATGACGGCATGGTTGATGCCGTTGATGTTGACGGACACGGCCACCTCCTCCACCAGCTCATCCAGACTGGGCAACCGTGAATTGAAAGGGCTCATGCGAGACGCTTATAAGCTGTATTCGGGCCTCAAGTTTAGATAAGCCGCCGCGCCAAAACCAATGAAACAAATCTATTCACCAATAGATAACTTCTATTGCTATAAGGATGTCGATTGATTAAATTTGTCGCTCATTGCCTTTGTCTGCTGCCATTACCACGATGAATATCAAGCAGTTGCACTATTTCTACGAGCTGGCCCAGCACCGTCACTTCGCCAAGGCGGCCAAGGCTTGCTTCATCACCCAGCCGACCCTGTCAGCCAGCATCACCGCTCTGGAGAAGTCCCTTGGCACCGAACTGGTGGTGCGCAACAGCCAGTTCGTGGCCCTGACCCAGGCGGGGGAAGTGGTGCTGCACCACGCCGAGCGGATGCTGCAGGAGCAGGATGCCATGCGCCAGGAACTCAGCCTCTTTCGGGGCGGGCTGTCGGGGGCGCTGCGCATCGGCGTCGTGCCCCAGTCGAGCATCGACATCATGCCGCTGCTCAAGGGGTTCAACGACGCCTACCCCAAGGTGGGCCTGCACCTCTGCGTGATGACCCATGCCACCCTGATGGAGCAGCTGGATCTGCATCGCATCGACATCGGGCTCGGCTTTGACGAGTTGCTCACCGAGCATCAGCGCAGGGCCCTCGACGTCCAGCTTCGCCACCCCAACCCCATGGCCCTGCTGGGCCCCCTGCCTGCCCACTGCGCCCCGACCGGGCCGCTGACCCTGGCGGACCTGCAAGAGCTCCCCCTGATCCTGCCAAGCACCACCATGCAGTTTCGCCGCTACCTGGACGAGGCCGCCGCCCGCCAGCAGATCAGCCTGCGGGTGGTGCTGGAGACCGACTCCCTGTTCCACCTGGTCAACGGGGTGAGCCACGGCCTAGGCTGCGCCGTGGTCAGCGCCGGCATCGCCGCCACCGCCCAGCAACTCTTCAAACTGCCCTGCCATCCCTTGAGCGATACGAGCGCAGGCACCATCGCCTTCATCACCCGAAAACACAGTGTCACCCCCGCCATGAAGGCGTTTCTAGCCAAGGCAGGGGCATGAAAAAGGCAGCCCATTGGGGCTGCCTGCACTGATCAAGGGGGGAACTTGCCCCTCTCCTGGCGTCAGTCTGCCCCTTGCTGTCTGTCCAGCGCCGCGATGAAGGCGCTCGCCAGGGCGTGGTCGGAGAAGGGATTCTGGCCTGTGATGAGCTCGCGATCGATCACAACGCCAGGCTGCCAGGGTGCCACGAACTGCATGCTGCCACCGGCCTGGGCCATGGCCTTCGCCGGGTAGTAGCGCAGCTTGTCGCCGCCAAGGGAGCCTTCAAACACCGCCTCTTCCTTGTCGGAGAAGATGGTCATCCTGTAACCGTCGTAGATCCACTCTATGGCGCCGTCCGCCTTGCCCGCAATGACCGACTGCTCGAACCCGGCCGGATCCGACTGCGCCGCCAGCAGCGCGATGGGGCCGTGGCAGATGGCGGCCGTGGGTTTGTGGTTGTCATGGAAGTGGCGAAGCAGGGTCCCCACCTCGGGATCCTTGGCAAGATCGATGAGGGGCGCATGGCCGCCGGGAATGAAGAGGCCGGCATAGCGCTCGGGACCGGATGCCAGCACCTCCCTCAGGGAGAGCACCTTGCCGGCGCCAAGCAGCCCCTCCACGACGGCGCCGATGCGCACCATCTCCTGCGGGTTGCCACCAAAGTACTGGGGATCGACGGAGTGTTTGTCGACAACGGGCCGGTTCCCTCTCGGGGTCACCGGGGTCAGGGTATAACCGGCCTCCAGCAGGGCGGCGGCAGGCACCCCCAGTTCATTCTGGTAGAAGCCTGTGGTCAGGCTCTTGCCCCCTTGCAGCGGCAGTTCGGTCTCGCTCGAGAGCAGCACCAGGATCTCGCCTTTCGGGGCGGCGCTGGCCGCAGCGGAGGTCGCCAGCAGCAGTGAGGCCAGCACGGCCTTGAGGGTGTTCTTCATCGTGATCTTCCTTTTGATGGCAGTGATCGATCGGGCGGCCACCGGGCCGCCCTCGAAGAGCAATTTACTGATTACACAAGGACGAATAAACTCACACTATTGAACTTTATTATTTACATGGATGAACATATGTCCCGTGCCTTCGACCCCGTCCAGCTCGGCACCATAGAGCTCTTTTGCAAGGCAGCCGAACTTGGCAGCTTTACCGCCACGGCTCAGGTACTGGGGGTAACGCCCGCCTCGGTGAGCCGCTCCATCCAGCGTCTCGAGGCCAGGCTCGGCGTCAAACTCTTCCATCGCACCACCCGCAGCGTTCGCCTCACCCATGACGGGGAGCTCTATCGGGAGCAGTGCCAGCAGGCGCTCGAGCAGATCGCCGAGGCCGAGCGGGCCATCACCGGTCGTCAGCGCCACCCCAGAGGAGTGCTGCGCATCAGCGTGGGCACCGTCTATGCCCACCACCGTCTGGTGCCCCTGCTGCCGGGCTTCATGGCGGCCTATCCCGAGGTCGAACTGGAGCTCAATGTCTCCAACAGGAACATCGACTTCGTGGAGGATGGTTACGATCTGGCCATCCGGCTGGGGGAGCCGCGCGATGGGCGGATCATCGCCCGCAAGCTGGAGGATGCCAGCCTCGGGGTCTTCTGCGCCCCCGATTATGCCGCCCGCCGCCCCGCGCCAACCTCCCTGGAGATACTGTCGCAACATGAGCTGATTCAGTTCATCACCCCGAGCACGGGTCGCCCCTTCCCCTGGCAGTTCGTGAACGAGCAGGGGGACCCTGTCGACCTTCATGTCCAGAGCAGACAGCGGGTGCTTGACGATGTGCTGGCGGGCCTGGGCTGGGCGGTGGCTGGGGGCGGTCTGTTCCAGATCTACCATTTCGTGGCGGCCGAGGCGCTGTTGCAAGGCAAGCTGGTCGAGGTGATGACCCCCTTTGCGGGGCGATCCCGCCCCTTCTACGCCCTCTATCCACAGCACCGTCACCTCTCTGCCCGGGTCCGGGCCTTCGTGGATTACCTGCTGGCAGCGGTGCACCCAGAGGGGTCGCCTGTGCCAGGGGAATGTCCCCCTCTTCGCTGACGAGGGCCCCTCATCTGCGTGCCTGCGCCCCCGATACCGGGGGCAAAAAGCAGGTGGCACTCTGGACACAATGGTTGCCTAATTAAATAAATATGCATAAAAATCAATACAGGCAGGGCTCGATATATGAACTCTTCTGCTGTTTGTATGAAGCATCGTGCTGCTGAAAATTTTCTGTGAGCCACCTCCCGCCGTTTAATTCAAGAGCCTATAACCTTGACCCGTACAATAAAAACCTGACGTGTTCCGGTTTATTTCACCATGCATCACAAAGGAGTGTCATATGTATAAAAAAGTGAAACTGGCGAGCATTATCAGCACCCTTATTCTCTCGGCCACTGCATATTCTGCAGAGATGACCGTGGGCTTCTCGCAAATTGGTTCTGAATCCGGGTGGCGAGCTGCAGAAACATCAGTCGCCAAGAGCGAAGCCCAAAAACGCGGCATCATCCTGAAAATTGCGGATGCCCAGCAGAAACAGGAGAACCAGATCAAGGCCATTCGCTCCTTTATTGCCCAGGGGGTGGATGCCATCTTTATTGCCCCCGTGGTACAGACTGGCTGGGAGCCGGTACTGCAGGAGGCGAAAGAGGCCGAGATCCCGGTCTTCCTGCTGGATCGCAATATCACGGTAAAAGATGACGGTCTCTTCATGACCGGGGTCGCCGCCGACAGCGTCCACGAAGGGGAAGTGGCAGCCCAGTGGCTCATCAAGCAGCAGGATGGCGAACCGTGCAACGTGGTGGAATTGCAGGGCACGGTGGGTGCCAGCGTGGCGCTGGATCGCAAGAAGGGCTTCCTCGACACCGTCTCGGCCGTGCCCACCATCAAGATCATCCGCACCCAGTCCGGCGACTTCACCCGCAGCAAAGGCAAGGAGGTGATGGAGAGCTTCATCAAGGCGGAAAATAGCGGCAAGAATATTTGCGCCGTCTACGCCCATAACGATGACATGGCCATCGGCGCCATCCAGGCCATTAAAGAGGCCGGGCTGAAACCGGGCAAGGATATCAAGATCATCTCCATCGATGGCGTGCCGGATATTTTCAAGGCGATGATCGCAGGCGAAGCCAATGCCTCGGTGGAGCTCACGCCGAATATGGCGGGACCGGCCTTCGATGCCCTGCTGGCCTATAAGAAAGATGGCACCCTGCCCCCCAAACATATCAAGACGGAGTCCAAACTGTTTGAGCCCGGGAGTGCCGAGGCGCAGCTCGAGCTGAAAAAAGACATGGGTTATTAATCCCGCTCCCCCGCCAGACTGTCACATAGCGCGCCATATAAGTGATTGAACTTGTATGGCGCGCTATATCGGAGAGCCAATGTTCATGTCAGAGAACACTCACGATGTCGTATTGAATGCCCGCGGAATATGCAAGGCGTTTCCCGGAGTACGAGCCCTGCATCAGGTGGACTTCTCCCTGCGCCGCGGAGAGATCATGGCGCTGCTCGGCGAGAACGGGGCCGGCAAGTCCACGTTGATCAAGACCCTCACCGGTGTCTATCAGCGAGACGCCGGCCGTATCGAACTCGATGGCGTCCCCATCTCCCCCACGGACACCGCCCATGCCCAGCATCTGGGGATAGGCACCGTCTATCAGGAGGTCAACCTGCTGCCGAACATGTCGGTGGCGGACAACCTCTTCATCGGCCACGAGCCCCGCCGTTTCGGCTTCATCGACCGGGGCGCCATGACCCGGCAGGCCAGCGCCATCATGGCCAGCCACGGCTTCGAGATGGATGTCACCCTGCCCCTCGACCACTACTCGGTCGCCATGCAGCAGATCGTGGCCATCGCCCGGGCGGTGTCCCTCTCCGCCAGGATCCTGATCCTGGACGAGCCCACCGCGAGCCTGGATGCCAGCGAAGTCCAGATGCTCTTCTCCCTCATGACGCGCCTGCGGGATCAGGGGGTGAGCCTCATCTTCATCACCCATTTTCTCGATCAGGTCTACGCCATCAGCGATCGCATCACAGTGCTGCGCAACGGCGAGCTGGTCGGCACCCGCGACACCCAGGCACTGCCACAACTGGAGCTGGTCAAGATGATGCTGGGACGCGAGCTGGACGACAATGCCCTCAAGCGGGCGGGCAAGACACTGCGCAGCAACCAGCCCATGGTGTCGTTCAGGGACTATGGCAAGCGGGGAGTCATCACCCCCTTCAGTCTCGACGTCATGCCCGGGGAGATAGTGGGCCTCGCCGGCCTGCTCGGGTCCGGTCGTACCGAGACCGCCGAGCTGATGTTCGGCATAGTGCCGAGCGACAGCGGCGAGTGCCGGGTGCGGGACAAACCGGTGACCATCCGCTCTGCACGCCAGGCGGCCGCCAACGGCTTTGGTTTCTGCCCGGAGGATCGCAAGAGCGCCGGCATCATCGCCTCGGCCTCGGTGCGGGAGAACATGGTGCTGGCCCTGCAAGCCCAGCGGGGCTGGTTGCATCCCCTGTCTCGCAAGGAACAGGACGAGATCACCGCTCGCCTCATCGAGCAGTTGGCCATCAAGACCCCAGGACCAGAGCAGCCCATCCAGTTTCTCTCCGGGGGCAACCAGCAAAAGGTGCTGCTCGCCCGCTGGCTGCTCACCAAACCCCAGTTCCTGATCCTGGACGAGCCTACCCGGGGCATCGACGTGGGGGCCCACGCCGAGATCATCCGCCTCATCGAATCCCTCTGCGCCAACGGGCTGGCCCTGCTGGTCATCTCCTCCGAGCTCGAGGAGCTGGTGGGCTATGCCGATCGGGTGATCGTCCTTCGTGACAGAAAACAGGTGGCAGAGCTTGCGACGGACGCCCTGAGCGTCCCTGCCATCATGAACGCCATTGCATGTGAGGCCTGATATGACGTCATCCATTCTCCCCCTCGCCAAGGGGTCGCGCGCCCGCAGGGAGTGGCCCACGGGCTCGGCCCAGTGCGCCGCCCTGGTGTGCGTGCTGCTCATCAATGCCCTGGTCGCCGACAACTTCTTCGCCATCCACATCCAGGATGGGCGGCTGTTTGGCAGCCTCATCGACATCCTCAACCGCTGTGCCCCGGTGGCCCTGCTCTCCCTTGGCATGACGCTGGTGATCGCCACTGGCGGCATCGACCTGTCGGTGGGCGCCGTCATGGCCATCAGCGGGGCCACCATGGCCAGCCTGGCCACCGGCGGTCACAGCCTGCCGGTCATCTTCGCCGCCGTCATCGGGGTGGGCCTTCTGTGCGGCCTGTGGAACGGTCTGCTGGTGGCGGTGTTCAAGATCCAGCCCATCGTCGCCACCCTGATCCTCATGGTGGCGGGCCGGGGAATCGCCCAGCTCATCACCGAGGGGCAGATCATCACCTTCAACAACGACGCCCTCGCCTGGATCGGCAGCGGCTCCCTCTTCTATCTGCCCACCCCGGTCATCATCACCCTGGGCATGGCGCTGCTGCTCTGGCTGCTGACCAAGCGCACCGCCCTCGGCCTCTTCATCGAAGCGGTGGGGATCAACATCAAGGCCGCCAAGAACGCCGGGCTCAACACCCCCATGGTTGTGATCGCCACCTACCTGTTGAGCGGCATGATGGCCGCCGTCGCCGGCATGATAGTCGCCGCCGACATCCGGGGTGCCGATGCCAACAACGCCGGGCTCTGGCTCGAGATGGACGCCATTCTGGCGGTGGTGATAGGGGGCACCTCCCTGATGGGGGGGCGCTTCAACCTCGCCCTCTCCCTGATCGGCATACTGATCATCCAGGGGGTGAACACCGGGATCCTGCTCTCCGGCTACCAGCCCCAGTGGAACCAGATCGTCAAAGCCCTGGTGGTACTGGCGGTGCTGGTCATGCAGTCACCGACCCTCAACCACCTCTTCCAGCGAGGGACTCGCCATGTTTAAACGCAACCTCCCCCTGATGGTGACCATCATGGTCTTCGTGCTGGGCTATCTGCTCTGCCTGGCCTCCTTCCCAGCCTTCATATCCACCCGCATCATCTGCAACATCCTGACGGACAACGCGTTTCTGGGAATTGTGGCGGTGGGCATGACCTTCGTCATCCTCTCGGGGGGCATCGATCTGTCGGTGGGGGCCGTCATCGCCTTCACCGGCGTGCTGCTGGCAACGCTCATCGGGAAGCTGGGCGTCAGCCCCGTGCTGGCCATCCCTCTGGTACTGGTGCTCGGAGCAGGCTTTGGCGCCCTCATGGGCTGGCTGATCGACACCCTGAAGATCCCCGCCTTCATCATCACCCTGGCGGGCATGTTCTTCCTGCGGGGGGCCAGTTTTCTCATCTCCGAGCAGTCCCTGCCCATCGATCATCCCACCTTCACCTACCTGTCGAGCCTGTCGTGGAAGATACCGGGGGGCGGTCGCCTGAGCCTGCTGGCCCTCATCATGCTGGCGGTGGTGGTCTTCGGCATCCTGCTCGCCAACCGCACCCGCTTTGGCAACAACGTTTACGCCATCGGCGGCAACGCCACCTCGGCGGCCCTGATGGGGATCTCGGTGCGCCACACCACCATTCGCATCTACCTGCTCTCCACCACCCTGGCGACCCTGGCAGGCATCGTGTTCGCGCTCTATACCTCGGCGGGCTATCCGCTCGCCGCCGTCGGGGTGGAGCTCGATGCCATCGCCGCCGTGGTCATTGGCGGCACCCTGCTGAGCGGCGGGGTGGGTACCGTCTTCGGCTCCCTGTTCGGGGTGCTGATCCAAGGGTTGATCCAGACCTACATCAACTTCGACGGCACCCTCAGCTCCTGGTGGACCAAGATCATCATCGGCCTGCTGCTGTTCAGCTTCATCGCCCTGCAGCGCCTGCTGATCCTGGTCTCGGAACACCGCAAGGCCAACAAGCCAGGTCCCTTCAAGCGCCAGGTTGCCGCCCAGCCCGAGTGAGGTATCAGCAAGACTCTGGTGGCAGAAGATAACGCGGGCAAGGCGCTCCCGTGCGCCCTCCCCGCCTGGCCATAGCAGGTCCGGCGCAGAGGATGGGGAGGCAGCGGGGGCGCTCACAGGGCCCGCCCCCAGCCTCCCGCACGCCCCTTTGAGGGGTGACACCGTCTTTGGAGGGCACTCAGGTCAATCGCGCCACCAGGGGCTGCCCTCATGGGGGCTCAGCACCTCCAGAGGCTCCCCCATGAGAGGCGTGGTCAGAGGTATCTGTTGCTCGGCAGCCAGTCGGGCAATCTGCTCAAGCGGGTCGTTCCAGCGGTGCATGGCCAGATCGAAGGTGCCGTTGTGCACCGGATAGAGCCATTTCCCCCCGAGATCGTGAAACGCCTGCGCCGTCTGCGCCGGGAGCATGTGCACCAGCTCCCAGCGCTTGTCGTAGGCCCCGGTCTCGAGGAAGGTCACGTCGAACGGACCGTAGCGCCTGCCAATCTCCTTGAAACCGTCGAAGTAGCCGCTGTCACCGCTGAAGAAGAGGTTGACCCCCTCGCCGCGAATGACCCAGGAGGCCCAGAGGGTCTGGTTGCCGTCCCCGAGGCCACGGCCGGAGAAATGCTGGGCCGGGGTCGCTACCAGGGTGACACCGCCCACCCGGGTCTGCTGCCACCAGTCCAGTTCGCGGATCTTCTCCTTCGCAATTCCCCAGGCCATGAGGCGCGCCCCCACCCCGAGGGGCGTGATGAAGTGGCCGACCTTCTCCTGCAGCGCCAGTATGGCCCCGTGATCGAGATGGTCGTAGTGATCATGGGAGAGGATCACCCCCTCGATGGGAGGCAGCGCCTCCAGGGTGATGGGCGGCTGATGCCAGCGCTTGGGGCCGAACCACTGCACCGGTGAGGCACGCTCGCTGAACACGGGATCCGTCAGCCAGAACGTGCCCTGCAACTTCAGCAGCAGAGTGGAGTGGCCGAGGCGCCACACGCTGTTGTCCGGCGCCGCGATGAGCCCCTCCCGGGTCATGACCTGTACCGGAATGGCGCGATCCGGCACCGTGCCCTCAGGCTTGGCGAACAGGAAGTCCCACCAGAGCCTGACCCCTTCCCAGAGGCTTCGCGCCTGGGGTGTCACGGCATTGTTGAACCGGCCCCCCTGATATTGCGAAGAGTCCGGGTGTTCGGGCAGACCCGGTTTGAGTAGAGATGCGATCATGCCAATCATCAGGGCTCCTTTGAGCAACCACAGAAAACGGCGCCCCTCAGGGGCGCGAAAAGAGGCTGACGGGTCTGCATTCATGACACGCCTGTCAGCCTGGTCTCTGGTGAGTCGGGAGCAACCCCTGCACGGGGCCGCACCTTCCATAAAACAGAACGGGAGAGTCGCACGGTATGAAACCGGTGCCCGGCGTCTTCAGCAACGGCAAGATAGCCTGCCCGGGCTCCCGCCACCAGAGGGGGTCGCGTTGCCGCGTGTCCCCGGCATGGTGTCGCGTCACGCACATGGCCTCACCTGCTCTGCCGGCGCCAAAACAAGGAGGCGTCAGATGGCGTACTGCAAGAGCTTGCAGTGCTGAAAGTCAGAAGATGGCTGGGCCATAGAGGCCACGGGAGGTGACTGAGGGAAAGCATGATCTCAAGGGGACAGTGCTGAAGATCAAGAGGAAGTTTGAGCCAGGCGCGGTCTGAAGCCTGATGAACGCCCATAGGGCACAGGCTCACCTTGCTGTAGAGCAAATAGCATGTGAAGAGAGCTGAAAATGCACTTTGAAGACTCCTGATTCATCCACATGAAGTGGATTACCAAGAGGTCTGAAGGGGGGTATTAGCTGTAACTTGTTGAATAGCAGAAACAGGTGGTGGCCCTACCAGCTTGCTTATCCCACTATAAGACGAACTTAGCGCCTTCAACATGGATAAAATCAACACGTTACAGAACAACTATACCATATTGTGTGCCAATTTTCAGGCTAAAACTGAGCCAACAAAGGCACCAAAAACAGCCTTTATAGTATCAATCGTTAGCTCTACCCCACGTTCATTAGCAAACTTGGTTAATCTTTGTGGCATTCCAACAGGTCTGAGAGTATCCAGTAGGTCATGCCCTGGCATTTTTAGTCGCGGGCCGAAAAGCCCCCAAGACCATTGATGACCAGCCCTGATGACTTGAAGCCCGTCTATGTAGCCTGATTCAATAAGAATTTCGAGATGTCCACATAAGTGGCCTTCAGCTTGGCGATATACCTCCTCAGCTTTGAGATTATCCTCGACTGAGAGATCATTGTTCCACTTCGGTTTCTCTGGTAGTGAGGCAAACAGATCCTCCTCATTCTCAATCTTGAGAAGAATATCCCTAATGACGTCCCAATCTCGCTTCATGCAACTCCCCTTGTAAAAGTGCCCCGCCGAAGCGGGACATAGTTCTTCACTTTTTGCTTTGAGACAGTACCTAGATTGGCCCCTTGAAGATCCAGACACTTCGCCCCTCTTAACTTAAGAGGTAGTCTTGGAGCTATGTTCAGTACTAGTCACAACGAGAAGATGGTCGAAGTGTTACCAGGGGCCGAGCGCCGTCGACGCCGGACTCCACAAGAAAAGATCGCCATCGTGCAGCAGACCTTTGAGCCCGGGATGACCGTCTCTCATGTTGCTCGCTTGCACGACGTCAACGCAAACCAGCTTTTCAAATGGCGTAAGCAATTCCAAGAAGGGTCTCTCACGGCGATCACCGCCGGTGAGGATGTTGTTCCTGCTTCCGAGTTGGCTGCTGCCATCAAGCAGATCCGAGAGCTTCAGCGTCTGCTCGGGAAGAAGACCATGGAGAACGAGATCCTCAAAGAAGCCGTGGAGTATGGTCGAGCAAAAAAATGGATTGCGCATGCGCCCTTGTTGCCGGGGGACGACGATTAAGTGCTGTGAGCCAGGCTCTTAATGTATCGCGTGCGCAGCTATCCGTTCGTGTTCATCGAAAACCGGGTTGGCAAGATGGTCGTCATCATCGCCAGCGTGATGATGCAGCCTTACTTGGCCGTATCATGGAGGCGATGGCAGAGCTTCCCTCCTATGGCTATCGCCGGGTCTGGGCGCTGTTACGGCGTCAGTCTGAGGCAACAGAACAACCTGTGGTAAACGCTAAGCGGGTATATCGCGTCATGCGCGAGCATGGCTTGCTGCTGGAAAGAAAACCAGCTGCACCATTGGCCCAGCAGGCACATAAGGGGCGTGTTGCCGTCAAGGAGAGCAATCGACGGTGGTGCTCAGATGGCTTCGAGTTTCGCTGCGATAACGGTGAAAAACTACGTGTCACGTTCGCCATGGATTGCTGCGATAGGGAAGCGTTGGACTGGGCGGCCAGTACTGGGGGTTACGATAGTGACACTGTGCAAGATGTCATGCTGAGGTCTGTCGAACGTCGCTTTGGGGATTCGTTGCCGGCATCACCGGTGGAGTGGCTGACTGATAATGGCTCGGCGTATCGAGCCCATGAGACCCGCGCGTTTGCACGAGAAATCGGGTTGGAGCCCAGAACGACAGCAGTGAGAAGCCCACAGAGTAACGGTATAGCGGAAAGCTTCGTGAAGACGATGAAGCGAGACTATATCGAGATGATGCCAAAACCGGATAGCCGAACAGCGGTAGGCAATTTGGCTATCGCGTTTGAGCATTATAACGAGCACCACCCGCACAGCGCCTTGGGATACCGTTCACCACGGGAATTTCTGCGCAGTCGGGTATCACAACCCTAAGCGGGAAAAAGTGTCTGGACCTATGGGGTCAAATCCAGTACCGAACCTGCAAGGGTCTTAGTCAGATCACTGTACTTATCACTTTCAAGTACCTTCGCTGCCTTTGTCTCCATAGTAGAACCCGTATCTTTGCGAGTCCCTGTCTGAGACAACGCAGACCCAGCAAGCTGTTTCTGAACCTTTGACGCATTGGGATCACGCAAGACACTAGCGGCCAATGAACCTACATCAGGAGAAGTTTTCTTAGTCATGTTTAAACCCTCAAAAATGCCAGATTAACCACTACATATTGTGCCAATAATCGACACAGGCACAACATATAGCATGCGGATACATTTGGCAAACGTTTTGATGGTGGTTTTATCATCAGCACTATCACACCCCTGCAAGCCTTACGTGGTGCGACTTGAGCCAACAATGGCTAAGCAAGGTCAATTTATGTGGTGTTAGACAATATCCACTTTTCAACCCCCTAATGGTTTCACAAGTTACAAAAGTCCCCTCTCACAGGGGAATTGACGTGCCACACGTAATCTACAGACGTGCTACAAAACCGAATAGTTATTGAATGAACAATATGGTTGTGCCCTACAACTTTATGAGGTGTTCACTTGTTAGAGATAACAAAAAGGAGCAAGG
Source organism: Aeromonas sp. ASNIH2 (assembly GCF_002934795.1). Classification (NCBI taxonomy): domain Bacteria; kingdom Pseudomonadati; phylum Pseudomonadota; class Gammaproteobacteria; order Aeromonadales; family Aeromonadaceae; genus Aeromonas; species Aeromonas sp. ASNIH2. The sequence goes on along the minus strand of NZ_CP026406.1, from coordinate 4,479,150 downwards.
ACATTGCTGGATGTGTAGTGGCTCATTGAGCCACCCTGATTGCACTGTGTCACACATAGACAGACAAACAGCAATAACTGCATATTCCGGCTGATCATGAACACCGATTCCGGTTCAACGTGAACACCATTTCCGGACCAATGTGAACGCTCATTCCGGTTCAACCTGAACACTTTGCCCCTCCTTTCCGGAAACAGTGTTCAACATCCCGGAATCACTGTTCACATTCACCGGAATCATCCTTAACGCATTGATTTAACAACCTTTGATACGCTCTCCCTTTTGCCAGGGAAGAGCCTATGTCTGCCAAGAGGATTGCAATGCGTAAAATTCGTGAAGTGCTGCGACTGCGGCTGGAGGCTGACCTCTCTGTTCGCCAGATAAGTTGCTGCACCAAGGTCAGCGTTGGCTCCATCCAGAAACTCCTCAAAAGTGCCCAGGCGCTCGGCCTGACCTGGCCCTTGCCCACCGAGCTTGATGATGCCCGACTGGCTGCCCTGTTCTATCCGCAGGCCGATACCACCATCTCGGCCCGCCATGTCGTGCCGGATTGGCCCTCTGTCCATCAGGAGCTCAAGCGCAAGGGGGTCTCCAAACAACTGCTCTGGGAGGAATACACCCAGCGCTATCCCAATAGCTGTTACAGCTACTCCCAGTTCTGCGACCGTTACAAGTCCTGGTGTCAGTTGCAAAAACGCTCCATGCGCCAGATCCACAAGGCGGGGGAAAAGCTCTTTATCGACTACTGCGGGCCCACGGTGCCCATCGTCTCGCCCTCCACGAGTGAGATCCGTCAGGCCCAGATCTTTGTCGCCGTGCTTGGTGCGTCCAACTACACCTTTGCCGAGGCCACCTGGTCACAGTCACTGCCGGACTGGCTGCAAAGCCATGTCCGTGCCTTTGAGTTTTTCGGCGGGACCCCGGCACTCCTGATCCCCGACAATCTCAAGAGCGGTGTCAGCAAGGCTTGCCGTTACGATCCCGAGCTAAACCCCAGCTACCAGCAGTTGGCCGAGCACTATCAGGTGGCAGTGATGCCAGCTCGCCCTTATAAGCCTAAGGATAAAGCCAAGGCTGAAGTGGGAGTGCAGATCGTCGAGCGCTGGATCCTGGCTCGTCTACGCCATCAGACCTTCTTCTCGCTTGCCGAACTCAACCAGTGCATCCGGGCTTTGTTGAATGAGCTCAACGAGCGCCCGTTCAAGCAGCTGCCCGGTAACCGACGCGAGGCGTTTGAGCAGTTGGACCGCCCGGCACTGGGGTCACTACCGGTGCATCCCTATCGCTATGTCGCCATCAAAACGGTCAAGGTCAACATCGACTATCACGTCAGCTATGAGCAGCACCATTACTCGGTGCCGCACCAGTATGTGGGTCAGCAACTGGAGCTCCATGCGGGCGATACCCTGCTTCAGGTCTATCACCAGCAACAGCTGGTCGCGAGCCATCCACGTAAAACCATCCCGGGGATGAGCACGCTCCCTGAGCACATGCCGGAACGTCACAGCAAGCAGCAACGCTGGACGCCAGGGCGTCTTAAGCAGTGGGCTGCTGACATCGGACCGGGCACCTTGTGCTGGGTTAGCGAACGGCTGGAAGAAAAAGCCCATGCCGAGCAGGCATACCGACTCTGCCTGGGTCTACTGAGTCTTAGTCGAGAGTATCCGCCATCACGGGTCGAGGCTTGCTGCCAGTTGGCTAACCGGGAAGGACTGGTGCGGCTCAAGCAGCTCAAGTCGGTGCTGACCAGTGGCCGCGACCAACTGCCCGCAAGCCCGCTGAGCTACCCAGAGTTACCGCAAGAGCACGAGAACATCCGTGGCCCCCAGAGCTTCCACTAAAGAGGATACGCCCCATGACCCAACAAACCCTGACCCGCCTGAGAAACCTGAAACTGACCGGCATGGCGGATGCCGTGCAACAACAACTTGAACAGGCGAGTACCTACGAAGGGCTGCCCTTCATCGAGCGGCTAAGCCTGCTGGTCGAACACGAACAACTGAGCAGGGAGCAGCGTAAGCAAGCTCGGCTGGTCAAGCAGGCAAGGCTCAAACTCCAGGCCACGGTGCAGGAGCTGGACTACCAGTCAGCACGCAACCTAGAGCGGTCACAGGTAGCAAACCTGGCCCAAGGAGAGTGGCTGCGCCGGGGCCAGAACCTGCTCATTACCGGCCCCTGTGGCTGTGGAAAAACCTACCTGGCTTGTGCGCTGGGCTACCAAGCCTGTCAGCAAGGGCATAGCACTCGTTACTACCGGCTGCCGCGTCTGCTACTTGAGCTGAGCCAGGCCAAGGTAGATGGCAGTTACGCCAGGCTGCTGGGTCAACTGGCAAGGATAGAGCTGTTGATCCTGGATGACTGGGGACTAGAAGCGGTGAATGCCGAGCAGCGCAACGCCCTGCTGGAGATCATGGATGATCGGTACGGGAAATACTCGACGGTAGTGGTCAGTCAGCTGCCAACGGAAGAGTGGTACGCGAGCTTGGGGGACAACACTCTGGCAGATGCGATCCTGGACCGGCTGATGCACAACGCTCACCGGCTGTCACTGAAGGGAGAATCGATGAGAAAGAGGAGAAGTGAGTTGACCCAATCTGAACACTCGAGTTAGAAACGGGGTGACGTGAGCGCGTTAAGGATCAGGGTGTTCACGTTGGCCGGAATGGCTGTTCAACTTCGCCGGAATACGCAATAACAACAATGGTTTACAGTATGTTTAGTGGCACACATTGATTGATAGATGGATCATGCAGGAGAAGAAGCAGGACAGAACAGGCCAAAAGCCCTGTATTACTGTTGATTGTGGATAACACTGATGGCTGTTGATACGTTTAGTTAGGGTCACTATTGCATAATTTAATGATTATCTATGCTCTGATATTTCAAAGTCATTCGAGCAAATTGTTTTGGGGAGGGTTCCATTGTCAAATAGATAAAATCAATAGCCAATTGACAACTAAAGTTGTCCGAGGCCCTTGTGGCCTCAATAAATGAATTAAATCTTTTTTTCGGTATATACATGGCCTTACAGAGGGCATATTTAACCTAAAATAATAAATTGGTGTGGTATCAGAAGGATATTTATTGCTACAACCATATTTGGTTCAAGCCTTATACATCAAGGGTTGCAGAGGGGTTGGGGGTGTATTGTGTAAATATGGTATTGTGCTAAACCAACACAAATAGACTCAATTGAAAATTTTATAATAAATCGAATTTAATTGATAATATTGGCTTTTTAAAAGTTTTAATAGACATAAACCATAATAATAAAAAGCCATCCAAGCGAATGGCTCTAACACAAAAACCTAGCGACATCACCGCATGAAACTGTAGTGTTGGCTATTTTGAATTACCATGGCGTTATATTTCTCAAGCGCAGAAATATAATTTAAAAACAATGTGTCTTTAGGGAAAAGTTTAGTCTCTGATTCAAGACTCAAAGTAAACATAGGCTGATACTCTGATTCGTAAAATATATTTGATGTCAGTTTTAGTTCCATGTCCTTCGTAAAGGATAATTTTTCCAAAGTTAATTTTTTATTTTCATCCGTTATGGATTTGTTTTCCTTGTCAATCATCCCCTGAACTTTTTCTTTTACTAAAGAAACGATATCAGATGTAGCCCCCTCGACTTGGAAAAATGTTTCTCCATCAGAAACTACAGTAAAAATAACAGTTGTTCGTTCTGAGTTCACTTGTCCCAACCGTACAAATCCCTTACTTGTTCCAAGAACATTTGTACTTTGTATTAATGAATTTATGTCTTTAGCATTCAGTATTACTGAGGCTAACACTATGCATCCACCTATAACATAACTCGATCTCATAAATCCCCCTATAAAAGTGATACAATAATATCATTGCTCCAAAAGGTGTCAATTGGGTTTAAAAGTAAAAGGCCACCTTTCGGCAGCCTTTAAGAGAGATTTTGTTACTGATTATTTTTCGTATTTATATCTGAACTGGCCTCGTGTTAAGCCGAGAAGTTTAGCTAGAGCTGACAGACTTAGAACATTCTTTATGTCATCTAACCGTGTGGTTTTCTGCCTTACTTCCCAACCCGTTGGACCCAACTCTTCAATTGTGACTCTTATCATCCTGACCTCACATAAAATTTAGATAGATAAGGGAGGCCAGCAACTCCCTATTTATTAATGACCATTGTTACTTTAGCCATAAAGGCACATAGACTTAGCTCTCAATTATCACTAACCCACATACTATAAATTATCCATAGTACTAGAGGTGGCAAGATAAAACCGAATATCTTAAAGATGCCTAACCACAACCATATACAGAATAAAATTGTAGTGACATAAAGGGAAAGCTTAAATAAAAGCAATAACCCTCCCTTTAAATTTTGTTAGTGAATAAGGCCTTGTTGCTCAAATCGGGGAACTATCTGTCATCTCGGTGATCTGATCCTGTAGCGCAGTCTCCGAGAGCATCAGATGGGCAAGTCCAAGCACAAGATCAGCAACTGGCAGCAGTACAACCAAGCCTTGGTGCAACGCGGTTCGTTGACCATCTGGATGGACGAACAAGCCATTAAGCAGTGGCATTGCCTGGTCCACCATGGCCGCCGAGGGAGAGGTTTCCACTACAGTGACACCGCCATTGAGACGGCCCTGATGCTAAAAGGCTTGTTCAAGTTGCCGCTGCGGGCGCTAGAAGGCTTCATTAACTCGTTGTTCCAACTGATGGCGGTGCCTTTGCAGTCGCCGGACTATAGCTGTATCAGCAAGCGCGCCAAGACCGTCGACATCAAGTACCGCGTCCCCAGCCAAGGCCCGGTGGCTCACTTGGTCATTGATGCCACCGGCCTCAAGGTCTATGGCGAAGGCGAATGGAAAATTCGCAAACACGGCAAGGAGAAGCGACGAGTGTGGCGCAAGCTCCACTTGGCGGTGGATGCCACAACCCATGCGGTCATCGCTGCCGAAGTCAGCCTGGAGACGGTGGCGGATAACGAGGTGTTACCGACGTTGCTCAACCCCTTACGACGCAAGATAAAACAGGTCAGCGCCGATGGTGCGTATGACACCAAGGCCTGTCATGCGCTACTGAAGAAGAAGGGGGCGAAAGCCACCATACCGCCGAGAAAAAATGCGGCACCGTGGGAGGAAGGCCATCCCCGCAACGAGGCGGTGACGGCGCTCAAGGCCGGTGAACTGAAGCAATGGAAGAAAGACTCCGGCTATCACCAGCGCTCGATAGCCGAGACCGCCATGTACCGGTTCAAGCAACTCATCGGGCCAACGCTGAGCCTGCGGAACTACAACGCCCAGGTGGGCGAAATCCTGGCTGGCGTGAAGGTGATGAACAAGCTGATAGGGCTTGGTATGCCTGTTCGCCAGCCAGTGAATTGAGTGGTATCAACGGGTTGGGGAACGGCCATCCAGCGACGGATTTGATCAACAACGCCAGTGAATAATAGAACCAATTGTGCCGACTGCACAGAGGGCTTTACGCCCTCAATAACCATGCAGATATCAATAGATATTAGGCTGCGTTCTCGGAGTGAACAATAACAGAAGGCAGCGCATTGATTGCGAGAGCACACCATTCGGTAATAGCAAATAGATCACCAAACTTACTATCCTTGATTTGATAGTGATGAACTGGTGCGCCACTGGATTGTGCTGCCAGTTCTTGATGTTTGGATACTGGGCCACAATGCCACTTAAAAACACCAGAGCCTTTAAATAGCAATGGAAGGAATACCGCCTTGTTAGCTGCAATGCCAATATCTGCATCATCGACCATAATAAATGTGACGTTATTATAGAAGAATGTTTGAATGCTTGGATACTCGTTCTTATAGTCAATCAGGTTTTCAATGTTGTATGCGCTTTGACCCTGAGAATATTTGAAAGTGTCACGTACAGACTGATTGCTCTTAACCGCTCGGAAGTATTCAGGAGAGCACAGGGCAACAAAACCTTTCAGATAATCAACCTTGCTACCAAGATTTTTGCGAATGGTTGTTTGAATACTATCAAGTTCAATGTCTACAAGAGTAGCAGCATTGTTTAGATCAATGTTTTTAGTAACAGCAGCAGAACCAAACTCATCGGCCATTACAATATTTTGTTGAGAACCATGTTTGTTAAATTGCAGACCACGAACAATACAATCAGCAAGCTGTTTATTCATAGTGCGATCATATTTCTTGCGTTGCTCAAAAAGAAGGTCACCCACCACATCGACAGCAGTCATGGCCGCGTCTTTGCTTCCTGGCTTACGAAGACCTTTCCAATCTTGCGTAGTAACAGCATCTTCAAGGGCATAGCCAATCAGCTCGTACTGCATGTTTGATGCTTTTGGCTTGATGGTGCCGCCGAATTCACGGGCATTGATTGCTACTTGTTCCGCTAGGTCTTGATCGCCAGAAACCAGATAATCAAAGTTGACCTTAAATTCACTGGTGGGGGCAACATCGAAGATGCCAAGAGACAGCATCAGACGATTCAGAGGGAAGGCATGTTGTTCAAACGCTTCGGTATAACTAACGTAATTAAAATCCATTGTGTTCCTCGTTATTATTGTTAATTGAGCCATGGGGCTCGGTGCTTTGCACTATTTGTTATTTAGAGAATTGAATAAAGGGATCAGCTTCAATCAGTTCAATAGCTTTGGTGACACCTGCCCCACTGGCAGCAGTCAGGGAGTTTTTAAAGAGAATTACGTGCTTATTGAATACGACCACAGTCTTAGAGCCCTTTAGGGTCAGATCTGCAACTACAGCAACCTCTGTTGCAGTGCCAGTAAGCAAAGCACCTGTTACAGGGTCGATACAGTCGCCTGCTTTAAGATCAGCAGTCAGTGCACTGGGGAGTTCAATGGTTTTGACAGCAAACTGACCATCAATGCAGTATTGCATAACATCAGTGCGGGTTTTCTGTTGTGTTCCGAGTTTCATTGTTATTCCTTATTAAAATTGATAAGTGACTCGATAAAATTATCTTCACCTGATTTCTTGCAAAATAGATAAAGATCTAAAAGAACGTCAGGGTTTGTCAGCGTCTTACAGAATGCTTCAAACTCTTTGGCTTCATTGTCTGATTTAACCAAGCTAACAAGACTTTTAGACTTGAGCATCAAGGGCTCGTGGCGGTTATTAGCTGAGGGGTTAGAATCAAGACAAACAGCAAGGTGCGGGCTTTTCTTTGTAATCTCTGGTTTAACAGAGTTATTGTTGCTTTGAATGCCCTGAGATTTTCTCTCAGTCTCCATAGCTTCAATTATTTTATTTTTATTCATTTTTGATTCCTGAATTATTAAAATAAATACGTGTGCTAAACCCTTGTTTATCAAGGATTCAGCCAGATATTAAATTTAGTTACATATTTAATTGATAATTAATTGTTGAAATTAGCCAACATTGGTTGTTAGCAAATAAAAATAAAGCCGAGGTTTTACGCTCGGCCTTACAGAGGCTAATTAACTTAAATCGCAACTCGCAATCACAAAAAAAGTAATTAGTTTTATCGGAGGAACAAAGGGACTCAATCTCTATTCTTCTTTAAATATTCTAAAATAAAACATTTAAAGAAACATAGTGACTATCTTGCTGAAGGATAGCCACATGTTAATTGTTCGGAGTTATAAACTATGAATCGTCAGAGGTCTTTTAAATGCAACTAAAAAAGGCTTTTCGATATTCAACTTTATATAGGTATATTATCATAAAAACATAAATTATTCAATGGTTAGCAACCATATATGGCTTATTAATTATGATGCACCTATTTATTCCGCAATTAAATTTATAGTCTGCTGCATATTATTATCGATTCGGTAGTCAACAAACTTACTAAAGCCTTGCTCGTTTACTTCTGCATTGATTTTTAAATCTAACTTACCGGAAAAACTAGAAGGAAGGTTACCACCACCATTAAAGCTTGAACCCCGAGCATTGAAAGAGATAGCACTCTGCGGAATTGTTGGTTGTGGGATCTTCAGAGCCTGCTGGAGGGCAAATTGTTCTGCTTGCCTTGCTGCCGCATTGGGGTCTAAACCACTGTTCAATAGCTCTTTTTCCTTCTGCACATAAATCTTCCCATACTTTTCAGCATCATAATTTTTGCGTTGGGATTCAGGTACAGATGTAGATTGTTTGTTGGAAACAAAACGATCAGGTAAGACGTCATTAATGAATGCAGCTAATGATTTAAGCGCCTGCAAAAACTCAGAGACACTTAATTTCATATCTTTAAAATAGGTTTTAATATCTTCCGCTGTCAGCTCTTGAAGCCACTTAGAAAGATCTTCAAAACCCTGCTTGCTCAACTCACCAACAATACTATAGAGATTTCCAAAAATCTCTCCAATTTTTGAGGCATTTGATTCTAATAGTTCTGCCCAATCTGAAACAATTTTAGCCCCTGCTTGCATAGCAGATTTAAACCCTGATGATTCAAAGATTCTATAAATAGCGATACTTAGCTCATTTCCAACTCGTGCATCCTGAGCCATAGTTGAAGATTTGAATTTGGCTGACATACCCGCATATTTATTGCTATTAGCATTAAGGAATTTGAACCAAGTATCTTTCAGTGAGTATTTGCCGTTAGTTAAGCCGCCGAGAAATTGTTTCTGGGTTACATTCATTTCTTTTTGGACATACTGCAATAAATCAGCGCGCAATTGCGGAGCCCAGGCAAAAGCCTCTTTAAATGAATCCAGTGTGCCTTGGTCAAGGGCTTGGGTTAGCTGTTGTTGGAACCCTGCGGCTCGCTCACCACCAATCCCATAAGATTGCATTGCGTTCTGTGTTTGCTGGAATTTAGTGATTGCATCATCAATTGAAATACCTAGCGGTTTCATGAGGCTGACAAATTCAATAAGATTGTTGCCAAGATTCAAGATCCCAACACCATTATCATCTGCCATATTGCGCATTTTTGTAGATATTTCTTGCGCTCTATCCCCAAAGGTATTTTGAAGAGAGATGATCAAACCTTCAAAGCTCTGTCCTTGTTGCTTTATTTTATCAAACTGGTTCTGTGCAACGAATCCACCGCCGACGATCCCAGCAGCCGCACCAGCTACGCCGAGGCGGGTCACTGCACCTAGGCCCCTGCTAACCCCTTTGATCGCGCCCATGCTTCGACTGTGCTTGTTGTACTGGCCTGCGGCGCTATTAAGTTGCTTATATTGTTTTACAAGAGACCCAATGCTGGCGGCTCGTTCTTTTGCGCTGATCGTACCCTGAAGAAATTGAGCATTAGTTTTTTGCAGCTGTTGTCGAAACTGCAATGATTGTTTAATAGCCTGTGCATGCCGAATGTTGTCGGCTCGTAAAGTCTCTTTCTTTGATTTCTGTTGGCGGATTAGTGCTAGCTCTGTCCGCTTATGGGCTTTCTGCTCTGTTCCTGCCGCCCTTCGTCCTGCCTGCACGGCCTTATCATACTGCGAGGTAACTTTACCCCACATGCCCGCCATTTTTTTAATACGCTGTACTGATTTCTTATAATTTGACTCGTGAATTTTGAAATCAATAACGTTTGTGATTTTTGAAACTAGAATTTCTGACGACATTGTTCCTCTATTTAAATTTTAATAGCATTGAGTTTTTTGATAATGCTTGCTGAACGTCCAAGATAAGCAGCCTTTCCCGAGAGAAGCCTAAATAAACTGATCTTTAGTTTTTGCCTTTGTTGTTTATAATCATCAGTCGAATGCCATGCATCCCAACAGTGATCATAAAATTCATCCATTGAGGCTAACATCAAATCACTCCCAAACCATTTAGTCCCGAATTCGATAAGCGTAACAAAGGTCGGGGATAACATATCCTGTTCACGTTTAGTTAATTCTTTATCACTCATTTATTCTTAGCTCTGCTTTTACGTTTATTATTAATTTTCTCTTGAAGCTCTGAATCTAAAGGTTTATACGAACCGAGATAATAGGAATTAAAATACAACTTTCCAGAGATAACAAGACGTTTAGCGAGCAAGCTATATTTATGGTGTGCTGGTAACACAATCCCTGTTTCTAAACATATAACTTCACATGCTGAATAAGTATTGACACTCCTATTCTTATTAACTGTATAACTATAAATTCCTATAACGATTGGTAACTCTCGGTGTACGTAGTAATCCAAGGGTTTATCAAGGTGCCCCGATTGTCGAGGGATTACCGCCTTGCCACCTGACTTTGTTGTAACCTCTGGCAAACCGTCGTTTTCTTGGTAAAATGTTGTCATATTGTTCCTCGTTAATTGAGCCCTGGGGCTCCAGCACCTTCGATGCTATAATTAATTGGATTTATAAAACCTCCTAGAATGCGTTATTTTAAATAGTTCACCATAAGCAATAGGGTTGCTTGGGCAATATCAAAGAAATGCAATATAGAGCGATACAGGAGGTTTTTAAGGCTATATTTAAGGGGGGTTTAGACTGTGTTGGATTTTAGGATTCGATTATAATTTTCGTATTCTTGTAGACCCGAGAAAAACCAGAATGCAACATGTATTCTTGAAGAGAGCGGTAAGCGCCACGCCTAAAACTCTCACGCTTCCAATAACCACCGACAAGAGAGTATTCTTTAAGAGCTTGATGGATTTCATATTCCATAGCTTTAGCTGCTTGTTGGCTTTGTGCCTCCCAAACATCCAATAGCTTGCAGGATAACTTTGAGTTTGATTCGAGTTGCTCGGCTCGCTGGTCAGGCTGACAGGAATAACCAATCTTGAGATATGGGGCTGATTCTAATGGGGACACTAAACAGCAGTACACATAACCTTTATTATTTTTATGGAATTCTTTAGTTTTAAATGACATTACACCTCTTATTTAAATACAAATTTACGGATTTCTACACCCATTGATTGCATGTCGTTTTGGTCAAACATAACAGCGAGAGTCAACAACAGCTTATCCATTTCTTTCTGGGCTTGTTCCATATCTGCAAGGAATGATAACATCTCATGTTTCTCTGGTTGTTCTGCACTGCTGTTTGCAATAAGGGTTCCGAGATAGTTTAGGTTTTCGGTAGCAATAGACATTATTCGTTCCCTTCTTTTAATTTAGTGGCGATTTGTTTGATTAGAAAATATCGGTTGATTAACTTTTTATCATTGTGGTAATACTCGATTACTTCTTGATTATCCATTTTGTTCCTCTTTTGATTTTAGAAAAAAGAATAGACGACTTCTTTTAAATTGTTTCTTCATTATTCCTCTATTAAAATGGTACATTGTTAAAACATTCGCTGTCTGTGCAGTACCATGCACCGCCCTGGCGATTCTGATAACACTTATCACACAGCCTACCGTCTTCGTCATAGTGAGAGTGTTTTACGGATTTTATGGGTTTGGGCTGGCTGTTAAGTGAGCCGTAAGGCTCGGCACCTCTGGTGCTATTGTACTCCTCGAATGCGGAATCATGAGACACCATGCAATCATCAAGGAATGGGTCATAGAGTTCATCCAGCTCAACACTCACAGGATGTTGGTTGACTGGGTTAGCAATAGGCTGAGTCTCTTTCTGTTGAACTGGCTTGATGTGTAGATTCTTGTTTGGCTGTTTTCTTGTCTGCTGTTCTTCTGTATCTAATGCATTGAAATCTGCCAGCGTCACAAGCTCATAAATCTTTGAGGTTCCTTTCCGACTTGTGGCTTTTACTAATCCCATTTCTTCAAGCTCATCAAGATATTTTTTAACTGTGTTATCACTACCAATACCCAAATTATCTTGAATATGCTTGTATGATGGAAAGACTTTACCGCTCATCATTTGATAATTAAGAAGAAAACAGTAAACTGATTTGTGGTTTAGATTGAAGGTTATTCCATTGATTTTCTTGATCTTATAGATTTCGTCAAAGGCACGGAAAAAGTTAGATTCGGTTTTCTTCTGATTCATTTAGTTCCTCATAGTTCGGGGATAGTTCTTTTTTCTCTGCAATCAATTCGATTAGGTAAGACTGCACTGATTTTGTGCCGCGCTGGCTATTAAAAAAAGCTGTTAAGTGTGCGGGGATGGCTAGATTGATCCGCATTTCATACGTCCTCTTAGGTCTTGAATTTCTTCTTAGGTTTCATTGATTTCAGGACATCTAAAACAGAATCCCAATAATCAAATCTCAACTCATCAACTGCACGGCAGCGATTGGCCGAAGCCCTCGCCAATGCTTTAGTAATACCGTATTTGTTTGCTAACTCTTTTGCTGTGTTATCAGGTGTGTCGTAATAGGCCATTATTCCTCTTTTGTTTTTTGAATATAAAAAATCTGCCGTTGTGCAAGAAGGCACAAAGCATACAGTTTATTTTGTAGGGATATGAAGGAGTTACAAGAAAATGCTTTCTTTTTTCACTTCATAATACATATATTATCATTTAAATTTAAAAAATTCAAGCTTTCATGAAAAAATATAATGCTTTTTCTTACATTTCATGATAGCCACAAAATACATGGCAAGCTATCCATGACAATTTGCATCTGAGGCTTCACACCATCATCAATATAAATCCTGCTGTATTGCTCCAATCTCAATGCTCGCCCTCTTGGGCTACAGCAGCACTACCCAACACAATAGAAGCTCTTAGAGCGCGTCCTATGATGTTATATAGTATGTTGTCATGCATGTATCATACAACACATACAGTTTATATAATGGCATTGCCATATTGAACACAACATATAATTTATAACACAACAAACATATTATATTTTTGTGTTGGCAGTGCATAACAGACTCATGAAGCGTTAGCGTATTGAGTTTGTTATATATTCTTCTATATGTTATAAGAACAATAAGAAACCCATTACATTTTCATTCCATGTGTTCCTTAAACACAAGTATGGAGTGAGTGGCACACGAACATAATATTTGTGTTATCTATTCTTATAAACCACAACAAGGAATGAGTGATAGCGAATGTATTGTTAGTGGTTATTTGTCTTATCTAAATAAATATATAAAACAAGAAATAACACAATCATTACATTATCATTCCATGACTGTGTTTAGGGCGACCACAAGCGAAGCGGTGACGACATTGGATGTTGAGCATAAGCGACAACAGACAAGGGCGAGCCCTATTATTCTTTTAATATCTTTTCTTTTATTCTTTTATTATATCTATTCTTTTACGACGCACATATCTGCGTCACCCCTACGCACACGGGTGCGTCACTACCTACGCATACGTCTGCGTTACCTAGTCTCGCACACGGGTGCGTCACCTACTGTCCCAGTTTCTAGGACACCCTATTTATTATAAGGGGCAAAGTCACCCCTTTTCGTTTTTGTTGGCAATAGGTGACCACTGAGATCGCCGAGATTTATTCCATTGTAAATCCCACAGCTTCATATGCATTAAAATCTGTGATATCAAAATAGTCACCATTTTTAAAATCATTAGTTTTCACTACAAAAACATTTGAACTAAAAAATTTCGCTTCAAATCCTTTAATGTTATGGCAAGAATCTATTATTATAATTTCCTCCTCACTTCCTTCGTAATATTTTGTAGCCGCCTCCCTATCGTTTATAGCATCAATATTAATACCTTTCTCATTAAATTTAAAAACAAAGTAGTTGTTCATCTCTACATTACCTCTTGTGTTGTGTTCCCTATCTCACATGAAACAGGGAGCCCCGAAGGACACCAGCAGAATATTAAAGAGATAATCGTTTGTCAAAGTCCGGGGGAAATATATTTTTCACCTGTAGAAACAGTGAGTTACCCGAATTATTTTTTAATATTTAAAATAATTAATCCCTATCTGTGTTGATGTACTTTGCACACTGCTTTTTAGGCTTGTGTGTTCGAGTAACAATATCACCCCTTGCATTCTCATACGTACAGACAGTTTGATTGTTGATCACCTCATGTTTTATGAGCCTGTATTGTGAATATGCAGAGGCAAAGGCTACAGAACAGAATGTGAGAGATAACAATAAGAGTAATTTTGTGTTCATAGTGCAATCTCCAAAGCTTCTTTGAGTTTGTCTAATGGAACATCACCACCATAGCGATCATAACTGATAGCTTTGTTTGTGTGGCCCAGAATGGCAGCCGCATACTGCAAGGGAATACCCGCAGCTTTTAGCTTGCTTGCTACTGTGTGGCGAAGGCTATGGAAATCTTTGTTAACTGGACGATTGCGACTAAACCACTGCCCAAACAAATGGCTATAGCAGTTGTTCCGATATGGCAGCTCCTTGAACAACCTACCCCCTTTCCTACTTGCTACAAAGTCCAGGAATCCAGCCCCTAACAATTTGCTATGGATTGGGACAAGCCGTTGGCTTGCTTCTGTCTTCAAGCTCTGATCTTCACGTGTAGCTCTGATGTTGAAGCACCAGACACCATTAACCCTCTCTATATCATCACTGTAGAGCTGGCAGGCTTCATTAGAACGCAATCCATGGTATCGCCCTATCATGGCGATGAACATGCGCCACGGCTCTTGCTCCTTGGCCCATGAATCGAACAGTTTCAACTCTGGATCTGTGTAGCCAGTTCGAACATTGACCTCTTTGACCCGCTTGAGCTTCAGACCCTTGAAGATGTCTGTAGTTTGCTCAGTGTGATCTGATAGCCAACTAAACAACAAACTCAGTTTTTGAATGTACTTATTTATTGTGGTCGGCGACTTGCCAGAACCCAACAGCCAAGTTTTGAACGCTACAGCATCGGCCTTTGTGTACTCAGACAGACCCTTATCACCAACGTGTTCAATAAAGGTGTTGATGTAGTTTTGTTGGTTCTTGGTCTCTTTAGGAGCCCATGACAATTGCTTTTCAGCAATGTATGACTCTACGTGACCGGAAAGCTTGTCTTCTTGGTCTGGTTGAATTTGGTTGTGTTCGGAAGGTACAGCGGGGGATTCGACCCCAGAGGGGCATACAGCTTCGCTGCTGGTGCTTGTAGGGATGTGAACGTGCCCGTTTAGCGGGGGATGTTGTGTCGTTGAGGCTTCAGCTTCAAACCCAACGGGTTTAGACATGACATCACGGCAAGCAGCATCGGAGATGCATACAGCTTGCTGCACATCAGGGCTGGAATGATTGAAGTGAATTTGAAGTGCCAAGAGCTGGGCTTGTGCCTTGTCTCTTGTTTTGAGGGATTTACGGAAGGTCTGACGACGACCATTGCACATGGTCACTCGTTGGTAGTAGTAAATTCCGTTTCTATTCAGTAAGTACATGGCACCTCCTATGAGGATTGTGTGCCAGTTTGTGTGACAGTGATACACAAACAGCTTGCCTTCAACAAGCTAAGTTACTGATCTTAAACGGGAATGGCAGAAACAGGTGGTGGCCCTACCAGCCACATCCCGGCACTCGAGTCCCCCGCCTTGGCTGCTACCTTCCGGTCCTGACCAGGTCGACGGGTTATCAATGCGAGAGGACCAATAGGACCACCGGCGAGGAGAATAGGCAAACTGGCCCCTCAATGCAATGGCTTTCTACCGCATCGCGAGCCGTTCGCCTTATTTTTCAACAATCTGGCCAAGGGTTCAGCTAAAGAGCATGAATTTGGCACCCACCAGCAACATGAGCAGGGCAAAGGCCTGCTTGAGCCGCCGGGGTGACATTCTGTGTGCCAGTCTGGCGCCCAGACGGGCAAACTGGGTGCTGGTGAGCACGATGCCAAGCAGGGCCGGCAGATAGATGAATCCGACGCTCCACTCGGGCAGATCGACGTCTCCCCAACCGGCATAGAGGTAGCTGAGGCTGCCTGCCAGGGCGATGGGCATGCTGCAGGCGGCGGAGGCGGCCACGGCGTTGCGCATGGGCACCGAATTCCAGGTGAGGTAAGGCACGGTCAGCGAGCCGCCACCGATGCCGAACAAGGCCGACATCCAGCCGATGACGGTGCCGGCGATCCCGGTACCAAGGGGGCCCGGCATGTGTCGCTCCGCTTTTGGCCTCAGATTGAGCCCCATCTGCAGGGCCATGGTCCAGGCGAAGCAGCCGATGATGATGTTGAGGGTGCTGGCGCTCAGCAGGTTGGCGGTCATGCCGCCGAGCCAGGCACCGACCAGCATGCCGGCGCCCAGGCGCCGTATCATTCCCCAGTCCACCGCCCCGGCCTCCTGGTGCGCACGCAGGGAGCTGAAACCGGTGAAGATCATGGTGGGCAGCGAGGTGCCGAGGGCCAGATGGGTGATGATCTCCGGCGCCACGCCCTGTGCGTGAAAACTCAGGACCAGCACGGGGACGATGATGAGTCCGCCGCCGATACCGAACAGCCCGGCCAGCATGCCCGCGAAGGCGCCCAACACCAGATAGCCCACAAACAGCATAAACATTCCTTCAATAACGAAACAGCGGTCAACTTGACCGCCATTATCCATAAAAAAGAGATGGCATCTTGCCATCTCTTTATTGTGCCGATTAATGCAGGGGAATGGTACCGTCCATCACCTTGTAGAACGCCAGCACGGCGCAACCGAGCAGGGCTGCCGTCATCCCCTGCTCCAGCCGGTTGAGGCTGCGCAGGCCGTGGTGCTGGCGCGCCTTCCAGTAGATGAAAATCCCCGGGCTGTAGAGCAGCGCCACCAGCAAGAGGTACTCCACCCCGGCGGCATAGACCAGCCAGCAGCCATAGACAGTGGCCACCAGGGCCAACAGCAGGTCGCGCTTGCGCTGATGGGGCTGGCCCGCGTAGGTCTCCCCTTTCAACGCCAGCTTGAGGCCGTAAGCACCGGAGAAGACATAGGGCACCAGGGCCGCCGAGGTGGCGATGTTCACCAGCGCCAGATAGGTGCTGTTCTGGAAGTAGATGATGATGAGGAAGATCTGCACCAGGCAGGTGGAGCACCAGAGCGACACCTTGGGGGAGCCGTTCTTGTTCTCCTTGGCGAACCAGGCCGGGAAAACCCCGGTCTTGCCGGCTATGTAGGGCACTTCCGCCGCCAGCACGGTCCAGCTCAGCAGGGCCCCCATCACCGAGATCACCAGGCCGATGTTGATGAGCCAGGCGCCCCAGGGGCCGACCACTGCTTCCAGGATCATGGCGGTGGAGGGGTTCTTGAGGGCCGCCAGTTGCGGCTGGTTCATGACCCCCAGGGAGAACAGGGTGACCATGACGTAGAGCGCCAGGGCGCCGAGCAGCGCCAGCACGGTGGCGCGGCCCACATCCTTGCGATGGCGGGCACGGGCGGATACCACCACGGCCCCCTCGATGCCGATGAAGACCCAGAGGGTCACCTTCATGGTGGACTTGACCTGATCCATCACGGAGCCGAGCTCGGGACTCCCCTGCCCCCAGAGATCCAGGGTGAAGGTCTCCATGTTGAAAGCGAGCAAGATGGCTACGCAGAAGACGATGAGGGGCACCATCTTGGCGATGGTGGTGACGATGTTCACCAGCGCCGCCACCTGGATGCCGCGCAGCACCAGGGCATGCACCGACCAGATGAGCAGAGAAGCGAGCGTGATGGCGACCGGGGTATTGCCGTCACCGAAGATGACATTGTCCGGCGTGTCGAAGAAGTAGCTCAGCGCACTGAACACCACGATGGCGTAGGAGACGTTGGCCAGCAGCTGGCACAGCCAGTAACCCCAGGCGGCGTTGAAGCCGACGAAATCCCCGAACCCTGCCTTGGCGTAGCTGAAGATGCCGCCATCGAGATCCGGTCGACGCATGGAGAGATTCTGGTAGACCAGGGCGAGGCAGATCATGCCGATCCCCGTGATGGCCCATCCCAGGGCGACGGCCCCGGCACTGGCGTGCGCTGCGATGTTTTGCGGCAGACTGAAAACCCCGGCACCGACCATGGAGCCGATCACCAGCGAAATGAGGGCACCCAGCCCCAGTTTCTTGTCCATCTCAAACCTGTTTTATTAGGCGGCGGCTGAGCATCCGTATTCATACAGCGCGCGACATGGGAGGGGCTAGAAATCCGTACCCCGTGAAAAAGGCGGCAACTATATTGCATGACTATTCCGGCCGCAATCCCTCTTGCCGTCAATCATGAGCCGCCTTGACCGCGCGCAATTTTACAGCACTGACCCGGGGTGCCTGTGAGCTGGTTCAAATTAAGAAAGACCCGTTGATATTTCACGACTTTTCATGATGCCGCCCCGCTTTTCAAAAGCCGGACCTGCATGGCTATGCATCCTTGCGCTGGGGCCTGTCTCCTGCAAAAACGCCCCTGCAGGAGGGGCGTCAGAGAGGGTATGTGCAGGGGGGACTAGAGCCTCAAGCCGCCGTCCAGCTCGATCATCCGCCCCGACAGATAGTCGTTGGCAAGGATGAACTGCACCGTCTGGGCCAGCTGCGCCGCCTGCCCCAGGGTGCCCACCGGGATGGCCTGCTGCATGCGGGCCATGGCTTCGGGTTTCATCGCCGCCGTCATGTCGGTGGCAAAGACGCCGGGGGCGATGCCCATCACCCGGATGCCGTGACGGGCCAGCTCCTTCCCCCAGGTGACCACCAGAGAGGCCACCCCCGCCTTGCTGGCGGCATAGTTGCTCTGGCCCATGTTGCCGGCCCGGGCGATGGAGGAGATGTTGATGATGACGCCCCCCTCCCCGCCGGTGGCCATCAGCGCCGCCCCCTCGCGCCCGCACAGGAAAGTGCCGGTGAGGTTGACGTCGATGACGCTCTGCCACTGGGCCAGGCTCATCTTCTCCGTCAGTGACCCCTCCTTCACCTTGATCAGCATGCCGTCGCGCAGGATGCCGGCACAGTTGACGAGGCCGTGCAGGGCCCCGAACTGATCCTTGATGGCGGCGAAGGTCGCCTCGACCTCCAGCTCGCTTGCCACGTTGCAGACGAACAGGGCGCAGCGGCCGTCACGGCTGCGCACTTCCGCCTCGGTCACCTCCAGATCGGTGCGGTTGACGTCGATGAGTGCAAGCACGGCACCTTGCTCCGCCAGACTCAGGGCGATGGCGCGGCCTAGCCCCCTGCCCGCCCCCGTGATGGCGATGACTTTCCGTGTGATATCCATAAATGCTCCTGGTGAGATGGCCGGTGACTGTCGAGTCAAAGACTATCGGGTAAATAGGTAGATAACGGCCCTTAACCCGGCGCTGTCTTGTCCCGATAGAGCTCGAGGATGCTGGAGAAATCCTTGTTCTCCTGGCCCAGGCTCACGTGCAGGTTGAAGAGGTTGCGGGCCAGGGCACCCATGGGCACGGCGCTGTGGGCATGTTCCGCCAACGCCATGGCGAGCCCCAAATCTTTGACCATCAGCCGGGTCATAAAGCCCCCTGTATACCCACGGGATGCCGGCACGTTCTCCATCACCCCGGGCCAGGGGTTGTAGCGCTCAAGGCTCCAGTTGTTGCCCGAACTCTTGCCCATGATGGTGGAGAGCACGGCGGGATCCAGCCCTTCCTTGACCCCGAGCGCCAGCGCCTCGGCGGTGCCCGCCATGTGGATGGCGAGCAGCATGTTGTTGCACATCTTGGCGATCTGGCCAGCGCCGAGGGCCCCGGCGTGAAACAGGTTCTGCCCCATGCAGGCGAGCACGGGTCTGGCCGCTTCAAAATCCGCTTGTTCGCCGCCGACGATGAAAGTGAGCGTGCCCGCCGCCGCACCGGCCACGCCTCCCGAGACGGGTGCATCGAGAAAACGGATGCCGCGCGCCTTCGCCGCCGCCCCCACCTGACGGGCCGAGGCCACGTCTATGGTGGAGCAGTCGATGACCAGGGCGCCGGGCGACAGGGCCGTCAGCAGATCCTGGCCGCCCCGCTCACCGGCACTCTCCCCCAGCCAGAGGCTGCGCACGTGCTCGCCCGCTGGCAGCATGCTGATGACCAGCTCGCAGCCGCTCACAGCTTCCCGGGCATTGCCGGTGGCGAGGCAGCCGGCCTCGATGGCGCGGTTCAGGCTCTCGGGCACCAGATCAAACACCTGCACCCTGTGCCCCGCCCTGGCCAGGTTGGCGGCCATGGGGCCCCCCATGTTGCCAAGCCCGATAAACCCAATCCTTGTCATGGTGTGCTCCTTGTGTGTGATCCCGCGTCAGCGGGGGCGCAAGGGGTTGTCACCCTCGGGCCAGCGATAGAAGACATCCAGCCAGGCCTCCCCCGCCTGCGGGGCCTGCCAGCGGGGTGATTTGTCCTTGTCGATGAGCAGGGCCCGTACCCCTTCCACAAAATCCCCTTTGAGTACGCAGTTGACCGAGAGGGCCAACTCGTCGGCAAACACCTCGGCCAGGGACTGGCGCCGTGCCTGCCAGAACTGGCGCCAGAGAATGGCGCGGCTGATGGGGCTGCCGCGAAGGCAGGTCTCCCGCCCCTGAGCCAGCCCCGGTTCATCCAGCTCGGCGTCCTCGAGGCGTGCCAGCACCCCTTGCAGGGAGCGGCCGGCCAACAGCGCATCGATGCGGGCCTGGTGGGGCAGCAGTACGGGAGGCGGCAATGCCTGACCAGGGGCCTCCTGCAAATCGGTGAGCAGCGCCTCGATCTGCTCGCAGGGGTCACCTGCGGACCAGTCGAGGGCGGCGAGGCACGCCGGCAGCTCCGCCCGCTCGCGGCTCGCCATGGCATGATCCGCGAGCCCCAGGCCGATGGCGTCCGCCCCGTTGAAGCGGGCACCGGTGAGGCCGAGCCAGAGTCCGAGCCGCCCCGGCATCCTGCTCAAAAACCAGCTGGCCCCCACGTCCGGATAGAGGCCTATGGTCACCTCCGGCATGGCGAACAGGCTCTTCTCGGTCACCACCCGGAACCCGGCCCCGGCAAAGAGACCGATGCCGCCCCCCATGCAGATGCCGTCCGCCACGCAGACAAGGGGCTTGCTATAGCGATGGATGTGGTGATCGAGCCGGTACTCCTGCTGGAAGAAATCGCGGGCATAGCCAAACAGTGCCGACTCGCTCGCCTCCTGCTTGCGGTAGTAGAAGGAGCGGATGTCGCCACCGGCGCAGAATGCCTTCTCGCCGGCCCCTTGCAACAACACGCAGACGATGGCCGGATCCTGCTCCCAGCGGGTCAACGCCCCCTGCAACAACTGGATCATCTCAAGGCTCAGGGCGTTGAGGGAGGCGGGGCTGTCCAGAGTCAGCATGCCGATGCGGCGACCATCCGCCGTGGGGCGGGTCTCGATGCGCACGGGCTCACTCATGGGCAGCCCCCGCAGACCGGGTATCTGCCCCTGCGACATGGCGGGTCGCCATCATTACCTCATTCATCCTTCACTCCCTCACTCTTTCGGTTTGGATTGGTCGTAACGCCAGCGCGGGGCGCGCTTCTCCAGGAAGGCCGCCACCCCTTCGCGCTGGTTGGCATCGTCAAACAGGGCGAGAAAGAGTCTGCGCTCGAGTGGCAGCGCCGCGTCCCTGTGGGTGCTTCGCCCCTGATTGATGAGCTGTTTGCAGGCACGCAGGGCGCTCGGGCTCTGGCGCTCCACCAGCTGGGCCATCTGCTGCGCCGCCTCCCAGGCGTGCCCCTCGGTCACCACCTCCTCCACCAGCCCCATCTCGTAGGCCAGGGTGGCGCTCACCTTCTCGCCGCAGAGGATCATCCGCTTGGCCCAGCCCGGCCCCACCAGCTCGGTGAGGCGCTGGGTGCCGCCAGCACAGGGCAGGAGCCCCACCGAGGCCTCCGGCAACCCCAGCTTGGCCTGCTGCTCGGCGATGCGGATGTCGCAGGCCAGCGCGACTTCGAGCCCCCCTCCCATGGCATAGCCGTTGATGGCGGCGATGCTGACCCCGTGAAAGCGGGCCAGCGCCTCGAAGGCGTGGCCAAAAGCCTCGGCCACCTCGCGGGCATGCGCCAGGCTGCAGTCGGCGAACATCTTGAGATCGGCGCCAGCGCAGAAGAATTTCTCTCCGGCACCGCGGATCACCAGGGCCACCACGTCGGGGCGACCATCCAGCTCCACCATCATCTGCAAGAAGGCTTTCAGGCTGGCGAGCGTCCAGGTGTTGGCGGGTGGGTGATCGAGGGTGATGTAGGCCACGTGGCCGTGATATTCGAGCCTGATCCTTGTCATTGCGTTGTCCTTGTCAAAAAAACTGCCCCATGATGACAGGGTTGAATGGAGCCAACCTGCACCTGGCTCACAAAGCATGAGGACGCGCCGACTGCGTCCTCAGAGCAGGCCCCTCCCGCTACTCCAGCGACAGGCCGGGGTCGGCCAGCAGGTGGCGGGCGATGATGAGCCGCATCACTTCATTCGTCCCTTCCAGAATGCGGTGCACCCGGGTGTCGCGCAGATAGCGCTCAAGCGGATACTCGCGGATATAACCATAGCCGCCAAAGAGTTGCAGGGCGTCGTCGCAGATGCGGTGCCCCACGTCGGTGGCAAAACGCTTGGCCATGGCGCACCAGGCACTCTTGTCCGGGCTGCCCTCATCGAGTTTGGCGGCCGCCTGGCGCACCAGCAGGCGGGCAGCGGCGAGCTCGGTGGCCATGTCGGCAAGGCGAAACTGCACGCTCTGGAATTCGCTGATCGGGTGTCCAAATTGCTGACGCTGGCGCACGTGCTCCAACGCGTCGTCCAGGGCCTGCTGGGCGGTGCCCAGCGAACAGCTGGCGATGTTGATGCGCCCCCCATCGAGCGCCTGCATGGCGAACTTGAACCCTTCCCCCTCCTCCCCCAGCCGGAAGCGAGCGGGAATGCGCACGGCATTGAAGTTCACCTCCCGGGTCGGCTGGCTGTTCCAGCCCATCTTTTCCTCCGCCTTGCCGTAGCTCACGCCGGGGGTCTGGGCCGGTACCATGAAGGCAGAGATCCCCTTGGCCCCCTCACCACTGGTGCGGGCCATCACCACCAGCACGTCTGTGCTGCCAGCGCCCGAGATGAACACCTTGCTGCCGTCGAGGAGGTAATCCGCGCCATCGCGCACGGCGCGGGTCTTGAGGGCCGCGGCGTCGGAGCCCGCCCCCGGCTCGGTGAGGCAGTAGGATCCCAGCAGCTCGCCGCTGGCGAGCCTCGGTACCCACTCCTCGGCCACCTCGGCAGGCAGCCAACTGCCCAGCATCCAGCTCACCATGTTGTGGATAGTGAGATAGGCGGTGGTGGAGGTGCAGCCCATGGCGAGGCGCTCGAAGATGAGGCTGGTATCGAGCCGGCTCAGGCCCAGGCCGTCATACTGCTCCGGGGTATAGAGGCCGCACAGGCCCAGCGCTGCCGCCTGCTTGATGGTGGGGATGGGGAACTTGTGCTCCCTGTCCCAGCGCGCGGCATGGGGTTTGAGCGCCAGATCGGCGAAGGCGCCGGCCGACTCGACACAGGCCCGTTGGGATTCGGTCAGGGTAAAATCCATCTTGTTCGCTTCCTTTGTACTTGTTCCGTCGATCCGTTGCTGTCAATGGGGGCGCCCGGGCAAAGTGGGCAACCTGCCATCAGCGCAGCTGAATGGTCATATTGGGGCCGCTGGGAATGTCTTCGTCGAACCAGCGCTCCGTCACCGTCTTGGTCTCGGTGTAAAAACGCACCGCCTGTTTGCCGTAGGCGTGCAGATCCCCGTAGAAAGAGCCGCGCCAGCCGGTGAAGGAGAAGAACGGCAGCGGCACCGGGATGGGCACGTTGATCCCCACCTGGCCCACCGCCACCTCGTGACGGAACTTGCGGGCGGCGGCGCCACAGCCGGTGAAGAGGGAGGTGCCGTTGCCATAGGGATTGTCGTTGATGAGGGTGAGCGCCTCATCGAGGCTCCCCACCTCGAGGCAGGCCAGCACAGGCCCGAAGATCTCCTCCTTGTAGATGCGCATCTCGGGGGTCACGCCGCGAAACAGGGTCGGCCCCACCCAGTTGCCCACCGGGTAGCCGGGTA
This sequence comes from Aeromonas sp. ASNIH2, assembly GCF_002934795.1. Lineage (NCBI taxonomy): Bacteria > Pseudomonadati > Pseudomonadota > Gammaproteobacteria > Aeromonadales > Aeromonadaceae > Aeromonas > Aeromonas sp. ASNIH2. The sequence goes on along the minus strand of NZ_CP026406.1, from coordinate 4,455,444 downwards.
CGTCGCAAAAACGGCCGTCCAGCAGGCACTCGGCTCCCTCGGCAATCCCCGCCTCGATAAGCCCCTCCACCCTGACTTTCGCCTCCGGGCTGATGAGGGGGCCGTAGGCGGCTTCGGGATCGTGCCAGACGCCGGGTTTCACCTTGGCGAACTCGGCGGCGAGCTCGGGGATCCACTCCCTGGCGCTCCCCACGAACACCGCCACGCTGATGGCCATGCAGCGCTGACCGGCGGCGCCGACCCCGGCTCCCACGAGGTTGCCGAGTACCTGCGCCTTGTTGGCATCCGGCATGATCACCATGTGGTTCTTGGCACCGACAAAACACTGGGCCCGCTTGAGCTGCGACGTGGCGCTGCGATAGACGTGGCCGCCGACCCGGGCTGAGCCCACGAAACTGACTGCCTTGACATCGGGATGGGCCAGCAGCGCATCCACCTGCTCGGCGCCCCCGTGCACCACGCTGAGGATGCCCGCAGGCGCCCCCGCCTCGGTGAACAGCTCGGCCAGCCGCATGGGGGTGAGCGGATCCTGCTCGGAGGGCTTGAGCACGAAGCCGTTGCCGCAGGCCACCGCCAGCGGGAACATCCAGAGCGGGATCATGGCTGGAAAGTTGAACGGCGTGATGCCGACGCAGACCCCGAGGGGCTGCACCCAGGAGTGACCGTCGACCCGGCGCGCCACGTTGCCCATGGTCTCCCCCAGGGTCTGGCTGGCAATGGCGCAAGCCTGCTCCACCACCTCGATGCCTCGCCACACATCCCCTTTGGCATCCGCCAGATTCTTGCCGGTTTCCTGGGCCAGCAGGGTCGCCAGCTCGTCGTGATGCACTTTCAACAGATGCTGGTAGTTGAACATCACCCGAGCCCGCTCGGGGGCCGGCACTTCTCGCCACAGCAGATAGGCGTCGTGGGCGGTGCGCACCGCCAGCTCAATTTCCGCAGAGGTAGCTTTCGGCACCCGCGCCAGCAGACTCTGATCCGCCGGGTTGGTCACCTCTATCCACTCGTCACTTGCGGACGGACACGCCTCGCCACCGATGTAGAGCGGCAGATCCCCGTACTGGGTGTGATGCTGGCTCATGCCCCCCTCCTAGCCCGTTGGCAGGCGATGGCAGGCCACCCTGGGCCGGCCACATCCATGTTGCTGTTGCACATCCTGTTCACTCCTTGCGCTCCTCTGCCCGGGTAGCCCCTTGCGGCGGGCTGCCATCGAATTTACCTTAGACTAACAACTCATTTACGTTTACGCTAACGTAAACTTGAATCACGAATGGACTGACCAGTCATCACCCTGATGGCAGGGGAAATCGGCAGTCCACTGCACCAAGGAGAGCACGGATGCATGCCCTGATGGATGAAACCCTCCAGGCCCTGACCGAACAGGTCGAGGCTTTCTGCCAGAAAGTGATCGCACCGCGCGCCAGCGAGATCGATCAGAGCAACGCTTTCCCCCGGGATCTCTGGCCCCGCATGGGTGAGCTGGGACTGCACGGCATCACGGTGGCGGAGGAGTATGACGGGGTGAACCTCGGCTATCTGGCCCATGTGCTGGTGATGGAGCAGGTGAGCCGCGCCAGCGCCTCGGTCGGCCTCTCCTACGGCGCCCACTCCAATCTCTGCATCAACCAGATCCACCGCCACGGCACCCCTGATCAGAAGGCGAGATATCTGCCCTCCCTCGTCAGCGGCAAACACGTGGGGGCGCTGGCCATGAGCGAGCCGGGTGCCGGCTCCGACGTGGTGAGCATGCGCCTCACTGCGGTGCGCGAGGGGGATCACTTCGTGCTGAACGGCAACAAGATGTGGATCACCAATGGGCCCGATGCCGACACCTTCGTCATCTATGCCAAGACCGATGCCGCCGCCGGGCCCAAAGGTATTTCCGCCTTTATCGTCGAGGCGGGAACTCCCGGTTTTTCCACCGCCCAGAAGCTCGACAAGCTCGGCATGCGCGGCTCCAGTACCTGCGAGCTGGTGTTCGACAACTGCCGGGTGCCGCAGGAGAACCTGCTGGGCCCCCTGCACGGCGGGGTCAAGGTACTGATGAGCGGTCTGGACTACGAGCGGGTGGTGCTGGCGGCCGGGCCCCTTGGCATCATGCAGGCCAGCATGGACGTGGTGCTCCCCTATGTGCGCGAGCGCAAGCAGTTCGGTCAGGCCATCGGCGAGTTTCAGCTGGTGCAGGGCAAGCTCGCCGACATGTATACCCGTCTCGCCAGCAGCCGGGCGCTGGTCTATTCGGTGGCGAGCGCCTGCGATCAGGGCCGCACCAGCCGCAAGGATTGTGCCGCCGCCATCCTGTTTGCCGCCGAGAACGCCACCCAGATGACGCTCGATGCCATCCAGCTGCTCGGCGGCAACGGCTACATCAACGAATACCCCACCGGCCGCCTGCTGCGGGACGCCAAACTCTACGAAATCGGCGCCGGCACCTCGGAGATCCGCCGCTGGCTCATCGGCCGCGAGCTGATGGGAGAGCGCGCATGAGCAGGATCCACTCCCGCCTAGACACCGCGAGCCCCGACTATGAGGCAAATCGGGCCGCCATGCAGGCACTGGTCGACGATCTCAATGCCCGCCTGGAGGAGATAGCCTTGGGCGGCGGCGCGGCCAACAACGCCCGCCATCAGGCCCGCGGCAAGCTGCTACCCCGCGAGCGCATCGACCAGCTGCTGGACCCGGGCTCCCCCTTTCTCGAACTGTCGGCGCTGGCGGGCTGGCAGGTCTATGACGAGCCGGTGCCCGCCGCCGGCCTCATCACCGGTATCGGCCGGATCTCGGGGCGCCTGTGCATGCTGGTGGTGAATGACGCCACCGTGAAGGGCGGCACCTACTACCCCCTCACGGTGAAAAAGCACCTGCGTGCCCAGGCCATCGCCGAGCGGCTGCGCCTCCCCTGCCTCTATCTGGTGGATTCCGGCGGCGCCTTCCTGCCCATGCAGGACGAGGTGTTCCCCGACCGGGAGCATTTTGGCCGCATCTTCTACAATCAGGCCCGCATGTCGGCCCAGAGCATCCCCCAGCTGGCGGTGGTGATGGGGCTCTGTACCGCCGGGGGCGCCTACGTGCCCGCCATGGCGGACGAGTCCATCATGGTCAGGGAACAGGCCACCCTCTTTCTGGCGGGCCCGCCCCTGGTCAAGGCCGCCACCGGTGAGGAGATCAGCGCAGAAGCCCTGGGCGGCGCCGAGGTGCACTGCGTCCACTCCGGGGTGGCGGATCACATGGCCCGGGACGATGCCCATGCCCTGGCCATCGCCCGCACCCTGGTAAGCAACCTGGGGGACAACCAGACGGCGGCGTCACCCGCCCCATCCGCTCCCTCCTATGATGAGCCGCACTACCCCATCGAGGAGCTCTACGGCCTGGTGGGCACCAGTCTCAAGCGCCCCTATGACGCACGAGAATTGATCGCCCGGCTGGTGGATGGCTCTGTGTTTGACGAATTCAAGGCGTTGTTCGGCACCACACTGGTGACCGGCTTTGCCTGGATCTGCGGCATGCCGGTGGGGATCCTCGCCAACAATGGCGTGCTGCACAGCGACAGCGCCCAGAAGGGAGCCCACTTCATCCAGCTCTGCAACCAGCGGGGGATCCCGCTGCTGTTTCTGCAAAACATCACCGGCTTTATGGTGGGGAGTACGGCGGAAAAAGAGGGGATCGCCAAGCACGGCGCCAAGCTGGTGACCGCCGTGGCCTGCAGCCGGGTGCCCAAGATCACCCTGATCGTCGGCGGCAGCTTCGGTGCCGGCAACTACGGCATGTGTGGGCGCGCCTATGAACCGGATTTTCTCTTCAGCTGGCCCAACAGCCGCATCTCCGTCATGGGGGGCGAGCAGGCGGCCGGGGTGCTGGTGCAGGTGCGCCGGGACAAGCTCGCCGCCGAGGGCAAGACTCTGGGCGAGTCGGAGGCGGCCGCCATTCGCGCCCCGGTGATCGCGCAGTACGAGCGCCAGGGTCACCCCTATTACGCCAGTGCTCGCCTGTGGGATGACGGCGTCATCGACCCGGCCCAGAGCCGCACCGTGCTGGCCCTGGCGCTGGCGGCCTGCCAGGGGGCCGAGCCGGGCCCCCGGCAGTACGGCATCTTCCGGATGTAAGGAGTTCATATGTCAGACCCGCTCTTCAACGATCCCCTTGCCCATTTTCGCCTGGAGCGCCACGGCCCGGTGATCGAGCTGGTGCTCGCCCGCCCGGCCCGCCACAACGCCCTTGATGCCGACCTGATGCAGGGGCTGCTCGACTGTCTCGGCGAGCTGGCCCACGGCCAGCCGCTGGCCGACCGCCCCCACGTGCTGCTGCTGCGCGCCGAGGGGCCGCACTTTTGCGCGGGCGCCGATCTCGAGTGGATGCGCAAGATGGCCGGGGAGGCGTTCGACCCCCGCGCCTTTGACAAGAATCGCGAGGACGCCCGGGTGCTGGCCCACCTGATGCAGGCACTGGACGAGCTGCCCTTCCCCACGGTGGCCCTGGTGCAGGGGGCCGCCTACGGCGGAGCCTTAGGCCTTGTCTGCGCCTGCGACATCGTGCTGGCCAGCGAAAATGCCCGCTTCTGCCTCTCCGAGGTGACCCTGGGACTGGTGCCTGCGGTGATCAGCCCCTACGTGGTGCGCGCCATGGGGATGCGCCAGGCCCGCCGCTACATGCTGAGCGCGGAGCCTTTCGATGCCATCACCGCCTGCCGACTCAACGTGGTGCACAGGCTCAGCCAGCCTGATCAGTTGCTGGCGGAGGGACGCGCCATGGCCCTGCGGTTGTGTCGCAACGGCCCCCAGGCGATGAAGGAGACCAAGCGGCTGCTGGCCGCCCTCGAAGGGCGCCCAGGCCACCAGCACGAAGAACAGACCGTCGAGACCATCGCCCGGGTACGGGTCGGTCTCGAGGCCCAGGAGGGGATCCAGGCCTTCTTCGACAAACGCCCCCCAACATGGCGCCCCCGTTTCAAGGACGAAGCATGACTCAATACCACCTCATCAAGCGCCTGCTGATCGCCAACTGTGGTCAATATCACTGGAATGTGGATCAACACGCTTCGCACTTGTGCACCTTGAACAGCAGGGAGTCAGCATGACCAACCACTCTCCCATCAAGCGCCTGCTGATCGCCAACCGCGGTGAAATCGCCGTGCGCATCATCAAGACAGCACGACGCCTCGGCATTCACACCATCGCCCTCTACTCGGACGCCGACGCCCGCGCCATGCACGTGCGCGAAGCCGACGAGGCCTGGCATCTGGGGCCGGCCCCCGCCCGGGAGAGCTACCTCGACACCGGCAAGGTGCTCAAGATTGCCAAAGAGGCGAATGCCGACGCCACCCACCCGGGCTACGGTTTCCTCTCCGAGAACAGCGACTTTGCCACCGCCTGCGAGCAGCGGGGCGTGCGCTTTGTCGGCCCAAGCGGCGCCGCCATCCTCGCCATGGGGGACAAGTCGGGGGCCAAAGGGCTGATGCAGGCAGCCGGCGTCCCCGTGCTGCCCGGTTATCACGGCGCGGATCAGCACCCCGGCTTTTTGCGCGATCAGGCGAGCCAGGTGGGCTTCCCGCTCCTTATCAAGGCGGCCAGCGGCGGCGGTGGCAAGGGGATGCGCCGGGTCGATCAGCTGGCCGACTTTGACGACGCCCTGGCGGCGGTCAAGCGGGAGGCGAGTGCCGCCTTTGGCGACGACCATGTGCTGCTGGAGCGCTATCTCCCCCGCGCCCGTCACGTGGAGGTGCAGGTCTTTGCCGATGCCCTTGGCAACGCCATCTATCTGGGGGACAGGGACTGCTCCTTGCAGCGCCGCCACCAGAAGGTGATCGAGGAGGCCCCCGCCCCCGACATCTCCCCTGCCCTGCGCCGCGCCATGGGCGAGGCGGCCGTGGCGGCGGCCAAGGCCATCGCCTATCGGGGGGCGGGCACCATCGAGTTTCTGCTCTGCGGGGAGGAGTTCTTCTTCATGGAGATGAACACCCGGTTGCAGGTGGAGCACCCGGTTACCGAGGCCATCACCGGCCAGGATCTGGTGGCCTGGCAGCTGGCGGTGGCCGAGGGCAAACCGCTGCCCCTCACCCAGGATGAAGTGATGCTGCGTGGCCACGCGGTGGAGGCGCGCCTCTACGCCGAAGACGTGGCCGCCGGTTTTCTGCCCGCCAGCGGCCCCATCCACTGGCTCACCTGGCCCAAGGGGGTGCGCATCGACACCGGCGTCACCGCCGGCGATGAGGTGAGCCCCTATTACGACCCCATGATCGCCAAGCTCGTCGCCCACGCACCGAGCCGCAGCGAAGCCTTTGCCACCCTGGCCGATGCCCTGGCAGCCCTGGATCTCGGCCCTCTGGTGCACAACGGCCCGCTCCTGCAGCGCCTGTGCGAAACGCCAGAGGTGCTGGCGATGCGCCACCACACCCAGTGGCCCATTCCCACCGACACCTTGCCCGTTCCGGCGCTCGCCTGGCCCCTCGCCACCCTCTGGCTCGCCACTTGCAAGCGCGATGCCTCCCCCTGGCAGCAGGCCGCAGGCTTTCGGCTGGGCCCCACCCGCCGCTTTTGCGCCACGGTGCGCATCGGCGAGGAGACCCGCACTCTCACCCTCGCCGAGCGAGGGGGCGCCCTGCTCTGGCAGGGCGAGCAGATCCCGTTTGAACTCGGGTCAGATCAGATCCGCCTGTGCCAGGGTGGACATTGGCAGCGCTATCCGGTGCAGCCCCTCGGCGAGGGTGCCTATTTGCTGCACCTGGCGGGCAGACGCATCCGCTTCTCGCTCGATGATCAGCATCATCAGCTCCACCATGATCACGACACGAGCCATGTCCCGGGCATCCTGGCCCCCATGCACGGCATCGTGGTGGCGTTGCAGGTCGAGGCCGGCCAGCCGGTCAGCAAGGGGCAACCCCTTCTGGTGCTGGAGGCAATGAAGATGGAGCACGTCCTCAAGGCCGACCGGGACGGGGTGATTGAGGCCCTGCAGTGCCGCCAGGGGGAACAGGTGAGCCAGGGCGCCGTGCTGGTGCGCTTTGCCGAGGACCATACCGCGCAGGAGGAGCGCTCATGAGCCACACGCACGAGAGCCGGGACGACAAGGTCAGCCTGGTGGAGATGGGGCCGCGGGACGGCCTGCAAAATGAGACCGCCACCCTCTCCCTGGCGCAGCGGCTGGCGCTCATCGCCCGCCTGGCCGAGAGCGGGTTGCAGCGCATCGAGGTGGGGGCCTTCGTGTCGCCCAAGAAGGTGCCGCAGATGGCGGATTCCGCCGCACTCTTCAACGCCCTGCCGCGCAGGGGGCCGACCCGCTATGGCGCCCTGGTGCCCAATCTGCAGGGTCTGCAGGCCGCCATCGCCGCACGCGCCGACGAGATAGGCCTCTTCACCGCCTGCTCGGATGGCTTCACCCGGGCCAACATCGGCATCAGCGTGGAGGAGTCCCTGGTGCGATTCGCCCCCCTGGTGCAGGAGGCGCGCAGCCTCGGCATCAAGGTGCGCGGCTACCTCTCCACCGTCATCGCCTGCCCGTTCGACGGCCCGACCCGCCCGAAACGGGTCGCAGCCCTGGCCGAGCGGCTGCTGGATCTGGGTTGCCACGAGATATCCCTCGGCGACACCATCGGCGTCGGCACCCCGGGCACCGTGGCTCCCATGCTGGATGCGGTGCTGCACGAGATCCCGGCGGGCCGGCTTGCGGTTCATTTTCACGACACCTATGGCCAGGGGCTGGCCAACCTGCTGCCGGCGCTGGAGCGCGGCATTCGCACCATCGACTGCTCGGTGGCCGGGCTCGGCGGCTGCCCCTATGCCCCCGGCGCCTCCGGCAATGTGGCGTCGGAAGAGGTGGTCTATCTGCTGCACGGCCTTGGCATGAGCACAGGGGTCGACCTCGACCAGCTGGCCGCCACCGGCCAGTGGGTCAGCGAGCTGCTGGGGCGCCCCAACGGCTCCCGGGTCGGCCAGGCCCTGCACGGGAGGGGACGGCGCCTCGCACAAGAGCGCGAGCAGCGCACCCCGGGAGGCCATCATGCATCATGAACCCGGCCCTTGCCGCTGTGCCAGGACCCCGCCAGCTCATCAGGAGGGCGCACCATGAGAGCCAGACACGCCAGTGGCAAGGAGAGGACCTACAGCATCTCGGAGCTGGCCCAGGAGTTCGACATCACCCCCCGCACCATCCGCTATTACGAGGACGAGGGGCTCATCACCCCGACCCGGGAGGGGCAGACCCGCATCTACAGCCACAAGGACAGGATCCGCCTGAAATTGACCCTGCGCGGCAAGCGCCTCGGGTTCAGCCTGGCGGAGATCCGCGAGCTGTTCGACATGTACGACACCGACCGCTCCAGCCGGATGCAGCTTCACTCCATGATCCAGCTGATCGAGGCCAGACGCCACTCCCTGCGCCAGCAACTGGAGGACATCCAGATGGTGATGGCCGAGCTCGATGCCGCCGAGCAGCGCTGCATCCACTCCCTCGGCGGCTTGAAAACCGACGGGGATTGACAGACTCTGGGGGTATCTCGCCCCCGGTATCCCGGTTTTCCAGTGGATATCCGCAGTGGCAGGCCCTGACCCGGCAACCCCCTTGTTCCCCACATCGCCCGTCACGGCATGCCGGACAGAGTGGGCGGTTTGGGCAAGCGGCGAGGTGGGGCAAACGGGGGAAATCCGGCCTTGGTCGCACAATAATTCCCCAGCCCGGTCAGAGTGCGGCGCACCTCATGAGTCCTTCCCATGAACCGGGCACGATTAATTGCTACCATATGCGCATCAAATGGAGACCATCATGCTCAAGCCTCTGCCCGCTCGTCTGCTGCGCTATGCCCTCTATCTTCTCGCGCTCCTGCTCATCGGCATCACCATCCTGCTCTGGCAGGCGCCGACCCTCATCCAGCGCCATCTCCCCGGCTGGCTTGCCACCCATTACGGTCTGCACCTCTCCCTTGGCAAGATAGAGGTGGGGATCCGCTCCCCCTCCCTCGTGCTGGGGCCCAGCGCCCTGCTCGATGACAAGCAGCAAGCACTGGTGTCATTTGAAGAGCTGAAGCTCATTCCCGCCTTGAAAGCGAGCTGGCAGCAGCGCGCCCTGGTACTGGAAGAGGCCACCCTGACCGCCCCCAGGGCGGATATGGTGCGCCTCGAGGATCTCAAGGGGGAGGCGCGCTTCAACCTGACCGATGCACTGGCCTCCCTGCTCGCCCCTGCGCCGGAGCAAACGCCGCCAGCTAGCGCCGAGCCCGTGCTGGTGACCATCGGCAAGCTGTCCGTCGAGCAGGGCCGGCTCAGCTACCGGGACAGCCGCAAGCAGAGCAGCCCGGGGTGGGTGCCGCCCCTCACCCTGGACAAGCTCGCCCTGCACCTGCCCGGCTTTTCCAGCGCAGAGGGGGCGCTCAACCCCTATCGCCTGAGCGCCACCGTCAACGAGAAGAGCCCCCTCAAGGCCGAAGGGGAGTTCGACATGATGAGCGGCACCGGCAAGGGCAACCTCAGCCTTGGCAAGGTGGCCATCGCCCCCTTCGCCCCCCTCTGGGCCCCCTATCTCAAGGCGACCCTCGCCAAAGGGGAGGCCAGCGCCGAGCTCGCCTATCGCCTCACCCAGGGCAAGCAGGGACTGGACTGGCAGTTGTCAAAGGGCAAGCTGACCCTGGCCAACTGGCAGCTCACACGCAACAAGGGGGAGGAATTTGCCCGCTTCAAGCAGTTGGCGCTGACCGGGATCCGCATCGATGGCAACAAGCAGCGCCTTGAGCTCGATGCCGCCATCCTCAAGAGCCCGGCCATCACCGCCGTCCTCGACCACCAGCAACAACTGGATCTCGCGGACCTGCTGATCCCCCAGAAGACCCCCAAGGGGGGCAAACAACCGGCCACCCCCGCCAAGCCCTGGCAATGGGCCCTCAAGCAGACCCGCATCGACCAGGGCAGCCTCACCCTGACCGAAGCCACCAGCGGCAAGCCCCTGAAACGGGCCATCTCCACCATCGCCCTCACCCTGGGGCCCCTTGGCAGCCAGACCGCCCAACCCAGCCCCCTCACCCTCAACGCAGCCCTCGACACCAGGACGACGGTGGCGTTTGACGGCACCCTGGGGCTGACCCCCTTCACCCTGAACGGCGCCATCCGCCAGCAGGGGCTGCCGCTGACCCTGGCCCAACCCTACCTGCAGGATCTGCTGCGCATCAGCGTGCGGGACGGCGAGCTTGCCAGCCGCACCAGGCTGGACCTGGCCACCGACCACCAGGGGGCCATCAGCAAGCTGGAGATAAGCGGTGGACTCGAGGTCGCGGGGCTCAACGTGCTGGATCGGGCCGACAACCAGCGCCTGCTCCAGATAGAGAATCTGCAATTGAGCGGCCTGCACTATGATGGCCTGAGCCAGCAACTGCACATCGCCGACATCCTGCTCAGCAAACCCTATGCCCGCATCGAGATCAACGAAGAGGGGATCACCAACGTGCAGCAACTGCTGCTGCCGCAACCCGCCGCGAACGCCAGGGAGGACGCCCCCGCCCCGCACATCGTCATCGATCAGATCCGTACCGCCCAGGGCAACCTGCGCTTCGCCGATCGCAGCCTGAGCCCGGAGTTCGTGGTGGACATCGCCTCCCTCGACGGCCAGAGCCGCCATATCAGCAACACCCCGGGGCAGCGCTCCGAGCTCGCCTTCAACGGCAAGGTGGACCGCTATGCCCCCGTCACCATCCGGGGGGGCGCCAACCTGCTCATCGAGGATCCCGTGCTGGATGTGGCCGTGGCCTTCAACAACCTGGAGCTCACCACCTTCACCCCCTACTCCAGCACCTATGCAGGCTATGCCATCGACAAGGGGCAGCTCTCCATGAAGCTCAACTACAAGCTGCAGGGCAACCGGCTGGAGGGGGACAACGACATCACCATCAAGAAGCTGCAACTCGGGGAGAAGGTCAAGAGCGAGCAGGCCAAGGATCTGCCCCTCGGCCTCGCCATCGCCCTGCTGAGCGATTCGAACGGCGTCATCAAGATGAACCTCAAGGTGAAGGGCAATCTGGATCAGCCTGATTTCAGCCTGGGCAACATCTTCTGGGACGTGCTCGGCAATACCCTCGGCAAGGCCATCACCTCCCCCTTCTCCCTGCTTGCGTCCCTGACGGGGGGCACCAAGGATCTCGACGAGCTCCCCTTCCTGCCTGGCGATCCCGCCCTGACCCCGACCCAGCAGACCAAGCTGACCACCCTCGCCCAGGCCCTCAAGGAGAGGCCCAAGCTCAGCATGAACATCCGCGGCAAGGTCAACTTCAACGAAGAGCGCCCCATCCTCCAGCGCCAGAAGCTTGAGCGGCTGCTGGCCAAGACCACCGGCAGCCCGGTGGATTTGACACTGCTGGAGCAGGATCCCGCCATGCAGTCCGCACTGGCAGAGGCTTATGAAGCCAAGTTCAACGAAGATCTCGGGGATCTGGCCGACCGGTTGCGACTCGATGAAGGGAGCGAGGCCCTGCGCGCCCAGGCGGTGCTCCGGCTGCGGGATCAGCAGCTCATCACCGCCAAGTCCCTGCGAAACCTCGCCATGCGCCGCGCCCAGAACACCAAGGAGTATCTGGTGGATACCCAGGGCATCGCGCCGGAGCGCCTCTTCGTGCTCGACAGCCAGGTGAAGGAGACGGACAAGGAAGCCAAGGTGGTGCTGACCCTGGACAACTGATCCGGCGACCGCCGGATACCCCTCTTGTTTGCCCCGACGGCACATGGCCCGAGGGGCTCCCTCCCCTGACCCCTTCCATCAGGATATGTCTCTCGCTAGCCGTCCCGAACAATCCGGTTATCCCTTTATCCAGCATGTCGGCATGTCGGCATGTCGGCATGTCGGCATGTCGGCATGTCGGCATGTCGGCATGTCGGCATGTCAAAATAGATGGCCCGATCAGATATACAGTGTCTAATCGGGCCAATCCTGAGCACCCTCTCCCGCACGCCACAGGGCCAACCCCGCGCCCCCCTTACATTTTGAAGCGTCTTCACAGGAGCCCCCGTGCTGCCGTGTCTGCATGTTGAAGCCTCCGGCCACAGGGCAATCCCTTGGCCCAACCTCTTGCGTCTCGGTTTTTGTCATCTGGGCCCATGGCCCATCCCGCCTCTGGCTTTTTGACAAGGGCAGCCTCTGAGCCCACCCGTTGATCTTGCGCCCCTTTCGCCCGTGGCCGTCAACACGGCGCGCCTGCGGGTTTCTCAGGCGCCCCGCCCTTGTGTAGGGAACACGGTGGCGAGCGCGGGGTTGACGAGAAAATGGGGTGCGCAACGGACACTGCGATGGCAAGCGATACGGGAGGTCCATGGGTCACAAACAGGAGGGAAATACTCTGGTCTGATGGCATATGAACTCATTTTTCAATCAAGTCGCCATAACGCGACCACCCGGGGGCGTGTTTCCCTCACCAGTCCCAGTCACCATCGTCGTTGCCGACTTTCATGCCAAGGTGCCTTTTATACAAAAACGCAACGTTGAAAACGTTTTTCATTCACCACTCGTCTACCTGAATGGCACGAATGGTTGGCCACTTAAACTTTCGTGTTCTTTTTTTACCATTTCTGTGTGTCCCCCCCTTGCCCGGGACCCTGAGCCTGCCTAAAATCGCGCGTCTTTTATCAACCCCACCTCTATTGTTGGAGAACACCACGTGAGCGAAAAATTGGCCAACCCTGCCCCTCTGGGTCTGATGGGTTTCGGTATGACCACCATTCTGCTGAACATCCATAACGCAGGTTTCTTCCCCATCAGCGCCATGATCCTGGCCATGGGTCTGTGCTATGGCGGTCTGGCCCAGATCATCGCCGGCATCATGGAGTACAAGCGTGGCAACACCTTCGGTGTCACCGCCTTCATCTCCTACGGCACCTTCTGGTGGAGCCTGGTGTTCCTGCTGGTGATGCCGACCATGGGTCTGGCCGAGGCCACCCCGCACGCCTACATGGGCTGGTACCTGCTGATGTGGGGCATGTTCACCCTGTTCATGCTGATCGGGACTGTCAACTTCCCGCGCGTGAAGCAGTTCGTGTTCGCCTCCCTGACCGTGCTGTTCTTCCTGCTGGCCGCCCGTGACTTCACCGGCAGCACCCTGATCGGCACCATCGCCGGTTTCGAAGGCATCATCTGCGGCGCCAGCGCCATCTACCTGGCCATGGCCACCGTGATCAACGAGCAGTTCGGTCGCACCGTGCTGCCCATCGGCGAGCAGAAGAAAGCCGCTCCCGTCGAGCTCAAAGCCGCTGCCTAAGCACCCGGCGACATCGCTGTCACGAAAAAGGCACCCTCGGGTGCCTTTTGTGTTTCTGCCGCCCGGACACAGTGCCGGTCAGCCCTGCGCTCCGGGATCTCCCGCCAGCAACCGGGTGGCCGGGTAGCGGGCGGCGGGATCCTGGCCGTAGAAGCGGGCGAACTGGTCATAGACCGCAGGGTAGACGGCGCGCAGACGCAACGGATCGGTGAAGAAGCTCTCGCTGCACACCGCGAAGAATTCGGCGCGGTGCGAGGCGGCGTAGGGGTCTATCTCGGTCACCTCCTCTCTGGTCAACTGATCGTTCATCTCGTCAAACGCACCTTGCAGCGCCCGGGTCCATTGCTGGGGATCCATGCCCCGCGGCAGGGGCGGTGCACCGTCCGCATCCCCTCCCAGCATGTCGAGCTTGTGGGCAAGCTCATGGATCACCAGGTTGAATCCGTCCCAGTCCCCGTCCTGCTGCAATTCGCTCCAGGCCAGCACCAGCGGCCCCTGGGGCCAGGATTCACCGGCGTTCTCCTCTTCAAATTGGCTCACCAGCCCGAACTCGTCCTGCACCTCCTGACGACGGGTCACGGGCTCGGGGATGATGATCACCTCGTGGAAACCTCGATACCAATCGAACCCCAGGTGCAGGATGGGCAGCACTGCCTGCAGGGCCAGCACCCCCTGCTGGCGGGGCGTCAGTTCCACCCCGATCTGGGTGAGGGTCTTGCGCGAGAGAAAATGGCGCGCCAGCTCCATCAGCCTCTGCGCCTCTTCTTCTTCAAGCCCCTGCAAGATGGGCACCGCCGCCAGCGCCTCGCGCCACTCCTGCTCTTCGGGGAGACGGGGCTCCCGGGGAGATGCACCACCCAATACCTCTTTCAACCTGGACCAGAACACACAGACTCCTCTTGCCAATCAGACAGCTTTCACAAAACGTTTCGGACGCTCGCAATACCCTTGCGCCAGATAAAATCGGTGCGCCCCTTCGCGCTTGAGGCTGCTGGAGAGCTCCAGCTGGCCGCACCCCAGGGCTGCCGCCCGCTGCTCAGCCGCCGCCAGCAGCAGGGCCCCGATGCCCCCGCCCCTTGCACCCTCATCGACAACCAGCGCCGAGATCAGGCCCCAGGCTGGTGCAAGGTGCATGGGTTGCAAGTGGTGCCACACCAGCACCCCCACCGGGATCCCCTCGCACAGGGCCACCAGTACCTCCCGCGCCGGATCGGGCTGGGCCAGCCTGGCGCTGACCGCCCCGTCAGGGTTGGGGTAGCCCAGCTGGGCAAACAACCCCGTCAATCCGGCCCCATCTTCCTCCCCGGCGAGGCGAATGATGTATCTGTTTTCCCTTGTTGCCACTCCTGGCCTCCTATTTGCATTACCTCAATCAGCCCTCTGGGCATGGCAAAGCGGCAGATGATGGGTATGTACCGAATCTTGTCCAGTTCCATTCACCATTTGTTAATGTCAATTCACAAATTAACAAAGTCACAACACTTTTCACTAGGAAGGCCCTGAACAAACCGATATGTTAAATCCCGCGGACTAACCAGTCGAAAGTCCCGCACAATCCTGAGTGACCCCCTTGGTCACCATATATTTCAATGTTAGGGCAGCGAGGCACAGACCTCGCCAAGACAGCGCAACAAAGGAGTTGTTGTACATGAATGAGATCGTCAATGCCATCAATGGCGTGATTTGGAGCCCTGCGCTCATCTATCTGTGTCTGGGGGTGGGCCTCTACTTCTCCCTGCGCAGCCGTTTCCTGCAACTGCGTCACTTGAAAGGCATGATACGCCTGATGTTTCAGGGCAAGGGCAACGATGCCGGTGTCTCCTCCTTCCAGGCACTCTCCATGACCCTGGCCGGTCGCGTCGGTACCGGCAACATCGCCGGTGTGGCCACTGCCATCACCTTCGGCGGCCCGGGCGCCCTGTTCTGGATGTGGATGGTCGCCTTCCTCGGCGCCAGCTCCGCCTTCGTGGAGTCCACCCTGGGCCAGGTCTACAAGGAGAAGATCAACGGTGAATATCGCGGCGGTCCGGCCTTCTACATCGAGAAGGGCCTGGGCATGAAGTGGTACGCCTGGACCTTCGCCATCGCCACCATCTTCGCCTGCGGCGTGCTGCTGCCGGGCGTACAGGCGAACTCCATCGGCTCCAGCCTGCAGACCGCCTTTGCCATCGACCCCAACGTGACCGCCGCCGGTCTGGCGCTGCTGCTCGGTTTCATCATCTTCGGCGGCGTCAAGCGCATCGCCAACTTCGCCAGTACCGTGGTGCCCTTCATGGCGCTGGGTTACATCATCGTTGCCTGCGTCATCATCGCCCTCAACATCGGCCAACTGCCGGGCGTGATCCTGCTCATCTGGAAGAGTGCCTTCGGGATGGAAGCCGGTTTCGGCGCCATTCTGGGTCTGGCCATCATGTGGGGTGTCAAGCGCGGGGTCTACTCCAACGAAGCCGCCCAGGGGACTGGCCCCCACGCCTCCTCCGCCGCGGCGGTGAGCCACCCGGCCAAGCAGGGCCTGGTGCAGGCGTTCTCCGTCTACATCGACACCCTGTTCGTCTGCTCCGCCACCGGCTTCATGCTGCTCATCACCGGCCTGTACAACGTGCAGGGTCCGGACGGTGCCGCCCTCTACACCGGCATCGCAGGCATCGCGGCAGGCCCCGGCTATGTGCAGACCGCCATGGAGAGCATGATGCCAGGCTTTGGCAACTACTTCGTCGCCATCGCCCTGTTCTTCTTCGCCTTCACCACCATCGTGGCCTACTACTACATCGCCGAAACCAACATCGCTTTTGTCAACCGCAAGATTAACCGCCCCTGGCTCACCTTCCTGCTGAAGATTGCGCTGATGGCTGCCACCGTCTACGGCACCGTCAAGACCGCCGATCTGGCCTGGGGCCTGGGTGACATCGGGGTCGGCCTGATGGCCTGGCTCAACATCGGTGCCATCCTGATGCTGCAAAAGCCGGCTTTCGCCTGTCTGAAAGACTACGAGGCACAGCTGGCCAAGGGTCTGGATCCCGTGTTCCACCCGGAAAAGCTCGGCATCAAGAACGCGGACTACTGGATTGAAAACCGCGCCGAAGTAAACCTGATGCGCGAGCAAACCGGCCACCCCTTCGAGGCGGACCCGGATACCGTTGCCAAGTAATCAGACGGCACAATGCAAAATGGCAGCTTCGGCTGCCATTTTCATTTGTGTTGGATGGGTGAGGGGTTCAGAGCGCGTTGCGGCGGGGTCCGAACGGCAGGCGCCAGCGAAACAGGCTGTTGAGGGTCGCCCGCCACTGGTTGGGGCGCCCCAGGATCTGCCTCTGCAACCGGGTCTCTTCCTTGAGCATGGTCTCGTCACTGCAAGCCCAGGCCTGGGTGTAGAGCTGCTTGATCCCCGCCAGCGCATCCGGCGACTTGGTGATCAGGGTCCGGGCAAAGGCCCGCGCCTCTTCCAGGGGATCCGCGCACACCCGGCTCACCAGGCCGAGGGACTTGGCTTCGCTGGCTTCCAGCTCGCGCCCGCTCATGGCAAGCTCCATGGCGGTATCCATCCCCATCAGGTTGCGCAGGGTGACGCTGCCACTCATGTCGGGGATGATGCCCCACTTGATCTCCATCACCGAGAAGCGGCAATCCGGGGTGCTGAAGCGAAAATCGGCGCCGAGCGCTATCTGCAGACCGCCGCCAAAACAGACCCCCTGGGTCACCGCAATCACGGGCACCGGCAGTTGATGCCAGCCATAGGCCACCCGCTGGGCCAGGTTGGTCGCCTCGTCCGCCTCGCGCTTGAGGATCTCCAGCGCCGCCACCGGCTGCCTCAGCATGGATTTCACATCCAGCCCGGCGCAGAACGCCCGCCCCTCCCCATGCAGGATCACGGCCTGCAGCCCTTTTTGCCGGGATACCGCGTTCAGCGTCTCGTCGATGGCATCGAACATGGCCCGATCCAGCGCGTTGAGCTTGTCCCCCCGGCAGAGCATCACCTCGGCGATCCCCTCCTGAAACACCCATTTGACCCTTGGCTTTTCCATCTCCGTCTTCGTCCTTTGATTCAACTGGTCATACCACAACGTTACCAGAGTGTTATGGGCAGGTACAGGGAGGCAGCCCCGGGCCTGCGACTAAAGTCGGCTGGCCCGGTGGTGGAGCCTTTGTCAGACTGGCCCCATGGTCACGGTGGAGCCTCTCATGTCACTTCTGTTCAATTTTGCCCGTCCACCGTTCGACGGCCTGGACGAGGAGGCACGCCAGCGGCTCGGTCAGCACCTCAGCATCTGCTACTTTCGCGCGGGCCAGACGGTGCAGCACGCCGAGGAGGAGCCCGCCGGGCTCTACCTCATCATCAAGGGGGCCGTGGAAGAGTCTGCCCCCCATCAATCCTTTGGCGACTATGGCGAGGGGGACATGTTCGACGTCCGTGCCCAGTTTGACGGGCACTGCCGCCACCGTTTCGCCGCCCTGGAAGATACCCTCTGCCAGCTCATTCCCCGCCCCGTCTTTCTGGCCCTGTGCGACGAGCACCCCCATATCGCCCGCTACTTCACCGCCACCCTGGCGGAGCGCCAGCGGGAGCAGGAGCGGCGCAGCCAGCTCGGGCAGCAGAACCTGGCGGAGTTCATCCTGACCCGCATCGCTCCCGACCATCTGCAGGCGCCGCTCATCGTGGAAAGCAGCCTCTCGCTCCTGGCCGCCACCGAGGCCATGGTGGCCAGGGGCACCGACTGCCTGCTCTATCCCGGAGCAGACGGCAGCCTGAGCCTGGCCACCCGCAAGACCCTGCTCCACGCCCTCACCCTCAAGGGATTGCCGCTCAGTGCGCCGCTGGCGGTGCTGACCCCCACCCCGCTGACGGGTCTGCCACTGGGGAGCTATCTGTTCGATGCCCTGCTGCTGATGACCCGCCACCGCATCAAGCGCCTGGTCATCTGGCAGGGGCAGGAGGTGGCAGGCATCCTGCATTTGACCCAGGTGCTCGGGCTCTTCTCCACCCACTCCCATGTGTTGACCCTGCGCATCGCCCGCGCCGACTCCCCGGCCGCCCTCGAGGCGGTCGCCCGGGAGCAGCAGCAGCTCATTCGCTCCCTGTTTGCCCAGGGGATCCACACCCTGTTCCTGATGAAGCTCATCGCCACCATCAACGAGCAGTTGATCGCCAAGGCCTTTTCCCTGGTGATCCCCGCGGCGCAGCAAGAGCAGGTGTGCCTGCTGATGCTGGGGTCGGAGGGGCGTGGCGAGCAGATCCAGAAAACCGATCAGGACAATGCCCTGATCCTGCCGGATGGCCTGCCGTGGCCCACCCAGTCGGCGGATCTGGCCGCCTTCAGCGCCCTGCTGGCGCGCCTGGGTTATCCCCCTTGCCCGGGCAGGGTGATGGTCAACAACCCGGCCTGGGTGAAGCCGCTTGGCGGCTGGCTGCAAGGGATAGAGCAGGTCTGTGTGCGCGCCAGCGAAGCGGATCTGCTCTGGCTCGCCACCCTGGCCGATGCCCAGGCCATCACGGGAGATCGCGCCCGGCTCGCCCCCGTCGCCCGCCACCTGCGGGCCTGCCTCGCCGACCGGCCGGATCTGCTGGCGGAGATGGCAAGGGCCGCCGTCGCCTTTCACGCCCCCCTCACCCTCTTTGGCAGGCTGGAGCAAGCCCCCGAGGGGCTGGATCTCAAGCGGGGCGGCCTCTTCCCCCTTGTCCACGGCGTCCGGGTGCTCTCCCTGGAGGCGGGGATCCTGGAGACCTCGACCACGGGGCGCATCGAGGCCCTGGTGGGCCAAGGACGCCTCAGCCGGGACTATGGCACCAATCTGGCGGAGGCCTTCCGGCTGTTCATGCGGCTTCGGCTGCGCAGCCAGTTGCAGGAGGGAGACGGACGGGTGCGGGTGGCAGACCTCGGCCCCGCAGAGCGGGATCTGCTGCGCCATGCCCTGCACCAGGTGAAGAAGTTCCAGCAATGGCTCACCTTGCACTTTCGTCTTAGGCAATAGCGATGTGGATGCACTGGCGCCGCCGCTGGCTTGGCAGGACGTTTCGGGAGGGGGTGTTTGCCCCGCTCTTTGCCCGCCCTGCTGGCGACGAGTGGGTGGCGCTGGACTTCGAGACCACCAGCCTGGATCCGGCGCTGGCGGAGATCGTCTCCATCGGGGCGGTGCGTATCCGGGGCAACCGGATAGAGACGGGCGATGCCCTTGCCATCCGAGTCCAGGCTCCCGCCAGCCTGAGCGCCGGGTCAGTGGTGATCCACGGCCTGCGCCATCAGGATCTGCAACAGGGCATGGCACTGGAGCCCGCGCTGCGCGCGCTGCTGGAGTTCATCGGCCCCCGTGAGCTGGTGGGGTATCACATCGCCTATGACCTGCGCATTCTCAACCTCGCCTGCCAACGGCTGTGGGGGCTCACCCTGCCCCAGCGCGGCATCGAGGTGAGCCGCCTCTATCACGATCACCTCTATCGCCGCTATCCCGATGCCGCCATCGATCTGCACCTGGCCGCGATCTGTCGCCATCTGGCGCTGCCAGCCCTGCCCCCCCACGACGCCCTGAGCGATGCCGTCACCGCCGCCCTTGTCTTTGTACGCCTGCATCAGGGCGGCCCCCTGGCTTATCCCAAAGTCTAATTGTTCGGCAATAACATTTAATTCACATTTCGCTTACATGGACAGCCGTGCTGTCCGGTAGGGAACCCCTCATCCACCGCTGACATTCACTGTCATGGAGAACTGCAATGGAACAGCAACCGTATCTTCGGATCCAGCAAGATCCCAACTTCCAGGCACTGGTCGCCAAACGCCAGCGTTTTGCCTGGACCCTCTCCATCCTGATGCTGGGGCTCTACCTGGCGTTCATCCTGCTCATCGCCTTTGCACCGGGCTGGCTTGGCACCCCCTTGAGCGAAGGCTCCAGCATCACCCGTGGCATCCCGGTCGGGATTGGTCTCATCGTATCGGCCTTCGTGCTGACCGGTATCTACGTATTTCGTGCCAACGGCGAGTTCGACGAGCTGAACCAGAAGATCCTCAAGGGAGCGCAATCATGAAAGGCAAGTTTCTGCTGCCGCTGGCAGGTCTGATCTCCACCCCCTTGCTGGCGGCCGACGCCATCAGCGGCGAGGTGCAACGCCAACCCCTCAATATCTCGGCCATCGTGATGTTCGTGATCTTCGTGGCCGCGACCCTGTTCATCACCTACTGGGCCTCCAAGCGCAACCGCTCGGCCTCCGACTACTACGCCGCCGGCGGGCGCATCACCGGCTTCCAGAATGGTCTGGCCATCGCCGGTGACTACATGTCCGCCGCCTCCTTCCTCGGCATCTCCGCCCTGGTCTACACCTCGGGCTACGACGGTCTCATCTACTCCATCGGCTTCCTGGTGGGCTGGCCCATCATCCTGTTCCTGATCGCGGAGCGGCTGCGCAACCTCGGCAAGTACACCTTTGCCGACGTGGCCTCCTACCGCCTCAAGCAGACCTCGGTGCGCAGCCTCTCCGCCAGCGGCTCCCTGGTGGTGGTCGCCCTCTACCTCATCGCCCAGATGGTCGGTGCCGGCAAGCTCATCGAGCTGCTGTTCGGCCTCCAATACCACGTGGCCGTGGTGCTGGTCGGCATCCTGATGGTGCTCTACGTGCTGTTCGGCGGCATGCTGGCCACCACCTGGGTACAGATCATCAAGGCGGTGATGCTGCTCTCCGGTGCCTCCTTCATGGCCATCATGGTGATGAAGTCCGTCAACTTCGACGTCGGTACCCTGTTCAGCGAAGCGGTCAAGGTGCATGCCAATGGTGCGGCCATCATGAGCCCGGGCGGCCTGGTCGCCGACCCCATCTCCGCCATCTCCCTTGGGCTGGCCCTGATGTTCGGTACCGCCGGTCTGCCCCACATCCTGATGCGCTTCTTCACCGTGAGCGATGCCAAGGAAGCCCGTAAATCGGTGTTCTACGCCACCGGCTTCATCGGCTACTTCTACATCCTCACCTTCATCATCGGCTTTGGCGCCATCCTGCTGGTCAGCACCAACCCGGACTTCAAGGACGCCACCGGCGCCCTGCTGGGGGGCACCAACATGGCGGCGGTCCATCTGGCCGATGCAGTGGGCGGCAGCCTGTTCCTGGGCTTCATCTCCGCCGTGGCGTTTGCCACCATACTGGCTGTCGTGGCCGGGCTGACCCTGGCGGGGGCCTCCGCGGTCTCTCACGACCTCTATGCCTGCGTCATCAAGGAAGGCAAGGCCAACGAGGCCGACGAGCTGCGCGTCTCCAAGATGACCACCCTGGTGCTGGGTGTGGTCGCCATCGGCCTTGGCATCCTGTTCGAGAAGCAGAACATCGCCTTCATGGTGGGCCTGGCGTTCTCCATTGCGGCGAGCTGCAACTTCCCGGTGCTCTTCCTCTCCATGTTCTGGTCCCGCCTGACCACCCGTGGCGCCGTCTATGGCGGCTGGCTCGGTCTCATCAGCGCCGTGACCCTGATGATCCTGGGCCCCACCGTCTGGGTGAAGGTGCTGGGTCATGCCCAGGCCATCTTCCCCTACGAATACCCGGCGCTCTTCTCCATGGGGCTGGCCTTCATCGGGATCTGGTTCTTCTCGGTCACCGACAAGTCCCAGGCAGCCTCCGACGAGCATGCCAAGTTCTTCCCGCAGTTCGTCCGCTCCCAGACCGGGCTCGGTGCCTCCGGCGCCTCCGCCCACTAAGTGGCATCCCACGCATCCAAGCCGGCCCAGTGCCGGCTTTTTTCATGACAGCCCCCTCGCCTCCCCTCTGCAAGAGAGGCCGGAGCCCGTTGCCGGCCTGGTCGTGAAACCTTCCCCCCTGCAATGGGGCCAGATCACAGTTCCTGCTAAAACTTTCGGGGGATCTGTGCCATAATGCGCGCCATTTGACAGACCAACCGGGACATTCCAGTGCTTTCAAGCAACAACATCACCATGCAGTTCGGCGCCAAGCCGCTGTTTGAGAACATCAGCGTCAAGTTTGGCGGCGGCAACCGCTACGGCCTCATCGGTGCCAACGGCTGTGGCAAGTCCACCTTCATGAAGATCCTCGGCGGCGATCTCGAACCCACCGGCGGCAATGTGAGCCTGGATGTCAACGAGCGCATCGGTAAGCTGCGCCAGGATCAGTTCGCCTACGAAGAGATGCGCGTACTGGACGTGGTCATGATGGGCCACACCGAGCTGTGGGCCGCCATCGCCGAGCGCGATGCCATCTACGCCAACCTGGAGGCCACCGACGACGACTACATGAAGGCCGCCGAATTGGAAGGCCTGGTCGCCGAGTATGATGGCTACACCGCCGAATCCCGCGCAGGCGAGCTGCTGCTGGGTGCCGGTATTCCCATCGAGCAGCACAACGGTCCGATGAGCGAAGTGGCCCCGGGCTGGAAACTGCGGGTACTGCTGGCGCAGGCGCTCTTCTCCAACCCCGACATCCTGTTGCTGGACGAACCGACCAACAACCTGGACATCAACACCATTCGCTGGCTGGAGCAGGTGCTCAACGATCGTGAAAGCACCATGATCATCATCTCTCACGACCGTCACTTCCTGAACTCCGTCTGCACCCACATGGCGGATCTGGACTACGGCGAGCTGCGGGTCTACCCGGGCAACTACGACGAGTACATGCTGGCTGCCACCCAGGCCCGCGAGCGCCTGCTGGCCGACAACGCCAAGAAGAAGGCCCAGATCGCCGATCTGCAATCCTTCGTCTCCCGCTTCAGCGCCAACGCCTCCAAGTCCAGCCAGGCTACCTCCCGCCTCAAGCAGATCGACAAGATCAAGATTGAGGAAGTGAAGGTCTCCAGCCGTCAGAACCCCTTCATCCGCTTCGAGCAGGACAAGAAGCTCTACCGCAACATCCTGGAGATCGAAGGCGTCTCCAAGGGTTATGGCGACGGTCCCCTGTTCAAGGGGCTCAACATGATGTTGGAAGTGGGCGAGAAGGTCGCCATCCTGGGTACCAACGGGATCGGTAAGTCCACCCTGATCAAGACGCTGGTCGGTGCCCTGGCACCGGATACCGGCACCATCAAGTGGTCCGAGAACGCCCAGATCGGCTACTACGCCCAGGATCACGCCGAAGATTTCGACACCGATCTCAATGTGTTCGACTGGATGGCCCAATGGAAGCAGGAGAACGAAGACGAGCAGGCGGTGCGCTCCGTGCTGGGCCGTCTGCTCTTCTCCCAGGACGACATCAAGAAGCCGGTCAAGGTGCTTTCCGGTGGTGAACAGGGCCGGATGCTGTTCGGCAAGCTGATGATGCAGCGCCCCAACATCCTGTTCATGGATGAACCGACCAACCACCTGGACATGGAATCCATCGAATCCTTGAACCTGGCGCTGGAGATGTACAAGGGCACCCTGATCTTCGTCTCCCACGACCGCGAGTTCGTCTCCTCCCTGGCGACCCGCATCCTGGAGCTGACCGAAGACGGCATCCGCGACTTCGGCGGCACCTACGAGGATTACCTGCGCACCCAGGGTGTGGTGTAATCCCCCGCCTTCAAGCAAAGCGATCAGAACCGGCGCCTCGTGCGCCGGTTTTTTTATGCCTCCTTTATCACGCCCCACAGCAAGAGAAGGATTGGGGATAAGGAGAGCAAGAGTACAGCGCGCTGTCATACACCTGTCCCGTTCATCCCCAGCCAGGATAGGTAGCACAAGCCCGTGCCTGGCCCCTTCCCTCCTGCGCCCGCCCGCTCTGCCGGGCTGTTGATGGCACAAAAAAACGGCTCCATCATGGAGCCGTTTTCACACTTGGGGCCGTGAGGCTGACTTACTCGACAGTGGCTTCCACGTCGGTGAAGTATTCGATCTTGGCCGCCTTGCGCAGCTCGTCGATCAGCGACTTGTAGTCGGCCTGTGCCTTGCCCTGACCCAGCTGACCTTGCAGCAGGCTCACCATCTGGGACGGCTCCTTGATGACGTTGACCTTGTCCAGCGCCACCACCACACGATCACCGTTGGCTTCGGTCACCAGCTCGACGCTCGGCTTGCCATCGGTCGGATGGGGCATGCGGAACGCCTGGGTCACCAGGTTCTGATCCATCTCCTGGGCGAAACGGGATACGCCGGTATGGGTATCCACTCTCAGACCCAGCGCGGTCAGGTCGGCCTGAACGTTCTCACCGGCCTTGAGCTTGTCCAGCAGACCCTGGGCCTTGCCACGGGCCACTTCACTGGCCTTGTCGTGCTTGATGGCGGTGATCACCTGCTCTTTCACCTCGGCAAGCGGCTTGGCCGCCTTCGGCTGGTGACCCATGATGTGCAGCACCAGCGCCTTGCCGTCGGCCAGCTCGATCACGTCGGAGTTGGTATTGTCATCGCGCAGCTGTTCGGAGAACGCCACGGAGAGCACCTTGGGATCATTGAGCGGTGCCGGCGCATCGGCCTGGCTGAAATAGCCGGTGGACTGCACCTGGAGGCCCATGGCTTCGGCGGTCAAGTCCAGGGAGTCCGGGTTCTCGAAGCTGCTGTCGGCCATCTTCTGCTGTTCGGCGAAGAACTGCTCCTTGGCCTTCTCAGATTGCAGACGGGCGATGGTATCGCTCATCACGTCCACGAAGGGCTTGGTCTTGGCAGGCTCGACTCCCAGCAGCTTGATGATGTGGAAGCCGAACGGGCTCTTCACCACGGCGGAGAGATCGCCGGCCTTGGCCAGCGCGAACGCGGCTTTCTCGAAGGCAGGATCCATCACCCCTTTCTCGAACCAGTCGAGCTCCCCGCCCTTCTTCGCAGAGAAGGTATCGGAGGAGTCGGCCTTGGCCAGCGCGGCGAAATCGTCACCCGCCTTGGCCTTGGCCAGCACGGCCTCGGCTTTCTGCTCGGCGGCCTTTTCATCCTTGCCAAACGGGATCAGGATGTGCGCCACCTGACGGCGCTCGGGACGCTGGAACAGATCCTGATGCTGGTCGTAGTAATCCTGGGCATCTTGCTCGGTGACCTTGATGTTCTTGCCAAGGTTCGCGGCATCGAGCAGTAGATAGTCGACCTTGACCGTCTCGTCGTTCATGAAGCGAGCGCTGTTGGCCTTGTAGAACTGCTCTACCTCGGCATCGCTCACCTCGATCCCGTCCACATAGGCGGAAGCGGCCAGACGGATCAGGCGCAGGTCACGGGTCTGGTTGTAGAGACGATCCAGTTGCTCGGCTTCACCCTTGAGGGCGAACTCCGATCCCAGCACGGCGCCCATCAATTGCTGGCGCACCATGTCCTGGCGCAGGGAGTCGCGGAACATCTCGGGGGTCATGCCGGCTCGGCGAATGAGCTGCAGGTAGCGGTCATTGCTGAACTTGCCGTTTTCGGCAAACTCGGGCATGGCGACGATGGCCTGCTTGATCTGCTCATCGCTGACGCGCAGACCCAGGGAGCGGGCCTTGTCATCGATCAGCGCCTGATCGATCAGACGGTCCAGCACGCCACGGCGGAACTGTTTCATGTAATCGGGATTGGCGGCCAGCTGGTTGAAGGCCTCACCCATTTGGGATTCCATGCGGGCCCGCTCATTGCGGTAGGCATTCTCCAGTGCGGGGGCACTGATGTCATTGCCGTTGACGGTGGCGGGGGCGGTACGTGCCGGGCCATTGAGGTAGCTGCCTACGCCGGCCAAGGCAAAGGAGAGGATGATCAGGCCCAAGATAACCTTGGCTACCTTGCCCTGCGCCCCTTCGCGTAGTTTATCCAACATCATGTTTGTACTTATGCTCCCGAACTCGATGGGCGTAAATAATGAAAAGGCGCACCGATTGCGATGCGCCTTGGTCAAGCAGTATGAGGGAGAGCCCTCTCACTTGTCTGGTCAGAGACCAAGGACGGTGCCGATAGATATCAGCGACCGGCTTAGTTGACCGCGTCTTTCAGGGCCTTGCCGGCTTTGAAGGCAGGAACTTTACCGGCAGCGATTTCGATGGTCGCACCAGTTTGCGGGTTGCGGCCGGAACGGGCTGCACGCTCGCGAACGGCGAAAGTACCGAAACCAACCAGAGCAACCTGGTCACCCTCTTTCAGGGCTTCGCCCACGGCATCGATGAAGGCATCCAGCGCACGACCAGCGGCAGCTTTGGAGATATCAGCACCGTCTGCAATCTTGTCAATCAGTTGAGATTTATTCACTCTTATATTCCCCTTTTATCGAACATCGCTGCGGCGCTGATTTCCCTGGCCACAACAAGTGGAGGTTTTATAACAAGCCTCCTGATCAGTTGCAAGTGACAATCTGGCGCAAACCCGCGCCACATCACGCATTGCGACTCATCATGAGTACCCGATCGGTGGTCAAGGCTACTTCCGTTGTCCGGTGCATGCAAGCCTTAACCACCCCCCGAATGCGCCAAATTTGCGGCGCATCAACATTTACACGACAGAAACGCGTTCGAAACCTTGCGGATTGTCCTGCAACGCCAGTGCAAGCACCTCATCAATCCAGCGAACCGGATAGATTTCAAGATCTTGTTTGACGTTGGCCGGGATCTCCTCGAGGTCACGTTCGTTCTCTTTCGGGATCAGCACACGCTTGATGCCACCACGGTGGGCCGCCAGCAGTTTTTCCTTGAGACCACCGATGGGCAACACCTCGCCACGCAGGGTGATTTCACCCGTCATGGCTACGTCGGCGCGCACCGGGTTGCCGGTGAGGCTGGAGACCAAGGCGGTACACATGGCGATACCGGCGCTCGGGCCGTCTTTCGGGGTCGCCCCTTCCGGCACGTGCACGTGGATGTCGCGCTTCTCGTAGAAGTCGCCGTTGATACGCAGCTTCTCGGCGCGGGCACGCACCACTGTCATGGCCGCCTGGATGGACTCCTGCATCACGTCACCGAGGGAACCGGTGTAAGTGAGCTTGCCCTTGCCTGGCATGTTGGTGGTCTCGATGGTGAGCAGATCGCCCCCCACTTCGGTCCACGCCAGCCCGCACACCTGACCAATCTGGTTCTGGTCGGTGGCCTTGCCATAGTCAAAGCGCTGTACCCCCAGGAACTCCTTGAGGTTCTCCTGGTTGACCTGAACATGCTTGATGCTTTTGTCCAGCAGGATGCGTTTGACTGCCTTGCGACAGATTTTGGAGATTTCACGCTCCAGGCTGCGCACACCCGCCTCGCGGGTGTAGTAGCGAATCACCCCGATCAGCGCCGAATCCTCGATGGTGATCTCGGAAGGCTTCAGGCCGTTGCGCTGGATCTGCTTGGCCACCAGGTGCTGCTTGGCAATGTTGAGCTTCTCGTCCTCGGTGTAACCGGACAGACGGATCACTTCCATCCGGTCCAGCAGCGGACCCGGGATGTTCATGGAGTTGGAGGTGGCCACGAACATCACGTCCGACAGGTCATAATCCACTTCCAGATAGTGATCGTTGAAGCTGCTGTTCTGCTCGGGATCCAGCACCTCCAGCAGGGCGGAAGCGGGATCGCCACGCATGTCCGAGCTCATCTTGTCGATTTCGTCGAGCAGGAACAGCGGGTTCTTCACGCCGACTTTCGCCATCTTCTGGATGAGCTTGCCGGGCATGGAGCCGATGTAGGTACGGCGGTGACCACGGATCTCCGCCTCGTCACGCACCCCACCCAGGGCCATGCGCACATACTTGCGGCCGGTGGCCTTGGCGATGGACTGGCCCAGGGAAGTCTTGCCCACCCCGGGAGGCCCGACCAGGCAGAGGATGGGGCCCTTGAGCTTGTTCACACGCGCCTGCACTGCCAGGTATTCGAGGATGCGATCCTTGACCTTGTCCAGGCCATAGTGATCCGCATCCAGCACCTCCTGGGCCTTGCCTAGGTCTTTCTTGACCTTGGAGCGGGCCTTCCAGGGCACCTGCACCATCCAGTCCACATAGCTGCGCACCACGGTGGCTTCCGCCGACATGGGGGACATCATCTTGAGCTTGGCGAGCTCGGCCTGGGCCTTCTCGCGGGCATCCTCCGGCATCCCGGCCTCTTCAATCTTGCGATTGAGGGCTTCGAATTCATCCGGGCTGTCTTCCAGCTCACCCAGCTCTTTCTGGATGGCCTTCATCTGCTCGTTGAGGTAATACTCCCGCTGGCTCTTCTCCATCTGCTTCTTGACCCGAGAGCGGATGCGTTTCTCGACCTGCAACAGGTCGATCTCCGACTCCATCATGGCCATCAGAAACTCGATGCGCTCGGACACGGAGGCGATTTCCAGCACCTTCTGCTTGTCTTCGAGCTTGAGCGGCATGTGGGCAGCCATGGTATCGGCCAGGCGCGCCGCATCGTCAATCGCCGAAATCGAGGTGAGTACCTCGGGCGGGATCTTCTTGTTGAGCTTGATGTAACCTTCGAACTGGCCGATGGCAGAGCGCACCAGCACGTCCTGATCCTTCTCCTCGATGGGGGCGGACGCGATGTACTGGGCCTCCCCGACAAAGAAGTCGCGATCGTCGATCATCCGCTCAAGGCGGGCACGCTGGCCCCCCTCCACCAGCACCTTGACGGTGCCGTCCGGCAGCTTGAGCATCTGCAGAATATTGGCCACTGTCCCGACGGAGAAAATTTCCTCCACCGTCGGTTCGTCAGTCGACGCATCCTTCTGGGCCACCAGCAGGACTTTCTTGTCCTTCTCCATGGCCGCTTCCAGACAGCGAATGGATTTTTCCCGCCCCACAAAGAGTGGAATGACCATGTGGGGATAGACCACCACGTCACGAAGAGGCAGGACGGGAATCTCGATGCGTTCTGAACGCTCTAGGTTCATATATGTCCTCTCGGCTTGTTATACCGTTGGCAAAGGCTTGGCTGAGTATATGGGGGCGCAAAGATGAGATTCAATCGCCTTGGCCGTAAAAAGCATGAAAGGGGCAAAAAGCCCCTTTATGTGATTAAAAATCAGACAGTTACTCTGAGGCTGCGGCCTGAGTCTCGGGATTGTCGTAGATCATCAGGGGCGCGGAGTCTCCCTTGATCACCGTCTCGTCGATCACCACCTTGCTGACCCCTTTCAGGGAGGGCAGGTCATACATGGTGTCGAGCAGTACGGCCTCGACAATGGAACGCAGACCCCGGGCACCGGTTTTGCGCTCCATGGCCTTGCGGGCAATGGCATTGAGCGCGTCGTCACGAAACTCCAGCTCCACCTCTTCCAGGGCAAACAGCGCAGCATACTGCTTGGTCAGCGCGTTCTTCGGCTCTTTCAGGATCTGGATGAGGGCAGCCTCGTCAAGCTCGGTCAGGGTCGCGACCACCGGCAGACGACCGATGAACTCGGGGATGAGACCGTATTTGATCAGATCTTCCGGCTCCACCTTGGCAAAGTTCTCGCTCAGGGTTGCCTTGGCATTCTTGGATTTCACCTCGGCGCCAAAACCGATGCCGGTGCCCTTGACGGAACGCTGCTCGATCACCTTGTCCAGCCCCGCGAAGGCACCACCACAGATGAAAAGGATCTTGGAGGTGTCGACCTGCAAAAACTCCTGCTGCGGGTGCTTGCGACCGCCCTGGGGCGGCACGGAGGCGATGGTGCCTTCGATCAGTTTCAGCAGGGCCTGCTGCACCCCTTCCCCGGACACGTCGCGGGTGATGGAGGGGTTGTCCGACTTGCGGGAGATCTTGTCGATCTCGTCGATGTAGACGATGCCACGCTGGGCCTTCTCCACGTCGTAGTCGCACTTTTGCAGCAACTTCTGGATGATGTTCTCCACGTCCTCGCCCACGTAACCGGCTTCGGTCAGGGTGGTAGCATCGGCCATGGTGAAGGGCACATCCAGCAGACGAGCCAGGGTCTCGGCCAGCAGAGTCTTGCCGCTGCCGGTGGGGCCAATCAGCAGGATGTTGGATTTGCCCAGCTCCACGCCACCGGACTCGCTGCCGCTGCGAAGACGCTTGTAGTGGTTGTAGACAGCCACTGCCAGCACCTTCTTGGCGTACTCCTGACCGATCACGTAGTCGTCCAGATGGGCGCGGATTTCATGAGGGGTCGGCAGCTCGCTACCATCGCGCTTGGGAGAGATCTCGCGGATCTCTTCGCGGATGATGTCGTTGCATAGCTCGACACACTCATCACATACGTAGACGGAAGGGCCAGCGATCAGCTTGCGCACTTCATGCTGGCTTTTGCCGCAGAAAGAGCAATACAGCAGCTTGTCGCCCTCACCCTTGCGTTTCTCTGTCATTCAGCGACCTCGTTTTATCAATAGAGGATGGATCGTCCTGTTGAGTTTACAACAGGACGGGGTACCCTGCTCAGCCGCGCTGGCTCAGGATGCCGTCAACCAGACCATAGGCAACGGCCTGCTCGGCGGACATGAAGTTGTCACGGTCGGTGTCGCGCTCGATGGTGGCCATGTCCTGACCGGTATGGAACGCCAGACGATCGTTCAGGGTATTCTTGATTTTCAGGATCTCCTGGGCATGGATCTGGATGTCAGAAGCCTGCCCCTGGAAGCCGCCCAGCGGCTGGTGGATCATCACTCGGGCATTGGGCAGGCAGAAACGCTTGCCCTTGGCGCCACCGGCCAGCAGGAAGGCCCCCATGGAGCAGGCCTGCCCCATGCAGACGGTGCTCACGTCCGGCTTGATGAACTGCATGGTGTCATAGATGGACATACCCGCAGTGACGGCGCCACCCGGCGAATTGATGTAAATGCTGATGTCCTGATCCGGGTTCTCGGACTCCAGGAACAGCAGTTGGGCCACCACTAGGTTCGCCATGTGATCCTCGACCTGACCGGTCAGGAAGATCACCCGCTCTTTCAGCAGACGGGAATAGATGTCGTAGGAACGCTCCCCTTTCGCGGTTTGCTCTACCACCATCGGGATGAGCGCATTGCGTGGGGATTCAGTCACATCGTTATAGTTCTTGTACATAAGGCATTGTCCCTAAAATAAAATGGCCCGAGTGGAGATCACACGAGCCATTATACTTAACAGTTTTGACCTTAAGTCAAATGTTCTTAGGCAGCGGCACCGGACTTGTTGATCACTTCGTCGAAGGCAACTTCTTTCTCGGTGACTTGCGCCTTGGACAGGATCAGATCGATGGCTTGATCTTCAATGGCCAGGTTGCGCACGCCGTTCAGCATCTGCTCGTTCTGCTGATAGTACTCGATCACTTCTTTCGGATCTTCGTAGGCAGTGGCCATGGACTCGATGATGCTGGTCACACGGGCGTCGTCAGCCTTGATCTCGTTGGTGCGGATGACGTCACCCAGCAGCAGACCAACGCGGACACGGCGCTCGGCCTGGGCCTGGAACAGCTCGGCCGGCAGCTCGGGGGCGTTGCCGCCCTGGAAGCCACCGAAGCGCTGCAGAGCCTGCTGACGCAGGGTGTCGATTTCCTGGGCAACAGCAGCCTTCGGCAGATCGATCTGGTTGGCTTCAACCAGGCCGTTCAGTACCTGCTCTTTCACGCTGTTTTTCAGGGCCTGGGCCAGTTCGCGCTCCATGTTCTTGCGCACTTCTGCCTTCAGCTCTTCAACGCTGCCGCTCTCGATGCCGAAACGCTTGACGAACTCTTCGGTCAGCTCGGGCAGCACTTGCTCTTCAACCTTGTGCAGCTTGGAGGCAAACTTGGCAGCCTTGCCCTTCAGGGCTTCGGCGTGGTAGTCAGCCGGGAAAGTCACCTCGATGGTGAACTCGTCGCCCGCTTTCTTGCCCAGGATGGCGTCTTCGAAGCCCGGGATCATGCGGCCAGCGCCCAGTTCCAGGGTGAAGCCTTCAGCCTTGCCACCGTCGAACTCTTCACCGTCGATGGAACCGACGAAGTCCATGGTCACACGCATGCCGTTGGCGGCAGCCACAGCGGCTTCAGTCCAGGTGGCGTGCTGCTTGCGCAGGGTGTCGATCATGTTTTCCAGGTCGCTGTCCTTCACGGTGGCAACCGGCTTCTCGACCTTGATGCTTTCCAGACCGGCAACTTCGAACTCCGGATACACTTCGAAAGTGGCGGTGAATTCGAAATCCTGACCTTCTTTGATCTCTTTCGGATCCATGGTCGGGGCGCCAGCCGGGCTCAGTTTGTTCTCGATGATGGCCTTGATGAAGTTGTTCTGCATCATTTCATCGGCAACGCGGGCGTGAGCCATGGCACCGAACATCTTCTTGATGATGGCAACCGGAGCCTTGCCAGGACGGAAACCGTCGATGCGACGGGTTTTGGCCAGGCCATTCAATTCTTTGCGCACGGCGGCGTCAACGGTAGCGGCCGGTACAGTGATGGTAAGACGGCGTTCCAGACCCTGGGTTGTCTCTACAGAAACTTGCATTCTTTTACCTCGTTCAACTCAGCACTGCGTGCTGACCCTTTATTGCCCCCGGGCAAGCCCGGAGTCTTCCTGTTTATAAAGACAACGACTGTCTTTGTGATGAGAAAATATGACGCGACATTATAGCGGCGTGCAGTGGTCGCGTCGAGCCGCACATCCCCCATCCGGGGCACAGACAGCACAATTTGCGCAAGACTTTCTCCTATATGGGGAAGCCTTGCACCGAGTTCAAGCATTCCATCCGCAATAATTTGCACTGGCTCACTCTTTTTCACGGCGAACGGGCCATTTTGATCGCCATCCGCCGCCAATCGGGCACAAAAATGGCGTGCTGCGACCCAAATTGTCCACCTTCTCGCCTGTGCCATTGCGTCCCCCGGCCGGGCTCGCTATGGTGACAACCAATTTACGTGCTGCTGGAGTCACCCACATGTCCTTTTTCCGCTTCTTGTTCAATCTGCTCTGGTTCGTGCTGGGAGGCGTCTTCATGGGGCTGGCCTGGTGGCTGGCGGGGCTGCTCTGCTTCGTCTCCCTCATCGGGATCCCCTGGGGACGCGCCTGCTTCGTCATCGGCACTTTCACCTTCTTCCCGTTTGGCAAGCAGGCGGTGAGCCGCAAGAGCATGACGGGCCAGAGCGACATCGGCACCGGCGCCCTGGGGCTGATTGGCAACATTCTCTGGTTTGTGCTCATCGGGGTCTGGCTGGCCATCGGCCACATCGCCTCGGCGCTGGCCTGTTTCGTCACCATCGTCGGCATCCCGTTCGGCATCCAGCACCTCAAGCTGGCCCTCATCAGCCTGGCCCCCATCGGCCAGATGATAGTGACCAACCACGAGGCCGAATCGGGCCGCTACATCCGCTGACGGCCCATCTCAGGCTATCCTTGCGGGTGGAAAAAAGGGCAGACTAGGGTCTGCCCTTTTTCATTGCCCCATTCGAGGTCTTCCATGCTGCCCAGCCATTTTTTTGCCAACCTCGCCCGTATGCGCCTCATCTACCGCTGGCCCCTGATGCGCAACATCCAGCCCGAAAACATCGCCGAGCACAGCTTGCAGGTCGCCATGGTGGCCCACGCCCTCGGCCTGATCAGCAATCGCCTGTTCGGCGCCCAGGTGGATGCCGACCGGGCCGCCGTCATGGCCCTCTACCACGACAGCAGTGAGGTGCTGACCGGGGATCTGCCCACCCCGGTCAAGTACTTCAATCCCGAAATCGCCCGCGAATACAAGAAGATTGAGCTTGCCGCCGAGCAGCGCCTGCTGGGCATGTTGCCGCCTGAGCTGGTAGAGGACTTTCGCCCCCTGCTCGACTCCGGCGCCCAGGACGAGGCCCTCACCAGCCTGGTGAAGGATGCAGACACCCTCTGTGCCTACACCAAGTGTCTGGAGGAGCTGAGCGTCGGCAACCGGGAGTTCGAGCCCGCGCGAAAGCGCCTCGAGCAGATGCTGGACGCCAGGATGAACCCCGCCATGCGCTACTTCATCGATGTCTTCGTGGGGAGTTTTTCACTGCCTCTCGATGAGTTGAATGCCCATTGACGCCATCAACACGGCACCGGGCATCATCTCCTCCTGCGTATTACCCCGATAACCGCCACTTCGGGGTTTCCCACAAAAGAGTGACAATAAAAAGGGCCCCGCAGGGCCCTTTATCACATCCATGGGCATCAATGCCCCAGTTCCCGGGACGGCACCAGGCCGCTCGCCCGCCAGGCGGGATAGAGGGTCGCCACCAGGCTCATCAGGATGGCGGCGCCGGTCACGATGAGCAAGTCCTGCATGTGCAGCTCGGTCGGCAGGAAGTCGATGAAGTAGATGTCGGGATTGAGGAAACGGTGCCCGATCACCCCTTCGATGGCGCTCAGGATCTGGGTCAGCTTGCTGGAGAGCAGGCCGCCCAGCAGGGCGCCTAGCAAGGCTCCCGCCACCCCGTTCACCATCCCCTGGATGACGAAGGTAAGCCGGATCTGGCCCGGGCTCGCCCCCATGGTCTTCAAGATGGCGATCTCGCTGCGTTTCTCGTTCACCGCCATCACCAGGGTGGAGACGATGTTGAAGCAGGCCACCGCCACCACCATCAGCATCACCACGTACATCACGGTGCGCACCATCTGGATGTCCTGATAGAGATAGCCCTGACGGCTCATCCAGCTACTGATATAGACGTAGTGCGGGAATTTCTGGGCCGCCGCCACCGTGATGGACTGGGCCTTGAGCACGTCGCTCACCTTGAGGCTGAACCCCTCCACCGCGCTGCCCATGCCGGTGATGGCCTGGGCGTCCGCCAGGTGCATGAAGCCGAGCAGGCCGTCGAGCTGGCCGCCGATCTCGAGCAGCCCCACCACGGTGAGCGCCTCCCGTTTCGGGTTCTTGATGCCGGCGGCATCCCCCGCCTGGGGCAGCAGCAGGGTGACGGTGTCCCCTGTCTTGACCCCGAGCTTGTCGGCGATGATCTTGCCGAGGATGACCCCGTGTTCACCCGCCTGCAGCTCGCGAAGGCCCCGCCCCGTCATGAAGTTGCCCGCATCGGAGAGATTGGCTTCCAGCTCCGGCAGCACCGCACGCAGCTGGACCCCCTTGAGGGCGGAGCCGTGCTCCAGCAGGCCGTCCAGGCGAATGACGGGCGCAGCCGCCTCCACCCCGGGCTGGGCCAGCAAGTAGTCCCTGAGCCTCGGCCAGTCAGGCAGCGGCGCTTCCATGCCGATGAGCTCGCCGTGGGGGACCACGGAGAGCACCCGGTTCTTGAGCTCCCGCTCGAACCCGTTCATGGCGGAGAGGCCAAGAATGAGGGCCATCACCCCGAGGGCGATCCCGATGAGGGAGGAGGCCGAGATAAAGGCGATGAAACCGTTGCGACGGCGGGAGCGGCTGTAACGCAGGCCCAGGAACAGGGGCAGCGGCTTGAACATCAGGCGACCTCCGCCATGATGCCGCTCACCAGGGTGACCCGGCGGTGGAGCTTGGCGGCCAGGCTCAAGTCATGGGTCACCACCACGAACGCGGTGCCAAGCTCGCGATTGAGCTCGCACAAGAGCTCATAGACGGCGGTGGCGCTGGCATGATCCAGGTTGCCGGTGGGCTCGTCCGCCAGCACCAGGCTGGGTTCGTTGACCAGGGCACGGGCGATGGCCACCCGCTGGCGCTCGCCACCGGAGAGCTCGGACGGTCTGTGGTTGAGACGGTGGGAGAGCCCCACCCGCCCCAGCATCTTGCTCGCCTTCTCGGTGGCGCTGGCCACCGACTCACCGGCGATCAGCAGCGGCATGGCCGCATTTTCCAGTGCGCTGAATTCCGAGAGCAGGTGGTGGAACTGGTAAACGAAACCCAGCTCCTGGTTGCGAAACCTCGCCTGGGTGCGGCTGTCCCAGCCATGGATGTCCTGCCCCTTGAACAACACGGCGCCGCTGGAAGGGTTGTCCAGCGCCCCCATCAGGTGCAGCAGGGTGGTCTTGCCGGAGCCCGAGCTCCCCACCACCGCCAGCATCTCCCCGGGGGCGACGTCCAGCTCGATCCCCTTGAGTACCTGGGTCTCCAGATTGCCCTCTTTGTAGACATGGTTGAGGGCCTGGCAGCGCAGCAGCGGCTCGCAGGAGACGGATTGATTCATAACGGGGGCTCCACTTGCACCAGTAACAACAGAAGATGAATTATTCATAACGCAGCGCCTCCGCCGGTTTGACCCGGGCCGCGCGGGTGGCCGGGTAGAGGGTGGCACTGAAACTCAGCAGCACTGCACCCAGCAGGATCGTCATGACCTGGGCCGGCTCGACGATGACCGGCAGACCGCTGCCCCCCGCCGCCATATAGAGGTTGAGCCCAAGGGCATTGAGCAGAGGATTGAGGCCAAAGCAGAGCGCCAGCCCCGCCAGCCCACCGAACAGGGCGCCGATGACGCCGCTCGATGCCCCCAGCACCATGAAGATCTTGACGATGCCGGATTCGCTCATGCCCATGGTACGCAGGATGGCCACCTCCCCTTCCTTGTCGGTGACCACCATCACCAGGGCGGAGAGGATGTTGAAGGTGGCAACCGCGATGATCAGCACCAGCATCAGCCCCATCATCCGTTTTTCCATGGCCACCGCCTGGAACAGCTCGCCGCGCTCGCGGCGCCAGTCCTGCCACTCCAGCCCGTCTGGCAACGCGGTCTTCACCACCTCGTCGGCGGCGAAGGGATCGTCCAGCCAGAGGCGGATGCCGCCCACCTTGTCTGTGGGCAGGCGCAGCATGCGCTGGGCATCCCCCAGGGCAATCAGGGCCACCTGGCTGTCCACGTCAGCGCCGACCCCGAAGATGCCGGAGACGGTGAAAAGACGCTGGGCCGGCACCCGGCCAAAGGGGGTAAAGCGGGTACCTTCGGTCAGGATGAGACGCACCTGGTCGCCGATGGAGACCTTGAGGCGGCTGGCCACCCCCTGCCCCAGCACGATGTGGTATTCACCGACCTGCAGGCTGTCAAGGCGCCCTCCCAGCATCTGGGCGTGCAGGATGTCATCCTTGGGCCAGCGGGCGGGATCAATCCCCTGCACGCTCACACCGGTGAGCTGACCGGGGCTTTGCAGCATGCCTTCGCTGTCGAGCATGGGGGCCGTGGCCACCACGTGGGGCAGGCGGGCCAGATCGGGCAGACCTTCGGGCTCGGCCTCGATGCGTCCGGCCTGATTGGTCACCACCACATGGGGGATCACCCCGAGGATGCGTCCCTTGAGCTGGCCTTCGAACCCGTTCATCACCGAGATCACCACCATCAGGGCGGCGACCCCGATGGCGATGCCAAAGGTGGAGAACAGGGAGATAAAGGAGACGAAGCGGTTACTGCGTCGCGAGCCTGCATAACGCAGGCCGATGGCCAGCGACAGTGGCTGAAAAAGTCCGGTCTTCAAGGATATCTACGTTGCCAACGAAATAAGATACCGGATAATAAAGGGAAACCGTCTATGACAACAAGGGATAGCCTCCATGCAGGAACAGTTCTTCAGCGTCACCCATGCCACGCCGGTCAATGTGATCCCCATGCCGGCCGACTTTCGTCTGCCGACGCTGGAGGCCCTGGAGGCCGAGTTGCCCGAGCCGTTTCGCATCGCCTCCGCCATCACCTCCATCGATCTGGTGAGCAGCCGGTTGCTGCGCAGCCAGAACGAGTCCATGCACGATCTGGTGGAGATCATCAACCAGCAGTCCCGCAAGATCGACATGATCATGGGCTATGTGCTGGCGGCCCAGGATCACCCCGAGCACCGCTTCCACACCCTGCGCTTTGGCGCCGGGCAGCTCACCTACCTGCACCCCCACCAGGGGCACGGGGAGGCCCCCGCCCTGCACCAGATCGTGCGGCTCAAGATCTTCCTGCGGGAAGAGGCCTCCGCCGTCTACTGCTACGGCGAGGTCGTGCAGCGGGACGCTGGAGAGCACGGCACCCACGTGGTGCTCGACTACGTGCGCATCCGCGAGGATGACCGGGAGCTGCTGGTGCGCGCCAGCCTGCATGTGCAGTCGAAACAGCTCAAGCTGCGTGCCCAGGAACGTCAGCGCTAACCCAGGTCCATGTCAAAAGAACGCCAACAGTAAAAGACTCCGATGATGCCAATGACCCTCCCCGCCTTGCCCGCCAAAGCGGGCCAGAAGACAACGTTCGGCCAGCTGGTCGGCAGCAGCCTGGCTCTGGTTGCCGCCCGCCTCACCCGGGAAGCCCGAAGACCCGTCCTGCTGGTCACCGCCGATACCCCGAGCGCCCTGCGCCTTGAACAGGAACTGGGGTTCCTGCTGGCGGATCAGGATTGCCCGGTGCTGCTGTTCCCGGACTGGGAGACCCTGCCCTACGACAGCTTCTCTCCCCACCAGGACATCATCTCCCAGCGCCTCGAGACCCTCTACCAGTTGCCGCAGATGCGCCACGGCGTGCTCATCGTGCCCATCTCCACCCTGATGCTGCGCACGGCGCCCCAGGCTTATCTCGACAAATACAGCCTGATGGTCACAAGCGGCCAGCGCCTCAATCTGCAGCAGCTGCGCGGGCGTCTGGCGCAGGCGGGCTACGTGGCGGTGGAACAGGTGCTGGAGCACGGCGAATTCGCCGCCCGCGGCTCCCTGCTGGATCTCTTCCCCATGGGGAGCAGCCGCCCCTATCGCATTGATTTTTTCGACGACGAGGTGGACTCCATCCGCCCGTTCGACCCCGAGACCCAGCGCTCCAGCGAGCCGGTGAAGTCGGTGAGCCTCCTGCCCGCACGGGAATTTCCCACCGACGAGGGGGCCATCGAGCTGTTTCGTGGCCAGTATCGCGAACAGTTCGAGATCTCCCGCGCCGAGGGCTCCGTCTATCAGGAGGTGAGCAAGGGGCGCTGGCCCGCCGGCATCGAATACTACCTGCCGCTCTTCTTCAACCAGACCGCCAGCCTGTTTGACTACCTGCCAGGCAACACCCTGCTGCTCACCGTGGGGGAGATCTACCCCGCGGCCCAGCGCTTCTGGAACGACATCGGCCAGCGCTATGAAGACAGGCGCTGGGACAACACCCGTCCCCTGCTGCCGCCCCAGCAGATCTATCTGCCGGTGGAGCAGCTCTTCGCCGCCCTCGGGGACTATGGCGCCGTGCGGCTGCAGGAGGCGACCGTTGACGGCGGAGCGGGTCAGCACGATCTGCCCCTCGCCCCCCTGCCGGATCTGCAGCTCGACCACAGCAAGGAGCAACCCCTGCTGGCCCTTGACGGCTTCCTGCAAGGCTTTGCCGGGCGCACCCTGTTTGCGGTGGAGTCCGAGGGGCGGCGCGAGGGGCTCGGGGATCTGCTCGCACGGATCAACCTGCAACCCCGGGAGTTTGCCTCCCTCGACGCCTTCCTCTCGAGCGATGCGCGCCACGGGCTGCTGGTCTGTCCCCTGGAGCGGGGCTTCCTGCTGCAAGAGCCCGGCCAGACGCCCCTTGCCCTCATCACCGAAGCCGAGCTGCTCGGCGGCAAGATCCGCAGCAAGCGCCAGCGGGACAAGAGCAAGAACCTGAGCTCGGATGCGGTGATCCGCAACCTGGGCGAGCTGACCCAGGGCCAGCCGGTGGTGCACCTGGATCACGGGGTCGGTCGCTACCTGGGGCTC
The DNA here is from genome assembly GCF_002934795.1 of Aeromonas sp. ASNIH2. Lineage (NCBI taxonomy): Bacteria > Pseudomonadati > Pseudomonadota > Gammaproteobacteria > Aeromonadales > Aeromonadaceae > Aeromonas > Aeromonas sp. ASNIH2. Next base: position 4,415,949 of record NZ_CP026406.1, on the reverse strand, counting down.
GAGACCATAGACGCAGGCGGCCTGCCCACCGAGTTTCTGACCCTGGAATACGCCGGCGGCGACAAGCTGTTCGTGCCGGTCACCAGTTTGCACCTGATCAGCCGCTACACCGGCTCCGACAACCCGCCCAGCCACAAGCTCGGCGGCGAGGCCTGGGTCAAGGCGCGGCGCAAGGCGGCCGAGAAGGTGCGGGACGTGGCGGCCGAGCTGCTGGATGTCTATGCCATGCGGGCAGCCCGCCACGGCTTTGCCTTCAAACACGACCGGGAGGCCTACCGCCAGTTTGCCGCGAGCTTCCCGTTCGAGGAGACCGAGGATCAGCTCAATGCCATCAACGCTGTGCTCGGCGACATGTGCCAGGCCAAGAGCATGGACCGCCTGGTGTGCGGCGACGTGGGCTTTGGCAAGACAGAAGTGGCGATGCGGGCGGCGTTTGTGGCCGTGCACGGCGGCAAGCAGGTGGCCGTGCTGGTGCCCACCACCCTCCTGGCCCAGCAGCACTACGACAACTTCCGCGACCGATTCGCCAACTGGCCGGTGCGGGTGGAGGTGCTGAGCCGCTTCCGCTCCGCCAAGGAGCAGAGCGCCGTGATGAAGGAGATGGCCGAGGGCAAGGTGGACATCATCATCGGCACCCACAAGCTGCTCGGCGCCGAGCTCACCTTCAAGGATCTGGGCCTGCTCATCGTCGACGAGGAGCACCGCTTCGGGGTGCGCCAGAAGGAGAAGATCAAGGCGCTGCGCGCCGACGTGGATATCCTCACCCTCACCGCGACCCCCATTCCCCGCACCCTCAACATGGCCATGTCCGGCATGCGGGATCTCTCCATCATCGCCACCCCGCCCGCCAAGCGGCTCGCCATCAAGACCTTCGTGCGCCAGCACGAGCCGGCGGTGGTACGCGAGGCGGTACTGCGGGAATTGAAGCGTGGCGGCCAGGTCTACTACCTGCACAACGACGTGGAGAGCATCGAGAAGTGCGCCGCCGATCTTGCCGAGCTGGTGCCGGAAGCGCGCATCGGCATCGCCCACGGCCAGATGCGCGAGCGGGAGCTCGAGCGGGTGATGTCGGACTTCTACCACCAGCGCTTCAACCTGCTGGTGTGCACCACCATCATCGAGACCGGCATCGACGTGCCGAGCGCCAACACCATCATCATGGACCGGGCGGATCACTTGGGATTGGCCCAACTGCACCAGCTGCGGGGCCGGGTCGGTCGCTCCCACCACCAGGCCTATGCCTACCTGCTCACCCCCCATCCCAAGCTGATGACCAAGGATGCGGCCAAGCGGCTGGAGGCCATCGCGTCCCTCGAAGATCTCGGTGCCGGCTTTGCGCTCGCCACCCACGATCTGGAGATCCGGGGCGCGGGCGAGCTGCTGGGCGACGATCAGAGCGGCCAGATCGAATCGGTGGGCTTCACCCTCTACATGGAGATGCTGGAGCAGGCGGTGGAGGCGCTCAAACATGGCAAGGAGCCGTCGCTGGAGCAGCTCATGAGCCAGCATACCGAGGTGGAGCTGCGCCTGCCCGCCTTGCTCCCGGACGACTACATCCCGGACGTCAACATGCGCCTCTCCATGTACAAGCGCATCGCCAGTGCCGCCGATGAGCAGGAGCTGCGGGAGCTCAAAGTGGAGCTCATCGATCGCTTCGGCCTCTTGCCGGAGCCGACCAAGACGCTGATGGAGCTGGCCGCCTTCCGCCAGCGCGCCACGGCGCTGGGGATTCGCCGGGTGGAGATGAGCGAGCGCGGCGGCTATCTGGACTTTACCCAGGAAACCCGCGTCAACCCGGCCTATCTGGTCAAGCTGCTCTCGGAGCAGCCGCGCATCTACAAGATGGACGGACCGACCCGGCTGCGCTTCCAGGTGCCAACCCAGGACAGGGCCATGCGCCTCAAACTGGTGGACGGCCTGCTGGCGGATCTCGCCCGCCATGCCACCCCCTGAGGGGAAGCATGACGTCAGCAGGGCGCGACCTGCCGCCTACAACAACGGGAGCTCCAGGGCTCCCGTTTCGTTGCTGGCAAGGGGCGGCATCTCGCCCCCGGCCCGCCTTCTTGCCTCCCGATGCCTTGGTTCGCCCTCCTGGCAGCACCATTTTACCGCCAAATCCATCCACTGATGCGATACATTGAGTCATCACCCATCTGAAAAACAGATGGATGTGGGGATGATCGTGGGCAAAAAACGGGGTCAACGCGCCTCGATCGCCCCGCAGATGGCCCGTGCCGTATTTATCCCGCCCACGTATCCAGACCCGGTATTCCGGCAAGGGGGCCACCAGCCATTGCACCGCGACCGCCGAGGCGTCGAGTCAGTCCGTCAGTCCGTCAGTCCGTCAGTCCGTCAGTCCGTCAGTCCGTCAGTCCGTCAGTCCGTCAGTCCGTCAGTCCGTCAGTCCGTCAGTCCAGTCCAGTCCAATCCAGTCCGCCAGCATATCAACCTGGTTCAACCCGCCAGCACGCCAATAAAAACGGGAGCCTTGACGGCTCCCGTGACGAAGGGATGCTGGCCCGGGCTTAGCCCTGGTTGGCCGGATCCTCGTGGGCGGAGAACTCCCGCATGAAGGCCTCGGCCCGCTCCACCATCCTGGTGGACCCGACGAAGTAGGGGGTGCGCTGGTGCAGAGCGGTAGGCTGGATGTCCATGATGCGGCCAAAGCCATCGGACGCCTTGCCACCGGCCTGCTCCACCAGGAAGGCCATGGGGTTGCACTCATAGAGCAGGCGCAGCTTGCCGTTCGGGGAGTTGGTGCCGGACGGGTAGATGTAGATGCCCCCCTTGAGCAGGTTGCGGTGGAAATCCGACACCAGGGAGCCGATGTAGCGGGAGGTATAGGGCCTGTGAGTCGCCTCGTCACGCTCCTGGCAGTATTTGAGGTACTTCTTCACCCCGTCCGGGAACTTGATGTAGTTGCCCTCGTTGATGGAGTAGATCTTGCCCTCCTCCGGAATGCGGATGTTCTCGTGGGAGAGGCAGAAGCAGCCGATGGAGGGGTCATAGGTGAAGCCGTTGACCCCAAAGCCGGTGGTGTAGACCAGCATGGTGGAGGAGCCGTAGACCACGTAGCCCGCCGCGACCTGACGGTGACCCGGCTGCAGGAAGTCCTCCAGAGTGACCCCGGCGCCCGGTTTGCTGACCCGGCGGTAGATGGAGAAGATGGTCCCGACCGAGACGTTGACGTCGATGTTGGAGGAGCCGTCGAGGGGGTCTATCAGCACCACGTACTTGGAGTGACGAGAGAGCTCGGAATCGAAGGAGACGAAGTCCTCCTCCTCCTCAGAGGCCATGCCGCACACCTCGCCACGGGCCTCCAGCGCCGCCTTGAAGCGCTCGTTGGCATAGACGTCCAGCTTCTGCTGCACCTCGCCCTGCACGTTTTCGGCGCCGATGGAACCGATGATGTCCGCCAGCCCCGCCTTGTTGATCTCCCGGTTCACCACCTTGGCGGCCAGGCGGATGGAGCTGAGCAAGGAGGTCAGCTCGCCGGTCGCGGTCGGGTAGTCCGCCTGCTTTTTGACGATGAACTCGCCCATGGTGATCATGTTTCGCATTCTTGTTCCTTTAAGATCGTTTCCGTTGGCCGTTGAAAACGTTTGCAAGTGTCGGCAAAAAAAGTGCCGATCCCCGGCAGCGTTGTTTTGTAACCCAATGTAACGCCTGTTTTTTGTTTTTGCAGCGAATTAAGCCGTTCTTTAAATCGCCAGAAAGCCGCGCCACCACGGGCTTTCGCCGTGAAACAAGGGTGCCATCCGGCATCTTTTGGGGGGTTAATTCGTGACAAGAATGCATCCGGGCCGACGCGGCTGCCCGCCCTGCTCCCCCTGGCGCCCGGCAATGTTGTGCCAGAGGCGCCCCTCTTGAGATCTCCCCCCCAATCCCGCACACTGGCTGCGCTTTGGAAGCAAAAAAACATAAGGATATTCAATGAAAAAGTCGCTTATCGCCGGGGCGGTTGCCGCTCTGCTCACCCTCCCCGTCCTCGCCGCCCAGGTGCCTGAAGGCACCCAGCTTCTGCCAGCCGCCCAGCAAGTGTTCGTGCGCAACATCGGCACCGAGCCTGCCTCCATCGATCCCCAGATGGTGGAAGAGAGCGCGGGCAGCGACGTCGTCAACGATCTGTTCGAGGGGCTCTATACCCTGGATGGCAACGGCAAGCTGCAGGCGGCGGGCGCCCTTGGCTACGAGCTCGATGCCACGGGCACCGTCTACACCTTCAAGCTCAGACCCGATGCCAAATGGTCCAACGGCGAGCCGGTGACGGCGGCGGACTACGTCTATGGCTGGCAGCGGGCGGCGGACCCCAAGAACGCCTCCAACTACGCCTGGTTCATCGAGCTGACCGGCGTCGCCAATGCCAGCGACGTGGTGCAGGGCAAGCAGAGTCCGGATGCCCTGGGTATCAAGGCGCTCGATGACTACACCCTGCAGATCACCCTGAAAAACCCGGTCCCCTTCTTCCTCAAGACCCTCTCCCACTACACCACCTTCCCGGCGCCCAAGGCCACCATCGAGAAGTTCGGTCATGAGTGGGTCAAACCGGCCAACATCGTCTCCAACGGCGCCTTCGCCCTCAAGGAGTGGACCCCGAACGAGCGCCTCATCGCCGAGCGCAACCCCCACTACTGGGACAACGAGCACACCGTGCTCAACAAGGTGATCTATCTGGAGATCGTCTCCGATACCGCTGCCTACAACCGCTATCGTGCGAGCGAGCTGCACTACACCACCTATCCCCTGGAGCAGTATCAGCAGATCAAGCGCCAGAGCCCGGAGGAGCTGGTGAGCGCCCCCATGCTCGCCACCTACTACTACGTGTTCAACACCCAGCGCAAACCCTTTGACGACGTCAGGGTGCGCAAGGCACTCTCCCTTGCCATCGACCGGGACACCATCACGGAGAAGATCCTGGGACAGGGGCAGCTCTCCGCCTTCAGCCTGACCCCGCCGAGCGTGGACGGCTTCGAGCTCAAACGCCCCGCCAGCGAGCTGATGAGCAAGGAAGAGCGCATCAAGCAGGCCAAGGCGCTGCTTGGCGAGGCGGGTTACGGCCCTGACAAGCCGCTGACGGTGGACATCCTCTACAACACCAACGAGGGGCACAAGAAGATAGCGCTCGCCATCTCCTCCATGTGGAAGCACAACCTGGGGGTCAAGGCGGAGCTCAACAACATGGAGTGGAAGACCATGGTGTCGGCCCTGAACGAGGGTGACTTCGGGGTGAGCCGCTACTCCTGGAACGGAGACTACAACGATGCCTCCACCTTCCTCGACATCATGACCTCCAGCAGCAGCGCCAACAGCGGCAAGTGGTTCAACAAGGAGTACGACGCCCTCCTGGCCAAGGCCCATGACGCCAAGGACCCCGCCGAGCGCAACCGCCTCTATCAGCAGGCCGAGGTGCTGATCGACGAGGAGGCCCCCATCGCTCCTGTCTACTTCTACGTGAAATCACGGCTGCTCAAACCCAACGTCAAGGGCTACCCCTACCAGAACCCGCAAGACCTGGTCTATGCCAAGGATCTCTATCTGACGGCGCAGTGACGCTGGGCACCGAACCAAAAAGACCGCCTCGAGGGCGGTCTTTTTTTATCCTACTTTTCCTGACAGCCCGCCACCGCGAGCCGGGCGCGTCTTCGCACCGTCACGGGCCTCACCAGCAACTGCGCCAGCAGCACCCCCATCAGGGTCATGCCGCCACCGATGAGGTGATAGCTGGTGAGCCGCTCCCCGAGCCAGCTGATGGCAAGGGCGGCCGTCATCACCGGCAACAGGTTCATGAAGATGGCGGTGCGGCTTGCCCCGAGCAGGGCAATGCCCTGCATCCAGAGCCAGGGCGAGAGGGCCGAGGTCGGGATCCCCGCATAGAGGATGAGCCAGAGGGCGCTGCCATCGGGCCAGTGCCCGTCCACCAGCAGATAGAAGGGGGTGAGGAACAGGAGGCTGCACAGCACCTGACCGTAGAGCATGGACCAGTTGTCCAGCCCCAGATCCCAGCGCTTGAGCAGCACGCTGTAGAGCGCATAGGTGGCCGCCGAGAGCAGCATGTAGACGGAACCGATATGGATGCCCTGGGTCAGCAGCCGGGCCGGATCCCCCTGCCCCAACAAAATCGCCAGCCCCAGAATGGAGATGGCGCCTCCCAGCAGCGCCCCCCAGGTGGGCCGCTCGCGCAGCAACCTGATGCTGAGCAGCACCGTCATCAAGGGGGTCAGTCCCATCATCAGGCCAATCTCGGTGGCCCCTAGGGTCTGGGCCGCGTAATAGCCAAAGGTCTGGTTCAAGACCATCCCGAGCAGGGCCAGCACCGCCAGCTTCGAGAAACCGGCCCGCAGCTTGCGGCGCTCGCGCCAGGCCCGGTGAGCCAGAAACGGGGTCAGCACCAGGGCCGCCACCATCCAGCGCGACCAGGCGAGCGCCGCAGGAGACAACACCCCGACCGCCAGCTTGCTGACGATGCCATTGCCGGCCCAGATGGCCATGCAGGAGAAGGGAAACAGGAAGGCAAGGGGCATTGCGATATCCAGAATAAAAAGGCGGGTATTGCGCGCGAGTATAGAGAGGCAATCAGGATAAGCAAGCCTGCCAACGCAGGAAGAAGCGCCATGACGCGAACGGTTGGCGCCGCGCCCAGGCGCCATCAACAATCATGCCCGCACAGGGGCGGGCATGAGGGGGACCAAGGTCAGCCTGAGGCGCCTCAGGCGGCATCCATGTGGAGCCTTGAAATCAGTTCATTGACCTCGAGCACCGTCTGGCGATGGGGAATGTCGGCTTGCAATGGCATCATCAGCAAGCCCGACTGGAAATCGAAGCGCCCCCTGCCGTGGATGTAAATCCGCCCCTTGAAGAAGGTTTTGACATGTTTTGCCACCATCAGTGGCAGGTACTTCTTGAACACTCTCATCGTTTGCAACCTCTTGAAGTTGTATCCGTATGACAGCAGCTTATGCGAAATAATTCCGTTAAATTTATATAAAAAACCGGAAAAATCGACTCCCTCTTCCCAAAAAACCAAAATGTAACTTATTATTAACTTTTACCGTATTGTATGCGGTCCTTCCAGCCAGAGCAAGACTCCTTTGCCATCTTGCCATTCGATGCAGGCCAGCCCGGACGTCGCGAACATGGGGGCCCCTGCCGCCGGGCAGAGACTCTGGACCAGATACCCCACCAGCGGCAGGTGGCTGACCATCAGGATGTTGTCATGCTCCGCCGCCAGCTCCGTGAGGTAGCTTGCCACGAAAGCCGGATCCCCGTAGGGGGTGATGTCGCCGCTCTCCTCGACCTTGAGGGCCTTGGGCAACACGGGGGCGATGGCCTGCCAGGTCTGTCTGGCACGCAGATAGTTGCTGTGGATCACCAGGTTCAGGGAGCCTGCCAATTGGGGAGCCAGCCAGCCCGCCATGTGGATGGACTCTTCGATGCCTTGCTCGGTCAGTGGACGCTGTTCATCAGTCTTTGCGTTCATGCCAGCCTGGCCATGACGCATGATGTAGATTTTCATTACAACCTCGCCCAGGGGGCCTGTTTAAATAGCGCGGGGATCTTACCCCGCCATGCCGGGGGAAACAATTGCGCCACCTCTCAGAAAAGGGTTTGCCTCGCAAGATAGCGGGGTCGATAATCATGTTTAAATTCAAATAAATTCACCGCGAGCCCCTCCCCAATGAGCCCATATGCCAGTCCCAATGACCATCGGCGGTATCACTATCTGGAGCTGGCAAACCGGCTCAGGGTCTTGCTGATCTGTGATCCCGAGACCGACAAATCCGCCGCCTCCCTGGCGGTGAATACCGGCCACTTCGACGATCCTGCCGATCGCCAGGGCATGGCCCATTTCCTCGAGCATATGCTGTTTCTCGGTACCCGCACCTACCCCAAACCCGGTGAGTACCAGCAATTCATGAGCCGTCACGGGGGCAGCAACAACGCCTGGACCGGTACCGAGTTCACCAACTTCTTCTTCGACATCGACAACGGCTTCTTCGAGGCGGGGCTCGACCGGTTCTCCCAGTTCTTCATCTGCCCCACCTTTGCACCGGAGTGGGTCGACAAGGAGCGCAACGCGGTGGACTCCGAGTACCGCCTCAAGCTGCAGGACGACGTGCGCCGCAGCTACCAGGTGCACAAGGAGACGGTCAATCCGGACCACCCCTTCTCCAAATTCTCGGTGGGCAACCTCGACACCCTGGCGGATCTCCCCGGCCGGGATCTGCGTTCGGATCTCATTGCGTTCTACGAAACCCACTACAGTGCGGATCGCATGGCGCTGGTCATGCTTTCACCGGCACCCATCGAGACCCAGCTGGCCTGGTGTGATCGCTTCTTTGGTGCCATTCCGGATCGCCGCCTCGGCCCTCAGGTACTGAGCCATCCTCTCTATCGGCTCGATGATCTCGGCATTCGCATCCAGCTGACCCCGGTCAAGGAGACCCGCAAGCTGGCGCTGACCTTCCCGCTGCCGTGCGTGGATGAGTATTACGACAAAAAACCCCTCACCTTCCTGAGCCACCTCATCGGCTATGAGGGGGAAGGCAGCCTGCTCTCCCTGCTCAAGGGGCGGGGCTGGGTCAATCAGCTCGCCGCCGGCGGCGGCATCAGCGGCGCCAACTTCAAGGACTTTGGCGTGAGCTTTGGCCTCACCCCCCTTGGGCTTGAGCATGTAGACGAGATCATCGCCGCCCTATTTGGCTATCTGAAGCTCATCGAGCGGGGCGGGGTGCAGGCCTGGCGCTATGAGGAGAAGCGCAGCGTGCTGGAATCCGCCTTCCGCTTCCAGGAGCGGGGCCGGGCCCTCGACACCGTCTCCGGCCTCGTGCTCAACCTGTTCAGCTACGGGCCGGACGATCTGCTCTACGGCGACTACATGATGCGCGAGTTCGATGAGCCGCTGATCCGGCGCTTCCTCGCCAAGCTGACGCCCCACAACCTGCGGGTGACCATCCAGGCCCCGGAAGCGAGCACGGATCGCCTCGCCCGCTGGTACCAGACACCCTACAGCGTCCAGAGCATCAGCGAGGCCGAGAAGATCCGCTGGCAGCAGAGTGAACCGGATCCCGCCCTGCACCTGCCGGCGCCCAACCCCTTCATCAGCACCCGCCTCGACGCCCGTCTGCCGGCGCTGCCCGCCGACATGCCGTCCTGCCTCATCGACAGGCCCGGTTTCCGGCTCTGGCACCTGCATGAGCATCAGTTCAGCGTGCCCAAGGGCAGCCTTTATATCTCCGTCGACAGCGAACATGCGGTCAAGAGCCCGCGTCACATCGCCATGGCGCGTCTGGCCGTGGAACTGCTCACGGATCACCTCAACGCCCTCACCTACCCAGCGGAGCTCGCGGGCCTTGGCTACCAGATTTATGCCCATCAGGGGGGCTTTACCATCAACCTCAGCGGCTTTGCCGACAAGCAACCGCTGCTGCTCGACATGATCCTCGGCAACCGCACCCTGGGGTATCCGGATCCGGCCCGCTTTAGCGAGATCAAGGAGCAGCTTATCCGCAACTGGGAGAACCAGTCCAAGACCCGCCCCATCTCCCAGTTGTTCAACCAGCTCACCAGTTTGCTGCAACCCAACAACCCGCCCTTCGAGCAGCTGTTGCGCCACCTGCGCACCGTCGAACTCGGGGAGATGCCCGGCTTCGTCTCCGAGCTCTTTGCCAGGGTGCATCTGGAGGCCCTGGTACACGGAGACTGGACGGCCGCCGAGGCCCTCGAACTCGCGGCCCTGCTGGAGCGCCACCTCGGTGCCAACAGCCAGCCCAGCGCCGAGACCCGCCGCCCCCTCATCTCCATCCAGGACAGAGGCACCCTCATTCGCGAGCAGGGGTGCGATCACGAGGACTCGGCGCTGCTGGTCTACTACCAGTCCCGCACCACCCGGGCGCGGGATCTCGCCTGCTTTACCCTGGCGAACCACATCATGTCCTCTACCTTCTTTCACGAGCTGCGCACCCGCCAGCAACTGGGGTATGTGGTGGGCGCCGGCAACCTGCCTCTCAATCGCCATCCGGGGCTGATCTTCTATATCCAGTCGCCGGTGGCGGGACCGCAGATCCTGCTCGATGCGGTGGAGGAGTTTATCGACCTCTTCCCGCTCGCCATGCTCGAATTTACCGAGCAACAGTGGCAAGAGAGCAAGGCGGGGCTGCAAGCCCAGTTGAGCGAGCGGGATGCCAACCTGCGCAGTCGCGGCCAGCGGCTCTGGGTCAGCATCGGCAACAAGGATCTGGGGTTTGATCAGCGGGAACGGGTCTGCGACGAGGTGGGCAAGTTGAGCCGCGCCGATCTGGTGCGCTTTATCACCCAGCTGCGATCGCGCACCTCCGATCGGCTGATCCTCTGCAGCTATGGTCAGGGGCACGAACATGACGAGCGGATCACCGGCCAGTTTGTCGACGATCCACGGGCATTTCGGCTCAACGCCGCCACCTTCGAAGGCTGACCTCCCCTGTTGGCAACGCGCAGGCAATAAAAAGCCGACCCTGTGGGGTCGGCTGGAAAAACCATAATCAATTGCGACCAGAGCCGCCAAAAGTGAACATGAGCGTGAAAATCAGACACTGGGTTGATGTTCGACCGGCGTTCAAACCAGAGCTCATCGGTCGGCACCAGCAGTGATTGAGAAACAGCCTCATCTTAGGCATTTCCCTGATTTTCCACGTTGATCTATGTCAAAGGAGGTAAAACAAGCGCCACTTCCCTCGTTGGCAGCGGCCTCGCGCCCTCCTCAGCCCCGGCGGATAAGCCGGTAAGCCACCTCGTCGAAATAGGAGAGCTGCCCCGAGAGCACCCTGGGGTGATCCAGCTCAGCCCCCCGGCCCAGCACCTCGACACCAAAGTCGCGCTCAAACAGGGTGCGCACCTCCATCTCCCCCACCGAGAACGGCGGCTGTAGCTGCTGCTCGGGCTGATACTCGAGGGTCACCAGCAACACCTGCCCTCCCGCCTCCACCAGGCGGCTCATCAGGGCGGCATACTGGCGGCGCATGGCGCCCGGCAAGGCGATGAGGGCCGCCCTGTCATAGACCAGGCGATAACGCTGACCAAGCTCCGGAGCGGCGAAGAAGTCCCCCTGATAGATGCGCAGATCCTCGTGCCGGTGGCACTGATAGGGACCCACCTCGCTTCTCTCTGCACTCAGGTTGTTCTCGTCAAAAAACTGGGTAATGGCGAGCTCGGAGAGCTCGAAGCCATCCACCGGATGCCCCTGCTCACGCAGCCAGAGCATGTCCCGGGACTTGCCGCAAAGGGGCACCAGCACGGGGTCGCTCCCTTGCTGGGCCGACCACCAGGATTGCAGCCAGCGGTTGAAATCTGCCTGATGAAAGCCAATCCGGTTCTCTTTCCACTTCTGGTGCCAAAATGCCGCTTCCATCATCTTCCTCTCGTCATCTGCAATGGTGCATCACTATCACAACTTCACCGAAGTGGCGCAAGCCCCATGATCCCGCCCCTGTGCAAGAGAACGCCCACGATGGGCAGGCCTCAGGCCACGACCCCAGGCAGGCTTGTCGCCATCGCTGCCAGCCGGGTCAGGATCTGCGCGAAGGTGGGTCGCCGGGAAGGCACCTCAAAGCCGCACTCTCTGGCCAGTCGATGAAGGGGGTCAAGGTCGGCGTCGCCCCCATTACAGCGCGCCAGCAGCTCGGCCAGCAGGCAGCCAAAGGCCCGCACTTCCAGGCGCTCCAGCCGCCCGGCCAGCACCTCATCGGCGCGGTCGTAACAGGAGGCGGCACCAAAGTCCCCGAGCAGCACCCGGCCCGGCGCCTCCTGCGCCGAGTGAGGCATCGCGGGCTGCAAGGAGTACAGCAGGTTGTGTGCGTAGAGATCGCCGTGGAGGATGCCCCGCTCGTGCAGGTGTCGGGCGGCCGCAGCCACCCCCTGCACCATGGCCATCACCTGGGCCGGAGTGAAGTTCAGATCCGTCCCATAGACATCCCGGGTGCAGGAGTCCAGGCTCGGGGGCCTCGCCAGGGCGGCGAAGGCGGGGTCTATCAGGGGCATCACCAGTGCCGGGATGCCGGAGGGATGATCGCTCACCCGCCCCATCACCCCGACCAGGTTTGGATGGCGACCGGCGGCCAGGGACGCCCCCATCTCGCTCAGGGGCAAGCCATCGCTGGTGACGGCCCCCTTGAAGAGCTTGACCGCCACCGCCCAGGGCCCTTCAGCCCTCTCCCACTCGGCGCGATAGATGACGCCGGATGCTCCCTCCCCGAGCACATCCCCCAGTGAGAGCGCCTGCCAGGGGATCTCGGTAGTGAACACCGATGTGCCGTTCAGACACGCCTGCTCATCACAGAAAGGGTTGCCCGCGAAGGCCGGTCAGGACAGGCGCGGCAGGGAGAGCAGCCACTCTGGAAGCGCCTCGAGCCGGTTGGCGGCGATGCGCAAAAGCTCCAAACGGTGGCAACCGGCAAGCGTCTCGGGAAGCCCAGCGAGCCGGTTGCCCGAGAGCATCAGCTTTTGCAGGGCGTCGCACTGCCCCAGCTCGTCCGGCAGTCGTTCAATGGCATTGTCGGTCAGGATCAGCCAGCGCAATCTGGCGGGCAGGGAGGTGGCCGGGACGGTCGCGATGCGGTTGGCCTTGAAGCCCACCATGGTGAGCGCAGGGCAGCGCCCCAGCACCTCGGGCAGTTCGGTGAAGTTGTTCTCAGAGCAGAAGAGGATGCGCAGCTTCTTGCATTCGGCCAGCGCGTCAGGCAACTCGCTCAGCTGGTTGCCGGTGAGATCCAGCACCTCCAGGGTCTCCTTGAGGCTCAGGATCTCGGGAGGGAACACCGCGAGGTTTTCAGCAAGTTTGAGGTGGCGGGCGCCGCAGAGTTCGCCTGCGCGAAGCTGTTCCAGGGTATGCATGGGATCGTCTCTATCAACATTCGGGCTTGCGGTGGCTCACTGCCGGCACTCCCCCCAGACCACAAAGGAGGGGCATTATAGGGAAGGTGCGAACAAGTCCCTGATATGAGATCATGTTTGTCATCTGGAGCCATGAAAAAGGGTTCATCATGAGTCATCAGCTCACCTTCGCCGACAGTGAATTCAGCAGTAAGCGCCGTCAGACCAGAAAAGAGATTTTCTTGTCCCGCATGGAGCAGATTCTGCCATGGCAAAACATGGTGGAAGTCATCGAGCCGTTTTACCCCAAGGCTGGTAATGGCCGGCGACCTTATCCGCTGGAAACCATGCTACGCATTCACTGCATGCAGCATTGGTACAACCTGAGCGATGGCGCGATGGAAGATGCTCTGTACGAAATCGCCTCCATGCGTCTGTTTGCCCGGTTATCCCTGGATAGCGCCTTGCCGGACCGCACCACCATCATGAATTTCCGTGAGGTATCCTGATTTTCACAGACAGTCCCGATTGTTACGATGAGACAATCGGGGGTATTGAATGAAATCGAGAGAACACTATTCACCAGAGTTTCGGGCAGAGGCGGTTCGACTGGTGTTGGAGCAAGGCCTTGGCCAAGCTGAAGCCGCCAGAAGGTTGGGTATTGCCAAAGGCACACTGAGCAACTGGGTGGTCGCAGCCAAAGGAGGAAAGGATACATCGGCCATTCCCGGAGCGCGTTCTGTCGCCGAGCTGGAGGCTGAAGTGGCCCGGCTACGCAAAGCTCTCGCACAAGCCAACATGGAGCGCGACATCATAAAAAAGGCCGCCGCGTACTTTGCTCAGGAGTCACTGCCAAGTACGCGTGGATAGCCAACCAACAGGACCTCTATCCCATTTCCGTTATCTGTCGTGTGCTGGAGGTCTCTCGTGCGGGCTTCTACCACTGGCGCCACCGTCCACCGTCACAGCGCCAACAAGAAGATGAACGACTCAAGGTCGCCATTCGGGCTGCTCACAGCAAGACGCGCCAGACCTATGGCGCAGCGCGTTTACAAGCTGAGTTGGCCGCCGAAGGATTTTACGCTGGGCGGGACCGGATTGGACGATTGCGCCGTGAAATGGGGTTGTCTTGCAAACAAAAGCGCAAATTCAAGGCGACAACCCATTCTGCTCATTCCCTGCCCGTGGCGGAGAATCTCCTTGGTCAGGTCTTTGCGCCGACGAAGCCCAACGAAGTCTGGACCGGTGATATCACCTATATCGCCACCGACGAAGGCTGGCTTTATCTGGCTGGTCTCAAGGATGTGTTTACCTGTGAGATAGTGGGTTATGCGATGGGAGAGCGAATGACCACCAGGTTGGTCAGTCAGGCGCTGTTTCGGGCTGTGCAGCAGAAGAGGCCACCCGTTGGGCTTATTCATCACACAGACCGGGGCAGTCAGTACTGTGCCAAGGCTTACCGGGCTCTCCAGGTACAATTTGGCATGCAGACCTCCATGTCACGCAAGGGGAACTGCTTCGACAATGCCCCGATAGAAAGCTTCTGGGGGTCTCTTAAAAATGAACTGGTTCACCACCATAGATTCGAGACGAGAGCGGAGGCCAAGGCAGCGATTCAGGAATACATAGAGATTTTTTACAACCGCCAGCGTCGGCATTCACGACTTGGCAATGTCAGCCCGGCGGAGTTTAACAAGAGGTATTGGAGAACTGCTCAGGCTGCTTGATCCGGGACTGTCCGATCTTGTCAGGACACCTCAGGTTGCGCCCCCCCGTTTTCGATAACACTGGGGACCTGTCCAGTTTAGATCTTCAATGGAGGTGGCTGCTTGGTATGACACCATCACTGCATTTGCAAATTTTCCCGAGAAACCTCGGCTAGATTGGCAAAATTTCGTGCTCATCAATTCAAGAAGGTATTTAAAGAAGCGAACGCGGGTGCGAACTTGTGAGCTCCCGTGAAGCGATCGCAACAATCATGGACTCACTGACAGAGACGATCAACCGACGCACCATCGCTGCCTTGGCTTTTGTTGCGCCAACCCCAGTGCACTCCTGCTGAAACTCGTTACACCTTGTTTTAATGGCCCCTTGAATCGAAAGTGCGACACCCATACCTGAGGATCAAGGTTAAATACCGCCTTTAGCGTGTGAAAAACATTTACCGCCTAAAGCAGGTAAATATTGATATACCTGCCACAGCGTGTAAATTAAAAGAAATTACGCTACCAGGTAAGTCAAATCATGAAAGTAACCAGCGCCAAGCAACTTAGTGCCTGTCTCAAGGATGCCAGGCTTTCGCAAAAGCTCTCCCAAGGCAAAGTGGCCGGCAAGGTGGGGATCAGGCAGGACACGGTGTCCAGCTTCGAGCTCAATCCCGAGTCAACCAAGCTGGAGACCTTGTTCAAGATCCTCGCCGCACTGGAACTCTCCCTCGATATCAGGCCCCGCACCGATCCTGCGGAAAACGCCACGCCTGGCTGGAAGGAGGAGTGGTAATGGCCAGCCTGACGGTCTACATGAACGGATACCGGGTAGGTACCTTTACCAAGGCGACCAATGGTGCTCACCAATTTCAGTACGATGAATCGTGGGTGAAGTTGCCAGGCAGCCGCCCCATCTCGCTCTCCATGCCATTACGCCAGCAGCGCTACCAGGGCGATGAGGCCTATAACTTCTTCGATAATCTGCTGCCAGATAACCCGGAAGTAAGAAACCGGGTGGTGGCGCGCTATCAAGCCGATTCCACCCAACCCTTTGATCTGCTCAGTTGCATTGGCCAGGACAGCGTGGGGGCATTGCAACTGGTGGCTCAGGGCAGACCTGTGCCAGACGTTAAGCGCATTGAGTGCAAGCCGCTCTCTGACGCCGAACTGGAGCAGATCCTGACCAGCTACCAGCAAGGGATCCCGCTTGGTATGGTGAGGGAAGAGGACGATTTTCGGATATCCATCGCCGGGGCTCAGGAAAAGACCGCGTTACTCTACCTCGACAACCGTTGGTGCTTACCGCATGCAGCGACCCCAACCACCCACATTATCAAGCTGCCCATTGGCAAGATCGAAAGCCACTCCTACTCGATAGACCTCTCCCAGAGCGTAGAAAACGAATATCTCTGCATCCTGATCGCCAAAGCATTGGGTCTTCCGGTTCCCCATTGCTTCATCATGCAGGTCGGCAAGGTCAAGGCTCTGGCGGTGGAACGCTTCGATCGGCGCTACGCCACGGATCGCAGTTGGATCATGCGCCTGCCCCAAGAGGACTTCTGCCAGGTGTTGAATGTACCGTCAGCACGCAAGTACGAGAGCCATGGTGGACCGGGCATTGCTGACATCATGACGACCCTGCTGGGATCGGCCACGCCGGAGCAGGATCGGTACCTGTTTATGAAGTCTCAGGTGTTGTTCTGGCTGCTGGCTGCCACTGATGGCCATGCCAAGAATTTCTCGGTGTTTATCGAACCTGAAGGGCGTTTCCGGCTTACACCGTTTTACGACATCCTTTCCATGTATCCTGCATTTGGTGGTAAAGGATTACATCCCCGTGATGCCAAGTTGGCCATGGGGCTTACTGCAACCAAGGGCAAAAAATACGCGATAGAGCAGATATTTCCTCGCCATTTTTATCAAACGGCCAAGGCGATTGGTTTTGAACAAGTGCAGATGGAAAAAATCATCAGCGAGCTGACGGATAATCTGGATGAGGTAATATCAATCGTTCGTCAGCAATTGCCTGATACATTTCCCACTGAGATTGCAGATTCAATTTTGGGTGGACTCAGTTCGAGAGCTCAACGCTTAAAACGATAATTAACCAATGTGACAAATGCCTCTTGCATCGCCCCAGGTGAGCCTCTATCGAGGCTCATTTTTTTGCGTACGAGCGAGTGAATGATCCATTTTAGATCAAAAAAACAACTAAAAATGCAGAAACCTGAAGAGCCAATTTTGGCAACATCAAATTTCCTCAGCTAACCTAGAACGACATGATGGCAATAAAGCATTGATTTTAAAGCTCTATATTAATTTGGTGCTTGACGTATCCTGATGACATTTTAACTATATTAACAGGTACGGCCTTCTAAGCCGTGGGTTTCACTTCCTCTCTGCCATATTCCTGATGCAAAAGATTAAAGATTTGATCCAGTGGCGTCTTAATGCTTGGTTTCTCATCAAGAGGGTCGGGAATTCAGATAATAAGTGCGACACTCATGGATGAATGGCGAGAGGTGGCCAACTGCTGATTGGTGGTACCCTTCTGCTCGCCAAAGTAAAAGCAGTACGGGAATTCAGATAATAAGTGCGACACTCATGGATGAATGGCGAGAGGTGGCCAACTGCTGATTGGTGGTACCCTTCTGCTCGCCAAAGTAAAAGCAGTACCTGATTACCCATGACCCTCAGCCAGCTTCAAGAGCCGATATGGCATCGGAGGGCTTGCCACGACTGCATGCCCCAATTCTACCAACATGCTATTGAGGTCAAAACGATGATTAAACCGGAAGCAGTATTCCGCAAGATGCCTTGGTAAATGCTTCGCTCCGAGCGTATGGCAACTGCCCCGCAGCGAGTTTTTCACATTTCCTATCATCGTGTTTACCCAGTTGAATGCCGGATGATCCAGCCAGTCCAGGTTGCCCCCGGTGACAACTCCCAGGTGCTCACAATTGGCCTCCTTGACCGCTTTGAAACAGGCCAATCCATCGGATATCACCGCGCTACCACTGGCAATATGCCGTTTTGCCCAATCAGCAACGGACTTGGTTTTGAAACCATCGACCACCGTCATCCGCATCTTGATTGGATGTCCTTCCTTGTTCAGGGCCACTGCTGCCACAAACGGCGTCTTGCCTGCCGCGCCCCGACCCCGTTTGCCACCACGGCGCTCGCCACCCCAGTAGACATCATCGAGCTGAATGATGCCGCTGATGGGCTGCTTGTCATCGGACTCTTTCATGGCTTGCAGCAGCTTGTGCTTGAGCATCCAGGCGGTGTCATATTTGACGCCCAACTGGCGCTTTAGCTCCATCGCTGACAAGCCTGTTTTGGTTTGTGACAACAGGTGCATTGCCAGAAACCACTTGGTCAGTGGGAGCTTGGTGTTTGCGAAAATCGTGTTTCCAGTCAATGACATCTGGTGACGGCAGTGATTGCATTGCCACACACGTGGCCGCCTTCTCAGGCGACAACAGGTCTTGTTGGCACATTCAGGGCAGACAAAGCCGTTAGGAAAACGCCAAGTGAACAGCGCGTTTTCGCACTGAGCCTCAGTGCCATAGTCCTTGAGAAACTCAAACAGGCTGTAGCCTTTCTGGAATTGGATTTTGCTTTTGGCCATGATCTCGCACCTCGATAACTGTACGTAAGATCAGTATAGTTCGTGGTAACTGACTGCTAATCATGGGTAATCAGGAAGCAGTATCACCATGAGCTATCAGCAGTTGACCGAGGGGCAACGATACCAGTTATCGGTGCTTCGCGCACAGGGGATGTCCATCCTTGCCACCGCACGCGCCATTGGCGTTCATCGCTCCACCCTCTACCGGGAGCTGCGTCGTAACGCCGGGCCGCAGGGCTACCAGCCAGACAATGCGCATCAGCACGCCACCCACCGACGGGCCAGTGCGGCCAAATCTCGGCTATCTGCCGATGTCATCCAGTTTGTCGAGCTGACACTCGCCTGGTGGTGGAGCCCGGAGCAGATAAGCGCGGTGGGCAAGCAGATAGGCCTCATGGTGAGTCACGAGTGGATATACCGCCATGTGGCCGCCGACAAAGCCCGGGGTGGCCAGTTGTACCGCCATCTGCGCCAGGGCCACAAGCGCTACCGCAAGGGGGCGAGCAGCCTGCGTTCTCCCATCAAGGAAGCCCGCTCTATTGATGAACGGCCGGCTATCGTCGATAGCCGGGAGCGGCTCGGTGATTGGGAGGCGGACACGGTGCTGGGCAAGCAAGGCACAGGTGCACTGGTCACCCTGGTGGAGCGCAAGAGCCGGCTCTATCTGGTCAAGCGGGTCGCGAGCAAACAGGCTGGGGTGGTGCGGGATGCGATAATCGAGATGTTAACGCCCTACATCGAGCAGGTGCATACCATCACCTTTGACAACGGCGGCGAGTTTGCCGAACACAAGGCGATAGAGGAAGCGCTGGGTGCCGAGACTTACTTTGCGCACCCTTACTCTTCGTGGGAGCGCGGTCTGAACGAGAACAGCAATGGGCTGTTGAGGCAGTTTATCCCAAAGGGAACAGACCTGAGAGAGGTCACGGACGAGGATGTCAGGAGAGCGGAGCAGTGGCTCAACCTACGACCTCGGAAATGTCTCGGATTCAGGCAGCCTGTCAAGGTATTCGAAGAGTACTGTCAGGCGGCATAGGCGAGTGTCGCACTTCGAAGTTGAATTCGCGGGTCATCAATCCATGGCTGGAAAGCCTGCATAATCCCGGAGTCTGGTGCAGGGTCGAAGAAGTCAACAACATACTTGGTCAACTTGTAAAAACTAGGCATTCCTGACGGGATTGAGACTCCTGCGCCGCACAGAAATACCACTCTGCCAGCATCACACCGCTCAAGAAGAAGATCCGGAATGGACGGGCCATCAGCAAAAAATCTCATATCCGCAATACCTCTAAATGTCAGGGATTCCAGAGATCATTCCTAATTATTTCATCCCGACAGCGAGATAATGAGGCACGACCTAGCTATAGACAGAGAGTACCAATTCGGGTCAATCAAAATAACCCTGTGCTCGAAGCAAGGACCTTATTTTATCCAGATTTTGTAACGCAAACGATTGGAAAAAGAAAAGGCGCCTCAAGGGCGCCTTTTTGACAGTTTTGCGTGATCGCAGGGAAAGGGATTAACCCTTATTCCCATTCGATGGTTGCGGGCGGCTTGCCGGAGACGTCGTACACCACGCGGGAGATGCCGTTGATCTCGTTGATGATGCGGTTCGACACGTGGCCGAGGAAGTCGTACGGCAGGTGGGCCCAGTGGGCGGTCATAAAGTCGATGGTCTCGACGGCGCGAAGCGCAATGACCCAGTCGTACTTGCGACCGTCGCCCATGACGCCGACGGAGCGCACCGGCAGGAAGACGGCGAACGCCTGGCTGACCTGGTTGTAGAGGTCGGCCTTGCGCAGCTCTTCGATGAAGATGGCGTCAGCCTTGCGCAGCAGATCGCAGTACTCTTTCTTCACTTCGCCAAGGACGCGCACGCCCAGACCCGGACCCGGGAAGGGGTGACGGTAGAGCATGTCGTAGGGCAGGCCGAGTTCGAGGCCGACGCGGCGCACTTCGTCTTTGAACAGCTCGCGCAGCGGCTCCACCAGCCCCATCTTCATCTCTTCCGGCAGGCCGCCGACGTTGTGGTGGGACTTGATGACGTGGGCCTTGCCGGTCTTGCTGGCAGCGGATTCGATGACGTCCGGGTAGATGGTGCCCTGGGCCAGCCACTTGGCGTTCTTGAGCTTCTTGGACTCGTCGTCGAACACTTCGACGAAGACGCGGCCGATGGTCTTGCGCTTGGCTTCCGGCTCGTCGATACCTGCGAGAGCGGAGAGGAAGCGCTCTTCGGCGTCGACCTTGATGATGTTCAGGCCGAAGTGATCGCCGAACATGTCCATCACCTGCTGGCCTTCATTCAGACGCAGCAGGCCGTTGTCGACGAAGACGCAGGTGAGGCGATCGCCGATGGCGCGGTGCACCAGCATGGCGACCACGGAGGAGTCCACGCCGCCGGAGAGGCCCAGGATCACTTCGTCGTCACCCACCTGCTCGCGGATGCGGGCAACGGCGTCGTCGATGATGGTGGCCGGGGTCCAGAGGCACTCGCAGCCGCAGATGTCCTTGACGAAGTGCTCCAGCATGCGGGCACCCTGACGGGTGTGGGTCACTTCCGGGTGGAACTGCACGCCGTAGAAGCGCTTGGCCTCGTCGGCCATGGCGGCATGGGGGCAGGTCGCGGTCTGGGCGATGGTGGTGAAGCCGGCGGGGATCTCGGTGACCTTGTCGCCGTGGCTCATCCAGACATCCAGCAGGGCATTGCCGTTGTCGGCAATGGCGTCTTCGATGTTGCGCAAGAGGGCGCTGGTCTTGCCGGACTGGCCCAGCACTTCGACCTGGGCATAGCCGAATTCACGCAGGTTGGAGGACTGCACCTTGCCGCCGAGCTGCTCGGACATGGTCTGCATGCCGTAGCAGATACCGAACACCGGCACACCGGCGTTGAACACGTACTCGGGGGCGCGCGGGCTGCCCGCCTCGGTCACGGATTCCGGGCCGCCGGAGAGGATGATGCCGCTCGGGTTGAACTCGCGGATCTGCTCTTCGGTTACATCCCAGGCCCACAGCTCGCAGTAGACGCCGATTTCACGGACGCGACGGGCGATGAGCTGGGTGTACTGGGAACCGAAATCCAGGATAAGGATGCGGTGGGCGTGAATGTCTTTAGTCATTTTATTCCTGCATCAGGCTGATGTTGTCACAAAAAGCACGGGATAAAAAAAGGGTGGAATAACGGGGCGCAGGGCCCCGTCTTATCAGCCCATCCGGTAGTTGGGGGCTTCTTTGGTAATGGTCACGTCGTGAACGTGGGACTCTTTCATCCCGGCGCCCGAGATGCGCACGAACTCGGCCTTGGTGCGCATGTCGTCGATGGTCGCGCTGCCGGTCAGGCCCATGGAGGAGCGCAGGCCGCCCATCTGCTGGTGGATGATCTCCTTGAGGCGGCCCTTGTACGGCACGCGCCCTTCGATCCCTTCCGGCACCAGCTTGTCGGCGGCGTTGTCGGTCTGGAAGTAGCGATCGCTTGAGCCCTTGGACATGGCGCCCAGGGAACCCATGCCGCGGTAGGACTTGAAGGAGCGGCCCTGGTAGAGCTCGATCTCGCCCGGCGCCTCTTCGGTGCCGGCGAACATGGAGCCCACCATGACGCAGCTCGCACCGGCGGCGATGGCCTTGGCCACGTCACCGGAGAAGCGGATGCCGCCATCGGCAATCACCGGCACGCCGGTGCCTTCCAGGGCGTCGACGGCGTCGGAGATGGCGGTGATCTGGGGCACGCCCACGCCGGTCACGATACGGGTAGTACAGATGGAGCCCGGGCCGATACCGACCTTGACGGCGTTGACACCCGCTTCCACCAGCGCCTTGGCGCCAGCGGCGGTGGCGACGTTGCCGCCGATGATCTGCAGGTCAGGATAGGCTTCACGGGTCGCCTTGATGCGATCCAGCACGCCCTGGGAGTGGCCGTGGGAGGAGTCAATCAGCAGCACGTCCACACCGGCTTCCACCAGGGCGGCGACGCGCTCTTCGTTGCCGGCACCGGCACCGACGGCGGCACCGACCCGCAGACGGCCACGCTCGTCTTTACAGGCGTTGGGCTTGCGCTCGGCTTTCTGGAAGTCCTTCACGGTGATCATGCCCTTGAGCTTGAAGTCGCCGTTGACCACCAGCACCTTCTCGATGCGATGCTTTTGCATCAGAGCCACCACCTCTTCACGAGGGGCCCCTTCACGCACGGTCACCAGACGATCTTTCTGGGTCATGATCTGTTCGACAGTCTGGGAGAGATCGATGACGAAGCGCACGTCACGGCCGGTGATGATGCCCACCAGCTGGTTGCCGTCAGTCACCACGGGGTAACCGGCGAAACCGTTCTTGTGGCTCAGCTCCTTGATCTGGGCGATGGTCATGTCAGGGCGCACGGTAACGGGGTCGCTGACCACGCCGCTCTCGTACTTCTTGACCTTGCGCACTTCGGCAGCCTGCTGCTCGATGGACATGTTCTTGTGAATGAAGCCGATGCCGCCTTCCTGGGCCAGTGCGATAGCCAGACGGGCTTCGGTCACTGTGTCCATGGCAGCGGAGATCATCGGAATATTCAGCGTGATCGCAGACGTGAGCTTGGTACGCAGGTCGGCGGTATTGGGGAGAACAGTGGAGTGGGCTGGAACCAACAGTACATCGTCGAAGGTCAGCGCTTCTTTGGCAATCCTGAGCATGGCAATATCTCACCGTTGAGGAGTGGGGGTGTAAAATATTGCCGACAAATTTTACTCATGCATTGGGCAGTGGTAAAGAAGTTTTTTGAATTTTTTATGGCGTAGCCCGATTTAACGCCACCAACAGGGCAAAAAACCAATAAATTCAGCCGTAACCATGCCGTTTTTCCCGACAAGATGATCTTTTTTGCCGTTGAGCCCCTTTCTGCCGCCAGTCTCCCGGAACGGCCTTTTTTCCCCTCTCAGCCGTCAGCCAGACCGGCGGTCAGTTCCCCTGATAGCGGCCCGGCTTGTGCCAGTTCATCAGCATGGCGTTCATGGCCAGCGCACTCAGGGTTGACCAGAGCAGCAGGGGAAGCGGCAGGGTGAGCAGAGAGAGCGCAAACACCAGCACATCCAGCACCATCTGGCTCTTTCCCGCATTGATGCCGGTGCGCCGTTGCAACCAGAGCGTCACCACGCCGGTGCCCCCCACGGAGGCATTGTGGCGCGCCAGAGACAAGACCCCCATGCCGAGGAAGGTTCCCCCCACCAGGGCGGCAAACAGGGGATGGACATAGCTCACCGTCAGCAGCAGCGGCACCGCCTGGGTGGCCGCCGAGAGGGCGACGTTGACGATCAGCGTCTTGAGGGTGAAGGCGCGCCCCATGGTGACGTAGCAGAACACCATGAAGGGCAGGTTCACCAGGAAGAAGAGCACGCCGATGGGCAGGGTGCTGACATGGGCGATCAGCAGGGCGATGCCCGCGATGCCACCGGTGATCATGCCGGAACACTTGAGCAGATTGAGCCCCACGGCGATAAACATGACCCCGAGCACCATGCCGTAGACATCGTCCTTGAGGGTATGGGCCAGCCCCCTGCCCGCAGCCGCTGGCTGCATGGTCATTTCACCTTCCATATGACTCCTTAGATCCGATGTGATGGTGGCATCCGTTGCCCGACAACCAGGCCGCGTTGGGGCTGATGGCGGCGACCCGTTCACCTTGCCGTCCCCACCCCCCCAATCTTGCGCTCCCCCGCCCCCTGATCTCGCCATCATGGGGATGACAAGTCACAGCAAAAAGAGCGCCAATCAAAATAAGAGTCCGCGATACCATAAATAATCGGATTTAAATTCCGATAAATGTGCAATATGCAGGTAGAATTCACCACTTCCGTGATCGGCCATCACAGTGGCGCAGCATGTTTACCCGAGTCACCGAAAAAGGCCTCGTGCTATCCCCTTCACAGCCCGGTTTTTCGGCAGATCATGTCGATACGATGCCGCTTTTCAGCATGGATGATGCTTGTCATGGGCGAAGTCCGGGGGCCATACGGCGTGTTTCTTCGGGGCGGGCTCCAGGGGCGTATGTGGATGGAGCGCACCAATAAAGTGCAGTTGCACCAATATGGAGCGGCTGAGTGGCACGGTTTGCCTTGCACCGCGGCGCAAAGGCGACATGGGCACCGCTTTGCTCACTGCCATGAGCACTGCAATATGCAGAGCATGAAGTGACTCGGGCGGCGGATGCACCACTTCCCTTCCCTCTAGCCCCCTGTCCATGAGCGTGCTGGTCGCGAGTCCACAGGTCTGCCCATCCATCAACCCCTCCGCAGCCAGAGTCCCATCAGGATGGGGCATCCATTCAGGCAGAAGGCAGAATAAAAAAGTCGGCCCGAAGGCCGACTCGCTGCACCCTGTGACAGGGCTTCCTTACTTGAGGTATTTGCCGTCAGCACCGACCTTGCCCGGGCCGTTCAGTACCCAGACCCGCGCCGAATAGGCGGGCACCGCAAAGCTCAGGCTGCCGTTGCTGACGCTCTGGCTCGCACCGGTTACCGCGTCCGTGTAGGTGCCGTTCTTCAGGCCACTCAGGTTTATCTGCTGGGCCGAGTTGGCCGCAAGGCCCACGGCGGCGTAGCTCCCTTGGGCGCTCAGATCACGCACGAAACTGATGCCGCTCCCCCACTCGTTCACCTGGCTCATGGGCGCTTTTTGCAGGGCGGGCACCGCCTTGCGGATCTGGTTCAGGCGCTTGATGTGCTGATAGAGCGGGTGGCTCGGGGTAGCGGGGTTGTCCAGCACATCTCCGTAGTAGGCACGACCGGTCTGATCCACCGTCATGGTGGCCCCGTCGATGTCCTGGGGCTTGCCCGCCTGGAACATCACCTCCTCCCCGTAGTAGAGGGTCGGGATCCCCCGCGCCGTCCAGAGCAGGTTGTAGGTCATGGCCGCATTGCCCTCTTCCCCGCCGTAGCGGTACTTGAAGTCATTGTCCGGCCCCACGTCGTGGTTCTGGAAGAAGGTGATGAGCTTGGTGGCATCCCCATAGACCCAGTCCATGGCGAAAATCCCCCCTACCCCGCCAAAGTTCCCCCGGGTGACGTTGTCACGGAAGGTGGAGAAGAGGGAGAAGTCCAGCACCGAGAGGCCGGAATCGCCCCCTGCACGGGGATCGGCCGGGTTCGGCGTGGTGCGGGTATACCACCAGGGGCGGATCACCGCCGAGGCATTGTCGTTGGCGAGCTCCGAGCCCCATCCGGTGCCCTTGACCAGGTTTTCGCCAAAGACGAACAGCCCCGGCTTGTGGGCCTGCCAGTCGTGGACATAGGTCAGCAGTTCGTCCCGCTCGATGTGCTTCAAGGTATCGATACGGATGGCATCCACTCCCATGTCGAGGTACTGACGAATGGCGCCGTTGAGGTAGTCCTTGACGTTCTGGTTGCCGGTGGCGAGATCGATGCAGTCCCCCGCCATGTGCTTGCGCTGCAGGGCAAGCGGGCTCTCCCAGTCACCGCCGGACATGAAACCGTCCAGGTGATACCAGGCGGGATCCAGGGTCTGGGCGTCGATGCCGAAGAAGCGGTTTGGGTTGTAGCCTGCGCTCGGCACGGTGGCGCCGGTTTTGGGGTCTACCAGGGGCTGGGTGCCCGCCGGATCGGACTGGCAGCGGGCCTTGTACCAGTCGGGCGCCGCCGGGTTGTCGTCGTCACAGCGGTTGGCGCTGGCGTAGTCCCCGAGATTGCCCTGATAGGGGCCATTGTTGATGAGTCCCTGGCTCGACCCCGCCGGTACGTAGTATTTGACGGGCAGGCGATCGATCCAGGTCTTGCCGCGCAGACCATACTGGCTCGAGTGGTTGAGCACCACATCCTGGATCACCTTGAGCCCCTTGGCGTGGGCCGCCTGGATGAACTCCCGGTAACCCGCCCCCGGCGACTCCAGACGGGGATCGACCCGGTAGAAGTCGTAGGCATGGTAGCCGTGGTAGTCGAGGCCGGAGCGGTTCTCCACCGGCGGCGTCACCCAGATGGCGGTGAAGCCGAGATCCTTGATGTAGTCGAGCTTGGCGATCAACCCCTTGAAGTCGCCACGCCACTGGGGATCCCCCGCCTTGTAGCGATCCCGGTTGTAGTAGTTGTTGCTGGCATCGCCATCATAGAAGCGGGCAGTCAGCAGGAAGTAGATGCTCTCGGCGCGAAAATCGCCGCTCGCCACCCCCTGCTCGCCGATACGGTACTCGAAGCGCTGCTCGCGCTGATTGCCGCTGGCGTCGATGGCAAGGGTGCGGATCACCAGATCGGTGCCGCTCCCCTTGTCACTCGCCAGCAGGGGCTGGCCTGCATAGCGGGCCGATGCCGTGGTGGGCTGGCTGCCGTCCGTGGTGAAATGCACGGCGGGGGCGCTGTCCTGATCGTCGCTCACTCCCAGGGTGATGGACTGGCTGTCCACATAACTCCCCGGGGACGGGGTGGCCGTCACCGTGGGGGCCTGCAGATCGGCCCCGGCCAGCGTCTCCACCTCGATGGCCTTGCGCAGGCTGTCAAAGCAGATGCGATAACTGGTGTTGGCGCTGACCAGGTAATCCTGGGCCGGATACGCCTCGGTCCAGTCCCCCTTGTGGTCAATCTTGAAGCGGGGGTTGTTGCTGCCAAAGGCCTGCTCGGTGCAGAAGGTGGTGCCATCCTCGCTGGTCATGGGGGTGAGCCCCCAGTTGTTGGCCGTGCCCCGGAAGTACCAGCTGTCGCTGCTCTGTCCTGCCCCGACCACCACGCTCACGCTGCTGCTGCCCTTGGCGCCCTGATCGTCGGTGACCGTGAGGCCATAGGTGAAGGTGCCGGTCTGGGTGGTGTTGACGACGATGCTCTCCGTGGTCTCGCCGCTGCTCCACAGATAGCTCGCGATCTGGCCGTCAGGATCCGTGGAGTCGCTGCCGCTCAAGGTGAGCGACGCCCCTTGGGTCACGTTCACCGTCCCCCCCGGGGTGATGACCGCGAGCGGCGGCTGGTTGTCATCCCCAAGGGGGGTGATGCTGTAGGCCAGGGTCTGATCGTTGACCTGGATGCGCACCGTGCCCACGGCGCTCCAGAAGATGTCGCCGCCACTTTTCTCCAGCACGCCGTCGCCGTTGCTGTCGCCAAAGTTGACGGCCCAGTCCCCAGCCTGATCAAACTTGAGGCGCTGGCTCGCCTTGCCATCCATGTAGGCTTCCACCTGCCACAGGTGATCCCCTACCAGGGTCATGGGGAGGCTGGCCCAGCCGTTGAAGGTGCCGCGCACGTTGAGCTGCGGCAAGGTGCTGGCAAACCCCGAGGCCTCGCAACTGGCCACTGCCGTCGCGCTCACCGCCTGGGTGCTGGCGTTGATGCGGATCTGGTACGCCGTGTTGGCATTGACCCCGTAGTCGGCCGCCGGGTAGCTCTGCTGCCAGTTGCCGTACCTGTCTATCTTGAAGCGCGGGCCGCCGCTGGCATCCCCGCTCACGAAGCGCTGGCAGGTATCAAAATTGACGCCGTCCGTCGACGTCATGGCGGTCGCCGCCCATCCATTCGCGGTGCCCCGGAAGAACCACTCCGCCGCCGTGCTCGGCGCCGTGATCAGGGTTCCCAACAATCCGGCCGCGAGTATCCATCTAGCCATTGATAGTCCTTTATTTTCATTGTTTGTGTGTGATGCCGGTGTGTCCCGGCATTCCCCCATCCGCAACGTCCCGCCTTCAGATGAGCCCGACCAGTCTAGAGTCCCCCATGGCCAATTAATGGCCAACACGCGCAAAATGTGACCACTGTCGACCTCGTCATGGGCTGTATGTGATTGATAGCGCTTTCATTTCCTGGCGCAGAAGTGAGGGGCACCCCCATCGGGGAGAGCAAGATGGCCGCCCTCCGCGACCACCTCGGGCACAGGGTCAGCCCCTGCCTCCTGCACGGCGCCGTTGCCACCGGGGACACTTGCCCCCATGATGCAATCCCCCTTGCCATCTCGGGCAACAGGGCGGTTCATTCAGGGAGAAACGATGAGACCATCGGATTACGGGAGATTGCTCGCGCTGGCAGCCATCTGGGGTGCCAGCTTTTTGTTCATGCGCATCGCGGCGCCGGCGTTCGGCTCGGTCAACACCACCTTCCTGCGGGTCTTCTTCGCCCTCGTCGGGCTCGCCGCCATGCTCCTGCTGCTGCGCACCCCCATGCAGTTTCAGGGCAAGCTCAAATCCATCATGGTGCTTGGCATCATCAACTCCGGCGTCCCCTTCCTGATGTATGCCGTGGCGGCCCTCTGGCTGCCCGCAGGGTATTCCGCCATCCTCAACGCCACCACGCCCCTGATGGGCGCCCTCATCGGCTTCTCCTTCTTTCACGAGACGCTGACCTTGCGAAAGTGGGCCGGGGTCATGCTGGGGCTGGTGGGCATCGGGCTCATCACCACCACCGGGGAGGTCGACCTGAGCGGCCAACTGGCCATCGGGGTGCTGGCCTGCCTCATCGCCACCGCCTGCTATGGCTGCGCCGGCTTCCTGACGAGACGCTGGGTCACCGAGCGGGGAGGCCTGGACGCCAAACTGGTGGCCTTTGGCAGCCAGATAGGGGCCGTCCTCTTCCTGCTTCCCTTCTTCGGCTACACCCTGGCGACCGGCCCCGCCGTCGACTGGGCCCAGCCTGGGGTCTGGGCCAGCGTGCTGGCGGTCGGCTTCCTCTGTACCGCCTTCGCCTATCTGCTCTATTTCAGGCTGATCGCCGACATCAGCCCCCTGCGAAGCCTCACTGTCACCTTCCTCATTCCGCCCTTCGGCATCCTGTGGGGCTATCTGGTGCTGGGGGAAACCCTCACCGGCGGCTTCGTGTTCGGCGGCGCCGTGGTCTGCCTCGCGGTCTGGCTGGTGACCAGCCCCGCCAGAGCCGTCAAGTCGGCCAAGGCACAAGCCTAGGCTCCGCGTCATCTGCCGGGCCCATGGCTCGGCAGATGGGCGCAACTGGGGTAAGATGACCCCCATCGTTTCTCCCGCCCCGGCGGACACCACAGCAGGGCCAGCCTTGAATCACCTCGAACCCGCCAGTCAGAGCAGACAACAGCAGATCTTCACCGTCACCCGCCTCAACAGCGCCGTGCGCATGATCCTGGAGCAGGATCTGGGGCTGGTGTGGCTCACCGGCGAGCTCTCCAACCTGGCGATGCCAAGTTCCGGCCACTGGTACTTCTCCCTCAAGGACATGTCGGCCCAGGTGCGCTGCGCCATGTTCAAGGGCAACAACCGCCGGGTGCCGTTCCGTCCCCAGGATGGCATGCAGGTGCTGGTGCAGGCGCGAGTCTCCCTCTATGAACCCCGGGGCGACTACCAGCTCATCATCGAGTCCATGCAGCCCGCCGGGGATGGCATGCTGGCCCTGCGCTTCGAGGAGCTCAAGCGCCGCCTCGGGGCCGAAGGGCTCTTTGACGAAGGGCGCAAGCGCCCCTTGCCCCGGGAACCCAGCGCCGTCGGGCTGGTCACCTCCGCCACCGGCGCCGCCCTGCACGACATGCTGACGGTGCTTGAACGCCGCGCCCCGGACTTGCCCGTTTTCATCTACCCGACCCAGGTGCAGGGGAGCGCCGCCACCGCCCAGATCGTCTCGGCCATCATGCTTGCCAACCGCCGCGCCGAGGTGGATGTGCTCATCGTCGGACGCGGCGGCGGCTCCCTTGAAGATCTCTGGTGCTTCAACGAAGAGGCGGTGGCACGGGCCATCGCAGGCTCCGCCATCCCCGTGGTGAGCGCCGTAGGACACGAGGTGGACGTCACCATCAGCGACTTTGCTGCCGACCTTCGTGCCCCCACCCCCTCTGCCGCCGCCGAGCTGGTGGCGCCGGACAGGCGCACCCGCGCCCAGCGCCTCGTGCACCTGCGCCAGCGGCTCACCCAGGCCATGAGCCGTCACCAGGTCGCCGCCCGCCATGGCTTCGTCCTGCTGCAGAAGCGGCTCGATCATCAGGATCCCAAGCGACGGCTGGAGCAGCAGTCACAGCGCCTCGACGAGCTCGACCGCCGCTTGCAGCAGCACCTGCGTGATCGCCTGCACCAGGGGGAGCGGCGCCTCGCGGGCCTCGCCATGCGCCTGCAGGCCAGAAGCCCCGAAAAGCGGCTGGCCATCGGCAAACGTCGTCACCAGCTTGCCGAGGAGCGCCTCCATGCCCTCATCGCAAAACGCCAGGATCTCGCCCGCCACCGCCTCGCCATGCTGGGAGCCCGCCTCGACGGCATCAGCCCGCTGGCCACCCTGGGGCGCGGTTACGCCATCGTGCGCACCCCCTCCGGGGAGGTGATCCGCCGCGCATCCCAGGTCAATGCAGGCCAGACCCTGATCACCACCCTCGCAGAGGGAGCGCTGCGGGTACGGGTGGACGAGGTCGACAACCGCTGACAAAAAGCGGGGGCCTGCACCAGGCCCCCGCCTCCTTTCTGTGCTCCGATAGCCCGTTATACCAGGGCATGACCGGCCATCTTGCCCGGGTGGCCGGATGGTTTCTCGCCCCCCTTGATCCCCCCCGGTGGATTGCACCTCAGATACTCGAACAACCCGGCCTGCAAATTCACGTTCCAGAAACGCCCCGCCAGGGTGAGGGCGAGACGCTCGGCCGAGAGCCGTGCCAGCCCGTGTCGCTGCCAGGCCTCAAAGAGCGGCATCAGGTGGGAGACCAGCCCCTGTGGCAATTGCGACAACGCCAGCCATCCGGTATCGAGCCCCCCTCGCAGCAGCCCGTCGAGACGGGCATCGGGATTGGGCCTCATCACCATGCCGGGAGCACGCACGCCCCCCGCCTGCGCCTCATGCCAGGGCGCCAGATCCCGGCCATACATGAGGCCGTGGCCGTGAATGTTGCCCCCCGCCCCTGCGCCGAAGGGCAGGATCTCGGCGCCCCACTTGGCCATCTGGTTGTAGCGGCTCTGCTCGGCATCGATGCGCCGCCAGTGGCTGCAGGAGAGCCGCTCCCAGCCCCCCGCCTCCAGCGTCCGTGCCCCGTCGGCATACATGACTGCCCGCTGCTGGCCATCGGCGGCCCAGCCCAGGGTGCCTTTCTCGTCGGCGCGCGCCAGGTTGGTGCCCGCCATGGAGATGAGTTGATAGAGATCCACCCCGTGCACCCCGCTCGCCATCACATCCGCGATATCCTGGCGCCACACGGCCTCATCCTGCCCCGGCAGACCGAAGATGAGATCCGCCACGATCACCGCCTCGTTGTGGCGGGTCAGCGCCGCCAGCCGGGACAGCAAGGTCTCCCTGTCATCGAAGCGGGCCGCCTGCTGGCGCACGCGGGTATCAAAACTCTGCACGCCGAACGAGAAGCGGTTGAAGCCACCCGCCAGGGCCGTCTGCCACTTCTCGTCATCAAAGCCGTTGAGCCGCCCCTCCAGGGTCAGCTCCGCATCCACGGTCAGGGGAAAACGGCGGATGGCGCTGGCCAGGCGGGCGAGATCGCCCGCCGCCATGTCGGTTGGCGTGCCGCCCCCCACATAGACCGCCGAGAAAGGCCGGCTCTGGACAAGCGGCGTCTCGGCTGCCTGGTGCAGCGACCCGCAGAGTGCCTCCATGTAGCGACTCATGCGCGCCGGATTGGCGCCGTTTTCGAAGAAGTTGCAAAAACTGCAGCGCTTGCGGCAAAACGGGATATGGATATAGAGCGCTCGGGCCTTGGCCTCGCTCTCCTGCTGCCACCAGGCTTGCCAGCCGGCATCGTCCAGCATCAGGGGGGCGGCCCCTCCCCGGCTGGCATGGGCCGACGTCTTGGCGGTGAAGGCGAATTTGAGGGGATCCGGGGTACAAAGCCCCGTCATGGTCGAAGAAAGCTGGAGAGTCGTCACTGGGGTTACCCTGCGTAAATAACACAAATGATAACGAATATCAGTTGCAGGTATTTGTGCTGGATCAAGTCGGGAAGGATTGAGCCGTCACTCTGTCCCCATCAGGGCAGCGCGCGTCAGGCAAGAAAAGCGTGAAACAACAAGGGAAGAGAGCCACTCTCCCACTGGAGAGTGGTGGCACACACAGGATCAGGCGGTTGATTCAAGGCTCCCGATGGGAGCGCCGCGCCGATACCGGCTGACGGGGGTCAGCCATTGCCGATGATGATGGCAACCCGTCGATTTTCCGCTCGCCCGGCAGCGGTCGCGTTGTCGGCGATGGGCGCCTCTTCTCCGCGGCCGCGGATATCCAGGTTCCCCTGTGGCATACCCACCGACACCAGGACATCGGCCACCGACCGTGCCCGCTTGAGGGAGAGTTGCTGGTTGTAGGCCTCATCACCGTTGGAGTCGGTATGACCGTCCACCCGGGCCCGGTTCAGTCCTACCTCAATCAGGGCCTTGCCGAGTTTCTCTACCACCTGGCGGGTCTCGGGGTTGAGGGCCCCACATTGTTGGCGAACAGCACCTTGTTGGAGATATCCAGGGTCCATCCCTCGTCGGTCAGGTGAAATTCCTGCTCCTTCAAGGCGGCGATCTGCTCCGCCGTGAGCCCCTGGGGAGGGCTCTGGCACGCCGCCAGCACACTCAGCAACAGTACCACCAGGCCCGCTTTGATCGGGTTCAACATGCGCATTCTTATCATCCTTTCACTATTTCCGGTTTAACTTCACGTGCTCGTTTTTCGTGTTTCTCTCTCCTCCCTGCGTTGTCGTTTGGCTTGATACATGGCGTCGTCTGCCCATTGCAGCAGGGCATCCGCCGTCTTCCCCTGCTCGGGAGAGCGGGCAGAGCCGATGCTGATCCCCACCCCGAGATGGCGACCGTCACTCAATACAACGGGGGTGTTCATGGCCTGCTGCACTCGCCCTATCACCTCGCGCACCTCGTCCTCCCCATGGATCGGGGTCAGGAGGATGACGAACTCATCTCCCCCCAGCCGGCAGACCAGATCCAGGGGCCTGAGCTGATGCTGCACCCGCCGCGCCACGGCGATCAGCACTTCGTCGCCGATGCTGTGGCCCAGGTTGTCATTGATCTGCTTGAAACGATCGCAATCCAGATAGAGCAGGGCAAAACCTTCATGCCCCTTGTTGCCTGCCAGGATGGCCTGCTCCATGCGAGCCTCGAACAGAGCGCGGTTGGGCAGACCGGTCAGGGGATCATGAGTTGCCTGATGCAGCAGGCTGGCGTTCTCCCGCTTCTGGTGGGCCTGCCAGGCTTCCAGCTCATCGAGCAGCGAATTGAAATCCTCACCCAGCTCGTGCAGCTCGGCGATATTGGCCGCCGGCACCCGCTCCTTGAGAGCCCGCTGGCGGCTGACGTTGTAAGCCACCTCGGTCAGGGCCTTGAGGGGTGCCGTGATGGAGCGCTGCATCCGGCGCGCCACATGGAGTGCCCCGAGAATACTGATGAGCAGGCACACCAGGGTAGCCAGCAAGGTCTGCAACAGGAATCGCAACAGGTACTGGCCGTGACCGACCAGATGCAACCTGGCTATCTCCTTGTGCTCGCGCACCATGGGGAGCACCACGGGCCCCGGCAGGATCAGGCGGGCCAGATGCTGCTCCAGGGTGGTCCAGGGGGTAGTGATGTCCCGGCGCCAGCTCGCCAGCACCTGGCCGTCCGGCAGCACTATGCTGGCGCTGGCTATGTCTTCCCGGGAGGTGATGGTCTCCAGGGCATCCAGTGCCGCCTCCTTGTCATGGAAGACCACGGCCGCCTCAGTGGTGTAGCTGATGGCCCGCGCCACCAGCTTGAGGTTGTGATCCGCATAAAGGCGCAGCGCCAGCAGCGCCGTGACGGTCAGAAACAGCCCGGCCATGCAGACGGCAGTCAGGGAGATCATCATGTGGGTGCGCCCCAGACTCTGTCGCAGGGTAAGCCGGGGAGTGGCGTGATGGACCGTCATCGCACCTCCTCATCGGCTCGCGCCAGCTTGAGCACGGCCGGGTGCACTCGCACGCCACTGCGGGCCAGCGCATCCAGATTGACCCGAAAACGCACCCTCTCCTCCCCGGCCTGCAGACAGAAGACCGCATCGGCGATGCACTCGCGGCTCTGCTCGCTGATGCTGAGGATGGCGTGACCGCGCAGGCGCTCGAACAGGGAGAGGCGCTGCGCCGGTGCCAGCACCCCCAGATAGATGACATCGCAGCGCTGGATCAGCGCCTCATCGTCCATGTCGTAGTGATGGACCTCCACCGGTCGGCCATTGGCCTGCCGTTCGATGGTCAGAAGGGATGACGCATATTCCGTCGGCGCCGTGATGCAGAGCCGAAGTCTGGCGGGCTCGCTGGGCCAGCGGGTGTAACTGAGGATATCGAGCACGGTCTGGCGCACCATGTCGCTGCGCGCCTCGGCGGAGGTTGCCGCCATGGTCTGGTTTGCCAGCATCAGCATGCAGCACAGTGGCGCCAGCCACATCAGTAACCGGAGGTAACAAAACATCTGCATGGTGCCCGCGAGAGTGTCCAGGTCGGCGTCGGGGTCATCCGACGCCCATGATGAGAGTGCCTGCATGGCACCGCACCGAGCTTACCAGCCGGGTGACCAGCCCCCAGAGGCAAGTGGCACGGTTGCGTCACCGGATGTCGCAGCCGTGCCAGCAAGGCGCTCAATGCCCCAGGCAGACACCGTCCATCGACACTACTTCTTGCCAATCCCATATTCGCGCAGCTTGTTGGCGATGGCTGTATGGGAGACACCGAGCCGCTTGGCCAGTTGGCGGGTGGAGGGGAACGCCGGGTAGAGCCGCTCCAGCAGGCGGCTCTCGAAACGCTTCACCGCCTCGTCGAGCCCCCCTTCGAACCACTCGTCGATGAGCGGCATGGCATCGGCCGCCACCGGCAAGTCCACGTGCTCGGGTCCAATCTCGTCCCCTTCCAGCAGGGTCATGGCCCGATAGAGGCAGTTGCGCAGCTGGCGCACGTTGCCGGGCCAGCGGTAGGCGGTGAGGTACTCGGCCATGTTGCGGGTAAAGCGCGGACGCGGGCGCTGCAGTTCGCTGGCAAAGCGCGACACGAACTGCTGGGCCAGGGCCATGATGTCCGCCTTGCGCTCGCGCAGCGGCGGCAGATTGAGGCTAAGCACATTGAGGCGGTAGTAGAGATCTTCGCGAAACTTCCCTTCATGGACCAGATCCAGCAACTGCTTCTGGGTGGTGCAGATGAAGCGCACGTTGACCCTCACCTCCTGCTCGTCACCGACCCGGCGAAACACGCCATCTTGCAGCACCCGCAGGAACTTGGTCTGCAGATGGGGGGACATGTCGCCGATCTCGTCCAGCATCAGGGTGCCGCCGCTGGCCAGCTCCAGCACCCCGCGCTTGCCCTCGGTGTTGTTGCCAAAGGCGCCGGGGGCATAGCCGAACAGCTCGCTCTCGGCCACGTTGTCCGGCATGGCCGCGCAGTTGAGCGCCATGAAGGGGTGGCTGGAGCGCAGGCTGGCGCCGTGGCAGGCCCGGGCCAGCAATTCTTTGCCGGTGCCGGTCTCCCCCACGATGAGCAAGGGGGCGTCCTGCATCGCGAGCTTGGCAGCCTGGGCCAGCACCTCTTTCATCTTCTGGCTCTCGGCCTGAAGGTGCTCAAAGCCCCCCACTTCCACCGCGTGCAGGGCACTGAAGTGCATGCCGACCCGGCGGGCGGACTTGAGCACCACCACGGCGCCGGCCAGAGCCTGCTTGCCCTTCTCTTCGGCCACGAACAGCGGCATCAGATCGCCCAGGTACTCTTCGCCACCGAGGCTCAGCTTGCAGGTCTGGGGCTTGATCTCCCCCGACTCCAGCCAGCGGCCAAACGAGAAGCCCTTGACCAGGGAGGCGATCGCCACGCCGCGCACCTCGTCCGGTGGCAACGCCAGGGTGGTGAGGGCGGCCTGGTTGGCCTGGGTCACCCGCCCCTTGCTGTCGAGGGAGAAGACTAGGTCCGGCAGCGCCTTGAGCAGGGCCTCTATCTCGTGGTGCTCCCGCTCGGAGGGCATGTAGGGGATGGTCTTGACGTCATAGACGCCGGGAATGCGGCGAATTTCCGGCATCAGATGCTGAAAGTCACGGAACTCCAGCTCGGGGAAATTGAGATAGATGATGCCTGAGGTATCGATTTCGATGCCGCGCAGATCGATGTTGTGCTCCACCAGTCGGTCGAGCAATTCCCGGGTCAGGCCCAGACGGTCTTCACAGCTGACTTCAAGACGCATTCGGCACACACTTCCTAGCTAACATTCTGAATAACGGGATAATACAGACTCGATCCCGCCAGTGCGAGCGCTCCCCCACAAAAATGCGGGCCTGCCCCGCTTTCACCGGGCAGGCCCTGTCTGCGTTGGCGCCAGACGGCGG
This sequence comes from Aeromonas sp. ASNIH2, assembly GCF_002934795.1. Taxonomy (NCBI): domain Bacteria; kingdom Pseudomonadati; phylum Pseudomonadota; class Gammaproteobacteria; order Aeromonadales; family Aeromonadaceae; genus Aeromonas; species Aeromonas sp. ASNIH2. The sequence goes on along the minus strand of NZ_CP026406.1, from coordinate 4,379,569 downwards.
TTACTTCATCAGCCCGTCGGTGCGGGCTGCCATGATGAAATCGTTGCGATGCAAGCCGCCTATCTTGTGGGTCCACCAGCTCACGGTCACCTTGCCCCATTCAAGCAAGATCGCCGGATGATGGAACTCCGCCTCCGCCAGTTCTCCGAGGCGGTTGGTGAACGCCAGCCCCTCCTTGAAGTTGCGAAACACAAATTCACGACGCAGTTGAAGCTCGCCGTTGACCACCAGGGGCTGCCAGTCAGGGATGAGGTGCATCAGCTCCCCCAGCTCCTGATCGCTCACCCTGGGGGCATCGGCGCGGCACGCCTCGCATCGTTGACTCGCCAGTTCAGTCATTCGGGACTCCTTTCATGAAACATCGTGGGAATGAATACGGGTCAGCTCGCCTGCTTGCCGGCAACGGGGGCAAAGCGGGGTGGACGCAGGCCAAGACGACGGGCCTCGGCCACGGCCGCCATGATCCCCTGCCCCTCCAGACCATAGAGGGTATCGAGACGAGGCAGCACGAAATAGGTCGGCTGCATGATGTCGATGCGATAGGGGGTACGCAGGATCTCCAGCAGATCGAAGGGTTGCAGCTCAGGCTTGCCCGAGAGGGCATAAGCGGTCTCGCCGATGGAGGAGAGAATGCCGCCGCCGTAGATGCGCAGCCCCTCCTCCCCCTGCAGGAGACCGAACTCCACCGTGAACCAGTAGAGCCGCGCCAGATAGACCCGCTCCTCCTTGCTGGCATGGAGTCCGAGCCGACCATACAGGTGGGTGAAGTGGGCAAAGGCCGGGTTGGTCAGCATGGCGCAGTGGCCGAAGATCTCGTGGAAGATGTCGGGCTCTTGCAGGTAGTCGAGCTCGTCCCGGCGGCGAATGAAGGTGGCGACGGGAAAACGGCGATCAGCGAGCAGCGCGAAGAAGTGATCAAAGGAGATGAGGGCCGGCACCGCTGCCACCGACCAGCCGGTGGCGGGCATCAGGGCGGCATTGATCTCGTCCAGCTGGGGGATGCGGTCCAGAGGCAGGCCGAGGCGTGCCAATCCGGCCTGGTATTCGTCGCAGGCCTTGCCATCGAGCGCCGCAAGCTGGCGTGCAATCAGGATCCGCCAGGTGCCGTGCTCCTTGTCCGTGTAGTGGATCCTGCCCTGCCCATCCGGTTGGCGGGCCGTGTAGAGACTTGCCATGAGTGCTCCCATCCTTCGGGTGCCAGCCGCCATCCGGGCGGTCACTGGCCGTTGAGTCATGGGATCACTGTAACGGTTTGCCCCTCAAAAAAGCAGCCGACCCCGGGGTCGGCTGCCTTTGACAATTGTAAATAATTTGTGACATCCATGTCGGGTGCCAGCCACCTCACGACTTGTTGAGATAACCCGCCAACTGGCCGATCAGCCGCTTGCGCAGCTCGCCCAGTTTCGGCTTCTCGTCGGCACACCAAGGGAGCGGACGACAGGCTTCCATGGTACGCATCCCGAGGCGCGCGGTGAGCAACCCGGCCCCGACCCCTTGGGCGGCGCGGGCGGAGAGCTTGGCGGTCAGCTCGGCGCCCAGCAGATCCATCCCTACCTCGGTCACCAGCTCGGTGGCCCCCGCATAGAGCATGTTGCGAAACACCTGACGAATGAGGCGGATGCGGCTCCAGTAGCCGAGCTCGATGGCATAGACATCGGCGATGTCCTCGATCATCCGCAGGTTGCGCCAGAGCATCAGCATCATGTCGACGGTGGCGAGCGGACTCAGGGCCACCAGCACGGCGGCCTCCCCCGACCATTTCGCGACGCGGGCCTGGGCCAGCTTGTCCCGCTCGGTGAGCACCAGCTGGCTGTAGAGGGTCAGCACTTCCCGATCGCTGTGGCTCTCGTCAAGCTGGGATAACCAGGTGCGATACCCTTCCCGCCCCTTGTCACCGCTCTTCTCGGCCAGGGCCTCGCAGAAGGCCTGCCCCTGACCGACCCCCTGATGGGCCAGCAGATCCTCGGCTCTTGAGCGCACATCCTGGCGCCGCTTCAAGGTGCGCAGCCGCAGCCATTCGCGCCCCGCCACCGCGGCGGTGCCCACCGCCACCAGGCCAGAGGCGAGCAGCCAGGCGCCGCCCCAGAAGGGGGAGGCGGCAAACTGATCCACCAGAAAAGCGCCAAACTGGCCAAGGGACAGCAGCCCCACCCCGCCCAGCCCCCAGGCCAGCAGACGATGACGGCGCCGAGGCCTGACGTGAAGCGCGGGTTCCACCTCGGTGAGCTCGTCCAGCGCGTCCAGAGGCTCGAAGCTCTCCTCTTCCAACCGCCGGGCCGGGGCGGGTGGCTTCGCTTCGCTTGCCATCGAAGGCGCGGGCTCCAGCGTCACCTTGCCTTGCAGAGGAGCGGCGTCATCGGTGCGCCATCTTGTCTGATCGTTCATCGCATTCTCTCCTGTGGGCGCCCCTCGAGCACAGCGGGCCACCCACCCGTTATTCGAGGTGATCCCCGAGCAGGAATTCCAGCGCCGCATCGAGCCGGATATGGGGGAGCGCCTGATGAGCGCTCATGGGCAGCGGGCGAAAGGCCTGAAAATCAAACCCTTGAGTTTTCCACCACTGCGCAGGCGGGATCTGGGCAGGCACCTCCCCCGGGAAGAGCAGCAAGGGCTCGCCCGAGAGGGTAGTGCCACGAATGGCGGGAAATTCCCGTCCGTCTGCCACCCCCTTGCCCACCTCGGTGGCCTTGATGGCGGCCAGCGCCAGGCATTCGGTCTCTATCCCCTCGAAGCGGGCCTGACCCCGGCCACGGCTCACCAGATGCTGCAGGAGCGACACCAGAGGCCCGTGCTGCTCCGGCGTGACGTGATCGGCCTTGCTCGCCACAAACAGCAGCTTGTCGATGCGCGGGGCGAACAGACGGCGCCACCAGTTGCTCTTGCCGTAGGCGAAGCTTTCCATGATGCGGGCGATGGCCTGCTGCATGTCACCAAAGCTCGCGGCACCGGCATTGAGGGGCGCCAGGCAGTCCACCAGCACGATCTGGCGATCAAAGCCTGCAAAGTGCTGCTCATAGAAGCCCTGTACCAGATGCTGCTTGTACTGCTCGAAGCGCTGCTTGAAGGTGGCGTAGAGAGTGCCGTCTTCGGGGGAGTGCGTGGGCATCTCCCACACCCAGGGCACGAATTGCAACAGCGGCGCACCGGCATACTCGCCGGGCAACACGAAACGCCCGGGCTGGATGAGGTGAAGCCCGAGATCCTGCTTGCAGGCGTGCAGATAATCGGTGTAGCGGGCGGCCAGTTCGCTGGCGGCCCGCTCCTCGAAGGCTTGATCTGCCTGCCAGAGCGGCGTCAACCAGCCTGCCGCCAGGGCTTGCAGCTCGGGGCGGCACAGTTGCTCCCGCACCTGCTCGCTCCACTGCTTGTAGTTCAGATCCAGCAGCGGCAAATCCAGCAGCCACTCCCCGGGATAATCCACCAGATCCACATAGAGGGTGGAGATCTCCCCCAGGTGCCGACGCAGCGGATGGCGGGTGCGATAACGGATCTCGAGGCGTACCTCGGCCACCCCCCGGGTCGGCGCGGGCCAGGCGGGCGGATCGCCAAACAGGGCATCGAGGCCCCGTTCATAGGGAAAGGTGGGAATGTGGGCGTTTTGCTGGGGCACCCGGCGAGCACCGAGGATACGTCCCTGGCGCTGGGCGTCCCAGAGTGGCAGACGGCCGTCGATGGCCGCGTGCTCCAGTTGATTGACCAGCGCCGTGATAAACGCGGTCTTGCCGCTGCGAGAAAGGCCGGTGACCGCCAGCCTGATGTGGCGATCCCGGGCCCGGTTCACCGCGTCAACTGCCTTGTGCTGGAGCACCGACCAGGAGTGTTCTAGTTTGTTGCGTATCAAGGCGGGTCTTCTTCTCCTTGTGATCACATCAGAGAGACGGCCGCGAGGCAGTATCCTCGCGGCCCGGCACGATTAGAGCTTGCTGAACTCCCGTTGCAGGGTGAACTCCTTGGAGGTCACCAGCTTCTCGATGCGCTGCACCCTGGGCTCCAGTGCATCCAGCTCCTGGCCGATGCGGGCAAGGGCCTGATGAGGTGTGACGCCTGCCTGCCAGCTGCGCGCCTTCATCCGCACCTCGGCGAATTCGGCATCCTCCTGGGAGTAGAGGGTGACCGGCTTCTTGTCGAGCAGGAACCAGGCGGCAATATAGGCGGTGAAGGTGATGAAACCGGCGAAGATGAGACCACTGATGGCCAGTAGCCGCACGATCCAGGTCTCCACCCCGAAGTACTCTGCCAGACCGGCACAGACCCCGGCAATCTTGCCCCGCTGGGGATCCCGGTACAGGTTGCGCCCTTCACGACTGACACTGTTCATACCTTGTTCCTCCAACCGGGGACTTCCGCATCCAGAATCGACGCCAATACGGTTCCGGTCCGCTCCGGCTTTTTGCCACGGTCATGACACCTCTCATTGAAAACCGTCATACCTTGTTTCTCCAACCAGGAACCTCGGCATCCAGAATCGACTCCAGGGCGCCGACCCGTTCCTGCATCTTCTCGGCACGCACCAGCAAGCCCTGCAGCTGTTCACGCTCACCATCGGCAAGACCGGCGCCAATGCGTCCCTTGGCACGGTAGTGCAGCACCAGCCAGATGGGGGCCACCACCACCATGAAGACCACCATGGGAACCATCAATACACCCAGCAGATCTTCCATCTGTTACTCTCCCTGTTTCGGTGCCGGATTGTGCTGGCCCAGCTTCTGGCGCATGGCTTCCAGCTCGCGGCTGATCTGGTCGTCCGCTTCCAGCTCGGCAAACTGCTGGGCGAGCGCCTTGTCGGACTGCCCCAGATCGGCGCGGGCTTCCATCTCGTCGATGCGGCGCTCCATGCGCTCGAACTTGCTCACCACGGCCTGACTGTCGCCACGAGCCACCTGGCTTTGCACGTTGAGGCGGCTGCTGGCGGCTTCGCTGCGAATGGCCATCGCCTTCTGGCGGGCACGGGCGTCTTCCAGCTTGGCTTCCAGCTGGCGGATCTCCTCCCCCAGCTTCTCGATGCCGCTGTCCACCGCCTGCTGTTCACGAGATAGGGCGTCGGCAAGCTCCGCCTGCTTGCTCTTCTCGATGAGGGCGGCACGAGCCAGATCTTCGCGCCCCTTGGTCAGGGCCAGCTCGGCCTTGCCCTGCCACTCGGCGACCCGCTCCTGATGGCGGCTCACCTGACGGCCGATCTCTTTTTGATTCGCGAGGAAGCGGGCCAGATTGGAGCGCTCCTTCACCAGTTCATCTTCCATTTCCTGGATGATCAGACGCACCATCTTCTGGGGATCTTCCGCCTTGTCGAGCAGGGCCGTCAGATTGGAATTGATGATGTCGGCCAGGCGAGAAAAAATGCTCATGATTGTACTCCTGTGATAGGCATCGGGTTGTGTCTCCATTGACAATGGCAACTTGTGTGCCAATCTGGAACAACATTTAACTTGTTGATTTATATGGGCACTCAGAATGCAGTTCAAGTCCCGGGGAAACAAGTGATGATTAAAATAACCAACTTTTGGTAAGATTAACCAGATTTTTCAACTCACAGGGGCAGGGATGACCACGGCCACGGAAAGTCTGTTGGGTGAATCCAACGCATTTCTAGAAATCATCGAGCAGGCATCGCGCCTCGCGCCGCTGCGCAAGCCCGTGCTGATCATCGGCGAGCGGGGGACCGGCAAGGAGCTCATCGCCCACCGCCTACATTATCTCTCGGATCGCTGGGATCAAAGCTTTGTCACCATCAACTGCGCCACCTTGAGCGAGAGCCTGCTGGAAACCGAACTGTTCGGCCACGAGGCGGGCTCTTTCACTGGCGCCGCCAAGCGTCATCAGGGGCGCTTCGAGCGGGCCGACGGCGGCACCCTGTTCCTCGACGAGCTAGCCACCACCAGCGCCCGGGTGCAGGAAAAACTGCTGCGGGTCATCGAGTACGGGGAGTTCGAGCGGGTGGGCGGTGCCAAGCCCCTCAAGGTGGATGTACGGCTGGTGTGCGCCACCAACGAGGATCTGCCTGCACTGGCAGAGAAAGGACGGTTTCGTCACGACCTGCTGGACCGGCTCGCCTTCGACGTCATCACCCTGCCCCCCCTGCGGGAGCGGCGCGAGGACATCCTAATGCTGGCGGAGCACTTCGCCCACGGCATGACCCGGGAGCTGGGGTATCCGCTCTTTGCCGGCTTCTCGCGCAAGGCGACCCAGCTGCTGCAAGATTACCCCTGGCCGGGCAACGTGCGGGAGCTCAAGAACGTGGTGGAGCGCAGTCTCTATCGCCAGGGCAACCCCCAGTTGCCGCTGGCGGATCTGGTGCTCAATCCCTTTGACTCCCCCTGGCGCCCCCGTGCCCGAGGTGACGCCGCCCCTTCCTCCGACGCGCCGACCTCGGCAGAGACGGCCCCGACCCCGACCCTGCCGCTGGATCTCAAAGGGGCGGTGGCGGAGTACGAGATTAATTTACTCAAGCAAGCGATGCAGCAATCCCAGTATAATCAGCGCAAAGCAGCCCAGTTGCTGGCCCTGAGCTATCACCAGTTCCGGGGGATGCTGCGCAAATATCAATTGCTGGACGGGGATGACAACAGTGGCAACCAGGAGGCGGGCTGATGCCTGGCACCGGGTCTGTGCGCGCGGATAACGCGGCGCACGTCACCCCTGACGGGAGCGCCTGCCCGGCCGCCCCCCGCAACGCGCCCGCCCCCTGGCGGGCAACTTTGTCTGAAAACATGGTTCCAACATGAGAATGCTCACCCCCCTGCTGCTTGGTCTCCTGGTCCTGGTCAGCGGCTGTCAGAAACGCGATGAAGCCTCCAAAACCGGGCTCATCTATTGTGCCGAAGGGGCACCCCGAACCTTCAACCCGCAGCTTGCCAATTCGGATGCGACCCTGGATGCCAGTGCACGTCCCATCTACGATCGCCTGCTCGAGGTCAATGCCAACACCCTCGGCATCGAAGGGGGGCTCGCCACCCGCTGGCAAAGCAGCGAGGACGGCCTCTCCTATACCCTGACCCTGCGCAAGGGAGTGACCTTCCACCGAACCCCCTGGTTCAGCCCGACCCGTCACTTCAATGCCGACGACGTCCTGTTCACCTGGCAGCGTCTGCTGGACGAACACCACCCCTTCCACGCCGTCTCCGGCGGCGAGTACCCCTATTTTTACAGCCTGGGGCTCGGCAACCTCATCAAGCGGGTCTACAAGAAGGGGCCCTATGAGGTGGTGTTCGAGCTGAACCGCCCCGATGCCTCCTTCCTCGCCACCCTGGCCAGCGACTACGCCATCGTGCTCTCCGCCGAGTACGGGGAGCAGATGCTAAAGGCCGGCACCCCGGCGCTGCTGGACAGCCGCCCCATCGGCACCGGCCCCTTCAGCTTCAAGGAGTATCGCCACAACGAGTTCGTGCGCTACCTGCGTCACCCCGGCTACTGGGGCGGCGAGGCCAGAATGGAGCAGCTCATCTACGACATCACGCCCAAGTCCTCCAAGCGCCTGGCCAAGCTGCTGACCGGCGAGTGCGACGTGATGAGCACCCCCTCTGCCAGCCAGCTGTCGGTGATAGACAAAGACTCCCACCTGGATCTGTCGGTGCAGTCGGGGATGAACGTCGCCTTCCTCGCCCTCAATACCCGCAAGGCCCCTTTCAACAAGGTGCAGGTGCGCCAGGCCCTCGCCAGCGCCATCAATGTGCAGAATCTGCTGCAGGCGGTCTATTTCGAGACCGGCCAGAGCGCCGCCAGCCTGCTGCCGCCCCTCTCCTGGGGTTACAACCCCTCCCTGCCCCAGCGCAAGCCGGATCTCAAGCTCGCTCGCCAGTTGCTCAAGGACGCGGGCTACCCCAACGGCTTCGAGATGCAGGTGCTGGTGCAACCCGGCGCCCGTCCCTACAACCCGGACGGCCTCAAGACGGCGCAACTGATGCGCAGCGATTTCGCCAAGATTGGGGTGAGCCTCAAGATAGTGCAGCAGGCCTGGCCGGTCATCGAGACCCGGCTCGCCCATGGACAATATGACAGCCTGCTTTCGGGCTGGATCGCCGACAACGCGGATCCGGACAACTTCTTCCGCCAGTTGCTGAGCTGCGCCGCCGTCGAGCGGGGCAACAACTACAGCCGCTGGTGCAGCCCGGCGTTTGATCAGCTGCTGGACGATGCGGTGACCACCCCGCAGCTCGCCTTCCGCCTGCGCAACTATTACTATGCCCAGTCCCTGCTCAACGAGCAGTTGCCGCTCATTCCCCTGGCCCATGCCCTGAGAACCCAGGTGAGTCGCAGCGACATTCAGGGGCTGACCCTGATGCCCTTTGGCGGCACCACCTTCAACCAGGCCCATCGGGAGTGACCATGACAGATAACCACTCCATCGTCGGGCCATCGGCGCACCGTCCCCAGGAGGCATAAGCATGTTTTTCTATATCCTGCGCCGCATCACCCTGCTGGTGATCACCCTCCTGGTGCTGACTCTGGGGGCCTACCTCCTGGAGTTTCGCCTCATCAACCAGGTGCTGGATTTCTGGCACGGCTATCCTGACTTCCTCCAGCGCATCGCCGCCGGGGATTTCGGGCTCTCCAGCGTCTCCGGCCAGCCGGTCCTCGACGAGATCCGTCACTACTTCCCGGCGACCCTGACCCTCTGCCTCGCCGCCTTCGCCATCTCGCTGCTGGTGGGCATCCCCCTGGGCACCCTCGCGGCACTCTATCAGGGGCGCAGCCCGGACCTCTCCATCATGGCCGCCGGCCTCGTCGGCTATGCCATCCCGGTCTTCTGGCTGGGGCTGCTGATGGTGATGTTCTTCTCCCTGGATCTTGGCTGGCTCCCCTCCTCTGGCCAGATCAGCCTGCTCTACGACGTGCCCTCCATCACCGGGATCGCCATCGTCGATGTGCTGATGAGCCAGGAGCCCTGGCGGGAGGCGGCCCTGCACGACGCCCTGCGCCATCTGGTACTGCCTTCCCTGGTGCTGGCCGTGGTGCCCACCACCGAGGTGATCCGCCACGTGCGCAGCTCCCTCATCGACGTGATGAAACAGAACTACATCAAGGCTGCCGCCAGCCGCGGACTTTCCCGCCGCCAGATCGTCTGGCGTCACGGGCTCAAGAACGCCCTGCCCCCGGTGTTGCCGCTGCTGGGGCTGCAACTTGGCAGTGTGCTCACCTCCGCCATGATCACCGAGGTGGTGTTCGACTGGCCCGGCATCGGCCGCTGGCTGGTGAGCAGTATCGCGCTGCAGGACTATGCCGCCATCCGCGGCGCCTTCCTGGTGGTGGCGAGCTTCGTCATCTTCATCAGCGTCAGCACCGATCTGCTGACCACCATCATGTATCCGGCACGGCGTAAAGAACTCTATGCAAGACAAGATTGATTGCGGTCTGTGGATGAGCCACGGCGGCCCATGGGCCACCGGCGCACAGGCGTGCCCATCCCCTTGCGACCAGCACGGGAGCCTGCATCATGCACGATAAATCGAACATCTATCCGGAGCTCAAGATCCTCTCCCCCCTGGAGCAGACCTGGGCTTCCTACCGGCGCAACCCGCTGGCCATGGCGGGGCTCTGGTGCTTCGGTCTGCTGCTGCTGGTGACCCTCATCGGTCCCCTGGTAATCCCCTACGGCATCGACGATCAGCACAGCAACCACCTGCTGCTCGCCCCCTCCTGGGCCAACAGCGGCAACATCGATTACTTCCTGGGGACCGACGATCTGGGGCGCGACATCCTCTCCCGTCTGGTGGCCGGGGCCAGACTCACCTTCGGCAACGCCCTGCTGGTGGTGCTCATCGCGCTGGTCATCGGCTCGGCCATCGGCATCCTCGGTGGCATGAGCAAGGGGGTGAAGTCGAGCGTGCTCCATCACCTGCTCGATACCCTGCTCTCCATCCCGTCCCTGCTGCTGGCCATCATCGTCGTGGCCATCCTGGGGCCGGGTCTGTTCAACACCCTGATCGCCATCACGCTCGCGTTGATACCGCCCTTCATCCGGGCCACCTACAACGCGGTCCACGCCGAGATGCAGAAGGAGTACATCATCGCCAGCCGCCTCGACGGCTCTCCGCCCCAGCGGATCATGCGTCTGGCCATCTTGCCGAACATCGTCGAGACCCTGGTGACCCAGACCACCCGCACCCTCTCCGCCGCCATCCTGGACATCTCGGCGGTGGGCTTCCTCGGTCTCGGGGCCCAGTCTCCCCAGCCGGAGTGGGGTGCCATGCTGGCCGACTCGAGCGATCTTATCTATCTGGCCCCCTGGACGGTGACCCTGCCCGGGATGGCCATCCTGTTCAGCGTGCTGGTGACCAACCTGGTGGGCGAAGGCATTCGCGAAGCACTCAAAGAGGGGAACGACTGATGTTGCCAGCCTTGTTATCTATCCCCGCCCCCGGACGCCCTGAGCGACCCGGCTGCGCCCTGAACGGGGGACGTTGCTGATGCCCCTGCTCGACATACGCAACCTCACCATCGAAATCGACACCCCCCAGGGCAAGGTCAAGGCGGTGGACAGAGTCAGCCTAACCCTGAACGAGGGGGAGATCCGCGGGCTGGTGGGGGAATCCGGCTCGGGCAAGAGCCTGGTGGCCAAGGTGATCGTCGGCATCCAGAAGGACAACTGGACGGTGCGCGCCGACCGGATGCGCTTCAACGACATGGACCTGCTGACCATGGCGCCCAAGGAGCGGCGCCGCATCATGGGGCGGGAGATAGCGATGATCTTCCAGGACCCTATCAGCTGCCTCGACCCCTCCGAGGAGATAGGCACCCAGCTCGAAGAGGCCATCCCCACCAGCGCCTTCACCGGCAAGTTCTGGCAGCGTTTCCAGTGGCGCAAGAAGCGGGCCATCGCCCTGCTGCACCGGGTTGGGGTCAAGGATCACCGCAAGGTAATGCGGGCCTATCCCCACGAACTGTCGGACGGCATGTGCCAGAAGGTGATGATCGCAATGGCCATCGCCAACCAGCCGCGCCTGCTGGTGGCGGACGAGCCCACCAGCGCCATGGAGTCCACCACCCACTCCCAGATCCTGCGGTTGCTGGACAAGATGAACAAGCTGGGCAATACCACCATCCTCATCATCAGCAACGACATCGCCGCCATCGCGAACCTGACCGACACCCTCAACATCATGTATTGCGGCCAGATGGTGGAAGTGGGGACCCGGGACCAGATCCTGGAATCCCCTCACCACCCCTATACGGATGCCCTGCTCAAGTCCATCCCCGACTTTGACAAGCTGGTGCGCCACAAGTCCCGGCTCGAGACCCTGCCCGGGGTGATACCGCCGCTGCAACATCTGCCCATCGGCTGCCGCCTCGGCCCACGCTGCCCCTACGCCCAGAAGCAGTGCGTGCAGACGCCGCTGATGAGCAAGGTCAAGGGGCATCAGTTCAGTTGCCACTTCCCGCTCAACATGGAAGAACCGAAGAAATGAACCGGCACCAGACCCTGATCCGGGGCACCTGCCCGCCCCGTCAGCCCCTCTATCCGGCGAGCACACCCAAGGAGACCACGTCGTGACCGAACCTTCCCTGTTGCAGGTCAGGGGCCTGTGCAAGACCTACCAGAACCGCACCGGCCTGTTCAGGCGCCGCGCGGTGGAGGCGATAAAGCCCCTCTCGTTCGATCTCGAGGTGGGCCAGACCCTGGCCATCGTCGGGGAGGCGGGCTCGGGCAAGAGCACCCTTGCCCGCATTCTGGCCGGCATGATTGAACCAAGCGGCGGGGAGATCACCATCGAGGGGCAACCCATGGTCCACGGCGATTACCAGACACGCTGCAAGCTGCTGCGGATGATCTTCCAGGACCCCAACACCTCCCTTAACCGGAAAATCCGGGTCGGCCAGATCCTGGAGACCCCCCTTCGCCTCAACACGGCCCTGAGCGAGGAGGAGCGCCGGGAGAAGGTGATCCAGACCCTGCGCATGGTGGGCATGCTGCCCGACCACGCCCTCTTCTATCCGCAGATGCTCTCCGCCGGCCAGCAGCAGCGAGTGGGGCTGGCACGGGCGCTCATCCTCAATCCCAAGATAGTGGTGGCTGACGAGGCACTCTCGACCCTGGATATTTCGGTACGCTCCCAGATCATCAACCTGCTGCTGGAGATGCAGGAGACCATGGGGCTGAGCTATGTGCTGGTGGCCAACGATCTGGGGATCGTCAGCCACATCAGCGACGAGGTGCTGGTGATGCACGAAGGCCGTGTGGTGGAGCGCGGCAAGACCTTGCGGGTCTTCGCCGATCCCCAGCACGACGTCACCCGCCGCCTCATTCAGAACTACAACAACGAATACCGCCGCTGATCCCGCGGCGCGTTTCCCCTTGCGCCAGACATAAAAAAACCCGGCCTGATGTCTCATCAGTCGCCGGGGGATTGCGCTCAAAAAGTGATTGCGTCGCTCGTAGTAGGAACAGGGGAATGGTAGGCAGCCCCCGTCACCTCAACAACTGTCAGATCTGACAGGCAGTCCGCTATGGAACCGGAATTGCGGATCCGGCGAACAGATGAGCTCGGCCTCCAGGCGACCGAAGAAGGCCACCCGCTCGCTGATGTCTTCGTCTGCGAACGTCTGTGCCAGGGCCAGGTAGACCTGATAGTGACGCGCCTCCGAGCGCAGCAGGGAGACATAGAAGCGGCCAAGCTCCTCGTCCAGATGAGGGGCCAGCCTGGCAAAACGCTCGCAGGATCGCGCTTCGATATAGGCACCGATGATCATCTTGTCCACCACGGCCGCCGGCTCGTAGGTGCGCACATGGGTCAGCAGGCTGCGGGCATAGCGGGAGGCGGTGACGGGACCATAGGGGATGCCCCGTGCGGCCATGATCTCCAGCACCTGCTCGAAGTGGTGCAGCTCCTCCTGGATGAGGCGCACCATGGGGAACAGCAGGGGATTGCGCTCCAGCTCGGCAAACACGCTCCTGTCTGATTCGCCCATGGTGCGCTTGCCGAGGATCTCCGCCTTCTCCGGCAAGGCATCGAGCTCCCGGTAGAAGGTCAGCTTGGGCAACAGGTGACGCTTCTCCTTGGGCAGGCAGTAGCGGCGCACCAGGCTGTGGGCGGTGAGTGCCGCCTTGTTCTCGCAGTTGGCGTGATCGATAAGCAGGGTCTGCAACTGGGCGGGATCCCGCGCCATTTCCACCCACTCATCCGGGGTCTCGCAATGCAGGAACTGGCGAACGGGGGCTAACAGGTCATCCATCTGAACTCTCATCTGTTGATACGACACGCGGCGCCTGGCGCCGGGGGGCCTATGCTAACGGATCCCGCCCGGCCTGCCCACCGCCATCATGGCTCAGCCCGTCAGACGCCTGAGGGAGTCGCGGCGGATCAGGGTGCCGCTGAAGGCGGGCAGTGCGTCCCGGCTCCCCTCCTCCACCATGGTGATCAGGCGGTTGATGGTCTCCTGGATCATCCCGTTCACCGGCATCTTGACGCTCGACAGCGCGGGAATGACGTAAGGGGCCAGGGGGATGTCGTCAAACCCCACCACCGAAACCTCGTCAGGCACCATCACACCGGCTTCGTGCAGCCGTTTGATGGCCCCGATCGCCATGTCATCGTTGCTGGCCACCAGGGCGCTGAAGCGAGCGCCTCGCGCCAGCAAGGTCGAGACGGCGGCCGCGCCACAGGCGGGGGTCCATTTGCCGGGGGCGATCAAGGTCTCCTGCACGGGGATGCCGTGCCGGATCAGCGCCTGCCGGTAGCCGGCCAGGCGCTCGGCGCCGGTGGGGGAATCCGCAGAGCCTGCAATGAAGGCGATCTCCCTGTGCCCCATGGCCACCAGCTTGTCCATCACCGCCTCCGCCGCCGCCTGCTGATCCGCATAGACGCAGTGGGCCGGATGGCGGCTCAGACGCCGGTTGAGCACCATGATGGGCTGCTCATGCTGCTCGATGATCTCGTCCATCTCCTCCACCCCAAGAAAGCGCGGATAGATGATGACGCCATCGCAACGGGAATCGAGCAGATACTGGATGGCCTGGCGCTCCTCGTCGGCGCTGTGCTTGCCGTCCGCTAGTATGAGCTGGCGCCCGCGATCCTCGGTCATCCGCGCCACCTGGGAGAGCAGCTCGCCGAAGTAGACGCCGTGGTAGAGGGTGTTGGTGACCACCAGTCCCAGGGTCCGGGTGTGCCTGGTCGCCAGCTGCCTCGCCACCAGGTTGGGGCGATAGCCGCACTCCTCGATGGCCTGCTGCACCCGGTCCCGGGTCTCCTGGCTGGTGTAACCATTGCCCGACAACACCCGGGAGACCGTCGCCTTCGACACCCCTGCCCGCCTTGCCACCTCCAGCATCGTCGTCATTGTGTTCTCCCTTGCTCGTCACGGGGCGCAGTGTACTGCACCGCCCCCGGCTTGTCGTCGCACGAATGGCGTGCTGGCCCGGGTTCAGTGATCCCATTCACGGATCCGGACGCTCGCTGCACAAGGTGCTTGTCTCCCGCGCTCAGGCCGCGCACTCTATGTGGAACCGGTTCCACATTCAGTTTCATGCGCGTTCCCGCCCTTCGCGGCGGCGGGGGCGAGCAGGCCCACTTGGTGAAAAGGATCTACCTCGATGTCAAAAAACTATGCGGCTCTGGCCGGTACCGTCATCACCGCACTCGGCGGCGCCGACAACGTCGTCGCCGTGACCCACTGCATGACGCGGCTGCGCTTTGTGCTCGGCGATCCCGCCCGGGTCAATGGCCCTGCCCTCAAGGCCATCACGGGCGTGCTCGGGGTGGTGCAGGCGGACAACCAGTGTCAGGTGATCATCGGCAACACCGTCTCCCACGCCTATCGCGAGGTGCTGGCCCTGCTGCCCCAGGGCGGCGGGCAGACTCCGCTTCCGGAGGCTTCCGCTGGCTGGAGCCTGCGCCGCATGGGCGCTGCCATCCTCGACGCCCTGATCGGCACCATGTCCCCCCTCATCCCGGCCATCATCGGCGGCTCCATGCTCAAGCTGCTGGCCATGGTGCTGGAGATGACCGGCGTGCTGGAGAAAGGCTCCTCGACCCTCACCATCCTCACGGTGGCCGGGGATGGGGCCTTCTTCTTCCTGCCCCTGATGGTGGCCGCCTCCGCCGCCGTCAAGTTCAAGACCAACATGTCCCTGGCCATCGCCATCGCAGGCGTGCTGGTGCACCCCAGCTTCATCGAGCTGATGGCCAGAGCCGCCGAAGGGGAGCAGGTGACTTTCGCCCTGGTCCCGGTGACCGCGGTCAAATACACCTACACCGTCATTCCGGCGCTGGTGATGACCTGGTGCCTCTCCTACATCGAGGGCTGGGTCGACCGCATCACCCCGGCGGTCACCAAGAACTTCCTCAAACCCATGCTGATCGTGCTGATCGCGGCCCCCCTCGCCATCCTCTTCATCGGCCCCGTCGGCATCTGGATTGGCACCGCCATCTCCGGCCTGGTCTACACGGTCCACGACTACCTGGGCTGGCTGTCGGTGGCCATCATGGGGGCGCTCTGGCCCCTGCTGGTGATGACCGGCATGCACCGCGTCTTCACCCCGACCATCATCCAGACCATCGCCGAGACCGGCAAGGAAGGCATGGTCATGCCCTCCGAAATCGGCGCCAATCTCTCTCTTGGCGGCTCGTCCCTGGCGGTGGCCTGGCGCACCCGTAACCCGGAACTGCGCCAGACGGCGCTCGCGGCGGCTGCCTCCGCCATCATGGCGGGGATCTCCGAACCCGCGCTCTACGGTGTGGCCCTGCGCCTCAAGCGTCCGCTCATCGCGAGCCTCATCAGCGGCTTTGTCTGCGGTGCCGTCGCCGGCATGGCGGGGCTCGCCAGCCACTCCATGGCCGCCCCCGGGCTCTTTACCAGCGTGCAGTTCTTCGATCCGGCCAACCCCATGACCATCGCCTGGGTGTTCGGCGTGATGGCCCTCTCGGTGGTGCTCTCCTTCGTGCTGACCCTGGTGATGGGGTTCGAGGACATCCCGGTCGAGAGCCCGGCCTCCCGCGCCGAGCCCGTGCAACCCGTCGCCACCAGCCAGGCGCAGGCCGGGCTGTGACACCCCATTCAGACATGACAAGAGGTAACAGATGTCGTTAACAAGATTTCCCGAGGGCTTTCTCTGGGGCGGTGCCCTGGCCGCCAATCAGGCGGAGGGCGGCTATCTCGAGGGGGGCAAGGGGCTGACCACGGTGGACATGATCCCCCATGGCCCGCGCCGCATGGCGGTCAAACTCGGCCAGGAGAAGCGCATCACCCTGCAAGATGACGAGTTCTACCCAAGCCACGGGGCCATCGATTTCTATCACCGCTATCGGGAGGACATCGCCCTGATGGCCGAGATGGGCTTCACCGTGTTTCGCACCTCCATCGCCTGGGCCCGTCTCTACCCCAGGGGGGACGAGCGCGAGCCCAATGCCGAGGGCATCGCCTTCTACCGCGCGGTGTTCGAGGAGTGCAGAAAGTACAACATCGAGCCCCTGGTGACCCTGTGCCACTTCGATGTGCCCATGCACCTGGTGACCGAGTACGGCTCCTGGCGCAACCGCCAGATGGTGGAGTTTTTCACCCGCTACGCCCGCACCTGCTTCGAGCAGTTCGACGGCCTGGTGAAGCACTGGCTCACCTTCAACGAGATCAACATCCTGCTGCACAGCCCCTTCTCCGGGGCGGGGCTGGTGTTCGAGCAAGGGGAGCACCAGGATCAGGTGAAGTATCAGGCCGCCCACCACGAGCTGGTGGCCAGCGCCCTGGCGACCCGGATCGCCCACGAGGTGAACCCGGCCAACCAGGTGGGCTGCATGCTGGCGGGGGGCAACTTCTACCCCTACTCCTGCAAGCCCGCCGACGTCTGGACCGCCCTCCAGAAAGATCGGGAGAACCTCCTCTTCATCGACGTGCAAGCCAGGGGCGCCTATCCGGCCTATGCGCAGAGGGTGTTTCGTGACAAGGGGGTCACCCTGGTGAAGGGGCCGGAAGATGACGAGATCCTCAGGCACACAGTAGATTTCGTCTCCTTCAGCTACTACGCCTCCCGCTGCGCCGCCGCCGACATGAATGCGGGCAACACCAGCGAGGCCAACGTGGTCAAGTCCCTGCGCAATCCCCACATCGAGGTGAGCGAGTGGGGCTGGGGCATCGACCCCCTGGGCCTTCGCATCACCCTCAACACCTTGCACGATCGCTACCAGAAGCCCCTCTTCCTGGTGGAAAACGGCCTGGGGGCAGTGGACGAAGTGAACGAGCAAGGGGAGATAGAGGACGACTACCGCATCGACTACCTGCGCGCCCACATCGAGGCCATGGGGGACGCCATCGAGGACGGCGTGCCCCTGATGGGGTACACCAGCTGGGGCTGCATCGATCTCGTCTCCGCCTCCACCGGCGAGATGAGCAAGCGCTACGGCTTCGTCCACGTGGACAGGGACGACGCCGGCCATGGCACCCTGGCCCGCCGGCGCAAGAAGTCGTTCTGGTGGTACAAGAAGGTGATCGCGAGCAACGGGGAGGATCTGGCCTGAGGACCCTTGTGTGGGTTGTCCAGGCGCTGCGCCGAGTGTACGAATAAAAGATGGGGGCCTAGGCCCCCATCTTTTTTCATCGCGCTGGCAATCTGAAAACGTTTAACTGCCTTCGTTGAAGATCTCGAGGTTGCTGGTCCCTTCCTGCCACTCGCGCACCGCCTTGTTGTCGTCGCTGCGCAGGGCATTGAGGTGGTCCAGATAACCCTGATCCACGTCGGAGGTGACGTAGTGGCCGTTGAAGACCGAGGTCTCGAAGTGGCGCAGCTCGGGGTTGATCTCCCGCACCGCCTCTTCCAGATCTTCCAGATCCTGGAAGATGAGGCCGTCAGCACCGATAAGCTTGCACACCTCTTCCACTTCACGGCCATGGGCAATGAGCTCGTTGGCGGTGGGCATGTCGATGCCGTAGACGTTGGGGAAGCGAATTTCCGGCGCGGCCGAGGCGAAGTAGACCTTGTCGGCCCCCGCTTCACGGGCCATCTGGATGATCTGCTCGGAGGTGGTGCCCCGCACGATGGAGTCGTCCACCAGCAACACCTTCTTGCCCTTGAATTCGGAGCTGATGGCGTTGAGCTTGCGGCGCACCGACTTCTTGCGCTGGGTCTGGCCCGGCATGATGAAGGTACGGCCGATGTAGCGGTTCTTCACGAAGCCCTGACGGTACGGCAGGCCCAGGGTGTGGGCGATTTCCAGCGCCACGTCGCAGGAGGTCTCGGGGATGGGGATGACCACGTCCACGTCGAGATCATCCCACTCCCGTGCGATCTTCTGGCCCAGCTTGCGACCCATGTTGAGGCGGGCGGCATAGACGGAGACCTTGTCGATGAAGGAGTCGGGGCGGGCGAAGTAGACGTATTCGAAGATGCAGGGGTTCATCTGCGGGTTCTCCGCACACTGCTCGGAGAAGAGCTGGCCCTGCTCGGTGATGTAGATGGCCTCGCCCGGGGCGACGTCACGCACCGTCTCGAAGCCGATGGCGTCGAGGGCCACGCTCTCGGAGGCGAGCATGTACTCCACCTGCCCCTGCTCGTCGACCCGGCGACCCAGGATCAGCGGGCGAATGCCGTTGGGGTCGCGAAAGCCGATGAGGCCGTGGCCGATCACCAGAGAGACCACGGCATAGGCGCCGCGGATCTGCTGGTGCACCTTGCGCACCGCCGAGAAGATATCTTCCGGGCGCAGCGCCATCTTGTCGCACAAGTCCAGCTCGTGGGCCAGCACGTTCAACAGCACTTCGGAGTCCGAGGTGGTGTTGATGTGGCGGCGGGCCACCTTGAACTGCTGCTCCTTGAGCTCCTTGGCGTTGGTGAGGTTGCCGTTGTGGGCCAGCACCATGCCGTAGGGGGAGTTCACGTAAAACGGCTGCGCCTCTGCCGCACTGGAGCTGCCTGCGGTGGGATAACGGACGTGTCCGATGCCGATATTCCCTTTCAGGCGCTGCATGTGGCGCACTTCAAACACATCCTTCACCAGACCGTTGGCCTTGCGTTGCCGGAAGTTTCCACTGTCAATGGTCACGATCCCGGCGGCATCCTGTCCCCTGTGCTGCAACACCGTCAAGGCGTCGTAGAGGGCCTGATTGACGGGGGTGGTGCCAACTATACCGACAATACCGCACATGTCTTTGCTACCTCGAAGTCACTGTACCTGTTGAAGAAAACTGGACGAGTTCATCATGAACCCGAAAAACCACTGGATCACCGGCTTGAACTCCGGCACCAGCCTGGACGCCACCCACCAGTCGCTCTGGGAGAGGCTGGTGAAGGTATCCATGAAAAACAACAGGGCGCTGACGATCAGCACCCCGCGAATGGCGCCAAAACAGACCCCGAGCACCCTGTCGGTGCCGGAAAGCCCGGTCTTTTCCACCAGCAGGCCCACCACGTAGTTCACCACGCTCCCCAGGATCAGGGTCGCCACGAACAGGGCGGCGATGGCCAGACCGTTGCGAACCATGGCATCGGAAAAAGAGGTGAAATAGACGGCGAGATCGGGATAGAAATGGCTGGCAATGAAAAAGGCGACGAACCAGGTGACCAGAGACATGGCCTCCTTGAGAAAGCCGCGCACCAGGCTGATGAGGGCGGAGAAACCGACGATGCCGATGATGGCGTAATCAATCCAGACCATAGAAAAAGATGTCCTGCGAAATTGCGGCGCAGTCTAACAAAAACGATTGCGCAATGCTTGATAAAATTGTGTTACAGGCCCGAAGGGAGCTATCCCTTCCCCTTGCGGCGGGTTTCCCGGGCCCAGAATGCACAACGCCATGGCATGCCATGGCGTTGTCGTCTGCAACGAGCGCTTACCCGATGTGGGTCAGGCCGCCCATGTAGGATTGCAGCGCAGCCGGGATGGCGATGCGGCCATCTGCCTGCTGGTAGTTCTCGAGCACGGCCACCAGGGTACGACCCACCGCCAGACCGGAACCATTCAGGGTGTGAATGAGCTGCGGCTTGCCGTCGATGCGCACGCGAGCCTGCATGCGGCGCGCCTGGAAGTCGGTGCAGTTGGAAACGGAGGAGATCTCGCGATAGGTGTTCTGGGCCGGCAGCCACACTTCCAGATCGTAGGTCTTGGCGGCGCAGAAGCCCATGTCACCGGTGGAAAGCGCCATCACGCGATACGGCAGCTCCAGCAGTTGCAGCACCTTCTCGGCGTGACCCACCATCTCTTCCAGGGCATCCCAGGATTTTTCCGGGTGCACCAGTTGCACCATCTCGACCTTGTCGAACTGGTGCATACGGATGAGGCCACGGGTATCACGACCGTAGGAGCCCGCTTCGGAGCGGAAGCAGGGGCTGTGGGCGGTCATCTTGATGGGCAGCTCCTGCTCGTCGAAGATCTCGTCACGGGCCATGTTGGTGAGCGGCACTTCGGAGGTCGGGATGAGGGAGAACTTGCGCACCTTGCCTTCGTCTTCCCCTTCCCCTTCGATGCCGGTATTGAAGAGGTCCTGGGAGAACTTGGGCAGTTGGCCGGTGCCGTACAGGCTGTCCGGGTTGACCAGATAGGGCACGTAGCACTCGGTGTAGCCGTGCTGCAGGGTGTGCAGGTCCAGCATGAACTGGGCCAGGGCGCGGTGCAGACGGGCAATCTGGCCCTTCATCACCACGAAACGGGCGCCGGAGAGCTTGACGCCGTTCTTGAAGTCGACCCCCTTGGCCGCCTCACCCAGATCGATGTGATCGCGCACCGGGAAATCGAACTCACGCGGGGTACCCCAGCGGCGGACCTCCACGTTGTCGTTCTCGTCACGGCCCACCGGGGTGGTCTCGCTCGGCAGGTTGGGGATGGCGTCGGCGATCCCCTTGAGCTGGGCCAGCAGGGCCTCCAGCTCGACCTTGCTGGTCTCGAGCTCGTCGTTGATCTTGGTCACCTCGGCCTTGAGGGGGGCAACATCTTCACCACGACGGGCAGCCTCACCGATGGACTTGGAGCGGGCGTTGCGCTCGGCCTGCAGCTCCTGGGTGCGGGACTGCAGATCCTTGCGTTTCTCTTCCAGAACATTGACCGCCGCTACGTCCAGAACGTAGCCACGTGTCGCCAGACGAGCGGCAGCTTCGGTGATGTCGCTGCGCAGATATTTGGGATCCAGCATGGTTTACCTACTTTTTTTAATGGGATCTGGGCCCGGGTCATCGTGACCGGGTTGGGAAACAGATCCGGAAGTTAACATCGGTTGGCGCACCCCTTTGCCTTCGGAATCGGGCCTTCGAAATCAAGAAGATGGTGCAAGGCCAAGACAACCGGGGTCAGACGGGCAGTGTAGCAGACCGCCCCCCCGCCCGAACAGGGACTATTGCGCCCGTTTTTGCCGGGAACCCCCTCCCCTGATGCCCTGGCCGTGCCCTTTTCCGGGCAAGGAACCTGAAGGTCTTTCCTATCGCTTGCGCGGGCTCTGCTTGTCCAGCTCATGCAGATAGTCGAGCTTCTGGGCTATCTGCTTCTCAAGCCCCCGCTCGGTGGGCTGATAGTACTGCTTGCCGGCAAGCTCCGGGGGGAAATACTGCTCGCCGGCGGCATAGGCCCCCGGCTCGTCGTGGGCGTAGCGATACTCGGCGCCGTAGCCCAGCTCGCTCATGAGCTTGGTAGGGGCATTGCGAAGGTGCGGCGGCACCTCGAAGTCCGGCAGGTTCTTGGCGTCGTGAAGCGCCGCCTTCCAGGCGGTGTAGACCGCATTGCTCTTGGGAGCGCAGGCGAGGTAGACGATGGCCTGGGCGATGGCCCGCTCCCCTTCCGCCGGACCGATGCGATGGAAGCAGTCCCAGGCCGAGAGCGCCACCTGCATGGCACGGGGATCGGCGTTGCCCACATCTTCCGAGGCAATGGCCAGCAAGCGGCGGGCGATGTAGAGGGGATCGCAGCCGGCGCTCACCATGCGGGCATACCAGTAGAGGGCCGCATCCGGCGCCGAGCCGCGAATGGACTTGTGCACCGCCGAGATGAGGTCGTAGAAGTGATCGCCGCCCTTGTCGAAACGGGCCACGTGCTCCCCCACCACGGCGGCGAGCAGGGTACTGTCGATCACCCGCGCCCCTGAGCTGTCGGCCTCGGCCATGTCGGCAAGGAGCTCCAGATAGTTCAGAGACTTGCGCCCGTCCCCGTCCACGGCTTTCGCCAGCGCCTCCTTGGCCCCGGGGGCAAAGCCAGGGCGGGAGCACACTTTGTTGATATTTTAACCAAAGAATAACTGAGCCCGATAGTCGTCATTCCAGCCGGCTCTTTTTAGCTTGTTTCTCTGACTTCGAGCACCACAATTGCTCTGTTTTACGATATTCAATACGAACCGCCGGAATAGCGCCATATTCTCGACCGCATCCTCCATCGCTATCCTGGAAGCATCCTCGTTGAACACCACATCAAGAATGTAATGCTGGCTGTTCTCTATCCGCCAGTGCTGCCGTATATAGTGCCCTAGCAGCTTGTGCTTGGGGGATAACGAGCTGACATAGTAAGAGGTATCTACCGTTCCTTTTCCGTTGGCGCTGCGGTGACGCTCAACGGCAATGATGCTGCGGATTGTCGGCCATTTCTCCGTCAACTCTGGCGGTAATTTGGCTTTTAATTGAAATACATAACGCTCTTCCTGGCGGCCATGTCCACTCTCTTTGTGCTCGACGACAATCTTCTCTTTCTGGGCGTCAAACAGTGACTGGAATTGCGATTGAACCGCTTGATACAGCTTCGGTTGATTATTCTTGACCTGTACCACTACATGAGCCTTCTTCTCGCTGATTTTCTCCAGTGTCTCACGCTGACAATGCAACGCATCGAGTGTGACAACGGCTCCTTTTAGCTCAAGAATGTCCAGCATATCTTTGACGGTTTCGATTTCCCCCTTCTTGTTAGGGGTTGCTTTCTGGCTTAACACCAGCCCATTTTCGGTATCGTAAGCCGTGACCAACTGAAGCGCATCCTTGGCATTTCCCCGAAAGGAGCCGCGTAACACCTTGCCATCAAAGGCAATGATGGGTTTGCCCTGATGAGTGCGCTGTTCATTGACCCAGCACAGCAACGCTTCAAGCAAGGTATCGATGACAATGCAGCGCAGAATGCGGGCAACCGTGTGACGCCGCGGGATGCCGTTGGCAAAGGGGCGATGCTGACGGAGCCAATCGATCTTTGAATCGCCATAGGTTTCGATGTCATTCCAGCCCTCGGCACCACTCATGATGGCACTGATGACAAGGAACATGACATCAACCAGGTTATGTTTACGATTGATCTCAGAGCGAGTTTCTTCGACAAGGGTAAGGTGTTCAATCAACGTCATAGCGCGTGCCTCCTGCATGGAGACGCGATTAGATCACAGACGATCTGCCTGTTCAAATTTCATTAACAAAGTGCGATCCCGCCCTGGGGGCAAAGCGCAGGCTAGGGTCATTGAGGCCGCGCGGGTCCTGCATCGCCTGATCGATCATGGCGAGGATGTCCTGCTCCTCCAGCCGTTTGAGCAGATAGACCCGGGCCCGGGAGAGCAGCGCATTGTTGAGCTCAAACGAGGGGTTCTCGGTGGTGGCGCCGATGAAGGTGATGGTGCCGTCTTCGATGTGGGGCAGGAAGACATCCTGCTGGCTCTTGTTGAAGCGGTGGACTTCATCCACGAACAGGATGGTGCGCACCCCGCGCCAGCCGTTCTCCTTCGCCTTGTCGAGGGCGGCGCGGATCTCCTTGATGCCGGAGGTGACCGCCGAGAGCCGCTCCACCTCCGCCTGGCAGTAGTGGGCAACCAGTTCTGCCAGCGTGGTCTTGCCGGTGCCGGGGGGGCCCCAGAGGATCATGGAGTGGCAGTGCCCCGCCAGGATCGCTTTTCGCAGGGGCTTGTCCGGCCCCAGGATATGCTGCTGGCCGATGTACTGCTCGAGGGTTTGCGGCCTCATCCGGGCCGCCAGCGGACGAAAGTCCGAGGAGAAATCCAGGGATAAATTGCTCATCTGCATTGACCTTGCAGCTGACCGGTCGTCCATGACGCCCGGTCAGACGATAACGCCGGTAACGGCTGGCTCATCAGCGCTGGTCGTCCAGCTCGACCCCCTTCGGGATCTTGAACACGAACTCGTTGCCCTTGAGCACCGGTTTGCGGTTGAAGCTGCTCAGGGTGAACTCGCTCCACTGGCCCTGGGCCTCTTTCACGTCGAAGCGACTGATGTTGTTCTGACGGTCGAAGGTGATGCGAAAGGAGGCGATCAGCTCGTCCTTGTTGCGGCTGGTGACGGTATAGACATCCCCTTCCTGGGTCACGTCATAGTTCTTCCAGAGGCTGTTGTCGTTGCCCGCGATGAGCACGAAGGGGGTGTTGAGCACCGCATCCTTCATCTTGAGGGCGGTGACCTGCTCGACGAAGGGGTCGTACACCCACACATCCTTGCCATCGGCCACGATCAGGCTCTCGTCCGGGGAGGTAGTGTGCCAGTTGAAGCGGTTGGGTCGCTGCACCAGCAGGGAGCCGCTCGCCTTTTGCAGCTCCTTGCCCTTGCTGTCATAAACGGTCTGGGCAAATGTCGCGGAGAAGAGATTGACGGAGGAGAGCTTCTCCTTGAGATCACTGGCCGCATCGGCCCATACCTGGCTGCTGGCGACCAGCAGAATGGAACCCATCAACAGTTGTTTTTTCATCAGGCTCTTCATAGGGAGGTTCTCGATAAAAGGCCACGCCCGCAGAGGGCATGGCCAGAATGATACAGGAGTTAGGCTTAGTCACGAACCGGCGGCGGTGCCAGCACGTCGCGCTGGCCGTTGCCGCCCGGGGCGCTGACGATGCCCTGGTTTTCCATCTGCTCGATGAGACGGGCCGCCCGGTTGTAACCGATCTTGAACTTGCGCTGGACGCTGGAGGTGGAGCCACGGCGGGATTCCACCACGAAGGCCACCGCCTCGTCGAACAGGGGATCGAGCTCTTCATCGCCGCCCCCGCCGAAGTCGCCACCGCCGCCCTCGCCGTCCGACTCGCCGGAGAGGATCTCGTCGATGTAATCCGGCTCGCCACGCAGTTTCCAGTCCGCCACCACCTTGTGTACCTCGTGGTCATCGACGAAGGCACCGTGGACACGGGTGGGGTTGGAGGTGCCGGCAGGCATGTAGAGCATGTCACCCATGCCGAGCAGGGATTCGGCGCCCCCCTGGTCCAGGATGGTGCGCGAATCGATCTTGCTCGACACCTGGAAGGAGATACGGGTCGGGATGTTGGCCTTGATGAGGCCGGTAATGACATCCACTGACGGACGCTGGGTCGCGAGGATAAGGTGAATACCGGCCGCCCGTGCCTTCTGGGCGATACGGGCGATAAGCTCCTCCACCTTCTTGCCGACGATCATCATCATGTCGGCGAACTCGTCTACCACCACCACGATGTGGGGCAGTTTTTCCAGCTCCGGCGGCATCTGATCCATGGAGTCACCCGGACGCCACAGGGGGTCGACCAGGGGATCCCCCGCCTCGATGGCGGCCAGCACCTTGTCGTTGTACCCCTTGAGGTTGCGCACCCCGACCGCGGACATCAGCTTGTAACGACGCTCCATCTCGCCTACGCACCAGCGCAGGGCGTTGGCGGCATCCTTCATGTCGGTGACCACCTCGGTCAGCAGATGCGGAATGCCTTCATAGACCGAGAGCTCCAGCATCTTGGGGTCGATCATGATGAAGCGCAGATCCTCGGGGGAGGATTTGTAGAGCATGGAGATGATCATGGTGTTCACCCCCACCGACTTGCCCGAGCCCGTGGTACCGGCCACCAGCAGGTGGGGCATCTTGGCGAGGTTCACCACCACGGGTTCCCCCGCGATATCCTGACCCAGCCCCATGGTGAGCGGATTGCGGCTGGCCGCGAACGCCTCGCAGTCGAGGGTTTCCCGCAGGTAGACGGTCTGGCGTACCCGGTTGGGCAGCTCGATCCCGACGAACGTCTTGCCCGGGATCACTTCCACCACCCGCACGCTGCTGGCCGACAGAGAACGGGCGAGATCCCGGGAAAGATTGGTGATCTTGCTCGCCTTCATGCCCGGCGCCAGGTCCAGCTCGAAGCGGGTAATGACGGGACCGGGATAGACGCCCACCACCTTGGCCTGCACGTTGTAATCGGCGAGCTTCGCCTCCACCAGCCGGCCCATGCGCTCCAGCTCGTCCTTGCTCATCATCTGGGTCTTGGCGGGCGGTCTGTCCAGCAGATCGATACTCGGCAAAGGGGCCAGACCGGGCTGGGGACGGCGCTTGGCTTTTACCGGCGCAGCGGCAACGGGAGCATCGGGTTCGTCATCCCCCTCCGCCCAGGGCAAGTCGAGGTCATCTTCTTCCTGGCGCACGGCGGGACGCGGACGGCCATTGGCCACACGCTTGCCCTTGGCGGCAGGTGCCGGAGCCTCGTCCTCTTCGTCGTCAAACTGCGGATCAAACTGGAAGGTGTCTTCGTCAAGCTCCGGCAGCCATTCGTCAGCTTTTGTCTTTTGAGCGCGATTCTTCGCCTTGGGGTTGCGTGTCCAGCTGCTGTGGGGGTCTTCGTCATCCTCTTCCTGATCGAAGCTGCCCACGCCCCCTTCCAGCAGGGGATCCGGCCCCTCATAGCGGGGCTGGCGCCAGCCACCGGTGAGCCAGCGGCCCAGGGTGGTGGGGAAATGGTAGATGGCGCTGACTGAGCCGGTGCAGGCGGCACCGATGCGCTCGACAATGGTGAGCCAGGACCAGCCGGTAAAGAGGGTGATGCCGGTCGCCACGAAGCAGAGCAGCATCAGGTTGGCCCCCACGCCGCCAAACAGCGGCACCACGGCGGAGGCGATCACATCCCCCACCAGGCCGCCAGCGGAAAAGTTCTGCAAGTCGTTGAAGTTCATGCTGGCGATGGCGGACATGCCAAGCACCGTCAGCACGAAGCCGATGATCCGTACCGACAGGGTGAGGTAATCCACTTCCAGCAGCTTGCTCGGGCGCCAGAACAGGCTCCAGCCAAGCAGCACCACCAGGGGGGGCACCAGATAGGAGAAGGCCCCGAAGGTAAACATGGTGATGTCGGCGAGCCAGGCACCGGCGCTGCCCGCGAGGTTTTTCACCTCCCCTTGCCAGGAGGTTTGCGACCAGCCGGGATCGGCGGGATGGTAGGTCAGCAGGGCAAGCAAAAGATAGGCAGCCATCAGGGTGATGGCGATCAAGACGGCCTCGAAGATCCGTTGTGTACCTGATAAAGGAGTAAACAGCTTTTTATCGGCCAAACTCCGGCTCCTTTGTGAAAACATGAATGCGGGGATAGGGGGCCTAGTATCCCTGAAAAGCCCACCGATTGTCAGCCAGTGCCTGAGGGCGGGCCTGAAACTCTCTATAAGAAGAAACGAGCGGACCGGCCGCTCGTTTCTGACTATCGTGACTCGTCATGGAACTTGCAAGTCACAGCACAACCCCGCTTATCGGGTGCTGATCACCAGACGACTGCTCTGTTTGACCTCTTCCATCACCACGTAGGTGCGGGTGTCGTTGACGCCCGGCAGACGCAGCAGGGTTTCACCCAGCAGGCGGCGGTAAGCGGACATGTCGCTGACGCGGGTCTTGAGCAGATAGTCGAAATCACCGGACACCAGATGGCACTCCTGGATCTCTTCGAGCACCTGAACAGCCTTGTTGAACTGCTCGAACACATCGGGGGCGCCACGATTGAGGGTAATTTCCACGAACACCAGCAGAGACGCGTCCAGATAATGAGGGTTCAGAATGGCGGCATATCCTTCGATATACCCTTGTCGCTCCAGGCGACGAACCCGTTCCAGACACGGTGTGGGACTCAGGCCAACTCGTTTGGACAACTCAACGTTCGAAATCCTGCCATCCTTTTGCAGTTCATTCAGAATGTTGCGGTCAATCCTGTCCAAATCCTTTAGCCGACTCTTAGCTTCCATCATTTAATTCCATCCTTTGGCTATTTTTTGGTAAGAATCACCAGTCATTTTATAATAATGGCCACAAATCCTGTCAATACCTGAATATACTAGGCGCAAATGTCGCTTAACATCTAGGCAACATAAACCACCAATCGATAGACGAGGGATAGCATGATTATCGGTGTACCTAAGGAAATAAAAAACCATGAATATCGCGTAGGCATGGTTCCGGCCAGTGTACGTGAACTGACAGCACGAAACCATACTGTTTTCGTCCAAAGCGGCGCAGGAAATGGCATTGGGTTCAGTGACGCAGATTATCTGGCTGCCGGAGCCGAGATCCTGGCCTCCGCTGCCGAAGTTTTCGCCAAGGCGGAGATGATCGTCAAGGTCAAGGAACCCCAGGCAGTGGAACGGGCCATGCTGCGTCCCGGCCAGACCCTCTTTACCTATCTGCATCTGGCGCCGGACCTGGCCCAGACCCAGGATCTCATCGACAGTGGTGCCGTCTGCATCGCCTATGAAACCGTCACGGACGGTCGTGGCGGTCTGCCCCTGCTGGCCCCCATGTCGGAAGTGGCCGGACGCATGTCTATTCAGGCCGGTGCCCAGGCACTGGAGAAATCCCGTGGCGGCAGCGGCGTGCTGCTCGGCGGTGTGCCCGGTGTGGAACCGGCCAAGGTGGTGATCATCGGTGGTGGTGTGGTGGGCTCCAACGCAGCCCGCATGGCCGTCGGCCTGCGTGCCGACGTCACCATCCTCGACAACAACGTCGATACCCTGCGCCGTCTCGACAGCGAGTTCCAAGGGGCTGCCAAGGTGGTCTACTCCAACCGCGAGACCCTGGAGCGCCATCTGCTGGCGGCGGACCTGGTCATCGGCGGCGTGCTGGTGCCTGGCGCCACTGCGCCAAAACTTGTCAGCCGTGACCACATTGCTCGCATGAAACCCGGTGCAGCCATCGTGGACGTGGCCATCGACCAGGGCGGCTGTGTCGAGACCTCCCATGCCACCACCCATGAAGATCCCACCTTCATCGTCGACGAGGTGGTGCACTACTGCGTGGCCAACATGCCGGGTGCCGTGGCGCGGACCTCTACCGTGGCCCTGAACAACGCCACCCTCCCCTTCATCATCAAGCTGGCCGAACAGGGCTATCGCAACGCACTGCTCGCCGATCCCCACCTATTGCGCGGCCTGAACGTGATGGCGGGCAAAATCACCTGCAAGGAGGTTGCCGTGGCCCACAACCTGGCTTACACGGATCCCCTGACCCTGCTGAACTGATCGCGTCCCTGCAAAGGGAGGTAGATGAGTGAAAATCCGCCCGCGATGGGCGGTTTTTTTATGCCTGCCATCCCCGGCTCACCCCTCTTGTTGGCGATTGCCCCAATCGATGCGCTGGCCTTTGACCACGGATCACGAATTACCTACAATCGCGCAAACTCATCACGTCTCGGAAATCACATCATGAGCCAAGTCACTCACAGCAAACTGCTGATCCTGGGATCCGGCCCGGCAGGTTACACTGCGGCCGTCTATGCCGCTCGCGCCAACCTCAATCCCCTGCTCATCACCGGCATGCAGCAAGGTGGTCAGCTGACCACCACCACCGAAGTGGAAAACTGGCCAGGGGACGCGGAAGGGCTGACCGGCCCGGCCCTGATGGAGCGCATGAAAGAGCATGCAGAGAAGTTCGATACCCGCATCCTCTTTGATCACATCAATGAAGTGACGCTGACCGAGCGTCCCTTCCGCCTCAAGGGGGACAACGGTGAATACACCTGCGATGCGCTGATCCTCGCCACCGGTGCCTCCGCCAAATATCTGGGTCTGCCCTCCGAAGAGGCTTTCAAGGGCCGCGGCGTCTCCGCCTGCGCCACCTGTGACGGCTTCTTCTACCGCAATCAGGAAGTTGCAGTGGTCGGCGGCGGCAACACCGCCGTGGAAGAGGCACTCTATCTGGCCAACATCGCCAAAAAGGTGCACCTCATCCATCGCCGCGACGAGTTCCGAGCCGAGAAGATCCTGATCAAGCGCCTCAACGACAAGGTCGAGAGCGGCAATATCGTCCTGCACACCCATCAGACCCTGGACGAAGTACTGGGTGACGACATGGGCGTCACCGGCGTGCGCCTGCGCAGCACCCGGGATGACACCACCTCCGAGCTGCCGCTGATGGGGGTCTTCATCGCCATCGGTCACCAGCCCAACACCCAGATCTTCGAAGGGCAGCTGGCGATGGAAAACGGCTATCTGAAAGTGCGTGGCGGACTGGAAGGGTTCGCAACCCAGACCAGCATCCCGGGCGTGTTCGCCGCCGGCGACGTGGCCGACCACGTCTACCGCCAGGCGATCACCTCCGCAGGGACCGGCTGCATGGCCGCCCTCGATGCTGAGCGATATCTGGACGCACAATAATCGGAAGGATATAAAGGGCATGCCAGTTGGCATGCCCTTTTTTATTGCAAGGAGCAGGATGAAACGAAAAATAATGATAGTGGAAGACAGCCTGACGGTACGCCGCATGCTGACCCAGGCCATTGCGCAGCAGACCGGGCTGGAAATCGACGCGTTCGATACCCTTGAAGGGGCTCGCGATTGCCATGGGGAAGATTATGTGGTCGCCCTGGTGGATCTCACCCTGCCGGACGCCCCCGGCGGAGAGGCTGTCAACGTACTGAGGGAGCGTGGGCTGCCGGTGGTGATCCTGACGGCCGACATCAGCGAAGAGAAGCGGGAAGCCTGGCTGGAGGCCGGGGTGCTGGACTACGTGATGAAGGATTCACGTCACTCCCTGCAATATGCCGTCGGTATGGTGCACCGCCTCTACCTCAACCAAGCCATCGAAGTCTTGGTGGTCGACGATTCACGCACCTCCCGTCACCGTACCGCGGCCCAGTTGCGCAAGCAGTTGTTGCAGGTGCACGAGGCCAATTCTGCCCGCGATGCGCTGGCGCAGCTCGAGCAGCACCCCGCCATTCGCCTGATGCTGGTGGACTACTACATGCCGGAGATCGATGGCATCAGCCTGGTGCGAATGCTGCGCGAGCGCTACAGCAAGCAGCAGCTCGCCATCATCGGCATCTCGGTATCGGACAAGCACGGCCTCTCGGCACGCTACCTCAAGCAAGGGGCGAATGATTTTCTCAATCAGCCCTTTGAACCCGAGGAGCTGCAGTGCCGGGTCAGCCACAACCTGGAGGCCCTTGAGCAGTTCAACAACATCCAGGAATCGGCCAACCGAGACTACCTGACCGGGCTTTACAACAGACGCTACTGGTTCAACGAGGGTCAAAAGTGGTTCGAGGAGCATCAGCGCCATCAGGCGCAGCTCTCCCTGTGCGTGCTCGATGTGGATCACTTCAAGCAGGTCAATGATCACTGGGGGCACGCCATCGGCGATCAGCTGCTCTGTCACCTGGCCAGGCTGCTCACCCAGTTCTTCCCGGATGCCATGATAGCCCGATTCGGTGGTGAAGAATTTGCCCTGATGGTGCCCCACTGCCCCGTTCCCGTGCTGCTCAAGCGGCTGGAAGGGCTTCGTCTGCAAATGCGCCAGCAACCGCTGTCCCGGGAGATATCGCTCTTTGTACGCGCCAGTTTCGGCGTCATCAATGTCGGGCGGCTCTCCATGGACGAGGCGCTGAGCGAGGCAGATCGCCAGTTGTATCAGGCAAAGAATACCGGGCGAGACAAGATAGTCTGTCAGGACGTCTGAGCAAGCATCAGCAGAGGCACTCCGTGTAGTACCGCCCGGCGCCCCTTGTGTGGCGGCCGCCGGGTCAATCCCTTCTTCACCGTTCAATAGGTCTTGTCGACCCGCACCCCATCGCTGAAATAGAGGATGCGCACCTTGTCGCCCTGCGCAAAGACCATGGCCGGATCGTAATCCTGGATCACGTTGATGAGCCCGTTCTGCTCGTTGCGGATCAGCAGCTCCACCAACTTGTTCTCCACCACGCTGCCCCCTGACTGAAACTGCTGCACCGCCGCCGCTCCCGCCAGCGCTCCGACCGCAGTGGCAATTTCCCGCCCGTGCCCACCGCCAAACTGGTTGCCGAGCAGCCCGCCAAGCACGGCCCCTCCCAGAGTTTTCCAGCCGGAATGCTCCGATTCCACCATCTGGCGCTGGGTGATGTTGCGCACCGCATCCACCTGGCCGAAGACCACCTGCTCCACCGGACGCGCCGTGTTGCGTTCATACACCGCACTCCAGGCCGGCGCCGTGACAAAGCCAAGCAAGCTGGATACTATCAGGATAATGGCCTTCATCTATGAACCTCTGCCTTATGTCTCGCTATCTTACCGAACTGGATGATGAGCTGTGCTGGTTTCCCTCCCCCAGCCATGCGCTGGAAGAGCCCAACGGGCTGCTCGCGATTGGGGGAGATCTCTCTCCCGCTCGATTGCTGGCAGCTTACCACAGCGGGATCTTTCCGTGGAATGAACCCCATCAGCCACTGCTGTGGTGGTCACCGGACCCCAGGGGAGTCATCGTGCCCGAGGAACTCCACATCGGCCGCAGCCTGCAGAAGTGTTTGCGCCGCACCCCCTTCGAGATTTACATCAATCGCGCCTTTGATGACGTCATTGCAGCCTGCGCCGCCCCCCGTCGCACCGCCAGCGGCACCTGGATAAGTGCCCCCATGATCGACGCCTATCGGCGCCTTCATCGCCTCGGTCATGCCCACTCCATCGAGATCTGGCAGGATGATCAGTTGCAGGCAGGCCTCTATGGCCTCTCCCTGGGCCGACTCTTTTGTGGTGAATCCATGTTCAGCCGCATCGACAATGGCGCCAAACTGGCCATGGTGGCCCTCTGTCGCCACTTTGCAGGGCATGGCGGTGCCCTCATCGACTGCCAGATGCAAAACGACTTTCTGGCCACGCTGGGCGTCCAGGAGTGGCCAAGGCAGCGCTTTCTGACCACCCTGGCCACCCTCACCCGGCAACCGTTGCAAGAGGGATGCTGGCAACCGAGGAGAATCAGCCTATGAGTGAAGAAGTGATCCTCAAGGTCGGGCTGACCCCCAGGCACCCGTGCAGCTACCTCGGTCACGAGCAGGAGCAGTTGCTGGTCTTGATGGACCATGAATTGCTCAACGCCACCGGGTACGAACGGCTGCTGACGGCAGGATTCCGGCGCAGTGGCAACGACATCTATCGTCCTCACTGCCCCGCCTGCAGCGCCTGCCAATCCTTGCGCATACACAGTGAACGCTTCATCCCGAGCCGTGGGCAGAAACGCATCCGCCAGTTGAACCGGGATCTCGAACTCGTGCTGAGCTATGACGACAAGCCCGAGTATTACCAGCTCTATGAACGCTATATCCGTGAGCGTCATCGGGATGGCAGCATGTATCCTCCGAGCCGGACCCAATACAAGGGGTTCCTGCACTGCGACTGGATGCCCCCCCTTTATCTGGAGATACGCAAGGAGGGACGCCTCATCGGCGTGGCCACCACGGACCTGCTTCCCCACTCTCTGAGCGCCATGTACACCTTCTTCGACCCCGACTATGCCGACCGGTCGCTCGGCACCTTCGCCATCCTGAGCCAGTTGGAACTGGCCAGACGTACCGGTCGTCAGTGGCTCTATCTGGGGTATCTGGTGGAGGAGTGCCGCAAGATGAATTACAAGCGCCAATACCTGCCCCATGAGCTGCTGGTACAGGGCGAATGGAAAAAAATCGACACCAAGCCCGAGTAAACTTTACACATAGCCTTAAATCCGGCATGATCCAGCGGTTTTTTGTTGTGGCTTATCAAGAGGATTCAATGGCTAAAGAAGACAGTATTGAGATGCAGGGTACCATTCTCGAAACCTTGCCCAATACCATGTTCCGTGTGGAACTGGAAAATGGTCACGTGGTTATCGCTCATATTTCCGGCAAGATGCGCAAAAACTACATCCGTATCCTGACTGGGGACAAAGTAACGGTGGCTCTGACTCCGTACGATCTCTCCAAGGGACGTATTGTTTTCCGCTCTCGCTAAGCCAGGAATTCAGCAAAAAACCCCAGCCTCTCGGTTGGGGTTTTTTGTCATTTCCGGCCTTGCTCACAGTCAGTGAGAGACAGCTTCAACGTTGACCTGAAAATCAAAGCTGAGGCTGTTGTTCACCAGCTCGACCTTCACAATGCCGCCATCGACCAGGGAACCGAACAGGATCTCGTTGGCCAGGGGCTTCTTGAGGTGCTCCTGAATGACCCGGCCCATGGGTCTTGCTCCCATTGCCCTGTCATACCCTTTCTCTGCCAACCAGTGGCGCGCTTCTTCAGACACCTCCAGTGAAACGCCCTTGGCATCCAGCTGAACCTGCAGCTCGACGATGAACTTGTCGACCACCTGATGGATCACTCCCATGTCGAGATGGTTGAACCAGATGGTGTGATCGAGCCGATTGCGGAACTCCGGACTGAACGTCTTGTTGATCACCGCCATGGCATCGTGGCTCATGTCCTGCTGCTGGAAGCCGATGGACTTGCGCTGGGTTTCCTGAACCCCTGCGTTGGTGGTCATCACCAGGATCACATTGCGAAAATCTGCCTTGCGCCCGTTGTTGTCCGTCAGGGTACCGTTGTCCATCACCTGCAGCAGCAAGTTGAAGACATCCGGGTGCGCCTTCTCGATCTCGTCAAGCAGCACGACGGAGTGCGGATGCTTGAGGACGGAGTCGGTCAACAGCCCTCCCTGCTCGAATCCCACGTAACCGGGAGGAGCCCCTATCAACCGGGACACAGTATGGCGTTCCATGTATTCCGACATGTCAAATCGCAATACCTCGACCCCGAGCGCCTTGCCAAGTTGCTGGGTCACTTCGGTCTTGCCCACCCCGGTCGGGCCGGCAAACAGGAAGCAGCCCACAGGTCGGCGTTCGTTGCCAAGCCCTGAACGTGACAACCGAATGGCATCGGTCAGCACCTCGATGGCCTTGTCCTGCCCGAACACCACCATCTTGAGATTACGCTCCAGATTCTTCAGCACTTCCTTGTCGGAGGAGGAGACAGATTTCTCGGGAATACGGGCAATCTTGGCAACAATGGCTTCGATTTCCGGCACATTGATCACCTTCTTGCGCTTGCTGACGGGCAAGAGGCGTTGCCCTGCCCCCGCTTCGTCGATGACGTCGATGGCCTTGTCAGGCAGATGGCGATCATTGATGTACTTGGCGGAAAGCTCCACCGCCGCCCGGATCGCCTTGACGGTGTAACGCACGCCATGGTGAGACTCATAACGGCTCTTGAGTCCCATCAGAATGCGAGTGGTGTCGTCTACTGTGGGTTCGACGATGTCGATCTTCTGGAAGCGGCGAGCAAGGGCCCTGTCCTTCTCGAAGATCTGGGCATATTCTTGGTAGGTGGTGGAGCCCACGCAGCGCAGCAAACCATTGGAGAGCAGCGGCTTGATGAGGTTGGCCGCATCCAGCTGCCCACCGGAAGCCGCACCAGCGCCAATGATGGTGTGGATCTCGTCGATGAAGAGGAT
The DNA here is from genome assembly GCF_002934795.1 of Aeromonas sp. ASNIH2. Lineage (NCBI taxonomy): Bacteria > Pseudomonadati > Pseudomonadota > Gammaproteobacteria > Aeromonadales > Aeromonadaceae > Aeromonas > Aeromonas sp. ASNIH2. The sequence goes on along the minus strand of NZ_CP026406.1, from coordinate 4,344,273 downwards.
GGCCCCCTCCTGACGTTCGATCTGCTTGAGCAGCACCTTGAGGCGCTTCTCGAAGTCACCACGATACTTGGTGCCCGCCAGCAGGGAGCCCATGTCCAGGGAGTAGATGGTGCTACCCGCAATCACCTCGGGCACATCCCCCTTGACGATACGGTAGGCAAGCCCTTCGGCGATGGCGGTCTTGCCCACGCCGGCTTCCCCGACCAGCAAGGGGTTGTTCTTGCGGCGGCGGCACAATACCTGAATGGTGCGATTGAGCTCCTGATCACGGCCGATGAGCGGATCGATGCGCCCCTCCAGCACCAGCTGGTTGAGGTTGGTGGCAAAGCTTTCTATCTGGGCAGAGGATACCTCGTCATCAGATTCCGCATTGTTGCCACCACTCTCGGGCTTGTTGTCCTTGCGCACCCCGTGGGACAGGAAGTTCACCACATCCAGGCGGCTTATTTCGGCTTTTTTCAGGAAGTAGGCGGCCTGGGACTCTTGTTCGCTGAAGATGGCAACCAGGACATTGGCACCGCTCACCTCGGTATTGCCGGACGACTGGACATGGAAGACGGCACGTTGCAGCACGCGCTGGAAGCCCAGCGTCGGCTGGGTTTCCCTGTCTTCGTCGTCACGGGGGATGAGCGGGGTCGTTTGATTGATGAAGGCGCGGATCTCTTTGCGCATCTGTTCCACATCCGCACCACATGAACTCAGCGCCTCATGGGCTGAGCTGTTATCCAGCAGGGCCAACAACAGGTGCTCGACGGTCATGAATTCGTGGCGCTCGTCACGGGCCAGTTTAAAAGCCTCGTTCAGCGTCTTTTCTAGATCTTTGTTCAACATAGGCACCTCCCCTCAGTACAGCAACAATGCGGTGTCGTTATCGCCATCAAGTCATCAGATTCAAGCCTTTTCCATGGTACATAGCAGTGGATGTTCGTTGTTACGTGAATAGGTGTTGACCTGGACCACTTTGGTCTCGGCAATCTCGGCGGTAAATGTGCCGCAGACTCCCTTACCACTATAATGCACGCTCAGCATCACCTGAGTGGCCTTCTCCAGATCCATACCAAAGAACCTTTGCAGCACCTCCACCACGAACTCCATCGGTGTGTAGTCGTCGTTGTTCAGGACGACCTTGTACATGGGTGGCGGTTGCAGCTTCGTTTTCTCTGCCTCTGCAATCTCTTCATTAGCAAAGAGTTCTTTCTGCTTGCTCATAGTTGCGCTTTGGTACCTCTAGATTACTACCGTGTCGCTCAAGATTGTCAATAGACTTGTTAACCAGATCACATCGGTTGTTAACAACTTCTTGACTCGCTTAAAAGTTGGACTAGATTGGTTACTTGCTAATCGGCGCCCGTCTGCTACGGGGTCATGCCCTAGTTATATAAGGCTGGCGCAGGTTACTCAACGACTTCAGGGTAATCAATAAAAGGATGTAGATGTATGGCAACCGGAACAGTCAAGTGGTTCAACAACGCAAAAGGATTTGGGTTTATCTGTCCGGAAGGCGGTGGTGAAGACATCTTCGCTCACTACTCCACGATTCAAATGGAAGGTTACAAGACCTTGAAAGCAGGTCAGGCAGTCAACTTTGAACTGCAGCAGGGGCCGAAAGGAAATCATGCCTCTGTCATCGTGCCAAACGAAGCACAGAACATCTAAGAGTCAAACTGGATAAATTAAAAAGCGGCATCCCAAGGGATGCCGCTTTTTTATGGACAGGCACGAAGAGGGGAACAAGAAAGGCCAGGCCTTCCTTGTTCCCTGCTGCAGCTACCTCAGCGGGCCAGCAGGATGTTGAGCATGCGACGCAGCGGCTCGGCGGCGCCCCACAGCAACTGGTCACCCACGGTAAAGGCGGCCAGGTATTCCGGGCCCATGTTGAGCTTGCGCAGACGACCGACCGGGATGCTGAGGGTGCCGGTGACGGCAGCCGGGGTCAGCTCGCGGGCGGTGATGTCGCGATCGTTGGGGATCACCTTAACCCAGTCGTTGTGGGCGGCCAGCAGAGCTTCGATCTCCGCGAGGGGCACATCTTTTTTCAACTTGATGGTGAAGGCCTGGCTGTGGCAGCGCAGGGCGCCGATCCTCACGCACAGACCATCCACCGGGATGGCTGCACCGTCGATGCCGAGGATCTTGTTGGTCTCAGCCTGACCCTTCCACTCTTCGCGGCTCTGGCCGTTGTCGAGCTTGGTGTCGATCCAGGGAATGAGGCCACCGGCCAGCGGCACACCGAAATTGTCCACCGGCAGGGTGCCGGAGCGGGTCTTCTCGGTGATCTTGCGCTCGATGTCGAGGATGGCGGAGGCGGGATCCGCCAGCTCCACCGCCACTTCATCCCGCAGCATGCCCATCTGGGTGACCAGCTCGCGCATATGGCGGGCACCACCACCGGAGGCCGCCTGATAGGTGGCCACGCTCACCCACTCCACCAGATCGGCCTTGAACAGGCCACCCAGGGCCAGCAGCATCAGGCTGACGGTGCAGTTGCCGCCAACGAAAGTCTTGATGCCGTTGTTCAGGGCATCTTCAATGACGTCGCCGTTGACCGGATCCAGGATGATAACGGCGTCCTTCTCCATGCGCAGGGAGGAGGCGGCATCAATCCAGTAGCCCTGCCAGCCGGCGGCTTTCAGGCGCGGATAGACATCCTTGGTGTAGTCGCCGCCCTGGGCGGTGATGATGACGTCCTGCGCGGCCAGCGCCTCGAGATCGAAGGCGTCCTGCAGGGTGCCGGCATCGACGCCAAAATTGGGGGCGGCCTCACCGGCCTGGGAGGTGGTGAAGAAGGTGGGTTGAATGCGGGCAAAATCCTTCTCTTCCTGCATCCGGCTCATCAACACCGAACCCACCATGCCACGCCAACCGACCAAACCTACTTTTTTCATAATGTCCTACCCTGGATAGCTGCTTATAGAAATCGTGTGTGGTACCCGTGACCCCTGCCTTGGCGCCAGCCGTTTACAAGGGATTCACAATATATGAGTTGCAAAAAATGCGTCTGTCCACATTACGGATTGTGACGGCGGGCGCAAGTCGAATTGCGCAATATTCTGTGCCATTCGCTGCAATATCCGTCGGCCTGGCCGATCTGCGGGCAGCCGGTTGGCATCCTGCCTCCAGTTGGGGCATCATTGAGACCGACCGGCAGCCCCGCTGCCCCTCGGGGACGGCCCCGAGGCCTCCTGATACGCAGGGACGACCCTGCTTCCTGCGGAATCTGCCTCATGTCCTGGTTGCTATTGCTGTTGGCCGGCCTGTTCGAGGTCGCCTGGGCCATCGGCCTCAAATACACCGACGGTTTCAGCCGTCCCTTCCCCACCCTGCTGACCCTGATCGCCATGGCCGTGAGCGTGCTGCTGCTCGCCATCGCGGTCAAACAGCTGCCCCTTGGCACCGCCTATGCGGTCTGGACCGGCATCGGCGCGGTCGGCACCGTGCTGATGGGGATCTGGCTGTTCAACGAACCGGCCACCCTGGCCCGGGTGCTCTGCCTGCTGCTCATCATCATCGGCATTCTGGGGTTGAAGTTCATCGGTTAGGCGCGCTGAAAGGGCCGGGTACACCGGCCCCGACGTGGCAAGTTCCAGGGGGCGATGTCAGCCCGGCGTGTTGCGGTGTTCCTCTGCTTGCTGATGTGTTCGCAGGCGGTGGGGAAAGGCGGGCGGCACAGACGTGGCATGGCGAGCAAGATCCGCCCCATGGCCGCCCGTCGAGCATGGAGCGCCTCCTTTATATCCCGTTCGTTTGCGCCTTCAATCACTCCACCAGCGTCTGCTCGATGCGGGCCCCAGGCATCATCTGCGTGAGACCGGCAATCAGCCTGTCACCGGCCTCCCACAAGGCCGTGCGCGGCATCGGCGGCAGACACTCCAGAATGAACCACATCCGGAGGGAAGAGAGGCTCAGGCGAGTGCGGATCCCCTGGCGCCAGTTCCAGCGGCGACAGGTGACGCCGAGATCGTCCCGCCACACCACCTCTCCGGGAGCCGGTGCCTCCTGGATTGGCAGCCCTTCTTTGAGGGTGTCAAAGCATTCGCTGCCATCGGCAATCACCAGGCGCGGCGCTCCCACATAGGCCGCCAGATCCTCCCCGCCCACGGGAATGGCATACTCGATGCTGATGGCGTTGTAGAGATCGACCACGGGATCGATGGCGGGCAAGACGCCATCGCGCAGCACCCGCTTGCGCAGTGCCTGGGCCGAGCAGGGCGTGCGGGCAGGCTTGGCGCCAAACCCCTTGAACACCTGATCCCAGGCGGCCAGATGTTCAAGGGCCCAGGGGGCCTCGTCGGTGCCAAGGGCCGCACATGCCCGGGCCAGGGCCCGCTCCCCCACCAGAGTGTCAATCACGGGGGCGGCTTCCACTACGATGCTGAGGGCACAAAAGCCCGGCGCCAACCTGGCTATCTCGGGGTCTATACGGGGGATCATCGGGAACATTCAGCACTCCTGGTCAAGGTTCATCAAGACGGGGGGGAACGGGCACGGGCGCTCCCCTCTTTTCCTTCCCCCGCCAACGGTTGGCGCCATGATGAAGGGCACAGGGTCATAATAAAATTTACTTTATCTTAATTATGTTAAGTAAAACTGATGACCCAACCCTCTTTCCCATGAAAAATCGCCGCCCCGCAGCGCACCGCCCGGTCCCACTACCACACCCCGCCCATCCAATGCAGGCCTGGGCAAGCCCACACCATTGCCCTGGCCGCTTTCCCCGTCACTCATGCTATTATCTGCGTCCAAACATGAGCCCATAAAATCAGGACATTGTGATGACCGACCACACTTTTATTCCCGGCAAGGACGCAGCGCTGGAAGACTCCATCGAACGCTTCCAGACCAAGCTGCAAGCCCTGGGGTTTGATATCGAAGAGGCCTCCTGGCTCAACCCCGTGCCCAACGTCTGGTCCGTGCACATCCGGGACAAGGAGTGCGCCCTCTGCTTCACCAACGGCAAGGGTGCCAGCAAGAAGGCGGCCCTCGCCTCCGCCCTTGGCGAGTATTTCGAGCGTCTCTCCACCAACTACTTCTTCGCCGACTTCTACCTGGGCGAGCAGGTCGCCAATGGCGACTTCGTCCACTACCCGAACGAGAAGTGGTTCCCCATCGAGGGGGATCAGCTGCCCGCCGGTCTGCTCGACAGCTTCACCCGCAAGTTCTACAACCCGGACGGTGAAGTGACCGCCGACATGCTGGTGGACCTGCAATCCGGCAACGAGGAGCGCGGCATCGTCGCCCTGCCCTTCGAGCGCCAGTCCGACCACCAGACCGTCTATATCCCGATGAACATCGTCGGCAACCTGTATGTTTCCAACGGCATGAGCGCCGGCAACACCCGCACCGAGGCCCGCACCCAGGGGTTGTCGGAGGTGTTCGAGCGCCACGTGAAGAACAAGATCATCGCCGAGGCCATCAGCCTGCCCCAGATCCCGGGCGAGGTCATCGCCCGTTACCCCGGCATCAAGGCGTCCATCGATGCACTGGAGGCCGAAGGCTTCCCCATCTACAGCTTCGATGCCTCCCTCGGCGGCCGTTATCCGGTCATCTGCGTGGTGCTGCTCAACCCGAGCAACGGCACCTGCTTTGCCTCCTTCGGCGCCCACCCGCGCTTCGAGGTCGCCTTCGAGCGCACCGTCACCGAACTGCTGCAAGGGCGCAGTCTCAAGGATCTGGACGTCTTCGTGCCGCCGTCGTTTGACAACGAGCAGGTGGCGGATCACCACAACCTGGAGACCCACTTCATCGACTCCTCCGGCCTCATCAGCTGGGATCTGTTCAAGGAAGAGTCCGACTTCGAGTTTGCCGACTGGGACTTCCGTGGCACCTCGCAAGAGGAGTTCGACCACCTGATCGGCATCTTCCACGAGCTGGAGCAGCCGGTCTACATCGCCGACTACGAGCACCTGGGTGTCTACGCCTGCCGTATCCTGGTGCCCGGCATGTCCGACATCTATCCGGTGGAAGATCTGCTGCTGGCCAACAACACCATGGGGGCCCACCTGCGGGAGACCATCCTGGCGCTGCCGGCGCTCGAGTGGGACGCAGAGCAGTACATGGCCCTGTTCGACCAGCTGGATGAAGAGGGGCACGACGAGCGGACCCGGGTGCGCGAGCTGCTCGGCATCGCCGCCGCCAAGGGCACTGCCCTGCACACCCTGCGCGTCGGTGAGCTCAAAGCCATGCTGGCGCTGGCCGCTGGCGACCTGGAGAGCGCCCTCGACCTCATCGACTGGACCATGGAGTTCAACCAGTCGGTGTTCCCGGCGGATCGCGCCGCTTACTACCGCGCCCTGCGCGCCTGCGTCGAGCTTTTCCTCGACGAGGATCGCGACCCCGAGCAGTACCGCCCGGTGTTCGCCCGCATGTTCGGGGAAGAGACCCTGGCACAGGCGTGGGCCAACGCCCGCGGCGAGGCGCGCTTCCACGGTCTGGAAGCCGCCGATCTCTCCCTCTCCCAGTTCCCGCTGCACCAGAAACTGCTGGCCGCTTACGAGAAATTGCAAAAAGCCAAACGAATCCATACCTGGAACTGATATGCTAGCGTGACGAAGGGGCCTTATGGCCCCTTCTGTTTTATGGTCTACGCTTTGGCTGGCCGTGCCACAAAGATGAAATAAAAGACAAAAAATACCTCTTAGGGGGTTGTTAATTTGGCACTCATGGTGCAGTGCGGCCGCAAAGGTGCCTGGCCGGTACTTTTTTAAGGGTGTCCTTTATAAGTTCTTAAAAATCATAAAATTAATAACAGACTCATTTCTGTTTCACCTGAAACCTGGTGTAAAGAAACGCTTCCGGATGGCGAAAAATCCTGTAGTAAAATTACATTCACAATCTGTAATTCTTGATCGGAGTCAATTTTGGGGATCAGCCCCTTTGTTATGATTTCCACAGGCAAAATATGCAGGTACTGAGAATTGAAAGCAGAATCTCCCTTTGATTGTCTGAAGCCCGAAGCCATCGCCGCCCTGGCCGAAGACATTACCTATGCCAAGGCCACCAAGCCCGCATACAAGGTCATTCCCCTGGCCATCACCGCTGGCGCCTTCATCGCCATCGCCTTCGTCTTCTATATCACCGTCACCACGGGCTCAAGCGGCATGGCCTGGGGCATGTCCAAGCTGGTGGGCGGCATCTGCTTCTCCCTCGGTCTCATCCTCTGCGTCCTGCTCGGCGCCGAACTGTTCACCTCCACTACCCTCACCCTGGTAGCCAAGGCGGCGAATCGCATCAGCTGGGCCCAGTTGCTCAAGAACTGGGGACTGGTCTACTTCGGCAACCTCATCGGCGGTCTCATCATCGTCGGCCTCATCATCATGTCGGCGGAATACACGGCAGCGGATGGTCAGTGGGGGCTGAACGCCATGAAAGTGGCCCAGCACAAGATCCATCACACCTTCTTCGAGGCCGTGGCCCTTGGCATCCTCTGCAACCTCATGGTGTGTCTCGCCGTGTGGATGGCCTTCGGCGCCCGCAGCGCCACCGACAAGGTGATGGTGATGCTGCTTCCCGTCGCCATGTTCGTGGCCTCCGGTTTTGAGCACAGTATTGCAAACATGTTTATGATCCCGGTCGGTATCGCCATCCACAGCGTCGCGAGCCCGGAATTCTGGCAGGCCATCGGCCAGGATCCGGCGACCTTTGCCGACCTGACCGTGTCCAACTTCGTCCTGCACAACCTCATCCCTGTCACCATCGGTAATATCATTGGTGGTGGCGTCATGGTTGGGCTGACTTACTGGTTTATCTTCCGTCGCCATCATTAAGGATGGCGGCAGACACATAAATACCTTGAGAGGTAATGAAAATGGCAGAACTTAACGAACAGTTCCAAAAAGCATGGGAAGGCTTCGCAGCCGGTGAATGGCAGACCTCTGTCAACACCCGTGACTTCATCCAGAAGAACTACACCCCGTATGAAGGTGACGAGTCCTTCCTGGCTGGCGCGACCGAAGCCACCACCAAGCTGTGGGACAAGGTCATGGAAGGCATCAAGATCGAGAACCGCACTCACGCGCCGGTCGATTTTGATACCGACCTGCCCTCCACCATTACCGCTCACGATGCCGGCTATATCGACCAGAGCCTGGAGCAAATCGTTGGTCTGCAGACCGACAAGCCGCTCAAGCGCGCCATCATCGCCAACGGCGGTATCAAGATGGTCAAGACCTCTTGCGAAGTGTACGGTCGTCAGCTTGACCCCATGGTCGAGAAGATCTTCACCGAGTACCGCAAGACTCACAACCAGGGCGTGTTCGACGTCTACACCAAAGACATCCTGAACTGCCGCAAGTCCGGCGTCATCACCGGTCTGCCGGATGCCTACGGCCGTGGCCGTATCATCGGTGACTACCGTCGTGTTGCCCTGTACGGTATCGACTTCCTGATGGCCGACAAACTGGCTCAGTTCAAGTCCCTGCAGGCTGACCTGGAAAACGGTGTCAACCTGGAAGCCACCATCCGTCTGCGCGAAGAGATCTCCGAGCAGCACCGTGCCCTGGCCCAGATGAAAGTGATGGCTGCCAAATATGGCTGCGACATCTCCGTACCGGCCAAGACCGCCAAAGAAGCCGTACAGTGGACCTACTTCGCCTACCTAGCGGCGGTCAAGTCCCAGAACGGCGCCGCCATGTCCTTCGGTCGTACCTCCAGCTTCCTGGATATCTACATCGAGCGTGACCTGCAAAAAGGCCTGATCACCGAGCAAGAAGCCCAGGAGCTGATGGACCACATGGTCATGAAGCTGCGTATGGTTCGCTTCCTGCGTACCCCGGAATACGATTCACTGTTCTCCGGCGACCCGATGTGGGCTACCGAGACCCTGGCCGGTATGGGCGTTGACGGCCGTACCCTGGTCACCAAGAACAGCTTCCGTATGCTGAACACCCTGTACACCATGGGCCCGTCCCCTGAGCCGAACCTGACCATCCTGTGGTCCGAGAAGCTGCCGGTCGGTTTCAAGAAGTACTGCGCCAAGGTATCCATCGAGACCTCTTCCGTTCAGTACGAGAACGACGACCTGATGCGTCCGGACTTCAACAACGATGACTACGCCATCGCTTGCTGTGTGTCCCCGATGATCGTCGGCAAACAGATGCAGTTCTTCGGTGCCCGTGCCAACCTGGCCAAGACCATGCTGTATGCAATCAACGGCGGTATGGACGAGAAGCTCAAGATCCAGGTCGGTCCGAAGACCGAAATGGTCACCTCCGAGTACCTCGATTACAACGACGTGATGGACAGACTGGATCACTTCATGGACTGGCTGGCCAAGCAGTATGTCGCCGCCCTGAACATCATCCACTACATGCACGACAAGTACAGCTACGAAGCCTCCCTGATGGCGCTGCACGACCGTGACGTCTATCGCACCATGGCCTGTGGTATCGCCGGTCTGTCCGTAGCCGCTGACTCCCTGTCTGCCATCAAGTACGCCAAGGTCAAGCCGGTACGTGATGCCGATGGCGTCTCCATCGACTTCGAAATCGAAGGCGAGTACCCGCAGTTCGGCAACAACGACGCTCGCGTCGATGACATCGCCTGCGACCTGGTCGAGCGCTTCATGAAGAAGATTCAGAAGCTGAACACCTACCGTGGTGCCGTGGCTACCCAGTCCGTGCTGACCATCACCTCCAACGTGGTGTACGGCAAGAAGACCGGTAACACCCCGGATGGCCGTCGTGCCGGTGCGCCGTTCGGCCCGGGTGCCAACCCGATGCACGGTCGTGACCAGAAGGGTGCCGTTGCTTCCCTGACTTCCGTTGCCAAGCTGCCGTTCGCTTACGCCAAAGATGGTATCTCCTATACCTTCTCCATCGTGCCGAACGCGCTGGGTAAAGACATGGAAGCCCAGAAAGCCAACCTGGCCGGCCTGATGGATGGTTACTTCCACCACGAAGCCAACCTGGAAGGTGGTCAGCACCTGAACGTCAACGTGATGAACCGTGAAATGCTGCTGGACGCCATGGAAAACCCGGAGAAATATCCGCAGTTGACCATCCGCGTATCCGGTTATGCCGTTCGCTTCAACTCCTTGACCAAGGAGCAACAGCAAGACGTCATCACCCGTACCTTCACCGCTTCTCTGTAATAGAGTCTCGGTGAACAAAAACCGGCGCCAAGGCGCCGGTTTTTTTATGGCCGTTAGCCGGTGTGCAAGCCGCTTCCTACCTCACAGGCCCCCTGAATCACAGGCTCTGAGCCGCCCCCTCCGCCAGACATTGGCCCCCATCACGCCTCTCCACTGCCCTCCTGCATATTCCCACGCATGGCGATCGCTCAATAACATTCATGCCGATCACGTAATAACATCCATGCCGATCACTCAATAACATCCCACGCCGATCACTTTTTACCCTCGATGGGAAACCATGATCGGCATCCATGTTATTGGTGACTTTTTCTCCCCGCTTCGTTAAACCCGCACTTTCCCATCTGCTCCAACAGAGGAACGTGCATGTCTGCGAGGCCTATCACTGTGAGAAAACTCAAAGAAATTCTTCGCCTTAAATATCAGGCTCAACTGGCTCATCGGCAGATCGCCCTCAGCCTGCATATCTCTCCTAGCACCGTATCCTATTACCTCAACCGGGCGGCTCAACTGGGTATCATGACCTGGCCCCTGTCTGAGTCCTGGGATGATGTCTCCCTGGAGCGCGCATTTCTCAAGACCTGCTCTGTCCATAAAACTCAGCACAAACCCACTCCCAACTGGGCCTTGTTGCATCAGGAACTCAAAAAACCAGGTCAAAAAGGCGTGACCCTCGAGCTGCTATGGCAGGAGTACGCCGAGCGCCATCCAGGCTCCCACTACAGCTACAACCACTTCTGTCGGCTCTATAAAGAGTGGGCGGCGCTGCTGCAACCCTCGATGCGGCAGACCCATATTGCGGGCGAAAAACTCTTTGTCGACTACTGCGGCCAGACCATGCCCATTGTCGATCCGCATACCGGCGAGATCCTTTACCGGGCCCAGATCTTTGTCGCCGTGCTGGGGGCCTCCAACTACACCTTTGCCGAGGCCACCCGCTCCCAGCAGCTCGATGACTGGGTGATGAGCCACAAGCGCGCTTTCGAGTTCTTTGGCGGTGTGCCGCAATTGGTGGTACCTGATTGCCTCAAGAGTGCCGTCAGCGTGGCGCGCAATACCGATCCGGATCTCAACCCTACCTACCAGATGCTGGCGGCCCATTTCGGTACGGCGATCATGCCCGCGCGGCCCCGCAAGCCGAAGGATAAGTCCAAGGCGGAGGTGGGCGTGCAGATCGTCACCCGCTGGATCCTGGCGGTGCTGCGTCATGAAACCTTCCATAGCCTGGCCCAGCTCAATCAGCGAATGGGTGAACTGCTGACCCGGCTCAACCAGAAATCCTTCCAGAAGCTGCCTGGCTGCCGTGCCTCACTGTTTGCCGAGCTCGATGCACCGGCGCTCAAGCCGTTGCCGGATTATCCCTATCACTACACCAAAGTAGTGCCGGTGCTGGTTGGTAAGGACTACCACGTCGATCTGGAAAAGCACTATTACTCAGTGCCCTATGCCTTGCAGGGCAAGCGGCTGGAGGCGCATCTGGCCGAGCATACCGTCACGCTGTACCACGCGGGCAAGATCGTGGCCGAACACCAGCGGAGTCATCACAAAGGCCAGCACAGCAGCCTGCGTGAACACATGCCCGCGCATCATCAGGCACTGCTGGAGTGGTCGCCAGAGCGACTGCTTGGCTGGGCGGCGTCCATCGGCCCCTACACCACGCATTGGGTGGATGGCTTTATCCGGCAGGCAGAGCATTCGACGCAAGCGGTGCGCCCTTGCCTGGCCTTGCTGGGGCAGAGCAAAACCTATGGCAAGGAGCGGCTGGAAGCGGCCTGCCTCCGGGGGCACCTGACCGGCGCCAACCGGCTGCACAACATCCGCAGCATGCTCAAGCATGGCCTGGAGGAGCAACAACTCATTGCCAACGAGCGACAGGATCCGCTGCAAGACATCCGTCATGACAATGTCCATGGCGAGCACTACTTCCACTAACCCCACGGATCAGGAGAAGCCGATGCAATTACACCTCGATGAACAACTAAGCCGCCTGCACTTGAGCGGCATGAAACAGGCTCTGAACCAGCAGCAGGCCCAGAGCATGCTGTACCTGGATATGGGTTTTGAAGAGCGGCTGCAACTATTACTGAGCCATGAGCTGGTGCAGCGGGAGCAGAGGAAAACCAACCGCCTGGAGAAGCAAGCCCGGTTCCGGCTAGCCGGACAGGTGGAGCAGCTCGACTATCGGGCGGGTCGAGGCGTGAGCAAAGCGCAGATCCGCCAACTGCTGGAAGGACACTGGCTGAGTCATCAACAAAACCTGCTGCTAACGGGCGCGGCAGGCTGTGGCAAGAGTTACCTGGCGTGTGCCCTGGGCCGTTACTTTATCCGGCAAGGAGTGGGCGTGCGGTATTACCGGCTGAAAACCCTACTTGAAGAGATGCGACTGGCCCAAGCGGATGGCAGCTATCCGAAACTGCTGGAGCGGGTAAGCAACATAGGGGTACTGATCCTGGATGACTGGGGCATGGAGATGCTGGACGCGAGCGAACGCAGCAACCTGCTGGAGATCATCGATACCCGCTACGGCAACGTCTCAACGATAGTGGCGAGCCAATTGCCGGTGGAGAAGTGGTACGGGATGATCGGAGAGGCAACCTTCGCCGAGGCGATCTTGGACCGACTGATCCACAGAGCGGTGCGCGTGACCTTAACGGGAGAATCGATGAGAAAACAGGGCGCCAACTTGACCGATGCCGATCAGGCGGAGTAAAAGGAAGACGCTATAAACGCGGGCAGAAAAAAAGTGATCGGCATGATGTTATTGGCTGATCGACATGATGTTATTAGCCACCTCCCGCACTTGATGCACAGATGCGCTCATCGGCACTCAGGTACTCAGGTACTCAGGTACTCAGGTACTCAGAACAGAGAAACGTTATCGTCGCGGACGCTGTAAAACATCCCCCGATCCCTTCCCTATCCCCTTGGGAGAGGCCAGGCTGAGGGAAACAACGCTACATCGCCAGAAGACGCCAGAAAGCAACAAGGGCAGCGGAGTATCACTCCCCTGCCCCTGTAGTAAGCAATAAACGGCGGATTAAGGCTTAGCTCGCCCAGGTGATGATATGGTCGGCCCAATCGCCGGCATGTACCTCATGGATCACCTTGCCGCGCACCGACTGGCCGGCCTGGTGCATGGCGCTGCGGCTGCCGGTGATAAGGGGATGCCACTCTGGCAGACTCTGCCCCTCCGCCAGCAGGCGATAGGCACAGGTGGAGGGCAGCCAGTTGAACTCGGCAATCTTGTCGTGAGTGATCTGCAGGCAGTCCGGCTCTTTTTTAAAGCGGTTGCCGTAGTCGGAGCACTGGCAGGTCTTGGTATTGAGCAGGTTGCAGGCCACGTTGGTGAACACCAGCTCCTCGGTATCCTCGTCAATCAGCTTGTTCAGGCAGCACTTGCCGCAGCCGTCGCACAGGGACTCCCACTCCGTCATGGTCATCTGTTGCAGACTCTTCACCTGCCAAAAGGGGGCGTTCTGCACGGGTTCACTCTGCTGCATAAAAATGGGCTCACTCAATACACTGACAAGCGCGTGGTTATACGCCCTATGACCCGATTTTTCAAGGTTTGCGACAGAGCCAAAGAGACGCTACATGATCCTGTTCTTGATGATATCTAACCAATTAACCGGCCCATTAAAACTGCTATTCACATCAACATGGTCACCACAACCGAGGTTGCAGGCTTTGCTTCCTCTGCAGTAGCGAGGGCGCCCCCTTCCTCCCCATGCATTCGTCCTCCAGAAACGACAAAAGATGCCAAGGCGACCAAAAACTAGAAGGGCCAAAAACGATGAAGCTCTGAAGATATCAGGCCATACCAACACTGGCACGGTAGCGATTCAACCGGTAGATGCAGAAGTGTCGTGTGGCTGATGCATTGCGATAAATTCACGCCATTCAGGTTCAAGCTCCAAGGCAGACTGCCTCTCTTGGCTTAAGGACAACCAAAATGGTAACCACAAATACGTCCACCAGTATTCCATGTCTCCCTGTAGTGAGCCCAACCCTTCGGGGTCAATCCATGGGAATGAGTCTGCAGGAAGAGGTGGCGCTAATCTCGTCTGCTGGAGAGTTTCAAGCACATCAAGGTCATTACAGGCAAACGAGACTGTCGTTCCAGCAAAAGAAGGGTGCAAGAAAAGCATGACTTTCTTGCTAACTGGATCCCCTGAACGACTTAATACCTGTGTGTTCAAATCAGGGCTCACTACATAGCCTGTTTGGGCAAGAGCTTGGAAAAATATCGCCAGACTATCCTCTGAAACAAGGAAACGAATAAGATAAGCCTCGATTGAAGGCTCTGGTGGTAGTGGCATTGGGTACCCGCTGTACGCACTTTCTGGCACTTTGAGGCATCCAGTTCCCCTGAAAATATCTTTCATGTCAGGAGGTGATGCTTCCTTTTTTCTTCCAAACAAGTGATTCAGCATGTACATAATTTCCATAAGGGAGATCCACTATCTATTCGGAGTCATATTGTCTGGCAGAGGCAATGAAAATATCACTAATCAATCCTATGACAATTCCCTCTGGGCCAACACCTCTCCCTAGAGTGTTTTATAAAATGTCACCTTCCACAATTTATACCAAGATCGTATGTCAATACTTGCCTCGTGAGATGCTTATCAAAACAGGTAAAAAAATAGGTCGAGGTCAAAGGGTAGCTGCTCCAGATTGCGTGCCCCACACTCCTCCAAGGTGATCCTCTCCCGAGTTTCCCCCGGTAATATTGACAGGTGACGGGCCTCGAATGAGTTGATATCCTAGGCGCTTTGCTCTCTGTCATGGATATTTAGCCTCCGAGAGGCCGTTGCATGGCATCATTGACTTGGTAAAAGATATGAACTTTAAAGTAATGGCAGTAATAATCGGAGTCAGTGCATCAAGCCCCGCTTTTGCTGGGTTTTTCGATGTAAAAGAAGAGTCAGCACCATTTAAATGCGGAAGAGAGGATGCTGTGTCTGCTCTTGTGCAGACACTTCGCGATGATGCATCTCCAATGCTGAAGTCAAGGTATGCAAAGACCGCCAGTACCGAGCAACTTAGCCAATTTCAGGCAACCCTTGATGCTATTAATGTTCAAGCATCAGAGGTCACAACGGTTGACAAGACAGATGCCTCACTGAACTGTATCGCGACTATCACAATGACAATACCTATGGAGCTTAAAGACTAGATTGGCCCCTTGAAGATCCAGACACTTCGCCCCTCTTAACTTAAGAGGTAGTCTTGGAGCTATGTTCAGTACTAGTCACAACGAGAAGATGGTCGAAGTGTTACCAGGGGCCGAGCGCCGTCGACGCCGGACTCCACAAGAAAAGATCGCCATCGTGCAGCAGACCTTTGAGCCCGGGATGACCGTCTCTCATGTTGCTCGCTTGCACGACGTCAACGCAAACCAGCTTTTCAAATGGCGTAAGCAATTCCAAGAAGGGTCTCTCACGGCGATCACCGCCGGTGAGGATGTTGTTCCTGCTTCCGAGTTGGCTGCTGCCATCAAGCAGATCCGAGAGCTTCAGCGTCTGCTCGGGAAGAAGACCATGGAGAACGAGATCCTCAAAGAAGCCGTGGAGGTTGGTCGAGCAAAAAAATGGATTGCGCATGCGCCCTTGTTGCCGGGGGACGACGATTAAGTGCTGTGAGCCAGGCTCTTAATGTATCGCGTGCGCAGCTATCCGTTCGTGTTCATCGAAAACCGGGTTGGCAAGATGGTCGTCATCATCGCCAGCGTGATGATGCAGCCTTACTTGGCCGTATCATGGAGGCGATGGCAGAGCTTCCCTCCTATGGCTATCGCCGGGTCTGGGCGCTGTTACGGCGTCAGTCTGAGGCAACAGAACAACCTGTGGTAAACGCTAAGCGGGTATATCGCGTCATGCGCGAGCATGGCTTGCTGCTGGAAAGAAAACCAGCTGCACCATTGGCCCAGCAGGCACATAAGGGGCGTGTTGCCGTCAAGGAGAGCAATCGACGGTGGTGCTCAGATGGCTTCGAGTTTCGCTGCGATAACGGTGAAAAACTACGTGTCACGTTCGCCATGGATTGCTGCGATAGGGAAGCGTTGGACTGGGCGGCCAGTACTGGGGGTTACGATAGTGACACTGTGCAAGATGTCATGCTGAGGTCTGTCGAACGTCGCTTTGGGGATTCGTTGCCGGCATCACCGGTGGAGTGGCTGACTGATAATGGCTCGGCGTATCGAGCCCATGAGACCCGCGCGTTTGCACGAGAAATCGGGTTGGAGCCCAGAACGACAGCAGTGAGAAGCCCACAGAGTAACGGTATAGCGGAAAGCTTCGTGAAGACGATGAAGCGAGACTATATCGAGATGATGCCAAAACCGGATAGCCGAACAGCGGTAGGCAATTTGGCTATCGCGTTTGAGCATTATAACGAGCACCACCCGCACAGCGCCTTGGGATACCGTTCACCACGGGAATTTCTGCGCAGTCGGGTATCACAACCCTAAGCGGGAAAAAGTGTCTGGACCTATGGGGTCAAATCCAAAGACGTTGCGGATAAGGTTCCCGCGGTTTACAACGAATTCCTGAACCATAGTGATGCGACAAGCAGAAATAACGACTTAATATGGAAAGACAGAACTTACAGTCTACGTCTGGCAGATAATGGCACAGACATCTCCGTCAGAGGGACGAACTTCTATTCTCCAATGTTAACTCTGGTAAACGCTGCCTCTATCGCAACCAGAAAAGATGAGATCCTCAAGGAGAACGATCCTTCAATGGTACCGGCAGCCAAGGAACTCTATATGGCCGAGGATAAAGAGCTGAATCGTATCTGGGGAGCAATTCCCAAGTCATTCCGTTCATCAATGATGGATTCACAAAGGCAGTGGGTCATTGCCAAAGCCAATACTTGCGGTTCTCTAAGTAGAGCCAACTCCCCAGATGAAGCAGTCAAAGACAGGGTTGAAATCTTCAAGTGCCAAACAGACTTCACCAAAGAGCGAATTCAATTCTTGACTGCAGGTCAGAAATAATAGGCTGGCATATAACAGTCATCGAGAAAACTCTTATCTCAGAATACTAGCAATAAAAATGCCGCCTCAAAGGGCGGCATTTTGCTATCTGAGATAACAGGCTAACTTACCAGCCGGTTACTTCACGCAGGGCCTTGCCGATATCGGCGAGCGACCGCACGGTTTTCACGCCAGCATCTTCCAGGGCGGCAAATTTCTCTGCGGCAGTACCTTTACCACCGGCGATGATGGCGCCCGCATGACCCATGCGCTTGCCAGCCGGGGCGGTGACGCCCGCGATGTAGGAGACCACCGGCTTGGTGACGTGGGCCTTGATGTAGGCAGCCGCGTCTTCCTCGGCATTGCCGCCGATCTCGCCGATCATCACGATGGCTTCGGTCTGCGGGTCATTCTGGAACATCTCCAGAATGTCGATGAAGTTGGAGCCCGGGATGGGGTCGCCACCGATACCGACGCAGGTAGACTGGCCGAAGCCCTCGTCCGTGGTCTGCTTGACCGCTTCGTAGGTCAGGGTGCCGGAGCGGGAGACGATGCCCACCTTGCCCGGCTTGTGGATGTGGCCGGGCATGATGCCAATCTTGCACTCACCCGGGGTGATGACACCCGGGCAGTTCGGGCCGATCATCCGCACGCCGGTTTCCTGCAGCTTCACCTTGACGTCCAGCATGTCCAGGGTCGGGATGCCTTCGGTGATGGTGACGATGAGCTTGATGCCGGCATCGATGGCTTCCAGGATGGCGTCCTTGCAGAACGGGGCCGGTACATAGATGACGGAGGCGGTGGCGCCGGTGGCTTCCACGGCATCACGGACGGTGTTGAACACCGGCAGACCCAGGTGAGTGGTGCCGCCCTTGCCCGGGGAGACGCCGCCGACCATCTGGGTACCGTAGGCAATGGCCTGTTCGGAGTGGAAGGTACCCTGACCGCCGGTAAAGCCCTGGCAGATCACCTTGGTGTCTTTGTTGATCAGAACGCTCATTATTTGGCCTCCGCTGCTTTTACCACTTGCTGAGCTGCGTCAGTCAGACTCGTTGCGGCGATGATATTGAGGCCGCTGTCGGCCAGTTTACGGGCACCCAGTTCGGCATTGTTGCCTTCCAGACGCACCACCACGGGCACTTTCACACCCACTTCTTTGACGGCGCCGATGATGCCTTCCGCGATCATGTCGCAGCGCACGATGCCGCCAAAGATGTTGACCAGCACGGCTTGTACCTTGCTGTCGGAGAGGATGATCTTGAAGGCCTCGGTCACGCGCTCCTTGGTGGCGCCGCCGCCGACGTCCAGGAAGTTGGCAGGTGAACCGCCGTGCAGGTTGACGATATCCATGGTGCCCATGGCCAGACCGGCGCCGTTGACCATGCAGCCGATGTTGCCATCGAGCGCCACATAGTTCAGCTCCCACTGGGCGGCGTGCGCTTCGCGGGGGTCATCCTGGGACGGGTCGTGCATCTCGCGCAGCTTGGGCTGACGGTACAGGGCGTTGGCGTCGATGTTGATCTTGCCGTCCAGGCAGTGCAGGTTGCCCTTGTCGGTGATGACCAGGGGGTTGATCTCCAGCAGGGCGAAGTCGCAGTCCAGGAACATCTGGCCCAGGCCCATGAAGATCTTGGTGAACTGCTTGATCTGATCGCCGACCAGACCCAGCTTGAAGGCCAGCTCGCGGGCCTGATAAGGCTGCGGGCCTACCAGGGGATCGATGGCAGCCTTGTGAATGAGTTCCGGGGTTTCGTGGGCGACTTTCTCAATCTCCACGCCACCTTCGGTGGAAGCCATGAAGACCACGCGGCGAGAGCCACGGTCGACCACGGCGCCCAGGTACAGTTCCTTGGCGATGTCGGTGCAGGACTCCACCAGGATCTTGGTAACCGGCTGACCGTTGGCGTCAGTCTGATAGGTCACCAGATTCTTGCCGAGCCAGTTCTGGGCGAAGGCGCGGATCTCGTCCTTGCTCTTGGCCAGCTTGACGCCGCCCGCCTTGCCGCGGCCACCGGCGTGGACCTGGCACTTGACGACCCAGGTGTTGCCGCCAATCTTGTCGGCCGCTTCGGCCGCTTCCTGTGGGGTGGCACAGGCATAACCTTCGGAGACCGGCAGGCCATACTCGGCAAACAGCTGTTTTGCCTGATATTCATGCAGATTCATAGATGCTCTATCCGTGTTGTAGGTATTTCCGTCCGGGGCTCGTGTTTCTCAATCCCCTGTGAATGGGGGCCTGGGCGGCCCCTCGTTATCTTTCAGTCACGCTTGCTCAGACATCCAGCAGCAGACGAGTCGGGTCTTCCAGCAGCTCCTTGATGGAGACCAGGAAGCCCACGGACTCGCGGCCGTCGATGATGCGGTGATCGTAGGAGAGCGCCAGGTACATCATCGGCAGGATCTCGACCTTGCCGTCGACGGCCATGGGGCGGTCCTGGATCTTGTGCATGCCCAGAATGGCGCTCTGGGGCGGGTTGATGATGGGGGTGGACATCAGGGAGCCGAACACGCCACCGTTGGTGATGGTGAAGTTGCCGCCGGTCAGTTCATCCACGGTCAGCTTGCCGTCACGGCCCTTGCCGGCCAGGTCTTTGATGGCCTTCTCGATATCGGCCAGGCTCATGTTGTCGCAGTCACGCAGCACCGGGGTCACCAGACCACGGGGGGTGGAGACGGCGATGCTGACGTCGAAGTAGTTGTGGTAGACGATGTCGTCACCGTCCAGCGCCGCGTTCACTTCCGGGTAGCGCTTGAGGGATTCGACCACGGCCTTCACATAGAAGGACATGAAGCCGAGCTTGATGCCGTGCTTCTTCTCGAAGATCTCGCCGTACTGCTTGCGCAGCTTCATGATGGGCGCCATGTTGATCTCGTTGAAGGTGGTCAGCATGGCGGTGGTGTTCTTGGCCTCCAGCAGACGCTCGGCGATGCGCTTGCGCAGACGGGTCATGGGCACACGCTTCTCGGTGCGACCGGCCAGCGGCGCGACCGGTGCGGCAGCCACGGGAGCGGCAGCAGTCGGCGCAGCCACAGGAGCCTTGCCCAGATTCTTGATGAAGGCTTCCACGTCTTCCTTGGTGACACGACCACCCTTGCCGGTTCCGGTCAACTTGGCGACGTCGATGTCGTGCTCGGCCACCATGCGGCGCACGGAAGGGCTCAGGCCATCGGCAGCGTCATCGGCCACGGCTTCCACCGGCTTTTCGCTGGTCGCTTCACCGGCAACGGGCGCCGGCTTGAGCATGGCGATCAGCTGGCGGGAGAGCACGGTGGCCCCTTCGCTCTGCAGGATGTCGCCCAGTACGCCGGCTTCCGGCGCGGGCACTTCCAGCACGACTTTATCGGTTTCGATGTCAACCAGCACTTCGTCACGGGCAACCAGATCACCCGGTTTCTTGTGCCAGGTCGCGATGGTGGCATCCGCCACTGATTCCGGCAGGTCCGGTACCTTGATCTCGATAGTCATGTAATCAGTTCCTTGTTACTTCTTGGCCAGCAGGCTTGTTCCAGGTCAGAGAGGGTCCCGACACGGGCCCTCTCATCCACAACTCGTTATTCCAGGGTAAGGGCGTCTTCCACCAGGGCTTTTTGCTGCTTGGCGTGGACGGACATGTAACCGACGGCCGGTGAGGCCGACGCCGGACGACCGGCATAACGCAGACGGGCATGGCTTGGCAGCACGCTGTCGTAGTGATGACGGGTGCTGTACCAGGCGCCCTGGTTCTGCGGCTCTTCCTGACACCAGACGAAGTCGGTGACATGGCTGTAATCGGCCAGGATGGCGCGCACTTCCTCTTCCGGGAAGGGGTAGAGCTGCTCGATCCGTACCAGGGCCACGTCCTGCTGCTCGGCCTTGCGACGGGCATCGAGCAGGTCGTAGTAGACCTTGCCGGAGCAGAAGACCACGCGCTTGACGCCTTTGGGATCCAGCGCATCGATCTCGCCGATGGCGTTCTGGAAGGTGCCCTCTGCCAGCTCTTCGAGCTTGCTCACCGCCAGCGGGTGGCGCAGCAGGGATTTGGGCGTCATCACGATGAGCGGACGGCGCATGGGGCGCACCACCTGGCGACGCAGCATGTGGAACACCTGTGCCGGGGTGGAGGGCACGCACACCTGCATGTTGTGCTGAGCGCACATCTGCAGGTAACGCTCCAGACGGGCGGAGGAGTGCTCCGGGCCCTGACCCTCGTAACCGTGGGGCAGCAGCATAGTCAGGCCGCACATCCGGCCCCACTTCTGCTCGCCGGAGGAGAGGAACTGGTCCACCACCACCTGGGCGCAGTTGGCGAAGTCACCGAACTGGGCTTCCCAAATGGTGAGACCGGCCGGCTCCGCGCTGGCGTAGCCATATTCAAACGCCAGTACCGCGTTCTCGGTCAGCACGGAATCGTACACCTCGAACGGGCCCTGCTCGTCGTGCAGGTTGCACAGCGGGGTGTAGGTGCTGGCATCGGTCTGGCTGTGCAGCACGGCGTGGCGATGGAAGAAGGTACCGCGGCCGGAGTCTTCCCCGGTGAAGCGGATGCGGGATCCCTTGTCCACCAGAGTGGCGTAGGCCAGAGTCTCGGCAAAGCCCCAGTCCACCAGCTTCTCACCGGCGGCCATCAGGCGACGGTCTTCGTAGATCTTCTCGACCTGACGTTGCAGCACATGGGTCGCCGGGTACTGGCTGATGCGCTCACCCAGGGCCTTCAGGTGATCCATGGGCACAGTGCTGTCATAGGGCATGGCCCAGTCGTGACCGAGATACGGGGTCCAGTCCACGGAGTGCAGCTCCATGGGGCGCCACTCCTTGCTCACCCGCTCGCCCCGATCCAGGGTATCGCGATAGTCGTTGACTAGCGTGGTGGCCAGCTCCGGCGCGATGGCTCCTTCGGCGATCAGCTGATCGGCGTAGATCTTGCGCGGGGTCGGGTGCTGCTTGATCTTCTGGTACATCAGGGGCTGGGTCGCGCTCGGCTCGTCAGCCTCGTTGTGGCCGTGACGACGGTAGCAGACCAGCTCGATCACCACGTCGCGCTTGAAGGTGTTGCGGTAATCCAGGGCAATCTGGGTCACCAGTACCACGGCTTCCGGGTCATTCCCGTTGACGTGCAGCACAGGTGCCTGCACAGCCTTGGCGATGTCGGTGCAATATTCGGTGGAGCGCAGGTCACGGATATAGGAGGTGGTGAAGCCCACCTGGTTGTTGATGACGATGCGCACCGTCCCGCCCACGCCATAGGCACGGGTCTGAGACATGTTGAAGGTCTCGGCAACGACCCCCTGCCCCGCGATGGCGGAGTCACCGTGGATGGTGATGGGCAGGACGCTGGAGCCGTCCTTGTCACCGCGACGGTCCATACGGGCACGCACGGAGCCGATGACCACGGGGTTGACGATCTCGAGGTGCGACGGGTTGAAGGCAAGCGCCAGGTGGACGTTGCCGCCCGGGGTGGCGAAGTCGGAGGAGAAGCCCATGTGGTACTTCACGTCCCCTGTGCCCCAGGATTCGCCGTGCTTGCCGGCAAACTCGTCGAACAGGTCCTGGGCGCGCTTGCCCAGCACGTTGATGAGCACGTTGAGGCGACCGCGGTGGGCCATGCCGATGACGGCTTCCTTGCAACCCTGCTCACCGGCGCGACGGATCAACTCTTTGAGCATGGGCACCATGGCATCGCCCCCTTCCAGGGAGAATCGCTTGGCCCCCGGGAACTTGGCACCCAGGTATTTTTCCAGCCCTTCGGCGGCGGTCAGGCTCTCGAGGAAGCGGGTCTTCTCTTCGAGGGTATAGTTGCCCTTCCCTTCGATGGATTCCAGCCTGTCTTGCAGCCAGCGCTTCTCCTCGGTGGAAGTAAGGTGCATATAGTCGGCGCCGATGCTGCCGCAATAGGTTTTCTTCAGCGAGGCATACAGATCGGAGAGCACCATGGTCTCGCGACCGATGGCGTAGGAGCCCACATTGAAGGTGGCCTCCATGTCTGCACCTTGCAGGTTGTGGAAGGCCGGGTCCAGCTCGGCGACCGGCTCGCGCTGCCACAGACCCAGGGGGTCCAGGTTGGCGTTCTGGTGACCGCGGAAACGGAAGGCGTTGATCAGTTGCAGTACGCGAACCTGTTTGGCATCCACCTGGGGATCGGAGACGGGAGCGCTGTAACGGGAGGAGTCCTTGGCCAGGCGGCGGAAATAGTCGCGAACCTGGGAGTGGGGTTGTTCTACTGCATGTCCGTTGACCTGGGGCAGCGACTGGAACAGGCTGCGCCATTCGTCGGCAACGGAGTCGGGGTTTTCCAGGAAGGATTCGTACAAATCCTCAATGTAGCTTGCATTCGCACCAGCCAGGTGAGATGACTCCAACCAGGCCTTCATCACGCCGTTATGCATTTCTATCCCTTGTACATCTTGTTCGCTGCACTGCAGCTTGTAGGGTCATAGCCATCCCGGGGCGGGATGGCTATCCAGAGGTCGGGCCCGGCGCAAGACGCCCTGGCCCTGGTACTACACGGCCCGATTGAGCAACATCGACTTGATCTGACCGATGGCCTTGGTCGGGTTCAAGCCCTTGGGACAGACGTTCACGCAGTTCATGATGCCGTGGCAGCGGAACACGCTGAAGGCGTCATCCAGGTTGCCCAGTCGCTCACTGGCCGCAGTGTCGCGGCTGTCCGCCAGCCAGCGATAGGCGGCGAGCAGGCCGGCCGGACCGATGAACTTATCCGGGTTCCACCAGAAGGAGGGGCAAGAGGTGGAGCAGCAGGCACAGAGTATGCACTCGTACAGGCCATCCAGCTTGGCGCGCTCTTCGGGGGATTGCAGGTGCTCACGCACGGGCGGCAGTTTTTCGTCGTTGATGAGGAAGGGTTTAACCTTCTCCCACTGGGTGTAGAACTGGGTCATGTCGATCACCAGATCCCGGATCACCGGCAGACCGGGCAAGGGTCGAATGACGACCTTGCTGCCCTTCTTCAAGAGATCGGAGAGCGGCGTGATGCAGGCCAGACCGTTCTTGCCATTCATGTTGAGACCGTCAGATCCACAGACCCCTTCGCGGCAGGAGCGGCGGAAGGCGAGCGTGGGATCCAGCTCCTTGAGCTGGATCAGTGCGTCGAGCACCATCATGTCGGAACCTTCAGGAATATCAAGACGATAATCCTTCATATACGGGACGTTATCAACGTCCGGATTGTATCTGTAGACAGAGAATGTGACGTTCATTGTGCTTGGCTCCGCAATCAGTAAGTCCGGACCTTGGGCGGGAACGCCTCACGGGTCTTGGGTGACATGTTGACAGCGCGACGGGTCATGGACTCGGTGTCCGGATGATAGAGGCTGTGGCACAGCCAGCTCTCATCGTCACGCTCCGGGAAGTCGAAGCGGCTGTGGGCGCCACGACTCTCGGTACGGAAGTTCGCCGCCACCGCGGTGGCATAGGCGGTCTCCATCAGGTTGTCCAGCTCCAGGCACTCGATGCGCTGGGTATTGAACTCCTTGGAGGTGTCGTCCAGACGGGCGTTCTTGAGACGCTCGCGGATGAGTTTCAGCTCGGCCAGCCCTTCTGCCATGGCATCCCCTTCCCGGAACACGGAGAAGTTGTTCTGCATGCAGCGCTGCAGGTCCTTGCGGATCTGGGCCGGGTCTTCCCCGTCACGGTTGTTTTCCCAGCGGTTGAAGCGCTCCAGCGCCTTGGCGATGTCGGCGTCGGTGGCTTCCGCGCCGTGCTCCATCGAGCCCAGGGTCTCCACCAGGTGCATGCCGGCAGCACGACCGAACACAACCAGATCCAGCAGCGAGTTGCCGCCCAGACGGTTGGCACCGTGCACGGAGACGCAGGCGATCTCGCCCACCGCGAACAGACCGACAACCGGCACGTCGTTGCCATCCTTGTCCTGGGTCAGGCACTGGCCGTTCACGCTGGTCGGCACGCCGCCCATCATGTAGTGGCAGGTCGGGATGATGGGGATGGGCTCTTTGACCGGATCCACGTGGGCGAAGGTGCGAGAGAGCTCGCAGATGCCCGGCAGGCGGGATTCCAACACCTCTTTGCCCAGATGATCCAGCTTGAGCTTGATGTGCGGGCCCCAGGGACCGTCACAGCCACGGCCTTCGCGGATCTCGATCATGATGGAACGGGCCACCACGTCGCGACCGGCCAGATCCTTGGCGTTTGGCGCATAACGCTCCATGAAGCGCTCGCCGTCCTTGTTCAGCAGGTAGCCGCCTTCACCACGGCAACCCTCGGTCACCAGTACCCCTGCCCCGGCAATACCGGTGGGGTGGAACTGCCAGAACTCCATGTCCTGCACGCCGACCCCGGCGCGCAGCGCCATGCCGACGCCGTCACCGGTGTTGATGTGGGCGTTGGTGGTGGACTGATAGATGCGACCAGCGCCGCCGGTGGCGAGCACGGTGGCCTTGGCCTTGAAGTAGACGACTTCGCCGCTCTCCATGTCGATGGCGGTACAGCCGACGATATGGCCATCCTGGTTCTTCACCAGATCCAGGGCATACCACTCGGAGAAGACGGTGGTCTTGTTCTTGACGTTTTGTTGATACAGGGTGTGCAGCAGGGCGTGACCGGTACGGTCGGCTGCCGCCGCAGTGCGGGCAGCCTGCTCGCCGCCGAAGTTCTTGGACTGACCGCCGAACGGACGCTGGTAGACGGTACCGTTGTCAAAGCGGGAGAAAGGCAAGCCCATGTTCTCCAGCTCATAGATGGCCTCGGGGCCGGTCTTGCACATGTATTCGATGGCTTCCTGATCACCGATATAATCGGAGCCCTTGACGGTGTCATACATGTGCCACTGCCAGTTGTCGTCGTGGGCATTGCCCAGGGCGACCGTGATCCCGCCCTGGGCGGAGACCGTGTGGGAACGGGTCGGGAAAACCTTGGATAACAGGGCGCAGCTCTTGCCGGACTGGGCAATCTGCAGCGCGGCGCGCATGCCGGCACCACCGGCACCGATCACGACCGCATCAAATTCACGAGTTGGAATAGTCACCTTACACACCCCACAGCACGACGAAACCAGTCATCACATAGACAAACAGCACCACCACCAGCACAAACTGCAGCGTACCGCGCAGTCCGACCGGCTTGATATAGTCGGTCAGCACCTGCCACAGACCGATCCAGGCGTGGATCAAGACGCATACGAGCGTCAGCAGGGTGAAGACCTTGGTGAAGGTGTTGGAGAAGAAGCCGGTCCACACCTCGTAGGTGATGTCGTTGAACGCGACAAAGCCAACCAGATAGAGGACGTAGCACGTCATGATGAGGGCGGTGGCGCGGATCAGGATGTAATCATGAACACCGCTGCGCCCGAAAGTTGCAGAATTGGTTACCATACCAGTACCCCCACCAATACCGCCAAAACCGCGGTGATCACGAAGGCCACACGGGCACTCTGATTACCGGATTCCAGCTCTTCCCAATAGCCCATGTCCATGACCAGGTGCCGCAGACCGCCCACGATGTGGTAAGCCAGCGCGGTCAGGATCCCCCACAGCACGAACTTGACCAGGAAGTTGTCCATGATGGCAACGACCGATTCAAATCCTTCGGGAGAGGCGAGTGAAGTACCAAGCATCCACAGCAAGATGGCCAATGCCACAAAGGTGATGACCCCTGAGACACGATGCAAGATGGAAGCGATGGCGGTGACAGGAAAGCTGATCGTCTGTAGGTCGAGGTTTACAGGTCTCTGTTTGTTTTTCACGGCTTTGCCCACTCAGCTCCATTGAGCACGTTAGTTATTGTTTTCACACGCTTTGAGGGCGAGGAGTGGCATTTGTTAGGTTTTTGTTACCAAAACAACTCAGGAAAGCCAAAAATAACATTTTCGATATCACATCTGGCTTTGCGAAAGCGTTTCAAACACCGACGACCATCACCCACGTGGCGCAGTATATCGGCGGCCTTAACCAATGACAATCAAATAGCTACACAGAAAATCCAAAACCGTAAACCAGATCTCACAACAGCTTTAACAAGTCATTAATGATCATCCAGCAAAATTGACAAAGACATGGTTCTCTGGTTCAAATAAGGCGCTCCAGCCGCCGTGGTACGGGTAAGAACCTTTGCCAGCGTCATAACAGTCGTAATAAAGTAGGGCTGGAACCAAATTATAAAAGAGCAAAGGAGACGTGCTATGGCTGATAAGATAGCCACCCTACATCTGCCCGGAAAAGAGCCGGTTGAACTGCCGATCCTCTCCGGTACCGTTGGACCCGATGTGATCGATGTCAGAAAGCTGGGCACGCAAGGATATTTCACCTTCGACCCCGGCTTCATGGCCACCGGTTCTTGCAAATCTTCCATCACCTACATCGATGGCGACCAGGGTGTCTTGCTGCACCGCGGTTACCCCATCGCCCAGTTGGCCACCCAGGCCAGCTACCTCGAAGTCTGCTACATCCTGCTGTACGGCGAGGCCCCCACCAAGACCCAATATGCGGAATTTGAACGTCTGGTCA
The DNA here is from genome assembly GCF_002934795.1 of Aeromonas sp. ASNIH2. Lineage (NCBI taxonomy): Bacteria > Pseudomonadati > Pseudomonadota > Gammaproteobacteria > Aeromonadales > Aeromonadaceae > Aeromonas > Aeromonas sp. ASNIH2. Next base: position 4,316,749 of record NZ_CP026406.1, on the reverse strand, counting down.
CCCGCCACACCATGGTGCACGAGCAGATCGCCTTCTTCTTCCGCGGCTTCCGCCGCGACGCCCACCCCATGGCCGTCATGTGCGGCGTGGTCAGCGCGCTGTCCGCCTTCTATCACGACGCCCTCGACATCAACAACGAGGAGCATCGCGAGATCTGTGCCTTCCGTCTGCTCTCCAAGATGCCGACCCTGGCCGCCATGTGTTACAAGTACTCCATCGGCCAGCCCTTCATGCAACCGCGCAACGCCCTCTCCTATGCAGGCAACTTCCTGCACATGATGTTTGGCGTGCCGACCGAAGAGTACAAGGTCAACCCCATCGTCGAGCGCGCCATGGACCGCATCTTCACCCTGCATGCGGATCATGAGCAAAACGCCTCCACCTCCACCGTGCGTCTGGCCGGTTCTTCCGGTGCCAACCCGTTTGCCTGTATCGCCGCGGGGATCGCCTCACTGTGGGGCCCGGCCCACGGCGGTGCCAACGAAGCCTGCCTCAAGATGCTCGAAGAGATTGGCTCCGTGGATCGCATTCCCGAGTACATCGGCCGCGCCAAGGACAAGAACGATCCGTTCCGTCTGATGGGCTTCGGCCACCGGGTCTACAAGAACCACGATCCCCGTGCCACCGTGATGCGCGAAACCTGCCACGAGGTGCTTACCGAGCTGCAGATCAAAGATCCGCTGCTGGACGTGGCCATGGAGCTGGAGCGCATCGCGCTGTCCGACCCCTACTTCATCGAGAAGAAGCTCTACCCGAACGTGGACTTCTACTCCGGCATCATCATGAAGGCCATCGGCATCCCCATGTCCATGTTCACCGTGATCTTCGCCATTTCCCGTACCATCGGCTGGATTGCCCACTGGAACGAGATGCACTCGGACCCGGATCAGAAGATCGGCCGTCCCCGTCAGCTCTACACCGGTCAGCCCCTGCGCGAGTTCGTGCCCCTCGACCAGCGCTGAGCCCGATCTGTCATGGTTTGTTACAAAGGCGGTCATTGACCGCCTTTTCTTTTGCAGGTTTAATCGCGCCCTTTTACGCCAAGGACACTCATCATGAAATCTCCCCTGCTCCTCAGCTCCGCCCTCCTGCTCAGCGCCTGCCAGAGCGCCCCGACCACCGAAACCCTCTATATCCAGGACAAGCTGGCAGACTGCGTCGGTGTCGCCCCCATGAAGTGCATGCAGGTGCGCAGTCAGCCGGGCGAGAGCTGGAGTCTCTTCTATCAGCAGATCGAAGGCTTCACCTTTGAACCGGGCTTTCGCTATCAACTCGAAGTGAGCAAGGAGCAACTTGCCGATGTGCCGGCCGATGCCCCTTCCTTGCGCTACCAGCTGATCAAGATCGTGAGCAAGGAGCCGGTTCGCTGACGAGTCGCTGACAGGTGACCCGGTTTCGTTTGTGTGCTCTCTGGGGTATGCTGTCACCCCTTTTTGCCACGGTTTGAGTACGGACCCGACCCGCATCATGATCACCATCCGCACCATCCGCACGCCAGACTGGCCCGCCATCATGGCCATCCAGCACGAGTGTTATCACCAGTTCGAACCCGAGCCCCTCGAGGTGATGCAGAACAAAACCGAGCTGGCCCCCGCCTCCTGCTGGGTGGCCGAGCGTCAGGGCAAAGTGCTGGGTTACCTGCTCTGCCACCCCTGGCGTGCCCACCAGCCCCCGCCCCTCTCGGTGCCGATGAAGGCGCTGGCCGGCCACGACGAGTTCTATCTGCACGATCTCGCTGTCTCGAGCAAGGCACGCGGCCTGGGTGTCGGACAGCGACTGCTGGCAAGGGCGCTCGCTTTCGCGAGCCATGCAGGATATCGCCATGCAGGCCTGGTGGCGGTTCAGGATGCCCCCGCCTTCTGGCGCAAGCAGGGGTTTGTGCCCGCCGACACCGGCAAATCGCTGGTGGAGTATGGTGACGGGGCAGTCTATATGCGGTTGCCCCTGGCTGACAGCGGTCCCAAACCGGGAACCATCAGCAGAATTCAATAAAAAGAGTTCAATAAAAAAGGCGCCTTTCGGCGCCTTTTTCTATTTCGCGTTGCGCTCCCCACAGGGAGATCAAGCCTTGAACTTGCTGAACACCAGAGAGGCGTTGGTACCGCCAAAGCCGAAGCTGTTGGACATGACGGTATTGAGATCCGCCGCTTCGTATTCACGCACGATGGGCAGGCCCACGGCTTTCTCGTCCAGGTTCTCGATGTTGATGCTGGGGGCGATGAAGCCGTGTTCCATCATCAGCAGGGAGTAGACGGCCTCGTGCACGCCGGCGGCGCCCAGGGCATGGCCGGTCATCGCCTTGGTGGCGGAGAGCTTGGGTGCATTGCTGCCAAACAGGGTCTGAATGGCTTCCAGCTCCTTGGTGTCACCAACCGGAGTAGAGGTACCGTGAGTGTTGATGTAGTCCACCTTGCCGACACCCTGCATCGCCATCTTCATGCAACGCACGGCGCCTTCACCACTCGGGGCCACCATGTCGTAGCCGTCGGAGGTCGCACCGTAACCGGTGATTTCGGCGTAGATGTGGGCACCACGGGCCAGGGCGTGTTCCAGCTCCTCGACCACCAGTATGCCGCCACCACCGGAGATGACGAAGCCGTCGCGGTCCGCATCATAGGTGCGGGACGCTTTTTCCGGGTTGTCGTTGTACTTGGTGGAGAGCGCGCCCATGGCGTCGAACTGGATGGTGGAAGACCAGTCCAGCTCCTCGCCGCCACCGGCAAAGATGATGTCCTGCTTGCCAAGCTGGATCAGTTCCAAGGCGTGACCGATGCAGTGGGCAGAGGTCGCACAGGCGGAGCTGATGGTGTAGTTGACACCTTTTATCTTGAACGGGGTGGCAAGACAGGCGGAGGTGGTGGAGGACATAGTACGCGGCACCATGTAGGGACCCACCCGCTTGACGCCCTTTTCACGGGCGATATCGGCAGATTCGGAGGTGTTCTTGCCGGAGGCGCCGCCGGAACCGGTCACGATGCCGGTACGCTCGTTGGAGACCATCTCTTCCGGCAGGCCGGCATCTTCGATGGCCTGCTGCATGGAGAGGTAGGCGTAGGCCGCGGCGTCACCCATGAAACGCATGACTTTACGGTCGATCAGTTCAGACGGATCGAGTTTGATGTTACCCCAGACACGGCTGCGCAGGTTGTACTGCTCGAACTGCTCGGAATAGGTGATGCCGGATTTACCTGCTTTCAGGGAGGCCAGCACCTCTTCCTTGTTGTTGCCGATACTGGAGATGACGCCGATACCGGTGATCACTGCTCTTCTCATTAATTCATCTCGTCTGGAAAAACTGGCACCGAGTCTACCCGCTTTCGGCTGCCAAACTGGTCTGCTTTCACGTAGAATGCCCGCGATTTTGTGACGCGAGCCGAGGAAAACGTGAGTCAAACATCCTTACATCATGCCCGATTGGACTGGAACGAAGCGGGAACTCCAGTCTCCAGTGAGTTCGGGGATGTGTACTTTTCCAATGATAACGGTCTAAGTGAAACCCGCTACGTCTTTTTGCAGCAAAATCGACTGCCAGAGCGATTTTCGCATCACGATAGTGACAGTTTCGTGATTGGTGAAACAGGTTTCGGTACAGGACTTAACTTTCTGGCCACAATGGCCGTCTTTCTGGAACAGGCCCCCCTGTCCGGCAACGGATCCCGGCTGCACTTCATCAGCGTCGAGAAATACCCCCTTACCCAGGCCGATCTGCGCAAGGCCCTGGCCGCCTGGCCCGAGCTCGCCCCCTTGAGCCAGCCTCTCATCGACCAGTGGCCGTTGCCGGTCTCCGGCTGCCATCGCCTGCTCTTTGCCGATGGCCGCATCCGCCTCGATCTCTGGTTTGGCGACATCAAGGAGATGCTGCCTCACGTGCCCCATCCGGCAACCGGTCTGGTGGACGCTTGGTATCTGGACGGTTTCTCCCCTGCCAAGAACCCAGAGATGTGGACCCAGGAGCTCTTCGACAATCTCGCTCGCCTCGCCCGCCCCGATGCCACCCTCTCGACCTTTACCTGCGCCGGTTTCGTGCGACGGGGGCTGATTGCCGCCGGCTTTGCCATGAAGAAGGTGAAGGGCCATGGCAGCAAGCGGGAGATGCTGGCGGGTGTTCGGGAAGGCAAAGTGCCGCAGCAGAGCATCGCCCCCTGGTATGCCCGCCCCGCAGGGCGGGAGGGAGAGGTGCTCATCATCGGTGGCGGCATCGCTTCCGCCATGACGGCGCTCTCTCTGGTGGAGCGGGGTCGGCACGTCACCTTGCTGTGCGAAAATGGCGAACCGGCCAGCGGCGCCTCCGGCAATCGACAAGGAGCCCTCTACCCCCTGCTCAACGGCGAGCACGATGCCCTGTCGCGCTTCTATTCGCTGGCCTTTGGCTTTGCCAGAAACCGGCTGCTGGCCCTGGCAAAGCACCACCCCGTCGCCTTCTCGCTGTGTGGCGTCACCCAACTCGGCTACGACGACAAATCCGCCGCCAAGCTTGCCAAGATGAGCCAGGGCCCCTTCCCCCCCGAGCTGATGCACCCACTCTCGGCAGCGGAGGTTGAGCAGGTGGTCGGCCTGCCCTGCGATGCGGATGGTGTGAGCTATCCCCTGGGGGGCTGGCTCTGTCCGGCGGATCTCACCCGCGCCGCCATCAGGGAGGCGCAGGCCAGCAGGCGGCTGGAAGTGGTGTTCAATGCCGCTGTAACCCGCATTGCCGAAGAGGACGGTGGCTGGCACCTGGAGAGCCGGGATGGCCGCCAGTGGCACGCCCCCAATCTGGTGGTGGCGGCCGGGCATCAGTTGCCAACCCTTCTCCCCTTTGCCGAGCTTCCCCTCTATCCGGTGCGCGGCCAGGTGAGCCATGTGCCGACCACGGCGAGCTTGAGCCAGCTCAAGACCGTGCTCTGCTACGATGGCTACCTCACCCCGGCCCACAACGGTGCGCACTGTATCGGGGCCAGCTATGGCCGCAACCAGACCGACCTTGCCTACCGCGCCGACGAGCAGGACCAGAACAGGGCGCGGCTGCAAGCCTGTGTGCCCCAGCAGCGCTGGCCCGCCGAGGTGGATGTGAGCGGCGCTCAGGCCCGCATCGGGGTGCGCTGCGCCAGCCGGGATCACCTGCCGGTCGCCGGGCCCGTCGCCCGGTTGGCGGCGCTGGCGGATCATGACGTCCACGCCCCCGCGGATCAGCAGAGCGCACTACCCCTGCACGCCGGCCTCTACGTGCTGGGGGCGCTCGGCTCCCGGGGTCTGTGCTCGGCGCCCCTGTGCGGCGAACTGGTCGCCAGCGAGATCTGCGGCGATCCCCTGCCGCTGGCCGCCGATCTGCTGGAGGCGCTCCATCCCGCCCGCTACTGGGTGCGAAGGCTGCGCAGGGGCAAGCCACTGCGCGACTAACTCCCCAGGAGCCGGGGCTGCCCGCCTCCACACCATTGGGCGCACCAATAAAAAACGGGCTCAATCAGCCCGTTTTTTATGTTTTCCATGAGCGTCCATGGGCCTGTACACGTGTCATCAGCCAGCCCTGGGCCAGACGACCCCCAGCTTGCGCCCCTGATCGGTCTGGCTGGCCAGGGTGTCGAACCGCGCCCGGGTGGCCTCCAGCACCGCCTGCCCTGCCTGCCAGCCCTGATGCTCCAGGGTTGGGCAATCCCGGGTCACCGGCAACTGGGCGAGGCGCGTGCCAAGCTGGCTCACGCTCTCCAGCAGGATGTCCTTGTGACGGCTCTCGTAGTCAAACATGGCGGCCACCAGCTTGTCCCACTTCTGGCGCTCCTTCGCGGGCGCACGGGCCTTGTCCATCCAGTTGGGCACCCTGACCTGGATGCGGGCACGGACGCTGGCCTGCTCCAGCTCGCAGCGCGCCGCCGTCGCCTTCGTCTGCAACTGCCAGGAGAGCTGATAACTGGCCTTGCCGATGTGCCCGTCCGCCTGGGTGGGCGACAAGGCGGTGATCTGGCGCATCACGGCCCCCACATCGGCCCCGGAGACCCGATAGAACTGGAAGTCGACCTTGATATCGGGGGCGACCTTCACACCGGCATAGTGGGAAGGTACAGCACCGATTGAGGCGGCATAAATGAGGGCCACCGTCACCCCTGTCTTGCTGAAGAGTCCCATCTGTCCGCGGCTTTGCTCCTTGTGAGTCCCGGCTTAATTTCAATTAATAATCAATGAATTAATAACCCGATTGGGAGATTACCCCTGATCCAGCCCCCTGTCATCCGCTCTTGGCACCCGGTTGCTGCAAACGTGCGAGTCATCACCCCGGCTCAGGCGGGGATTTGCAGTCGAGATCACAAGCTGCCATCGAATGGATGGTGAAATACTCCTTAGTGGGTAATATCCGCAGTGTTTTTGTTGGCCGATACCGGATAGTCCAGCGCAACCCTCTGGTGAGCCCTGGCAGGCCACCCCCTCACTTCAACTCTTGGGAAGGTTTTATGATAGAACTCCTGATCGGCACCCTGGTCACCCTGGCCGTGGGTCGCTACATCTTCAAGGGCTACTCCGCCACCGGGGTACTGCTCAGCGGCGGCCTGCTGCTGCTGGCGATCACCGCCCTGATGGGCAAGGCGGTGCTGCCGGCGAGCGTCCCCTCCACCGGCCACATGGCCACCGACATCTTCGAATACGTGCGCTTCCTGCTGGTCGACAGGGGGGGTGGCCTCGGCATGCTCATCATGGTGCTGTGCGGCTTTGCTGGCTACATGAGCCACATCGGTGCCAACACCATACTGGTGAAGCTCGCGAGCAAGCCCCTCGGTGTCATCAAGTCCCCCTACATCCTGCTGGTGGCCGCCTATCTGGTCGCCTGCGCCATGTCGCTGGCGGTGAGCTCCGCAACCGGCCTCGGGGTTCTGCTGATGGCCACCCTCTTCCCGCTGATGGTCAACATGGGGATCTCACGTGGCGCGGCGGCGGCGGTGTGCGCCTCGCCGGCCGCCATCATCCTCTCCCCCACCTCGGGGGACGTGGTGATGGCAGCCCAGGCCGCGAACATGGAGCTCATCGAGTTTGCCTTCAAGCTGACCCTGCCCATTTCCCTGGTGGCCATCGCCGCCATGGCGGTGACCCACTTCTTCTGGCAACGTTATCTGGATCAGAAGGCCGGGGAGCACAACGCCGCGGTCGCCCCGAGCGATCTCGTCACTGACGCCCCCGGCTTCTACGCCATCCTCCCCTTCACCCCCATCATCGGTGTGCTGCTGTTTGACGGCAAACTGGGGCCCAAGCTCGACATCGTCACCATCATCGTCATCTGCCTGGTGCTGGCCGCCCTGCTGGAGCTGGTGCGCAAGCGCAACGGCCGCGAGCTGCTGGACGGGCTGCAGGTGTGCTGGCGCAACATGGCCGACGCCTTCGCCGGCGTGGTGATGCTGCTGGTGGGTGCCGGGGTCTTTGCCCAGGGTCTGATGGGGCTTGGTTTCATCGCCAACCTCCTTGATCTGGCCCAGAGCTTCGGTACCGGCGGCATCGTCATCATGCTGGTGCTGGTGGTCATCACCACCCTGGCGGCCTTCACCACGGGTTCCGGCAACGCCCCCTTCTACGCCTTCGTGGAGCTCATCCCCCATTTGGCCACCAGCCTCGGCGTCAACCCGGCCTATCTGGTGATCCCCATGCTGCAGGCATCCAACCTCGGCCGCACCATCTCGCCGGTCTCCGGGGTGGTGGTAGCCTGTGCGGGGATGGGCAATCTCTCTCCGTTCGAGGTGGTCAAACGTACCTCGCTGCCGGTGGCCGTCGGCCTGCTGGTGGTGATCCTCGCCACCCAGATCATGGTTCCCGCCTGACTCTTCACCGGCCCGGCTGCCGCCGGGCTGGTATCCCCCCCACCCCATGCAGTAGACTCGGTGCTCTTTTTTCCTAAGGAGGACCGAGCCTTGAGTATGACGGTTCAACTTGCCCACTTCAGCGACTGCCACTCCCATTTCGATGGCGCCCCCATGCGCTTCTCCCCCGATGGCGAGTCCGAATGGCGCACCCAGTGCGGCGGCTATGGCCGCATCCTGACCCGGCTCACCGCCCTGCGCCAACAGGCCGAGGCAGCCGGCCAGACCTGCCTGCTGCTGCATGGCGGCGATACCTTCCAGGGGTCACTTTACTTCAACCGCTTCAAAGGGCGGGCCAATGCGGACCTGCTGGCCCTCTTGCGACCGGATGCCATGGTGATCGGCAACCACGAATTCGATCTGGGCAACGGGCCGCTGGTGGAGTTTTTGCGCCAGCTCGATTTCCCGGTGCTCGCCGCCAACATCGACAACCGTCAGGAGCCCGCCAATGCCCCGCTGCGGCTGCAGGGGCTGCCGCAGCTGTTTGACGCGAGCCGCCCCTGGCACAAGCGCGTCATCGACGACGTGCCCTTCGCCCTGCTTGGCATCACGCTGCCGCAGATGGCCGCCATCGCGAGCCCCGATCCCCACACCCGTTTCCACGGTATCGAAGAGACCTTGAGCCGCGCCCTCGGCGAGATCAAGGCCGCCGGCATCCAGCACATCATCCTGCTCAGCCACCTGGGTCTGGCGCAGGACAAGCGACTGGCGACCCGCTTCCCCGAGCTCAGCCTCATCGTCGGCGGGCACACCCACAGCCTGCTGGGGGATCTGGCGCCGCTCGGGCTCGACAGCGAAGGCAACTATCCCCTCATGGTGAACGGGGTGGCCATCCTGCACGCCGCCCACAGCGCCCTCTGTCTCGGGGTGTGCGAACTCACCTTCGACGAGCAGGGACGCGTGTGCCAAAGCCGCGGCCAGCTGGAGTGGTTACCCTGGGATCCCTGGCCCTTTGCTTCCCCGCCTCCTGCGGGGCTGCACTTCTGCGAACCGGCCCCCGAGCTCGAGCAGCATCTGACCAAACGCTATCGCCCCGAGCTCGAAACCATGACCCGGCGCGTGGTGACCCGGCTCGCTGATCCGCTCCATCACCAGCGCCTGCCCGATGCCAGCCTGCCCGCCGGCAGCCAGGTCGCCCCCCTGGTAGCGAGTGCCATGCTGGCCAGTGCCCGCGAACAGGTGGGTCAGGTGGACTTTGCCCTGCACAATGCCGGGGGCGTGCGCTGCTCCCTCGAGCCCGGTCCCCTGACCGAAGCAGACGTTGCCGGACGCCTGCTGCCCTTTGCCATTCCCCTTACCCTCTACCGGGTGCACGGCCATGAACTGGCCGAGGCGCTGGAGGGGGCCATCGACAACGCCACCAACAACGGGGGGACGGGCAATGGCAGCGGCAGCTTCCCCTATACCGCCGGGGTGCGCTTCTGCTATCAGGCCGACAGACCCAAAGGGGAGAGGATCACTCGCCTGGAATGGGAAGTCAGCCCGGGTCAGTGGCAGCACGTCGAGCCGGATGCCATCTATCGCGGGGTCTCCAGTGCCTATACCGCCTCCGGCAAGGAGGGCTACACGGCCCTTGCCCGCACCCTGACCCAGCACAATCAGGAGCTCGGCATCACCCTGGCGGATGCCTTCCTGCGCTGGGCACGTCACCTGCCGGGGCTCAGCCCCCTGCCGGCCCTGGTGGAGTATCACGGCCAGTGAATCTGACACCGGCCCATCCCGGGTCGGTGCCGCCTTTCCCCCGCATAGGGGAATCCTGATCCACTCCCAGGCGCAGGTCCCCCTACCATGCAACCTCAGGCTGTGACGCCCGACTGCGCCAGCCCTGTCTTGTGATGGGGCCTGCCACTGCAGCCAGAGGCGTGAAAACGATACTTTTACGAATTATTTCAGGTGCCTACACTTCTTCCATTGCATCGTGCAGCCCGGCTCGGCAAGATAAGCCCGCTTTTTCAGTCTTTCCCGCAGGAACAGGTCACCCATGAATCATGCCATCCGCTTTACCCCGCACCGCCACAATCCCGGGATCAGGCCGTCGGTTATCTTGCTCACCGCCCTGATGGCTCTGCTGTTCTGTCTGCGCAATCCGCTGTTCCACGGCATGGCCCCGGGATTTGATGCCTCCCTGTTTGCGGTGATGGGCAAGATGTGGAGCGAGGGGGGCGTACTCTATCGGGACATGATCGACATCAAGGGTCCCATGGTCTTCGCCCTCGATGCACTGGGCTATGGCCTTGGTGGCTTCTTCGGGATCTGGCTGCTGGAGTGGGTGCTCTGCTGGCTGGGCCTCATGGCGAGCTGGCAGGCTTTTTCGCAGCTCGGGCTCTCGGTGCGGGCGCGACTTGGCAGCATGCTGGCCCTGCTGGCGCTCTACAGCACTCGCTACTACTACGGCAACATGACAGAGGACTGGACATTCCATCTGGCCCTCATCGCCCAGTGGGCTTTCATCACCTTGCTGCTGGACAAGCGATTCAGCTGGGGACCGGCCCTGGTCGCCGCACTCACCTTCGCCATCGTGGCCTGGATGCGCACCAACAACGGCGCCTTCTGGGGGGCCTGGTATCTGGTGCTCTTCTGTCACTGGTGCCTGCGCGAGCAGTGGCGCTGCGCCTTTGCCCTGCTCTTTTCCAGCCTGCTTGGACTGGCTCTCGTCGGCGGCCCGCTCTATGCCTACTTCCAGCACCACGACGTGCTGGCAGAGTTCAAATACTACGCCTTCGGCATCTTCTTTGAAGGGAGCTACGGCAACGGCTTCTCTCCTGAGGTGGGCGCCGTCGGTCTGCTGCGCACCGGCCTCATCATGCTGCTGCCCGCCTTCCTCGTCCTGATGCTCGGGCGCCGCCAGGAGTGGTATCTCCCCGCGCTGTGCGCCACCCTGCTGGGGGTGCTGTTCACCCTGATCGCCAACTCGGTCTCCGGCCATGTGTTCGATCACTATGATGTGCTCTATCTGCAGCTTGGCCTGCTGCCGCTCGCCTGCCTGCTGGACAGAAGCGAGCAGCGATCCGATGCCCTGGGGCTACTTTGCATCTCCCTGGTGGTGCTGACCGCCAGCTGGTTGCTGGCCCAGCAGCTCGGTTACGGCTGGAGCACCAAGGAGTGGTCTCTGGAGCGGGTGCGCGAGGTGCTCGGCAACAGCCTGCTGTGGGCCTTGCCCGTGCTCATTCTGGTCCCGCTCTGGCGCGCCTGGGACGTGCGAAGCGCCACCCCCTGGCTCGCCTCGCTGGCCATGCTGGTACTGCTGGTCAACAACGCCTGGGAAGGCAATCTCAAGGGCAGGCCGTTCAATCCACCCGCCCAGGTCAGGGTCGATCGTATCCTGGCCGAGACGACCCCCACCGACAAGATCTGGGTCGATGGCATCCAGCCGCAATACTACCTCTGGACCGATCGCCAGCCGGCCTCCGCCTATCTGTTCTTTGCCAACGTCAACCCGCCCTACGATGTGCGCGAGCGGGTGCTGGCTGACATCCAGCGCCAACACCCCAAATTCATCATCGCCAAACCGGAGCGGGTGGCACAGGAGCTCAAGACTCCGACCTCCCCCTCCCACCTTGCCTTCTACCAGTATCTGACAGACCAGTATGAAGAGGTGGATCCGGGCCTGTACCGGCGCCGCTAATCAGGCACACAGAAGGGGCCATCCTGGTGATGGCCCCTTTTCGTTGCCGTCATAAAGAGGGGGCCGACCATGTTCAAGGCGCCCCATCCTGACTACAATGGCGCTCTTTTTCGCGGCAGAGGAAAGAATCATGGCGGAGCTGACTTATCTGGGGGGCTATCCGGAGCCACTCAAGGCTCAGGTACAGCAGTTGATTGCGGCGGGCAAACTCGGCGAGATGCTGGCCAAACGCTACCCGCAAACCCACCTCGTCCAGAGCGACAAGGCGCTGCTCGCCTATACCATGGAGCTGAAGAACCGCTACCTGAAAAGCTCCGCGCCGCTTTCCAAGGTGATCTTCGACGGCAAGATCAACGTGATCAAGGATGCCCTGGGACTGCACACCTATGTCAGCCGGGTGCAAGGCAGCAAGCTCAAGGCCAAGAACGAGATCCGTATCGCCGCCCTGTTCAAGGAGGCCCATCCCGCCTTTCTCAAGATGATAGTGGTGCATGAGCTGGCCCACCTGAAGGAGAAGGATCACAACAAGGCTTTCTACCAGCTCTGCCAGCACATGGAACCGGACTATCATCAACTGGAGTTCGATCTCAGGCTCTGGCTCACCTGGCGTGATATCGAGCGTACCGCCCGCTGATCCCCTTGCAAGGAGGCAAGATGCGCCCATGGCACACACCTCTCCAGCCCGTTCGCCATGGGCACTGGTTGCTCCCGGGGCTGATGCTCTGGCTCTTCTCACTGCCGTTGTCGGCCACCGAACGCTGGCAGCGTGATGACTACCTTGTCCAGAGCTTCATGGAAATCGCCATGAAACGGGAGTATGGCCATGAACAACAGGAGCACTTCTCCCGCTGGCCGGGCCCTGTTCGTCTCAAGCTCGTCAACGAATTCGGCGACAAGCCGCTGCAGGCCGAGGTCGTCAAGGTACAGACCCGTCACCTGAGCAGGATCACCGGTCACCCCATCGAGATTGTCAGCGACAACCCCAATCTCACCCTCATCATGACCCGGCACAAACAGATGGCGAGCTGGGCTGCGCGCACCATGCGCCAGGACGAGTCGGTGCGCATCGCCCTCAAGGAGGGGATTTGCCTGGCCAATTTCGCCACCAACGCTCGCTACGAGATCACCCGTGCCACCATCATCATTCCGGTGGATTACAGCCGGGCAAAGGGCCGTTTTCTGGATTGCGTAGTGGAAGAGTTGAGCCAGGTGATGGGGCTGCCCAACGACTCGGACAAGGTGTTCCCCTCCATCTTCAATGACAGCAGCATCGACAGCTTTCTGACCGGGCTCGATTACGTGTTGCTCAGGCTTGCCTACCACCCGGCATTGCAACCGGGCATGACGGCGGACGAGGTACGCGCGGCGCTCCCCACCGCCCTCAAGGCACTACGTGCCAATGGCGACATCGCACAGGCCACCCAACGGGTGCAGGTCGACAGCCTCAAGCGTTGGGCGGGACTCTGAACGCAGCCAGAGACATTACTCTTTCGCCTTTCGCCTTTCGCCTTTCGCCTTTCGCCTTTCGCCTTTCGCCTTTCGCCTTTCGCCTTTCGCCTTTCGCCTTCATGGTCATGCGCTTACCCCATCAACACAACACGCAGCCCATGGCTGCGTGTTTTGAAGAGCGGTTCGGCAAAGCCGGTACAGGGATCATCACCCGACTGGAGGTTCCTCCTCGCGCCCTGGCAGATCACGACGATGCTTGCCGCTGAGAGCTTATCTTCAGGCCTCCAGAGCCTCTTCTTCCGGCATCCAGCTATCGGCGTTTTCCCACACCTCCTGCACCATGGCTTCGGCCAGCTCCTTGTCTTCCTTGCTGGCGCGACTGACCGTCAGAGCCATGGCACTACCCGGTGCCACCCGCACATGCAGATCGGGAAAGCGCTCACCCAGTTGCTTGAGCAGCTCCTGGCGCAAGGCCTCCATGGTCGAGGTGGGGATCTGGTGTTTTCTGTCGATGATGATTTCCAGGCGCATAAGGTACGTCTCCATGATAGTTTACTGTATTTTTATACAGTACTTTTAAAAAGTAAAGATGGTGGCTGCACATAGGCCCTCACCGCTCACACCTTCTCGCTGACGATGTGCAGCCGAACGGCCCCGATTTTCCCCCATCGCTGTCATCATGGAAAAAACAGTTGATATTGATTCTCATCCATCGCATTATCCATCTCTTGTTATAACATAACAAAAGAGGCAATCATGCGCCCCCATATTCACCCTGAATACCGCAAGGTTCTGTTCCGCGATCTCGCCAGCAATACCTACTTTCTGATCGGCTCCACGCTGGCCACCGATCGCACCAGAGAGTGGGAAGATGGCAACACCTACCCCTATGTGACGCTGGATGTCTCCAGCGCGTCCCACCCCTTCTATACCGGCAAACAGAAGCAGGTCGGCAAGGAAGGTCAGGTCGCTCGCTTCGGCCAGCGATTCGGTCAGTTCTTCAGCAAAGGAAAAGAGAAACAATGAAAGTCCTCGCCTCCCTGAAATCCGCCAAGTCGCGTCACCCGGACTGCCAGATCGTGCGTCGGCGCGGCAAGTTGTTCGTCATCTGCAAGAGCAATCCCAGGTTCAAGGCTCGTCAGGGCTGATTGCGCATCCGCCCCTCATGGATAACAAAAGCCCTCGTCATGAGGGCTTTGTCATCTCTGGGCTCTGCTCACAGCGGGGTGGCGCACTTGCGGTACTCGGTGGGGCTGACCCCTACCCGCTTTCGGAACACCCGCGAGAAGTAGAGCTGATCGTCATAGCCCACCTGCTGGCCTATGGTGGCGACCGACAGCGGCGTGGTCTGCAGCAGCAGCTTGGCCCGCATGATGCGCTGATCCTCACGCCAGCGCACTATGCTCACCCCCACCTGCTCGCGAAACAGGTGCGCGAGGCGCGAGGGGGACAAGAACACCTGCTCCGCCAGCGCTTCCACCGAGATCTCAGCCGAGAGGGACTCGCTCAGGAGCTGGCACGCCTCGTGGACCCGGTGATCGATGGCTGGATAGGCATTCTGGGACGATGCCTCGTAGCAGCGGATGAGCAACCGCTCCAAGAGGTTCATGGCCAGTTGCTCCGACATGGGCCGCAGCTGCTTGTGGGTCTCCTCGATGTCGAGGAAGAGGGCGTCGAATTCGGTGAGCAGCTGGTTGTCCGCCAGTTGCAGTCGCCCCACCTGCTCCGTCACCTGGGGCCACTTGAGCCAGTCAGCCCAATAGGCCCGCGGCCGGAAATAGACCCAGCGGTGATACCACTCTCGGGCATCCGGCGCCCGGCCGTAATGGTGCACCGCCGCTGGTGGAAAGAGCAGCAGGTCGCCGGGTTCCACGGTGAAGGCCTTGTCCCCCTGAAAGATCTGTCCCTTGCCCTTGATGGTCAGATTGACGATGAACCCCTTCATGCCGTGGGGCCTGTCGATGGTGAAATCCAGCGCGCTCCCCTGCTCGATGGGAGTCATCCCCGAGACCAGGAAGACGTCGAAGGCGTAGCCAGGCAGCAGGGGATTGAGTTGTTTCGGCTTCTCTTTTTGCATCGAGGACATGGCGGAAAACAGGGTTTCGGTAAAAAAGTCGACATGGGCCATTGTAGAGATCCGGCGTAGGAACCCCCTATGTTCGCAAGCTGTTCGTTGTGAAATTGTTGAACTGGCTCACAGCTTGCCGGGGAAAACACCGGGCCGACGCGAGGCCGGCCCGGTGACGAGGAAACACATCGCTCAGATACGGGCTTTGCGCACCTGCTTGTAGCGGTCGAACAGCACGGCGGCGAGCAGGATGAGGCCACGCACCACGTACTGGGCAAACGGGGAGATGTTGAGCAGGTTCATGGCGTTCTCCATCAGCCCCAGGATCAGCACCCCGGCGATGATGTAGGAGATCTTGCCGATCCCCCCCTTCATTGAGACCCCACCCAGCACGCAGGCGGAGATCACCACCAGCTCGAAGCCGATGGAGGTCATGGGCTGACCCGAGGTCATGCGGGATGCGAGGATGATGCCGGCGAGCGAGGCGATGAGCCCGGTCATGGTGAAGATGATGATCTTGGTGCGCACCACGTTGACCCCGGCCAGACGTGCCGCCTCCTCGTTACCCCCCATGGCCAGGGTATTGCGCCCGAAGGTGGTCTTGTTGAGCAGCAGACCGAACAACACGAAGCAGACCGCCGTCAGCCAGATGGGCGTCGGGATGCCGAGCAGGGCGGAGTTGCCAAGCTCGAAGAAGCCCTCCTCCACGATGCCCACTGCCTTGCCGTCGGAAATGATGTATCCCACCCCGCGCGCCATCTGCATGGTGGCAAGGGTGGTGATGAGGGCGTTGATCTTGAATTTGGCAACGACGATACCGTTGATGAGGCCAAAGACAAGGCCCACCGAGAGACCGGCCAGAATGCCGAGGGGGATGCTCTCGGTGGCGTTGATGCCCACCGCACAGGCAACCCCGGAGCAGGCCACCACTGAGCCCACCGACATGTCGAACTCGCCGGAGGCGAGGCAGAACAGCATGCCGCAGGCCACCATGCCCGACATGGAGACGGCAAGCCCGAGCCCCCGCATGTTGATAAGGCTTGCGAAGTTGGGGACCAGCACGCAGGCGAGCAGGAACAGGATGGCGAAGATCACCAGCATGCCGTACTGATCCCAGATGCGGGTCAGTTGCAGGCGGGTACCGCTCGCCGCGGTGTCGTTGGCGGCTTGGCCGACCGAGGTCGTTGTTGTCATGGTATTTCTCCTGAAAATTCCGGGTGCTATCTCGTTGCGGTCAGCAGATCAACGGGCCGGCATGGCCAGATTGAGCGCCTTGACCTCGTTGGCCTCGTCATGGGAAAGCTCTCCGGCGATCTCCCCCTCCCGCATGACCAGGATCCGATCCGCGATGCCCAGCACCTCCGGCAGCTCGCTCGAGACCACCACCACGGCAATGCCCACCTTGGCCAGATCGTAAATCACGTTGTAAATCTCGTTCTTCGCCCCGACGTCGATGCCCCGGGTCGGTTCATCGAGCAGGATCACTTTCATGTCTTCCGACAGCCAACGCCCCAGAATGGCCTTCTGCTGGTTGCCGCCGGAGAGGTTCATGATGGCCTGCTGGGGAGACGGGGTCTTGACCCGCATGTCGCGGATCCGCAGCCTCGCGTTCTCGTCTTCCCACTGCTGGTTGATCCAGAAGCCTCCCCACGCGTGGTGGCGGCGGGCGCTGATGTTGATGTTCTCCTGCACCGAATGGATGGGGATGATGCCAAGCGCCTTCCTGTCTTCGGTGCAGAGCATGATGCCGCTGCGAATGGCGTCGATGGGGCTCTGAATGACCACCTGTTTGCCAAACACCGCTATCTCGCCCCCTCGAGGTGTCTCGGCGCCGAAGATAAGCTTCATCAGCTCGCTGCGCCCGGCCCCCACCAGCCCGAAGATGCCGAGGATCTCCCCGCGTTTCACCTCGAGCGACACCGGCGCCTTGAGGCCGGGCCCCATCAGGTGCTCCACCTTGAGGCCCGTCTCACCAAGCGGCCTTGGGCTGTAGCCATAAATGTCGGTCAGCTCGCGCCCCACCATGGTCTTGACCAGCAGATCCCGGTCCACCTCGGCCATGGAGGCGAAGGTGCGCACGAACTGGCCATCCTTGAACACCGTGATGGCATCGCACAGGGCGAAGATCTCGTCCATGCGATGGGAGACGTAGAGAATGACCTTGCCCTCATCCCGCAACTGGCGGATGACCCGAAACAGCTGCTCAATCTCGCGGGACGACAGGCTGCTGGTCGGCTCGTCGAAGGCGATGATGCTGGCGTCCCGGGTCAGGGCCTTGGCGATCTCCACCATCTGCCACTGACCCAGGGACAGGTACTTGAGCGGCGTCTCGGGGGAGACGTCCATGCCGAGGCGTGCCAGCTGCCTGGCCGCATCCTGATAGAGCTTCTCCCGATCGATGACGCCGCGCCGGGTCGGCAACTGCCCCAGGTAGATGTTCTCCGCCACGCTCATTTCAGGGACCAGGTGCAGCTCCTGATAGATGATGGCGATCCCGCTCTCAAGGGCATCGACCGTGTTTTGGAACACTTTCTCCTGACCCGCCAGCTTCACCACCCCGCGGGTGGGCGCCTGAAAACCGCTCAGGATCTTGAGCAGGGTGGACTTGCCGGCCCCGTTCTCTCCCATCAGCGCGTGTACCGTGCCCTGCTGGCAGGCGAAGGAGACGTTCTGCAGCGCCTTGACGCCGGGAAACTCCTTGCTGATGCCGCAAAACTCCAGATATGGAACTTGATTCATGAGATGACTCCAGCCAGCCGGCACGGCGCACTCCGCCATGCCGGCATGGGTATCAAGGGATGGGGATCACAGCCCTTTCTTTTGCAGCTCGGCCTTGAAGTTGTCGCGGGTGATGAGTACCACGTCGGTCACCTCGGTGAACTTGGCAGGCTCGGCGCCGTTGACGACCCAGTCATGGAGCATCTGGATGCTCTTGTAGCCGTGTACGTCCGGGCTGGGCAGCAGGGAGCCGAGGAAGCCGGTGGCGCTGGACTTGGAGAGCTCGTTCACCGCATCCACCCCGTTGATACCGATGCCGATGACGTTCTCCGCCTTGAAGCCCTGCCCTTCGGTAGCGCGCACGCCGCCGAGCACGGTGTTGTCATTCATGCCGACGATGAGCCAGTTCTTGACCTCGGGGTGTTGCACCAGCATGGAGTTGGCGGCATCCAGCGCCCCCGGAATGTCGTTGCTCTTGGTGGGCGCGCGGAAGATCTGGCCCTCGGGGAAACCGGCGGCCTTGAGCGCGCCTAGGGAGCCCTCGACCCGGCGACGGGCGGTGTCGAGCTCGTCGGCGGTGATGGCGAGCACCCCGGTCGCCTTTACGTCCCACTGGCGCTTTTGCATCTCCTTGTAGAGCTCCTGACCCTGACGCTCGCCAATCTTGGTGGCGGCCATCATCACCAGGGGCACTTGCTCCATGGGCTGGCCCTTGGCGTTGACGAACTGGTCATCCACCGTGATGACCTTCAGATCCATGCTGTTGGCCTTGGCCATGATGGCGGCACCGAGTTTGGGATCAGGGGTACAGATGACGAAGCCCTTGGCGCCATTCGCCGCCAGACTGTCGATGGCATTGAGGGTCTTCTCCCCGTCGGGGACGGCTATCTTGATCACCTCGAAGCCCAGTTCCTTGCCCGCCTTGTCGGCGAAGTTCCACTCGGTCTGGAACCAGGGCTCCTCGGGCTGCTTGACCAGGTAGCCCAGCTTCAGCGCTTCGGCCGAGAAAGCAGAATTTGCCATACCAAGGGCGAACCCCATCGCGATCATGCCTTTAACGATTTTGTTCATGCGAATGTCTCCAACGGTTCTATCAATCCATGTATCCACGCAGTGCTGCTCGTTGAGTCAATCAAGTCGCAGCCATATAAAAACATGCTTAAACAGGACGTTATTGTTGTTGCTGATTGAGCGAACCAAGTTGTAATCGTTTTCACAATTAAAAATGGAGAGCAGGATCACGCCATGAGATTGCAGCCATTTCGTCTATATAATTAGCAATTTCGTCACATATTGAATTTTAGAGAGCCGTCACCCTGTCGCACTGACAGCGTTAAAATCCATATTTCCAGCAGCCAATGGCTAACCGCCCCTCCTGCCCATCTCCTATGGTTCCCCCCAGTCACCCCTCATTGATGGTCAGGAGCACTTATGTCTGAGCACATCGTCATCGGACTCGATTTCGGCAGCGACTCGGTCAGGGCACTCGCCGTGCGCTGCCAGGACGGCGCCGAGCTGGCGACCCATGTCGTCTATTACCCGCGCTGGCAGGCAGGCCACTACTGCCAACCGGTCAACAACCAGTTCCGCCACCACCCCCTCGACTATCTGGAGTCCATGGAGCAGGCAGTGGTGGCGGTGGTGAGCCAGCTCACGCCGAGTCAGCGCACCGCCGTGCGCGGCATCGGGGTGGACAGCACCGGCTCCACCCCCGCCCCCATCGACAGAGAGGGGCGCGTGCTGGCCCTGCGTCCGGAGTTTGCCGACAACCCCAACGCCATGTTCGTGCTGTGGAAGGATCACACCGCCATCGAGGAGGCGGAGGCCATCACCGCCCTGTGCCACGGCGGCCAGTTCCCCGACTACAGCCGCTACATCGGCGGCATTTACTCCTCCGAGTGGTTCTGGGCCAAGATCCTGCACGTCTCCCGCGCCGATGCCGCCGTGCGCGCCGCCGCCTGCAACTGGGTCGAGCTGTGTGACTGGGTCCCCGCCGTCCTGAGCGGCACCCAGGCCCCGGCCACCCTCAAGCGCGGGCGCTGTGCCGCCGGCCACAAGTCCCTCTGGCACCCGAGCTGGGGCGGCCTGCCCCCCGCCGACTTCCTCAATGCCCTGGATCCCCTGCTGACGGAGGATCTCGACTTCCCCCTCTTTACCGGCAGCTGGACCGCCGATCTCCCGGTCGGCACTCTGACCCCGGAGTGGGCGGAGCGGCTGCACCTCTCCTGCGAGGTGGTGATCGCCGGCGGCGCCTTTGACTGCCACATGGGGGCGGTGGGAGCCGGGGCCGGCAACAATGCGCTGGTGAAGGTGATAGGCACCTCCACCTGCGACATCCTGATCGCAGATGAGGCCACCATAGGTGATCGGGCCATTGCCGGGATCTGCGGCCAGGTAGACGGCAGCGTGGTGCCGGGCATGGTGGGGCTGGAGGCAGGACAGTCCGCGTTCGGTGACATCTATGCCTGGTATCAGCGCCAGCTCGGCTGGCCCCTGGACAGCCTCGCCGCCCAGTATCCGGAGCTTCGCACCGCCATCGAGCGCCACAAGCAGGCCCTGTTACCCAGCCTCGCCGCCGCCTGGGATCAGCAGCGCGACCTGGCGCACCTGCCGGTGGTGCTCGACTGGTTCAACGGCCGGCGCACCCCCTATGCCAACCAGCGCCTGCAGGGCACCCTCACGGGGATCAACCTCGGCACCGATGCCCCCGATCTCTTCGGTGCCCTGGTGGCCTCCACCGCCTTCGGTGCCCGCAGCATCATGGAGTGCATGACCAGTCAGCAGGTGCCGGTGGAGCAGGTGATCGCCCTTGGCGGCATCGCCCGCAAGTCCACCACCGTGATGCAGACCTGCGCCGACGTGATGAACAGGCCTATCCAGGTGGTGGCCTCGGATCAGTGCTGCGCCCTGGGGGCGGCCATCTTTGCCGCCGTGGCGGCCGGGATCCACGCCGATGTGGCCAAGGCCCAGCACCACATGGCGAGCGCCGTGGAGCGCACCCACCAGCCACACCCCGAGCGGGTCGCCGAGTATGAACGCCTCTACCAGCGCTACCTCGCCTGGGGCGCCGCCGCCGAACCGCTCTACAACCGGGGGGTGCCGGCATGAACCTCAAGACCCTCAAGGATCAGGTGCTCGCCGCCAATCTGGATCTGCCGCGCCATGGCCTGGTGACCTTCACCTGGGGCAACGTGAGCGGCATCGACCGAGAGCGCAATCTGGTGGTGATAAAGCCAAGCGGCGTCAGCTATGAGCGGATGCGGGTCGAGGACATGGTGGTGCTGGATCTGGCGGGCAAGCAGGTGGAGGGGGACCTTCGCCCCTCCTCCGACACCGCCACCCACCTGGTGCTCTATCGCGCCTATCCGGAGCTTGGCGGCGTGGTGCACACCCACTCCACCCATGCCACCGCCTGGGCCCAGGCGGGGCGTCCCATCCCCATTTTCGGCACCACCCAGGCCGACTACTTCCACGGCGAGATCCCCTGCTCCCGCCTGCTCACCCCGGGCGAAGTGGAGGAGGATTACGAGGGGCTGACCGGTCATCTCATCGTCGAAACCCTCAAGCAGACCCCCATCCTCACCATGCCGGGGGTGCTGGTGGCCAACCACGGCCCCTTCAGCTGGGGCAAGAGCGCCGAGGATGCAGTGCACAACGCCGTGGTGCTGGAAGAGGTGGCCCGCATGGCCTGGCTCACCGGCCAGATCAACCCGGGGGCCCGCCCCCTGCCCGATTACCTGCTGGAGAAACACTACCAGCGCAAGCATGGCAAACACGCCTATTACGGCCAGACAAAAGCCTAAAAGAGGACAAACTCATGGAATTGATGAAACAGCTGGAAGTGTGGTTCCTGGTCGGCAGCCAGCACCTGTATGGCGCCACCACATTGAAGCAGGTGGCCGATCACGCCCATACCATCACCAACCAGCTCAACGAGGGGGCGAACCTGCCCCTCAAGATAGTGCTCAAACCCACCGGCACCACCCTCGATGAAATCAGCGCGGTGGCCCGGGATGCCAACCACGACCAGCGCTGCGCCGGGCTCATGGTGTGGATGCACACCTTCTCCCCCGCCAAGATGTGGATCCCGGCGCTGAGCCAGTTGCAAAAGCCCCTTTTGCAGTTCCACACCCAGTTCAACCGGGATCTCCCCTGGAGCGAGATCGACATGGACTTCATGAACCTGAACCAGACCGCCCACGGCGGACGCGAATTCGGCTTCATGGGGGCCCGCCTGCGGCTGCCGCGCACCGTGGTGGTGGGTCACTGGCAGGATGAAGAGGCAAGACAGAAGATTGGCAACTGGATGCGCATCGCCGCCGCCATCCACGACAGCCGCCACCTAAAGATCGCCCGCTTTGGCGACAACATGCGCAACGTGGCGGTCACCGAGGGCGACAAGATTGAGGCCCAGATCCAGTTCGGCTATCAGGTGAACTACCACCCGGTCGGCGATCTGGTCAAGGTGATCGACGCCGTGCCCGAGAGCGACATCGAGGCGCTGCTGGCCGAGTATGAGGCGACCTACACCCTGACCGAGGCGGTGCAGGCGGGCGGGGGGCTTCGTGCCTCCCTGTATGAGGCGGCGCGCCAGGAGCTGGGGATGAAGAAGTTCCTCACCGACGGTGGTTTTGGCGCTTTCACCACCACCTTCGAAGATCTCTATGGTCTGCACCAGCTGCCGGGCCTCGCCTGCCAGCGCCTGATGGAGCAAGGCTTCGGTTTTGGGGCAGAAGGGGACTGGAAGACCGCGGCCCTCTTGCGCACCCTGAAAGTGATGGGATATGGCCTTGTGGGGGGCGCCTCCTTCATGGAGGACTACACCTACCATCTGGAAGCGGGCAACAACCTGGTGCTGGGGGCCCACATGCTGGAAGTCTGCCCCTCCATCGCCGCAGGCAAACCCGTGCTGGACGCCCAGCACTTAGGCATAGGCAAGAAGGCCGATCCGGCCCGCCTGCTGTTCGCGGCCCCGGCGGGCAAGGCGGTCAACGCCAGCCTCATCGATCTCGGCAACCGCTTCCGCCTGGTGGTCAATCAGCTGGAGGTGGTGGACCTGCCAGAGGCCATGCCGAAACTCCCGGTGGCCAGCGCCCTGTGGAAACCCCTGCCGGACCTGCAGACCAGCGCCGAGGCCTGGATCCTGGCGGGCGCCGCCCACCACTCGGTGTTCACCCAGGCGGTGGACATCGAGCAGCTGCGCACCTTCGCCGACATCATGGGTATCGAGTTTGTGGTCATCGACGAGCACACCCGCATCCCCGCGCTCAAGGAGCAACTGCGCTGGAACGAGGTCTACTACAAGATCTGCCACTGACCCTTTAATCGGCCAGCGGCCATCACCATGACAACAGCCCCGCCCGCGGGGCTGTTTCATTTCGCGTCCCCTCAGGGATGACCCTCCCCCTCCAGCAGCCAGTGACAGACTCGCTGTACCCCGTGGCGCTGGCTGTCGGGCCGGGCGATCAGGGCGTATTCGTGATCCGTCTCCAGCACGGGGGCGAAGGGAGCGACCAGGGCGCCGCTCTCCAGCTCCTCGGCCACTATGGTGGGATCCCCGAGAGAGAGGCCAAACCCCTGCAAGGCGGCATTCATCGCCAAGTCCAGGGTATCGAACAGCTGCCCCCCCTGGGGCTGCCAGGGGATGTCGAGGAAGGCGGCAAACCAGTTGCGCCAGTCCCGCCTATCGGCGCTGGCATGGATGAGGGGCAGCAGGGGCAGCTCGTTCAGGTCGCGCTCGAACAGACGATGCTTGGCAGCAAACGCCGGGGCGCAGACCGGGGTCAGCCGTTCCCGAAACAGGGGCTGGCTGTGGGGATAGCGCCCCAGGCAGGGCTGGTAGACGATGGCGAGATCGAAGGGCTCCCGGGAGAAGTCGATGCCATGGCTGTGGCTGCCACGCACCTCCACCGCCTCCCCCTCGAACGCCTGCAACCGCCGCAGCAGCCAGCGGCTGGCGCAGGAGGGCACCTTGATGCTGATCGCCTGTTCGTGGGGCAGGGTCTGCAAGGCGCTGAGCCCCTCCCCCATGCGGGCCAGCCCTTCACGAACGAAAGGCAGCAGCCGCTCGGCGGCGGGGGTCAAGGTGAGACAACGGGTGCCGCGCACGAACAGCAGGTGGCCCAGGCGCGCCTCCAGCTGGGCGATCTGCTTGCTCACCGCCCCCTGGCTCACGCACAGCTCGTCGGCAGCCAGGGTAAAGCTCAGGTGGCGGGCAGAACACTCGAAGACCTGCAGGCCATAGAGAGGCAACTGAGTACGCGGCTGGGTAGACAACATGACAAGCCTCCATGCTTGAGAAAAACTCATGCGTACCATGCCGAATAATCCGTTGTCCGGCAAGCCTTGGGGGGGCTAAAAAGGGACCTCTTTCACACACGCAGGTGACGGCCCCATGTCCATCCCCCAGGTTTCCAGCAAACTGCCCCAGGTGGGCACCACCATCTTCACCGTGATCGGGGATCTGGCCGCCCGCCACCCCAGCATCAACCTCTCCCAGGGGGCGCCGAGCTTCCCCTGCGATCCCGAGCTCATCCGGGTGACCCACGAGGCCATGCTGGCCGGTGAAAACCAGTACGCCCCCATGACGGGGCTGCCTGCCCTGCGCGAACAACTGGTGGCCAAGATTGCAGCCAGCTACGGCCATCACTATGACGCGGGCGACGAGATCACCATCACCGCCAGCGCCAGCGAAGCCCTGTTCTGCGCCATCACCGCCCTGGTTCACCCCGGCGACGAGGTGATCATGTTCGAGCCGGCCTTCGACAGCTACCGCCCCATGATCCAGTTGCAGGGAGCCACCCCTGTGGTGATCGCCCTCAAGGCCCCCAATTTCGCCATCCCCTGGGACGAGGTGGCCGCCCGCATCACCCCCCGCACCCGCATGATAGTGCTCAACACCCCCCACAACCCCACCGGCACCGTCTGGCAGGCAGGGGATCAGGAGCGCCTCGCCCGCCTGGTGCGCGGCACCGACATCCTGATCCTCTCGGACGAGGTGTACGAGCACGTGGTGTTCGACGGCGCCCTGCACCAGAGCGTCATCCGCTATCCGGAGCTGGTGGAGCGCTCCGTCGCCGTCTTCTCCTTCGGCAAAACCTTCCACGTCACCGGCTGGCGGGTGGGCTACTGCGTGGCTCCCCGTCCCCTGATGGAGGAGATCCGCAAGGTGCACCAGTTCGCCATGTTCGCCGCCGACACCCCCATGCAGTACGGCTTCGCCCACCTGTTGCAGCAACCGGCCCACTATCAGGGGCTGGCAGCCTTCTACCAGCGCAAGCGTGACCTGCTCGCCTCGGCCCTGGCGGATTCGCGACTGACCCTGCTCCCCTCGGCGGGCAGCTTCTTCATGCTGGCGAGCTACGAGCGGGTAAGCGACGAGCCGGACAGCCTGTTCGTGCAGCGGCTCATCCGCGATCACGGGGTCGCCACCATTCCGGTCTCCGCCTTCTATCATGACGGCACGGATCAGCGGGTCATCCGCCTCTCCTTCTCCAAGGATGACGACACCCTGCTGGCGGGCGCCGAGCGCCTGTGCGCCGTCTAGGGGGCACCATGGATTCACTGCGCGTTGCCGTCCTCCAGATGGTCTCCGGGGATGACCTTGACCACAACCTGGCCCAGGCCGAAGCGCTGCTGCGTCAGGCCGCGGCCGAGGGGGCCGAGCTGGCCCTGCTGCCCGAATACTTCTACCTGATGCCGGTCGATGAGCGGGCGCGAGTGGCCCTGGCTGCCCCCGTTGACGATCACCCCCTGCTTGCCTGGGTACAGGGGCTGGCCCGGGAGCTCGGGCTCTGGATCCTGGCCGGCACATTGCCGCTTGCCAGCCACGAGCCCGGCAAGATGCACAACAGCAGCCTGCTCATCGACCCGCAAGGGCAGCTCGCAAGCCGCTACGACAAGCTGCACCTGTTTGGCTTTTGCACCGGGCAGGAGCAGTATGACGAGGCCGCGACCATGACCCCGGGCCGGGAGGTGGTGAGCCATCCCCTGCCCTGGGGCGTGCTGCGCCTCGGGATCTGCTACGACCTGCGCTTCCCGGAGCTGTTTCGCCTGGGGCCCGCCCCCGATTTCATCGCCCTGCCCGCGGCCTTCACCCACACCACCGGGCTCGCGCACTGGGCGCTGCTGCTGCGGGCACGTGCGGTAGAGAACCTGGCCTTCGTGTTCGCCAGTGCCCAGGGGGGACACCACCCCGGTGGGCGGCGCACCTTCGGCCACAGCATGATCATCGATCCCTGGGGCCGGATACTGGCCCAGGTAGAGGAGGGTCAGGGCCTGGCCATCGCCACCCTGGATCTGGCAGCACAGCGCACGGTGCGCAGCCAGTTGCCGGCCCTCACCCATCGCAAGATAGCCGTCGGCCCTTGAGGCCGGCACCCTTTAGCACGCTAGGAATGACACCACACTTCAAGGGACTGACCATGAAACTCAACACACTGATGATGCTGATGGCCCTGGCCACCGCCGGCCAGGCCGCCGCCAAACCCCTGGTGATCGCCACCGATGCCACCTATCCCCCCTTCGAAATGGTCGACAGCAGCGGCAAGCTCGGCGGCTTCGAGGTCGATCTGGCCTATGCCCTGTGCGCGGCCATGAAGACCGAGTGCGAGGTGATCAACCAGCCCTGGGATGCCCTGCTGCCCGGCCTGCAGGTGCGCAAGTACGACGCCATCATGTCCTCCATGAACATCACGGACGAGCGGCGCCAGAAAGTGGACTTCAGCCAGGTCTACTACATGATGCAGAACCGCTTCGTGGGGCGCAGCGACAAGGCCGCCGACTTTGCAGACGATCCGGCCCACTTCAAGGGCAAAGTGATCGCGGTGCAGGAGGGCACTCCCCAGGACAACTTCGTCACCGCCCGCTATGGCGAGGTGGCCAAGATCAAGCGCTACGTCAACGCCCAGTCTCCCATGCTGGATCTGCAGTCCGGCCGCGCCGACTACACCTTCGGCAACATGGTGCAGTTGAAGGTGGGCTTCCTCGACAAGGAGATGGGCAAGCAGTTCGCCTTCGTCGGTCCCCAGTTCAACGGCACCCAGGACAAGATCCTGGGAGAAGGGGTGGCGGTGGCCCTTCGCAAGCACGATGACAAGCTCAAGGCCCGCTTCGATGCCGCCATCGAGAGTGTCAAGGCCGACGGCACCTTCAACACCCTGCTCAAGAAGTACCAGCTCGAAGATCTGCTTTGATCCCGGCATGCCGGCCCCCTGGACAGTTGCAAGGGGCCACGGCAACAGGGCGGCCATTGGCCGCCCTGTGTCGTTTTCCCGGTCTCTCGCCGTTATTGGGCCAGACCCAGGTGCACGGCAATCTGCTGATACAGGGTCTGGTAGTTGTCGTCGAAGTGGTGGGAGCCCGGCAGGGTCACCGTCGTCACGTTCGGCTGCTGCAAGCGCGGACAGAGTTTGACCGGGGAGTCGTCCTCCGCCCCCTGCACGCAGAGCAGCGGCAGACTCTGAATGCGTGTCACCTCCGGCAGGGTGGGATAGCGGCCCCCCTTGTCGTGCACCACCATGTCGCTGACGTGGATCTCGAAATCCGACGCCGTCGAGGGGGAGAGCATCACGGCCCCCGCCAGGCTGTCGCGATAGGCTGGCGGCAGACGATTGATGACGAAGGGCACTATCTCGGCACCAAAGGAGAAACCCACCAGCAACCAGCGCTGGCGCCCCCAACGGGACTGGTACTCGGTGAGGATGCGCACCAGATCCGCCGTCGCCTGCTCCGGCGTCTTCTTCTTCCAGTAATAGGAGAGCGAGCTCCAACCCACCACCGGCATGCCGTGGGCCTGCAACTGGGCGCTGAGCCCCTTGTCCAGCGCCGCCCAGCCGCCATCCCCGCTCATGAAGACCACCATGGGGGCAGACGAGGCTTGCACCACCGGCAACTCCACCAGCCCCAGATCCGCGCCGACCCGCCCCGGCTGGGCGGCCACTGCCGGCAAGGTGAACGAAGAGACGAAACAGCAAATCAACAGCAACAACATGGCTCTCATGGGCCAACTCCTATTTCTTCATGAGCCCGAAGGGGCCGCGACTGATGAGGGAGACGAGGTGAGTCAGGGTGCGGGGCAGCACCAGATGACCGGTACAGAGCAGGTAGCGGGGCTCCCACCTTGGGCCGAACTTTTCCTTGTAACGCCGCAATCCCTGGAAGTTGTAGAAACGGCTGCCCCGGGTGAACAGGGTGTTGCCAAGGCGGGCCCAGTAACCGCCGAGGGGGTTGTCGTTGAAGCCCGACATGGGGGCCATCCCCAGGTTGAAGCTGGCATAACCCTCCTGCTTGCCCCACAGCAGGAGCTCGACAAACAGGAAATCCATGACGGGCGCCGCCCCCGTGTCCAGGCTGTAGCGCATCAGATCGATGGAGAGGCTCTCCTTGTTGTCGCTGGTCCAGAGGTTGGCAAACCCGACGATCTGCCCCTCCCGCCGCACCAGCGCCATCGGGTTGAGGGTGAGGTAGGCGGGATCGAAACTGCCCACGGAGAAGCCCTTCTCCCTGCCCTGCTTGCTGTGCAGCCAGCTGTCGGAGATCCCCTTCAACTCGGGCAGCAGGGGGGCAATCTCACCGGGAGCCACCACCTCGAAGCGCAGCCCTTCCCGCTTGCCCTTGGCGTGGCTCTGGCGCAGGTTGCGCAGGTTGCGCAGGCGACTGCCGGCGAGATCGAAGCTCGGCAGATCCACGATGGCCTCCTCCCCCAGCTTGAAGGGGATGAGCCCGAGATCCAGATAGACAGGCAGATATCGGGCCGACACCTGGTAGAAGACCGGGCTGACGTCGTGCTCGTCACAGCGCTCGCGAAACTGCCAGAGCAGCTCCTCCACGAGGGAGGGCTGGCCGACGGGATCCCCCATCACTATCCAGCTGCTGCCCTCGGCCCCGTACATGAGGAAGGCCTCGCCGCTGGGGTGGAACAGCAGGGACTTGTCCCCGAGCTGGGCCAGGTAGCCGTGGCCTCCCCCTGCCCGCATCACCAGCCCATGGGCACGGGAGAGCGCCTCGGCATCCGGCTTGCCGGCGGCCAGGCGCAAGGGGGCCAGCAGATGGGCCACCCCGACCACCGCCAGCACCCCGATGACGCTCCCCATGGCGCGCAGGGCACGGGAAGCGGCCCCGGGTCCGTGGGCCGAGACGTGCAGCCAGAGGGAAGGGTCGTACTCCACATGGCGGTAGGAGAAGAGCAGCAACCACAAGGCCCCCAGCAGCACGGCTCCCACCGACATCAGCCAGGAAGGGGTGAACCGGGCGTGAAGCAGGGAACCCTTGCGATAAAAGAGAGGGCGGCAGGGGGTGATGATGAGCAAGAAGCCCCCGAGCAGCAGGGCCGACTCCCAGTCAAACCCCTTGAATAGGGAGAACAGCATGCCAAGCCCCAGCAGCCACTGGGTGATCCTGAATGCCCCGTCATGACGGCGGTAGAGGCTGTGGGCCAGCAACAGCAGCAACACGCCGCTGACACTGCCGAGCACATGGGAGAGCTCCAGCAAGTGCAGGGGCAGCACCTCCAGGAAGGCTTCGATCCGCCCCCTCATGGTCGGGATCATCCCGGAGCAGAGCAGCAGGGTGCCCGCCGCGAAGGTACCCATGCTCACCAGGGCGGGCACAAACTCCCGGGTCGCCATCATCACCCCCTGCAGCCGATGCAGGCGGGCCCGCTGTTGCAGCAGCTCCTGACCTGCGAACAGCAGCAGGGCACAGAGGAAGGGCAGGAAGTAGTAGGCGCAGCGGTAGATAAGCAGGGAGGCGAGTAGCTTGTCCACCGGCAGATAGTGGGTGAGCAGCAGGCTCATGCTCGCCTCGAAGACCCCGATGCCCCCCGGCACATGGGCCAGCACCCCGAGCAGACTGGAGAGCACGAAGGCACTGAGCAGCACCGGATAGGGCACGCTGCCCGATGGCAGCAGCACATAGAGCACGGCGGCGGCGGCCATCCAGTCAAGCAGGGCGATGAGCAGTTGCAGCAGGCGGTATCTGATGCGCGGCAAGAACAGCGGGTGTCCGCGCCAGACCAGGGCAGCCCCCGGCCACACCAGATACGCCAGCACCGTCAGCAGGGCCAGGCCCCCCGCCAGTTGCAACAACCCGGTCGCCCAGCGGGGCCAGTCCACCAGCAGAGCCGCCCCCAGCCCCAGCAGCAGGGCGCTGCCCCCCCAGCCCAGCAGACCGAGGAAGAAGGTGATGGAGCAAAAGAGGATTACCCTGGCCACCTCCCCGGTGCCAAGCCCCAGGGAGGAGTAGAGCCGGTAGCGTACCGAGGAGCCGGTGAGCAGCGCAAAGCCCAGGGTGTTGGAGAAGGTGTAGGCGATGAAGGAGGTCATCCCCACCTGCTGCCAGGGCAGGCGTTTTTCCAGCACCTTCAGGGCCAGCAGATCATAGCAGCAGAGGCAGCCATAGCTGAGCAGGGTGAGCAGCAGGGCGCCCCCCAACTGCGGCGAGGGTTGTGACCAGATGGCCTGGCGGATGTCGTGCCAGTGCCACAGGTGGGTCAAATGATAGAGGACGGTCAAGGCCGCCCCCAGCAGCAGCAGGCTGCACAGGGGGCCTATCCAGATCAACAGCTGACGCCGCATTCAAGATTCCTGTCAAAAAGCGTGGAGAAAGAGAGCCTCCGAAAGCGGGCGGACAAGGCGCCCTCCCGGAGTGACTCCCCCACAGGCAGCGCGTGACGCCGCACGTTCACGGGGGCAATCCCATGATTTACCAGGCCCTGCCCGCTCGCCACTTTTCTTCTGTAACCTTATGTACAGGCAGACAAAACATCCCCGTCCGGGATAGAGGCAGGAGACGCCATGACACCCTCCCCCCTGATAAGACGCTTCCCCCAAAACACCCAGGGGCGCGATCTGGCCGTCGGCGACATCCACGGCCACTTCGCCCTGTTGCAGCAGGCCCTCGACACCCTGGATTTTGATCCCGCCCGGGACCGTCTCTTCAGCGTCGGGGATCTGGCGGATCGCGGGCCCGAGTGCAGCGAGGTGATCCACTGGTTGGCCAGGCCATGGTTTCACCCGGTCTGCGGCAATCACGACGACTACGTCTGCCGTTACGAGAGTTGCGATCGGGAGAACTGGGTCCGAAACGGCGGCGGCTGGTTTCAGCAGCTGACCCCTGCCGAGCAGGCGGCGTTCGCCGTCTTCTACCGCAGCCTGCCCCTGGCCATCGAGGTGGCCACCCCGGCCGGTCCGGTCGGGCTGCTTCACGCCGATTGCCCCTTCTCCTCCTGGCAGGGGCTGCTGGACCAACTCGATGCCGGGGTGAGCGGCGGACGGCTTCGGGCCATCAAGAACGTCTGCCTCTGGTCAAGGCGCCGTATCGAACGGCTGGACGAGAGCGGGGTCGCGGATCTCGCCGCCCTGGTGGTGGGCCACACCCCGGTGAGGGTGCCGGTGCGCCTTGGCAACGTCCACTACATCGACACCGGCGGCTGGTACCCAGACGAAGGCGGCTACTTCACCCTGCTGGACCTCAATACCCTGACTCCTCACTTTCCCCAGCCCTGAGCCGGACCGATGGGATGACCAGGCTCACGGACAACGCCCACTGCCCATTAAAGCGCCAGGCGAACGCCCCGGACTTCGCTCTGCCAGCGCGATGGTTTACCATGCAGGCAATTGCGGTGCATGGCACCCCCACCCAGGCGCCAGGCGCCGCCGTCATCGGATACTCCTTTCGAGCAACATGAGCACATCAGCGCACCCGGCCAGCGGGCCCACGTTCTACTTCCACGACTACGAGACCTTCGGCATCAGTCCGGCCAAAGACAGGCCGGCGCAGTTCGCGGGCATTCGCACCGACGCCGATTTCAACGTCATCGGGGAGCCCCTGGTCATCTATTGCAAGCCGCCGGCGGATTATCTGCCGGAGCCGGAGGCCTGCCTCATCACCGGTATCACGCCGCAGAAGGCGATGAAGGACGGATTGTGCGAGGCGGACTTCATCCGCCAGATCCACGGGGAGTTCGCCACCCCGGGCACCTGCGTGCTCGGCTACAACAGCATCCGCTTCGATGACGAGGTGACCCGCTACACCCTCTATCGCAACTTCTATGACCCCTATGCCTACGCCTGGCAGAACGGCAACTCCCGCTGGGACATCCTCGACATGCTGCGGGCCTGCTACGCCCTGCGCCCGCAGGGGATAGAGTGGGCCCTGGACGACGAGGGCAAGCCGAGCTTCAGGCTGGAGAAGCTGACGGTGGCCAACGGCGTGGCCCACGCCAACGCCCACGATGCGCTCTCGGATGTGCTGGCCACCATCGAGATGGCCAGGCTGGTGAAAAATGCCCAGCCCAAGCTCTTCGAGTACCTCTTTGATCTTCGCAACAAGAACAAGGTGAAGGCCCTCATCGACGTGGTGACCATGAAACCCCTGGTGCACGTCTCCGGCATGTTCTCCCCCTGGCAGGGGTGTGCGAGCTGGGTGTCGCCGCTCGCCTGGCACCCCACCAACCAGAACGCGGTGATCATGGTGGATCTGACCCGTGACCCGACTCCGCTCATCGAGCTCTCCTGCGAGGAGATCCGCGAGCGCCTCTACACCAAAAAAGAGGAGCTGGGGGATCTGGCCGGCATTCCGGTCAAACTGGTGCACATCAACAAGTGCCCGGTACTGGCCCCGGCCGCCACCCTGACGCCGGAGCGGGCGGACGAGCTGGGCATCAATCGGGCTCAGTGCCGCAAGAGCCTGGATCTGCTGCGGGCCCACCCCGAGGTGCGGGAAAAACTGGTGGAGGTGTTCAACCAGGAGTTTGCCGGCAGCACCGACGGCGACCCCGACACCCAGCTCTACGCCGGCTTCTTCGGCCACGGCGACAAGTCCACCATAGACCTGGTGCGCGCCACTCCGGCGGATCTGCTGGGGGAGCGGGAGTTTGCCTTCACGGATCCCCGTCTGCCCGAGATGCTGTTCCGTTACCGCGCCCGCAACTGGCCCCACACCTTGAGCGAAGCGGAGCAGAAGCGCTGGCGCCTGCATTGCAGTGACTACTTCAGCCGCCGCCTGCCGGATTATGTGCCGCGCCTGGAAGCCCTGGCGGAACAGAACCAGGGGAACGAACGGAACTTTGCGATTCTAAAGAGTCTCTATCACTACCTTGAAAATCTGTGAGATGTGAGCCGTTTCACAGTTAAAAACCGATGCGTTTCCCCGGCTCGCGACATAATGGGCAGGGAGCCCAAGCTCCTGATAGTGTGAATATTTAGATGCGCTGACGGCATGGATGCCGTGCTTTCGACTGTTGGGGAACTCTCGTTTTATGCGTTCAGCTCTGCCTGCTTTGACACTCGTCGCCTGTGCCCTGCTGCCCCAGGCCGCCCTCGCTGGCGCCCGGTTCGAGGTGCCGGACTACCTCTTGCGCCTGCCGGAGCAGACCTACCGGCTCATCGAGCGCAATTTCAGCACCCTCTACCAGCAGACTGACTTCACCCCGCAAATCACCAACAGCTATTTCAACCACTCGGATCTCTACCGCTTCGCCGGCATTCCCCTGGCCATCACGCCGCAAAACGGCTTCCAGATGGAGGTGTTCGGCCAGCTCTACAACAAGTCGTCCCAGATCTATGCCCAGATGAGCCAGGATCTCTCCCTCTATCGCACCCTGCGGGTGGACATGATGGGGGATCAGAGCGACGAGATCGCCATCGGCATGGGGCTCGGCATCCCCCTGACAACCCGCCTCACCGTCAAGGCGCTCGCCTCCAGCAACGAGATCCCGGGCTATGGCTCCGCCAATTACGCCATCGGGATGGAGTGGCACTTCTAGAGACCATTTCGCCACGTAAAAAAGGCTCCCGAGGGAGCCTTTTTGCAGTGCAACGCCATCAGGGGTAGCGGATCACCGCCCCCTGCCCCCCTTGCAGCACCAGGGTGCTCCCCAGGGGCGTCTCGTCCCAGAAGTCTGTGCCCCCCGGCGTCAACGGGCACTCGCAGGGGTGCTCCCCCCAGTTGAACAGGCAGAGCAGCTCGCCGCCCCCGGGCAACGCCACCCGCCCGCGCTCGAATGCCATCCCCTCGAAGCGGGCCGCCGGGGTGCGCGCGGCGCACAGGGCGAGCAGCTTGCCAAGGCGCGCCCCTTGCCCCTCGTCCAGATCCTGCAATCTGTCCCCCGCCAGCACCATGCCACCGCTCGCCACCAGGGCGGCCAGGTGAAAGTCGTACTCGGCGCGGCTCCCGTGCTGGCCCGGGATATCCCGCAGGCAGACGCAGTCGGGGTCCAGCACCCAGAGCCGCTCGTGCTGCCAGGCGCGGCAGAAGGCTTCTCGCGCTATCTGGCGAAAACGGGGGCCCTGGCGCTCCACGTCATCGCTCACCCGCATGCCGTGTACCAGGCCGAGGCTCGGCCACAGCGGCGCATTGCAGCCGAGCAGGAAGGCCCCCTCCCCGGCGCCGCGCAGGATGGCGGCCATGCCGCGCCGATAGGCCTCCACCCGGGTGGCGGCGGGGTCGTGGAAGCGACCACCGTGGATGGCCCCCCAGAAGTTGGCATCGAGCTTGAAGTAGTGAATGCCCCACTGGGTACGCAGGGTGCGAAATACCTGCTCCAGGTGCGTCTGCACCTCGGGGTGGGTGCCATCCAGCACGTACCAGGGGGTGCAGCGCCAGCCCCCGTAGGTGACCCGCTCCGAGGGGAGCGGCAGGCCATCCTCCCCTTTCACGAACCAGTCAGGGTGATCCTGGAACACTTGCGAGCCGGGCTCGGCGATAAAGGGGGCGACCCAGAGCGCAGGCTCGCAACCGGCGGCGCGGATCTCCCCTGCCAGGGCCGCCACCCCCTCCTCGAACTTGGCGGAAGGGGTGAGCCAGTCCCCCATCCTGGCCTGATAGCCATCGTCTATCTGCACGTAGCGCAGGGCCGGGAAACGCTCGGCCCGCACCGCCAGGTTCTCGCGAATGTCCGCCGCGCTCACGTTCGCGTAGTAGTGATACCAGGAGCACCAGCCGCTCGGGCGCGTGGGCACCTCCCCCACCAGGGAGCCGTGCTCGGCGGCGATATGCTGCGCCAGCGTCGCGAGCAGGGCCTCCCTGTCCGGCCCCTCCTGGCAGATCAGCGCCTCGCTCTGCCAGTGCGCACCCGGCGCCAGGGTACGCCCTTCGGTGTTCATTACGATCTCGAGGCGCCCGTCGGGATGGAGGCGAAATTCCCCGCCAAAGCGCTGGCAGCTCGCAAAGGCCAGCAGCAGCCAGCCCCCCTCCTGCGCCACCAGCAGCAGGTTGTGCACCGTGTGGTAGCCATGGTCGGCGGTGATGCGATAGACAGACGCATCGGGGCAGCGGCCCAGGTGCTCGGGGGCATTCCAGCGTCCCCCGGTCTGGGCCAGCATCTGGAACCCCTCTCCGTAGATGGCCGCGTCGGGCGCAAGTCCGAGATCCCCCTCAAACAGCCGCCAGTGGTGGACGGCCTCGGACTGCTTCCCGGTGTTGTCAAGCCTCACCCGGCAAAGCGGCCCCTCCCACTGGCGGGTTTGCAGCAGGGTGTCAGGGAGGGCGGGATCGGCGGGCAGTTGGCGCAACCGGGCCAGGAGAGAGGGGGTCGACATGGGAACTCCTTCTTGTGAATGGGGTTGAAGCCGGGCCATTGTATCCCCTGCGGGCCAGTTGACCCTGTTCCCTCCCCCCCGTGCCTGTTAAACTGCGACCTTGCTCACACTTGCCAAGATGAGGCCCCCGTGCTGCTGCAACGCACCCTGCGCTACCTTCGTGATTTTCTGGTCATCATCGCCTGTCTGCTGGCAGGCAAGGCCGTGGCGGCCATCCTGCCCTTCGCCTTCCCCGGCAGCATCATCGGCATGCTGCTGCTGTTCGTGCTGCTCTCTTTGCAGATCGTCCGCTTCTCCTGGGTCGAGCTGGGGGGCGGCCTGCTGCTGCGCCACATGGGGGTGCTGTTCGTGCCGGTGGCGGTGGGCCTGGTGGCCTGGCTCGAGCCCCTGCGCCAATCCTTCGGTCTCATCATGCTCTGCGTCGTGCTCGGCATCGTGCTCATCCTGGGCGCGGTCGGCCACCTCTATCAAAGGATGAACAAGCCATGATCCTCTGGTTCGCCCTGCCCCTCACCCTGGCCCTCTATTTCATGACCCGGGCCCTCTACCGCCGCCTGCCCTGGCCCGTCATCAATCCGGTGCTGATCCCCACCGCCGTCATCATCGGCCTGCTGCTCTGGCTCGATCTGCCTCTGGATCAGTACCAGCAGGGGGCCTCGCCCCTGACCGCCCTGCTGGAACCCGCCGTGGTGGCCCTGGCCCTGCCGCTTTACCAGCAGGCACGCCAGATCCGCGACAAGCTCACACCCATCCTGGCCTGTACCCTCACCGCGGTGCTCATCTCGGTCTGCACCACCCTGGGAGTCGGCCACCTGATGGGGGCGGATCCGGCGCTGCTCGCCTCCATCGCCACCAAGTCCATCACCACGCCGCTCGCCATGAGCGTCAGCCAGTCCCTCGGCGGCATTCCCGCCATCGCCGCCGCCGTGGTGGTGGTGGTGGGGATCCTGGGGGCCCTGGCGGGCTATCCCCTGCTCAAGCTGATGCGGGTCACCGACCCCGAGGCCCAGGGGCTCGCCATGGGAGCCTGCGCCCACGCCATCGGAACCGCCGCCTCCGCCGAGCAGGGGGTGACCCAGGGCGCCTTCTCGTCGCTGGCCATGGTGGTGTGCGGCGTGCTGACCGCGGCCATCGCCCCCCTGCTGTTCGCCCTCTACCACTGGCTGACCTGATCCCCGTTGCCATGGCCGCCCCTGCGGCCATGGCCTCTGTACCCTTTCACCGTTTCCATCCGATACCCTCACCTCCCTGATGCCGGGAGCTGGCGCA
Organism: Aeromonas sp. ASNIH2; assembly: GCF_002934795.1. NCBI lineage: Bacteria > Pseudomonadati > Pseudomonadota > Gammaproteobacteria > Aeromonadales > Aeromonadaceae > Aeromonas > Aeromonas sp. ASNIH2. The sequence continues at coordinate 4,280,263 of NZ_CP026406.1, read as the reverse complement.
CAGATTGCGAAAGACAAACGTTTCCTTTACCATCCCCGCCCCTTTGCCCATCAAGGCGTGAGCGCGCTCACACAATTCGCCGCGCTTGCTCCCTACAATGGCCCCCCAATTGGCCTTTGAGGACACAGTATGCATCCCCGCTTTGCCAAGCCATTCGAGACCCTTTCCGCCCCGCTCCAGGCTGCCCTGCTGCCCATGCTGGGGGACGATTTCCAGGCCCGTTTCACCCCGGACCAGGTCGCGACCCTGAAAGCCGCCACCGGGCTGGATGACAGGGCCCTGCGTCTGGCCTTGCTGCCGCTGGCGGCCGCCTGCTCGGTGGCCCCCATCTCCAGGTTCTTCGTCGGCGCCATCGCCTGCGGCCTGAGCGGCACCTGGTACTTTGGCGCCAACATGGAGTTCGCGGGCCAGGGGCTGTTCCACTCGGTCCACGCCGAGCAGTCCGCCATCTCCAACGCCTGGCTGGGTGGCGAGACCGGGATCTCCGAGATCACCGTGAACTACACCCCCTGCGGCCACTGCCGCCAGTTCATGAACGAGCTGAGCACCGCCAAGACCCTGAAGGTCTCCCTGCCGGACGATCTCAGCGAGCTGCAATCCTTCCTGCCCCACTCCTTCGGCCCCGCCGATCTCGAGATCACCGATGCCCTGATGAGCCCCCAGGCCCATGATGAGCTGGTGCTCGAGAGCGACGACCCCCTGTGGCAGGCTGCGCTCGCCGCCGCCCGCCAGAGCTATGCCCCCTACAGCCAGGGCTATGCCGCGGTGGCGCTGCAGTTCGAGGACGGGCGCATCTTCTGCGGCCGCTATGCCGAGAACGCCGCCTTCAACCCGAGCCTGCCGCCGATGCAGATGGCCTGCGCCCACGCTGTGCTGGGTGGCGAGGATCTCGCCACCGTGCGCCGCGCCGTGCTGCTGGAGAGCAAGGATGGCCAGATCAGCCAGCGGGATTCGGCCCAGTCCACCCTGAAGGCCCTGGGCTCGGTCGAGCTTGAGTACAAAGCCGTCTGACCCCGGCATCCGCCAACGGGAAGGGGAGCTGCGGCTCCCCTTCTTGCTCTCTGCGGCTCTCATCCTGCCCCTCACCCCCTTTCTCTGCGCCTCTGGCGCCGTGCATCAGATGCCCCCCTGCCCCATGTGAGGGCGCTCTCCCTCCGATGACCTTATTGGCAGACCTCCTCTGCGGCAGCGGGAAGCCCAGGTTAAGGGGCCAATGCCCCACCCCGCCCCTTGCGGCCCCCGTGTGTGACCTCAAGATGCATTTGCCCAGCCACTGGGATCACCCCTCTCCATGGATTTTGCAAATACCTTTCCCTGCCGTTCCCTCGACGCGGGGCGGTATGACGGCGGCGGGAAACGTCGGGGAAGGGGTCAATGCCCCAGCCCCCTGTCGGCTGCTTCCCCCCTGAAATACAGCGGGGGAGCCACTGGCTCCCCCGACTGTCATTGATGTGGCCGATATGGCGGCACCGACCCCTGTCAGGACTCCCACAGGATGCGCTGACTGCCGGACCAGCGCTCGCCGATGTCCGCGTACTTCTGCTCCAGCAGGTGGCGGCGGATCTTCATGGTGGGGGTCAGCACCCCGTTCTCGATGTTCCAGGGGGTCTTGACCACCAGGATGCCGCGCAGGCGAGCATGGGATTCCAGCTTGTCGTTGACCCGGTTGAGGGCGGCCTCCAGCTGGGCTTCCACCCCGGCCTTGTCCCCCTTCATGGCGCTCTCGGCGAGCTGCACCAGGGCGACCGGCTGCGGCATGCCGTAGCCGATGACGCAGAGCTGCTCGATGATGGGCTCCTGCCCGAGCATCCCCTCGATGGGCACCGGGGCCACGTACTTGCCCTTGGCAGTCTTGAAGACGTCCTTCATGCGGCCGGTGATGGTGAGGTAACCCTCCCGGTCCAGCTTACCCATGTCACCGGTGTGCAGCCAGCCGTCGGCGTCGATGGCCTCTGCACTGTGCTCGGGATCCTTGTAGTAGCCCACCATCATGCCGTCGCAGCGACAGAGGATCTCCCCCTCGTCGGAGATCTTGATGGTCACCCCGGGCCCGGCCTTGCCGACGGTGCCTATCTTGTCCGCCCGGAACGGGTAGTTGAGGGTGGAGTAGGCGTGGTTCTCGGTCATGCCCCATGCCTCGGTGATCTCGAGGCCGATGCTGTGGTACCACTCCAGCAGCGCCGGGGCCACCGGCGCCGAGCCGCAGCCCAGCACCCGCGCCTGATCCAGCCCCAGCCCCTTTTGCAGCTTGCTCTTGATGAGGCTGGAGACGAGGGGGATCTTGAGCAGCAGCGCCAGCTTTTTCTGGGGCAGCTTCTCGTGGATCTTGATGCGGAACATGGCCCAGAGCCGCGGCACCGAGATGAAGACGGTGGGACGGCAGCGCTTGACGTCCTCGATGAAGGTGTCGAGGGACTCGGGGAAGGCGATGGTGGCACCGCTGAACAGGCTGCCGCCGTAGATGTAGACCCGCTCGGTGATGTGGGCAAGGGGCAGGTAGGAGAAGCCGCGATCCTCGGCGGTGAGGGAGACCGCCTCCACCAGCTTCTCGCAGGACCAGGCGTAGCGCTCCACGCTCAGCATGGCCCCCTTGGGCTTGCCGGTGCTGCCGGAGGTGTAGACCAGGCTCAGCAGGGCATCCGGCGCCTGCACCGGGCTGTCCGGGATGGGGTCGTATTGCGCCAGCAGATCGTCCCACTGGTGGGCGGCCGGCATGGTGTCGTAAGGCAGGGCGATACGCAGCAGATCCCCGGGCACCCCCGCCTCCTGGCTCTTCCAGTCGTCCAGCTTGCCGACGAAGATCGCCCTGGTTTCGCTGTGGCGCAGCACGTATTCGATGGTGTCGACGTTGGCGGTGGGGTAGATGGGCACGCTCACGTATCCCCCCATCTGCATCGCCAGATCGGCGATGAACCACTGGGCGCAGTTCTTGGAGAGCAGGGCCACCTTGTCACCGGGCACCAGGCCCAGGGCGCGCAGTGCCGTCACCATGCGCCGCGCCTCGTCGGCAACCTCACCCCAGGTGAAGTCGACGTATTCGCGGTGGATGGTCTGACGCAGGTAGATTCGGTCGGGACACTGCCGCTCCCAGTGATAGAGCATCTCGAGCGGCAGTCTGGTGGCAATGCGTGAGGTGGAGGCCATGGTTTAATCCCTGAAACAAAAGGCGAGCCTCATTATTAACCTTTTGATAACACTCAGGGAAGCAGATTACTTAAACTTGTGTTTGAACTGCGAATGGGATCAAGCTTCCGCCTGGGCCTGCAGACGCTTCCACATCTCCTGCACCAGCACCTCGTCCTGCTCGGAGAGCTCACCCTGCAAGATGGCCTCGTTCAGGCTGCGCAGCACATAGCTCTTGACGTCCCGCACCAGGGTCTTGCCCTCCAGCTCGGCGCGCGCCACCGCAAGGGAGATGTGCCCTCGCAGATAGCCACCCGCAAACAGCTCGTCTTCGCTGGCCGTGGCGACCATGGCGTCGATCAGTCCCAACAACTTGTGTTCAAAATCGTGAATCGTCATTTAACGCAGCCTCATTTCCGGGGTTGCCGGCAAAAAATTCGGGGAGTGGAACCGCGATCCGGTTGATCGCGGCTCTCTGGCGCCAGGCCAGCCGCATCCTTGATGTCCTATTCCGGGTTGGCCACCGGGTAGATGACCTGATCCTTGTATCCCGTGGTTATGCGCAGATAACCACTCAACGACCGGTTCAGTGCCGGATCGTCGGTGTCCACCAGCAGCGGACGGCCTTCTAGCGCCGCCAGCTTGGCTTTGGTGGCGAGCACCTGGATATGCTCGCGCCCGACGGCCCGGATCACGTCTGGACTCAATTGCTGATTTCCGCGCCCGAACAGATGTCCCTGACCGCCGATCAGGGTGATGATCAGACGGCAGCGACGGCCGCGGATCCGGGTCAGGATCTCGGCGGCGCTGAGATCCTGCCCGATAAGTTGGCCATTTTCCACCAGATCCACACCGAGCAAGGTATTTTCCAGACCCAGCTCACCCATGCAGGCGGCCACCGTGCTCCCCGACCCCATCAGGTAGAGGGTATCGGGCTCCATCTGCTCCACCACACCGGCGGCAAGATCGGCGAGCACCAGCTCCTCGGACTCCCGCCCCCCCTGCTTGACCGCCTGCACGTAGCGCAGATCCCCGGGCACCAGCAGCTGCCCGTAGTGGCGGGCGCGCACCTTGCCGGCGCGAAACGCCTCCTCGTCGATGTCCATCACCTCCGCATCCACCAGGCTCAGGAGCTCCCCTGCGATCATTCTGGCCGCCACCCGGCCGCTTGCCGCCGGCGTCACCCCGTAGACCCCGGAGTGGATTTTGCACCCCGCCGGGATGCCGAGCACATGGCAGGACTCCCCCACCGCCGCGCAGATGTCACGGGCGGTGCCATCGCCACCGGCGAAGAGCAGCAGATCCACCCCGGCATCGCGCAGGGCCAGGGCGGCGGCCCGGGTATCCTCGGCGCTCGTCTGCGCCCCGGCAGGCCGATGGACGATGCGATGGGGCAGCCCGAGCTCTGCGGCGAGGTCGGCCCCCATCTCTTCGGCCACCGTCAGCAGCTCGAATGACGTGGTCAGCTCGCACAGGGGCAACAGGGCCTGGCGGGCCCGCTCCCGGGCCTTGGGGACGGCCCCGCGCGCCAGCGCCTCGGCGACCATACCGTCACTGCCCTTGAGACCGACGTCCCCGCCGATGCCGGCGACGGGGTTGATGATGAGCCCTAATCGAAACATGTTTCCCTCCTGTTGGATCGCCGCCATTTTTATCTTTTCCCGCCACTGGGACAAGCCATGACCCCCTGCTAAAATGCGCGACTTCTACCTCAATCACTGTTCAACCAAGGTTCAATCATGCTGGAATGGATTGCTGACCCCTCCGCCTGGGTCGCGCTCGCCACCCTGACCCTGCTCGAGATCGTGCTCGGCATCGACAACATCATTTTCATCTCCATCCTGGTGGGTCGCCTGCCGGAAGCCCAGCGCCAGAAAGCGCGCATCCTGGGGCTGGGGCTCGCCATGGGCACCCGCATCCTGCTGCTGCTCTCCCTGGCCTGGGTGATGCGCCTCACCGAGCCCCTCTTCACCGTGCTGGGGGAAGCCATCTCGGGACGGGATCTCATCCTGCTGGTGGGGGGTCTGTTCCTCATCGCCAAGAGCACCCACGAGATCCACCAGAGCCTGGAAGGGGCCGCCGAAGAGGCGGGTGTGGTGAGCAAGACCGCGGGCTTCCTGTCCACTCTGGTGCAGATCGCCATCCTCGACATCATCTTCAGCCTGGACTCCGTCATCACCGCCGTGGGCATGGCGGATCATGTCCCTGTCATGGTGCTGGCCATCATCATCGCCGTCGGCGTCATGATGTTTGCCGCCAAGGCCATCGGCGACTTCGTCGATACCCACCCCACCATCAAGATGCTGGCCCTCTCCTTCCTTATCCTGGTCGGGGTGGCGCTGATGGCCGAAGGGCTGGATCTGCACATTCCCAAGGGTTACATCTACTTCGCCATGGCCTTCTCGCTGGTGGTGGAGATGATCAACATCCGCCTGCGCGGCCACCAGGAGCGGGCCAAGTAAACCGCGACCTGCCGAGAGATGGCCAAACAAAAAGCGCGACCCAGGGTCGCGCTTTTTTATTGCCCCGCCAACGGGGCGCCTTGAGCTCAGAGGGCGTTGCGAGCGGCCACGGCGTCCGCCAGGTTGCGCAGCAGCACCTCGGTATCGGCCCAGCCGATGCAGGCGTCGGTGATGCTCTGGCCGAAGGTGAGCTCGCACCCGTCCACCAGATCCTGACGCCCTTCCACCAGGTGACTCTCCACCATGACGCCGAACACCGCCTTGCTGCCGGCACGCAGCTGACCGGCCACGTCCTCGGCCACCAGCATCTGGTTCTTGAACTGCTTGCTGCTGTTGGCGTGGCTGAAGTCGATCATCACTTTCTGGGGCAGACCGGCCTTGTCCAGACCACTCACCACCTCATCCACGTGACGGGCGCTGTAGTTGGGCTCGCGGCCACCGCGCAGGATGATGTGACAGTCCGGGTTGCCAGCGGTCGAGACGATGGCGGAGTGGCCGTACTTGGTCACCGACAGGAAGTGATGCGGGGCGCTGGCGGCGCCGATGGCGTCGATGCCCACCTTGATGGTGCCGTCGGTGCCGTTCTTGAAGCCCACCGGGCAGGAGAGACCGGAGGCCAGCTCGCGGTGTACCTGGGATTCGGTGGTACGGGCGCCGATGGCACCCCAGCTCATCAGATCCGCCACGTATTGCGGGGTGATCATGTCGAGGAACTCGGAGGCGGTCGGCAGCCCCATGTCGTTGAGATCCAGCAAGAGCTTGCGACCCAGGCGCAGGCCGTCATTGATCTGGCAGCTGTTGTCGAGGTAGGGGTCATTGATCAGCCCCTTCCAGCCCACTGTGGTACGGGGTTTTTCGAAGTAGACCCGCATCACGATCTCCAGCTGATCTTTCAGCTCGTCGCGCAGCACCTTGAGGCGCTTGCCGTATTCCAGGGCGGCGACCGGATCGTGGATGGAGCAGGGGCCGATCACCACCAGCAGGCGATCATCGTCGCCGGCCAGGATGTTGTGGATGGCCTGACGGGATTCAAACACGGTGGCCGAGGCGGTGTCGGTCGCCGGAAACTTCTCAAGCACCGCAACCGGGGGCAATAACTCTTTGATTTCACTGATACGAACGTCGTCGGTTTGATGCTGCATGACCAAGTTTCCTGCTAGATGACTGCGATAAAGAGATCTCAATCTAGCCCTGTGCCGGGTCGGTGTAAATAGAAAATTACATTCTTCGGCAAGGAATTTTATTATCGCACCTTGCAAGTTTGCATAATGCTGCTAGGAGGCATGAAAAAAGCGGGGGGCAGAGATGAAAAGGCCCGCACGAAGCGGGCCGAAAGGGCTCAGGCCTGACTGACGCTGGCCAGCTTGTCGAAGTAGTCCGGGAAGGTCTTGGAGGTGCAACCCGGATCATTGATGGTGACCGGCGTATCGGAGAGCGCCACCAGGGAGAAGCACATGGCGATGCGGTGATCGTTGTAGGTGTCGATGGCCGCGTGTTTGAGCTGTGCGGGCGGGATCACGGTGATGAAGTCGTGCCCCTCCTCCACTTCCACGCCCAGCTTGCGCAGCTCGGTCGCCATGGCGTGCAGGCGGTCGGTCTCCTTCACCCGCCAGTTGTAGATGTTGCGGATGGTGGTGGTGCCCTCGGCAAACAGCGCCGTGGTGGCGATGGTCATGGCCGCATCCGGGATGTGGTTCATGTCCATGTCGATGCCGTGCAACGGCCCCTGCTCGGCCTCGATGAAGTCATCACCCCAGGTGATGCGTGCCCCCATCTTCTCCAGTACGTCGGCGAAGTGGATGTCCCCCTGGATGCTGTGCTTGCCGATGCCGGTAACCCGCACCTTGCCCTTGATGGCACCCGCCGCGAGGAAGTAGGAGGCGCTGGAGGCATCCCCTTCCACCAGGAAGTCGCCCGGGCTGACATAGGTCTGGTTGCCCTTGATGTAGAACACCTTGTAGTCGTCGTGCTCGATGACCACCCCGAACTGCTTCATGATGTGCAGGGTGATGTCGATGTAGGGCTTGGAGACCAGCTCCCCCTTGATGTGGATGCGGGTGTCGCCGGCCGCCATGGGGGCCGCCATCAAAAACGCCGTCAGGAACTGGCTGGAGACGGAGCCGTCGATGTGGACATCGCCACCCCAGAGCCCCTTGGCATCCACCACCAGGGGCGGATAGCCATCTTTCTTCAGGTACTGGATGTGGGCACCCGCTTCGCGCAGGGCATCCACCAGGTGGCCGATGGGGCGCTCTTCCATGCGCGGCTCGCCGCCCAGGGTGTACTCGCCGGAGCCCAGGCACAGGGCGGCGCACAGGGGGCGCATGGCAGTACCGGCATTGCCGAGGAACAGGTTGACCGGCGCCGAGACCGCGAAGCTGCGACCCAGACCATGCACAGTGCACTCGGTCTTGTCGGCGGAGAGCTTGTACTTGACGCCAAGCTGGGTCAGCGCCGCCAGCATGTGGCGGATGTCATCGCTGTCGAGCAGGTTGGTCAGCCGGGTGGTGCCCCGGGCCAGGGCCGCCAGCAGCAGGGCCCGGTTAGAGACACTCTTGGAGCCGGGCAGATTGACCACCCCGGCCACGCTAGAAATGGGTTCCAAACGCAACGAATTCATAGACTTCCTGTTCGATCTCAATTAAATCACCTGACCGGACGTTAACAGCCCGCGTCCCCCGCGGCAAGTTCGACAGTGGCACGACCGCGGGAGAGGGCGGCCTGGGTCAGGATGGGTCTGAAAAACAGACGCCGGGGAGTCCCCGGCGTCTGGCAATGGGGAGACACGCCTCAACCGTGGCGTTTGGCAAAGTCATCCATAAAGCTGACCAGGGCCTTGACCCCTTCCAGGGGCATGGCGTTGTAGAGGCTGGCGCGCATGCCACCGACGATGCGATGTCCCTTGAGAGCCAGCAGACCGGCCGCTTCCGACTCCGCCAGGAACAGCTTGTCCAGGGCCTCGTTTTTCAGCTGGAAGGGCACGTTCATGCGGGAGCGGCAGGCCACATCCACCTTGTTGCCATAGAAGCTCGACTGATCGAGGTAGCCGTAGAGGAAGTCGGCCTTCTCCTTGTTGCGTGCTTCCATCGCCGCCAGGCCACCCTGCTCCTTGAGCCACTCGAACACCAGACCGGCCAGGTACCAGGCGTAGGTGGGGGGCGTGTTGAACATGGAGTCGTTCTTGGCGGTGAGCTGGTAGTCGAAGATGGACGGCACATCGGCGCGGGCCTGGTTCAGCAGGTCATCGCGCACGATGGCGATGGCCAGACCAGAGGGGCCTATGTTCTTCTGGGCACCGGCGTAGAGGATGCCGAAGCGGCTCACGTCGAGGGGACGGGAGAGGATGGTGGAGGAGAGATCCGCCACCAGGGGCACATCGCCGGTGGCCGGGATGTCGAACATCTCGATGCCATCGATGGTTTCGTTCGGGCAGTAGTGCACATAGGCGGCATCCGCGCGAAACGCCGGCGTCGGCAGCAGGTGGGAGACCCCCTGCTCGTTCTTGGCTACCCCCTGGAAGGTCTGGATGTCACCGTATTTCTGGGCTTCATCCACGGCGCTCTGGGCCCAGACGCCGGTCACCAGGTAATCCGCCTTCTTGTTGGCGCCACCCAGCAGGTTCATGGGCACGGCGGAGAACTGGCCGCGGCCACCGCCGTGCATGAAGAGCACCTTGTAGTTGTCCGGCACCGCCAGCAGGTCGCGCAGGTCCGCTTCGGCCTTCTCGGCGACCGCCATATAGGGCTTGCCGCGATGGGAAAGCTCCATGACCGAGGCTCCCAGCCCCTGGAAATTACAAAATTCGCGCTGGGCGCGCTCCATGACTTCAACCGGCAACATGGCGGGGCCGGCGCAGAAGTTGTAAATCTGTTTGCTCATGACGCTTTCCGTGAATGGATGTGTGTGATCGGTGACTCGAACGTTTTTACACGACAGCCCCCCGTGGGGGCAAAGGCTTTTTGGGATCCAGCGCAACCTTTTGCCCCGGCGCCACCGGGCACCCATCAGACAAAAGCCCTGAACGGGCCAGGGCTTGCAGAGAATATGCATGGAAACGGGGGCGAGACAGCACGGACGGCTTTTTTCGCCCCTTTGTGGCAAATTTACAGCTTGGCGGTGAGCTCCGGCAGCAGGGTGAAGAGATCCCCCACCAGACCGTAGTCCGCCACCTGGAAGATGGGGGCCTCGGCGTCCTTGTTGATGGCGACGATCACCTTGGACTCCTTCATCCCCGCCAGATGCTGGATGGCGCCCGAGATGCCCACCGCGATGTAGAGCTCGGGGGCCACCACCTTGCCGGTCTGCCCCACCTGCAGGTCGTTGGAAACATAACCGGCATCCACGGCGGCCCGCGATGCCCCGACGGCAGCCCCCAACTTGTCCGCCAGAGCGTCGATGAGGGCAAAGTGCTCTTTCGAGCCGAGTGCCCGCCCGCCGGAGACCACCACCCGGGCCGCCCCGAGCTCGGGTCTGGCGGAGCGCATCGCACGCCGCTCGATGAGCCGGGTACGGCAGCGCACCTCGGCCACCGGCAGCGATTCCATCACGGCACGCTCCTCCCCGGACCCGGCCTTGGCGAACGCGGTGGGCCGCACGGTGAGCACCTTGACGGGGGCGCTGCTCGCCACCCGGGCGATGGCGTTGCCCGCATAGATGGGACGCAGGAAAGTGTCGGGCCCCTCGATGCCGGTCACCTCGGCGATCATCTCCACCCCGAGCCTGGCCGCCACTCGCGGCAGCAGATCCTTGCCCTGGCTGCTGGCAGCCATCAGGCAGTGCTGGTAGTCCCTGGTCACCTCGGCGAGCAGTCTGTCGACCCCGTCGTTGAGCCCCTCCGCCAGCATGGGATGTTCCGCCAGCAGCACCCGGTTTACCCCCGTGAGGGCGGCGGCCTGCTCCCCCGCCTCCGTCAGCCCCTGCCCCAGCAGCAAGAGATGCACCTCGCCCCCCAGGCGCCTCGCCGCCGTGACCAGCTGGGCCAGGTTGTCGGCGATCCGCCCCTGATGATGTTCCGCAATCACAAGTACGCTCATGGCAGCACCTTCATGTCATCCATTGATCTCTTGCTCCCCGGGGCCGTTGCCCCATGCATGGCGCTCACGCCTGCGGGAGGCATCCCTCTCATGCCCCTGCCCATCAGAGCACCCGGGCTTCGTGCTTGAGCTTGTCCAGCAGCTCGTCCACCGAGCCCACCCTGATGCCGGCGCTGCGCACCGGTGGCGCCATCACTCCGAGCTGCCGTGTCTGGTCGGCCGGCACCACCCCGAGGGCGGCGAACGGCTGGCTCTCCAGCGGCTTGCGCTTGGCCTTCATGATGTTGGGGAGGGAGGCGAAGCGCGGCTCGTTGAGGCGCAAGTCCACGGTCACCACGGCGGGCAGCGCCATGCCGAGGGTCTCGAGGCCACCGTCTATCTCGCGGGTCACCTGCAATTCCCCCTCCACCAGCCTGATGGCGGAGGCGAAAGTGGCAAGCGGCCAGTCATTGAGGGCGGCGAGCATCTGCCCTACCTGATTGTTGTCAGAATCGATGGACTGTTTGCCGAGCAGCACCAGGTCGGGCTGCTCCTGCCCGCACACCGTTTGCAGGGCCCGGGCCACGGTGAGCGGGGTCAGGGTCTCGCCGGTAACATAGTGCAGCGCCCGATCCGCCCCCAGCGCCAGGGCATGGCGCAACTGCTCGGCCGCCGCCTCGGGGCCGAAGGTCACCACCACCAGCTCGGATGCCACGCCGGCTTCCCGCAGCCTGACCCCCTCCTCCACCGCGATTTCACAAAACGGGTTGATCCCCATCTTCACATTGGCGAGCTCCACATCGGAGCCATCCCCCTTGACCCGGATCCTGACGTTGTAATCAACGACCCGTTTGACTGCGACCAGCAGCTTCATGGCGGTCATCCCTCATACCTGTTGTGTGGGTCCACCTTGTCGTCACTCACTTTTCTGCTGACAAAGTGATTTACGTTTACGTAAACTACCAGCACTACCCTAGGCCAAGTCGAGCGCAGAGGCAAGATGGAACGCGAAGCAATGGAATTTGATGTCGTCATCGTCGGTGGCGGCCCGGCAGGCCTGAGCGCCGCCATCGCATTGAAGCAGCAGGCCCCGGCCCTCTCGGTCTGCCTGCTGGAGAAGGGTGCCGAGATCGGCGCCCACCTGATCTCCGGCGCCCTGCTCGATCCCGTCGCCCTCAGGGAGCTGCTGCCAGAGAGCTGGCAGGAGGCCCCCCTCGGCGTACCGGTGACGGATGATCAGGTCCATCTGCTGCAAAGCGACAGCCGCTCCCTGCAACTGCCCCACTGGGCGGTGCCACCCCGCATGCACAACGACGGTAGCCACATCATCAGCCTCGGCACCCTCTGCCGCTGGCTCGGCAAGCAGGCCGAGGCCCTCGGTGTCGAGATCTACCCGGGCTTTGCGGCGAGCACCCTCATCGTGGAGGAGGGCCGGGTTCGCGGTGTGGTGACCGGCGACCTTGGTCTCGACAAGGAGGGCAACCCCAAGCCGGATCACGTGCCCGGCATGGCCCTGTATGGCCGCTATACCCTGTTTGCCGAAGGGGCGCGCGGCCACCTCGGCAAACAGCTGATCGCCCGATTCCATCTGGAAAATACTGCCCAGCCGCAGCATTACGCCATCGGCTTCAAGGAGCTGTGGCAGCTCCCTCCCGGCCAGGGCAAACCGGGCCGAGTGCTGCACGGCAGCGGCTGGCCCCTTGGTGAGGGAAAGGGCAACAAGAGTCAGGGGGGCTTTTATCTCTATCATCTGGCCCTGGATCAAGTGGCAGTCGGCCTTATCGTCGATCTCAACTACCAGAATCCCTGGCTCAGCCCCTTCGACGAATTCCAGCGTCTCAAGCACCACCCCCTCATCGCGGCAACGTTGCAGGGGGGCGAGCGCATCAGCTACGGCGCACGGGCCATCACCAAGGGGGGCTGGCACTCATTGCCGCGCATGCACTTTCCGGGCGGCCTGCTCATCGGCTGTGATGCGGGCACCCTGGACTTCTCCCGCATCAAGGGGATCCACACCGCCATGAAGTCAGGCATGGTGGCCGCCGCGACGGTCGCTATGGCACTGCGAGGAGGGGATGAAGGGGGACGGGATCTGGCCGAGTTTCAGGACGCGCTGCAGCAAAGCTGGCTGACCCGGGAACTGAAGAGGGCCCGCAACGTTGGGGCCGCACTGCACCGCTTCGGCCCCTGGCTCGGCGGCGCCTTCAACTGGCTGGAGCAGCGACTCTTTGCCTTGACCTCTCCTTTTACTCTGCTGGACAAGGAGCCGGATTACCGCCAGCTGCGCCTGGCCAGCCGTTGCCAGCCCATCGACTACCCCAAACCCGACGGCAAGCTCAGCTTCGACAAGCTCTCCTCCGTCTATCTGGCCAGCACCAGCCACGACGAGGATCAACCCTGTCACCTGACCCTTCAGGACGCGCGCATTCCGGTCGAGGTCAACCTGCCCACCTGGGCCGAACCCGCCCAGCGCTACTGCCCGGCGGGGGTGTTCGAGATCCTTGATGGGGATACCCGGCCAAGGCTGCAGATCAACGCTGCCAACTGCATTCACTGCAAAACCTGCGACATCAAGGATCCCAGCCAGAATATCGTCTGGACGCCGCCCCAGGGCGGCTCGGGCCCCAACTATCCCAATATGTAACAGGCTTGCCCACGCAAACCAGAGCAGATAACAAGGAGACGCAGCCCCGGAACACCGCACGGAGACCGTTTCCTGCGCTTGGCCGGGGGCTGTCGCAGGGCGACCAGCAACCCGTCATTCCCGCCGGTGAGCCCGGGCCCTCCTCCACTCCAGGGCGAACAAAGGAGGTGACGTCGGGATCGCCCGTTTCGAGGTCGGCGTGGCTGATCCGACCCCGCCGCTTTTTTGAGCGAACAGGCTGAACCCCTGATGAATAGGCCCTGACAAGCGGGTCCCGCCCCTGTATAGTTCGCCGCATTCAGGTTGTCCATCGGCCTCGTTATGCTATTTCATGGGATCGCTTTCCGTGCGATCTAAGGCCGCATGAACCTGTGCAACCATCCCTGATTACCCATGACTTCTTAAGGGGGGACAGATGATCACCGCCTACATTCTCAACAACAAGGTGCTGGACATAGTCACACTCGGGCCGGATGACATCGTTCCCGACAACACCGTCTGGCTGGATGCCTACAAGCCGGACACTGCGGAGCGAGAATGGTTGACGGGCCTGTTCCTGGAGGAGGTGCCGGACAAGGAGGAGCTCGATGACATCGAGGCATCCGCCCGCTTCTACTGGGACACCGACGGTCTGCACATCCACTCCCTGTTTCCCCAGCGCATCGGTCGCGACACCAAGGGTGTGCACGTCTCTTTTACCCTGCGCAACAACCTGCTGATCAGCATCCGCGAGGATGACATCGGCCTGGTGCGTCTGCTGCGCCACTACATGCGTCAGGACAGGCTGGAGGTCGAAGACGCCCTCGACATCCTGCTGGAGGTGCAGAACCTCAAGGTGGAGTACCTCTCAGACCTGATCGAGGATGGCTACAAGACCCTGGAGAACACCGCCGATCAGATCTTCGAGCCGGACCAGATCAACCCCATGCTCAAGGAGCTGATGGCCCAGGAAGAGGCCAACGGCCAGATCCGTCTCTCCCTGCACGATACCCGCCGCGCCCTGCGCTTCCTCAAACGCAGTTTGCGCCAGCGCATGACGGGGGAGCAGAACAAGTGGATCGACGAGATGCTGCACGACGTGGAATCCCTGCTGCCCCATACCCAGTTCCTGTTCGACAAGATCAACTTCCAGCTGGAGGCCTCCATGGGGGTGACCAATCTGGAGCAGAACAAGGTGATCAAGATCTTCTCGGTAGCCGCGGTGATCTTCCTGCCGCCGACGCTTATCGCCAGCATCTACGGCATGAACTTTGGCCGCATGCCGGAGCTCGCCTGGGAATACGGCTACCCCCTCTCCCTGGTGCTGATGGTGATGTCATCGCTGGGCACCGGTCTCTTCTTCAAGAGAAAAGGCTGGCTGTGACGCCGGAACCCGGCAACTAAAGACTGCGGATTGGGGGGCCTGGCCCCCCGATTAATTCCCGGCCGTTGCCGGCCTTGCAATGGCCTGCCCTGTGCCCCATATCCCCTTCATCACTCGCACTGCATGAATGGATACCGGTCCACCATGACCCTCTACCCCGAACACCGTTACGACGATCACGGCCAGTTGCGCCCCCCGCTCTGGTTCTGGCCCATCGCCCTCTTGCTGACCCGCTCGGTCTGGCTGTTTCTGATGGCGGGGGTCACCCGGGAGAGTGGCAGCGCCATCCTGACCCTCTTCTACCCGGACAAGCTCACCCTCTATGTCAGCCTGCTGACGGACGTACCCGCCATGCTGGCGCTGCTCGCCTGCGGCGGCACCCATCGCCAGACCCACAGTGCCAGAGCCTGGCTCAGACGCCACAGCCGCGCCCTGCTGCTTTGCTCCACCGCGAGCGGCCTGGTCATGCAGTTGCACAGCCTCAATCTGCAGCAGTGGTCGTTCAACTGGCCCACCGCCCTGGTGCTCATCGCCAGCCTCTGGGCGCTCTGGTATCTGCTGAGAAGCCGCCAGTTGCGGGATTACGCTCTGGATCAGCCCCACTGACAGGCTGGTTCACTGGCGCGTGACCCGGATCTGCAGAGTCTGGCGTTCGCTGCCGCTGGCCCCGCCCATGCCTGATGGATTGGCGATCGCGGCCTCCCGGCTGCCTTGGGTTGTGGAGAGCTCCCCCACCGTCAGCCACTGGCCCGGGGCGCCGCTCACCTCGGTGGCACTCTGGCCGGTGTGTATGTTGCCTCGCTCCACTCTTACCTGTTCACTGCTGAGGGCCACCTGCACCCTGTCCCCTATCAGGGTCGCGGTGGCGTAGAGACCGTTCATCAGCGGCATCATGCCCACCACCCTTCCCCCCTGCCACTGGTAAAAGGTGACCGGCTGATAGGACCCCATCTGCAACAACACGGGCCGTCCGGAGAGGCCACGCACCTGCCAGTTGTCACTCTGGCTGCGTTCATAGTGCCGGGCATCCCCCTCCAGCAGCCACTGCCGTTTGGCATCCAGGCCCAGCCCCACTCCGGCCTGCTGACGGCTGGAGGCGCCATCCACCCGCCACTCGATGAGCAGGCTTTGGGGCGGCTGGTTCACTTGCGCCAGGGTACGCTCGGCCTCCTGCAACTGGGCGGGGGTTCCGCTCAGTACCAGCTGGTTGCCCATGGCGCTCACCCCGAGATCCGGGTAGATCTCCTTGAGCGTCTGCACCGCGGCATCCGCCTCGAATACCGGTATGACCTTCACTTCGGCCCTCAGGGGCAATGCCAGCAACAGGCAGCACCCCAGCCCCCAATACCCTGATCCAGCGCGCATCTTCTCCTCCCGGCGTTCACCGCCACCCTCTCGCTTCCTGCCATCATGGTCCATGGCGCCCCGATTGCAACGGGCCTGGTATGCAACCCCATACAGAGGCACCTGATAAAGACTCGTTAAGATACCAATCAATACAAATAAAAATGGTTATCATTTGTTGTCACAACAAAAACCCTCGGATACAATTCGGACTCATTTTTTCGAGTCAGCCTCTGATGAAGCCAGAATCCGTCGCATCCACCCCTGCCGCCATCCACCTGGCGCTGCTCATCAACATGCTCTCCATGGGCTGCATGATGATGGTGATGCCCCTTGGCCCGGAACTGGTAACCCGCCTGGGGATGCTGCCGGAGCAGACAGGTTACTTCAGCGGCGGCGCCACCCTGGGCGCCGCTCTGCTGGGCCTCCTGGCCGCCCCCTGGCTCGATCGGGTCAACCGCAAACCCGCTCTGCTGGTACTGCTGGTCCTGCGCTTCCTGCTCTTGATGGCTTGCGCCCTGGCCGAGGATAGCCAGACACTGCTGCTGCTTTTCATCCTGTCCGGCTGCGTGGCCGGCCCCCTGGGGGCCATCCTGATGGCGGCGGTGCTGGATCTGGTACCGCCCGCCGAGCGGGGCCGCCGTCTCGCCTACGTGGGCATGGCGTTTTCCCTGGCCGCCATTCTGATCGTGCCCGCGGCCCTCGTGCTGGCTCAGTGGTCTGGCTGGCAGAGCCCCTTCCTCTTGTTTGGTGCAGGGGGCCTGCTGCTGGCCCTGCTGTGTGCCATCTGGCTGCCGTCCCTGCCGGTCAACCGGGCCCCGGCAGGCCAGGGGATGCGCCAGTTGCTGGGGTCACCGCTCTGCCAGGGAGCCCTCTTCATCCTCTGCCTGCAGATGTTCGGCCACTTCCTGCTCATTCCGCACTTTGCCAACTACTTCCAGTTCAACCTGGGTTTCCCACGCGAGCAGATCGCCAGCCTCTATCTGTGCGGCGGCCTTGCCAGCATGGCCACCATGCGCCTGTGCGGCGGCTGGATCGATCAGGGCCGCGCCCAGGGCGCCATCCTGCTCACCAGCCTGGCCCTGGCCCTGATCACCCTGGTGGGCTTTGCCTTGCCAGCAGGCCTGCCTCTCTATCTGCTGTTCACCCTCTTCATGGCCCTGAGCTCCGCCCGTGCCAGCACCACCCTCGCGGTCACGGCGGCCATTCCGGCCCCCCATCAGCGCGCCGCCTTCATGTCTTTCCAGGGCTCGGTCACCAATGTGGCGGCGGGCCTCGGCAGCCTGTTCTCCGCCAGATATCTGGTCTCCGACGAGGGGGGCGCACTGCACGGTTTCCCCACCCTGGCCTGGATCAACATTGCGTGCACCCTGGTGGCCTGCGCCGGTGTCTGGTTCCTCATCCGGAGCCTGAAGAGCACAAGAGATAACAATAATCCTGCCTCTGGCACCGCCAGACAAGGAAGTCAGTGAGCACCGGATCAGAAGAATCCGGACCCCATAACCTCAGTTATATCCATGGAGTTTTTGACAATGCAGTTGCAGCACGGCCTCTTTAAACTGAACCCCATTCTGCTCTCCCTTGGTCTGCTGGCCGTACCGGGCCTGGCCCAGGCCGAGTCCGTCAAGGCCAACGAGACGGTGGTGGTCACCGCCACCCAGACCAAGCACACCGAGCTGACCGCCCCGGCCAGCGTCTCCGTGGTCACCCGCGCCGATCTGGACAAGATGAACGTCAACAACATCGGCGATGCCCTCAAGCACGTGCCCGGTGTCAACATCATCGGCACCAACCCCACGGGTCGCAACGAGATCAAGATCCGCGGCATGGGCGGTGACTACACCCTGCTGCTGGTCAACGGCAAGCGGGTCAACGCCCGCGAGACCCTGGGCAGCTCCTTTGGCAACGACTTCGACCTGAGCTCCATCCCCATGGCCGCCATCGAGCGCATCGAAGTGATCCGCGGTCCCGTCTCCTCCCTGTACGGGGCCGATGCCCTCGGCGGCGTGGTCAACGTGATCCTGCGCCAGGCCAAGGAGAACACCGAAGCGGCCGTCGGCTACACCCACACCATGCCCACCAAGGGGGATGGCGGGGATGCCAACCAGGGTAGCGCCTTCGTCTCCGGCGCCCTGATCGACAACAAGCTGCTGGGCAGCGTGGTGGTGGAAGGCTATCAGCGGGATCGCTGGAAGAGCGATCAGTCCAATAACCCGGATGCCGACGCCCTGGAGAAACGGGAAGTGGTCAACGTGCTCTCCAGCCTGAAGTGGCTGGTGGCCGACAACCAGGACATCGACTTCGATCTGGGTTACAACCAGAACGACATGGACAGCTACTTCAACAACGTGCCCCGTGCCCCGACCGCACCGGCCACCCCCCACAACGTGCAGAAACTCGATCGCCTGAGCCTGGGGCTGACCCATAACGGCCGTTGGGAACACTTCGACAGCCGCGCTCGTTACTACTTCGAGCAGACCGATCTGATGGATGACTCCCAGCTCAACGGTGGTGCCGCCGACATCACCCAGACCAACAACACGGTGGATGGCCAGTTGAGCGGCTACCTCGGGGATCACCTGCTGACCTCGGGTGCAGAGTTCCGCAAGACCGAGCTGGAGCACAGCCGCAGCATCCAGAACGGCAGCGTGGATGCGAGCCAGAGCGCTCTCTACCTGCAAGACGAGTTCGGCTTTGGGGATCTGGCCCTGACGCTCTCCGGCCGTCTGGATCACCACGAGACCTATGGCAACGAGTTCAGCCCCCGTGCCTACGCCCTCTACTCCCTGAGTGACGAGTGGGTGATCAAGGGCGGCGCCGGCAAGGCGTTCAAGGCCCCGACCCTGGCCCAGTCCAGCGAAGGGTTCGCCACCACCGCCTGCCGCGGCGCCTGCAAGGTGATAGGCAACCCGGATCTGAAGCCGGAAACCTCCGTCAGCTACGAGCTTGGCACCGCCTACAACGCCGATCGCTTCGGTGCAGGCGTGACCGGCTTCCACAACGAGATCGAGGATCTGATCCAGAGCGATCAGTGGGGCCCGGGCTACCGTCCGACCGTCATGACCTACCTCAACGTCAAGAAGGCCCGCATCAAGGGGCTGGAGCTGACCGGCTGGTTCGACGTGCTGGACAACGTGCAGCTGACCGGCAACCTGACCCTGCTGGACTCCGAAGACAAGAGCACGGGTGACGATCTGGCCAAGACCCCGGATCACACCGGCAACATCGGCCTGGACTGGAAGGCGAGCGACGTCGTCAGCGCCAACCTGGCCTGGCAGTATGTCGGCAGCCAGGTGATCAAGGTGCCGGCCCGCAACGCCCAGGCATTCACCTCCAAGCACTACCAGACCCTGGACGTGAACACCAAGTGGACCGTCACGCCGGCCCTGGACTTCAAGCTCGGCATCACCAACCTCACCAACACCCAGCGTGACGAGGTGGCGACCGACGCCGACTTCATCCTGGAAGGTCGCACCGTCTACGCAGGGGTCGATTACAAGCTGTAATCCATCCTGTATGCGGGAGCCCCGGTCGCGGGGCTCCCTTTTTGCGTTTCTGCCTCCCCGAATTCAAGGAGTCATTGAGTGCTCAGATACCAAGCTCGGCTGTTCTGGCTCGGCGTGCTGCTCCTCTTCCTGCTGATTTGTCTGTCACTGGCCACCGGGGCCGGTGTCTATGGTGGCCGCGAGGTCGCCGGTTTCCTGATGGGCGATCCCGCCTTCGTGGCCGATGAAAAGCTCGCCATGATAGTCCATACCCTGCGCCTGCCCCGTACCCTGGCAGCCCTGGTGGTGGGGGCATCACTCTCCCTGGCGGCTTCCATGCTGCAAAGTGCCACCCGCAACCCCCTGGCCGAACCCGGCCTGCTCGGGGTCAATGCCGGCGCCGTCTTTGCCCTGGTGATCGGCCTCACCTGGTTTGGCGTCGAATCCGCCTACGGGTATCTGCTCTGGTCCGGCATGGGGGCCCTGCTCGGCAACCTCATCGTGCTGGGCCTCGGCCTCATGGTGGGGCGCTCCAACCCCCTCAAGCTCATCCTGGTAGGAGTCGCCCTCTCCGCCACCTTCGGCGGTCTTTCCAACTTCCTGTTGCTCTCCAACCGGGTGGTGCTGGAGCAGTTCCGCTTCTGGAACTTAGGGTCCCTTGCCGCCTCCAGTCTGGAAGCGGTACTCACCGTGGTCCCCTTCGCCCTGGCCGCCCTGCTGCTGACCCTGGCGCTCTGTCGCCCTCTCACCCTGATGCAGATGGGGGATCACCAGTCCAGGGCCCTCGGCATCCGCCCCACCCGGGTGCGGATCGGCGTGCTCTTGGCCGCAACGCTCTTCACCGCCTGCGCCATCGCCATCGCCGGTCCCATCGGCTTTGTCGGCTTCCTCGCCGCCTACTGCGCCCGCCTGGTGGAGCCGGTTCGCCTCGCCATCCAGGTGCGCTTCTCTGCCCTGTTCGGGGTGCTCTTTCTGCTCGGTGCCGATGTGCTGGCCCGCTGGCTTATCCAGCCCTACGAGCTGCCCAACGGCGTCATTCTGGCGCTCATCGGGGCGCCTGTGCTCATCCTGGTGGTGCGCAGCGGCGGCTTCCGCTCCCTGCTGGCCGTCAAATAAGGTGCCACGCCCATGAAGAACTCTCTCTCACTCCCGAGCGGCACCCTCTGCCTTCGCCTTGGCAGCCGCACCCTGTTGCTGCACCGCCGCGCCTGGCTCATCACCCTGTGGCTCCTGGTCACCCTCACTCTGCTCTCCCTGCTGGCCCTCACCCTGGGTTCCGGCAAGATCACCATGATGGGGGTGATCCAGACCCTGCTCGGGGAGGGAAGCCGACTCGATCAGGTGACCGTCTTCAAGATCCGACTGCCGCGCCTGTTGGCGGTGCTGGTGGCCGGCGCCGCCATGGGACTCTCGGGCTGCCTGGTGCAGACCCTGGTGCGCAACCGCCTCGCCACCCCGGACATGATCGGGGTCAACGAGGGGGCATCCCTGGCCATCATCATCTTCTCCCTCTATCTGACGCTGGGCACCTGGCCCTGGTGGGCCGCCCCCTTCGGCGCCCTGTTTGCCGCCGTCGTGCTTTATGCCCTGTGCAACAAGCCGGGGGAGCAGGGCTACCTGTTCGTGGTGATCGGCATCGGGGTCTCGGAGCTGATGAACGCCCTCGGCCAGTTCGTCATGTCCACTCAGTCCCTGGTGCACCTCACCAGCCTCTATCTGTGGAACATGGGCAACTTCGTCGGTCAGGGCTATGGCACCTTGCTGCCGGTGAGCCTGCTGCTCCTGCTCATCTGCCCCTGGACCGTCTGTCTCTCCCGCTCCCTCGGTGTGCTGCGCCTGGGACCGGTCACCGCCCGTACTCTCGGGGTCAACGTGAACCGGGTGCAGCTGGGGGTGCTGGCCCAGGCCATCATCGTCGCAGCCCTTGGCACCGCCATCGGTGGCCCCGTGGTCTTCATCGCCATGGCGGCCCCCATCCTTGCCTCCTGGCTCAGCCGGGATCGCATCGTGCCGCTCTGGATTGCCGCCCTGTGCGGCGCCCTGATGCTGCTCGCAAGCGACACCCTGGTGCGGGTGCTGGCCAGCCCCCACGAGGTGGCCACCGGCATCATGACCCGCATTCTCGGCGGCCTGCTGCTGCTCTTCATCCTGCTCAAAGATCGCCAGAAGGCCGACTGACCATGGCATTCATCCATTTTCAATACAGACCGAGGGCCGCCCGATGACGCTCACCGTGAACCGACTCCAGTTCGGCTACCCGCAAAAGACCATCTTCAAGGAGATCTCCTTCTCCCTCCCCCGGGGCAAGCTGGTGGGGATCGTCGGCCCCAACGGCGGTGGCAAATCCACGCTGCTCAAGCTCCTTGCGGGACAGGAGCAACCCCGGTCCGGGGAGATCCTGCTCAAGGAGAAGCCACTCGGTGCCTATGGCGCCAAAGCCCTGGCTCGGGAACTCGCCTATCTGCCCCAGCGCCCCCTGGTCCCCCCCGGTATCCTGGTGGAGCAGCTGGTGCAATATGGCCGCCATCCCCATCAGGGCTGGTTCAATCAGTGGAGCGAGGAAGATGCCCGCATGGTGGACTGGGCCCGGGAGCGGATGCAGCTTGATGCCATCTGGCACCAGAGCGCCAGTTCGCTGTCCGGCGGTCAGGCCCAGCGGGTGTGGCTCGCCATGGTGCTGGCCCAGGATGCGGACATCATCTTGCTGGACGAGCCCACCAGCGCGCTGGACATCGGCCACCAGACCGAGGTGATGGAAGCCATCCATCGGGTCGCCGCCGAGGGCAAGACGGTGCTTATCGTCATCCACGATCTCGCCACCGCCGCCCGCTACTGTGACGAGCTGATTGCTCTGGGGGATGGCGCCATCCAGGCCATGGGCCCGGCCCGGGAGGTGGTGACCAAGCCCCTCATCGATCGCCTCTACCAGACCGATGTGGACATACTGCACGCCCCCGGCGACGGGGCCCCTGTCATCGTGCCCCGCCGACGGGCTGACGAAGTGCCTCGCCTGCGCGCCGACCATGGCGTGTCGGCCTGAGCCATACCCTGTGCCAGAGAAAGAAACCGCCTGATGGCGGTTTCTTTCTCTGGGCTTTGCGTTGGCGTTATCCGGGCGCTGGCATCGTGCTCACAGCAGCAAGACGGTGAGCACGCCCCCCGGCAGGGCTTGCCAGTGCAGGGTGGCGCGCCAGCCGGCTGGCAGGGTCGGCGTCAGCGGGCATTTGAGCTCCAGGGTGAGAGTCTGCGCCGTCATGGCGAGCCAGCGGGCATCGAGAAAGTCAAAGTAGCGCCCCACCCGGGAATAGAGCCCCTTGAAGAGGCTCTCCTTGGCGGAAAAAACCAGAGTCAGTCCCTCTGCCAGGCTCAGCTGGGCGTCGTGAGCCCCCGCCTCCAGCCGTCCCCACTCCTCCCCATCCATGATGCCGGGCCAGAGCTTCGCCCCTTGGTCGCCATCGAGCCAGGCCTCCAGATCCAGCCCGATTCCCTCCTGGCCCGGGCGCACCGCACACAGGGCCAGCCCCTGCCCCGCCAGCTGGCTGTGGCTGATGCTCCCCTCCACCCCTTCAGGCCAGAGTGGCTCCCGGGCAGCGCCGATGGCCACGCTGCATCCTGCAAGACCGAAGGGTCGCAGGGCCTCACGGGCTGCGAGACGCCCTGCCAGAAACTCCCCGAGGCGCCTGGGGGCAGCCCCCTGCAATGAAGCAGGCAGGATGATGCCCTGCGCCCCAAAGCACTCCGGCGAGAAGGCGGCGGGATCAAAACAGACCCGATGAAGAGGCAGCGTCTCAAGACCCGGCAGGCACAAGGTATCGAATTGACGGACAAAGGGTCCATCGAGTGAGGGACAACGAGGCAACATGAAAGGCTCCTGACAGGGGCCTGCGATGGTACCAAAGCAAGCCGAGGTCATGCCACAAATACAAATGACAACGTTTCTCACTTGCTTTGTGGTAGCATGTCCCCGCCCATTCGGGGCTGGCCGGGCGGCTCTCAGGCACTTTCCACAGACTCCGGCCCACCGATTTCACCCATAAGGATGTCACCATGAAGATCTTCTCCCCGCTGGCCACCTTGCTCATGCTGGCCAGCCTGACGGGCTTCCAAGCCCAGGCGGGCAGCCGCCAGGTCATCGATGCCAACGGCCAGCCCCAGAGCGTCCCCGATGCGCCCCGGCGAGTCGTCGTGTTGAGCGAACTCGATCTCGACAGCGCCCTGACTCTGGGGGTGCAGCCGGTAGGCACCGTCAATGGACGCGGCCAGTCCACCCTGCCCCGCTATCTGCTGGGCAAGGCGGGCAAGGAGATCGCCGTGGTCGGGGATCTGGACAACCCCAATCTGGAGACCCTCATCGATCTGGAGCCGGACCTCATCCTCACCGGCCAGACCAAGCCCGAGCTCCTGGCCCTGCTCAAGGAGATCGCCCCCACCGTCGTCACCGGCAACTGGGGCGAGCCCTGGAAAACCGTGTTCGACCGCAGTGCCGACGCGATGAACCGGGGGGCCGAGGCCAAGGCGTTCCTCACCCGGTATGAGGCTCGCCTGGCAGAGGCCCGCAGCAAGCTTGCACAGCATCAGGGGGAACAGATGAGCATAGTGCGCTGGAACCCCAAGGGGCCGAGCTACATGCACGGCGGCACCTTTGCCAGCAGCGTGGTCACCGAGATGGGGCTCACCCGACCCTCCCACCAGATTGGCGACAAGAGCCCCCACTCCCCGGCCCTGAGCCTCGAATCCCTCAACCTGCTGGACGGTGACTGGCTGGTGATCGGCACCCTCAGCACCAGCGGGGATGCGGTGGATGCCATGAAGCAGGCCGAGCAGACCCCGGCCTTCCAGCAGCTCGGCGCCATCAAGGGCAAGCGCTTCGGCGCCGTGGACGGGTCACTCTGGACCTCCACCGGCGGCCCCCAGGCGGCCCTCAAGGTGATCGACGACGTCGAGCGCCTGCTGACCAAACCGGATGCCGCCCCCATCGCTCACTAATCCCCCCTCGGTTGACGGCCAACAAGAAGCCCGCATGATGCGGGCTTCTTTTTATCCATGGCTCGGCAAGGCCGTCTACTCCGGCAATGGCAACGCCTTTCTGTCGAGCTTGCCGCTACCGGTCTTGGGCAGGGCATCCAGCAGGATAAGCCGCGCCGGCACCATGTAGTGAGGCAGCGTCGCCTGCAGCCCCTTGCGCAGGGCGAGGCGATTGAGCGTCACCCCGCTTTTCGCCTCCACGTAGCCCACCAGCATGGCCTCGTCCTCCTCACCCACCAGACGCACCGCCGCCTCCTGCACTCCGGCCTGGCGGCGCAGTCCCGCCTCCACCTCGCCGAGCTCGATGCGAAAACCCCGCAGCTTGACCTGATCGTCGCGCCGTCCCAGATAGAGGAAGCGGTCCGCCCCAAGGAGGCGCACCCGATCACCGGTGCGATAGAGGCGATGGGTGGCAAGGCGCAGGAAGGCGGCGCTGGTCAAGGCCGGCTTGCGCCAGTACCCCTCGCACAGGGCCGGGCTCTCGATGCAGAGCTCGCCGCACTCCCCCTCTGCCACCGGCTGCCCCGCCTCGTCCAGCACCCAGTGCCGATAGCCGGGCAGGCTGTGGCTGATGGTGATCTGACCATCGACCGGTGGCCAGCGCACCTCGCTCACCAGCGACCAGACGGTGGCCTCGGTCGGCCCGTAGCAGTTCCACAGCCGCCGGGTGCGGGCACAGAGCTGCTCGGCCAACCCTGAGTCCAGCGCCTCGCCGCCGCACAGGGCGGTGAGGGTATTGCGCCCCTGCCAGCCCGCTTTGAGCAGCATGCGCCAGCAGGCCGGGGTGGCCTGCAGCCAGTTGATGGAGGGGTCGGCCTCGACCAAGGCCTGCATCCCCAGCGAATCCTTGTTGTACTCGCCGCCGGCCACCGTGAGCCGGCCACCGCTCCAGAGCGGCCCCAGCATCTCCAGCAGGGAGATGTCGAAGGCCGGGGTGGTGATGAAGAGCCAGTGGCAGCTCGGTGAGAGCCCGAGCCGCTCGCGGATCCCGTCGAGGAAGCAGAGCAGGGCCCGCCGGCTGATGATCACCCCCTTGGGCTCGCCGGTGGAGCCCGAGGTGAATATCATGTAGGCAGCCAGGGCGTCATCCACCTGAGGCCAGGAGACGGGCCCTACCGCTGCCGGCCCATCGAGGGTGCGCAGCGGACAACCGAAGGCGGGAGCCGGTCTGTCACCGTCGCAGATCACCGCCGACAGGCGCGCCTGACGGGCGATCCCCTGCAGCCGCGCCACCGGAAAGTCCGGCTCAAGGGGCACGAAGGTGAGGCCAAGCCGCAGGCAGGCCAGCAGGCTGGCCACCAGATCGGGGCTGCGGGAGAGATAGAGGCCGACCCGCTCCCCCACCGCCAGCCCCTGCAATCGGGCGGCAATCTCGCCGACTCTGGCATTGAGCGCGCCGTAGCTGAGCCACTGCTCATCTGATCCGCCCATATGGATGGCGGGGGCCAGCGGGCTGGCGGCCAGACAAGCCGCCAGCCGCGCCCCCAGGTTGGCCGTCCCCTTGGGGGCGCCTCTCATGGGTGACACGGCCGGAGCCTTATGCTTGATGGTCATCGTCATAGCGCGGCCTCCGTTTGGCGCACCAGCCAGTGCCGATAGAGCCGGCTGGGGGATGGGTGGGCCTTGAGGGTCTGCAGGGTGAGCGGCGCCCGATCCTGCGCGAACGCCTCGTTGAGGGCCGCCAGCAGGGCGAGCTGCTGCACCGAATCCACCCCGAGTTCACACAGGGTCTGCTGCCAGATGCCGGGCACGCCGCACTGGCGCTCCCACAGGGCCACCAGCGCGCGGGCCTCGGCCGGCGGCTGAGCCAGGCTGGGCTCCGCCCTGGTGGCGACCACCTGCGGCATCACCGGGGGCTGTGCCGTCGCCACTCTGGCCGGTTGGCCCAGATCCGCCTGCGCCAGCCAGTCGAGCTCGGCCAGCCAGTCAGCCAGCACCGCCTCTGCCCGGGCCTCGGGGATCTGCTCGCCATCGAACTCGAGGCGCAACTGGAGCGTCTCACCCCGGCTGCTGACCACCAAGGAGAGCGGCAGCTCCACCTTCTCCACCACGGCGCCAAAGCGTGGCACCAGCTGGTGAGGTTCGGGGGCGACAGGGGCCGCCGGCATGGGATAGTTCTCGAACACGAACAGACTCTGGAACAGACGCGCCCGGCCTTTGGTCAGTGCCGCCAGCGACTGGGTGCCGTGCTCATTGAGTGCCATCAGGTCGGTCTGCAACAGGGCGATATGCTCGGCCAAGCTCAACTCGGTGCGCCACGCCAGGGCCAGTGGCAGGCTGTTGATATAGAGCCCGACGCTCGCGGTGATCCCCTCGATGGGGTAATCCCTACCCGGGGTCACGTTGCCCACCAGGGTGATGGCATCGCCAGAGCGGCGTGCCAGCAGACGGTGCCAGGCATATTGGGCCAACAGGCCCGCGGTCACGCCAAGGTCGCGGGCACGATGGGCGAGCAGGGTCGCCACCTCGGCCGGCAACGACGTGGCGCACACCGCCGGTCGCTGCTGGGTATGGCGCCCGCTTGAGCCCGCGTCCAGCGTCACCCCGAACAGGCAGGCGAGATCGTTGGGCGTTGCCAAGAGCTCGCCCCGCCCCTGCCAGTAGGCGTCGGCGCTGCGGGCTTGGCTGGCGATATGGCGGCCAAATTCGAGCCAGGCGGTATCCGGCTCGCGCTGCGGCAACAGGCCGTTCATCAGCGCCTGATAGCCGCGATGCAGGGAGCCCAGCAACACGGGACCGCTCCAGCCATCCAGCACGCCGTGATGGGCGCTGAAGATCACCTTGTGGTGATCGGGGGCCAATTTGAAACAGGCAAGGCGCAGCAGGGGGGCCTGCTCCAGCGGGATCGGGCGGGCCAGATCCTGCTCGCGGTATGCCTGGACCCGTGTCTCTGCATTTCCCACCTCGGACAAGTCCTCATAGTGGAATGGCAACTCGGCGTGCTTGAGAATGCGCTGCAGCGCCACCCCGTCCGCCAGTACCAGTTCGCTGCGAAGGGCCGGCCAGCGGGCAATCTGCCCCTGCCAGGCCTGACGGTAGACCGCCACGTCCAGCGGCTGGTGATAGTCGATTTCGGTCTGCAGGTGATAGGCGTGATCCCGGGGCAGCAGCGCCCTGTGATGGAACATGCTCTGCTGAAGCGAGGTCATGGGCAGCAGGGTCTCCACCTCGCGCCCGGCCAGCACCCGATCGAGCCCAGCTTGCGAGAGGTCAAGCCCCGGGAAGTCGCTCGGGGTATGGCGCGGCGCCTTCAGGTTGCAGCAGTGCTCCACCAGCGCCGTCAGGTTGTCCGCCAGCCGCGCCATCAGAGCGTCGCTCCCTTGCTGGTTGAGGGCGCCGACCTGGCGCAGGGTGAGGCGGCCATCAAACACGCCCCCGTGCAGGCTGACCAGCTCGCGCGGCAGGTTGTCAGGGGACGTAGGTGCCCCCGGCGCCAGCGGCAGGGGCTGCCAGGGCTGAGCGGCCTCGCCCTGATGGCTGACCCCCAGGTAGTTGAAGACGATCAGGGCTTCGGGCAGTGCCCAACCACGGGGGTGGTGCAGTCGCAGGGCGTTGAAGCCCACCCCCTTGTCCGGCACGGCGCGCAGCTGTTCCTTGGTGGCGCACACCAGCGCATCCCACTCCTTGGCATCCGCCAGCGCCAGCGGGTAGGTGCTGGTAAACCAGCCGAGGGTACGGCTCACGTCCAGTTCAGCATCGATGGCCTCGCGGCCGTGCCCTTCCAGCATCACGCAGTGACGGCTGCCGTAACCCAGCTCGCTCAGGGTACGGGTCAGGGCCGCCAGCAGCAGGTCGGGCACCCGGGTAAAGTAGGCCTGGTTGGCGGCGTCGATAAGACGAGCCGTGGTCTCCTGACTCAGTTGCAGCAGGCTGGCGGCGGCGCGGCCATCGGTGGCGCGCGCCGCTTCCAGCAGGTGACCCTGGCTGCCTTCCCCCTGAGCCAGCCAGAAGCCAAGCTGATCCTCTTCCCGTTTGGCGTAGGCCGCGAGCCCCTCACCCCACTGGCGATAGCTGCTGCCCTTGGCGGGCAGCGGCTCACCCCTGCTCACCCGGGCCAGATCCTCGGCCAGGATGCGCCAGGAGACCGCATCGATGACCAGGTGGTGGAAGGCAAGGAAGAGCCCCTCCACCGTCTCGCCCTCCCGATCCCCCTCCAAGGAGAGATTGCGCAGGCGGGCCCAGGCCAGGGTGTGGCCGCTGGCAGGATCCAGATCTCCCTGCAGCTCGGTCAGGCGGGCTTGCAGCTCAGCCTCATCGAGATTGGCGGCATCCAGGGTCGGCAGCGGCGGCAATGGCAGTTCGGCCAGGTAGCGCTGGCCGGTCGGGGTCACCGCCAGACGCAGGGCATCGTGGTGCTGGCGCAGGGCATTCAGCCAGCCGCGCAGGTCCTCATCGTCCACCCCGGCCGGCAGGCGCAGGATCACCCCCTGGTTCCAGTGACCGGATTTGGCAAAGCCCTGCTCGAAGAACCAGTGCTGGATGGGGTGGAGCGGGAACTCGCCCGTCAGGCTGCCCTGCTCGCTCCTGTGGCTGACCGCCTGCTGCTGGCCGAGCTGGCGGCAGAGGCGGCGCACCGTCTTGGCTTCGAACACGTCCTTCACGCTGCAGTGCAATCCCGCATCCCGCAACCGGGTGGTGAGTTGGATGCTGAGGATGGAGTCACCGCCCAACCGGAAGAAGTCATCCTCCACCCCGAGCGGTTGCTTGAGCACCCCTTGCCAGATGGCGAGCACGGTCTGCTCCAGTTCGTTTTGTGGCTCACCCTTGCTCTGCTGCCAGACGATGGCGGGCAGTCGGCGCAAGTCCAGCTTGCCGTTGGGGGTGAGCGGCATCTCGGGCAGCCAGCAGAGGCGCGCCGGCACCATGTATTCGGGCAGGCACTCGCCGGCCCGCTGTAGCAGGGCGTCGCCGTCGGGCTCCCTTGCCCCGGCCTGCAAACAGGCGTAAGCGAGCAGGCGCCCCTCCTGCACCACCACCTTGATCTGGCGAATGGCTGGGCACAATTCGGCAAGCCGGGTCTCTATCTCACCCGGCTCGATGCGATATCCGCGCAGCTTGATCTGCTCGTCTATCCGGCCCAGATACTGGATGTTGCCATCGCGGCGCAGCAGGGCCCGATCGCCGGTGCGATAGAGGCGATGGGTACGTTCCGCCAGCGCCAGCTCGATAAAGGCCTCCTGGGTGCGCGCCGGCAGATTGAGGTAGCCGCGGGCCAGCCCCAGCCCCGCCAGGCAGAGCTCGCCGGGCACTCCCACCGGGCAGGGGTTGCCCGCCTCGTCCAGGATCAGCGCCTTCAGGTGGTTGACGGGTCGACCGATTGTGATGGGCGCCCCCGGAGTGAGCCGCGCGCAGAGCGCGGTGACGGTGCACTCGGTCGGGCCGTACATGTTGAAGAGGGCCACCCGCTCCCCCCAACGCTCCACCAGGCTGCTCGGGCACGCTTCGCCGCCAAAGCCGATGGCCTTGAGGGAACCGAGATCCGCCGCTGGCAATAGATTCGCGAGCAGGGCGGTCGGCAAAATCATATGGCTGGCACCCCGAGCGATCGCGGCACTGATCACCCCCTCGCCCGGCTCGCCGAAGTGCAGGGCCGCGCCGCAGTAGAGCGGCAGCAGGGTGGTCATGTTGCCTGCATCGAACGAGAGGGACATGCAGTTGAACATGGCGCCACCCTTCCCAAGGGCGATGCGCTCGCCGTGATCCGCCATCAGGTTGACCAGGCTGCCCTGCTCCACCATGACCCCCTTGGGCAGGCCGGTGCTGCCGGAGGTGTAGATGATCTGGGCCAGCATGGCGGCGTCCCGGGGCAGTGCGGGTGTGCTGGTTGGCATCTTGTCCAGCGCCAGCCCGTGCAGATCGTGATATTCGGCAGTCGTGCCCGCCAGCGCCTCGTCAAGCCGTGGGTCCGGCACGCCCCCCAGCACCAGGCTGATGCCAGCGTCGGTGAGGATATGGGCCAGCCGCTCGGCGGGATAGGCAGGGTCGAGGGGCACATAAGCCGCCCCCGCCTTCCAGCAGGCGAGCAGGGCGATGACGAAGGCCACATCGCGCCTGGCCTGGATGCCGATGGCGGCGCCCGGGGTGACGCCCTGAGCCAGCAGCCAGTGGGCCAGCCGGTTGGCACGCGTTTCCAGCTCGCCATAGGTCAACGATTGCGCGCAGTCGCTGACCGCCAACGCGTCCGACAACTGAATAGCACGCCGCTCGATATGACAGAGCAGGGTGTCGCGGCTCGGGTAATCCGGCGGCAGATCGGCAAGCTCGGCGGCCAGCGCTGCCTGGTCGGTGCCCGCCTCCAGCGGCAACTGCCAGATGTCGGTCTCGGGGGCCGCCACCACGGCGCGCATCAGGTGCAGCAGGCGATCGGCGTAGGCCTGTATGGTCTCTCGCTCGAACAGGGCGGTGGCAAACAGCCAGTCCACTCTGACGGAGTCCATCAGCTCGGTCACCTTGACCGAGATGTCGGTCTTGGCCGGCAGCACCGGCGAGGTCTCCTCCACCAGCTGGCAGCCGGGGATGAGATCGTTGAAGTCCACCTTGGCCTGATAGACCAGCATGATCTGGAAGATGGGGTTGATGGCGGTGGTGCGATCGGCGCCGATGGCCTCGGCCAGCGCCTCGAAACGGTAGAGCTGGTGATCGAAGGCCGCCAGATCCTCCTCCCGGCACTGCTGCAGATAGTCGACAAAGCTGGGCTTGCCGCTGAGTTGAGTGCGCAGCACCAGGGTGTTGACGAAAAAGCCCACCAGCGACTCGATTTCGTGACGCTCGCGATAGGCAAGCGGGGTGCCGATCACCACCTCCTTCTCGCCGCTCTGGCGCAGCATCAGCAAGGCAAACAGGGCGTGCAGACCGATGAAGTTGGAGGTGCTGTGGCGCTGACAGAGGCGCTTGAAGCTTTCCCACAGATCGTTGTCAATGGTGGAGAAGACCAGCTCGCCGCCACTGTCCTGATGGGCCGGGCGCGGCTTGTCGAGCGGTAGACCGTGCACCTCGGGGCTGCCACCGAGCCGGTCGACCCAGAACGGCTTGAACTCGGCGTGATAATCGAGGAAACGGTCCGAGTTGAACCAGCGGGCATAATCGATGTAGGTGAGCGGAAGCTCGCTCACCTGCAGGGGCTCACGGTTCTGATGGGCAAGAAAGGCGCGCTTGAGATCCGCGAACATGTTCTTGACCGACCAGCCGTCGGAGATGATGTGGTGCTGGGTGATCAGCAGCACGTGCTCGTGGCTGCCGAGGCGGATCAGGTGCACCCGACTGAGATCCCCCTGGGTCAGGGAGAAGGGTCGGCCTATCTCCTCGCGTACCCGCCTGGCCACATAGGCCTCCCGCTCGGCTGCGGGCTCTGCGCTCACGTTCTCAATGTGCAACTTGAAGGGCGTATGGGGCAGGATCTCCTGGGCCCCCCTGCCCGCTTCGTCCTTGATGAAGCGGGTACGCATGCTGGGGTGGCGGGCAAACAGGTGGTCGAAGGCAAACTCCAGCGCCGCCGTGTCCAGCTCTCCCTTGACGCGAAAATAGACCGGCATGTTGTAGAGGTGGGAGGCCTCCTCGTACTGCTCGATAAACCAGAGCCCGCTCTGGGACGAGGAGAGCGGCCCCTGCCGGGCGCCCTCGGTGGCGATAGGTTCTTCGAAAGCGGCGCGGGCCGCCAGGCAGCGCACCTGCTCATCCTTGTGGGCCTTGATGGTGGCGCCGATGGCCGGTGTCACCGCCTCCTTGCTCGACTGGGAGATAAGCTGGCCTTTCTCGTTCAGCCCAAGCTTCACTCCCTGCCGTTCCAGCTGTTTCAACAGCAAAATCATATTGTTCATCTGTTTCTCAAGCCTCAGGCACTCAGGGTGGCGCCGCCGTCGACGACCAGATCCTGCAGCGTGATGTGGCTGGCCAGATCCGAGGCCAGGAAGAGGACGGTATGGGCGATCTCCGCCGGGGTGGCGACCTTGCGCAAGGGGATGCCGAGCTTGAACTGCTCCGGCAACCCGGCAATGGTGCGGGCCATGGCCTCCTCGCTTGGCAGCATGCCGCGCAGCATGGGGGTATCCGTCGAGCCCGGCGACACCAGGTTGGCGCGCACGCCGAAGGGGGCCAGCTCCAGCCCCACCGTCTGGGTCAGGCTGGTGACCGCCGCCTTGGAGGCGCAATAGGCCGCCATCTGCATGCGCGGCACATGGGCGGCGTTGGAGCCGATGGTGACGATGGCGCCGCGCCGCTGCCCCTTGAAGTGGGGCACCAGGGCCCGCAGCAGATAGAAGACGCCGCTGGCGTTGACCGTCATGCAGTCGTGCCAGTCATCATCGCTTAAGGTTTCGGTGGGGCCGAGACGCAGTACCCCGGCCCCGTTCACCAGCACATCGAGCCCGCCGTCTGCCAGCAGCGCTGCGCAGCAGGCGTTGACCGCCTTCGAGTCGCCGATATCGAGCAGCCGGGTGGCATAGGGGTAGTCGGCTTCGGAAAACGCCAGATCCAGCCCCACCACGATTGCGCCGGCCGCCACGAACTGCGTTGCCACCTCGCGGCCGATGCCGCGCCCGGCCCCAGTCACCCAGACCCGCTTGCCACTGAAATCAAAGGCCATTGCTTGTTGCTCCTTATCCATCACCACACCATCTCCACGCTCTCTTCGTCCTCGGCAAGCAGGCCGTCGAGGAAACGGCAGAAGTCGTCGAGGCGCGGGTGATCGAACACGTCGGAGACCTTGACCTGCACCCCGAACTCGGCGCCGAGCCGGTTGACTATCTGGATGGTCTGCAGGGACTGGCCCCCCAGTTCGAAGAAGTTGTCCGTGGGCGCCATGGTGGCGAGCCCCAGGATCTGCTGCCAGATGGCGCCGACCCGGTTCTCGGTCTCGCTGCCCAGGGTCAGGGCTTCGCCGCCCGCCTGGTAGGCGGCCAGCAAGGCCTTGCGATCCAGCTTGTTGGAGCCGGTGCGAGGCAGCTGGTCATAGTGGCGATAGTCGGTGGGGATCATGGCGGCAGGCAGCACCCTGGCCAGCTGCGCCTTGATGACCCGGCTGTCGCGCTCCGGCCCCGCCACGAAGGCCACCAGCCGGCGCACGCTGCCGATGCTCACCCCCTGCACGCAGGCCTCATCCACCCCGGGCAGGGCCAGCAGCTGGGCCTCCACTTCGCCGGGCTGGATGCGATAACCGCTTATCTTGAATTCGTTGTCGCGCCGGCCGAGGTAGACCAGCCGGCCGGACACCAGGCGCACCCGATCGCCGGTGCGATAGACGGGCATCAGCTCCGCGCCAACCCGCAAGGTATCGAAGCTGCCTTGTACGCCCCCCACATAGCCGTTGGCCAGCTGCGGGCCGAGCAGTACCAGCTCGCCTTCCTCGGCGGGTTGCTCCCCCGCCCCCAGAATGAGCGCCTGCATGCCGGGCAGCGGCAGACCGATGGGCAACTGGGCCTGGCTCGGGTCTTCCTGTTGCAGCTCCTGAGTGGTCACCACCACGGTCGTTTCGGTGGGACCGTAGGTGTTGAACAGGCGCACATCGGAGCGACCCTGGCGCTGCCACTGGGCCAGCTGCTCGGGGTAGACCGCCTCGCCGCCGATGATGACGGTGGTAAGCCCGGCAGGAATGTGGGCCTGACCCGCCGTCAATGCCACCACCCACTCGTTCCAGAACGCGGTGGGCAGGTCGAGGTGGGTGATCCCCATCTGCTCCACCCCGGCCGCAAAGGCGGGCATGGATTCGAGCAGGGCGTCGGTGCGTAGTACCAGGGTGGCGCCGGCGCTCAGGGTGGCGAACACCTCCTCGATGCTGGCGTCGAAGTTGAAGGGGGCGAATTGCAACATCCGCGCGTCTTCATCCAGGTGATAACGGCAGCGGGCGGCGGCGGCGAAGTGATCCAGCGCGCCGTGGCTCACCGCCACCCCCTTGGGCAGGCCGGTCGAGCCCGAGGTGAACATCAGGTAGGCGACGGCACGGCCGGCGGCCGGCTGGTTCAAGCGGTTATCGCTCACCAGATCCCCCGCCAGGAGCGTGCGCCCCTCAAACAGGCTGGCCAGCTTGTGGCGGTACTCGGCCTGGGTGATCAGGGTCTTGACCTCCCCCAGCCGCAGAATATGGCCCTGGCGCTCCAGCGGCTGCTCGGGGTCGAGCGGCACGTAGACGGCGCCCGCCAGCAACACCGCCAGCTGGGCGAAGATGGCCTGGGGGGTGCGGGCCAGCATGACCCCCACCTTGTCGCCGGGGGCGACGCCTGCGGCCTGCAGGGCGGCCGCCATCTGTTCGGATCTGGCCAGCAGCGCCTCGTAGCTGAAGCGGGCCTCTCCCTGCGCCGAGCTCTGAATCAAGGCAATCTTGTCCGGGGTCTGGGCGGCGAAATGGCAGAGCGCCTCCAGCACAGGCCGAGCCTTGATCACTTCATGGGAGGGGCCGGCGATCAGGGCGCTGGCTCGCTGCTCGGCCAGCCAGTCGGCCTTGAGCGCCCCCAGAGTCTGGGTGGGCTCGGCCAGCCAGCGGCCCAGCAGGGCAAACAGGGTATCGGCGATGGCAGCCAGATCCCCCTGCTGGTAGCAGCCGGGGTTGGCGTCCAGATCCAGTCTGGGCTGGCCATCGACGCCGACCTGCACCTCGATGGTGAGATCCTCCACCGGCCCGGCGCTGATGTTGAGAATATGGGCAGATAGCGGCCCGAAGCGGCGAGCGTGATCGAACGGCATGATGTTGACCAGCGGGCCGAACAGGCGTTTGTCACCCCCCACCAGGCCAAGGTCGCGGCGCAGCAGCTCGTAGCGGTAGTGCTGGTGCTTGCGCACCCCGCGCTTGGCCTTGGCCACGGCGCCAGCGGCTCCCGCCAGATCCAGTTCTTCACCCAGAGTCAGCGCCAGCGGGGTAATGTTCATCTGCATGCAGGGCACGGTCAGCGACGCCGAGCCGATGCGGTTCATCATCATCAGGCCGAGCAGGGTCTTATCCTGGCCGCTCGACAGCGACAGCTGGGCCGAGAGACCGGCCAGCAGCAGATCGGGCCAACCCAGCTTGTGCTCGTCGGCAAAGCCGGTCAGGGATTGCCAGAGCGCCGCCGGCAGCGGACGGCTCTCGCGGATAAATTCGGCGGCGATCGGTGCGCGGGTCTCGCCAAAGGACTTCACCTCGGGCCAGCCTTGCAGCTGCTCCTGCCAGAAGGCGCGGGCGGCGGCGTTCTTGCCGCTCTGCTCGCGGCTCGCCTCTTCTGCCAGCACTTCAGCCAACGAGCCGAAGGGGGATGGGGAGTTCATCTCACCGGCCAGCCCCTCTGCATACAGTTCGGCGATGCGCTGGAACAGCAAGGTGGTGCCAAAGCCGTCGAGGGCGATGTGGTGCACGCAGCTGTAGAGATAATCGCGGCCGGGGCCGCGCAGCAGGGCGAAACGGCAGGGCGCTTCTTGGGTCAGCTCGAACGGGCGGCGCAGATCGGCCCAGGCCCAGGCGCGGGCCAGCGTCTCGTCATCGCGCTCGAGGGAGACCTCTTCATAGGCCAGGGGCAGCTCATGCGAGACGAAGCAGACCGCCTCCTTATCGTCTTCGAAGTGGCCCTTGAGCGCCTCGCACTCCCCCACCGCCTTGGCAAGGGCTGCGACCAGCACGGCCGCCTCGACCTTGCCGTCGAAGGCGATGCACTCGGCGGTGTTGAACATCGCCTTGTCATCGTTGAGCAGATGTCCGGACCAGAGCCCCTGCTGGGGGATGGTCAAGGGGAAACGGTTCATGGGGCCACCTCCAGGGCCTGGGCTGCCAGCTTGGCCTCGATGAGGCGCCACCAGCCGTTGAGGGTCGGCAGCTTGGCGAGATCCACGAAGCCGAGCTCCACCCCGGCGGCGCGCCACTCGGTGAGCAGGGCCATGATCCGCACCGAATCCAGACCGTAGTCGATGAGGTTCTCGTCGGGGTCAAACTCCCCCTCGTCCTCGTCGATGTGACTCAGCAGCCGCGCCTTGAGCCCCTCATACGTCAGCAACGGATTGGTGGGCTGGGCGGCAGAAGCGGAGGCCGAGGCAAGGGCCAGCACCTCCTCGCAGCGGATCACCTTGCCGCAGCGGGTCGCCACGTAGTCGAGCGCCATCTGGTGGTCGGCCAGGGAGAAATCCGCCACCCCGTCCGCCAGGAAGAAGGGCTGGATGTCGCGCATGAAGGCGTCACAGGCGGTCATCATGCAGCCGATATGGCCGTAGATGCCGCCGATGATCAGCTGATCCCGCCCCAGCGCTTTGAGCATCTGCTCCAACTCGGAGCGCTGGAAGGCGCTGTAACGCCACTTGACCAGCACGGTGTCGTCACGCTCCGGGCGCAGCGCTGCCACCACCTGCTGCTGCTCGGGCCGCTTGTTGAGACCCGGGCCCCACATGTCGTTGAGCAGGGCGCGATCTTCAGGGGATTGATCCTTGGGCTGGGCGGTGTAGAAGACCGGGATGCCGAGGGCCTTGCACTGCTTGCGCACGGCGGCCAGCTGCTCGGTGAGCGCCGCGATCAGCGGGCTGTTTTCGCCATAGAAGGCGGTGAAGTACTCCTGCATGTCGTGGATCAGCAGGGCGGCGCGCTTGGGATCCAGAGACCAGTCGACCTTGTTGGCCTTCCACTGGCTGGGCATGGCGTAATTGTTCAGGGTTGGGATAGCCATAACGTCATGATTCCTTACTAGTTTTTATGCTGTAGAGGCTGGTTGGCGGCGATGGCGTGCGCAATGCGCGCCCGCAGCCCCTGCTTGTCAATCTTGCCCACCGCCGTCATGGGCAGGGCGTCCAGAGTTTCGAAACGGTCGGGCAGCTTGAAGTCCGCCACCCCGCGCTCGCGCAGAAACTTGCGCAAGGCCAGCGGCTTCAAGGCGGGATCCGTGCTGACGATGAAGGCGCAGCTCTTCTCCCCCATGGCGCTGTCAGGCATGGAGACCAGGGCCGCATGTGTAATGGCCGGATGGTGCAGCAGCTGGTTTTCCACCTCTTCCGCCGCGATCTTCTCGCCGCCCCGGTTTATCTGATCCTTCTGCCGCCCCACCACGGTGAGGTAACCATCGGCATCCTGTACCACCAGATCGCCGGAGCAGTAGAAACCCTCGCCATCGAACACCCGGGCGTTGTGGGCCGGGCTCTGGTAGTAACCGCGGAAGGTATAGGGGCCGCGGGTGTGCAGGGCACCAGGCTCGCCGGGGGCAACCGGATTGCCCGCCTCATCGAGGATGCGCACCTCGTCGTCCGGGCTCATGGGGCGGCCCTGGGTGTGAATGACCTTCTCGTCGGGATCAGAGAGCCGGGTGTAGTTGACCAGCCCTTCCGCCATGCCGAACACCTGCTGCAGCCGGCAGCCGAGCAGCGGCCCAATCTTGCTGGCGACCGCCTCCCCCAGCTTGGCGCCACCCACTTGCAGCAAGTCGAGGCTCTCGAGCTGAGTGCGCGCAGTGGGATCCGCTTCCGCGGCCTGCAACCAGAGCGACACCGCCGGCGGCACCAGCGAGGTGAGATTGATCCTGTGGCGGGCGATCAGCGGGAAACAGCTGATGGGGCTGGGATCGGGTGCGAGCACCACTGTGCCGCCCGCCTCGAACACCCCCAGAGCACCAGGGGAGCTCAGGGGGAAATTGTGGGGCGCCGGCAAGGCACACAGATAGCGGGTGTGGGGCCCCAATTCACAGATTTCATTGCTGCGGCGCACGCTGTACAGGTAATCGTCATGGGTGCGGGGGATGAGCTTGGGAGTGCCGGTGCTGCCAC
Source organism: Aeromonas sp. ASNIH2 (assembly GCF_002934795.1). NCBI lineage: Bacteria > Pseudomonadati > Pseudomonadota > Gammaproteobacteria > Aeromonadales > Aeromonadaceae > Aeromonas > Aeromonas sp. ASNIH2. The sequence continues at coordinate 4,242,107 of NZ_CP026406.1, read as the reverse complement.
CGGAGAGCTGGAAGAAAGCCACCTCGTCCGCCGGGGTCGGGCCAGATTTCACCGGCTCACTCTCAGCCCCCTTCGCCAACCAGCGGGTCAGCCCCAGCTCTCCTGCGTCACCATCCAGCAGCACCAGCTCGGCGCCGATGGTTGTCAGCAACTCGCTCTCGCGACCCTTGCTCGCAAACAGCGGGTGAGCCAGCGAGCCGACAAAGAGGCGCGGAGTGATCTGTTCGGCATAAGAGAGAAGCTCCAGCCGGTTGTGGCTAAAGAGCGCATTGACCGGCGCGATGCCGGCCTTGAGCAGGGCGAAGAACACCAGATAGAACTCGGCCACGTTGGGGAGCTGCACCAGTGCGGTATCCCCCACCCCCAGGCCGTGGCGGGCCAGATTTGCGGCCAGCCGGCTCGAGGCGGCGTCCAGCTCGCCATAGCTCAAGCGCCGCTCGCCGCAGAGGATGGCCTCGGCGTCGGGGGCCAGTTCGCACTGACGCGCCAGCATGGCGGTCAGCGGCTCGCCGCGCCAATAGCCCTTGGTGCGGTAACGCTGGGCCAATTCGTCGGGCCAGCGGGTATAGGGCAGGAAGCGGTTGGTATCGCTCATTGCGCGACCTCCGGACTCAGGCCCAGTGCCTTGAGCATGGTGCCCAGCTTGGTGCCGGTCTCGGCCCACTCCATGGCGGGATCCGAGCCAGCGACGATACCGGCGCCGGCAAACAGCTCGACCTGATGGCCATAGAGCACGCCGCAACGGATCACCACGGCCCACTCACCGTTGCCCTGGCTGTCGCACCACCCGACGATGCCGCTGAACAGGGCGCGCCGGAAGGGCTCCTGCTCGCGGATGAACTGGCGGGCGAGTTCGGTGGGATAGCCGCACAGGGCCGGGGTGGGATGCAGCTGGCAGGCCAAGGAGAGCACCGACGCCTCGCCGCCATTGAGCCGGCCAGCGATGGGAGTGCCCAGATGCCAGAGGGTATCCGTGCTCATCAGCGAGGGATGAGCGGGGATCGCCAGCTCGCGGCAGTGGGGGGTCAGCACCCGGCGGATCTCGTCGATCACCAACTTGTGTTCATGCTGATCCTTGCGAGAGGCCAGCAGATCCCGGGCCACCATTTCGTCTTGCGCCGGTTCGCTCGCCCGACGGGCGGAACCCGCCAACGGGTGGGTGAACACCTCTCCCCCGCTGACCCGCAGCAGCAGTTCTGGGCTAGCGCCCAGCAGGCGGCGACCCTGGCCGAGCGGCAGGGAGAAGTGGAAGGCGTGGGGATTCTGGGCCATCAAACGGGCCATCACCTGCTTAGGGTCGGCAGGCTGGTGCAGGGTAAGGGTGAGTTTGCGCGACAGCACCACCTTGGCGAGCCGACCTTGTGCAAACGCATCCAGCGCCGCACTGACCGAGGCCTGGAATTCGCTGGCCGGCGGGGTGCTCTGCACCGAGATGACCCGGTTGGCCTCGACGGTCTGCTCCACTTCTGTCGCCGGTGTCGGCTCTGTCGGGGCCAGTTTCTCGCTCCGCTCATAACGGCCGGGCACATAGAGGCAGGAAGCCTCTGCCGGATCAAACGCAAAAGCACCGATGAGCAGGGGGTTGCTCTGGCCGGCAGCCCTGGCGGCATCGAGGGCCAGGGTTATCTGCTGTGCCAGCAGGGGCCACTCGCAGGCGGGGGTGGTGATGGGTTGCCCCAGGTCAGTGGCACTGATCGTGCCCTGACACGAGGTAAACAAGAAATCAGGCGACATCTTCGCCTCGGCAGGTGTGCCATTGTCCATTACTCGAGTCTTCACGTCATACCCTCAAAGAAGATTCAAAATGATAATGATTATCAATTTGACTTTGTGCGGCGGTAAAATACTCGCTTTGAAATCGCGGGGTCAATGGGATTTTGCATCGTTAAAACAGGAGCTTGTCTGTGGGTATGTCGGGGATGACGCCAGGGCGGGCCTGCTGGCGGTGAAGGGAAATAGCTACTCGAATGAAAACGGATTGCCATCCCCATATGGGGGATGCGACAGAAACCGGTCATAGAGGCCCCACTGGCGGCCAACCCGCTTTGCCTCTAAGATGGCGCCACCTCTTGTGACAGCCCCGAAAATGGAACCCTCCCATGTTGAAACACCTGCTTCTGCTTCCCTTCGCCCTGCTGCTGGCGGCCTGCTCGCTGACCCAGTACAGCGTCAGCGAAGGGGAGATCAACCAGTACCTCAAGGAGCGAGTCGCCTTCGAGAAACAGCTGGGGATCCCCGGCATCATGTCGAGCAAGATCCGACTCGATGACATGCAAAGCCGCATCGGCCGCAGCCAGGCCGACAAGGTCGAGCTGGATGCCGCCGGCGAGCTGCAGGTGGCGAGCCCGCTGGGCAGCCAGCAGATGAAGATCCGCCTCTCCCTGAGTGCCCGCCCCGACTACGTGGCCGAGCAGGGCGCCATCTATCTGCGCGATCTCGAATTGCTCTCTGTCAAGACCGAGCCGGCGGACGTGGGCACCGCCCTCTCCCCGCTCTTGCCCACCTTCAACCAGTCCCTCTCCCTGTTCCTCTCCCAAACCCCCGTCTACCGGCTCGATGGCAGCCGCCAGAACGAGGCGCGGATCAAGGAGAAGGTCGAAGCCCTCAAGGTGGAGCCGGGCCGACTGGTCATCCCCTTCAAACTGATGTGACACCTGCCGCCGCGCCTCTCCTCTTCACCCCACCGGGGCGCGGTTTTTTTCTTCTCAAGCCCCGCCCTTTGCCCCATAATGCACACCATTCTCATTTAGATTCATGAGAAGCGTCATAATAAAATCAACAATATGGTGAGAAGGACATGAGAAAAACCGTACTGGTGCAGGCGATCGCCTGCGCACTCCTCAGCAGCGCCGCACAGGCTGCCGTCAAGGTGGAGGACAAGACGTTCAACACCGCCGCCAACATGCTGGCCTACACCGAATTCGAGCTCTCCGGCGAGCCGCTGGCCGAGGCCCTTGGTCTGGATCTGGATGTGCTGGACGCCAACCGCGCCGACGAGCCGACCCCGTTCGACTTCGCCGCCGGCATCGAATCCTATGAATACTCCGAAGAGGCAATGTACGCCCTCAACTACCAGTCCGGCATGGGCCCCCATCTGGTAAACGGGCCGCAAAACCAGGCCCGTGGCGGCACCCTGGCCGACCTGGGCAAACGGGTACTGGCCATGGCCGAGGCCGTCGGCTTCCCCGCCGATGAAATTCCCCAGGGCATGTATCCCCTCTCCCTGCCCTACGCCTCCGCCAACCCGGAGTTCGCCCAGGCCGTGAACGCCACCCCGGTCAACGGTGACCAGATCACCATCAAGACCGCCAAGGGCAACGAGAAGAGCGTCAAGACCCAGGTCCCCGCCTACTTCCGCGACTACGCCACCCTGCGCTGGAGCGGCAGTGACAACCTGCTGGTCCCGGCCGCCGTGGGCGGCATCCTGCTCAAGGAAGTGATGTGGTCCCAGGACTTCCTCGGCGGCATGCACGTAGCCGAGACCGATGAAGAGGTGGAAGCCGCGTCCGCCACCATGGATCAGGACGGCAAGCACAAGCTGGGGGTTTCTGCCGCCGACGGCTTCAACGGCATGATGCTGACCGAGCAGTCCATCGACAAGCTGGCCATCCTGCAGGGTCAGCTCGGCTTTGACGGCAAGACCCTGGGCGCCAAAATCACCCCGCAGTACGATCCGGCCAAGGGGGTTGTCTACTTCCCTCATCAGGTGAAAGTGACCGAGACCAGCAAGAACGACGCCGGTGCCATCGGCAAGCTGGAGGTCGTGGACGGCTCCGCCCAGTTGCGCGACGCCTGGATGCTGCTGTGGCCCCTCTCCGAGTTCTACGCCTTCAGCGATCAGCGCACGGCCAACACCAACCAGAACCCGGCCTTCCACGCCGTGTTTGATGGTGCCCCGTTCGCCGCCGCTCCGGCTGCCAACCAGACCAACGATCTGGGCAAGGCGGTGGCGGGCAGCGATGCCTTCTCCCTGGCCCTGAACCTCTCCAACCTCACCTTCAAAAACCTGCAGGCCCTGCACTTCGAGCCCAAGGCTGGCACCCTGGTCGACAGCTGGCAAGCTGGCAAACAGGCCGGGCACGTCACTACCTTCGACGCCGCCTACGCTCTGGTCGCCCTACAGATCTTCCAGCGCGCCCAGGATGCGCTGCCGGTGGGTTACTCCGCCGGTGACAATGGCGAGCTGAACCTCAAGACCCCACAGGGTGAGCAGGCGATCGCACTGGTCCGCAAGCAGGCCGATTTCATCCTCGCCAACCTCAAGGGCAAGAACGGCCTGGTCCATGACGGTCTGACCCTGGGCGGTAAGCTTGACGCCGGTCAGTCCATCGACGCGCAGTTCGCCGCCATCCGCGGCCTGACCGCCGCCTTCCTGGCCACCTCGGATGCCAAGTACCGCACCGCGGCGCGCGAGCTCTTCATCGCCGCCGACAAGGCCTACTTCAATGCCAAGGCCGGAACCTGGCTCGCCGGCAAGCAGGGTGAATACACCCCCTGGACCCAGGCCGCCATCTCCGGCGCCCTGCGCTCTGCCATGCTGAACCTGCGCAACGAAGGGGCCGAGAAGGCACCCGAGCTTGAGCTGGCACAGCTGACCCAGCGCTACGTGAGCTGGTTCCGCGGCACCGTCAACGGCGGCATGCAGATGGCCGAATGGGTCGGCGACTCCGGCGAGAACGTCATCGAGGGTGCCGGCAGCGACACCGACGAAGATGGCGTCCCGCAAGTGACCGCCGCCGGTGGCAAGCATGGCACCGCCATGGTGATGGCCGGCAAGGCCCTAGTCAGCGAGAAATAAATCGACCACCAATAGAAAGGGAGCCCAGGGCTCCCTTTTTTTGTCTGTGTCGACGAGGTTAGCCGAGCTTGGCCAGCATCGGCTTGGTCACCAGCACGATGCCCTGCTCGGAGCGGTAGAAGCGGCGTGCATCCTCGTCCGCGTTCTCCCCCACCACCAGGCCGTCTGGCAGCTTGCACCCCTTGTCCACCACCACCCGGCGCAAGCGGCAACCAGCCCCGATCTCGACCCCGGGGAAGATCACCGCCTGATCCAGGGTACAGAAGGAGTGCACCCGCACGTTGGTGAACAACACCGAGTTGAGCACGAAGGAGCCGCTCACGATGGAGCCCCCCGCAAACATGGAGTTGATGGTCATGCCGTGCTGGCCGTTTCTGTCCTGCACGAACTTGGCCGGTGGCGACATGTTCTGGCTGGTCCAGATGGGCCAGTTCTCGTCATAGATGTCGAGCTCGGGCACCACGGAGGCAAGGTCCATGTTCGCCTCCCAGAACGAATCCAGGGTCCCCACGTCACGCCAGTAGGGTTTTTGCCCCTCCTTGGCCCCGACACAGGACATGTTGAACGGGTGGGCAAAGGCCTTGCCCTCGCCCACGATGCGCGGGATCACGTCCATGCCGAAGTCGTGCTTGGACTCCAGATTGTGGATGTCCTCTTCCAGCAACTGGTAGAGGTACTCCGCCTCGAAGATGTAGATGCCCATGGAGGCCAGCGAGCGATCCTCGCAGCCCGGCATGGCGGGCGGATTGGCCGGTTTCTCCACGAAGGCGCGGATCTTGCGTTGCTCGTCGATGTCCATCACGCCGAAGGCCGATGCCTCGCAGCGCGGTACCTCGATACAGGCCACCGTCACCTTGGCACCGAGGCGCACGTGATCGAGCAGCATGGCGGCGTAGTCCATCTTGTAGATGTGATCCCCCGCCAGCACCACGATGTACTTGGGACCGTAGTCACGGATGATGTCGACGTTCTGGTAGATGGCGTCTGCGGTGCCGCGATACCAGTGCACCTCGTCCACCCGCTGCTGGGCGGGCAGCAAGTCGATGAACTCGTTCATCTGGTAACGCAGGAAAGACCAGCCCGATTGCAGGTGGCGCAACAGGCTGTGGGACTTGTACTGGGTCACCACACCCACCCGGCGGATGCCGGAGTTGATGCAGTTGGAGAGCACGAAGTCGATGATACGGAATTTGCCGCCAAAGTGGACGGCGGGCTTGGCGCGGTTATCGGTCAACTGCTTCAGGCGGCTGCCCCGTCCCCCTGCGAGCACCAAGGCCATACTCTGATTCAATAGTTGCCGTGCTTTGGCGGTGTCTACGGGTTCTAGCAACATATCTACCTCTGCTCTGTTGGGGCTGTTTTCAACCCATCTTCGCTTTTTTTTACAGACCATGAAAGTGTTTTCACTCACATTTAGTTGCATTCCGCCGGCGCTTTATCGTGGAGTTGCGTGAGTACTCATGTTTTGCGCCAGCGACTTGGTTAGAATTTCTACATCATGAACATCATCAAGAGATGAAACGATGTTGAATAAACATGAGGGAAACCTGCTGCTGGTCAGCGCACTGGTCTGCATTCCCATGCTGCTGTTGCAGGGAGTGCTGCTCGCCCCCCCCGCCTCACCGCTCACCCTGCTGCTGGTCCTGATGACCACCCTGACGGGATTCGCCCTGCTGCTCTTTCTCACCCACAGCGTGCGCCGTGGGGAAAAGGCAAGGCAGGAGCAACGCTGGCTGCTGGCGCTGCAGCAGCGGGATCCCGCCATGCTCGACAGCGTACAGGCACAAACGGCTCTGCTCCAGCTCCTTGCGTCCTTCAATGAGGCCGAGATCGATGCCCACCGCCAGATCACCGAATTGCACAATCAGGCGACCCGGGACGAGATGACGGGCCTTGGCAACCGCCACGCCTTCCGGCGCGATCTGACCGAGCTGCTGCAACAGGAAAACACCCAGACCGCCATCCTGGTGCTCATCCGCGCCACCGAGCTCGGGACCCTCAACGCCCAGCGCGGCTTCCAGTCCGGGGATGCCTACATCCGGGACATCGCCGCCCTCATCAGCCACACCGTCAGCCGCTTCCCGGGCCACCGGGTCTATCGCATCTCGGGGGCCGATTTTGCCGTCCTGCTGCCTCCCCTGGCCCAGATCCCGCCCCATCTGCTGGGACGGGATCTGAAGCTCGCCTTCGATCGCTATCAGCACGATCACGAGCTCGAGAGCGCCGCCTACTCGGGCATGACCCGCTTGAGCAGCGAGCAGAAGATAGAGGCCATTCTGGCCCGGGCGGATCTCGCGCTGGCCCGCGCCCAGACGGAGGTGGTCAATGGCTGGGCCATCCAGCAGAACGACGAGGTGGTCGAGGTGCAGGGTCAGCGTCACTGGACCCAGGTGCTGACCGATCTGCTGGAGCAGGAGAGCGTCAGCTTCACCTGCCAGCCCATCCAGCCCCTGCATCGCGGCATGCTCGCCTATCACGAGATCTATCCCCGTTTCAGCAGCAGCGACGGCACCGTGCTGCCAAGCGATACCCTGCTCGCCATGGCGCAGCGGCTGGACATGGTACTGCGCCTGACCCAGATGGTGATCCGCCATGTCATCCGCCAATACCGCGCCTTCGGAGGCCACAACAGCCGATGGGGTCTCAATCTGCCGGGCTCCCTGCTGCAAAACAGCGCCTTTCTCATCTGGCTGGATCACCAGTTGCAAAAAGACCCCGACATCGGGGCCAACCTGGTGTTCGAGCTCGACGAGGAGCACCTGGAGCGCAACCTGACCGGGTCCAGGCGGCTGTTCGAGCTGCTCAGGCGCCACGGCAGCCGCTCGGCCATCTGCAACTTCGGCAAGGGGATCGGCTCCTTCAGCCTGTTTCGCGAGCTCAAACCCGACTACATCAAGCTGGACCCCGGTCTCATCACCGAGCTGGAGCAGGATCTCACCAATCAGCAGTTCGTGCGGATGATCGTCGACGTCTCCCATCGCATGGGCTGCCTGGTGATCGCGGAAGGGGTGGAACAGATAGGCCAGAAGCAGATGCTGCAGAGCATGTATGTGGACGGCTTGCAGGGCTACCTCATCGCCCGGCCCCAGGAGCTGGGGCCGGAGATCGGTCAGATGGGGATCTTCACGGAGACGGTTTCAGCTTCAACAGGGTCAGAATGATGTCGTTGAGCTGGCGATAACGCTCCAGCTCCTTCTGATCGTAACGGGTCGCCAGCATGGTCGGGTTGTGGCGATGCTTCAGGTAGCGGTTGATCTGCAGGCGGTTGAACCCGGCCACCTTGTAGATCTGGCCGAGCAGGGCATTGAGCTCGTCGTCCGCCAGCCCGGCCCGGGTCAGGTAATCGGGTTGGGACGGGCTCTCCTGGCGGGCCGTGACCTTCTCCAGCTGGCCACGCTCCTGCAAATAGGTGAGCCACTGCTCCACGTAGAGCGGCTTGCTGCCCCCCAGCAGATTGAAGTACCCCACGGCATCGCAGCGGCACCCGCTCAGCAGCACCAGGGCCAGCTCGTCGCTGTCACACTGAAAGCTCACCGGGCCGCTCTGGCTCCAGTCCAGCGCCTGCACCTGGATCCTCCCCTGCGCCCCCGCCTTCGTGGTCACGTCAAAGACAAACATGGCACCTCCCGATCGGCAAAGGGTTGATGATGACCCATCCCCGGGACGGGTGCAAAGGCAAATCGCCTTTTCATGGCCCATGGCGGCCATAAAAAAACCGGCCCCCTTCCGGGGGCCGGCTCATCACAATCCGGCAGGACGGCAGACTCAGGCGTCCAGTTCCACCAGCGCCTTGGCCAGCTCGATGGGCTCGAGCTCCTGACCTTCCAGATCGGCGTTCCAGTTCGGGCCGACCAGCACGTCATCCTCGTCCAGATCGTTGATCCAGATGTCCAGGAACTCTTCGAGCTCGATCACTTCCGGCTCGTAATCCGCCCACTCGTCCACGCAGTGCAGGCGGGCATCCCCTTCGGCGGACCAGAGCGGCATCACGTCCGCATCTTCGAACTCGGCGGAGCGGCACACCACCCAATCTTCACCGTAGCGCAGACCCCACACCTGACCCGACTCGCGGACTTCTTCGATGAACAGCTGGAAATTGGCGTCAAGATTGTCAGTTAGTTTGCTCATGGGGTCTCTCTCTTGCAAAGCAATGGCAGGCTGTCGGCCAGGGCTGGCCGAGAATGGGGCAGATGGTGTCCCAAAAGCCCCCCAGACTCAAGCCTTATCCCGAAAAAGCGGGGATAAAGGCCGTCAGATGCGATATTTCGCCACCAGGGCCCCCAGCTCGTCGCAGGCCAGCGCCAGTTGCCCGGATGCCTGCTCGGTCAGCCGGTTCTGGGCCAGGGCATCCGCCGCCAGCTGGGTGATGGCCACCAACCGCTGGTTGATCTCCTCCGCCGCTCGACTCTGCTCCGCCGCCGCCGTGGCAATCTGCCCATTCATGGCAGTAATGGTGTGGACGGATCCATCGATGGCATTGATGGCGACATCCGCATCGCCGGCCCTGTCCGCCGTCGCGCGGGAGAGCTGCTGTAATTGGCTGATGCCGCTGACCACCTTGCCGGCCCCCTCCTGCAACCGCTGGATCATCTGCCGGATCTCGTCGGTGGAGCTGTGGGTGCGGGTCGCCAGGGTACGCACCTCATCGGCGACCACCGCAAAGCCGCGCCCCTGCTCCCCGGCCCGTGCCGCTTCAATGGCGGCGTTGAGGGCCAGCAGGTTGGTCTGCTCCGCCACCCCGCGAATGACGTCGAGCACGGAGCCAATCTGCTGAGTCTCCTGCTCGAGGCGGCTCACCGCCTGTACCGTCTCCACCATCTCGTCCGCCAGCTGGCTGATGGACTCCCGGGTCTGGACCACCACCTCGCGGCCATGCTGGGCCAGATTGAGGGCCGAGTCCGCCGCGTCGGCGGCCTGGGCCGCGTGCTGGCCCACTTCGCGGCTGCTCACCGTCATCTGCTCCATGGCGCTGGCCACCCGCAGGGTATCCTGCTCCTGGCCGGTGACGATGGCGCCGGTACGCTCCACCACCTCGGCCAGCTGGTGGGCATGCACCCGGTTCTGATCCGCTATCTGCTGGCTGCGGGCCACCAGCTGCGCCATCTGGCTGGCGAAGAGGTTGAAGTTGATGCTGAGCTGGCTCAGCTCGTCACGCCCCGACTCCGGCAGACGTACCCGCAGATCACCCTCCCCCCTGGCGATGTTGCCAAGGGCCGAGACCGAGCGGGAGAGGGGTACGACGATGCTGCGCACAATGAGGCCAACCACGGCAAACAGCAGGAGGGCCAGCACCAGCCCGATCCCCAGCAGGGTGTGCAGCACCTCCCGGTACTGGGCCTCGACGTCGTCCACATAGACGCCGGTGCCGATGATCCAGTCCCAGGGGGCGAAGCGCTTGATGTAGGAGATCTTGCGTACCGGTTCGTCCACCCCCGGTTTGGGCCAGTAGTAGGCCACCTCCCCCGCGCCCTGGGCCCGCGCCAGATCGGCGAAGGCGACGAACAGCCTGAGCCCCTGCTTGTCCTCCACCCCGGAGAGATCCTTGCCGTCCAGCTCGGGTTTCATGGGGTGCATCACCATGGTGGGGTGGCTGTCGTTGATCCAGAAATAGTCATCGTTGCCGTAACGCAACCCCTTGATCAGCGCCAGCGCCTCGGCCTTGGCGCTCGCCTCGTCCATCTCCCCCTTGCGCACCCTGGCTTCCAGCCCCGCCACCAGGCTGTAGGCGGTATCCACCTGAGCCTGAGTCTGGCGGCTCTTCTCCCCCATCAGCCCCTGCTGATAGATCTGCAGGCAGAAGAACAGCAGCAGTCCCAGCAGCGCCAGCACCATCAGGGTCACCAGCGACAGACGCCGACCGATACTCCATTGTCTCAACATACCCTCGCCCCGCAGCAGCTACATATCCTTAACACAAGGTATGCCGCCGCGACGCGGGCTGTCCACGATGTCAGCAAAAGCGATGCCAAAAACATGATCCAGCCCCAAAAACAAGAAAGGGTGCCCAGTGGCACCCTTTCTCGTGGTCGACAGGAAGAGGTATCACCGCTCCCAGTACACCTCTTCCAGGCTGTCTTCCTTCTCCGGCAACCCGCGGGAGAGGCGCGGGCTGCTCTGGGCCAGCACCTCGTAGCTCACCCGGTTGGCGTACTTGCACACCTGGGCCAGAGAGGAGTAGGTCAGGAATTCCGAGAGATGCTTGGCGGAGTTCGGCACGTTCATGCGGTGGTAGGCGTTCGCCACCATGTCGTGCAGCACGGCGGACAGCGCCCCGTCCCCTGCCCCGTTGGTGTTCTTGATCTTCTCCGGGCCGCCCATGTAGGGGGAGATGTGGGAGTAGATACGCGCAGGCTTGCGGCACTTGTCCCGGGCCATGGGGCGGCTGAACTCGTACATGTTGAACTCGGGGATGACGCCGGGCAGCAGGGTGTGGGTGGTCTCGCGCTTGTAGTCCTCGTCGGTGTAGCTCGCCATGTAGAGGCCGATGGGGCCGGCGGTGCAGAGCACCATGTCCGCCCAGTCCAGCGCCTTGTCGGCCGCGCCGAGGGGATCCTTTATCCCGGTCAGGGCCTCCGCCTCGTCCTCGTTCATGGCGAGCACGGTCACGTTCTCGCTGATGAAATCGCGCCACCACTGGGGATTCTCGTCGATGACGAAGCGGGTGCCCAGGGTCAGCACCACAGGCACCCCGGCCTCGCGGGCATAGCGCACCGCGGCCATGGCGGCCTCCTTCATGGGGGTGCCGTCGGCGCCGCGCACCAGGTAGGCGGTGATCACCAGGGCCGAGGCCTCCTTGATGATGGTCTCGGGGATGTGGTCCACATCCAGGTGATCCATCTTGCCGGCGTTGATGCCAAAGCTGCGCTCTCCCCCTTCGGTGATGAAGGTGAAGCAGCGCCCGACCGGGCCGTCCACCGGCTGCAGGTAGTCGAGGTTGACCCGGGAGGAGGTGTTGCACAGATAGCGGTAGGCATAGCTGCCGATGCGGATGTCCTGGCTCATGACGCCAAGCAGGATGGAGTGGGAGTCCGCCAGCACGGAGTAGTTGTGCATGGTGTTGCCGATGGTGCCGCCGGCAAATTCGCTCACCACCATGTTGTTGGCCTTGAGCTCGTCGTAGACCAGCTCCGCCACTTCGTCGGAGATGAGCATGGAGTGGCCCTTGCTCAGGCCGTACCGGTTCAGGAAGTCTTCGTCCACATGGGCTTCGATATCCACCAGAGTCTGATCGATGCCCACTACATAGGCCTTGCCCAGTTCGGTGAGCTGGGAATTCTGCGGGATCAGGGGATCACGTCTGTCGACCGGGAAGTAGTGTTTGGACTTGCGCTGACCGGGAAATTTCATGGCAATCTTCTGTGCTCTGGGGAAAAGAGGGGCGGGATTTTAACACAATCCACCACGCCGAAAAGTCGCACGATTGAATTTTGAGGTCAGTATAGACAAGGGTTTGCGAGGAAAACGTTTGACTTGGCTGCCACAAAAAACCACCCCGTGGCGGGGTGGTGTTGCGGGATGACATTCAGCTTGCCGAGAGCCCCTGCACCAGGGCCAGCACCGAGAACATCCCCAGCGACAGCCAGAAGAAGAGGGTGCCGAAGAGGCGCGGCATGTTGGGAGCTCTGGGGATCTGGATGCCGATGGCATGCAGGATGCGACCCACCAGCAGCAGCACACCGCCCAGGTGCAGCCAGAGCGCCCCGACCCCCGCCAGTTCGCACAGGGCCATCAACAGCAGGGTGAGGGGCACGTACTCGGCAAAGTTGCCGTGGGCGCGGATCGCGGCCAGCATCTCGGGGGCTTCCCCCTCCCCTATCATCACCCTGAACTGGGCGCGGCGCTTGACCACCCAGAAGGAGAGCAGCAGGAACAAGAGCCCGAGCAGGCCGGCGTAAATCAGCGTGATATGCATCATCAGGACACTCCTTTATCGTTGAATCCGAACGTCCGCCACGTCGGGCACCGGATGAGAACGGCCATCATGCCAGCTCGCGACAGATGAGGGAAACCATCATGCGGATATGGGCCTGATCGCTGTTGAGGGCCGGGATGTATTCAAACTGCTCGCCACCGGCGGCCATGAAGATTTCCCGGTTCTGCACCTGGATCTCTTCCAGGGTCTCGAGGCAATCCGCCGAGAAGGCCGGGCAGATGACATCGAGCCGCTTGACGCCGCGAGAGGGCAATTCGGCCACGGTCAGGTCCGTGTAGGGCTTGAGCCACTCCTCCTTGCCAAAGCGGGACTGGAAGCTCGCGGTCCACTGCTCCGGGGCCAGCCCCAGCGCCTCCGCCAGCAGGGTGGCGGTGCGCCTGCACTGATGACCATAAGGATCCCCTTCCCGCTCGTAGCGCTCGGGAATACCGTGGAAAGACATCAGCAGATGCTCCCCCTGGCCGTGCTGCTCCCAGTGGCGACGCACGCTCATGGCCAGCGCCTGGATGTACTCCGGGTGGGCATGGTAATCGCGGATGAGCCGCACCACCGGCAGATTGCGCTCGGTTTTCATCGCCCTGGCCCAGGCGTCGAACACCGAGGCGGTGGTACTGACCGAATACTGGGGATAGAGCGGCAGCAGGATCACCCGGTTGACCCCCTGGGCCTTGAGGGCCTGCCAGCCATCGGCCAGCGACGGGGCACCATAGGTCATGGCGAGCGCCACCGGCACTTCGACTCCTTCCCGCTTGAGCTCGTGCTCCAGGGCCGCGCGCTGCTGCTGGCTGATGACCATCAGGGGGGAGCCCTGCTCGGTCCATACCTGCTGATAGAGCTTGGCCACCTTGGGGGAGCGGGTCGGCAGGATGATGAAGTGAAGCAAGGGGCACCAGAGGTAGCGCGGCAGGTCGACGACCCGCTGATCGTGCAGAAACTGGCTGAGAAACGCCTTGACCGCCGCCGTGGTCGGCGCGGCCGGGGTACCCAGATTGACCAGCAAGATCCCGGTTTTCGTGGTCACGTTAGCATCCTGTCGTTCTGTGTCGTGGGAATGGAATGCAAGAAAGGGCCCGGTATGGACCCTTTTCTCACTCTCGTCGCCAACCGGCGAACGGCTGCGTCCTGCCGGCCCTGAATGGCTTAACCGAGAATGGCGGCCAGTTGCTGGCTGACCAGATCCACCGGCTGGGTGCCGTCGATCTTGACGTAACGGGTGTTGCCCGCTTCCGCTTCCTTGCCGTAGAAACCGATGAGCGGCGCGGTCTGCTGATGGTAGACATCCAGACGCTTGCGCACTGTGGTCTCTTCGTCGTCGGCACGGATCACCAGATCCTCGCCGGTCACGTCATCCTTGCCTTCCACTTTCGGCGGGTTGAACACCACGTGGTAGGTACGGCCGGAGCCGGAGTGCACGCGGCGGCCGCTCATGCGCTTGACGATCTCTTCGTCCGGCACGTCGAATTCCAGCACGAAGTCCACGGTCACACCGGCATCCTTCATGGCTTGCGCCTGGGGAATGGTGCGGGGGAAGCCGTCCAGCAGGAAGCCGTTGGCGCAATCCGGTTGCGCGATGCGTTCTTTGACCAGGCCGATGATGATGTCGTCGGAGACGAGCTGACCTGCGTCCATCACGGCTTTGGCCTTGAGGCCCAGCTCGGTACCCGCCTTGATCGCCGCACGCAGCATGTCGCCGGTGGAGATCTGCGGAATACCGTGTTTTTCCATGATGAACTGAGCCTGGGTACCCTTGCCGGCGCCCGGAGCTCCCAACAGAACAATGCGCATACACGCTCCTAGTTGATTGGTTATTCAATTCTTGAGAAGGCAAAAAACTACACGTTTTCGCCCGTATTAACAAGCTCGCCCCGTGTGAGTGGCCAGATTATCACCACACTCCCGCCCCGTCTCTGCGACCAAAGACGCAGACGACGACCACGAAAAATGATTGAAAATGCAGCAGCGCACCAGAGGGGAACGGCCAAAAAAAAAGCCCACTGTCATGCAGTGGGCCAATCACAATCACATCACGCCTGGAGTAGCAGACGGTTGATACGGGAGACGAAGCTCGCCGGATCATTGAGGCCGCCCTGCTCCGCCAGCTGGGCCTGCTCGTGCAGGAGGGAGACCCACTCGCCAAACAGGCTCTCATCCTCGATGGTGCCGAGCTTCTTCACCAGGGCATGGTCGGGGTTGAGCTCCAGGATGTACTTCTGCTCCGGCACCGGCTGACCGGCGGCGCGCATCAGCTTGATCATCTGGGTGCTCATGCCGTGGGCGTCGGTGACGATGCAGGACGGCGAGTCGGTCAGACGGTGGGTGACGCGCACCTCTTTCACCGCCTCCCCGAGGCTCTTCTTGACCCGCTCCACCAGACCGGCGTTGGCTTTTTCGGCCTCCTCCTGCGCCTGCTTGGAGGCGTCGTCTTCCAGATCCCCGAGATCCAGTTCGCCACGGGTGACGGAGACCAGCTGCTTGCCGTCGAACTCGGTCAGGTGGCTCATCAGCCACTCGTCCACCCGCTCCCACATCAGCAGCACTTCGACGCCCTTCTTGCGGAAGATCTCGAGGTGCGGGCTGTTCTTGGCAGCGGCATAAGAGTCGGCGGTGATGTAGTAAATCTTCTGCTGACCTTCCTTCATGCGGCCAACGTAATCCTCGAGAGAGACGGTCTGGGCTTCGCCCTCACCGGCGGTGCTGGCAAAGCGCAAAAGCTTCGCGATCTCTTCCCGGTTGGCGTAATCCTCGGCCGGGCCCTCTTTGAGCACATTGCCGAACTCGCTCCAGAACTTGGCGTACTTCTCGCCATCCTCTTTCGCCAGCTTGTTGAGCATGGTGAGCACGCGCTTGGAGCAGGCCTTGCGCAGGGAGGCGGTCACCTTGTTGTCCTGCAGGATTTCACGGCTGACGTTGAGCGGCAGATCGTTGGAGTCCAGCACCCCTTTCACGAAGCGCAGGTAGGTCGGCATGAACTGCTCGGCGTCGTCCATGATGAAGACGCGCTGCACATAGAGTTTCAGGCCGTGCTTCTGTTCGCGGTTGTAGAGATCGAACGGCGCGCGGGCCGGGATGTAGAGCAGGCTGGTGTACTCCTGGGCCCCTTCCACCCGGTTGTGACCCCACAGGAGCGGATCTTCGAAGTCGTGGGCGACGTGCTTGTAGAACTCCTGGTACTCCTCGTCCTTGATGTCCTTCGGGTTGCGGGTCCAGAGCGCAGTGGCGCGGTTGACCTGCTCCCACTCCCCCGGGGTGCCGACGATGGTTTCACCGTCTTCTTCCCGATCCGGAGTGCCCTCCTTGAACATCTCCACCGGCACGCTGATGTGGTCGGAATATTTGCTGACCACGGAGCGCAGGCGCCAGTCGTCCAGGAACTCCTCTTCATCGCTGCGCAGGTGCAGGATGACGTCGGTGCCGCGACCGGTTTTGGTCACGTCAGCCACGGTGAAGGAGCCCTCCCCTTGTGATTCCCACTGCACGCCCTGCTCCGGCGCGGTGCCGGCGGCGCGGGAGACCACGGTCACCTTGTCGGCCACGATGAAGGCGGAGTAGAAGCCCACCCCGAACTGGCCGATCAGCTGGGAATCCTTGCCCTGGTCACCGGAGAGGTTCTTGAAGAACTCGGCGGTGCCGGACTTGGCGATGGTGCCCAGGTGCTCGATCACCTGGTCACGGGTCATGCCGATGCCGTTGTCCGAAATGGTCAGGGTCTTGTTCTCTTTGTCCACCACCAGGCGCACGCGCAACTGGCCGTCGTTTTCGAACAAAGAGGCATCGGAAAGCGCCTTGAAGCGCAGCTTGTCCGCCGCATCGGAGGCGTTGGAAATCAGCTCGCGCAGGAATACTTCTTTGTTGGAGTAGAGGCTGTGAGCCATCAGGCTCAGCAGTTGTTTGACTTCAGTCTGAAAGCCGTGGGTTTCGGCGTGAACACTTTGGGTCATCGACCAGTCCTCAAAACGTCGGGTTGAACAGATTCCCAAGCTAGATGGGGTTGGCCTTTCAAATATCAAGGGGCTTGCGTGCAAACTTGAGAGCAAATTTGCACACCGGCCCCTCGCTTGGCCCACAGATGCAACCCCCTCCCGGCCTCCCCCTTCACAAGGGGGAGGTGCACTGCCATCCCCTGTCTGGCGAGGAGGGTCAGATTGGGATCGAGCGTGGAGCCAATAGCGGGGTCAGCCTTGCTCTCCCCTGACATAGGAGGGGTGGGATTCGTAGCCCCCTCCTCTGCCAAGGGGAGGGCTGGGGTGGGGTCCATTGCTCTCTCCCCTGCCAAGGGGAGGGGTGGGGTTCGTGGCGTCTTCAGCTCAGACGCTGGCGCCCCATCAGGGAGTGGGAGAGCGTGGTGCCATCCACCAGCTCCAGCTCCCCGCCCACCGGCACACCGTGGGCGATGCGGCTCACCTCCACCCCGGCGGTGCGGGCCATGTCGGCGATGTACCAGGCGGTGGCATCCCCCTCGATGGTGGGGTTGGTGGCGAGGATCAGCTCTTTGATCTGCTCCTCTTGCAGGCGGCGCTCCAGGATATCGAGCCCCAGCTCCTCGGGGCCGATGCCGTCAAGGGGCGACAGGTGGCCCATCAGCACGAAGTAACGGCCGGAGAACTGGCCGGTCTGCTCGATGGCGGCCACGTCCGCCGGGCTCTCCACCACACAGAGCAGGCCGTTCTCCTCGCGCTTGGGATTGGCGCAGATCTCGCAGCGATCGTTCTCGGTAAAGGTGCGGCAGTGGCTGCAATGACCGATTTCGGTGAGCGCCCGATTGAGCAGGGAGGCCAGGCGCAGACCGCCGCTGCGCTCGCGCTCCAGCAGGGTGAACGCCATGCGCTGGGCGGACTTGGGGCCCACGCCCGGCAAGACCTGCAGCGCCTTCATCATCTCATCGAGCAGGGGACTGAATTTCATGGGGATATCCTTTAAAGCCGCGCCGAAGGAGTGATTCGGCCCGCTTGTCTGAAGCGGCGCCGACGCCTCCATCCGAACCTATCTTGTTGGCGCAGGACTATACCCGAGCCGGCCCCGGGCGCCAATGGCCGATCCCGCCACAGTGCCTGACGGCCCAACATCACCCCGGTCGGGGCACTGCACTGAGCGGCAACCTCCCCTATCCCCACAACCCAGATCACACCATGATTGCCAAACCAATTCCCGGCAAATCGGGGAAACCGGGAAGCCCCCCCATATTGCCCCAACTCACTCCCCACCAGCCTCCAGACAAGCCAGCACGGCCAGAAACCATGCCCATATTGTTTGGTTTTTCTATTCGATGACTAGTTATCGTTTAACAAAACCAAACAATAAATGCCCTCTTGAGGTCCCGATTTATGACGTTGCGCCGGTTTTCAACGGCTCCCCCTTCTGTTTTTTCACCCGCCGATTAGTATGACTCACGCGACAACCAGCTCCGTTGAGGCCGTTACCAGGGAACGGTGAGAGCTAGGGAAGGTGCGAACAAGTCCCTGATATGAGATCATGTTTGTCATCTGGAGCCATGAAAAAGGGTTCATCATGAGTCATCAACTTACCTTCGCCGACAGTGAATTCAGCAGTAAGCGCCGTCAGACCAGAAAAGAGATTTTCTTGTCCCGCATGGAGCAGATCCTGCCATGGCAAAACATGGTGGAAGTCATCGAGCCGTTTTACCCCAAGGCTGGTAATGGCCGGCGACCTTATCCGCTGGAAACCATGCTACGCATTCACTGCATGCAGCATTGGTACAACCTGAGCGATGGCGCGATGGAAGATGCTCTGTACGAAATCGCCTCCATGCGTCTGTTTGCCCGGTTATCCCTGGATAGCGCCTTGCCGGACCGCACCACCATCATGAATTTCCGCCACCTGCTGGAGCAGCATCAACTGGCCCGCCAATTGTTCAAGACCATCAATCGCTGGCTGGCCGAAGCAGGCGTCATGATGACTCAAGGCACCTTGGTCGATGCCACCATCATTGAGGCACCCAGCTCGACCAAGAACAAAGAGCAGCAACGCGATCCGCAGATGCATCAGACCAAGAAAGGCAATCAGTGGCACTTTGGCATGAAGGCCCACATTGGTGTCGATGCCAAGAGTGGCCTGACCCACAGCCTAGTCACCACCGCGGCCAACGAGCATGACCTCAATCAGCTGGGTAATCTGCTGCATGGAGAGGAGCAATTTGTCTCAGCCGATGCCGGCTACCAAGGGGCGCCACAGCGCGAGGAGCTGGCCGAGGTGGATGTGGACTGGCTGATCGCCGAGCGCCCCGGCAAGGTAAGAACCTTGAAACAGCATCCACGCAAGAACAAAACGGCCATCAACATCGAATACATGAAAGCCAGCATCCGGGCCAAGGTGGAGCACCCGTTTCGCATCATCAAGCGACAGTTCGGCTTCGTGAAAGCCATATACAAGGGGTTGCTGAAAAACGATAACCAACTGGCGATGTTATTCACGCTGGCCAACCTGTTTCGGGCGGACCAAATGATACGTCAGTGGGAGAGATCTCACTAAAAACTGGGAATAACGCCTTAAATGGCGAAGAAACGGTCTAAATAGGCTGATTCAAGGCATTTACGGGGCGTTGTTGATCAAATCCGTCGCTGGATGGCCGTTCCCCAACCCGTTGATACCACTCAATTCACTGGCTGGCGAACAGGCATACCAAGCCCTATCAGCTTGTTCATCACCTTCACGCCAGCCAGGATTTCGCCCACCTGGGCGTTGTAGTTCCGCAGGCTCAGCGTTGGCCCGATGAGTTGCTTGAACCGGTACATGGCGGTCTCGGCTATCGAGCGCTGGTGATAGCCGGAGTCTTTCTTCCATTGCTTCAGTTCACCGGCCTTGAGCGCCGTCACCGCCTCGTTGCGGGGATGGCCTTCCTCCCACGGTGCCGCATTTTTTCTCGGCGGTATGGTGGCTTTCGCCCCCTTCTTCTTCAGTAGCGCATGACAGGCCTTGGTGTCATACGCACCATCGGCGCTGACCTGTTTTATCTTGCGTCGTAAGGGGTTGAGCAACGTCGGTAACACCTCGTTATCCGCCACCGTCTCCAGGCTGACTTCGGCAGCGATGACCGCATGGGTTGTGGCATCCACCGCCAAGTGGAGCTTGCGCCACACTCGTCGCTTCTCCTTGCCGTGTTTGCGAATTTTCCATTCGCCTTCGCCATAGACCTTGAGGCCGGTTGCATCAATGACCAAGTGAGCCACCGGGCCTTGGCTGGGGACGCGGTACTTGATGTCGACGGTCTTGGCGCGCTTGCTGATACAGCTATAGTCCGGCGACTGCAAAGGCACCGCCATCAGTTGGAACAACGAGTTAATGAAGCCTTCTAGCGCCCGCAGCGGCAACTTGAACAAGCCTTTTAGCATCAGGGCCGTCTCAATGGCGGTGTCACTGTAGTGGAAACCTCTCCCTCGGCGGCCATGGTGGACCAGGCAATGCCACTGCTTAATGGCTTGTTCGTCCATCCAGATGGTCAACGAACCGCGTTGCACCAAGGCTTGGTTGTACTGCTGCCAGTTGCTGATCTTGTGCTTGGACTTGCCCATCTGATGCTCTCGGAGACTGCGCTACAGGATCAGATCACCGAGATGACAGATAGTTCCCCGATTTGAGCAACAAGGCCCATTTACGGGAGAAAAAATCGGCTCAAACATGAAGAAATGAAATGACTGAGTCAGCCGAGAAGAATTTCCCCGCTTATTCGCACCTTCCCTAGGGAAGGTGCGAATAAGTCATATGGCACGAGAGCATTTACTGGTAACCCATTGATATTAAATGACTAAAATTTTCATTTTTTGTTCGTGGGATACTTGTTCGCACTTTCCCTTGTAGAGGCCGGACTGGGTGATTTCAGGAGAAAATTCAAAATCTTCCAGCAGCTCTTCCTTGGTGGCGTGCAGCACCTGGATCTTGATGTTCTCGCGAAAATCGGTGCGATCCACCAGGAGCTTCAGGGAGCGCCAGGAGGACTCCAGCTCTTGCAGCTCCTTGGCGTGCAGGATGACGTCCATCTGCTTGCCGAGTTTCTTGTCGAGCTCGACGATCATGCTGTCCACCAGCGCCTTGTTCACCGGCTCTGTGGTGGTGCCGCTGTCCAGAATGTTGGCAATCAGGGCTGCAACGCCCTGCTTGGCGACGCTATAACCCTCATCCACCGGGGTGATGCGGGCCTGCGCCATGATTTCGTCCAGCAGGGACGAGGAGGCTGCACTCGCCCCCGCTTGAACCTGTTCTTCGACCAGAGACATAATTTTTCCTTATAAGTCAGTCAATTAATCTGCTGATCACTCGGCAGGCTTAATCAAATCCAGCTCCTTGAGCAATTGCTCGCGAGCGTCGTCACTGGACAGCAGATCCTGCAGACGGTTGCGGAAGGCGGGGATATTGCCAAGCGGCCCTTTCAGGGCAACCAGCGCCTCACGCAGCTCCAGCAGCTTGCGCAACTCGGGCACTTGCTGGGCAACGCTGTCAGGGGTGAAGTCTTCCAGGGACTGGATTTTGATCGACACGGGCAACTCGTCCTGGCTGTTCTCCTCCAGGCGGTTGGGAACCGAAAAATTCAGCTCCAGTGCAGATTCTTTCATGACGGAAGAAAAATTATTCTTGTCGATGGAGACGGTCTGACGCTCCTCGATGGGGGTCTCTTCAGAGCGCCCTTTCATATTTCCAACCACCATCATGGTCAACGGAAGCTCTATTTCCGCCTGTTGGCCACCGGTTGCCGGCACATATTTGATATTGATACGTTCTTTGGGCGCAACAGTGGCGCCATCAATCCCTTTTCCCATGCTCTAGATACCAAGTTGAGGATCCATGAAGACCCAAAAGCTTATAGCCAATGCTTTTGTCGGCAACTGTAAAAAATGACAGTTGACGTGCTCAGGACGAAAATGAACAAAAAAGCACCAGACAACCACGCCTTTTCGATATATTCCAGGAGAGAGCCTGGATATCCAAAAAGCAGCATTCAGCTTGTTATTCAATACAATCCGATTACGTCTCTACTCTTCGTTAGAGATCATACCTGGCTTAAGAGCCATTTGTAGCGAATGGTATATTTTTGATGATGATAACGTCAACGACAAATATATTTGCACATGTATCAAAATCAAAATAAACCCACAAAAACAAATAAAAACAACAAGATAGAGTCAAGCCATCAAAATGTAAACTTGGACAAAAAGTGTATGAAAGTTGTATTTAGTGAAGAGTTAAATAGGAAAAATATGATTTTAAATCTTCATGACCTCTCATGATAAGCCATAAGCCGCGCTCATTTTCCGAACACAAAAAGAGATTTTTCTGACAACATCCGATATTATTTTTGTCAAAAAAACCGCCAGGATGCATTATCAAGGCGGTATTGGATGGCGATAATAAGTGGGAAATGGCTTTATCCACTCACTGTTATTTTTATCACTATATCTCATTCATGTTATGGGAATGGCATCATATGCCCTCTGACGCCTGCCCCATTTCACCGTGTTTATCCAGCCTGATGAACCAGTGCTGCGCCAGTTTTTGACCGGCACTTTTTTCTTGTGCCGTCATGCCTTTTTCAAGTTCACGGCTGGCGGCGGTTGCATCAATATTGCCATCCGTTGCGGCCAATAAATACCATGCATAAGCATGCAATCTATTGCGGGGGGCTCCCCATCCCTGCTCACGCATGATGCCCATGCGATATTGTGCTTGCCGATGATTGGCGTTTGCCGCAGCCCGATACTGTTTCATGGCTTCGGTGTAATCAGCCTCACCACCCAGCCCCAGTCGCAGCATCTCGCCGTAGGCATATCGAGCCTCGACATTGCCCTGCGAGGCGGCCAGAGAGAGGCTCTTGCGCGCAGCTTTCAACTCCCCCCGTTCCTGTTGCAGGGTCGCCAGTTCAAGCTGAGCCTGGCTCACCCCCCCCGCAGCAGCCAGATTCAGCCAGTGCTCCCGTGCGGTGATATCGCTCTGCTGCAGGCTCAATTGATATTCGGCGTCATGGGAACCATTGCCTGCCGCCAGCTCCAGCCAATAACGGCCAAGCGCAAGGTCCTGGGCAACCAGATCCCCCCTCAGATAGGCCTGCCCCAACCACAGCTGGGCAGGAGCAGCCCCAGCATTGGCGGCGCGCTGATAGAGGCTGAATGCCTCTTCAGAGGGCGCCTTGCTCGCCAGTACCAGCAAAGCGTCCGGCTGTTGCTGGGCTGCGGCTTTCTCATACCAGCGCAGGGCAAGATCGGCGCGCTTTATCACCCCTTTCCCTTGCTCATAGCGAGCGCCAAGCTGGAATTGGGCATCCCGATTCCCTTGTTCGGCGGCTTTCTCCAACCACTTGACGGCCTCTTCATCGGCCCCCGCCTGACCTGCATACCACTGCCCCAGAACCAGCTGGGCATTCCCATGATCCCGCTTGGCGGCATGCTCGAACCAGTCGAGACACTCACTGGTAAGCTTGCCCTTGTGCCGTTGCCGGCACTCCTGACCCAGTTGATAGCTGGCCTCCCCATTGCCCAACTTGGCGGAGCGCTGCCACCACTGCCTGGCCAGTGCAGGATTTTTGGGCTCTCCCAACCCCGCCTGATACCAGCTTCCCACCTGTAGCGCAGCCTTGCCCCGAATATCGGTATCTGCCGCCAGCGGACCGACTTGATCGGCAGCCTGCTTCATCCAGCGCATCGCCTCGGGATAATCCGGCTTCGCCGCCAAACGGTTGGCCAGCTCATATTGCGCCTTGCCCTGGCCTTGCTGGGCAGCTTGGGAGAGTTCAGACTCGGTGAGTCGTGTAGTTGTAGTACATGCAATAAGCAAACTAGCTACTAACATCGATAGTAAAGCTCGATATACCATCTATAACGCCCGCAGTTTTAAACAAGAGGATAATAACAGATTTAGTAGAAACACCCAAAATACCAAAAACACATAATAAAAACACTCAACAATATTCTAGAGAAAACTAAAGGGGTCACAGCAAAATATTTGCCAAGCCTGATTTAGGGTATTCCTTTTTTATCAAACATGCATAATGTTGATCATGGTAGTCAAAAGTTATACCATCAATGTATTTTTTTGCCGTACTGTAGCAAGCATGACCAGGTAAAAAAAAGTCATCTTCTATTTTGTATGGATAAAAATCCACATCATATATGGAGCAATAGATATAGCAAGCACTAGCGGTAAATTGAAAGAAATCTTCTTTACTATCTTTATCTAGCGTGCCGATAAACGCATTCATTCCTTTCGTAAGATTTTCTAGTGATAGGTCCCCCCGTTCAATATAGGTTAGAAGACGCCCAGTTGAACGATGATGGCTATGCTCTCCCCAATCTCGGTCCATAACCAAGAATCCCTCATTTCCTCTAAAGAAATTCCATGGTTTTGTTTTAAACTCTGATATGAACTCAATTTCATTATATGGCTTCATTATTGCAATCTCATCGTATCATCAAAATAACTAAGAAGTTTTTCTATATTTCCATCATGTTTTATGTTTTCCGCACCATGCAATGCGGCTTCTTTTGCCCCGCCTTTAGTTTTCCCGCCAGGAACCCATTCACCAGAAATTGCCCCTGGTTCATTGCCAGTAGCCACTTTATATTTAAACCGACTATCACCTCATCCTTGCATTATGTATCCCCGGAGGGGAGCTACTCTTTCATTCATCGCCATTTTGCAAGTGGCTCTGAAATAGTTCCATTTTCAATATTAATATCATGTTGCCAAAAACGCTCACCTTTAAATGACGGTTCATGTGCAAGAACAACTCTCACTGTTTTTTCTGCTGAAGCCGATTGGTTTGCTAAGCAATATATGCAACTGCCAGGTTCTTTAAATGAAAAACGGGTAATGAAAAGTAAATCTCCCTCCTTATCAAAAAAACTAATGCCAGAGGCATTTAAAGCCGCCACACCATCTAACTTCTTATCATAAGCAGCGTCAACATAATCACCTATCACTTTTATTTCTTTACCATCATAAACCCAAGAAATATCATCATCATTTAAATAAACTCTCATTTTTATTCCTGTGGCAAGACTATGCAAGCTTGTTGCCATCGAGCGACTGCTAGTAGACTGGCCGCCCATGACATCATGCTTGAAATAGCTGAAAACCCAGCTCGTCCTGCTCGGTCGTCATCTTGCCGTAGAGGGAAAGAAAACAAATAAAAAGGTCATGGTATTACGTTATCCTAACCTATACATATCCACTTCCTGAATTAATAAAGGTTAAGTCCAGTGACCGACGATAACCATACTATACAAATTTCTCTGATGATTTCCAATTACACCAAACTTATTAACCCTATGCCCTGCACATATTAATACGGGCGCTTACTCTAGCAGAGTTAGTTCATCCATATAAATACATTAGTTCATCTACCAAATCTCTTTCCTCGGAACTGAATGGCTTTTTGCTAAATATACTAACATGTTCAAATATCGCTCTAATTGGAATGGGGCGTTGATCGTCAGATATTATATCGATGAAACGTTTAGCATCTGGATGCTATACCTAAAAGATGATTTTCTATCAATCTTTTTGCATCATCTCTTAATTTATGCCTACCCATATCATTCTCCTGGCAATATATCGACCTTATCCTCCTTTATGTATATCAGTTGATATAACAGTTTCACTTCCCTGTCGGCAGCCTTCCACCTGGGAGAGCCTCAATATTTATTTTGCTCTAACCATAACGATACATAGCTTCATCAAGCATTTCTTTCTCAGCATCAGAGTACTTTGATTGGTCGCACCCTCTCATACTCTCCTTAATCCCCCTGAACGGTATTCTTCTATTTTTATCTTTGAGGATTTCAATTAAATATTCATAGTCAGAAATAAAATCCTCTTTATGATTTTCAATAAAGGTTATTAATTGCTCTCTAAAGTATTCACCTTCGGTCATAATCATTCCTTTGGTAAAACATCAATTGCATCAGCCTTTACAGATTAAAGCATTTCTTTATTAGGCACTAGTTTTACAATTCCATCCATTCCATACCTGGAGCATTTATCAATAAATACTTCCAAGTCATTACCTCACCAATAAAGCTATTTAACGCGGTAAAAATATAGGTCGTCCCAACATCTATTACCAACTCCCATATCCCCACCACACCCTTTATACTGCTACTCCACGATTGCTTCCTGGCTTTATTATCAATCTTTCATCTACTTTACGGTTGCGGCACATTTCAGCAAACCGAAATGTTTTATCTTCATTTCCCCTATAATCGTTAAATTCACCCTCAGTTATTTCATAATATTCTTCATAGTCAAACATGCCATTGCTAACCGGTATAGATAAATAATACATCCCTGATTTTTCTATGCCGCCGCATAAGCGGACGCCCTACTCGTGAGCCACGCCAAGTGCTTGATGGCATTCTCTGGATACTTCACACCGGCGCACCTTGGCGAGATCTGCCAGAACGTTTCGGCCCATGGAACTCGGTCTACAACGCCTTTCGACGTTGGCAAAGCACAGGTCGTATCGATGCCATCCTTGCAGCACTGCAACTGCATCTCAATCAAGAAGGGCTTATCGGCTTCGACCTCTGGTGCATTGACGGCTTCAATGTCAGAGCATCCAAAGATGCTGCCGGAGCGCGTAAAAAAACACTCCGGTGAATCAAGCTCTTGGTCGTTCTCGTGGTGGTTTTGGCAGCAAAATTCACTTGGTCACTGATGGTAATGGTTTACCGCTGGGGTTCTGCCTTTCGCCGGGGCAGTCAGCGGAAATCAGATATGCGACAAGTGCGTTGGCCATGGCAAGGCTCCCGACTTCATCAGGCCGTTATCGCACGCGGCCAACACATCTTGCCGCAGATAAGGCCTATAGCAGCAGGGCTCTGCGGGCAGAACTCCGGCGCAGAAAGATAAAAGCGGTTATCCCGCAACGCAGCGACCAGCAACGGCACCATAAGGGACGTCCACTGGTGTTAGACAAAGCTCGTTATCGTAGGAGAAATGTGGTCGAACGGTGCTTCGGATGGCTGAAGAAGTTTCGCCGATTCTCAACGAGGTATGAAAAGCTGGCAGGAAGTTTTGCTGCTTTTATCAAGCAGGCTTTCTGCCTTCGTTACTTACGGGAACAATTAGTGGACAGAAAACCAGCATTTTGAGAACACAGCCTAGCCCGCTACCTGACAGTAAAGGGGAAGTCAACATATAAAAAGATAAGAAAATGGCGTTATTCTGACCTTTACACATCCATCTTTTTAAAAAATGACTGAGTTAATAAAATTACCCAGCTATAACCTGATCTGCACTGATTACTCAGAAAATACCGGATTACGCAGGGAAAAATCGAGCCTACGACAATGTTTGATATACAACCGCAACCATTCGAAGGCTCACCCAAAATCGCATGCACCACAACATTTACATTTTTATATTCTAGACAGCCATAATTCACATTGCTTTACGTAGTCATCTTTGTGAAACTTATGAGAAACAACCTTTTGCACCTCATCCCATCCTCCATTAGAATTCTCTGAGTACAAAATCAACCACCCCTCCCGACCATCATTCTCGATCAGATAGCTATCACCATTCTTATTTAGCAAAGCGGTCCATGACAAAAAAAATTCTTTGAAATCTGTAAACTGCTCTAATAAAAAACGGTTTTTCAAAGCCATTTGTTGAAAATCATCTTTATTAATCATTATTCAATACTCTCTACGAATATATTTTTCTCTGTGGTGAAGAGCTGGGTGCCTCCACCAGAAGATGACTGACTCACACCTCTAACAGACCAAGTATCATCAATTGCCTTAGAGGTAGAACGAATCACTTTAGTTTTTTCATTAACTACATATTGTTTTTTCAGTTTAAGTTCCATTGTACCTTTAGCCCTATTATCCCATCTTACCAATACCCAACTCTGATGACGTTACACCGCAATGCAGTGCATAGTAATTACCTTGTGGGGCACCTGGTGATTGATACTGATATACTTTTTTACCTCTGTTGAGGGTTTCAACACGCACATCGTGACTGTAGTCAATTCCATTCAAATGACTAGGCATGCTTTCTTCGGCAACCCCCTGCCCCTTATAAAAGTCAAATGCAATTTTTTCCTAGCTCTCTGATTTATGTCAGCATTGATATCACCAGTACGGGACGTTGTTTACCAAATCAACCATCAAGCCACAACTGCCCCAGCCCCAAGTGACCGTTACACTCGGGGCTTTCTGACAGGCAGACCCAGGGTATTGGGTTTGTTTATGGCGCTGACATACGCCATTACCTCTCCCACTTGGCGGTTGTAGTTACGCAGACTGACTTTCCCTGACAACAACTGTTTGAACCCATACATCGTTGTCTCTGCCAGTGAGCGACGGTGATACCCCGATATCTTCTTCCAGTGCGCCAATCCTTCCTTGCGCATCATCAGCACCGCGTCATTTCTTGCTTGTCCTTTTTCCAGGAGTTGAGCATCACGATTACCCTGTTCAGCGGCTTTCTTCAGCCACTTGACGGCCTCTTCATCGGCCCCGCCTGACCTGTATACCACTGCCCCAGAACCAGCTGGGCATTCCCATGATCCCGCTTGGCGGCATGCTCGAGCCAGTCGAGACACTCACTGGTAAGCTTCCCCTTGTGCCGTTGCCGGCACTCCTGACCCAGTTGATAGCTGGCCTCCGAATTGCTCAACTTGGCGGAGCGCTGCCACCACTGCCTGGCCAGTGCAGGATTTTTGGGCTCTCCCAACCCCGCCTGATACCAGCTTCCCACCTGTAGCGCAGCCTTGCCCCGAATATCGGCATCTGCCGCCAGCGGACCGACTTGATCGGCAGCCTGCTTCATCCAGCGCATCGCCTCAGGATAATCCGGCTTCGCTGCCAAACGGTTGGCCAGCTCATATTGCGCCTTGCCCTGACCCTGTTGGGCGGCATTTTGTAACTTGATATCAGATAAATAATTTAATTGGTTGGCACAACCAACAAGCATAAATAGTAGGCATATTGGAAAGAGTTTCTTCATAGGTTTTATTACAGTGCTTTGAGTTGGTTAAATTTATTAATGTGGTGAGATACAGAATTAAATTTATTGCCAAGTTATAAAAACCAATATTACATCCTTTCTAAAACTCAGAAGTTCTGCTGTGTAGAGTTCAATTGAAAATCAGACACCCTCACGCTTAGATACCAGAGTATCTATGTCACTGAATTTCTATGACGAGTAGAGAATACACCACCCAATACTAATGGTGTTTTCATGGAAAATAATAGCATTCATCACCTAAAAGGTTAGCAATATTATTTCCAGTTACAATTTATTACCCACCCCCCCCTTAATTACACTATATGTAGTGAAGCAATCGATAGTTTGTTCATTTTTATTTATTTTAATCGTGTCGGGAAACTCAAAAACTGACAATAGGTCATCAAAGTCTATGTCCTTCTCCAAGTGGCAAAAGTAGCCTGTTCTATTGTTCCCCCATAAGAAATCATTGTGAGAGACATTCCCTTTACTTAAAAGATAGTCAACGACTGGCTGCAAGTGATAGTAATCCTTTTCTTCAGAAGATGCACTTCTATTAATTGCAATCATTTTTTTGACCGCCTCAAGCTTTCCAGTTTTTTCGAAACATCAGGTGCTGTTGTATTCTTCATCATTTCCAATGTGCCATCGACAGGTTTTAATTTCAACAAGAACTCATCAAGTATAAAATATTGATTATGTGTCTGGTATCTGCCAGGGTTAAACTGAGGGTTCGCTTTAGTGGGTCCAGTCGCAGCACCTCCCATGGGTATGTCTTCATGTACTTCAAATATTTGAACAAACTTTTTGTATTCTGTCCTGCCATCCCCGGCATACACTTGAACTCCTTGATTTAGTGCTCTGGAGCTAACAAGACCATCTTTAGCACGGCTAATTTCAACGGCTTCTGGGGTAGTGAAATAATTACCTGTTATTCCCCCTTTTTCTTTCCAAGTGATATGAGCTAATTTGGTTCCCTTTGGTAGCAAAATATCTTTTAACCTATCGATACCAAAGTATGGATCCTTTCCTTGATAAGAGGCAGAAACATCCTTCGCTGTTTTGGATATTGCTTTTGATATAAGCTGACATCCAGCTTTTACTTTACTTAACCCTAGCGGATCCACCCAGCCTGTAGGGTTGGGGGCATACTGGTAGTTATTGAGCCCGCCAGCCAAGCCTATCGGGTCAGGGGTGATAAATCTACCCGTGCCGGGCTGGTAGTAGCGGTGGCGGTTGTAGTGAAGCCCCGTCTCGGCATCATAATACTGCCCCTGGAAACGCAAGGGCGTTGCCACCTCAGCGATCTCTTCACGCCAGACATTACCATAGGCTCGATAGCGCACCTGCCAGGCGGTGGCCCCGCTTGTGCGGGTCAGTGCCAAGGGCGTGCCCAGGTGATCAAGCTGGTAGTGGAATACCTCGGCCTTCTGCCCCTCCCCTTCCAGCTGTGCCAGGGGTTTGAAACTGCCGGGTTCATAGATAAAGCTGCGGTACTGCTCGTCAGTACGATGCTTGTCATTACCGAGCAGATAGTGGCTCTCGGCAATCAGGTTGTTGGCCTGCCACAGGAATTCGGTAACCTGCTCGCCTTTTGCACCCTTTACCGTCTTGCGAATGCGGCGACCAAAGGCATCGTAGTCATAACAGGCAGTGCTGCCATCGGGCAGTTCAGCCCTCACCAGCTGGTGCTGGCAGTCGTAGTGATAGCGGGTCACCAGTTGCTGGCCCTTGCCGCGCCGCTCCAGCGCCAATCGGCCAAATTCGTCGTACTCGAAGTGGCGATCGCCACTCAACAGCAGCCGGTTCCCCTGGGTGCGGGCCCCATCGAACTGACCACCCGAACGTTCACCCAGGAGGTTGCCGGCCGGATCATGCAAGAAGCGCTCGGTCAGCTCGCCCCGCACCTCCAGCAAGCGGTCCAGCGGATCGTAGCGGTAGTGCTGCTCCCCCTGCACGCTGTCATCGATGCGCAGCAGGTTGCCCGTTCTGTCATAGCCATAGTGCCGCTCGCGGGCGACCTGCTTGCCCCGCTGCAGACGCAGTGCCGAGAGGCGCCCCTGCTCGTCATATTCGTACTGCTGGGTCAGTGCCCCTTGCTGCCTGCGCAGCTCAAGCCCACCCACCACCTGGTGGCGAGTGAGTTCGGCGCCGTTGAGATCAATGCCGCCAAGCGCCCCGTGCTGATAGTGATAGCCAAGCCGGTTGCCGTCAGGCAGTTGCCAGTGTGACAACCGTCCCATGGCATCGTATCGGAAATGGCTTGAGGCCCACCCCTGATGCTCGGCCACCAGATGACCGGCACCATCGTAGTCAAATGCCAGGGGCCAGGCACCGTCGTCGACCCGGATGAGCTGGCCATGGCCGTCATACTCGAAGACGATCTCGCGACCATCTGGCAGGGATTTTTTCAGCAAGCGCCCCATGGGGTCGCGCTCATAGCGGGTGACCAGCTCGGTCTCCTGCTTGCCGAACTCCACTTTTTCGCTCAGGCGTCCGTTGAGGTCATAACGGTAGGCGGTGGTGCGACCATCGAAGCCGGTTTCCCGAGCTACCAGCCCGTTGGGATGGTAATGGATACGATGCTGTTCACCATGCTCGTTCTCGATTTCGCTGAGGAACAGCTTGGTATTGTCGTAGCGGTATTTGAGCTCGCTGCCATCGGGGTTGATGCGCCGACTCACCAGATGCAGGCCGGGGTGATATTCGAAACGTGTCTCGCGACCCAGCTCGTCCCACTGCGCCGTGACCTTGCCATAGGCGTTGTACTCATAGCGGCGAACGCCGCCCCCGGGCAGATGGACGGCACTGAGGCGATCTGCCGCGTCCCATTCATAGCGTGTGATTGCGCCACGCGGGTCTTGCTGCACGATCTGGCGGCCCCGCTCGTCATAGCGCCAGCGGCTTATCCCGCCATCGACCCCTTTTTCTTCGATCAGCTGGCCAAGGCGGTTCCACACCAATTCGGTGCGGGTGCTGTCCGGGTGAACCACAGAGCACAGCTTGCCCTGAGGGGTATAGCCATAACGGGTTTCGTTCCCCAGGGGATCCCGCCTGGCAATCAGATCCCCTTGCGGATTGTGCTCAAAGCGCCATTCGCGCTCCCCCTGCACTACCTTGCGAACCCGGCCATCCCAGTAGTGATAGGCAGTCTGACTGCCGTCGGGAGCCACTTCGAGGGCCAACATCCCCTCTTCGTCGTAGTGATAATGGGTCTCGGCCCCCAGCGGATCACGGGCCAGTACTTTCTGACCCTTGCCGTTGTAGGCAAACTCGGTTATCGCACCATCCGGATCCTGCTGGCGGACAAGACGTGCCTGGCTGTCGTGCTGATACACCTCCTGACTGCCATCGGCATTGAGTACCGTCACCTCGCCCTTGTCATCATCCCAGCCATAGGTGACATCAAAACCCGCCACATCGCTCCAGTGGCGGATGGCGCGGGCAGCCTTGCCTTCCCCTTCCCACTCCCAGAAGAAACCGGCACCGCCAGCCAGACGGCGCTCCACAATGACCCCATCATCACGATAGCGATAACGCTCGCCCTCCCCGGCCCCATTCTCGGCCGCCACCAGGTGACCATGGTCATCGTAGTGGTAGCGTTGCAGCGTGACCTGGGGCTGCCAGGCAATGCCATCAAAGCGCTGCAACTCGAGCGCCATGATGTGGTCGCCCTCGTAGGCGAGACGAAGGGCCAGCCCAGCCTCATTTTCAACCCAGGCGGGGCGCCCTTGACGGTCAGAACGCACTGTCAGTCGATTGCCGTAGGGATCGGAAAAACCGGTCAGCCGCCCGATCTCGCCATGCCAGGTAAAATGCAGGAACGGCGAACCAGCCTTGGCCAGGATCACTTCATCAGCCTCGTCACCGAGGTAGACCGCCGCCTCCGACAACAGGTTGGTCACCATGGGTCTGGCGGCTGATGGCAACGGCAGTTCGGTTGCCAGGGACTCCTCATCCCACCAAGTCAGGGTATCGCCGTGACGTTCAAGTCGGTGCGCAAGGGCATGCGTCCAGCCAAGCCCCATGCCGCAGGATTGCGCGACGGCGGAGGTGCGATAGAGGCGCCCGAAGACAAAGGGAAGCAAGCCCGGCAGTTCGCCATCTTGCAGTGCCAGCAACTCTTCCCCCGTCACCATGGAGACCGGGCAGTTGTTCTTGCAGGTGCTGGCTTCCGGTTGATGGGGCCGGTTATTCGGGGTAACTGCCTGCTTGGAGGCATCAGGTGTCTTGTTCACCTGTTTGATCTCGGTGTGCCCCTGGAATCGGCGTTTGGCCGCCGTGCCTTTTTCCACCAGCGTGTTGGCATTGCCATCGACCAGCTTGAGATCCGCTTTTTTGGCCGGGCTCAACGGTGCAGCCCCGGTGATCAGCACCTTTTTCGCCTGCTGGGCGTGCTGGGCCAAATTGTGCTTTTTGGAGAGATCGACCAGGGAAGTGACCAGTCGCATGACCCGGTCACTGTTCTTGGCCATGGTGGCAGCCTTGGCACCATAGCGTGCAGCCAGGCCTGCCCCGCCGGTCAGCACCACCCCGATGATCACGTCAATCAGTACCGACGAAATCACCTGAGCACCAAACTCGGTCTGCTGATCCGGGGGCAACATCTTGACCCAGCACACCAGGGCATAGGCATAAAGATAAAGCAGCGCCTCATCTTGCAGTACCAGCATGGCAGCTTCCATCTGGGAGGCCCCGGCCTTGGCCATGGCCGCTGCGTCCACCCCGAACTCGGCCAGCTTTTTGGCATTGCCTACCGGATCGGCCAGCAGGTTGTAGATGGTTTTAAGATCGTCCCACACCCCGACCAGTGCCTTGCCGATACCGCTTGCTGCCGCAAGAGCATGGCTGCCAAACCCGCCACCAGTACCGCTGTAACGAGCCCAGGCAACCTTGTGCTCACTGTTCCACTCCTTGGTAAGCCATGCCTCCAGGTCTTTTTGAACCGGGGCATAAGAGGCAAACAGCGTATCCAGATCGCTCTTCTTCACATTGGGGTAGAAGGTCACCCGATAGGACTTGCCCGGGGTCAGCTTACCAACCTCGGCAATGCCCTTGGCATCCAGGGTTCCCTCCTTGGCTACCGCCTCGCTGACAAAACGTCCGCGCACCAGTTTCCCCGCCTCCACCTTGTATGGGGTATTGCCGATGGGAATAAACCTGACGGATTCGAACAGATGAACCAGACGCAGCGTGCCGCTTAGCGGGCACTGCGTCACCACGGACTGCGCCTTCTTGCTGCCGGACGATGCCGTGATGGTCTTGTCGCCCACCTTGATGGTCTGCTCCATGTCCATGCTGAGCATGTCACCCAGGAAGAAACTCTCGGCATCCTTGCGATAGGCACTCAGGACGTTGCGATAATCGGCGATCACTTCGTTGAAGACGGCCTGGCCGACATTGCTCATGCTTGAACCTCATTGATCAGCGCCGCTTCCAGCGCCGGAAACAGATCGATATCGGGGGATGGATGACGGGAAACAAAGCGGGCGACCTTGCAGCGCAGGTTCGCCTCGGGAAACGCCCAGTAGAGCTGACCGTTGTGATCCGCCAACTGCTGCATCAGGTTGTTGATAAGAGGGGCGGGATCCTGTCTCGCCAAGGTCGCGGCAATGGCGGGGGGCAGCACCCACCAGGGGAATGCGCGTGGTACTTCGGCTTCTGATGAAGTCCACTCGAAGCCGTCCCCTCCGACCCAGATCCCGTTCACTCCAGGCAGCAGGGCGGTGAAATCCTCTCCCAGCTGGACCAGAATGCGCTTCAGATACACGCCATCCCAGTAACGGAAGAAGACCGCCTCCCCCTGGTGCCAGATCTGGGTCAGCCCCTGCAGATGGGCATAGAGGGCATCGACAGGCTGCTCGCTCGCCACTATCCAGCCCCAGTCTCTCGCCTCGGCGCCCTGCGCCCACTCGATAAAGGGGCTCTCCTTGTCGAGCGCAACCAGATAGGGCATGACGGGATGCCAGTCCTCATAAGGGGTGCCGAGATAGAGCCCGCGTGGCGTTTCGCGGCCATCGAGCTGGTAGTAGTGCTGCAAGGGAGCCGCATCGCTGGCCCCCGCCAGCACGGCATAAAGAGGGGCTGATTGCCTCTGTATCCACGCTTCCAGCGGCGTGCTCTCAAATCTCACAGCCACCCTCCTTGCATTTTTCACACTCTTCACAGAAAGGGGCGGCACTCTTCATGGTGGCCAGTTGGGCAGGCGTGAGCGGTACCTTGGGTTTGGGGGGAACACTGACACCCAGAGGACCCAATGGTGACTTGCCGCCCCATCCCGAGCCGGCCCCCGGGCTGCCGCCCGAGTTCATCTTGATGGTGGGCCCCACCAGGGTCACACCACCGCCATCGACCTTGATGAAGCAGCCGCCGACCTTGACGGTAATGTCTGAGCCCGCCTCCAGCACCACCTTGGCACCGGCTTTGACGTGCACTTCCTGCCCGGCCTGTGTCAGCCAGCTGTCACCCAGTTTTTGGTGCATGGAGGTGTCAACGCCGAGTGAATAGTCGGCCTTGATGTGATCCCGTTTTTCACCGTTCACAGTGAGGTGATCATTGGCCTTGATGCGGGTCACCCGCTCACTGTCGATGTCCCTGTGTTCGTCGTGTTTGATGTGCCAGGCGGCATCGTTCTCTATCAGCACGTTCAGGTCTTTCTGACCGTGGATGTTAATCTCTTCCTGCCCCGCCTGGTCTTCAAAGCGCAGTTCGTTGAAACCCTCCCCCTGGTGGGTTTCGGTGCGCAGCACGGTGCGGGTCTTGTTGGCAGGCAGCTCATACGGCGGCCGGTTGGTAGCGTGGAAAGTGCGACCGGTCACGATGGGCTGGTCCGGGTCCCCTTCCAGAAAGCTCACGATGACCTCGTGGCCGATGCGCGGGATGGCCATCATGCCGTACTGACCGCCAGCCCAGCCTTGCGAGACTCGCACCCAGCAGGAGCTCTGGTCGTTGCTCGAACCATAGCGGTCCCACGGGAATTGCAGCTTCACCCGGCCATGCTCGTCGCAGTAAATCTCCTCACCGTCGGGGCCCACCACCATGGCAATTTGCGGGCCATCCACCATCGGCTTATGAGGGACTTCCGGGCTGCCGATGCGCGCTCGCCAGGTGGTGCTGGCTTTCACCACCCCGAACTCGTTGTGGTAGACGGTGGGGCCGCTGCCCCCCTCCTCTTCCAGCGCCTGTGGCTGCAAGCCGGTGTGCTGGATGCGCACGATTTGCCAGTCGGTGTTGAGGCTACCGTTGGGATGTTCGGTGAGCGAGAAGCTCTGCCCCGGCTGCAAGGCGGCGCAGTTGGACTTAGCCTGGCCCGCCACGGCATCGCTGCGCAGCGCATCGAGCCGGTGCTGGGCAAACGCCTTGCCGCTCGGGTCCGCTTTGTAGCGACCCGGAAAATCGAAGTGCTGGTAGGTATCGCGCTGGTGGGTCAGCTCCGCTCCCACCTTTTTGTGGGAGAGACCATAAGCCGGGGTCTTGAAGCTGTAGTCCTTGAGCCCCACATCCGAGGGGCGTACCGCCTCGCGGTAGTGGAACTGGCGCACATAGGGCCCCTGCTCGAGCGAGCGGTTGCCGAGGTTGAAGAAGAGCTCGGGGCCAGCGGTCAGGGCGGCTGCGTCATCGGCAAACACGATGCGGTGCTTGCCCGCTTCAAACTCGTGGAAGTAGAACATCCCTTCTTCGGCGGCGAGGCGGTTCACGAAATCGAGGTCGGTTTCCCGGTACTGAACGCAGTATTCCCGCTTGGCGTGCTCGTTTTTGAGAGCAAAGGCGTAATCGGTGATGCCGTGCTCTTGCAACAGGATGGAGAGGATTTCATCGGGCTTTTGTGCCTGAAAGATGCGGGAGTTGTGGCGAAGTGACAGCCGCCACAGCGCTGGCTGCACCATAAGCTGATAGCGGGTACGGCGAAAGCCGCTGTCGCCTTGCGCGAAGTCACTGACCACCCCGCACACCCGGCGCTGCAACTCGCCGCTGTACCACACCAAGAGCTCGCACGGCTGGTCCAGCACGACGCCAACGTCGATGTCGGGCTGGGCACTGGCCAGCTCAAGGCGCAGGTTGAACGGCCGGTTGAGCGCTTCATCCAGCGCAAATTCGGCCACCACAAAGGTGCTCTCGGGCAGGGCCCCCACCTTGACGGTAAATTGTAATCCTGTGCTGTCTGCCATCGCTGCGCGCCCCTGAAATATCGTGCGGCCCCATCAGGTGGGGCACATCAAGCCGTGTGAGAGCTTCGCCATCGCCTGGATTTTTCTTTCACCATGGCTGCCGCACGCCCTTGACGGCGTGCGGCAAGACGTAAACTCGGATTTTTTCTTGCACCCGCTCACACCAGGCAAACGGACAGAAGAAAAAATGCGTGGGTTGAAAAATCGGAAATACGGTCTCCGGGCAGGTTGTCCTTGCAGAGACAATAAAAGGGCACCGCAAGCAGTGCCCTTTGGCTCGGAATTACGCTTCGATCGGCGCGCGCCAGTCATCCGCACCAGAGGTGCCGGCAACGGTGTGCTCCCAGTCGATCTTGCGGTAGGCCATGGAGACCTGGATCAGCTGGGTGAAGTCGGACTTCGTCGGGTCCTGGCAGTGGGGCATCTGGCAGTCGATGTCGACGATGGTGGCATCGGTCAGCACAGTGCTGAAGAAGTGCTCCTGCTTGCCCTCGACGGAGGTGCGGTACCACTTCAGGGTCACTTTCGGCAGCATCTCGCCGGAGGCCAGGGAGTTGTACATCAGCGGCACGGCCTTGTTCAGGGCAACGGTGAACTTGAACGGCTTGTGGACACGCTGACCGGCAGGCTGACCGGATTGCGGATCGGTCGGCACGGTGACGACGTGCTGGAACTCTTGTACCAGCATCTCGTCTTCATGGCCCTGCACGAAGATGTTGCCGACGGAATCGGAGGTGAAAGCACCGGCAGTGATGTTGCCTTGGGTTTGACCTTCGATGCTGATATAACATGGAGTTGGCATGGAATTGCTCCTGATGGTTGAACGGTTATGACACTCGTCCGAATCCGTTAGCAGTGACCATGCCAAGACATTTTTTTGTTTTAAAACAATTAGTTGAA
The DNA here is from genome assembly GCF_002934795.1 of Aeromonas sp. ASNIH2. Lineage (NCBI taxonomy): Bacteria > Pseudomonadati > Pseudomonadota > Gammaproteobacteria > Aeromonadales > Aeromonadaceae > Aeromonas > Aeromonas sp. ASNIH2. The sequence continues at coordinate 4,204,351 of NZ_CP026406.1, read as the reverse complement.
TATAAAACCGATTCGCGCACCGGCGCCATGACGCAACAAGTTGCGCAATCAATGCATTTGCCCATTAAACCTTGCACATGCAGCATAAATGACTGGCATGAATGCAACATATTGCGCGTGGCGGAGTTTATCTCTACCTTCACGCTGCTTCCCCAAACCAGACCAGCGGAATCTCCGCTTCGCCTGCGAGCCACCCCCATCACAGGCATGATCAGATTGTATGGGCGGGATGATTCACCCCTGCGTGGCTCACCCCTTCGGGGCGGCCTGCGGCCGTTTATCCCGGCAAGCTGCTCTGCTCGAACCCGGCGAGGGCGCTCCCCCCTTCCTCTTCCACATGAGCGGAAAATGCTTCCCCAAAGCAAAAAACCGACCATCTGGCCGGTTCTGACATCTGAGGATGGGTCAGGAGCGACTCGCGCTCGCCCTGCGGGCGGCCTCTGGTCATCCATGCGGGCTATCCTGCCCGCCTCTCGAACCTGGGCCCGAACCGAGCCGCCCGTCGTCGGATAAAACAAAAGGCCCCGTCTTTCGACGGGGCCTTTTGTTTTATTTGGCGGTGAGGGAGGGATGATTCGCCACTGCGTGGCTCACCCCTTCGGGGCGGCCTGCGGCCGTTCATCCCGGCAAACTGCTCTGCTTGAACCCGACGAGGGCGCTCCCCCCTTCCTCTTCCACATGAGCGGAAAATGCTTCCCCAAAGCAAAAAAACCGACCATCAGGTCGGTTTTTTGCAATTTGGCGGTGAGGGAGGGATTCGAACCCTCGATACTATCTGCCACTCAGTAACCCGCTGATTTCATTGCGATAATCATAGATGCAAATCTTACTTCTGTACCACTTATCTGTACCACATTTATAGTACAAACAGCCTTTCATACAGCTGTTCGAATGTGTCTACTCTGGTAAAGCTCCCCTTCGGCAATTGTCTGATCATCGGGCGTTCAAGCTTTTTACCATCTGCATTTCCCTTGGTGTGCTTGGCAACTTTATCCCCGAGAGAAGGTAATTTTTCACCCGGAGCCCCGCCAAAGAATAGATAATGGTCTACTTGCAGTGACACATCATCAAAGAACATCCACACAACACATCCAGATGGTTTTGAAGACAACGATTGGTGGATTTTCTGATTGGCAGCTTTTCCGCCCAGCTTAGTCGACTTCAGTTGAATATGCCGTAAGATCCCCTCAGCTTCAACGATGAGGTCATACCCTTTACTATCCACCTCAGACTTTGCCACCTCGATGTCACAACGCCCTGTTTTCCAAGATTTCTTGAGTAGCTCCGCAATGAACAGATGCTCTAGCAATTTTTCCCGGAAAGAAGAATGCGAAGAGTGAAGGCTGTCATCTACTTCTTGTTCCATTTGTTCCCCACTCGTATAGGTCATGATGCTGTACTGATACGATGGACACTCGACACGCTGATACCCAACCGCTTTGCCACTGATGCTTTAGCGATGCCTTGCGATAGAAGATGCAGCACTTCGTCCCGCTTCTCCATCGCTGTCGGCTTCCGGCCCTTGTAGACCCCTTTGGCCTTCGCCAAGGCGATCCCTTCCGCCTGACGCTCCAGCATGATTTCCCGCTCGAACGTGGCGATGGCTCCGATCATCGTCAGCATCAGCTTGCCTGTCGGAGTGGCCGTGTCGATGCCCAGATTCTGGATCTGTAATGTTACCCCTTTGGCGTGTAGCTGGTCTGTGATCTCCAGCAAGTGCCGGGTGTTCCGGGCCAGACGATCCAGCTTGGTGACTTTTAGCACGTCCCCAGACCGGGCGAACTCGAGCATTGCCTGTAGTTGCGGCCTATCCGTCTTGCTACCGCTGACCTGCTCATGAAAAACTTTTTCACACTCCGCCAGAGCTATCAGTTGCTGCTCCAGCGATTGCCCCGTGGTCGAGACACGGGCATACCCGATGATTGCCATGATGGCCTCCAATAGGTTCAAGACCCTGCAAGAAAAACGTGTCAAAACTCGAAAACCAACCCGTGTGACAGGGGTTGCCGGGGGGCTTCCGGTCTGTCACACAGGCATGGTCTATTGAGCGTCCGGCTCCTTCGGCGGGGGCGGCGGTGTCTGCATCGAGTTAACGGCCTCCTTAATGAGGACGCCCAAGGCTGCCAGCAGTGCCGCCTCCAACGCTTTCAGTAACGGGTTTCCTTGCTGCTCATTCATACGCCTGCTCCTTGCTGGATGGCTCCCGACAAGGGGCCAGATGTGATGTATTCCATGGGGTTCTCCTATGGTGTTGGTCTCATCTGGCTTATACCGGCGTTGGGTCTGAATGTTGCCTGCTCGTTTTCCTTAAGCTGGTGGAGTTTGGGATAGTTTTTTCAGGGCAACCAACCGGGCAAGATCGTTGCAATCTTCTTGATCTTGCTCCTTCGGATGGCTGGTAGGTTCCCCCCTCGGTGCAGTAAATAGATAAGTGTCTGAGTAACTAAACGGGTATATATATCGGGCTGGAACAGCTGGAACACCAGACACATACCGCCGAAAAGCCCATGAACACGCTGCTGGATGTGTCGATGAGACTCAAACTAACCAGATACATCACCCCAAAATGTGTCGATTGGCCGTCACTCGCGGCGGGGTTAGACGGTGATAGGCCAGATTACCGCTATGCCTCTGACTCAACTGCCAGCCAAGCCGCTCTGCAATCGCTTTTAGGTCTCGTCCCGGCTGAGCTGGATATCGCAGATACCCGGCGGGATCGCAGGTATAAGCACTCTGGGCAGACTCCCGTGTGATGTCGAAATGTCGGCTATCGCCCGGCTCTGCCATCGCCCCCAGCAGCCCTTGCAGGTACTCCTCCACGCTTAGGATGCGTCCCTGAGTCCGGCAAATGGTAGCCCACAGCTCTTGCTCCTCATGGCGAATCCTGAGCGGTCTGAGGCCCGTCTGCTGCTCGATGTAGGCATCACGCTGGTGGTCTGCTTGGCGGTTCGCTGGCTCCAGATGATAGGCTTCGTCAAACTCCAGCAAGTACGCTTCCTGCCGGATCGGCTTGTCGAAATAATGCCCATCCCGGTCGAACCACCGCATATCTACGCGAAAATCGACCCGGTATGGGCCGCAAGCGAACTGCGGCGTTACCTCTGTTTGCAAACCCGGCTGCTGTGCTTCAAAAGCAGCAAACAGAGGGGCCAAGTGCTTCACGTAAAACGCGGCCTCATGGCGGCTCTGCCGTTCCTCTCGTGGCAATACTTGCCCAGACAGCCGTTCGATTTCCGCTATCAGCTCCACGTTCAGGTGAGAGCTGGGGCCATAGGTCAGTACCGCCAAGGCTTGCAGGGGGGTCCATGTCCCCAATCCATTATCTGGCTCGAGCATCTCCGGTAGTTCCAGCCCCTCCATCCGTCGGATGTTGTCTATCGCCCGCCTGACATACTGGCTGTACCGCCCATTGAAGCCGGGTATCTGCGAGAGCGTTCCCCGTGGGCTAATGAGACCTAGTGAGTGGTGGCCGATGAAGATTTGATTGATGTCCAATACGGCCTCCTACTGTGTCTCAGCTTGTAGTTGTTCGTCATGGGTTGATATGGGAACCAAAGGAATGACTTCTACTGCGGCCAGCTTTTGGCCCAGCGTGTAGGCCCCATAGTTTCGCCCTGTCGCCGTCCTATCACCATGCTGGCTGTGCCCCGTGAGGGCGTTCTGCACGTCCTCACGCACCCCGGCTGTCCGTAGCAGGGTTATGAAGGTGTGCCGGAAGCTATGGAACGGCTGAATATCTTCCCGGACGATTTTGAGCTTTTCACGTAAGTACCGCTGCCACCATACACCCAGCCGCACATGGTAGTTCTGCTTGGGGCCAGAGGGCTGAGGTGTCCTGACAAGATCGGACAGTCCCGGATCAAGCAGCCTGAGCAGTTCTCCAATACCTCTTGTTAAACTCCGCCGGGCTGACATTGCCAAGTCGTGAATGCCGACGCTGGCGGTTGTAAAAAATCTCTATGTATTCCTGAATCGCTGCCTTGGCCTCCGCTCTCGTCTCGAATCTATGGTGGTGAACCAGTTCATTTTTAAGAGACCCCCAGAAGCTTTCTATCGGGGCATTGTCGAAGCAGTTCCCCTTGCGTGACATGGAGGTCTGCATGCCAAATTGTACCTGGAGAGCCCGGTAAGCCTTGGCACAGTACTGACTGCCCCGGTCTGTGTGATGAATAAGCCCAACGGGTGGCCTCTTCTGCTGCACAGCCCGAAACAGCGCCTGACTGACCAACCCGGTGGTCATTCGCTCTCCCATCGCATAACCCACTATCTCACAGGTAAACACATCCTTGAGACCAGCCAGATAAAGCCAGCCTTCGTCGGTGGCGATATAGGTGATATCACCGGTCCAGACTTCGTTGGGCTTCGTCGGCGCAAAGACCTGACCAAGGAGATTCTCCGCCACGGGCAGGGAATGAGCAGAATGGGTTGTCGCCTTGAATTTGCGCTTTTGTTTGCAAGACAACCCCATTTCACGGCGCAATCGTCCAATCCGGTCCCGCCCAGCGTAAAATCCTTCGGCGGCCAACTCAGCTTGTAAACGCGCTGCGCCATAGGTCTGGCGCGTCTTGCTGTGAGCAGCCCGAATGGCGACCTTGAGTCGTTCATCTTCTTGTTGGCGCTGTGACGGTGGACGGTGGCGCCAGTGGTAGAAGCCCGCACGAGAGACCTCCAGCACACGACAGATAACGGAAATGGGATAGAGGTCCTGTTGGTTGGCTATCCACGCGTACTTGGCAGTGACTCCTGAGCAAAGTACGCGGCGGCCTTTTTTATGATGTCGCGCTCCATGTTGGCTTGTGCGAGAGCTTTGCGTAGCCGGGCCACTTCAGCCTCCAGCTCGGCGACAGAACGCGCTCCGGGAATGGCCGATGTATCCTTTCCTCCTTTGGCTGCGACCACCCAGTTGCTCAGTGTGCCTTTGGCAATACCCAACCTTCTGGCGGCTTCAGCTTGGCCAAGGCCTTGCTCCAACACCAGTCGAACCGCCTCTGCCCGAAACTCTGGCTAATAACATCATGTCGATCAGCCAATAACATCATGCCGATCACTTTTTTTCTGCCCGCGTTTATAGCGTCTTCCTTTTACTCCGCCTGATCGGCATCGGTCAAGTTGGCGCCCTGTTTTCTCATCGATTCTCCCGTTAAGGTCACGCGCACCGCTCTGTGGATCAGTCGGTCCAAGATCGCCTCGGCGAAGGTTGCCTCTCCGATCATCCCGTACCACTTCTCCACCGGCAATTGGCTCGCCACTATCGTTGAGACGTTGCCGTAGCGGGTATCGATGATCTCCAGCAGGTTGCTGCGTTCGCTCGCGTCCAGCATCTCCATGCCCCAGTCATCCAGGATCAGTACCCCTATGTTGCTTACCCGCTCCAGCAGTTTCGGATAGCTGCCATCCGCTTGGGCCAGTCGCATCTCTTCAAGTAGGGTTTTCAGCCGGTAATACCGCACGCCCACTCCTTGCCGGATAAAGTAACGGCCCAGGGCACACGCCAGGTAACTCTTGCCACAGCCTGCCGCGCCCGTTAGCAGCAGGTTTTGTTGATGACTCAGCCAGTGTCCTTCCAGCAGTTGGCGGATCTGCGCTTTGCTCACGCCTCGACCCGCCCGATAGTCGAGCTGCTCCACCTGTCCGGCTAGCCGGAACCGGGCTTGCTTCTCCAGGCGGTTGGTTTTCCTCTGCTCCCGCTGCACCAGCTCATGGCTCAGTAATAGTTGCAGCCGCTCTTCAAAACCCATATCCAGGTACAGCATGCTCTGGGCCTGCTGCTGGTTCAGAGCCTGTTTCATGCCGCTCAAGTGCAGGCGGCTTAGTTGTTCATCGAGGTGTAATTGCATCGGCTTCTCCTGATCCGTGGGGTTAGTGGAAGTAGTGCTCGCCATGGACATTGTCATGACGGATGTCTTGCAGCGGATCCTGTCGCTCGTTGGCAATGAGTTGTTGCTCCTCCAGGCCATGCTTGAGCATGCTGCGGATGTTGTGCAGCCGGTTGGCGCCGGTCAGGTGCCCCCGGAGGCAGGCCGCTTCCAGCCGCTCCTTGCCATAGGTTTTGCTCTGCCCCAGCAAGGCCAGGCAAGGGCGCACCGCTTGCGTCGAATGCTCTGCCTGCCGGATAAAGCCATCCACCCAATGCGTGGTGTAGGGGCCGATGGACGCCGCCCAGCCAAGCAGTCGCTCTGGCGACCACTCCAGCAGTGCCTGATGATGCGCGGGCATGTGTTCACGCAGGCTGCTGTGCTGGCCTTTGTGATGACTCCGCTGGTGTTCGGCCACGATCTTGCCCGCGTGGTACAGCGTGACGGTATGCTCGGCCAGATGCGCCTCCAGCCGCTTGCCCTGCAAGGCATAGGGCACTGAGTAATAGTGCTTTTCCAGATCGACGTGGTAGTCCTTACCAACCAGCACCGGCACTACTTTGGTGTAGTGATAGGGATAATCCGGCAACGGCTTGAGCGCCGGTGCATCGAGCTCGGCAAACAGTGAGGCACGGCAGCCAGGCAGCTTCTGGAAGGATTTCTGGTTGAGCCGGGTCAGCAGTTCACCCATTCGCTGATTGAGCTGGGCCAGGCTATGGAAGGTTTCATGACGCAGCACCGCCAGGATCCAGCGGGTGACGATCTGCACGCCCACCTCCGCCTTGGACTTATCCTTCGGCTTGCGGGGCCGCGCGGGCATGATCGCCGTACCGAAATGGGCCGCCAGCATCTGGTAGGTAGGGTTGAGATCCGGATCGGTATTGCGCGCCACGCTGACGGCACTCTTGAGGCAATCAGGTACCACCAATTGCGGCACACCGCCAAAGAACTCGAAAGCGCGCTTGTGGCTCATCACCCAGTCATCGAGCTGCTGGGAGCGGGTGGCCTCGGCAAAGGTGTAGTTGGAGGCCCCCAGCACGGCGACAAAGATCTGGGCCCGGTAAAGGATCTCGCCGGTATGCGGATCGACAATGGGCATGGTCTGGCCGCAGTAGTCGACAAAGAGTTTTTCGCCCGCAATATGGGTCTGCCGCATCGAGGGTTGCAGCAGCGCCGCCCACTCTTTATAGAGCCGACAGAAGTGGTTGTAGCTGTAGTGGGAGCCTGGATGGCGCTCGGCGTACTCCTGCCATAGCAGCTCGAGGGTCACGCCTTTTTGACCTGGTTTTTTGAGTTCCTGATGCAACAAGGCCCAGTTGGGAGTGGGTTTGTGCTGAGTTTTATGGACAGAGCAGGTCTTGAGAAATGCGCGCTCCAGGGAGACATCATCCCAGGACTCAGACAGGGGCCAGGTCATGATACCCAGTTGAGCCGCCCGGTTGAGGTAATAGGATACGGTGCTAGGAGAGATATGCAGGCTGAGGGCGATCTGCCGATGAGCCAGTTGAGCCTGATATTTAAGGCGAAGAATTTCTTTGAGTTTTCTCACAGTGATAGGCCTCGCAGACATGCACGTTCCTCTGTTGGAGCAGATGGGAAAGTGCGGGTTTAACGAAGCGGGGAGAAAAAGTCACCAATAACATGGATGCCGATCATGGTTTCCCATCGAGGGTAAAAAGTGATCGGCGTGGGATGTTATTGAGTGATCGGCATGGATGTTATTACGTGATCGGCATGAATGTTATTGAGCGATCGCCATGCGTGGGAATATGCAAACTCTGGTGAATAGTGTTCTCTCGATTTCATTCAATACCCCCGATTGTCTCATCGTAACAATCGGGACTGTCTGTGAAAATCAGGATACCTCAGGCTGCAACAGGGGGAACAGGCGGCCATCCGCAGGTAAGGTGCGAACATAGTCCATTAGACCAAGCGCCAGCAGATGGGGGTGTATAGGTATGTCTCGGTTACTGCTGCGGTTCTTCACGCTCTGGTCTTCCCGCAACTCAGCAACTCGGAAGAACCAGACGCCATCCTGCTGTATGACATCCGCTACGTAGAGCTGGCAAATCTCCTCGGCCCGAGCCCCTGTGTAGTAGAGCATCAGCGGCACCCAGTAGTGAGCCTCCCCGAATCGGGTATGCTGGGTACGTCTGGCAAACAGCGGGGAACCGAACATGGTTGCCAGCTCGGTCGAGGTGTACGGGCGCTCCGGCTCAGCCAGCGGGTTGATGACGCTTTCTGTGTACTTGGCCCCGTGAGCAGGGTTGAACTCCAGCAGGCCATCGTCCACCGCATGACCTAGCACCGCTGACAGGGCTCGCCCCAGTTTCTTGACGGTAGCAGCAGTCAGACGAGGAAAACGGTGCTCTGCTGCATAGGCGATCTGCTGGCGTAACGGCATGGCGGACACATGGCGTTTGGGGCGAGCTGGCAGTTGCTCCATCAAGTTGCGGAACTCGGCAACGTCACGCTTCGTTATATCTTCGATGCCCTTATCGCCCATCAGCTCGATGAACCGCTCCACTGCGACCTGATACTCAAGGATGCGACCATCGGCTTTCTTCGGCTCTCGTCGCTTGATGGTGGCCTTGTAACGCTCAAACAGGGCAGATAAGCGGATCCCCCGAGTGCTGATTGTGGTGACGGTGGTATCACCAGCAGGAACCAGAGGGATCTCAGGCTGACCGATACGTCTTTGATTGGCGTTCGTCGCGGCATTCTGTATGACCGCTCTGGAGAGGGCCTTGAACTTGCCCGCCAGCAGCTCGGCGAAAGCGACATAGTTGGCCGAATCGACGCACAGGCGAAGCCCCGTGAGCTGGAATGCCTCGTCGATGTAAGGCTTCATCCAGGTCAGGAAGCGGGCAAGCCCTTTCTGCACATCGCGGGTTCGTTTGGCGTCTTTTTCCTCCTCCAGCTTGGTCAGAATTTCGGTGTAGTCCTCCCAGACCAAACCATCACCATCCCACACCTGACGAATGAAGCGACCACGTACATCAGGTTCGTCCAGCCTCTCTATCATCGAGTTGTACCAACAGTCTGCGGCGTTGGAGAGGTCGAGGGGCCGCACCGCTAGATCAATCTTGGCGGCCTCCAGCAGGCGATAAAGTTCATCTAGGACAGGCAGAGCGGCCCGACGGGCTTCAGACTCGTTCGTGGTATTCAGAGAACGACGAAACTCCCACTGGTCGTTGAGCAAAGGGCGGAGTGCTTTAGGGATGACAACGCGGGCATACCACGTGCCATTTCGGTTTTGGAGTAGGTTGCTCATAGACCTCATTTTGTACCACCTTTTTGTACCACCTCGGAAGTGCCGGGATGGAAGGGTTGATCACAAAATCGCTATGAAATCAGGAAGTTTTTGACCTATAAAGAAAAACCCCTGCTCGAAAGCAGGGGTTCTCAATGTGGCGGTGAGGGAGGGATTCGAACCCTCGATACGTTGCCGTATACACACTTTCCAGGCGTGCTCCTTCAGCCACTCGGACACCTCACCAAATTTTCACTGCTTGAAGTGGCTTTCGGAGCACGCTGCGCGTGCATCTTGCCGACTTCGTCGGTGGGCAGCCACTCGGACACCGCACCCAATTTTGGTCTGTGCTTTAACGTGTTCAGCCAACACGAATTCGCTGCGCCGTTGCGCTGGAACGGGGCGTAATGTAAGGGATAGGCGCGAGGCGGTCAATGCAATTTTTTATCTTTTGCCACTGTTTGCTCAATAAGCGAACCAAGTGACTAAAAATATGCCGTTTCCTATCCCTTTCCATCAATTTTCAACCGCTTCGTGCAAATGTTCTCCTCGAATAGCCTCTTCCAGCGAGCCGTAGAACTCCAGCTCTCCCGCCACCGGACGCACCTTGGCCCGCGCCAGGGTCTTGAGAGGCTGGAATTGCAATTCAGCCACCTTGAGACGGACCCCCGCCTTGGCCATGCGTTTTGCGAACTGCTGGAAGGCGGTGAGACCGCCAGCATCCAGGATGGAGACCGCCTCCATTTGCAGGATCAACTCCTTGTGGTCCTTCACCTGGGCAAGCAATTCGTCAAAAACCCGCTCGGCGGCGGCAAAGAACAACGGTCCATTGATCTTGTACACAAGGGTCGAGGGGGACACCTCGCTGGCATAGCGTTTGTGATCCGCCAGGTTGTGCAGCTTGGTCATCTTGGCTATCTCGCGCATGAACAGCAAAGAGGCCAGGATCACCCCGAAGGTGATGGCGATGACCATGTCGAAGATGACGGTCAGCGACAGGCAGACCAGCAGCACCAGTACATCGGATTTGGGCGCCCGGCGCACCAGATCCACCACCTTGTGGGCCTCGCTCATGTTCCAGGCCACCAGCAGCAACAGGGCCGCCATGGCAGAGAGCGGCAACCAGGAGAGCCAGGGAGCCAGCACCAGGATGGCAGCCAGCACCACCAGCGCATGGACAATACCGGAAATGGGCGAGGTGGCACCGGCCCGCACGTTGGCGGCGGAGCGCGCGATAGCGGCCGTCGCCGTGATGCCACCGAAGAAGGGGGCCAGGATGTTGCCAAGGCCCTGCCCCACCAGCTCGCCGTTGGAGCTGTGCTTGCGACCCGTCATGCCATCGAGCACCACGGCGCAGAGCAGGGATTCGATGGCCCCCAGCATGGCCATGGAGAAGGCGGCGGGCAGCAGCCGCTCGATGGCGGCGAGGTTCCACTCAACCGGCGCCCCGTCCGGCCCCGGCAGCGCCCAGGGCATCACCAGGGTCGGAGCGATGGGGGGAATGCCCATGCCCCGGGTTCCATCGGCCAGGGTATAGCTGAACTTGCTGCCGATGGTGGCGACGTCCACCCCGAACTGGTGCAGACCAAACCCGAGCCCCACCCCCACCAGCACGGCGGGCAGATGGCCGGGTACCGGCAGGCGCAATCTCGGCCAGAGCAGCAGCACCGCCAGCGTCGCCACCCCGACGAGGGTGTCCCCCCACTGCCAGCTTGGCAGGGCATGGGCCAGCGCCTGTACCTTGCCCAGATAGGTTTCCGGCATCTCCAGGACCTGCAGGCCGAAGAAATCCTTGATCTGCAGGGTGGCGATGACGATGGCGATACCACCGGTGAACCCCAGGGTCACCGAGGGGGGAATGTACTCGATGAGGCGCCCGAGACGCGCCATGCCCATGGCCACAAGGAAACAGCCCGAGATGAGGGTGGCCATCAACAGGCCGCCCACGCCAAATTGCTGGGCCACCGGGTAGAGGATCACCACGAAGGCGGCAGTGGGGCCCGAAATGGAGAAGCGGGATCCCCCGGTCACGGCGATGACGATGCCGGCGATGATGGCGGTATAAAGCCCGTGCTGGGGCGGCACCCCACTGGCGATGGCCAGCGCCATGGCAAGGGGAATGGCGATGATGCCGACCGTGATGCCGGCGATGAGGTCGCGGCCAAAGCGCGCCACGCTGTAGGGTTCGTCAATGCAGGATTGGCGCAATGCGATGGCCAGCTTCACGCCTTGTAAGGAAGCTTGATTGTGCATGTCTAGGGTAATACCAGAAGAGGGAGACAAAGGCCGGGGTGAACCGGCACCCGATCATCATCAAGGGCCGGCAGAGCTGTCGACGCGGCGATGGTATCGAAGGCAACCATACCCGACCCGGCCAGATAATTCGATGGGCGGGATCAAGAAATGGCCATGAGCGCGCAGTATTGTCGGTGACACCCCGAATATCAACGCCGTTTCCCGCCACGGCAGGTTTCCCCGGGCACTGTACTCTGCGGATGAACGACACCACGCCTCCTCCTGGCAGTATGCGGGAATCAGGATACCAAGCAGGCACAACCCGACCGAAGTCGCGATCTCAAGCTCCTGATTGTGCTGAAAATAGTCCGCGTTGCCCAAGTTTTGGGCAAACGGGCCAAAAAGCCGTTTTTTACGCCGACAGGCGGGTTGACACCCGGGAGATGGGCCATTAATATCCGCCCCGTCTCGACGAGACAGGCTATTCCTCCTTAGTTCAGTCGGTAGAACGGCGGACTGTTAATCCGTATGTCACTGGTTCAAGTCCAGTAGGAGGAGCCAATTCCCTCGTAGTTCAGTCGGTAGAACGGCGGACTGTTAATCCGTATGTCACAGGTTCAAGTCCTGTCTTCGGATTGCGAAAAGAGCCCAGTTTTATAACTGGGCTTTTTCATATCTATCTCTCCATGGTTTCAAGCCCAGATCGCTATCCCTCACCGCTTGCTCTGCCACATTCCCCTCGCAGTGAACGATCCACTCTCCCTGTTATCTCTCAACTCAACTTCGACTACCGATTACTCCGGTCCCTATCCGGTCAGCTCAGCTGGCGAATGGGTCACGATCTAGCCCAAACCAGAAGCCATCCCCTCCCCTGGCGTAAATACCCCCAGAAAAAACCTCCGGTCACAGCTTCCGGTCTTTCTGCTGGGAGACCATGGGTATGATCAGACCGGAGCAAGTGGCTCTGGCGTGGAGATAACACAGATTGGAAGATGGAGGCGATCACGAAGAGCAAGGGAAGAGGAATGGTTAGTGGGCAAGACCGGAGAGTTTCTGGGGCATATCCGGTCTTTTGGGCTGTAGCTGAGTTTGCCAGGAGTTGTGCAAAGTCGCGTCGATGCCGACGAGGTGACTGGTCGTCACGCCGACGCGATCGTCGGTAACTTTCACACCAGAAGAGAATAATCCATTTCAGACGGCATGGATGTCGTAACCAGATAGGTCATCTATGCGGTGAAGGAACATTTCGTGAATTCCCTACCACACCTCACTCATATGAAAGAATGGTTAAGGACACTAAAGCGCGAATTCAACTTCGAAGTGCGACACTCGCCTATGCCGCCTGACAGTACTCTTCGAATACCTTGACAGGCTGCCTGAATCCGAGACATTTCCGAGGTCGTAGGTTGAGCCACTGCTCCGCTCTCCTGACATCCTCGTCCGTGACCTCTCTCAGGTCTGTTCCCTTTGGGATAAACTGCCTCAACAGCCCATTGCTGTTCTCGTTCAGACCGCGCTCCCACGAAGAGTAAGGGTGCGCAAAGTAAGTCTCGGCACCCAGCGCTTCCTCTATCGCCTTGTGTTCGGCAAACTCGCCGCCGTTGTCAAAGGTGATGGTATGCACCTGCTCGATGTAGGGCGTTAACATCTCGATTATCGCATCCCGCACCACCCCAGCCTGTTTGCTCGCGACCCGCTTGACCAGATAGAGCCGGCTCTTGCGCTCCACCAGGGTGACCAGTGCACCTGTGCCTTGCTTGCCCAGCACCGTGTCCGCCTCCCAATCACCGAGCCGCTCCCGGCTATCGACGATAGCCGGCCGTTCATCAATAGAGCGGGCTTCCTTGATGGGAGAACGCAGGCTGCTCGCCCCCTTGCGGTAGCGCTTGTGGCCCTGGCGCAGATGGCGGTACAACTGGCCACCCCGGGCTTTGTCGGCGGCCACATGGCGGTATATCCACTCGTGACTCACCATGAGGCCTATCTGCTTGCCCACCGCGCTTATCTGCTCCGGGCTCCACCACCAGGCGAGTGTCAGCTCGACAAACTGGATGACATCGGCAGATAGCCGAGATTTGGCCGCACTGGCCCGTCGGTGGGTGGCGTGCTGATGCGCATTGTCTGGCTGGTAGCCCTGCGGCCCGGCGTTACGACGCAGCTCCCGGTAGAGGGTGGAGCGATGAACGCCAATGGCGCGTGCGGTGGCAAGGATGGACATCCCCTGTGCGCGAAGCACCGATAACTGGTATCGTTGCCCCTCGGTCAACTGCTGATAGCTCATGGTGATACTGCTTTTACTTTGGCGAGCATAAGGGTACCACCAATCAGCAGTTGGCCACCTCTCGCCATTCATCCATGAGTGTCGCACTTATTATCTGAATTCCCGAAGTGATGGATGACGTAAAAAACAAGTTTAATAATAGACCTTTATCTCAAAAAGAGGTAAATTTTGACTTTCAGTTATGTTTGGATAGGTAGTATGGAAGAGCGTCACCATAGTTATGTAATTAAAACTGTTACTGAAATTGGCCGCGGTGGTTTTGGTTTTGTGGAAAAGGTAGAATTATACACGGCCAGTGGAAATAAATGTGGTGATTATGCTAAAAAAGTTTTATGTCCTGCAGACGGGGTGAGTAAAGAAGAATTTCATCGGCGCTTTCAACGCGAAGTTGTATATCAGGCTCGATGTGTGCACCCCAATATAGCTCCAGTATACCTCCATAACCTTCATCAAGACAGCCCTTGGTTTGTGATGGATTTAGCTATTAGCGACTTAAGTTCTGACCTAGCATCTGGAAAGCTTGATAACTCCCAAAAAATGAGAATCGCTGAGATGCTCCTGTCAGGAGTGCATTATATGCATACTACGCGAGGAGAAGAATATAATCGAAAACCTTGTTACTTGCATCGAGACCTGAAACCATCAAATATTCTTAATTTCGGAAATGGCATATACAAAATATCTGATTTTGGTTTAGTGAAAAATGCTGACAAGGACAATCCAGCATCAGAGATTCTCACGAAAGTAGCTACAAAAATGGGGACTGGTAAATATATGGCGCCAGAGATTGAAGCTGCTGGTGTATACTCTGTGCAAACTGATATATTTGCATTGGGGGTGATTATTGACGAAATGAATTTTGATAATATAGCCGGTATTCGTGACCTAGTTGATAAGTGTACTGCATGGCGACCAGCGAATCGTTTTAATTCAGTTGAAGAGATTACTCAGGAGCTGGCATCTATTAAAAAAAGGAATAAAATATGATATCAATGCTTTCTTGTGGTCTTTTCTCTTATGCAAAGACATCATCGCGAACAAATCAAGATACCGTTCTTGCGCCTCACTTTGTCAAACAGGGCTATTTGTTGGCGATTGCAGATGGTGTTGGGTCTTATCCTGGTGCTGAACATGCGTCTAGAGGCGCCGTTCAAAGTTTATTGCAGGGGATTGATGCAGGCCATATTGGCAATCTAGATTTTTTATTCACATCCATTAAAAATGCTGTGTCTGAGTTATCCGAAAAAAATGCTCTTTATCGTGAAGCAGCAACAACTCTGACGTTTGCTTATATAAATTCATTTGGTCTCCATATCGGCCATATCGGTGACTGTCGTTTATATATAAATTCAGATTCTAGATTGGAACAACTGACTAGAGATCACACCCAGCACCAAATTTTGCTAGACCAAAACCTCTATAGCAAGAAAGAGTTAAAAAAGCTAGGTGGTAAAAACACATTAACATCAGCTATCTCTAAAGATATACCACTTAATTTTCAAAGCAAATTCATACCTATGGAGGATTTGGTGCGGGATAGTGATGAAATAAATATTTATATTATGTCTGATGGAGCCCATCATCATTGGGACCTGCGCCCGCGTTTTGCAGATAGCACAATTAAAAACCCAAACAGCTTCACTACTAGCCTTTATAAAAGAATTATTCGTAATGGCCCTGTAGATGATTATTCATTGGTCGTTGCAAAGTTCAAGGTTGACTCTAAATCTAATGGGAAATCCAATTGATTTTTGAAAAATCAGTCATTACAAATAAACTTTATGAGTGTTCTAACAACTTAAGGGTATAGCTATATAATATAGTTTAAAAACCCCAAAAAAACAATAGAGATTTTTTAGCAGCAACCGTATGAATTTTTAAACGATATATAAGTTCAATGCCACGCAGCCACGCAGCCACGCAGCATTGAAATTTACTGTTAAGGCTTAAGCCAATCTCGGTCGGGGCGAGCTAATAGACGTGCATTGTTATATGCCATGCTGAGGGTTAAACAAGTCGCAGCACGATAGTATGCCCCCATATCCTCCACCACGATAGCTAAGCTCGCCTCATTAGGCTTACCAAGACACAGCGGAAGCATTAACTGTACGCGTCCTTTATAATAATGAGGTATCGCAGTCTTATAATTTCTTCTAACACGCTCAATCGCATTAGATATTGCACCTTTCAGATAAACCTGTAATTCATAATCACTCAGATTTTTATACGGTTCTGGAAAGCGGGATTTATTATCAGAAATGATATGCTCTATGTTGGTTCTAACCTCTTTTCTAAAATCAAAAACCAATGATGATGGATCATTAAAATAATGAGCCATTTCAGGCAAACGAGAAAAACCATTTAATGAAGCCGAACCCTTCCTTTCCCATGAATTAAAATACCAATTTTGCTTGGCATTTTGATTCCTATTCACAGTACAGTATGAATATATTTCCTCTTGATTTAACGTCACTAATCCAGTATTAAATGTCAGTAACTGTCCATCATCTGAGAGTTCAATTTTGTCCTCCTCTCTAAGTCGCTGATATGTATATTGTAAATAGTTAAACAATATTGGCTTACTACTTGATTCATCAGCTTGATTGTAGTTCCAATTTTCAACTTCAGCAAGAAAAGCAAGTTCATCAAGCTTCTCCTCTAAAGTCGGGATATAAACCAAATCAAACAACCTTTCAGGAAATGCCACCTTATGGACCTCATAAAATACATTTATAGTTTACATTTGTATCAATTTTCTTATCAAACGAATTTTGAATTACTGTCAACTAAAAAAACCAACATTGAGCTAACAACTTAGGATCGTTTCAAAGCATATATCATAAACCTATCTGCTCGCCAACCGCATGCATGTTGTTACATGCTCAATAGCCTGCTCAATTACAAACAACGGATATTTTGTTTTAAATCGATCACCAGATAAACACTTCTGACAATCCGCTCGAGTCTCAAGACGGATTTTTTCACACCACGCCCATAGATCTTCAATTGGCAATGCAATATCCCGTGCAACAATAAAATCTGATAGTAAGTACATATCAATGCTATCAATGCTTTGCTCTATCAAGTTAACTCGATTCTCGATAACGTTGACTTTTTTCTCTAACTCTTCACGTTTCTCAATTTCTCTTGCCAAAATAGAAACGTTCTGCTGCAACAATGCCACCATGGTACTTAACTCAGAAGCGCCCTCTTTCGGGGGGGGATAAATACCATATTTTCGGATGGATGGTAGTACATCTTCAAAAATCCAATCTTGGAATCGAACAGATGCTTCACTATCATCAATGGTTACGATTCGATATAGCCCAGCCTCTGTTATATAGAACTCGTAGTCGAAGCCATATTCATTTTTCCCAGACAAAGGGATAATATATTTTTCTTTCTCTTTCAACACTGAAGAAAGTTTACTTAAAAGACCACCGAATCCAGACTTAACACCTGTGTTGTATGAAATATTTTCATTGTCTTTTGCCAAGACTCGAACCACATCAGGGAAGCGAAATAAAATTTTACCATCCCGATCCATTGTCTTTATTGGTTCACCACCGTTAGTTGCAGGGTATATTATGTCAAATTTTTTCTCGTCCACACAACACTCCATATTAAGTCTCTATAGCCGATTTTTATCGACAGCATACTATATGTCTTCATTGGAAACCATGATGCCGTAAAAAAACCGCATTTTAAATACATATTAAAACTATGTTCATCCAGAACATCAGGCCCTGAGCTAACCGCTCAGGGCCTTTTTCATATCCACGATCCAAAGGACAGAACATGTTTATCCACCAAATTTTACGTAAACAAGTCGCCGCGATCAGTATCAAGCCAATGAGAGACGGCAGTATCGATTTCACGGTAAAGGGCAGCACCAAGGGAGCAATCAAAGGCGCTATCACCGGAGCTGGCGTCGGTGCCAAAGGCGGTATCCCAGGAGCCGTCGCAGGCACCATCATCGGCGGCACTATCGGCTACATCACTGGGCCAGCAGACTGAGGGAGATAGCCATGGATGAGTTCATTCAAGAAGGGAAATACGCATCCCACGAAACGCTCAAGGGGTACGCCTACAGCTGGCAGACGTTGAGCTTGTTGATGCAAGAGGTCATCACAAACGGTATGTATGTTCCTGAGTTCCTGCCAGAGGAAAATCAGCCTGTGCTGCTGGTCGTGATCAAAGAGGCGACCGTGCTCAAGGCCAAGTCCCTGCACAGCGAAGCGCCCGAAGTATTGATCTCGATAGCATCCCACACTGGTGAGTCAGTCCGGGATGACGACAACGGTTACTACGCTGACTACTGGCGGCTAGCGGCGGGAACTATCAAGCTGATCGACTGTGCTGAAGATGCCGTGTTCTGGCTGCCTCTCCCAGCTGTCGAAGCATGGGAGGCATATCGCTTCTCTGGCTATGGCTCACCGTTTGATGCCTTGTCTGCCCCACTTCCTGTATTCCAGCATCTGGCCTTCGATCTCAAACCAGATCAAACCTCGCCTGATTTGGGCACCACTATCTACCTGAAATCCACTATCTGACTATCTCGAAGGATGCTAAGCATGAACACCAAAACCGATAAGCAAGCAGCCAAACAGCAAGTAAATACGACTGCTACAGCCAAGTTTGATGGCATACAAGTATCACCAGCCAAAGTGGTCTTGGTCAGTGGCGTAGCCACCCTGCTCTCGCCAGGCTCAACTACCACCGTGGGCTATGAGATTGGCCATGAACCCGAACAGGATGAACTGTTGATCCGTCTGACCGGTAGCAGCGGTGGAGGTCTCTGTTCCAAGGAGTGGTTCGGTCTGGCACAAGTCGTCGTTCTGCTAAACGAGCAACAGCCGGATAAGGCATTTACCTCCGGCCTGTTCAAGGTGATCTGGCACTTCAAAGGCAGCAGCAATAACGCGGGGTTCTTGGCTGCTGTGCTGCGCCATCTGGAGTTGACCAAGGCAGCACCGGACGTCCGGTTCGGCCATCTGATCACGGGCAAGCATACCGAGTGGTTCGATAGCCTGAAGGCCAAACTCCCAGAAGCGACCAACGCAGCCCAGTAACCGTTCCAGCCTCCTACTCTCCCCTACCCCTTTACTCAACCTCAACGAGAACCAAGATATGAAACCTACCCTCGTTATCACGGGCTTGCCTGTGAGGATAAGTCACGACCTGCAAACGCTACTGGAGCAGGCCATCAGCTCGGCGCTGGAGGATTTCCCTGATGAAATCCCAGATGGTCCAACACCAGCAGCCCTGACCCTCAACTATCGAGACCCAGACTACAGTGCCACCACAGGTGGTTATCACCCTGTCGAGATCCGCCTAGAACGCTGGGATGACGGCTGGCATCTGTGCTATGTCACTGACTTTGCCTATGTGGGCCAAGGCTGGTGCACTGAGTTGGCCAAAGAGTTGGATTTCGATTTCAGCATGGGTGAGTACACCCACTCGTTGATGGGGAAAATGTCACTGGCAGAGGTGCATGAGTGGTTTGAGCTCTGGCAGCTTAACTTTTGCTGCTATGCCCAGATGGATGTATTCACCCTGACGGTGACACCTGACTGATCCAGTTCAGGCAAGAAACTCAAAAAGTCGCGTCGGTGGCGACGAAGCGTCGGGAACCGTTTAGGTCAATTCGTCAGCACGTCGCCACCGACAGCAAATTTCTACGCTTGACGAATTTTCCCGCCCAGAAGACCGGATATCGACCGGAAGTTGGCCAAGCCCTGTTCCACCTCTGGCCTGAGACCAGCATTAGGCTCAGCCAATCCCCAATCTCATCTCGGCAGCACAAGGAATTGACATCCCTGTGCTGTTTTTTCTTGGGCAGACCAGCCCTATCCCACTTATCAAATGACAGGAGACAGACGATGGCAAATGCTCCCTCCCGATTTCGCTTCACTCAAAAAGCCATTGAGGCGCTACCACCGAACCCACCCCATGCCAGGTCAACTGAAGCCGAATACAGCGACACCCTGATCCCAGGCTTTAAATGTCTGGTAGGCAAAGGGGAAGGTTCCAAGAAATTCCTGCTTCGTTATCTCTGGCAAGGACGTAAACGGGCTATATCCATAGGTCGCTTTCCCGATGTTGACCTGAACACGGCCAGAGAGATCGCCACAGACTATAAACGGCTGCTTTCGCAGGGCATCGATCCCAAGCAGCAGAAGGAAGATAAGCGGCAGGAACTCACCCTGACCGAGTTGTTTGAACAGCATTACTTCCCCTATGCCATGCACCACAAACGATCATGGCGGGATGATGCACAACGCTTTCGTGACCACCTAAAGCCAGCCTTGGGATCACGGTTACTCTCGGAAATAAAACTGGAACAGGGCCAGGCCCTGCAAACCAACTTGCTGAGCAAGGTAAAGCCAGCCACCAACAACCGGATCACCACTTTGCTTAAAGCGATCCTGACTTGGAGCGTTCGAATGGGTTATCTGGAGCAACACCCAATGAGACATCTCAAGAGCCTGACCGAGAACAACCAACGCACCCGCTATCTGGACAAAGGGGAGATCAGACGGCTGTTTATGGCTGCGGATATCGATGAAAACCGTTATGCCGGTCAGTACGTCAAACTGCTGTTGCTGACAGGGCTGCGTAAGGACGAGTTGAGGCTGGCCAAGTGGGGACACCTCGATCAATCCCAGCTGACCCTGTTCATCCCCCACACCAAGAATGGTAAAAGCCGGATCCTCCACCTCAACCATATGGCCATGCAGATCCTCAAGGAGACACACCCTATCGAAGGAAATCCCTATCTGTTTCCAGGACAGAAACAGGGCCAGCCGCTGAACAACGTCACCAGACCATTTAACCGAATGCTTAAGCGAGCAAGGATTGAAGGACCAGTCTGTATCCATACTTGCCGCCACTCCGTTGCAGCCTTGATAGTCTCCAGTGGCGGAACCTTGTATGACGTGCAAGCCCAGTTGGGCCATGCCAGCAGCCAGACTAGCCAACGATATGCCCACCTGCACGCCAGCAGGCTGAGGCACACCAGTACCCAAGTGGCCAACTGTGTGGAACAGGCGTTGATACCTAGCAACACAGCCCACTCAGCCCTACCCCAACTCAGCCAAAACGGAGGAATTTAGGAAAAAATGCCGACGGTCGTGACGAGCTGACGGACAAACTCGACGCCTCGACGCGACCGTCGGCATAGTGTCAAAACGCTTCATGCAACAAGAAAAACCACCAGTTGAGTTACCCTAATCGACGAAAAATCCCTTGATTTATAACACCATACTTAGGTAAGGTCTCACACGTAGACGTTTTATATGATTTGAGCAGTGGCGTTTACAGGCACTTGCCGTCCCTTCTAGATCGCGCTTAGCGTTGTAGGGACTCCAGTGTTGCACCGTACATCAAAAATCAACCTTTTGATTAACCTATTTGCTTTGCGGCAAAGGTTTGTGCAGCTCTGGATGATACCCGATGACCTACAGACGTAACGCAGTTCCCCATCCCCTAGATTTACCGTCAACTCAATCAGACATCTGCGATAGTACCGTGGTGCCTGCACATTCATCCATGTGCTTTCCAGTTACCCCTACAGTAGATAACAACTCGCCCGCCGCTATATCAACTCTGCTTATCCAAAATCCTGCACGTCGTGAAAATTCCGGCTCGACACGCCCTGTCGGGCGCTTACGCGACACTAGGACACCTTTGACAACGATGCTTCCTTGGATGGCAGAACACGACACCCTAGCCCAACGCCTCGGCGTGATCCTGACCAAGCTCAATAACGGGCAACAACTGGTGATCTCCGAACTGGCCACCGAGTTCAATGTCTCGGCTCGCACGGTCCAGCGAGACCTGAATGTCAGACTGGCTTATCTGCCACTGGAGCGTGAGGGACAAACCTATTGGCTCGACCCATCCTATTTCGGCAGAGCATCGACTCCTGCCATCCTTCGTCTGTGCAAGCAACTCGGGGCCAAAGCATTGTTCCCGGATGATCACGAAAGTCTGATCAAGCTCTGGCTCAACCCTGCATCGACGCCTGTATTCGTCCTTGCAGGCTTTCAACTCGATGAAGATGACAGTCATCACCAATGGCTAAAGCCACTTGCCAAGGCCATCAGCCAACAGCTCAAAGTCAGGCTGTCATGGGTCGGTGAGCAAGCAGAGCAAGAGATTGAGCCATACCGCTTGGTCAATAAGCGGGGCCGCTGGTACTTGGCAGGGGTAACGGCGGATACGCCATTTATCGAACCCTTGTCGAGTATCGCCAACCTTCAGCAGATAGAAACGCCAGCAACGATCAGCGAGTCACAGCAGCAACTTCTTCAACACCTCATCGAGCAAGAGGCCATCCCCACTCACGAAGTCGTGATCAAGGCAGCTTCGCCTATCGCCCACGAATTCAAGCTCAGGAACATCCTTCCCGAGCAGGCTCTTATCAGAGAGCTGGAGGACGGCAGCATCTTGCTGGCAAGCCGCGTTTTTAGTGGTTCTCAATTGTTGCCTGTGATAAAAACCTACATTCCCTACTTAGAGGTAGTTTCCCCTAAAGGTATACAGCAATTGGTAAAACGTGACCTCAAAGCCCTACTTAGCCGGATGTGAGCAGATTTTTTCACGCCAATTAATTCACTTCCCGACACCAGCTGTCGGGGGCAATCACCACTATAGATAGCCTAACAAGCAAGGAGAAAAATCATCATGGAGTCCCCTACGATAACTAAACAATCCGACCTTATTTTACGCAGTCATGACGATTATGAAGTTGTCTTCGAACACATTGCTGCCCACCTACAAGCAGAGGGCGGCACCATCAAGGTTGCTGACCGAGCCAAGGGGATACTGGAAGCATCTTGGAAGTACGGTATCAATCCGTTCGGGTTGCGCGTTACCGTGAATTTCAGCTCGCCAGAAGAAGGGATTGTTGAGATATCACTGACAGGCTCTTTCGCTGATGCCATAGATACTTTCGGTACGGCCAAGAAGAAAGCCAAAACGATCGCAGAAGTTATCACATCCCCTATCAATAGGACAATATGGCCGTTACACGAAGAAAAGACTACAGATCACGTCCCTATGCCAATCGAGATACCGATAAATACGCAACAGATTAATATAACGGAACCCACAGACCATAACAATGTATCGGTGGCACAACTGAAATCACTATCAAACGCGAAATTCCTTAAATGGTTCCTGTTGTTGAACGGGGGGCTGGTTATTGGCCTTGTGTGGACAGGCCCCGGCGCACTAGCTATACCATTTTTAGGTTTTGCTGGTGCATTGCTTTCGCTGATGTTTTGTAAATGGTTGGCTAAACGGGCACATGGAGTCAAAGTTATTGACCATCGTTATCCAGCGTCAAACGAGGAGAAACATTTATATGAAATGGTCGCTGAGCTGGCAACACGTGCAGGGCTGGACTGTGTACCCGAGGTTGGTGTTTATGACAGTCCAGATATAAATGCATTCGCTACAGGCTCCTCCCCCAGTAATGCACTTGTTGCCTTTAGCTCCAGCCTTTTGAATAAAATGGATCGAGAACAGATACAGGCTGTCGCAGCGCATGAAATTGCTCATATAGCCAACCGAGACATGTTAGGGACTGTTCTTTTACAGGGAGTTATCAATAGCATTGTTTTAATTGCATATTCCGGCCGATCATGAACACCAATTCCGATTCAACGTGAACACCATTTCCGGACCAATGTGAACGCTCATTCCGGTTCAACCTGAACACTTCGCCCCTCCTTTCCGGAAACAGTGTTCAACATCCCGGAATCACTGTTCACATTCACCGGAATCATCCTTAACGCATTGATTTAACAACCTTTGATACGCTCTCCCTTTTGCCAGGGAAGAGCCTATGTCTGCCAAGAGGATTGCAATGCGTAAAATTCGTGAAGTGCTGCGACTGCGGCTGGAAGCTGACCTCTCTGTTCGCCAAATCAGTATCTGTACCAAGGTCAGTGTCGGCTCCATCCAGAAACTCCTCAAAAGTGCCCAGGCGCTCGGCCTTACCTGGCCCTTACCTACCGAGCTTGATGATGGCCGACTGGCTGCCCTGTTCTATCCGCAGGCCGATACCACCATCTCGGCCCGCCATGTTGTGCCGGATTGGCCCTCTGTCCATCAGGAGCTCAAGCGCAAGGGGGTCTCCAAACAGCTGCTCTGGGAGGAGTACACCCAGCGCTATCCCAATAGCTGTTACAGCTACTCCCAGTTCTGTGACCGTTACAAGTCCTGGTGTCAGTTGCAAAAGCGCTCCATGCGCCAGATCCACAAGGCGGGGGAAAAGCTCTTTATCGACTACTGCGGGCCCACGGTGCCCATCGTGTCGCCGACTACGGGTGAGGTCCGTCAGGCACAAGTCTTTGTCGCCGTGCTCGGTGCGTCCAACTACACCTTTGCCGAGGCCACCTGGTCCCAGTCACTGCCGGACTGGCTGCAAAGCCATGTCCGTGCCTTTGAGTTTTTCGGCGGGACACCGGTACTGCTGATCCCCGACAACCTCAAGAGCGGTGTCAGCAAGGCTTGCCGATACGATCCCGAGCTCAACCCCAGCTACCAGCAGTTGGCCGAGCACTATCAGGTGGCGGTGATGCCAGCTCGCCCTTACAAGCCTAAGGACAAAGCCAAGGCCGAGGTGGGTGTGCAGATCGTCGAGCGCTGGATCCTGGCTCGTCTACGCCATCAGACCTTCTTCTCGCTTGCCGAGCTAAACCAGTGCATCCGGGCTTTGTTGAATGAGCTCAACGAGCGCCCGTTCAAGCAGCTGCCCGGTAACCGACGCGAGGCGTTTGAGCAGTTGGACCGCCCGGCACTGGGGTCACTACCGGTGCATCCCTATCGCTATGTCGCCATCAAAACGGTCAAGGTCAACATCGACTATCACGTCAGCTATGAGCAGCACCATTACTCGGTGCCGCACCAGTATGTGGGTCAGCAACTGGAGCTCCATGCGGGCGATACCCTGCTTCAGGTCTATCACCAGCAACAGCTGGTCGCGAGCCATCCGCGTAAAACCATCCCGGGGATGAGCACACTCCCTGAGCACATGCCGGAACGTCACAGCAAGCAGCAACGCTGGACGCCAGGGCGTCTTAAGCAGTGGGCTGCCGACATCGGACCGGGCACCTTGTGCTGGGTTAGCGAACGGCAGGCAGAGAAAGCCCATGCCGAGCAGGCATACCGACTCTGCCTGGGACTGCTGAGTCTTAGCCGGGAGTATCCGCCATCACGAGTCGAAGCCTGTTGCCAGCTGGCCAACCGGGAAGGACTGGTGCGGCTCAAGCAGCTCAAGTCGGTGCTGACCAGTGGCCGCGACCAACTGCCCGCAAGTCCGCTCAGTTATCCAGAACTGCCGCAAGAGCACGAGAACATCCGCGGCCCCCAGAGCTTCCACTAACGAGGAAAAAACCCATGACCCAACAAACGCTGACCCGCTTGAGACACCTGAAACTGACTGGCATGGCGGATGCCGTGCAACAACAACTGGAACAGGCAAGTACCTACGAAGGGCTGCCCTTCATCGAGCGGCTAAGCCTGCTGGTCGAACACGAACAACTGAGCCGGGAGCAGCGTAAACAAGCTCGGCTGGTCAAGCAGGCGAGGCTCAAACTCCAGGCCACGGTGCAAGAGGTGGACTACCAGTCTGCACGCAACCTGGAGCGGTCACAGGTGGCAAACCTGGCCCAAGGAGAGTGGCTGCGCCGGGGCCAGAACCTGCTCATTACCGGCCCCTGTGGCTGCGGAAAAACCTACCTAGCCTGTGCGCTGGGCTACCAAGCCTGTCAGCAGGGGCACAGCACTCGTTACTACCGGCTGCCGCGTCTGCTACTTGAGCTGAGCCAGGCCAAGGTAGATGGCAGTTACGCCAGACTGCTGGGTCAACTGGCAAGGATAGAGCTGCTGATCCTGGATGACTGGGGACTGGAAGCGGTGAATGCCGAGCAGCGCAACGCCCTGCTGGAGATCATGGATGATCGGTACGGGAAATACTCGACGGTCGTGGTCAGTCAGCTGCCAACGGAAGAGTGGTACGCGAGCTTGGGGGACAACACTCTGGCAGATGCGATCCTGGACCGGCTGATGCACAACGCTCACCGGCTGTCACTGAAGGGAGAATCGATGAGAAAGAGGAGAAGTGAGTTGACCCAATCTGAACACTCGAGTTAGAAACGGGGTGACGTGAGCGCGTTAAGGATCAGGGTGTTCACGTTGGCCGGAATGGCTGTTCAACTTCGCCGGAATACGCATTAATAGCTACCCTACCGCTTAACCTATTACGTGTACTGAATATTTTTGGTGATAGCTTCAGCTGGGTTGTTGAATTTACGTTATGGCTAATTAAAACGATAGCGGCTCTTGTACTGACCCTTCTGGGTAGTTTAGTTGTGAAGGCGTTCTCAAGATCACGAGAATATCGGGCTGATGCTTTTGCGGCAGTACTTTTGGGTAAAGGCCCCATGATGAATGCGCTGAAGTCACTCGCAAATGACACATCCAAGATACCTCTTGAACAGAGTGCTTATGCAACGTTCAAAATATCAGGCCGACTCGGCTTCTCAGAAATATTTTCAACACATCCACCAATAAGCAAACGACTTGCCGCACTTGACGATGGGACCTATATCCCTGCGACTGACAATATAACTAAACTCACAGTTAGTGACTCAACACAACCACAAGTACAGGAAGTACAGGAAGTACAGGAAGTACAGGAAGTACAGGAAGTACAGGAAGTACAGGAAGTACAGGAAGTACAGGAAGTACAGACGACTACGATTGACCAAGTTCATCATCGCGGCAAGCGAAAATCTGTTATGGCCCTGATGATGTTTTTCGGTGGCGGTTTGGGGTTACATAAATTTTACGCTGGCAACTGGGGCTGGGGTCTTATCTATCTCGCTGGCTGCATAACTTGGATTCCTGTTTTTCTATCTCTTATCGAGTTTATTCGGGTGCTTTGCCTGACTCAAGAAGATTTCGACAAACGTTACAACCTTCAAAAAATTAAAGCATTTCAATGGATTTGGTAATTGTTATTTGTTTTTACAATGGAGTTATTTATGTTTAGAAAAACTGCTTGTTCGATTTTAGTTATGGCCTTATCAGGCTGCGTTTCCAATGGAGATGATTTTGGTTCTGCCTTGAACAAGGTCGTAGATGATGCACTTGCTCCGCTCGAT
This sequence comes from Aeromonas sp. ASNIH2, assembly GCF_002934795.1. Lineage (NCBI taxonomy): Bacteria > Pseudomonadati > Pseudomonadota > Gammaproteobacteria > Aeromonadales > Aeromonadaceae > Aeromonas > Aeromonas sp. ASNIH2. Next base: position 4,177,549 of record NZ_CP026406.1, on the reverse strand, counting down.
AACCTTGCCGCTGGACTTGATCCCAACGCGGCTCAAGAAACTTCGATGCCAGTACAAAAGGAAAAATGGACACCCACCGAGAAAAATTGTGAGGCTATCAAAAATAGTGCTGGAATACATGTTAGAGCAAAGCAACAGCAGTGCCTATCAATGTTACAAGGCAAGGCTGTAGATGAAACCCAGTCACTTGCAACCACTCTAAGCCCTAGGCATCCACCCTATATCACTAAAATTGGCAGCCCGTTAGCCGATGAAGGCACGGATGAAATATTGCATTCCAATACGGGGGCAATCAAGCGTCACGTACTTGCCAGTCGAGAGTTCCAGCTGACAAAAAACGGATTCTCGTTAGACCTTAAACCAATCAACTTTCCAGACATCGCTAAGGAAGAATTTAGATTAGTTGAGACCACAAATTGCCCATCAGGGATGGGGATGGAACAAGCTATTTGGGTTAATGATAAATCTGGGCATCCTGGCGCTGCCAAGATACATTGTTTTTCAAACTCAGGCCCATCAGTACTCCTCAATGACAATAGTGATATGAATCGAGCTCTGTATGGCAATGCAAAAGGATTTGTGGTGTTCACTATCAACGGCGAGCTAATAAACAACAAAGCTTACGTGAAGGTATTCATGTCAAGAATGCAACAAGTTTACTGACGCAGCAACATATTTAACTCTGAATACAACAATGACTAAAAGGAACATTGTCAATGAATATTATAAGTGGTTCCCTAACAGCTATTATTTGCCTGCTGTTAACGGTTCCTGCAGCTCAAGCCGGAATGTTCAACAAACTGGACGAACTGACCGTAAAAGGGGGAGAACTGGAAAGCTGTCCAGGCGTCACCTTGGAGCAGCAGGCCGATAGCTTCTTTAAGGATCCCGAGTGGTCGGCAGGCAAAGCCACTGATGGCCGCAAGCTGGTCAACGTGAGTGGCACGTTCACATATGGAGATAGACCTGTTCGTGGCCTGCTCCAGATGTGGATCCAAGGTGAAGAGTTCAGCGTGGAAGCCTTGGAGATAAACGGCCAGCCACAATCTGACCTCATGATCGATGCACTGCTAGATAAGATGTGCGAAGCAGCCAAAGAAGAAGCCGCCCCCCAAACAGCTCTATATGGGAAACAGCCCCTCCCCTTCATCGGCAAACGCAGCTTTAACTTTGCAGGTGGAAACGGCACAGAGCGATACATCACGATCCAGAAGAATGGTCTGACTGTTATCGAAAGCTGTGGTGCCGCCTTGATGGATGACAATGGCAACTTCCAGGAGCCAAGCTGCTCTGTGGATTGGAAAGGCCCGTTCGCCATCCCCCTCAAGACAAGCTCTGCTATATATCGAGTAGAGAAGGATCGGATTTATCAGATTGAACCAGATGGCAGCCCAGCCCGAGACTGTATGACATCCAGAGAGGATTGCAGCGTCAGTTTGTACGAGTAGAGCAAGGTCGGTGGCATGAAAGCGGGAGCAATCCCGCTTTTTTTTCGTTCAATACCAGCCAACAGAGTAAAAGTCTCGACGGTGGTGTCGGCTCGACGGGGGTAGTTCGTCGATTCGACGCACCGTCGACATCCCCAGTAAAACCACTGAAAGGTGCATTTTCCCAGTCAGATAAGGGGCCACAAAAAAATATTTTTTATTTTTTTCCGGCTTTATTTTATGCACATCTTTTTTAGCGAAGTCATCAGGCAGGCGTCTTCATTACAACCCCCAATAATCTATACGCGTTTAAAACGGCTTTTGAAGGTGATTAGCAATGATTCTGATTTTTTTAAAAATGTCAACAAACTTACATAAACAGACATGCCGTTGACTATATATCTGTATTTTTCGAATTTTATATCAATCTCTATTCATGACTACCTTCTTACTGGCTGCTACCCATATTGACCTTAGTTCGTTTCATGCGTAGTATCTCTCTCATCAAGTCAGCCATATCGACTTGATTTTTAAGGATATTTAAAACAATCCTTACGCTCTTTAAAAATTAGACGAAACTAACCTCTCCCATTTTAGAGAGCGTAAAGGACCACATTTATAATGAGGTTTTTATGACTCTAGTGATAGATCGATTGAAGGGATGTGTCGTGGATCGCGTCGCATTGGCGCAAGCTGAGATTTTTAAGCTCCCAGCAGACCAAGTACACTTCCTTCTTGACAAAGAACGAAGCATGCATATGTTCATTTTCAATGACAGAACTGCCGGTAGTCGTCGTTTCTACCCAGTCAATAGCGCACTGGTTCCAGAACTCGGTGACCTAGTAAAGCAGTATTGCTTCATACCATTTCGTTCTGAGCAGGGTGGGTTGGGCATGATGCAAATCCATATGTATTCTCAGGACCTATACACACGTTCGAAGAGAGAGTTAATGGAGTCCAACTTTGCGGTCTATACGACAACGCGCTTGGCAGACTCTTATGCTTTCACTGGTAGCTCTGATATAGCCATTCTTCCTATAACCGATCAGGAGTACGTGAGCTTATTAGAATTGACATTTGCAGAATCCATCATAGACAGTCGGCAGCATCCAATCTTTCAGAAGTATGCTGTAATTTCACCCACCGATAACAAGAGCGCCATAGATGAAGAAATTGGTGAAAAATCAACCATGAATAAGTCATCTTTAGATGATGACTACGCGTTAAATATCGACATCGATCTCGCTACAATAAATGACATCTTGTAGCTCAAGGTTTAACGCCTTATTTATAAAACGAAAAAATTCGAACATTATTACTTGCAAGAATCTTCCTACCTATACGTCCCCGTATACTTCTTCATCACTCGATGAAGCAAAACACCCTATTACATTCAGTAACATCCCCTTTACATACGCCAGATTTAACTATCACATCCATCAAAAGGGCGTAGAAATACGCCCCCTTCTATTCCAACCCCTAATCAACAATGCTCAGGGGGGTCATGTTGTTCTTGATGCCCTTGGGCGATCCAAGGACTTTACCAACATGAACACCGATGACGCATTCATGCTTCGGCATAAATCGAAGCCATTCGCAACGACGACAGGCAGAAATGTGATTTACGGGCCAAGTCTGACTTCCCTAAAAAAGAAGTTCTGGCCGTTTGTCCTCAATCCAGCAACCGGATTTCTGTATATCTTGGTCGATTTCGCCCAGCAGGAGCCTGCTATCGCGGCCTGTTTTGCGAATGACCAAGAGCTCCTGGCAGCTTACCTAGCTGGCGACCTATATCTTCATATTGGTAGCCACCCTCATCTCGCTGGTTTGGATAGGGATTCGCTTAAAAAGCTAGTCCTACCGCATTCTTACGGTCAATCTGCTGCTGCCTATGCCAAAGAGCACAAGATCCCCCTTGAAGTAGCGCAGCGTTACTGGCGAGCATTAAAAGAAATATTCTACCGTGTCGATGCAGAGCTGAACCACCGCTCTCAGCTGGCTTTTCGTGACGGCTATGTCAACTGTCTGGACTGGGCAGCCCGCGTTACACCACTGAGTAACCCTCTTGCTGTTCGCAACTGGCCTGTTCAAGCGGCTGGCGCAGACATCATGCGTCGTGCAGTTATCGGCCTAGTAGATGCGGGTATCGACCTACGCCTGACCATCCATGATGCGTTCCTTATTCGAGTTCCTATTGCTGAGCAAGATCAGCAGGTAGCGAAAGCGATCGCATTGCTCAAGCAAGCCAGTGCCTTAGTGCTGGACGGTTTTGAGCTCAATGTGAAGGTGGATGGTGTTTTCGATGGTCAAGTGGGGGTGGTGTGATGGTGAGCAAAAAATTTGATGCGGTTGAATTCAGTACAGCATATCTGGCTACGGTTAAGCTTTATAAGGGCCCTTACGTTGTATATGAAAATCAACCAGGGATATGCCATACACACAAATCCGATAGAGTTATAGCATCCATTCGCTCCTTCGCAAGAAGTCGCGGCGAACGCCTCAACGAAAATAGGCTAAAAGATGTGCTGGATGAAATTGCAGCCTTTGCCTTTGAAGATGCACTGCCTGTTGTTGTTCACAACAGAGTGGCACCTTATCTTGAAGGGTACATATACAACTTGGGTAACGGCCGTTTTCTCCAGAATATGGGGACGGGTATCAGCGTTGTCTCCACGCTGCCAGAAGGAATTTTCTTCACTGAAACTAATACCATGCTGGCTATGCCAGAGTTAGTCCAGAAGTTTGATATCAAAGCATTGCTGAACTTGTTCAACTGCAATAACAACGCACAGAAGCTGCTGTTGCTGGCGTGGCTGACATATACAATCGCTACCCCCAAAGCTGCCCAGCTACCGTTTCCGATACTAGTGGTAAAAGCACCAGCGGGTTCGGGTAAGTCCTTTATGTGCAACAAAATTATTAGGCAGTTAGTTGACCCATGTGCAGTACCTAGCCAAGCAATGCCGAAAAACATCAAAGATATCGCGATTTCATCTCAGAATAACCATGTGCTGATTTACGATAACCTTCGATTTATACGTCAGGAACTGAGCGATGGTCTCTGTGTCGTCGCCACTGGAGGGTCTCTTGCTGGTCGTAAATTATACACTGATGGTGAAGAGTTCAGCATGGATATGCGCTGCGCTCTTGTATTGAACGGTATCCATACTTTTGTAACGGAAAGCGACCTGGTTAGTCGATGTCTGAATATCACTCTAAAGCCGATACCAGATGAAGCGAGATGCTCAGAATCTGAATTGTCGGCAAAACTCGAGGAGCAGCTACCTTCCTTAATTTATACATTACATGTATTAACAGCCAAGATCATTGCTACGAAAGGCTCTGCAAAGGTACTCTATCGAAGCCGCATGGCGGATTTCTCTCTTTGGGTTGCTGGTTTGGAAGCTGTGCTTGGCCAAGAAGCAGGAGTACTACAAGAGGCATACAAACAGAACGTTGAACAAGCAAAAGTAGCGGGTGTTGTGGATGACTCTCTCTTCGTTTCCTTGTCCACGTTTGCTCAGCGTTACTCCAAGAGCAATCCTTGGCACGGTACTCCCCATGAGTTGCTCAGCGCTTTGGAAGCCCAAACGTCTGTCGGTCTTGGGTCAGACATGCCCAAAAGTGCAGCCGCTATGTCTCGGAAGCTACATGTGCTACTAGATGCCCTTACTAGCAACGGAGTTCAAGTCATTCGAGGGCGGGCAACTGACAGATACTACAACGTCTGGTTCGAGCCAAAAGCTAACCAAAGTCGTGGCGAATTCGACGACGTGGCGGATCCTTCCGTCACCCCGACGCAACCGTCGCGAGAAGATCAATCTTGTGAGGAAAACGATGGCGTAGCAGAATCTCTACTGGGATAAAATGAGTAAAATATCAACGCCAGTCCTTCGGGGCTGGCGTTTTTTCTATCTGATGTTACCAATGGCTCCTGATATTAGGGTTTGCGACCCGTCAAAGAGATCTCAGCTCGCTCACCATCTCACATTGTTTAGTAGGCCAAAACCTTAGTGATATAGGTGATTGCCACGATGGGAATGCGCTCCCGATGCTATAATGACTCACAGGAATAGCTCGCATTTTCCTAGTGTCTATGGTGGCTTATCAATTATTCATCCTTACATAAATAGCTTCATATTAATTTTTTCGTGAATAGTAATTATCACTTCATACAGTGCAGCAAAGACACTGTCTTCATCACGTTCACCGAGCTTTGCCCAGACCGCACCATCATTACCCCAGTTTTGAGGAATCCTATTTTTCCCCTGTGGATCTAGGTCCCAACTCCACCATGACCAATATTTATTTGATTTACCTTGCATATGAGGGAAAAGTTCTGACATCGCTGCTGAAATGTTAGCAGTTTGGCCTTCTTTTTTACTTACTCCTGATATACCAAAGTACAAACCATTAAAGTTAGCGCGGTCAAACTCCCAGCAAAGACAATAAGTATCACTAGAACTTAAAGGTATATAAAACCCAGCCCATCGACTAGATGTATCTACATCAGTAAAGTTGATTTTTAAATCATATGGAATCAGTTTTTTATTCAGATCTGAAATCAATTTTTCATATAACTTTTTACGCGCACTTTCTATCTGGTTATAAATAAGAAATGCAGACTCTATAGTATTACTATCTTTTTGGATGATTTCAGATAACTCATCGTTGTTATCCACAATAAATTCTCCGTTAATTGATTGATTTACCTGATTACCCATGACCCTCAGCCAGCTTCAAGAGCCGATATGGCATCGGAGGGCTTGCCACGACTGCATGCCCCAATTCTACCAACATGCTATTGAGGTCAAAACGATGATTAAACCGGAAGCAGTATTCCGCAAGATGCCTTGGTAAATGCTTCGCTCCGAGCGTATGGCAACTGCCCCGCAGCGAGTTTTTCACATTTCCTATCATCGTGTTTACCCAGTTGAATGCCGGATGATCCAGCCAGTCCAGGTTGCCCCCGGTGACAACTCCCAGGTGCTCACAATTGGCCTCCTTGACCGCTTTGAAACAGGCCAATCCATCGGATATCACCGCGCTACCACTGGCAATATGCCGTTTTGCCCAATCAGCAACGGACTTGGTTTTGAAACCATCGACCACCGTCATCCGCATCTTGATTGGATGTCCTTCCTTGTTCAGGGCCACTGCTGCCACAAACGGCGTCTTGCCTGCCGCGCCCCGACCCCGTTTGCCACCACGGCGCTCGCCACCCCAGTAGACATCATCGAGCTGAATGATGCCGCTGATGGGCTGCTTGTCATCGGACTCTTTCATGGCTTGCAGCAGCTTGTGCTTGAGCATCCAGGCGGTGTCATATTTGACGCCCAACTGGCGCTTTAGCTCCATCGCTGACAAGCCTGTTTTGGTTTGTGACAACAGGTGCATTGCCAGAAACCACTTGGTCAGTGGGAGCTTGGTGTTTGCGAAAATCGTGTTTCCAGTCAATGACATCTGGTGACGGCAGTGATTGCATTGCCACACACGTGGCCGCCTTCTCAGGCGACAACAGGTCTTGTTGGCACATTCAGGGCAGACAAAGCCGTTAGGAAAACGCCAAGTGAACAGCGCGTTTTCGCACTGAGCCTCAGTGCCATAGTCCTTGAGAAACTCAAACAGGCTGTAGCCTTTCTGGAATTGGATTTTGCTTTTGGCCATGATCTCGCACCTCGATAACTGTACGTAAGATCAGTATAGTTCGTGGTAACTGACTGCTAATCATGGGTAATCAGGTTGATTTATGTATTTAATTAGTGACTCAACAAAGATTCTGACTGTGCCTGCACGAACGTACAATAAACAATCGCCTAACCATCTGATGACATCATACCAAGATATTGTCAGAATGTGTTGTTTCAAAGAGTCTGGCGTGTCATGCGGAAGAGTCCATTCGCCGGGTTCATGATTGCATAAGTATATTAATTTCCACGGTCTCTCCATCTTATTTAGCCATTGCGCATAGTCTCTTAATTGATTCTCTTGGTCCTCAGCCCATGGCTTATTTTCTATAGCAATAAAACCGTCTGATGTTGTCAACAAAAGATCTATTTTTCTGCCATTTTCTATAATGACTTCATAATCTACTCTGGCCTTATAAAGGCAGTCCTTATCAACTATAGGGCTATTGTGTCCCATCTTTTCAATGAGATTGGTAAATCCTCTTAGAAACAATATTGACTGCCCATGACTTTCATTAGGGGATAGTAAAAAACATAGATAACGCGAAAGTGCTAAATAACTGATCCCAATAGTGCTACACCTTCGCTGTGCCATAGCCATTCCCCGGGAAAGGAGACACGGTATCCATGAAGTGTTTCACTCGGGCCAGCAGGTTTGCCATCCCTCTGCATTGATGATTGCGCGTGATGGTTTCATGTAACTTGTGCCATAGCCGTTCTATGTGATTAACCCAAGGGCTGTAAACTGGCTGGAACACCAGGCAGAACTTGGGATTCTTCTTCAACCATCGCTCGGTCTGTTTGCTTTTGTGAATGATGTAGTTATCGAGGATCAACGTGATGGTTTTGGCTCGTCGGTAGTGGTGGCGCAGCTTTTCCAGCATGGCAATAAACAGCGATGAGTTTTTCTTGATCCCGCTGACGTAAAGTACCCTTCCGTTGCCTGCGTGGAGAACGCCTGCCAGATAATGCTTGGCATTCTGCCCCGGTGTGACAACCCGCTTTTGCTGCGCTCTGAACATCCAGTCGGCTCCTAATTTGGGATTGAGGTCTATATCGACTTCATCCTCATAAAACACCGGATTATCGGCATCACAGCGGGCCAGCGCGGCGTCGATATTCGCCATTTTTTCCTGATAGGCTGGGTCTTTTATCCGCAAGGTCGGCACGGGCCTGCGCCAGACAATGCCCATACGAGGTAACCATCGGCGGAGCGTGGAGGCTGCCACATTGAGCCCTGTTAACCGATTGATTTTTATAGCCAATAGTTCAGTACACCAACGGCTGCGCTGATAACCAAAATCTTGCGGAGAAAACTGCATGAGCAGCACCAGTAGGGTGACAATCTTGGCGATAGGTAAGACTGGGGCACGGCCAGCCGGTAAGGCTTCTAGCGCATCTATGCCTTCATCTCGATACCACCGAAGCCAACGACCGATGGTCGAGCGCGCAGCGCCGGTAAGGTGATGAACATCGGTGATCGTGCGTCCTTCATGTAACAGCAAGATGGCCATCAAGCGACGAGCATGTCCTTTATCACGGGTGGCATGGATGATTTTGTGAATGCGGCGCCGTTGTGGTCGTGGCAGAGGTGGTAGGATAGGCATCAACTCAGTCCTTTGGGTGTGGCTTGTTTTGTTTAGCGACTAATCAGATCGCACAAACTGGACTGAGTTCCCTTCCTCCGGTGATCTACTATTCGGAACAGCTATTTAGTGGTCGATCGCCGCTGCAGCGGCATCATATGTTGTGGTGAGGGGCTGGCCAAGGGGCGTTTGGGAGTCTGGGCCAACGGCCAAAGCCAAGGGCAAAAGGACGCTGCCGCGCTGCGCTTGCCTGCTGGCGATAAGCAGGAACGCTTAGCATCTTTGGGCGGGGGAAAGCACAAGGAATGAGTTGCCATGCTTGAGATAATTATCTCTTCTCTTGTTACCCACTGGGTAACTTTGATAAACTCATTTTGCTGCAAGAGCATCTGTAGGGGGGATCAACCAGTAATTGACCTTCTACATTGGGCAGTCAGATAGCTGGTTATCTGACGGTAGTTCGACAAACGAGTCGGTTTCCGAACCCATGAGCTAAGGAAACGCTGCGGCTACCAACCTTTCATAAAGGGCACATTACGGTGTGCCCTTTTTCATTGTACGTTCCCCACCAGAACGCCATGTGCGGTGCGTTTTGTATAGGCGGTAACAACCGTATAGATGTGGCCAGATGCGGTTTCCGGTGCTTCCCTGGGCTCAAGCACAACGAGTCCGAGCGGGGATTTCAGGACGGTAGGACGGTGGCGGCCCGCTGCACTGTTGAACTCACAATATATCTTGGCTCCAGGCCGAATAATGTCGCTGATATAGCGGGCCACATCGTTGATGGTGTGGTAGCCCATCTTGGTCAATTCCTTCTCATGTTCAGCCCAGATATGGCGAACGCCAAAGCCTCTGTTTGGGCCTGTATGTCTGCCGACTCTCAAGAAGATCTCGCCAGCAGGGATCCGCTCACCTTTAGACACAATCTCGGGGATCATGCCATAACAAGCCAACCCAGCGGGGTGTGTAACGTTTTGGTTAGGGGAGCCGAAGACCCCGTGATCTTTGCTCGTCATAGCGAAACCAAGTGGACACGAAAGGGCCATTATATCACGCAGATACTGCGGTTTGGGGGACTGGCATTGGCCACCGTTTTGTCTTCTAGGTCAACGGCCAAAGCCAAGCCCAAATCCGGCCAGCGGGGCTGCAGTCGAGCGGGCCAAATCGGGTACACTGGGGCTCTTTTATCGCCCAGGAGCGCCTTGATGCCCGCCCTACTCACAGACCTCATCAACCAGGTCAGCGATCCGACCGTCAAGACCACCGATCTGCTGCGCAAGGCCCTGGTGGTCGCCCGCCGGCTCAATCAAACCGAGTGGATCGACTGGATCAACTCGGAGTTGCACGGCTACCCGCAGTCCGGGGATTTACCGCGCTACCGTGTGTTATATGGTGAGCTCAAGGTCGATGTGCCTGGTCACGGGAGGTTGCCGTTGCCAATACGGGATCCCGAGATGAGCATGTTTTTTTCCGAATGTCGGTTTGGTCGCAAGATGGGCGAACTGGAGGGGCTGGCCGTACCCGGTAAAGTGGTTCGGTCGTTCTTCTCGTCTGAAGAAAGTGCTTTTTTGATGAGGGAGTTTCAGTTGCCGGGTCAGCCAGAAGTTGCCCTGGGGTCTAATCAGGTGCAGGGCCTCATTGATGCGGTTAGGGACAAACTGCATGCTTGGGCGCTCGACCTGGCTGAGGCGGGGATCGAGGGGTACGAGATACCCTCCCCACCCCAGCCGCTGGCGCCGGTGACCGTTCACATCGAAGGCGGGTTCCACGGTGGCCAACTGATGGTTAGCTCGCCTGGGGGCCAGCAACAGCAAACCGTCACCGGTGAGCAGAAGGCCGCGGATCCGTCCGGGCTGGCGCAGGGGTGCGCGGATGCGCCACGGCAGCCGGCAGGCCGCGACGCACGGCAGAGCGAGCCGGATACCCTCAAGCCCCAGGCCGCCACCGCCAAGCGGAAATGGCCGCTGTTCGTCGTGCTGGCCGGTGGTAGTGCGCTGGCAGTGCTGCAAAGCGCCGGCGGCGGGGTGCTGAGCGAGCTAGTGCTGAAGTGGCTGGCCACCTTGAGCGGCGGCTGATCGCTATCGTCGGGGCATGAGCGGGGCTGCGTCCCCGTTTTGCATTCAGGGATAGCAGCCAGTGCGCGCCCTGCACCCGTTCCGTGAGGGTGGCGGGATCCTGCCTGCTTGCAGGCCTGCAACCGACATGGCCAAACCGGGTACAATGGGGCTCCCTTGTCGCCCAGGAGCGCATCAATGCCCGACCTTATCCCTGAACTCATCGCCATGGCCAGCGAACCGACTGTCAAGACCACCGATCTGCTGCGCAAGGCCCTGGTGGCCGCTCGTCTGCTCAAACAGCCCGAATGGGCCGCTTGGATCAATCATGAGCTGCAGGGATACCCCGATGGCGTTGAGCTGCCAGCCTACCGGCGGCTACGGGGTGAGCTGGTAGCAAACAACCCCGCGAGAGGATGGATCCCGCTGCATGCTGATTCTCCTGAGCTGGTCGAATTGCTGACAGCCTGCAGTCTGGGCAGTGCTGTCAGTGAGCTGGAAGATCTGGCGTCCTCTGGCTATCCGGCTCGGCTCTCATTTACGCCGTATCAGGTTGCCATCTTGCGGCCAATGCTAGAGGTGCCCATGACACCGGCACTTTCCTTGGGGGCGAGTAAGCTGCGCAGTCTCCTCGATGCGGTTAGAAATCAAGTGCTGATGTGGGCACTCGATCTGGCCGACGCAGGGATCCAGGGGGAAGGGATGACGTTCACAGTTCAGGAGCAGCAGCAGGCCCAGCAGCAGGCACCGGTGAGCATTTACATCAAGGGCGGGATCTACGGTGGCCAACTGATGGTGAGCTCACCAGGTGGCCAGCAGCAGACGGTGACCGGCGAGCAGAAAGAGGCCGCCCTAGCGGCTCTATTACATTGGCTAGCTCAGGTTATTGCGCAAGGGCAACTAGGGGTCTGACGCTCAGTGGAACGAAAACTCACGTTAAGCAACGTTTTCTGCCTCTGACGCCTCTTTTAATGGTCTCAGATGTCCTTTGGTCACCAGTTCTGCCAGCGTGAAGGAATAATGGCCGAGCATATTGATATGTCCGTGGCAAAGCGGGGAGAGGCGTGCGATATCTTCATCATTCAGTGTTTCACCCTGCGCCCGGAGATGATCCAGAGCTGCCTGCATATAAATAGTGTTCCATAACACGACGGCGTTAGTGACCAGCCCCAGTGTGCCCAGTTGATCTTCCTGACCGTCGGTATATCGTTTTCTTATCTCACCTTTTTGACCGTGACAGATGGCTCTGGCAACGGCATGGCGACTTTCTCCCCGATTAAGCTGGGTCAGAATGCGCCGGCGGTAATCTTCATCATCAATATAATTAAGCAGATACAGCGTTTTGTTGATGCGCCCCACTTCAATGATTGCCTGAGTCAGTCCGGAAGGACGTTCACTTTTCAGCAATGAACGGACCAGCACTGAAACCTGTACTTTGCCCAGCTTCAGGGAGCCAGCGGTCCGGATCATTTCGTCCCACTGAAGGACTATTTTTCGGGGATCTGATTGCCCTCTGGCAATATCATTCAGCACGCCATAGTCGGCATCATGGTCCATTCGCCAGAAAACCGAAGCACCGGCATCAGCCAGGCGTGGAGAAAACTGGTATCCCAGCAGCCAGAAAAGGCCAAAGACAAGTTCGCTGGCACCTGCTGTATCGGTCATAATTTCGGTTGGATTCAGCCCGGTCTCCTGTTCCAGAAGACCTTCCAGCACAAAGATAGAGTCCCTCAGCGTCCCCGGTATAACGATGCCATGAAAGCCGGAATACTGATCGGACACAAAGTTGTACCAGGTGATCCCTCTGTTATTACCAAAGTATTTGCGGTTCGGTCCGGCATTGATTGTTCTGACTGGCGTAACAAAGCGCATTCCATCTGCAGATGCCACTTCTCCTCCACCCCATATCTGTGCCAGTGGCAGCGTTGCCTGAAAATCAACCAGTCTGGCATTAGCGCTGGTGATAGTTTCAGCCCGCAGATAGTTCGCTTTTGTCCAGTTCAGCCGGTGTCGGGTCAGTGCAGGAACATTTGATCTGATCAGTGGTTCCAGACCGATATTGCAGGCTTCAGCCATCAGCACGGCGCTGATGCTGACGGGCAGATCATCAACTCTGGCACTGGCTTCACTGGCATGGAAAAACTCATCAGCAAATCCGGTATGGGCGTTAATTTCGAGCAGCAACTCCGTTAAATCCACCGGAGGGAGTAGATCACTGATCATTTTGCTCAGTCGTTTCAGACTGTCCGGCTCATCAAGACTGGCGAGGGGAGAAATTGTCAACCGGGGCTTCGGGCCAGAAACATCGAGTTCGACAGCCTCATTTTCGCAAAGACGTGCAGCAACCTGTCTGTAACGACTATCAAGCTGATGACCCAGAGATTTTATTGCTTCCTGCGGGTCTGTCGGGTGCCCCAAAGAACGATAAACCTTAATCCGGTTTGCCTGCCAGTCAGCACCCTGTAGTAATCTTGCACGAGGATCTCCCCACCGGTTACTGCCGGTAACGTAGACATCCCTCCGCCTCAGACTATCCTGCAGTTTACTGAGAAAGCAGAGCGTGTATCCCCTGCGGGTGATATGTTTTTCCTTGTTAATCACCAGCCGTTTCCATGACCGACTGATAATTTCCGTTGGTGCGTCGTCAAAAAACTGCCGCCGTGAGCTGAACTCCCGGCTGAGGTAGTCACAGGCATTCAGAGTGGTAACCCCGGCAGGTGCGGATGAAAATTTAACGGTATTCAGCAGATGGGGCAGGAAACGACGAACGCGCCCGTACTGCTCCACCATTTCTTCATGAAAATTATCGTCTGAGGGCCGGGCAATTTCACGGACAAGCGTGATGATTTCAGCCAGCTTTTGCCTTGGGATGTAGCTGAACACCTCAGCACGAATCGATTCGTCCGGTGTTTCTTCTTTCAGCAGGTACGAACATGCGCTGGCGAGCGCCAATGCAGATTTATCCAGATCCTTCAGCGAGCGGAGCCGTTTTTTCTGCCCAATCTTTCTGGCGTCACGGATGATAACGGCCAGCATGGCGTCCAGAACGGGGGGGTAAGCGGGAACCCCAGAAAATTCCGCCATTCCGCATTGTGGAATTTTTTGGGGGGGTGGTCCGCGGCATGACGACCCGCCAAAGGCTACCGCATCTATCTGAGGCGCTGTGGCGCGACGCTGAAACCCCGGGGAATTCCGCTACTCCAGTTCCAGGTCCGCAATAGTTCGTCCAGGTCGGGTGGCGTACGCCGGAAACGCCGATTTTTCCGCAACCGTTTCTGCGTTGTCGGCAAGGTGGTCTCAGAGAGCGCTCAAGAAGCGGTTTTTCTCGTATGTTTAGCTACGGTGGCCTAGGAGCCTGCGCGGCAGAAGCCAAATCGGCGGAAGATCGAGGACGATACGGGGATGGCTGCCAGTTACCTTCCTTACCGACCCGACCAATCCTATCTGCTGCCCCCTTCTCTGGGAGAGTGGCTACCTGAAGGGCATCTTGCCTACTTCATCAGCGAGACTGTCGATACGCTGGACTTGAGCGCATTCCACGCCCGGTATGCCGGCGGTGGTCCGGGCAATCAGCCGTTTCATCCGGCGATGATGGTCAAAGTGCTGATCTATGGTTACGCGAGCGGCGTCTTCTCTTCGCGCAAACTAGCCAGGAAGCTGTACGAGGATGTCGCGTTGCGTGTGCTGGCCGCTGGAAACTTCCCGGCCCACCGCACGCTGAGTGACTTCCGTGCCCTACACCTGACCGAGCTTGAGAATTTGTTCGTTCAGGTGGTGCAACTGGCGCGCGAATGTGGGCTGGTGAAGCTTGGCACGATCGCGGTCGACGGCACCAAGGTAAAAGCCAACGCCAGCCGCCACAAGGCGATGAGCTATAAGCGCATGAAGCCGGCCGAGGACGAATTGCATTGCGAGATCAAGGCGCTGCTTGATCGCGCCAAGGCTACCGACGACCAGGAGCGTAACGAGCCGGAGCTGGACATTCCTGCCGAGATTTCTCGCCGCGAGAAGCGCCTGGAGGCGATCCAGGCGGCAAAGGCGCGCCTGGAAGCGCGCCAGCGTGAAGCGGACCAGGCCCGGGGGCGCAGCGAAGACGATGGCCGCCGGCCTCGCCATCCGGATGGCTCGGACAAGGGCGGTGGCTCGTACAAACGCGAGTTTGGTGTGCCGGATGACCGTGATCAGGAAAGCTTCACCGATCCGGACAGCCGGATCATGAAACACGCCGGTGGTGGCTCCGAGCAGAGCTACAACGGGTACACAGCGGTCGATGCCGAGCACCAGATCATCGTGGCGGCGGAGTTGACCAACTGCGCCGCGGACAGTCAGGCGCTGCTGGGCATGCTGGCAGCAGTTCAGGCCAACACCGGAGAAATGCCGGCCCAGACGCTGGCGGATGCGGGATTCCGTAGTGAGGCTGTTCTGGCAAAGGTCGCCGATCACCACGGCGATGTCATCGTTGCCCTCGGCCGCGAGGGACGTGAAGATGCCAAGGTCAATGCCAAGACCCATCCGCATACGGCGGCGATTGCGGCGAAATTGAAAACGGAGCAAGGCGATGCAGCTTACCGCCGGCGCAAGTCGATCGTGGAGGCTCCGAATGGTTGGATCAAGGCGGTGATGGGATTGCGTCAGTTCAGCATGAGGGGCCTGGACAAGGTGCAAGCCGAGTGGAAGCTCGTCTGCATGGCGCTAAATCTGAGGCGAATGGCGTATCTGTGAGGGCGAAGGTTAAATGGGGCGGCTCAAATGCACCCCAGTCGTCATAACACGCCGCGCGCCGCAAGATTGG
Organism: Aeromonas sp. ASNIH2; assembly: GCF_002934795.1. Classification (NCBI taxonomy): domain Bacteria; kingdom Pseudomonadati; phylum Pseudomonadota; class Gammaproteobacteria; order Aeromonadales; family Aeromonadaceae; genus Aeromonas; species Aeromonas sp. ASNIH2. Next base: position 4,162,003 of record NZ_CP026406.1, on the reverse strand, counting down.
TATCCTTGGCGCCGACGCCTTGCCAATTGCAGAGAGCGCCGCCGCCATCGTCAGTGCTCTACAGAAAACCGGTCACACGGCTCTGCCGCGCAGACTCCTAGCCTAAATGTGACAGTGGTTGGTAATCCATGCCGCCCGCAAGGGCGGCGGTGGTGGGCCAATAGATGATTTTCAGAGCCTTACTGCCCGTTGACGCCCAATCCCTCGAGCGCGAGTCTAGCCGCAGCGGCGATGACGGCCTCGCTGTGCTTGTCATCCTTGTTAGGCGCCCGGGTGTAGACGGCCAACACAATAGGTGCGCGCCCAGTGGGCCAGACGACGGCATAGTCATTTGCCGTGCCATACACTCCGCAGGTTCCGGTTTTGTCTCCGACTGCCCAGTCTGCCGGCACCGCCGCGCGGATGCGGTGGTTGCCGGTCGTGTTTCCCTTTAGCCAATCAACAAACTGCTGCCGCTGCGGCGCAGCCAGTGCAGAGCCCAGTGTCAGTTTTTGTAAGCTTTCCGTCACGGCGCGCGGCGATGAGGTATCGCGCGCATCGCCTGGGATGGCGGAGTTCAGCTCCAGCTCCCAGCGGTCCAGACGGAACGTGGTATCGCCGATAGAGCGCATGAAGGCCGTCAGCCCGGCCGGGCCGCCCAACTCCTTCAGCAACAAATTGGCGGCGGCGTTATCACTGTATTGCACGGCGGCCGCGGACAGCTCCGCCACCGTCATGCCTGTTGTCAGATATTTTTCCGAGATGGGTGACCACGGAACCAGCGCATTTTTGCCGTAACGGATGGGTGTGTCCAGCAAGCCGGCCTGCTGCTGGCTGCGAGCCAGCACAGCGGCAGCAAGAAAGCCCTTGAATGAGCTGCACAGTGGGAAGCGCTCCTCAGCGCGGTAACTTACAGTTGCGCCTGAGCCGGTATCCATCGCGTACACACCGATGGAGCCGCCAAAGTCCTGTTCGAGTTTAGCGAATGGTTCCGCGACGAGGTTGGTCAGCGCGGTGGCAGAAAAGCCAGCCAGCGGCCATGAGAGACAAGACAGCAGAACTAGACGGCGATACAGTGACATCAACGATATTCCTTGTTTGAAGGTGGAGCTAGGTGTAGCGGCCGGATGTAATCAGGCCGCTACAGCTGGGATTATCACCGAGCGGCAAGCCGCTCCCTCTCCAGAGGCTGTAACGGCTGTAACTGCCCCGGATGGGCACACATCGGGTTGGTAAGTCCCTGGCACCACAACGTCCAGCGCTATTGAAAAACGAATCAGGTCGGCGTTCATGGGTCGGCCACCTCGCCTGACCTCGGCATCCACGTTACGGACGGCCTCAGGAAGTCCTGGCCAAGCCCCGACTATTGGGGCGCGAAGATAGCACCGAGGGTACGCCGGTGTCAACACCAACTGAAAACTGACCCACTTTACCCCTGAATCACCAAAGTAATACTGACCCACCTGGATCATTCGGGTTTGGAATTTTTCCTGACCACTCCCGCCTTCCTCTTGTCCTTCAAGCGGTAGCTTTCGCCGCTCAGGGTCAGGATATGGGCATGGTGCAGCAGCCGATCCAGCATCGCGGCTGTCAGGGTGGTATCGCCGGCAAACGCGTCGGCCCACTGGCTGAACGGCAGGTTCGAGGTCAGGATCATCGCCCCTTTCTCATAGCGCTTCGCCACCACCTGAAAGAACAGGTTCGCTTCCTCGCGTCCGAAAGGCAGGTAGCCGATCTCATCGATCACCAGCAGCCGTGGACCGAGGATGGCGCGGTTGAAGTATTCCTTCAGCCGCCCTTGTCGCTGCGCCGTGCTCAGTTGCAGCATCAGGTCGGCTGCCGTGATGAAGCGTGTCTTGACCCCGGCTTGCGCGGCCTTGTAACCCAAGGCGATGGCGAGGTGGGTCTTGCCGATGCCAGAGGGTCCGATCAGCACCACGTTCTCGGCCCGTTCGACAAACGCCAGACTGCCCAGCTCCTGCACCAGTGCCTTGGGCACGCCGGGGTTGAAGCTGAAGTCATAGTCCTCCAGGGTCTTGATGCCCGGGAAGCAAGCCATCCGCGTCAGCAGTTCGCGGCTGCGCTGCTGGCGACACCCCGCTTCATGCCGCAACAGGTGTTCCAGGAAGTCGGTGAAGCTGAAGTCCTCGCGCACCGCCTGCTGCGCCAGGACGGGGTAATGCGTTGCCACCCGTTCGAGTTTGAGTTGCTGGCACAGGGCGTCGATCCGCTCATGCTGGAGGTTCATCGGCAGGCCTCCCCAATTGCGTCATAGACAGACAGTGGGTGCTGGAGAGATTCCAGTGGTACCGGGCGGAGACTGTTATCCAGCAGGGGGGCCTCGTCGCGCCGCACACGGGATGGCAAGGGTTGCAGGTGTTCCCGCTCCTGCCGCCAACGGTCGATGGGGCGCTCGTTCAGGGTGGCGTGGACCCGCACATTCGCCTCGTCTGCCAACCAGTCACGGACGCGTCGGTTGGCAGCAGCACAATCGAGCAGCAGCCCCGTGCCCTTCATCCGGGTCAGCAACGGGTTGTAGAAGCTCTCGCGGAAGTAGCGATTGAAGCGCTCGACCTTGCCTTTGGTCTGGGCCCGATACGGGCGACACAGCCGGATCCGGAACCCCAGGTCATCGGCCAGTTGAAGCAAGCCGGGGTGAAAACGGTGCTTGCCGTCACCGTAGGCATCGCGTTCCAGCACCACGGTCTTCATGTTGTCGAACAACACCTCGCGGGGCACACCGCCCAGATAGTCAAAAGCCAGCAACAGGGAGTCCCGCACGGACTCGAAGGATTCGTCCGGTACGAAGGTGACAAACGTCATGCGGCTGTATCCCAGCGTGGCGACGAAGGCCGACATGGGGGATCTGGCCCGGCGCAAGACCACGAAATCAGCCTGCAACTGCCGTCCGGGCTCGGTCTCGAAACGGACGGCCGGACCTGCTTCGCGGCGGGCGGGCTTGAGCGTGGCGAGGAAGGCGCGCAATAACGAGAGACCGCCGCCATACCCTTGAGCGCGGATTTCCCGATTCAGGACGGTGGCAGGCAGCCAGATGGGGTGGGCCTGCTCGACCCGTTGCCGCAGATAAGATTCAAATGGCCCCAGTTTGGTGGGGCGTGGTTCACGGGGCTGGTATCGCGCTACCGACGGATCGCGGAGGTAGCGGCGCACGGTATTGCGCGAGACCCCCAACGTGCGGGCGATGTGCCGGATGGAGTGGCCCTGTCGGGCAAGAACTCTGATTTCCACGGTTTGCTCCTGGGTCAACATCGACGGCCTCGAAAAGGCCGCCAAACTAGCCCAGGTGGATCAGTTTTACTTCGCTGGGGTGGGTCAGTTTTACACTGCTGCTAACACGGAACCGCTGAAAATTCCGTCACTCCAGTTCCAGGCCTGCGACGATCGCATCGAGATCGATCGTCTTGCCGCTGCTTTGAAAGGTGTAGTGCCCGTTGAGCAGGATGTGCCGCCATGCCGCAGGCGAAATTTTTGTGATGAGTGCCAGCGCCTTGCTGTTGCCGGCCGCCTCGTACTTGGTCACCAGCCGCGACAAGATTGCCGAGTTGTAGAAAATGATCGTGTTGGCGATCAGCCGTGCGCACTGGTTGCTGATCTCGATTTCAATGTCGGTGCGACCGGTCAGTTCCTTCTTACCGCCGACCTGGGCAATGGCCGAGCGTAGCTGATGGTAGGACTCGAGGCGATTTTGCGAGCGGTGCACGTTGCGTTCCAGTTGCGGATCGCGCAGGTAGCGAAGCGTGTAGATGCTGCGGATGAGCTTGTCGAACTCGAAGATCGCGCGCCGCGTCGGGTTCGTCGTGGTGTAGGTGCACAGCTTGCGGATCAGCGTGCCCTGCGTCATTTCCTTCAGCCCGAGTGTGGCGACGATCCGGTCGATGTTCGGCTTCTCGCGATGGATGAGATCGCAGTCGATTTTCCCGACTGGCCGAATCAGGCACGCCTGATACTGTGCTGGATCGTCAGCGCAGTAGAGTTCTTTCAATTGCGCGTTGAGGTCGGTGAAGCGCGGCTCGAACCGCCGGCCAAACCAATGCAGGATGGCGAAGTTGGCCTTGTTGACGCTGTGCATGTCGCCGGTGATCGCGGTCGGCATGATGTCCGACGTGTTGCGATACCAGATGTCGAACACGTGGTGGGCCTCGTAGTCGTGCGCGCCGATCAGGTAGCCGTTGAGCGGGATGTGGTTGCACAGCAGCGTGTAGGCGACCACGCCCTTGCCGCGCCCGAAGTACTTGCGCGAATAGCGCGCCTTCACGGTCGGCCGTTCGACGCTGAATTTCTGCCCGTCGACGGCACCGTACAGCGTTTCGAGGTCGAACGAGTAGTATGGGAAGATCGGTAGCGTGGCGATGGCGTTGCTGATGCAGTCGTTGGCCGCGTGCAGCGTTGCCTGGCGCAGGTACTGCTGGTAGCCGCTATCCAGCACGTGGTACGGGATGTCGCTGGTGCGCGCCATGACGTGGTTGCCGTGGTTCATCGCTTGCGCGATGATGACCGCCATCAGGCTGTCAGCGTCGGCGACCTTCTTCGCGTAGCGCGGCTGCATGGGCGTGAACGCCGACAGAAACTTGCACTCGTCGTTGACGAAGCGAAACACGTCGGCCACGTCGCAGAACGGAAGCTTCTCGTAGAATGCCTTTTCGCGCGCTTTCTCATTCTCGCTCTTGGGCTTGCGCCAGGTCAGTTTCTGCGTGTCCTTGTTGTATTCGAGGTGCGTCAGCTTGCCCTGTTTCAGCTCGCGGTTGAACGCCAGCCACTGCGTGCGCAGTTCGGCAGTCAGCGCATCGAGTTGGGCATGGACGGGTTGCTGCAGGAAGGGGATCTCCATTTTTGCGAGCACATCGATCTTCCTGTCCATCTCAACCAGTTCATCTGAGAAGTGCCGGTGTTGCAGGCTGTCGTCGAGGTAGAGTTCACCCGATTGGAGACGCTTCCTGATCTGGCGGTACAGCCAGAACTCGTAGCGGTCAGCGTGCAGGCCGGTTGGTTTACCGTCGGCGTCGAAGGTCAGCAGGTACGGCCGCAAGCGTTTCGGAAGTGTCGCCGCGGGCCACTCGTCGAGTGGCCGTTGCGACAGCCGCTGCTGCTTGGCAAAAACACCTTTGGCCCAGGCCAGCGCGGCAAGCCATGGACTGTCTGGATTGGAGCCGGAGAGGTCGAGCGCAACGTACAGTGGACGAAGATGGCGGCGCATGCGGTCGGCCAGCCCGTCCACCGCCTGCCACTGCAAGGCCAGCTTGCTCGCCGGCTTCACGCTCATACGCTGCGCCGTGGTTTGCAGCGTATCGCGAGGCATGATCTTGTAGGCGCGCTGCCGCACCTCGCCGAAGGGCGTGGGATCGGCCACGCTATCATCAACGTAGAGTGACAGCAGGCGGCCTACCCGCGGCGTTTCCTGCTGACGGCGCACCTGCTCGTCGGCAAAGGATTGTTTGGCACCAGCGCTGCTTTCGTCCTCCAACTGCTTCATGTGGTACGCCATCGCATCGACCAGGTTGTCGGAGAGCTGCCGGTAGCGTACCCAGGCATAGCACAGCAGGTAGAGTTGGGTCTGATCGGCCTTCAGATTGCGCAGGTCGTGGACGGTGTAGAAGTTTGCCAGGCTCGCGTAGTACAGCAGGTTCTGCTGCGAGACGTCGAGTTTAGGCAGCAGTGTCTTGGCGATTGCGTGCAGCGGCTCCAGCGTGGCGCGCTTTTCGCGCTCGCGGACCATCTGGCGCCAGCCGAAATTCTTGGCGTCCTGCTTGAGCGCCGCCAGTTGCGACAGGGTGTCATCACGGACCAGAAGCTGGCTCAGCGCGGCCTTGGCAGATTCGTCCAACGCTTGCTCCAGCAGATTGCCCAGGCGCCGGCGCTCGGCGGATAGCGTTTCGCTGACCAACTCTTGCAAGGTCGTATAGCCGGGCCGGATAATCTTGTGCTCATTGAGCCAGACGATCAGCTCGGCGGCGACGAACCCCGGCGTTACGTCACGCCGCACGGTCCGTGCGGCCTGCTGCTCGAGCTGCGGCAGGAAGGCGGCCGACCACGGCCAGTAGCCGAATAGTTTGGCGATCTGCTCGCGCTGGGTGTAGCGTTCATGCTTGGTGATCGCCTTGGGTTCGAACACCTCGCCGTGGAAATAGCGGCTCAGCACGAAAGCGCAATCGTCCTCGACTTCGTCCCAGTCGAAACTGAAGAAGGCATGCTTGGCCTTGAAGTAGCCGATCTGCAAGAGGCAATAGACCTTGGCATGAAGACTGGGCCGGCTGTTGGCAAGCGCCAACTCGGTTTCTGTCACAGCCAGATATTCCAGCTGCTGCGCATCATCGAACTCCGGCAGGCCATACAAGGCCTCCTGTTCGGCGTCGGATAGGACGCTGAGTAGCTTGTTCTTCTTGCTCATGGCCCGTTCTTGCTATCTTGAGGTTTCGTAGAAACATGGGGCATTTTCGATTCTACTGAAATAATCGTTATTATCGCGTTACTCGCTTTTCGAATCGCAACCTGTCCATATGAAAACGGGCCAGACTACGGCTTCGAGTTCTACCCCAGTCGGCTTTCCCGATGCGGATTCGCTGGCTGCCTTGCGCGGCTGGTACGCGGGACTCAGCTCTCGCGCGGCCGTTGAACACTACCTGGCGGCACGCAAGGCCGCCGGTCAATCAGCGCGAGGGATGCTGGGGCATATCCGCCGCCAGCTCATCGTTTTCGCCAACAGCCGCCACCGGCCGGATCTGGCCGACGTGTTCCAGCACGCCCCCGAAGAGCGACAGGGGCGCGCGGGTGCCGTCGAACGCGCGATCCGGCTCTTGCCCACGCTGCCGGCGCCGAAGCCCCAGATCAGCGACAGCATCGACCAGTGGCTGTCTCCGAGGACCGTCAGGGCACTGCAGGCGTACGGTATCCACACCCTCTCGGCGCTGACCGTGCGCATTCCCCGCCGGCGTGGCTGGTGGAAAGCCATCGAGGGACTCGGCATGACAGGCGCCCGGCAGGTCGAGGCTTTCTTTGCCGCACATCCGCAGCTCACCGAGCGCGCCCGGGCCCTGATCCCGATTATTCAGCCCAGCGGCATCGTGCCGTGGGAGCAGTTGCGTCTGCCGAACGAAGTCGACGGCTCGCAGGGCAATTTCCGGGCCCCGCGCAACGCTTGCACGCTGAATGGGGGGGTAAGCGGGAACCCCAGAAAATTCCGCCATTCCGCATTGTGGAATTTTTTGGGGGGGTGGTCCGCGGCATGACGACCCGCCAAAGGCTACCGCATCTATCTGAGGCGCTGTGGCGCGACGCTGAAACCCCGGGGAATTCCGCTACTCCAGTTCCAGGTCCGCAATAGTTCGTCCAGGTCGGGTGGCGTACGCCGGAAACGCCGATTTTTCCGCAACCGTTTCTGCGTTGTCGGCAAGGTGGTCTCAGAGAGCGCTCAAGAAGCGGTTTTTCTCGTATGTTTAGCTACGGTGGCCTAGGAGCCTGCGCGGCAGAAGCCAAATCGGCGGAAGATCGAGGACGATACGGGGATGGCTGCCAGTTACCTTCCTTACCGACCCGACCAATCCTATCTGCTGCCCCCTTCTCTGGGAGAGTGGCTACCTGAAGGGCATCTTGCCTACTTCATCAGCGAGACTGTCGATACGCTGGACTTGAGCGCATTCCACGCCCGGTATGCCGGCGGTGGTCCGGGCAATCAGCCGTTTCATCCGGCGATGATGGTCAAAGTGCTGATCTATGGTTACGCGAGCGGCGTCTTCTCTTCGCGCAAACTAGCCAGGAAGCTGTACGAGGATGTCGCGTTGCGTGTGCTGGCCGCTGGAAACTTCCCGGCCCACCGCACGCTGAGTGACTTCCGTGCCCTACACCTGACCGAGCTTGAGAATTTGTTCGTTCAGGTGGTGCAACTGGCGCGCGAATGTGGGCTGGTGAAGCTTGGCACGATCGCGGTCGACGGCACCAAGGTAAAAGCCAACGCCAGCCGCCACAAGGCGATGAGCTATAAGCGCATGAAGCCGGCCGAGGACGAATTGCATTGCGAGATCAAGGCGCTGCTTGATCGCGCCAAGGCTACCGACGACCAGGAGCGTAACGAGCCGGAGCTGGACATTCCTGCCGAGATTTCTCGCCGCGAGAAGCGCCTGGAGGCGATCCAGGCGGCAAAGGCGCGCCTGGAAGCGCGCCAGCGTGAAGCGGACCAGGCCCGGGGGCGCAGCGAAGACGATGGCCGCCGGCCTCGCCATCCGGATGGCTCGGACAAGGGCGGTGGCTCGTACAAACGCGAGTTTGGTGTGCCGGATGACCGTGATCAGGAAAGCTTCACCGATCCGGACAGCCGGATCATGAAACACGCCGGTGGTGGCTCCGAGCAGAGCTACAACGGGTACACAGCGGTCGATGCCGAGCACCAGATCATCGTGGCGGCGGAGTTGACCAACTGCGCCGCGGACAGTCAGGCGCTGCTGGGCATGCTGGCAGCAGTTCAGGCCAACACCGGAGAAATGCCGGCCCAGACGCTGGCGGATGCGGGATTCCGTAGTGAGGCTGTTCTGGCAAAGGTCGCCGATCACCACGGCGATGTCATCGTTGCCCTCGGCCGCGAGGGACGTGAAGATGCCAAGGTCAATGCCAAGACCCATCCGCATACGGCGGCGATTGCGGCGAAATTGAAAACGGAGCAAGGCGATGCAGCTTACCGCCGGCGCAAGTCGATCGTGGAGGCTCCGAATGGTTGGATCAAGGCGGTGATGGGATTGCGTCAGTTCAGCATGAGGGGCCTGGACAAGGTGCAAGCCGAGTGGAAGCTCGTCTGCATGGCGCTAAATCTGAGGCGAATGGCGTATCTGTGAGGGCGAAGGTTAAATGGGGCGGCTCAAATGCACCCCAGTCGTCATAACACGCCGCGCGCCGCAAGATTGGTATCCTTGGCGCCGACGCCTTGCCAATTGCAGAGAGCGCCGCCGCCATCGTCAGTGCTCTACAGAAAACCGGTCACACGGCTCTGCCGCGCAGACTCCTAGCCTAAATGTGACAGTGGTTGGTAATCCATGCCGCCCGCAAGGGCGGCGGTGGTGGGCCAATAGATGATTTTCAGAGCCTTACTGCCCGTTGACGCCCAATCCCTCGAGCGCGAGTCTAGCCGCAGCGGCGATGACGGCCTCGCTGTGCTTGTCATCCTTGTTAGGCGCCCGGGTGTAGACGGCCAACACAATAGGTGCGCGCCCAGTGGGCCAGACGACGGCATAGTCATTTGCCGTGCCATACACTCCGCAGGTTCCGGTTTTGTCTCCGACTGCCCAGTCTGCCGGCACCGCCGCGCGGATGCGGTGGTTGCCGGTCGTGTTTCCCTTTAGCCAATCAACAAACTGCTGCCGCTGCGGCGCAGCCAGTGCAGAGCCCAGTGTCAGTTTTTGTAAGCTTTCCGTCACGGCGCGCGGCGATGAGGTATCGCGCGCATCGCCTGGGATGGCGGAGTTCAGCTCCAGCTCCCAGCGGTCCAGACGGAACGTGGTATCGCCGATAGAGCGCATGAAGGCCGTCAGCCCGGCCGGGCCGCCCAACTCCTTCAGCAACAAATTGGCGGCGGCGTTATCACTGTATTGCACGGCGGCCGCGGACAGCTCCGCCACCGTCATGCCTGTTGTCAGATATTTTTCCGAGATGGGTGACCACGGAACCAGCGCATTTTTGCCGTAACGGATGGGTGTGTCCAGCAAGCCGGCCTGCTGCTGGCTGCGAGCCAGCACAGCGGCAGCAAGAAAGCCCTTGAATGAGCTGCACAGTGGGAAGCGCTCCTCAGCGCGGTAACTTACAGTTGCGCCTGAGCCGGTATCCATCGCGTACACACCGATGGAGCCGCCAAAGTCCTGTTCGAGTTTAGCGAATGGTTCCGCGACGAGGTTGGTCAGCGCGGTGGCAGAAAAGCCAGCCAGCGGCCATGAGAGACAAGACAGCAGAACTAGACGGCGATACAGTGACATCAACGATATTCCTTGTTTGAAGGTGGAGCTAGGTGTAGCGGCCGGATGTAATCAGGCCGCTACAGCTGGGATTATCACCGAGCGGCAAGCCGCTCCCTCTCCAGAGGCTGTAACGGCTGTAACTGCCCCGGATGGGCACACATCGGGTTGGTAAGTCCCTGGCACCACAACGTCCAGCGCTATTGAAAAACGAATCAGGTCGGCGTTCATGGGTCGGCCACCTCGCCTGACCTCGGCATCCACGTTACGGACGGCCTCAGGAAGTCCTGGCCAAGCCCCGACTATTGGGGCGCGAAGATAGCACCGAGGGTACGCCGGTGTCAACACCAACTGAAAACTGACCCACTTTACCCCTGAATCACCAAAGTAATACTGACCCACCTGGATCATTCGGGTTTGGAATTTTTCCTGACCACTCCCGCCTTCCTCTTGTCCTTCAAGCGGTAGCTTTCGCCGCTCAGGGTCAGGATATGGGCATGGTGCAGCAGCCGATCCAGCATCGCGGCTGTCAGGGTGGTATCGCCGGCAAACGCGTCGGCCCACTGGCTGAACGGCAGGTTCGAGGTCAGGATCATCGCCCCTTTCTCATAGCGCTTCGCCACCACCTGAAAGAACAGGTTCGCTTCCTCGCGTCCGAAAGGCAGGTAGCCGATCTCATCGATCACCAGCAGCCGTGGACCGAGGATGGCGCGGTTGAAGTATTCCTTCAGCCGCCCTTGTCGCTGCGCCGTGCTCAGTTGCAGCATCAGGTCGGCTGCCGTGATGAAGCGTGTCTTGACCCCGGCTTGCGCGGCCTTGTAACCCAAGGCGATGGCGAGGTGGGTCTTGCCGATGCCAGAGGGTCCGATCAGCACCACGTTCTCGGCCCGTTCGACAAACGCCAGACTGCCCAGCTCCTGCACCAGTGCCTTGGGCACGCCGGGGTTGAAGCTGAAGTCATAGTCCTCCAGGGTCTTGATGCCCGGGAAGCAAGCCATCCGCGTCAGCAGTTCGCGGCTGCGCTGCTGGCGACACCCCGCTTCATGCCGCAACAGGTGTTCCAGGAAGTCGGTGAAGCTGAAGTCCTCGCGCACCGCCTGCTGCGCCAGGACGGGGTAATGCGTTGCCACCCGTTCGAGTTTGAGTTGCTGGCACAGGGCGTCGATCCGCTCATGCTGGAGGTTCATCGGCAGGCCTCCCCAATTGCGTCATAGACAGACAGTGGGTGCTGGAGAGATTCCAGTGGTACCGGGCGGAGACTGTTATCCAGCAGGGGGGCCTCGTCGCGCCGCACACGGGATGGCAAGGGTTGCAGGTGTTCCCGCTCCTGCCGCCAACGGTCGATGGGGCGCTCGTTCAGGGTGGCGTGGACCCGCACATTCGCCTCGTCTGCCAACCAGTCACGGACGCGTCGGTTGGCAGCAGCACAATCGAGCAGCAGCCCCGTGCCCTTCATCCGGGTCAGCAACGGGTTGTAGAAGCTCTCGCGGAAGTAGCGATTGAAGCGCTCGACCTTGCCTTTGGTCTGGGCCCGATACGGGCGACACAGCCGGATCCGGAACCCCAGGTCATCGGCCAGTTGAAGCAAGCCGGGGTGAAAACGGTGCTTGCCGTCACCGTAGGCATCGCGTTCCAGCACCACGGTCTTCATGTTGTCGAACAACACCTCGCGGGGCACACCGCCCAGATAGTCAAAAGCCAGCAACAGGGAGTCCCGCACGGACTCGAAGGATTCGTCCGGTACGAAGGTGACAAACGTCATGCGGCTGTATCCCAGCGTGGCGACGAAGGCCGACATGGGGGATCTGGCCCGGCGCAAGACCACGAAATCAGCCTGCAACTGCCGTCCGGGCTCGGTCTCGAAACGGACGGCCGGACCTGCTTCGCGGCGGGCGGGCTTGAGCGTGGCGAGGAAGGCGCGCAATAACGAGAGACCGCCGCCATACCCTTGAGCGCGGATTTCCCGATTCAGGACGGTGGCAGGCAGCCAGATGGGGTGGGCCTGCTCGACCCGTTGCCGCAGATAAGATTCAAATGGCCCCAGTTTGGTGGGGCGTGGTTCACGGGGCTGGTATCGCGCTACCGACGGATCGCGGAGGTAGCGGCGCACGGTATTGCGCGAGACCCCCAACGTGCGGGCGATGTGCCGGATGGAGTGGCCCTGTCGGGCAAGAACTCTGATTTCCACGGTTTGCTCCTGGGTCAACATCGACGGCCTCGAAAAGGCCGCCAAACTAGCCCAGGTGGATCAGTTTTACTTCGCTGGGGTGGGTCAGTTTTACACTGCTGCTAACACGGAACCGCTGAAAATTCCGTCACTCCAGTTCCAGGCCTGCGACGATCGCATCGAGATCGATCGTCTTGCCGCTGCTTTGAAAGGTGTAGTGCCCGTTGAGCAGGATGTGCCGCCATGCCGCAGGCGAAATTTTTGTGATGAGTGCCAGCGCCTTGCTGTTGCCGGCCGCCTCGTACTTGGTCACCAGCCGCGACAAGATTGCCGAGTTGTAGAAAATGATCGTGTTGGCGATCAGCCGTGCGCACTGGTTGCTGATCTCGATTTCAATGTCGGTGCGACCGGTCAGTTCCTTCTTACCGCCGACCTGGGCAATGGCCGAGCGTAGCTGATGGTAGGACTCGAGGCGATTTTGCGAGCGGTGCACGTTGCGTTCCAGTTGCGGATCGCGCAGGTAGCGAAGCGTGTAGATGCTGCGGATGAGCTTGTCGAACTCGAAGATCGCGCGCCGCGTCGGGTTCGTCGTGGTGTAGGTGCACAGCTTGCGGATCAGCGTGCCCTGCGTCATTTCCTTCAGCCCGAGTGTGGCGACGATCCGGTCGATGTTCGGCTTCTCGCGATGGATGAGATCGCAGTCGATTTTCCCGACTGGCCGAATCAGGCACGCCTGATACTGTGCTGGATCGTCAGCGCAGTAGAGTTCTTTCAATTGCGCGTTGAGGTCGGTGAAGCGCGGCTCGAACCGCCGGCCAAACCAATGCAGGATGGCGAAGTTGGCCTTGTTGACGCTGTGCATGTCGCCGGTGATCGCGGTCGGCATGATGTCCGACGTGTTGCGATACCAGATGTCGAACACGTGGTGGGCCTCGTAGTCGTGCGCGCCGATCAGGTAGCCGTTGAGCGGGATGTGGTTGCACAGCAGCGTGTAGGCGACCACGCCCTTGCCGCGCCCGAAGTACTTGCGCGAATAGCGCGCCTTCACGGTCGGCCGTTCGACGCTGAATTTCTGCCCGTCGACGGCACCGTACAGCGTTTCGAGGTCGAACGAGTAGTATGGGAAGATCGGTAGCGTGGCGATGGCGTTGCTGATGCAGTCGTTGGCCGCGTGCAGCGTTGCCTGGCGCAGGTACTGCTGGTAGCCGCTATCCAGCACGTGGTACGGGATGTCGCTGGTGCGCGCCATGACGTGGTTGCCGTGGTTCATCGCTTGCGCGATGATGACCGCCATCAGGCTGTCAGCGTCGGCGACCTTCTTCGCGTAGCGCGGCTGCATGGGCGTGAACGCCGACAGAAACTTGCACTCGTCGTTGACGAAGCGAAACACGTCGGCCACGTCGCAGAACGGAAGCTTCTCGTAGAATGCCTTTTCGCGCGCTTTCTCATTCTCGCTCTTGGGCTTGCGCCAGGTCAGTTTCTGCGTGTCCTTGTTGTATTCGAGGTGCGTCAGCTTGCCCTGTTTCAGCTCGCGGTTGAACGCCAGCCACTGCGTGCGCAGTTCGGCAGTCAGCGCATCGAGTTGGGCATGGACGGGTTGCTGCAGGAAGGGGATCTCCATTTTTGCGAGCACATCGATCTTCCTGTCCATCTCAACCAGTTCATCTGAGAAGTGCCGGTGTTGCAGGCTGTCGTCGAGGTAGAGTTCACCCGATTGGAGACGCTTCCTGATCTGGCGGTACAGCCAGAACTCGTAGCGGTCAGCGTGCAGGCCGGTTGGTTTACCGTCGGCGTCGAAGGTCAGCAGGTACGGCCGCAAGCGTTTCGGAAGTGTCGCCGCGGGCCACTCGTCGAGTGGCCGTTGCGACAGCCGCTGCTGCTTGGCAAAAACACCTTTGGCCCAGGCCAGCGCGGCAAGCCATGGACTGTCTGGATTGGAGCCGGAGAGGTCGAGCGCAACGTACAGTGGACGAAGATGGCGGCGCATGCGGTCGGCCAGCCCGTCCACCGCCTGCCACTGCAAGGCCAGCTTGCTCGCCGGCTTCACGCTCATACGCTGCGCCGTGGTTTGCAGCGTATCGCGAGGCATGATCTTGTAGGCGCGCTGCCGCACCTCGCCGAAGGGCGTGGGATCGGCCACGCTATCATCAACGTAGAGTGACAGCAGGCGGCCTACCCGCGGCGTTTCCTGCTGACGGCGCACCTGCTCGTCGGCAAAGGATTGTTTGGCACCAGCGCTGCTTTCGTCCTCCAACTGCTTCATGTGGTACGCCATCGCATCGACCAGGTTGTCGGAGAGCTGCCGGTAGCGTACCCAGGCATAGCACAGCAGGTAGAGTTGGGTCTGATCGGCCTTCAGATTGCGCAGGTCGTGGACGGTGTAGAAGTTTGCCAGGCTCGCGTAGTACAGCAGGTTCTGCTGCGAGACGTCGAGTTTAGGCAGCAGTGTCTTGGCGATTGCGTGCAGCGGCTCCAGCGTGGCGCGCTTTTCGCGCTCGCGGACCATCTGGCGCCAGCCGAAATTCTTGGCGTCCTGCTTGAGCGCCGCCAGTTGCGACAGGGTGTCATCACGGACCAGAAGCTGGCTCAGCGCGGCCTTGGCAGATTCGTCCAACGCTTGCTCCAGCAGATTGCCCAGGCGCCGGCGCTCGGCGGATAGCGTTTCGCTGACCAACTCTTGCAAGGTCGTATAGCCGGGCCGGATAATCTTGTGCTCATTGAGCCAGACGATCAGCTCGGCGGCGACGAACCCCGGCGTTACGTCACGCCGCACGGTCCGTGCGGCCTGCTGCTCGAGCTGCGGCAGGAAGGCGGCCGACCACGGCCAGTAGCCGAATAGTTTGGCGATCTGCTCGCGCTGGGTGTAGCGTTCATGCTTGGTGATCGCCTTGGGTTCGAACACCTCGCCGTGGAAATAGCGGCTCAGCACGAAAGCGCAATCGTCCTCGACTTCGTCCCAGTCGAAACTGAAGAAGGCATGCTTGGCCTTGAAGTAGCCGATCTGCAAGAGGCAATAGACCTTGGCATGAAGACTGGGCCGGCTGTTGGCAAGCGCCAACTCGGTTTCTGTCACAGCCAGATATTCCAGCTGCTGCGCATCATCGAACTCCGGCAGGCCATACAAGGCCTCCTGTTCGGCGTCGGATAGGACGCTGAGTAGCTTGTTCTTCTTGCTCATGGCCCGTTCTTGCTATCTTGAGGTTTCGTAGAAACATGGGGCATTTTCGATTCTACTGAAATAATCGTTATTATCGCGTTACTCGCTTTTCGAATCGCAACCTGTCCATATGAAAACGGGCCAGACTACGGCTTCGAGTTCTACCCCAGTCGGCTTTCCCGATGCGGATTCGCTGGCTGCCTTGCGCGGCTGGTACGCGGGACTCAGCTCTCGCGCGGCCGTTGAACACTACCTGGCGGCACGCAAGGCCGCCGGTCAATCAGCGCGAGGGATGCTGGGGCATATCCGCCGCCAGCTCATCGTTTTCGCCAACAGCCGCCACCGGCCGGATCTGGCCGACGTGTTCCAGCACGCCCCCGAAGAGCGACAGGGGCGCGCGGGTGCCGTCGAACGCGCGATCCGGCTCTTGCCCACGCTGCCGGCGCCGAAGCCCCAGATCAGCGACAGCATCGACCAGTGGCTGTCTCCGAGGACCGTCAGGGCACTGCAGGCGTACGGTATCCACACCCTCTCGGCGCTGACCGTGCGCATTCCCCGCCGGCGTGGCTGGTGGAAAGCCATCGAGGGACTCGGCATGACAGGCGCCCGGCAGGTCGAGGCTTTCTTTGCCGCACATCCGCAGCTCACCGAGCGCGCCCGGGCCCTGATCCCGATTATTCAGCCCAGCGGCATCGTGCCGTGGGAGCAGTTGCGTCTGCCGAACGAAGTCGACGGCTCGCAGGGCAATTTCCGGGCCCCGCGCAACGCTTGCACGCTGAATGGGGGGGTAAGCGGGAACCCCAGAAAATTCCGCCATTCCGCATTGTGGAATTTTTTGGGGGGGTGGTCCGCGGCATGACGACCCGCCAAAGGCTACCGCATCTATCTGAGGCGCTGTGGCGCGACGCTGAAACCCCGGGGAATTCCGCTACTCCAGTTCCAGGTCCGCAATAGTTCGTCCAGGTCGGGTGGCGTACGCCGGAAACGCCGATTTTTCCGCAACCGTTTCTGCGTTGTCGGCAAGGTGGTCTCAGAGAGCGCTCAAGAAGCGGTTTTTCTCGTATGTTTAGCTACGGTGGCCTAGGAGCCTGCGCGGCAGAAGCCAAATCGGCGGAAGATCGAGGACGATACGGGGATGGCTGCCAGTTACCTTCCTTACCGACCCGACCAATCCTATCTGCTGCCCCCTTCTCTGGGAGAGTGGCTACCTGAAGGGCATCTTGCCTACTTCATCAGCGAGACTGTCGATACGCTGGACTTGAGCGCATTCCACGCCCGGTATGCCGGCGGTGGTCCGGGCAATCAGCCGTTTCATCCGGCGATGATGGTCAAAGTGCTGATCTATGGTTACGCGAGCGGCGTCTTCTCTTCGCGCAAACTAGCCAGGAAGCTGTACGAGGATGTCGCGTTGCGTGTGCTGGCCGCTGGAAACTTCCCGGCCCACCGCACGCTGAGTGACTTCCGTGCCCTACACCTGACCGAGCTTGAGAATTTGTTCGTTCAGGTGGTGCAACTGGCGCGCGAATGTGGGCTGGTGAAGCTTGGCACGATCGCGGTCGACGGCACCAAGGTAAAAGCCAACGCCAGCCGCCACAAGGCGATGAGCTATAAGCGCATGAAGCCGGCCGAGGACGAATTGCATTGCGAGATCAAGGCGCTGCTTGATCGCGCCAAGGCTACCGACGACCAGGAGCGTAACGAGCCGGAGCTGGACATTCCTGCCGAGATTTCTCGCCGCGAGAAGCGCCTGGAGGCGATCCAGGCGGCAAAGGCGCGCCTGGAAGCGCGCCAGCGTGAAGCGGACCAGGCCCGGGGGCGCAGCGAAGACGATGGCCGCCGGCCTCGCCATCCGGATGGCTCGGACAAGGGCGGTGGCTCGTACAAACGCGAGTTTGGTGTGCCGGATGACCGTGATCAGGAAAGCTTCACCGATCCGGACAGCCGGATCATGAAACACGCCGGTGGTGGCTCCGAGCAGAGCTACAACGGGTACACAGCGGTCGATGCCGAGCACCAGATCATCGTGGCGGCGGAGTTGACCAACTGCGCCGCGGACAGTCAGGCGCTGCTGGGCATGCTGGCAGCAGTTCAGGCCAACACCGGAGAAATGCCGGCCCAGACGCTGGCGGATGCGGGATTCCGTAGTGAGGCTGTTCTGGCAAAGGTCGCCGATCACCACGGCGATGTCATCGTTGCCCTCGGCCGCGAGGGACGTGAAGATGCCAAGGTCAATGCCAAGACCCATCCGCATACGGCGGCGATTGCGGCGAAATTGAAAACGGAGCAAGGCGATGCAGCTTACCGCCGGCGCAAGTCGATCGTGGAGGCTCCGAATGGTTGGATCAAGGCGGTGATGGGATTGCGTCAGTTCAGCATGAGGGGCCTGGACAAGGTGCAAGCCGAGTGGAAGCTCGTCTGCATGGCGCTAAATCTGAGGCGAATGGCGTATCTGTGAGGGCGAAGGTTAAATGGGGCGGCTCAAATGCACCCCAGTCGTCATAACACGCCGCGCGCCGCAAGATTGGTATCCTTGGCGCCGACGCCTTGCCAATTGCAGAGAGCGCCGCCGCCATCGTCAGTGCTCTACAGAAAACCGGTCACACGGCTCTGCCGCGCAGACTCCTAGCCTAAATGTGACAGTGGTTGGTAATCCATGCCGCCCGCAAGGGCGGCGGTGGTGGGCCAATAGATGATTTTCAGAGCCTTACTGCCCGTTGACGCCCAATCCCTCGAGCGCGAGTCTAGCCGCAGCGGCGATGACGGCCTCGCTGTGCTTGTCATCCTTGTTAGGCGCCCGGGTGTAGACGGCCAACACAATAGGTGCGCGCCCAGTGGGCCAGACGACGGCATAGTCATTTGCCGTGCCATACACTCCGCAGGTTCCGGTTTTGTCTCCGACTGCCCAGTCTGCCGGCACCGCCGCGCGGATGCGGTGGTTGCCGGTCGTGTTTCCCTTTAGCCAATCAACAAACTGCTGCCGCTGCGGCGCAGCCAGTGCAGAGCCCAGTGTCAGTTTTTGTAAGCTTTCCGTCACGGCGCGCGGCGATGAGGTATCGCGCGCATCGCCTGGGATGGCGGAGTTCAGCTCCAGCTCCCAGCGGTCCAGACGGAACGTGGTATCGCCGATAGAGCGCATGAAGGCCGTCAGCCCGGCCGGGCCGCCCAACTCCTTCAGCAACAAATTGGCGGCGGCGTTATCACTGTATTGCACGGCGGCCGCGGACAGCTCCGCCACCGTCATGCCTGTTGTCAGATATTTTTCCGAGATGGGTGACCACGGAACCAGCGCATTTTTGCCGTAACGGATGGGTGTGTCCAGCAAGCCGGCCTGCTGCTGGCTGCGAGCCAGCACAGCGGCAGCAAGAAAGCCCTTGAATGAGCTGCACAGTGGGAAGCGCTCCTCAGCGCGGTAACTTACAGTTGCGCCTGAGCCGGTATCCATCGCGTACACACCGATGGAGCCGCCAAAGTCCTGTTCGAGTTTAGCGAATGGTTCCGCGACGAGGTTGGTCAGCGCGGTGGCAGAAAAGCCAGCCAGCGGCCATGAGAGACAAGACAGCAGAACTAGACGGCGATACAGTGACATCAACGATATTCCTTGTTTGAAGGTGGAGCTAGGTGTAGCGGCCGGATGTAATCAGGCCGCTACAGCTGGGATTATCACCGAGCGGCAAGCCGCTCCCTCTCCAGAGGCTGTAACGGCTGTAACTGCCCCGGATGGGCACACATCGGGTTGGTAAGTCCCTGGCACCACAACGTCCAGCGCTATTGAAAAACGAATCAGGTCGGCGTTCATGGGTCGGCCACCTCGCCTGACCTCGGCATCCACGTTACGGACGGCCTCAGGAAGTCCTGGCCAAGCCCCGACTATTGGGGCGCGAAGATAGCACCGAGGGTACGCCGGTGTCAACACCAACTGAAAACTGACCCACTTTACCCCTGAATCACCAAAGTAATACTGACCCACCTGGATCATTCGGGTTTGGAATTTTTCCTGACCACTCCCGCCTTCCTCTTGTCCTTCAAGCGGTAGCTTTCGCCGCTCAGGGTCAGGATATGGGCATGGTGCAGCAGCCGATCCAGCATCGCGGCTGTCAGGGTGGTATCGCCG
This sequence comes from Aeromonas sp. ASNIH2, assembly GCF_002934795.1. Classification (NCBI taxonomy): domain Bacteria; kingdom Pseudomonadati; phylum Pseudomonadota; class Gammaproteobacteria; order Aeromonadales; family Aeromonadaceae; genus Aeromonas; species Aeromonas sp. ASNIH2. The sequence goes on along the minus strand of NZ_CP026406.1, from coordinate 4,142,639 downwards.
GCAAACGCGTCGGCCCACTGGCTGAACGGCAGGTTCGAGGTCAGGATCATCGCCCCTTTCTCATAGCGCTTCGCCACCACCTGAAAGAACAGGTTCGCTTCCTCGCGTCCGAAAGGCAGGTAGCCGATCTCATCGATCACCAGCAGCCGTGGACCGAGGATGGCGCGGTTGAAGTATTCCTTCAGCCGCCCTTGTCGCTGCGCCGTGCTCAGTTGCAGCATCAGGTCGGCTGCCGTGATGAAGCGTGTCTTGACCCCGGCTTGCGCGGCCTTGTAACCCAAGGCGATGGCGAGGTGGGTCTTGCCGATGCCAGAGGGTCCGATCAGCACCACGTTCTCGGCCCGTTCGACAAACGCCAGACTGCCCAGCTCCTGCACCAGTGCCTTGGGCACGCCGGGGTTGAAGCTGAAGTCATAGTCCTCCAGGGTCTTGATGCCCGGGAAGCAAGCCATCCGCGTCAGCAGTTCGCGGCTGCGCTGCTGGCGACACCCCGCTTCATGCCGCAACAGGTGTTCCAGGAAGTCGGTGAAGCTGAAGTCCTCGCGCACCGCCTGCTGCGCCAGGACGGGGTAATGCGTTGCCACCCGTTCGAGTTTGAGTTGCTGGCACAGGGCGTCGATCCGCTCATGCTGGAGGTTCATCGGCAGGCCTCCCCAATTGCGTCATAGACAGACAGTGGGTGCTGGAGAGATTCCAGTGGTACCGGGCGGAGACTGTTATCCAGCAGGGGGGCCTCGTCGCGCCGCACACGGGATGGCAAGGGTTGCAGGTGTTCCCGCTCCTGCCGCCAACGGTCGATGGGGCGCTCGTTCAGGGTGGCGTGGACCCGCACATTCGCCTCGTCTGCCAACCAGTCACGGACGCGTCGGTTGGCAGCAGCACAATCGAGCAGCAGCCCCGTGCCCTTCATCCGGGTCAGCAACGGGTTGTAGAAGCTCTCGCGGAAGTAGCGATTGAAGCGCTCGACCTTGCCTTTGGTCTGGGCCCGATACGGGCGACACAGCCGGATCCGGAACCCCAGGTCATCGGCCAGTTGAAGCAAGCCGGGGTGAAAACGGTGCTTGCCGTCACCGTAGGCATCGCGTTCCAGCACCACGGTCTTCATGTTGTCGAACAACACCTCGCGGGGCACACCGCCCAGATAGTCAAAAGCCAGCAACAGGGAGTCCCGCACGGACTCGAAGGATTCGTCCGGTACGAAGGTGACAAACGTCATGCGGCTGTATCCCAGCGTGGCGACGAAGGCCGACATGGGGGATCTGGCCCGGCGCAAGACCACGAAATCAGCCTGCAACTGCCGTCCGGGCTCGGTCTCGAAACGGACGGCCGGACCTGCTTCGCGGCGGGCGGGCTTGAGCGTGGCGAGGAAGGCGCGCAATAACGAGAGACCGCCGCCATACCCTTGAGCGCGGATTTCCCGATTCAGGACGGTGGCAGGCAGCCAGATGGGGTGGGCCTGCTCGACCCGTTGCCGCAGATAAGATTCAAATGGCCCCAGTTTGGTGGGGCGTGGTTCACGGGGCTGGTATCGCGCTACCGACGGATCGCGGAGGTAGCGGCGCACGGTATTGCGCGAGACCCCCAACGTGCGGGCGATGTGCCGGATGGAGTGGCCCTGTCGGGCAAGAACTCTGATTTCCACGGTTTGCTCCTGGGTCAACATCGACGGCCTCGAAAAGGCCGCCAAACTAGCCCAGGTGGATCAGTTTTACTTCGCTGGGGTGGGTCAGTTTTACACTGCTGCTAACACGGAACCGCTGAAAATTCCGTCACTCCAGTTCCAGGCCTGCGACGATCGCATCGAGATCGATCGTCTTGCCGCTGCTTTGAAAGGTGTAGTGCCCGTTGAGCAGGATGTGCCGCCATGCCGCAGGCGAAATTTTTGTGATGAGTGCCAGCGCCTTGCTGTTGCCGGCCGCCTCGTACTTGGTCACCAGCCGCGACAAGATTGCCGAGTTGTAGAAAATGATCGTGTTGGCGATCAGCCGTGCGCACTGGTTGCTGATCTCGATTTCAATGTCGGTGCGACCGGTCAGTTCCTTCTTACCGCCGACCTGGGCAATGGCCGAGCGTAGCTGATGGTAGGACTCGAGGCGATTTTGCGAGCGGTGCACGTTGCGTTCCAGTTGCGGATCGCGCAGGTAGCGAAGCGTGTAGATGCTGCGGATGAGCTTGTCGAACTCGAAGATCGCGCGCCGCGTCGGGTTCGTCGTGGTGTAGGTGCACAGCTTGCGGATCAGCGTGCCCTGCGTCATTTCCTTCAGCCCGAGTGTGGCGACGATCCGGTCGATGTTCGGCTTCTCGCGATGGATGAGATCGCAGTCGATTTTCCCGACTGGCCGAATCAGGCACGCCTGATACTGTGCTGGATCGTCAGCGCAGTAGAGTTCTTTCAATTGCGCGTTGAGGTCGGTGAAGCGCGGCTCGAACCGCCGGCCAAACCAATGCAGGATGGCGAAGTTGGCCTTGTTGACGCTGTGCATGTCGCCGGTGATCGCGGTCGGCATGATGTCCGACGTGTTGCGATACCAGATGTCGAACACGTGGTGGGCCTCGTAGTCGTGCGCGCCGATCAGGTAGCCGTTGAGCGGGATGTGGTTGCACAGCAGCGTGTAGGCGACCACGCCCTTGCCGCGCCCGAAGTACTTGCGCGAATAGCGCGCCTTCACGGTCGGCCGTTCGACGCTGAATTTCTGCCCGTCGACGGCACCGTACAGCGTTTCGAGGTCGAACGAGTAGTATGGGAAGATCGGTAGCGTGGCGATGGCGTTGCTGATGCAGTCGTTGGCCGCGTGCAGCGTTGCCTGGCGCAGGTACTGCTGGTAGCCGCTATCCAGCACGTGGTACGGGATGTCGCTGGTGCGCGCCATGACGTGGTTGCCGTGGTTCATCGCTTGCGCGATGATGACCGCCATCAGGCTGTCAGCGTCGGCGACCTTCTTCGCGTAGCGCGGCTGCATGGGCGTGAACGCCGACAGAAACTTGCACTCGTCGTTGACGAAGCGAAACACGTCGGCCACGTCGCAGAACGGAAGCTTCTCGTAGAATGCCTTTTCGCGCGCTTTCTCATTCTCGCTCTTGGGCTTGCGCCAGGTCAGTTTCTGCGTGTCCTTGTTGTATTCGAGGTGCGTCAGCTTGCCCTGTTTCAGCTCGCGGTTGAACGCCAGCCACTGCGTGCGCAGTTCGGCAGTCAGCGCATCGAGTTGGGCATGGACGGGTTGCTGCAGGAAGGGGATCTCCATTTTTGCGAGCACATCGATCTTCCTGTCCATCTCAACCAGTTCATCTGAGAAGTGCCGGTGTTGCAGGCTGTCGTCGAGGTAGAGTTCACCCGATTGGAGACGCTTCCTGATCTGGCGGTACAGCCAGAACTCGTAGCGGTCAGCGTGCAGGCCGGTTGGTTTACCGTCGGCGTCGAAGGTCAGCAGGTACGGCCGCAAGCGTTTCGGAAGTGTCGCCGCGGGCCACTCGTCGAGTGGCCGTTGCGACAGCCGCTGCTGCTTGGCAAAAACACCTTTGGCCCAGGCCAGCGCGGCAAGCCATGGACTGTCTGGATTGGAGCCGGAGAGGTCGAGCGCAACGTACAGTGGACGAAGATGGCGGCGCATGCGGTCGGCCAGCCCGTCCACCGCCTGCCACTGCAAGGCCAGCTTGCTCGCCGGCTTCACGCTCATACGCTGCGCCGTGGTTTGCAGCGTATCGCGAGGCATGATCTTGTAGGCGCGCTGCCGCACCTCGCCGAAGGGCGTGGGATCGGCCACGCTATCATCAACGTAGAGTGACAGCAGGCGGCCTACCCGCGGCGTTTCCTGCTGACGGCGCACCTGCTCGTCGGCAAAGGATTGTTTGGCACCAGCGCTGCTTTCGTCCTCCAACTGCTTCATGTGGTACGCCATCGCATCGACCAGGTTGTCGGAGAGCTGCCGGTAGCGTACCCAGGCATAGCACAGCAGGTAGAGTTGGGTCTGATCGGCCTTCAGATTGCGCAGGTCGTGGACGGTGTAGAAGTTTGCCAGGCTCGCGTAGTACAGCAGGTTCTGCTGCGAGACGTCGAGTTTAGGCAGCAGTGTCTTGGCGATTGCGTGCAGCGGCTCCAGCGTGGCGCGCTTTTCGCGCTCGCGGACCATCTGGCGCCAGCCGAAATTCTTGGCGTCCTGCTTGAGCGCCGCCAGTTGCGACAGGGTGTCATCACGGACCAGAAGCTGGCTCAGCGCGGCCTTGGCAGATTCGTCCAACGCTTGCTCCAGCAGATTGCCCAGGCGCCGGCGCTCGGCGGATAGCGTTTCGCTGACCAACTCTTGCAAGGTCGTATAGCCGGGCCGGATAATCTTGTGCTCATTGAGCCAGACGATCAGCTCGGCGGCGACGAACCCCGGCGTTACGTCACGCCGCACGGTCCGTGCGGCCTGCTGCTCGAGCTGCGGCAGGAAGGCGGCCGACCACGGCCAGTAGCCGAATAGTTTGGCGATCTGCTCGCGCTGGGTGTAGCGTTCATGCTTGGTGATCGCCTTGGGTTCGAACACCTCGCCGTGGAAATAGCGGCTCAGCACGAAAGCGCAATCGTCCTCGACTTCGTCCCAGTCGAAACTGAAGAAGGCATGCTTGGCCTTGAAGTAGCCGATCTGCAAGAGGCAATAGACCTTGGCATGAAGACTGGGCCGGCTGTTGGCAAGCGCCAACTCGGTTTCTGTCACAGCCAGATATTCCAGCTGCTGCGCATCATCGAACTCCGGCAGGCCATACAAGGCCTCCTGTTCGGCGTCGGATAGGACGCTGAGTAGCTTGTTCTTCTTGCTCATGGCCCGTTCTTGCTATCTTGAGGTTTCGTAGAAACATGGGGCATTTTCGATTCTACTGAAATAATCGTTATTATCGCGTTACTCGCTTTTCGAATCGCAACCTGTCCATATGAAAACGGGCCAGACTACGGCTTCGAGTTCTACCCCAGTCGGCTTTCCCGATGCGGATTCGCTGGCTGCCTTGCGCGGCTGGTACGCGGGACTCAGCTCTCGCGCGGCCGTTGAACACTACCTGGCGGCACGCAAGGCCGCCGGTCAATCAGCGCGAGGGATGCTGGGGCATATCCGCCGCCAGCTCATCGTTTTCGCCAACAGCCGCCACCGGCCGGATCTGGCCGACGTGTTCCAGCACGCCCCCGAAGAGCGACAGGGGCGCGCGGGTGCCGTCGAACGCGCGATCCGGCTCTTGCCCACGCTGCCGGCGCCGAAGCCCCAGATCAGCGACAGCATCGACCAGTGGCTGTCTCCGAGGACCGTCAGGGCACTGCAGGCGTACGGTATCCACACCCTCTCGGCGCTGACCGTGCGCATTCCCCGCCGGCGTGGCTGGTGGAAAGCCATCGAGGGACTCGGCATGACAGGCGCCCGGCAGGTCGAGGCTTTCTTTGCCGCACATCCGCAGCTCACCGAGCGCGCCCGGGCCCTGATCCCGATTATTCAGCCCAGCGGCATCGTGCCGTGGGAGCAGTTGCGTCTGCCGAACGAAGTCGACGGCTCGCAGGGCAATTTCCGGGCCCCGCGCAACGCTTGCACGCTGAATGCGACCAACGACTACGAGGCCGTGCAGGCCTGGCTGGCGCTGCACGAGACTGTCGCCACACAGCGCGCCTATCGCAAGGAGGCTGCGCGGCTAATCCTGTGGGCCATCGTCGAACGCGGACGGGCGCTATCATCCCTGACCACGGACGATGCAATCGCGTACCGGGCCTTTGTCCGGCACCCGACCCCGCGCGAGCGTTGGGTGGGGCCACCTCGACCACGCGATTCGGTGGAATGGCGCCCCTTCTCGGGCGGCTTGTCCGCACGCTCGGCAGCGTATGCGCTGACGGTGCTCTCGGCGCTGTTCCGGTGGCTCATCGAGCAGCGCTATGTGCTGGCCAACCCTTTCGCCGGCGTCAAGGTACGCGGTCACGCCTTGCGGCCCGCACTGGATACGGCGCGAGGCTTTACCGAGGGAGAATGGCTACTGCTGCGCGCCATTGCAGACGGCCTGGAATGGTCCTACGGCTGGTCCGAGCCGGCAGCACAACGCCTGCGCTTCATGCTCGACTTCGGCTATGCCACGGGCCTGCGCGCTAGCGAACTGGTCGGCGCCGTCCTGGGTAATGTCCGCCTCGACGAGCACGGTGACCACTGGCTGCATTTGGTTGGCAAAGGTGGCAAACCAGGTAAGGTGGCCTTGCCGCCGCTCGCGTATACGGCGCTGGACCAATACTTGGCACAGCGTCAACTGCCAGTCAGCCGGGAACGGTGGAATCCGAAAACGCCCCTGGTGGGCAGTCTTGGGGAAGACGGTAATGCCGGCATCACCGGCCCTCACCTTTGGTGCGTGTTGCGAAGATTCTTTACGCAAGCCGCTGAGGCCATTGAGGCCGATCATCCGGTCGCCGCCGAAAAGCTGCGCCGTGCCACGCCTCATTGGATGCGTCACAGTCATGCCAGCCATGCGTTGGCCCGGGGAGCTCAGCTCACCGCGGTGCGCGACAACCTACGCCATGCGTCGATCGCCACGACGTCGATGTATTTGCATGGCGATGAGCTCGAGCGCGCCAGGCAGATGCGGCAGGCTTTTGGCGCTCGTCACGTCAAGCGAGGAGTCGACTGAATTTTCATCATACGGAATGACGGAATTTTCTGGGATTCCCGCTTAGAACCCCAGAACGTCCAATGCATCATCCAGCGCCAGCGTTTCCCATGCAAGGACAAAGGCAACCAGAACCGCCATCCTTTTCTGCGGTGACATCCTGGCAATATTGAACACCGAAGTCATACCAGCATAACGTGCGAGATTTTTCAGGCGCACAGCCGGGAGTGTACTCAGGTTTTCAGCATGCAGGCCAAAATCGTTCAGAGTTTTCCAGCGTTCAATTGCTTCATTAAACGCCGGACCACTGATGGTCACAGGGCCCTTTTTCAGTGATTCCAGTAAAGACAGGCGGCTGCAATCAGTTGGCCCCAGCAGCATCTCCAGCTGTGAACGCTGTTCGGCTGACGGTATCAGTGCCAGTTTGTTCCACAGGCGCAACGTCGCCTTTTCCCTTACCTCTGAAATCAACCGGGTCAGCGTAGTGGCTCCGGGGAGAATAATACGATGTTGCATAAGCCACCCTGTCGCCAGATCGAAAAGCAGGCCAGGACGTTCGTTGCTTATCCAGCTCCGGGTATATAAAAGACGGGTAAGGCGAAATGTCCAGGGCCAGGCAAATTCACGATACTGATAGTGCTGACGTATCAGCGCTGCATGCTCACGGCGGGTATTTTCCCTCTGACCGTATTCTGCAAGAACGGTGATATCACGAATCCCGAGCTGTCTGGCGGTAAAATGCCGGACGCCGGAAGGAATATGATTCATATCGGTGAGGAAGGTGCCCAGAAAACGGACACATCCAATTTGCAGGGCAATGCCCAGACGGTTGTGATCACCTCTGCTTTTTCCGATAAATTCCTTGTCTGCTTCATCAAGGTGAAAATATCGTGCCAGCTGAAGCTCATCCGGTTCACCGGTGAATCTGCCATAGCTTTCAGTCTGCTCAGTGGTCAGAAAGTCAACGGGCATATCGGCCTCCCTGCCTGACGGGCATTTAGTAACATTTTTCCAACCGTACGAAATGTTATAAATTATCAGACATAGTAAAACGGCTTCGTTTGAGTGTCCATTAAATCGTCATTTTGGCATAATAGACACATCGTGTCTGATATTCGATTTAAGGTACATTTTTATGCGAATTTTTGGTTATGCGCGGGTCTCAACCAGCCAGCAGTCCCTCGATATTCAGATCAGAGCGCTCAAAGATGCAGGGGTAAAAGCTAACCGCATCTTTACCGACAAGGCATCCGGCAGTTCAACAGATCGGGAAGGGCTGGATTTGCTGAGGATGAAGGTGGAGGAAGGTGATGTCATTCTGGTGAAGAAGCTCGACCGTCTTGGCCGCGACACCGCCGACATGATCCAACTGATAAAAGAGTTTGATGCTCAGGGTGTAGCGGTTCGGTTTATTGACGACGGGATCAGTACCGACGGTGATATGGGGCAAATGGTGGTCACCATCCTGTCGGCTGTGGCACAGGCTGAACGCCGGAGGATCCTAGAGCGCACGAATGAGGGCCGACAGGAAGCAAAGCTGAAAGGAATCAAATTTGGCCGCAGGCGTACCGTGGACAGGAACGTCGTGCTGACGCTTCATCAGAAGGGCACTGGTGCAACGGAAATTGCTCATCAGCTCAGTATTGCCCGCTCCACGGTTTATAAAATTCTTGAAGACGAAAGGGCCTCGTGATACGCCTATTTTTATAGGTTAATGTCATGATAATAATGGTTTCTTAGACGTCAGGTGGCACTTTTCGGGGAAATGTGCGCGGAACCCCTATTTGTTTATTTTTCTAAATACATTCAAATATGTATCCGCTCATGAGACAATAACCCTGATAAATGCTTCAATAATATTGAAAAAGGAAGAGTATGAGTATTCAACATTTCCAAACAAAGTTAGGCATCACAAAGTACAGCATCGTGACCAACAGCAACGATTCCGTCACACTGCGCCTCATGACTGAGCATGACCTTGCGATGCTCTATGAGTGGCTAAATCGATCTCATATCGTCGAGTGGTGGGGCGGAGAAGAAGCACGCCCGACACTTGCTGACGTACAGGAACAGTACTTGCCAAGCGTTTTAGCGCAAGAGTCCGTCACTCCATACATTGCAATGCTGAATGGAGAGCCGATTGGGTATGCCCAGTCGTACGTTGCTCTTGGAAGCGGGGACGGATGGTGGGAAGAAGAAACCGATCCAGGAGTACGCGGAATAGACCAGTCACTGGCGAATGCATCACAACTGGGCAAAGGCTTGGGAACCAAGCTGGTTCGAGCTCTGGTTGAGTTGCTGTTCAATGATCCCGAGGTCACCAAGATCCAAACGGACCCGTCGCCGAGCAACTTGCGAGCGATCCGATGCTACGAGAAAGCGGGGTTTGAGAGGCAAGGTACCGTAACCACCCCAGATGGTCCAGCCGTGTACATGGTTCAAACACGCCAGGCATTCGAGCGAACACGCAGTGTTGCCTAACCCTTCCATCGAGGGGGACGTCCAAGGGCTGGCGCCCTTGGCCGCCCCTCATGTCAAACGTTAAACATCATGAGGGAAGCGGTGATCGCCGAAGTATCGACTCAACTATCAGAGGTAGTTGGCGTCATCGAGCGCCATCTCGAACCGACGTTGCTGGCCGTACATTTGTACGGCTCCGCAGTGGATGGCGGCCTGAAGCCACACAGTGATATTGATTTGCTGGTTACGGTGACCGTAAGGCTTGATGAAACAACGCGGCGAGCTTTGATCAACGACCTTTTGGAAACTTCGGCTTCCCCTGGAGAGAGCGAGATTCTCCGCGCTGTAGAAGTCACCATTGTTGTGCACGACGACATCATTCCGTGGCGTTATCCAGCTAAGCGCGAACTGCAATTTGGAGAATGGCAGCGCAATGACATTCTTGCAGGTATCTTCGAGCCAGCCACGATCGACATTGATCTGGCTATCTTGCTGACAAAAGCAAGAGAACATAGCGTTGCCTTGGTAGGTCCAGCGGCGGAGGAACTCTTTGATCCGGTTCCTGAACAGGATCTATTTGAGGCGCTAAATGAAACCTTAACGCTATGGAACTCGCCGCCCGACTGGGCTGGCGATGAGCGAAATGTAGTGCTTACGTTGTCCCGCATTTGGTACAGCGCAGTAACCGGCAAAATCGCGCCGAAGGATGTCGCTGCCGACTGGGCAATGGAGCGCCTGCCGGCCCAGTATCAGCCCGTCATACTTGAAGCTAGGCAGGCTTATCTTGGACAAGAAGATCGCTTGGCCTCGCGCGCAGATCAGTTGGAAGAATTTGTTCACTACGTGAAAGGCGAGATCACCAAGGTAGTCGGCAAATAATGTCTAAAACAAAGTTATGCACCTATTAAGCGCACAGCGGAGCAATGAAGGATACCTTGATGAAAAAAATTTTGCTGCTGCATATGTTGGTGTTCGTTTCCGCCACTCTCCCAATCAGTTCCGTGGCTTCTGATGAGGTTGAAACGCTTAAATGCACCATCATCGCAGACGCCATTACCGGAAATACCTTATATGAGACCGGAGAATGTGCCCGTCGTGTGTCTCCGTGCTCGTCTTTTAAACTTCCATTGGCAATCATGGGGTTTGATAGTGGAATCTTGCAGTCGCCAAAATCACCTACGTGGGAATTGAAGCCGGAATACAACCCGTCTCCGAGAGATCGCACATACAAACAAGTCTATCCGGCGCTATGGCAAAGCGACTCTGTTGTCTGGTTCTCGCAGCAATTAACAAGCCGTCTGGGAGTTGATCGGTTCACGGAATACGTAAAGAAATTTGAGTACGGTAATCAAGATGTTTCCGGTGACTCGGGGAAGCATAACGGCTTGACCCAGTCATGGCTGATGTCGTCGCTCACCATATCTCCCAAGGAGCAAATTCAGTTTCTTCTACGCTTTGTCGCGCATAAGCTGCCTGTATCCGAAGCGGCTTATGACATGGCGTATGCCACAATCCCGCAGTACCAGGCAGCCGAAGGATGGGCTGTACATGGAAAAAGCGGCAGCGGCTGGCTTCGGGACAATAACGGCAAGATAAATGAAAGTCGTCCGCAGGGCTGGTTCGTGGGCTGGGCTGAAAAAAACGGACGGCAAGTTGTTTTCGCCCGATTGGAAATAGGAAAGGAAAAGTCCGATATTCCCGGCGGGTCTAAAGCACGAGAGGATATTCTCGTGGAATTACCCGTGTTGATGGGTAACAAATGATATGTGGCGTCATCGAGAGCAGATGCATAACCCTGCGCTCGAGCCAGGGCGGGATCGCACTTTGTTAATGAAATTTGAACAGGCAGATCGTCTGTGATCTAATCGCGTCTCCATGCAGGAGGCACGCGCTATGACGTTGATTGAACACCTTACCCTTGTCGAAGAAACTCGCTCTGAGATCAATCGTAAACATAACCTGGTTGATGTCATGTTCCTTGTCATCAGTGCCATCATGAGTGGTGCCGAGGGCTGGAATGACATCGAAACCTATGGCGATTCAAAGATCGATTGGCTCCGTCAGCATCGCCCCTTTGCCAACGGCATCCCGCGGCGTCACACGGTTGCCCGCATTCTGCGCTGCATTGTCATCGATACCTTGCTTGAAGCGTTGCTGTGCTGGGTCAATGAACAGCGCACTCATCAGGGCAAACCCATCATTGCCTTTGATGGCAAGGTGTTACGCGGCTCCTTTCGGGGAAATGCCAAGGATGCGCTTCAGTTGGTCACGGCTTACGATACCGAAAATGGGCTGGTGTTAAGCCAGAAAGCAACCCCTAACAAGAAGGGGGAAATCGAAACCGTCAAAGATATGCTGGACATTCTTGAGCTAAAAGGAGCCGTTGTCACACTCGATGCGTTGCATTGTCAGCGTGAGACACTGGAGAAAATCAGCGAGAAGAAGGCTCATGTAGTGGTACAGGTCAAGAATAATCAACCGAAGCTGTATCAAGCGGTTCAATCGCAATTCCAGTCACTGTTTGACGCCCAGAAAGAGAAGATTGTCGTCGAGCACAAAGAGAGTGGACATGGCCGCCAGGAAGAGCGTTATGTATTTCAATTAAAAGCCAAATTACCGCCAGAGTTGACGGAGAAATGGCCGACAATCCGCAGCATCATTGCCGTTGAGCGTCACCGCAGCGCCAACGGAAAAGGAACGGTAGATACCTCTTACTATGTCAGCTCGTTATCCCCCAAGCACAAGCTGCTAGGGCACTATATACGGCAGCACTGGCGGATAGAGAACAGCCAGCATTACATTCTTGATGTGGTGTTCAACGAGGATGCTTCCAGGATAGCGATGGAGGATGCGGTCGAGAATATGGCGCTATTCCGGCGGTTCGTATTGAATATCGTAAAACAGAGCAATTGTGGTGCTCGAAGTCAGAGAAACAAGCTAAAAAGAGCCGGCTGGAATGACGACTATCGGGCTCAGTTATTCTTTGGTTAAAATATCAACAAAGTGTGCTCCCGCCCTGGCGCTCGAGCGGACCTCGCGCATAAAGCCGCGCGAGTCCGCTCACCTTGAACGTTAGATGCACTAAGCACATAATTGCTCACAGCCAAACTATCAGGTCAAGTCTGCTTTTATTATTTTTAAGCGTGCATAATAAGCCCTACACAAATTGGGAGATATATCATGAAAAGAGTTTGATGCTCAGGGTGTAGCGGTTCGGTTTATTGACGACGGGATCAGTACCGACGGTGATATGGGGCAAATGGTGGTCACCATCCTGTCGGCTGTGGCACAGGCTGAACGCCGGAGGATCCTAGAGCGCACGAATGAGGGCCGACAGGAAGCAAAGCTGAAAGGAATCAAATTTGGCCGCAGGCGTACCGTGGACAGGAACGTCGTGCTGACGCTTCATCAGAAGGGCACTGGTGCAACGGAAATTGCTCATCAGCTCAGTATTGCCCGCTCCACGGTTTATAAAATTCTTGAAGACGAAAGGGCCTCGTGATACGCCTATTTTTATAGGTTAATGTCATGATAATAATGGTTTCTTAGACGTCAGGTGGCACTTTTCGGGGAAATGTGCGCGGAACCCCTATTTGTTTATTTTTCTAAATACATTCAAATATGTATCCGCTCATGAGACAATAACCCTGATAAATGCTTCAATAATATTGAAAAAGGAAGAGTATGAGTATTCAACATTTCCGTGTCGCCCTTATTCCCTTTTTTGCGGCATTTTGCCTTCCTGTTTTTGCTCACCCAGAAACGCTGGTGAAAGTAAAAGATGCTGAAGATCAGTTGGGTGCACGAGTGGGTTACATCGAACTGGATCTCAACAGCGGTAAGATCCTTGAGAGTTTTCGCCCCGAAGAACGTTTTCCAATGATGAGCACTTTTAAAGTTCTGCTATGTGGCGCGGTATTATCCCGTGTTGACGCCGGGCAAGAGCAACTCGGTCGCCGCATACACTATTCTCAGAATGACTTGGTTGAGTAAATAGCTGTTCCGAATAGTAGATCACCGGAGGAAGGGAACTCAGTCCAGTTTGTGCGATCTGATTAGTCGCTAAACAAAACAAGCCACACCCAAAGGACTGAGTTGATGCCTATCCTACCACCTCTGCCACGACCACAACGGCGCCGCATTCACAAAATCATCCATGCCACCCGTGATAAAGGACATGCTCGTCGCTTGATGGCCATCTTGCTGTTACATGAAGGACGCACGATCACCGATGTTCATCACCTTACCGGCGCTGCGCGCTCGACCATCGGTCGTTGGCTTCGGTGGTATCGAGATGAAGGCATAGATGCGCTAGAAGCCTTACCGGCTGGCCGTGCCCCAGTCTTACCTATCGCCAAGATTGTCACCCTACTGGTGCTGCTCATGCAGTTTTCTCCGCAAGATTTTGGTTATCAGCGCAGCCGTTGGTGTACTGAACTATTGGCTATAAAAATCAATCGGTTAACAGGGCTCAATGTGGCAGCCTCCACGCTCCGCCGATGGTTACCTCGTATGGGCATTGTCTGGCGCAGGCCCGTGCCGACCTTGCGGATAAAAGACCCAGCCTATCAGGAAAAAATGGCGAATATCGACGCCGCGCTGGCCCGCTGTGATGCCGATAATCCGGTGTTTTATGAGGATGAAGTCGATATAGACCTCAATCCCAAATTAGGAGCCGACTGGATGTTCAGAGCGCAGCAAAAGCGGGTTGTCACACCGGGGCAGAATGCCAAGCATTATCTGGCAGGCGTTCTCCACGCAGGCAACGGAAGGGTACTTTACGTCAGCGGGATCAAGAAAAACTCATCGCTGTTTATTGCCATGCTGGAAAAGCTGCGCCACCACTACCGACGAGCCAAAACCATCACGTTGATCCTCGATAACTACATCATTCACAAAAGCAAACAGACCGAGCGATGGTTGAAGAAGAATCCCAAGTTCTGCCTGGTGTTCCAGCCAGTTTACAGCCCTTGGGTTAATCACATAGAACGGCTATGGCACAAGTTACATGAAACCATCACGCGCAATCATCAATGCAGAGGGATGGCAAACCTGCTGGCCCGAGTGAAACACTTCATGGATACCGTGTCTCCTTTCCCGGGGAATGGCTATGGCACAGCGAAGGTGTAGCACTATTGGGATCAGTTATTTACTCACCAGTCACAGAAAAGCATCTTACGGATGGCATGACAGTAAGAGAATTATGCAGTGCTGCCATAACCATGAGTGATAACACTGCGGCCAACTTACTTCTGACAACGATCGGAGGACCGAAGGAGCTAACCGCTTTTTTGCACAACATGGGGGATCATGTAACTCGCCTTGATCGTTGGGAACCGGAGCTGAATGAAGCCATACCAAACGACGAGCGTGACACCACGATGCCTGCAGCAATGGCAACAACGTTGCGCAAACTATTAACTGGCGAACTACTTACTCTAGCTTCCCGGCAACAATTAATAGACTGGATGGAGGCGGATAAAGTTGCAGGACCACTTCTGCGCTCGGCCCTTCCGGCTGGCTGGTTTATTGCTGATAAATCTGGAGCCGGTGAGCGTGGGTCTCGCGGTATCATTGCAGCACTGGGGCCAGATGGTAAGCCCTCCCGTATCGTAGTTATCTACACGACGGGGAGTCAGGCAACTATGGATGAACGAAATAGACAGATCGCTGAGATAGGTGCCTCACTGATTAAGCATTGGTAACTGTCAGACCAAGTTTACTCATATATACTTTAGATTGATTTAAAACTTCATTTTTAATTTAAAAGGATCTAAATAGCTGTTCCGAATAGTAGATCACCGGAGGAAGGGAACTCAGTCCAGTTTGTGCGATCTGATTAGTCGCTAAACAAAACAAGCCACACCCAAAGGACTGAGTTGATGCCTATCCTACCACCTCTGCCACGACCACAACGGCGCCGCATTCACAAAATCATCCATGCCACCCGTGATAAAGGACATGCTCGTCGCTTGATGGCCATCTTGCTGTTACATGAAGGACGCACGATCACCGATGTTCATCACCTTACCGGCGCTGCGCGCTCGACCATCGGTCGTTGGCTTCGGTGGTATCGAGATGAAGGCATAGATGCGCTAGAAGCCTTACCGGCTGGCCGTGCCCCAGTCTTACCTATCGCCAAGATTGTCACCCTACTGGTGCTGCTCATGCAGTTTTCTCCGCAAGATTTTGGTTATCAGCGCAGCCGTTGGTGTACTGAACTATTGGCTATAAAAATCAATCGGTTAACAGGGCTCAATGTGGCAGCCTCCACGCTCCGCCGATGGTTACCTCGTATGGGCATTGTCTGGCGCAGGCCCGTGCCGACCTTGCGGATAAAAGACCCAGCCTATCAGGAAAAAATGGCGAATATCGACGCCGCGCTGGCCCGCTGTGATGCCGATAATCCGGTGTTTTATGAGGATGAAGTCGATATAGACCTCAATCCCAAATTAGGAGCCGACTGGATGTTCAGAGCGCAGCAAAAGCGGGTTGTCACACCGGGGCAGAATGCCAAGCATTATCTGGCAGGCGTTCTCCACGCAGGCAACGGAAGGGTACTTTACGTCAGCGGGATCAAGAAAAACTCATCGCTGTTTATTGCCATGCTGGAAAAGCTGCGCCACCACTACCGACGAGCCAAAACCATCACGTTGATCCTCGATAACTACATCATTCACAAAAGCAAACAGACCGAGCGATGGTTGAAGAAGAATCCCAAGTTCTGCCTGGTGTTCCAGCCAGTTTACAGCCCTTGGGTTAATCACATAGAACGGCTATGGCACAAGTTACATGAAACCATCACGCGCAATCATCAATGCAGAGGGATGGCAAACCTGCTGGCCCGAGTGAAACACTTCATGGATACCGTGTCTCCTTTCCCGGGGAATGGCTATGGCACAGCGAAGGTGTAGCACTATTGGGATCAGTTATTTAGTTCATCATTCTTTAGCCAGTCCATCAGGCTGAAATCTGGTGCCAGCTCGGCCTGATAGCGAGATTTCGCTCGACGAGTGACCTCAGCCCAGCGAGCCACGTTTTCAAGAAGTGCGACTGCCTGCTGCTGTATGACATTCATTTTATTATCCTTTTTACAGATGATGCACGACAGACTAACGCAGTTCATCATTTGGGCAAGCGCAAACCATAAGACATCTGATCAATATCACATGGGAAACGTTTGGGGCTTATCATCAAGCTCGCTCAAGTGGGATCATAAATGGCTAAAAAGTCGCGACGGACACGACGGCTCGGCGGTTATCCCAATCCGTTGATAAATGAATGGAGTCCAGTAGGAGGAGCCAATTCCCTCGTAGTTCAGTCGGTAGAACGGCGGACTGTTAATCCGTATGTCACAGGTTCAAGTCCTGTCGAGGGAGCCACATTTTAAAGCCCAGCCTTTTGGCTGGGCTTTTTCATATCTGCTCTTCCGGGCCTGTCCACGGCCCCCCCCTGCCCGATGGCGCGCCAAACCGCCACCTGCTTGCTTTCCTGATTCCCCATGGCCTTCGATGACGACCCTTACTCGTCCCTAGGCGCGTCACCAGGGTGTCACAGAGATCCCAAAGACTATGATTGATTCAAAAGGGACCATTTGGATCTAACCAGTCAAGGAGCCATCATGTCACACCCTGCTTCACTGGCCAGTCGCCTGCATGCCCTGGCACTCAACGACACCCTGTTCCCCGATCTCCATCATCTCGAGAAGGCACAACGGACCCGGGCCATCTACCGGATTTTCCACACTGTCGCCAGCACGGCTGCACTCGGGCAAGAGGATATCGTTGACGACCTGGCCCCCCTCCTCACCCTGATGGAGTCTCCCTGCCTGACCCGGCAAGGGGGGCTCTGCCCCTTGCTGGCCAGTCATTACAATCTCTATCTCGGCACGCTGCTGGAGCTGGGGGATCGGCACCATCCGGAGATCATCGGCCAGATTGAGGAGGCTCTGGCCCTGCGCACTCACGGGCTCTATCTGGTCACCGAACTGGGTTGTGGCAACAATGCCATGAGCATGGCAACCGAAGTCCGCTACGACTGTGCCACTGACGGTTTTATCCTCCATACCCCCCATCGGCATGCCGCCAAGTTCATGCCCTACATCGCCCTGGAAGGGCAACCCAAGAGCAGCGTGGTGATGGCCAGATTGTGGGTCGGCAAGCAAGACTGCGGCATTCATCCCTTTCTGGTGCCCTGCCGGGACGCCCGTGGCGCACTGTGTCAGGGGGTCAGCGTCTCCAGCCCGGACGTGCTCGACCTCCCCTACTTCGACGTGGTGGATCACGCCATCATCACCTTCGAACAGGTGGCGCTCCCCCGCTGGGCATGGCTCAGGGGTCATGAGCACGACATCAGTGCTGGGGGCATCTTTCACTCTCGTCTTGCCAGCCAACGCGACATTTTCTTCAGCTCCCTGCGCCGTGTTGAGTGGGGAAAACTGGTGCTGACCGCCTCCCTGATCCCCGGCTTGAAACTGAGCCTCGCACTGGCCATTCACTACGCGCAGCAACGACCGCTGCACGCCCACAACGGGCGGGTCATACCGCTGGCGCACCATGCCCTGCACCGCCGGATACTGACTCGTGCCTATGTGACGGGGCTGGCCGCCATGGCGCTGTACGAAGGGATAAAGCAACGACATTTGCCGGATGGACGGCACTCCTCCCGCTTTCAGACCGACGCAGGCCTGGTCAAAGCCGTCGCCGTCGAACTGATGCGAACCTCCCTGCAACATTGCATGCAGCGGTGTGGTGCCCAGGGAAAATTCCTGCGAAATCGCATCGCTCCTACCCTGCAACTGTGCGATCTGGTCGGCACCGCCGAGGGAGACAGCATGCCCGTCCTGATGAAGGTGGCGAAGGATATTCTGGCCTGGCCTGATGAATTCCTGGATGACGGCACTCCCCTGGGCCAACTGCTGCTGCGGATGCGCCGACAGATGAATCAGCAACTGGCCGACGCGACGGACAAACTGGCCGCATGGCACGACCTCGGCTGTGAAGCAGCCCGCCTCGGCTGGCTTGCTGGCAACCTGGAAGCCTTGCGTCACCTGGGGAGCAGGGACGACATCCGCACGGCCTGCCGGGAGCAGCTCATGCTCGATTATGCTCCCCAGCTCCTGCACCACGGGCTTTGCAGCCCCGCCGAGATTGCCGCCCTGCCCGCACGGCAGGAAGCCACGCTGGATCATGTCTGGGAACATCACGCCGCCAGCGTGCCGGACGAGTTTGACGTTCGTGACCTCATGGCCGCGACGCCGCTGGGCAGCCCGGACCTGGCTTCGGCCTGGTTTGCCCTGGCCCCGTCCCTGCATGATCCCCTGCCAGAAGGTTGAACGTTGGGGCCAGCAGGCCGCCCCTCCACTCCCGGTGCCTGAATCCCCCCAAGCCCGGCCATCGGTCGGGTTCTTTCTTATCCCCCTGCCCCACCTCGGGGCAAGGGCGCTCGCCTTCCGCCCCCGCATCCCGATGCGCCCGTCCCTTGCCCTCATGGCCTGTTGCCACAAGATGGCGCAGGCTTACCCTCTATGGGGTACCACTCTGGTGCGCCCTGCCTTGCCCCGTGATGACATAAAAGTCATCCATATGATTTTTCAATAAAAAATTACTGACACTGGCCTCGATAGCGACTCAATTGGCTGGCACAGCCCTTGCACTTTGTGATGTACGCAGGGACGTCACAAGGAGTTGCCTATGCTGCCCATCAAGCCCCCCGGACCCGGTTGTTACGACGAGATGCTGCTCACCGACAACCAGTTTCGCGATCATTACCACGCCTACCTCTCGTGGCTGCACCAGACCGACGAGAAGAGCATAGAACGCAAGCGTGAAGAGGCCGACCTGCTGTTTCGCCGGGTCGGCATCACCTTCAACGTCTACGGGGATGGGGACGGCGCCGAGCGCCTCATCCCGTTCGACAGCATTCCCCGCATCATTCCCGCCCGGGAGTGGCAACATCTGGACAAGGGGATCCGCCAGCGCGTCACCGCCCTCAATGCCTTTCTGCACGACATCTATCACGATCAGCGCATCCTGAAGGCGGGGGTGATCCCGGCCGCCCAGATCCTCACCAATGCCCAGTACCAGCCCTGCATGCAGGGGGTCGACTTGCACCGGGACACCTATGTCCACATCACAGGGGTCGACATCATCCGCAACCACGACGGTGAGTACTATGTGCTGGAGGACAACCTGCGCACCCCCTCCGGGGTCTCCTACATGCTGGAGAACCGCAAGATGATGATGCGCCTCTTCCCGGAGCTGTTTCACAACCAGCCCATCGCCCCGGTGGAGCGCTACCCGGCCCTGTTGCTGCAGACCCTGCGCGAGAGCAGCCCGGTGGACAACCCCTGCGTGGTGGTGATGACCCCGGGGCGCTTCAACAGCGCCTACTTCGAGCACAGCTTCCTCGCCCAGCAGATGGGGGTGGAGCTGGTGGAGAGCGCGGATCTGGTGGTCAAGGATGGTCAGGTGCTGATGCGCACCACCACGGGGCTGAAACGGGTGGATGTCATCTATCGCCGCATCGACGACGACTTCCTCGATCCCCTTGCCTTCAACCCGGACTCCCTCATCGGCGTGCCCGGGCTGCTCTCGGTCTACCGCGCTGGCGGCGTGGTGCTGGCCAATGCCATCGGCACCGGGGTGGCGGATGACAAGTCCATCTACCCCTATGTGCCGGAGATGATCCGCTTCTATCTGGGGGAAGATCCCATTCTCAACAACGTGCCCACCTGGCAGTGCCGCGAGCCGGCTGCCCTCTCCCACGTGCTGGCCAATCTGGAGGAGCTGGTGGTCAAGGAGGTCCATGGCGCCGGCGGCTACGGCATGCTTATCGGCCCCTGCGCCAGTCGCGAGGAGCTGGCCCGTTTTCGCGAGCTGCTCAAGGCGCGGCCGGACAACTACATCGCCCAGCCGACCCTCTCCCTCTCCACCTGCCCGACCTTCGTCGACGCCGGCATCGCCCCCCGCCACATCGACCTGCGCCCCTTCGTTCTCACGGGGCAGGAGCTGCGCCTGGTACCGGGCGGCCTGACCCGGGTCGCCCTCACCGAAGGCTCCCTGGTGGTCAACTCCTCCCAGGGCGGTGGCACCAAGGACACCTGGGTCATGGAGGGCAGCCCATGCTGAGCCGCACCGCAAGCGAACTTTACTGGATGTCCCGCCACCTGGAGCGGGCGGAGAACACGGCGCGCATGCTGGACGTCACCCAGACCATGTCGCTGATGCCCTCCATCGACGCCGATCACAGCGAGCTGGTGGCGCCCCTCACCATCAGCGGCACTCACGAGCCCTTCCTGGCCCGCTACGGCCAGGTGAACATGGAGAACCTGCTGCAATTTTTCTGCTTCGACGAGGAGAACCCGAGCAGCATCTTCAGTTGTCTGCGCATGGCCAGGGACAACGCCCACGCCGTGCGGGGCAAGATCCCCGGTGAGGTGTGGGAGAGCATCAACGCCGCCTGGATAGAGATCCGCCGGCGCCGCCAGGCGGGGCTCTCCAGCGGCCAGGCCCAGGAGTTCTTCGACTGGATCAAGGAGCGCTCCCACCAGTTTCGCGGCGCCACCTATGGCACCATCATGCGCGGTGACGTGCTCTGGTTCCTGCGCCTTGGTACCTTCATCGAGCGGGCCGACAACACGGCGCGCATCCTGACCGTGAAGTATCAGGTGATCCGGGAGGACGAGGACAGCGTGCGCGAGTTCTACCGCTGGAACGCCCTGTTGCGGTCAGTGGGTGCTTACGAGGCCCACCAGACCCTCTACAAGACGCTCTCCCATGCCTCCATCGCCGAGCTGCTGATCCTGCGCAATGAAGTGCCGCGCTCCCTGCGGGCCTGCCTCGACGAGATGGAGCTGATCCTGGCCCAGATCGAGGGCAACGCCGGTCAGACGCCCCGGCGCCTGACCACCATACTCAACGCCCATCTGACCTATGGCGCCATCGACGATGTCTTTGCCCTCGGCATGCAGGAGTACCTGAGTGATTTCCTCAGCGACATCGGCGCCATCGGCCAGAGCATCCACGCCGCCTACCTGGAGGTATTATGAGACTCATCATCGATCACCAGACCCGCTACCACTATGCCGACGTGGTGCGCCGTAGTACCCAGTACCTGCGCCTGACCCCCCACAGCACGGCCCGCCAGCAGATCCTCTCCTGGGAGCTGGAGCTGCCGGGGGAGGCCACCTGCACCACGGACGGTTACGGCAACATACTGCACGTGCTGAGCCTGGAGTCCCCCCACGAGGGGATCCTGATCCGCGCCCACGGGGAGGTGGAGATCTGCGACGACGCCCCGGAAGATGAGGAGTCCTCCCTCATCTCTCCCCTGAGCTACCTGAGGCCCACCCCCCTCACCCGCCCGACCCCGGCCCTGCAGGATCTTGCGAAGGCCTGCCTGCCAGAGGAGCCGACCCTGGCCGACTTGCAGAGCCTGATGGCACGCATCCTGGTGCTGATGCCCTATCAACCTGGCAGCACGGATGCCACCTTCAGCGCCGACGAGGCACTTGCTTCGGGCAGCGGCGTCTGTCAGGACCACACCCATGTCTTCCTGACCTGCTGCCGCCACGCCGGCCTGCCGGCCCGGTACGTGAGCGGTTACCTCTACAGCCAGGACAACAGCCACGTGGCGATGCACGCCTGGGCCGAGGTGTGGATCGAGGAGCGCTGGCACACGTTCGACGTCACCAACCTCACCAGCTCCACCAGCGAGCACCTCAAGCTCGCGGTCGGCATGGATTATCTGGATGCCTGTCCGGTGCGCGGCGTGCGCTATGGCGGCGGGTGCGAACAGTTGCAGAGCCAGGCGCAGGTGACCCGCCTGGATGGACAGCAGCAATGAAGACCGGGAGAGTCCTGGCGGGAGTGCGGTCATGACCTATTGCGTCGCCATGTGCCTGCAAGACGGCATGGTGTTTGCGTCCGACTCGCGCACCAATGCGGGGGTGGATCACATCGCCACCTTCCGCAAATTGCACCTCTTCACCCGGGAGGACAGGGTGATAGTGCTGCAAAGCGCCGGCAATCTGGCCACCACCCAGAGCGTCATCAGCCTGCTGACGGAGGGGCAGGAGCTCCTTGCCCTCCCCAGCCTCTACGAGGCTGCCGCCCTCATCGGCCAGACCATACGCACCGTCATCAGCCGGGATGGGGGTCAGCAGCAGGGCCATATCAACTTCGGCTGCAACATCCTGCTGGGGGGGCAGATCCGGGGGGAGCGCCACCGCCTGTTCCACATCTATCCGGAGGGCAACTTCATCGAGGCGAGCGCCGACACCCCCTACTTCCAGATTGGTGAGAGCAAGTACGGCAAACCCATCATCGATCGCATCATCCACCATGAGACGCCGCTTCAGACCGCATTGCAGTGCGCCCTCATCTCCATCGACTCGACCCTGCGCAGCAATCTGTCGGTGGGCTTGCCCCTGGATGCCCTGGTCTATCACGAGGGCAGCTTCTCGGCGACGAACCAGCACCGCATCACCGAACAGAATCCCCATTTCGTGGCGCTGCGAAAGGCCTGGGGCGAGGGGTTGCAACAGTTGTTCCAGGGCCTTCCCACCTTCCCCCTCTAGGCCGGGCGGGAGGCGCCAAGGCGCTTTCCCGCTCCTTTCTTTCCGGATATTCTGGCTGCCTTCCTTTTCGATGGAGTTTCCCATGCGCCGCTTCAACGTCATGCTCAACGGCAGCCGGTTGATGATGTTCCCCTTCTATGTCTGCATCCTTATCTGTGTCGCCCTCCTGATGGTGAAGTTCGCCATGCAGCTCTATGTGCTGTGCCGCGACATCATCGACATCCACTATCTGGATCTCATCACGGGGGTACTCACCCTGGTGGACTTCGTGCTGGTGGCCCAGATGCTGATCCTGGTGGCTATCTGCGGCTACGTGCAGTTCATCAAGACCCCGGAGCAGCGAGCGGCCCTCGGCGACAACTGGCTCAGCAAGATCAACTTCGCGTCCCTCAAGCTCATCGTCATCAACTCTCTGGTGACCATCGCCGGCATCGAGGTGCTCAAAGCCTTCCTTGACGACGGCACCGGCAACGAGATCGAGATGAAGTGGTCGGTCATCGTCTTCCTCGCCTTCTCCACCGCGGCACTTATCTATGCGGTGACCGAGCGGCTGGCGGAGCACAAATAGGGCCCGGCGCCATTCAGGGTCTATTCATCAAGAGCCGAATTGATAACTCTTTTCATTACCCTTACTGCATTGTAAACTTGCTCGCCCCGGGCTGAACCGCCCGGGAGCTGGAGCACCCATGACGAGTCTTTCCCTCTCACCACGACACTGCTGGCAGTGGCTGGCCTATCACCATCAGGCGGCCGAGGGTGCCCTTTATCTGATGTTTTTCTCCGGTCTGCTGCTGTGGGAACCCCTGACACCGACCTGGTCCCTGGCGCGCTGGAACCTGTTTTTGCACGTCGCCCTCTCGCTCACCCTGTTCCCCTTGCTGTTTGGCGCCTTCTGGCTCTCCCATCGCAGCCTGCTGCGCAAAAGCCGCAAGCCTTTTCTGCGCACCACCGGGCGCATCATCGAAGCCTTGCTGCTGATCTGTCTGGCAAGCGGACTGGTGCTGGTGCTGCACGGCACCCCGGGGGATAGCCTCGGCAACCTTGCCAGCTGGGCCCACTGGCTGAGCGCCCTCGCGTTGACGCCCCTGGTGCTGCGCCACGCCTGGCGCTGGACCATCTTGAAATGGCGCACCTGATCATATGTTGAAGTTGTTGTTATCCCTGATGTTGGCCGCCCTGCTGCTGGGGACCGCCTCGGCCCGGGAGATGGGCGCCGCCATGATTGCCTATGACGAGGGGAGCGCCCCGCGCCTCGTCACCGCCAACCAGAGTGCTGGCTCGGTCACCCTGCTTGAGCGCGATAGCGGCAAGCGACTCAAAGAGGCACAACTGAGGGGCGATCTGCGCCAGCTGGCCCGCGCAGACGACGGCACCCTGCTGGTCACCGATTACAGCGGCGATCGCCTGCTGCTCTTGGAGGATGATCTCACCCTGGACAAGGCGATCCCCACCGGCCATAGACCCTATGGCGTCATCTTCGATCCCAAGCGTCAGTGGTTCTGGGTCACGCTGTTCGAGGGAGGGCGCCTTCAGGCTTATGACAGGGCGGGCAACCTCCAGTTGGATGCAAAAACCGCCGAGACTCCCCGCGGGCTGGCACTGACCGACGACGATCGCCTGCTGCTCACCCACGCCATGACAGGCCAGCTCGCCATCTATGATCTTGCCAAGCTTGAGAAGGACGCTAAGGGGGCTACTCTGCCCAAGCCCAAGCTCATCACCCTGGCGGAAGCCCACAGCGATACCCCGAGCGACTCCCAGGGATTGCCGCGCCTGCTGGACGGCATCGCCCTCTCCCCCGATGGCAGCGAAGCCTGGCTGCCCCACGTGCTCTGGAGTTTCGACCACCCTTTCCAGTTTCAGAGCACCGTCTTCCCGGCCGTCTCCATCATCGATCTCGATGAAGAGAAGGAGCGGGTCGATGAAAGAAAACAGCTCTTCTTGCAGATCAACCTGCCCAGCGTCGGCAACCGCAGCCAGATCGTCTCCAACCCGTTCGCGGCGCGCTTCGCCGCCGATGGCAAGCGGGTCTATCTGACCCTGGCGGGTTCCGAAGACTTGCTGGTGTTCGACCTGTCGCGCAGCGGCAAGCAGAACAACAACCGCCACCGCCGCAAGAAGTTTCAGGGGGGCGCCAAGGCGACCCAGCTATTGCGTCACCTGCCGGGCCAGAATCCGCGCGATCTGCTGATCGATGGCGACCACATCCTGGTCCACAACGTCATGGGGCAGGATCTCACCCGTCTCAATAGCGGCGGCAGCGGCCCGTTTGCCCGGGTCACCGTCGATGTGCCCCACTTCGCCAAACTGGTAGAGACCGATCCCCGCCCCGCAGCCCTCAAGCGCGGTGAACGATTGTTCAACCTGGGTAATACCGCCGCCAACAGCCGCTTCCCCATGGCGGGAGACAACTGGATGAGCTGCAACTCCTGCCATCTGGACGGGTTCAATTTCACCAACCGCTATCTGATGGCGGCCCATCGCCAGCAGAGCGGCGACAACGCCATCAACGGCCACGCCAACCTCGCCAACATGGTGGCGGGGGACGTTATCGGCGAATACCTGCGCATGACCCAGCAGACCCAGGGCGGCATGGGCCATGACACCCGCGATGGGGCCGAAGCGGTTGACCCCGCGAGGCCCCAGCCCGAGGTGCAGGCGATGATGGAGGATCTGCACGCTTTCGTGACCAGTGACGGCAACCTCCCCTATCTGGCCAACTGGCTCAGGCTCGATGCCCCGCGCAGGGATCCTGCCAAGGCGCCGACCACCCACCCGAAAGAGTGGCTCAACTCCGCCTCCTGCCAGAACTGCCACCAACAGGCGTTCCAGGACTGGAGCGAGAGCAACCACCGGCTGATGGGCAACTCTCACCCCTACTACAAGGTGGTGCAGGCGCTGGCCCGCGAAACCGAAGGGGAGGCCTTCGGCCAGTGGTGCCAGGGCTGCCACATGCCCCAGCAGGTGATGAACGGCCAGACTGATCTGCCCAAGGGCTCTCACATGTTCGAGCAGGGTGGGGCTTCGCTCATTGCGGCCCACCAGAAAGGCGAGCCCGTGGTGGAAGAAGGCACCGGCTGCGTGCTCTGCCATCGCATCACCCGGCTCGAGGATGCAGGCGGCAACAGCGCCTTTACGGTCAATTTGAAAGACCGCGAGAGCTATGTGTTCGAGGATGCCCCGGGGGGCAGCCTCCAGCACTGGCTGGCAGAGCGGCAGATCAACGCCCGCCCCGCCATGCACAAGGCCTCCTACCAGAAGGATTTCTACCGGGACGCGGCCCTGTGCAAGTCGTGCCACAACGAGTTTGCCCCGGGCACCGGCGCCAATATCGTCAACACCTGGGATGAGTGGAAAAAATCCAGCTTCGCCAAAGCCGAAGATCCTGCCAAACGGCGCACCTGCATCGACTGCCACATGAATCCGGAGCCGGGCAACGGCGGCGCGCCGGTGGCGGGCCAGTCCACCGAAAACGGCACCGTGAAAGAACGGCTCTATCGCCACAACTTTACCGGCGCCCAGCATCAGCTGGTGGGGCTGAGAAGTGCAACCCTTGAGCAGGAGAGCCTGGCGCTCTTGCGCTCCAGCGCAACCCTCTCGGCCCGCATTGAAAACCAGAGTGGCCAGCCCGCGCTGGTAGTGAGAGTCGCCAATACCGGCGCCGGCCACGCCCTGCCCACCGGGGTCGCCGATTTCCGTGAACTCTGGCTGGAGCTGACCGTCACCGACGCCAGCGGCAAGCGGGTGCTTGAAAGCGGCCAGCCGGTGAACGGCGCCGTCCCTGAGGATGCGCGGCTATTTAGAAAAGTGTTTGGCGATGCCGAAGGCAAGCCGGTGGGGCTCAAGTTCTGGCGCTACGCCAAGCTCCTTGAAGACACCCGCATCCCGGCCGATGGCTGGCGCGATGAAGTCTGGCCGCTGCCCGCTGATGCCCAGGGGCCCTTCAAGGCCGATATCAGACTCAATTTCCGCACCTACCCCAAGTGGGTCAATGATGCGGTGCGCGCCGCCGAGCCGAGCTTGCCGGAGCCACCCATAGTGCAACTCAATCGGCTGCAACTGACCCTGCAGCCCCTCCCCGTCACGCCCGATACGGAGCCTCAATCCTGATGTTCGCAAGTTTTCTCATTACCCTGCGCGAGGGGCTGGAAGCCTTCCTGCTGGTCGGCATCTGCCTCTCCTACCTCGCCAAGCTGGGGGCGAGCCGCTACAACAAGTTCATCTATCTGGGGGTGGGCCTCGGTCTTGTCGCCTCCCTTGTCGTCGCCTTCCTGTTCCAGGTGGTGGTGAGCCAGTTCGAGAGCGAACGTTACAACCACCTCTTGATGGCGGGGATCCTGATCTTCGCCACCTTGGTGCTCACTTATATGGCTATCTGGATGCAAAAACAGGCCAAATCCCAGGTGGGGGCCATGACGGCGCGCATTGATGCCGCCATCGACGGTGGCAACCTGTTTGGTCTGGTGCTGCTCGCCTTCCTTGCGGTGATGCGCGAAGGCTTTGAAACCGTGCTCTTCTTCTCGGCCCTGGTCTACTCCGGGCAAGGGGTGGATCTGCACCAGGGGCTGATGGGGGCGCTGGCGGGGCTGCTGGTCTCTGTGGTGCTGGTGTGGGGGCTGCTGCGCTCCACCCGCAAGGTGGCGCTGGCCCCCTTCTTCCGCTGGACCGGCCTGCTTATCATCATCATCGCCGCAGGCTTGCTCTCGTCCGCCGTCAACATGTTGCAGGCAGCGGACGTCATCACCTTCTGGACAACGCCGGTCTTCAACATCAGCCACATCCTCGACGATCAGGGGGTATTCGGCACCTTCCTGCGCGCCCTGTTTGGCTACAATGCCTCACCGGCCGGCCTGCAGTTGCTGACCTGGGCCGGCTACCTCATGATCTTTGTCACCCTCTGGCATCGCAGCTATCGCCCCCAGGGGAGCGCCGCCCCGACCAGGGGCTGAGCCCGGGATAACACTCTGTTCGGGAGCCGCGCACAGGCGGGCTCCCCCAGCTATCACGCCGTTTCGGAACACTCATGAACGACAACAACAAGAAGCACATTGCGGTGCTGGGCGCCGGCCCTGCCGGTCTGATGGCCGCCTGGCGCCTGCGCCAGGCCGGTTTTGCGGTCACCCTGTTCGAGCAGGAGCCGGTCGTCGGCGGCATGTGCGCCACCCAGACCTTCAAGGGGCGTGACGGCGAGTATCGCTTCGACTACGGCGGCCACCGCTTCATCACCAAGAACCCCGAGCTGCTCGCCTTTATCGACGAGCTGATGGGGGACGACCTGCTCCACGCCGAGCGAAAGAGCGTCATCCGCTTTGGCGGGCGTACCTATGACTACCCCTTGAACCTGCCCAACCTGCTCAAGACGGCGCCGCTGGCCCTGATGGCCGGGGCGGTGAAGGATCTGCTGCTGTTGCCCTTTGCCAAGAAGCCCACCGATTTTGCCAAGGCGAGCTTTGCCGAGTGGATCCAGAGCCACTTCGGTCGCACCCTCTACCGCCAGTTCTTCGAGGGCTACACCGGCAAGTTGTGGGGCATCAACCCGGACAAGCTCTCCGCCGACTGGGCTGGCCAGCGCATCAGCCTGATCGATCTCAAAGACGTGGCGCGCCGCCTGTTGCCAAGGCGCAACGGCAGCATGTCGGTGCGCACCTATGCCCGCAAATATCGTTATCCAAAGTACGGCTTTGGCCAGATCTTCACCACCCTGGGGGAGCGGTTGGTGGCCGAAGGGGCCCTGCTCAAGACCGGCGCCACCATCACCCGTCTCGAGCAGGCTGATGGCCGCATTGAACGGGTGTATTGGAAACAAGATGACGTTGAACAGAGCGAGCGCTTTGATCAGGTGATCTCCACCCTGCCGCTGCCGCTCACCTGCCAGCATCTGGGCTTGCCGTGCGATCTCCACTACCGGTCGCTTCGCTTCGTCAATATGCCCCTCAAACAGGAGAACCTGTCGGACAACACCTGGCAGTACCTCTCCGACCCCCATATTCTGGCGACCCGTCTGCAGGAGCCCCGCCGGCGCAGCCCCTTTATGGCGCCTCGGGGGCAAACATCCGTGATGCTGGAGATCCCCTGCAACCCGGGGGATGCCACCTGGCAGGCACCGCTCTCTGATCTGCGCGGTCGGGTCACCGCCGATCTCGCCAGCCTCGGCGTCGATACAGCCAAGCTCGGCGATGAGACATTCGAAGCGCGCAGTGAATACGCCTATCCGCTGATGGATCTGGGTTATCAGGTGCGCCGCAACGAAGCCATCAAGGCGCTGATGCCGATCACCAACCTCATCATGACCGGCCGTCAGGGGACATTCCGCTACATCTTCACCGACACCGCCATGGAGATGGGGATGATGGCCGCAGACATGGTGATCGACGGGGTGGACAGACGTCACGCCATCTTCAATCATCGCAACGAAAATACCGTCATTGAAACCCAGAGCGTGGCCTGATGACCGCGCCATTGGCATAACCTCTTGGCAAATGTAAGGAGAACAGGATGACCATCCGCCCGGGTTTACTTGCCCTCACCCTGCTGCTTTCCCTGAGCGGTCAGGCGCAGGCTTACTCCTACGCCGCCGCCGGCAAGGAGCCGCTGATCGATGCCCGCGAGGCACTGCTGGGCGCCGCCACTGACGGCAAGGATGCCAGTGCCACCTTGAGCGAGATTGCCGAGGAGCTGACCTATCTGGAACAGCACCACAAGGTCGAGCTGCAAGCACCGCTCGCGGCCGCCATCAAGGCCAAAGACGCCGCAGCTACCGCCGCCCTGCTCAACCGGGCCTACAAGGCGGAGATCGAGCGCCGCCTCGAGGGGGCCAGCCAGAACCTTGGCGACTACCAGACCGCCAAGGTGCTGGTGGTCAAGAGCAAGCGCTTCTTGGATTTGATCCTCCCCTCCCTGAATGAAGGAGATCGCAAGGCCGCCGAACAGGCTCTGGCCAAGGTGCTGGATGCCATCGGCAACCCGGGAGTGTTCGGCGTGGGTGCCAAACCTGCCGATGCCGCTGCCTTTGGCGATGCCGAAAAAGCGCTGATGACCGTGCTGGCGCCGCTTTGATGACCTCTCATCGATGACGACGGCCCCCCTCATCCCCACCCCTTCTCCCGCAAGGGGAGAAGGGGGGCGTCGCCACGGCCGATTACGCTTCGCTAATCGACCCTACTTGCTTGCCCTGCTGCAACTGGCCTGGCTTGGCTGGCTGCTGACCTTCCCCGTGGCGCTCGATTCCGACGATGCCCTCAACTTTGCCCACGGGGTGGTGCGCTTCAGCGTGCTGGAGTTCTCCCCCCACTTTCCGGGCTACCCCGCCTTTATCTGGCTGGCGCGGCTGATCAATCTGGCGGTGGACGAGCCGGCCCGCGCGGTGCAGTGGGCCAGCCTCTTGGGGAGCAGCTTGCTGGCGCCGCTCGCCGCCTTCCTCGCGGCCAGATTGTGGCAGCGGCCCAGCCTGCTGGCGCCTGTCTGGCTGTTGGTATTGGCCCTGCCGCTCACCCCGACGCTCGCCCTCTCCGGCCTGTCCGACGGGCCGGCGCTGGCCGCCTGGCTGGGCGCGCTCCTGGCTTTGCAACAGCGCAAGATAGCGCTGGCGGGTCTGCTGTTGGGCCTCATGCTGGCGCTGCGCCCCTCCTACTTCGTGCTGGCCCTGCTGCCCCTTTGGCTGGGGATGGCGCAGCAGGGCACGCGCGTCAGGTTTGTGCTCCCCATCGCGCTGGTGGGGCTAGCCTGCCTGCTGTTTGTCTGGCAGGCCGATGGCTGGGCCTATTTCAGCGAGGGGCGGCGCTTTACCGACGGCCACTTTACCCTCTGGGGCAACACGGCGGCGGCCCACGGGGATCGACTGCTGAGCTGGGCGAATACCTTCAACGATCAGCTCACCCCGCTCTGGCCCCTGTTGATGGGAGCCTTGCTGATACTGCCACTCTGGCAACGGTCAAAAGATCACAATGCGACCCCCTCCGTGCTCTGGACGCTCTACTGGCTCGCCCTGCTGCTCTGGACCCTGTTTGGCCAGAATCCGGACAATCCCCGTCATCTGGCGCCCATCACCCTGCTCGGCCTCGTGCTGCTGGCAGGCTGGCTGCCACGCCGAGGAGTTGGGCTGGTCGCGTTGGCCGGATTGCTGCTGCTCGCGGTGACCTTCACCCCACCCCGCCCATCCGCCATGGTGCAGGCGGCCAGAGTCGCCGAAAAAAACTGCCCGGCGCTGGTGACCCAGTGGGGAGTGAGGCTGCTTAGGGAAACCACAACCCTGCCCGTCACCGACGGCTGGTACCGGGGGGATGCCGCCCTTGCGCTCACCCAGGGGGCCTGCCGCCTCAGCCGCCGCCCCCTGGGGGCAGAGGCGCTACCAGGCCCTTATGACACCCTCTGGTTTTCCCCCCGCTTTCACGCCGAACCCGGCCTCTGGCTCGCCCTGCCCCGCTGAACCGGGCGCTTGCGAGGGCATCGCACGACTCGTCTACACTCACAGCCGGGTCTGTCAGGAACCAGTGCAATGGAAAGAAACACGAGCGGAACCGGGGAGGGGATCCGGGTCGCGCTGGCCCTGTTGCTGGCCTGCGCCCTGCTGATGCTGCCGCTCTGGTGGCAGGGGGGCAGCCAGGGACACGATCTGTTTCATCACCTGCTCTCCGGCCACTACTTTGCCCGCCAGCTCTGGCAGGGGGAACTCTATCCCCGCTGGCTGATGGCCATGAACGGCGGCTTCGGCAGCCCCACCTTCTTCTTCTATCCCCCGCTCCCCTACTACGTCAGCGCCCTCTTTGCCGGGCCCGGTGCCCACCCCCAGCAGGCCATCTACCCTTTGCTTGGCAGCGCCACCCTGGCCCTGCTGCTCTCCGGGGTGTTTGCCTATCTGTGGCTGCGTGCCACCGCGCCCCCTGGCCGGGCCCTGGCCGCCAGCCTGCTCTATCTGGCGCTGCCCTATCATGTCGCCATAGATCTCTATGCCCGCTTCGCCCTGGCGGAGTTCTGGGCCTTCGCCTGGGCTCCCCTTATCCTGCTGGGGCAGGATCTCGCCCACCGCGAACGACCTCAAGGGTTGCCCCTGCTGATCCTGGGGCTGGCGCTGCTGGCCTTCTCCCACCTCCCCAGCCTCTTGCTCATGATGGGGCTGGTCACCTTGCGCGCCTTCTGGTTCGCCAGACGCACCCGCACTCTGACGCCCTGCTGGCAAGCCCTCGTCGCCCAGGGTGTGGGGCTTTGCATGGCAGCCGCCCTGCTGCTGCCCGCCCTGGCGGATCAGGGGGCCATCTCCATGGAGCTGATGCGTGGCGGCATGTTCGACTACAGGCGCAACTTTCTCGACCGCCTGCCCAGCGCCTGGGAGGACTGGCGTTTTCGCGGTCACCTGGCGTGGCAAAGCATGCTGACCCTGGCCCTGCTGCTCATCGCCTGGGCCGCCGCCCGGGAGCCGCGCCACCCCGAGCTGCTGTGCTGGGGGGCGATCGGCGTCGTCGCCTTCCTGATGATGCTGCCCCCGAGCCAGCCTCTCTGGAGCCTGCTTCCCCCCTTGCAGCGGGTGCAGTTTCCCTGGCGGCTCAACCTGGTGCTCGCCCTTGCCACGGTCGCCGTGGTGGCGCTCGGCACCCAGCCCCATCGTCTCTGGCAGGGGCTCTGGTGGGGAGTATTTCTGCTGACCCTCCTCTCCACCCTGGCCTATGTGCGTCACGCCCCCCTCACCCAGGCCCCCGAACGGGAGGCCATGGCATTCGAGTTCGACAGCAAGCGCAGTGCCCGGGAATACAGGCCAAGGCAGGTGCCGGGGGGCATGTTCGCCCCGACCCTGCTCGCCTGGAAGGAGGAGTTCCAGCCGCCCGTCAGCGCCGAACCGCCAGGCGCAAGCTGGACCCTGACCCGCTGGCAACCCCGCGCCCTGGCGCTGGAGATCAAGGCCCGGGTGCCGACCCGGCTGGTCCTGCACCAATACCATTACCCCGGCTGGGAGGCCCGCCTCGACGGGCACCTGACGCTGACGGTGAGCGCCAATCGCCAGGGGTTGATGCAACTCTGGGTTCCGGCGGGCCACCACAGCCTCACCCTGACCCTGGCGGTACGCTGGCCGGAGCGCACCGGCAATGCCCTCTCCCTGCTCGGATGGCTTGCCTGGCTCTGGCTGCTCTGGCACCGCACCCGACAAAAGGGCATCGGGCAGGATGCACCTGATCGCGCCCGCCAAAACTGATAGACTCAACACCTGCCTCTTAACCCGGCCCAGCCCACGACTCGGATACCCTATGCCCCAAGCCAGCTCCCTCTCCCCCCGTTTCCTCTTCATCCTGCTCGGCGCCCTGGCGGGCCTGACTCCCCTCGCGGTGGACATGTATCTGCCCGCCATTCCCGCCATCGCCCGGGATCTGGCTACCAGCATCGACGGCGCCCAGCTCACCATCAGCGCCTTCCTGGGGGGCTTTGCCATCGGCCAGCTCTTTTACGGGCCGCTCGCCGACAGCTTCGGCAGAAAGCCGGTGATCCTGGCGGGCCTGACGATGTTTGCCGTGGCCTCCGTGGGCTGCGCCATGGCGGACTCCCTGCCTGAGCTCCTCGCCTGGCGCATGTTGCAGGCCGCAGGGGGCGCCGCGGGTTCCGTGGTGGTCAACGCCCTGCTGCGCGACCTGTTCGAGAAGGATGCGTTTTCCCGCGCCATGTCCTTCGTCATCCTGGTGATGACCCTCGCCCCCCTGGTGGCCCCCGTGGTGGGGGGGTACATCAGTGCTCACAGCGACTGGCGGGTCATCTTCTGGCTGCTGGTGGCCATCAGCCTGCTCATCTGCCTGGTGATGCAGTGGAAGATTGAGGAAACCCTCAAACCCGAGCACAAGCAGCCCCTGCGACTCGGGCAGGTGCTTCGCAACTACTGGGGGGTGCTCTCCCACCGTGGTGCCATGGGCTATGTGCTGTGCGGCGCCCTGTCGAGCTCCGGCATGTTCGCCTTCCTGAGCGCCTCCCCCTATGTCTACATCGAGTATTTCAAGGTGCCGACCGAGCACTACGGCTGGCTCTTTGGTCTCAATATCCTGCTGATGATGGTGGTCACCTTCGCCAACAGCCGGCTGGTGAAAGGGGTGGGTGCCGAACGCATGCTGCGATACGGCCTGACCGTGCTGCCGCTCGCCGGGGCCCTGCTCATCTACAACGCCTGGAGCCAGACCGGGGGCCTGTGGGGCATCGTCATCCCCGTCGTGCTCTTCGTCGGCCACATCAGCCTGGTGGGGGCCAACGCCATGACCGGCCTGATGGGCCACTTCCCCCAGTCCGCAGGCACCGCCTCGGCGCTGGCGGGTACCCTGCGCTTTGGCCTTGGGGCCCTGGTGGGGGTCCTGGTCAACCTCAATCCCCCTGAATCGCCGCTCCCCATGGCCATCGCCATCGCCGGCTGCGGCCTGGGGTCGGCCCTCAGTTACTGGCTGCTGAGCGGCAAGCGCGTCCCCTGATGCCCTGCAATGAAAAAGCCCTGTCCATGGACAGGGCTTTTTGCATCGGGGCGCAGGCCTCAGTCATCTGCCTGCAACCCGCTGCGCGCCAGGATCTCGCTCTCCAGCCCATCCAGGCTTAGCTGGTTCTTCTTGCGCCAGTAGGCCTCTATCCCCTCCTGCCCCTGGCGTGCCGACCAGTTGGCGAGATCCTCCCTGTCTCCCTGATAGTCAAACAGGGGCACCGACATGCCGCACGACGTCTGGACCCGTTCAATGTCCAGCAGGAAGATCTGGCGAGCCGCGACACTTGGGGGGAACAGCGCCAGCAACGACGGCCACTGCGGATCAGTGCGGTGCAGCACCCGTGCCTGGCCATAGGCCCGCAGAATAAGCGGCGCCCCCTCGAAGGCGCAGAACATCACCGTCATGCGCGGCTGTTGCAGCACCTGGGCTGCGGACTCGTTGCCGCTGCCGGTCAGGTTGAGCCAGGCCAGGGTGTGGGCATCGAGGACGCGCAGCGAATCCCCGCCCTTGGGGGAGAGATTGACCGATCCCTTCGCGGCTGCCGTACCGACGAAGAAGATCTTCTGCCCCTCGATAAAGGTGACATGGCGCGGCGAAAGCGCCTCGAACAGTTGTCCCATCTTGCCTCTCCCTGGTGCCTGGAACCGGATTCCCTAAAACAGGGCGCTGTTGAGCCACAGGTGCGCCCCTATGCCGACCATATAGCCAAGCAAAATGGCAGGCAACCACTTGAGGTGCCCGACGAAGGTATACATGCCCCTGGCCTGCCCCATCAGAGCCACTCCGGCGGCGGAGCCGACCGAAAGCAGACTGCCCCCCACCCCGGTGGTCAATGTCACCAGCAGCCACTGCCCCGTGCTCATCTGCGGCTCCATGGAGAGCACGGCGAACATCACCGGAATGTTGTCGATAAGGGCGGAGAGCAGGCCGATGGCGACGTTGGCCAGGGTCGGATCGCCACCGTCATAGAGGAAATGGGAGGCAAGCGCCAGATACCCCATAAACCCGAGGCCCGACGCACATCACCACCCCGTAGAAGAAGAGCAGGGTGTCCCACTCCGCCTTGGCAATCTTGTTGAACACATCGAACGGCACCACCGAGCCCAGACGCAGCAGCCTGGCCTCGTCCCCGGTGCGCTCATACAGCGCCCGTGCCCGGGCCAGGGTGACGGGCTGGGTCTTTCGCAGATAGAAACTGAAAAATTGCAGGTAGCCCAGCCCCATCATCATGCCGAGCACGGGGGGCAACCCCAGGAAGTGATGACAGGCGACGGCGGTCACTATGGTGAGCACAAAGAGCAGCACGATGGCAACGGCGCCGCGCCTTGGCACCACCATCTCGCCCGGCATGGCGGGCACCAGACGGGGCACCATCAGGCTCATCAGGGTGGCCGGCACCAGGAAGTTGAGCAGGGCGGGGATGAAGAGCAGCAAGAACTGCTGGAACGGCACCTTGCCCGCCTGCCACACCATCAGGGTGGTGATGTCGCCAAAGGGGCTGAAGGCGCCGCCCGCATTGGCCGCCACGACGATGTTGATGCAGGCCAGGTTGATGAAGCGGCGCTCCCCGTTGGCCACGTTGAGTACCACTGAGCACATCAGCAGCGCCGTGGTGAGGTTGTCCACCACGGGTGAGATGAAAAAGGCGAGAAAACCGGTGAGCCAGAAGAGCGTACGCAGGCTGAATCCCGCCTGCACCAGGCGTACCCGCAGCACGGCGAACAGCAGCCTGTCCTCCATGGCGTTCACATAGGTCATGGCCACCAGCAAGAAGAGCATCAGCTCGGCATACTCCAGCAGGTTGTGGCGAAACCCGGCCTGAACCAGCTCGCTGTGCCCCTGCCCCGTATAGACCAGGCCGATGGCTATCCAGATGATGCCGGCGGCCACCAGCACCGGCTTGGATTTTCGCAGCTTCAGGTACTCCTCGGCCATCACCAGGGCATAAGCCAGGGCGAAGATGGCGAGGGCAAAGAGCCCGACCCCGCTGTGGGTCAGATCGAGGGGGCCGTTGCCCGCAGCGGCGGGGGCACTGAGCAGGGCCGCCCCGGGCACGAGGCGAAGGAGTCCAGACATGGCGGCATCTCCTGGCAGGCGTCTGGCATTGAGGCTAGCAGCGCAAAGGGAGGCCGCCTCTTTGTCATCCTGATGAGCGGCCCGCCGCGGGCTCTCAGGCAAACATGAGCGAGGCCCGTTGCCGGGCCCCGTCATCAGGAGGTCTTCTTGCCAAAACCCGATTGCTTGAGGGTGTAGCCTGCGCTGTTTTGCCAGGCATCCAGCCCGCTTCGGTTGTTGCCCGCCACCAGGCTCGCGGCCAGGCTCGGGCTGTTGAAGAGCTGATCGGCGGTAAAGATGAAGCCCCCTTCGGGGTGGGGAACGAGCACCCCCTTGCCCAGCAGCTCCTGGCGCAGCTCGATCACCGCCTCGCGCAGGGAGGCCGCATCCTCGCCGTTGGCGGTGGAGCCCGCCTGGACCATGAAACCGGGGTTTTGCCGCTTGCCCACCGGATAACCATGGGCCTCTGCCCCCTTGCCGTTGAAGTGGTAGAGCTCTCGCTCCCCCGGCTTGTTGTCGGAGAGGGCCTTTTGCAGGGTCATCAGCTCGTTGTAGATATCGATGGGGACCACGGCAGCCTGCTTGACGCCCTTGCTGTCGACGATAAAACTGACTTGCTTGTGTAACATCCTTGCTCATCCTGTGACCCATGGAAGACCCTATTCTAACCACCTCAGGCGAGCGGGATCCAGCGAGGATCCCCATCCCTTTTGCAGGCGCGATCACTAACTGGCATAGTGACGGACATTGTGAAAGCCATTGACCATCAAACGGTTATCCCATGCTTAGCCTGCGCAACCTCAGTAAACGCTTCGCCAACGGCGGCGAGACGCTCCCCCTGTTCGAGGGGCTGGATCTCGCCCTCACCCCGGGGGAAACCTGCCTGCTGCTGGGGCAAAGCGGCTGTGGCAAGTCCACCCTGCTCAACCTCATCGCCGGTCTCATCGCCCCGGACGAGGGGGAGATCTGGCTGGAAGAGACCCGTCTCGACACCCTGCCGACAGACGAGCGGGCCCGGCTTCGCGGGCGCCATTTCGGCATCGTCTATCAGGATTTCAACCTGCTGCCGACCCTGACCGTGGCCGAGAACCTCGCTCTGCCCCTTCAGATAAACAACCTGCCCCAGGACGATGGGCGCCTCGATGCCCTGCTCGTGCGCCTTGGCATGGGCCACAAGCGCCACGCCTGGCCGGAGCAGCTCTCCGGCGGCCAGCGCCAGCGGGTGGCGCTGGCCCGTGCCCTCATTCATCAGCCCCGTTGGCTGCTCGCCGACGAACCCACCGGGAGCCTTGATGAACACAACGCCGAGCAGGTGATGGCCCTGATGATGGCGGCGGTGCGCGATACCGGCGCAGGTCTCTTGCTGGTGAGCCACAACCCGGGCTATGGCGACCTGGCGGATCGGGTGCTGCGCCTTGAAGGGGGACAGCTGGTCGAGCTCAAGGGGCGCCGCCATGGCTGACGTCTGCCGGGGGGCCTGCTGATGTTGCCGCTCAAGGCACTGCTGCGCCTTTATCGCTCTCACCCCTGGTTGCTTTTGATGAGCCTGGCAGGGCTCACCCTCGGGGTCACCCTGGTGGTGGCCATCGAGCTCTTGAACCACAGCGCCCGCACCAACTTCGTCGCCGCCCGCAGCCAGCTCGCCGGGGAGGCCAACTACCGCCTGGCCCCCCAGGGTGGCCTGGATGAGCAAGTCTACGTGAGGCTGGTGCGAAGCCAGCCGAACCTCGACGCCATGCCAGAGCTTCACGCCTGGCTCAAGGACGAGCAGGGGCGCAGCTTCCAGTTGCTGGGGATGGATCTCTTCAACCCCGGCCCCCTGCGCCGCCTCTTTGGCGATGCGCCAGACAGCCAACCCGATGTCTCGTTGAATCGCGCCGACAGTGTCTGGCTGGCGGCCCCCGAGGCAAGGCGCCTTGGCTGGCAACCGGGTCAGTCGCGAACCTTTGTGCTGGGGGATGAGGGGCAGCGCCCCCTGACCCTGACCCTTGCGGGCACCTTCGAGCCCGGCGCCGTCCCCATGGAGCGGCTGCTGGTGACCGACATCGGCCTCGCCCAGCCGCTGCTTGGCAAGGAAGGCAGACTGGATCGCATCGTCTTCAAACTCAGTGAGCAAGAGGCCAATACCTTGCAAAGAGCCCTGCAGGCGGCCCTGCAATCCTATGCCCCCCATCAGCCCCTCTGGCTTGAGCCCATCAGCCCGGCGCTCGATGCCAGCCAGCTCGGGGATGCGCTGGCGCTGAACCTCACCGCCCTCTCCCTGCTCGCCATGGCGGTGGGATTGTTTTTGGTGTTCAACGCCCAGCGCTTCGTGCAGAGCGTGCGCCGCCCCCTGCTCGCCCAGCTCATCATCCTCGGGATGCCGCCGCGCCGGGTGCTTGGCTGGCTCATGCTGGAGCTTGTGATCCTCGCCAGCATCGGCACCCTGCTCGGGCTGCTGCTGGGGAGCCTGCTGGCCCTCGCCCTGATGGGGCAGCTCACCCAGGCGCTGGCCGATCTTTATGGCCCCAACCCCATCGACCTGCTGCGCCTCTCCCCGACGAGCCTTGGCAAGGCGCTGGTGATTGGCCTTCTGGGGATGCTTGCCGCCAACCTGCCCGGCTGGTGGCAACTGCTGCGCCAATCCCCCCTTGCGCTGCGAGAGGGCAACAGTCGCCCACCGGCTCACCCCTGGCAACGCCGGGGCCTTGCCATCGCCATCCTGCTGCTGTGCGCCCTGTGTCTATGGCGGCCAGAAACCGGCCTTGGCGGCGCCCTCTTCGTGGCCGGAGGCTGGCTGCTCGCCATGGCCCTCCTGCTGCCCGATGCCCTTCGCTCCTTGCTGGGGCGGCTGCGTGCACGCGGCCCCCTCACCGCCCGGCTCGGGGTGGCAGAAACCCTCTATCACCTGGATCGCACCGCCATCGCGGTGATGGCGCTGCAACTGGCCATCGCCGCAGCCATCGGCATCGGGGTCATGGTGTCGAGCTTTCGCTCGAGCGTGGAGATCTGGCTCGGCCAGCGTCTGGCCGCCGATCTCTACGTCACCGCCCCCAAAGGGGTGGCAGGCAGCAGGGGCGCCCTCGGCGAGCAGACCCTCAACACCATCCTCGCCTCGCCGGACGTGCGCGCCGCCTCCCGCCGCGCCGTGCTCCCCGCCCGCTGGCAGGGGCAGCCCATCGAGTGGGCGCAGATGGACTTTATTCCCGAGCTCAAAGCCGCCTATCCCCTGCTGGCCGGGCGCTGGCCCGCCGCTCCCGACGAGGTGCTGGCGAGCGAACCGCTGACGGTTCGCCTCGGGGTCAGGGTGGGCCAGCGCCTCGAGGTAACCAGCGAGGGGGGGCCGAGGGCTTTCACCGTCACCGGCGTCTATCAGGATTACGGCAGCGACAAGGGGCAGATACTGCATGCCTTCGAAGGGGGCAAGGTGCAATCCCTTGCCCTCTTCAGCCCGGACCCCGAGCACCTTGGCGACAGGCTCAGGAGCCAGTTTGGCGAGCAGGTGAACCTGTTGCCCGCCCCCGCCATCCACGCCGCCGCCCTCAGGGTGTTCGATCAGACCTTTGTGGTGACCGAGCTATTGAAGTTGCTCATTCTGGGGATCGCCTTCGTCGGCATCGGCTCGGCCTTTATGGTGCTGGGGCTGGCCCGGCGCGGCGAGTTGCAGACCCTGCAAAGCCTTGGCCTGAGCCCCCGCCACTGCCGCCGGCTGCTGGTGTGGCAAGGGGCGGGATTGGGACTGCTCACCGCATTGTTGGCCCTGCCGGTGGGCTATGGCCTTGCCTGGGTGCTGATTGAGGTGGTCAACCCCCGCGCCTTTGGCTGGCGGCTGGCCTTCGAGGCCGCCCCCCTGCACGCCGTCACGGCGCTTCTGCTGGCGCCGGTGTGCGGGGCGCTGGCCTCCTGGTACGCCGCAAGGAGAGTGGTATGACATATCGGTTGGCGCACTGGCTCAGCCATGGCTTGACGTCCCCATTGACCAGATCTCTGTCACCGCACTTGATTCAGCGCAGAGAAGCGCACAGAGCTGCCGCGAACCATCCCCTCTCCCTTCGGGAGAGGGCCAGGGTGAGGGGAATCTTGTCCTCTTTACGGACCCTGTGGCTTGCAGCCCGCTTGATCCCGCTTATTGCCATAAGCGGCCACGCGCAGGCCAGCGCTCTGGGGGCCATCCTGGGTGGCGGCAACGATCACTTCAAAAAGGCCCAGCCGGGTCAATCCATCAACCTGCCCGCGGATCACGCTGCCCACCCCGACTACCGCTCCGAGTGGTGGTATCTCACCGGCAACCTCAAAGACGAGCAGGGGCGCGGCTACGGCATGCAGTGGACCCTGTTTCGCCAAGGCATTGAACAGGAGCTCACCTCGGAGAACCCCTGGCTCACCCCCCAGCTCTGGCTTGCCCAGTTCGCCATCACGGATGTGAGCAAAGGCAGCCACCAGCAGGACGAGCGCACCAGCCGCCAGGGGCCAGGGCTCGCCGGTGCCAGCGGCGGTGAGTATTGGCTGAAAGAGTGGGTGCTTACCTCTCAAGGGGAATCGCTCTTTCCCGCCACCCTCAAGGTGCAGAGCAAGGCGGGGGATCTTGATGTGAAGGTGAGTGCCGCCAAGCCCGCGGTGCTGCAAGGCAAAGCGGGTTACAGCGAGAAGAGCCCGGGCAACGCCTCCTTCTACTACTCCTACCCCCGCCTGACCATCAGCGGCACCCTGACCCTGGATGGGGAGACCCGCAACGTCAGCGGTGAGGGGTGGTTTGATCACGAGTGGAGCAGCTCGGTATTGGCCCAGTGGCAATCGGGCTGGGACTGGTTTTCGCTGCAATTTGACGATGGCCGCGAGCTGATGCTGTTTCGCCTGCGCACCAAATCGGGCCGCGCCCATTCCGAAAACAAGCCCGAGAACCGCTACGGCATCCTGATTGAACGGGACGGCAGCAGCCGGGTGCTGAATCCTGAGCAGATCCGCCTCACCCCCGGCAAGACCTGGCGTGGCCCCAAGGGGCAGCTCTACCCCGTCGAGTGGCAGCTTAAGGCCGCTGATTTGAATCTCGTTATCAAGGCGCGTCAACCCAATCAGGCCATGACGGGACGCTTTGACTACTGGGAGGGGGCTGTGACTGTGGAGGGCGATGCGCAAGGACTCGGCTATCTGGAGATGACGGGGTATTGAGCCGACGACCTGCTACGTCTCTTTGTCATTTTCCCCTCTACTTTTTTATCAGCGGGGTTAAGCCTGCCCCGCTTTACCATATCTGCGTATCCTTTCCATAACGCATTGCACCAAGCCACCTCCCCCTCCTGATTTCTGATCTCCATCAAACTAACGAGTCAATCCCCACTCATGTAAAACGTTTCACTCAACAAGTGGAGTCGCGCTTGATACCCTACTCATCCGGCCCTCGTTGCATCATAGGTCTTGCCATAACAACAAAGTGATAAGAAGGTTTGCACTGAAATCATTAATTAAAATATATGATGCAAAAAAAATAGAGGCATATAAGTTTTCATTTAATATATAAAAGGAAGATATATGAGAGTATCTGAATATTATAAATTAGGAAAGACACAACCTTATCTTGATTTTGTAGACATTAGACTGGATACAGATATCCCTGTTTTTCTAGACCCGACCAGTATAAAAGCATTCCTGATTACCCATGACCCTCAGCCAGCTTCAAGAGCCGATATGGCATCGGAGGGCTTGCCACGACTGCATGCCCCAATTCTACCAACATGCTATTGAGGTCAAAACGATGATTAAACCGGAAGCAGTATTCCGCAAGATGCCTTGGTAAATGCTTCGCTCCGAGCGTATGGCAACTGCCCCGCAGCGAGTTTTTCACATTTCCTATCATCGTGTTTACCCAGTTGAATGCCGGATGATCCAGCCAGTCCAGGTTGCCCCCGGTGACAACTCCCAGGTGCTCACAATTGGCCTCCTTGACCGCTTTGAAACAGGCCAATCCATCGGATATCACCGCGCTACCACTGGCAATATGCCGTTTTGCCCAATCAGCAACGGACTTGGTTTTGAAACCATCGACCACCGTCATCCGCATCTTGATTGGATGTCCTTCCTTGTTCAGGGCCACTGCTGCCACAAACGGCGTCTTGCCTGCCGCGCCCCGACCCCGTTTGCCACCACGGCGCTCGCCACCCCAGTAGACATCATCGAGCTGAATGATGCCGCTGATGGGCTGCTTGTCATCGGACTCTTTCATGGCTTGCAGCAGCTTGTGCTTGAGCATCCAGGCGGTGTCATATTTGACGCCCAACTGGCGCTTTAGCTCCATCGCTGACAAGCCTGTTTTGGTTTGTGACAACAGGTGCATTGCCAGAAACCACTTGGTCAGTGGGAGCTTGGTGTTTGCGAAAATCGTGTTTCCAGTCAATGACATCTGGTGACGGCAGTGATTGCATTGCCACACACGTGGCCGCCTTCTCAGGCGACAACAGGTCTTGTTGGCACATTCAGGGCAGACAAAGCCGTTAGGAAAACGCCAAGTGAACAGCGCGTTTTCGCACTGAGCCTCAGTGCCATAGTCCTTGAGAAACTCAAACAGGCTGTAGCCTTTCTGGAATTGGATTTTGCTTTTGGCCATGATCTCGCACCTCGATAACTGTACGTAAGATCAGTATAGTTCGTGGTAACTGACTGCTAATCATGGGTAATCAGGAAAGCATTAGATTCCACTTGGGGTAATGAATTATCCTCACTTTTACAAAGTTTTTTCGAAACCGTCTTGAATTATATCAAAAATGGCAACCATACCAGTGCCCAAAACCTTCTTTCGTCACTCAATGAACGTAATGAATTTCATCTAGGGTATTCAAAAGGAGAAAGCAGAGGTCATGCTTTCGGAGCACTCTCAGCAAAATCAGTATGGGGGGCACTATCAAAAAGCCAAGCCTCACTAACTGGTTTATTACAAGACTTAGAAGATACATGCCTATTAATTAACCTGATTACCCATGATTAGCAGTCAGTTACCACGAACTATACTGATCTTACGTACAGTTATCGAGGTGCGAGATCATGGCCAAAAGCAAAATCCAATTCCAGAAAGGCTACAGCCTGTTTGAGTTTCTCAAGGACTATGGCACTGAGGCTCAGTGCGAAAACGCGCTGTTCACTTGGCGTTTTCCTAACGGCTTTGTCTGCCCTGAATGTGCCAACAAGACCTGTTGTCGCCTGAGAAGGCGGCCACGTGTGTGGCAATGCAATCACTGCCGTCACCAGATGTCATTGACTGGAAACACGATTTTCGCAAACACCAAGCTCCCACTGACCAAGTGGTTTCTGGCAATGCACCTGTTGTCACAAACCAAAACAGGCTTGTCAGCGATGGAGCTAAAGCGCCAGTTGGGCGTCAAATATGACACCGCCTGGATGCTCAAGCACAAGCTGCTGCAAGCCATGAAAGAGTCCGATGACAAGCAGCCCATCAGCGGCATCATTCAGCTCGATGATGTCTACTGGGGTGGCGAGCGCCGTGGTGGCAAACGGGGTCGGGGCGCGGCAGGCAAGACGCCGTTTGTGGCAGCAGTGGCCCTGAACAAGGAAGGACATCCAATCAAGATGCGGATGACGGTGGTCGATGGTTTCAAAACCAAGTCCGTTGCTGATTGGGCAAAACGGCATATTGCCAGTGGTAGCGCGGTGATATCCGATGGATTGGCCTGTTTCAAAGCGGTCAAGGAGGCCAATTGTGAGCACCTGGGAGTTGTCACCGGGGGCAACCTGGACTGGCTGGATCATCCGGCATTCAACTGGGTAAACACGATGATAGGAAATGTGAAAAACTCGCTGCGGGGCAGTTGCCATACGCTCGGAGCGAAGCATTTACCAAGGCATCTTGCGGAATACTGCTTCCGGTTTAATCATCGTTTTGACCTCAATAGCATGTTGGTAGAATTGGGGCATGCAGTCGTGGCAAGCCCTCCGATGCCATATCGGCTCTTGAAGCTGGCTGAGGGTCATGGGTAATCAGGTTAATTAATGGCATTGGCACAGATATGATATCTGATGCCGTCTGCAATATACTTAGAGGCCCCTTGATTAGATATACTCAGGATATGTGCAGGTATTATGACATACCATTAGTCAATGGCGTTGAGTCAGGCCCAATTTGGAATCCAATAAAGGAAGCTTGGGAAAATAGCTTTGTTAATTTACCAGTTACAGATTATGGGAAAATAATTTTAGTCCCTAAAGTCTTAGTAAGACAAAAAGTTTCTTATAAATATGATGAATATTATAGGCATTATTTGTTACCTGAAATGCAACTGGAAGAATTACGAGCGAGATCATCTCTAGTTGAACTTCTACAAAATGGGTCTGAACGAGTTACTAAAAAAGCTCTGATGGAAAAGTATGGGTCTGACAAGTTAGCTGTTGTTAAAGAGACACTTAAAAGGCCACATATCTTAGAAGAATATCGTGAACAAAAGAAATCCAACCCTCCATTACCA
This sequence comes from Aeromonas sp. ASNIH2, assembly GCF_002934795.1. NCBI lineage: Bacteria > Pseudomonadati > Pseudomonadota > Gammaproteobacteria > Aeromonadales > Aeromonadaceae > Aeromonas > Aeromonas sp. ASNIH2. The sequence goes on along the minus strand of NZ_CP026406.1, from coordinate 4,098,054 downwards.
TTAACTCATGAAGAGCTATCTGAGGTTGAAGAGTCAGATAAACCTGATTGGGATGTTCTTATTTCTGAGTTACAAGCTATCCCTACTGGAAAACAGTTCGCAACTGATTATGAGAATGTTATAGAAAAAATACTAACATCATTATTATACCCATCACTCTGCTATCCAACAAAACAAAAAAATATACACGATGGGCGAAAACGAATTGATATTACATATTCAAATGAAGCGAAAAATGGCTTTTTCTCTTGGCTATCATTACATTACCCAAGTTCCATGATATTTATCGAATGCAAAAACTACGGGAAAGAAATTGGAAATCCTGAGTTAGATCAGCTGGCTGGTAGGTTTTCACCTAATAGAGGAAAAGTCGGGATATTAACTTGCAGAGAAATTGAGGATGACGGACGTTTACTGTTACGCTGCATTGACACAGCCAAAGATGCTCGTGGCTTTATTATAACATTAGATGACAATGAACTCTTTGAGCTTATTCGAGAGCGGCAAAACAACCCAAGATCAAACGAATACTCGCTACTGAGAAGAAAGTTCAATGCATTAATTGATTAATACTGATGTTTTATGACTTCAACTTGAACATAACGCTACAGGTTCGATTACTCCATATTAATCGAACCTACTCAAGAGAATTTAAAATGGCGATCAGCAAGCTGAATGGAAATTTGCCCCCCTTTATTCATAAGATGTCGTCAGAGTAAAGGGGATTATTAGACTATTCAAGCAATAGGACTCTCTGTAAGCTAGACTATTTTTAAACTCTCAGCTTCTTCAGGCGCTGCGATACATAAAATAGACTTACAGACAAATAATTGATAGCAAGTTCACGACAATAAACTTCAGAAGTTATATGAGGACATTCTCATGGATTTCATAAAAACTGAGCAGCTATTTGAAAGATTGAGCGAGGTTGTAGACCACACTATATATAATGGTGATACAAGAACCAAACTATCCTTAACATTAGCCATTAGCTCGATGCAGTTTTCCTATGCTGTTAGGTTATTATGCTCGCAAGGCTTGATTCTAGGGATTGGCGCAACACTGCGATCTCAATACGAAGCACTAGTAAGGAGCGTTTGGGCTCTGTATTGTGCTACTGATCTACAAGTCGAAAAGCTAGATGCGGTTTTAAATACAGAGTCTCAACAAGCAAGCAAAAACATTCCCACTGTCAATGTGATGCTTGGTGAGCTGGATAATATCCCTCAAATTAAAAACCTGTTGATTTCATTTCATGAATTCAAAGACAGCTCTTGGCTCCCCTTAAATTCTTTCGTTCATTCTGGTATTCATGCTGTTTTTTGGACGAAACACAAGGCACCACCAGAGCTCATCGAACAGTTATTTCGCATAAGTAATGGCTTAAATATTATCGCCTTTCAGGAGATGGGAATACTTACTGGCCGCCAGAATATTCAGAAGGAAATATTTTCAGTGATTGCACATTATTCAGATTGTTTGCCTAAGCCACGATAGTCAAACCAATAAATATGTGCTCAAATCCCACCCACTCCCCCCGGCCGAATATATTCGACCGGGGGGGGATATTTATCTCGCCGCCTGATCCACCAGATAGAGGATGCTGTGATAGGGAATGCCGGCGTGCTGGCTGAGCCCCATTTCACAGATGCGGCCGTATTCCATGGCTACAAGCACGGCAATGGGGAACTCAGACGTCATTAATCCCTCATCTTCTGTTTGTGCCAAAAAGTGAAAGCACAGGTGAACACTCCGGCATGGCTTTACAACCCTCTTTCGCTCTCTGCCTTGATGGCGCCCAGTATCCGGCGCCGGATCAGGCCGCTGACGGGGCGGATCAGATACCAGTAAGGTGCAAACTTGAGGCGGCAGGCCAGATCCGGGCAGAACACCCTTGTCTGGGTGGTCAACCGAGTGGTGCCGTTTGGCTGGCGGCTGGCCGAAAACCCCAGAGCGAGCTTGGCAACGCCTGGCGCCGCAAAGTCCAGATAAGCTTGACTGTCCGCTATGGTCACCAGACCAAAGTCCGGCCGCCAGAACCGGCCGACAAGGCCGTAGAGCAACGTGTTGTCGTCATGGCTGTCGAGCGGCACGAATCTGTGCAGGCCAAAGGGAGGCGGGCTGGCGCTCTGTTGGCGGCCGAGAAGGTACCCAAGGCGCATCGGCACTTCCCGCAAGCCGATCAGGTGGCGAAAGGCCGGATCCGCTTCCGGTCGATAGTTGGCCGCCGCCTGGATGACGGAGCGCGGGTCGGCGGCAATGTCGCGAGCGTGCTCTTCACAGAAGTGATAGGCAGGCAGATAGTGGTTCAGCGGCGTCATCAATCCTTCCTTGCCATCGTTCGTATCAGCATCGGCCCCTTTCATAGCATGTAGCACCAGACAAGTCCCGTTTTTAAGCCACCTTGTTCACCCCATTGAAAACGGCAGGATAGTTATCCTGCCGTTTAGTTTTCCTATCTCGCTGCCTGATCCACCAGATAGAGAATGCTGTGATAGGGAATGCCGGCGTGCTGGCTGAGCCCCATTTCACAGGTGCGGCTGTTGCTGAATCCCTGACGACAATCGTTGGGGACCTGGGCGGGCAGGCTGGCGAGGGCCGCGGCGTTGAGCTCCGGGGTCATCAGCCCCTTGTCGCCAGCAAAGCCGCAGCACTGGATATGCTCAGGCACGATCACCTCCCGGGCACAGGCGCGGGCCACCGCCAGCATCTTATCACCCAGCCCCATGCGCCGGCTGCTGCAGGTGATATGGAGCATCACTGTCTCATCGATGGGGGTCAGTTCAAGGTGGGGCAGCAGGTGTTCCAGCACAAAGGTAGCGGGCTCAAACACCCGAAGGCCCTTGCCGAGCGCCCCCGAGAGCAGTCGCTGCACACAGGGGCTGGTGTCGAGCAGCACGGGCCAGCGCCCCTGCTCGCTTGCCTGCCACAGGGCCTCGGCCAGCTCACTGCGCTTGGCTCCCGCTACCTCGCTCATCCCCTTGCTGTCATAGGGCATGCCGCAACAGAGCCCCTCAACTCTCGCCGGCACTATGACCCGGCAGCCCGCCTTCTTGAGCAAGGATAACACCACGTCCGGCAGTGACGGGGCTTCCTCCTGCTGGCCGAACACCCGGCTGGCGCACGACGGCAGATAGACCACAGCACGCTCGCTGGATCCGCCATGGCTCCCCTCCCCTTGCGGCCACAGGTAGCGGCTCGGCCCCGGCAGGGTCGGCAGCCAGGCGGGCGTGCGCTGGCCGCTCAGATGGCGAACCCCGTTCACCAACCCTGCCAGCGCCTTGTCTCCCAACACCTTCCCGGCAATGGCTTTTAGGCCCAGCGCACTGCGGGCCGTGCGGGTAACGCCGGCGAAGTGATCGGCGCTCCAGCGGGCGATGGGCACGAAGCGCTGGTACTTGTCAGAGCGCAGCTTCTTGATGAGCGCTCCGGTGTTGATGCCCACCGGGCAGCGATCGGCGCACAGCCCGGTGGCGGCGCAGGTCTCAATCCCCTGATAGTCAAACAGCCGGGCCAGCTCGCGGGAGGGCTCATCGGCACGAGTGCGGCGGGCCAGTTCGCGGTAAAGCACGATGCGCTGGCGCGGCGAGAGCGACAGGGTGCGCGAGGGGCAGACCGCCTCGCAAAAGCCGCACTCGATGCACGGATCCACGATGGCATCGCTCGCCGGCATGGGCTTGAGATGGGCCAGGTGGGCCTTGGGGTCATCGTTGATGATGACGCCGGGATTGAGCAGGCCGTCCGGGTCCAGCAGCGCCTTGATGCGGCGCATCAGCGCCATCCCCTCCGGCCCCCATTCCAGCTCCACATAGGGGGCCATGTTGCGGCCGGTGCCGTGCTCGGCCTTGAGAGACCCGCCAAAGCGCACCGCGACGAGCTCCGCCACCGCGTCCATAAAGGCGCCGTAGCGGAGCACCTGGGCCGGATCGTCGAACCCCTGGGTAAAGACAAAGTGCAGGTTCCCCTCCAGCGCGTGGCCGAAGATGATGGCTTCACCGTATTCGAAGCGATCGAACAGGGCCTGCAGCCCCGCCACCCCTTCCGCCAGACGCTCGATGGGAAAGGCGACATCCTCGATGATGACGGTGGTGCCTGTGGTACGCACCGCCCCCACCGCCGGGAAGAGCCCCTTGCGAATGGCCCAGAGGTCGGCGCTGTCGATAGTAAAAGGCACAGAGGCGACCTGGACGAACTCGGCCGCCATGGCCGTCACCTGCTCGCAGCGAGCCACCAGCTCCTCTTTCGACTCCCCATGCACCTCGACAAGCAAGGCGCAGGCAGCCAGGTCCAGGGTCTTGATAAAATCCGGCAGGCCGGGCTTGCCCGCCACCGAGCGCAGGGATCGCCCATCCATCAGCTCCACCGCCGCCACCGGCGCACTTTTCAGGCGCGAGGTGGCCAGACACGCCTGCTCGGCGTCCCGAAACACCAGCAAGGCCGAGGCCTTGTGGGGGTATTCGGGCACGGTGTCGAGCACCACCTCGGCAATAAAGCCGAGAGTCCCCTCCGAGCCGATCATCAGGTGGGTGAGGATATCGACGGGATCCTCATGATCGAGCAGGGCATTGATGGCGTAGCCGGTGGTGTTCTTGAGCCGGTACTTGTGGCGGATCTTGGCGGCAAGCTCGGCGTTCGCCAGCACCTCGGCACGCAGGGCGGCGAGCCCGTCCAGCAACTCCGGGCGCTTGGCCGCCAAGGCGGCGCGGCTCTGGGGATCGCCACTCTCCAGCACGGTGCCATCGGCCAGCAGCAGGGTCATGGCGTGCAGGGTGTGATAGCTGTTATGGGCGGTGCCGCAGCACATGCCGCTCGCGTTGTTGGCGGCGATGCCGCCGAGCTTGCAGGCGTTGATGGAGGCGGGATCCGGCCCAATCTTGCGCCCCAGGGGCGCCAGATAGCGGTTGGCATCGGCGCCGATCACCCCGGGTTGCAAGGCGATGCGTGCCCCCTCGTCCAGAATGCGGTGGCCGCGCCAGCTGTCGGTCAGGGTGATGAGCACCGAATCGCTCAGGGCCTGGCCCGAGAGGCTGGTACCGGCGGCGCGAAAGGTGCACGGCAGGCCCAATTCGCGGCACACCGACAGCACGAAGCGCACCTCTTCGAGGGAGTCGAGGCGCACGATGCGCTCGGGCACCAGCCGATAGAAGCTGGCGTCCGTGCCGTGGGCCAATCGCAAGTCCGGGTCGCTCACCAGGCGCTCCTGCGGGATGCGCGAGAGCACAGCGGCATCAAATTCATTCCAGCGCATCAGCAATCCTCCACCAGCACGACCAAGAGGCGGCTCGGGCCATGGGCGCCGTAGGCCAGGGTCTGCTGGATGTCGGCGGTCTTGGAGGGGCCGGAGACCAGCAGCAGATTGGTGGGCATGGCCTGCTGCCAGCGCCCGGCCGCCACCAGCCCCACCAGGTTGTCGGTTATGGTGGAAGCCGCCAGCAGGGCGATATGGCAGGGGGGCACCAGGGACAAGGTGCGCGGCTCGCCGCCATCGGGCAGCAATACGAGCGTCCCGGTATCGGCGATGGCGCCCGCGCAGTGGGTAATACCCGCCTGACAGACGTCGAACAGATCGTCCTTCCAGCTCGCGAACTTGCCTGCGGGGGTCAGCACAGATCGCCCGGCGCAGGCGGCCGCGACCGCCTCCTGCCAGCGGCCGCCCTGGCCACAGGCCAGAATCGTCACGCCCTCTTCATCCAGCCAGGCGGCCAGATCCCGGGCAAGGGTTGCTTCCTTGACGGTCAGGATCTCGGCGTGGCTGGCGCTGATCCCGGCAACAAAGCGCTCGCGCCGCGCCTGTTCATCCTCTCCGCGCCAGGGCTGCCAGCCATGGGGGGCATGTGCCATGGGGGTGGCGGCGCCGCGCAGGCGGCTTAATATGGCCTCTTTGCTCGACATCTCAGGACTCCTTCTTCTTCTGGCGCAGCAGGGCGTGCAGGCTCTGGGGGGCGGGTTTGGGGGCTTCGCGGCACTGGGTCCAGGGGCCCAGGTGTTTGGGCATCAGCCCCCGCAGGCGACCGGCCACCCCGGTTGCGGCGTGATAGAGGCGCGGGTGGGTGGCGGCAAAGGCAAAGCCCTGCATGGCGAGGGTCTCGAGCCGGTTCCTGGCTGCCCCCTGCCCCGCCAGCGGTTCGTGACCGGGCTGTACGTCGTGCTTGGCCTCCCGGCGCAGGCGCTGCAACATGTCGGGAATGGGGATGCGCACCGGGCACACCTCGCCGCAGGCACCGCACAGGCTCGATGCGGTCACCAGATCGCTCGTGCTCTCCAGCCCCAGCAGATGGGGGGAGATGATTTTGCCGATGGGCCCCGGGTAGATGGTGCCATAGGCGTGGCCGCCGATGCGGGTGTAGACCGGGCAGTGGTTCATGCAGGCGCCGCAGCGGATGCACTGCAATGTCTTGCGCAGCTCTTCGTCCCGGTAAGCTTGGCTGCGGCCGTTGTCGAGCAGCACCAGGTGCACCTCGTCCGGGCCGTCCAGCTCCCCTGCCCGGCGCGGGCCGCTGATGACGTTGAAGTAGGTGGTGATGGCCTGACCGGTGGCCGAGCGGGTCAGGGCGCTGTAAAGGGGCGGCACGTCGGATAGGCACTCCACCACCTTCTCGATGCCGGTGATGGCCACGTGGACCTTGGGCACCGTCGTACACATGCGCCCGTTGCCCTCGTTTTCCACCAGACACAGGCTGCCGGTCTCGGCCACCGCAAAGTTGACGCCGGAGAGCCCCATGCCGGCGCGGCGAAACTCTTCGCGCAGGGCCCGCCGTCCGGTCTGGATCAGGGCGTCCACGTCCGTGGTGGGGGTGAAGCCTTCCAGATTGCCGGCGAAGGTGTCGCTCACCTCCTGCTTGTTCTTGTGGATGGCGGGCATGATGATGTGTGACGGGGTGTCGCCGTCGAGCTGGACGATAAACTCCCCCATGTCGCTCTCAAGGCAATGGATGCCGTGGCGCGCCATCTCGTGGTTGAAACCCACCTCCTCGCTCACCATGGACTTGCCCTTGACGATGCTGCTCACCCCGTTTTTTTGGGCGATACCGAGGATGATGGCGTTGGCCTCGGCCGGCGTCTGGGCCCAGTGCACCCGGATGCCGTTGCGCTCGCAGTTGGCTTCGAGCTGCTCCAGCAGGTCCGGCAGACGCGAGAGACAGCGCTTGCGAATTTGCTCCGCCGCATCGCGCACCGCCGCCTCCTCGGCTGGATCGGCGAAGGCATCCCGGCGCTTGGCGCGCAGGTAATCCATGGCACCGCGAAAATTCTGGCGCAGCACCGGGTCGGCCAGGGCCGCCTCGGCCTGGGGATGGAAGCGGCGCGGCGAATACTTGGCGTGATCAGACATGGGGCTGGGCCTCTTTGGTATGAGCCAAATCGCTAACAGCGGCGCCGTTATGAGCTATTTCGTCACTGTCGGGGCGGCTGTGGGCGAGCAGGAAGCTCGCCAGATGGGTGGCAGGCAAGATCCTGCCCTGATAGGCCAGGGATCCCTTGATGTTCAAGAGGCACCCCCAATCGGCGCTCACCAGGGTGTCGGCGCCGGTGGCCAGCAGGTGGCGGGTCTTGTCCTCCACCATGGCCTGGCTGATGTGGGGGTGACGCACCGAGAAGATGCCGCCAAAGCCGCAGCACTCGCTCTCGTAGGCCTGTTCATGCAAGGTGACGCCATCGAGCTGCCCCAGCAGGCTGCGGGCCGTGGTGTGTACCTGCATCTCGCGTCGGGCCGAGCAGGAGGTGTGCATGACGATGCTCGCCTCCCCCACCCCGTGCCAGCGCACCCGGCAGATCCGGGCCAGAAACTCGGTGAGCTCGAACACCCGATCGCAAAAATCGGCCACCTCGGGGCTCTCGGGGAAGAGGCGGCGGTAGTGGTGGTGCATCATGCCGCCGCAGGAGCCCGACAGCACCACCACCGGCCAGGGCTTGGGGAAGAGCGCCATCTGGCTTTGCGCCACCTTGCGCGCCTCCTCCTCGTGACCCGAGGTGTAGGCCGGCTGCCCGCAGCAGGTCTGTTTCTCGACAAAGTGCACCCTTATCCCTTCCCGCTCGATCAGGGCGATGGCATCGAGCCCCGCCACCGGGTCGAACAGGTCCACCAGACAGGTGGCGTAGAGATAGACATCGGCCGGCTTGGCCGGGTAGACCCGCATTACCTTCATCACTTGCTCTCCTTACTTGAGCTGCAGCAGTGCGTCCGAGATGTGGAAGCTGTACATGAGCGCCAGCCCGATAAGGCCGGTGACCAGCAGGTAGTAGAGGGTCGGCAGCGCGGTCTTGCGCAGCGTCGCCCCCTCACGACCGAGCAGCCCCACGGTGGCCGAGGCCGCCACCACGTTGTGAATGGCAATCATGTTGCCCGCGGCGGCGCCGACTGCCTGCAGGGCCAGCATGGCGGCGGTGGAGACCCCCAGGGTCTGGGCCACTTCAAACTGGAACTGGCTGAACATCATGTTCGATACCGTGTTGGAGCCGGCGATAAAGGCCCCCAGCGCGCCGATGGTGGCGCTGAGCGCCGGGAAGAACTCCCCGACGAGCCCGGCGGCAAAATTGGCGGTGGTCACCGGCATGCTGGCGAGATCCGCCCCGTTGACCCCGGAGTTGATGAAGATGCGCACCATGGGCACGGTGAAAATCAGCACGAAGCCGGCGCCGATCAGGGTGCGGCTGGACTCCCCCAGCGCCCGACCGAAGGGGGCGAGGGAGCGCGATTGCAGCCAGGTGGCGAGCAGGGCGCAAAGCACCAGCAGGCCGCCAGGCAGGTAGAGCGGCTCAATGGAGGCGCTGACCCCCTTCTCCCCCAGGAGGTCTGTGAAGGCGAGGCTCACCGACAAGAGGCTGGCCTTGAATGCCGGGCTCACCCGGCTCGCCACCAGCAAGAGGGCCAGCACCACATAGGGGAGCCAGGCCAGCAGCAGCGACATGGGGCGGGCGGCGGCCTCTTTGAGATCGAGCTTCAAGGAGCCCAGCCACTCGGCGGGCCACTCGTTCTCGGGGGCGAAATCCCAGGAGTTCTTGGGCACCAGAAAACCGGCTCGCGCCGCCGTCACCACCAGGGCCAGCCCCACCAGACCGCCGATGAGGGACGGGAACTCGGGGCCGAGCAGCATGCCGGTGAGGGCATAGGGGACGGTGAAGGCGAGCCCGGCGAAAATCGCAAACGGCAGGATGGAGAGCCCCTCGGTCCAGCTGCGGTTGCGGCCGAAGAAGCGGGTCAGCATCATCACCATCAGCACCGGCATCAGGGTGCCGACGGTGGCGTGAATGAGAGCCACGTTGGTGGTCACCTGTTGCAGGTAGATGTCCCAGCTGCTGCCACCGGCGCTCAGGGTCTGGCCGATGGCCTGGTTATCCAGCCCCTTGTTGATGCCCACCAGGATGGGGGTGCCCACCGCGCCGAACGACACCGGGGTGGACTGGATCATCATGCCGAGCAGCACGGCGGCCAGCGCCGGAAAGCCGATGGCCACCAGCAGGGGCGCGGCGATGGCGGCCGGGGTGCCAAAGCCCGAGGCCCCTTCGATAAAGGCGCCGAAGCACCAGGCGATGATGATGGCCTGGATGCGCCTGTCCGGCGAGATGTTGGTAAAACCGCCGCGAATGGCGGTGATGGCACCGGTGTGTTTGAGGGTGTTGAGCATCAGGATGGCGCCGAACACGATCCAGAGCACGGTCACCGTGATCACCAGCCCCTGCAGGGTGGAGGCGAATACCCGGGTCGGGCTCATCTGCCAGCCCCAGAGGGCGATGAACACGGTCAACAGGAAGGCGACGGGCATGGCGCGCTTGGCGGGCCAGTTGAGGCCGACCAGCAGCACGGCGGCCACCAGGATCGGCGAGAAGGCCACCAGGGCCAGCAGGGTGTCTGTCATCATTGCGTCCTTGTCCAGAGGGGTGCAGAGGCGCACCTTGTTGTTGTTTTGTTAAGCGGACGTGACCTTACCCTGTTCCTTTTTCGCGATATATGGAAATAATGAACAACATTCGTTCCAAAAGTTGATCAATATGGCCAGTACCGATGACCTCATCCTCTTCGCCCAGGTGGTGGAGGCCGGATCCTTCAGCAAGGTAGCTGAACAAAATTCCCTGACAAATTCAGTGGTTAGCAAGCGGATCGGGCGTCTTGAGGAGGAGCTCGGGGTGCAGCTCCTCTATCGCACCACCCGCCGGCTCACCCTGAGCGAGGCGGGCAAGGCGCTCTATCAAGGTGCCAAAAATGTGAAGGCCGCCGCTCTGGACGCCTTCGACGCGGTGGCGGGATTTGGTGAAAAGGTGAGCGGTCATGTGCGGATGTCGGTACCCACCATCTCCGGCGAACTGCTGCTGGCCGATGCGGTGGCCGATTTTTGCCAGCAGCACCCGGGGCTCACGGTGGAGATGTCGCTGGACAACCGCTTCGTCAACCTGGTGGAAGAGGGGTTCGATCTGGTCATTCGCACCGGCTATCTGGATGACTCGAGCCTGATTGCCCGCCACATTCTCGACTCCCAGTGGGTGATCTGCGCCGCCCCCGCCTATGTGCGCCGCTTCGGGGCACCGCGGGAGCCGTCGGATTTGCTCACCCACAACTGCCTGCGCTACGCCTACCAGAGCACGGGGGCCTCGGAGTGGGCCTTCAAGGGGGAAGAGGGCAACTATCTGGTGTCGGTATCGGGGAGCTTTTCAACCGACAACGCCGGAGCCCTGCGCAAGGCGGCGCTGGGGGGGCGCGGCATCGTCTATGTGCCGCGCTGTCTGGTCTATCACGACCTGATGCAGGGGGATCTGGTGGACTTGTTTCCCGACCGGGTGGGCAAGAAGCTCGGCATCTACGCCGTCTACCCCTTCACCCGCCAGCCGCCGCGCAAGATAAGGCTGCTCATCGAGCACATCCGCCAGCGCTATCTGGAGATTGGCCACTACTTCATCTGAGGCCCTTGCCGGGCCTCAAAGGGCGGATGACGCCGCCTGACGGGAGAGAAACGCCAGGGACTGGCGGTTGAAGTGATCCGGCTGCTCCACGTTGCAGACGTGGCCGCACTTTTCGATGATTTCGAGGCGGCTGTAAGGGTCGCGGGCCACCTGCTCGCGCACCGGGGCGAGGAACATGTGATCCTCCTCCCCCATCACGTAGAGGGTGGGAATGGGCAGGGCCCGCTCGCGAAAGTAGCGCATCAGGGGGTTCACCTCGGTGGCGAGACGGAACCAGCGCTTGAACTCCTTCTGGCAGAGCTTGCGAGCCTCGCGCACGAAGAGGTTGCGGGACTCCTGATGGTGCTGGCGCGGCATGATGATGAAGGCGAACAGGCGGTAGAGCCACATGTAGGGCAGGAAGTGCTGGCCGAGGCGGCCAAGCTGCACCAGCACCCGGGAGCGGATGTCGAGACGCAGGATGGCACCGCCGAGCACCATGCTCTTGACCCGCTCGGGGCGAAGCTCCGCCAGGTGGCGGATGAGGATGGTGCCAAGGGAGATGCCGACAAAATGGGCGTGGGGGATGCGCAGGTGATCCAGCAGGCGCAGGATGTCCTCGGTCACGGCCCGAAAGCTGTAGTGCCCCTTTACCACCTGCTGCAGCTGGTTGGACTGGCCGTGGCCGCGAAGGTCGAGCAGCAGCACGTTGAAGTGCTCCCGGTAGGCCCGCAACTGCTTGAACCAGATGGAGGAGCTGCCGCCCGCGCCGTGCACGAACACCACCCAATCCCGATCGGGACCCAGTTCAAAGGTCTTGTGGTACAACATCTCATGGGCTCCCGGGGTGATGGGGGGTATACTCGGCGCGCATATTAACAGAAGGCTCACCCCGGTGAACATGCTTCCACCATGATCGGACCAGCCTGGAGTCCCCATGACCCTCGTTCAATTGCGTGAATTTTTGCTCAGCCAGCCCGGCGCCACCGAGGACACCCCCTTCGGCCCGGAGATCCTGGTCTACCGCATCGCCGGCAAGATGTTTGCCCTGGTGGACTGGCAGGCGGAGCCCCTCTCCATCAACCTGAAGTGCGAACCCGAGCTCGCCCTGCTGCTGCGGGAGATCCACCCCGAGGTGAAACCGGGCTGGCACATGAACAAGCAGCACTGGAACACGGTGACCCTGAGCGAAGGCCTGTCTGACGATCTCTGGCAGGGCTGGATAGTCCACTCCTATGAGCGGGTGGTGGCGGGCCTGCCCAGGGCGAAGCGGCCCCAGGCCCCCCGCGCGACCATCAGGGAGGATTGACCCATGCCGTCTCCTTCTTCTCCCCGCATCGTCCCCCTCGAGGAGGCGCACATACCAAGGCTTTTAGATCTGTTCGAGCAGTCGGTACGCCGTCTGGGGCCTGCGCACTACAGCCCGGAGCAGGTGGAGCAGTGGGCCAGGGGCGCCCATCACCCGGGGCTTGCCAGCCAGTTGCGCGAGCACCATGGCTGGGTCATCGAGCAAGACGATGTGCCCCTTGGCTTTGCCACCCTGAGCGATGACGGTCATCTCAGCCTGCTCTACGTGAGCGCGGATCATCCGCGCCAGGGGCTCGGCACCCTGCTGCTGGAGCGGGTGCTGGCAGCCGCCAGCCAGATGGGGCTTGGCAGCCTCACCACGGAGGCGAGCGCCTTCAGCCTCGCCCTCTTCCTGCGTCACGGCTTCCTGCTGACCGGATTGGAGACGGTGGAGCGCGGCGGTGTCCAATTTATCCGCCATCGGCTCCACTGCCGCTTGCCATGACGGGTTCAGCCACTAAAATACGCACCATTTCCCCAAGGCAATGAAGAAAGGGCAGCCATCATGGTGGTAGAGAGCGACGGTTACATTGCGCTGATCGAGTATCTGGTAGAGAGTCTGGGTCTGTTCGAGAGCCAGCAACAGGGCGGCGGCGCCCAGACCATCGAGGATCTGGTGAGCAGCCGGGTGGCCGACAACCTGATGGCCATCTGCGAGCAGAACCCCCAGCTCGACCCCAAGGTGCGCTTCCTGATCATGCAGGAGGCCGATGCCGTGGTCGCCGACCTGGAAGAGGTGCTCTCCGCCGTCTGGTTGTCCGCCCCCAGCGAAGCCCAGCAAGCCTTCCTCATCGAGTTCATCGACCTCATCAAGAACCTGTTCGACAGCACCATCAACTGACCCCGCCCCTGCCGTGACGGCAAGGGGACGAGATGCAATGAGGCGAGGAGTGAGGCGGGACGCCCAATGAAAAGGGCCGCCTCATCGGGCAGCCCTGCTTGCTAGCATTGTCAATTCATCGCGCTTGTCAGAGTAATGAATATCGGGGCAAAAAAATGTGTCTGGTCTTGGCAACCATCCGTGGTCGCTACCCTGTTGGTCAGCCAGGGTTCAGTTTAGTTCCCCACCTGACGCATTTTTTTCAATTATTTTTCATCACAATGACACGGGGGCCTGATGGCCCCCGTGGTATGCATTGATGCCTCAGCGATTCAGGCTGGGAGGCAGGCAGACGCCAATGCCCCCCAAGCCGCAATACCCCTCGGGATTCTTCTCCAGATATTGCTGGTGATAATCCTCGGCATAGTAGAAGGGGGCCAGCGGCAGGATGCGGGTGGTGATGGTGCGCCCATCACCGCTCGCCGTCATGGCCTGCTGGTAGGCGGCCAGGCTCTGCTGGGCAATCGCCTCCTGGGTGTCGTCCCCGACGAAGATGACGGAGCGATACTGGGTGCCGATGTCGCCACCCTGGCGCATCCCCTGGGCCGGATCATGGTGTTCCCAAAACAGCTTGACGAGATCCCCATAGCTGATGACCTTGGGATCGAACACCACCTGCACCGTCTCGGCGTGGCCGGTCAGGCCGCTGCACACCTCCTTGTAGGTGGGATTGGGGGTCAGTCCCCCCTGATACCCGGCGGCGGTGGAATAGACTCCGGGCTGCTGCCAGAACAGACGCTCCACCCCCCAGAAACAGCCCATGCCGAACCAGGCAAGCTCCATCCCCTCGGGCCAGGGCCCCTGGGTCGGGTGGCCGTTTACTGCATGCACCAGGCCAATCTCCAGCGCTTCCCGCCGTCCCGGCAGCGCCTCTGCCGGTGAAATAATCTGCTCCATATGCCCTGTCCTTGTATAAAACCCCGCGCAATGCGGCTGACGAAAAGGAACACCGAAGATATCAGGTTATTAGCCCGGATCAACCAGGGAGCGGCCCCCGGGGCGCCCCTCCCGCCCTCGCCTGCGTCTTCCCCTCCCCGCCCGCACTGGTCAAAATGGCGACAAAAAAATATCAAGTCGATATTTAGTCTTGATTTGTGAATTTATTTTCATATATTGGGCGAATTGCTGCTTTTTTATGGAATGAAACACGTGCGTGAACGCGAACCCAGCCTGGTCCATGCCTTTCGGCAATCCACCCCCTATGTCAATGTGCACCGGGGTGCCACCTTCGTCCTGATGATCGGCGGGGAAGCCATTTGTCACCCCAATTTCGCCAACATCGTCAGCGACATCGCCCTGCTGCAGACCTTGGGGATCCGCCTGGTGCTGGTGTTTGGTTCGCGTCCGCAAAATGACGAGGCCCTGGCCCGCGCCGGCATCCAGGCCCAGTATCACAAGCGGATCCGGGTCACCGACGATGCCAGTTTCGCCATCATCAAGCAGGTGTGCGGCGGTCTGCAATACGACATCACCGCCCAGCTCTCCATGGGGCTCGCCAACACCCCCATGCAGGGGGCCCGCATCAGCGTGGTGAGCGGCAACTTCGTCACCGCCCAGCCGCTGGGTGTGGATGACGGCATCGACTTCTGCCACAGCGGCCGGGTGCGTCGCATCGATGTGGAGGGGATCACCCGCCAGCTGGATCAGCACGGCCTGGTGCTCATCTCCCCCATCGGCTGCTCGGTCACCGGCGAGAGCTTCAACCTGAGCTCGGAAGAGGTAGCCCGCCGGGTGGCGGTGGATCTCAAAGCCGACAAGCTCATCTGCTTCAGCAGCACCCAGGGGGTCATGGACAGGCACGGGGAGGCCATCTCCGAGCTCTTCCCCGAGCAGGCCGAAGAGCTGCTGGTGGCGCTGGAGCAAGCGGGAGAAGAGATGTCAGGCACCGCCCGCTACCTGCGCGCGGCCATCGCCTCCTGCCGGGGTGGCGTGCCCCGCTCCCACCTGGTGAGCTATCAGGACGACGGCGCCATGCTGCAGGAGCTGTTCAGCCGCGAGGGGCTGGGTACCCAGATCGTGCGCGAAAGCGCCGAGCGGGCCCGGGCCGCGACCATTGAGGACATCGGCGGCATCCTGGATCTCATCCGTCCTCTGGAGGAGGAAGGGATCCTGGTGCGCCGCTCCCGGGAGCAGCTGGAGATGGAGATAGACAAGTTCACCATCATCGAGCGGGACGGCCTCATCATCGGCTGTGCGGCGCTCTACTGCTTCATGGAAGAAGCCATGGCCGAGATGGCCTGCGTCGCCATCCACCCGGAGTATCGCAACTCCAACCGGGGAGACACCCTGATCGCCAAGGTGGCCGAGCGGGCCAAGCGGCTCGGCATCCGTCGCCTGTTCGTGCTCACCACCCGCTCCATCCACTGGTTCCGGGAGCGGGGCTTCGATCCCCTGGAAGTCGAAGATCTGCCGGTGGAGCGCCAGCGCTTCTACAACTGGCAGCGTCGCTCCAAGGTTTTGTCCAAGACCATTTCGTAACTGATTGATCTTGTGCCTGGTTACCGTCAATTTTGTTCTTTTTTACGAACTCGATTGACAGTGCAATCCAGACCAAGGTATTTGTACATGCACGCCACCTGTCACAGGTGGCACCAGAAGAGGAGCGCTGCCCAGGCAGCCCAGGGGAGGACACCAGTGTCCGGTGAACTTGGGTCAGGGGGAGCAGCGCCGAGACGAGGCGAGTGACTGGACACCGCCACGTCGGCTGCGGGGGCTGAATCCCCCGGGTTGTCATCGGTAGTGGTCATCCCACACCGCGCCCCACCTTGGGGCCGGTACGGGATGGGCTCTGCAGGTGGAGTGCTTCTGGCCGGGATCCTCGCGTTTTCCTGCCATTTTTTGCCTCCTCCTCTCTATTTGCCCGATGAAACCGGATTTTCACCTTGAGACAGGAGTATGCAATGAACCCGATCAATGTCGCCAAGTTTGGCGGAACCAGCGTCGCCAATGCCGCGGCCATGAACCACTGCGCCGACGTGGTGCTGGCCAATCCGGCGACCCGGGTGGTGGTGCTGAGCGCCAGCGCCGGCGTCACCAACCTGCTGGTGAGCCTGGCTCAGGGTGAACTGGACGAAGCCGGACAGGATGCCCAGCTTGCCAGGCTTGCCGACATCCAGCTGGCCATTCTGGCCGCCCTTGGCAACCCGAGCGACGTGAGCGCCCTCATCCATGCCCAGCTCGGCGACATTCGCACCATGGCCCGCCAGGCCAGTCAGCACACCGACGCCGAACTCGCCGATCGCCTCATCGCCTGCGGCGAGCTGATGTCCACCCGTCTCTTCACCGAACTCCTGCACCAGCGCGGGGTCAAGGCCCAGTGGCAGGATGCGCGCCAACTGCTGCGCACCGACAGCCGCTTTGGCAAGGCCACCGTGGATCTCGCGGCAACCCGCGCCCTCTGCCAGCAGGCGGTGGGCCCGTTGCTGGGTGACAGCCTGGTCATAACCCAGGGCTTCATCGGTGCCGACGGCGATGGCCGCACCACCACCCTCGGCCGTGGCGGCTCCGACTACAGCGCGGCCCTCCTGGCCGAGGCCCTGGACGCAGGCAGCATCGAGATCTGGACCGACGTGCCCGGCATCTACACCACGGATCCCCGCCTGGTCACCCGCGCCCGCCCCATCCCCGAAATCAGCTTCGTGGAGGCGGCGGAGATGGCCACCTTCGGCGCCAAGGTGCTGCACCCGGCCACCCTGCAACCCGCGCTGCGCCAGGATATCCCGGTGTTCGTGGGCTCTGCCAAGGACCCCGCCGCCGGTGGCACCTGGATCCGCGCCACCACCCGCAGCAACCCGCTGTTCCGGGCCGTGGCCCTGCGCCGCCAGCAGGTGCTGGTGACCCTGCACAGCCTCAACATGTTCCACGCCTACGGCTTCCTGGCCGAGGTGTTCGGCATCCTGGCCCGTCACCGCATCTCGGTGGATCTCATCACCACCTCCGAGGTGAGCGTCTCCCTGACTCTGGATCACACCGGCAGCCAGAGCAACGGCGAACCCATCCTGAACGACAAGGTGCTGGCGGAGCTCGGCCAGCTGTGCAAGGTGGAAGTGGAGACCGGTTTCGCCCTGGTGGCGCTCATCGGCAACCGCATGAGCGAGGCGGCCGGGGTGGGCAGCCAGGTGTTCGACGCCATCCGCGAGCACAACATCCGGATGATCTGCTACGGCGCCAGCGCCCACAACCTCTGCTTCCTGGTCAAAGAGGACGAGGCGGGCCACATCGTCAACTGCCTGCACCGGGAACTGCTCGACTGAGTCGCCCCGGCGCTGGCACACAACGAGCCTCCTCCGCCCCATCACACCCGGGGCGGCCTTCCCCACTCAGCAAAGAGGGGCGCCGCGGCGCCCCTCTTGTCACTCTTCTTCCACCATCAGCTGGTGACCAGGGTAGCCCGGGTGGGCAGCAGATTGGCCCGGATCTGCTCGCGCAACCCTCCCAGCCGTTGCAGCAACCCGGCCTGACCGAGCCCCGCTTCGTCAGGGGCCAGATTGTCCACCAGGGCCGGGAAGTGCTCCCGTACCGCCTGCTCCAGCCAGTCGAGGCGGCGCAGGGTGAGCGGGCCGCAGCTCTTGCCGCTGAGATCGTCCAGGATGTCGAGCCGATGGCTGCGGTACATGTCGCGCCACCAGTTGGCCGCCAGCGCCTCGTCGCTTGCCAGCGCCGCACTCCACTCCCCCACCAGTCCCTGCATCCGCGCCAGCACGGGGGCGCTCGCCCCCTCCCGCGACAGGTATTGCAGCTCTCCCCTGGCCCAGGCGAGGCAGAGCTCGCGCCAGCGGCGAAACAGCGGCAAGGGATCCGCCTCGTCCAGCCAGAGCCCGGAGAGGGTGCGGGTTTCCAGCCGCTCAGGCACGTGGAAGTCGGGATCGGTGAGGCCGTTGGAGTTGAACTCGTGCAGGGGATCGAAGGGCCACATGTAGCCAAAATCGAACACCGAGATATGCTGGCCGTCATCCAGCAGGTTGCCCGGGCTCGGATCCCAGTCAAACCAGCCCCAGCGGGCCAGCTCCGCCTCCACCGCCAGCATCTGCGCCAGGTTCCGCTCGCAGAGCGTGCGCACCGGCTCCCCCCGCAGCCAGGGGGAGACCAGCACCCCGGCCCGGGCGGAGCCGAAACTGGTACAGACCACGTTGGAGAGAATGGTGGGGTGCAGCTCCCGCAGGCTCTCTATCTCCCGGCGGCGCTCCAGCTCGGTGAGAAAGGCGGTCTTGCCGTCCACATTGGCCACCAGAGAGTCCTGGCGGCAGCGTTTCAGGCACCAGTGGTGCCCCTCCACCTTGAGATGGAACACCTCGGCGGTGAGCCCGTGACCGTAGACCTTGACGACGTCCGGGTGATCCTCGGTCAGCCGGACGAGCTGTGGCAGCGGCAGGGGGCAGTCCCGCTCCCGCCCGATCCGGATCTCTTCTTTGCTCTCCAGCATCTGGAGCAATCTGGCCTGACGCGCCGCAACTTTGGGATTCATACATGTACCTCCAACCGTTACTGAGAGACTAAACAGCGCCCCCCTCCCAGACCAGCAGCAAAGGCTCATGATGACGCTTTCATCACAGAATGAGTGCCCTTGGCGGATCGGGATCACAAATTGCTTCACTGTACTCATCACGGAATATTCATCTTGTTGTCATTAAATTGACATCAAGGAACAAGCCACGCACCATCGGGTCAAAATAGAGGCAGTCGTCGCTGCCATGACCGCTCCAAGGATGAGCCCTTATGAATGCCCCCGTCACCGGCCACCGCCCCGCCTCCCAGCCCCTGGCCGGGCTGTTGCTGGGTCTGCTGACCGCCCTGCTGCTGCTGACCCTCGCCCTGCCGCTGCTCAACCCCGTCAGCTGGCTCGGGCGTACCGCCCCCCTCATTCTGGGCCCGGCGGATCAGCCCATCGCGACCCTCCATCGCTACAGCCTGCTCTACAAAAGTGACAACCGGGGCTTCTATCTGGTGGTGCGCAGCCAGTGGCAACTGCTCAAACCCCTACAGGAGGGGGACAAGGTGCGGGTGGAGCTGCTCAACGACAAAGGGGTGCGCATCGATCAGCTGAGCCAGGCGGTGGACAAGCGCCAGAAGTGCCGCAAGGAGCGCTGCACCCTGAGCCTCAACAGCGCCCTACGCGCCCCCGACGACGCCCTGGACAGCCGCTACCAGCTGCGCATCGGGCTGCTGCTGGCAGACAGGCCGGAGAGCGCCGAATACAGCCAGATCCTCCAGACCCTGCCGGAGCGCGGTTTCAACCTCCTCTACCTGATGACCAGCCTGCTGCTGGTGCTGCTGGTGAGCGCCGCCGTGCTCAAGGCCCTGCTGCCGCGGCTGCGCCGAAGCTACCGCGCCCGGGTGGCAGGCAGCCTGCTGCTCGGCAACCTCACCTTCGTGCTGCTTCACGGCTTCGTGGTGTTCAAGCTGGGGGAATTCCTGTTCTGGTCGGGCTTTCGGCCAGAGCACTACTACCTCGCCTGGGGCAGCATGGTGCTGGGCTGGAGCCTCTGTGCCCTCGCGGGCTTCAGCCTCTATATGGGGCTGCTCTTCACCGCCCTCTCGGGCATCGGGCTGCTCGCCAACTTCATGAAGATCGCCATCTACGGGGTGCCGCTGGGGGGGGACGATCTGGGCAACCTGCTGGCCCTGCTGCACATCCTGCTCGATCAGCACCCTGTGGTGCCGGTGCTCGTCGTGCTGGGGCTCCTCTTTCTGGTGTGGCGTTTCGCCCTCTCCCGCTGGATCCTGCGGGGCTTGCTGCGCACCGCCGCCGCCACCGCCGCCTTCTTCGCCCTCTGCGTGTTCGCCACCCAGACCGGCAACAAGCTGCTCGGGGCCAACATCCGCTACGTGGACAGGGCGGTGAACTACCACAGGGACATCATCCGCGCCGGCCCCGGCCTCTACCTGTTCAACCTGGTGGACGAGATGCTGCAAAGCGGCAACGTGTTTCGCTACCCCTTGCAGATCAACGAGCGCACCCCGGAGCTGAGCCTGCCCGCCCAGCCCAGGGCTCCCCGCTTCGATCTGGTGATCGTGCTGCAATACGAGTCGCTCTGGCTTGACTGGCAGGACCGTCTCTGCGCCCCCGCCCCCACCTTGAACCTGCCCGCCAGCGTGGCCCAATGGCGCAAGACCATTCACTCCCCCACCACGGGCGGCATGACGGTACTGGCGGAGTTCGAGATGAACACCGGCCTGCCGGTGGGCCTGCTCAAACAGGGGGTGGTGCCCTACTACTACCTCTCGGACAAGGTGCCCGGCCTTGCGCGCAGCGCAGCCCAAAGCGGCTACCAGACCCTGTTCGCCCACCCCTATGTGGAGAAGTTCTGGGGCCGCGCCAAGGCGATCCCGGCCCTCGGCTATCAGGAGCGCTGGTTCGATACCCGCTTCACCGCCCTCGAGCACAAGGGGCTCTACATCTCCGACGATGCCCTCATCGATCACCTGCTCAAACGCAGCAACCAGGACGATCAGCCCCTGTTCGCCTACGCGGTCACCATGCAGGGGCACGGCCCCTTCGACGGGGATCGCTACCGGGCCCAGCAGCGCAGCGGCGCCTGCCCGGATCAGAGCCCGGCGGATACCCAGTTGCTCAACACCTACTACACCGGGGTGGTGGATGCCATGGCCTCCCTGGAGCGGCTGCTCAAGACCCTGGACAACTCCGGCAAACGCTACCTGGTGGTGGCCTTCGGGGACCACCAGCCCTTCCTGATGTCGGCGGGCAAGGGTATCCACGGCGCCAAACCGCCACGGGATGCCAGCTACCAGATCCCCATGATGGCCTTCACCCGGGCCGGGGACGGGCTGGATCTCGCCCGCCAGTTCGACCCGGTTCGCCAGCTCTACCAGATGGGCCAGGCCACAAGACAGCTGCTGGCGGGGGACCTCACCCCCATCCGTGACCAACCCCTGCTCCACCCGGTGCTCGGTGAGGAGAAAGGCTTCGACCCCTCCCCCCTGGTGCCGCAGATCCGCGCCAGCTTCCGGCCCGATGCATTGCCCTGATCGATTGAGACACGAGGGACACAGATCCTTGCAACACCTTCCGGCCCGATGCCCTGCCCTGATCCGCAGCGAACTAGCAGACGACAAAGAGGTCGCCCGGGCGACCTCTTTTTATGGGCGGGATGCGAGTACAGTGCCGCCTGCACCTCGCCATGTTCGTCCCGACCTGTGCTCTGCGACCCCTGACAGGTCATTTTTTGTTTAGATATATCAAACGATAACTCATTATCGAATAGCAAAATTGAACAACTTTGCCGACCTTCATGCCCTGTGCCCCCCCATGTTCCCGCACCTTCTCCGGGCCGGGCCATTTTCTCCCTCATTCCCGGCCAGCCCAGAGCCATCGGAGCGTTCGATACGTTCAGGCCTTGAGCCCCACTCACTTGCGCCCACCTTTGCGCGTCACACCCAACAAAAAGCCGACCTCGGGGTCGGCTTGTGACGGGGCGTTTGGCCATGCAGGGCCGGGCACTGGCGGGCTAGATCACCACGGCGGTGCCGCTGATGCTGACCATCAGCATGCTGCCGTTCTGGCCCACCACCTCGTAGTCGATGTCGATGCCGACCACGGCGTTGGCACCCAGGGCGGCGGCGCGCTCCCTGAGCTCCTCGAAGGCGATCTCCCGGGCCCGAGCCAGCTCTTTTTCATAGGCGCCGGAGCGGCCGCCGATGATGTCGCGGATGCCGGCGAACAGATCCTTGAAGATGTTGGCGCCGAGGATGGCTTCGCCCACGACGATGCCGCGGTACTCGCGAATGGCCTTGCCTTCCAGGGTGGGGGTGGTTGAGAGGATCATGAGGTCTCCTGTGAGTTGGACTGGGTGCGCGAAGCACCGTTGCCGTCATGGTAGCAAGGCGTTTGCCAAAGCATAAGCCCGGCGTGGCCAGGGGCTTCAAGCACAGCGCCCGCCAGGTTCATCAAGGTGCCATCCATAGGGCCTGTGTCGTGACACTTTCCCCCGCAAAGCGACCTTGGGCACCGGTGCTGGGGAGAGGGCTTCCGGCCACGATGAAAGCGGGGCCTTGATGCTGCAGACACGACGGCAGCTGCACCGGCCCTCTGCGTCTTCGCCCTGAACGGCGGCAGGCGCCGCCAGGAGCGCCCCGCGTCGGCCATAAAAAAAGGAGAGGCAAGCCTCTCCTTTTTGATGTTCGCAGCGGCAGCCGCCATGCACTCAGTGCAGCTTCATGCTCGGGCGCAGCACCCGGTTGATGCGGCCCACCAGCATGATGAGGCCGGTCTTGATGTAGCCGTGCAGGGCCACCTGGTGCATCCGGTAGAGGGAGATGTAGACCAGGCGCGCGATGTAGCCTTCCACCATCATGGAGCCGCGCATCAGGTTGCCCATCAGGCTGCCCACGGTGGAGAAGCGGCTCAAGGAGACCAGGGAGCCGTGGTCGTGGTAGCGGTAAGGCTTCATCTCGCCGCCATTCATCTTGGCCAGGATGTTCTTGAACGCCTGGGTCGCCATCTGGTGGGCGGACTGGGCGCGGGGCGGCACGAACTTGCCGTCCGGCTGTGGGCAGGCGGCGCAGTCGCCGATGACGAAGATGTTCTCGTCCCGGGTGGTCTGCAGGGTCTCGTGGACCACCAGCTGGTTGATGCGGTTGGTTTCCAGGCCCGCGATCTCCTTCATGAAGTCCGGCGCCTTGATGCCCGCGGCCCACACCATGAGGTCTGCTTCAATCAGCTCCCCATCCTTGGTGTGCAGACCATCGCTGGTCGCCTCGGTGATCATGGTGGCGGTGCGCACGTCCACGCCCAGCTTCACCAGCTCCTGATGGGCGGAGCCGCTGATGCGCTCCGGCAGGGCCGGCAGGATGCGAGGGCCCGCTTCCACCAGGGTCACCTTGAGGCTGTCGGTGGTGAGGTTCTTGAAGCCGTAGGCGTAGAGCTGCTCCACCGCGTTGTAGAGCTCGGCGGAGAGCTCGACGCCGGTGGCGCCGCCGCCGACGATGGCGATCTTCACCTTGTCACCGGGCTGGTATTCGGTGGCGAACTGCAGGAAGCGGTTCATCATGCTGTTGTAGAAGCGGTGCGCCTGGGAGGGGCTGTCCAGGAAAATGCAGTGATCCTTGATGCCCTTGGTGTTGAAGTCGTTGGAGACCGAGCCGATGGCCATCACCAGGATGTCGTAAGCCACTTCCCGCTCGTTGACCACCAGGGCGCCGCTCTCGTCGTGGATGGGGGCCAGCACGATGCGTTTCTCGTCGCGCTTGATGTCGGTCAAGCTGCCGAGCTGGAATTCGAAGCCGTGGTTCTTGGCGTGGGACTGGTAGCTCAGGGCATCGATGCCCGCATCCATGGAGCCGGTGGCCACTTCGTGCAGCAGGGGTTTCCACAGGTGGGTGCGATTGCGATCCACCAGGGTGATCCTGGCCTTGTTCTTCTTGCCCAGCTTGCGGCCCAGGCTGGTCGCAAGCTCGAGACCACCGGCGCCACCGCCTACAACGACAATATTCATCATGATGATTTTCCTTGGTTCCTCAAAACGAAAGGGAGCCATTGGCTCCCTAAAACGAAATCGGTTGACGTGATGGCTCAGGCTTCTTTGAAGGCCTTCATCCGTTGCAGATGGTGCGAGATGTTCTTGAACTTATGGGTCTCGCGCTCATCCCATACGATGTCGTAATAGTTCTTCAATTCACGTTCAGTGTCCCGATTATCGCGGATTTCATCCTGAACGGAAAGGATGCACAGGCAGTTTCCTGAATTTTTATTACGAAATTCGGTTACACACTTGGTGCCGATGTCCTCGTACTCTTCCGGCCTGTCGATCTTGCCCTGCATGTTCTCTTCCGGGTGCAGGTTGGGGTTGAAGACCACCTGCTTGATGCCGCACAGAAACCCGATCCGCTCGCTCCAGTAGCCACCCAGGCCCACGCCGCAGATGAGGGGTTTGGGATCGGTGCTCATGTCGAGCTGCTTCTTCACTTCCTTGAGCAGGTGGCTCATGTCGTGGCGGGGGTGAACCGTGCTGTAGTGCACGAAACGCACATCATCATCGATAAACTGCAACTGCAGCACTTTTTCATGATTGCCGGGGCTGGTGGCATCAAAGCCATGCAGATAGATGATCATGGACAAGACCTCAAAAACTGTGTCGGTTCTATCGAAACTACCCCAGCGACAGGGCCTAGCGCCACCAAAACATCCCACTTTCTTGCTTTGGATCACGCCCCTTCGGGCCACCAAACCGCGCGTCGGGGCGGCTGTGGCAGCGCCATGCCCCGGCGGGACATGGCGCAAACCGGGTCTGGCGAGGTTACCCGCCGCACTGGGCGAAGCGCGCCACCGCCGCTTCCACCAGGGCCAGGCTCCCCTGCCAGAAGGCGGGTTTTCGAATGTCCTGCCCCAAATGCCGTTCGACCAGTTCTTCGGCGCTCATGCGACCTGTGTCTCGCAGCAGGGCACGGTAGGCCTCGGCCACCCCCGCCTCCCCTGCGGCCTGGCGGCTCATCAGCTGCTGATAGACCCCGAGGCTGAACAGATAGCCAAAGAGGTAGGGGTAGTTGTAAAAACCGAAGCCCGCGATGGAGAAGTGCGCCTTCGCGGCCCAGAACAGGGGGTGATAGCGGTCGAGGCTCTGCTCGTACCAGCGCCCCCAGGCCTCGTCGGTGAGCCCCTTGAGCCGGGCCGACGACACATAGCCCTGCTCGCGCTCGGCCACCAGGGCCCGCTCGAAGTCGAAGCGGGCCGGGATGTTGACCAGGAAGGTGGCGGCGCCATCGGCATCCGCCCAGGCGATGGCCAGACGCTCCTCGGCGCTTCGGGCCTGCTCGTAGAGGGCGCTGCGCACCAGGGTCTCGGCGAAGATGGAGGCGGTCTCCGCCAGGGTCATGGGGTAGCTGCGCTGGCTCATGGGCAAGTCGCGGATGAGCCAGTTGTGCCAGGCGTGACCGAGCTCGTGGGCCAGCGTGATGACGTTGTCCATGGTGCCCGCATAGGTGATGAAGACACGCGGCTCCACCGGCTCGGCAAACTTGGTGCAATAGGCCCCGGTGCGCCGGTTGGGGGTGGGGGCGGCATCAATCCAGCCGCGCTCGGCCATCATGCGGGCAAAGTCCCCCATCTCGGGGTCAAAGCGCGCGAAGGCCTGGGCGATGATGTCGACCGCCTCCTCGAAGGGGATCTCCCGGCGACTGGCGGCAGGGGGCGGCGCAAAGAGATCCTCCGGCCCCAGCACCTCGAGGCCGAGGTGACCGGCCATCAGCACCAGGGCCCGCTGGCCCAGATGGCGGGCCTGCCAGGTCTCCGCCATCAGGGTATCCAGGGTCGCCCGCTCGATGTGGCTCTGGTGGCAGGAAACGTCCAGGGCATCGAGGCGCCGGTGTTTGCCGCGCTGGCGCGAGAGCTCCAGGCGCCAGCCGTTGAGGGCGTTGAGGATGGCTGCCACCGTCTCCTGCTCCCCTTCCCAGCCGGCGCTGATGGCATCGAAGGCCTCTTTGCGCAGGGCACGATCCGGGCTGGAGAGCAAGTTGCTCGCCTCTGCCAGCCCCATCTCGCGACCCGCGATCACCAGCCTTATCTTGCCCACCAGATCGTTGTAGAGGTTGCCCCAGGCGTGCAGGCCATCAGTGCCAAGGCCGATGACCAGCTGCTCCGCCTCCACCGGCAGCCGCTGATCCTGCAAGCGACGCTCGTGGCGCAGCCGGTACCCCTCCTCCCCGAGCAGGGGGTCGGCCATCAGTTGCTCAAACTCGGGCGCAGGCAGCCCCAGCATCAGATCTTCGATGGGGGCAAGCGTCTTGAACAGATCCGCATTGAGGGCACGGGCCCGGGAGGCAACCTGCTTGGCGAGGGGATCCCGGGCGTCCTGGCTCCCCTTGCAGGCGGCCAGCACGGCGATGTTCCAGCCGATGTCGCGAATGCGCCGGGCCCGCAGGCGTACCTCCCTGAGGAAGTCCTGCAAGGCGCCTGGGGTGCGCGGAACCTCGGCCAGTCCCTCGATAAAACCGCTCAGTTCGGCCAGGCTGGCGCGGGCCAGACTCATGTCCGCCTCGAGGACACAGCTGTCGAGGGAGGGGTAGATGTGATCATTTTGCCACTGCTGTGGATAGACTCGTTGTTGCATCGAACGCTCATCGTCAGGGACGGGCCTGGCCCGTCGTGAAATCCAGGTGGCCAGAGCCACCACCTTCGCGGGCAGGCATCACACCAGCCGCTCGAGGCGCACCACCGCCTCTTCCACATAGCGCAGGCTCTCCTGCCAGAACCCGGGTTCGCGGATGTCGACCCCCAGGTGCTTCTCCACCAGCGCCTCGGCGCTCATGCGGCCGGTATCTCGCAGCAGGGCGCGATAGGCGGGCACAAACTCGCCCCCGGCCCGCGCATGCTGGGCATAGAGCCCCAGGCTGAAGAGATAGCCAAACAGATAGGGGTAGTTGTAGAACCCGGACTCGGCGATGGAGAAGTGACCCTTGCTGGCCCAGAACAGCTCGTCATACTGGCTGAGGGCGTCACCATAGCACTGCTGCTGCGCCGATTTCATCATCTCCCGCATCTGGCTCGCCCCCACGTAACCCGCTTCCCGCGCCGTCACCAGGGCGCGCTCGAAGGCAAAGCGGGCGGGGATGTCGAGGAGCAGGCTCGCGGCCCGCTCCCCGTCCAGCCAGGCGATGGCCCGGCGCTGCTCCACCTTGTCGGTGGCGGCCAGCAGGGCATCGCGCACCAGGATCTCGGCAAAGAGGGAGGCGGTCTCCGCCAGCGTCTTGGGGTAGCCCCTCTGTTCGAAGGGAACATCCCGCAGCAACCAGCTGTGCCAGGCGTGGCCGAGCTCATGGGCCAGGGTGATGACGTTGTCCATGGTCCCCTCGAAGGTGAGGAAGACCCTTGGCTCGGGCGGATCGGCATACTCGGTGCAATAGCCGCCGCTTCGCCTGTGCTCGCTCGGGGCGGCATCGATCCACCCCTTGTCGGCCATCATGCGGACAAACGCCCCCATCTCGGGATCGAAGGCGGCAAAGGCCTCCATCACCAGATTCAGCGCCTGCTCGAAGCCGAACTTGCCGTGCACGGCCTGGGGCGCCGGAGCAAAGAGATCCCAGGGGGCGAAGTCGGTGATCTGCTGGGCACAGGCCATGGCCCGCAAGGCGCGGCGCCCGAGCTCCCTGTGCTCCCCGGCCGCCGCCATCAGGGTCTCCAGGGTCGCGCCCGTGATGTGCTCCTGGTGGCAGGTGACCTCGAGGGCATCCAGCCTGCGCCCCTTGCCGCGCTGGCGGCCGAGCTCGTTGCGCCAGCCGTTGATGGCGTTGAGAATGGCGGCCACCGTCTCCTGCTCCGCCTCCCAGGCGCCCTGGATGGCGTGCCAGGCACTGGCGCGCCGCGCCCTGTCCGGGTGGGCGAGCAGGTTGTCCGCCTGGGCAAGCCCCATGGGCACCCCCTCCACCACCGGCAGCAGCCGCCCCACCAGGTTGTCGTAGAGATCCCCCCACCCCTGCAGGCCGTCCACCGCCAACCCCTCGATGAGCTGCTCGCTCTCGAGCGAAAGCCACTGATCCTGCAGCGCTCTGTCGTGATGGATGTGGTAGGCCAGCTCGAAGAGTTCGGGATCTTGCAGCAGGGTGCGCACCAGTGACTCGGGGGCGCGAACCCAGAACAGGTCCACCGGCTTGCTGCGCTGGGCCAGGGTCGCCTCCAGCTGCTGGCCCCGGGAGAGCAGTACCCGGGCCTCCTCGTCGCGCCCGTTCTGGCTCAGCCGGTTGTAACCATAGACCTGGCTGTTCCAGGCCAGGGTCTTCACCCCGTTGGCCTCGCGGCGGATGGCCCGCAGCAGGTGGCGCAGGGCATTGGCATCCGCAACGGGATGGGCGGGATCCGGCAGGTCCGCCAGGAGGGCGTCAAGCCGGGTAAGGGCGCGGGCAGCCTCCTGGAAGGCGGCCTCGATGGCAGGATCGTCGGGGGCGGCATAGATGTGATCATCTCGCCAAACGGGTGGTTTCATGGTTGTCCTTGTCTGTTTGCGTCCATATCGGGTCACCCCGCCTCTGCGGGCGGGTGAAACCGGATAGTACGAAGGGGGCCAGGCACTTGCCTAGCCCCCATTCGAGGCAACCAGCAGAAGAACGCCCCCGAGTGCGACGGCCCCTGTCGGCCCTCCCCCGACAAGCGACCTATTTGGCGGGCTGAAGCTTGCTCACCAGGGTCATGGCCACCACCAGCACCAGCCCTGCCACCACGCCGGCCAGGGCGCTCAGCAGGGTGGGCGTCACCACGGCCAGTACCCCGCCGACCCCGGGCAGGGCGGCCACCGTGTCCGCCGTCCCTTCGATGAGATGATGGAGGAAGGGCCAGCCATGGACCAGAATGCCGCCGCCGACCATGAACATGGCGATGGTGCCCACCAGGGCAAGCAGGTGCATCAGACGGGGCGCCGTCACCAGCAGCCCCTGCCCCACCGCCCGGCGCACGGCGCCCCCATCGGGCTTTTGCAGCAGGTGCAGACCGATGTCGTCGAGCTTGACGATGAGCCCCACCAGGCCATAGACCCCGACGGTCATCAGCAGGGCGATGCCCGCCACCACGGCGATCTGCAGGCCCAGGCTCGACCCCTGCACGGTGCCGAGGGCGATCACGATGATCTCCGCCGAGAGGATGAAATCGGTGCGAATGGCCCCCTTCACCTTCTGGCGCTCATAGGCCGCCAGATCCTCGGGCACCGGCGCCGCCTGATGCGCCTCCTCCTCGTGGGGCAGGAACTTGTGGACCAGCTTCTCCGCCCCCTCGAAACAGAGGTAGGCCCCCCCCAGCATCAGGAGCGGGGTGATGAGCCAGGGGATAAGAGCACTGATGGCGATGGCGGCAGGCACCAGGATGAGCTTGTTGCGAAACGATCCCTTGGCCACCGCCCACACCACCGGCAGCTCACGCTCGGCCCGCACCCCGGAGACCTGTTCTGCATTGAGGGCGAGATCGTCCCCCAGCACCCCGGCCGTCTTCTTCGCCGCCACCTTGGTCATCAGGGCGACATCATCGAGCACGCTGGCAATATCATCGATCAGGGTCAACAAACTGGCTCCGGCCATATCTGGCATTCCTTCTATTGAGTGGGACACATCCGGGCTGCCCCGGTCAGGGTGATGAGGAGATCAGGGGGCCACGGGCCCATCCGGGGATCACCCTTTGGGGCAAAAGATGGCACAGTGTAACGGGAAGCCGCCACGGCGGCAGCCCCCCATGGCAGATCCCCTGCTCCGTTTTCACCTCACGGCCACCGGCCCAAGGAGTTCCCATGCAACCCTGGCAACCTCTGCTCGATTTCTGGTTTGGCGATGACGCAGACGACGCTCCCCGTGCCGCCCGTCAGGCCCCCCTCTGGTGGGGCAAGAGCAGCGAGACCGATGCCCTGCTGGCCTCACGCTTCGGCGAACTGGCGGCCCGTGCCGCAGCGGGCGAGCTCGCCCATTGGGAGGGCGATCCCGCAGGGCGCCTGGCCCTCATCCTGCTGCTGGACCAGCTGCCGCGAAACCTTCACCGCCACACTCCCGCCGCCTTCGCCCAGGACGACAAGGCCAGGGCGCTGTGCCTCAAGGGGCTCACCCTCGGGGTCGACAAGGGGCTCTCGCCGCTGGCCCGGGTCTTCTTCTATCTGCCCCTCGAGCACGCGGAATCCAGAGAGCAGCAGGCCAGAAGCGTCGCCCTGTTCGAGGCCCTGGCCGACGAGCAGGCCACAGGCCCGGCCCGGGCCACCTTCGAAGGCTTTGCCGACTTTGCTCGGCGCCACCAGGTGATCGTCGATCACTTTGGCCGCTTCCCCCACCGCAACGCCATCCTGGGCAGGGCGAGCACGGAGGAAGAGGCCGCCTTCCTGCAACAGCCCGGTTCGGGGTTCTGACATAAAAAAATCCCCGCCATGGGCATGGCGGGGAGAGAACAACCGATCCGCGTATCACTGGATGCGATAGCGGGAGATCTGCTGGTGGATATTCTCCGTGGTCACGTTCAGCTCCTCTGCGGCGGCGGAAGTCTCCTCCGCCGTGCTGCTGGTCTGCTGCACCACCTGGGCTATCTGCTCGACCTGGAGGGCGATGGATTCCGCCGCCGAGGTCTGCTCGCGGATGGCCAGGGTGATCTCGCCGACCTGATCCATGACGCGATGGGAGGCCTGGCGGATCTGGGTGATGATGGCCCCGCTTTCCGTCGCCATGGCCACCCCTTGCGCCACCTTCTCCTCCACCAGGACCATTCTGGCCACCGTGGCCTCGGACCCTTGCTGGATAGCCTCCACCGTCCTTGAGATCTCCTGGGTCGACTGGGCCGTCCGCTCCGCCAGCTTGCGCACCTCGTCGGCGACCACCGCAAAGCCGCGTCCCTGCTCACCGGCCCGCGCCGCCTCGATGGCGGCGTTGAGCGCCAGCAGGTTGGTCTGCCCCGCCACATCGTTGATGACGTTCACCACCCCACCGATGCGGGAGATCCCCTCCCCCAGCGCCGTCACATCGCGGGAGGCCTGACGAATGGCGTCGGCGATGTCGTTGATGGCGAGCACAGTGCGCTCTATGGTGGCCCCGCCGTCACTGGCGAGCTTGCCGGATTCATTGGTGATGCGGCTGGTCTCCTGGGTGCGCTGGGAGATGTCCGTGATGCTCACGCTCATCTCCTCCACCCCGGCGGCGATAAGGCTGGTGGCGTCATTGGCCTGACTCGCCGACTCCGCCATGTGCTGGGCCGCCTGGGAGAGGGACTCTGCCGTGCTCTTGATCTGCAGGCTGCCCACCGAGAACTCGGTGAAGGTCTGCTGCAAGGTGTCCAGCAGGCGGTTGACCGCCGTCAGCGTCTGGCCGATCTCGTCCTGCTGGCTCACATTGGCCCGCAGGGGGAAGTTCAGGTCGCGCTGGATCTCGGACAGGGTCGCCATGGCCAGACGGAGGGGATTGGCGACCTGCCTGAACAGCCAGAGAAAGAGCACCAGCGTGAGGGCACCCGCGCCCACCGAGATGAACAACAGGGCCTGCATGCTGCTATCGGCATTCTGCTCGCCTCGCAGCTTGACGGCGTCACCTTGCTGGATGTTGAAGTGGACGTGCTTGTCGATGGCCTGGGAAAGCTGCTCAAACAAGGGGGCAAGCTCCTTGTCGATCGCCTCTCTGGCCTCCACATTCTTGTTCTCGCGGGACAGGCGCAGGACGTCTTCAGAAGCCTTGCCGTACTGGGCAACCAGGCGCCGATCATCGGCGACGAGCTGCCTGTCCTCCTCATTGGAGATCATCCCGCTTTCATACTGGCTCAGCAGGGCGTCAATCTTGGTGTGAAGGGATGCAATGCTCTGCTCTATCTGACTCATCTTGCCGTCGTCGGTGTTGAGCACGTGCGCCTGGATCAATGAATGCAGGGCTTAGAAGTCTGTTTGTATCTCCTTGATCGTGGAAATGCTGGGGACTGTGTTGTCTGTTACATAGCTGAGATCCGCATTGGCGGAGGAGAGTCTGCTGATACTGAACCAGCTGAGACACCCCAGGGCCAGCATGACCAGCAGGGCAATGAGTTGAAGCCGACGAGCGATATTCATGAGTGCTTACTCCATCCATAGACTCCCTGCCAGGGTAGCCGATGCGGGCCCCGAAAATAGCGCCTAAAACATGCATTTCATTACACTTTTCAACTTCTGCTCGGCCGCGTCACACCCGCCGCCCCCCTCTGGCAGAATGGAAAAAGGAAGGCATTCGCCTTCCTTTTTTGCCCGGGGCGGCCGCACTGGCCGCCCATGAGCCCCGTGACAGGGCGCTCGCCGGTCACGCCGCCTCGGCCAGCTCCTCCTCTTTTTTCTGGTAGGCCTGGGGGGAGAGCCCCAGCAGCTCCTGCACGGTGGAGGCCACCGTGATGGAGGAGAGCGTCCCCACCAGGATGCCGGCGAACAGGGTGAAGGAGAAGCCGTAGAGGGCGTCGCCGCCGAACAGGAGCAGGGCCCCCACGGTGAAGAGGGTGGTGCCCGAGGTGATCATGGTGCGGCTGAAGGTGGCCTTGATGGCCACGTCCGAGCACTCGTGGATCCCCATGCGGGTACGCGACCCCAGCAAGTCCCGCAACCGGTCCGAAATGACGATGCTGTCGTTGAGGGAGTAGCCTATCACCGCCATCAGGCCCGCGATGACGTTGAGGTCGAACTCGATGTCAAAGAGCGCGAGCAGCCCGATGGCCACCAGACCGTCGTGCAGTACCGACACCAGGATGCCGATGGCCTGGCGCCACTCGAAGCGCACCGCCAGGTAGGCGGAGATGGCGAGCGAGGCCACCAGCACCGCCAGCATCCCCTGCTGGAACAGCTCCGCGCCCACCTGGGGCCCGACGATGGTGGTGCGCAAGAGCTCCACCGGCAGGGCGAGTTGCTGCCCCAGCATGGTCGCCAGATCCTCCGCCGCCCAGGGCAGTGCGTGGGGGGGCAGCTTGATGAGCCACTCGCCGGGCACACCGGCGCCGTGCAGCTCCACCACCCCCGCCAGGGGCGCCGTCAGCAGAGCATTGAGCTCATGGGCCTCTTTCAGGGTCTGGATGCGAAACTCCAGCAGGATCCCGCCGGTGAAATCGAGCCCGAGGGCGAGCCCTTTTGTCGCAAGGACGGCCACGCAGGCCAGGGTCAGCAGCACGGAGGCCCACAGCCCGATATAGCGCCAGCGGGTCAGCCCCATGGCCAGGATCATTCTCAGCATTGTTCTTCCCTCGACGTCAGGTGGTACAGGCTTCCCGGCAGGAAGCGGTCGGTGCGCAGGTCATGCAGACTCACGGGCGCGGCGTCATGGTGATGAAGTCGGTTCATGGTCATACCCTCAGCAGCTTGGCGCGGCTGTTGCCCCACAGGGGGTTGATGATGGCGCGGGTGCCCCAGATGCCGGTCACCATGCTGGAGATGAGCCCCAGGATCAGGGTGATGGAGAAGCCCTGCAGCGGCCCGGAACCGATGGCATAGAGCACCACGGCGCAGATGAGGGTGGTGATGTTGGCATCGAAGATGGTGCGAAACGCCGAGCGATAACCAAAGTCGATGGCGTTGGCCAACGAACCCCCTTCCCGCAGCCGGTCCTTGATCCGCTCAAAAATCAGCACATGGGTATCCACCGCCATGCCGACGGTGAGCACCAGACCGGCGATCCCCGGCAGGGTCAGTACGGCGCCAGGCAATACCGCCAGCATGCCCACCTGCATCAGCAGGTTGGCGACCAGCGCCGTGATGGCGACCCAGCCGAACTTGCGATACCAGGCCATCATGAACAGCATCATGCCCGCCATGCCGAACGCCAGGGCGGTGAAGCCCGCCTCGATGTTCTGCAGACCCAGGGTCGGGCCTATGCTGCGCTCTTCCAGGATCTTCAGCGGCGCGGTGAGGGCCCCGGCCCGCAGCAGCATGGCGAGCTCCTGGGCCTCGGGCAGGCTGCCAATCCCGGTGATGCGGAACTGGTTGCCAAGGGCGGTCTGGATGGTGGCGACGTTGATCACCTCGCTTCGGGCGCGCAGCTTGCCTTCGGCGTTGGTCTTGTACTCGGTGAAGACGGTGGCCATGGGCTTGCCCACGTGCTGGCGGCTGAACTGGTTCATCTTGCTCCCCCCCAGGGTGTCGAGCACGATGTTGACCTGGGGCTGCCCCATCTCCCCCATGTTGGCGCGGGCATCGACGATGTGCTCGCCGCTCAGCACCGGCTGGCGGGCCAGCCCCACCGCCTGGCCGCTGCGATCCGCCATGAAGAAGCGGCTGTCGGCCTTGGCTTCATAGAAGGCCAGGGACGCGGTGGCGCCGATCACCTCTTTCGCCTGCTTGGGGTTGTGCACCCCCGGCAGCTCGATGCGGATGCCGTCCTGCCCCTGACGCACCACCGAGGCCTCGACGATGCCGAGCTCGTTGATCCGCTTTTTCAGGATCGACAGGTTCTGGGTCACGGCGTTGTTCACCAGCAGGGTGCGCTCGGCGTCGCTCAGCACCAGGGTCAGTGCATTGCCGGAGCGGCTCAGTGTCCACTGATCCTGGCGGGTACCGGCACTCTCCTTGATGATGGAGAGCCAGGCCTCCTGCCCCGCCACGTCGGGCAGGGTGACGGCCACGCTCCCCTGGGCGGTGCGCATCACGCTGGCACCGCGCAGGTTGGCCTCGCGAAAACGGGTGCGCAGGGTATCCACCAGGTTCTTGGTCTGGTTGTCGATGACGAAATCCACGTCCACCCCGATCAGCAGCTGGGAGCCACCGCGCAGGTCCAGCCCGAGCTTGATGGGGTCGGCGCCGAGCCGGCTGATCCAGGCCGGGGCATTGGAGTAGAACTCCAGGGTCAGGGCGGCGCTGTCCAACCCCTGCTGCTCCAGCAACTGCTTGGCCAGTTGCTGCTCCCCCTGGCTGGCGAACACCAGCGCCATCCGGCCACCCTGGGCGATCTGCTTGAGGGGGTCGATGTGGTTCTCGGCCAGCAGGGTGCGCTGCGCGTCGCTCAGGCGCGACTGGCCGTGCAGACCGAGGGAGGGCTGCTCACCGAAGAAGGTGGGCAGGGAATAGAACGCGAACGTGACCAGCATCAGCAGCAACAGGGCGTACTGCCACAGGCTCATGCGGTTCAACACGGTATGACTCTTTTTTCTCATGAAATCGGCCTCTGTCAGGCGATGGCAAGGGGCGAAACCGGGGTCGCACCGTGCAAAAAAATGAAACAAGACAGCCTAGCCGTTCACTAAAAGTGAACAGCAACAGAGAGAAGATGAGGCAACAGGTGGCAAGCTGACCCCATCGGGATCAGGCGAGGAAGCTCTGGGCGAAGCGGTACTGCAGATGCCGGCGCTGCAGGCGGCGCCTGTGAATGCCGGCGAAGTGATCGCGAAAGCTCGTCCCCGGGTAGAAGAGGGCGGCATAGAACAGCAGGCCGCACAGCAGCAGCAGGATCGCCTGCTGGGACCAGCTCATCACCAGCTCGTAGACCACGCTGCCGGGCTGATGATCGCGGCTCAGGGAGTGCTCGAGGCGCAGCAGGTGATTCTGGTGGGAGCCGACGAACTTGACGATGCCATCATCACTGCCGCTGACGCCGTGGGCCACCGGGCTTGCGTCGGCAGGTGCCGCCCCCTCCGCCAGCGAGTGGGCCTGCTGGGCCGAGGGCTGGAACGCGGGTACCTTGACCCCCTCCACCGAGAGGGTAGAGAACAACAGTGCGAGGGTGATGAGCAGGGTCATCGCCGCCAGTTTCACGTTGTCGGTCAGGTTCAAAAGTTAATTCCCACACAATAGAAAGGGCAAGCTACCACAGCCTGCCCCACAAGAACAAGGGCGGCAGGCCCGGGGCCCGCCGCCCTTGTGTTGTCTCACCGCCCCCTCAGCGGCTGCGGGTCATGCCCTCGAAGTCCTCGGCATAGTCCTTGAGCAGGGTGTAGAGGTGGGCCCGCTGGGAGAGATCCATGGAGTGGCTGAGATCGCTCAGCCACTGGATGGTACGCTGGCGGGACTGGTCCGTGTAGCCGGTGAAGCGGCCATCCATCAGGCCGTCCCCCTGCTGGAGCAAGCGGGTCAGCTCCTGGCCGAAATCCGGGCTCTGGCGCTGTTTCATCAGCCGATCCAGCTCCTTGGTCCAGGCCTCCTGAAAGTCGAGCCAGGGGGCCATCATCTCGTATTGCCACTCGGCCCACTGCGTGATGAGAGGCTCCTGGGCCGGCTTCACCTTGCCAATCCAGAACACCAGGCGCTCGTTCATCTTCTCCCGAAAGCCCTTGATCATCTCGGCCTTCGACTGGGTGGCAAAATCGTGCTGGCGCTCCTGCTGGCGCTTCACCCGATCGGCCATGAAGCGAGCCACCTGATCGTCGGTCAGGGTCTTGGCGAGGCGCACCGTGCGGGGAATGGCGTTCTCCAGGGTACGGGTCAGGCTCGCCTGGGTTCTGTCCAGATGCAGGGTCACCTGGGCCGGGCTCATGGGGCTGGCCACCGCCTTGGCCAGGGCGTCGAGATCCCGGGCATAGATGGGCAGCTCATGCTGCCGGTGCCAGGCCATCAGCCCTTTCACCTCCTGGTCCAGCAGCTTCTTCTGGCTGCGGTCCAGGGAGAAGTAGTCGTCCAGCTGCCAGACGATGGCCGAGTCGAGCCAGTAGTAGATCACCCGGGTGGCGCAACCCGTCAGCAGCAGGCAGAGCAGCAGCAGGCTCCAGCTACGCGGTTGACGCCATGAGAATGTGGTCACCATGCATGCCTCCCATTCATTGAATACACGCGTCGCGCGGGCCGTTGCCGGGCATCACTCCAGGCGCTGGCGGTTGATGTCGATCAGGGCCTGATACTCGGGCCCGGGTTGCTGTTCGGCCATCAGCAGCGCCCACAGCAGGCCGATGTAATCGACCCAGGGCAGGAAGGCGTCGGCCTGGAATCCCCGGGGCCCCAACCCCGTCGGTGCCCCGTCCATGGCTTCAAGATAGCAGCTCTCCAACTGGCACCGCTGCTCTTCGCTCCAGCCGTGGGTGCGCTGAATGCTGGCGACCTCGAACCCAGGATGACCGGCGGCGCCGTACTCCCAGTCGATGACCCAGGGCCGCGCCCCCAACAAGTTAGCCGGATTGAGATCGTGATGGCAAGGGAGCCAGCAGTCGTCCGGCTCCCGGCTCGCGAGCAGGGCCCGCTCCAGCGCGGGCAGCCAGGGAGGGATATGGGCCAGACGCTGCCGATACCCGCCGCTGTGAGCCCGCACCGCCATCACCACGGTCGGCACCGGCAGGCGGTGCAGCCGCACCAGCACATCCGCCATCAGGCGGGGCTGCGCGGCGAGAGGCGGCGCCTGCTCGGCCCAGTTGGGTTCGTCGCACCACGCCAGCAGCATCAGGCCGGTGGCGGGATCGCCGTGATGACAGGGCAACGCCAGCCCCTGCCCCACCGCCCCCTGGTAGAGCTGCCACTCGGTGGCCCGGTCGATGCCAAGGCGCACCGGATCAGGATGACCGCGGCGCAGGAAGGCCTGCTCGCCAGTGGGGAGGCTGAGCCGGTAGTTGCCGTTGGTCAGGCCCTGGCCCAGCGGCTCAAGGCGCCCCTGATCCCAGGGCGCCGGCAGACTGGCGAGGAGTGCCAGCTCCGCCAGATCCCCCTGCCCCCGCGGGTCCTCACCAGCCAAAGGTGGACTTCTTGGCCTGTTTGCGGATCTCTTTCTGATCGGCCCACAGCAGTTCGCCGTTCTCCACATCCATCAGGTTCATGGTCATCTGGTAGTAGACGTCCTTCACCTTGCCGTTGTCCTTGACGATGCTGGCGAGGTTGCCATAGACCATGTAGCGGGCACCGGTCTGCTTGCCGAGCCGCACCATGGTGGCGGGATCCACCATGCCGCTGCCCTGCTGGTATTCGAGCTGCTGCTTGACCGCCGCCACCTTGCTCATGTCCACGAAGCGGAACTTGCCCGAGCGCAGCAGCTTGGTGCGGATAGTGTCGGTGATGGCCTCGGTGTCGATGTGCTCCGAGGTCTTGTTGCGGATGGAGTCCATGAACATCACCGGGCGGCCCCCGGCGGTGATCTCGCTGGTGGCCGGGGACGCCAGCATGGAATCCGCCATCTTGTCGGCGATGGCCTGCAAGTCGGAGGAGCCGTAATCGACGGTCACCGTCTCGGTCTCGGTGGGATCGCCATAGCTGACGGTGGTGCTGGAGCAGCCGCCCAGCAGCAGGGCGCCGGTCAGGATCAGCAGGGCATGATTCATTTTCATCAGTAGGATTCCTCCATCACTTCGCGAACGTAAATCCGGTAACCCCGTGCAGCCGGGCTCGGCGCCAGGGCGGACAGGGTGCGGGTCTGGTAGCCATGCAGCTTGAGGGGGGTCCAGCCGCGGCCATCGCTGGCCACCTCCTGCCCCGCGTCGTCATACCAGTAGAAGAGATATTGCAGCGTGTGGTCACCACGCTGGGTGCTGGCCGCCGCCACGTTGACCTGCAACAGGCCGTTCTGCTGACGCCGGCTGAGTTCGGTCAGGGTGACGTTGACGTTTTGATGCTGCTCGGCCACCGCCGCCGCACCGGCCGCGCCATAGAGCGCCACGCCGGAAGTATTGGTGGCACAGCCCGTCAGCAGCAGAACCAGGCCCAGGGCCAACCCTTGTGCTTTCATCTTGCTCTCCTTGCCGGTGGCCGTCGGCCTGACCGGTCATTCATCTGAGTTGCCATATCCGGTTCCCCCTAGAGGGGCATCACCCGGGTCGTGAGCCCGCTCCCCAGGCGCTGTACCCACACCAGGGTGGTGCGCCCGGCGTGGACGCTGAGTGGCAGGGTGCGCATGGCGCTGCCCGCCCCCAGGGTCAGGGTGACGTTCCCGGCCGGGACCATCCCCTGCCAGCTCGAGGCCTTGGCGGGCAGCGTCAGCCAGCTGCGGGTATCCGCCCGCTCCGAGAGGGTGTTGAAGATCCCCACCAGGATGTTGCCCACATCCCCCCCCTCCTTGGCGGCAGTGCGCCGTACCTGCTCCTTGGCCACCAGCCGCAGGGCCTGCCGGGTCAGCATGCCGGGCAGCCGCTCCTGCAGATCCTTGGCCGCCAGCGCCTCCAGCCTCACCAGCTCGCTGGTCTGCGCCACCCCCTTGCCCACCGACAGGGTGAGCGGGGCGCCGTCGCTGGCCCGATTGTCGTAATAGGGCACCGCCACGGTAAAGGTACGAAAATCGCCGCTGGAGGTGGAGATGGGCAGCGGCAGGAAGAGCTCCCGGCGCGCCGGGATGAGGCCATCTTCAAACAGCACCACCAGCTGTCCTTCATCCTTGACCGGCTGCGGCGCCTTGCGGCCCATCCGTTGCTCGGTCTCCTTGAGCTCCTCGGGAGAGCCGCGAAGCCGGGCCAGGCGCAGCAAGGCATCCTGCAGGCTCTGGTTGTCCGGCGCTATCTGGTAGCCGCGCTGGTAATCGACCCAGGCGTCGTTGAGATCCCCGGCCGCCTCGTAGAGCAAGCCGGAGAAATAGAAGGTGTAGGCGTTCTGGAAACCGTTTTTCACCTGGCCTATCAGGCGATCGAGCTCGGGGGCGCCGCGCGACATCAGCTGGCGCATCTCCCCGGCTTCGTCCTCCCGATCCCCCTCCTGCGCGGCCTTGCGCACCTCGTCAGCCCGCCGTTTAAGGGCCTGCTCCTGCACCTGGTTGGCACGGCGCACCTCTACCAGGGCGCCGTCGGCATCCCCGCGCTGCAAGTAGTTGAGCGCCAGATAGTGGTGCAGCATGGTGCGCTCGTAATCGGGCGCCTGGTAAGCCAGGGTCTGATCGTTGGTGAGCAGGCTGCCCGCTTGGGCCAGTCCCTGGCTCAGGCGGTACTCGGCCTGATTGTCTTCCCACGCAAGCCGGCTGTCGGCGGCGGCAAAGGCCTGCTTGCTGGGGCCGTCCTGACCCGCCAGCCAGGCGATGCGCCCCTTCTCCAGCTGGTCGAGCACGAAGGTGTCGTCCCCCGGGGTCGATTCGCGCACCTCGGGCAGGGCCTCGGCGGCATGGCCCAGCAGCAGCTGGTTGCGCAGGGGCACCATCTGATCCGAGTAGGAGACGAACATGTCTTTCCACTGGGAGGCACAGCCCCCCAGCAGCAGACCGGCCAACAGCAGGCCGGTCGACGGGACGAGGCGCATCACAGGCTCAGCAGGGGTCCCAGGGGCTCGCCACCGACCAGGTGCAGGTGGATG
This sequence comes from Aeromonas sp. ASNIH2, assembly GCF_002934795.1. Lineage (NCBI taxonomy): Bacteria > Pseudomonadati > Pseudomonadota > Gammaproteobacteria > Aeromonadales > Aeromonadaceae > Aeromonas > Aeromonas sp. ASNIH2. Next base: position 4,058,385 of record NZ_CP026406.1, on the reverse strand, counting down.
TGATAGACCTCCTGCCCGCCGTGGCGGTTGCAATTCATGATGAGGCGGTAGCCGTCCTCGGCGATGCCCGCGTCGCTGGCGAGCTTGCGGGCCACGGTGAACATCCGGCCCAGCGCCAGCTCGTGATCCGGCTCCACGTCGTTGACGGTGGGGATGAGCACGTTGGGAATGATCAGGATATGGGTCTTGGCCTTGGGCTGGATGTCGCGAAACGCGGTCACCAGATCGTCTTGATAAAGGATGTCGGCGGGGATCTCCTTGCGGATGATTTTGCTGAAAATGGTTTCTTGCGCCATGGGTAACTCCTTTATAGGAAAAAGAAAATTCAATACAAAGCTCAAGCGGCTCCCAAACAGGCCGCCGCAACGCGCCAAGTGTGACACAAGCCGACATTTGGCACAGCCGTTGTCCCAATCGCTTCAGTTATTGTGAAGAATACCGATAGCGAGGAGACGTCCCGCGAACCACAACGGCATCCCCTTCGGGGCATGCAGGGTATCAAAGGGACGGGGTACTCAGGCAAGGGACTTTTGCACAGACAGCGGGACAATAATGAAACAAACAATGTCAGACCTCTCGATCTTACAGAGAGTCTATCTGGGCTTTGCCATCCTGGTCGCCGTCATGGTCGCCAGTGCGGTACTGACCTTTCGCGGCCAGAGCGAACTCAGCGGCGCCCTGGATCAGGTGACCCAGGAGTCCATGCCGCTGGTACTCGCCAGCAGCCAGACCCAGATAAGCCTGCTCAGCGCCAACAAATGGCTCACCGACGTGCTGACCGAGCAGGATCTCAAGCAACTGCCGGCGGAAGTGGCCGAGTTGCAACAGGCCAAGGGCCAGGTCGACAAGATGGTCGCCAGCCTCAAACAGCAGGTGGCGGTTCATCCCCAGTTGCAGGCGGACATGACTGCCCTCGTCAAGCTGGTGGATGACTACCTGCAACTGACCCAGACCCTGCCCGGCGAACACGAGGCCCTGCTCACCCGGCTGCACAAGGTCAATCAGGCCAAGGGCCAGTTCCAGGTCAGCCTGCCCCAGTTCAAGAAGAACCTGGGGGACATGATGGTCACCATCGACGACAGCTTCATCAAAATGCTCTCCGAGACCCTGACCACCAAGCTCTCCGCCATCGAGCTCTCCACCATGGATGCCCTCAACCAGAGCATCCCCGCCCCCATCGAGGCGGCTCTCAAGCGCAACAAGATGCAGATCGAGGGCTTCAACAGCACCATCAAGGATCTCCAGGGGGAGCTCAAGGATTTCGACAACAACATGGGCCACTACGTCCATGGCTTCGTGCGCGACACCACGGGCAATGACGGCGTGCTCTCCCAATACCTGGTCCTGATGAAGCAGCAGCAGGCCATGCGCGAGCAGAGCAAGCAGGCGAGCCAGCTCATCCTCAGCATCCAGAACAAGCTGGAGGGGATCACCGCCCAGAGCCAGCAGCTGATGAACGCCAGCATCCAGGCCTCCGATCGGGTGCAGACCCAGAGTACCCTGACCCAGGGGATCAGCATCGCCATCGCCATCTTCGTCGCCATCCTGGTGGCCTTCACCCTGGGCAAGGCCATCCGCCGCCCCTTGAAAGAGCTGCTGCGGGTGCTGACCGAGGTGACCCAGGGTGACATGACCCAGCGCGTCGGCTTCAAGAGCCAGAACGAATTCGGCCAGCTCGCCAGCCAGATCAACCTGTTGATCCACCAGATGGGGGATGTGCTCAAGCAGCTCTCCCAGGCTTCGACCCAGCTCAACAGCGCCGCCCACGACAACCGCCACACCACCGAATCGGTGCGGGCGGATCTGGAGAAACAGCGTCAGGAGACCGCCTCGGTCGCCGCCGCCATGACCCAGATGGAGGCCTCGGTGCGGGAGGTTGCCCAGGCCGCCAACCAGACCCTGGAGCGGGTGCAGGATGTGGAGAAAGCCTCCGAGATGGGGCGCAAGGTGATGGCAGGCAACATCACCACCACCCACCAGCTCGCGGGCAAGCTGCAGCAGACCGGCAAGGTGATTGGCGACGTGAGCGCCATGAGCGGCCAGATTGGCAACATCCTCGACGTCATCCGCGGCATCGCCGAGCAGACCAACCTGCTGGCCCTCAACGCCGCCATCGAGGCGGCCCGTGCCGGCGAGCAGGGACGCGGGTTTGCGGTGGTGGCCGACGAGGTGCGCAACCTGGCTGGCCGCACCGCCCAGTCCACCAGCGAAATCCAGACCATGATCGAGAACCTGCAGCAAGGCGTCGCCCGGGCAGTCAACGTGATGCAGGAGTGCTCCCGCGAGATGGACAGCTGCGTGGATCAGAGCTCCCAGGCCAACAACGCCATGGAAGAGGTGCAGGGCATCGTGGTGCTCATCAGCGACATGTCCAGCCAGATAGCCTCCGCCGCCGAGCAGCAGCAGGCCACCAGCGCCGACATCGCCACCAACCTCAACCGCATCTCCGACATCTCGGATCTCAACTATCAGGGCATAGAGCGGGTAGCCGAGACCAGCCAGCAGCTCGACTCCCTTGCCGAGCAGCAGGAGGGGCTGGTCCAGCGCTTCCGCCTCAGTGCCTGATGGCCACGACCCGATACGACAAGGCCCCGCATTGGCGGCAATGCTGTTCACTTAAGCGGAGCCGCATTGCGATTTACCGGAAAACGGGTCTTTGATATCTTCACCGCCCTGGGTCTCGATGGCCTGGGGCGTTTTTCTATGAACATGACGCCTATGCAGCCCCGCAACTCCGCCAACCTCCGTGGCGTATGGGCTGGCGATAACGCGCCCGCCATCACTGCCATCTGGTTCGCGATGAACTGACAGGCAAACTTAAAGCTCACCTCATTGGGCGCTCGCTGATGGGCTACGGCGGCCTGGCTGGCCTCCCGCCTGACCAGATTGTATCCAAGCAGCAATCCCCACAGCTCCTGATAGACCAAGTTCACTTTCTTGCTTCTCAGCGTGATGGCGTTGTGCTGCATCGCGCTTTTGATATCCCGGTATCCCAGCTCGATTTCCCAGCGCTCGTGGTACAGGGTCGCCACCTGAGCTGCACTGAATCGCGCCACGGGCAGGGAGGTAAAGACCGTTTTCTCCTTGCCTGCCACCTCATAGGTCACTGCGCGAACTTGCCAGTGTGTCGGCAACGCCGGGTTTTTCTTGCGAGCCTGAGGCGAGACCGTCATTTGCAACAGACGGTCACCGTCGCCATAGCGCTCAAGTTCCGTGTATACCAGCCCCTTGCGTTCCGGGATGAGCCAGTGACGGTCGGTGTCTTCGGCCTGAATACGCAGCAACAGGTCGGCACCGAAGAAGCCTTTATCCAGCAGGGTCACTGACTTGTCCGGCAATGAGTGAATGAACTCGCTGGCCAGGGGGATTTCCCCTTTGCGGTACGGGCTGATGGCCGCGTTGGCAATGACATGCGAGCGGACATTCATGAGCGTGACCAACCGCAGCATCGGGTAGGGTGTCTGCCGGTTGGTTGAGGTGTTACCCGAGCCGAAATGTGCTCTGAGTTCAGGCATATCCTGGGTTCGGAACAGGGCCCCATCGATGGCAAAGACCTGTAAACCGTGCCAATGGTCTTCAGGATAACGTTCCCGCCCCCACACATCGGCGCACTGTTTGAACAGCCACTCGAGCGGCTGTTTGCCGAGTCGCTGACGGGCCTGAGACAGGGCACTGTCCGCGAGCAAGGCATCATTGGCCAACCCTTCTGCACAGATGTTGAGGCGCCGAGCGACCTCGGAGATGGGCTCATTGCGGAAAAAGGCCATCCCCACGACGAGCCACAAGACCATATCAGAAGGTAAGCGGCGTCGGCGGATAGTGGCCTTTTCAGACAAGGCGGCAGCGGCAGTAATCCATTCGTCGGGAATATGGTCGGCAAAAATGGCCAGCCGAGCCAGCATGTCGCCAGATGCCTCAACAACATCGTTCAGATCGTTTGCAATAGACATAAAAAATCCGGAACTAGTGATTGGTTCCGGATTGTCCTACAGCAGAAGGATCGGTCAATGGATCCTTAACTGATCAGCATTGCCCGCATTGGCGGGGCCTTTTCATGGCAGCGAAGAACCTGGATCAGGCGTAGGCGATGGCGCCCTTGCCGACCCCTTCATAGGCGACAATCTTGACGAACTTGTCCCCTACCTGCTTCTTCACCTCTCGGGCGATGTAGTGGGCCAGCAACTCGATGGTGGTGTCGGTGTCGATCATCTCCACCTCCGCCGCCGGCATGGCGAGCTGGAACAGCCCCTGGGGCGCCACGTACTTGAAGCCGATGTAGTGAGCGTCCCCTTCTTTCAGTGACGCCTCGGCCCACTCGCTCAGGGCGAGTTCGCCAAGGGCCACCCTGTCCTCTTCGGTGCCCAGGTAGATGTCGGCCCAGCGCTCGGCCCAGTTGAACTCCAGCTCCTCGTCACGCTCCCCGTCCACCAGGATCTCGACGGGAGAGCGGTGGCCGTGGGCGATGCGCTGGCAGTTGCCGTCGTGCTTCTTGAGGCCGTGGCTGTAGTGGTAGAAGGCGCCCTCGATGCGCTCCGAACGCAACGTCAGGGAGAGATCCTTGATGTTGCCGGGCAGACGCTTGGCCAGTACCCCCAGCAGATAGCGGGTCACCGACTCTTTATCCACCTGGGGGGCGGGAATGAAGGCAAACCCTTGGGTCGGGCAGCGCAGGTGGATGGCGCGACCCGGACGCAGCAGATCCACGGTACTCTCGTCGTTGTCCAGCGCGTGGACATGGACCAGGGGACATTCCGTCGGCACCAGCAGCTTGTGATCCACCTCTTCATCGATGATGGACTTGATGAGCTTCTTCACCCGACCGAAGTCCAGCAACATGCTCATCTCGTTGAGCTCGCCGCTCATCTCGATGTCCACCAGCCAGCTCTCGCCCACCATGCCGCGGCGCTCGCATAAATAGCTGGAATCGATCACAGTCAAATCTCTAACAAATAACTTCATTACTCAGGCCTTGCTACAGAGAAAGGGCGGTTTGCGCTATTATGACCCGCGATCACTGACAAAGGAACCGGACTCCCCCATGAACAAATTGCTTATCAAGAATGCCACCCTGGTCAACGAAGGCCGCATCTATGCCTCCGACGTCCTGATCGAGGGTGAGCGGATCGCCCGCGTCGCCCCGGACATCAGTGCCCCCGATGCCGTGGTGATCGATGCAACGGGCCGCCATCTCATCCCCGGGATGATCGATGATCAGGTCCACTTCCGGGAGCCCGGCCTGACCCACAAGGGAACCATCGCCAGTGAATCCCGGGCCGCCGTGGCCGGTGGCACCACCAGCTTCATGGAAATGCCCAACGTCAATCCCCAGACGACCACCATCGACGCTCTCGAAGCCAAATACCAGATCGCCGCCAACTCCGCCGCCGCCAACTACAGCTTCTACCTGGGTGCCACCAACGACAACCTGGAAGAGATCAAGAAACTCGATCCCAAGCAGTCCTGCGGCATCAAGATCTTCATGGGGGCCTCCACCGGCAACATGCTGGTGGACAACCAGGAGACCCTGGCAGCCATCTTCCGCGAGAGCCCGGTGATGATCGTCACCCACTGCGAGGACACCCCGTCCATCAAGGTGCTGGAAGACGAAGCTCGCGCCAAGTGGGGCGAAGACGTGCCCATGCGCGAGCACGGCCGCATCCGCAGCGCGGACGCCTGCTACAAATCCTCCAGCATGGCGGTCTCCCTGGCCAAGCAGTACGGCGCCAAGCTGCACGTGCTGCACCTGACCACGGCGAAAGAGCTCTCACTCTTTACCGCCACCCCGGATCTGAAGGATCTCAAGGACAAGAACATCACCGCCGAAGTGTGCGTCCACCACCTCTTCTTCAACGAGGCGGACTACGACACCCTGGGCAGCCAGATCAAGTGCAACCCGGCGGTGAAGAGCGCTGCCGACCAGCACGCCCTGCTGGATGCGGTACGCAACGACGTGCTCGACATCATCGCCACCGACCACGCCCCCCACACCTGGGAAGAGAAGCAGAACAGCTACTTCAAGGCGCCGTCCGGCGTGCCCCTGGTGCAGCACTCCCTGCAGGCGCTGCTGGAGCTCTACCACAACGGGGTCTTCAGCCTGGAAACCATCGTCAAGAAGACCTCCCACGCGGTGGCCGAGCGCTTCCAGGTGCAGGATCGCGGCTACATCCGGGAAGGCTACTTCGCCGACCTGGTGCTGCTGGATCTCGGCAAGCCCTATGTGGTCACCGACAGCAACCTGCTCTACCTGTGCGGCTGGTCCCCGTTCAACGGCTACCGCTTCCAGAGCACCATCGAGATGACCCTGGTGAACGGACAAATAGCCTGGCAGAATGGCCAAGTCACCGACAAGGTATTGGGCAAGCGACTCACCTTCAACCGCTGATCTGGATGATGACCGCTTCCAGCGCGCCTTGCTTGAGATGACCCTGGTCAACGGGCAAATAGCCTGGCAGAACGGCCAAGTCACCGACAAGGTATTGGGCAAGCGACTCACCTTCAACCGCTGATCTCGGCTTGAGAGCATCACGCCAAACGGCCACCTCCGGGTGGCCGTTTTTACTGCAAGACAGCGGTGAGGTGCCGACAAAATGCACCACTGGTCGCACTTTGATCCGAAGTTGCTCGCAAAGCAGGCAAACGATCTCGAACCTGAATTTCCCCTGTTGACAGGGTCGGGGCATCTCCATAAACTCCCTCCCCGTCAGCCGAGCTGACTCCGTCGGTGTGTAGCGCAGCCAGGTAGCGCATCTGCATGGGGTGTAGAGGGTCGGAGGTTCGAATCCTCTCACACCGACCAAATTCCCCGAGAAAGGCCTTGTCAGACGACAAGGCCTTTTCTTTTATGGTCTTCCACCGCGATTGTCTCTCCAACCCCTTTATGCTGTAGTAAAACCCCCTTTGCCAAGCGGCCCGCATCATGTTGCCTTCCCTTCGTACTTTCTGCACCCTTGCCCTCAGCGCCTTGCTGGTCGGCCAGCTCGCGGGCTGCGCCACCGCCTATGACAGTGAAAAATCGTTCTGGAATGGCCAGACCGGTTTTTCACAGACCCAGCTTGGCCCGGCCCGCTGGCAACTGGAGTTTGTGGGCAACGATCTGGTGGACAGGGAAACGGCGCGCAAATACGTGCTCAAGCGGGCCGGTGAGGTGGCACTGGCAAAGGGATACCCCTGGATTCGGGTCGAGACGCTGACCCTGTCGCGGGATGCCGTCAGGGTCACCCCGACCCGCCCCCAATTCGGGTTCGACGAGTACGAGCCAGACACCTTCATGGACGACATGCAGGTGGAACATCGCACCTCGGCCCTGCTCGTCTTCACCCTGGAGGCCAGCCCCCGGGACGCACAGAGCATGGAAGCCGTTTATCTCGCAAAAATTAAAATAAACAGCGATTAATACAAATAAATCACAAGATGCATATCAAATGCAGCTAACAACAGCGCAAAACTCCGAAACAAGTCACTGGATTTCCCCTTCGCGATTAGGCATGCTCCAGCACACCGGCTGTCTGGATTCCACCGCCCGGTTCACAAAAAAGGACTGAGGCGGCCCCTCGCCGCCTGCACAGGCATTGCACCTATCGAAACCGGAACTCCCCCATGAAAATGAACAAGTTGACCGTTGCCATCCTCATTGCGATGTTGCTTGGCATCGTGACCGGGCAGGGTTATCGCCTGCTCGCGCCCGCACAGGCCGCAGGCTTTGCCGATGACATCACCCTGCTGACCGACATCTTCCTGCGCCTCATCAAGATGATCATCGCCCCCCTGGTGTTCACCACGCTCGTGGTCGGTATCGCCAAGATGGGCGACACCCGCACCGTGGGCCGCATCGGCGTCAAGACCCTGGGCTGGTTCATGCTCGCCTCCCTGATGTCCCTGACCCTGGGGCTGGTCATGGTCCACCTGATGCAACCTGGGGTGGGGCTCTCCCTCTCCCTGCCCGATGACGGCGCCAGCTCCGGCGTGGCTGCCACTGCCATCTCCCTCAAGGATTTCGTGACCCACGCCATCCCGAAAAGCGTGGTCGAGGCGATGGCCACCAACGAGATCCTGCAGATCGTGGTCTTCTCCCTCTTCTTCGGGCTGGCCGCCGCCGCCCTGGGGGACGACGCCAAGCCCGTGGTCAAGCTGATGGCCAGCGGCGCCGAGATCATGCTCAAGGTGACCGGCTACGTGATGAACTTCGCCCCGTTCGCGGTGTTTGGCGCCATCGCCGCCATGGTCGCCAAGGAGGGGCTCGGCATCCTCGCCACCTATGGCACCTTCATGGCCCAGTTCTATCTGGCGCTCGGCTGCCTCTGGCTGCTGCTCATCGCCATGGGCAGCCTCTTCATCCGCCGCCGCATCCTGACTCTGCTCGCCCTCATTCGCGAACCCATCCTGCTGGCCTTCTCCACCGCCAGCTCCGAGGCTGCCTACCCCAAGACCCTGGACAGGCTGGAGAAGTTCGGCTGTGACAAGCGCATCGCCAGCTTCGTGCTCCCCATGGGCTACTCCTTCAACCTTGACGGCTCCATGATGTACTGCACCTTCGCGGTGATGTTCATCGCCCAGGCCTATGGCATCGAGCTCTCCACGGCCCAGCAGATCACCATGCTGCTGCTGCTGATGGTCACCTCCAAGGGAATGGCCGGGGTGCCCCGCGCCTCCCTGGTGGTGATTGCCGCCACCCTCAACCAGTTCCACATCCCGGAAGCGGGCATCCTGCTGCTGCTCGGTATCGACCACTTCCTCGACATGGGGCGCTCCGCCACCAACGTGCTGGGCAACGCCATCGCCGCGAGCGTGGTGGCCAAGAGCGAAGACAGCCTGGGGGAGACCGCTCCCCTCGGCGAGGTGGACACCGCCAAGGCGTGATCCCCTGACCCCCATGACAACGGCCCGCCTCTGCGGGCCGTTGTCATATGCCTGATGGGGCACGCCGCGCCTCAGCACCAGCGCCTGACCTGTCGGCAATAGTCGTCATAGGCATCGCCGAATTGTCGCCGCAGCGCCTGCTCCTCCGCCAGGATCTGGAAGCGGGTAAGCCAGCCCCAGAGCAGCAGCGGCCCGAGCCACACTGCCATGCCTCCCAGATAGCACGCCAGCGCCAGGGTCCAGCAGAGCAGCCCCAGGTACATGGGATTGCGGCTGATGCGATAGACGCCCCGGGTCACCAGCACCCGGCTGCTCTCCAGCCGCTGGGGGTGCACGGTGGTGCGCTGCTGCCAGAAATGCAGAAGCGCACCGCCTCCCAGCAGGGCTCCCGCCAGCCACAGCGTGGCGACCAGCACCAGCCACAGGGGCGCTGCCCTCCCCTCGCCCCGCCCCAGCCACATGGCGAGCACGATGACGACGAACAGCAGCAGCGGTGGAATCCGCAACGTCAGCTTCATATTTTCTTCCTGCAACACGTGCCACGATTGACGCCGTTGAGATACACTCCCAGAGTCGGCATCTGGATAAAAAGTGAAATATATCATTAGCATAGCAACATGCTATGACCAGCCATGCCGCAGCTCGCCTCAGCGATGAGCCCAGCCTCAACTCAAGACAATAAGAAAGGACTTGCCCCATGCACAAGAAAACACTGCTCGCGACCCTGATCTTTGGCCTGCTGGCCGGCCAGGCGGTCGCCGCCCCCTATCTGCCGCTCGCCGACGACCACCGCAACGGTCAGGAACAGACCGCCGCCAACGCCTGGCTGGAAGTGGATCTCGGTGCCTTCGAGCACAACATCCAGACCCTGAAGAATCGCCTCGGTGACAAGGGCCCGCAGATCTGCGCCATCATGAAGGCGGACGCCTACGGTCACGGCATCGACCTGCTGGTCCCTTCCGTGGTCAAGGCAGGCATCCCCTGCATCGGCATCGCCAGCAACGAAGAAGCACGTGTTGCCCGCGAGAAGGGCTTCGAAGGTCGCCTGATGCGGGTGCGTGCCGCCACCCCGGATGAAGTGGAGCAGGCCCTGCCCTACAAGCTGGAAGAGCTCATCGGCAGCCTGGAGAGCGCCAAGGGGATCGCCGACATCGCCCAGCGCCATCACACCAACGTCCCGGTGCACATCGGCCTGAACTCCGCCGGCATGAGCCGCAACGGCATCGATCTGCGCCAGGACGATGCCAAGGCCGATGCCCTGGCCATGCTCAAGCTCAAGGGGATCACCCCGGTCGGCATCATGACCCACTTCCCGGTGGAGGAGAAAGAGGACGTCAAGCTGGGGCTGGCCCAGTTCAAGCTGGACTACCAGTGGCTCATCGACGCCGGCAAGCTGGATCGCAGCAAGCTCACCATCCACGCCGCCAACTCCTTCGCCACCCTGGAAGTGCCGGAAGCCTACTTTGACATGGTGCGCCCGGGCGGCATCATCTATGGCGACACCATTCCCTCCTACAACGAGTACAAGAAGGTGATGGCGTTCAAGACCCAGGTCGCCTCCGTCAACCACTACCCGGCGGGCAACACCGTCGGCTATGACCGCACCTTCACCCTCAAGCGCGACTCCCTGCTGGCCAACCTGCCGATGGGCTACTCCGACGGCTACCGCCGCGCCATGAGCAACAAGGCCTATGTGCTGATCCATGGCCAGAAGGCCCCCGTCGTGGGCAAGACTTCCATGAACACCACCATGGTGGACGTCACCGACATCAAGGGGATCAAACCCGGTGACGAGGTGGTCCTGTTCGGACGCCAGGGTGATGCCGAGGTGAAACAATCCGATCTGGAGGAGTACAACGGTGCCCTCTTGGCGGACATGTACACCGTCTGGGGCTACACCAACCCCAAGAAGATCAAGCGCTAAGCAAATTGCTGACATGAAAAAGGGCTCCCGAGGGAGCCCTTTTTACTGCGCCGTTCATGCCGTCTTTTTGCGGGTCATCAGCAGACTCAGCCCCATGGAGGCCAGCAGGATCAGCGCCACCACGCCAAGGGCGATGCCGGTCGGTATCTTGAAGATATCGAGCAGCAACATCTTGACCCCGATGAACATCAGGATCAGCGCCAGGCCGTATTTGAGCAGGGCGAAACGATCGGCCACCCCGGCCAGCAGGAAGTACATGGCGCGCAGCCCCATGATGGCGAAGATGTTGGAGGTGAGCACGATGAAGGGATCCGTGGTCACCGCGAAGATGGCCGGGATACTGTCCACCGCGAAGATGAGGTCGCTCACCTCCACCAGCACCAGGATGAGCAGCAGCGGGGTCGCGTAGCGCACACCGTCACGCCAGACGAAGAACTTCTCTCCCTCCAGCGTCTCGGTCACCTTGAAGCGACGACGCATCCAGCCGAGCAGGGCATTGTTCTCGAGATCCGGCTCCTTGTCGGCCGCCCACAGCATCTTGGCACCGGTCAGCAGCAGGAAGGCCCCGAACAGGTAGAGGATCCAGTGGAACTGCTCGATGAGCCAGCTGCCCGCGAACACCATGCCGGCGCGCATCACGATGGCCCCCAGCACCCCGTAGAGCAGGACCCGGCGCTGCAGCTCCGCCGGGATGGCGAAGTAGCCGAACAGCATCAACCAGACGAAGACGTTGTCCACCGCCAATGCCTTTTCGATGAGGTAACCGGTGAGAAACTCCAGCCCCTTCTGGTTCGCGATTTCGCGCCCGGCACTGTGATCCAGCCAGAGCCAGATGGCTAGGTTGAACAGGAGCGCCACGCTGACCCAGATGAGAGACCAGATGCCCGCCTCTTTCAGCGACACCTTGTGCGCCTTGCCGCCACCGACAAAGCGGATATCAATCCACAACAGGACCAGCACTATGCTGAAGAAACCGGTCCACATCCACCATTCACCCATTTTCACTTCTCCCAAAACGACAAAACCCACGGCCGGGAGGCAGTGGGTTCGCGTTTGGAGCAGATACACCTTGCCTCTCGGCAAGGTCTCACTTACAGCCGATTGACATCGACTGCCCGGCTGCCGGGTGCACTGCAGGATATGGGTGCACCGTAATGACGACAAACCGGCGAGAAGTTACTCCCCTTGTGCGGCGGATAGTAGCAGCGACAACCGCTGGCGCCAAGAGGCATCTTATCCCCCATGCAATAAAAAGGGCGCCAGCACGCGCCCTTCTCGATACGGTTCTCCTGAAAACCTGTTTACGAGCTGTCGCGAGAGGTCGTCAACAAGGTAAAGAGCAGCGCAGGAACCGGAATGTATATGAATACATGAGGATTCCGAACAGCGCATGAGCCTTGATCACGGCCTCGCAGCAAGATCGTTAACAGGTTCTCAGAGCGGATCCACCTTGAGACAGGAAACCGCGTGGTCGAAGTTGCCCTCAAGCTGGGGCCTGGTCTTGGCGCACTCCGGGCCTGCCACCGGGCAGCGGGTGCGGAACACGCAGCCGGAGGGCGGATTCATGGGGGATGGCAAGTCCCCTTCCAGGATCTGGATGACCTTGCTGCGCTCCAGATCCGGATCCGGGATGGGGACCGCCGACATCAGCGCCTTGGTATAGGGGTGCAGAGGATTGGCGAAGATCTCCTTGCCGGTCCCGAGCTCCACCGCGTTGCCCAGGTACATCACCAGCACCCGATCGGAGATGTGTTTGACCACGGAGAGGTCGTGGGCGATGAAGATGAGGGAGAGCCCCATCTCCTTTTGCAGGGATTTGAGCAGGTTCACCACCTGAGCCTGGATGGAGACATCCAGAGCCGAGACCGGCTCGTCACAGATGATCATCTTGGGCTCGAGGATGAGCGCCCGGGCGATGCCGATGCGCTGGCACTGGCCGCCGGAGAACTCATGGGGGTAACGGTTCACCAGGTTCGGCAACAGACCCACCTTGGTCATCATGGCGCGCACCTTCTCCTTCACCTCTTCCCTTGGCAGGGTCGGGTAGAAGGTGATGAGGGGCTCGGCGATGATGTCCCCTATGGTCATGCGGGGGTTCAGGGAGGCCAGCGGGTCCTGGAAGATCATCTGGATCTCCTTGCGCTTCTCCCGCAGGGCGTTCTGCTCGAGCTTGGTCAAGTCCTGCCCAAGCCACACCACCTTGCCGTCGGTGGCCGGTACCAGGCCGATGAGGGCACGGGCGAAGGTGGATTTGCCGCAACCGGACTCCCCCACTACGCCCAGGGTCTCCCCTTCGTAGAGGCGCAGGGTCACCCCGTCCACCGCCTTCAGGGCGGAGGGCTTGGCCCAGGGCCAGGCCTTGTCACTCTTGATATGGAAGTGAACCTTGAGGTCGGACACTTCCAGCAGCAGTTTCTTGTCAGTACCCATTTAGTTCACTCCCTTGATCATGGCATCCGATACCCAGTGGCACGCCCGCTCCCGGCCGTCGTTGAACGGGGTGAGGATGGGGGACTGCTGGCCGCAAATCTCGTGTACCCGGTGGCAGCGCTCCTGGAAGGGGCAACCGGTGGGCAAACGCAGCAGGTTGGGCGGATTGCCCGGGATGGTGGGCAGCACTTCCCCTTCGGTGTCGAGACGGGGAATGGCGCGCAGCAGACCCTCGGTGTAGGGGTGGCTCGGCCGATAGAAGATGTCGTTCACCTTGCCGTATTCCATGGTACGGCCGGCGTACATCACCAGCACCTTGTCGCAGATGCCGGCCACCACGCCCAAGTCGTGGGTGATCATGATGATGGCGGTGTTGAACTCGCGCTTGAGCTCGTTCATCAGGGTCATGATCTGGGCCTGCACCGTCACGTCCAGCGCCGTGGTCGGCTCGTCGGCGATGAGCAGCTGCGGGCGGCACAGGAGCGCCATGGCGATCATCACCCGCTGGCGCATGCCGCCGGAGAACTCGTGGGGGTACATGTTCATCCGCTTGCGCGACTCGGGGATCTTCACCGCGTCCAGCATGCGCACAGACTCCTCGAAAGCAGCGGCCTTGGTCATCCCCTTGTGCAGCATCAGCACTTCCATCAGCTGATCCTTCACCTTCATGTAGGGGTTCAGGGAGGTCATGGGATCCTGGAAGATCATGGCGATCTTCTCGGAGCGGATACGGTTGAGCTTGGACTCCGGCAGGTTGAGGATCTCCTCTCCCTGGAACTTGGCCGACCCCGTGATGACGCCGTTCTTGGCGAGCAGCCCCATGATGGCAAAGGCGGTCTGGGACTTGCCGGAGCCGGACTCCCCGACGATCCCGAGGGTTTCGCCGGCGGAGAGGGAGAAGTTGAGGTCGTTGACGGCCACCACATTGCCGTCCGGGGTCTTGAACTCGACCCGCAGATCTTTCACATCCAGTAATTTCATATAAACACTCCTTATCGATCTGTCGTGAGGCAGGCCTGCCCATCCCGCTGGCGCTATGTGACCAGCGGACGGGTCCTACGGCATTGCTTGCGTCTTACCGATCCTTGGGATCGAGGGCATCACGCAGACCATCCCCGAGGAAGTTGAAGCAGAACAGGGTCACCACCATGAAACCGGCGGGGAACAGGAGTTGCCAGATGGCCACTTCCATCGACTTGGAGCCTTCATCCAGCAGGGCGCCCCAGCTGGTCATGGGCTCTTGCACGCCCAGACCCAGGAAGCTCAGGAAGGATTCGAACATGATCATCCCCGGCACCAGCAGGGTGGCGTAAACCGCCACTATGCCGAGCACGTTGGGCACGATATGACGGGTGATGATCTTCCACTTGGAGACGCCGCAGACGTGGGCCGCCTCGATGAACTCCTTGCTCTTGAGACTCAGGGTCTGGCCGCGGACGATCCGCGCCATGTCGAGCCAACTCACCGCGCCGATGGCGAGGAAGATGAGGGCCAGATTGCGACCGAAGAAGGTCACCAGCATGATCACGAAGAACATGAAGGGGAAGGCGTTGAGGATCTCCAGCACCCGCATCATCAGGCTGTCGACCCGGCCGCCGATGAAACCGGAGGCCGCGCCATACAGAGTGCCGATGATGACGGCCACCAGGGCCCCCATGATGCCGACCATCAGCGAGATGCGCCCGCCGAGCAGGGTACGCACGAACAGATCGCGCCCCAGGCTGTCGGTGCCGAACCAGTGGCCGGTCTCCATGTCCGGGGCACTCTGCATGGCCCCCCAGTCCGGGTCATCGAACGTGTACTGGGACAGGTGGGGCCCCACGATCACCGCCAGACCGATGATGGTCAGGATGATGAGGCTGGTCAGGGCCGCCTTGTTGCGCAGGAAACGGCGACGGGCATCCTTCCACAGGGAGCGTCCTTCCACCACTTCCACTTTCTGGGCGAACGCCTCGACGGCTTCGCGCTTTTCAGTTGTGACTACCATGATGAACTCCCGGCTTAGTAACGGATCTTGGGATCGATGACGGCATAGAGAATATCGACCACGGCGTTAAAGGTGATGGTGAGGGCGCCGACCAGAATGGTCAGACCGAGCACCATGGAGTAATCACGGTTGAGGGCACCGTTGACGAACAGCTGGCCAATCCCCGGCAGGCCGAAGATGGTCTCGATGACCACGGAGCCGGTGATGATGCCCACGAAGGCCGGTCCCAGGTAGGAGACCACCGGCAGCATGGCCGGGCGCAGCGCGTGCTTGAGGATGATGTGGCGCAGGGGCAGCCCCTTGGCGCGGGCGGTACGGATGAAGTTGGAGTTCATGGTCTCGATCATGCTGCCGCGCATGATGCGGGAGATGGCCGAGATGTAGTACATCATCATGCCGAACACCGGCAGTACCATGAACTGGGCGCCGCCCCCCTGCCAGCCCCCCGCCGGGAACCAGCCCAGATAGATACTGAAGAAGAGCACCAGCAGCGGTGCCAGCACGAAGCCGGGGATCACCACCCCGGCCATGGCCGACGACATCAACAGGTAGTCGATGAGGGTGTTCTGTTTCAGGGCCGCAATGGTGCCGAAGGTGACCCCCAGGGTCACTGCCAGCAGGAAGGCGACCGAGCCTATCTTGGCGGAGACAGGCAGGGCCTGGCTCACCAGATCATTGACGGTGAAGTCCTTGTATTTGAAGGAGGGCCCCAGATCCCCCTGGACCAGGTTGCCGAGGTAAGTGAGGTATTGCATGCCGATGGGCTTGTCCAGGCCATATTTGGCTTCGATGTTGGCCAGGACTTCCGGCGGCAGGGCGCGTTCGCTGGTAAAGGGGTTACCCGGGGCGAAGCGCATCATGAAGAAGGAGACGGTGATCAAGACCAGCAGAGTCGGGATCGCTTCCAGTAGACGTTTAAGGATGAATTTCAACATAGACATTTCCTGTCCTGTACTGCTTCCAAAGGGTCGCGGTTGTAATAAAGGCCCGCCGTCTGGCGGGCCCTGCTTGTTATGCGACTTGTTTCTTTACTCAGTGAGCAACGATGTACATGTCTTTGCTGTAGATGTTGTCCAGCGGGTTGGCCGGGTAGCCACCCACGTAGGGCTTGACCATGCGGGAGGTCACATACTGATAGATGGGGGCGATCGGCATGTCCTTGGCCAGGATCTCTTCGGCCTGGACATAGAGCTTGTTGCGCGCCTCGGCATGCACCTGGTTGCGGGACTCGCTCATCAGCTTGTCGAACGTCGGGTTGGAGTATTTGCCGTCGTTGTTGCCGTGGGTGGTCTGCATCAGATCCAGCATGGAGGAGGCTTCGTTGTAGTCCGCAATCCAGCCGGCGCGGCCCACGTCGAAGTTACCCTGCTTCTTGGTCTCCAGGTAGGTCTTCCACTCCTGGTTCACCAGGCTCACCTGCACGCCGAGCTTCTTCCACATGGAGGCGACGGCCACGGCCACCTTTTTGTGGTTGTCGTCGGTGTTGTAGAGCAGCTCGAACTTGAGCGGCTTGCCCGGGCCGTAACCGGCTTCGGTCAGCAGCTCTTTCGCCTTGGCATCGCGCTCTGCCTGGGTCAGCTTGGACCAGGCCGGCGCCACCGGCTTGAAGCCGTCCACGAAGTCAGGCACGAGCGTGTAGCCCGGGGTCTCACCCTTGCCCATCACCTTGTCGGCGATCACGTTGCGATCGATGGCATAGGAGAGGGCGGTACGCACCCGCACGTCGTCAAACGGCTTGTGCTTGAAGTTGTACTGGTAGTAGTAGGTGCCCACATAACCGCTGACCTTTACTTCGTCCGGCAGCTCTTTCTTCATCTGCTTGAAGCGTTCGATGGGCATGTTGTAGGTCAGATCCACTTCGCCAGCCAGATAGCGGTTCAGCTCGGCGTTGGTGGACTGGATGGGCAGGTAGGTCACCTTGTTGATGACGGTCTTGCCGTTGTTCCAGTAGTTGGGGTTGCGCTCGACGTCGACGCGCTCGTTGACCACCCAGTCCTTCAGCACGTAGGCGCCGTTGGATACCATGTTGCCGGGCTGGGTCCACTTGTCACCGAACTTCTCGATCACCTTCTTCGGGACCGGATAGGTGGTGGTGTGGGAAAGCATGCTGACGAAGTAAGGCACCGCCTTCTCCAGCTGCACCTCGAAGGTGTGATCGTCCACCGCCTTCACGCCCAGGGTGTCGGCCGGCTTCTTGCCCGCGATGATGTCGGAGGCATTGACGATGGTCGGGATCTCCATGTACCAGGAGTAGGGAGAGGCCGTCTTGGGATCCACCGCGCGCTGGAAGGCAAAGACGAAGTCATGAGCGGTGACGGGATCCCCGTTGGACCACTTGGCATCCTTGCGCAGGTGGAACACGTAATGTTTGTTGTCCTTGGTTTCCCAGGACTCGGCGACGCCGGGCAGGGTCTCACCCTTGGGGCCGGAGGAGACGAGACCTTCGAACAGGTCACGCAATACGTTGGATTCGGGGGTACCTTCCACTTTCTGGGGATCCAGGGTGGCGGGTTCGGAACCATTGCCTTTCACCAGGGTTTGCTCGGGAGCAAGCTTGGTACCGGCGGGGACATCGGCGGCGTGAGCCAGGGTGGCGCCACCGAAAAGTGCAGTCAATAAAAGGGTATTAATAATTGTTTTTCTATGAGTCATTTCCATACTCCAACAAGAACATTCCATGCATTTGTTATCCACGAGATAAACACCTCGCTGCCCGCATAATTCCCTGACAATTCTGATAATGCAATAGATATCATCAGGAACAGGCCGCTTTCATGGTCAAAAAAACAACTTAAAACCATTTATTCAGCATTTAAATATCCCGCAGCGGTCATTTTTCGTACAAGGCCGCTCGATTCTAGGAAATGACCAACAAAAAAGAAACAATAAAAAGCCGGTCACAAGGACCGGCTCCGACAAAAACGGACCTGGCTCACACCAGACCGGGGAAGACTCCCTTGATGCCCGCCACGATGATCTCGATGCCAAGGGACATCATGATGAGACCCATGATACGGGTCACCACGTTGATGCCGGTGTTGCCCATCAGCTTGAACAGCAGGGGAGCGGCACGGAAGATGAGCCAGGAGCAGCAGGCAAACGCCACCACCACCACGAACATGCCGGCCATCTGGGGCAGGGTCTTCTGGCTGGCATAGACGATGGAAGAGGAGATGGCACCGGGTCCGGCCATCAGCGGCAGAGCCAGGGGCACCACGGCAATAGATTCACGCGCAGCCAGTTCCCCCTTCTCCTGCTTGTTGTGCTTCACCTCCCCCAGCTTGCCCTGCAGCATCGACCAGGCGATCAGGGTGATCAGCGAGCCACCGGCAATGCGAAACGACGCCAGGGAGATGCCGAAACTGTCGAGGATGAGCTGTCCCATGCACATGGAGACCATCAGGATGATCATCACGGCAATGTGGGCGGTGGTGTTGGTCTTGCGTCGCTCCTCCGGCGACATGTGGCCCGTCAGGCTCACAAAAACCGGCAACAGACCCAGCGGGTTGATGATCGCAAACAGGCCGACGAAAAATTTCAGGTATAAAGAGAAGTCTATTGCTGCCATAGGCGCCATCCAGAACCAATACGAGCCACAAGGGGCCAACCCCCAAACTACGCGTAAATTTACACCATGGCTTTTCCCTTCTCCAATCAAATAATCTCACCCTTACCGGGGCTTTTTAGTTAGTTCCGCTAATGTATCGACAAAATTCAACATATCGGGTTGTTAAGGGAGAGTGGCCACCATTAACATCGCCGGGTGCCATGACAGCGCGTTATATCAACCCTCAGCCAAGAAACGATATTTTCGGCAAATGGCACCCTTGCTTCTCACCACACCTGCTTGCCGCCCCCACCCGCTCCTGTGACCCCGATTTTGGCCTTTCTCACCCTGGTGCGGTGCCAGTGGGGCCGGCTGTGCAGAGGTGACAAGCTCCCTGCCACCGCCAGATGTGCTGTTTCGCCAGGGCGACTGGATGAAAACAACAACCCCTTTCTCAACATAAATGAAACGTCAGGGGGCTAGGCGTTCTGCCGCCATCATGGCAATGCCACCTTCCCCCATCCCGGTCAAGGCGAGAATTCATCGGATCCCCTTCCCTGAGCAGATATTTCAAGGGCGCGTGACAGCAGCTCGTGATGCCAAGAAAGGATGACACACTCCCGTAACATAGTGGTGCGATAAGGGGTGAAACAAAATTTCTTTTGTTCTTTTGTTACATATGATCCAGATCAATCTTTTCTGACACATCCCGACCCTATAATCGAGTCAGAAAAACAGTTTACTAAGGCATGTAAATACCCCGTTATGGTGATTCTCGCCTTGACAAGGTGGCTATAATTGCCGGGCATTGCCAAGGTCTTACTAAACAGTTTTCAAATCATCAGGAGATAAACATGGCAGTAACCAATTTGGCTGAACTGGATGCACTGGTTGCCCGCGTCAAAGAAGCACAGCGTCAATTCGCCAGCTTCTCGCAAGAGCAGGTAGACAAGGTCTTCCGCGCCGCCGCTCTGGCCGCCAGCAACGCCCGTATCCCCCTGGCCCAGATGGCCGTGGCTGAATCCGGCATGGGTATCATCGAAGACAAGGTTATCAAGAACCACTTCGCCTCCGAATACATCTACAACGCCTACAAAGATGAGAAGACCTGCGGCATCCTCAGTGAAGATGACGAGATGGGCACCATCACCATCGCCGAGCCGGTAGGCATCATCTGCGGTATCGTACCGACCACCAACCCGACTTCCACTGCGATCTTCAAGGCCCTCATCTCCCTGAAGACCCGCAACGCCATCATCTTCTCCCCGCATCCCCGCGCCAAGAACTCCACCAATACCGCTGCCAAGCTGGTACTGGATGCTGCCGTGGCTGCCGGTGCGCCGAAAGACATCATCGGCTGGATTGATCAACCCTCCGTCGAACTCTCCAACGCCCTGATGCGTCACGACGACATCAACCTGATCCTGGCCACCGGTGGCCCGGGCATGGTGAAGGCCGCCTACTCCTCCGGCAAACCCGCCATCGGCGTGGGTGCGGGCAACGTGCCCATCGTCATCGACGAAACCGCCGACGTGAAGCGTGCCGTCGCCTCCATCCTGATGTCCAAGACCTTCGACAACGGCGTGGTCTGTGCCTCCGAGCAGGCTGTCATCGTGGTCGACGCCATCTACAACCAGGTCAAGGAGCGTTTCGCGACCCACGCCGGCTACATCCTCTCCAAGGACGAAGCGGACAAGGTGCGTAAAGTGCTGCTGATCAACGGCGCCCTGAACGCCGACATCGTGGGCCAGCCTGCTACCAAGATCGCCGCCATGGCCGGTGTGACCGTGCCAGCCACCACCAAGATCCTCATCGGTGAAGGTCTGGAGCTGTGTGCCGAGGACGAGTTCGCTCACGAGAAACTCTCCCCGACCCTGGGTATGTTCCGTGCCAAGAACTTCGAAGAAGCCGTCGAAATGGCCTGCGACATGGTCAACATCGGTGGTATCGGCCACACCTCCGGTCTCTATACCGACCAGGATCGCAATGCCGACCGCATCAAGTACTTCGGCGACAAGATGAAGACCGCCCGTATCCTCATCAACACCCCCTCCACCCAGGGTGGTATCGGTGACCTGTACAACTTCGCGCTGGCCCCGTCCCTGACCCTGGGTTGCGGCTCCTGGAGTGGTAACTCCATCTCCGAGAACGTCGGTCCCAAGCACTTGATCAACAAGAAGACAGTCGCAAAACGGGCAGAAAATATGCTGTGGCACAAACTTCCGAAATCCATCTACTTCCGTCGTGGTTCCCTGCCGATCGCCCTGGGCGACCTGGAAGGCAAGAAGCGCGCCATGGTGGTGACCGACCGCTTCCTGTTCAACAACGGCTATGCCGATGAAGTGGTTCGCCTGCTCAAGAAGCTGAACATGGAAGTGGAGATCTTCTACGAAGTGGAAGCCGACCCCACCCTGTCCGTGGTCCGTAAGGGCGCCGAGATGGCCAACTCCTTCAAGCCGGACGTGATCGTCGCCCTGGGTGGTGGTTCACCCATGGATGCCGCCAAGATCATGTGGGTCATGTACGAGCACCCGGACACCGCGTTCGAAGACCTGGCCATGCGCTTCATGGACATCCGCAAGCGTATCTACAAGTTCCCGAAAATGGGCGTGAAGGCCGAACTGGTCTGTATCACCACCACGTCCGGTACCGGTTCTGAAGTGACCCCGTTTGCGGTCGTGACCGACGACGCCACCGGCATGAAATACCCGCTGGCCGACTACGAGCTGACCCCGAACATGGCCATCGTGGATGCCAACCTGGTGATGGGCATGCCCAAATCCCTGTGTGCCTTCGGTGGTATCGACGCAGTGACCCACGCCATGGAAGCCTATGTCTCCGTGCTGGCCAACGAATACTCCGACGGTCAGGCGCTGCAAGCCCTGAAACTGCTGAAGGACTACCTGCCCTCCAGCTACATCAACGGCGCCAACGACCCGGTTGCCCGCGAGAAGGTGCACAACGCCGCCACCATCGCCGGTATCGCGTTTGCCAACGCCTTCCTGGGTGTGTGCCACTCCATGGCCCACAAACTGGGTGCGGAGTTCCACATCCCCCACGGTCTGGCCAACGCCCTGCTGATCAGCAACGTCATCCGTTACAACGCGAACGACAACCCGACCAAGCAGACCGCGTTCTCCCAGTACGACCGTCCGCAGGCTCGCCGTCGCTACGCCGAAGTGGCTGACCACCTGGGCCTGACCGCTGCCGGTGACCGTACCGCCGCCAAGATCGAGAAGCTGCTGACCTGGCTGGACGAGCTGAAGGCCACCCTGGGGATCCCGGCCTCCATCCGCGAAGCCGGCGTGAACGAAGCGGACTTCCTGGCCAAGGTAGACCAGCTGGCCCTGGAAGCCTTCGATGACCAGTGCACCGGCGCCAACCCGCGCTACCCGCTGATCACCGAGCTGAAAGCCATCCTGATGGACACCTACTACGGCCGTCCCTTCATCGAGGAAGCCCCTGCTGCCGCCCCGATTGCAGCCAAGGTCGACACCAAGGTGGACAACAAGAAAAAATCCAAGGCCTGATAAACGCCACGGATGACAAGAGCCCGCGCACATGCGCGGGCTTTTTTGTTTGTCTATCTGTTTAATTTTGCTAGCTTGTTGATAGGCAAATTCGACAGAAGAGCTAGTCCATGGCGCTGATACAGGCCTCTATCGAGCAGTTGAGAGTCGGCCACTACATCCATCTTCCCACGGGATGGACGAGCCACCCTTTCATGTTCAACGCCTTCAAAATCAAGGACCAGCAGCAGCTCGACATCATCCGCCACCTCGACCTGCCCCTGCTGATGGTGGATCCCGACAAGAGCGATCTGCCGGTAGAGCCCCTGCTGCGGGCCGAACCCGTTCCCTCTCTTGAGATGAGCGACACCGGGGATACCGCCCCCTCTTCTGAGGGCCCCACCTTCGACGAAAAGGCGTTCAGGCGCTCCCTTCGCATCGCGGACAAGGCGTTCGGTCAATCCCTGTCAGATCTTCGCGACGCCCTTGGCGCCCTCAACCTCAAACCGGACGAAGGCCTGGCCAATACCGCGCAGATAGTGCGCAGCACCGCCGCCCGTCTGGCAGAACACCAGGGACTGCTCGGTCTGCACCTCATCCGCAGCCAGAACACGGATACCCTGCTGCAACACAGCCTGAGCGTGGCCTTCATCGCCATGTTGATGGCACGGGAGCTTGGCATGAATCCCGTCGAGATCGAGGAGACCGGTCTGGCGGGCCTGCTCCACGACATCGGCGAGCTCAGGATCCCGAGCCAGATCATCCAGAAGCGGGGGGAGCTCAGCAAGGCGGAGCAGAATTTCCTCAACATGCACCCCCAGTACGGACTGGAGATGCTCAACCAGTTGCAGGCTTTCGAACCCAGGATCCGCGAGGTCGCCTACCTGCATCACGAACGCCTCGATGGCAGCGGTTTTCCCCTCGGGATCAAGGGCGACAAGATCCCCCCCCTCGCCCGCCTCATCGGGCTGGTGGACCACTATGACGAGCTGCTTCACCCGCGCAGCGGCCTCAACCCGCCGGGACCCAGCCAGGTGATCGGCCAGCTCTACAAGCTCTCCCAGAAGAAGTTCGAGCAAACCCAGGTCAGGTTGCTGATAAAAGTGCTGGGGGTCTATCCACCGGGTTCCCTGGTGCGCCTGGATGACGATGCCCTGGCCCTGGTGCTCTCCACCGAGCCCAGCATGCCCCTCAGACCCAAGGTGCTGCCCTACCTCAAGGGACAGCGGCCGGAAGGGGTGGCCATGATCGATCTGCGGGAAGATGCGCGAAGCATCGTCGCCACCCTCAGACAGGAAGAGCTGGACGACGCGCAACGCGCCTTTTTCGGTCTGGGTCGGCGGGTCTGTTACTATTTCGCCTTCTGAGTTATCCCCAGAAGCTGGGGATAACTCATTGGACAAACCTGAATAATTGCTCAGGTCCCCTCGAAATCGTCCACCATTGGAGCTGGATAAAAAACGCCCAGCCGATGGCCGGGCGGAGCATGCCACCTCCGTGTGGCGTATCCGGTGGATACCTTCATGCTCGCATCAGCAATATCAAGCGGGCGCAGGTTACACAAATATCAATTTAACGTGCTGATTTTATATGGTTTTATTTCTCCATTCTGGCAAACTGCCGCAGCGTTCAGCCCGCAGCCCGCATCAAGACGGGCTCAGGCTCACCCTGCGTCATGACAACGCCCGGCTCCGGCATGGTGTTTGAGGAAGCTTTTTTATGCAACTAGTCCTCTCTCTGCTCCAGCAGATGAGCGTCAGTCTGGTCATCGCCTATCTTTTTTCCAAGAGTCCCCTGCTGCGTCCTCTGGCCAACTACTCCGTCAGGCTGCCCCACAAGGTGCTCATCTATGTCATCTTCTCCTGCTTTTGCATCCTGGGAACCTATGTGGGCCTCGACATCGATGACGCCATCGCCAACACCCGGGCGGTCGGTGCCGTACTGGGGGGACTGCTGGGCGGCCCCCTGGTGGGATTCCTGGTGGGGCTGACCGGCGGCCTGCACCGCTATACCCTGGGGGGGTTCACCGATCTCGCCTGCGCCATCTCCACCACCTGCGAAGGCTTGCTGGGGGGGCTGGTTCACTGGCGGCTGATGCGGGCAGGCAGGGTCAATGACCTCTTTGCACCCAGGGTCGCCTTCTTTACCACCTTCGTGGCCGAGATCATGCAGATGGTGATCATCCTGCTGGTCGCCACCCCCTTCGACAAGTCCCTGCTGCTGGTGCGCACCATCGCCACCCCCATGATCCTCGCCAACTCCTGCGGGGCGGCGCTCTTCATCAGCATGATCCGCGACCAGCAGCGGATGTACGAAAAGTTCTCCCGGGTCTTCTCCGCCAAGGCGCTCACCATCGCCAACCGCACCGTCGGCATCATGAGCCAGGGGTTCACTCCGGAGGCCAGCGGCAAGATAGCCCATATCGTTCAGGAAGAGACCGGCGTCGGCGCCGTCGCCATCACGGACACCGACAAAATCCTCGCCTTCATCGGCACCGGGGAAGATCACCACAAGCCGGGCACTCCCATCACCTCGGCGATCACCCTGCAAGCCATCGCCCAGAACAAGGTGCAGTTCGCCGATGGCAACAGCCAGCCCTATCGTTGCAGCATCTCCCCCCAGTGCCAGCTCGGCTCCGTGCTGGTGATCCCCCTGCAGGGTGACGAGGGGGTGATCGGCACCATCAAGCTCTATGAGCCCAAGAAGCGGCTCTTCCTCAAGATCAATCACACCCTGGGAGAAGGGATCGCCAACCTGTTGTCCCAGCAGCTGCTGGCAGGCCGCCTGGAGCAGCAGCAGCGCCTGCTGGTGCAATCCGAGCTCAAGCTGGTGCAGGCACAGATAAACCCCCACTTCCTGTTCAACACCCTCAACACCATCAGCGCCATTACCCGCCGCGATCCGGGACGGGCACGGGAGCTGCTGCTGCACCTCTCCCGTTTCTTTCGCAACAACCTCAAGCGCCAGAGCGGCCTGACCACGCTGCGGGAGGAGCAGGAGCACTGCCTCTCCTACCTGGAGATAGAGCAGGCCCGCTTTGGCGAGCGGCTCACCGTCATCAACGAGATCCCGCCCCACCTTGCCGAGGTGCAACTGCCGAGCTTCACCCTGCAGCCCCTCATCGAGAATGCCATCAAGCACGGCATCTGCTCCCTGCTGGGAGAGGGGCGACTTCGCCTATTCGCGAGGGAGACCCCCGAGGCGATCACCCTTTGCGTCGAAGACAACGCCGGGGCCTGGCAACCATCCGGCCAGGGGGATGGTCTGGGGATGAGCCTGGTGGACAAGCGCCTCAAGAGTGCCTTTGGCGAGCGCTATGGCATTGACGTCCAGTGGGAGCCAGAGCAATGGACCCGGGTCTCCCTGACGCTCCCACGACAACCCCGCACTACCGCCAAGGAGATGACATGATCCGCACCCTGATCGTCGATGACGAGCCCTATGCCCGCGAGGAGCTGGCAGAGCTGCTGGCCAGCGATCCCGACATCGAGATCCTGGGCATGGCGGGCAACGCCATCGAGGCGCTCGGCCTCATCCAGCAACGCAAGCCGGATGTGGTGTTTCTCGATATCCAGATGCCCAAGCTCAGCGGCATGGAGCTGGTGGCCATGCTCGATCCCCTGCCCCGCATCGTCTTTGTCACCGCGTTCGACGACTACGCCATCCAGGCGTTCGAGGAGAACGCCTTCGACTACCTGCTCAAGCCGGTGGAGCCGGCCCGCCTCGCCAAGACCCTGGCGCGGCTCAGGCAGGACATCACCCCGCAACCGGTCGGGACCCTGGCTCCGAGCATCCACCATATCCCCGGATACCTGCACAACCGGGTGCGGCTGCTCCCAACCTCCCAGGTGGAGTACGCCTTCTCCGATCTCGGCGGTGTCCATGTCGCCTGCCAGGGCGAGCTGTTTCACACCCAGCTCACCCTCAAGTCCCTCGAGGAGAAGACCCCGCTGCTGCGCTGTCACCGCCAGTATCTGGTGGCCCCGGCCGCCATCTTCGAAATCCGTTTGCTGGAGAATCAGCTGGCGGAGATCGTGACCCCGAGCGGGGCCCGGGTACCGGTCAGCCGCCGCTACCTCAAGGAGCTAAAAGACGAGCTGGGACTGGAATAAAGCGGGGCGCGATGTGCGCCGGATCACAGCGGACAACCGCTCGGGTCGCCATGTCGCCGCTCACCCCCTTTCACCTGCCGTTAACAGAAGTCCCCACCTACACTGGCTGCGCACACCAAAAAATAACAAAGCAGGAGCGTAGCAATGATCTGGTTCTTCCTCTGTGTCGGCTTACTTGTAGCCGGCTACTTCATATACGGCAAATTCATCGAACGGATATTCGGGCCCAAACCCGAGTTGAAGACCCCCGCCATCACCATGGCGGACGGGGTGGACTATGTCCCCATGTCGGACAAGAAGGTCTACCTGGTTCAACTGCTCAACATCGCAGGCGTCGGCCCCATCTTCGGCCCCATTCTGGGAGCCCTCTATGGTCCAGTCGCCATGCTCTGGATCGTCTTTGGCTGCATCTTCGCCGGTGCGGTCCACGACTATTTCTCCGGCATGCTGTCGGTACGCGCCAGGGGCGCCTCGGTGCCGACCGTGGTCGGTGAGCACCTGGGCACCGCCGCCAAGCACTTCATGAACCTCTTTGCCGTGGTGCTCCTGATGCTGGTGGGCGTGGTCTTCGTCCTGAGCCCGGCGGGCCTCTTGGCCAACCTCACCTCCACCGACCTGGTCTACTGGATTGCGGCCATCTTCGCCTACTACATCCTCGCGACCATCGTCCCCATCGACAAGATCATCGGTCGCTTTTACCCCATCTTCGGCGCACTGCTGGTCTTCATGTCGGTCGGCCTCATCATCGGCCTCATCGTCTCCGGCAAGGGCTTCTACAACACCGGGATGGACTTCTCCAACCTGCACCCGACGGATCTGCCGCTCTGGCCGCTGCTGTTTATCACCATCGCCTGTGGTGCCGTCTCCGGTTTCCACGCCACCCAGTCCCCGCTGATGGCGCGCTGCATGCAGAACGAGAGCTCCGGTCGCTTCATCTTCTACGGGGCCATGATAGGGGAAGGGATCATCGCCCTCATCTGGTGCACCCTGGGTCTCTCCTTCTACGACAGCACCGAGGCGCTCAACGCCACCCTGGCCAGCGGCGGCCCTTCTGCCGTGGTGCACGAAGTCTCCACCAGCCTGCTCGGTACCGTGGGCGGCATCCTGGCGATCCTCGGCGTGGTGATCCTGCCCATCACCTCCGGTGACACCGCGTTTCGCAGCGCCCGTCTCATCGTGGCGGACTTCCTTAACCTGACCCAGAAGCCCATGGCCAAGCGTCTGCTCATCGCCATCCCCATGTTCATCCTTGGCTTCATCATCTCCAAGGCCGAGTTCGGGGTGATCTGGCGCTACTTCGGCTGGGCCAACCAGACCACCGCCGTCATCATGCTGTGGGCTGCGGCCGCCTACCTCATCAAGGAAGGCAAGCTGCACTGGGTATGCACCATTCCCGCCATCTTCATGACCGCAGTGGTCATCACCTACCTGGCCAACGCCCCCATCGGTTTCGGCCTCGAGATGAATGTTTCCACCATCATCGGTCTGGTGAGCACCGCCCTCATCACCCTCGCCTTCCTGGTGAAATTCAGGCCCGCGCTGATCAACAAGCCCAGCGAAAGTTAATCCACGCCAACCATGTCAAAAAAGGAGCCGTCAAGGCTCCTTTTTTTGCTGAACATTTCCCTTCAGCAATGCCATACTCCCAGCGTAAATCCTTGTCATGGATACGACTTTACGGACTTGCCCCCAATAACATCAGCGTCTGTTTTGGCGACTTGGAAACCACTTAAGCTTCAGTACAACAAAACAACTTAAGATTTCGGGCCCGACAGGAGGGAAATCAGGTGGCTGACTGCCTTGCAGAGCCCTGTTCCCAATGACAATGCGGTGCGTCAAGCCAGCGGAGGCATAAATGGCACTCGATTATTTTGCTCTTGGTCTGCTTTTTTTTGTGGGTTTGGTCATTTTTTATGGGGTCATCGTCATTCACGACATTCCCTATGAAATAGCCAAGCATCGTCAGCACCCCCATCAGGACGCCATTCACGTGGCCGGCTGGGTCAGTCTGTTCACCCTGCACGTGCTGTGGCCCTTCCTCTGGATCTGGGCCACGATTTATCGCCCCGATCGCGGCTGGGGCTTCAACCAGCGGCTGCAGCAGGATGAAGATGATATCCAGCAGCTCAAACAGGAGCTGGCCGACCTCAAGGCCCGCCTCAATACCATCGAACAGACCGAGCAACAGGGATAAATCATGGACCTGCTACTGATCCTGACCTACACGGCCGTCTGCGTGGCCATCTTCAAAATCTTCCGTATCCCGCTCAACAAGTGGACCGTGCCTACCGCAGCGCTGGGTGGCGTGCTGCTCATTGGCACCCTGATCATGCTGATGAACTACAACCACCCCTATTCCGAGATGGCGCGGAACTACTATGTCTCCACCCCGATCGTGCCGCTGGTCAAGGGCCGGGTAATCGAGGTGCCGGTACAGGCTAACCAACCGGTGAAAAAGGGCGATGTGCTGTTTCGCCTGGATGCCGCCCCCTTCCAGCTCAAAGCGGACAGCCTGACGGCGCGGGTTGAATCCAACCGCAACCACCTCAAGTCCATCGAGGCCAGGCTGCGCTCCGCCAAGCTCGACCGGGATCGCGCCAGCGACCTGATGCGCCGCGGCGTCGGCAAGCAGCGTGACCTCGATGTCACCCAGGCCAACGTGGACGACATCGTGGCCCAGATCGAGCAACAACAGGCGACACTGGAAGATCTGCAGGCCCAGCTCGACGAGGCCAGGTACCAGGTCGAGCAGACCGTGGTCTATGCTCCGAGCGACGGCCACGTGGTACAGCTGGCCCTGCGCCCCGGCATGATCGCCACCCCGTTCATGTATCGTCCGGTGATGACCTTCATCCACAAAGACGAGACCGCCTATGTTGGCTGGTTCTGGCAAAACAGCATGCAGCGCCTGGCGGTGGGCGATGAGGCCGAAGTGGTGATCGACGGCATCCCCGGCAAGATCTTCCAGGGCAAGGTGACCGCCGTGATCCCGGCCATCGCCGCAGGCAATGTGCAGGCCAACGCCGGTTTGCTGGATCAGACCAGTGCCGTGCGACCGGGTCGCCTGCCGGTGCTCATCTCCATCACCGACCCCGAGTGGGCCAAGTATCAGGTGATCGCCGGGGCTAGCGGCCAGGCCGCCATCTACACCAAGCACTTCCACCATGTCTCGGTGATGCGCAAGGTGCTGCTGCGCATGGCCAGCTGGATGAACTACGTCTTCCCCTTCCACTAAGCGAAGACATTATCGCCAGCGGCCGGCACCATGCCGGCCCGCTGTTTTTTAGTGCCAGGATCCCTATAATGGCGCCATCCTGCACCACCCCATATCGATACCCCAAGCCTGCATGTTCGTTCTCAGACCCTATCAGACCGACGCGGTCAACGCCGTCATCAGCCACTTTCGCAAACACCCGGATCCCGCCGTGGTGGTGCTGCCCACCGGGGCCGGCAAAAGCCTGGTGATCGCCGAGCTGGCCCGCAAGGCCCGTGGCCGGGTGCTGGTGCTGGCTCACGTCAAGGAGCTGGTGGAGCAGAACCACGCCAAGTACGAGGCCTGGGGACTCCGGGCCGACATCTTTGCCGCGGGGCTCGCACGCAAGGAGGCGAGCGCCCAGGTGGTGTTTGGCTCGGTGCAGTCGGTGGCGCGCAATCTGGATGCCTTCGACGGCGCTTTTTCGCTGCTCATCATCGACGAGTGCCACCGGGTCTCGCTCGATGACGACAGCCAATACCATCAGGTGATCGAGCATCTCAAGGCCGCCAATCCAGTCCTCAAGATCCTCGGACTCACCGCCACCCCCTATCGGCTGGGGCTGGGCTGGATCTACCGGCGCCACTACCACGGCATGGTCAAGAGCCACGGCGAGCGGCTCTTTGGTGACTGCGTGTTCGAACTGCCCCTGCGCTTCATGGTGAAAAACGGCTACCTGACCCCGCCGCGCCTGGTGGACGCCCCCATCGTCCACTACGACTTCAGCAAGCTGGTGCCGCGGGAGAACGGCCTGTTCAGCGAGGCGCAGCTCAACGGCGAGATCAAGCGACAGGAGCGGGTCACCCCCCATATCCTGAGCCAGGTGCTGGAGTATGCGGCCGACCGGCAGGGGGTGATGATCTTCGCCGCCACCGTCGAGCATGCCCGGGAAATTCATGGCCTGCTCGGTGCCAGAGACCAGCAGGCCGCCCTCGTCACCGGCGAGACGCCGGGACCGGAGCGCGACGCTCTAATCAGTGCCTTCAAGGCGCGCGAGCTCAAGTTTCTGGTCAACGTGGCGGTGCTCACCACCGGCTTCGATGCCCCCCACGTCGACCTTATCGTGATGCTGCGTCCCACCGAATCGGTGTCGCTCTATCAGCAGATTGTGGGACGGGGCCTGCGCCTCTCACCCGGCAAGAGCGATTGCCTGGTGCTCGACTACGCAGGCAACAACTTCAACCTGTTTGCCCCCGAAGTGGGGGAACCCAGGCCCCACGCCGGCACCGAGCCGGTTCAGGTGCCCTGCCCCGCCTGCGGCTTTGCCAACACTTTCTGGGGCAAGACCGACGAGGATGGCAAGGTGGTCGAACACTACGGCCGCCGCTGTCAGGGACTGTTTGAAGATGACGAGGGCAACCGCGAGGAGTGCGACTACCGCTTTCGCGCCAAGATCTGCCCCGGATGCGGCGCTGAAAACGACATCGCCGCCCGTCGCTGCCAACGCTGTGACCAACTGCTGGTGGACCCTGACGACAAGCTCAAGGAGGCCCTCAATCTCAAGGACTGCATGGTGATCCGCTGCGCCGGTTTGACCCTGAGCCCTGGGCGCGGCAAGCAGGGGGAGCGGCTGGAGGTGACCTACCACGACGAGGATGGCTTGACCCTGACGGAGTACTTCCCCTTTCACTCCCGGGGTGCACAGCGCTTGTTTCAACAACGCTTTGTGCGTCATCATTGGCCCGCCCCGGGCCTGGAGCCCGAATTCACGACCCTGGCGAGCGTGATGCTCGCGGCAGACCAGTTCCGTCACCCGGATTTCGTCATCGCCCGCAAGTCGGGACGCTTCTGGCAGGTGAAGGAAAAAATATTCGATTACGAGGGGCGTTACCGGACTGCCAACGCCCCGGCCTGACCCCATGGCAGGTGATACCCGGCAGTCACCCGGTTAGATTATCGGGGCGGTTTCTGATGCCGCCCTTTCGTTCAGTTAGAGGATCCTATGCAGCGGCTGTTGATTGGTTTTTGTGCTCTCTTTTCTCTGGCGGTCCAGGCCGCCCCGCTGACCCCGCCCAAGGGGGGCCAGTACGCCGTCATCGTACAGGGCAACAACGGGGTGGAATTTGCCCGTCACGCCGATGACATGATAGCCCCCGCCTCCACCATGAAGGTGCTCACCGCGCTCGCCGCCCGCCTCGAACTCGGTGCCGACTTCCGCTTCGCCACCGACATCCAGGCACAGCCCGGTGCCAAACAGGGCACCACCATCAACGGCGACATCTGGATCAACTTCGTGGGCGACCCCACTCTGTCGCGCATGGATCTGGTCGCCCTGTTCAAACAGTTGGGCGTCACCCGCGTTCAGGGCAACGTCTATGTCAACACCGGTGCCTACAACGGCTATGAGCGTGGCAACGGCTGGTCCTGGGGGGATCAGACCCTCTGTTTCGCCGCTCCCGTCTCCTCGGTCATCATCGACAAGAACTGCGCCTACGGCACCATCACCGCCACCCAGATTGGCAAGCCTGCGGTGGGCAACGTGGCCACCGGCGTGCCCATCGGCATCGGCGCCGACAACGTGGAGGTGATGAGCTATGGCGACATGGCGCGCCAGTTCTGCGCTCTGGAAGTGGACATGGCCAAGGGCAACTTCTACGAGCTCAAGGGCTGCATCACCCCGAACAAGGAGCCGCAAGGGCTGCGCTTTGCCATCCATGACGTGGAGGCCTGGGGCTGGGACAACATCCGCTGGGCCATGAACCGCGCCGGGATCAGCCACGACGGCCTGCTGCGGGTCACCCATCAGGCCCCTGTCGGTGCCCAGACCCTGGCGACCCACTACTCTGTCTCCCTGCCGGTGATGCTCGCCAAGATGTTGAAAAAGTCCGACAACCTCTACGCCGATACCTTCCTCAAAACCGTGGGGCGTCACTACTACAACAAGCCGGGCAGCTATCGCAGCGGCACCATGGCGGTGCGCGCCATCCTGACCAAGCACGGCATTGACCTTGGCAACGCCACCCTGGCCGACGGCTCCGGCCTCTCCGCCCACAATCTCATCAGCGCGCGCCAGATGCTGTCGGTGCTGAACTTCATCCAGAAGAACGATGCTGAGCTCGACTTCATCAAGCTGCTGCCAAGCTCCCAGGTAGACGGCACCCTGGCCTGGCGACGCAGCGTCACCGCTCCCATGATGAAGAACAAGGTACACGCCAAGACCGGTACCATCACAGGTACGTCGAACCTCGCCGGCTTCATCGACACCGCCGGTGGCCAGCGCAAGGCCTTCGTGATGTTCCAGCGCGGTCTCTCCCAGGATCCGGCAACCCACGAGCGCTACCGCGCCAGCAAGGCGCCCTGGCCCTGGACCGTCTTCGAAAAAGGCGTGCTGGAGAGCATCTACCAGCAACAACCCATCCAGATCGTCGAACAGTGATAGACGGGCTGCCTTGCCGGCAAGGCGGCCCGATTCCCCGGCCTTGGGGGACGCTGGCGCCGTCATCAGCAGTGGGCGCAATCGGAGATGGCGAACGGAAGCATCGCTATTTTCAGCTTTGACTGACAGGGCGCCAGGGCTATGCTGTGCCCAGCCTCATCTCAATGGCCTTCTTCAACGGCTTGTTTAATGGAGAGAAAAGATGTTTGTAGAGATTTTTGGTCGTCCCGGTTGCCCCTATTGCGTGCGTGCCAAGCAGATTGCCGAGCAACTGACCGAGGAGCGCGATGACTTCGAGTTCCGCTACGTGGATATCAACGTGGCCGGGCTGACCAAGGACGATCTCGCCGCCAAGGCGGGCAAGCCGGTCACCACTGTGCCGCAGATCTTCCTGGATGAGCAGCACATCGGCGGCTGCACCGATTTTGAGGCCTATGCCAGAGCCAATCTGGGTCTGTAAGCCCCGACACCATGAAAAAAGGCGCCTCTGGCGCCTTTTTTCATGTCGCCAAGCCTGCCTCAGGCCACCGGCGTGAAGCGGCTCACCACCTGTCCCTGATGTTCAATCCACTCCATGAACATGGCGACGGGGCGGGCATAGACCTGACCATCCTGTTCGGATTGATAGATCACCAGCTGCTCCTGGGTTTCGGTGTGCAAGGCCAGGGCCAGAACCTGGTAATAGCCCCCCTTGAAATGGCGGTAGCGACCGGTGGCGGGTGCCTGCATGAGTGAACCTCGAGAGCGGAAAGATGAGCCCCCGTGCCTGCGTGCTCCCCTGGCAGACCGACGGGTCGGGGCCTTTTTTACCCCAGCCAATCGTGCCAGATGGGGGAGATATTTCAATACACTCATGTTGCTTTATGAATCTGCCCCTCATCTTTCACTGATCTACCAAAGAGAGGCAAACGATCATGCTGAATTTAACATTTCAACAACCCTGTTTCAGGGGTAAATATCAGGGATTTATTCCATAAATTAGATTGTTCTAGCATTCAATTCTGTGAAGAATAGGGGCAGAGAAATTTGATACTAAAAACAGCTTTTCTGCCAACGCGCCCCACGGGGAAGGAATCACGCTCACCATGTTCACTATCGACAAGTCGCACAAGCTCGACGATGTCTGCTATGACATCCGCGGCCCGGTGCACAAAGAAGCTCGCCGTCTCGAAGACGAAGGTCACCGCATCATCAAGCTCAACATCGGCAATCCGGCCCCGTTTGGCTTCGAAGCACCGGAGGAGATCATCAAGGATGTGATCCTCAATATGCCCCAGAGCCAGGGCTACTGCGACTCCAAGGGGCTGTTCTCGGCCCGCAAGGCGGTGATGCAGTACTACCAGCAAAAAGGGATGCGCAAG
Source organism: Aeromonas sp. ASNIH2 (assembly GCF_002934795.1). NCBI lineage: Bacteria > Pseudomonadati > Pseudomonadota > Gammaproteobacteria > Aeromonadales > Aeromonadaceae > Aeromonas > Aeromonas sp. ASNIH2. The sequence goes on along the minus strand of NZ_CP026406.1, from coordinate 4,024,030 downwards.
GTCGACATCGACGACATCTACATCGGCAACGGTGCGAGCGAGCTCATCGTGATGGCGATGCAGGCGCTGCTCAACAATGGCGACGAGATGCTGGTGCCCTCCCCCGACTACCCGCTCTGGACCGCGGCCGTCACCCTCTCCGGCGGCCATGCGGTGCACTACCGCTGTGACGAAGGGGCTGACTGGTATCCGGATCTCGACGACATCCGCGCCCGCATCACCCCGCGCACCCGCGGCCTGGTGCTGATCAACCCCAACAACCCGACCGGCGCCGTCTACGGCAGCGAGTTTTTGCTTGAAGTGATCGAGATCGCCCGCCAGCACAACCTCATCATTTTCGCCGACGAAATTTACGACAAGATCCTCTACGACGACATCTCCCACACCAGCGTCTGCACCCTGTGCGACGATGTGATGGTGGTGACCTTCAACGGCCTCTCCAAGGCCTACCGCGCCTGCGGCTTCCGCCAGGGCTGGATGGTCATCACCGGACCCAAGGGCCGCGCCAAGGGCTACATCGAGGGACTGGAGATGCTGGCCTCCATGCGGCTGTGTGCCAACGTGCCCATGCAGCACGCCATCCAGACCGCCCTTGGGGGCTACCAGAGCATCAACGAGCTGATCCTGCCGGGGGGCCGCCTGCGTCGCCAGCGGGACAAGGCCTGGGAGCTTTTGAACGAGATCCCCGGGGTCTCCTGCGTCAAACCCAAGGGAGCGCTCTACATGTTCCCGCGCCTCGACCCCAAGGTGTATGACATCCGCGATGACCAGAAGATGGTGTTCGATCTGCTGCAGCAGGAGAAGCTCTTGCTGGTGCAGGGCACCGGCTTCAACTGGCCGGCGCCGGATCACTTCCGGCTGGTGTTCCTGCCCCGGGAAGAGGAGCTGGAAGAGGCTATCGGTCGCCTCGCCCGCTTCCTCAAGGGCTACAAGCAGTAAGCAAGGCTCATGAAAAAGGCTCCCGCGGGAGCCTTTTTGTTGTCTGTCGTTTTCTATCCGCGCCATCAGTCGTGCAGCAGGGCCCCGGCCACCAGCACCGCCATGGTGATGAGCCCCACCCCGATGATGAAGGGCAGCACCCAGCGCACGAAGCGATCGTAGGGGATCCTGGCGAGCGCCAGCCCCGCCACCAGGTGGGCGGCGGTGGGGGCAAACAGGTTGATCCAGCCGGAGGCGGACTGATAGGCGGTGATCACCAGATCCCGGGAGATGCCGGAGAAGTCCGCCAGCGGTCCCATCAGCGGCATGGAGACGGTCGCGAGCCCCGAGGTGGAGGGAATGAAGAAGCTCAGGATGATGTGCACCAGATAGGCCATCAGGATGAAGACCGACGACGACAGTCCGCTCACCAGCCCCTCGGCCCAATGCAGTATGGTGTCGATGATGACGCCGTGCTCCATCACCACATAGATGCCGCGCGCCACCGCCACCACCAGGGCCACCCCGATGAGATCCCGCGCCCCGTTCAGGAAGGTCGCCACGTAGTTGGACTCCGGCATCCGGTTGATGAGGGCAATCAGGATGGAGGCGCTGAAGAAGAGGGTGGAGAGCTCGTCGAACCACCAGCCCAGGGTGGGCAACAGATCAATGCCCAGATCCGACCAGGGCACCACCGCATAGATCATCAGCAGGAAGGTGCCGAAGAAGACCAGCATGGTGAGCTTCTGCTTGCCGCTGAAGGCGAGGTTGCCGCTCTTCATCTGGGAGAACTCGTCGTCATAAACGATATCGGCCAGCACGGAGCGGGACTTGTCCTGCTGCACCTGCCTGGCGTAGCGCATCACGAACCAGGAGGCGAAGATCACCAGCAGCAGCCACTGGATGACCCGTAGCCCTATCCCCTCACCGATGGGGATACCCGCGAAACCAGAGGCGATGCCGGTGGCAAACGGATTGACGGTGGAGGCGAGCACCCCGACCCCGGAGCCGAGCAGGATGATCCCGGCCGCCACCATGCGATCGAAGCCCGCCGCCATCATCACCGGCACGATGAGTGCCCAGAAGGCCACCGTCTCCTCCGCCATGCCGAAGGTGGAGCCACCCAGGGCGAACAGGGCGATCAGCACCGGGATGAGCAGCCGCTCGCGCCCGGCGAAGGTACGCACTATGGCCCCGACCCCGGCATCCAGCGCCCCGCTCTGCATGGTCACCGCCAGAAAGCCGCCGATGATGAGTACGAACAGTGCTACGTCCGCCGCCTTGTGAAAGCCCTGGATGGGCGCCTTGAGCACATCGAATACCCCCTGGGGTTGGGAGGGGAGCTCGGTGTAACTGCCGGGTACCGGCAGCAGTCGCTCGTCACCGCTGTAGTCGGCCACGGCCGCTGCAGCCACCGGCTGCTGGGTCTTGGCCGTCACATAGTTGTATTTTCCCGCCGGCAGCACCCAGGTGAGGGCCGCCATCAGGGCGATGATGATGAAAAGCAGGGTATAAACCGTGGGGAGCTGGCGCTTCTTGGGCGCCTCATGGGATGTGGTCATGGCTTTCGTACCTCGGCGGTGCCGTCTGTGATCCGGACAGCGCAAGCCTAGCGGGTTTGTTCGGGGAAAAAGGTGATCGCGGATAATAAACCTGAGGCAACAGGTTGAGTCTGCTGCAAAAAAACAGGGCCCCGCAGGGCCCTGTCTGTGCTGACGACCGACTTACAGCTCGACCACGTCGAATTGCACGTCCGGATTCACGTCCGCATCGTAGTCCACCTCGTCCAGGCCGAAACCGAACAGGCGCAGGAACTCCTGCTTGTAGCCGGTGTAGTCAGTCAGCTCGGAGAGGTTCTCGGTGGTGATGGAGGGCCAGAGATCACGGCAGGTCTGCTGCACGTCTTCACGCAGCTCCCAGTCATCCATGCGGATGCGGGCCTGCTCGTCCAGCGCCATGTCGGCGCCGTACAGGCGGGTGCGCATCATGCGGTCCACCTGCTCCATGCAGCCCTCGTGAATGCCCTTCTCCTTCATGATCTTGAAGGCCATGGAGATGTAGAGCGGCATCACGGGAATGGCAGAGGAGGCCTGGGTCACCACGGATTTGAGCACGGCCACGTGGGCGGTCCCCCCCTTGGCAGCCAGATCGCCACGGATGGCGGTGGCGGCGCGGTCCAGATCTTCCTTGGCACGCCCCAGGGTACCATGCCAGTAGATGGGCCAGGTCAGGTCGGTACCGATGTAGGAGTAGGCCACGGACTTGGCGCCGTCAGCCAGCACACCCGCATCGCGCAGAGCCGCCATCCACAGTTCCCAGTCCTGGCCGCCCATGACGGTGATGGTGCTTTGGATCTCTTCCTCATTCGCCGGCTCGACGGTGGCGGTGATGATCTGATCCTTGTTGGTGTCGATGGCGGTGGAGGTGTAGACTTCGCCGATGGGTTTGAGGGCGGAGCGCACCACTTCGCCGGTGTCCGGCAGCTTGCGCACCGGAGAGGCCAGAGAGTAGACCACCAGATCGATTTGACCCAGATCCTGCTTGATGAGCTCGATCACCTTGGCACGGCACTCGTGGGAGAAGGCATCGCCATTGATGCTCTTGGCGTAGAGGCCGGCCTCTTTGGCGGCCTTGTCGAAGGCGGCGGAGTTGTACCAGCCGGCGGAGCCCGTCTTGGTCTCGGAGCTCGGCTTTTCGAAGAAGACACCGATGGTGGCAGCTCCGCTGCCGAAGGCTGCGGCAATGCGGGAGGCCAGACCATAGCCGGTGGAAGCGCCGATCACCAGCACCTTCTTGGGGCCATTCTCGATGGCGCCCTTGGCTTGGGTGTAAGCGATCTGGCGACGAACATTGGCTTCACAACCGACCGGGTGGGTGGTGGTGCAGATAAAGCCGCGAACCTTGGGTTTGATGATCATGTGTTGTCTCTTATCCGTTTGATGGATGAAATCGGGGCATAAGATACCTCATTGCGGCCCGTTATGGTGCTCTGATGTGTTGAACTGCGGGGAAACAGGCAGGGATCCGTCGCTTTATGCCGCCATGGCACACCCATTGCGCAGGAGATCTCCCCGCCATGGACCAGAGAGAGGCGACGTGAGGACCGGAATGTCGCTCCCGAAACGAGGCCGTTGTCTGACCTTGCGCCATGTACTAGTGTGCAAGGAAGAGTATTCAAGGAGGAGTCTATGTCACGCATGCTGGTCATCTCTCTCACCTGCCTGGGGCTTGCCACCGTCCCCGTTGTCCAGGCGGCAGTCTATCAATGCGCCCGCGATGGGCAGATCACCTTCAGTGACATCCCCTGCAGCAGCGACGCCAAACCCATGGCACTCAATGTCTATACCCCCTCCCCCGAGGCGGTGGAGCAGGCGGCCAACCAGACCCGGGAGATAGAGCAGAGCCTGGCGAACGGCCAGAAACAACGCCAGGCCGAGGCGCTGCGCACCGAGATCGAGGCCAAAAAGCAGAAGATGAACAACGAGATGACCCAGATCACGGAGAACAAGGCAAGATCCCGCAATGTCTCGGCAGAGATGCAATCGGTCACTACCCGATATCAGAAAGAGATTGAGTCCCTGAACCAGAAACTCTCTACCTTGCAGGCAAAATAAACACTCTCTGTTTCGGGACAGAAAATATACAGAAGCGGCAATGTCGTCACGGGTTCACACATGCCGGATATCCAAAAACTCACACCCTTGGCCGTTTATTTCTCACACCAGAGAGTCAGATAGCGGCTATTTCCAGATCCCCGCCTCCACCTAATTTCACTGTGCCCATATAAGACTCATTAAATACCCATGTAGGCCACATGGCGCGCCACTGGGTTCATATGAAGGCGATATATAGAATAGTCAGTGCCAAAAGAGGCGCCTTCATGCCAATATTCCCTGGGGCCCAAAGTGGTCCACGAGATAAATAACCTTGGTACGAGACCCTACAATTAAGAAGCTATTTATCAACATTGAAAAATAAAAAGTTAATTTGAGTACGATGACGACTCATCAGGACGCAATGCTATTGTTAATTTACTCATATTTGGTCGTTATCCCATTCAAGGGTCTCATGGAGGAGCGCTGTCATGTTCTGGAATCAAAAAGCAAGCAAGGAAGCCAGTGAGCAAGCGGCAAGGGTGGTGGAACTGGGGGCATTTGAACAGGCTATCCAGTTGCAGGTCCCCTTCGTCCAGTTCACCCCGGCGGGAGTGGTCACCTTCGCCAACGCGCTGTTTCTCAAGATCGTGGGATTTGAACGTGACGAGGTGATTGGCAAGCATCACAGCACCCTCTGCTTCCCCGACGACGTCAATACCCGGGATTACGAGACCTTGTGGCAGGATCTGCGCCACGGCGTCTCCCGCAGCGGTCGCTTCATTCGCCAGTCGAAATCCGGCAAGGCCGTGTGGCTGGAGGCGACCTATTTCCCCATCGTGATCGACGGCAAAGTGGTGCGGATCGCCAAGGTCGCCTCCGACGTGACCCAGCAGCAATCCACCCTGGAGCGCACCCAGGCACTGCTGGCAGCCCTGGACAAGTCCCTGGCGGTCATCGATTTCCAACCCGATGGCACCGTCATCACCGCCAACCAGAATTTCCTCAACTGCTTTGGTTACCGGCTGGAAGAGGTGGTCGGCAAGCATCATCGTCTCTTCTGTGACACCGAGTTCTACCAGAACAACCCCCATTTCTGGCAGGATCTCGGCTCGGGTGACATCAAGTCCGGGCTTTTCATGCGTCTGGGTCACCGGGGGGAGAAGATATGGCTGGAGGCCACCTACAACCCCATCTTCAACCACGAGGGCAAGGTGGTCAAAATCATCAAGCTGGCGAGCGACATCACCGAGCGGGTGGAGAAATCCATCTCCACCCGGGAAGCGGCCCAGAAGGCGTGTGCCATCGCCAGCGAAACCGTCGCGAGCGCCGCCAGGGGGCGGGAGGTCATCGACAGGGTGCTCGACACCTCCTCTCACATCAACACCTCGGTCAATGCGGTCAGCAAACAGATAGAGCAGCTCAACCAGCAATCCAGGAGCATCGAATCCATCATCTCCACCATCAGCGGCATCGCGGATCAGACCAATCTGCTGGCCCTCAACGCGGCCATCGAGGCGGCCCGCGCCGGGGAACAGGGACGGGGATTCGCGGTCGTGGCCGACGAGGTGAGGCAACTGGCGGCGCGCACTTCCAGCTCCACCAGCGAGATCGTCACCGTCATCAAGCACAACTCGGAGATCACCTCCCAGATCACCCAGACCGTCTCCGTCGTCTCCGACAAGGCGGTGGCAGGTCAGGAGCAGGCCACCATCATCGCCGACGTCATCAAGGAGATCATCGAGGACGCCAACTCGGTGTCGGACACCGTCAAGAGCCTCTCCATCTGAGCGACAGCTGCCAATGACAACGGGGGGCCCAGGCCCCCCGTTGTCATTGCTGTCCGCCCACCCGAAACCCGCTCAGCCATCCCCCAGGAGATAGTGTCTGGCTTCCTCGTCCGCCAGCGCGAGGGCGATGTCCCATAGCGCGGCGATGCAGAGCCCCTCCTCCTCCACAGCTTCCTCTTCCAGCGCCTCCAGGGCTCTGGCATCGGCCAGGGTAAAGGGGGGATGGCTCAACAGGCTTTTGGCCGCGGCCAGCAAGTGCATGTCGCTCATCGGTCGGCTCCTTCTTAGACAGCGTGTTTCCCTGCCCAGACTGTAGCCCAATGACGGCGACTCATCCCCCGGTGGCGACTGCCTGCGCACGCTTCCTGCCGGACGGCAGTTGGCCCACCCCGATGCCGGCCAGCACGGCGGCACAGGCCACCCATTGCAGGGCAGTGAGCGTCTCTCCCAGCAGCAGATAGGCGAGCAGCAGGGTAAAGACCGGTATGAGGTTCACATAGGCAGCCGCCAGGGTCACCTTCACCTGGGTCACCGACCAGTTGTAGAGCAGGTAGGCACCAAGTGTCACGAAGGCGCCGAGGAAGAGGATGACCCCCATGTCCTGCCAGGCCCAGCTCGCGGGCCAGGGCGCACTGAAGGCAAAGGGCGCGAAGAAGAGCATGCCGACGAAGGCCTGCAACGCTGTCAGTGTCATCACGCCGTAGCGGCTGGAGAGCTTCTTGAATACCACGGAATAGGTGGCGGCGCAGAGCATGGCGCCCATCTCCAGGCTGTTGCCGAGCAGGGCGTTGGGGGCGAACTCGTCTGCGCCCTCCCCCAACCCCAGCAGGGCGATGCCAACGATGGCGATGGCAAAGCCCAGCAGCTGGCGGCGACTCACCCGCTCTCCAAGCAGTACGAAGGCCACCAGAGCCACCATCAGGGGAAGCAGGGCACAGACCATACCGGCCTGGCCGGCACTGGTGTAACGCAGGGCGTTGACTTCAAGAAGAAAGTAGAGGCAGGGCTCAAGCGCCCCCATCAGGGCCAACCAGCGCCAATCCCCCTTCTGGTAAGTGACGCGGCCAAGCTGGCGGTAGCAGAGCAGCCAGCAACAGGACGCCACCCCCATCCGCATGAAGAGCACCTGACCGAAGGACCAGATTTCCAGCACATGTTTGAGGGCGATGAAGGAGCTGGACCAGAGCAGCATGGCCAGGGTCAGCGTCAGGACGGGTAAAGGGCGCACAATGCCTCCATGAATTGGGCATTCGAATAATAACCATACGGCCTTGCGGTTGTCTAAAGGCACCTAACATCAGATAATACGGCCGCCTTCATACCGGATAACCCATCTTCAATGACTGAGTACCTGCTTTTACTGGTCGGCACAGTGCTGATCAACAACTTCGTGCTGGTGAAGTTCCTCGGCCTTTGCCCCTTCATGGGTGTCTCCGGCAAGCTGGAAACCGCCATCGGCATGGGTCTGGCCACCACCTTCGTCATGACGCTGGCCAGCGCCTGCTCCTATCTGATGGAGCACTATATCCTGATCCCGCTGGAGATCGCCTACCTGCGCACCCTGGGCTTCATTCTGGTGATCGCCGTGGTGGTCCAGTTCACCGAGATGGTGATCCGCAAGAGCAGCCCGACCCTCTATCGCCTGCTCGGCATCTTCCTGCCGCTCATCACCACCAACTGTGCCGTGCTCGGCGTGGCGCTGCTCAGCATCAACGAGCGCCACAACTTCATCCAGAGCATCATCTACGGCTTCGGGGCCGCCGTCGGCTTCTCCCTGGTGCTGATCCTTTTTGCCGCCATGCGTGAGCGGCTGGTGGCTGCCGACGTGCCGGCACCGTTTCGTGGCGTCTCCATCGCCATGGTCACCGCTGGCCTGATGTCGCTGGCCTTCATGGGCTTTACCGGCCTCATCAAGATATAACGCTATGATTCACATACTCTTTGCCATTCTGGTGCTGGCCCTGCTTGCCCTGGCCTTCGGCATCATTCTCGGCTTTGCCGCCGTCAAGTTTCATGTGCAGGCCGATCCCATCGTCGATCAGCTCGATGCCCTGTTGCCCCAGACCCAGTGCGGCCAGTGCGGTTACCCGGGCTGCAAACCCTACGCCGAAGCCCTGGCCAATGGCGACAAGATCAACAAGTGCGTGCCCGGTGGCGACGCCACCATGCGCAAGATTGCCGACCTGATGGGGGTCGAGCCCCAGTCTCTGGACGGCGGTGAAGACGCGGCAATCCCCGTCAAGAAGGTGGCCTTCATTCACGAAGACATGTGCATCGGTTGCACCAAGTGCATCCAGGCCTGTCCGGTCGACGCCATCCTGGGTGCCACCAAGGCGATGCATACCGTCATCGCGGCCGAGTGCACCGGGTGCGACCTCTGCGTCGACCCCTGCCCGACCGACTGTATTGAAATGATCCCGGTGCCGACCACGGTCGACAACTGGAAATGGGATCTGGCCAAGGTCGCCATTCCGGTCAAGATAGTGGAATAAACAGCGGAGTAACCATGCAGCATCTGCTCGAACGCATCAAAGCCGGCACTCTGTGGGATTTTCACGGCGGCATCCATCCCCCCGAGAACAAGCACCAGTCCAGCCTGACCCCCGTCGTTGACGCGGGCCTTCCCCCCCAGCTCATCATTCCGGTGCGTCAGCACGCGGGTCCGGCCGGCGAACTGCTGGTGCGGGTGGGGGACAAGGTCAAGAAGGGGCAACCCCTCACCCGTTTTGACAAGGGGCGCATCGTGCCGGTGCACGCTTCCACCTCGGGCACCATCACCGCCATCGAGCAGCACACGGTGGCGCACCCCTCCGGTCTTGACGATCTCTGCATCCTCCTCACCCCGGACGGAGACGATGCCTGGGGCGAGCGCACACCCCAGCCTGACTACTGGAACCTGGAGCGGGGGGCGTTGCTCGAGCGCATCCAGCAGGCCGGCATCGCCGGGCTCGGCGGCGCCGTCTTCCCGACCCACAGCAAGCTCGACGGCCGTGGCCAGCTCACCGAAATTCTCATCATCAACGGGCTGGAGTGCGAACCCTACATCACCACGGATGACAGGTTGATGCAGGAGTACGCCGACGAGATCATGGACGGCATCCGGGTACTCAAGCACCTGCTCAAGCCCAAGCTCACCCTGATCGGGGTGGAAGACAACAAACCGGCGGCCATCGAGGCCCTGACCCGCCATACCAGCGACGCCGACGTGCTGGTCAAGTCGGTACCGACCAAGTACCCCTCCGGCGGCGCCAAACAGACCATAGAGCTGCTCACCGGACGCCAGGTGCCCAAGGGAGGCCGGGCGGTCGACATGGGAATCATGGTGCTCAACGTCGCCACCGTCTTTGCCATCAAGCGCGCCATCATCGATGGGGAGCCGCTCATCGAGCGCATCGTCACCCTCACCGGCGACGCCTTCAAGAAACCCGGCAATGCCTGGGTACGTCTGGGCACGCCGGTACGCTGGCTGCTCCAGCGTTTCGAGCTGCAACCAGAGGCGGATCAGCGGGTCATCATGGGGGGCCCCATGATGGGCTTCACCCTGCCCCACGCCATGGTCCCCGTGGTCAAGGCCACCAACTGCCTGCTCTCCCCCACCCGCACCGAGCTGCCGCCCCCCGGCCCGGAACAGGCCTGCATCCGTTGCAGTGCCTGCGCCGATGCCTGCCCCGCCACCCTGCTGCCCCAGGAGCTTTACTGGTACAGCCGGGTCAAGGAGTACGACAAGGCCGAGAAGCTCAACCTCTTTGACTGTATCGAGTGCGGCGCCTGTGCCTGGGTCTGCCCGAGCGAAATCCCCCTGGTGCAGTACTACAAGATCGCCAAGGATGACATCCGCGAGGCCCGTGCCGAGGCCGAGAAGGCCGAACGAGCCAAGCAGCGCTTCGAGGCCAAGCAGGCTCGCTTCGAGCGTGAGAAGGCGGCCCGCGAAGCCCGCCACGCCGAAGCCGCAGCCCAGCGTCGCCAGGCCATGACGACGGCCGGGGGCGAAGATCCGGTCGCCGCCGCCCTGGCCCGCATCAAGGCCAAACAGGAGACGGCCCAGGTGGCCGTGAGTGAACCCGCACCGGACAACGAGGCCATGATTGCCGCCCGTGAGGCGCGCAAGCAGGAGGCCATCGCCCGTCGTGCCGCCAAAGCCGCCAATGGCGAGGGCAATGGGCTGGCTGACACCCCGGCATCTGGGGAGCAACATCCCAAGGCAGAGCTGGATCCCAAGAAGGCCGCCATCGCCGCCGCCCTGGCACGGGCCAAGGCCAAGAAAGCCGCCCTGGCGCAAGGGGACACGCCGATGGTCGCGGGTGAGACATCTGTAAACACAACCGATAACGCCATTGAGGCCCCGGCCGCCGCATCCGAACCCGCCGCAGAGGTGGACCCCAAGAAGGCGGCCATTGCCGCCGCCATCGCCCGGGCCAAGGCCAAGAAGGCTGCTCAGGCGCAAGGTGACGGGCCGGTGGTCGCGGGTGATACATCCGTGAACACAACCGAACACGCCGTTGAGGCCTCGGCCGCCGCATCCGAACCCGCCGCAGAGGTGGACCCCAAGAAGGCGGCCATTGCCGCCGCCATCGCCCGGGCCAAGGCCAAGAAAGCCGCCCAGGCGCAAGGTGACGCACCGGTGGTCGCGGGTGAGACATCCGTGAACACAACCGATAACGCCGTTGAGGCCCCGGCCGCCGCATCCGAGCCCGCCGCCGAGGTGGACCCCAAGAAGGCGGCCATTGCCGCCGCCATCGCCCGGGCCAAGGCCAAGAAAGCCGCCCAGGCGCAAGGTGATGGGCCGGTGGTCGCGGATAAGACATCCGTGAACACAACCGATAACGCCGTTGAGGCCCCTGCCGCCGCATCCGAGCCCGCCGCCGAGGTGGACCCCAAGAAGGCGGCCATCGCCGCCGCCATCGCCCGGGCCAAAGCCAAGAAGCTGGCGGCCGAGGCTGCCTCCTCCCCTTCGACCGACAAGAGCCACTGATCCATGTTCAATATCGCGAGTGCGCCTTTTGCCCACAACCGCAAACAGACCCAGACCCTGATGGTGCTGGTGATCCTGGCCTGCCTGCCCGGCTTCCTGGCACAGACCTGGTTCTTCGGCTGGGGGACCCTGATCCAGATCCTGCTGGCGCTGGTCACGGCCCTGGGTTCGGAGGCCCTGGTCCTTCGCCTGCGTGGCCGCCCCGTCAAACCGGCCCTGCTGGATGGTAGCGCGGCGCTCACCGCCGTGCTCATCGGTCTCTCCCTGCCCCCCCTGCTGCCCTGGTGGATGCTGGTGCTGGGCACGGCGTTCGCCATCATCATCGCCAAGCATCTCTATGGCGGGCTCGGTCAGAACCTGTTCAATCCTGCCATGGTGGCCTATGTGCTGCTGCTGGTCTCCTTCCCGGTCCAGATGACCAGCTGGCTGCCCCCCTCCAGCATCGCCGCCTACGACATCGGCTTCGCCGATGCGGCCTCGGTGATCTTCACCGGCTTCAGCCTCGACGGCTACAGCATGCTGCAGCTCAAGCAGGGGGTGGATGGCCTGACCATGGCCACGCCGCTGGATACCTTAAAGACCGGGCTGACCCAGGGGCTGACCGCCACCGAAGTGATGACCCACAAGGTCTTCGAGGGCTGGGGTGGCATCGGCTGGAGCTGGGTCAACCTCGGCTACCTGCTGGGAGGCCTCTTCCTGCTCCAGCAGAAAGTGATCAACTGGCGCATTCCGACTGCCGTGCTGGGCGCATTGCTGCTCGCTGCCACCCTGGGCTATCTGGCCACCCCGGATGCCACCGCCACCCCCATGCTGCACCTGTTCAGCGGTGCCACCATGCTCGGGGCCTTCTTCATCGCCACCGATCCGGTGAGTGCCAGCACCACCGCAAAGGGGCGCCTCGTCTACGGTGTGCTCATCGGCGTGCTGGTCTATGTCATCCGCCGTTTTGGCGGCTATCCGGATGCCTTCGCCTTCGCCGTGTTGCTGGCCAACCTGTGCGTTCCCCTGATTGACAGTCTGACCCGCCCCAAGGTCTATGGAGCCCGTCGCAAATGAACCCACATCTGAATTGTCGCAGACGCGAGACAGGGAGCCTCCCATGTTGAAAAGCATGCGCAAGAATGGCCTGACCCTGGCCCTCTTTGCCCTCGGCTGCACCGCCATGGTGGTGCTGACCAACGAACTGACCCGGGATCGCATCGCCCACCAGCAAGAGCTGGAGAAGCTGCGCACCCTGCAGGCCCTGCTGCCCGAGGGGAGTTATGACAACGATCTGGTGGCCAGCTGCAAGCTGGTCAGCAGCCGGGAATACCTGGGCAGCAATGAGCCCATGCCCCTCTATACCGCCACCCTCAAGGGGGTGCACACCGGCTACGCGCTGGAAACCGTGGCCCCCGATGGTTACAGTGGAGCCATTCGCATGGTGGTCGGCACCGATGCAAAAGGGGCCGTCAGCGCGGTCAGGGTGCTGGCCCACAAGGAAACCCCGGGGCTTGGTGACAAGATAGAGCTGAAGAAATCCAGCTGGATCGACAGCTTCACCGACAAGTCCCTCACGGCCGACAACGACGCCACCTGGGCGGTGAAGAAGGATGGCGGCGAATTCGACGCCTTCACCGGAGCCACCATCACCCCGCGGGCCGTGGTCAAGGCGGTGAAAAATTTGCTGAGGCTGCAACAGGAGCACCCCGAACTGCTGCACGATGCCCCCTCCTGCCATGTCAACCCCTAACGCCGGAGCACACGCAATGGAACAAGTCGACGTGATTGACACGGCCAGCCAACCCGCCGGGGAAAGTGGCCGCCGCGAAGAGCTCAAGGAGTTGATGCTGCAGGGACTGTGGAAGAACAACCCCTCCCTGGTGCAGGTGCTGGGGCTCTGCCCCACCCTGGCGGTCTCCTCCACCTTTACCAATGCGCTGGGGCTCGGCCTTGCCACCATGGTGGTACTGGTCTGCTCCAACCTCGCCGTCTCCCTGGTGCGCAACTGGGTGCCCAAGGATATCCGCATCCCGGTCTACGTGATGATCATCGCGGCCCTGGTGACCAGCGTGCAGCTGTTGATGAACGCCTACACCTACGGCCTCTATCAGGCGCTCGGCATCTTCATCGCCCTCATCGTCACCAACTGCGTCATCATCGGCCGCGCCGAAGCCTATGCCTCCAAGAATCCGCCCCTGCTTGCCGCCCTCGACGGCTTCATGATGGGGCTGGGCTTTACCCTGGTGCTGCTGGTACTGGGGGGCCTTCGCGAGATCATCGGCATGGGCACCCTGTTTGATGGTGCCGAGCTGCTGCTGGGTGACTGGGCCAAGTCATTGCGCGTCGAGCTGTTCCACGCCGACGCCAGCCTGCTGCTGGCGATCCTGCCCCCCGGCGGCTTCATCGGCCTCGGTTTGATGATCGCCGGCAAAAACGCCATCAACGACTGGATGGGCCGCAAGCAGAGTGCCGAGAAGGCCCACTGCACCGTGCCGGCGGCGGGCGCCCGCACGACCCAGCTCTGAGACAAGAGAGAGCCATGAACAACCAGAAACGCAGGCTGATCCTGGAGCGGTTGCGCGATGACAACCCCCATCCCACCACAGAGCTCAACTTCACCACGCCCTTCGAGCTGCTCATCGCCGTGCTGCTCTCGGCCCAGGCCACCGACGTGAGCGTCAACAAGGCCACCGACAAGCTCTATCCGGTGGCCAACACCCCCCAGGCCATGCTGGATCTGGGGGTGGACGGGGTCAAGGAGTACATCAAGACCATTGGCCTGTTCAACACCAAGGCCGAGAACGTCATCAAGACCTGCGCCATCCTGCTGGAGCGCCACGGCGGTGAGGTACCGGAGAATCGCGAGGCCCTCGAGGCCCTGCCCGGCGTCGGCCGCAAGACGGCCAACGTGGTGCTCAACACCGCCTTCGGCTGGCCCACCATCGCCGTCGACACCCATATCTTCCGGGTCTCCAACCGCACCGGCTTTGCCGTGGGCAAGAACGTCGATCAGGTGGAGGAGAAGCTGCTCAAGGTGGTCCCCGCCGAGTTCAAGCTGGACGTGCACCACTGGCTCATCCTGCACGGGCGTTACACCTGTCTCGCCCGCAAGCCCCGCTGCGGCTCCTGCATCATCGAAGATTTGTGCGAATACAAAGAGAAGGTCTATCCCGAGAGTTGATCTGCAGGCCTCTGCGGATCCGGTCTCGGGCCATGGATTCAAGGCAGTACCAATCCACCAACCCGGAGAATTGAGCAATGAGAATTCTGCATACCATGTTGCGCGTCGGCGATCTGCAACGTTCCATCGACTTCTACACCCGAGTGCTGGGCATGACACTGCTGCGCAAGAGCGAGAACAGCGAATACAAGTACACCCTGGCCTTCGTCGGCTACGGCGACGAGAAGGATGAAGCCGTCATCGAGCTCACCTACAACTGGGGCGTGAGCGAGTACGAGCTCGGTTCCGCCTATGGTCACATCGCCCTGGAAGCGGACGACATCTATGCCACCTGCGAGGCACTGCGCGCCGCCGGCGCCAAGATCACCCGCGAGCCGGGACCGGTGAAGGGCGGCACCACCGTCATCGCCTTCGTGGAAGACCCGGACGGTTACAAGATTGAGCTGATTGCCAAGAAAGACGCCGGTAACGGCCTGGGCGCCTGAGCCCACGCCGCCTGGCGGTGAGAAAAACAACGGGGCCCAGGGCCCCGTTTTCATTGGCTGCGGCCACCGTCAGGCCAGGCGGAAGCGCCCCATGCTCTGGCGCAGACCCGCCGCCAGCTGGCTCAGCTCCAGACAGGCTTTGGCGGTGTGATCCGCGCCGGTCGCGACCTCGTTGGAGGAGTCGTTGATGCGCGCCACGTTGCGGCCCAGCTCATCGGAGACCGCATCCTGCTCGCCACAGGCACTGGCAATCTGGATCGCCATGTCGGCTATCTGGGCCACCGCCTCTTCAATCTGACGAATGTCCGCGCTGGTGCGTTCGCTCTGACTCACGCACTGGCGGATCATCTCGCAACTCTGGCCGGTCACCGACTTCGCCCGGTTGGCACGGGCCTGCAGGGTCTCGATGATGGCGACGATTTCGCCGGTGGAGGCCTGGGTACGCCCCGCCAGGGTGCGCACCTCGTCGGCCACCACCGCAAAGCCGCGCCCCTGCTCACCGGCACGGGCCGCCTCGATGGCGGCATTGAGTGCCAGCAGGTTAGTCTGGTCGGCAATGCCGCGAATGACATCCACCACCAGGTTGATCTGGGCGGACTCTTTCTCCAGTTCACTCACCAGGTTGCCCGCCTGCTCCATCTCACCGGCCACCCGGGTGATGGCATCCAGGGCCCCCTGCACATCCTGACTGCCACGACGAGCCAGGGCATTGGCGGAGCTTGCCGACTCCGAGGCCACCTCGGTGTTGCCCGCCACATCCGCTACCGTCGCCTTCATCTGGGCCATGGCGGTGGCGACCTGGGCTATCTCCTGCTGCTGGCTCTGGATCCCCTGGGATGATTGCTCGGAGACCGCGCTCACCTCCTCGATGGCGGCCCCCAGCTGAGTCACGGCGGCGGCCACCTCCTCGATGAGCCCACGCAGGTTGTCCTGCATCTTGAGGGAGGCGCTGGCCAGCATCCCCAGTTCGTCCTGCCCGATGTGCTGGCGATCCAGCCGATGGGTCAGATCTCCCAGGGCGATGGCATTGGCCTGGGCCACCACGGCTTGCAAGGGCAGGCAGATCTGGCGGGTGAGGAACCAGGTCATGACCCCCATGAAGATCAGCAGGGTCGCGATGCTCACCACGGCAAAGGTCATCACCATGGTGACGCTGCCAAGCAGGCTGCCACGGTTCTCTTCCACAAAGCCAAGATTCACCTTCACCAGTGCACGCACCGCCAGCTCCAGCTCGGTGTAGAGCCCGTTCGAGCGAAACAGCGCCTCCCTGGCCTCATCCCTGCTGCCCTGGAACAACAGGGCATCCACCTGGTTGACGGCCCCCAGATATTGCAGCCACTGCTGCTTGACGCGGTTGAAGGCCTGGCGTTCATGCTCGGCCCCCACGGTTGCCTCGTAGGCATCCATGACCTGCTGCACCTTGCCCAGGCTCTCCTGGATGCGGGCGCGGCGAACCTGCCTGTCGACGGCATCTTCCACCATCAGCAGGGCAAACTGGGCACGGCGCACATAGGAGACGTCGTAGAGCAGGTTGTCCACCGAGAGCACGCTTGGCAGGGTGGAGTCGGTGAAGTTCAATACCCGATCCCGAATGTCCCGCAGTTCGGTGGCGAGAAACAGACCGAAGACGGCGTTGATGACGGCAATGACCGCAAAGACGGCGGCAATCTTCTTGCCGATGGAGAGATGCTTGTAAGACATGTTGGCTGGTGATCCTCGACTGCAGATGTGCAGTGACACAATGATCACATCCGTGTAAGCGGTGACCCGAGACTCCTGACGGGAAATGACGATGGGAGCGAAGAGAGGGGATCCCTTGCTTCCCGCTCGCCCCACGCCGGGCCTTGTGCCCGCCACGAGGCTGCCAGCACAGGAGCGACCAGCTCGACGCAAAACTTGAGCCGATTGCCACAATCGGTCCGCCGTCATGGACAAAGTAGGGGCCAGGTTATGTAATTACCGCTCGTCTCTCCCCATTCCTGTCTTCAGAGGCCCCATGGACAACGTATCGACCCTCTCCCCTTCCTGGTCTGGCCAACTGCGCGAGCAGATAGCGGATCGCCCCCTCATTGCCCTGGGGTTGCTGCTCGCCCTGGTCGTCGTGCTGCTGCTCCTGGTGCAGAGTCTCGTCATGCTGGCAGCAGGGGAGATCACGCCCGGGGTACGCTATGGCCTCATCGGCGGCGCTGCGGGTTTTGCCGCCACGGCGCTGGGCGCCCTGCCTGCCCTGTTCCTGCGCGCCGTTCCCCAACGGGTGGAAGATGCCATGCTGGGGTTCGCCGCCGGCATGATGCTGGCGGCGAGCGCCTTCTCACTGCTGCTGCCGGGGCTCGAGGCCGCCGAGGGGATCACGGGTGACGGCTTCCTCGCCGCCGCCGTGGTAGTGGCCGGCATGACCCTCGGGGTGCTGCTGATGCTGGGACTGGATCAATTCACCCCTCACGAACACGACAAGACCGGCCCTTGTGGCCCCGGCCATGAGAGCTGCTCACGGGTCTGGCTGTTCGTCTTCGCCATCGCCCTGCACAACCTGCCCGAAGGCATGGCCATCGGGGTCAGCTTCTCCCAGGGGGACATGACGGTGGGACTGCCGCTCACGACCGCCATTGCCCTGCAGGACATTCCCGAAGGACTGGCGGTGGCGCTGGCCATGTGCGCAGCCGGTTTTCGCCCGCCGGTGGCCGTGCTGGTCGCCATCGGCAGCGGCCTGCTGGAACCGCTTGGCGCCCTGCTCGGGGTCGGACTCGCCAGCGGCATGGCCATCGCCTACCCCATCGGCCTCGGGCTCGCGGCTGGTGCCATGCTGTTTGTTGTCTCCCACGAGGTGATCCCGGAAACCCATCGCAACGGCCACCAGACCCACGCCACCCTGGGCCTGATGGTAGGCTTCGCTCTGATGATGACCCTCGACACCGCGCTCGGCTGATCACCCCCCTCAAGCCCCGTGCGCCCGGTGGCGACAGCGCGAACCCCTTGAAATAAGAGGGGGAAATCGCCTAATGTTGAGCCCCCGGCGCCCTTTAACTGGTTGATGTACGGCGCCTGAATCCCATCGGAAGCCTGCCCGGATGACCCTCAGGATAATCCTGCTGCTGTGCCTGCTTGTCCTCACCACCAGGGCCATTGGCGCCACCGAGGTCTTTCATACGGCCGCGCAGCAGGCGTCGTCCCCCAAGTACGTGACGCTCCCCGACGGGCATGTCGGCGGGATCTGCGTCGATCTCTTCCGGCTCATGGAAGCGAGGGAGCCTGCCCTTCGCATTGAGGGAGATCAGCGCTTCCTGCCGCTGCGACGGCTGGAAAAGAAGGTGCAGCACGGCCAGCTGGACTTCATCTGCGGCGTGGGGGAGAGCCCGGCCAGGCGGGATCACTTCATCGTCCTGACCCCCGCCATCTTCACGGTGCGCTACTACCTGGCGGTGCGCCGTGACGATCCCGTCGAGATACGCAGCTGGCAGGATGTCAGGGCCCTCGGCCAGGCGGGCATCATCCTCATCAACCATGGCAGCGGTGCCATCGCCCGGCTCCAGGACATCGGCGGCCTCATCATCGACAGCGGCGGGATCAGCAACCAGGCCAACTACGAGAAGTTGTTGATGAAGCGCGGCCGTTTCGTCTACTAACGCTCCCCGGGGTTTGAGTCCGACTTGCGCGAACAGGGGCTGGCCGACAAGATCCGCATCCTCCCCACCGTGATGGAAGAGACTCCCTTCTACATCCTGTTCCATCGCCACAGTGCCCCAGAGCGCCTGACCCTTTTCGCCAACACCCTGCAACGGCTCGCAGACAGTGGTGCACTGGCCGCCCTGGCCAGACGCTACCCCTGACCCCCCATCCGCGCCATCGCAATGCTCGGCGCCACCGCCAAGTTTTGCTATCATCCACGCCAACTTTTTCGGCCCAGCGGCCATCGAGACGAGGTAGATGATGAAAGTAGGTATTATCGGCGCCATGGAGCAGGAAGTAGCCCTCCTGCGCAGCCAGCTGAGCGAGCCCACCACCCTGCAACTGGGCGGCTGCGAGTTCTATCAGGGCAAGCTGGCCGGTAAAGAGGTGATCCTGACCCGCTCCGGCATCGGCAAGGTCGCCGCCAGCGTCGCCACCAGCCTGCTGCTGGAAAAGTTCGCTCCCGATTGCGTCATCAACACCGGTTCTGCCGGCGGCTTCGCCCAGGATCTGCACATCGGTGACGTGGTCATCGCGAGCGAGATGCGCTTCCACGACGTGGACGTGACCGCCTTCGGTTACGAAATGGGCCAGATGGCCCAGCAGCCCGCCGCCTTCCCCTGCGACGAAAAACTCATCGCCCTGGCACAAGCCTGCATTGCCGAGCAAGGCAAGCACCAGACCAAGGTCGGGCTCATCTGCACCGGTGATCAGTTCATGTGCAAACCGGACGCCATCGCGAAAGCCCGTGCCGACTTCCCGCAGATGCTGGCGGTGGAGATGGAAGGGGCCGCCATCGGCCAGGTGTGCCACATGTTCAAGGTGCCCTATCTGGTGGTACGGGCCATGTCGGACATCGCCGGCAAGGAGCAGGTGGAATCCTTCGATGCCTTCATCGAGGTGGCGGGTCAACACTCCGCCGAAGTGATCATCGCGCTGCTCGGCAAGCTGTGATCGACGCCCCCTCCTGGGATGCCCTGATGACCGCCCTCGCCTCCACGACGGCGGCCATCATGGTGGGGGCCGCCCTGCTGGAGGCCCTGCTGCCCTGGCCCGCACGCTTTCGACCCGGCGCAGCCGTGCCTCTACTCACCCGCCTCGGCCAGAAGGTCTATCGCCCCGACGGCACGCCACGCCAGCAGAGCCAGGCCGGGCTCCTTGCCCTGCTGGTGGTCTGGGTGCCCTGCGCTGCCGGTCTCTGGGCGGTGCGCAATCTCTCCCTGTCCGAGCCCCTGTTCGACCTCCTGTTCCTGCTGCTGATGCTCGAATCCCGCCCCTTGCGGGAACTCGCCCGAGGGAGCCGCGCCCTGGCGACCCAGGAGACGCTGGTCGTGGCAAGGCTGCAGGTCGCCCCCTGGCTCAAGCGGGAAACCGGCAAGCTCTCGGTGATGGGGTTGAACAAGGCGGTGAGCGAGACCTGCGTACTGCGCCTCGTCGGCCAGTGGGCCGCCCCCCTGCTGGGCTTCGCCCTGGCCGGGGTACAGGGTGCCCTGCTGGTGCGGCTCGCCCAGTTGACCCATCTGGCGTGGAACCCCAAGCAGAACGCGTTCGTCCACTTCGGCCGCCCTGCTGCGGCGCTCTATCAGGGTTTCTGCGCCCCTGCCATCCTGCTGCTGGCGCTCCCCCTGTGCCTGACCCAGGTGCGCGGGCTGGGCAACAGAGTGCGACCTGCGTTGCATTGGCCCCATCCCGCCATGGGGGTCCTGCTCGCGCTGCTGGCCCGGGCGACAGGCAGCCGACTCGGCGGCCCCCGCTACTATCAGGGCCAGCTGGTGCGCTTTCCGGTATTTGATGAGGGGAGCGAACCCGATGCCAACCTGCCCCTGCGCCTGCTGCAGCGTCTGCAACTGACCGGCTGGGGCTGGCTCGGGCTCTCGCTACTCCTGACATGGATGGAGCTCAATCATGGCTGATCGCGTTTCCCTTCGTGCCCTGGGCCTGTTTGTCTGCCTGCTGGGCACCTCACTGTGCGCCATGGCCACCCCGCCGCAGCGCATCGTGAGCCTCACTCCCCATCTGACGGAACTGCTGTTCGATATCGGCGCCGGGGATCGCGTGGTCGCCACCGACGATGCCTCCGATTACCCCGCCGACGTGGCCAACCTCCCCAGGGTGGCCAACTATCGCAGCATCAACCTCGAGGCGCTGCTGGCCCAGAAGCCGGATCTGGTAGTGGCCTGGCGCTCCGCCCAGGCCCGCATGCTGGGCCCGGTCGAGCGCCTCGGAATTCCCGTCTTCTACTCGGAGCCCACCGACTTTGCCTCCCTGGCTACCGAGATGCGCAGCCTGGGGCACCTTCTCGGGCTCACGTCCAGGGCCGACGAGCAAGCCCGCGCCTATCTGACCCGGCTCGACGCCCTGGCTGCGCGCTACGGCGAGCCCAAGCCCCTGTCTGTCTTCTATCAGCTCTGGTACCCGCCGCTCACCAGCGTCAATAATTCGACCTGGCCGGGGCAGGCCATCACCCTCTGCGGCGGACGCAACATCATGGCGACGACGGGAGCAGCCTACCCCCAGGTCGGGCTGGAGCAGGTGATCAAGGCCAATCCCGGGCTCATCCTGGCTGGCGGCCGGGATCCTTCCGTGCTGGATCACTGGCGGCAGTGGCCCATGCTGGACGCCGTCAAACACCAGCGGCTCGCCCTTATCAACGCCGATGAACTGCACCGCTTCACCCCCCGCGCCCTCAACGCGGTGGAGCAGATATGCGAGGCGATCGCCGGGACCAGCACGCCAACTCCTTGATGGCGCCTGCGTCACGGCGATGCTCTCTCCCATATCGCTGGTTATGGCATAAAATATGCTTTTGAATCTAACAGACACTCACTTCATAACGGGACCATGACATGTTCAACGGCAAAACGATCCTGATCACCGGGGGAACCGGCTCCTTTGGCAAGAAGTTTATCGAGGCTGTCCTCTCCCTCTACACGCCAAGCCGGTTGATCGTCTACTCCCGTGATGAACTCAAGCAGTTCGAGATGCAGCAGCGTTTCAATCACCCCTGCATGCGCTATTTCATCGGTGACGTACGGGATGCCGAGCGCCTCGAGATGGCCATGCACGGCGTGGACTTCGTGGTGCATGCCGCCGCCCTCAAGCAGGTGCCTGCCGCCGAATACAACCCCATGGAGTGCATCAAGACCAACATCCATGGTGCGGAAAACGTCATCAAGGCGGCCCTCAACAACGGGGTCGAGAAGGTGATCGCCCTCTCCACCGACAAGGCGGCCAATCCGGTCAACCTGTATGGCGCCACCAAACTCTGCTCCGACAAGCTGTTCGTCGCCGCCAATAATATGGCGGGCAAGCACCCCACCATTTTCTCCGTGGTACGTTATGGCAACGTGGTCGGCTCCCGGGGCTCTGTGGTGCCCTTCTTCGATCGCCTGATCAAGGAAGGGGCCAGCAGCCTGCCCATTACCCATGCCGAGATGACCCGTTTCTGGCTCACCCTGCAACAGGGGGTCGAGTTCGTGCTGACCAACTTTGCCCGCATGAAAGGGGGGGAAGTGTTCGTTCCGAAGATCCCGTCGGTACGCATCACGGATCTCGCCAGCGCCATGGCGCCGGACTTGCCCCAAGAGATCATCGGCATCCGTCCGGGCGAGAAGTTGCACGAGGTGATGTGTCCGGCTGACGACTCCTACCACACCTATGAATTTGACGACTATTACGTCATCGCTCCCAGCATCACCTTCACCAGTCGAAATAATGACTTCGCCGTCAATGCCCTGGGTGACACCGCGGTGCGGGTCGAGCACGGCTTTGAATACAATTCCCTCAATAATCGCCACTTCCTGTCGATAGAGGAATTGAAAGTCATGAATCAGCAGGTGCTCGCCGAATGATCCCCTATGGACGCCAATCCATCACAGATGAAGATATCGAAGCCGTCGTCGCCGTGCTGAAGTCGGACTACCTCACCCAGGGTGAGGCGGTCCCCGTCTTCGAACAGGGATTGGCCGACTACTGCCAGGCTCCCCACGTGATCGCCTGCAGCAACGGCACCACGGCCCTGCACCTTGCCTGCGCCGCGCTGGCGCTGGACGAACACGATTGGGTCTGGGTCTCCGCCATCAGTTTCGTCGCCTCCGCCAACTGTGCCCGCTATTGCGGCGCTCAGGTGGATTTCGTGGACGTGGACTCCGCAACCGGCAACCTCTGCGTGACGGCGCTGCGCGAGAAGCTGCAACGGGTTCAGGGCAGCGCTCGTCAGCCGAAAGCCCTGGTCGCCGTGCATCTCGCGGGCCAGCCCTGCGATCTCGCCGAGATAGGCGCCCTGTGCCGAGAATATGGCGTGTCCCTCATCGAAGATGCCTGCCATGCCCTGGGAGCCCGTTATCAGGGAGAGCCCATCGGCAGTTGTGCCCACAGCGACATGACCGTCTTCAGCTTCCATCCGGTCAAGCCCATCACGACCGGGGAAGGAGGCGCCGTCACGACTCGCAGTGCCGAGCTGGCCGCGAGGCTTCGTCTCTATCGCAGCCATGGCATCACCCGGGATCCGGCGCAGTTGACCGTCGACACTCCGGGGGGCTGGTACTACGAGCAGCAGGTACTCGGCTTCAACTATCGCCTGACCGACATCCAGGCGGCGCTGGGAAGCAGCCAGCTCGCCCGCCTGCCGCAGTTCATTGACAGGCGCCGGTTGTTGGCTGCCCGCTACGACGAGCTGCTGACCCGACTGCCGGTCGAGCCCTTGTACCAGGGGCATGACAGACTCAGTGGCTACCACCTCTATGTGATCCGGGTGCAAGACCGGGATGAGGTGTTTGCCCGCCTGAGAGACGCCGGTATCGGCGTCAACGTGCACTACATGCCCATTCCGGCCCAACCCTATTACCGTGATCTCGGCCACGACCCCGCCAACTATCCCGGTGCCCAGGCCTATTATCGACAAGCCATCAGCCTCCCCCTGTTCCCCGGCCTCTCCCTGGCCGAGCAGGATCAGGTCGTTCAGACCCTGGAGTCGGTGCTATGCGCCTAGCACTGGGTACGGTCCAGTTCGGGCTCGATTACGGCATCAGCAACCGCGCAGGCGAAGTGCAGGATCAGGAGCTCGACGCCATTCTGGCTCTGGCCCGCAAACTGGGGGTGGATACCCTGGACACGGCCCAGGCCTACGGCAAGGCCGAGGCGAGGCTCGGGATGTACAATACCGCCGACTTCCAGCTGATCAACAAGCTGGCCCCCGGCATCCAGGCCGTAGAGATCGCCACCTCGGTGGCAGGCAGCCTGCAACGGCTGGCACGCACCAGGCTGGACGGCCTGCTGCTGCACCGCAGCCAGGATGCCAGCCCTGCCCTGTTCGAGCAGTTGGCAGAGCTGCAGCGACAGGGCAAGGTGGGCAAAGTGGGGGTCTCCGTCTACTCCCCCGAGGAGCTGGCACTCTGGCTGGCGCAGGGTTATTCCCTGGAGCTGGTGCAGCTCCCCGCCAACCTGCTCGATCAGCGCTTCCTGCGCTCAGGCTGGCTCGACCGGCTGCAGGCTCAGGGGTGTGAGATCCACGTGCGCTCCCTCTTCTTGCAAGGCCTGCTGCTGATGCAACCGGAGCTTCGTCCCGCGTATTTCGACACCTTCGGTGAACCACTGGCGCGGCTGGATGAGTGGCATCCCCATCTCTCCCCGCTCCACAAGGCGCTCTCCCTGATCCCGGCCCTGCCCCAGGTCAGCCGCTTCGTGGTGGGGGTCTGTCATGCCCATGAGCTGGCGGCCATCGCTTCGACCTATGCCCATCTGCATCCGTGCCATGACGACGAGCTGGCCGCCCTCGCCTGCGACGAGCCCGGTCTCATCAACCCAGCCATGTGGAGTAGATCATGATCCTCGGTATCCTGCAGGCCAGAGCCGGCTCCAGCCGGCTGCCTGGCAAGGTGCTCAAGCCTCTGCTCGGCGCCCCCATGCTCGCCCGCCAGATAGAGCGACTCCAACGCTCGACCAGGCTGGATCAGCTGGTGGTTGCCACCAGTGACCAGGCCGACGATCTGGCCATAGCGGCGCTCTGCGCAGAACTGGATGTTCCCTGTTTTCGCGGCCCCCTGGACGACGTGCTGCAACGCTTTCATCTGGCGGCGCAACCCTTTGACCCCAGCCAGATTGTCAGGCTCACCGGCGACTGCCCCCTCGCGGATCCCGCCCTCATCGACGAGCTGATCGAGCTGCATCTGGCCGGCGGCTACGACTACAGCAGCAACTGCTGGGATCCCAGCTACCCTGATGGGCTGGACGCGGAGATCATGAGCGTCGCCACCCTGGCGCTGCTGGCCGAGTACGCCCACACCCCGACCCAGCGCGAGCACGTCACCTACTACATCCGCCAGCATGCGGATCAGTTCAAGATAGGGGCACTTAGCCGCACCCCCAGCCTGGCCCACCTGCGCTGGACGGTGGACGAGCCCGCCGACTTCGCCCTGGTTGAGCAGATATATCAGCGCCTCTACCCGTCAAACCCGGCCTTTGCCACCGACGACATTCTCGCCCTGCTGGCTCGTGAGCCGCAGTTGGCGACCCTGAACACTCAACATCAACGCAATGAGGGGCTGGCGCGATCGCTGGCCAAGGAGAACCACTCATGACCTCACGGTATCAGCATTCACTGACCCTCTCAGCCCGGGCCGAGCAGAGCATTCCCTTAGGGTCCCAGACCTTCTCCAAGAGCCGCCTCTGCTTCCCCTACGGCGCCGCCCCGCTCTTTATAGAGCGCGGCCAAGGTGCCAGAGTGTGGGACGTGGATGGCAACGAGTATCTCGACTTTGCCAGCGGCCTGCTCGCCATCAGCCTGGGTTACTGCGATCCGGAGGTGAACCAGGCCGTGCTGGAGCAGCTCAACCTGGGCTCCATCTTCTCCCTTCCCCATCGGCTGGAAACCGAGGTGGCGGAACAGCTGATCACGCTCATCCCTTGCGCCGAGATGGTTCGCTTTGGCAAGAACGGCACCGATGCCACCTCCGCCTGCATCCGCCTCTCTCGCGCCGTCACAGGGCAAGAGCGGGTCGCGGTCTGCGGCTACCACGGCTGGCAGGACTGGTACATAGGCTCCACCACCCGCCACCTGGGGGTGCCCGAGTGCGTGCGCGAGCTCACCCATCGCTTCGACTACAACGATCTGGCCTCCCTCAAGGCCCAGCTGGAAGCCCATCCCGGCGAGTTTGCCGCCGTGATCCTGGAACCCATGAACGTCGCCTGGCCCGCTCCGGACTTCCTGCCCGGCCTGCGCCAGCTGTGCGACGAGCACGGCGCCCTGCTCATCTTCGATGAGACCATCACCGGTTTTCGCTTCCACCTCGGCGGCGCCCAGACCCTGTTCGGGGTGACCCCGGATCTGGCCGCCTTCGGCAAGGGCATGGCCAACGGCTTCCCCATCTCCGCCGTGGTGGGTCGCCGCCAGTACATGCGCCGCATGGAGGACATCTTCTTCTCCGGCACCTTCGGCGGCGATGCCATCGCCCTGGCGGCGGCCAACGCCGTGATCGGCAAGATGCGCCGGCTCGACGTGCCTGCACGGCTGGCCGATCGCGGCCAGCAGCTGCTGAGCGGGCTCGATGCCTTGCTGCAAAAGTTGGATGCCCCGAGCTGGCTGCAAAGCGCCGGCCATCCGAGCTGGAGCTTCCTGCTCATCGGCGACTCGGCCAACCACTCCAGCTGGCTGCTCAAGAGCTATTTCATCCAGGAGCTGTGCAAGCGGGGCATCCTGAGCCTCGGCAGCCACAACCTGAACCTTGCCCACAGCGAGCAGGATGTACAGACCCTGCTGGCCGTCTATGCCGAGGTCCTGCCGGCGCTTATACGGCTGGATGCGGACAAAGCCATTCATCAGGCCCTGAATGGCGAGCCTATCCAGCCGGTGTTCAAGGTGCGCTGAGTGCTGCCAGATACTCCAGCAGCCAAGTCTGCCGGCATGACGCTGGCCGACAAGCATATCGTGTTTCGAGTCGATGCATCGCTGGAGGCAGGGACTGGCCATGTGATGCGCTGCCTGACCCTGGCCGATGCACTGAGTGAACTGGGGGCCGAGTGCTGGTTTGTCTGTCGTGCCCATCCGGGACACCTTGCTGACCTTATCCGTACCCGTGGCCACCACTGTCATCTGCTTGATGTTGTGCCTGACTCAGAGCAAGACGCTGCGGGGGGATCCTTACTCGCTCACGCCGGTTGGCTAGGATGCGACCAGACGCGGGATGCAATACAGACCCAGGCCATTCTGGCCGGACGACGTCCGAACTGGTTGGTCGTGGATCACTATGCCCTCGACG
The DNA here is from genome assembly GCF_002934795.1 of Aeromonas sp. ASNIH2. Classification (NCBI taxonomy): domain Bacteria; kingdom Pseudomonadati; phylum Pseudomonadota; class Gammaproteobacteria; order Aeromonadales; family Aeromonadaceae; genus Aeromonas; species Aeromonas sp. ASNIH2. The sequence goes on along the minus strand of NZ_CP026406.1, from coordinate 3,997,188 downwards.
CCCACTGGGAGGGCATGCTGCGGGCCCATGTCGACCATATCATGGTGATTGATGACCTTGCCGACCGCTCGCACGACTGTGACCTGCTGCTCGATCAGAATCTGGGCCGCCAGGCCGATGACTATCGAGACCGCATTCCCCTCGATTGCACACTCCTGATGGGTCCCCGCTACGCACTGCTTCGTCCTGAGTTCGCCCGGCTGAGGGCATACAGCCTAGATCGCCGGAAAGCACCTCGTCTGCGCGAATTGCTGATTTCCATGGGAGGGGTCGATCTGCCCAATGCGACCGGGGACATCCTCGACATGTTGAAGCAATGTACGCTACCTGATGATTGCCGGATCTGCGTCGTGATGGGGGCTAACGCCCCCTGGCTGGAACAGGTCAGACACACCGCATCCACCATGCCGTGGACGACCGACATCCTGGTCGGTGTCAATGACATGGCGCAACGCATGGCTCGATGTGACCTCGCCATTGGGGCAGCAGGAAGTACGTCCTGGGAGCGTTGCTGCCTGGGAGTCCCCACCCTGATGGTCACTCTGGCGCAAAACCAGATCTCGATAGGGAATGCGTTGCATCACCAGGGAGGGGCAATCTTGCTCGGTTCACCTGCGGATCCTCATTTTGAGGCCAAGTTCCACGATGCAATGTTGATATTGCAATCTGACCGACAACAGCTAAGCAAAATGTGTTTGAACGGTGCCATGCTGACCGATGGTAATGGCTGCCATGACGTCATAGTGCGGATGCAATAACATGAATATCACCATTCTTTGTACCTCAGAAAATCACCCAGTCAATAAGATGCTCAATGACTGGGTTCAGAGAAACAGTACACGACATACGATTCAACTTGTCCGTAGGAAAAGTGAGTTGTCAGAAGGTGACTTATTATTTCTGATCTCCTGCTCCGAAATAATTACTGCGTCTGAGCGGAGTCGATTTAAAAAAACGTTGGTTATTCATGCCAGTGATCTTCCTCGAGGACGGGGCTGGAGCCCACACATATGGGAGATCATTGGTGGTGCTACGAATATCACAGTGAGCTTGTTAGAAGCTGAAGATAGGATTGATAGTGGTGATATATGGAACAAATGCCACGTCCATATTCCGAGTCATAGTCTTTATGATGAAATCAATGAGTTGCTTTTTGCAGCAGAATCGGAACTGATGGATTACGCTGTGACTAATTTCCATGTCATTCAACCTCAAAAGCAGTCGGCCTTGATTGAGGAAACATATTATCCACGTCGAAATGCGGAAGATAGCGAGGTAGATCCTCAGCTATCTATTGCAAGCCAATTTGGACTGATAAGAGTGTGTGACCCTGAGCGTTTCCCTGCGTTTTTCACGCTTCATGGCCACAAATACAAGCTAACGCTAGAGAGAGTAAAAGATGAATAAATACATAACCATCGCGGACAGAAAGATTGGGCCGACCTTCTCACCTTATGTGATCGCCGAAATGTCAGCGAATCACAATGGTAATCTTCAGGCCGCGTTCAACATCATTGAGCAGGCTAAGAAAGCTGGTGCCGATGCGCTAAAAATACAGACCTATCGTCCCGATACAATCACACTGGATAGCAATCTACCTGATTTTCAAATAAAAGATGGGTTATGGTCAGGTCGAACATTATATGAACTATACGAATGGGCCCATACTCCTTGGGAATGGCACACCCCATTATTTGAACATGCTCGTCGAGTCGGCATCACTATTTTCAGCTCTCCCTTTGATCCCACCGCAGTGGATCTTCTTGAAGATTTAAATGCTCCGGCTTACAAGATCGCCTCCTTTGAGGCAATCGATTTGCCGTTGATCCGCTATGTCGCCGGCACAGGCAAACCCATGATTATATCGACAGGCATGGCGAATGCCGAAGAGATTGCAGAGGCTATCGACGCTGCCCGAGCAGGTGGTTGCAAAGAATTGGCCATATTGCACTGTGTCAGCGGCTACCCAGCCCCAGCAGAGGATTACAATCTTCGCACCCTGCTGGATATGCAACAACGCTTCGGGCTGGTGACCGGGTTGTCAGACCATACGCTCGACAATACCACGGCCATTGCCAGTATTGCCCTCGGGGCATCGATCATCGAGAAACACTTTACTCTGGATCGAAATGGCGGGGGGCCTGATGATACTTTTTCGCTGGAACCGGCAGAGTTGAAGCAGTTGTGTACTGGCGCCAAAACAGCATGGTCTGCACTGGGCCAAGTGGATTACAGTCGAAAATCCAGCGAAGTAGAGAATGTAAAATTCCGGCGATCGCTCTATTTTGTCAAAGACCTGCAGGTGGGAGAAACCATCACGGCAGATGCGGTGCGCAGTGTACGTCCTGGCTTTGGATTGGCGCCCAAATATCTTCCTGATGTGATAGGAAAAACTGTTACTCAACCTATATTGGCAAACACGCCGGTAAACAACGACGTTTTTAAATAATGGGAGGGCATATGCATCAGAAGAAGGTCTTCATGTCCCGGGAAGGGAACGAGTGGTACGAACGCAACAAGGCCGCCATCCTCGCCAAGTCCCTGGACCGCGACCCTATCTTCAAGGCGCTGGCGTATCTGGGCTGCAAACCTGCCAGGATCCTGGAGATAGGCTGTGCCAACGGCTGGCGGCTGGCGCAGCTGGCCGAGCACTACGGTGCCCGATGCTATGGGGTGGACCCTTCGGCCAGCGCCATTGAAGACGGGAGCACACGCTATCCCGGGTTGCGCCTTGCAGTCGGAACGGCCGACAGTCTGCCCGATATAGAACCTGTCGATCTCATCATCTTCGGCTTCTGCCTCTATCTGTGCGATCCCCAAGACTTGTTCAAGATTGCCGCTGGCAGCGATGCGCTACTGGCCGATCGGGGCCTGATGACCATACTGGATTTCAACCCGCCGGCAGGACATTATCGCAACGACTATCAGCATCATGCCCATTTATTCAGCTACAAGATGAACTATGGGGAGCTGTTTGGTTGGCATCCGGGTTACCACCGTCTGTTTGAACATGTACAGCATCACGACGGTAGCGCAGAAATGGAACCGGATGCCCTAATCTCCGTGCAAATCTTGCGAAAGGATGCAAGGTTGCTCGCAGCGCAGAACCCCTATCCAAAAAGATAAAAAATACCGACCCCTGGGTCGGTATTTTCTTCGTGCAAGGCTCATGGCTTGTATAACCCCTTCCAGGGGAGATTCACACCTTGCTACCCGCTTTTTTTCTGAACAATGCCATCACTTCGTTATCTATCATGTCCACACTGTCGAGTGCTCTTGGATACATCGCCTTCACCTTCCCGAGGAACTCCAGCCACAACGCGATGGCTGGCTTCATCAGTTGCAGGGTTTTTTCTTCACCTTCGAACGAATAGAGAACGGAGCTCAACAGCGTAAACACATAGTTCATTGAGCCGACCATGGTCTGGGTAATATGCTGCTGCCGTGTGGCTGCAATCTGGGCGAGGTAACCAAAGTTGCGCAACATCAACTGGTTCACTTCGTTGCGCGACGTGAACGGCTGCTGCCATTCCTCCATCATCTTGTCGATAAAGATATTGAAGAACTCGACATCGAGCAGAGAAGAAAAGTCTTCTTTGGACAGTGGAATAGGGGCGCACAACGATGCGATTTCTCCCAGCAACGCCGTCTTGTCAACGCGCTGGGAGAAGCTGATTTCAACACTGGGCAAGGCTCTGGTATGGGTTATTTTGGCGCCATCGCTACAGTTGAAACACTGTACATCGGGATTGGCCGCCAGTGCTTGCTCCATGACATGGCGGGAGGTATCAAACATGGCGTTGCTGATGACCATACCGCCAAAATTCCCTTCTCGCCGCCATTGGCTGTCGCCATACATCATCTCACCCAGGGTTCCGGCACTCTCTTCATTGTTGTAGTAAGAGCTGAGCCGGGAATGGTGATGCCCCTTGTGCTTGTACCCATTGTCCAGACCGAAGAGATAAAGATGCTTGAAGCCAAGGTGGATGGGAGCACTGACACCGATGTTGCCGACCAGGGGGTTCACCCCCCCCAGGGCCGCACAAGGTTGTAAACCGGGGAAATAATTGCGATAAAGCACGACGCCAGGTTCACTGAGTTTGAATGCGAGTGCCGAGGTATTGAACAACGTCGCGCAGTCAGGATGAATGACATCGGTACTCAGGAACAGCACATCGCGCAGATATTCAGGATCATCCAGGTTCACCAGGAAATCATAAACGATCTTGGTTCTTTCCGTCTCGACGTGAATATCCGGTTTGATGCCCACTTTGTGCAAGGCAGAAATGGCGCTGCCACACGAAATGATGATGGCTTTGTCTTTGTTCTGTTCTATGACAGCAATGGCATCATCCAGAGACGGGCCATTGGCGACGATGAAAACAGGGGTTCGTTGATACTGGGGCGAGACCCGTCGATCTTTTTGCAGGAACGGGACTCCGCGCTCGATGTTATTGATGGTGTGAGACAGGGCGATCAGATTGTCGTCAAAGAACCCCCACCCCATCACCAGCAAGAAATATTCTTGCTGCACCTTTTCGATCAGCTTTTTGATCTTTTCATTCTGATAGCCCCACATGATGAATGCATTGGCAATCAGGAAGGAGCCACGGCTGTGAATGGCAGAGGAGAAATCCTTGACGATGCTCTCTTCATCCTGTCCCAGCAGGATCTGCATCCCCAGGTTCTCCTGATGCAGGTAATCGAGCAAAGGCGCCCAGTCGAAGCAGTACAAGGAGGCGTAAAAGAGATCCAGGTCCGGCTCGAAGAGGAACAGAGTGCCGATCTTGCACCTTTCATAAAGATAGCCAAGGTGGTATCCGAGACCGACGCCAAACACCAGGGCGCTGGGGACCTCATTGGGGACATGTTCGAGCTGGGTCTCCGTCTCAGAAATATCGTCAAGGTAAGCATTCAGCTTGTTGAGATACTCGACATGCATAAAGCCAAGGGGATTTGCCTCCTGGCTGAAGGAGAACTTGGACAGGCCCCCTTTCTCCATGAACTCGGTGACCAGGGTCTCACAGATGAGGTAAGGTTCGTTGCCGTAGACGGCAACGCCATCGTCTAGCCACTCAAGATTGGGTTGACCATTCTCGTTGCAGAAGAACCTGAACGGGCGAGCGGGTTGGTAACGCTCATAGGTATCGGCGATATGGGGAATATATCGACGGAATGCCGCCATATTCTGTTCAAATCTCAGCGGCAACGCCACTGCCATGGCGGCTTCCTGTTCTGCCTGCTGCTGGAGTCGCAGTGCATCCTGCTCAGCTTGCATCAGGGCGGAATCGACATTGAGCGACATCAGAACTCCTTGCTGTTCACACGATAGGCCTGACCGGCCTTGCTGGCTCTTCCGAACAGGGTCAACTGTTCAAAAATGGCATGATGATGAGTGGCGGCCAGGTTTTTCATGGCCTCTTCCTGAACGGACAATCTGACGGCCAGAGCGGCTACCGCCTGTTGCTCTGCCGCTTCGCCGCTGGCCAGCGTGACCAGCTTATCGATCAAGACAAGCCTGTCATCCATGCATTGCAAGGCATCATCATATTGCTGCTGCCGCAACAGCGTCTCCAGGAGGCGGGCATTCTCGTCCAGTGCCTCTTCGAGCACGGCAAGCCTGGAGCTCACAGCTCACCCAACTGCTGTCTCATCTGATAACCTTGGTGTTTTTCGGATTCAGGCAGTTGATCCCAGCCTGACTTGATGGTCAGCATCAGAGTCATCACTTCATCAAGAGGCGCCGTATCCCGGTTCAGACTGGCATCCCATACCCGTTCATCCATATAGGCGTAAAGCCCATACAGATCCTCCGCCATGCGCCCCTGGCTCATGTCCAGCGCATCCTGCAACCCGTGAAGCAATCCTTGTGCCTTGGAGACGGCAGTGGCTTTGGCCTCCATGTCATTGCGCTCAATGGCTCCCTTGGCTTGAGCCAGTCGCTCCAGGCAGCCCTGCATCATCAACTGGATGACACGGTGAGGGTCTGCAGTGGCCAGATCGGCCGCCAAATTACCCGCTGTATATGCTTTGATATTGCGCTTGTACATAATTCAACACTCTCGATCTATCAAGACTTCTGATAACTCGTCTGCAATGTTGCCAATGCAGAAGCAGAACTGTTCATCTTGACCAACAAGGCATCCAGACTGCCGTACTGGGCGCGCAATGCCGCTTCATACTTCGTCAACTGGGCATTGGCCGTCGACGTTTTTTGGGTCAGCGCACGCAAATCCGAATTCAGGACATCTTCTCGTTGCGCAAGCATGCCGCCGCTCTTGGTATATTCTTTCAGGCCGGAATTCAAGGTAGATGCCAGCCCCTTCTCTCCCCCAAACAGGGCCACCACCTGATCGAAGTTCTTGTCGACAGCTTCCCCGAACTTCGTCTTGTCGAGGGACAGTTTTCCCTTGTTGTCCATCTTGATGCCAATCTCAAAGACGGTGGAATAAGTACCGCTGTTCTGAGAAGGGCTGACCAGCAGGTTGCTCATGAAAGACTCGATCGCTCGGGTGGTGGAATCACCGGCCAGGGCACCGCCATCGTCCTGCTTCACACCACCCACGAAGGTGTTGCGTTTGCCCAGGGAATTCATCTTGTCTTGCAGAGTGTTGTAACCATCCACGAACTGCTGGACAAGCTCCTGAATGGAGGTCTTATCGGTCGTGATATCGACCTTGTTTGCCTTGAGATCCCCCGCACTGTCTTTATCCGACACGCGAAGTACCGTCACCTTGAGATCCTGAATGGAATCATCAAAGGTGTTGGTATCACTCTTGAGGACGTTGCCATCCACGTTAATCTCGGCACTGCTGGCTGCACGGGTCTGGCTCATCACACCGCCACCGGCTTCGAAGACCCCTAGCTCGGCGTTATCGCCGGTGATGGTCAAATCCTTGCCGTCTCCCGAGATACCGGAGTCGATCACCAGCTTGGCCTTGCCATCAGCCGTGTTTACGATGTTGACACTCAGGCCGAAGTTATCGCCATTGCTGTTGATGCTTTTACGGATATCTTGCAGGGTGTCCCCAGCCTTCACATCAACCTTGAACGTCTTGTCACCCGCCTTGAAGGTCAGTTGCCCATCCTGAGTCGCCAGAGGGGTGGTCGAACTGTCGAAGATCCCCTCCTGGCGGCTCGTTTCCGCCAACTTATTGACGATGATGTTGTATTGACCGTTGGAAGCACCAGACTTGCTCTCCACCTTCAAAATGGGGTCATCTTTGCTCTGGGTGATGTTGATGGCACGTTTGTTGAACGCACCTGGCGCACTCAGTTTATCCAGAATGTCGGTAAAGGCAGAGATGGAGGATTTCAGCTGACCGATACCGGACAAGGAGATCTGGGTACTGTTTTGCTTGGTAATGATCGGCTGTTGCAATTGAGCTTTTTTCGCTGCAACACTCGCCGAGATCACACTTTCAAGATCGAGTCCAGACCCCGCCCCTGCTGAAGTAATTGCCATCACATCCTCCTGTCTATCGACTTAAAATATCAGGTCACACCTGGCCATCGAACAACAGCCCGGAGAGACTTGGCAGGGTGTTCCCTGCCTGCTCCATGGCCTGCAACCTCTTGTTCATCAAGAGCATTTCTTCACTCGGGATCTGTCGGATAACCTGTTTGGTATCCACATCAATGACCTTGATGACCGGCTGCTCCAGCTCGGGAACCAGACTGAAGTTGATTGTCCATCCCTTCATCTTGCTCAAGTTGTCCAAGCGCTCCTGCAATTCTTGGGCCTGTTTTTCTATATAGACCTTGTCAATGCTCGGCTTGACTGTCTTGATGTGTGTCGGAGGCTCCTGCGATGCCTTGGCTGCCGACTCGACGCCTTTCTGTTCGGCCACATCATGTCCACCCGCAACAGATGAAGAAGCAGGCATGGCGGCCTGAGGGCCGCCATGTTGAGTTAGCGTCGAAGAAACAGAAGGCATGGCTATCGATTCATTGCCCATCTGCTGCTCCTCATATCAATGATGTTGACGTTACGGCCCGCTTAACCCAGCAGTTGCAGTGCAGACTGCGGACGCTGGTTGGCCTGGGCCAGGATGCTGGAAGCCGCCTGTTGCAGAATGTTCTGCTTGGTCATGTTGGCGGTTTCTGTCGCAAAGTCTGCATCGCGGATACGGGAACGTGCTGCGCTCACGTTTTCCGAGATATTGGCCTGGTTACGAATGGTGGAGTCCAGACGGTTCTGCACCGCACCCAGCTCTGCACGCTTGCTGTCCACTACTCCCAACATGGCATCAGCAGCAGCCAGAACCTGTTGAGCACCACTCTGAGTGCTAATGCTGATAGAGCTACCGGCAGCAAAGATGGCGGTAACGTTGATGGCGGTACCAATGACAGTACCTACATCCACCGTCGTGTTGGCTGCAGCCGCAATGCCGGAGATGCTGAAACCGTCAGCCTGGGAGAGGCTGAAACCGATGGTTTGGTTGGCATCCGCACCGACCTGGAAGCTGCCGCTGTAGTTGCCATCCAGCAATTTGGTACCGGCAAAGGTGGTGTCTTTGGAGATACGGTTGATCTCCGCCCCCAGCTGATCCACTTCCTTCTGCAGAGCTTCACGATCTTTGGCGGAGTTGGAGCCGTTGGCAGATTGTTGCGCCAGGGTACGCATGCGTTGCAGCATACCTGTCACTTCGTCCATGGCCCCTTCAGCGGTCTGCGCCAGAGAGATGCCATCGTTGGCGTTGCGGTTGCCCTGGTCCAGGCCGTTTACCTGGGAGGTCAGACGGTTGGAGATCTGCAGACCCGCCGCATCATCCTTGGCGCTGTTGATGCGCAGGCCGGAGGCCAGACGGGTGTAAGAGGTATCCAACGACTTGGTGGTGTTCATCAAGTTACGCTGGGCGTTCAGTGATGAAGTGTTGGTGTTGATAAACATGGCCATAAAAGATTTCTCCTGATGAACAAGAAACTGCGGGTCCTGCTTGCATCAAGCGAGTCAGAATCCCACCGTTCAGATGGACAGATTGAACGGTCTGTCTCATCTGGCGGGCCCTCTGTTTGAACGGACGTCGAACCCGCAGTCGCGCAAATGTTGGATTTCCGAACACCCTTCAATTTGCTTCATCATCTGTAACGGCAGCCCTGCCGGAAGCTTTAGGAAAATACTTGCCGCTTTTGGCGACCCAGGTGGCAAAGTACCTCCTCCCTTGATGCAGAAATAGCCGGAGAGAATATTGCCGTGGTGAGTCTGGCAATCAGACAACCATGAGCGGAGTGGAAAGATAACGTCACATTCGATGCTGCGGGTTAGTCGTGGCTGGTTGTGAGTCATCATGAGGCAAGACGGACCGGGACTATCGCGAGGTATCGGTCCAGGAGAATGTCATCGTGCAGACTACCTTACCGATGTTCATCACTTGAGCTGTGGCAAACGCCACAACTGCCTATCGCAAGCAGAAAGACAGGGGTTCAATAAAAAAGGAAGCATAAAATGCTTCCTTTTTAGAGCAGTGCGGCATGGACTGCCGCCCTGTCATATGTCATCAGCCCAGAAGCGACAGGGCCGACTGCGGACGCTGATTGGCCTGAGCCAGGATGCTGGAAGCCGCCTGTTGCAGGATGTTCTGCTTGGTCATATTGGCAGTCTCGGTGGCGAAGTCTGCATCACGGATACGGGAGCGAGCGGCAGAGACGTTTTCCGAGATATTGGACTGGTTGCGAATGGTCGAATCCAGCCGGTTCTGCACCGCACCCAGCTCGGCACGCTTGCTGTCCACGATACCCAACATGGAATCGACGGCGGCCAGTACGTTTTGCGCATTAGTCTGAGTACTGATACTGATGCCACCCGCACTACCACTCAAGAAGATGGTGCTCACGGCAAGAGTGCCACCACTCGCTGCCGTCACAGTAGTGTTCGCTGCAGCAGAAATACCGGAAATGCTAAAACCCCCAGCTTGAGAAAGGCTGAAGCTGATGGTCTGGTTGGCATCCGCCCCTACCTGGAAGCTGCCATTATAGTTTCCATCCAGCAGCTTGGTGCCAGCGAAGGTGGTATCGGTGGAGATGCGGTTGATCTCGGAGCCCAGCTGATCCACTTCCTTCTGCAGAGCTTCGCGATCCTTGGCGGAGTTGGAGCCGTTGGCAGATTGTTGTGCCAGAGTACGCATGCGTTGCAACATGCCTGTCACTTCGTCCATGGCCCCTTCAGCGGTCTGCGCCAGAGAGATGCCATCGTTGGCGTTGCGGTTGCCCTGGTCCAGGCCGTTTACCTGGGAGGTCAGACGGTTGGAGATCTGCAGACCCGCCGCATCATCCTTGGCGCTGTTGATGCGCAGGCCGGAGGCCAGACGGGTGTAAGAGGTATCCAACGACTTGGTGGTGTTCATCAAGTTACGCTGGGCGTTCAGTGATGAAGTGTTGGTGTTGATAAACATGGCCATAAAAGGTCTCTCCTGATGAACAAGGAACTGCGGGCCCTGTGTGTTGTGTCATACACAATCAGGTTCCCACCGTTCAGATGGACAGATTGAACGGTCTGTCTCATCTGGCGGGCCCTCTGTTTGAACGGACATCGGACCCGCAGTTGCGCAAATGTTGGTTTTCCGAACACCCCTCGATTTGCTTCATCTTCTGTAACGGCCTGCCTCTCAGAACCTTTAAAACAATTTATGCATACCAGGTCACTAAAGTGAGAAAGCGGAGCCTTGGTAGCCCATCGGCCACTTCATTTCCCCCTCCCTTGATCCTCTCCCGCCTTTTTCATATCTGATGCCATAAATTGGCATGGGTTGTGCAGTGTTTTCTGTGTCGCCATTTTTTCGGCGCCCATAAAAAAGGCCGACAATGTCGGCCAAAGAAGAGCTTACGCTCAGGAGAACAACCTCGAGGGTGACAGAGTGAACGATCTGCGCAACACTCGAGGGGTATACCAATAAGAGAACTTCTCTTTCGATAGAACAAGGCGTAAATCCGAACACCCCATTGTTCCATCTTGTTTACCAGGGCGGCCTGAACAACCGCCCTTTTCTTTTTCTCGGCATCAGGACCTTAGTTCTGCAGCAGGGAGAGTGCAGACTGGGGACGCTGGTTGGCCTGGGCCAGGATGCTGGAAGCCGCCTGTTGCAGGATGTTCTGCTTGGTCATGTTGGCGGTCTCGGTCGCAAAGTCTGCATCGCGGATACGGGATCGAGCGGCAGAGACGTTTTCCGAGATATTAGCCTGGTTGCGAATGGTGGAGTCCAGACGGTTTTGCACCGCACCCAGTTCGGCACGCTTGCTGTCGACCACGGTCAGCATGGAATCAACCGCCGCCAGCACGTTTTGGGCGTTGGTCTGGGTACTGATGCTGATACCGCCAGCTGCAGCTCCGTTAGTGAAAATGGCATCGACCGCAAGGGTACCACCACTTGCTGCCGTTACCGTGGTGTTCGCTGCCGCTGCGATTCCAGAGATACTGAAACCGTTGGCCTGACTCAGGCTGAAGCTGATGGTCTGGTTGGCATCAGCACCTACTTGGAAAGTACCGCTAAATGAACCATCAAGCAGCTTGGTCCCTGCGAAGGTGGTTGCAGTGGAGATACGGTTGATCTCGGCCCCCAGCTGATCCACTTCTTTTTGCAGGGCTTCACGATCCTTGGCGGAGTTGGAACCGTTGGCGGATTGTTGAGCCAGGGTACGCATGCGTTGCAGCATACCGGTCACTTCATCCATCGCCCCTTCAGCAGTCTGAGCAAGGGAGATGCCGTCGTTGGCGTTGCGGTTGCCCTGGTCCAGACCGTTGATCTGGGAGGTCAGACGGTTGGAGATCTGCAGACCTGCCGCATCGTCCTTGGCGCTGTTGATGCGCAGGCCAGAGGCCAGACGGGTGTAGGAGGTATCCAGGGATTTGGTGCTGTTCATCATGTTACGCTGAGCGTTGAGCGATGAAACGTTGGTATTGATATACAGACTCATGATTCTTCTCCTAAGCTATTAAAATTTAACTTTAATTCACTCAGGCTTTATTTTGTTTTGTGCCTGATATGTTTAGTTAACGGCGTCTTTTAGTAAGACTTTAATTTCTTTTTTCTGCCTTTATGGCAGTAATTGCCGCCTAACCTATATATCGGCCTCTATCCCCCACTCTTGAGAAAAAAATCGGAGTTTTTTGCCATGGTGCGCTGCACACCCACGAGCAGAGGCCCGGGCCCCGCACCAGACATGGCGTTGTGGTCACTCTCCACCCGTCTCCCAGAAACCGGCGCTGGCTCCCACTTTTGCACGCCAGCATTGCTCATCCCCACACCTTGCCCCTAAAATCGCCGCCCCATCATCTATTGGACGTGAGTTGTTCTCCATGCAGACTCTGGTTGAGCAGATCGTTTACATCAGCGACATGTTTGGTACTGCGGTATTCGCGTTTTCGGGCGTACTGGTGGCGGGCCGCCTCAGGATGGACGGTTTCGGTGTCATGGTGCTGGCGGCGGTCACCGCCATCGGGGGTGGCACCATCCGCGACATGATCCTGGGGGCAACCCCCGTCTTCTGGGTGCGCGACCCCCTCTATATCTGGGTGGTCATTGCCACGGCGCTCATCGGCATGTGGATGGTCAAACTGCCCCGTCGCATGCCCTGGTATGTGCTGCCGGTGGCAGACGCCTTTGGGTTGGCGCTCTTTACCGTGATCGGTGCCCAGAAGGCCCTCAATTTCGGCACACCCGGGCTCATTGCGGTGATCATGGGCACCATGACGGGGGTTGCGGGCGGCATGATCCGTGACGTGCTGGCCCGGGAGGTGCCCATGGTGCTGCAAAAGGAGATCTACGCCACCGCCTGCATTCTGGGCGGCATCCTCTATACCCTGTCGCTGGAGGTCGGGGTAGAGAGGGTCAGCGCCATGCTCATCAGCATGCTCGGGGTGTTTGGTCTGCGGGTGGCGGCCATCTACTGGCACCTCTCCCTGCCCACCTTCTCGCTGCAGCGCAACTGAGAAGCCTCAGAGTGGGCGAGATCCCATCCCGGCAGGGACAAGATTGAACCAAGCCGGCTTTTCTGTTGTCATACAGGGGTCGTTTCAAGCCGGAAAACCTCATGCAAAAACTTGGGCTCATTACCACACTTGTTCTGATGATGGTGGCAGCGGCTCATGCGGGGGCACAGGCCCTGTTCGGGCGTCTGGCATCCACCCCGGTGCAGCAGTTCAACCAGCAGATCCGTCAGGCGAGCAGCAGTCAGCAAGGCTGGGTCAACGACTATCGCGAAGTGGCTCGCCGCTTCGTGGGCCATGAAGATGTACCCACCCGTATCCATGCTCAACAGCTGGACAACGATCTGGTGCTCTCGGTGGCCCTTGATGGCCAGCGTAGCGACATGCTCTACATCCTGACCCTGTTTCGCAGCAACAACCTGTGGCAGATGCGTCAGGCCGAGATGGGCTGGCGCTGTCAGGGTCAGGAAACCTTCACCCCGGTCCCCTGCCCCTGAGCGTCTACCTTCATCCGAGTGAAATAAAAAATCCGGCGCCTTGGCCGGATTTTTTATACGCGTCTTGCCGTCACATCACGGACGGTAGACCTTGACGTTGGCAAAGCCCTTCTCTTTCAGGTAAAGCGCCTGCAGTTTGCTCATCACGCCACGATCGCAATAGAGCAGGTAGGTCTTCTCTTTCGGCAAGTCACCAAAGGCGGTGGCCAGCTTGAAGAAGGGGATATGCATGATCTCGCGCCCTTCCACCACCAGCGGCTTGTCGTCATGCTCCTCCATGGAGCGAATGTCCAGGATCACCTCGTCGTCACCGCTCTCGGCGGTGGTCTCCACCTCCTGCACCTCGGCAGCGGTCTCTTCACCGATGCGACGAATGTCGAGGTAACGGGCCTCGGCCACCACCTTGTCCAGAATGGCAAAGTCGAAGTTCTCCTCTTCCGCCTCGATGCGGGAGAGCTCGGCCTTCACGGTCGGCTTCTTGGAAATCACGCCGCAATACTCCGGCATGGTCTCCGCGAACTCCAGGGTGCCGATGCGGCGGGCTTCGCTGATGATGTCCGGCTTGTCCCAGGTGATGAGCGGGCGCAGGATCACCTTGTCGGTCACCCGGTCGATGACGTTCAGGTTGGTGAGGGTCTGGCTGGAAACCTGACCAACGCACTCGCCGGTCACCAGGGCCGGGATCTGGAACTCGTCGGCCACCTTGGCAGCGGCACGCATCATCATCCGCTTGAGCACCACCCCCATCTGGCCGTTGTCGATCTTCTCGAGGATCTCGGCCACCACGGGCTCGAAATCCACCGCGGTGAAGCGCACCCGGTGGGAGGAGCCGAAACGGTTCCACAGGTGATAGGCCACCTGCTTGACGCCAATCTCGTGAGCCGCCCCACCCAGATTGAAGAAGCAGTAGTGCACCCGGCAGCCGCGCTTGATGAACTGGAAGGAGGCGACACCCGAGTCAAACCCGCCGGAGAGCAAGCTCAGCACATCTTCCTGGGTGGCGATGGGCATGCCGCTCAGCCCCTGGTGGATGGCGCTGACGATGAAGAGCTCCTCGCCATCGATCTCGAGGTTGATCTTCACATCCGGGTTCTTGAGGCGCACACCGTTGCTCACGCAGTGCTGGTTGAGACCGCCGCCCACGTAGCGTTCAATCTCCAGCGAGGAGAATTCGTGCTTGCCGTGGCGCTTGGCACGCACGCAGAAGGTCTTGCCCTCGAGCTGATCACCCCAGACGGCTTTCACCTGCTCGAAGATGTCGTGCAGGTCGGTAAACTTGCTGGCCTGCACCTCGAGGAAGGCCTGAATGCCGGGGATGCAGGCCAGGGCTTCGATGGCCTGCTCGCGGAACTGGTCATTGCGGGAGCTCACGATCAGCTTGTCCCAATCCATCCGCACCCGGGCATCGTCGTCGAAGCGGCGCAGGACATTGCGGATATTGCCCTGCAGGATCTTGATGAAGCGCTGGCGAACCGACTTGCTCTTGATGGTGATTTCAGGGAACAGCTTGATAATGAACTTCATGGTAATGACTCGGGTGGCCTTGATTTAAGGGCGCGAATTATATCAGAACTTTGTGACCAGCGCCTACTGCATGAGCGGCCGCTCACATTCCCCCACGCAAAGTTTGCCGCATCCGGGCAATCATGCGTATATTCCCACCCCTGCATCCTGGCAACACAGCATCCATGAATACCCATATCTACTACCCCGGCATGGAGGTACGCGACGAGCTCTGGCTCAAGTTTGCCCTGCTCTATCTGGAGCGGCTCGCCTTCGTCTTCACCGTCAGTGATAAGAGCGGTCTCACCGCCCTGCTGGAGACCCTGCGCCAGCAAACCGACCTGCTGGCCGAGCCGCCACAACCCGCCTTCTTCGCCCATATCACGCCCCAGGTGGAGAGCCAGATTGCTGGCCTGGTCGCCCCCGATTTTGTCCGCCACAAGGTGTTTGGCAACAGGGAGCTCATCGCCCGCTGGCGTTCAGCCCCCAACCACGACTGCTTCTGCCCGGCTCAGGCGGGACTGGAACGGCTGCACGGGTTTTGTCTGACCCACGGCTTTGCGACGCAGGATGAAGGGGGGATCAGAATGGCGCGCCGCTTTGCCAACCTGCTCTCCATGCGCCTCGCCCGTGAGTGGGCTCTCGCCAATGACGGGGCGCTGATTACCGATCACGACTATCTGGACCGGCTGCTCCACCTGCTTGAATCCCGCTATCACAACCGCGGTGGTCAGGATTGCTTCCATCTGGAGATCCCGCTGCAAGTGCCCACTCACTTGAGCGACATCCCGTTTGCAGAGCTGATCGCCCTGCGCAGCCGCAGCGGCTTTCGCCAGCAGCTGGCCGAGTTTAATCAGGCGCTCGATGCCCTGCTCGCCATGCTGGGCAGCGGCTACGCCGAACCCGCCGTGTTGACCCGCTTCGAGCAGGCCCAGCAGGGGTTCACACCCTTGCTGGGACCCGAGACCGTCACCCTGCCGCTCACCACGCTCGTCAGTACTGGCTTACCGGCCATGGCGATGATCCACCACCTCAAGGGGAGTCACCCACAGAGCGACCTGGTGTTTCATCCCATCAAGAAGAGCCACTTCCACCAGCGCAAGAGCCGGCATTTCTTCACCCGGCTGGGGCAGGTCAAGCCCTGACTCCCCGCCTCTGCCGGGGAATCGACAATCAACTGACGGCATCGGGACCATCACCGATGCCGTCAATATTCTGGCGCTCACCACGCCCTCAGGAGGGGTTTTCCAGCCGAAACTCGATGCGATCGCTGTTTCCCGCCTCATCCACCACCACCAGCTGATAGCGGCCCACCTTGCTCACTACTTGATCCCCGTCCCAGCGCAGCCGCTGGCCGTTGAGAAACCATGCCGGCTTGCCGACACCGCCCAGCACCCTGGGCTGCAACCGATAGCGCTGACTGCGGATAAGGTTGCCCTCCCCCAGTGCCAGGATGCGGATGGGGGCCTGCTGCTCGGCGCTCTGCCCCTCCCCCGCGCAGCCCCTGGCAAGCAGCGCCTGACGCCGCTCGCCGGGTGTTCGCCAAGGCTCCAGCGACAAGGGCCAGAGGGCCCGAAAACCAGATTGCGCTGCATCGGGGCAACGGGTCAGAGTCGGCTTGCCCGCGGCGGTCAGTGCGACCTGGCGCAGCGGCGAGGGCCAATCCATGGGATCCGGCAAGGTGGGAGGGTCGCGCCCTTCCAGCAACCAGGCGCTCTGATGCTGCAAACAGGCCTCAGGCAGGGTCGCGCTCCCCTTGCGCCCCAAGGGCCAGCAGATCTCCGCTTCGCTCACCGTGTTGGGTTGTGCCGGCAGGGGGCTGTTGTCCGAGAGCCGCGAATAGACAGAAAGCAGCAGTGGCACTGCCGCGCTCTGTCCATAAAAGCCGGGCATGGGGGTGCCATCGGGGCGACCAAGCCAGACGCCGATGGTCCAGCGACCGGAGACCCCCATGGCCCAGCTGTCGCGATAGCCATAGCTGGTGCCGGTCTTCCAGGCCAGCCGGTTGACCCGGCCGGTCGCCTCACTGGCAAAGGGCTGATCCGCGCGCCCCTGGGCGCTCAATATCTGCCAGATGATCCAGGCGGCCCCCGGGCTCAGCAAGGGGCGTGACACCGCCTGCTGCCCCGCCAGCCAGACCGGCATCGCCACCTGCCCCTGCCGGGTCAGTGCGCTGTAGAGCGCCACCAGCTGCTCGAGTCGAATGCCCGCTGCCCCCAGCGCGATGGCCGGATTAGGCTTGTCGGAAAGGGCCAGCCTCACCCCGGCGTTGTCGAGACGGCTGACCAGTTTGTCCGGCCCCAGCGCCTCCAGCACCTGCACCGCCGGCACGTTGAGGGATTGCTGCAGCGCTTGGGCCAGGGTCACCGGTCCCTGAAAGGCACCGGAGAAGTTGGCGGGGCGATAGTCCGAGCCCAGCCTTGGCGCATCGGAGAGCAGAGAGGCCGAGTGCACCAGCCCCTCGTCCATCGCCAGACCGTAGATGAAGGGCTTCAGCGTAGAGCCGGGAGAGCGGATCGCCTGCACCATGTCGAGGTAACCGTGGCGACGCAAATTGCCATACTCGGCGCTGCCCACATAGGCGCGCACCGCCATGGTTTTGTTGTCGACCAGGAGCAACGCCGCTGAGGTCTGTTCGGGGAAGCGACGGATATAGCTCGCCACCCGCCCCTCCAGCCAGCGCTGCAGATCCCCGTCTATGGTGGTGTGCACCAGGGCCCCGGCCTGATGGTCGGCGGCGAGGCGGGCAAACAGCGGCGCCTCCATCGGCGTGAAGTGACCGCGGGCCAGCACCGGCTCGATGCGTCCCTCCAACCATACCTGTTCGGGCCAAACGCCCTGTGCAACCAGCCGCTGCATCACCTTGTCGCGGGCGGTGCGGGCCCGCTCGGGATGCCGGTCCGGCCGGTTGCGGCTGGGAGCCTGCGGCAGCACCGCCAAGAGCGCCGCCTCGGCATAGGTCAGCTTGGCTGCACTCTTGCCGAGATAGGCAAAACTTGCCGCCTGCACCCCCTCCAGATTGCCGCCAAACGGTGCCCGGTTGAGGTAGACGGTAAGCAAGGTGCGCTTGTCATAGTGCCACTCCAGCTGCAGCGCACGGGCCATCTGGCGCAGCTTGCCGGGCACGCTCCTGTGGTAGGGCTCGATAAGGCGCGCCACCTGCATGGTGAGGGTCGAGCCCCCCGACACAGCGCGTCCGTAATGCAGCCACTGCCAGATCCCGCGCACCATGGCCACCGGATTGACCCCGGGATGACGCCAGAAGTAGCGATCCTCGTAGCCCAGCAGCGCCTCGATATAGCGGGGGGAGACCTGCTCCAGGGTCACGGGGTAGCGCCACACGCCGCTGGTATCGGCAAAGGCGCGCAGCGGTCGCCCCTTCATGTCGAGCACCACCCGCGCGTAGGCAGGATCGAGTGGCGGCGGCGGACATAGTCGATCCAGCGCCAGCAATGACAGGAGCAGTACTACAACGCCCAGCACCGAAAAGCGCAGCCAACGTGGCAGGCCACCAAGCCAATGCAAGCAAGCGCGGCCAGTGCGACCCAGGCTCAGCCAGCCACGCTGCCAGAAAGTGAGCGGGCGAACCCGCTCAAGGGAGGGTTTGTTACTCAGAGATACGCACCTCGTGGATATCCTCACCCACAGCCCGGATCTCGGGTCGGTACATATCCTCCACCTGGGTCGGCGGCACCTGATAGCGACCCGGCGTCACCGCCCGCATCAGGTAGACCAGTTGCTGGTTGCTCCCCTCGCTCAGATCCAGCGCCGCCGTGTAGCGGTCATCGCGAAACTCCTGATGCTTGAGGTAGTCGTTCCACTCGCTCTGCCACGCCGGTTTCCCCTCGATGGAGAGCTCTTCGAGCTTGATGCTGTTGCCAAGGGCCGGGTTCTCCAGCTCGAAGCCGGCGGGCACCATCTCCACCAGCAGGGCATCGGGCACCGCCGATTCACTGCTGACATTGAGCCGCACCACCACCAGATCGCCGACCTTCACCTTGGTCGGGTCAAAACGCTGACCGTCGCTGTTGAACCAGCTGCGGGTCACGCTCATTCCCTTGCTGATCCGTGCCGGCGCCTGCTCGGGGTAACCGACCAGGGTGCGCTGCACATAGAGCGAGCCCTTGCCCTCGTTGGTGACAGAGCTCGCCGCCAGTGCCTCGGGGGCACCCTGCTGCAGCGGAACCGAACCGCTCAGGGATCCACTGCCAAGAGAGGAGGTTACCCTGGCCTGCCAGTCGACGGCCGGATCGAAGCGGGCGAGTCGCAGCAGGGCGAGCCGCTCCTGGGTGCTGAGCCACTGACGGTGAGCCAGGGTGTCGGCCACTTTGCCACTGAGGGCCGGCCAACGCTCCGCAGCCAGCTTGTGCTGGCGCAGCAGGGAGAGCTCAAGGGCTTGGTCGCGCAGCGGCGAGCCGTAATCCCCCAGATAATCGTCCCCGCGCTCGGTCGCCAATGCCCGGCTGAGGGCCTTGGCGGCGTTCTGCTCATCCCCCATGGCCGAGAGGGCCAGCGAGAGGTGCAAGAGCGGCAAACCCGAGCGGGCGTGATCGGCCTGCTGCTCCCAGACAAGGCGCAGGGTAGCGAGCGGCGCCTTGCCCACCCGGGCCAGCACATAGGCACTGTAGGCCTGATAGGCCAGCCGGCTGTGCTCGGGGGCACTGCTCCAGCGCTCACCATACTGACTGTCGGTAAGATAGCTCTGCAACCGGTTCAGCGCCTGATTGAGCATCGCCTCCGGCACGGCGTCGCCCGCCTCCTTGCGCGCCAGCAGATAGTCGGCGGCATAGGCGGTGAGCCACTGCTCCTCGTCGGAGCGACCATCCCACAGGCCAAAACCGCCGCTTGGCAGTTGCAACCGCTGCAGCCGTTGCAGCAGGGCGCGTTGCACATCCGCCTCACTCGCCGCTTTCTTGCCCTCTGCGGGTTTGCGCCAGACGGCCCGCTCATCGGCTGTGGTCAGCAAGTAAGGCCAGGCACGGGACAAGGTCTGCTCCAGACAGGCATGGGGGTAGTCGGCCAGCGCCTGCCACTGGGCTGCCGGATCCCAGGGGGGAGTGCCGGAGAGGCTGAGCAGCCCCTGCAGATTGGCACGATCCAGCCCGGCCAGCTCAGCTGGCGCAAAGCTCATCTCTTGGCCGGGAGCCAGCATCTGGTAGCGCTGGCGAGTCTCGGCAGGCCAGGGGGAACGCAGCGGCAAAGTCCAGTCGCGGCTGATGGCAAAATCCTTGCCGCTGGCAGCCAACTGCAGGCTGACCCTGCCGCTCGCCCCGGTCACGGTGAGCGGCAGGGTCAGCCACTGCTCTTCGCCGTTTTTAAGGGCCAGGGTGCCGGGCAGCTCGCCGTTTGCTTTCAGCCCGCCGTTGAGGGTCCAGGCAAGGGAGAGGGTCTGATCCTCACCGCTCATATTGCGCAGCTGCACCAGGGCCCGGGTCTCATCCCCTCTGGCGCCAAAGCGCGGCCAGCCGATCTCTGCCACCAGCGGCGCCACCACCTTGACGGCGCGCTCGGCCTCGCCCACCTGCTGTTCGTTCCAGGCCAGCGCCATCAGCGCCAGCTCGCCGTTGAAGTTGGGCAGATCGAGCGGGATCACCGCCTTGCCGCTCTCATCAAAACTCACCTCGCCGCTCCAGAGCGCGGCGATCTCGACCCGGCTCTCCAGCGCGCCGCCCTTTTTCAGCGGCGCCCGGTCACCCCCGTAGTTGAGGCGAGCCAGCTTGCCATCTTGCGGCGGGATCACCTGGCCGTAGTTGTCGAACAAGTCTTGGGCGAAGCGCTTGCGACCAAAGAAGATCTCGAACGGGTCGAGTGGCCGGTAGTCGCTGATATTGAGCACGCCCCGATCCACCGCCGCCAGCACCACGCGGCCCTGACTGTTGGGGGTGGAGGTGGCGGTCACTTCCAGCCGGGTGAGCGGCACCGCTTTGTCCGGCGCGCTCAGGGTGAGCGGCAGACGACGCGCTTCCCGATCCAGGGTGAGCGGCACCAGACCGACCGATCGCAGGCTCTGCACACTCTTTTGGCTCACCGGCTTTGAGTCACTGTCTGGCGCGGCGATCTGGGCCGAGATATGCAGATCATGGCGCAGCCACTCGGGGCTGACCGGGATCTCGAACTCGCCGCGGGCATCCTTGGCATCGCCATCGGCGCCCTTGAGCTCGATGCGCTGCCACCAGCGCAGGCCGTCACCATCTTCCACCAGCAGCAACCCCTTGCCGGGGCGCGGGGCCACCAGCGTCACTTTGGCCTTGTCCCCGGCCTGATAGGCGCGCTTGTCGAGAGTGATGGCGATCTTGTCGGGCCGTGCCTGCTCGCCACCGCCGCCCCAGGCGTAGCTGCCGATCTCCACCCGCAGGCTCGATTGATGGCCCTGACTGTTCTCCACCTCCAACCGATACCAGCCCGCCGCCAGTGGCAGCGTGAGCAGGGTCGGCCCCTTGCCATCCAGCTGCAGGGTCTGCTCCTGCTCCAGATAGGGCTGGCTGTTGAACTCGTACTTCCACCCCTCCCCATCGGCGTAGTGCCAGTAGTAGTCGCGGTACTCGTTGATAAGGCGCACCTTCACCGCCCCCGCCACCGGCTGGCCTTGCTCATCGAGGTTGAGGATCTGGAAGGGGAGCGGCTTGCCCCCTTCTACCCGATCCGCCACGAAATCGGCCTTGAGTGCCGGCCACTGGCTGCCGGCGGGCCAGCCATACTGGGTGCGGCTGCGATTGACGGCGCGGCCGCCGGGTTCGGAAAGCGACACCCTATAAGCCACCTCCAGCGGCCCGAGGGCACGCACCCCATCGAGCTCATCAGCAAGCGAAAAAGTCCCCTGCCCCTGCGCATCAAGGGTGAGATTGAGAGGCTCGAGATCCTTGGCCTGCTCGGCGAGCAGCACGTCACCCAGCGTGAACTCCTGCCACTGGGTAAAGGGCATGGTGGCGCGGCTTAACTTCACCTCCGCCTTGGCCTTGGTGGCGCTCGCTGGTGCGCCGTAGAGATAGTCCCCTTGCAGCGGCAAAGTGAGGGCGGCGTCCAGACTCGTCACTTCCCCATCCGGCCCCTTGCCAAGCTGCAGTTTCAGCCGCTCCGGCAGAAACTCCTCCACCAGAAAAGGCCACTCGAAGCGGCTACCGGCGGCAGTCTTGAGGTTGATGGTCCAGCGCCCGAGCGGCGCATCCTCCAGCAGATGCAGGCCGTAGTGGGCCGCGCCCAAATTGTCCGGCAGCAGGCGCTTTTGTTCGAGCAGCTGGCCGTCCGGCTGTTTCACCTCCAGCTCCACCGCCATGCCCGGCAGCAGCTGGCCATCCTGCCCCTTGAGCAGGATCTCGCTGTCGAGCCGCTCGCCGGGGCGATAGAGATCGCGCCCGCTGAACAGATAGAGCTGTTGGGCCTGCCAGGGCTGGGTGCCGAGATCGAAGGTGGAGAGATCGAGGGCCGCCCCATCGAGGCGCAGCACCGCCAGATGGTTGCCCTGCTCGGCCAGCAGCAGGCGAGCCCCCTGCACCTGATCGAAGCGGCGATGACCTTGGGGGTCGGTGGTTTGCACCTGCAGCCGGTTGCCCTTCTGGTCGAGCAGGGAGAGCTGCACATCCTTGAGGGGGTCGGCGCTGGCCAGGGAGCTGACGAACACCTCCAGCTCATCGCGGTAACGGCGGGCACTGAGCCCCATGTCGCTCACCGCAAAGTAGGTGGTCTCCTTGCGCCAGTCGTAGTTGCCAAGGGGGGACATTACCGCAAAGTAGACGCCAGCCTCCGCCAGCTGCGGCTCCTTCACATTGATGAGGCGGGTCTCGCGCCGGTTGGCATCGAGCTCCAGCGCATAGCGGCCGCTGAACACCCGCTTGGCCCGCTTGGTGATCTGTTCAAGTTCCCAGTTGCCCATGCCGGCACCGGGGCGATACTCGGCCAGGAAACGGGGCAGATACTCCGCATCGACCCGGAAGAAGTCGATATTGACCTCATCCACATTGACCGCGCTGATGGGCAGGCGCAGCTCGTCGCGCAGCGGCAATACCATGCCGCTCGCGGTAAACGACGCCCCCGCCTCCAGCGGCCGGGTCTTGAGAGTCCAGCTCTGGGGGGATGGGCCCAGCCCCGCCTTGAGGCTCACCTCGTAGCGTTTGTCGGGTTGCACGTTCGGGAAATAGAGGGTGCGACCATCGTCGGCGAGGATCCACTCCCCCTGCACCTGCTTGCCCCCTTCACTCACAGAAAGCCAGCTCTGCCAGTTTGCCTTGGGCACCAAGGGGCCGGAGAAGACCAGGGCCAGCGCCGGGGCATCGCGGTATTGGCGTGCATTGGCTTGCACGACTGAACTCGGCTCCCCTGCCTCCTGCCGGGCAGTGGATTCGGTGGTCGGTACCTGGCTGGCAGGCTTGTCGGGGCCACAACCGGCCAGCAGCAGCGCAGTGAGCCCCGCCAGCAGCAGGGCCGACCAGCGGCGCCCGGGGACGGCCGTCTGTTGCGGTGAGGAACAAGAGAAGCGAGGGTGAGAGTCGACGCGGCGCATAAAATGTCATCCCTGATTGGCTCGCTGCCAGTGCAGCGCAATAGCCAACAGGATAAGGGATCAGGCTCGCTTGACACAAAACTCATTGCAGTTAAAACGCCGGCAGCCTCCGCCAGATGCAACAGCGCCGACCCTGGGGTCGGCGCTCGCTTGTGGCTGTGACGAGTTACTCCATTACCGCCATCTGCCAGGTCTTGAAGCCGCCGGAGAGGTTCTTCACCTTGAAGCCGTGCTGGCTCAGCAGGCGACAGGCCACGTGACCGCGCAAACCCACCTGGCAGCTGATGAGCAGCTCTTTATCCCTGGGCAGCTCATGGAGGCGGCCGCGCAGCTCATCGAGGGGGATGTGCAAGGCGCCCGGGATGCGACCAAGCTTGTCGAGTTCGGGGCCATTGCGCACGTCCAGCACCTGCTGATTGGGGTGACGGGCCTCGACCTCGGCTGCGTGGCA
Source organism: Aeromonas sp. ASNIH2 (assembly GCF_002934795.1). Taxonomy (NCBI): domain Bacteria; kingdom Pseudomonadati; phylum Pseudomonadota; class Gammaproteobacteria; order Aeromonadales; family Aeromonadaceae; genus Aeromonas; species Aeromonas sp. ASNIH2. Next base: position 3,973,315 of record NZ_CP026406.1, on the reverse strand, counting down.
GAGCAGGGTATCCCCCTTCAAGTGGTTGCTTGCCACAAAGCCCGCCATGTTGATCACATCCTTGGCCGAGCCGAAGGGCGGTGCATAGGTGAGCTCCAGATCCTGCAGATCAAACACGGTGAGACCGGCGCGCTGGGCCACCGCCAGCACGTCGATGCGCTTGTCTACCCCGTCCTTGCCGATGGCCTGGGCGCCGTAAATCTTGCCATCGGGGGCAAACAGCAGCTTGAGGCTGACCGGGTGGGCACCGGGGTAGTAACCGGCGTGGCTGCCCGGGTGGACATAGACCTTCTCGAACGGCAGCCCCAGCTGCACCAGCCGCCTCTCGTTCAGCCCCGTGCTCGCCACCGCCAGATCGAACAGCTTGCAGATGGCGGTCCCTTGCGTCTTCTTGTAGGTTTCGCTTCGCCCCAGCATGTTGTCGGCGGCGATGCGCCCCTGGCGGTTGGCGGGGCCCGCCAGCGGGATCAGCACGGACTCGCCGGTGACAAAATCGATCTCCTCCACCGCATCCCCCACCGCGAAGATGCAGGGATCCGAGGTGCGCATGCCCGCATCCACCTTGATGCCGCCCCGCGGTCCCAGCTCCAGCCCCGCCTTGGCGGCGAGCAGCGTCTCGGGCTTGACGCCGATGGCGAGGATCAGCAGCCCGGTATCGAGCCGGGTGCCATCACTCAAGGTCAGGCGTAATCCACCCCTTTGTTCTGTGGCCACGGCAGCGGTTTTTTCCGCCAGCACATCCAGGCTCTCGATGGCCGAGAGGCCGGTGCGCAGGCGCAGATCGATGCCCTCCTCCCGGATACGGGCATGGAGCATGTTGGCCATCTCTTTATCCACCGGCGCCATCACCTGATCGGAGAGCTCCAGCAAGGTGACGTCCAGCTTGCGCTGGTGCAACGCCTCCATCATCTCAAGCCCGATGAAACCGCCTCCCACCACGGTGACGTGGCGCGGCTGATCGTGCGCCAGCGCCGCCAGAATGCGGTCCATGTCGGGAATATTGCGCAAGGTGTGCACACCCGGGCTGTCAATGCCGGGGAACGGAGGCCGGATGGGGGCCGCACCCGGGCTCAGCAGCAGCACGTCGTAGGCTTCGCGCCGCTCTTCGCCGCTCAGCAGGTTGCGCACCAGCAGGCTCTTGCCGGCCCTGTCTATCTCGATGACGTCGTGAAACACCCGCACATCCACGTTGAACCGGCGCTTGAAGCTTTGCGGTGTTTGCAGCAGCAGGGCATCCCGATCCGGGATATCCCCCCCGATATGATAAGGCAGACCGCAGTTGGCGAAGCTCACGAACTCGCCCCGCTCGAACATCACAATCTCCGCCTCTTCGCTCAAACGGCGGGCACGGGCGGCGGCGGACGCCCCCCCGGCCACACCACCCACAATCAGGATCCGTTTCATCTGCAAGACTCCACTCAACAGGAAATGGCCAATAAATTAGACTTATCTAATTTAGAATTCAATGAAATTTTGTTTGCCACGGATTTGCAGTATTCTTGCCCTCCGACAATTGCTCAACAGGATAGTGTCAGTTCATGTCGTCTACCGCGCTCAGCCATCTTCCGACCGCCAGCCAGGCGCCCCTGTTTTTCCGCCTGGATACCCGTAGTCAACGGCTGGTCGCCCTGACCGATGTGATGCAGACGCCGCTCCACTGGCTCGACGAGCCCCGCAGTGCCTGGCCGGCCCAATTGCCGGACGCCCTGCGCCAACCCATCGAGCAGCGGCTGGCCAGCGGCAAGGGGGGCAAGCTGGTGCTGCGCTTTGACGCCCTCCTCTGGCACATTTCCCTCTCCCACGAGCAGGACGCCTTCTGGCTCATCTGCCTGCAGACCCAGTCCCAGGAGAGCGCCGCCAGCCTGTCCCTGCAACTGCCGCGCCTGAGCCAGATGGCCAGCCAGCAGCAGTATGACGCCATGCTGGAGAGCCTCAAGGAGTGCCTGGGGGCCGATCGCCTGATCCTCTGGCACTACCAGGCCCATGGCGCCCTTGGCGGCGAGCAGCTGACCCCGGTGTTCACCCTGGGGGTGGACGCGCTCGGTGCCATTCGCGGAGACAGCCGCTACATCCGGGCCCTGCGCGCCCGGGGCGCCCTGAGCTTCTCGGAGGCGGCCCACCAGCCCATGTTGAGCCAGCACTACTATCTGGCCGATGCCAATGTCTGCTCCCGCCTGGACGGCGCCTTGCTGGAGCAGGAGAAGCTCATCGGCGTGCTCAGCCTGGAGTATGCCGAGAGCACCCTCATCAGCGATGACACCCTGCAACTGGTGCGTCATTGCGCCCGTTTGCTCGGCCACTGGCAGCCGGACCCCGTGGCGACCGACGCCCCGGACCTCGCGCCTCCCCCGGGGCTTGCCAACCTGACCGGCAACGATTACTGCCGCGCCCTGCTGCGCTGGGCCATGGGCCTGAGCGGTGCCCACAGGGGCTGGATCGGCGAGTTTCAGCCTCGCGGCCAGGATCTCTGGCTCATTCCCCGCTGCGTGGTGGAGGGGGATGCCTTCGCCGTCGTCAAACCCATGCCCATGGACATCGGCCCGGGCCGGGAGATCTTCCAGCACGGGCAGAGCCTCTACGTGGAAGATCTGGCCCTGCGCTATCCCCAGTCCAGCCAGCTGCTGGCCCTCGACGCCAAGGCCTATGTCGGCATCCCCTTCCCGGGGCCAAATGGTCTCCCCCTGGGGCAGCTCACCCTGCTGCTCGCCACCCCCCTGGCCGATCCCGCGCCCCTGCTGGACGTCCTCTACGAACAGCGCGAGCGGGCCGCCAGCGAGTTGCAGCGCCTGGCCAATGACGATGCCCTGCGCCTGGCCGAAGTGGCCTTCAACACCCACGACGGCCTGCTGGTGATGGATCACGGGGGCATCATCCTCAAGGTCAATGCCTCCTTCAGCCGCATCACCGGCTTTGCCAGCGAGGAGATGCTGGGCCTGCACATCGACGCCCTGAGGCCCACCTACTATGGCGACACCCTCAAGGAGGAGGTGATCGCGGCGGTCAACCGGCAGGGATACTGGCTCGGGGAGGAACAATGCCTGCACAGGGGGGGACACCTCTTCCCGGTGCGGCTCATGGTGAGCGGGGTCAAGGACGAGGAGGAGGAGATCAGCCACTTCGTCTGCAGCTTCCACGACATCACCCAGGAGAAGGAGACCGCCCGCCACATCGAGCGCCTCGCCTACTACGACGACCTGTGCGATCTCTACAACAGGCGCAGCCTGACCGACATCATGCAGCGCACCCTGCAGGCCCCGAGTGGTCAGTGGGGGGCCCTGCTGCTGCTGGATCTGGACAACTTCAAATCCATCAACGACTCCCTCGGTCACGCCTGCGGCGATCTGCTGCTCCAGGCCGTGGTGGTGCGACTCAAGTCCCTGCCCCAGGAGAACCTGGTGCTCGCCCGCACCTCGGGTGACGAATTTGCCCTGCTCTTCACGGCACTGGGCCAGGGCTATATCACCGCCAAGATCCTGGCGGAGCACTTTGCCCGGGAGCTGATGGGGATCTTCCGTGCCCCCTTCGACATCGGCGATCACAAGCTGCACTGCAGCGCCTCCGTGGGGATCAGCCTGTTCAGCGATGACGACAAGGATCACCTTGTCCTGATGCAGCAGGCCGATACCGCCGTCCACATGGCCAAGCGCGCGGGCCAGGGCAACCATATCTTCTTCAGTGAAGCCATGGCGGAAAAAGAGAAGAGCAAGCTTTCTCTCAACAACCAGCTGCGCGATGCCCTGCGCAACAACGAGCTGGTGCTGCACTACCAGCCCCAATACCGGGTCGACAACGGCACGCTCTCGGGCATAGAGGCGCTGCTGCGCTGGCAGAAGGCCGACGGCACCATGGTGCCACCCGGGGAGTTCATCCCCATCGCCGAGGAGACCACCCTGATCCAGGAGATAGGCTACTGGGTGATGAAGACCGCCTGCGCCCAGTACAGCTTCTGGCTCAACAACGGTCTCGCCATCCCCCATCTGTCGGTCAACGTCAGCGCCCGCCAGTTCCACACCGCCGGTTTCGTGCAGCAGGTGGAGTACATACTGCGGGACACCGGGGTGCCCCCGTCGCGCCTGCTGCTGGAGATCACCGAGTCCGTGGTGCTGGAAAACCGGCTGGAGAGTATCGCCAGGATCCGCCAGCTCAAGGCCCTCGGCCTGCTCATCTCCATCGACGACTTCGGCACGGGCTACTCGTCCCTGGCCTATCTGCGGGATCTGCCCGCCGACGAGGTGAAGCTCGACAGAAGCTTCATCCAGACCCTGGTCCACAGCGAACAGGACAAGGCCATCGTCAAGGCCATCCTGGATCTCGCCCGGGTGTTTCGTTTCACCGTCACCGCCGAAGGGGTGGAGGAAGAGGAGCAGCTCGCCGTGCTCAAGGCCCTGGGATGCCAGCATTATCAAGGCTTCCTCACCAGCCGGCCGCTCCCCGTCAAGGCACTGGAGAGCCTGCTGGGTGCCACCCCTGCGGGCTAAACTGGTAGGATTTATAGGGCTTTCTGTCATAAAATAACGACCGCTCGAACCTTGTCCGCACCATTGGAGTCGTCTATGTCAGTCATTAACCGGATCCCCGCCGTTGAATCCAAGGGACCTGCCACCCCCGGCACGCAGCGGATCCCGACCGTTGAAGCCAGCGACACCGGCACTACCGACATCATTGGCCGGATCCATTCCGTCGAGACCTGCGGGACCGTCGACGGCCCCGGCATCCGCTTCATCGTGTTCATGCAGGGCTGCCTGATGCGCTGCAAGTATTGTCACAACCGGGACACCTGGGACACCCAGGGCGGCCGCGAGGTCACCGTGCCCGAGCTGATGAAGGATCTCACCAGCTATCGCCACTTCATGAATGCCTCCGGCGGTGGCGTGACCGCCTCCGGCGGCGAGGCCATGCTGCAGCAGGAGTTCATCGCCGAACTGTTCACCGCCTGCAAGGCCCAGGGGATCCACACCTGCCTCGACACCAACGGTTTCGTGCGTCACTACGACGAGCTGCTCGACCGGGTGCTGGACAACACCGATCTGGTGCTGCTCGACATCAAGCAGATCAACGACGAGAAGCACATTCCCCTCACCCACGTCAGCAACAAGTACACCCTGGAGTTCGCCCGCTACCTGGCCTCCCGCGGTCAGACCATGTGGATCCGCTACGTGGTGGTGCCCACCTGGTCCGACGATGACGAGAGCGCAGAAGGACTCGGCCAGTTCATCGCCGAGCTGGGGGAGTGCGTCGAGAAGGTGGAGCTGCTGCCCTACCACGAACTTGGCAAGCACAAGTGGGACGTGCTGGGAGATACCTACGATCTGGTCGGCATCAAGCCCCCCAGCAAGGAGACCATGGACAGGGTCCAGGGCATCCTTGGCAAGTATCACCCCAACGTGAAGTATTGAGACAGGAGGCCGCCCGGCAGAGGGCGGCCTCTTTTCATTGCGCCGGCATTCGCCACGGCGCCATCAACGACAGCCGCATCCGGGGGAACCGCTCATGAGTGAAGGACAAGTCGCCGCCCTCCTGCTCTGGCTGGTGCTGCTCGCCTTCAGTCTGAACGCCTCCCTGCTGCGCACCCTTGGCGCCCACCCGCTCTATCAGCATCTTTGCCTCGGCGGCGCCATCGTGCTGGTACCGCTGTGGACCTTGCGGGCCGGGTTGCACGAGGGGCTCGAGATCCACTTTCTCGGCCTCACCAGCCTGACCCTGTTGCTGGGCTGGCGCCTCGCCCTGCTCGCCCCCTGCCTCACCCTGCTGCTCCTCGCTTACTTCGGGGTCATCCCCCTGGCCGACATCGGCTGGCAGGCCCTCATCGGCGTTGCCCTGCCGGTGGCCACCAGCTGGCTGCTGTTTCTGGGGAGCTGGGCCTGGCTGCCTCGCCACCTCTTCGTCTACCTGTTCGTGGCGGCATTTCTCGGGGGGGCGCTGAGCATCTCGGCCAAGGTGATCGCCAGCGCCCTGCTGATGGGGGTGAGCGGCACCTACTCCTGGCACACCATCAGCGCCGACTACCTCTCCATCTGGCCGCTGCTGCTCTTCCCCGAGGCGCTCCTCAACGGCATGACCATGACCCTGCTCGCCGTCTATCGCCCCTACTGGGTCAACACCTTCTTCGACAGGGAGTACCTGGGGCGCTGAGCCTGCCCGTGGTCCATAAAAGAAGCCCGCAGTTGCGGCAATGCTGTTCACTTAAGCGGAGCCGCATTGCGATTTACCGGAAAACGGGTCTTTGATATCTTCACCGCCCTGGGTCTCGATGGCCTGGGGCGTTTTTCTATGAACATGACGCCTATGCAGCCCCGCAACTCCGCCAACCTCCGTGGCGTATGGGCTGGCGATAACGCGCCCGCCATCACTGCCATCTGGTTCGCGATGAACTGACAGGCAAACTTAAAGCTCACCTCATTGGGCGCTCGCTGATGGGCTACGGCGGCCTGGCTGGCCTCCCGCCTGACCAGATTGTATCCAAGCAGCAATCCCCACAGCTCCTGATAGACCAAGTCCACTTTCTTGCTTCTCAGCGTGATGGCGTTGTGCTGCATCGCGCTTTTGATATCCCGGTATCCCAGCTCGATTTCCCAGCGCTCGTGGTACAGGGTCGCCACCTGAGCTGCACTGAATTGCGCCACGGGCAGGGAGGTAAAGACCGTTTTCTCCTTGCCTGCCACCTCATAGGTCACTGCGCGAACTTGCCAGTGTGTCGGCAACGCCGGGTTTTTCTTGCTAGCCTGAGGCGAGACCGTCATTTGCAACAGACGGTCACCGTCGCCATAGCGCTCAAGTTCCGTGTATACCAGCCCCTTGCGTTCCGGGATGAGCCAGTGACGGTCGGTGTCTTCGGCCTGAATACGCAGCAACAGGTCGGCACCGAAGAAGCCTTTATCCAGCAGGGTCACTGACTTGTCCGGCAATGAGTGAATGAACTCGCTGGCCAGGGGGATTTCCCCTTTGCGGTACGGGCTGATGGCCGCGTTGGCAATGACATGCGAGCGGACATTCATGAGCGTGACCAACCGCAGCATCGGGTAGGGTGTCTGCCGGTTGGTTGAGGTGTTACCCGAGCCGAAATGTGCTCTGAGTTCAGACATATCCTGGGTTCGGAACAGGGCCCCATCGATGGCAAAGACCTGTAAACCGTGCCAATGGTCTTCAGGATAACGTTCCCGCCCCCACACATCGGCGCACTGTTTGAACAGCCACTCGAGCGGCTGTTTGCCGAGTCGCTGACGGGCCTGAGACAGGGCACTGTCCGCGAGCAAGGCATCATTGGCCAACCCTTCTGCACAGATGTTGAGGCGCCGAGCGACCTCGGAGATGGGCTCATTGCGGAAAAAGGCCATCCCCACGACGAGCCACAAGACCATATCAGAAGGTAAGCGGCGTCGGCGGATAGTGGCCTTTTCAGACAAGGCGGCAGCGGCAGTAATCCATTCGTCGGGAATATGGTCGGCAAAAATGGCCAGCCGAGCCAGCATGTCGCCAGATGCCTCAACAACATCGTTCAGATCGTTTGCAATAGACATAAAAAATCCGGAACCAGTGATTGGTTCCGGATTGTCCTACAGCAGAAGGATCGGTCAATGGATCCTTAACTGATCAGCATTGCGCAGTTGCGGGCTTTTTCTCTGCTGGCAGTCAGACGCTGCGCGGGCGCAGGTGGGCATGCCAGCGGGCTTCCCACTTCTTGAACAACCAGACGATGACGAAGGTGAGCAGCATGTAGAGCAGACCTGCGGTCAGGAACGCCTCGAACGGGCTGTAGTAGCGGGAGTTGATGATCCGCGCGGCCCCCGTCAGATCGACGATGGTGATGATGCCCGCCACCGCCGACCCCTGCAGCATGAAGATCACCTCGTTGCTGTAGGCCGGCAGCGCACGGCGAAACGAGTTGGGCAGGATGATGCGGGTGAGGGTCTGCCAGCGGGTCATGCCGAAGGCGCTTGCCGCTTCTATCTGCCCCTTTGGCATGTTCATCACGGCGCCACGCACTATCTCGGCGGTGTAGGCGCCGGTGTTGAGAGTGAACGCCAGCAGGGCACAGAACCAGGCTTCCGAGAAGAGGGTCCAGGCCGCACTGTTCTTGAGCCACTCCCACTGGGCGGCACCGTAGTAGATGATGAAGAGCTGCACCAGGAGCGGGGTGCCGCGAAAGAAGTAGATATAGGCCCAGATTGGCCCCTTGATCAACCAGTTGCGGCTGTTGCGCAGTATGCCCATGGGCACCGCCAGCATGAGCCCCAGCATGAGCGAGGCGGCCACCAGCCAGATGGTGGTATAGAGACCCTCCCAGTAGGTGGGCCACTCCTTGAGAATGATCGAGAAATCCATGGCTTACCTCGTCTTGATGGCGTAGTGACGCTCGGCCCACTTGAGCGCCGAGGTAGAGACTGCGGTGAAGACCAGGAAGATCAGCGCCACCGCCATGTAGAAGGTGAAAGGCTGCTGGGTCGAGCCCGCCGCGAGCGACGCCTTTCGCACCATGTCATCGAGCCCGATGATGGAGACCAGGGCCGTGGTTTTCAGCAGCACCAGCCAGTTGTTGCCAAACCCGGGCAGGGCGTGGCGCATCATCTGGGGAAAGAGGATCCGCACAAAGACCTGGCTTGCCCGCATGCCGAAGGCACGGGCCGCCTCGAGCTCCCCCTTGTCCACCGCCAGGATGGCGCCGCGGAAGGTCTCGGTCATGTAGGCGCCGAAGATGAAGCCGATGGTAGCGACCCCGGCCGCAAACGGGCTGATGTCGATGTAATCGGGCAGCAGGGAGACCCACTCCTGGTTCGGGTTGCTCGCCAGCAGGTGGTTGTTGTAGGCCTCGTTGACCCAGGTGCAGATCCCGTTGATGAGCACCTGGCCGCCGAAGAAGAGCAGCATCATCAGCACCAGATCCGGGATGCCGCGAATGACGGTGGTGTAGGCCGCCGCGATGCCGCGTGCCCACTTGTAGGGAGAGAGCTTGGCCAAGGCCCCCAGCATGCCGAGCACCAGGGCCAGCAGCAGGGAGGCAAGCGCCACCTCCAGGGTGATCCAGGCCCCCTCCAGCAGAGAGGTTTCGTATCCTTTCAAATCAAACATATGCAATGCAGCTCCATCGCAATCGGGCCCGTCACTCCCAGCGGAAGGCAACGGGCCCGATGACTACTGACGGGATCAACCTGTCGTTGTTCGCCTGACGTCGGCTTACTCGCCGTACACGTCGAAGTCGAAGTACTTGTCGTTGATTTCCTTGTACTTGCCATTGGCACGCAGGGCCAGGATGGCGGCATTGAATTTCTCTTTCAGATCCTTGTCGGCCTTGCGCACCGCGATGCCGGCACCCTCGCCAAACCACTTGGGATCGGTCAGTTTCGGGCCGATGAACTCGAAGGCATCGCCCCCTTCCTTCTTCAGCAGGCCGTCGCTGATGGCGGCGGAGTCGGCCATCACGTAGTCGACACGGCCGGATTTCAGATCGAGGTAGGCTTCATCCGCAGTGCCGTAGCGCTTGATGGTGGCGTTGGGGAAGTTGTCGGTGATGTAGGTGTCCATGGAGGTGGCACGCTGCACGGCGATGGTCTTGCCGTCCATGAAGGCCTTGTCGAGCTGGATCTCGGTCCCTTTCTTGGCGGCGAAGCGCGCCGGGATGTGCTGGTACTTCTGGGTGAAGTCCACCTTCTTCTTGCGCTCTTCGGTGATGTCCATGGTGGCGATGATGGCGTCATACTTGCGCGACAGCAGCGCCGGAATGATGCCGTCCCAGTCCTGCTTGATCAGGGTGCACTTCACCTTCATCTCTTCGCACAGGGCGTTGGCGATGTCGATGTCGAAGCCTTTCACCTCGCCGCTCGGCTCGGTCCAGGAGAAGGGGGGATAGGCCCCTTCCACCCCGATCCGGACCTCTTTCCACTCCTTGGCCATAAGGCTACCGGAACACAGGGCCGTCATCACGGCAGTCGCCAGCATCAGCTTGTTCATGTATCTCTCCTTGATAAACACGTCGATCGTTGAAAGTACGGATGGTTGAAATTGAATCCCGTCCATCAATAGATGGACGAGATGAATTGCTTGAATCGCTCCGACTTGGGATGGGCGAAGATCTCCTTGGGATTGCCCTCCTCCTCCACGCGCCCCTGGTGCAGGAACATCACCTTGTTCGACACGTCGCGGGCGAAGGACATCTCGTGGGTCACCACCATCATGGTACGCCCCTCTTCCGCCAGCTCGCGCATCAGGCCAAGGACCTCCCCCACCAGTTCAGGGTCGAGGGCCGAGGTAGGCTCGTCAAACAGCATCACCTCGGGCTCCACCGCCAGCGCCCGGGCGATGGCGGCCCGCTGCTGCTGACCGCCGGAGAGATGACCGGGATAATAGTCGCGACGCTCCCACAGCCCCACCCGGTTGAGCAGGTGCTCCGCCTTGGCGATGGCCTCGGCACGGGGCACCTTGAGCACCTGGATGGGCACTTCGATGATGTTCTGCATGATGGTCATGTGGGACCAGAGATTGAAGCTTTGAAACACCATGGCCAGCCGGCTGCGGATACGCTCCACCTGGCGCATGTCTTCCGGCAGGCGTTCGCCGGAACGGCTGGTTTTCATCCGGATCAGCTCCCCATGGAGGGAGACGCTGCCCGATGAGGGGGTTTCAAGCAGATTGATACAGCGTAGAAAGGTCGACTTCCCCGAACCCGAGGAGCCGATGAGGGAGATCACATCCCCCTTGTGGGCCGTCATATCGATGCCCTTGAGCACTTCGTGGGTGCCAAAATACTTGTGCAGATCACGAACTTCCAGTGCGGCAACGTCGCTCATCCATTACAACCTTGTCTGTCCCTAGACGCCGCTTCGGCGTGACTCCACCACCGTCCATTTAACAAAACGTTAACCGATGGCAACCTTCAGCGAAAATATCATTGAGGTAGTGAAAAAACAATACAGAACCGAGGTATTTGGTGTTTTATCTGTATTTTTATTGGCCTATTGAGTATTTTTCAGCACTTTGTCTGCATAAAATCCATTTTTTGTCGCACCTTCCCTACCGCTCTTTTATACCCGCAGCGCACTGGTAGCAAGCATATTTCACCATATCCGCCAGATGTCACCCAAAAGGACTTTATTCACCCAGGCAGATTCCCCTTCTCTCGTCATTTCATGGGGATGAAATTGATTTTTCAGGTGATGTGCCCCTCTTTCTCTGTTTGCGTGCACAGCTGACTGTCATCAAAAAACACAACAATATGATAAAAAAGTCCCGTATGGGCCATGCTGATGCACAGATCCGTGACACAGGTGCAACAAGTCGTGATAAGGTGCCGTTTTTCCACGTTTTGTGATCGAGGCCCCGATGTTGCTCAATGTGTTGCTGATCCTGCTGCCGCTCGTGATCGGCTATCTGGTTCCCCTCTCTTCCGCCCGTCTGATCAAGCTGGTCAACCAGTCCCTGGGCAAGATGGTCTACCTCATCCTGTTCCTGATGGGGCTGGGGCTGGCCTATGTGGAGAACCTGGGCAGCAACCTGGCAGTGATCTTCAAGGTGGCAGGGGTGATGCTCGCAGCCATTACCCTCTGCAACCTGCTGGCCCTGTGGTGGCTGGACAAACGCAGCCCCCCCACCCACGAGGCCAGTGACGGCAAGATGCCGAGCAAGCTGCACCTGTTGTGGGAATCCCTCCAGCTCTGTTTCGTGGTGTTGGGGGGCGTCTTGCTGGGGCTGGTGGTGGACCTGCGCGCCCTGCCCATCGACAAGTTGAGCGAGTGGGCCCTGATGCTGCTGCTCTTGCTCATCGGCATCCAGATGCGCAACTCCGGCATGCGCCTGCGCCAGATCCTGCTCAACCCCTGGGGCATGAAGATCGCGCTCACCGTCATCCTCAGCAGCTGGCTCGGCAGCCTGCTGGCCGCCCAGCTGCTCGGCATGCCCTCTGCCCATGGCCTCGCGATGAGTTCCAGTTTTGGCTGGTATTCGCTCTCCGGCATCCTGGTAGCGGACAAGCTGGGCCCGGTGCTGGGCTCCGCCGCCTTCATCAACGATCTGGGGCGCGAGCTTATCGCCATCCTCATCATCCCGGTGCTGATGCGCCGCCACCCCAGCGCCGCCATCGGCTACGGCGGCGCCACGGCGCTGGACTTCACCCTGCCAGTCATCCAGAAATCCGGCGGCATCCAGGTGGTGCCGGTGGCCATCGTCTCCGGCTTTATCCTGAGCCTGCTCGGCCCCATTCTGATCCTGGGGTTCCTGGCCATCTGAGCCCCATGGCACGACAAAGCCCGGCACTGCTGCCGGGCTTTTTGTTGATGAACTGAGCAGGCTGGATGACAGGCGCCGGTATTTAGGTGCGCCACCGGCCCCCACTCATCACCCGCTCGATGGCGAACGTATCAGGATCGATCAGCAGCAGATCCGCATCCTGCCCTACCCCTAGGGTACCCTTGCTCGCAAGCCCCAGCGCCCTGGCCGGATTGGCCGTCACTACCGCCAGTGCCGTCTCCAGTGCCACCCCCTTGCAGCAGGCCGCCACCACCTCCTGCCACAGGCTCCCTATCTGGCCACAGCGCAGCTCGATGAGCCGCCCCTCGCCGTCAAAGCGCGGCAGACTGGCGTTGGCATCCGAGCTGAAGCTGATGCGATCCACGGGCACGCCCGCCGCCAGCAACGCCACCAGGGCGTCGGCCGCGAGCCGCTCCCCGTCATCCAGCAGATCCGGGAAGCTCGACGTGGTGAGGTCGACCCAGCCGCCTGCCCGACCCCACTCGATGGCCTCGGCAAAGAGCCAGGGGTTGCGGTTGCAGTGGGTGGGGTAGAGCTGGCGTTGCGGGATGTCGGTGCCGTCCCGCAACGCCCGCAGGGGCGCCAGCCCCCCCCGGCCATCCCCCAGGTGAAAGAAGCTGACGCCACTTTTACCCGACAACAGCCCGGCCACCCGCGCCTCGCTCGCCAGCCGCGCCAGCTCGTCGTGGGTGGGGGCGCTGGACCTGTGATCGCTGATGGCCACCTCCCCCACCCCCAGCACCTCGGGGATCAGCATGATGTCCGACTCCACCGTGCCGGTGAGGGTCTTGACCGGCAGGTGGTAGGAGCCGGTGTACATGAAGGCGCTCACCCCGGCGGCGCGAAACTCGCGCACCTTCCCCAGCACCTGGGCCGGGCTGCGGGTCAGGCTGTCGGTGCCGAGGGCCGCCACGAGCGTGGTGACCCCCGCCGCCAGAGCTGCCCTTGCCGAGAGCTCCGGCGTGCGAAAGCCGAAGCCTCCCTCGCCGCCGCCTCCGGTGATATGGGCGAGCGGGTCCACCAGTCCGGGCACCAGATAGCGGCCGCCAGCGTCCACCCGCGTCAGTGGCCAGTCGGCCGGAACCGTCAGTCCCTTGCCCATCCAGGCGATGCGGCCATCCGCCACCAGCAGATCCTGCTGGCCGAGTGGGGCCGGACTATGGATCTGCGCACCCTCGATCAGGGTCAACATGGGGTCTCTCCTTGCTGCATGAAAAAGGAGGGAGCAGGCTCCCTCCGACTGTTACCCATCAACCGCCATAGATATCGTACTTGAAGTACTTCCGGTTGATCTCCTGATACTTGCCGTTGGCGCACAGGGCCTTGATGGCGTCGTTCAGCCTGGCCCTGAGATCCTGATCCCCCTCGCGCACCGCGATCCCCATGCCGTCGCCAAACCATTGACGGTCGGTCAGGGCCGGCCCCACATAGTCGAACTTGTCGCCCCCTTCCTTGCCAAGCAACCCCTGTTCGATAGCCGAGGCGTCGGCCAGCAGGGCCAGCACCCGTCCCGCCTTCAGGTCGAGGTAGGCTTCATCGGCACTGCCGTAACGCACTATGGTGACGCTGGAGCCGAAGTTGTCGGTCAGGTACTTGTCGTGGGTGGTGGCCCGCTGCACGCCGATGCGCTTGCTCGCCATCCCTTCCGGCGTCAGCGTCAGTTCGGTGCCCCTGGCCGCCACGAAGCGGTTGGGAATGTGGGCATATTTCTCGGTGAAGTCGACCTTCTTGCGCCGCTCGTCGGTGATCGACATGGCAGCGATGATGGCGTCGTACTTGCGCGACAGCAGGGCCGGGATCATGCCGTCCCAATCCTGGGCCACCAGTTCGCACCTGACGGCCATCTGCTGGCACAGGGCGTTGGCAAGATCGATGTCAAATCCCTTGATCTCTCCGGACGCATCGGTCCATGAGAAGGGTGGATAGGCCCCCTCCACGCCAAAGCGTACCGTCTTCCACTCCTTGGCGGTGACGGGGGTGGCGAGCAGACAGGCAGCAACAAGGGCTGACAGGGTCAGTGTGGTCTTCATCGTGAGTACTCCATTACATAAAAAGCGCACAGGCGCGGTCAAGGCATCGCAGGCAGAGGCAAGCGATGGCCAACAAACGGCAAATTGCAGATGAACGGGATTACGCCGCCATGGGCGTCAATGAACTGCTCCGGGGCCTCGACTTATTCGTCGAACCACTCGGAGAGATAGAAAGGCTTGAAGTAGAAGGCCAGAAAAAAGCCTCTGGCTTTGCGCATCATGGTGATTTGTCGCGTCCTGTGACAAAGATGGCAAGCACCTTACCACGCCTCAAATTTGCCCGGCAAGGGGACTTGGGGATGAAACATCCTGCCCATGGTCAATTCGGCCACGATTCGTTAGGCTCGGATCACCCGTTCACGCCCAGGCACGCGAGCCCCATCCCATGAATTTTCTCGCCCACCTCCATCTGGCGGCCCATACCGGCAGCTCCCTCACCGGCAACCTGCTGGGGGACTTCATCAAGGGCCCGCTGCCGACGGGTCTGGCTGACCACTTCGACGAGGGGATCTGGCTGCACCGCAAGATAGACGCCTTCACCGATGCCCACCCGGCCCATCGGGCCGCCGTGACGAGCTTCGCCCCCCCCTGGCGCCGCTTCGGCGGCATTGTGGTGGACATGCTCTACGATCACTGGCTCAGCCAGCACTGGCAGAGGTTCAGCGCAGCCCCCCTGCCCCACTTTCTGGCGCAGAGCTATGGTCAACTTCTCCTGGATCATCACAGCCTGCCACAGGGCCTGCCGATGGCCCTGCGGCGCATGGCCGAGCAGGACTGGCTGGCCTCCTACCAGTACCGGGAAGGGGTGGGGGCGGCCCTCAACGGCATCGGTCGTCGGCTGCGCCGCCCCGTGCCGCTCGGGGAGGCGCTCGACGCCCTGGATCAGGCTCGCTGGACCGAGGACGAGCACGCCTTCCTGCACTTCTACCCGGAGCTGATGCGCTTTTGCGAGGCGCAGATCGCCGCCCATCGCACTGCCACCTCATCCCCGCCATAAAAAAACGCCCCGAGCGGGGCGTTGTCATCGGGGGAACGCTCAGGCCTTGGGGCTGGCCGGCAGGAAGCGAAACGCCTTGGCCGGGACGAATTTCTCCGCCGTCTCCCCCGCATAGAGCTGCTGCTCGGTCAGGGGCAACTTGCGCACCGGGGCCCCCGCGGCGAGATCCAGCTTGTCCATGCTCACCCAGAAGGTGTTGGGCAGATGGGTCAGCTCGAAGAAATAGCGGCGATGCTGCTGATCCGCCACGCTGCGCCACAGGGTAGTGGAGATGTTGGGCTGATCCGGGGTGCTGATCCCCATGGGTACCGAGACGTTGCGCATCACGCTCATCACCCCGGCCACCGCCTCGTTGGCCTGGTCGGTCTTTGGCAGGGTCTTGATGTAGAAGGAGGCGCGGGCAAAACGATCCGCCGAGCGGTTGGTGCCGGGCAGCATGGTGAGACCGCCAATCTCCTCCCAGTAGTCGTTGAGAGCCAGTTGCTTGTCAAAGGTCGGCGAGTTGGTCATCACCTGATAGCTGCGGTCGTGGTAGATCTGCAGCTTGCCCCCCACGTACTGGAAGATGGCGGAATCGCCGCTCGCATCGGAGAGGGAGAGGTGCAGCTGGCCCGGCTTGCCATCCGGGGTCAGGGTGGTCACCACATAGAACTCGTCCTTCGACAGGGCCTCGACCGCCTCGGCCACGGTGGCGAAGTTGTCCAGCGCATACTGGGCCCAGAGCGAGATGGAGAGGGTCTTGCGCGGATCCTTGTCGCTCGGGGTCACATACTCGGACTCGGTCAGATAGAGGAGGTTGGCCACCAGCCCCTTCTCGTTCATGCCGTCGGCGGTGCCCGCATCGAAGCCTGCCGCCACCACGGAGCCGTAACGCGACGTCCACGTCATGGAGTGCGCACCGGCCTCCCCTTCCCGCGCGATGCCACGGGGCAGCGCCCAGAGATTGGTCGGCATGGCGCTGCGCCAGTCCATGGTACGACCGGTCACCACCAGCGCTCCCTCCCCCTGATAGACGGCGCGGGTACAGGCATCGGCGAGGGAGCTGACGGAGAGGGAGACGGTCAGGGCCAGCAGGGTCTTGTGCAACAGGGGGGAACGCAGGATTGTCATATGGATCACTCGAGTCTGGTGAAAACACAAGCATACCCCTTTTTGCATAACAGGGGCTGACTGAGGCTGGCAAGCCAGGTGGCAAATCTGTCAACAGAGGCGCTTCCCTGCCAATCAGCGATCAATATCCATAAATTAATCAAGGAGATAAGCAAGCCACTTCGGGGCGATACCGCCAGATGCCATTCGCTGGCTTGCGTCGGTTTCAGACACATACCCTGCCCGCCAGCAGGCGGACAGGGAGGGGCTCAGCCTTCCTTCTTGCGGATACTCAGCCCCAGCTCGCGGCCGCGCAGGCGGGCATAATAGATGGTGCCCACAAACGCCAGGGTGGTGAGCACCAGCTCCACTACCGCCAGCCACCGCTCCCCCTCATCCGTGGTGATCAGGGTCAGGGCGTGCAGGAAGTAGGGCATCAGCACGAAGTTGCCCCAGGCGTGGGTGTAGGGATTGCCCTGCACTATGCCCTTGAGGGGGAAGAGCAGCGGCACCGTCCAGATCACCGGCAACAGCCAGGGGGCGAGATCCGGGTGGGGCGAGAGCCAGAGGTGCCAGAGCAGCACCCAGGCCAGCAGGCCGAAAAAACCGGCCAGGGTAAGCAGACGGGCGAAGCGGGTGCTCACTTGAGGATCTCCAGCACCTGCTCGGGCGGACGACCGATGCGGGCCTGCCCGTTTCTGATGACGATGGGGCGCTCGATGAGCTTGGGGTGCTGGTGCATGGCACGAATGAGGTCATCGCCGCTCACCTCGCCGAGCCCCAGCTCCTTGTAGAGATCCTCCTTGGTGCGCATCAGCTGCCGGGGATCCGTGAAGCCAAGCTGACTCAGGAGGGTGCGGATCTGTGCCTCGCTCGGTGCCTGCTCCAGATAGAGCACCACCTCGGGGGCGACCCCATGCTGTTCCAGCAAGGCCAGGGTTTCACGGCTCTTGGAGCAGCGCGGATTGTGGTAGATTTGGGTCTCGCTCATGATAACTCCCTGATTAATCGCAAGATGGGACAAGAAATGGCGCTATTGTAGGGGAAACGGATGGTCAGGGTAAGCGGGAAGGCTATGGAAATGAAACGGATCTGTTGGCTGATTGTGGCAACCCTGCTGGGGGCCTGCAGCCCGGCACCCGACTTCACCGACGGCGCGGGAAAGAAGGTCAGCCTCGCGGATCTCGGTGGCAAGCCGCTGCTGGTCAACTACTTCGCCCCCTGGTGCGCCCCCTGCCTGCGGGAGATGCCCCTGCTGGCAACATTGCACCAGGAAGGGCGGATCCGGGTGATCGCCATCAACTATGACCCCGCCTCCCCCGCCGAACTGACCGAGCTGGCACGGCGCCACGCCATCAGGGTTCCCCTGATGATCCCGGATGACGACGCCCGCCTCCCGTTCCCAAGGCCCGGGGCGCTGCCCACCAGCTATCTGCTCGATGCCAGGGGCACGCTGCTGGAGACCCTGGTGGGGGAGCTGGACGAACAGAAGCTCGTCGAGATAAAACGCCGCGTGGCGAGCGCCCCATAGCAGAGCCATCCATCATTCTCATTTCTTCATCATCAAGATGCGTTGAAACCGATGAAAGGCCCTATTTTAGCCTGCAAAACAAGGCGGGGTGCCCCCAAAGGAGCACCCCGCCTGCCATCAACCCGCTCCGGACTCAGCCCTTGAGGCTGTCCAGATCCTTCTTGGCCCGCTCCAGCTGGGTGATGCGCGCCTCGATGCGGGCCAGGGTCAGCTTGTCACTGGTGGTGCCCCGGGCCACGATCAGTTCATCGATGGCCGCCTGGTAGTCCCCGCGCAGGGAAAGGGTCTCAGCCCGCGCCATGTGCAGGTCCGTCATTCTGCCCGCCTTGCGGTAGGCGTCCGACAGCAGGCTCCAGGCCAGGCTGTTCTCGTCGTGCTCCCGGGCATAAGGGTCCAGGATGGCGATGGATTTCTTGTAGTTGCCCCCCTCCAGATAGGCGTTGCCGAGGTTCACCACCACCACCTCGTTGTCCGGCATCCGGGTGCGGAAACGCTCCAGTCTGGCGATGGCCTGGGCGCTGCGCCCCTTGGCGAGATCGATGTCGGTCAGGGCATCCACCACGAAGAGATCCTCCGGGTGACGGGTCGCCAGCTCCTGCATCAGGGTGTCGGCCTCGTCGGTGCGCTTGAGCTGCAACAGGGCCAGCGCCTTGCCATAGATGGCGGCATCCTTGAGGGGGTAATCCCCCTTCTGCAGGCGGCTGTCGAAGTAGGTGAGCAGCGCCTGGGGCGTCTCGGTGCCATAGCGCACCTGGATGCGCACCTTGGCCAGCCAGAAGTCCAGGCTCGGCGGCAGGGCGCGCGCACCATAGCTCCCGGCCCGGGCACGGGCTTCGCTGATCCGGGTCTCCGGCAGGGGGTGAGTCAGCAGCATCTCCGGCGGCTTGCTGGCATAGCGGTACTCCGCCGCCAGCTTCTGGAAGAAGTTGGCCATGCCCATGGGATCGAACCCGGCGTCATACAGCGTCTTCATGCCGATGCGATCCGCCTCGTATTCGTTGTCCCGGGTGTAGTTGATGGCCGACTGCATCGACAAACCAAGCGTGGTCTGCAAGGCCGCGATGCCGGCGGTGGGGTTGATCACCGCGAGTGCAATGGAGCCCACCAGGCCGGCCAGGGTCATGGCGGAGCTGCTCGCCTGTGCCTCCATGTAACGGGCGATGTGACGCTGGGTTACGTGGGTGATTTCGTGGGCCAGTACCGAGGCCAGCTCGCTCTCGCTCTCGGCGTAGAGGAAGAGGCCGGTGTGCACCTTGACCCGGCCACCGAGGAAGGCCGCCGCGTTGATGCTGGGATCGTTGATGAGGAAGAAGGTGAACGGGAAGCGCACCCCGTCGGCATTGGTCAGCAGCCGCTGGCCCAGATCGTCGATGTATTCGTTGAGCACGGGGTCATCGATGATGGGCAGGCCCGCCCGGGCAAAACGCATGAAGGCGTTGCCATAGCGCACCTCCTGCTCGATGGGCAGTGCGGCGACCCCGGCGGTACCGATGTCGGGCAACTGGTTGCTCCCCTGGGCGTGGAAGGTCGCCCCCATCAGGGTGACCAACAGGGGAAGCGATGCTATCAGGGGGGAAAAACGTGCCACGTTATCTCTATCTCCAATCAGACCCCAGCGGGCATCGGCAGAATACCCTTGCCATTCAAGGCCCACAAGCGTTGTTTCATCCTCTCATCACGGCCATAATGACCGCCACGCACGCGATGGAGTTCTCATGGAACAGCTCGACCTGACCCCCTGGCGTTGTCCCGAGCCCCTCATCCGGCTCAAGCTCTGGTTGCGCCAGGCCCGGCCCGGTCAATCCGTGTGCATCCAGCTCGGGGATGCAGGCTCCCGGCAGGACATTCCCGCCTATCTGCGCCGTCAGGGTCACCATGTCCAGACCCGGGAAGAGTCAGCTGCCCGCCTCTCCCTGCTGCTCGTCGTTGCCCGTCCCCCCCGGGACGCCCTGCTCGCCCCCGAGCCCATGCCACCCACCCCGTGAGCCGCCATTCAAGGAAGCCTCGATGTTAGATGTATTGAAGCGCTGGTATCAGACCCGTTTTTCCGACCCCGATGCCGTCACCCTCTTCCTGCTGCTGGTCTTCTGCTTTGCCGTGCTCTGGCTGTTTGGGGATCTGCTGGCACCGCTGCTGGTGGCCCTGGTGATGGCCTATCTGCTGGAGTGGCCGGTGAGTCGCCTGCAACGGGGCGGCCTTTCTCGCACCGTCGCCACCAGCCTGGTCCTGCTGCTGTTCATCACGGTAACGACCCTGATGCTGCTGGGCCTCATCCCGACACTGGTGAGCCAGGGGGTCAACCTGGCCAAGGAGGCGCCCGCCATGCTGGCCCATGCCCAGGACTATGTCCGCACCCTGCCGGAAAAATACCCCGAGATCATCGACGTCAGCCTGGTGGAGACCATCATCGACAACATTCGCCAGCGCATCCTGACCGGCGGTGAACAACTGGTGAGCGCCTCTTTGAGTTCCCTCATCAACGTGGTGGCCATCCTCATCTACGCCATCCTGGTGCCCCTGATGGTCTTCTTCATGCTCAAGGACAAACAGGTGCTGATGGGAGGCCTGCGCCGCTTCCTGCCCCGCAACCGCACCCTGGTGAACCGGGTCTGGGTGGAGATGAACGACCAGATCATCAACTACATCCGCGGCAAGGTGATCGAGATCGTCATCGTCGGCATCGCCACCTATGTGCCCTTCGCCCTGATGGGATTGCGCTACTCCGCCCTGCTGGCGGTCGCGGTGGGCTTCTCCGTGCTCATCCCCTATATCGGCGCCGCCGCGGTGACCGTGCCGGTGGCCATGGTGGCCCTGTTCCAGTGGGGGCTGACCCCCGACTTCGCCTGGCTGATGGTGGCCTATTTCGTGATCCAGGCCCTAGACGGCAACCTGCTGGTCCCCCTGCTCTTCTCCGAGGCGGTCAACCTGCACCCGGTAGCCATCATCATCGCCGTGCTGGTGTTTGGCGGTCTGTGGGGCTTTTGGGGCGTCTTCTTCGCCATTCCCCTCGCCACACTGGTCAAAGCGGTGCTCAACGCCTGGCCCAAGCGGGAAGATCTCCCCCGCCCCGCCCCCTGACCCTGGCAAGGGGCGAGGCCGGGTCTCGCCCCTTCCAGATACCGGCCACCAGCAGCACCTCCGTGACGCTGGCTCATGCTTGCCTTGTCGGGTTTAATTGAAAACCGACATCCGTTTGACTTGCTACGCCGGTCTGATTCGTTCCCACGCCCACCCACCGACAAGGATCTGTCATGCCCCCACTCCCTGCCCTGCGCCATGCCTCTCTGGGTGCCTTTCTGGCACTGCTGTTCTGTTCTCCCGTCCGGGCAGACCTCGATATCGGGGCCCTCAGCGCCTTCTCCAGCGACAGCCCTGACAGCCCCATTCCCAAGGGGCTGGTGCTGGGCGGGGCCGTCATCGGCGGTCAGGCCCGTTACCAGCACCAGGACGATACCCTGATGCCCATCCCGGGGGCCCTCTATTTTGGTGACAACCTGATGTATCTGGGGGATCGGGCCCGCTACTACCTGAGCCGGGATGGCAACCTCTCGACCTATGCCTTCGGCCGGATGCGCTTTGGCAACCTGGACCCGGACGACGATCCCTTCCTCCATGGCATGGAGAAGCGCAAGGGGCAGTTCGAGGCCGGTGTTGGGGCCGATCTCATCACTCCCTACGCCCTCTGGAGCGTGCGGGCCACCACGGATGTGACCGGTACCAGCAACGGTCAGGAGCTGATGCTGTGGGCCAACTTCCCCATCATCCGCGGCCCCCTGCTGCTGATGCCGGGAGCCGGCGTGATGCTGCGCAGCCACAACCTCGCCAACTACTACTTCGGCGGTGTCTCGCAAGACGAAGCGAGGGCGGACAGGCCGGCGTGGAACACGGGCACCACCCTCTCCCCCATGGTCTCCCTCATCGGCAGCTATCGCTTCAGCGCCAACTGGATTGGCGGCTTTGGCATCAACTACGAGCGCTACGACGACGACATTGCGGACAGCCCCATCGTCCAGCATCAGGGAGAACTCTATGCAGGCTTCGGGGTGGGCTACATCTGGTAGCCCCATCCGGACTGGACAACAAAAAAGGAGCCCATGGCTCCTTTTTTACGGCTATCCGGCGCAGCGTCACCCTGCCACTTCGGCGAGAAATTCGGCGAGCGCCTGGTTGATGAACGCGGGGTTCTCCAAGGTCGAGATGTGACCAGCCCCCGGGATCTCCCTGAACGGGCACCCCAGCACCTCGGCCATCAGATACCCCTCCAGCACAGGGCGAGCCTTGTCCTCGCACCCCGTCATCACCAGTGCGGGCAGCCTCATCTCTTCGAGCCAGTCGATGCGATCCTCCCGGGTCACGAAGCTGCGCCCCACCGCCACCAGGCTCGCCACCTTGTCGGCGGGCCATTGGGCCAGCCGGGCCTTGAAACCGGCCATCAGGGCCGCGTCCGGTTGATGGGCGAAGAAGAGCGGCGCCACCTGATCGGCGATGGGCGCAGGAACGGCGCCGACCTGCTCGATCATCGCCAGCATGCCGAGATAGCGCTCGCAGGTGATCTGGGGTTCAAGGCCGACGAAGCTGTCCATCAGCACCAGGCCCTTGAGGCGAGCAGGCGCCATGCGCGCCAGCTCCACGCCCCACATGCCACCGATGGAGAGCCCCACCAGCACGCACTCGTCGATGCCAAGGGCATCGAGCAGCGCCAGGTGATCCCGGGCCAGGGTCGCCAGGGTGCAGGGCCCCTCGGGCAGCACATCGGAATCCCCGTGACCCCAAAGCTCGGGCACGATGCAGCGATACTGCCCCTTGAGGGCCTCGATTTGCGGTGCCCACATGGCACTGTCCCACAGGTAGCTGTGGCCAAAGAGCAGTGCCGGACCCTGCCCCTCGTCCAGATAGGCCATGCGGCGGCCCGCTATCTCCATAAACTGCTTCATGTTTTCTCCTGTTGCCAGCGGCGATGAAACTGGCTTTCCTGTTTTTCTGTTGCCAGCGGCTGATGAGGCGGCAGTGTAACACGCCACCCTTGGCAGGGGTGCCCGCCTGGTGCAAGCTGGAGAGACTCACAACGAGGAGTCACCAAGGAGAGGATGATGGCCAAGGAAAAGAGCAAGAAACGCCCCCGTCTGGACAAGAAGACCTACGAACATCACCTCGCCCACCTGCAGGAGGAGCTGGTCAAGTTGCAGGAGTGGGTCAAGCAGGAGGGGCTCAAAGTGGTGGTGCTGTTCGAGGGGCGCGACGCCGCGGGCAAGGGGGGCGTCATCAAGGCGATCACCGAACCCCTCAACCCCCGGGTCTGCCGGGTCACCGCCCTGCCCGCCCCCTCGGATCGGGAGCGTACCCAGTGGTACTTCCAGCGCTACGTGGCGCACCTGCCCTCGGCGGGCGAGATGGTGCTGTTTGATCGCTCCTGGTACAACCGGGCCGGGGTCGAACGGGTGATGGGCTTTTGCAGCGACGACGAGTATCGCGAATTCCTGCGTGCCTGCCCCGAATTCGAGCGGATGTTGATCCGCTCCGGCATCACCCTCATCAAATACTGGTTCTCGGTCAGCGACGAAGAGCAGGAGAAACGCTTCAAGGAGCGCATCAACACCCCCATCAAACGCTGGAAGTTCAGCCCCATGGATCTGCAGTCACGCTCCCGCTGGGTGGAGTATTCCCGCGCCAAGGATGACATGTTCACCTACACGGATACCGAGGATTGCCCCTGGTTCGTGGTGGACGCCGACGACAAACGCCGCGCCCGCCTCAACTGCATCTCCCACCTCCTTGGCAAGGTGCCCTACGAGGCGATCCACTACGAGCCCATCACCCTGCCCCCCATCAAGACCGAAGGCTATGAGCGCCCGCCGCTCACCAGCCAGCACTTCGTGCCGGACGTCACCGCCGCCCTCGAGTCAGACAAGCACGGGCAGTGACGGGCCCCGGCCAGCCGCACCCGCTGGCCGGAACCCGGGCTTCGGATGACGGGCAATAAAAAGCCGGTCTTGCGACCGGCAAAAGGCATTGAACGTATAGAAAGGAAAACCTGGCACTCTCGCCCTCTCAGGCGCGGATATATTTGGCCGTGCGCGGGAACGCCTGTTCTTTGGCATCGAACAGGTAGCAGGCTTCGGCCGGGATGCCGACGCTGTACTCCTGGCCGGTGGCCACGTCGATGTCGGAGCTCGCCTTGACGGTGAAGTCGTGACCATCCACGTCCATGTAGACGAAGGATTCTGCCCCCAGGTGTTCGGCTACCTGCACCACGCCGCTCACGCGGCTGTCGGCATGGGCATGACCCAGCGGCACCAGGTGCTCGGGGCGAATGCCCAGCTCCACCTTGTCACCCACCGCGCCGCGACGGGCATCCACCCGGGCACGCACGGTATCGCCGGAGGTGAGCTTGACCACGCACTCCTGCTCGCCGATCTCCACCAGCTCGCCCGCCAGGAAGTTCATCTTGGGGGAGCCGATGAAGCCCGCCACGAACTTGTTGTCCGGGTTGTGGTAGAGCTCGAGGGGGGTGCCGAACTGCTCCAGGTTGGTGGCCGCCTCGCCCTTGAGCGGGCTCAGCACCACGATGCGGTTGGCCAGCGTCATGGCCTCCACCTGGTCGTGGGTCACGTAGATGATGGTGGAGTTGAGCTCCTTGTGCAGCTTGGCGATCTCGATACGCATCTTGACCCGCAAGGCGGCGTCGAGGTTCGACAGCGGTTCGTCAAACAGGAACACCTGCGGCTGCTGCACGATGGAGCGGCCGATGGCCACCCGCTGACGCTGACCGCCAGAAAGGGCCTTGGGCTTTCTGTCCAGCAAAGGCTCGAGACCCAGGGTCTCGGCGGCGCGCATCACCCGCTTGTGGATGTTCTCCTTGTCCATCTTCTTGAGCTTGAGGCCAAAAGCCATGTTCTCGTAGATGTTCATGTGCGGGTAGAGGGCGTAGGACTGGAACACCATGCCCACGTTGCGCTCCACCGGCGGCACGTCGTTCATGTAGCGCCCGCCGATGGTCAGCTCGCCGCTGGTGATGTCTTCCAGACCCGCGATCATCCGAAGCAGGGTGGACTTGCCGCAGCCGGACGGGCCGACGAAGACGATGAACTCCCCTTCCTTGATGTCGAGGTTGATGCTGCGCAGGGTGTCCTTGTGGACAGCCGGGTCGTAATTTTTGCGAACGTTGTTGAGTACTACTTCAGCCATGTCGAGCTCCGCTCTTGAATCTTTGCAAATCGTGATGACGGGGGGAGCCAGCTCCCCCGGCCATGAACCGTTAACCTTTCACGCCGCCTGCGGTCAGACCGCCCACCAGCCAGCGCTGGGCGAGCAGGAAGACGACCGTGATGGGGAAGCCTGACAGCACGGCGGCTGCGGCGAAGTCACCCCACAGGTAGTTCTGCGGATAGAGGTACTGCTGGGCCCCGACCGCCAGGGTCAGATTGTTCACATCCTGCAACAGGATGGAGGCCATGGGCACCTCGGTGATGGAGCCGATGAAGGCTAGGATGAACACCACCGCCAGAATGGGCACCGACAGGGGCAGCAGGATCAGGCGGAACGCCTGCCACGGAGTAGCGCCATCGATGGCCGCCGCCTCCTCCAGGGAAGAGTCGATGGTCTCGAAGTAGCCCTTGATGGTCCAGACGTGCAGGGCAATGCCCCCCATGTAGGCCAGGATCAGGCCGCCGTGGGTGTTGAGACCCAGCCAGGGGATGTAGTCACCGATCTTGTTGAAGAGCGCGTAGATGGCCACCAGTGCCAGCACCGCCGGGAACATCTGGAAGATCAGCATGCCCTGCAGGATGGTGGACTTGCCACGGAACCGCAGACGGGCGAAGGCGTAGGCACAGGTGGTGGAGAGCACCACTATCATCAGGGCGGTGATGCCCGCCACCTTGATGGAGTTCCACAGCCAGGTCAGCACCGGGAACGGCGGCGGCGTGATGCTGCCATCGGCGTTGGTGATGGACATTCCGAGCGCCAGCTTCCAGTGATCCAGGGTCGGATTGGTGGGGATGATCTCCCCCACCGAGAAGTTGCCGTTACGGAACGAGATGGCGATGACCATGATCAGCGGGAAGATGATCAGTGCCAGGAAGCCCCACATCACCAGGTGGGTTGCCCACACCCGGTATTTGACTGATTTGGGTTGTACGATTGCCATGTTGAAGCCTCCTTACAGTTGCTTGTCGGCTTTGGACAATTTCAGGTTGAGCAAGGCCAGCGCACCCACGATGAGGAAGATGGCGGTGGCGATGGCACTGGCCAGACCGTAGTCCTGACCACCCGAGCCCTGGAACGCGATCCGGTAGGTGTAGCTCACCAGCAAGTCGGTGGTCCCGGCCGGCGTGGTGGCCCCGATGATGTCCGGCGCCCCGTTCGTCAACAACTGGATAAGTACGAAGTTGTTGAAGTTGAAGGCAAAGGATGCAATCAACAGCGGTGTCAGCGGCTTCATCAAGAGCGGTACGGTGATCTTGAAGAAGTTCTGTACCGGCCCCGCCCCGTCCATGGCAGACGCCTCGTAGAGATCTTCCGGAATCGCCTTGAGCAGGCCCATGCAGAGGATCATCATGTAGGGGTAACCGAGCCAGGTGTTGACGATGAGGATCATCACCTTGGCCAGGAAGGGATTGGTGTACCAGTCCGGCTTGATGCCGAAGGCCGCTTCCAGGAACAGGTTGATTTCACCGAAGTTCTGGTTGAACAAGCCCTTGAACACCAGGATGGAGATGAACGCCGGTATCGCATAGGGCAGGATCAGCATGACCCGGTAGAAACCACGCCCCCTGAGCTGCTCCCACTGCACCAGACACGCCAACACCATGCCAATCGCCAGGGTGAACGCCACCGAACAGGCGGAGAAGATCACGGTCCAGACGAAGATCTGCATGAAGGGACTCTGGATACCCGGGTCCGTCATGATGCGCATGAAGTTTTTCCAACCCACGCTCACCACGAAACCGGGGGCAATGCCCTTGCCGACGAAGTGACCTTCCGCATCGATGTACTGGTAGAAGCCGGTGTCACCGTTGGGCTGCATCAGCTCGCCGCTCTGGTTGTCACGCAGCAGGTTGCTGTCCTTGATCATGACGCCGGACTTGAGCACGGCGCCGTCGACCAGCTGGGTATAGAGCTGTTTCTGGGCGGCGAACTTGCGCAGGCTGCTCAGGGTCAGATGGATATTGCCTTCGGGCAGTACCACATCCAGGGCACTCAGGTGGGTGCGGTGATCGACGATGGCACGAATGGGTGCCGCCTTGTCGGTCGCCTCCCCGGCCAGGGGTTGCAACTGAACAACCTGGGGCTCGTCACGGACCCGTCCTTCACGGACGGCCAGGGTAAGCGCCTTGTTGTTCAGCAAGGTAAGGGGTTGACTGATAAAGGATTGGTCGTCCTGTTTCAGCAGCAGCTGAAACTGATTGTTCTCACCACCCAGGAGGGTGAAATCGAATTCACCGCCGGTCACCTTGTAGGTTTTTTTCAGATGGTAATCCCGTGCCTGCTCAAGGGAGAGCAAGTTGGATCCCGAATAGTTGGTGAAGGCGATGCCGATCGTGTAGGCAAGAGGGAAGATGATAAAAACAACCATGCCTGCCACACCGGGGAAAATATAACGGTGGGCATAGGTCTTCTTGTTCATGAAGACATAGAGACCGACGGAGACGACCACCAGATCGAGCAGGGCAAATACCCACTCGCCGCTGGCATACATCATCACGGCCGCATAACCATTAAGCACTGCGATCAGTGCCGCCATGGTCCATTTCAGCCAGACGTACTTGTCTTTCTTCGGACCGGCATAGGATTCGATAGAAGGTACTACTTCCATGCCAATTAACCTTTATTGCGCCAAGAGAGATTGAGAGAGTGGGAGGCCCGAAGGCCTCCCGGGTAGTGCATGCTTACTGGACGATACGCTTGGCAGCGGTATCCAGGGCTTCGTCAACACCCTGACGGCCAGAAGTGACGTTCTTGAGGGCGGTTTCGAAGGAGGACCAGAAACGGCTCATCTCGGGCACGGACGGCATCGGTTCGCCGTTCTGGGCGTTCAGCATGGTGGCCTTGATGTTGGGGTCGGCTTCCAGGGTCTTCTGGAAGGACTTCAGGGCCACGGCACCCAGCGGCTTGTCGGCGTTCATCGGCGCCAGACCGGCATCGGTCAGCAGGTAGTTCTCGAGGAACTCGATGGCCAGATCCTTGTTCGGGCTGGCGGCGTTGATGGTGGCACCCAGTACGCCAACGAAGGCCTTGGCGGGCTTGCCTTTCAGGGTCGGCAGCTGGGCTACGCCATACTTGATGCCGCTCTTGTCCAGGTTGCTCCAGGCCCAGGGACCGTTGATCATCATGGCCACTTCGCCCTTGTTGAACTTGGCGTCCATCACACCGTAGTCAATGCCCTTCTCCAGGTGACCGGATTTGATCATCTCGGAGATGTAGCCGACGCCGGCCTTGGCACCTGCGTTGTTCACGCCGGTGTCTTTGACGTCATAGCCGGTGGCGGTCTTCTTGAAGGCGTAACCACCGTTGGCAGCCACCAGGGGGTAGCTGAAGTAGGGGGTGTCATAGGCCCACATGATGGCGCGCTTGCCATTTTTCTTCAGGTCTTCGTCGATCTTGGCGATCTCTTCGAAGGTCTTCGGCGGGTTGGGCAACAGATCCTTGTTGTAAATCAGGCTGACGGCTTCTACCGCGACCGGGTAGCCATAGGTCTTGCCATCGACGGTCATGGCATCCCAGGCGAATTGCTCGAACTTGGCCTTGGTGGCGGTATTCGGGGTCACGGGAACCAGCAGACCGGACTTGACCCACTCACCGTAACGGTCGTGAGCCCAGAAGAAGATGTCCGGGCCGTTGCCGGTGGCGGCGGCTTGCTGGAATTTGACTTCAACCTGATCCGGGTGGGCGACGGTGACCTTGATGCCGGTTTCGGCTTCAAACTTCTTGCCGACTTCGGCCAGGCCGTTGTAGCCCTTGTCACCGTTGATCCAGATGGTCAGCTGACCTTCATCAATGGCAGCAGTGGCAGAGCAGGCCACGCCAAGGGTAGCCAGACCGATCAGGGATGACAGCAATTTCTTTTTCATGAGCCTTTCCTTGTATTAGTTCCGCGCTGTAAGAGCATTGTGTGCAGATGCATATTATCCCAAGCAGTCAATGCCTCACATGACACGCCTCGCATTTTTGAAATGCAATTACGTATTTTCTTCCAGAAAGTTATGAAAACATTTTCTTATTTCAGCGACTTAGGAAGGGATATCCCCATATTTTTGCCAAGATATGGAAATTAAATTACAGAAAGGAAATCAATTTACGTCATTGAAAGGGATTTCACCCCACTGAAAACCCTTTCATTCCCGATATTTTGTTCAATGTGTTAACAAAAGTACTGAGGTGGTTTCCATCTACATCACCCCCTTAAATAAAAAGGCACCGGAGCGGACTCCGGTGCCTTTTTGCAAAAAATGACGGCTGGATCACATTACGACTGGCGCAGCAATTGATCCTTGAGATTGGGCGGGACTCCCCTGATGGTCAGGGTGTCGGTCTGGGGATCGTAAAAGACCCGGCTGTTGAGCAACTTCTGCTCGAAGCTCAGAGTCAGGCCGCCACCGGAGCCCACAAACTTGGTCAAGCCCCGCAGGGTGGAACGGTCCGCCGGGAAGCGCTCCTCCAGCTCGTACTCCTGACCGATGAAGCTGTAAAAATCGAGGTCCCCATCACCGGGCAATTCCGCCGACAGCTCCTTGATCTCGATCTCCTCGCCGGCGCTGGCCTGCTCGGTGCAATATTTGAAGACCTGCTTCTTGTAGTCATTGCGCTCGGCCGGTTCGAGCTGGCGGCTGTCGCAGTAATCGTCCACCGCCTGCAGCAACCCCTTGTTCTGGATCTTGGCATCCATGCCCTCCCGGGCCCCCAGCAGATCCATGAAGAAATCCCCCAGCTTGCGACCGACCCGGCCCTTGCTGAAGGTGATATAACGACGCGAATCCCCTTGGGTTTTCCACTCGGTGAGATCGATGCGGGCCACCAGATTGAGTTTGCCGATATCCAGGTACTGGATGTGGCGCAGCTCCAGCGCCTCGCTCACGGTGACGCTCTCCTTGCCTTCCAGCAGGGCGATCATCAGGTAATCCACCCCCACATAGTTGTACTTGGCAATCAGCAACACCCCCTGCTCGTCCAGGGCATGCTCCACCAGCTGCTTGACCAGCATCTGGGTCAGGTTGACGGAAAAGGGGACGAACTCGGTCTGCTCCGCCAGCAGCTGCTCCAGGGCGATGCGAAAGGCGGGGGAAGGCTGCTTGGGGGCGTCTTCCCCCTCCGCCAGCTCGGCGACGGCGGCCTCGGGATCGGCGAAGAAGCCAAAGCCCTTTCCCCCCTTGCCGTTGTAGATGCGATGCAGCTCCGCCATCAGCCCTTGTACCGCCTCGTCGGCAGGCAGGGTCTGGCTGCGGGTATCGGCGTGGGGCTGGCCATCGTTGCCCGCCCGCAGGGAGTGAAGAATGATCTTGTCGATATCGAGACTCATGTCACAAAGCCATAGTGTTAGCCGAAAGGGTGAAGTATTATAAGGCGCTTTGAACCGAGGTGAACCCAAGATTATGCCCATCGTATCAAAGTACAATAACGAGCAGTTTGACGCCCTGATGAACGACCTGATCACCGCCCTGGAGAAACACAAGGCACCGGTGGATCTCAGTCTGATGGTCCTTGGCAACCTGACCACCAACATCATCAACGGCATGGCCCCGGCCCAGCGCCAGGCGATCACCGAGAAGTTCATCCAGGCACTCACCGCCTCGGTGGGCCATCGCCACGATGCGCACTGAGTTTCTTCGCATTCTTTGATGTTTTTCAAGCAGATGGATCATTATGGTCGAAACCGGCAACCCCTATCGCGATAATGTCTCTCGCCTGATCACCTGGGGGCATTGGTTCTCCTTCTTCAACATCATCCTGGCCATGCTGATCTCGACCCGTTACCTGGGCGCCATCAGCTGGCCGTCGACTACGCTCGGCGTGACCTATCTCGTCATCAGCTGGATAGGTCATTTCTCGTTCCTGAGCTTCGTCACCTATCTGCTGACCATCTTCCCCTTGAGCTTCATCCTGCCCAGGGAGAAGCCGCTGCGCTTCATTTCATCCATCATCGCCACCCTGGCGCTGGTGCTGCTGCTTATCGACACCCAGGTGTTCCAGCTGTTCAAGTTCCACTTGAATGGCCAGGTGTGGCAACTGCTGCTGGATCAGGCGCAGACCGAAGAGGGCTCTATCTGGAGCATCATCTTCGTGGCGGTGCCCGCCATCTTCCTGCTGCAACTGCTGCTGTCGGCCTATGTGTGGCGCAAGATCAACAAGCGCAAACGCCGCCAGTACGGCAATCAGGTGGGGCTGGCCCTGCTGGTCTGCTTCATCCTGACCCATCTGGTCAACAGCTGGGCGGATGCGACCCTGTATCAACCCATCACCATGCAGCGGGCCAACTTCCCCCTCTCCTACCCCATGACCGCCAGGAGCTTCCTGGCCAAGCATGGCTGGCTCGACCTCGAGCAGTATGAGAAGAAGGCCGAAGATCAGGGAAGCGCTGAGCACCGTCTGCTCTATCCCTTGCGCCCCCTCAGCGTGAGCGCACCCAGCGATCACAAGAACCTGCTGGTGGTGGTGGTCGACTCCCTGCGAGCCGACATGCTCAACAACATCAACATGCCCAATCTGCAACGCTACGCGGACAACCACTTCAATTTCCGCCAGCACATGAGTGGTGGCAATGATGAAGCCATGGGGATGTTCAGCCTCTTCTACGGGCTGCCCGGCCACTATTACGGGGACATCCGGGCCGACAAGCTCCCCCCTGTGCTGTTCGACGAGATGCTGCGTCAGGACTACCAGTTCGGCCTGTTCGGTGCACTGGAAGATGCCAAGCAGTATCGCCAGAGTCTGCTTGCGGGTCTGCGCAAACAGGTCTTCGTCTCCCGCCAGACCGATGACCGCAGGCTCATCGACGACTGGCAGCAGTGGCTTGGCACGCGCACCGCGGACAGACCCTGGTTCTCTCTGGTCTATCTCTCTAGCCCGGGGGATTATCAGGTGCCCGCCAGCATCAAGGGCCCCTTCCAGCCCGAGTTGACCCGCTTCAACCCGGCCACTGCCTATCGGCCCGAGAACCTGCAGAAGCTGGAGAACCGCTACAAGAACGCGGTCTTCTATACCGATCAACTGCTGGAGCAGATGCTGACCCAACTGCAATTGCAGGGGCTTGATGATCAGACCATCGTCGTGATCACCTCCAACCACGGTCAGGAGTTCAACGAGACCCAGAGCAACAGCTGGGGCTATGGCAGCAATTACTCGACCTATCAGGTGCAGGTCCCCCTGGTGCT
Source organism: Aeromonas sp. ASNIH2 (assembly GCF_002934795.1). Lineage (NCBI taxonomy): Bacteria > Pseudomonadati > Pseudomonadota > Gammaproteobacteria > Aeromonadales > Aeromonadaceae > Aeromonas > Aeromonas sp. ASNIH2. The sequence continues at coordinate 3,941,065 of NZ_CP026406.1, read as the reverse complement.
GGCCTGGCCTGGTGCCGAACCTGCGCCCCAGGCGCAGGCGAGCAGCCACCTGGATCTGGTACCGACCCTGATGAAGAACATGCTGGGTGTACGCAACCCCTATCGTGACTACAGCACGGGGAGCAACCTGTTCGAAGCCAGTACACGCACCTGGCTGCTGGCGGGGGATCAGAATGACTTCGCCATCTATCAGGGCAACACCATCACCCAGTTCAACAAGCAGGGGGACTTCGAGCTGCTGGACCGCGACACCTATCGCCCCATCAAGCACGGCACCCCGGACATGGGCACCCTGCTCCAGGTGATGAACGAGCTCAATCGCTTCTATCGCGCCCCCTGATCAGCGCCAGCCCACCTCCTTGAGCCCGCCCCTATGGCGGGCTTTTTCTTGCCCGCACCACGCCCGTCTTCCCGTTTCCCATGGCGTCATTCGCAAACGTATGCCACCACCTTACTGACTTATCTCTCAAAAAACTCAATTCGATCAATATCATAAAAACAAAATGATAATGATTGTCATTTATTGATCTACTTGACTCCCTCTGCAATAATCCGCGCCCTCAGGCTTAAATGATAATTATTCTCAAATATGAAAATTCGACTTCTTCACTACTGGCTCATGCTGCTGTCCGGTACGGCGCTGGCTGCCAGCGATCCCGCCGGGGTCGACACAACGGACATGCACCCCGAACTCAAGGGGCGGGAAACCATCGTGGTCAAGGGACAGCGCATCGAGCAGAAGCTCTCCGACGTGTCGGGTTCCATCACCGTCATCACGGAAGAGGATCTGGATCGCCAGGTTGCCACCGAGCTCACCGATGTGTTCAAGAACGAACCCGGCGTCTCGGTGACCGGCTCCGCCGGGCGCCCCCAGAACATCATCATCCGCGGCATGGGCGGCAACCGGGTGCTCATCATCAAGGACGGGGTGCGGGTCAGCGACGGCTTTGGCGCCGACGACCTCAACGACAAGGTGGGCCGCTTCAGCTTCGATCTCGACGATGTCAAACAGATAGAGGTGGCCAAGGGAGCCGGTTCCTCCCTCCATGGCTCCGATGCCATCGGCGGCACCATCGTCATCAGCACCAAGCAGCCGGAAGATTACCTTCAGGGCCAGGATGCCTATCTCAGCAGCAAGGTGCTGCACGATGGCAGCAGTGACAAGCAGAAGCTGAGCGCCACCGGCGCCGCCCGGATACGGGATACCGAACACCTGCTGCGCCTCTCCGGCTGGCAGGGACATGAGACCGCCAACTACGACGAGAGCCGCATCCCGGCGGATCTGGATGGCATCAGCGCCTCCACCAGCTCTCGCATCCAGCTGAACGAACATCATCTGCTGCGCCTCGAACTCGACTACTTCGAGGACAACGCCGAGCGGGATCAGGGGCCGCGCGAAGTGCCCCAGCCCGATGGCAAGTGGCAGGTGCGCCAGTACCACGAGCAGGGCAGCCAACGCACCCAGGGGGGCAAGCTGGCCTGGGAGGCGAGCAACCTCGACACAATACTGGCCGACAGTCTAACCTGGAGTGCCTACGGCAATCACTCGAAAAACACCGCCAACAAGCGCAGCCTGCTGCAAAACGATCTGCTGAGCGGTTATCCGCGCTATCGCAGCGAACGGGAACTCGCCACCTTCACCGAAGACAGGATCGGTACCGAGCTGGATGTGCGCCGGGATCTCGCCACCGGCCCTCTCGCCCATCAGCTCAGTTACGGCATCGAGCTCGAGCGCACCACCCACGAGCGGCCGGTGGAGAAGCTGAGTCTGGAGGCCGGCATTCCCCAACCCGGCCAGTCCGCCCCCTTCAGCCGCGCCCGTACCGACAGGGCCGGAGTCTGGCTCGGCGACGTGGCCAGCCTGGGCCAGTGGCAGTTCACCCCCACCCTGCGCATGGATCACCAGTGGCTCACGCCGCTGGACGGCAGCCACGACAGCAACCACAGCTGGCACCTCTCCCCGAGCCTGGCCACCAGCTACCGCTTCAACGACCAGTGGCGCAGCTGGCTCAGCTATGCCAACGGGTTCCGGGCGCCTTCCTACGACAAGGTGTACGGCAACATCCCCCACTACTTCGCTCTGCCGCCCTTCGAGATCATCGCCAACACAGGGCTCAAGGAGGAGACCAGCCACAGCATCGAGTGGGGGCTGAGTGGCGAGGGGGACAACTGGAGCATCAAGCCAGCGCTCTTCTACAACCGCTACTACAACTTCATCGACTGGCGCGAGGTGGGGCTGCGCCTGAGCGATGGCGTCATCCTGCGCCAATATCGCAACGTCGCCAAGGCCGAAACCTGGGGGGCCGAACTCGCCGCCAGCTACTGGCTGACCCAGGAGTGGGAGCTCGCCACCAAGCTCGGCTGGGTCGATGGCGAGGACAACAAAGGTGAAGCGCTGCGCACCCTGACGCCCCTCGAGGGCAACACCCGTCTGAGCTATCAGGCCAATGAGTGGAGTCTGGGCATTCAGGCGGACTATGCCGCCGCCATGAGCCGGGTGCCCACCTGCGGCAACAGCCTGACCGGCCGCCAGGGGGACTGCCTCGAAAGTGCCGGCTGGCTCAGTTTCGCCCTGACGGCCGACTGGCTGGTCACCGACGCCCTCAAGGTCAACCTCAAGCTCGACAACCTGTTCGACACCCGCTACACCCGCTATCAGGATGTGGCCGGGCTGGAAGCCGGGACCGATGCTTCCCTCTTCACCCAGAGCAGCCGCACCCTGAGTGCCAGCCTGCGCTACACCTTCGTGGGGATCTGATGCACAGCCTATTGATCCTGGCCAGCCTGCTGGCCACGCCGGCCCCCGCCGCCCCCCTGCCTGAGGCAACCCTGGAGGCCGCGCCCCTCATCCCCGAGCGCCCGCGACTGATGAAGGGGGAGATAGCCCGCCTCGATCCCTATGGTGGCTGGCGTGACGACAGCCGTCAGGATCCCGCCCTCCTGACACTGCTGCGCGAGCAGAACCGCTGGACCGAGCGGCAGCTCGCCGGCCAGGCGCCACTGGTACAGCGCCTGCAGACGGAGTGGCAGGGCCGGGAGCGGGGCGACCCCGTGCCGGACGACTGGCTGAGTCAGGCTGGCAGCCAGTGGCGCATGGAGGCGGACGGCAGCCTGTGGCAACGCAGCGACGCCAATGCCGCCCCCCGAAAGCGGCTGGCTCCCCGCCAGCCGGCCGAGGGGTATTACGAGCGCGCCGCCTGGGCCCTGCACCCGGACGGGCAACTGCTTGCCCTGGCCGAAGACCGCAGGGGAGATCGGGACTACCGCATCACCCTGCTGGATCTGGCGAGTGGCGAGACACTGGCCTCTTTGCCTCACCGCGCCGGCGATCTGCTCTGGAGTCTGGATGGCAAGACCCTCTACACCCTCGCCAACGAGCACCAGACCCTGCGCCCCTGGCAACTACTGGCCTGGCAGGATGGCAAGGAGACCCTGGTGTATGAGGAGCGCGATCCCGCCTGGCTGCTCGGCCTCTATCGCACCACGGATCGCCGCCACCTGGTGCTGCAAAGCAACAACCACGACAGCTCGGAGCAATACCTGCTGGACGCGGGTCGGGCCGACCTGCTCAAGGGGCGCGAGCGCGGCCTCGAATACTACCTGGATACCCAGGGGGACAGGGTGCTGCTCAAGAGCAACCGGGACGGCGCCCTCGGCCTCTATCAGGTGGCCGACCTGAGCCTGGTGGCGAAGGGAGAGTGGCAACGGCTCTGGTCCGGCGAGGGCCGGGAACTCGAGAAGTGGCGCCTCTTTGCCCGGCACACCGTGCTGCAATACCGCAAGGAAGGGGATGACTGGCTCGATGTGCTGGACGCCAAAGGTGCGTTGATCCACAGCCTGCCGCTCACCGATGGCGCAGGCACGGCCTGGATCCAGGGCAGCCAGGAACCGGCCAGCGACAAGGTGCTCATTCGCCGCCAGGGGATGGCCGAGCCACCTCACCAGCGCTGGCTGGATCTCGCCTCCGGCGCCTGGGAGGGGACACCCGAGAGCAGGGACACCTCCCCCTATCAGAGCGAGCGACGCTGGATCGCGGGCAAGGATGGGATCAAGGTGCCTGTCTCCCTGGTCTGGCGCAAGGGCATTACCCACCCCAGGGCACTGCTGCTCTACGGCTATGGGGCCTACGGCACCCCCATGCGTCCCTACTACCAGCCCCGGGTGCTGAGCCTGCTGGATCGCGGCTTTGTCTACGCCATCGCCCATGTGCGCGGGGGCGGTTTGCTCGGCGAATCCTGGTACCGGGAGGGTCGTGGCCGGGACAAACAGCACAGCGTGGATGATTTTCTCGCCGTGGCCGATGCCCTGGCACGGGATCCCGCCATCGATCCCGCCCGGCTGTTTGCCATGGGCGGCAGCGCCGGCGGCCTGCTGGTGGCAGCGGCACTCAACCAGGCGCCCACCCGTTTCGCCGGGGCCGTGCTGCAAGTTCCCTTCGTCGACCTGCTGGGCACCATGCAGGATCCCGAACTGCCCCTCACCCGGCAGGAGTACGCCGAGTGGGGCAATCCGGCCATCCCGAGTGACTATGCCGCGATGCGCCGCCTGAGCCCCTACGACAACCTGCACAAGGCCCCTTATCCCCCCGTCTATGTGACGGGCGGCCTGCACGACAGTCAGGTGCCCTACTGGGAACCCCTCAAGTGGATAGCCCGCCTGCGATCCCATAGCACGGGAACAGGCCCCTATCTGCTGCGCACCGAACTCGACGGCGGCCACCTGGGCGCCCCCCGAACGGCGGCGCTGCGTGCGGCGCAGAAGTATGCCTTCCTGCTCACCCTGGCGGGCGTCAACCACTGACCCCTTGTCCTCTTTTTCTGGAGTGAACCATGAAACCCTCTTCCCTGGCCCTCTGGCTGGCGGCAACCCTGATCTCATCGCCGCTGCTGGCGACCGATCTGCAGTTTGTCGATGAACAACCCTTGACCACGACGCCGAAGCGCTGGCTCGAGCAGCGCCTCGGTGTGCTCCTCGCCCCCGACTACGACAGGGCCAGCCTGCTCGGCCACCATTACAGCTTTCGCCAGCTGGTGAACGGCCTGCCGGTGGCCGCCACCCAGGCCGCCGTCAGTGTCGACGGGGACGGCCGCCCCTGGCGCCTCTATCACAACCTGCGCCCCTTGCAGAGCACAGCGCCCGGCTGCGATGCCAGCGGCACCCTGGATCCCCTGCTCGCCACCCTGCGCACCGACGGCAACCAGATAGAGACGCTGGGACCGGTCGAAACCTGGTACTGGTGAGACGGCGATACCCTGGTGCCAGCCCTGCGCCAGCGGGTGCGTGAACACAAGGCAGGCAATGGCAAGGCCAGCCAGGTGCAGCTGTTTGCCCGTTGCGACGGGGAGCAGGAGCTTGGCCGTCTCGGGGATCAGGCAACCACCCGCCCTCTGCATGTCGCCGACGCAGGCGATATGCAGGTTCAGGCCCGGGTGTTCGACCCCGATCCCCGCACCCGCCTGCAGGACGCCAGCCTGGTCTGGCACGACGCGCTGGTGCTGGCAGAGGCCGCCTATCAGGATCCGGTTCCCCTGCCGGTGAGCCTGCAAGCCGGGCAGTATCGCCTGAGCGGCCCCCATGCCAGGGTGGTGGATGTCATGGCCCCCGAATCGGCCCCCTACAGCAGCAGTGACGTGCAGGGTTTTCGCCTGACCCGGGACGATCGCGGCTTTGCGGACATCAACGCCTACTACCATCTGGATCTCGCCCAGCGCCACCTCAAGGCGCTCGGCTTCACCGATCTCATCCCCGGGGCGCTCGACATCGATACGGACGCGGGCTATCAGGACAACTCCCTCTACGATCCGTTCGAACGCAGGCTGGAGCTGGGTCGCAGCGGCGTGCCCGATGCCGAGGATCCCATGGTCATCTGGCACGAGTTCGGCCACGGGGTGCAGCACCACATCCTGCCGGATCTCGGGGAAGAGGGTGACTGGGGAGCCATCGGCGAGGGCTTTGGCGACTACCTGGCCGCCAGTCATCGTCAGCGCAGCGAAGCCGGTCGCCAGTTCGAACCCGCCATGGTGTTCAACTGGGATGCCCGCTTCACCGACCGCACCCCACGCCAGCTCGACGATCTGCGCGCCCGCTACCATCCGGACTACCGCTACCCCGCCCACCGCACCATCAACGGCAGCAACGGGGATCAGCTCTGGGGCACCCCGCTGTTCCAGGCCCTGCTGACGGCGGTAGCCGAGCACGGCGAGGCGGCCAGGGACGAGTTTGATCGCGTCATCATCGAATCCCACTTCGGCCTGGGGCCGGCCATTCGAATGCCGCAACTGGCCCGGATCACCGTGGATACCGCCGCCCGTCTCTACCCGACGCGAGCCTATGCCCGTCTGCTGGAGCAGGCATTTCGCCAGCACGGGCTGCTGCAAGCTCCCGTCAATATCGCCCTAGCCGAGGGGAGCGCCATCCCGCTGGGGCAGCGCCAGTCGGTGCAGCTGACCCTCAACAACCCGGGCAAGGGGGAGGTGACCCTCAACGAGCTGGCCCTCACCCTGCCAACCGGGTTGCAGGCCGATCCTGACAACTGGCAACCAGCGACTCTGGCCGCCGGTGCCAGCATGACCACCACCCTGCGCCTGCTGGCCCAGAGCCCGCTCGCCTGCGGCGACGAGGCGAGCCTCTCGGTGAATCTCGCCATGAGCGGTACCAGCCCCACCGAGCGCCAGTGGCAGCAATCCCTGACCCTGCCCATCGGCACCCCCGTCATCAGCCGGGCCAGTGGTCGGTCACAGCGACTGAACGATGCCCAGAGCGAGGAGGTGCGCGGCTTGAGCGAAACCAGCCTGCTGCTGGAGAAGAGCGATGCCCGTGTGAGCGACAGGCTGCAACTGAGCCTGGATCTGCAGCACGAGGCGCTGGATGAGCTGGAGATCTGGCTCAGCTCCCCCGCCGGCACCCGGGTCCAGATCTGGGACAAGGGTTACAGCCCCCTGCCGAGCCTGAAAGGGGTCTTCCCCACCGAGTTGCAGTCCCTGCAACCCTTCAGCGCCTTCGAAGGAGAACCCCTGGCCGGTCGCTGGACCCTGGAGGTGGTGGACAGCAAACCGGGCAATCAGGGTTTCCTGAACGGGTGGAGCATCAGTCAGCGTACCGGCGCCCAGTGCGGCAACACCGTGCCCGTGCCGGATGACGGCATCATCCGCTTCGATACCTCGGACAGCAGTGGCGGGGGTGCCTTCCCCCTGCTCTGGCTGCTGCCGCTGGCCCTGTGGCGCCGTCTGCGTCGCCTCTGACTCTCCCTATATAAAGAAGAGAGGGGCCAAGGCCCCTCCAAGGACACACCATGACCATGAGAATGACCCCGATCGTCTGCCTGCTGGCCCCCCTGCTCAGCGCCTGTGGCGGCGGTTCGGACGAGGCTCCCCTGACCGCGCCGGACTACCGCCTGACGGTCAGCCTGCCCGCTGCGGGCACCCTGTGCATCAACCTGAACCAGAACGACGGCTGCGAAGCCAATGAGCCCGCCGTCAGCGGCGAGGCCGGTGCCCACTCCCTGACCCGGCGCCACCCTGATCTGCTCACCACTCCTCTGCTGTTCATTCCGGCGGATCCCGCCGCCCTGCCCCTGGCCCACCCGGCGGCGCGCCAGGACAACCAGCACCTCACCCCCAGCCCCCTCAGCACCCTGCTGCAGACGCGTATCTCGGACGGGCTGCCACCGGCTCAGGCCCTGACGGACGTGCTGCTCGCCCTGGCCCCCCTTCACCCCGGCCCAGATCTGGCGGCACTGGCGCAGCTGGGCGACTTCAACCGCGCCCTCGCCGAGCTGGCCCTCGCCGCCTTCGATGACGAGGCCACCCTGCCCACCTTGGCCGCCAGCGAACGCCGCCTGCAGATCTGGCAGGGGCTGGTCACCCTGCTGCCCGAGCTCGCCCGGCACTTTGCCGCCAGCCCCGAGCTACTGAGCCAGCAGGCCAGACTCGCCGCCGTGCTGATGCAGCAGCAACCTAGGGCGTTGGTGACCGCCAGCGGCGTCACCACCTACACGGACGGGGTGGATTACCTGCTGACCCAGGAGCCTGCGGATCACCCGGGCCAGGAGGCGAGCCTGGGCCAGGCGCCCCTGCGCTATCGCAAGCTGGACGGCAAGGGGCAACCCCTGGCGGACAATGCCGACGAGTGGGAGTGCGTGGAGGATCTCAATACCGGCCTCGTCTGGGAGAAGAAGCTCGATGATCCGGACAGTCCGCGGGATCTGCACAAAGTCTTCGCCTGGGAGTTTGGCAACTATCACCCCAGTCAGGCGGAGCTGGATTATGCCTGCCCCGAGGGGGAAGCTATCTGCTCCACCGAGCAGTATCGCCAATGGCTAAATGGACAACGACTCTGCGGCATAGGGCACTGGCGCCTGCCCACGGCCCAGGAGCTAGGCAGCCTGCAACACTACGGCTCCCTCGCCCGCCAGGATGGCCAGCTCGTCACCCTGGATGTGCGCTACTTCCCCGACGTCGGTCCCTCGAGCGGCGACTTCGATGGCAGCTACTGGACCCAGACCCTGACCCCATCCCGGCGCCTCGAGAGCGTCCCCATCGCCGTCATCAGCCCTCAGTTCCTGGGGGAGGATGCGGGCACCGATTACCCCTATGGCGTCCAGAACGAAAATGAAATCAATGCCATACAACTGCGCCTTGTGGCCGAGGTAACCCGATGAACAAGTATCTTCTGACCCTGCTGCTCACCCTGTGCAGCCCCCTGGCACTGGCCATCGCCATCTGCGACGACGCCCTGCCCCGTACCAGCCCCACCGCCCGTTTCCAGGATCACGGCAACGGCACCGTCACCGACAGGGGCACCGGTCTGACCTGGATGCGCTGCCAGCTCGGCCAGACCTGGCGCAACCAGAGCTGCGAGGGGGAACCCACCCGCCTCTACTGGCAACAGGCACTGCAGACGGCGGAACGGATCCGCACCGAACCGAGCCATGCCCTGTATGGCTTTGGTGGTCATCACGACTGGCGCCTGCCCACCATCAAGGAGCTCGCCAGCATTCTGGAGTCCGCCTGTTACAAACCGGCATTGAACGAAACCATCTTCCCCCGCGCCATGGCCGGGGATGGCAAGGAGGTGAACGACGGCTATGTCTATCTCTGGTCCTCCACCCCGGTGCCGGCCCTTCAGGGCGTCGCCTACCTGGACATCACCAGCGGCTCCGTCGCCCAGCGCGCCCCCCGCGCCTGGGCGAAACAGGTCCTGCTGGTGAGGTGACAGCCTGGACATGGGGGCCACCCGGCCCCCTGTTTGACACGATGCAAGAAGCGCCAGGGTGACCCTGACCGTCAAAAAAGCATCAAATTGCGTCATGTGATGCCTGTTCAGGGCGGTTTTGCACGCCGCAGCGCTGGCATGAAACCGGCAGAGCGGTTAGTCTAGCGGCGTTGAACCAATCCCAAGAGGTACAGATGAAAACCGTGTTGCGTTTTAGCCTGCTGGGCGCCTTGTTATTGGGTGGCCATGCCTTCGCCGCCGAACCGAAAAAATTTGATATCAGCATGTTCCCCGCCGCCGAAGTGAACCAGGAACGTGTCGTGATCCGTCTGCCGGAAGTCGAGAACGAAGCCGACATGATGGTCGAGCTGCAAGTCGGCAAGAAGATGCTGGTCGACTGCAACCTGCCCCGCTTCGCGGGCAATCTGGAACAGCACAGCGTCAAGGGCTGGGGTTACAACTACCTGACCCTGGGCCAGGTCACCGGCCCCGTCAGCACCCTGATGGCCTGCCCAGACGGCCAGAAGAAGGAGAGTTTCGTCCAGATCTACGGTCAGGGCTTCTTCGTGAACTACAACTCCAAGCTGCCCTTCGTCATCTATGTGCCCCAGGAGTACGAGGTGCGCTATCGTCTGTGGCGTGCCGACAACCTGGCACAGCCAGCCATGATTGAGTGAGTGCCGCGCACTCGGGTTCAGCTCAGTCATGATGATAAAAAGGCGCCATACGGCGCCTTATTTTTAGCTTCCGAGCCCGTTCTTGAGCGGTTTTTCCTGTACAAAATCTGACATAACTCCACTATTTTTCAGGCTTTTTTGTGCAGCGCACCGCAAAATGCCCCCTCGGGATGCGACAAACCCTGTTCGATAAAAGATATTTATTAACATAGTAAGAAAATTGATTTTGCACTCTGCGACGGCCTGATGATACTTGCCCGCAAAGGTCAAACTAACCAGAACAAGAGCACTATGAGCTTCGAATCAGACAAGCGTTTCAACGACTTCAAACATTTTCCCCGTGGCCTGCGTCGCAGTGGCGAATTCACCGTGGCCGAAGCGGACAGTCTGGAAAAATATGGCACCGTGATGCTGGCGCTCTATCAGGGCAACCTGGCCCCGCGCGATGACGTAGAAAGTGCCTTTATCGAACAGGTCAAATCCGGCGCAGCCGGCAACAACCCCCACGCCAAGGTGTGGTTCAAATACCTGAAGGTGATTGGTCCCAAGCGCGTGCACCGTCTGTGCACCGTCGCAGGCGGCGCCAATGAAGATGCGGGTGGCAGCTTTGAAGGCGGCGGTGGCGGCAGCGACGAGTCCCTCGATTAATGGATACCGAGCTGCTTCGGACCTTCATCGAGGTCAGCAAGACCCGGCACTTTGGCCGGGCGGCTGAAAATCTCTACCTGACCCAGTCGGCGGTGAGCTTCCGGATCCGCCAGCTCGAGCAGCAACTCGGGGTCAGCCTGTTTGCCCGTCATCGCAACAACATCCGCCTGACTGCCTCCGGTGAGCGTCTGCTGCCCTACGCAGACGCCATTCTGCATACTTTGGGGCGCGCCAAGCAGGACGTGGCCCTCTCCCCCGGTTTCAGCCAGCAGCTTGCCATCGGCGCCCCCGCCGTCTTCTGGGAGCTCGACTTCAACGACTGGCTCAACCATGTCTATGCCCTGGCCCCCGGCCTCGCGGTGCGCCTCGAAACCGCCTCCCGCGAGCACCTCTGTCGCCAGTTGCTGGAGCGCTCCCTCGATCTCGCCCTGCTCTCCGAGCCGACCAAGATCGACGAGATTGCCCTGCACCCCATCGGCGAGCTGGTGTTCGAACTGGTGAGCCGGGAGCCGGCCGCAAACGCCGACAGCCTGATGCAGATGCCCCACATTCATCTCGACTGGGGCACCAGCTTCGAACCGCCATCGAGCCGATTGCAGAGCCTGCAGAAGACCCCAGTTCTGCATTCAAGCTCCGCCAGCATGGCCCTGCAATTCGTGCTGGCCAACGGCGGCGCCGCCTACCTGCCAAGGCGCATGGTGAGCCCCTTCCTGGAGCAGGGGCAGCTTCATCTGGTGGAAGGGGGCCAATCCCTGAGCCGCCCGCTCTACCTCGCCTATCTGGAGAAATCCGACCGCCGGGAGCTGATCGATCAGCTGCTCACCCTGCCGCTGGGCTGGCATGACGCCGACTTGCGTCAACCGCCTGCCGCATGAAACAGGGCGATTTCACACCCTGACCTCTGTTTTCATCTACCCTGGTTATCGGTGCAGCACAAACAACATGAAAAAGGGGCCATCAGGCCCCTTTTGTATGGATGTCTTTGTGCATCAGCCGTGATGACGACGATCGTTGGCCTGGGCCAGCAGGGTGCGGCTCTCGCGCAGGAACTCCTCCGCCCGCTCGCCGAAGAAGCCGGAGACCTGGCTGAAGGCCTCGATGAAGCCCTCCCTGTCTCCCCGCTCCAGCAGGCCCAGCGCCTCGCCGAAGTTCTGGTAGTAGCGGCGGATCATCGCGAGGTTCTGGGGCGACGACAATATGATGTCGGCGTAGAGATGGGGATCCTGGGCGAACAGCCGTCCCACCATGGCCAGCTCCAGCCGGTAGATGGGAGAGCTTAAGGCAAGCAGGCGGTCGATGTTGGCCTGCTCGCGGGAGAGATGCCAGCCGTAGGCAAAGGTGGCAAAGTGGCGCAGCGCCTGAATGAAGGTCATCGCCTCGTCGTGGGCCCTGGCCTCCACCTGCTGCAAACGCGCCCCCCAGATGGTCATCTGCTCCAGCAGCCACTGGCTGGCGGCGGGTTCGCGTCCCTGACAGCAGACGATCACCTGCTTGGCGAGGCTCGCCACGTCCGGTCCGAACATGGGGTGCAGCCCCAGCACAGGCCCCTGATGTACTGCCAGCATATGGGCAAGCGGTTCACTCTTGACGCTGGTCACGTCCACCAGCAGGCAGTTCTCAGGCAGGTTGCCGAGCCGGTCGATCACCTGGCAGGTGACGTCGATGGGCACCGCCACCATCACCAGCCCGGCGCCATGCAGGATCTCGTCGGCGCGTGGCCAATCGGCCTGACCCAGGGTTTCGACCCGGTAGCCCGAGAGGCTGAACAGGTTGCCGAACAGGCGGCCAAGCTGTCCCTGGCCACCGATGATCACCACTTTGCCGAGCTCAGGCTTCATGCACTTGAAGTGGTGCTCCTTGTCGCTGGCGGACTCCAGAATATAGGACTCGCGCATCACCCGGCGCAGCACGTCCTCGATAAGGTCCCCCGGCACCCCCAGTACCTCGGCCTCGGCGCGGCGGCGGGCCAGCATGCTCGCCTCCCGATCCGGTGCATAGATGGGCAAGCCGTGCCGGCTTTTCACTTCCCCCACTTCCCCCACCAGGGCGAGACGAGCGGCCAGCAGATCAATCAGCTGCTTGTCCACCGCATCTATCTTGTCCCTGAGGGCATTCAACTCTTTCGCCATGTCCAGTCCCTGCTGGCGCCGCCCGCAGCGACGCCCTGTCATTCAAGAGGCAACAAGGTATCACTGCGTGGGCAGTGATACCTCGATGGTTCAATCAGTTACAACAAGATACCACGGCTTATGCCGATGTTCTGGCCAAAAGTGGTGCCGCCAGCTGGCTGTGGCAGCGGGCCAGCAGCGCATCCGTGGTCTCCCAGTCGATGCAGGCATCGGTGATGGAGACGCCGTAGCGCATCTCGCACTTGGGCTGCTCGCTGGACTGGTTGCCTTCGAACAGGTTGGATTCGAGCATCACCCCGATGATGGAGCGGTTGCCCTCCTGGATCTGGTGAATGACGTTGTCGGCCACCTTGGGCTGCAGCCGGTGATCCTTGCTGGAGTTGCCGTGGCTGCAATCCACCACCAGACCGGGCAGCAGGCCCGCCTTCTCCAGCGCCTCTTCCGCCAGCGATACATTGACCGAGTCGTAGTTCGGGTGCTTGCCGCCGCGCAGGATCACGTGACCATCCGGGTTGCCCTGGGTCTGCAGCAGCGCGACCTGACCCTGCTGGTTGATCCCCATGAAGGCATGAGGACTGGAAGCGGCCTGCAGCGCATTGATGGCGGTGCCGAGGTTGCCGTCGGTGCCGTTCTTGAAGCCGACCGGCATGGAGAGGCCGGACGCCATCTCCCTGTGGGTCTGGGATTCGGTGGTGCGGGCACCGATGGCCGACCAAGAGAAGAGCTCCGCCAGGTATTGCGGGCTGATGGGGTCGAGCGCCTCGGTCGCCAGCGGCAACTCCAGCTCGGCCAGCCAGCAGAGCAGCTCGCGGGCGCGGTGCAGACCCAGCTCCACGTCAAAGGTGCCGTCCAGGTTCGGATCGTTGATAAAGCCCTTCCAGCCGACCGTGGTGCGTGGCTTCTCAAAGTAGACCCGCATGACAATGTAGAGAGAGTCCTGATAGGCGTCATGCAGCGCTTTGAGTCTGGTTGCGTACTCTTTGGCGGCGTCCATGTCGTGGATGGAGCAGGGACCACAGATCACCAGCAAGCGGTGATCGCGACGGTGGATGATGTCGGCGATGGTATTGCGGGCCCCTTGCACGAATGCCAGCGCGCGATCGGAGATGGGCAGTTTCTCCTTGAGCTGGGCAGGCGTGATCATCACTTGTTCGGACTGGATATGGATGTTGTTCAGGGGATCTCTTTGCATTTTCTCATTCTCTCTACTGTTTCAAGCCAAGGGCGCCGATCGTTCATTTATGTTTACACAAGTCAGCACTTTGTTACGCAACCGCCCCCACCTTACCAAGGAAAAACAAACAATCAAGTGAAACTAGCGTCTTAGCACGCTGATAGATGGATAAATGACCAAGGAAGCAGAGTGAAACAACTCAAAAGTAGCGACTCGCGAGGCCAGATCAGCCCCAAATCGTAAACTTTAGATTACACCCATCCATTTCAATATCATCTCTCTGCCCCCTCTCATGGCCCCTCATCCCGGCGATAATGCCGGGCACAAAAAAGCGGGACACCTGGCCCCGCTTGCATTCCCGTGTTGCTCTTCTTTTATTATTTGCCGTGAGCCTTGATAGCCTCGACCGCCTTGTCGGGGAAGTCGCTGAATACCCCATCCACATCGGCTTGGTAGAGGAAGATGTTGAGCAGGTCGGTGAAGTCTTTCGCATAGACCGGGATCTGCCCCTCATCCTGACGGAAGGTATAAGGATGCACCTTGAGGCCGGCGGCGTGGGCCTCTTTCACCATGCCGGTGAAGACCGGCTTGCCGGGAGTGCCCGGCTCGGTCACCACCATGGGTTTCCAGGGACCGATTCCCTCGGCATAGGTGGCGATGGTCTTCATGGCACCCGGCTTGAACATCCAGTCGTAGTCATAGGGGGTCGCCTTGCCCTTGGCGTCATAGACCATGGTCTCGTTCCAGTCGGTCTCGGCCATCAGCTGCACCAACTTCAAGTCCATACCCATGGCGGGCATCAGCTCGCCGTTGATGCGCTTGAGCTCGTTGGCATCGAAGCACTGCAGATAGACCTTGTCGCTCTTGCTGGTGTAGCCGTACTCCTTGAGCACGTTCAGCACCGCCCTGGAGATGTCCTTGCCCTCGTGGCGGAACAGCCAGGGAGCCTTGATCTCCGGGTAGATGCCGATGTGCTTGCCGGTGCTCTTGTTGAGCCCCTGGATCATCTCGATCTCTTCCTGGAAGGTATGGATCCTGAAGCTGGACTTCCACAGCGGGAAGCGCGCCGGATAGACCGGCACCTGCTTGCCGTCCACCAGCTGGAACGGCTCGGTCATGCGCAGGGAGCGCACCTCGTCCAGGGTGAAATCCACCACATAGTAGCGTCCGTCCGGGCGGGCCCGGCCGGGGAAGCGCTCGGCCACGTCCGTGATGCCATCGAGGAAGTGATCGTGCATCACCACCAGCTGGTCATCCTTGGTCATCACCAGGTCCTGCTCCAGATAGTCGGCCCCCATGCCATAGGCTAGGGCCTTGGATTCCAGGGTGTGTTCCGGCAGGTAACCGGAGGCACCACGGTGGGCGATCACGATTTTGCCTTCGTCGGCCGCCAGTGCGGGCAGCGCCAGGGCGGCCCCGAGGCCAAGGGCTATCAGGGTACGGTGAGGTTGCTTCATCAAGAGGTCTCGTTGTTATGGTGTGTAGGATGCAGGTAATTGTTATAGCAGGGGTTTATTGCAGTTTGACGGCGGACGGCAAAGGCCGCCCGCCGTGGGTCATCAGCTGGCCTTGGGCAGGGCGTGGTGGTGTTCGAGCAGCCAGGCGCCGAGCTGCTGCTGTTCGGATTCGGACAGGCGCAGCCCCAGCTTGCTGCGGCGCCACAGTATGTCCTCCAGGGAGTGGGCCCATTCGCGCGCGATGAGATAGCGTACTTCGGATTCATACAGCCCGGCGCCAAAGTGCTGACCGCGCTCCTCCTTCAGCCAGAGGCGGGCATGGGCGCCATAGGCCTCGGCGATGCGCAGGGCGCTGCGATCATCGAGCCAGTCGAACTCCAGCGCAAAGGCACGCGCCAGTTCACGCACCGAGCAGTCGAACTCGCCACCGGGCAGCCGGCAGGAGGCGGTCCAGTCCTCTCCCATCTGGCTGAACCAGGGCTTGAGCTTGTTGCAGGCGGCCTGGGCCAGCTTGCGGTAGGTGGTGAGCTTGCCGCCAAACACCGACAACAGCGGCGCGCCGTCGGATTCACCACTGAGCTCGAGCGTGTAATCCCGGGTCACCGCCTGGGGTGAATCGGACTCGTCGTCACACAGGGGGCGCACCCCGGCATAGGTCCACACCACGTCTGCCGGGCTTATCTGCCTGGTGAAGTGGGCATTGACCACCTTGCACAGGTAGTTGATCTCGGCATCGCTGATCTTGGCTTCCCGCGGGCTGCCCTTGTGCTCCACGTCCGTGGTGCCGATGAGGGAATAGTCCTGCTGGTAGGGGATGACGAAGACGATGCGGTTGTCCTCGTTTTGCAGGATGTAGGCCTCTTCGCGCTCATGGATGCGCGGCACTATCATGTGGCTCCCCTTGATGAGGCGAATGCCGCGGGGGGACTTCTCGTGCAGGCTCTCGTCATAGAAGGTCTTGACCCAGGGGCCCGCCGCATTGACCAGACCGCGGCAGCTGACGGTGAACTGCTCGCCCCCTTCCCGCTCGAGCGTCAGGGTCCAGTGCTTGGAACCGCGCACCGCCTTGACGCAGCGGGTGCGGGTCTGCACATCGGCACCCTTGTCCCGCGCCAGCATGGCATTGAGCACCACCAGGCGGGCGTCGTCGACCCAGGCGTCCGAGTATTCAAAGCCCTTGTGGATACCGCTCTTGAGACCGTCCTGCGGCAGGAAGCGCAGACCGCAGCTCCCCTTGAGCTTGTCGCGCTTGGCCAGGTTGTCATAGAGAAAGAGGCCGGCACGGATCATCCAGGCCGGGCGCAGGTGCGGTCGGTGCGGCAGGCGAAAACGCATGGGACGGGCGATGTGGGGCGCCATGCCAAGCAGCACCTCCCGCTCCGCCAGCGCCTCTTTCACCAGCCGGAATTCGTAATGTTCGAGATAGCGCAGGCCGCCGTGGATCAGCTTGCTGGAGTTTGACGAGGTGGCAGAGGCGAGATCGCTCGCTTCGAACAGCGCCACCTTCAGCCCCCGCCCCGCCGCATCTGCCGCGATGCCGACCCCGTTGATGCCGCCGCCGACGACGACCAGATCATAATGTTCGCTCATGTTCACCTACTTTCTTATTTTGTGTTTGCCATGACAGCAATGTTTGATTTCGCTCATATTAGAACATGAAAAACCAATAAACGAACATTTAGTGAGAGAAATGTGATCGCGATTGTTTTCACAATGCTAAAAATGCTGCCAGTCGGTGACGGCCTGGCAAGGCTACGGCATGTCGGAAACAGCCATTTCGGGCAGGGAAGAGAACAAAGAGTCCCGGATGGGGGCGCCCATGAAGCAAGGTGATGAAGGCGATGGCGTGAATTCCTCGCAGGCGTCTAGCGTCGGTGCAAACCTGGCGCCCGAGTGCGGGGGCAACATCAGGGGTCAAAGAAGGTGTGTCAGCGCCAGGAACTGGCCTCTTAGGCGCCGCAAGGGAGACGCCGCAGGCCGGGGGGGGGGGCAGAAAAAAAAGCGGCCGCCCCGAGGCGGCCTGATGCCTGTGCGGGGAAGCTCAGCAGATATGGCAGGCGATCTGATGCTGGGACATCAGTCGCATCAGCTTCTCCGGCGGCTCCTGATCCGTGAACAGGGCGTGGATCTGGTTGAGGTTGCCGAGGTTGACCATGGCGTTGCGGCCAAACTTGGTGTGGTCGGCGGCCAGGAACACCTGGCGGGAGTGGGCGATGATGGCCTGGGCGATCTTCACCTCGTGATAGTCGAAATCGAGCAGGGAGCCGTCGCTGTCGATGCCCGAGATGCCGATGACGCCGTAGTCCATGCGAAACTGGCCGATGAAGTCGCGGGTCGCCTCCCCGACAATGCCGCCATCCCGGTTGCGAATTTCGCCGCCGGCGATGATGACGGTGAAGTCATCCTTGGCGGTCAGGATGCTGGCGACGTTCAGGTTGTTGGTGACCACGCGCAGCTCCCGGTGGTCGAGCAGGGCCCGGGCGATGGCCTCGGTGGTGGTGCCGATGTCGATAAAGAGCGACGAGCCGTCGGGGATGTTGGCGGCAACTTCCCGGGCGATGCGCTCCTTCTCCTTGAGCTGCATCACCTTGCGGGCGCTGTAGGCGGTGTTGACGGTGCTCGAATGCAGTGAGGCCCCGCCGTGATGGCGCCGGATCTTGTTCTGTTCGGCGAGATCGTTGAGATCCCGGCGAATGGTCTGGGGGCTGACGTCAAAATGGGTCACCAGATCGTCGGTCGAGACGAAACCCTGCCGGGTCAGGACGTCCAGGATCTCCAGATGTCGTTGGGTTTGCTTCACGCTTGCACTCCGCAGATGAGACGAAAAAAGGCCCCGGCAGGTGCGGGGCCTTTGGCAGTGTACCTGATCCCTTTTCCAATCGATAAGGTCAGGATCACGTTTTATGCCTTATGGGCAGCCGCCTTGGCGGCAATCGACTCGTTCTCGTGCTTGAGGGTCATGGCCAGCAGGATGATGGAGAGCACGCAAGAGACGGTGAGCACCATGAAGCCGCCGTCCCAGCCGAAGTGGTCAACGGTGTAGCCCAGCATGGCGTTGGCCGCGACCGCGCCACCCAGATAACCGAACAGGCCGGTGAAGCCCGCCGCGGTACCGGCCGCCTTCTTGGGCGCCAGCTCCAGGGCGTAGAGGCCGATCAGCATGACGGGGCCATAGATGAGGAAGCCGATGGCGACCAGGGCCATCATGTCGATGGTCGGGTTGCCCGCCGGGTTGAACCAGTAGACCAACACGGAGAGGGTCACCAGCACCATGAACAGGATGCCTGCCGGGGCACGGCGGCCGTTGAACATCTTGTCGGAGATCCAGCCGCACAGCAGGGTGCCCGGGATCCCCGCCCACTCATAGAGGAAGTAGGCCCAGGAGGAGTGATCCACGCTGAAGTCCTTGGCCTCTTTCAGATAGGTGGGCGCCCAGTCCAGCACGCCGTAACGGATGAGGTAGACGAAGGCGTTGGCGATGGCGATGTACCAGAGCAGCTTGTTGTGCAGCACGTACTTCATGAAGATCTCCTTGGCGGAGAACTCCTGCTCGTGGCTTTCGTTGTAATCCTTCGGGTAGTCGTTCTTGTACTCCTCGATGGGGGGCAGACCGACCGATTGCGGGGTATCGCGCATCACGAAGAAGGCGATCACCGCGATGGCCGCCGCCGCCGCCGCAGGCACATAGAAGGCGCTGCGCCAGTCGTTGAACCAACCCATGCCGAGGATGAACAGGGGGCCTATCATGCCGCCGTCCACGTTGTGGGCCACGTTCCAGACCGAGACGATCTCGCCCCGCTCCTTCTGCGACCACCAGTGCACCATGGTACGGCCGCAGGGGGGCCAGCCCATGCCCTGTGCCCAGCCGTTCAGGAACAGGAGCACGAACATGATGCCAATGCTGGAGGTAGCCCAGTGCATGGTCCCCATCATGAACATGATGCCTGCCGAGAGCAGCAGACCGGCGGAGAGGAAGTAGCGCGCGTTGGATCTGTCCGACACGTTCCCCATCAGGAATTTAGAGAGACCGTAGGCGATGGAGACGCCGGAGAGGGCCAGACCCAGATCCCCGCGGGAGAAGCCCTGCTCGATGAGGTAGGGCATCGCCAGACTGAAGTTTTTCCGTACCAGGTAGTAACCCGCATACCCGAAGAAGATCCCGAAGAACACCTGCCAACGCATGCGTTTGTAGAAGGGATCCACCTTGTCGGCCGGCAGCCGGTCGATATGGGGTGCAGGCCTGAAGAGACTAAGCATGTTCTGCTTCCTTTTATTGTTGTTCTGGGCGGTTGAGGACGCCCCGCTCATGCCGGCGATCAGACGCGTCTTAATTCGCAAGCGAGCCTATTGTGCTCATTTGTGAACATTTAATCTGTGATGAGCGCTAAATTATTGCAGTTTTATTACAAAAATTGTGACGCAGTGAGTGAACGCGCATCCAGGGTCAGCCCACGCATGGCGTGGCTTTTGGCTACTCACTAAGGAGTAATATGGCCGACAACTGTTGCTTTTCGTCACATTTTCTTAGCAATGAATGGGATCTTGCCCACATTTCCGGTGGCGGGGGTATGGTGAATTGACGCAGAAGGTTTATTTTCTCTCTCGTCCAAGAACGAGCGCAAACGAGCATAACGTTTGCGCAAGCTCAAAAAACAAGAAGAAACGTTTTCGGGCGCAATGAATGGGAATGAAAGATAACAAAACGGAACATCAAACCTACTGTGGGTGGATATAAGGAATAACAACTATGAGCATACAAAGACCCAATACCCTGCTTGGCGAGTGCCTCGCCGAGTTTATCGGCACCGGCCTGCTGATCTTCTTCGGCGTCGGCTGTGTGGCCGCCCTGGTGCTGGCTGGCGCCAACTTCGGGCAATGGGAAATCTCCATTACCTGGGGCCTGGGTGTCGCCATCGCCATCTATGTCACCGGTGGCATCTCCGGTGCCCACCTCAACCCTGCCGTGACCCTGGCGCTGATGACCTTCTGCGGCTTTGACAAGCGCAAGGTGGTGCCCTTCATCATCGCCCAGATAGCCGGGGCATTCGCCTCCGCCGCCCTGGTCTACGCCCTCTACAGCAACCTGTTCACCCAGTGGGAGCTAACCCACAACGTGGTGCGCGGCAGCGTCGAGAGCCTCGGCACCGCAGGCATCTTCTCCACCTACCCCAATGCCCTGCTCTCCAACATGCAGGCTTTCGCGGTCGAGATGGTGATCACCGCCGTCCTGATGCTGGGCATCATGGCACTGGGTGACAACAACAACGGCGCCCCCAAAGGCTTCGCCGCCGCCCTGCTCATCGGCATCCTGATCGCGGTGATCGGCGCCTCACTCGGCCCCTTGACCGGCTTTGCCATGAACCCGGCCCGTGATTTCGGCCCCAAACTGTTCGCCTTCGTGGCTGGCTGGGGTGACGTGGCCCTGACCGGTGGTCGTGACAACCCCTACTTCTGGGTCCCCATCCTTGGCCCCATCGTCGGCGCCCAAATCGGTACCGCCCTGTATGTGAAAGTGCTGGCTCCCTGCGTCCCGGGCAACCGCGTCGCCACCGAAGAAGCCGCCAAGCTGTCTAACAAAGAAGAGGCCGCCGCCTGAGAGCGGCCCTCCCCAACGTGTAACAACGTGGAAAATAAAAACGTGGAGAACATCATGTCTGCTGAAAAGAAATTTGTCGTTGCGCTGGACCAGGGCACCACCTCCTCCCGTGCCATTGTCTTCGATCAGGACGCCAACATCGTCGCGACCTCCCAGCGCGAATTCACCCAGCACTACCCGAAAGCGGGCTGGGTCGAGCACGACCCCATGGAGATCTGGGCGACCCAGTCCTCCGTCTTCACCGAAGTGCTGGCCAAGAGCGGCCTGCACAGCGAGCAGATCGCCGCCATCGGCATCACCAACCAGCGTGAAACCACCGTCGTCTGGGAAAAGGCCACCGGCAAGCCCATCTACAACGCCATCGTCTGGCAGTGCCGCCGCACCGCGGCCATCTGCGAAGAGCTCAAGGCCCGCGGCCTGGAAGAGTACGTTCGCGAAAACACCGGCCTGGTGCTGGATGCCTACTTCTCCGGTACCAAGGTGAAGTGGATCCTGGACAACGTGGAAGGTGCCCGGGAGAAGGCAATGAACGGCGAGCTGCTGTTCGGCACCATCGACACCTGGCTGGTGTGGAAGATGACCAACGGCGAGGTGCACGTCACCGACCCGACCAACGCCTCGCGCACCATGCTCTACAACATCCGCGACCTGAAGTGGGATGAGCGCATGCTGGACGAGCTGGGCATCCCCGCCTCCATGCTGCCGCAAGTCAAACCCTCCTCCGAGGTCTATGGCTACACCACCCGTGGCGGCGGCGCCCGCATCCCCATCGCCGGTATCGCCGGTGACCAGCAGTCCGCCCTGTTCGGCCAGCTTTGCTTCGAAAAAGGGATGGCCAAGAACACCTACGGTACCGGCTGCTTCATGCTGATGAACACCGGCACCGAGCCGGTTCGCTCCAGCAACGGCCTGCTGACCACGGTCGCCATCGGCCCGAAAGGGGAAGTGAATTATGCCCTCGAGGGTGCGGTATTTATGGGTGGCGCCACCATCCAGTGGCTGCGCGATGAGCTCAAGATCATCCACGATGCCCGCGATACCGACTACTTCGCGAGCAAGGTAGGCGACACCAACGGCGTCTACCTGGTGCCGGCCTTCGTGGGCCTGGGCGCCCCCTACTGGGATCCGTATGCTCGCGGCACCATGGTCGGCCTGACCCGTGGCGCCAACCGCAACCACATCATCCGTGCGGCGCTGGAATCCATCGCCTACCAGAGCCGCGACGTGCTGGATGCCATGCAGCAGGACTCCGGCATCAAGCTGGCAGCCCTGAAGGTGGATGGCGGCGCCGTGGCCAACGACTTCCTGATGCAGTTCCAGGCTGACATGATGCACACCCCTGTGGTGCGTCCGACCCGCATCGAGACCACCGCCATGGGCGCCGCCTTCCTGGCCGGCCTCGCCGTGGGCTTCTGGAAGAGCTCCGAAGAGCTGGAAGACAAGTTCAGCGTGGACCGCGAGTTCATTCCGCAGATGGACCGCGACGATCGCGCCAAGCGCTACAGCGGCTGGAAGAAGGCGGTGGAACGCTCACGCCGCTGGGCCGAAGAGGAGTGATGGGGTAACCGACGCGTCCTTGAGATGAAAAAAGCAAAGAGGCCGACAGCGATGTCGGCCTCTTTTTATTGGCGAGCACGACTGTTCTGACCGCCCCCGACCCCAGCCCTCCCCTTGCCAAGGGGTGGAAGAAAATGCCCCCTCCCCCTCGTGGAGGGGGTTTGAACTGTCGGCATACCCCCTACAACGCCTCAGCACCGAGCTGCTCTTTCAGGAAATCGAGCCAGACCCGCAGCCGGATGTCCCGCTGGGCATCGGAGTAGAAGACCGCATGGATGGGGCGCGAAGCGCCGCTGTTGCTGCGGGCCAGCACCTCCACCAGCGCCCCGCTCGCCCTGTCATCCCCCGTCATGAAGTCCGACAGGCAGACGATCCCCTGCCCCGCCAGCGCCAGCTGACGCAAGGTTTCCCCGCTGCTGGCCCGCAGGGTCGGGGTGATGGCGAATCGGTCCCCCTGCTCCTCGCTCAATAGGGGCCAATGATTGAGGTGATCGGGGTGCAAAAAACCGAGCAGCTCGTGGCCAGCCAGCAAGTCAGCCGGCTGGCGCGGGGTACCGCGTGCCTTCAGATAGTCGGGGGAGGCCAGCAGCCGCAGCCTGGAGCGACCAAGGGGCAGGGCCCGCAGGGAGGAGTCCGTCAGCTCGCCGATGCGAATGGCCATGTCCACCCGCCGCTCCATCAGGTTGATGAAGCCCTCGGAGCTGTGCAGTTGCAGCTCGATGGCGGGGTAGCGGCGGCGAAACTCGCCGATGATGGGCACCAATCTATGCAGGATGAAGGGGGTGGCGGCGTCCACCCGCAATATGCCCTCCGGCTGCTCCCGGCGCATCAGCAGCAACCCTTCCGCCTCACTCATCTCGGTCAGGATCTTCACCGCCCGCTGATAGAACCAGCTCCCCTCCTCGGTCAGGCTGACCCGCCTCGTGGTGCGGTTGAGGAGCACGGTGGCGAGCTTCTCTTCGAGGCGCTTGATGCCGCGGCTCACCACGGAATTATCCATGCCGAGATTCTCCGCCGCCTGGCGAAAGCTGCCCGCCTCCACCACCGCCACAAACAGGGTCAATTCATCGGAATGGGTCTTCATTGTTGTCATCCTGGCAAGAGTAATGGGTCTTTATAGGTGCAATGGCCGGGAGTTGGCAAGACAGGCGTCGCTTCGTATCGTGACGCACCACCTGTTTTATCTGCGCCCTTGCCAGTACAATGCCGCCAACCGGCACCGTATGGCGCCACACTATGACAGGGACGATCCATGACATTCGACAACAGGCTGGCCGCCGCCCATCGGGAGCTGGCCGAGAAGGGCGTGCAAACGCTCAACTACAACCCGCCGATCATCTGGCTGCTGCGAAAGGCGGGGTTCACCATCAGGCCGCCCCACTACGAACGCTTTCTGATCAACGTTCTTGCCCTGGGACTCCCCATCGGCGCTATCTGGGGGGTGTTGATGTGGTGCCTCGGCTGGCAGGATGAGGTGAGCCCGGGGTTTGCCCTGCGCCAGAGCCTGCTGTTTGGCATCGGGCTCGGTCTGCTGATGGGGACCTGGTTCTGGTTTAGGCGCAAGCAGCTCAAGCTGACCCCCTGGGACGCCTTGCCCCACTCCACAAGCCCCACGCAAAAGCGCTGGCAACCGAAATAACCACCGATATCGACAAGGAGCGCCTTATGACCAGGGCCCATGAAAAACTGAACTATGTGGAGTTTGCGGCCAGGGATCTCGCCGCCACCAAGGCCTTCTTCAGCGCCGCCTTTGGCTGGCAGTTTGCCGACTACGGCCCCGATTATTGCGCCTTCGAAGGGGAAGGGCTGGATGGCGGCTTCTACCGCACCGAACTGTGCAGCCAGAGTGCTCAGGGCGGGGCGCTCCTGGTGTTCTACAGCGCCGATATCGAGGCGACCCAGAGCAAGGTAGTCGGCGCAGGGGGCACCATAGTGCGCCCCCTGTTCGATTTTCCCGGTGGCCGCCGCTTTCACTTTGTCGAGCCCAGCGGCAATGAATTTGCGGTCTGGTCCGAACCGGCCAGCGCCTGATAATACTCCGCCCTCCCCTGGCCCACCTGCACCACGACCAGCCATGGGGAGGCCACATTGCTGCACTCACCTCAATAGTGTTTTGCGACTGCTGCCCTGTATCCCCCAGTCTGGGGCGGGCATACTGACCCCCGTCTTAACGAGGAGGTTCAGATGCCATCCCCCCTGATCGTGATTGCCCAGCTTGACGCCAAACCCGAATTCGCCGCCCAGTTTCGCGCTGCCCTCGAGCCGCTGATCGCCGCTACCCTGCAAGAGCCGGGGTGCCTTCGCTACCAGTTGCACCAGAGCCTGGAGAGCCCCCATAGCTGGATGCTGTACGAGGAGTGGGAGAGTGAAGCCGCCCTGCTCGCCCACCAGCAGCAGCCCCACTACATCGCCTTTGCCAGCCTCGCCTCCCCCTGGTTTGCCAACCGGGTCGTGAGCCGCTACCGGCGCGCCTGACTGCCTCCGCCCTCGGCGCAGGCAAAGCCCATCATTTGAGCGTAGAAACACTAACCTGAGGAATTTGATGATGAAGATGCCCAACCTGGGTCTTGGAACCTTCCGCCTGAAAGATCAGCCACTTCGCGACTCCCTGCTCCAGGGGCTGGAACTTGGCTACCGCCATATCGACACCGCCCAGATCTATGACAACGAGGCCGAAGTCGGCCAGTTGATGAGCGAGAGTGGCGTGCCCCGCCAGGATATTTACCTGACCACCAAGGTGTGGACCAGCGAGTTCGGTCCGGGCAAGGTGATCCCGAGCCTGGAAGTGAGCCTGGAAAAACTCGGCACCGACTATCTGGATCTGGCGCTCATTCACTGGCCCTCCCCCCAGGATGAGGTGCCGATGGCGGTCTATCTGGAGCAGCTCGCCGAGGCCAAAGCCCGGGGCCTGACCCGGGAGATCGGGGTCTCCAACTTCACCGTGGCCCAGCTTAAAGAAGCCATCAAGATTTTGGGGCCGGGCGCCATCGCCCACCAGCAGGTGGAGATCCACCCCCTGCTGCAAAACCGCAAGGTGGTGGAGTTCTGCCAGGCCCACGGCATCGCCATCACCGCCTATATGCCACTCGCCTATGGCAAGGTGCTCACCGAGCCGCTGCTGATGGAGATCGGCAAGCGCCACGGCGTCTCGGCAGCCCAGGTGTCCCTGGCCTGGCTGCTGGCCCAGTGCATGACGGTGATCCCGAGCTCTACCAAACGGGAGAATCTGGCCGCCAACCTGGCTGCGCTGAAGGTGCAACTCAGTCGCGATGAGATGGCCGCCATCGCCACCCTGGATCGGGGTGAGCGCTGCGCCAACCCGGACTTTGCGCCGAATTGGGATTAAACCATGGCCTCTCGATTTGGCGGTGGATAGCGGCGACCCTCACGAACAGACTGCAACCACGGGCTATCCCCTCTCCCTATGGGAGAGGGTGAGGGCAGGCTCTTCTATTCAGGTCATCAGGCCTTCAACCAGATAGCCCCCTCATCCCCAGCCCTTCTCCCGCAAGGGGAGAAGGGAGCAAAGAAAACCCGACACCATCGACGAGAACCTGAGCGGGAGGCACTGTGCCTCCCGTTTTTTTGTCTCAATACCGGGCGCGACTGCCACCTTCCCTTGCCCTTTCCTCTTTGTGCCCCTGCCTTTTTGTCCCCAGCTTCCTCTATACGCCTTGCCTCTATACGCCTTGCCTCTACAGGCTTTGCCTCTGCATTCACTTGTGCTGCATGGCCGTGTGTGTCTCGCGGCCTCGCCCACTCCCGGAACCCCATTTCACGGCCCCATTGCTGCTGATTTGGCAAAAGTAATTTGACGTTGCCGTCATTTTTACCAACAAACACCCTCGGCATACTGGCGCCATTCTCCCGTCGGGAGTCCCAATCCAAGGAGTTGTTATGCCACTGGCGTTATTTGCCCTCACTTTAAGTGCCTTTGCCATAGGCACCACCGAATTCGTGATCGTGGGGCTCATCCCCACCATCGCCGAGCAGCTCAATGTCTCGCTCCCCTCGGCAGGCCTCCTGGTCAGCCTCTATGCCCTTGGGGTGGCCATCGGCGCCCCCGTGCTCACGGCGCTTACCGGCAAGCTGCCGCGCAAGTGGCTGCTGGTGGGGCTGATGGCCCTCTTCACCGTCGGCAACCTGCTGGCCTGGCAGGCCCCCGGGTACGAGAGCCTGATTGTGGCCCGCATCCTCACCGGGCTGGCCCACGGGGTCTTCTTCTCGGTAGGCAGCACCATCGCCACGGGTCTCGTGGCCAAAGAGAAGGCGGCCAGCGCCATCGCCATCATGTTCAGCGGCCTCACGGTCGCCCTGGTGACCGGCGTCCCGCTTGGCACCTGGATTGGTCAGGTCTTCGGCTGGCGCGAGACCTTCCTGGTGGTGAGCCTGCTCGGCCTCGTCGCCATGGTGGGCAGCATGCTGCTGGTACCGGGGAACCTGCCGAAGGGGGCCGCCTCCAGCGTTCGCGAGCAGCTCTCGGTGCTCACCAGGAAGCCCTTGTTGCTGGTCTACGCCAAGACGGCGCTCGGTTACGGCGGTGCCTTCACGGCGTTTACCTTCCTCGCCCCCATCCTGCAACAGGTGAGCGGCTTTAGCGCCGGCGCGGTCAGCCTCATTCTGCTGGTGTACGGGGTATCGGTCGCCGTCGGCAATATCTGGGGCGGCAAGCTCGCTGACCGGATGGGCCCATTGCCCGCGCTGAAGCTGCTGTTCGCCGGGCTCGCCGTGGTGCTGCTGGTGCTCACCTTCACCGCACCGCACCCGGTGCTGGCGGTACTGACCGTGCTGGTGTGGGGCGCCTTCGCCTTTGGCAACGTGCCGGGTCTGCAGGTACTGGTGGTGAAACAGGCCGAGCGCCACACCCCCAATGCCGTGGATGTGGCCTCCGGCCTCAACATCGCCGCCTTCAACGTCGGCATTGCGCTGGGCTCCGTGGTCGGCGGTTTCGTGGTGGAGCACCTCGGCCTGATGCACACCCCCTGGATTGGCGCCCTCATCGTCCTGCTGGCCTACGGCCTCACCCATGTCAGCGAAGCGGGCGAGCGCCGCGCCGCCCTTGCCTGACCCCGGGCAAGCAAAAGGCCGACACCCTGTGTCGGCCTTTTTCATGGGCAAGATGCGAGGCTCAGGGCTCCTTGAGATCCTCATCGGCAGCCCAGCGCGCCTCCAGCCAGAGCAGGTTGACCAGCCCGCAGAGCAAGGCGAACCCCAGCCCCAGCAACCAGGTGAAATACCACATATCGCGTTGATCCTTGTGTTGAAGCGGATTAGTAGAGGCTGTGGCCGTGCTGGCGCACCTGTTCGGCGCTGACCCTGCCGCGCACCACCCGATAGACCCAGAGGGTGTAGCCGATGTTGACCGGCATCAGTACCCCGACGATCCCCAGCATGATAAGCAGGGTGCGCTCGCTGGAGGTGCTGTCCCACAGGGTCAGGCTGCTGGCCGGATCCAGGGACGAGGGCAGCACGAAGGGGAAGAGCGCGATGGCCACGGTCAGCATCATGGCGGCGCAGGCACCGCCGCTGGCCACGAGCGCCAGCCCGGACTTGCCGAGGCGGCTTGCCAGCGCGCACACCAGGGGCAGCAGGAGCCCGAGCACAGGCACGGCCCAGAGCACCGGATGGGCGACAAAGTTGCCAAGCCAGCCCGCCGGCACCGCCACCACCTCTTTCATCAGCGGAGTGAGGGCGCCGTTGAGATCGCCGATGGCCGTGATGCGATACCCCGCCATCTCTCCAAGCCAGACGCCGCCAAGGGCAAAGAGGGCGCTCGCCAGGGGGCCGAGCCAGAGGGCGAGGCGGGCGCTGCGCGCCGCTATGGCCCCCAGGGTCTTGCACTGCAGGAAGCTGGCACCGTGCAGCAAGAGCAGCGCCAGCGCCGTTCCCATGGCGGTCAACAGCAGCGGCCAGTGGAACGCAAAGGCGCCATAGTGGATACGAAGGGCCGCATCGAAGCGAAACGGCAGCCCTTGCAACACCAGGCCAAGGGTGGCACCAAACACCAGGGTCGGCAGCAGACCGCCCACCACCAGGGCGCGATCCCACCAGCGGCGCCAGACCGGGTCCGGCAGCTTGCTGCGATAGTCAAAGCCCACCGGGCGCAAAAAGAGACCGAACAGCAGGAACATGAAGGGCACGTAAAGTGCCGAGAAGGCGGCGGCATAGACCAGGGGCCAGGCGGCAAACAGGGTGCCGGCACCGGCGATGAGCCACACCTGGTTGCCCTCCCACACCGGCCCCACGCTGTTGAGCAGCACCCGCCGCTCGTCATCCGTCTTGCCGACCACGGGCAGCAGCATGCCGACCCCGAGATCGAAGCCATCCATCACCACGAAGCCGACCAGCAGGAAGAGCACCAGCCCCCACCAGATCACTTTCAGGGTTTCGTAATCCATCAGGCAGGACTCCCGTTTTGCAACACTTCACCTTGATAACGACCCGTCTGCAGGCTGGCAGGCCCTTTGCGGATCACATGACGCAACAAGAACAACTCCACCACCAGCAGGCTGCTGTAGATGAGGAAGATGGCGATGAGGCTGAACCAGAGCTGCCCCGGTTGCAGCAGGGAGACGGAGGCCGACACCGGCAGCACGTCGCTGATGGTCCAGGGCTGGCGACCGAACTCGGCCACGAACCAGCCCGCCTCGATGGCAATCCAGGGCAGCGGAATAGACCAGAGCAGGGCCCTGAGCAGCCGCGGGGATTGCACCAGCCTGCCCCGGCACAGCTGCAGGAAGGCGGCGGCAAAGAGCGCCAGCAGCGCCACGCCGATGCCCACCATCAGGCGAAAGCGCCAGAACAGCGGCGCCACCTGGGGGATGGAGTCCTCCACCGCCTTGGCGATGGCCCCCTCGTCCGCCTTGCCAATCTCCTTGGCATAGGGGGTGAGCAAGAGGCCATAGCCCAGATCGCTGCGGTGGCGCTCGAAGGTGGCGCGGGCCGCCTGGTTGCTGCCATCTGCCCGCATCGCTTCGAGCGCCTCGTGGGCCAACATGCCGCTGCGAATGCGCGCCTCGTGCTGCGCTTTCAGATCTTTGAGGCCCGTTACCTGCTCATCCAGGGAGCGGGTGGCGATGATGCCCATCAGATAGGGGATCTTGATGGCCGCGTGGGTGGTCTCGGCACGCTAATCCGGCAGGCCGAACAGGGTGAAAGAAGCCGGGGCGGGATCCGTCTCCCACTCCGCCTCGATGGCGGCGAGCTTGACCTTCTGCACCTCCCCCGAGCGATAGCCCGACTCGTCCCCGAGCACGATGACCGAGAGGATGGCCGCGAGGCCAAAGCCCGAGGCGATGGCAAAGGATCGCAGGGCGAAGCGCACCTCCATGCCGCGCAGCAGATACCAGCTGCTCACCCCCATCACGAACAGAGAGGCCGCCACATAGCCTGCCGCCACCGTGTGGACGAACTTGACCTGGGCCACCGGGTTGAAGATGACCGCGGCCACGTCCACCAGCTCCATGCGCATGGTCATGGGGTTGAACTCGGCGCCGACCGGGTTTTGCATCCAGCCGTTGGCGATGAGGATCCAGAGGGCGGAGAGGTTGGAGCCGAGCGCCACCAGCATGGTCACCAGCAGGTGCTGACCGCGGGAGAGCTTGTCCCAGCCGAAGAAGAAAAGGCCCACCAATGTGGACTCGAGGAAGAAGGCCATCAGCCCCTCCACCGCCAGCGGCGTGCCGAAGATATCGCCGACATAGTGGGAGTAATAGGCCCAGTTGGTCCCGAACTGGAACTCCAGGGTGATCCCGGTGGTCACCCCCATCACGAAGTTGATGCCAAACAGCTTGCCCCAGAAACGGGTGATGTCCTTGTAGATCACCTTGCCGGTCATCACGTAGGCCGACTCGGCGATCACCAGGATCCAGGACAGCCCCAGGGTGAGGGGCACAAACAGAAAGTGGAACATCGCCGTCGCCCCGAACTGTATTCGGGAGAGGCTGACCACATCATCCAGGCTTATCATGCATGACTCTCTATGTTGCATTTAACGGACAGGTTTTCGCCCGCCAAGTACACCATGGTCCATGACACCTATAACAGATGCAGTTATAGTGAAAAACACCTATAACAGTTTGGGCCCACCATGTCCCGCTACGGCCAGTTGGCAGACCAGCTGCAACAGCAGATCACGAGCGGGCTCTGGCAGCCGGGGGAGCGCATCCCCTCCATCCGCCAGAGCTGCAAGACCCATGGCCTCAGCCCCATGACGGTGCTCCAGGCCTATCAGTTGCTCGAAAGCCGGGGCCTCATTCTGGCGCGGCCCCAGTCCGGCTACTACGTCAAGGCCGCGAGCACGGCCCGGCGGGAGAGTCAGCCCCAGCAGGCCCGCTACAGCGGCTCGGTGGACATCAACGATCTGGTGTTCGAGGTGCTGCAGGCGAGCAAGTCACGGGAGCTGGTGCCCCTTGGCATGGCGGTGGCGGACCCGACCCTCTTCCCCCACCCCCAGCTCGGTCGGGCCCTCGGCAGTTGCATGCGCCGCCTCGATCCCTTCAGCACGGTGGCAGATCTGCCCCCCGGCAACGAGGCACTGCGCCGCGCCATCGCCCGGCGCTACGCCGGCGAGGGGATGGCGGTGGATCCCCAGCAGATCATCATCACCACGGGGGCCATGGAGGCGCTCTCCCTCAGTCTTCAGGTGCT
This sequence comes from Aeromonas sp. ASNIH2, assembly GCF_002934795.1. Lineage (NCBI taxonomy): Bacteria > Pseudomonadati > Pseudomonadota > Gammaproteobacteria > Aeromonadales > Aeromonadaceae > Aeromonas > Aeromonas sp. ASNIH2. The sequence continues at coordinate 3,909,965 of NZ_CP026406.1, read as the reverse complement.
GACCGAGCCCGGCGACTGGGTGGTGGTGGAGTCCCCCACCTTCTACGGCGCCCTGCAGGCCATCGAGCGGCTCAAGCTCAAGGTGGTGGAGATCCCGGTGATCCCCGGGGTGGGCATCGATCTCGCCCTGCTGGAGGAGGCCCTCGCCCAGCGCCCCGTCAAGGCGTGCTGGCTGATGGGCAATGTGCAGCACCCCCTCGGCCACACCATGCCGGATGAGCACAAGCAGGCGCTGATGGGGCTGCTAAACCGCCATCAGGTTCCCCTGGTGGAGGATGACGTCTATGCGGAGCTCTATGTCGGGCGTGAGCGGCCAAGGCCCATCACCCATTGGGATGCGCGGGGAGAGAGCCTGCTGTGCGGCTCCTGGACCAAGTGTCTGGCACCGGGCTTTCGGGTCGGCTGGGTGGTGGCGAAACGCCACGCAGAGCGCATCCAGCGGCTGCAACTGATGTCGACCCTGTCGACCAATGTGCCCAGTCAGCTGGCGCTGGCCGACATGCTGCGCCAGGGCGGGGTGGACGCCCACTTTCGCCGTTTGCGCCACACCCTGGCCCAGCGCCAGCAGCAGATGCGGGCAGCCCTGATGCGCCTCTTCCCCGAGGCGCGCATCTCCTCCCCGGACGGGGGCTACTTTCTCTGGCTCGAATTTGACGCCCGCCTCGATGGCCGGGCGCTCTATGCCAGCGCCATCGCGCAGGGGGTCTCCATCGCCCCCGGGGCCCTCTTCTCCAGCCAGGGCCAGCACAACCACTGCCTGCGCCTCAACAGCTCCCATCCCTGGAGCCCGCAACTGGACGCGGCGCTCAACCGGCTTGCAGACCTCATCGCCCGGCAACGGGAAACCTGGCAGAGCCCCCCCTGACGCCTCACACGACAAGGGCCCGTAACGGGCCCTTTTGCAAGCGAGTGCGCCTTATCTGGCCATGGTCTGTGACTGGGCCTTGAAGCCCAATCGCTCGTAGAGGGCCCTGGCCCGCTCGTTGAAAGCCATCACCTCCAGGCGCAACTGGCTTGCGCCCCGCGCCTTGCCCCACTGGTCCCCGTGGGCGATCAGCGCCCGGCCGATGCCCCGGGAGCGCAGCCCCTCATCCACCACCACGGTCGTGATGCGGCAGACGGGCAGCTTGCTGAGAAAGGGGACGCTCTCGTTGAGGTCGATGCGGGCGGTGAGAAAACCCGCCACCTCCCCCGCCACCACCGCCACGCAGAAAAGACGCGCCTCGTCGGCTATGGCGCCGAGCAAGAAGGCCCGGTCCTCCGGGGACGGGGGGCAGAACACCTCGGGCACCTGCTCGAAGTGGAGCTGACCTATCTGCCGGTTCAGGGCCAGAATGGCGTCGATATCCTGTTCAGTTGCCTTGCGAATGTCCACCTGATGCTCCTTGCAGTGAGGGTCGCCAGCGAGGAAAGAGGCTCGGCGGTCACCCTTTGGAACCCGCATCTTATCGGCTCGTCACGGCAATCAACAGCCCCCGGCAACGACAAGGCCCCATGACGGGGCCTTGTGGACAATCCTGATGGCAATGCGGGCTCAGCCCGGCGCCCCCAGCTGGGCCACCTGGCGCTCTATGCTCCCCTTGAGGTTGTCATCCAGCTTCAAGGCCCGCGCCAGCTCGTCCAGATAGCCGCGCTCCATGAAGTGATCCACCTCGATGGTGAGCAGGGAGGCGAGGTAGACCTCGGTCGCCAGCTCCATGTCCGTCACTTCTCGCGCCAGGACATGGGGGTCGAGGGGGCGGGAGAGCTCGGCGTCAATCCAGCGGGCCGCATCCCGCTCCCCCTGTTCGGTCAGGTACTCCTGGATCTTCTGGCGCTCGGCGGCATCGATGTGGCCGTCGGCCCGGGCCGCCGCCACCATGGCGCGCACCAGCAGATTGGCGCGGGCATCCAGGGCCTTGCCCTCCAGGGTGTCCAGGGGCTGGGTCGGCTGGGCCGGGGTGGACTGCTGGGTCTGCCAGTCCTGATAGAGTTTGTAGGCCAGCCCCCCGAGAGCCGCCGCGCCCCCCACCGCCGCCACCTTGGTGCCATATTTGCGCATCTTCTTGTTGCCAAGCAGCAGCGCCATGGCCCCGGCGGCCAATCCCCCCTGCGCCATGCCCTTCATCTGGGCCTTGCGCGTGTCACCACCGTCGTTGAGCCAGCCCTTGCCAGCTCCCATCAATTGCTCCAGCATCTGTTTCATGGGGCCTCCTCCCTCGCGTGATGAGTCATGCTGGGCCGCCTGCGCTGAACTCAAGGTGAATGACGGCGCAGACAAGAAGAGGCGCTGGTTGGATCAGTGCCAGCCCCGCCCACTGCTATTGTCCCCGGGGGACAGCCAAGGAGTCCCCCCTTGCCTCGACATAAGGAAGTACCATGAGCGCCCGTGAACTGACCCTGCAATTTCTCGCCGAACCCGCCGACGTCAACTTTGGCGGCAAAGTCCATGGCGGCATGGTGATGAAGTGGATTGACCAGGCCGGCTACGCCTGCGCCGCCGGCTGGTGTGGCGGCTATGCCGTCACCGTCTATGTGGGGGGCATCCGCTTCTTGCGCCCCATCCAGATAGGCCAACTGGTGGAGGTACACGCCAAGGTGATCCACACCGGTACCACCAGCATGCACCTGGCGGTGGATGTCTACAGCCGCCATCCCACCGACCCGGAGCGGCGCAAGACCACCCACTGCATCATCATCTTCGTGGCCATGGACGAGCAGGGCAAACCCACCCCGGTGCCCCAGTGGCAGCCGGTGAGCGAGAACGATCTGCAGTTGCAGCAGTACGCCAAAAAGCTGATGGCCCTGCGCGAGGAGCTGGACAAGGAGATGCGCCAGCACATGTGACCCGTCCCGCCCCGGGCAGCCGGGGCGTGTCTTCGCGCCGCCGGGCGCTATAATGGCGACCACCCTTGCCCTTGAGAACCCAAGATGTCCCTGGAAAATGCCCCCCCCGAGGTCCAGCTCGCGGTGGATCTGATCGAACTGCTGGAAACCAACCACATCGCCCCCGCGCTGGCCCTGGCGGCACTCGCCATCGTTCGCCGGGATTATGAGCGCAAGCTCGAGGAAGGTCGGGAGGCCTGAGCGCCCCCGCAGGAGGCACCATGTCAGCACCCATTCGCATCGAACAAGGCCGCGCCATGCTCCTCGGGGGGTTGCGCCGTCACCACCCCTTCGAGCAGGGGGACTTCGCCGGCCAGTGGCGCGACCTCAGCGCCCTGCTTCCCCTGCCGGGGCAGCTCGGGGAGCACGCCTATGGCGCCATCTGCGCCGCCACCGACACCCACTGCGAATACCTCTGCGGGGTGGAGGTCGCCGCCCTGGAGGTGCTGCCTCCCGGGCTTGGCCGCATGCGCATCGCCCCCCAGACCTACGCCATCTTCTTGCATCAGGGGCATGTCACGACCCTGCCGCACACCTGGCGCCAGGCCCTGGCATGGCTCGCGCAATCGGACTATCAATCTGCCCAGCAGCCGGATTTCGAGCGCTACGGCGCCCGCTTTGACGCCGCCACCGGCAGCGGCGAAGTGGAAATCTGGCTCGCCGTGGTACCAAAACAGGCCCTGGCCTGACCCCTGGCCGCCCGGGCTACCTCGGCCCCATCACCTCGTCACAGAGCGCGATCAGCGCCTCCCCCAGCCGGGCGAGGGGCTCGCTCGTGCCCGGCCCCTGGTGCAGAGCCAGCTCCACCGAGCGCACTGCAGGCCAATGGGCCAGCACCACCTGATCCGGTTGCAACAGGCGCGCCGGCAGCAGGCTGACCCCGATCCCCGCGCTCACCGCCCCTTGCAGGCTGGCGAGACTGCCGCTCACGTAGGCGATGCGCCAGGGGATCCCCTCGGCATCCAGGGCGTCGGTCATCTGGCGCCGGTAGAGCCCCTCGCTTGGAAACACCACCAGAGGCAGGGGGTCGCGCCCGGCGGCGGGCCACTCCCGGCTGTCAACCCAGGCCAGGGGCTCGCGCCAGCGGGCGATGGGCTCCCCCTGGCCGCGCCCCTGCTTGATGAGGGCCAGATCCAGCTCTCCCCCTTCGAAGGCCTGCCACAGGGCATGGCTGAGATCGCTTTGCACCTCCAGCCGCACCTGCGGGTGCGCGCGGGCGAAGGCGGCCAGCACCGGGGTCATGGCCCCCGCGGCAAAATCCTCCGGCACCCCGAGGCGCAGGGGGTGGCTCGCCTCGCTCACCCGCTCCCCCGCCCGGGCCAGCAACCCCAGGATGCGGCGCGCCAGCCCGAGCAGGGTCTCCCCCTGGGCCGTGGTCACCACCTGGCGGCCGGATCGATCGAGCAGGGTGCAGCCCAGCTGCTGCTCCAGGCGGCGCATCTGCTGGCTCAGGGTGGACTGGGTGAGGTGGATACGCTCGGCGGCGCGGGTAAAGCTGCCGGTTTCGACGATGGCGACGAAGCTCTGCAGCAATTGGGGGTCCAGCAGGGGGCGCTCCATGGGCAATCTCCATTTATAAAACCACTGGAAGTCATTTTATCATTTAATTTCCAAATGATGCGGCGACCCTCTAGGCTGCTGTCCTCCCCCTTTTTGCCAGGATATGACCATGCCACCCCCTTCCCAGTCCGGTGCCCGCCTCCTCAACTCCCTTACCGCCGCCTCGGCCCCCAGCCATCAGGAGTGGCTGGAGCAGGCCCTGCACCTGGCCCTGACCCATCGCCAGCAAGGGGGGCGCCCCTTCGCCGCCCTGCTGGTGAGGGAGAACCGGCTGGTGGCGAGCGCCGTCAACCGCATGCTGGAGGCGGGGGACCCTACCCGTCACGCGGAGCTGGAAGCGCTGCGGGAAGGGAGTCGCCAGGGGCCGCTGGCCGGGGCCATCGTCTATGCCAGCGGGCACCCCTGCCCCATGTGCCTGTCGGCCCTGGTGATGAACGGCATCCAGGCGGTCTACTACGCCTTTGACAACGACGATGCCGCCCCCTTCGGCTATGACAGCCGCGCGGCCTACGCGGCCCTGCGACTGCCCCTGTGCCCGCCGCCCCTGCCCCTCATCAAGCTGGCGAGCCCCATCGCGGCCGACACCCTCTACGGTCCCCTGCCCCATGCATAAGCGCCGCCTCCCCCCGGGCAGCGGCGCCTTGCTGGTGCTGGTGATCCTCATCGCCCTCAACCTGCGCCCCTTCCTCACCGCCATCGGCCCCCTGGCCCCTCGCATCGACGCGAGGCTGGCCCTGGGGGTGGATGCCCTGGCCTGGGTCACCCTGCTGCCCCTCTGGCTTATCGGGGTCGGCGTGCTGCTCACCCCGGCGCTCCTGGGTCGCACGGGCCCGCGCCCCCTGCTCGGGACGGCCCTGCTGCTGCTCGCCCTTGGCAGCGCCCTGCGCGTCGACCTGGCGAGCGGCGCCCTGCTCATCGCCAGCGCCGCCCTGTGCGGGCTGGGCTCGGCCCTGGTGCAGGGGGTACTGCCCGGCCTCATCAAGGAGGGGTTCGCCCAAAAGGTGCCCCTGGTGATGGGGATCTTCTCCGCCTGCATGATGGGGGGCGGGGCGCTCGGGGCCGTGCTCACCCCGCGCCTTGCCGAGTATCTGGACTGGTCTCGGGCGCTGGCGCTCTGGGGCCTGCCGGTGCTGCTGGCCCTCGGCTGGTTGGCCTGGCGGGTGCCCCTGCCCGCCCCGGCCTGCACGCCCGCCCCCACCGGGGAGCAGCGGCTGCTCCCCCTGCCCCGCACCTGGCTGCTCATCGCCTGTTTTGGCATCATCAACAGCGGCTACGGCATCGTCGTAGCCTGGCTGGCCCCGGCCTACATGGCGGCGGGCTGGAGCGCCCAGCAAGGGGGCGAGCTGGTGGCCTGGCTCGCACTGGCCCAGACCGCGAGCGGCCTTGGCCTGCCCCTGCTGGCAGCCGGTCGGCTGGACCGCCGCCCCTGGATGGCGCTGGCCATCGCCATGCAGATGGCAGGCTTTGGCGGCCTCTGGCTCGCTCCCCAGACCGCCCCCCTGCTCTGGTGTTTGCTGTGCGGCGCCGGGCTTGGGGGGAGCTTCTCCCTCATCATGGTGATTGCGCTGGATCACCTGCCCGACCCACGCCGGGCGGGCGCCCTCTGCGCCCTGATGCAGGGGGTCGGCTTCATGGTGGCGGCTACCGGCCCCTGGGTGGCGGCCCGCCTGCACCATGCAAGCGGTGACTTCGCCGCCGCCTGGCAGTGGCAGCTCGGCGCCCTGGTCCTGATGAGCCTGCTGGTGGTGCGTCTCAACCCGCGCCACTACCCAGGGGCCATGGGCCTGCCCCCGGAGCAGGCCATGGCTGTGCAGACGGCAGGCCACAAGCCTGCCTGATCCGGCGAGCACCGGCCTTGGGGGCCAGAAAGCACAACACCGGCCTTGGCCGGTGTTGTTCATCAGGGTGCGGGAAGGCCTGGCGCTCAGCGCCCCTTCTTCTGGCGCCCGCCCTGCCCTGGCCGCGGTTTGCCCGGGGCGGGTTTGCCCCCCTTGCCGGGCGCGCTTTTACCTGCAGCCCCTTTGCCCGCCCCGCCCTTGCCTGCGGGGCTCTTCTTCTCGAAGGCCTCGGGGCCCGGCACATTGGGCCGCCCGCCAATCTCGTGATCGTCGCTGCGCCGCGGCTTCTTGCCCTGGGCCGGGGTGCCGGCCGCAGCCGCCTTGGGCTTGGCAACCTGAGCCCCCTTGGCCGGTTTGGCCTCGGAGGAGGAGTCCTCAATCAGCTTGAACAGCTCGATCAGCTCGTCGTCGGTGAGATCGCGCCACTCCCCTACCGGCAGCCCCTTGAGGCTGACGTTCATGATGCGGATGCGCTCGAGCTTGGTCACCTCGAAGCCGAAGTGCTCGCACATACGGCGGATCTGGCGGTTGAGCCCCTGCACCAGGGTGATGCGAAACACGAAGGGCGCCTCTCGCTTCACCTTGCACTTCTTGGTGACGGTGCCGAGGATGGGCACCCCGGCCGCCATGCCCCGGACGAACTCGTCGGTCACCGGCTTGTCCACGGTCACCAGGTACTCTTTCTCGTGATCGTTGCCCGCCCGCAGGATCTTGTTCACCAGATCCCCGTGGTTGGTGAGGAAGATGAGCCCCTGGGAGTCCTTGTCGAGTCGCCCTATGGGGAAGATGCGGGTGCTGTGGTTGACGAAGTCGACGATGTTGTCCTTCTCCCCCGCCTCCGTGGTGCTGACGATGCCCACCGGCTTGTTGAGGGCGATGAAGACCAGGCTGTCGGCCTCGCGCGGCTCGATCACCTGGCCGTTGACCTTGACCAGATCCCCGGCAAACACCTGATCCCCCACTCCGGCCCGCTTGCCGTTGATGAAGACGTTGCCCTGCTCGATGAAACGATCGGCCTCACGACGTGAGCAGATGCCGCTCTCGCTGATGTATTTGTTCAGGCGCATGGATTCATCGGCCAGCATGGGTCACCTCCCCGGTCGGATGGGCCTTGAGAATGGCTGGCTGGATCAGCCGCGCTGTGGTCGGGTTCGTCTGCATACAACTCCATGAAATAAGGGCCTGCGCCCTGCATGTTCGGCAAAAAACGCCGCTACAGTAGCACATTGCACGGGCCCGCGCCCGGCCCCGTCGCACCCTGGCCGCTGGCTCACAGGGGGTGCAGCCCCTGATGCAGCAGCAGGCCCCCCATTATCCAGCGTGCGGTGACGCCGCGGCCCTGATTGGGCTGCACCGCGCACTCCCCGCCTCTTTTCACTTCATGGTGCTCACTTCATGGGCCGGGCCCCCGCCGCCGAAGATAGGGTGCGGCCTTCGGCAGATAGCCAGATGATCTAACGCTTGATATTTATCCAGAAAAAATGCATAAAAAGATTTTGGTCATCGCGAATTATCTGCTCTGACCCGCCGACGACGGGAAATGACACCCCCATCGGGGCGCAACAACGGGCCCCTTGAGCCCCGCGAACCCTGAAGACGGGCATGGTCCCCTCTCTGGCAGGACGCCACTTTCATCATTCACGACAGGAGTTAAAGATGAGTCATTCCCTCTCCCAGGAGGCCTTCCTGGCCCAGGTCGCCAGCCGCAACCCTCACCAGCCCGAGTTTATCCAGGCCGTGAGCGAGGTGATCGCCTCCATCTGGCCCTATGTGGAACGCCACCCCCGTTACCTGCAACACGGCCTGCTGGAGCGACTGGTGGAACCCGAGCGCCTGGTGCAGTTTCGGGTGAGCTGGGTGGATGACCAGGGCCAGGTGCAGGTGAACCGCGGCTACCGGGTGCAGCACAGCTCCGCCATCGGCCCCTTCAAGGGCGGCATGCGCTTCCACCCCTCGGTGGATCTCTCGGTGCTGAAATTCCTCGCCTTCGAGCAGACCTTCAAGAACGCCCTCACCACCCTGCCCATGGGCGGCGGCAAAGGGGGCAGCGATTTCGATCCCAAGGGCAAGAGCGAAGGAGAAGTGATGCGCTTCTGCCAGGCCCTGATGCTGGAGCTCTATCGCCACCTGGGGGCCAACACCGACGTGCCGGCGGGCGACATCGGGGTGGGCGGGCGCGAGGTGAGCTACATGGCGGGCATGATGAAGAAGCTCACCAACAGCGCCGAGTGCGTCTTCACCGGCAAGGGACTCTCCTTTGGCGGCAGCCTCATTCGTCCGGAAGCCACCGGCTACGGCCTGCTCTACTTTGTCGACGCCATGCTGGCCCATCGCGGCCAGTCCCTCGATGGCCTGCGGGTCTCGGTGTCGGGCTCGGGCAACGTGGCCCAATACGCCATCGAGAAGGCGATGGCCCTCGGCGCACGCGTCATCACCGCCTCCGACTCCGGCGGCACCGTCTATGATCCGGACGGCTTCACCCCCGAGAAGCTGGCCCGCCTGATGGCGCTTAAAAACGAGCAGCGCAAGCGGGTCGCCGATTACGCCCATGAGCTCGGGCTCGAGTTCTTCAGCGGCCGTACCCCCTGGCACCTGGCGACCGACGTCGCCCTCCCCTGCGCCACCCAGAACGAGCTGGATGCCGAAGATGCGGCGCAGCTTATTGCCAACGGCGTGCAGCTGGTGGCCGAGGGAGCCAACATGCCCTCCAGCGCTGCCGCTATCCGCCTCTTCCACGAAGCAAAGGTGCTGTTCGCCCCGGGCAAGGCGGCCAACGCCGGCGGGGTTGCCACCTCGGGCCTCGAGATGAGCCAGAATGCCCAGCGCCTCTCCTGGACCCGGGAGGAGGTGGACGCCCGCCTCAAGGGGATCATGACCAGTATCCATGCCACCTGTGTCCGTTACGGTCAGGATGATGGTCATGTGAACTACGAAAGCGGTGCCAATATTGCCGGCTTCGTCAAGGTGGCTGACGCCATGCTGGCGCAAGGGGTCTGCTAGTCACGCCATTTCCCGTGACATCCCCCAAATCAACAGGGCAGCCCATGGCTGCCCTGTTGTGTTATCTGCATAGCTGTTGCTTTAACCTGGGCGACGCAGGTTGCATGCCCGATACCACTTCACGCTCGCTTCACCCAGCCATGACACCCTCACCCCTCTTCCATACGCGAACGAGGAGAACGAGATGACAACGACCATAGGCGCCCTGCTGATCCTGGCCGGGCTCGGCTGCTTCCTGGCCTTCAACCTGCTGGGCTCCACCCTCGATGCCCAGGGCTTCCTGCACGAGCCCTTTGCCCTGCTGCCTCTGGGCTATCTGCTGCTCTTCACCGGCATGGTGCTCACCGTGATCCCTCTGCTGCGCAAGGGGCGCACCAGGGAGCAATGACACAAATCGCAAGGTGCCAAGAGCTCAGCAATAGCGGCTGATCTCGATGAGGTTCTGATCCGGGTCCAGGCAATAGACCGATTCGATGGGACCACAGGCACCGCTTTTCATCACTGGCCCCTCCACGATTTCGACCCCCAGGCTCGCCAGCTGGGCCATCACCTGATCCAGGGGCCAGCGGGTGATGAGGCAGAGATCCCCCGACCCCACCTGCGCCCGGTTGCGCGCCTCCTCCCCCAGCAGTTGCAGATTGATCTTCTGGTTGCCAAAGCGCAGCGCCCGGCGCCCCGCCCCGAAGGTGATGGGCTCCATCTTGAAGGCGCCGCTGTAAAACGCCACCGCCCGCTCAATGTCGCTGACCGTCAATACCAGATGGTCGATATGGCTGATCATGCTTGCTCCCTGTCATGGTGATTGCCGCACCATCATACCCTGTTCCCTTGGCAGAGACTGTGCCTTGGCCCGCAAAGCCTTTTGTCCTGATGGCCCAACTGAAAGAAACCAAGAAGACCCAACTACTGCTTGGCATCATCAATGTATTGATAATATGAGAGTTTATTAACCTTTCTACTGAACTTCGGCTTCGATTGAGTTAACCTTCTTGCAATGAAATACAACTCGGACGAGTCGGCTTTGCGCAACACATGGACAGAAGAAGAGTTAAGGGCGACGGTGACCGCCTATCTGGAGATGTACAAGAAGGAGTTGGAAGGCACTACCTTTGTCAAAAAGCACTATTACGCAGAGTTAGCGGCTCGATTCCAACGGTCCGATAAGTCGTTTGAATATCGGATGCAAAATATCTCTTACGTCTGCGTGTTGATGGGCAGAGCTTGGGTTTCTGGGCTAAAACCGGCCAAGAATGTAGGGGCACAGAATGCGTCTATTATTGAACGCCTGATCTGTGAGTTAGACGGACAACCGTTTAGCGGACAAGCAGAATTCGAACATCAGGTCATCCAATACAAGGAGAAACCCATCTCTCCTCATCCCCCCGGTATAGAAGAGCCATCCCAGCGCTACCTGACCACAACAAGTTATGTGAGGGACCCACACGTCAAAGCCTGGGTACTCGTCGTCGCAGACTCGCAGTGTGAGTGTTGTGATGCACAGGCCCCGTTTATCACGGCTACCGGAGAACCCTTTCTAGAGGTGCATCACCTGCGCACTTTGGCTGACGGAGGCTCGGATACCATCAACAACACGGTGGCGCTCTGCCCTAACTGCCATCGCGAGCTTCACTATGGCGCCAATCAGGTAGAGAAGCGCGATGCACTCTATCGAAAGCTATCCAGGCTGAAGAGAGAATAATCCCCAGCACTCAAAGCGGCCCCCACGGCGGGCCGCCTTCGTGTGGTCAGCAGGCAATCCGTTCTATGCAACCGCCACTGAGTTTGAAGAAGGCATCCTGCGGCAGCTCCTGCAGCCAGGTGGTGGTGTAGTCCAGATCCACATAGGCGCCGCGCAGCATGGCGCCAAAGAGACCGTGAGAAACAACGATGGCCTGCTCGGCAATCTGCTCGTCCTCAAGCCATTGCCGGGCCCGGCGCTGAATGCTCTCAAAACTCTCGCCATGGGGGGCCCGCAGATACCAGTCCGGTTCCTCCAGATCCAGCTCGGGGTGGGCCGCCAGCAGCTCGGGCACCCGGCGACTCTCCCACTCCCCCATCCCCAGCTCCACCAGCCGCTCGTCCCAGATGATGCGCCCCTGGTCCAAGCCAAGCTGCTGACACACCCGCTCCGCCGTCTGCCGTGCCCGGCCGAGGGGGCTGGCGTAGATCGTCCAGTCGGTGGGCTCGGTCAGGAGCTTGGCCAGACGGGCCCCCATGGCGAGGGCCTGGGCTTCTCCCCTGGGGGTCAGCTCGGAGTTGCAACGCCCCTGCAACCGCAATTCGGCGTTGTAACGGGTCTGACCATGGCGCAGCAAATAGAGGGTTCGAGACATGGTTTCTCCAGCAGAGTCAACGAGATAAGAAAACAGGGGGAAGATGATAACAGATGTACCGGGTCAACCAAGACCCGGAGGATGCAGGCTTGTGCTGACTCCTTGAGCGCCTGGCCTGCGGCTATCGTGAAAGGACGACAGGGGCTGCGCGCCTTTATCGCACAGGCGCCTTGTGCGCATTCCACACGCCTTCGCCACGGGCCCACCAGCGCCGTGGCAAGCGCCCCATGCTCCCCTATCTTGTTGTTCAGACGGGATAAAATGGGGATGTGCCGGTTTATCGGTCACAGGATGGCGGCCAATGCCAGAAAAGACAGAGTTTTTGCTCTGATCCGGGGGCCATTTTGGTACGTATCTCTGGCTCACGACAGGGACGCCTGGTGTACAATCTGCCACCCGATTTCCCCTGACCCGGCCCAGGCTCAGGCCCTGATGTACCCCAGAGTAAATGAACGTGACCCCAACCCACCCCATGCTCGACAGTTATTACAGCCAGGATCTGGTGTTCTTCTCCATCCTGGTGGCGGTGCTCGCCTCCTATACGGCGCTGACCATGACCAGCCGGGTGAGCCAGAGCCGGGGACGGGCCGCCGTGCTCTGGCTCGCGGGGGGAGCCTTCACCATGGGCCTCGGCATCTGGTCCATGCATTTTATCGGCATGCTCGCCTTCAACCTGCCCATCGCGCTGGGATACGATCTGACCCTCACCGGTCTCTCCCTGGTGGCGGCCATCGGCTCCTCGGCCTTTGCGCTCTGGCTGGTGAGTCGTCCCCAGCTCCCCTGGCACCAGATCCTGTTCGGGGCCGTACTGATGGGTGCCGGCATCGCCACCATGCACTACATCGGCATGGCGGCCATGAAGATAGCGCCCGGCATCCACTACCTGCCTGGGCTCTTCATCCTCTCCATCCTCATCGCGCTATTCGCCTCGGGTGCCGCGCTCTGGATAGGGTTTCGCCTGCGCAACAGCTCGCCCCGCGCCTTCTTCAGCAAGGCCCTCGCCTCCCTGGTGATGGGGGCCGCCATCATGGGCATGCACTACACCGGCATGGCGGCGGCCCAGTTCCCCGCAGAGAGCCTGTGCGGGGCCCTCTACACCGGTCTCAATACCCAGTGGCTGGCAACCGTGGTCATCATAGTGACCCTGGCGGTGTTCGCCATCGCCTTCGTGCTCTCCATGCTGGATGCCCACGCCGCCAAGCTCTCCACCTCCCTGCATCAGGCCCACGACGAGCTGCTCAAGCTGGCGCTCCATGACAGCCTGACCCGGCTGCCCAACCGGCTGCTGTTTGCCGACCGGCTGGAGCAGCGCATCCAGGAGTGTCAGCACAGCCAGCGCAGCTTCTCCCTGCTGTTTCTCGATCTCGACGGCTTCAAGATCATCAACGATGCCCACGGCCACCACACCGGGGATCTGCTGCTGGCCGAGGTGGCCCAGCGCATCACCGGCCTGCTCGGAACCAGCGACACCGCCTCGCGCTTTGGCGGGGACGAGTTCGTGCTGGCACTGGCGCCGGGGGATGTGAGCCTGACCACGGCCTTTGCCGAGCGGCTGCTGACCACCCTGGCCCAGCCCTATGAGTGGGAGCACCACAGCCTGCACATCACCGCCAGTATCGGCATTGCCGTCTATCCCCAGGATGGCACCAGCCTGCACGAGCTGACCCTCAACGCCGATGCCGCCATGTATTACGCCAAGGAGCAGGGGCGCAACGACTACTACTACTTCGACAGCGCCATGAACGCCAACGCCCACCAGCAGTTCCTGCTGCACAAGGAGCTGCAACACGCCCTGGAGCGGGGGGAGCTGGCCCTGCACTACCAGCCCAAATACTGTGCCCGCAGCGGCCAGGTGGTCGGCGCCGAGGCCCTGCTGCGCTGGCAGCACCCGGAGCATGGTGCCGTCTCGCCGGCCAGCTTCCTGCCGCTGGCGGAGAAGAGCAGGCTCATCATCCCCATCGGCAACTGGGTGATCGACGAGGCGTGCCGCCAGATGAGCGCCTGGCGGGCGGCGGGTCATCACGACTGGAGCGTGGCGGTCAATCTCTCCACCATCCAGCTCGCCAGCCCCGGGCTGCTGGAGGAGGTGCAGGGCGCCCTCGCCCGCCATCGGCTCGAGGCCCGTCACCTGACCCTGGAGATCACCGAATCCACCGCCATGCAGAAGGCCGAGGAGAGCCTCGCCATCCTCAACCGTCTGGCCGAGCTCGGCCTTGGCATCTCCATCGACGACTTCGGCACCGGCTACTCCAGCCTGCTCTACCTCAAGCGCTTCCCCGCCAACGAGCTCAAGATTGACCGGGGCTTTGTCACCACCCTGGAGCGGGGAGGCGACGATGCCACCATCATCGCCGCCATCATCGCCCTGGGTCAGGCCCTGGAGATGCGCATCGTGGCAGAGGGGGTGGAAACCCCGGAGCAGCGGGACCTGCTGACCGAGCTGGGCTGCGACACCTTGCAGGGCTACCTGCTCGGGCGCCCCATGACCGGGGAGCAACTGCTTGTCCACTGCGCTCCCGAGACTCCCCAACAGGTGCTGGAAGATGTGCTTGTCTGACAAGCAGGTGAGGCGCTGCGCCCATGTCGCCAGGGTCATCACCAGCCCGATTGCGTCCCTTCACGACTCAAGGTAGTCTGCTGCAAGACTCGAATGCCCCTTTATCTTGCCGGGCGCATCGAGCGCCCCCATGGCAGATCACCCGTTCAGAGGAGCCACATCCATGGCCAGATACCAGTTCTTCAGCGTCCCCGCCTCCCGCCGTCAGCAATATACCTATGTCGACATGGCCTCCCCCACCTTCCTCACGGAGAAGGAGGCGCTGCTGACACAAGGGTTCGAGGTGGAAGAGGATTTCATCGACGCGGCCACTCCCCGCGAGGCGGTGGAGAAGTACAGATCCGGCTTTCTCTACGTAGCGGACGAGATAGGCAAGTCAGACGAGGCCTATGCGGCGGCAACGGCCTTGCTGGAGATGGGCAATAAGATCCTGGGCCGCAAGGCGGGCTGAGCAAGGCGGGCCGCCGGGACGATACCCCCGATGGCCCGCGGGCAGTCAGCGTTGGGGGTGCTGGCGGAGCATCTCCACCAGCTCCTCTTCGCTGCCGGGTTCATGGGCAAGCTGCAGGCTGGGGGCGGCGCCACCCATCAGCATATAAACGTGAGTGCTGCAGTGATCGTAGTGATACCACTTACCGTCGATACAGACGTCGGTATAGCATCTCGGGTCCCTCTTGAGTTCCATACGCACATCCTTATGTGTCATTCACCAACATCACCCTTGACCGTAAAATAAGGGACCTAAGTCCCCCTTGACCTGGATCAAGGGAGGTGACAGGTAGAAGCGGGCAGTGGCCGGATCTGGCCGGGGCTGGATGCCGCCAGCCAGGGTGACCGAGCCCCCCAACCGGCCCCAGCCAGGCAACAGCACAACAAAAACGGCGCCCGAAGGCGCCGTTTTTCATGTCCGTCATTTGACCGACGGAGAACAAGCCGCTGGCTTATTCGTCTTCCAGGTAGGCGTAGCCTTGCAGACCCAGCTCCAGCTCGTCGAGCAGGGCCTTGCGGGTCTCGTCGTCCAACGCCGGGTGGGAGACGATGCGCTGGTAGTTCTCGCGGATCACGGACGGGTCGATGTTGACGTAACGCAGCAACTGGTCGACGGTGTCGCCACGCACCACGTTGCGGATGTCCATCTTGCCTTCTTCATCCAGCCACACTTCCGCGCAGTGGGTGTCACCGAACAGGTTGTGCAGATCCCCCAGGATCTCCTGATAGGCACCCACCAGGAAGAAGCCGACGTGGCACTCTTCGTCTTCACCGTAGACCGGCATCGGCAGAGTGCTTTCCACCCCCAGACCGTCGACGTAGTGCTCCACCTGACCGTCGGAGTCGCAGGTGATGTCCATCAGGATGCCGCGGCGGGTAAGCGGACGCTCGAGGCCGGCCAGCGGCATCACCGGGAACACCTGACCGATACCCCAGGCATCCGGCAGGGACTGGAACAGGGAGAAGTTGGCAAAGCACTTGTCCGCCAGTTTCTCGGAGAGCTCGTCGGCCAGGGCGCGGTGGTTGCGGTTGACTGGGTTCAGCAGCTCCTTGAGCGCCAGACAGGTGTTCTGGTGCAGCATCTCGGCCCAGGCGCGTTGCTCCAGGTTCAAGAGGCCCATGGTGTACTGGGCGTTGACGTCACCGAGATCCGCCACGGAGTCGTGGAAGATCTCCAGCAGGGAGGGATCTTCCCCGCGCAGGTCCAGCCACCCTTTCCACATATTCTGCAAAATGGTGGGCGCGTCTTCGTCCGGGGCGCTGATGTCGTTCACCTCCACCCCTTCGGCACCAATGATGTTGGTTACCAGCACGGCGTGGTGTGCAGTCAGGGCACGGCCGGACTCGCTGATGATGGTCGGGTGCGGCAGGTCGAACTCGCGGCACACATCGCCGATGCCCCAGACCACGTTGTTGGCGTACTCGGAGAGGCTGTAGTTCGCGGAGCAGTGGCTCTGGGAACGGGTGCCCTCGTAGTCCACACCCAGGCCGCCGCCCACGTCCACCACCTCGACCTTGGCACCAAGACGGCACAGCTCGGCGTAGAAGCGGCCGCACTCGCGGATGCCGCCCTGGATGTCGCGGATGTTGGCGATCTGGGAGCCCAGGTGGAAGTGCAGCAGTTGCAGGCAATCCAGCTTGCCGAGGCTGCGCAGACGCTCCACCAGCGCCAGGATCTGGGAGGCGGAGAGACCGAACTTGGACATGGAACCGCCGCTCGATTCCCACATGCCGGAGCCGGTGGACGCCAGACGGGCGCGCACCCCGATGTTGGGCTTGATGTTGAGACGAGCTGACTCGTCGAGCACCATTTCCAGCTCGGAGGGCTTCTCCACCACGATGTAGACCTTGTGGCCCATCAGGTTGCCCAGGAGGGCGTGGCGGATGTATTCGCGGTCCTTGTAACCGTTGCAGACGATCACGGACCCTTGCTCATGATGATGGGACAGCACGGCCAGCAACTCGGGCTTGGAGCCCGCTTCCAGCCCAAGCCGGGGCTTGTCGCTGTAGGACTGACTGATGGTCTCGATGACGCGGCGCTGCTGGTTTACCTTGATCGGGTAAACACACAGGTAATCCCCTTCATAGCCTGACTTTTCGATGGCCTGACCGAAGGCGTTGAACAGCGCATCGACCCGGCTCTTGAGGATGTCGGGGAAACGCAGCAACACCGGCGTGGTCAGCCCGGACTGGCGCAGTTGCTCGATGGCCTCGGACAGCACGATCTGAGCCTCGGGGCGAGACTTGTCGGGAGAGACGGTCACATGACCGGCGTCATTGATATTGAAAAAACCCGCACCCCAGTAGGGAACGTTGTAGACCTTCAAGGAGTCCTTGCTGGACCAGTTAGTCATGGGCTATGCCTCGCAAATGAGCGGCCGTGGGCCGCCTTCGTTACCCTCAATCACATCCAGACCATTGATTGCAAAATGCGGCAAGCCAGAGCGGCCTGCTGACGTTGGACCCGCAACGGAGCATGCTCCGCCACATCCTGTTCATTGCACATCGCGGCAAGCCAAGGCTGCCTGGTGGATCTTGGGAAGTAACGAGTCTTGATGTGGGGCTGGTGGCTTTACATCAAGCTCAACGGTATGCGGTAACACCTTGCCGGCGTACCGCGGTACTTTGATGACAATCGGCATCAGCCACGCCGTTTGTTCATCATTCGGCAGCCATCCCGACGGACAGGAGAGGGTTTCAAGGAAGAGAAGGGAAGACGTCAGCACGCATCGTGTTGATGGACGACAACCACTACGACCCGCTCAACGCCAGTGACCGCCCATGACAAGGGAGATGATGAGCCCGAAGCCCACTCGGTCAGCTGAAAGATGAGAGTCCGTTGTTCTCCCTGATACCGGAGCCTAACCGGTATTAAAGAAACCATTCCCCAGCAGTGTCTGTCGTTTCTGCGTGCCTCGCCCTATAGGCGTCATGATCCTGCGGGTCTGGCGGACACGGCCTGCGCAGGGTTGCCCTCGGATCGGCGCGGAGTGTACACACTTACCGCAGCCAGTGACAATAAAAAATCGTGTTAAAAAACGGGTTTTCATCAGGGGGCAAAATCTCGCTGCCAGCAAGGCGGGCTCTGGGATGGCGGGGGATGGGAGTGCGTGGGCGAGGCGATGAAAATAACCAACACGTCACGCTTTTTGGGTCACCCCTTGCCAGCGCTGGGCCGAGGGGAAATTCAGCTTTTTCGCAATTGCTTAACCAGTTTTTATTTTGGAATTTTTATGCAAACTACCGAGCAATGATCCCTGCCCCTCCGCTTCGATGGCCCTCCTCTCACCCACAAAGTCATCAAAAACTGCGCTGACGCAATAAGCGGCGCCGCCGTCTTGGCCACAATGACTCCTCTTTCGTGACCCGAGGCTTGCCCATGAACACCCTGCTTTCGCGCTTTCTCCACTACCTCACCTTTCATACCCGCTCCGATGCGACCAATCCTGCCTGCCCCAGCAGCGAGGGACAGCGCCTCTTCGCCCGGGCCCTGTGCGACGAAATGACGCAGATGGGGCTGAGCCAGGTCACCCTGGACGAGCATGGCTACCTCACCGCCTGCCTGCCGGGCAACCAGCCGGATGCCCCCGCCATCGGGCTCATCGCCCACATGGATACCGCCGATTACGAGGCCGAGTGCGTCGTTCCCCAGATAGTCGAGAACTATCAGGGGGGCGATATCTGCCTTGGCAAAGGGGACGAGGTGCTGGCCATCCGCCAGTACCGCTTCCTGAAAAACTACCTGGGGCAGGATCTCATCACCACCGACGGCACCACCCTGCTGGGGGCCGACGACAAGGCGGGCATCGCCGAGATCCTCACCGCCGTGGAATACCTGCAGGCTCACCCCGAGATCCCCCGTGGCGATGTCTGGGTCGGCTTTACCCCGGACGAGGAGATAGGGCGCGGTGCCGACCGCTTCCCGCTGGACCGCTTCCCGGCCAAGTGGGCCTACACGGTGGATGGCGGCGAACTCGGCGAGCTCGAATGCGAGAACTTCAACGCCGCCAGCGCTACGGTGCGCATCACAGGCAACAACGTCCACCCCGGCACCGCCAAGGGCAGCATGATCAACAGCCAGACCCTGGCCGCCCGCTTCCATGCCGCCATGCCCGCCGAGCAGACCCCGGAGTGCACTCAGGGGTATGAGGGCTTCTTCCACCTGGCCCGGATGGAGGGCACGGTGGAGGAGACCACCCTGCACTACCTCATCCGCGACTTCGACGATGACTGCTTCGCCGCCCGCAAGGCCCAGCTCAAGGAGCGGGTCGCCTCCCTGCAGCTGGACGCCCCCAAGGCGCGCATCACCCTGGAAATAGCGGACAACTACCGCAACATGCGCAGCCAGATAGCGCCCCATCCCCACATCGTCGAGCTGGCCAAAGCCGCCATGGAGGCCGCCGACGTGGTGCCCAAGATCAAACCCATTCGCGGCGGCACCGACGGCGCCCGGCTCTCCTTCATGGGGCTGCCCTGCCCGAACCTGTTCACCGGCGGCCACAACTTCCACGGCAAGCACGAGTTCATCCCCCTGCAATCCATGGAAAAAGCGGTCGCCACCCTGGTGGCGCTGGTGCGCCTCACCTCTGCCTGGCGGGCAGAGTAAGGGAGCAAGGACGGGGCTCGCCCCGTCATCAAACCGTCACCCAACCGACACACGAAAGGCACGCAGGGGCGTCAAGCTGGGGCAAAGTTCAGCGGAGCCTTGCCCATGTTCGACGTCGATACCCTGTTGGAGCAGCACCTGCCCCGCCTCGCCAGCCAGCCCCTCCTCCGTCCCCTGATGAGGCAGGGGCTGAGTTGGTTGCTGCACGAGGAGGCCTTCACCCGCTTTGCCGCGTGCCATCCCCACCTGCGCGGTCTGGACTTCATCGAGCAGGCCCTCACCGAGCTCCACTTCGACTACCGGGTGAGCGAGGCCGAGCTCGAGCACATTCCCGCCAGCGGCCGGGTCATTCTTGTCGCCAACCACCCCATCGGCTCCCTGGACGGACTGGCCCTGCTGCGCCTCATCGGGCGCATCCGCCCCGACGTCAAGATAGTGGCCAACCAGGTGCTGGCCCAGCTCGCGCCGCTGCGCCCATTGCTATTGCCGGTGGACAACCTGGGGGGCAAGACCGACAGGCAGGCCATCCTCGCCATGAATGAACACCTCGCCGCCGACGGGGCCCTGGTTATCTTCCCCGCAGGCGAGGTCTCCCGCCTCGGCCCCAAGGGGGTGAAGGATGGCCCCTGGCAGGCCGGCTTCATCAAGCTGGCCCAACGCAGCCGAACGCCCCTGGTGCCCATTCACCTGGGAGGGCGCAACAGCCTCTGGTTCTATCTCGCCTCCTGGCTCAACAAGCCCGCCTCCGCCCTGCTGCTGGTACGCCAGCTGTTTCGCCAGCAGGGGCAGACGCTGCCGGTGACCATAGGGGCGCGCATTCCCCTCGCCAGTTTTCAGGACCTGCCGGCCAAGACGGCGGCCCGGCTGGTGCGCGGCCACCTCTACCGAATCGCTCGGGGCAAGGCGGGACGGTTGCAGACCGAGGCCCCCATCGCCCTGCCGGAGGATCGCCGCCTGCTGAAACAGGCCATCGACGGGTGCGAGCTGCTCGGCCAGACCCCGGACGGCCAGCGTATCCTGCTCTATCGCCGCCACGAGCAGAGCCACTCTGTGATCCTGCGTGAGCTGGGGCGCCTGCGGGAGATTGCCTTTCGGGCGGTGGGGGAAGGCTCGGGCAAGCGGCGGGATCTCGATGCCTTCGACGATGACTATCACCACCTCATCCTCTGGGATCCGGCCCGCCTCGACATCATCGGCGCCTACCGTTTCGCCCCGGTGGCCGAACGGCTGGCCAGCAAGGGGCTGGATGGCCTCTACAGCCACACCCTGTTCGGCTTCGAAGAGAAGCTGCTGCCCCGGCTGGAACAGGCCATCGAGCTTGGCCGCAGCTTCATCCAGCCCGCCTACTGGGGCAAGCGGGGGCTCGATTACCTCTGGTTCGGCATCGGGGCCTATCTGGCCCGCTATCCCCAATACCGCTACCTGTTCGGGCCCGTCACCCTCTCCGGCAGCCTGCCGCCGGCGGCCAAGGATCTGCTGGTGAGCTTCTATCGCCAGCACTTCGCCCCCACCCTTGCCCTCGCCCCTTCCCGCCGCCCCTATCCCACCACGCCGACGCTGTTCGAGGGGCGCGATTACGGGGATGACCTCAAGGTGCTCAAGGCCGGGCTCGACAACCTGGGCTGCGCCATTCCCACCCTCTACAAGCAGTACGCCGAGCTGTGCGAGCCGGGGGGCGTGCAGTTCATGGACTTTGGCATCGACCCGGACTTCAACCACTGCATCGACGGCCTGGTGTGGGTGGACGTGAGCCGCATCAAGCCCCACAAGCGGGCCCGCTATATCGGCCTCCCAGCCGGGGAAGCGCTGGCCACATCTGGCGACCGTTGACCGGGGGCCGCAACGAAAGAGGGAGGCCTGCGCCTCCCTCTTTCACATCATGGGTGATGCCGCCTACTCGGCTGCGGGTTTGCGATCCGCATGGCCGAGATCCCGCTCCGGGGCGATGACATCCCGCACCCGCTGCTTGATCTCCTTGGCCTCGGGGAAGCCCTCGTCGGCCACCCTGTCCCACACCAGCACTCCGTCCACCAGGATGCGAAACTCCCCCTTGCTGGCGGGCACCAGGGCCACCTCTCCCAGTTCGCCGTCGAAGGTGGAGAGCAGCTCCTGGGCGAGCCAGGCGGCCCGCAGCATCCAGCGGCAGAGGGTACAGTAACGGATTTCGATGCGCGGTTTCGCGAGGGGCAAATGGGTGTCTGTCATGGGGTGACTCCGTGAAAATCGGTCAACCAGTGGCGAGCGATGCGCTGCATGGTGGCCTGGGGCAGTTCGTGAAGGCCCGGGGTGGATGCCTGATGGGCCAGTTGGTGCACCCCTTCGATGATCTCCGCCAGCACCAGGTAGACATATTCGCCGATGACGGCACCGTGGACGAAGTTGACCGCCTCCCCCCGGTTGAGCAAAAAGATGGTGCTGCCGTCCGGCCGGGTCAGGGCCAGCACATGGGGACACACCTCCTCGCTCGGCCAGGGCAGCTGGGCGAGGCTGAAGGCGAATTCGTCGTCGGCGGAGGTGACCGAGGCCAGCATGGCGCCGGGGCGCAGGGCCTGCATATCGGTGATGTCGAGGGAGCCGTTGCCGGTGGAGCAGATCACCAGCTCGGCGCGGCCCAGGGCCTCGGCCTTGTTCACCAGCTTGAAGCCGTGGGAGAGCGCCTCCACCTGGCGCAGGGCATCCGTCTCCACCAGCTCCAGATGCAGGTTGCGACAGCGCAGTTCCCGGGCGATGCTGCGCCCCACCTTGCCATAGCCGAACAGGGCGGCCTGGCAGACATTGAAGGTACGCCTCAGTGTACGCGCCAGGGACTCCGCGGAGTAGACCACGCTCAGGCCGATCTGGATATCTTCCGCCTGCTTGAGGGGGCTGCGGGCCACCGAGATGACGGGGGCCGCCAGGGACTCCTGTTCGTAGCGCTGATGGCCGTTCTCGGTCATCTCCACCACCCCGATGAAGCGGGCGCCAAAGTGCTCGGCCAGTACCGCCTGGCTCTTGGCAAAGTAGCCGCCGATGTCGAGGATGATGAGCCGCTCGTGAGACATCACCAGAGGGGCAATCTGGGCGATCACCTCACCGGGATCCGAGGTCCAGTGGCGATTGAGGGGCAGCACGGGGTAGTGCTGCTGGGCCCAGGCCAGCGTCGGCCCGTGCACGGACTTGGGTTTGGGCAGGATGGCGCCGACCCGGCCCACCCGATCGAGCACCTGGATGAAGTCGGGTCTGTCGGGAAGCAGGTGGGTCACCAGCAGGATGCAGAGATCCCCAAGACATCCCTGTTCGGTGAAATGGCGAAAAAACAGATGCTCAGATCCCTGACTGTGCAACTGTGGCCTCCTTAGCATGCCGCGGGAAAGCAGGCAAACAGAACCCGGCATAGCCGGGTTCTGTGTGTATCCAGATAATTGAAAATCCTTTTTATCCGAAAGCACCATGGGTCTCAATCTTTATCTGTCCAGACTTTGACAAGCCCATCAATTTCTAAGGTAATAGCCTGTTTTTCATGCAGAAATCAGTAAAGTGACGCCTCTGGCCATACCCACCACAGACTCACTCCGGCACCAACGGCCGCCACCAGGATCAAGCCCCCCCAGCGAGAGAGTCCCGGGCGCCCGTGCAGGGCACGTTCCAGCAGCGGCAACAGCCAGACCGGCAGCAGCACCAGCAGGGGCACTTCCACGTACTGCCAGGCGAGCATCTGCACGAAGGCGAGTGAAAGCCCCAGGGCAGCCGGGGTCACCTTGACCCCTGCAAAGGCGCCGAGCAGGGCACGGAATCCGGCAAATGCGGCCAGGGCCCCCGTCAGCTGGGCGATGAGCAGGCTGCCATCGATGCCGATGACCAGCGCCAGCCAGATGAAGGCCAGGGCGAAGCCGAGCCCCTCCTCGCTGTCACCACGCCAGCTCGTCCAGCCAGACCAGAGGATGGCGGGCAGCAGGGCCAGCCAGATCCCGGGCTCGCTCGCCAGCACGGAGGCCAGCCCCTGCCACCACACCAGGGCGCCCAGCCCCCCGAACAGCGCGAGGGCGATCCCCTTGTTGGAACCCTGGGTCAGGGCGGGCACCAGCAGGGTCAGCGGCAGCCACTGCCACGCCTTGACCGGCAGGCCATAGGCACCGCCCAGCAGGCAGCCCACCAGCCAGATCCCCAGGGCGCCCCACAGATAGCCCAGCCGCGGCCAGCGCCACGACAGCAAAGCGGCCCCTAAAGGAGCCGCCAGGGTTTGAAGCAGGAGTGCTGCGCCCATTACTTGCGCACGCCTTCAACGAACAGGTTGATGGTCATCTCGTCAGGGATGTTCGGCACCATGTAGTTCACGCCGAACTCGCTGCGCTTGATGGTGGTGGTGGCGTTGAAGCCGCTGCGGTAGCCGCCCCAGGGATCCTTGCCTTCGCCGATGTGGACCAGGTCGAAGGCCACGTCCTTGGAGACGCCGTGCAGGGTCAGGGTACCCTTGAGCACGCCTTTGTCTTTGGTGCCTTCATAGCCGGTGCTGACGAAGGTCATCTTGGGGTACTGCTTCACGTCCAGGAAGTCGGGGCTGCGCAGGTGTTTGTCGCGGGCCTCGTGGTTGGAATCCACGCTGGCGGCATAGATTTCGAAGCTGGCCTTGGCCGCCGCCGGGTTGGCGTCGTCCATGCTGAAGGTGCCACTGAAGGTGTTGAACCGGCCGACCAGTTCGGAGAAGCCGAGGTGGCCCACCTTGAACTGGACTGTGGTGTGCGCTGCATCGACATCGTAATCGGCAGCCATCAGGGGAGCCGCCATAAACAGGCAGGAGGCCAGCAGGGCCTTGGTCATTTTCATTCCGATCGTTCCTTCATTGGGTGTTCACAACGGTGAACAAAATGCTAACCTCCTATCGAGAATAGATAATCATCGATTTATTAAAATAATTATCAACCGAGAGTGGAATATGGATCAGATAGCCGCCATGCGCACCTTCATCAAGGTGGTGGAGTGCCAGAGCTTCACCAAGGCCGCCCATCAGCTCGGGATCTCGGTCGCCATGACCTCCAAGCTGATGCAGCAGCTCGAGGAGTCCCTCTCCACCCGGCTGTTGTCGCGCACCACCCGCCAGGTCAACCCCACCGAGGCGGGCCAGTTCTACTACCAGCGCTCCCTGGCCCTGCTGGCGGAGCTGGAAGAGACCCACAGCCAGCTCACCCACAACAACCAGCAGCCCCAGGGCACCCTCAAGCTCTCGGTGCCCATGGATTTCGGCTACCTGCACCTCTCCCCCGCCCTGCCCCTGTTTCGCGAGCGCTACCCGGACTTGAAGCTCGAGATTGAGTACAGCGACCGGCGGGTGGCCCTGGTGGAGGAGGGGTTCGATCTGGCGCTGCGCATCGGCAACCTGCCGGATTCCTCCCTGGTGGCCAAGCCGCTCGCCATGATGAAGATGGTGGTGTGCGCCAGCCCCGACTACCTGGCCCGCCGGGGCAGGCCGAAGACCCCGGAGGATCTCAAGCAGCACGACTGCCTCATCTACACCCTGACCCAGCCGGACTGGGTCTTCAAACGGGATGGGGAGGAGCACAGCATCCGCCCCCAGGGGCCCCTTCGCGCCAACAACGGGGTGGCCCTGACCCGGGCCGCCTGCGACCACCAGGGCATCATCTTGCAGCCCACCTTCATCGTGGGGGATGCGCTGCGCTCGGGGGCGCTGGTCCCCTTGTTGCTGGAGTGGGAGAAGGGGCAGGTGGGGCTCTATGCCCTCTATCCGCACCGCCGTTTCGTGTCGGCCAAGGTGCGCTGCTTCATCGAGTTCGTGCAGGAGCGCTACCTGGCGCCCCACTACTGGGACAGGGAGACCTGAGCCCGGGCTCAGGGGGTGGGCATCAGCTCGGCCACCAGCAGGTGATCCTGCTGGCTCATCTGCCAGCGTGGCAGACGCTGGCGCAAGGCGGCGAGCTCGGCCTCCCCCAGCGCATAGGGCAGGGTGACGTGCAGGCAGTGGCAATCCAGCATGGCCGCCAACTGCATCATCAGGGCGAGGTTCGCCTCGTCGCTCTTGTGCTTGTTGATGCGCTTGCCGAGCTCGTGGCGAAAGTGGGTCTCGGGATCCTGGGTCATCGCCTGCCAACCGTAGCCAAAGAGCGGGATGAAGGCGCTGACGATGCCAAGGGCGGTGAGGGGCCGTTTGGGCGGGTGATAGAGGGCGTTGAGATCCAGCAGGATGGGGCTTTGATGGGGCTCACGACTGCCGGATAAAATAGTATTGCTCATTGGATTACCCTGTTGATTCCTCTAGACTTCGCCGCATATTTGACCTGACATGCCAACGAGGTGCTGATGCTAAGCGATATCGAGATCTCCCGCCAGTCCCCCCGCCTGCCCATTGCCGAGGTGGCAGCACAGCTCGGCATAGCGGCAGCCCATCTCCACCCCCACGGCCATTACAAGGGCAAACTCGACCTCGCGCTGCTCCATCACGCCCCCACCCGCGAGCCCGGCAAGCTGGTGCTGGTAAGCGCCATCACGCCCACCCCCCTTGGGGAGGGCAAGACGGTCACCACGATCGGCCTCTCCATGGGGCTCAACCACATCGGCCAGCCCAGCATCGCCACCATTCGCCAGCCGAGCCTCGGCCCCGTCTTCGGGGTCAAGGGGGGCGCCGCCGGGGGCGGCATGGCCCAGGTGGTGCCGATGGAGGAGATGAACCTGCACCTCACCGGGGATTTTCACGCCCTCACCGCCGCCCACAACCTGGCCTCTGCCGCCCTGGATGCCCGCCTGTTCCATGAACGCAAACTCGGTGACCAGTTCAGCGCCAGAACCGGTCTGGCGCGGCTCGATATCGACCCGGCCAACATCCTCTGGCCCCGCACCCTGGACATGAACGACCGGGCGCTTCGCCACCTCACCCTCGGCCAGGGCGGCGCTGCCGATGGTGTCGAGCGCCCCGATCGCTTCGTCATCACCGCCGCCTCCGAGCTGATGGCCATTCTGGCGCTGGCCAGGGATCTCAAGGACTTGCGCGCGCGTATCGGCCGCATCCAGCTCGCCCTCGACCTGCGCGGCAAGCCCATCACCGCCGAGCAGCTGGAAGTGGCGGGGGCCATGACGGTGCTGCTCAAAGACGCCCTCAAACCCACCCTGATGCAGACCACGGAGCAGACCCCTGTGCTGGTCCACGCCGGCCCCTTTGCCAACATCGCCCACGGCAACTCCTCCGTCATCGCCGATCGCATGGCGCTGGGTCTTGCCGACTATGTGGTGACCGAGGCGGGTTTTGGCTCCGACATGGGGCTGGAGAAGTTCTTCAACATCAAGTATCGCCAGTCCGGCCTCGCCCCCGCCTGCGTGGTGTTGGTAGCCACGGTGCGCGGCCTCAAGGCCAACAGCGGCCTGCTCGACATCCGGCCGGGCCAGCCGCTGCCGGCCAGCCTGCAAGGGGAAGATCTGCCCACCCTGACAGCGGGGTGCGCCAACCTCGCCTGGCATATTCACAACGCCCGCCGTTACGGGGTGCCCGTGGTGGTCGCCATCAACCGCTTCCCCACCGACAGCGATGCCGAGCTGGCCCTGCTGGAGGCGGCGGCGCGCCAGGCCGGTGCTTGTGGGGTCGCCCTCTCCCGGGCCTTCACTGACGGTGGCGCGGGTGCGGCGGATCTGGCTCACGCCGTGGTGGCGGCCAGCAAGCAGCCCAGTGAGGTCAGGCTGCTCTACCCCGATGAGATGAGCCTTGCCGCCAAGCTCGCCACCCTGGTGGAATGCGGCTATGGTGGCCGGGGCGTCACCCTCTCGGACAAGGCGCGCCAGCAACTGGCCAGACTCTCGGCAGAGGGCCAGGATCACCTGCCCGTCTGCATGGCCAAGACGCCGCTCTCCATCAGCCATGACCCGGCCAGGAAGGGCGTGCCGACGGACTTCGAGGTGCCCATTGAGGAGGTGAAACTCTGCGCGGGGGCAGGCTTCGTCTATGCCCTGGCAGGCCCCATCATGACCATGCCGGGCCTGGGCAGCCTGCCGGCCTATCGCCATATCGACATCAACGATGACGGCGACATCGTCGGCCTGAGCTGACGCGCAGGCTGGCAGCCTGCCCTCCCTGAACACCATATGGACATCGACGATGACGGGGAGATTGTCGGCCTGAGCTGACGCGCAGGCTGGCAGCCTGCCCTCCCTGAGCGCCATATGGCCATCGACGATGACGGCGAGATAGTCCGGTTGCGCCACATGATCGGGCAAGCAGTCTGCCATCGGCCGATGACGCGGCGCTAATCGACCCTGACATCAACACACCCGCCATCAACAACAAGGCCCCGCCGATTGGCGGGGCCTTGTTGTGCGTATCAGAACGCCATCAGTAGTGGAAGCGTCCCAGCTTGCTCATGACCATCTCGGTCAACCCGTGCATCTGCTTGCTCTGGGCATCCTGCTCCCGGGCCACCCGGGTGGAGGCGCTCGCCAGCTCGTGGATGTTGCTGACGTTCTGGTTAATCTCCTCGCTCACCTTGGATTGCTGCTCGGCGGCGCTCGCAATCTGGGTCGCCATGTCCTGGATACGGTCGGCGGCCTGCACTATGGTCGCCAGCTCGCTTACCGCCTGCTCGGCATCACGCAGCGCCAGGCTGCTCAACTGGCGTCCCTCTGTCATGGTGTCGACCGCGGCGCGCGTGGTATCCCGCAGCCTGTCTATCATCAGCTGGATCTCCTGGGTCGAGGCCCGGGTCTTGGATGCCAGGGTACGCACCTCGTCGGCCACCACGGCGAAACCGCGACCATGTTCACCGGCCCGTGCCGCCTCGATGGCTGCGTTTAGCGCCAGCAGGTTGGTCTGCTCAGAGATGGTCCGGATCACATCCAGGATGCTGCCAATCTGCACCCCCTGCTGCTGCAAGGCGGTGATCCTGTCCGACACCTCGCTGACCTGGGCACTCAACTGGCGGATGCCGTTGGCAGAGGCGCTCACCACCTGCTGACCCTTGTGCACCGCATGACGGGTCTCATCCACCGCCTGGGCCGTGATCTGGGCGCTGCTGGAGACGGAGTCTGCGGTTGATGACATTTCATGGATGGCCGTGGCCACCAGCTCGACCTGCTCCAGCTGGTGATGGCTGTTCGCCAGCCCCTGCTGGGCCTGCCTGGCCGAGTTCACCGCCGCCTGCTGCAACTCGTGCACGCTGGTGGCGGTGTCGGTCACTATGCCCTGCACGGTCGCGACGAACTGGTTGATCCCCTCCGCCAGCACCCCGGTCTCATCGCGCCGGTGCTGGGTCAGCCGCTGGGTCAGATCCCCTCCGGCGCTGGAGAGACGCACCACCATGCGAGCCGTCTCCTGCACCGGCCGGGAGATGGACCCTGCCGCGAAAGCGAGTCCGACCAGACCTATACCCGCCACCAGGATGCCCACCATCAGCTGGGTCCAGACCCCCTTGCCAAAGGCCTCGGCACGGGCCTGCGCCATCCGCTCGTACTCGGCATAGAGGGCGCTGCCCGGCACCTCGATGGCGATCCCCCAGGCCTGTGTGACCTTGTTGAGGCTGATGGGTGCGAAGACCCTCAAGCCATCGGCATGCTCGTCGCTGCCCCTCTCGCCGCGTTGCAACTGGGCCAGCAAGGATGGATCCTGCAAGCGCTGCCCTACCCCGTCGCCATCGCGGGAGTCGGCGGCGATGATGCCCATGGGGCTGATAATGCGCACCCTGCCCTGCCCGTCGAATACCCGTCGGCTGATGTCAGCGGCCAGCCGTTGCAGGTAGTTGAGGGAGTAGTCGATGCCCACCATGCCGAGGTATTGATCCCCGTTCAGCACAGGCACCACGAAGGAGGTGAGCAGGGTGGGCTGACCGTTGACCTGGTAGACGGAGGGGTCGACGACGCAGCTTGCCTTGCTCTCCTGCGGGCAGAGATACCACTCGGAGGCCCGGATCCCGGTCGCGCTCGGCGTCTTGCTGTAGAAATCCCCCAGGGGTTTGAGGTCAAAACCGGCCGGGCCGCGGCTCCAGTAGGGGGCGAAGTTGCCCGATGCCTGGCTATGCCGGCCATCACCGGTATGGAGCGCATCCTGACCGTCGAAACGATCCGCCTCCCAGCCACTGTAGATGCTGAGGAAATCCGGGTTGCGATCCCCGATGTCCTTGAGCAGGGCCGTGACCTCGTCCCGATCGAGAGGCTCGGACTGATGGACATTGCCCGCCAGCAGTGCCGCCAGGGTTTCGGCCGCATCCAGCGCCAGTTCGAAGGAGCGTGCCACCTCGCTCGCCTGACCATCCGCCAG
This sequence comes from Aeromonas sp. ASNIH2, assembly GCF_002934795.1. NCBI lineage: Bacteria > Pseudomonadati > Pseudomonadota > Gammaproteobacteria > Aeromonadales > Aeromonadaceae > Aeromonas > Aeromonas sp. ASNIH2. Next base: position 3,880,492 of record NZ_CP026406.1, on the reverse strand, counting down.
GGTCAGCAGCCACTGCCTGGCCTGCTGGTGGGCCGCATCGTGGCTCTCCTGCTGGATCTTCTCCTGCATGCTGGCCAGGGAAACATAGCTGTAACCCACCACGCTGAGGACGGTGGTCAGCAGGATGCAACCCGCAAAGAACATGACTTGATACTTGATGGAACGGAACATGGCGGATGGTGGGTCTCTTGAGCCAAAACAGAGGCATTATGCGGGCTCGCAAACAGGTCGTAAACGGCCCCGCATGAAATTAATCGCCGATTTGTGAGCGAATTCGAACATCCGGCCTGTCATCCCCCCATCCGGTAGGTGACGGGGCAGGCGGGCCGGTTGAAACGGGCACAGGGGGGGCGATGACAAACAACAAGGCCCCGCCGATTGGCGGGGCCTTCTGCGCTGTGCCGGGTGGCAGCAAGACTCAGAGGGTGAAGCGCTGGGTCATATGGTGCAGGGTATTGGCCAGCTTGCTCAGCTCGACACAGGCCTGGGCGGTCTGCTGCGCCCCCTGGGCATTCTCGTCGGCGGCGGTGTGGATCTTGACGATGCTGCGATTGAGCTCCTCGGTGACCGCGTTCTGCTGCTCGGTGGCGGTGGCGATCAGGGTGTTCATGTCGGTTATCTGGGTGACGGCGCCATTGATGCTGTCGATGCTGCTCCCCGCTTCCCGCGCCAGCTCCACGCTCTCCTGCATCTGCTGACGGCTCAGCTGCATGGCGCTGCCCGCCTCGGCGGTGCGCTCCTGAAGCACTTCGATCATCTTGCTGATCTCGGCGGTGGACGCCTGGGTGCGCTGGGCCAGACTGCGCACCTCGTCCGCCACCACCGCAAAGCCACGGCCCTGCTCGCCAGCCCGGGCCGCTTCGATGGCCGCGTTGAGGGCCAGCAGGTTGGTCTGCTCGGCGATGCCGCGAATCACGTCCAGCACCATGCTGATGCTGGCGCTGTCGGTCTCCAGTTGCTGCACCACGCTCCCGGCCTGCTCTATCTGGCGGGAGACCTGCTCTATGCTGCCGATGGCGCTGCGCACCACCTGGTTGCCCTGGGTGGAGGTGCGGGAAGCCTGCTTGGCCGCCCCCATGGCGTCCGTGGTGTTGCGAGCCACCTCATTGACGGTGGACTGCATCTCGTTCATGGCGGTGGCGACCTGAGAGACCTCTCCCTGCTGGCTTGCCATGCCTTTGGCGGACTGCTCGGAGATGGCGCTCACCTCCTCTACCGCGCTGCTGAGCTGGCTCACCGAGCCGGAGATTTCACTCACCAGCTCTGCCAGTGCCCCCTGCATCCGGTCGATGGCCGACCCCAGCTGACCCAGCTCGTCGCGGTTGAAGCGGTTGCCGCGGACCCACTCCTGCAGCTCGCCCCGACCGAGATCCCCGCTCGCGATGCGCTGGGCCTGACGGGCCAGCATGATGAGCGGGTCGCGGATCTGGCGGGTCAGCACCACCGAGAGGGCGACAACCAGGGCCAGGCCGATCACCAGGGCCAGGGTCACGCTCAGTTTGGCGCTGTCAAAGGCGTCCACCACCTCGGCACGGGAGCCCACGGAGTAGCCGTGGTTGATGCGGATAAGCTCACCCACCGACTTGGTCAGATTGGTATAGAGGGTAACCCCCTCCCCCATGAAGAGGTGCTGGGCTTCGGCCATCTGTCCCGAGTCCTGCATCTGCCGGATGCGCTGGTGCAGGGCGACATATCGCTCCCAGTCCGCCTTGACGATGTCAAAGGCGCGGCGCTCCTCCCGATCCTCCGCCCAGATGGTGCCATCGTGGGCCACTATCTGGCGCGCAGCCTCTTGCAGGCTCTTCTCGCTCTCGTTGCGATAGCGGGCCCTCTGCTGGGCATCGTCCGCCACCAGGAAGACATCCAGTTCGTAGCGGCGCAGGGCATTGATGGTCTCGCCGAGGGTGCTGGTGCGCACGACGGCGGGCAGGATACTGTCGGTAAAGCCGATGGCGGCGCGGTTCATCTTGCTGAATTCAAACAGCGAGAAGCCGCCGATAAAGGCCATCATCAGGCCGAGTACGGCAAAGCCGACGGTAAGTTTTTTGCCTATCGTCATGGTGTTCATGGCATGTCCTGCATGGGGGAAAACAAGTGGCATTGCTGGGCGCAGGCCTGGCCTGCGCCTTCACTACCCTCCTTGGCAGTACATCTCGTCCCTGTTGGCGCGCACAAGGGCGGGCCTGGGGGTGTCGGCGTCAACCAGACCGTCCGACAACACACAGAGCCATAGCGACCGGCACGGTCACAACTTTAGGTATTTTTCAAAAAAAGTGAGGGAAAGGAGACGGGGCCTGTCGGCGACAGGCCCCGGGAGCACTACCCTTTCAGACCACCGAGGAACTCGGCGCGGGTGTCGGGCTGGGTCTTGAAGACGCCGCCCAGGGAGGTAGTGGTGGTGTAGGAGGTGGAGTCCATCACGCCACGGGCCTTCACGCAGAAGTGGGTCGCCTTGATGCTGATGGCCACGTCCCTGGTGCCAAGCAGGGTCTGCAACGCCAGCAGGATCTGCTGGGTCAGCCGCTCCTGTACCTGGGGACGACGGGCGAAGAACTGCACGATGCGGTTGATCTTCGACAGGCCAATCACCTTGCCGCGGGGAATGTAGGCTACGTGGGCAAAGCCGTCTATGGTGACGAAGTGGTGCTCGCAGGTGCTGGTGAGGCTGATGTCCCGCACCATGATCATCTCGTCCACCTTCATCTTGTTCTCGATCACCGTCACCTTGGGGAAGGTGGCATAGTCGAGGCCGGAGAAGATCTCGTTCACGTACATCTTGGCAATGCGGTGCGGGGTCTCGGCCAGACTGTCGTCGGCCAGATCCAGTCCCAGCGTCTCCATGATGGCGCGCATATGACCTTCGATTTTTTCCTTTTTCTGCTGGCCGCTCAATTCATTGGCCACCAGAGGTGTCTCAAGGCCCTCGGCCTCGAGCGCCGCCCTGACTAACAGGGCTTCCTGGCTTAAGCTCGTCATCGTGTTTCTCTCCCACGCTCAGGGACTGTGCTGGCCTGCGGCATGGTGCCGCGGCGCAATCTTACAGGGCGATTATTGTCATAATTCTGTCTAACTCAAGCCCGGTGCCCGACTTTATGCCAAACCACCCCGTTTTGTCCGCACCGGCCTGCCCATTCGGGGGCAAGGCGCACGGCCATGCCGCCTCTTCCCCACCTGCCATCCCGCGCAAGCCTCGCCCTGGTTACCCATCAGGAGGTAATTCAACGGGATAGCGCCCCAGAATCCGATCACACCGGGGCATCTGCCCCCCATTACCGCACCTTCGGTCTGCCCATCGGAGCGGATTTTTGGGATAATCCGCCCCCTACACACCAGAGAGGTCATGATGATGGGATTCGATACCGGTGCACTCCTCCCCTTGGACAAGGCCCTGCAAGGGATGCTGGAACAACTCACCTGCTGCTGCGAGACGGAGCAGTTGCCCCTGCCCCAGGCGCTGGATCGGATCCTGGCCGAGGAGATAAGCTCCCCCCTCTTCGTCCCCCCCTTCGACAACGCCGCCATGGACGGCTATGCCGTGCGCCTGGCGGATCTCGCCGCCGGGGTGCCGCTCCCCGTGGCGGGCAAGGCCTTTGCGGGCCAGCCCTATGAGGGGGAGTGGCCCGCCGGCCACTGCATCCGCATCATGACCGGGGCCCCTGTGCCCCCGGGTGCAGACGCTGTGGTGATGCAGGAAGAAACGCAAGCCGGCGACAACGGGATCACTTTCCTGACCCGCCCCGTTGCTGGCCAGAACATCCGTCGCCGCGGCGAGGATCTGGCGCAGGGTGCCCAGGTGCTCGAAAGCGGCCTTCGCCTGAGCCCCAGGGAGCTGCCGCTGCTCGCCTCCCTTGGCATCGCGAACGTCACGGTGCGCCGTCCCCTCAAGGTCGCCATCTTCAGCACAGGGGACGAGCTCAAGCCTCTGGGCACCCCGCTCCAGCACGGAGACATTTACGACTCCAACCGCTACGGGGTCAAGGCGATGCTGAGCCGCATGGGCTGTGAGTGCCTGGACCTTGGCATCATCCCCGACGATCCGGCTGCCCTGCGCGCCGCCTTCTTGCAGGCCGACCGCGAGGCCGATGCCCTGATCACCACCGGGGGAGTCTCGGTGGGGGAAGCGGACTTCACCAAGCAACTGCTCGAAGAGCTCGGGGAAATTGGCTTCTGGAAGCTCGCCATCAAGCCGGGCAAACCCTTCGCCTTTGGCCGGTTGCCAAACGCCTGGTTCTTCGGTCTGCCGGGCAACCCGGTCTCCGCCATGGTCACCTTCGATCAGCTGGTGCAACCGGCTCTGGCCAGACTCGCCGGTCAGCAGTTTGCACGCCCGCACCCCCTCCAGGCCCTGGCGACAGAGCCGCTCAAGAAGAGCCCGGGGCGCCAGGACTTCCAGCGCGGCATATTGAGCGTGGGCCCGAATGGTCTCGAGGTACGCAGCACCGGCTCCCAGGACTCCGGGGTGTTCAGCTCCCTGTCCCGGGCCAACTGCTACATCGTGCTCGAGCAGGAGCGCGGCAAGGTGGCCGCCGGTGAGACGGTCACCGTCGAGCCCTTCTCGGGGCTGCTGCTGTGAGCGAGATCCTGAGCGACGCAGAACTCCTTCGCTACAACCGCCAGATCGTGCTCAAATCCTTCGACTTCGAGGGACAGGAGGCGCTCAAGCAATCCCGCGTGCTGGTCATCGGCGCCGGGGGCCTCGGCTGCGCCGCCAGCCAGTATCTGGCGGTGGCCGGGGTCGGCCACCTCACCCTGGTGGATTTCGATCGGGTGGAGCTCTCCAATTTGCAGCGCCAGGTGCTGCACAGCGACGCGCGCATCGGCCAGCTCAAGGTGGAGTCCGCGGCGACGTCCCTGCACGCCCTCAACCCCTGGCTCGAGGTGGAGACCCACGCCGCCCTCGCCGACGAGGCGCTGCTCGATGCCCTGCTGCCAGGCCATCAGCTGGTGCTCGACTGCACCGACAACGTCGCCATCCGAAACCTCCTCAACCAGCGTGCCCGCCAGCACAAGGTGCCCCTGGTCAGCGGCGCCGCCATCCGGCTGGAAGGGCAGCTCTGCAGCTTCACCTGGCAGGAGGATGAACCCTGCTACGCCTGTCTCAGCGCCCTCTTTGGCGATCAGGCCCTCACCTGTGTCGAGGCGGGGGTACTGGCCCCCGTGGTGGGACTGGTGGGCAGCCTGCAGGCGCTCGAAGCCATCAAGCTGCTGGCGGGCATGGGCAAAAGCTACAGCGGCCGCCTGCTGGTGATCGACGGTCTGGGTGGCAGCTTTCGCGAGCTGAAACTGCCCAAACGCCCCGACTGCCCGGTCTGCTCAAGGCCCTGAGCTGCGCCCACAAAAAAGCCGAACCCCGGGGTTCGGCTTTTTTCATTGGGCTGCGGGTTGTCACAAAGGGCCTAGAAGATCCCCTTCGCCTTGACCTTCTTCATGCTCGCCACCTGATTCGAGAGATCTTCGATGAGGGGCTCGGCCAGCTCGGACGAGCCAGCCCCCCGGGCGGGCTGGCTGGCCAGGCGCTGGATCAGGCGGTGCTGCTCGCGAATGAGCCGGGACTGCTCCTCCAGCTGGCGGGAGAGCAGCTGGATGCTGCCCGCAAGGGGGGCCAGATCCGCCTCTCCCCCCGCCGTCGGCAGCTTGCCCGCGATGGCCTCTGCCAGCAAATCGTGATCGAGCGGGGCCGGCAACCCCTGCTTCAGCTCGTCCCAGAGCCCGGTGGGCTGCTGCTCGCCGATGCGGCTTACAATCTCGTCCACCAGGCTGTCCGGAAGTGGCGCAGCCGCCTGCTGACCCAGACGTTGAACGATTTCATCCGCCAGCCCCCGGTTGTCCCCCTGCCCCAGCTGGGGAGCCAGCCTGGCCACGATTTCATCGATCAGGGTATCGGTCGCCACGGGCGCACTCCCTTCCCCCAGATCGAAGCCGCAACTGGCGAAGACATGGCGCAGGGTCGAGAGGTTCACCTGCTCCGGGCCGAAGGCATTGGCCATCCCCTTGCACAGGTTCGGTGCCAGCACGTACAGGAACATGCCGCAGAGGTAGATGTCCTTGTGAAAACGGCTCTTGGAGAAGTCGAACTCCTCCACATCGTCCTGGATCTTGCGCGCCCGCTGATACCAGCTTTGCAAGATCCCGGCCGCATAGCGATCAGACTCCAGCGCACCCGGATCCATGAAGATGGAGAAGGTCATGCGCTTGAGTTGACTACTCATCGCCGACCTCGGCCATCACGGGCGCCTCACGGTACACCTCTTCCTCTTCTGTGGTGTAGAGGCAGATCTCCCGCGCCAGGGCGGACTGGGCATCGTCCAGCAGCTCCACCCGCTCACCCAGGGTCGGGTAGGCAGCCTTGATGGCATCGACGATCAGGGACGCGCCGCCACCGACCAGATAGATCCGGTTCGGGTTCTTGGCGAACTTCTTCGCCTCGTGAGCCACCTGGGAGCCGAGCTCGTCGATCTTGTTCTGCATCTTCTCGAGGATCTTCGGGATCTGGCTCTCGTCGTTGACCACGTCCCGCACGAAGCTCATGTCGTGGCGGCGCTTGATGAATTCGTTGGCCACCAGATAGCTCGAATCGCTGTCTGCCGCCGCCAGCGCCTTGCGGGTCGCGTCGGTTACCATGGAGACGCCGATCTCGTTGTTGCCATACACATCGGAAACGTCGTCAAACTCGCCGACGATGATCCCCATGTCCAGGGTGGTGCCACCGCAGTCGATCACCAGCGTCTTGGTGAACTCGTTGCAGCCCGAGCCAATCAGGCGGGAGAGCGCCGCCGGCAGGCTTTCCGGCATCACCTCCACGCTGACGATGTTGAACAGCTCACCCTTGTTGAGGCTGATGGCCCGCATCAGGTTGCGGCGCTTCTTCTCGATCTTCTCTTCATTGCGCTGGCAGTCATCCGGGTTGTAGAACTCGGTGATGGGCAGGGTCACGGTGATGGCCACATCGCAGGGGGTCACGCCGGTCTGCAACAGGGCATGGTGCACGGAGAGCAGGTTGAGATCGTCGTACTGGTACTCCACGTGGGTGGTGGCCAGGGACTTGTCGGAGGTGGCGTCGTAGGTGTACTTGGTGTTGCCTATCTCGTAGTTGTAGATCTTCTTGTCCTTGCGCAAGGCGGCACTCTTCCAATCCTTGCGAAAGGAGTTGGGGGAGATGATGGTCTTGAGCACCTTGTTCTCAATCCAGCTCACCTTGACGTTGGTTGAACCATCGTCGATGGCCATTTTCATTACTTCAGACATGAGGAAATACCTGTTCAATAGGGCAAGATGGGTCCGATTGCCTTGCCATCTGCCACTGGCAAGGCGATCGGACCAATACATACACGGGGGATCAAGGTCAAAAGGCGACAAGTCTAATGGGTTTCTAAAATCCGGTGAAGCAAATGATTGAACCCGGCAGGATCTTCCGCCGGCCAGGCGTGGTGACCATCCGGGGTGTGGATGGTGGCATTGGGCAGGGAGGCGAACTGCTCCACCCGCCGCGCCAGGGGCAGATAGTCGTGACTGGTGGAGATGATGGCCACCGGCTGCCAGAGGGTGCCGAGACGAGCCCGCACCGACCAGCCGGGCAGCGCCTCCAGCAGCGCCTTGTAGGTCTTCTTTTTGTTGCGCACGAAGCGCCCCCGGAAGGTGTGGCGCACCTGGGCGAGATCGGGGCCGGGAAAGAGCTCGCGACCGAGCCACCACGCCAGCGGCCGCATGCCGAACCAGCGCAGCCACTTGAGGCGCATGGCATAGCGCTCCTGCTCCTTTGGCGTCTCCAGCAGAAATTCGCTGAAGCCGTTGACCAGCACCAACCCCTGCACCTTGTGGGGCAGTTGCAGCGCCAGCTCCAGCGCCACCATGGCACCGAGCGACAACCCCACTACCCAGGCAGGCTCGGGCTGTTCGTCGAGCCAGCGGGCCACATCCGCCGCCAGGGTGGGCACGTCAAAGGGCCCCTCCTGCATGCTCTGGCCGTGGCCGCGCAAGTCGATGGCCACCACCCGGTAGCGCTCGGAAAAACGCTCGATCTGCGCCTGCCAGTCGAGGCTGGAAGAGCCCAGCCCGTGCAGCAAGAGCAGCAAGGGCCCCTCCCCCGCACTGCGCAGGGCCAAGCCATGGGATTTCATTACCTGATTGCGACGCACCCGTCCCCCCTTTCTCGACGCCATGCCGGCCACTCATGACCAGCCAATCCGTACTCCGGTCCCCTGTCTACCCCTCTCCCACCAGGCTCACCGCCTTGATGTAGGCGTAGAGGCGCATGGCCGGCGTCAGGGCGAGCCGCTGCGCGGAGCGGCTGGTGATCCGGGCCAGCAGTATCTGCTGCCCGAGAGCCAACTGCAACAGGGTCTGCCCCGGTCGCACCTCCCGCACCTCCAGCAGCCGGGTCTCGAGGCAGTTGGAGAGGCTGGAGTGCACGATGGGCTCGGTGGCGATCACCAGATCCCGCGCCGCCACCTTGATCTGCAAGGGGCCTGCTTCATCGGGGGCATGCTCCATGGTCACCATCAGGGTCTGCTCCCCGAGTCGCAGGGTCGCCATCTGCTCGTGCTCGTCGTAGTAGGACAGGCTCGCCGATAGCATGACCCCGACGTCGTCGCGACTGGCCAGCGACAGGTCGGTGCGGGCGAAGATCTCCTCGGGGGTGCCCTGGGCCTCCACCCGTCCCTCTGCCAGCAGCACCAGTCCATCGCAGAGCAGGCTCACCTCCTCCATGGCGTGGCTGACGAAGATCATGGGGATGCCGCTCTCCTGCTGCAAGCCCTTGAGCACGTGGGCCTGATGGATGCGGCTGCGCCTGTCCAGCGCCGAGAAGGGTTCATCCAGCAGCAGCAAGTCGGGCTCGGCCAGCAAGGCCCTGGCCAGTGCCACCCGCTGACGCTGCCCGCCGGAGAGGCCGTGGGCCGGTTGCCCCAGCAGCTCGGCAAAGCCGAGGCGCGCAGCCAGATCCTCTGGCTGCCAGCGCCCCCTCCCCTTGCGAGCCGCCAGTTGCAGGTTGCCGAGCACGCTCAGGTGGGGGAAGAGACGAGCATCCTGAAACACCAGCCCGATGCGCCGCGCCTCGGGGGGCAGGGCTGCAAGCTCGCGCCCCTGCCAGCGCAGGGCATCGCCCGGGGCCCTGTCGAGCCCGGCGATGATGCGCAGCAGGGTGCTCTTGCCACAGCCCGAAGGACCGAACAGGCCGAGGATGCGGCTGGGGGGCAGCGCCAGATCACACGCCAGGGTGAAGGGGCCGAAATCACGTCTGGCCTTGAGGTAGAGGTTCATCCGAACAGCCTCCGTTGCCGGCGTTGCAGCACGCCGTAGACCAGCACCAGCATCACCAGGGAGAAGCTCATCAGGCCGCCTGCCAGAATATGGGCATTCTGGTAATCCATCGCCTCCACGTGATCAAACAGGGCGATGGAGAGCAGCTGGGTCTCCCCGGGAATGTTGCCGCCAATCATCAGCACCACCCCGAACTCCCCCAGGGTGTGGGCAAAGCCCAGCGCTGCCGCCATCACGAAGCTGGGCAACGTCATGGGCAGGATGATGCGAAAGAAGCGCTCAAACGGGCCCATCCCCAGGGTGGCGGCAGCCTCCAGCTCCTTGTTGCCCATGTTGACGAAGGCGGAGGTGAGGGGTTGTACCACGAAGGGGAGCGAATAGATGACGGAGGCGATGAGCAGGCCGAGGAAACTGAAGGCGAGCTGGGCCCCGAAGGTCTCCCGCCACCAGTCACCGAGGCCGTACTCCGGGGAGAAGGCCAGCAGCAGATAGAAACCGAGCACGGTGGGCGGCAGCACCAGCGGCAGGGCCACCATGGCCTCCACCAGAGGGCGCAGCCGGTGCTGGCTGCGAGACAGCCACCAGGCGAGCGGCGGCGACAGCAGCAGCAGGATGGCAGTGGTGCTGGCCGCCAGTTTCAGGGTCAGCCAGACCGCCAGCAGATCCCCTTCACTCATAGGGTCCCCTCTCGGGTGTCGATAAAAAACAGGGCGCCGTCATGACGGGCGCCGCCTTGGGACACGTCAGGCACCGGATCTGGCCAGCACGGAGCTGGCCGGCAGACGCCGGGCGCTTACTGCGGCAGGGCGTAACCCGCCGCCTTGATCTGCGCCTGTCCCGGCCCCTTGAGCCAGGCGACCAGGGCATCCACCGCCGCCCCTTTCTTCAGCACCAGGGCCTGCTGCTCGATGGGGGGATAGAAGCTGGCCGGCACCGCCCAGGCTTCGCCGGTCTTGCCCGCCTCCACCAGATTGGCCCAGGCGACAAAGCCCAGCTTCGCATTGCCGGTGTCGACGAACTGCCAGGTCTGGCTGATGTTGGTGCCGGTCAGCACCCGATACTGCTTGGGATCGATCTTGAGGTGAGCCAGGGTCGCCATGGCGGCGGCGCCATAGGGCGCTGTCTTGGGGTTGGCGATGGCCAGCTCCCCCTGCCAGTAGCGCAAGGTGGCCTCATCAGGAGCAGGCCCCCCCTTCTGCCAGAGGCCGAGCTGACCGATGGCATAGGTGAAGCGTTCGCTCCCCTTGCCTTCCGACTCCAGCTTTTGAGGGGTCGCCACGTCGGCCGAAAGGAAGAGATCGAAGGGCGCACCGTGGGTGATCTGGGTATAGAGCACGCCGGTGGCCGCCGAACTGATGACGACGCTGTGGCCGGTCTTGGCGGTGAACTCCTTGCCGATGCGCTCTATGGTGCCCTTGAAGTTGGCAGCCACCGCCACCTTGACCTCGTCAGCCAGCACAGCACCGCTGTACATGGCGCCGGCGCCCAGCACCAACAGGGATACCCATCTTTTCATTCCTTTGCTCCTTATGTTCCGGCACGGCCGGATCGATTGACGCGAGCCCGAGGCTCACTCCCCTTGTTGCCAGCGGGCCAGGGCGGCGTCATCGCTCGCCCTGGCCTCGACCCAGCGTTGCACCCCGTCGGCGGTCAGCTCTTTTTTCCAGAACGGCGCCCGGGTCTTCAAGAAATCCATGATGAAGTGGCAGGCCTCGAAAGCCGCCTCACGGTGGGCGCTGCTCACCACCACCAGCACGATCTGATCCCCGAGCAGCAGCTCGCCGATGCGGTGAATGAGGGTGCACTCCTGCAGCGGCCAGCGCCCGCGGGCCTCGGCCACTATGTTCGCCAGCGCCTTCTCGGTCATGCCGGGGTAGTGTTCGAGGGCCAGCCCCTTCACATGCTCCCCCTGATTGAAGTCGCGTACCTTGCCGACAAAGCTGACAATCGCGCCTGTGTTCTGCCGGGCAGCGAGGCGGGCATATTCGTCGGCCAGCGAGAAGTCAGCCCGCTGCACCAGAATGCGATCTGTGATGGCTACGTCGCTCATGGCTCAACCTCCGGTCACCGGCGGGAAGAAGGCGACCTCATCCCCGTCATGGAGGGGGGTATCCAGCGGCACCAGGGTCTGGTTGACCGCCACCAGGAGCTTGCCGGATTCGAGCGCCAGCGCCCACTTGTCACCCCGCTCGCTCAAGGCGGCGCGAAGGGCATCGGCACTGGCGTAGTCGCAAGGCAGGCTCAGCTCGTCGCAGCCGACCAGCTCACGCACCTGCGCAAAAAACAGAACCTTGATCATGCCTGCTCTCCTTTGGTCTCACCCAGTTGGAAATGACCGGATTTACCGCCCTTTTTCTCCACCAGACGCACCTGCTCGATAACCATGTCCTTTTGCACCGCCTTGCACATGTCGTAGATGGTCAGGGCCGCCACCGAGGCGGCGGTGAGCGCCTCCATCTCCACCCCGGTCTTGCCCGAGAGCTTGCACAGGGTGCGGATATGCACCCGATTCTGCTCGGCCAGCGGCACTATCTCCACCTCGACTTTGGTCAAGGCCAGCGGATGGCAGAGTGGGATAAGATCGGCGGTCTTCTTGGCCGCCATGATGCCGGCGATGCGGGCGGTGGCGAACACGTCCCCCTTGTGGTGCTGACCGCTCAGGATCAACGCCAGGGTCTCGGGGGCCATGGTCACGAAAGCCTCGGCGCGGGCCTCGCGTTCGGTCACCTGCTTGTCGGTGACATCTACCATGTGGGCCTCGCCGCTCTGGTTGAGATGGGTCAGGTTCATCTATGCCCCTATCGAAAAATAAGATGGATGATCCGGGTTTACTCCCGGGATCACAGATGGGTCACGAAGTTGCACGGCCGGGTACGGGCGTCGAGCTGATCCCGGATAAGCTGTTCCCAGCCCAGACGGCAGGCGCCGGTGGAGCCGGGTAGGCAGCAGATCAGGGTGCGATTGGCGAGCCCTGCCAGGGCACGGCTCTGCATGGCGGAGCCTTTTATCTCGGCAAACGAGAGCTGGCGGAACATCTCGCCAAAGCCCTGCACCGTGCGCTCGAACAGCACGCCGACCGCCTCGGGCACCCGGTTCTGCTCGTTGAAGCCGGTGCCGCCATTGATGAGCACCACCTGGACTCCCTCGTCGGCAATCCAGTCGCTCACCTGGGCGCGGATGCGAAACAGGTTGTCGGGGCAGAGCGCCCGGTCGGCCAGCACGTGGCCGGTCTGGGTCAGGGCCTCGACCAGATAGTCCCCCGAGCTGTCATCGGCAGCGGTGCGACTGTCGGAAACCGTCAGGACGGCGATCTTGAGAGGGATGAATTCGCTGTGTTTGGGTGCCATTGGGGCCATTCCTGTCAATCATTGACCACGAGAGGATGAGGTGAACGCGCCGCACCGTGGTGCCAGCCATGAAAGGAGCCGGTGGGCGCCGCGTTGCCGGGAAGGGATTCTATCAAAAGATGTCTGGCTGGGGGGCATCATTGCCCATTAATCTCGAAGGCCGCCGGATCCCGAGGATCCGGCGGCCTTCCCATCAGAAGCCTGGCACCCCTTTCATGTCAGGCAGTTGGTGCGCAATCCCCTTGTGGCAGTCGATGCAGGTGTTGGCCCCGCTTGCCAGGTTGGTGGAGTGCATCTGGGCGGCCCGACGCCCTTGCAGGGAGAAGTCCATGTACTCGAAGTTGTGGCAGTTGCGGCACTCGCGCGAATCCGTCTCCTTCATCCGCTGCCACTCCCGCTCGGCCATCTCCCGCCGGTGGGATTCAAACTTCTCGCGGGTATCCACCTTGCCGGTGATCATGCCCCACAGCTCCTTGGAGGCCTGCACCTTGCGGATGATCTTGTAGGTCCACTCGTGGGGTACGTGGCAATCCGGGCAGCTGGCCCGCACGCCGGAGCGGTTGGCGTAGTGGATGGTGTCGCGGTACTCCACGAACACGTTGTCCTTCATCTCGTGGCAACCGGTGCAGAAGGCCTCGGTGTTGGACGCTTCCATGGCGGTGTTGAACCCGCCCCAGAAGATGACGCCACCGAAGAAGCCCATCAGCAGGATGACCCAGAGGGCCGCCTTCGACGGTGACTTGAAGGTGGTCCACAGACGCTTCACAAAGCCGGGTAATTTCATCTATGGGCTCCTCAGTTCAGCGCTTCAACCGGTTTGAAGGTATTGTTCACCAGCGGCTTGGCGTCCGCTTGCGGCACGTGGCACTGCAGACAGAAGTAGCGGCGCGGCGAGACTTCGCCCAGGGTCATGCCGTCGCGGGTCTCGAAGTGGGTGGGGCTTATCTTGGGGGCCTTCATGGCACTGGCGTTCTTGAAGCTGTGACAGGCCAGGCACTTGTTGACCTTGTTGTCCACTTCATAGTTGCGGGTGTCGTGGGGGATCAGCGGGGGCTGGTGCATGTACTGGCGATCGTAGAGGTCGCCATCCTTGCGAAAGTTCTTCAGAGGGGCCGCGTCGGCATCCGTCACCAGATCCGTGCTTCCCCGCTCCGACTTGATGCCCCCCGTGCTGTTGGTGATCTCGGGGACGGCCGCCATCAAGGAACCCGCCATCAGGCAGGCCAGCATTGCTCCAATCAGCTTCTTCATTATGTGTTCTCCGACGTTTTCTCTGCCTTGACGGCAAAACCTACAGTGATTTCAAAAACTTGCTCCGCGCAGACATCGATGCAACGGCCGCAGTTGGTACACTCCTGAGCCGCAATCAAGGGCCCGTGACCACGCCTGGCACCGTGAACGGGGCCGCGCAGGATGGGACGCTCCGGGCAGACCGCATAACAATCCATGCAGTTGCTGCACCGCTCGCGCCCCGAGGCTGCAATCTTGATGAACCCGACCCGGTTGACCAGGGCATAGAAGGCCCCCACCGGACAGAGGTGGCCGCACCAGCCCCGCTCCACCACAAAAAGGTCGAACAGGAACAGCACCGCCAGCAGGCCCCAGCCCGCCCCCATGCCAAACAGCAGGCCCCGCAGGGTGAGCGACACCGGATTGACCAGCTCCCACACCAGCACGCCTGTGATGGCCGGCGCCACCAGCACCATGGCCAGCAGCCAGTAGCGGGTAGCGCGGTTGAACTGACCATTGCCCTTGAGCCCGAGCCGCCCCCTGAGCCAGGCGGCGACATCGGTGACCAGGTTGACTGGACAGACCCAGGAGCAGAACACCCGCCCCCCGACCAGCCAGTAACCCGCGAGCACCAGCCCGGCCCCGAGCCACAGGGTGGGGATGGGCCACTGGCCCGCCGCCACCGACTGCAACAGGGTCAGGGGATCCGTGAGGGGCACCGTCTCCAGCAGCAGGGAGCTGGAGAGGTTGCCCTTGAGGATCCAGATGCCCGCGAGCGGCCCCAGCAGGAACAGCCCCAGCACCCCGAACTGGCAAAGCCGGCGCAGCAGCAGGAAGCGGTGGGCACGCCACCACCCCAGCCTGGCCGTGGCCTCGGCCCCTGGATACCGACTCATAGACCCTCCGGTTTGCGGGTCGGCAGGGTGAGCCTGTCGCCGATGAGCGATTTGCCCGCCTTCGCCTTCTCTTCCCAGCCGAGCCGGTAGTGGTGACCCAGCTCCCCCTTGGCAAGCTGGCGAGGCACCACCTTGATGGCCGCCTCCTCCAGCACGCAGGCGTGCTCGCACTTGCCGCAGCCGGTGCAGAGATCGCTGTGCACCGTGGGCAGGAACATGGCGTGCTTGCCTGTGCGCGGGTTGTGCTGCAGCTCCAAGGTAATGGCCTTGTCGATGAGGGGGCAGACCCGGTAGCAAACGTCGCAGCGCAGCCCCAGGTAGTTGAGGCAGGTCTCGTGATCGATGAGCACCGCCACCCCCATCCGCGCCTGATCGATATCGGTCATGGCCCGATCCAGCGCCCCGCTCGGGCAGGCCGCCACGCAGGGGATGTCGTCACACATCTCGCACGGAACGGCGCGCGCCTTGAAGTAGGGGGTGCCGGTGGTCACGGGTTCAAACAGCCGGGCGAGCTTGAGGGTGTCGTAGGGGCATGCCTCGACGCAGAGCCCGCAGCGCACGCAGGCGCCGAGAAACTCGGCCTCGTCGAGGGCGGCCGGCGGGCGCAGCGCCTGGGCAGGCAAAGCCTGCACCTGCTGGCGCGCCACGCCGCCGAGCCCCACGCCAAGCAGGCCCACACCGCAGACCCCCTTGGCCATGTCGGCCAGAAACTGGCGCCGACTACGACTCATCTCGCGCTCCCCCGCCTCAGGCCTTCATGACCTTGACGGCGCACTTCTTGTAATCCGTCTCCTTGGAGAGCGGATCCGTGGCGTCCAGGGTCAGCTTGTTGACCAGCTGGCTCGCATCGAAGAAGGGCATGAACACCAGTCCCTTGGGCGGACGGTTGCGGCCGCGGGTCTCGACCCGGGTCTTCACCTCGCCCCGGCGGGAGGAGACGATCACCTCTTCACCACGGCGCACGCCACGGGCCTTGGCATCTTCCGGGTGCATGAACAGCACCGCATCCGGGAAGGCGCGATAGAGCTCGGGCACGCGACGGGTCATGGTGCCGGTGTGCCAGTGCTCCAGCACGCGACCGGTGGAGAGCCACATGTCGTACTCTTTGTCCGGAGCTTCGGCAGCCGGCTCATAGGGCAGCGCGAAGATCACCGCCTTGCCATCGGGCTTGCCGTAGAAGCGCACCCCCTCCCCCGCCTTCACGTAAGGGTCGAACCCTTCGCGATAGCGCCACAGGGTCTCCTTGCCGTCCACCACCGGCCAGCGCAGGCCACGGGCTTCGTGATACTGATCGAACGGCGCCAGGTCGTGGCCATGGCCGCGACCGAAGGAGGCGTACTCCTCGAACAGCCCCTTCTGGACGTAGAAACCAAAGTGCTCGGCCTCGTCGTTCAGGGCCCCCTTGCTCTGCTCTTTCGGGAACTGGTTCACCTGGCCGTTGGCATAGAGCACGTCGAACAGGGTCTTGCCCTTCACTTCCGGCATCTTGGCAATCAACTCAGCCGGCCACACCTCTTCCACGGTGAAGCGTTTGGAGAACTCCATCAGCTGCCACAGGTCGGACTTGGCCCCTTCCGGTGCCTTCACCTGCTGGTGCCAGAACTGGGTGCGACGTTCGGCGTTGCCATAGGCCCCCTCTTTCTCCACCCACATGGCGGTGGGCAGGATGAGGTCGGCCGCCTGGGCGGTCACGGTCGGATAAGGGTCGGAGACCACGATGAAGTTGGCCGGGTTGCGATAACCGGGCAGCGCCTCTTCGTTCATGTTCGGGCCGGCCTGCATGTTGTTGTTGCACATCACCCAGTAGGCGTTGAGCTTGCCATCCTTGAGCATGCGGTTTTGCAGCACGGCGTGGTAGCCCACCTGCTCCGGGATGGTGCCTTCCGGCAGCTTCCAGATCTTCTCGGCGATGGCGCGGTGTTTGGGATCCGTGACCACCATGTCCGCCGGCAGACGGTGGGCGAAGGTACCCACTTCACGGGCGGTACCACAGGCGGAGGGCTGGCCGGTCAGGGAGAAGGGGCCGGAGCCCGGCTGGGAGATCTTGCCGGTCAGCAGGTGGATGTTGTAGCAGAGGTTGTTGGCCCAGACGCCACGGGTGTGCTGGTTGAACCCCATGGTCCAGTAAGAGACCACCTTCTTGTCCGGATCCGCATAGATCTGGGCCAGCTTCTCGAGCTTGTCCTTGGGCACGCCGGAGAGCTTGGAGACGGACTCCAGATCGTAATCCGCCACGAACTTGGCGAAGTCGTCGAAGCTCATGGGGGTGGAGTCGCCGCTGTCCGGGTTCTTGGCCTTTTGCTGCAGCGGGTTGGTGGGACGCAGGCCGTAACCGATGTCGGTCACCCCTTTGCGGAACTGGGTGTGCTTGTTGACGAACTCCCAGTTCACCTTGTCGTTCTGGATGATGTAGTTGGCGATGTAGTTGAGGATCGCCAGATCGGTCTGGGGGGTGAACACCAGCCCGTTGTCCGCCAGCTCGAAGCTGCGGTGCTCGAAGGTGGAGAGCACGTGCACCTGCACATCCTGGTGGGACAGACGGCGATCGGAGATGCGCGACCAGAGGATGGGGTGCATCTCGGCCATGTTGGAGCCCCACAGCACGAAGGCGTCGGCCTGCTCGATGTCGTCGTAGCAGCCCATGGGTTCATCCATGCCGAAGGTACGCATGAAGCCCACTACCGCGGAGGCCATGCAGTGACGGGCATTGGGATCCAGGTTGTTGGAGCGCAGGCCTGCCTTCATCAGCTTGGCGGCGGCATAGCCTTCCCAGACGGTCCACTGGCCGGAGCCGAACATGCCGACGGCGGTCGGGCCCTTCTCTTTCAGGGTCGCCTTGAACTTCTCGGCCATGATGTCGAAGGCCTGATCCCAACTGATGGGGGCGAAGTTGCCGTTCTTGTCGAACTTGCCGTTCGTCATGCGCAGCATGGGCTGGGTCAGGCGATCCTCCCCGTACATGATCTTGGAGAGGAAGTAGCCCTTGATGCAGTTCAGGCCACGGTTGACCGGTGCATCGGGATCCCCCTGGGTCGCCACGACGCGGCCAGCCTGGGAGCCCACCAGCACGGAACAGCCGGTCCCGCAGAAGCGGCACGGTGCCTTGTCCCAGGTGATGGCGGTCTTGTCGGTACTGGTGATCAGGTTCGCCGCCAGAGTGGGGGCACTGACACCGGCCACGGCAGCGGCTGCCGCCACCGCATTGGCCTTCATAAAGTCGCGTCGACTCAGCTTCATGACATATCCTCGCATTGCTTAATCACATCAATGACAGCCATTGTGACGAGCCGCGCTGGCTCAGCTCCATGGCGCTTTATTCCTTTGCTCTGGGCTTTTCGTTCATCGAACGCAGACAACAGACCCGGCATCCCGTGTATTACCCGTGGCGGTCAGCGAACGACTCTTGCGCTTCTGCCACATGACGCCTTATTCCCCATCTTCGGCGTCCATTTCATCGAACTGGTGGTAGATCAGGGCCGCAGAGAGCACCCCGGGCAACCCCTGAATGGTGTCGATGGCCGCCATGATGGGGCGCTGGCTCGGCCCCTCCAAGGTCACCACCAGCTTGCCCTCCTCGCTGACGGCGTGGATCTCGGCCCCGTCCAGGGTCGCAATCCGCTCTGCCAGGGCGTGGCGCAGATCGGGCTGGGTCAGCACCACCAGGCTGGATACATGGAACTCTTCTCGCGTCATATCACCGTTTTCCAACTTGTTCGTCTCTTGGGTCATCGCGAAGCCTCGCCACGAGACAGACCGATGCTGATACTGCCCACTGGGCAATCCGCTACGCAGGCCCCGCAGCCGTTGCACGACTCGGCATGGATGCCGGGGGTGGGTACGCGCCCCAGCCGGGGGGAAAAGCGGATGGCCTGCTGCTCGCAGCTGTCCTGACAGCGCTGGCAGAACACCTGGGCAGTGGCCAGACAGCCCGCCTCGATATGGGCCACATACTCCCAGGGTGTCTGGGTTGTCGGCCTGAACACCGGCGCCTGGCAGGCGCTCACACACTCGGTGCAGAAGGTGCACTCGCCGCGGTGAAAATCCACCGTGGGGAAGCCCCCGTCTCCCTTGATCAGGATCTGCTCCGGACAGGCCGCCAGACAGTCGCCGCAGCGGGTACAGCCGGCCACGAACTCGTCCCAGGAGACGGACCAGGGCAACTGGATCCCAGCCTTGGGGGCGCTCAGGCGTCCCCGAAACAGGCCTCTGCGTGACAAGTTGACCCCGTCGGTCATATCGACTCCTCTTTTCGGGGACGAATGCCCCCGCGCGGATCCCGTGACTGGCATTTTCAATGCCAATTATAAGCGTGGGTGTATATTGCGGCCCTGACAAGTCAGGGGATATACCACCAGGGGGATAAACAGGGGGGATTCTTGCGCTGGATCAAACCCTTGGCGCAATTAGGCAAGACAGGGGCAAGGCAAATTACCCCTATGTGAGGATTGCTAATTAATCGCTGGCCATTTGGGCCTGGCGATCGGGGTCAGCCGCCGATGGAGGCCAGGTGGGGGGTCATGCCCGCATTGCCGTCGTGCAGGCGGTGGGTGGCGGCCTTGCCGGTCAGCGCCTGGCGGATCCGCCACTGCAGCGCCTCCTGCTGGTCGTCGGCCGTCAGCAGATCCCGCAACTCCACCCCGTTGTCACCAAAGAGGCACAGGTGCAGCTTGCCCACGGAGGAGACCCGCAGCCGGTTGCAGCCGGCGCAGAAGTCCTTGCTGTAGGGCATGATGAGCCCCACCCCCCCCTGCGACGCCGGGTGCATGAACACCTGGGCAGGACCGTCGTCCAGGCCTCGCAGTTGCTGCACCCAGCCTGTCTCCAGCAGTCGCTGCTTGATGAGATCCCCGCTGGTGTGGTGATCGCGAAACAGGGTGTCCATCTCACCGGTCTGCATCAGCTCGATGAAACGCAGTTCGATGGGTTTGTCCCGGATCCAGGCAAGGAAAGCATCCAGCTGGTGGTCGTTGAGCCCCTTGAGCAAGACCGCATTGATCTTGACCGACTTGAAGCCGGCGGCCAGCGCGGCATCTATCCCCGCCATCACCTCGGTCAGTTTGTTCTCGCCGGTGATCTGGTGAAACTGCCTGGGATCCAGGCTGTCGACGCTGACGTTGAGGGCATTGAGGCCCGCATCGAACCACTCCCGGGCCCGCTCCTTCAGGCGGTAGCCGTTGGTGGTCATGGCCACCTTCTCGATGCCGGGCGTACTGGCGACCGTCTCTATGATGGCGGTGAAGTCGCGGCGCAGGGAGGGCTCGCCACCGGTCAGACGCACCTTGCGCGTCCCCATGGCGGCAAAGCCGGAGACGACGCGGCGGATCTCCTCCAGGGAGAGAAAGGACTTGCGCACCTCCGAGGGGCGATAGCCGTCCGGCAGGCAGTAGGTACAACGAAAATTGCACACGTCGGTGACCGACAGGCGCAAATAGTAAAAGCGACGGGAAAAACCATCTTCAAGTGGCAACATAAACACCTTTCCAAATACGGGAGGCCAGGGCATTTCTTTCCTGACCCTTTCAGCTCGAACATCGGCTGACGGCGATCTCCCCCTATCTCAATGACTTAGGCAAAACCGCTCGGAGTTCATCTAGTTTTTCGATGCTAGCACAACTTGGAGTACACTCCCATGCTACTTTGTGGGGTCTTTATCGGTGTAAGGGGAGCCAGTCGGCATGGGAAAATGGTTCAGAGTGCAGTCGGTCAGCAGCGCCATCGGTCGCGCCATGGTGCTGATCCTGTTCATGGCCAGCCTGATCGCCCTGGTGGCCATGGTCACCCTCTTCTATTCGGTGCCGGACGCCAAAGCCATCAACCTGTCGGGCTCATTGCGCATGCAGGCCTACCGGATGGCCTATGAAATCGAGAAGGATCAGGTCGTGCTCGGCCGGCTCGCCCAGTTCGAGCAGACCCTCAATGCCCCCGAGCTGCAGGAGACCCAGCGCTGGATCACGCCCGCCTCCCTGCGCCGCACCTACGGCGAGGTGCTGCTGCAATGGCAGAGGATGCGCGAGCACATCGAGAACGCCACCCCCAGCCGCTACACCGACAACACGGAGCAGTTCGTCGCCGCCATCGACGACTTCGTCAACCAGATGCAGTACCACGTGGAGTTCAAGGTGCGCATGCTGGCCCTGGCCGAGGGACTCGGCCTGCTCGCCATCATCACCATCGCCTGGTGCACGGTGCGCTTCACGCGCCAGCAGGTGGTGGCGCCGCTCAATCAGCTGGTCTATTGCGCCCGCCAGATCCAGCGCCAGGAGTTCGATCTGACCCTGCCCCCCCACTGTGAAAACGAGCTGGGGGAGCTGTCGGGGGCGTTTGCCACCATGGCCGCGGAGCTCGGCAAGCTCTACCGGGAGCTGGAGAGCAAGGTGGAGGAGAAGACCGCCAAGCTGCAACAGGCCAACGACACCCTCTCCTTCCTTTATTCCACCGCCCAGAAACTGCACGCGGCGCCGCTCAGCCGCCGCACCCTGCAAAAACTGCTGGAGCGGGCCGCCGCCCACCAGCACATCGACTACATCCGGCTGACCCGCTTCGAGCACAATGCCATGCCGGTCTACATCACGGGGCGCAAGGGGTGGCCCGGCGATCTCGAGGCCATGGTGAGCTTCTACCTGCAGATGGACGAGGAGGAGTACGGCCGGCTCGACATGATAAGCGACCATCCCGTCGACGAGCGGCTGATGAAGAACTTCTCCATGCTGCTGGCCCAGGTGCTGCACAAGGATCAGACCCTGCTGCAACACCAGCGCCTGCTGCTGATGGAAGAGCGGGCTGTCATCGCCAGGGAGCTGCACGACTCCCTGGCCCAGGCGCTCTCCTACCTGAAGATCCAGTCCACCCTGCTCAAGCGCTCCTTTGCCAAGGGGGATACCGTCAAGGCCGAAGCGGCCATGCAGCAGATCGACGAGGGACTCGGCAACGCCTATACCCAGTTGCGCGAACTGCTCGGCACCTTCCGCCTCAGCATCGGCGATGCCAACCTGGGTGAAGCCATCGGCGTCATGCTGGAGCAGCTCAAGCCCCAGACCCGGGCCGAGATCGGGCTCCAGTACGGACTGACGGATACCGATCTCGAGGCGGGACAGCACATTCACATCCTGCAGCTGATCCGTGAGGCAGTGCTCAATGCCATCAAGCATGCCAATGCCCGGCGCATTGACGTTAGCTGTGAGACCCTGGCTGATGGTAACATCCAGGTTCAGATTGCAGACGACGGTGTCGGAATAAGGGGCGCAAACTCGGCGGTCAATCACTACGGTCTCAGCATCATGAATGAACGCGCCAGCAAATTGCACGGCCAGCTGACCATCAGTGAGCCGCCTTCCGGGGGCACCCGCGTACACCTGACTTTTCCCACCAGCCTAACAAGAGACGCCTGATGGACGAGATGAAATACAGTGTTCTGGTCGTGGATGACCACCCCCTGATGCGCAAGGGAATTGTGCAACTGCTGGAGTTGGAAGATAACATCGACGTGGTTGGCGAGGCCTCCAACGGCACCGACGCCGTGGCCATGGCCAAGGAGTCCGAACCGGACCTTATCCTGCTCGACCTCAACATGAAGGGGTTGTCAGGTCTCGATACCCTCAAGGCGCTGCGGGCCGAAGAGGTGACTTCCCGCGTGGTGATCCTGACCGTCTCTGACGCCCGCCAGGATGTGGTTGCCCTGCTCAAGGCAGGCGCGGACGGCTATCTGCTCAAGGACACCGAGCCTGACATGCTGCTGGCCCAGCTGGCTGACGTGATGACCGGCAAGCAGATCCTGAGCGAGCCGCTACGTCCCTATCTCGAGAACATCTACGAGCTAGACCACCTGCAGCAGAAGCTGGAGAGCCTGACCCGACGCGAGATGCAGATCATGCGTGAAATCGCCAAGGGGTTGTCCAACAAGCAGGTCGCCTCCGTGCTCCATATCTCCGAGGGAACCGTCAAGGTCCACGTCAAGAGCCTGCTGAAAAAGCTCGAGGCCCAAAGCCGCGTCGAAGCAGCCGTCATGTACCTGGAACAGCGCAACTGAGGTCCCGGCCTCCTGCCAGCAAGGGGTCACCATCCGTGCCTCCTTGCTGGCCCCCTCTTCTTTTCCCCAAATGGCGCGGAACCCGGTGCTCTATTGAGTAGATGGATTATTATTTTCATGACATCGCACGGGAAGGAAACATCGACATGACCTTTGAGCAGATAGAGCTGGTCCAGAAAGCCTGGGGCAGGGTGAGCGCCCTGAACAACAGCTATGTCCAGGAGGTGTATGAAGAGCTGTTCAGATTGTCCCCCGAACTCAGGGCCCTCTTTCCCCCACATCAGGAGCTGCCCGTTGCCAAGGTGTCGGACACCCTGAACACCGTCATCACCAGCCTCTCCCAGCTGGATGCACTGGGTTTCATCATTCGCGATCTCGGCAGGCGTCACCAGCGATTCAACGTTCAACCCCACCAGTTTGCGCTGCTCAAACAGGCGCTGACCCAGGTACTGGCACGGCGTCTCGGCAGTGGTTTTACCCCGGCACTGGCATAGGCCTGGTCGCAGATGTACGACGAAATAGCCGCCCTGATGCTGGACGGCATGACACAGCACACCGAATTCACCACCTGATCCCCTGGCCTTTGTCTCCAGTCGCTCAATGGGTCTGTAACAGGCATTTTGCATGAATCAAATTTGCAATATGCGAAAATAGACTCATTCTGCACACGGGGTATGTTCGGCGCCCTAGCACCTCACCTGAATCCCTTTCGCACTGCCTTGCCTGCGTTCGTGGCATCAAATCACAATAGATTGATTTTAAATGGATATTAAAAATAACCACGGGAAATGACTCACCCCTTCGCCACGCCACCTCTCTCTGGCACGGTCACTGCATTGTCACATTCAGCAATGACTGATTAGGAGGATGGAACATGAAACTTCAACAACTGGCACTGTTCCCCTTGCCGTCCCACATTCTGCCCGGTGGCAAGCTCCCCCTTCGCCTGTTCGAGCCGCGCCACCTGCAGATGCTCAAGGAGTCCTTCCTCGAGGATCGTGGCTTTGGCATCGTGATGGAAGAGACCACCAGCACGGGCACCTGCGGACGGATTCTCCCGGTCGGCACCCGCGTCAAGGTGACTGATTTTTATACCCTCAACGACGGTTTGCTCGGGGTCACCGTGCTCGGCCTTGAACGCTTCTGCATCCACGAGATGGAAACGGATAGCGCAGGCCTCAGGCACGCCCAGGTCGAGCCGTTGCCCAACTGGCCGAGTGCGGATTCTGATGTCAGCGACAACCAGCTGGTCAGCCGATTGAGAGAGGTCTTTGCACAATACCCGGAACTGGATGAGCTCTATCCGGACAAGCAGTTCGACGATGCAGCCTGGCTCTGCCAGCGCTGGCTCGAGATCCTGCCCATGCCGATCTATGAAAAACAGATGTTGATTGCCAAACAAAACAGTGAAGCGGCGCGCCAGTTCTTGCGCCGACTGATCGCACAGTGAGTCAAAGAGTGAGTCAACGGTTGGTTTGCAAAACGCGAATTCTCGGCACTGCATTCTTATAATGAAAAAAATGAGAATTGCATTTTGCAATCACGGTAGCGATAAATAACACACAACTCAGCTACAGGCCGCAAATAACAGGTTTTGAAAAGTTGGCACGACTTTTTCATATAAAACCGTACAACCCGATTTATCCCGTGCTCTCTTCAGTATTTGCTGAAGAATTGGTCAACCACCAGGTTGACCATTTTTTTTACCCAAAATCGGCCGGCATCACCTGCAATGGCGGAGCAGGCAGCTTCGCAGCCTGGCAAGACTGATGGGTTTGGCCAGAAAATCGTTCATGCCCTGAGCAAGGCAGCGGGCCCTGTCCTCCATCATGGCATTGGCCGTCAGCGCGACGATGGGCACCTCGCACCCCATGTCCCGCAGGCGCCGGGTCGCCTCCAACCCATCCATCTGCGGCATCCGCATATCCATCAGGACAAGGTCCGGCTGCTGCTTCGCCACCTGTGCCAGGGCCTCCAGACCATTGCCTGCCAGCCTCACCCTGCACACCAGCTTCTGCAGCATCAGGGATACCACCAGCTGATTGACCGGACTGTCTTCCACCACCAGCACATCCAGCTCCAGTCTGGCGCACTCTTCACTGCCGGGGGCGGCGGCCGGAGCACAGGGAGAGGCCATCCCGGGCAGCTCGAACCAGAAGCAGCTTCCCAGCCCAGGCGTGCTCTGCACGCAAATATCTCCCCCCATCAGCTGCACCAGCCGCCTGCAGATGGCCAGTCCGAGCCCCGAGCCGGAGAAGCGGCGGGTTGCCGAACTGTCGACCTGATAGAAGGGTTCGAACAGCAACGCCTGATCCTCGGTGGAGATGCCGATCCCCGTGTCGCTGACCATGACCCCCAACTTTTCCTCCTCCCAGGTCAACGCCAGACGCACGCTGCCGGCGGAGGTGAACTTCACGGCATTGCCAAGCAGGTTGCCTATCACCTGGGAGAGGCGGACGGCATCCCCTTGAAGGCGTTCGGGGAGCGTCTCATCCAGGTGCCAGTGCAGTGTGATGCCCTTGGCACTGGCCTGTGCCTGTAAGGGCTCCACCAGGGCACGGCACAGCTCGGCTGGCTGAAAGGGTTCACAGTGCAGCGTCAGGGTATGTGACTCTATTTTCGAGAAATCGAGCACATCGTCGATGATGGTCTGCAACAGATGCGCAGAGTGGGTGGCATGGCCGATGAGGGTCTGTTGCGGAGTGTCGAGCCGGCCGTGCTGCAGCAGATCCAGCATTCCCAGCACGGCGTTCATGGGAGAGCGGATCTCGTGGGTCATCATGGCGAGGAACTGGGATTTGGCACGGTTGGCCGTCTCGGCATCGTCCCGCGCCCGCGCCAGCTCCTGCTCGCGGCGGATCTGGCTACCTATCTCCCGCGCCGTGCCCCGATAGCCGAGGAAGCGGCCACCGGCATCATGGCAAGGCTCCGCATTGATCTCCATCCAGCAAGGCCCGCCCGCCAGCATCACCTGGGCCCGCATTCCCCGCACCGGCAGATGGTGGGCGATCAGGTGCCGGTAGTGGCTCCAGGCCGTGTCCTGCTTGTCGTGGGCAAAATCATAGAGGCTTCTCCCCGTCTGGCGGGCCAACACCTCCCCCTGATAGCCAGGGGCAGAGACATAGCTGAGCCTGTGCTGGGGATCGGTCTCCCAGAACCAGTCGGAGGCCATGGCGGCAAAACTGCGAAAACGCTGTTCGCTGGCCTGCAGGGCCAGGGTCTTGAGGTCAACCTGTTCTTGCAGGCGAGCCCGATAGGCGATGTTGACCAGGGCCTGGGAGATGAGCGGGCGACAACGCTGCATCGCCGCCTTGCTCTTGAGATCGAAGGTGCCCGCCACGCTGTGCCGGCAGATGAGCACACCGGAAAACCCCGGTCCCTGCAAGCCTGTCATCATGACGCTGGCCCAGCCCGGCGCCCCCGCCAGCGGCGCCAGCTCAGGCAGTTGGGCGGGATCATAGATGACAAGGGTCTCTCCCTCGATGGCCCTGGAGAAGAGCGGTGTCAGCGACCAGGTCCGGCCCACCTCGTCCGGCTGGGTGCTCAGATGGGTGCTGCCCCTCACGGCCTCCCAGGCGACCACGTCCGCCTGCTCAAATCCGATAAAGGGCTTGAGAGCAAGAATGAGACTCTCCAGTACCTGCTCCAGACTCTGGGCCTGTGCCAGGGTCGCCACCCCGCACAGCAGGGCTTGGGACTCCTCCCGATATCTGGCCTCCCGCTCCCGGCAACGCATCAGCTCCACCAGCGTGGTTTGCAGTTTGTCGCCCAGGGTTTCGAGTTCGCTATTGCCTATCATCTTGAATCCAGCACAGTGTCAGCTCTCGAGGAAGATTACGCTCGACACCATGAGGTTGCCGTGTGCCAGCTCACCATGGGGTAATCGTCCCTGTTCACCGAAGGTAAAGGGCGTGATGAAGGGGATCTCACCCAGCCTCTGACTGAATTGACTGACGATGTCCCCCAGCCTGTCCCCCAGTGCCAGCCGACAACCGGCACAAAACACCACCAGGGCGCCAAAGGGGCGCATATTGCTCGCCATGCCATATTCAGGCTCGATATTCACCGCATTCAGGCTGCGCTGCAACAACCCTTCCTGGCTGCTGTACATGAGCAGCAGCCGCTCTCCCAGTCGGGTTTCGGTAAAGAGGCGCAGCCCCTCCCGCGCCGTCACCGCCTCGGGATGGGAGAGCTTGTAGTAGGGCAGGTCATCGAGCATGCCGACCTGACGGGCCAGTGGCGAGAGCGTCGTCTCCCTGAGGATGGTGCCCACCGGCCAGGGCGTCGCACGCTCGGTCCAGCGACCATAGACCCGGGCCGCCGGCTCGTGATCGATGGTCAGCACCTCCCGCCCGTCTATCCCGGTAATGATGCCGCGACACTCGGTGGGTACATAGCCTGAGTGAAACTGGAACGCCAGTTGGCAGTCGGGGTAAAGCACCGCCAACACGCACCCTTGTGATCCCTCCCCTTCGTCCCAGCACAGCTGCCACTGCCCGGCCACGCCGTCGTCTGCCGCCGACCCGCCGACGACGGGAACGGTCGCGCCAAACTCAGCGTCGATCCCCGCGAGCACAGCCTCCTCCAGCCCCGGGCTGGTGTGCAGCAACACGAGCTGCGGCAGCTCTCCCGGTCGGCCACCATCGGCGATGGCGCGGCGCAGCAATGCCCGCACATCCGGTTGATCCCCCATCTGGCCAGCCACGCCATATGCCCCCTTGTCATCATAAAGGGCGGCGACCGACAGGCTCCAGCCATGCCGACCATGATGCCCATCCTGGGTCAGGATACCGCCACAGGAGCTGCAACCGATCAGCCGGGTATCGGGAAAACGTGCCTTGAGCGCACGGCGCAGTTCCGCCGCCTCGTGTGCTTGGGTAAAATAGACCAGCAACAGCGATGGAACATGGGATGACTGGGCATGCAACCGCTCTGTAACTTGTTGGGCGGCCAGTGGGGTCGTCTCGGCAAGCGAGTGAGCCGTCAGGAAGTTCAACATCGTCTCCTAGGGGTACGGGATGCTGGCATCAAGCAAAAATCATACCCTTATCAAACAATTACCTGGCCATGGAGACTAGAATGGTGCTCACTGGCCTCCCACGGGATCACTGCATGTGGCAGAAAAATATCAATGACTTCGACCGGGTTGTCGCCATCGGCGGCGGGCACGGTATGGGCCGGGTGCTCTCTTCCCTGTCGTTCTTGGGATCCCGGCTGACGGGCATCGTCACCACCACGGATGATGGCGGCTCCACCGGACGCCTGCGCAAAAGCCAGGAGTGCATCGCCTGGGGGGATCTGCGCAACTGCCTCAACCAGCTGGTGACCACCCCCAGCATCGGTAGCCAGCTGTTCGAGCACCGCTTTACCGGCCGCGGCGAGCTCGCGGGCTACAACCTCGGCAACCTGATGCTGCTGGCCCTCGACAACCTCTGCGTGCGCCCCCTGGATGCCATCCGGCTCATCAGCGACATGCTGGAAATTGAACCCAATCTGCTGCCCATGTCCGAGCATCCCACCGATCTGTGCGCCCACACCGTCTGTGGCGATCAGATCCTGGGAGAGGTCTCCATCGATCAGCTCACCACACCGCCACGGGCCCTGAGCCTGAAACCGGTAGTGCCCGCCACGCGCGAAGCGGTCGAGGCGCTGAGCCAGGCCGACATGATCATCCTGGGGCCGGGCAGCTTCCTCACCTCCATCATGCCTCCTCTGCTGCTGCGCGAGATTGCGGAGGCGATCCGCAGCAGCCGCGCCATCGTCGTCTTCATCAGCAATCTGGTGGACGAAGAGGGTCCGGCAGGCCAGTTGTCACTGCCCAGTCAGCATCGTTGGCTGGAAGAGCGGATAGGCAGCGGCCGGATCGATGCCATTCTGGCTCCCGAGGGCCCCCAGGTACCCGAGCTGCAGCACTGCCTCGTTCGGGCCGAGCTGGGTGAAGCGGCCCTCCCCCACCGCCACGACCGCCTCAAGCTGCGGCTGGCACTCGACACCGTGATCCTGAGCAGGCTTGGCGAGCGCGACATGGCGGGCTGATACCCTTCTGGATCAGTGAAACTGGGCCAGATGGGTGAAGACCTGGGGCAGGGAGTGCTCCAGCTCAGCCAGCAGTCTGCCGGCCTCTTGCTCATCTTCCCGGCGACAGGCGGACTCCAGATCCATCACCTGCTGATAGCTGGGTTTGGCGCCATAGCTGCCACAGGACGATTTCATGCTGTGGGCAACACGCGCCAGGGCTGACCAGTCCCGCTGCTCAAAAAGCGGTCTTAATTGGGCCAACTGCTCGCCTACCTCTTCGACAAACACCGAGATGACGACCGGCATCATCTCGTGACCGATGTCATCTGCCAGTTGTCGCAGCACTTTCTGATCCAGCCACTCCATCTTCTCTTCCCTATGATGGTATTCAAACAGACCACAATATAGCGGACCCACAGCCCCGCTGTCACCCGCCCTTCGGGCATGCCCGTATCGCTCCGGATGCTCTTGCGTCACCAGAATGTGAGCAGCTTCAAGTTATCGGTATGTCAGTCAGAATGGAGAGAGATAAAGGTTGTCACAAAATTAACATTAAAGTAACAATGCAACCCATGAGAATGATGCGGCTCAGCAACACCTCTCTCATCCCTTTTTGCCTGTATGGCTGCTGCGAAGAACCAGGGTAGATATCTACCCTGGTATTTTTTATTTCTGGTTCAACAAGTTGGCCGCATTGCCATATTCCAGCTCGCCCAGCCTGAACAGGCAGAACTCCCCGGGCACCATCTTCACCCAATTCTCGTTGCCGGTGAGCGGCCGGGTAGCGATCAGGGTCACCACATCGTTCGGCGTGGTTTCACTCTGAAAGTCGATGGCCACATCCTCATCCAGCAGACGGGCTTCGCCAAAGGGAGCCCTGCGCGTCAACCAGTAAAGGTTGTTGCTGCAATAGGTCATCACGAACTCCCCGTCCGACAGCAGCATGTTGAACACCCCGAGCCCGCGCAGCTCGTCGCACAGGGTCGCGAGGTAGCGGAACATGGCGGGGAAATTTGCCGGCCGTTTGGGGTACTTGTGCTCCAGCCTGTCGAGCAACCAGCAGAAGGCGTGCTCGCTGTCGGTGTCGCCGACCGGACGGTGCCGCCCCGTGGGCAGCTTCTTGTAACCGGTCAATTGGCCATTGTGGGCAAAGGTCCAGTAACGGCCCCACAGTTCGCGGGTAAAGGGGTGGGTGTTTTCCAGGGAGACACACCCCCGGTTCGCCTGCCGGATATGGCTGACCACGGCACGGCTCTTGATGGGCAGTGCCTGGACCAGCTTGGCGATGGGAGACTGGGCGCTGGGTTCGGGATCCTTGAAGGTGCGAAAACCCCGCCCCTCATAGAAGGTGATCCCCCAGCCATCCTTGTGGGGACCGGTCTTGCCGCCCCGCAGCATCAGCCCGGTAAAGCTGAAGCAGATGTCGGTCGGCACATTGGCACTCATGCCGAGCAGTTCGCACATATACCATCCACTCCCTGAATGTCTTGACTCTGGTTTCGTCAATCAACCGTCACGGCTGGACGAGAGGGCCGGTATGGTCACCCATCCCCCCCCCTCTCAATCCCGGATCGTTGATTACTTGGCCATCTCTTTTTCAACCAGCTGGATCAGGATGTGGATCACCTTGATGTGCACTTCCTGGATGCGGTCGGCATAACCGAAGTGCGGCACACGGATCTCCACATCGGCCAGGCCAGCCATCTTGCCGCCGTCCTTGCCGGTCAGGGCAATCACCTTCATCCCTTTGGCACGGGCCGCCTCGATGGCTTTGAGGATGTTGCCGGAGTTGCCGCTGGTGGAGATGCCGAGCAGCACGTCACCACGGCGGCCGACGGCCTCCACATAGCGAGAGAAGACATAGTCATAGCCAAAGTCGTTGGAGACGCAGGAGAGGTGGCTGGGATCGGAGATGGCGATGCCGGCATAGCCTGGGCGGTTCTCGCGATAACGACCGGTCAGCTCCTCGGCAAAGTGCATGGCATCGCAGTGGGAGCCGCCGTTGCCGCAGGAGAGTACCTTGCCTTCCTGCTTGAAGGAGTCGGCGAGCAGCTTGGCCGCCGCCTCGATGTTTTTCAGATTTTGCTCATCTGCCAGGAACGCCTGAAGCACGCTGGCAGCTTCGGTCAACTCGTTGCGGATCAGTTCTTGGTACATGGTTCTTGAAATCTCGTCGTCCAACATAGGGTGGCGGCATTGTCGCACAAGCCAGTCCAATCGTCGCCCCCCGCCCGCCAAGATGGGGCGGGCAGCGCGTTATGCCGATCACAGAGCCAAGGTAACGGGCTTGTAAACAGCTTGATAAGTTTGTGCGTATGAATTACAACAGGGGCCACATCCAACAGGTCAGACCTCTGGATCAGTTAACGCCAATTTCCCAACCTCGGCAATTCATGCAAGGAGCAAACAATGACGACGACCCTCACTCTGCTCGGGGTGATCCTGGTGATCGGCGCCATGGCCTATCGCCGTGCGTCCCTGTTCACCGCCACGCTTGCCACGGCCGCCGCCCTGGTCGCCGGCACCTTCTATGGCCATGTGCCCCTGCTGGTGTGGGCGCTGTTCGCGGTGATAGCCCTGCCCCTCAATCTGGTGGAGTTTCGCCGCAACCAGCTGACCAAGCCGCTGTTCAAGATCTACAAGTCCATCATGCCGGAGATGTCCCGAACCGAGAAGGAAGCCATCGAAGCGGGGACGACCTGGTGGGAAGCGGATCTGTTTGCCGGCAACCCGGACTGGAAGAAGCTGCACGCCATTCCGGTCAGCACGCTGTCTG
Organism: Aeromonas sp. ASNIH2; assembly: GCF_002934795.1. NCBI lineage: Bacteria > Pseudomonadati > Pseudomonadota > Gammaproteobacteria > Aeromonadales > Aeromonadaceae > Aeromonas > Aeromonas sp. ASNIH2. Next base: position 3,848,941 of record NZ_CP026406.1, on the reverse strand, counting down.
CCGAAGAGCAGGCCTTCATGGACGGTCCGGTTGAAGAAGTGTGCCGCATGGTCAACGACTGGGAAGTGACCCACGAGCGTGCCGATCTCTCTCCCGAGGTGTGGCAATACCTGAAGGACAACAAGTTCTTCGCCATGATCATCAAGAAGAAATATGGCGGGCTGGAGTTCTCCGCCTACGCCCAGTCCTGCGTGCTGCAAAAGCTGTGCGGCGCCAGCGCCGTGCTCGCCTCCACCGTCGGCGTTCCCAACTCCTTAGGGCCGGGTGAATTGCTGCAACACTACGGTACTGACGAGCAGAAGGATTACTACCTGCCCCGTCTGGCTGTCGGCAAGGAGATCCCCTGTTTCGCCCTGACCAGCCCGGAAGCGGGTTCTGATGCGGGCTCGATTCCCGACTTCGGCATCGTCTGCAAAGGCGAGTGGGAAGGGGAAGAAGTGCTCGGCATGCGCCTGACCTGGAACAAGCGCTACATTACCCTGGCTCCCATCGCCACCGTACTCGGCCTCGCCTTCAAGCTGCGTGACCCTGACCACCTGCTGGGTGAGGAAGAAGAGCTCGGCATCACCTGCGCCCTCATTCCGACCCACATCAAGGGGGTCGACATCGGCCGTCGCCACTTCCCGCTCAACGTGCCGTTCCAGAACGGCCCGACCCGCGGCAAGGACGTGTTCGTCCCGCTCGACTTCATCATCGGCGGTCCGGCCATGGCCGGTCAGGGCTGGCGTATGCTGGTGGAGTGTCTCTCCGTCGGTCGCGGCATCACCCTGCCTTCCAACAGCACGGGCGGCGTCAAGATGCTGGCCCTGGCCACCGGTGCCTACAGCCGCATCCGTCGCCAGTTCAAGCTGCCGATTGGCAAGATGGAAGGGATTGAAGAGCCGCTGGCACGCCTGGGTGGCAACGCCTACATCATGGGCGCCGCCGCCAAACTGACGGTCACCGGCATCGATCTCGGTGAAAAACCCTCGGTCATCTCCGCCATCGTCAAGTACCACCTCACCGACCGCGCCCAGAAGTGCATCATCGATGCCATGGACATCCATGGCGGCAAGGCCATCTGCATGGGGCCGAACAACTATCTGGCCCGTGGTTATCAGGGTGCGCCCATCGCCGTGACCGTCGAAGGAGCCAATATCCTGACCCGCAGCATGATCATTTACGGTCAGGGAGCCATCCGTTGCCACCCCTACGTGTTGCCGGAGATGCTGGCCGCCAGCCACCCCGACAAAGAGCAGGCGCTGAAAGATTTCGACAAGGCGATGTTCAGCCACGTGGGCTTTGCCATCAGCAACCTGGTGCGCAGCTTCTGGCTGGGGCTGACCGGTGCCCGCTTCGCCGCCGCGCCCTACAAGGATCAGACCAAGGGCTACTATCAGCAGCTCTCTCGCCTCTCCGCCAACCTTGCCTTCCTGTCAGACATGGCGATGGGCACCCTGGGTGGCGAGCTCAAGCGCAAGGAGCGGGTGTCTGCCCGCCTTGGCGATGTGCTGAGCCAGCTCTATCTGGCCTCCAGCGCCCTCAAGCGCTATCAGGATGAAGGACGCCAGCAGGCCGACCTGCCGCTGCTGCACTGGGCACTGCAAGACGCCCTGTTCAAGGCTCAGGAAGCGATCGACGAGTTGCTGCGCAACTTCCCGAATCGCTGGATTGGTCTGGCCCTGCGCGCCATCGTGCTACCCCTTGGTCGCGACCTGAAGCGTCCCTCCGACAAGCTCGACAGCCAGGTGGCCCGCCTGCTCCAGGTGCCAAGTGCCACGCGCAGCCGTCTGGCCGAGGGCCAATATCTGACGCGCGAGGAGGGCAACCCCTTCGGGCTGCTGGAACAGGCGCTGGACGATGTGCTGACCGCAGAGCCGCTGTTTGACAAGGTGTGCAAAGCCGAAGGGAGCAAACGCCCCTTCACCCAGCTCGACAAGGTGGCAGAGGCGGGCCTGAGCCTCGGTGTCATCAACCAGGCCGAAGCGGACCTGCTGCGGCGCGCCGAGGAGAGTCGCCTTCGCACCATCAACGTCGATGACTTCGATCCCGTCGACCTGGTGGCCAACAAGGCACTGTTTGAAGCCTCCGCTTATCACAGGGCAGCTTGATGCCTCTGATGCCAGAACGCCTCCCTTGTGGAGGCGTTTTTCATGAAAGGGCTGGTGGATGGCATTCGATACGAAGAAAGAGAAACCGACTGGATCATATTTTGGATATCAATCCGTTTCCTATATTGAATGAAGCGGTTAAGGTAAGCACAGGATCACACACAGGATTGCATAATGGATGATCAAATCCTGATTATTGATGATGAAGATCTTCCCCAATCAGCACCGCGTCCCGCCGGCTGGAAGGTGATGATAGTGGACGATGAACCCGAAGTGCATCGCATCACCAAAATCACCCTGAACAAGTTTGAATTCGACGGCAAGCCGATCGATTTTCTGCACGCCTACTCTGCGGCTGAAGCCAAAGCCTTGCTCGCCCTCACCCCGGATGTCGCCCTGCTGCTGCTCGACGTCGTCATGGAGGTCGATCATGCCGGTCTCGAGGTGGTCAAGTTCGTGCGCGACGAGCTGCAAAACAAGATGGTGCGCATCGTACTGCGAACCGGTCAGCCCGGTCAGGCCCCGGAAGATGACGTGGTGACCAACTACGACATCAACGACTACAAGGACAAGACCGAACTTACCTCCCAGAAACTGCGCACCCTGTTGCGCGCCAGCCTGCGTTCTTACCGGGACATCCGAACCCTTGAGAGCAATCGACAGGGGCTGGAGAAGGTCATCGAGGCGTCCAAGGGGATCTTCGAGCAGCGTGCCCTGCGCCAGTTCGTCGAAGGAGCCCAGACCCAGCTCAGTGCCCTGCTCAATCTGGAAGAGTCCCAGATTTACGATGTGAAGCACCTGGCGTATGAGGTGCGGGATCAGGTGCTCGAGCCTCTGCTCAGCGATGGTCCCATGCTGCGCCTCGTCGATGCGCCGGAAATCCTGCGCTGTGCCATGACCAAGGGAGCCAATGTCTACGATGGCAACCAGATGGTGCTCTATTGCCAGAATGCCCGTCATCACCTGCTGTTCCACATCGAGACCACTCGCCCGCTCAGCCAGATGGACACCGGGCTGCTGAGCCTGTTCACCGAAAACATCATAGTGGCGCTGGAGAATATCCGGCTCAACGAGGTGATCGGTGACAACCAGCGAGAGATCATCTATCGCATCGGCGAACTGGTGGAGAGCCGCTCGAAAGAGTCCGGCTTGCACGTCAAGCGGGTGGCCCTCTACACCGAACTGTTCTGCAAGCTGCTCGGCATGAATGAGGACAGGTGCGAGCTCATCAAGCGTGCCTCTCCCCTGCACGACATCGGCAAGGTGGGGATCCCGGACGCCATCTTGCACAAACCGGGCAAACTCACTCCCGAGGAGTGGGAGATCATGAAAACCCACGCCCAGCTTGGGCAGGACATGCTCTCCGGCAGTGACCTGGCCCTGTTCCAGATAGGCGCCACCATCGCGGGCAACCATCACGAGAAGTGGAATGGCAGCGGCTATCCCCGCGGATTGAAGGGAGAGGACATTCCGCTGGAAGGACGCATCGTCGCCCTGGCGGATGTGTTCGATGCCCTGGGCTCGGATCGTTGCTACAAGCAGGCCTGGCCGCTGGATCAGGTGCTGGCGCTGATCAAGGAGGAGAAAGGAGAGCACTTCGACCCCCTCCTGGTGGACCTGATGCTGGCCAATCTGGAGAAATTCCTCGATATTCGCGAGCAGTACAAAGACATCTATATCGGCGCTCACTGATATCGGATTCACCCCATCCACTTGCCACCATGAAGAAGCCGCCCATTGGGCGGCTTCTTTGCAATGTGCGCGGAATTATTGCTCCGGCAGATTGAGATCCAGTTTGGGGGTTGCTGGCGTCTCTTCAAGTTGCGCCTTCTGCGCCGCCATCGCCTTGTGCAGGGTGCGGCGCTTTTGCAGCAGAATGAAACCACCGGCCCCCAGCAAGAGCAGCAACACGCCACCTCCCCCCAGCGCCCAGGGCAGCCAGACCGGACTCTCCCGCTCCTCGAACCGGTCGGGGGTGGCGGCGGATGCGGGCATGGCCGCAGAGGGTGCGGGAGGGGGGGGAGGCGGTGCTATGGTGAACGACTTGGCCGGCAATTGCAGTTGCACCTCGCGACCGAGCCGGGTTGTTCCAAAGAGGGTGGCCTCCACCTTGTACTGCCCTGCCGCCTTGAGGGCGGAGAGATCCACGCCAAAACGCGGCGCTGTCGCCACCTCGTTGAACGTCATGCTACTGCCCCCGCCGTCAATGGCCTTGCCCTGGATGACCACGGAGGCGGGATCCAGTTCATCCACATCGATGACCAGGGAGAGCTTGGCTCCCCCCTCCCCGGAGGGGGGATTCAGGGAATAGCTGACCGGCCAGGGGTAGAGCAGCACCTGCTGTGACTGGGCTCGTGAGAAGACCTCATTGCCGGTGCTGAAGAGGGCTCGATATTTTCCCGCAGGGACGTCCAGTACCGCCTCGGCGGTCAAGATACCGTCCCCCGGCACTTCGTCCACCCCCTTGCCATCATCCATGTAGCGTCCCAGGGTCTCCTCGAACACGGGATCGCCGCTCTGGCTGGCATCGTTGAACTGCTGCAGCTTGACGGTCATGCCCAGATCGGTGAGGTAGTAACCCGCCCCAGGCGCCGCGCCATCGATCAGCAGACGGGATTGCAGTTTGACCCGCTCACCCTGATAGAGGCGGGCCGGCAGCGGCTCGCTCTCGACCTGGATGTCGGTGAGCAGGCGCACCCGATTGTCGGGGTCCACCTCCCCGATCGCCTGCCAGGGGCCGGGCATGGGGTCGCGGATGGTGATGAGATCCTGATCCTTGAGGGGCAACCAGCCCACGTCGGGCGGCTTGACCTTGCCCACATAGAGCTTGCTGCCATCGGGTCGCACCAGGATCACCGAGGGCGTCCCCGGCTTGCGCTTGATGATGAAGGTGATCTCCTTCACGCCGTAATCGATGCGAAAGCGGTTGTCGAGCAGAGGAATGTCGGAAGGCGCAAACACCTCGTTGGCCGCGGCCGGGAGGGAGGCCAGCAGCAGCAGCCCCCAAAGCGATCTCATTGCCGCCACAGGCAGGCACCTCCTTTTTTCTGTACCAGATCCAGCCTCGCTTCATGGACAGCCGCCACCTCGTCGCTCGCGCGCACCACCCTGAGCGGCGGGCGATTGCTCTCCAGACGACGAATGCCGGTATCCTGGCTGGTCTCGCTCTCGCTGGTTTCGCTCGCCAGATTGAGTTTGGTCTGGCCACCCGTCATCAGGAGGTAGACGTCCGCCAGGATCTCCGCATCGAGCAAGGCGCCGTGCAGGGTACGGTGAGAGTTGTCGATGCCGTAGCGATCGCACAACACGTCCAGGTTGTTGCGCTTGCCCGGGAAGAGATCCCGCGCCATCGCCAGGGTATCCGTGATGCCGCAGATATCCGCCGTCTTGAAGTTCAGACCGAGCTTGCTGAACTCATAGTCCATGAAGCTCACGTCAAAGGGGGCGTTGTGGGCGATGAGCTCGGCGCCGCGAATGAACTCGATGAAATCGTCCGCTATCTGGCTAAAAGAGGGCTTGTCCGCCAGGAAGGCATCCGTGATGCCGTGCACGGCGATAGCCTCGGGATCCACCAGCCGATCCGGCTTGATGTAGACGTGGAAATGGTTGCCGGTGAGTTTGCGGTTGATCACCTCCACACAGCCGATCTCGATGATGCGGTGCCCAAGATAGACAGGGCCGCCCGCGGTGTTCATGCCGGTGGTTTCGGTATCCAGAATGATCTGGCGATTCAGTTGGGGTGTGCTCATGATCAAATCCATGTCAAACTTCGGTTTTACTCGCTAGTTTACCCCAAGCCTCTCGCTAAAACAGATTGATTGCTCATGTTGAAACAGATTGATTTATTCACGGATGGCTCCTGCTTAGGCAACCCGGGCCCCGGCGGCTATGGTGCCGTCATGGTCTATGGCAAGCATCGCAAGGAGATCTCCGCCGGTTTTCGATTGACCACCAATAACCGGATGGAGCTGATGGCTGCCATCATGGGGCTGCGGACCCTGAACGAACCCTGCCAGGTGCGGCTCACCACCGACAGCCAGTATGTGCGCCAGGGGATCACCCAATGGATCATCGGCTGGAAGAAGAAGGGCTGGATGACCGCCAACCGTCAGCCGGTCAAGAACGTCGATCTCTGGCAGGCCCTGGATGCGGAAGTGGCCCGTCACCAGATCGAATGGCTCTGGGTGAAAGGACACTCGGGCCACCCGGAAAACGAACGCTGTGACGAGCTTGCCCGTGAGGCCGCCAGTGGCAAGCAGCTTGCTGAAGACAGCGGCTACCAGCCCTGATGCCCGCTAGCCGCCCTGGCGCGCCATTCCTGGCGCGGCCATCGACTCCGGCAGCCGCCAGCGGCGACGCACCGGTGTGACGGGAAAACGCCGCTTGCGGGCGGCAATCACGTAAACAGACGCCAGAGAGCGGCAATAGTCCCGCCCCAGACTCTCCCGCCACCAGCCGATCTTGCTCTGCCTACCCATGAAGGAGAAACCGAACCGCTCGTCGAACATCACCTCGCAGCCGAGCAGTTGTAGCCAGTCGGTCACCCGTGCGGGCGTGAACATGCGGGCAGACCAGGGCAGATGCCGCCGCATGAAGGGCAGATAGTGACCCAGCCCCACCAGGCTGAGCGGGTTGTAACCGCTGACAATGAGCCAGCCATCGTCGGTCAGCACCCGTTCTGCCTCCCGCAGCACCTGATGAGGATCCGGCGAGAAATCGAGGCAGTGAGCCAGCAGGCAGGCATCCACGCTCCCCGATCGCACCGGCAAGGCGAGCGGATCCCCCTGGATGTCCAGCACCCGTCCGCCGGGGGCGACACCGATTTGATGGCGAATGGTGGAACAACCGCAGGAGAGTTCGGCGCTCAGGGCTCCTATCTTGAGCAAGTGATAACCAAAGAGGTGGGGGCACCAGTTGTCGAGGCGCTCCTGAAGCTCGGCGGCCACCCAGTCCCCCATGGGCAGTGCGGACCAACTGGTCGGAAGCGCGATCTGTTGTTCGGTACGTGCCAGCTGCATAATGGGACCAACTCGGGGGCGAATGCCATCCAGTTATATAAGATCCCTTCCTTAAAGAGAACACAAGAGACCTCGACCCATGTATACCGTCATCACAGTTCCCACCTTCAGCGACAACTACATCTGGTTGATCCGTCATGAAAATCACTGCCTGGTCGTCGATCCGGGCGAGGCCGCTCCCGTGCTGGAACGGCTGGCTGCGCTGGATCTGGTGCTGGATGCCATCCTCCTGACCCATCACCACCGCGATCACGTCGGGGGCGTACCCGAGCTGCTGCAACACTTCCCCCACGCTCGCCTCTATGGCCCCAAGCATGACCCCATGCCGGACCATCACGGCCAGTGGCTCGACGATGGGGATCAAATCAACTGGCATGGCCTGAGTCTGGATGTCCTCCATGTACCCGGTCATACCCTGGGGCACATCGCCTATTACGGCCAGGGCATGCTGTTTTGTGGCGATACCCTCTTCAGCGCCGGTTGCGGCCGTCTGTTCGAAGGGACCCCGGCACAGATGCACACTTCCCTGCAACGGCTCGCGGCATTGCCCGATGAGACCCTCCTTTATTGTGCCCATGAATACACGCTCTCCAACCTGCGTTTCGCCCATGCGGTCGAGCCCGACAACCTGGCGATCCAGCGGCAGATCGGCGTGATCAGCAAACTGCGTCAGCAGGGCCTCCCGAGTCTCCCCTCCCGGCTGGGAGATGAGCGGAATTTCAATGTTTTTCTGCGCTGCGAGCAGGACTCGGTAAAATTTTCTGCTGAGAAATACGCCCTTAAATGCTTGGAAAATCCAGAGGATACCTTCGCTGTTCTGCGGGCCTGGAAGGACGTTTTTTGAACAAACCTTGATCAGGGGGGCATTGCCCCTTAAGATGCGAGCTGTTTTTCCACAGATGACCTGAGCGAGATGAAGCTACGAACGGCCTTATTGGCAGCGCTGTTTCTCAGCGGCTGTCAAAACCTGAGCCATCAGGATGACCGGGCGGTAACGGCAATCGAGCCGATCAAATCCCCCCAAGTCAGCAAGAAAACGTACAAAAAACACTCTTCGCGGATGCTGTTCGGCGACGAACAGATAGAAGAGCTGGATGACACTGATAACCTGTGGGTGCGTATCAGCGATGATATGCAGCTGGACTCGCACGATAATGCCCGGGTTCGCCAACAGCGTGATTGGTTGTTGCGCAATGATAAGCATATGGCGACCATTGCCAGCCGGGCTGAGCCCTACCTGTATCTGATGGTAGAGGAAATCGAACGGCGTGAGCTGCCAATGGAGCTTATTACCATCCCCATGATCGAGAGCATGTTCGATCCCAATGCCCGCTCCCGCAGCAATGCGGTCGGTCTTTGGCAATTCGTTCCTGCAACCGGCAAGAATTTCGGCCTGCGCCACGACAACTGGTACGACGGTCGACGCGATGTCCTGGCATCCACCAATGCCGCACTGGATTACCTGGAGTACCTGAACCGGTTCTTCGACGGTGACTGGCTGCAGACCCTGGCCGCTTACAATGCCGGTGAAGGTCGGGTGCGCAACGCCATCACCCGCAACGAGCGGGCTGGTCGTCCGACCGACTACTGGTCGCTGGACCTGCCCCGCGAAACCCGGATGTATGTACCCAAGATCCTGGCCATGGCCGACATGATCCGCAATGCGGACAAATACAATGTCACCCTGCCAGTGCTGGCCAACAAGCCGCAATTGAGAACCATTAATACCGGTGGCCAGATTGATTTGAACGTGGCCGCCCAGCTGGCTGGCGTTTCCGCCTCCCAGCTCAAGGCGCTCAATCCTGCGCTCAAGCGTGGCATGACCTCGCCACAGGGCCCTTACAACCTGCTGGTCCCCGTCGAGTACGCCGACACCCTGGAGCTGGCCCTGGCCGATCTGCCCCAGCGTGAACGTACCCGTGGCGTGCGCTCCTATCAGGTCACCAGTGGTGATACGCTGTCACGGATCGCCCAGAATCACGGGGTGACCGTGCAACAGCTCAAGCTGGCCAACAACATGCGCGGCAACAACCTGCGCCGTGGCCAGAGCCTGATCATCCCCAATGGCGGGCGCGCAACCCAGGTTGCCCAGAGCAAGCCACAGCAGCTCGCCAGCCGCAGTGGTGGCAAGGTGAACTATCAGGTGCGCTCCGGTGACAACCTGTGGAGCATCAGCCAGGCACACGGGGTCACCCACGCCGACCTGGCCAAGTGGAACGGCCTGAACGCAAAGTCAGCCCTCAAGCCTGGCATGAAGCTGGTGGTCTGGCCCAAGCAGGGCAAGAGCAGCAACAAGTCCATGGTCTATCAGGTGCGCCGCGGTGATTCCCTCTCCTCCATCGCAGCCCGCTTCCAGGTCGCCGTCAACGATGTGATGCGCTGGAACCAGCTCGGCAAGAGTGACTATCTCAAGCCGGGTCAGGAGTTGACCCTGTTCGTGAAGAACAACAGCTGATCGCTCGTCGCAATCCAAAAAATACCCCGCTTGATGCGGGGTATTTTTTTGTCTGCATGAACCAGCGGCGACGCCGCTCTCCCCTGAGGGATGACTCAGGGAGTGATGGCCTGGGCCGCAAAGCGCGCCAGAATGGGGTTGTGGTCAGAGGCATCGGTAGCCGGTGAACTCACCTCCACCAGATCCAGATTGCGATAGTAGAGGTGATCCAGCGGGCGGCCAAAAGCGGTGCGACGCAGATCAGGCACAGGTATGGCCTCCTGCAGGCCAAGCTCGCCCACCAGCTTGTTCAACCAGAACGCGCGCTTGTCGCTCCAGGTGTTGAAATCACCACCCAGGATGACCGGCCCCTGGTGGCGATGGATCAACGCAGTCAGATCGTTGAGCTGCTCGCGGAAGGTCGCCATGCCCAGTTCGAAATTGACCGCATGGAGATTCACCACCAGCACGCCGTCAGGATCCCCCTGCAAGGGATAGAGACTGACCAGACCTGACTTGGGGATACGCAGCAGGGGTTCGGGGGAACGGACGCCACAGACAAACGCCTGCGGCGTTTTCGCCACTGTCATCACGCCAAAGGAGACACCTCCCTGGGTGAAGGCCTGCAACTGCTGCCACTGGAAATCGCCTCTCTTCAGCCAGTCCAGCATCTCGGGCCGGGTCGCCGACTCTTGCAGCAGCACCAGATCCTGGGACTTGGCATACTCATCCAGCCCTTCCCGCCAGTTCTTGCGTTGTCCCTTGTAGAGGTTCCAGACGGTGATGCCAAATTCCCTCGGCAAGGCCGTGGAGGCGAGCGCCACCAGAGGTGGTCTGTCACAGCTTGCGCCAGGTATGATACCTGCCGCAGTCACCAGATGATCTTGATCCGGTACCTCGAAGCAACCGACCAGCCCCAACGTCAGCAGGGACGTTCCCAGAATCCGATAACTATTTTTCATTGGCTAACAATCACCTGCCTCTGCAAGACGACATGGCCCTCACACAGGCCACGGTCGCCGACTAGTCTCATTATTCGTGTCCGGCCCGACTCATCCAGAAGGAATTCAACGATGGCGAGACAGCACCAGTACCGCGTGACATTTTACGATCAACAGGGAACCTGTCATCAAGTGGAGCTTTCCACCGTCTATCAAATCAGGCGGGATCCCCAATGTGATCTCTGTCTGTTCGACACCCGGCAGTGCGTGGGGTCGGAAGAGATGCTGGAGCGCATGATACGGCAAAAAACCGGGCTTGAGCAGGAAATATCCATCATCAATGCCCGGCTCATCTGAGCAGACTCAGACCGGGACGGGGCGGGATTTGCCCTGATCGTCGATGGCCACATAGGTGAAGACGCCCTCGGTCACGCAGTACCGCTGGGCTTCGTTCTCCCGCAATACCGGCTTGACCCAGACCTCCAGCTTGAGTCGCATGGAGCTGCGACCAATCTTGAGGCAGCGACCGTAACAGCACACCACGTCACCCACCTTGACCGGGCTGTGGAAGGTCATCCCCTCCACCGAGACGGTACAGATGCGCCCTTTTGCCAGCTCCTTGGCCATGATGCCCCCACCTATATCCATCTGGGACATGATCCACCCGCCGAAGATATCGCCATTGGGGTTGGTATCGGCTGGCATTGCCAGGGTTCTCAGCAACAGCTCCCCATCGGGGTGGCGCTTGGTCTCTTCCATCATTACCGCTCTCTTTATCATGGATGGCGGCATGATAGGGGGCGATCCCCCCCTTGGCAAACCTCAATTGTCCCGGAGCGCGCGCCGTATCTGGTTTGCACGCCAGATGACCGACTCCGGGGCCCGGATGGCGACGACCCGTTCAGCCCTTCAAGGCCGCCCCGTCCGCAAACCAGTGGGCCGGATCCGGCCAGCGATAGACGAAACCAAGCTGCTGGCAGATGCGCTGACCTTCGATGGGAGCAAACTCCCCCGCCGGCTCGACGAACTGCGGCGGCACCAGCCCGAGCAGGCGGCTCGCGAAGGGGTAGAGCTGCTCCCGGCGCGGGTGGACGGGGGCACTCAGATTGTAGGCATCCCCATCCTGCCCCCGGGCCAGCATCAGCTCACAGGCGGCCACCACGTCGTCCAGATGCACCAGGTTCACAGCCTGGCCTCCCCCGGCCAGCGTCTTGCCCGCCAGAAAACGGCCGGGGTGTCGGTCAGGACCATAGAGTCCGGCCGGGCGCAAGATCATGGCGCAGTCAACATGCCCTTCCAGTACGGCAAGCTCGGCCGCCCGCATCCGCGTCCCTCTGTCATGAGCTGGAGCGGGCGTATCCTCCTCCCCCTGCCCGGCCCCCCAGACCGAAGTCGCGCTGATAAACAGAACCCTCTGAACACCCGCCGCCCTCGCCTGTCGGCACAGGCTGGCCACGGATGCCGGGTAATCCCCGGTCTTGCTGGGGGGCACGCAGATCACCAGGTCATGACAACGAAAAGGCAGTGATCCCATGTCAGGGGTAAGCAACAGCGGCCAGGCGGCGATGCCCTCCCCTCGCAGCCGTTCAGCCTTTTCGGCCGTACTGACCGTCACCGCGACAGATTGCCCCTGCTCTTGCAATGCCCTGGCCAGGGGCAACCCCAGCCAGCCGGCGCCCACGATACCCGTCTGATACTCAAATTCGTTCGTCATACCCGGATCCTGACAAAAAAAAACGGCCATCCAATGATGACCGTCGAAAGTAACGAAGGAAATAGCCGGATTAACCGGTTACCTCCCACAGCGGGAAAATCGGGAGCGCACGCTCCTAATTCGTGGGCCTATCCTAGTGGCAGCGCGGTCAAAAAGCTTTGAAGCGGATCACAGTTGAAAAGGATTTCTGAAAGCGCTTTCACTGTTTTGCAAAAAAGTCGACCCGCACGGGGCCAACTTCATGACTCAGGCCACAGATTCCCGCCGTACCAGTTCGGCTTCGAATTTGAGCGCCAGCCCCTCTACCGGCTTGTGATCCAGCAGCCTCAGGGCCAGCTCAGCGGCCCGCTCTCCCATCTCCTCGATGGGGTAACGTACCGTGGTGAGCTTGGGATAGATGTATCGGGCATAGGGGATGTCATCAAAACCGACCACAGAGACCTGCTGGGGTATTTTGTAACCCCGCTCCAGCAGACAGGAGATGGCCCCCGCCACCATGGCATCGTTGAAACCAAGCACAGCGCTGAACTCGACGCCGCGCGCCAGCAGCTCGCTCATGGCCACATAGCCACCTTTTTCGTCGGCATAGGCACGGCCGATGAGGGCAGGATCCAGCTCGATACCTGCCCGTTGCAGGGCGAAGCGATAGCCGGCCATCCGCTGCTGACCATCCACAAACTCCTCGTCATCGGAGGTGACGAAGGCAATCTTGCGATGTCCCGCGTCCAGCAGATGCTGGCAAGCCGTGGTGATGCCGGCCTGGTTGTCCAGCCAGACGCAGCGATCCTCGCAGCCTGGCACCTGACGGTTGATGAAGACGATGGGGGTCGTGCCCGACGCCAGCTCGCTGAGCTCTTCGTCAGGCAGCGCCTTGCTGTGAAGGATAAGGGCATCACACTGGCGCTGCAGCAGCGCCTGGATGGCGTGCCGCTCACGGGTCGCGTCGTGGTTGCCGGACACCACGATGGTGAACTTGTTCGCCTTGTCGACCATGCTTTCGATGCCGCGCATCATCTGGGCGAAGAAGGGGCCGCCACACAGATCCCCCACCAGCACACCGATACAGTTGGAGCGCTTGCTCACCAGGGCCTGGGCGAAGCTGTTTGGACGAAAGCTGAGCTCCTTCATGGCCGCGAGGACAGCCTCGCGCTTCTCGGGCGCCACCTGCGCCGTGTTGTTGATCACTCGAGACACTGTCGAAATGGAGACATTCGCCAGCTGAGACACATCTTTGATCGTTGCCACTCTCGATTCCTTTGTTGGAAAAGCCTGTCAGTGATTATCGGGCATTGTATCGAACCTGACAGACCAAGACGCGGCGCCCGATCACCTGGCAGGTTTCCTTTTGTAACAAAGCTTAAGGGATGATAACCATTTTGGGGCAAGAATGGGAGGCCGCCGCCACAACGACTGCCCCCCGAACTCAATAGGCGTGATTCAGCTCGCGTTCCGACATAAAACGCAAAGGCTGCTGCAGCTTGTGTTGATAGATGAGATCGAAAGAGAGCACGTTCTGGACATAGTTGCGCGTCTCCCGATAGGGGATGCTCTCCACCCAGACATCCATCGGCTTGTTGTCGCTCTGCTCGCGCCAGCGCTTGACCCGGCCAGGACCCGCATTGTAAGCCGCCGCCGCAAGGATCCGGTTGCCGTCATACACATCCAGCAGGCGCTTGAGGTAGGCGCTGCCAAGACGAATGTTCATGGCCGGGTCGAACAGTTGCTGCTCGTTGCGATAGGGCACCCCAAGCTTGCCGGCCGTCTCTTTCGCGGTGGCAGGCATCAGCTGCATCAACCCCCTCGCCCCGACCGGTGACTGGGCCAGGGGATAGAGTGCGCTCTCCTGACGGGAGATGGCGTAGAGCAGACTGGTGTTCATGGTGCGCTCTTGTGCCATCTGGGAGAAGGTGCGCTTGAGGGGCAGTGGGAAGCGCAGGTCCAGCGCATCCCAGGCCTCGGCACGGATGCTGGAGAGGATCGCCAGCTCGTGCCAGCCCTGGTTGAGGGCGATGTGGCCAAACTCCAGGCGCTGGGCCACGCTGTTGCGATCCATGTTGTGGATCCACTCAGAGCGGGCCGCCGTGATCTCGTTCATCGCCAGCAGTTCACGCACCCGCAGCAGGAAGGGCCAGCGGCGGCTGGCACTTTGCCAGTCCGGCACCTTGTGCGCCACGCTCTGGTTCTTCATGCGATAGGGCACACCGGTGCGCTGGGCCGCCATGAAGCCGTAGAAGCCGCGCAGGTTCGCAGTCTCGAGATAGAGGTCCCGCGCCGGTTTCTGCCGCCCCTGTTTCTCCAGCGAGCGCGCCATCCAGTAACGCCAGCGATCCTCTTTTTGCAGCCCCATGGGCATCCGCTTGACCCAGCCTTCGAGACCGCGCCAATCCTGCTCCCAGATGGCAAGACGGGCCCGCAGCTCCACCAGCTCCGGATCCTTGAGCCGCACCAGGGCCGTATCCAGCCAGGCGCGCTGGTCAGAAGAGCGGTCCAGTAACAGGCGGCGGGCGGCCGCCTTCTCCACCCGACTCACCTCGGCATGGTTCAGGCCGAAGCGACGGGTCATCTCCCCCAGCTGGCGCAGAACCGCGTCGGGCTCCTGGTTGGCGTAGCGGGCCAGCCCCAGGGAGAGCAGATGCCGCGACGGGGGCGCCGCCGTGAAGTTGGCCGGATTCATCGCCCGCACGGGTTGGTCATACAGGGCGATCATCTGATCGCCATACCCCTTCATGCCGCTGCCGAGCTGGGCCCCGAGGTGGCGAATGAGGTTGGGGTTCTGGGCCTCGAAAGCCAGGTTCATGCGCTCCCAGACCTTCTCCTGGGTGCGCAGACCCGCCTGCTGCCAGAGCTGGAACAGGGGATCGCAGGCATCAGGCCTGGATTGACCGCTTAACCAGAGCTTGCCTGCCTCCTGCAGGGCTTCACTCTGGTGCCCCGTGTAGTAGCGGGCCTGATAGTGCTGACAGAGCAGATCGGTGGAGCTTGGCTTGGCCGGATAGAAGCGCAGGAACTGGGACCACTGCTGGCTCTGGGCAAGATAGGTGAGATAGCTGCGCTCGAGCCGGTTGGACTGGGGGGTGTCCCCGTGCTGGCGGATGAAGCGGGTCACATCGTTGTAGTCTGCCGCCCCGGGACGGAACGCAAGCTGGTAGTAATCCAGATAGGGCAGCAGCGGATAGTGGATCAGGCGTGCTCGAAGCTGGCTGAATTTGACCTGGTCATTGGCACGCACGGCCTCATGGGCCTGGCGATAGAGAGACTGCTCCATGGTCTGCGCGAAGGCAGGAGCCAACAGCCCCGGCATCCAGAGCGCAGACAAGATGATTCCCTGCACGACTTTCACGAATGGCATTCTCCCCTTGAAGGCATAACCACCGCCAAAGTGCGGTGGTGACATACCTTCATTCTACCCGCTAAGCACGGGGGCTACGCCACACTATTTTTATCGGTGCAGACGGGGCGATCACCGCGTACCTGACGGCTGACATAGCGTTCAAGGTAGGTAACAGGGAGCGGCTTGGAGGCGAGGTATCCCTGGAAGAAATGGCAGCCCTGTGCCTGCAGAAACTCCAGCTGCTGGCGGGACTCCACCCCCTCCGCCGTCACGTTGAACCCCATGTGGCGGGCCATGGCGATCACGGCCTCGACGATGGCCATGTTGTCACCATCCTTGGGTATGTCCTGGATGAAAGAGCGGTCGATCTTGAGCTCATCGGCCGGCAGCCGCTTGAGGTAGCTCAGGGAAGAGTACCCCGCCCCGAAGTCGTCGATGGCAAAGCTGATGCCCAGGGTCTTGAGTTCCGCCATCTTACTGATGGTGTCTTCCGCATGACCCAGCACCACCGACTCGGTGATCTCCAGGTTGAGGCAGGCGGGATCCATGCCGGTGGCCGCCAGCACGTCGTGAATGCGATCGACGAAGTCGGGAGCATGGAACTGTTTGGCGCTCACGTTGACCGAGAGCTGGGGGACGTGGATCCCGCTCTCCTCCCAGGAGACGTACTGGGTACAGGCTTCGTGCAATACCCAGTTGCCGATGTCGACAATGAGATCCGTCTCCTCGGCAATGGGGATGAACTCGGCGGGCGATACCAGGGCACGCCCGGGGGGTTGCCAGCGGATCAGCGCCTCGACACCGATGATCTCCCCCCCCGCCACCATGTGCTGGGGCTGGTAGTGGAGAGTCAGCTCCCCATTGTCGAGGGCACTGCGCAGCTCGTTGTGAATGTGCAGACGCCGGTCGGCCTGCAACTGCATGGAGGCATCGAAGAAGCGCCGGGTCTTGCGGCCCGCCGATTTCGCCTGATACATGGCGGTGTCAGCCTGCTTGAGCAGATCCCCCGCCTCCTGCTCCCGACCGGGGAAGAGGGTGATGCCGACACTGGCGCCGATGTGCAGCACCTGGCCTCTGAAATCATAGGGGGCGGCGATCTCCCCGATGAGCCGCTCCGCGATGAGGTCGGCCTGCATCTCCGCCTGGGGCGGGCTGATGGAAAGCGCTGGCAGCAACAACACGAACTCGTCGCCGCCGAGACGGGCCAGACAATCCCCCTGGCGCACCAGCCGCTTGAGACGGCTGGCCACCTCCTTGAGCAGCCAGTCGCCGGTGGCGTGACCCAGGGAATCATTGATGGTCTTGAAGTGGTCGAGATCGATGAACAGCAGGGCCCCTATGAGGTGACTGCGATTTGCATCGGTGAACGCCTGGGTCAGGGTTTCGTGCAGCTGACGACGATTGGGCAGGCCTGTCAGCTCGTCATAGAAGGCGAGATCCTGGATGCGGCGCTCCGCCGCCTTGCGCTCGGAAATATCCTCGAAGAAGATGACATAGTGGCTGATCCCCCCCTTCTCATCCTGCACCGGCGTGACGATCTCCCACTGGGGATAGGCGTGACCGTCGGCGTGCAGGCGCAGGGTTTCCCCCTGCCAGCGATCCAGGGCGTTGAGCTCGTAACCCAGCCCTCCCAGCCCCGACCAGAGATCGTTGCCAAGATGCAGACCAATCACCCCCTGGTTGTCAAAGCCGGTGATCTGGCTGAAGGCGTAATTGACCCGCAGGATCTTGAACTCGGGATCCGTGATGATGATCCCTTCGTGAGTTTCAAAGGCCACCGCAGACAGCCGCATCAAGGCATCGCTCTGCAGGCGCTCCAGCTCGGCCACCATGCGCACCGAGAAGATGGTCAGGACGGAGTCCAGATCCGTGGTCCGGGTCTGGCTCGGGAACAGCAGGGCGAGATGACCCAGGATCTGACCGTTGCGATCGAGCAGCGGCTGGGCGTAATAGTGCTGGCCCGGGGGCAGGTCGGGATACCCGGTCAGGGGTTCGCTGATGGGGGTCGCACTGGCGGCGCCCCGATAGAGCTGCTGGCAGGGCATGTCACAGAGGGCGTACTCCTTGACGTCGATGCCGTGGCTCGCCAGCACCCTGAGTCGGTCAAGGCCCACCCGCTCCGTCAGCCAGACGGCAGTGGCTCCCAGGATATGGGCCAGCTCGTTGACCAGGGTCTGGCAAAAATCGAGCCCCGTCTTGGCGGAGAGCGCCTGCGCCAGCTTAGCCAGCAAGGGGGCCTGCAACATGGGAAGCGGCGGTGTCACGCCTGCGGGGGAGTTGGCGCGATCCATCTCGCGATGCATCATTTCGAGGGGGGCAAGCCAGCCACAACAGAGCCCCTGTGCAGGCACATACTGACCGTACCAGAGCGCGTGGTGTACCTTACCGTCCTCATCGCGCAGGTGACCGATGAACTGGCCTGGCTGGCAGGAATCGTGGAGTCTTGCAAGAAAATCGGCGAAACCCGCTTCATCTTCCCGCTCAAGTTGGGTGGCCCAGGGGTGGGCTTCCTCCCCTGCCCAGGGTTCACAAGAGACATGATCAGACAGGCTCCATTGCCCATGCTGCCGATCATAAAACCACATCATCTGGGTGGCTTGCTGCTTCATCTACGACTCCAACCACTACAACCACGTTATCCACCCCGACTCCTGCAGAAAAGCATATCCGTTTGCGCGCATATCTCCACCGGCGCATGGCAATGATTTTGCGATGCGATGATGCGATGTGGGTGGAGAAAATTCGAGACTATGCGGCAAAAACCAAACATCGGGTCGACACAAGGCGCTGCCGAGGGGGGACAGAAACGATCCTATTTGCTGATACTGCCTGCCTGTTTCACTGAGCTCAAGCGGTTTTTGGCATGAAACGGGAAAAGCTCACAATTTATGGACAGCGGGATTCCCAAGGGCATTTTTCGTGACGCGGATCACATTTTGATTTGGCGACATGGGTAATCTGGAGGTGAAGACACAAGCAAGACGACCCGAAGGGGGCCATTATGAAAATCGAAATGACCAGTAAAATCATCGACATCACCCCAGCCATCCGCGAGCGCATTGAATCCCGTTTTGAAAAGCTCGAGCGTCTTCAGGTGCCTCTTATCACACCCCATGTGATCATCTCCAAAGAGCGTTTGATGTATATCGTCGAAGCCACTATCGGCATTCCCAACGGCAAACTGTTTGCGCAGGCAGAGCACGAGGATCTCTATGCTGCCATCACGGACCTGGGCCAGAAGCTGGAACGCCAGCTCAACCGTCACACGGAAAAACCCATCGCCCGTCGTGCCGCCGGCAAGGAAGTGCCCCAACCGGACGAAGCAGACGCCTGACAAGGTTCACCACTCATAAAGCAAAAGGCGGGTTATCCCGCCTTTTTGCATTCTACCGTGCCGTCATCCCAGCCAGCGCAGCCTGGCATCCACCCCTTGCGCAAGCTCCTCGAGCAGCGGCAGCATCATCAGCGGAGCCTCCTCCCTGGGGTCAGCGCCCATAGGGCGGGTCTGCCAGCGCTCGCGACCCAGTGCCGAGAGGTTGTCGTACACTGCGGGATCCAGCGCGGGCGTTCGGCTCACCAGTGGCGGAGAGCGCAGCGCCAGCCAGAGTCTCACATCCGTCATGCACCCACCCTGTTGCAGACGCTCGTTGAGGCTGGTGGCATCGATCTCTTCCACCCCGCCTTGCAGGGACGCCCGGGGCATCAGACCGAAACGGGAGCGCCAATCCAGCTCACCCGACGCAGGCTTGGGCGGGGCATCAAACCAGGGCTGTTCTTCCACCGCATCGGTCAGCAGCGCCAGGTGCAGCCTGAAGTCGGCACGGTCCCCCGCACGGAGATCCTGGTTGAGCCGTTGGCCCAACTGGGCCTCATCCACGAGCAAGCGGTCACGAATCGCACTGGGCAGCATGAGATAAATCTTGGAAATGAAGGTTTCATTGCTTATCGGCCATCAACCCGATCCTTTAAGCATTAAAAATCCCGGCAGAGGGGTTCACAAGCGCGACAGATCTGTTAGTATGCGCCTCGCACTTGGGGAGGGGTTCCCGAGCGGCCAAAGGGATCAGACTGTAAATCTGACGGCTCTGCCTTCGAAGGTTCGAATCCTTCTCCCTCCACCATTCAAGTGCGCACAATCAGGTCATGCCCCGTGGAGGGGTTCCCGAGCGGCCAAAGGGATCAGACTGTAAATCTGACGGCTCTGCCTTCGAAGGTTCGAATTCTTCTCCCTCCACCATCTTTCAGAGAACCCGGCCTTGTGCCGGGTTTTCGCTTTTCTGGCTTCCACAAATCCCCTTCTTCTACAAAAAAACGGGAGGCCAAGCTTCCCGTCAATATATACACGCTCTCACCCCGAACCTGCTGGCGACAGCTGTCATCAGCAGGTCGGGCAGAGGGGGATAAACGTCTCCCCAGGCATCTGTCTTGTCATCCGCGCCCCTTACAGGGTGAAGCGATAGAAGATATCCACCGCCTGGGCCACCCCGCTCATGGCCTGCAGATAGAGCCTTGGCATCAGCTCGTAGCGCAGCTTGAATTCAGCGATGGGGCTGAACACCTCGACCCCGTACTGGAACTGCAAGCCGGGCAGCAGGTAGGCCGACAGGGTCACCTGGGTGTCATCGCCACTGCCTGCGGTATCGAGGGCCACGTCGCTCATGCCGAGGGATTCCCCGATGCTGGAGACCACGCCGCTCGCCTGGCTCACGGCCCCCGCCACCAGCAGGCCGTTGAAGCCGCCATCCTCGCCGCTGGTCTGCAATCCCTTGCCCCGCAACAGATAGGAGAGCTGTTCGGACTGCGCCATCTGCGGCTCGGAATAGACGGTGATCTTCGGCTTGGCGGCTGGCCCCGTCACCCGCACCCCGACGGTCACGTTGTCCTCGATGGTGTCCGGATCCCGATAGGTCTCGATGTTGAGATAGGGCTGATCAATGGGGCCGGAGAAGAGGATCCGCCCCTCCTTGATGATGAGGTTCTGGCCATAGGCCTTGAAGCGCCCGTCCCTGAGCTCCAGTTGCCCGTTGCCCGAGAGCGGCTTGGAGGGATCCTGGCGAATGTTGAGGGCCCCTCCCACCTTGGTCTTGAGTCCCATGGCTTCGAGGCGGACATCGTCCCCGAGCCGGATGGCGAGCCTGATCTCCATGGGCAGCGGTGCCGCCTTGGGGACCGGCGGCAGATCGTCGTAGATGACGGTGACGTCATCGGAGACCGCTACCGCGCTGTCTGGCAGGCTCTTGACCAGGATGCGCGACCAGGGGATGTCCACCTGCCCGGTCACCCTGGTCTCCTCCCCGAGAGAGATGGCGATGTCAGGTGTCACTCTGACCCGGCCCATGCCCGGGTACTGGGCTTCCAGCTCCTTGCCCTGAATGGTGAGGCTGCCGGTCACCGGCTGCTGGGCCCAGCTCAGCCAGCCCCCCAGCACCAGGGGGCCCTTGCCCACCATCATGGAGCCGTCGAGTTCGGCCCGGTTGCCTTCTATCTTGAGGCGGGTCACCAGCTTGGAGAGGGTCACCATGTCGGAGTGGGTCTGAACCTCCCCCTCCTTCAGGTTCAGCTCGCCATACAGCAGGGGGGCAGCCAGGGTACCTTCGAAGCGGGCATCCGCCGAGATGACCCCTTGCAGGGAGCGCACTTCGGGAATGAGCGGCGCAAAGGTCGCCAGCTTCAGATCGTCAAACCTGAGTTGACCGCCGAGGTTGCCGCGGCCGGCGGGATCCCGGATCAGCAGATCGGTGTCGATGTTACCGATCTGCTCGGAGGCGAAATCGACCCGGATGGCGGCCTGCTGGCGCTCGAAGTCGATCCCGAGCTCGAGGCGCTGGTAGTCGGTCTTGAGTTCGTCGGCGACGAAGGTCCCAGGCGTGGTGCGCACGGTGGCGTGCAGGGTCGGCTGGTTGCCGCGCCAGCTGGCGCGCCCGTCGGCCGACAGCACCGCCTGCCAGCGGAAATTGTCCGGCAACCAGGGGCGCAGCCGCTTGAGATCAAATTCGTTCAGGGCAAATTCCAGATTGCCCTGGGACTGGGCTATCCGGCTCCCCTTGACGCAGAGACTGGCCTTCTGGGACGCGAGGCAGAGATCCCCCATGGTCAGCTGCTGTTTCGGCAGATCCAGGTCCAGAGACCAGGGGGCGGTCAGCGCCCAGCGCTTGAGGGGGGTCTTGAGCTTCAGCTCGGCAAGGGCGCCACGCCAGCGGTCACCGCGCAGGCTGCCATTCAGGCTGAGGTCTGCCGCCAGCGGATCCCCCTTCATGGTCAAGGTGAGCCCGTGGCGCTCGAGATCGCCGCTCAGGTTCAGGGCGATTTGCGAGAGCTTGGTCTCCCCCTGCGCCAGGCTCGCCACCGTCACCGCCACCTCACCGGCGGGCTTCTCCCCGACCAGGGCGTTGGCCCTGATGACGGTCTCCTTGAGGACGGTGCCCGCGTAGGCGAGTCGGCCCGACACCAGATCGGCATTCACGCGCGGCGCCTGCTGGTTGCCGGTGACGCGCACCTGGCCCTTGATGTCCCCTCCCAGACCCGGGTAGATACCCCCAAGCTTGGGCGCATCCAGATCCGCATCCAGCTGCCAGGCCTGGGTCGTGAGCGAGCCTTTGGCCTGCAGCCGGTTGGGGCCGCTTTGCAGCGCCAGGGCCGGGATGGTCCACTCCATCTTGTCGTTGCCGCTGAGCCTGCCCTGCAAGGCCAGGGGATACTGGTTGAGCTTGCCATCCACCTTGAGCTCGGGCAGGGCCAGCTGCCAGTGGCCCGCCTCATCCAGATCGAAGCGACTGGTGATCTTGCCCGCCAGTGCTCCCTTGATCTCGGGCACCAGCTCCGCCGGGTTGATCCCCTTGAATTCGGTCGTCCCCTGCCACTGGACCCCCTTGCTCCAGGCCAGCTTGCCGTCGAGCTTGAGCTCCCCCTTGAGGGCCCCCAGCAGCAGCTCGATACGGCTCAGCTGGTTGAGATCCCCCTTACCCGAGAGCGCCACCTTGAAGGGGGGCACATCGGTCCCCTTGCCGGCGGTGTTGAGCGCAAACTGGTAACCGGAGAGCTTGCCCTTGGCGCTCAGGGTGCCCTTGTCCAGCCGATAGCTGGGCTCATCCTTGGCAGGCTTGTGCAGGGGCCAGGAGAGGCTCTTCCAGTCCAGCGCCAGATCGAAGGGCAGATCCGGGTCGAGGGCCGCGAGGGATCCTTTGAGATTGGCGCCCACCGGTCCCTTGGCCTTGAGTGCCAGCCCAAGCTTGACCACAGAACCGTCCAGGACGAGATTGACCTGCTCCCCCTTGAGCTCCCCGTCCAGCAGCCCTTGACGCGCCTTGGCATCCAGAGTCAGGGTGAGGGGGTAATCCTCGTGCAGGCGCACCTGACCACTCAAGGCCAGATCCGCCATGGCATGGCGCAAGGAGAGCTCCCGGATGTCGATACGCTCCTCCTCGGCGGTGGCCGACAGCAACAGGTTGTCAAGCCCCTCCACCAGCTCACCTTGCTGATAACGGAACGCCGTGGCTTTCAGCCCCTCCAGCTGGATGGGGAAAGGCAGTCGCACCGCCGGCAGCACCATGGGCTCGGGCTTGCTTTCGGCCTGCGTCTTGTCACTGGGGACAGCCTTGCGCTCGCCGGCCGCCAGGGTGGCGCTTTTCTCATCCGCCGGTTTGGCGCCCTTGTCACTGGCCGCCTCCACCGGGGACGGTGCCACCAACACGTTCAGGCCATCGAGCACGGGGCCGCGCACGATGAGCCCGGCGCGATCCAGGGCGGCGCCAATGTCCAGATCCTTGAGGGTGATCGTCACGCCGGGCACCGCCACATCGAGATCGGCAACCTTGAGGCTGTCGACCTGGATTTTGAGCGGCAACGGATGCCAGACGAAGGGCTCCGACGGCTCTTCCGGCACCGGCTCGGACTCCGCCACCCGGACCACGGGGCGAGTCACCGCCAGAGTCTTGATCCAGAGCTTGCCCTGCAGGAGCTTGCCCAGATCCCAGTCCAGCACGGCCCGCTCCACGGTGACATCCACCAGCTCGTCCTGCCAGCCAACCCCTTCGAAGGTCCAGCCATACCCGAGTTGCCCCGCCACCAGCTCCCCCTTGAGGGAGGGCAGCGCGGCTCTGGCCTGTTGCCACAGCCACTTGTTGCCCTGATGGGTGAAGCCCAGCAGGCTGACGCCGATGAGCAGCAGGAAGAAGAGGCCCATGAGCCACAAGAAAATGCGTTTTACCCAGATCACGATGCAGACCCCTGCAAGGAAAGCAGCCGCAGCGGCCAGAAAAGAGAAAGAAGAGGATATGCGCCTGGTTGCCGGGTCATAGTTCCGGCCCCAGTGCGAAGTGCAGCCGCAGCGGCTTGTCCTCCTCGGAGATGCCCACCGCCAGATCGAGCCTGACCTGACCGATGGGGGTGACCCAGCGCACCCCGACCCCGGTGCCTATCTTCCAGGCCTCGCTGTAGTCGACGGTGGCGGTCCCGGCGTCCACGAACAGGGCGCCGAGCCACTTCTCGCTGAAGCGGTAGTTGTACTCCAGGCTGCCAACGCTGGCGTAGCGTCCGCCGGTCAGCTTGCCATCGTCCCCCCGTGGCGAAATGGTCTCGTAACCGTAGCCCCGGACCGTCTGATCGCCGCCGGTGAAGAAGCGCAGGGAGGGCGGGACCAGGGAGAAATCATCCCCGACGATGGCCCCCTGCTCGGCCCGCATCAGGAAACGGTGATCTTCGCCCAGGGTGCGCAGCCACTTGCTGCGCCCCCACACCCGCATGAAGCTGATGTCGGACCCCCAGTAGGGGCTCGAGAACTCCATCGTCAGTTGCTGGCGATCCCCCCAATCCGGCACCAGACCGCCGCGCACCCGCAGCCGTGACCAGGAGACGCCGGGGATCAGCAGCAGGCTGTTCCCCTCGTCCTGACCCTGGACGTAGCGCTCGTTCTCCAGGCGCACAAAGACGTCTCTGTCCCAGCTCTCCGGTCGGCGTGTCCAGCGGTGCACCCCGAAGGTGGCCAGATCGGAGCGGGTGTCGTTTTTGTCGGTGTATTGATAGCCCGCCTGCAGAGAGTAGTAATCCCGCAGCGGGTTGCCCACCGGGATCTGGTAGTCGAAGCTGAGCTCCGCTTCCGGCGCCGAGATCTTGGCGGTGCTGGAGAGGCGGTGACCATAGCGGTTCACCCAGGGTTTCTCCCAGGTGGCACTCAGGCGCGGCCCCACGTCCGTGGCATAACCGATACCGGTCTCAATCTCGTGATCGACCCGGTTGGAGAGGGTCACCTGCACCGGCACCCGGTTGCCCTCGGCCTGGCTGATCAGGGGTTTGATGTCCACCTGCTTGAACAGCTTGGTGGAGGAGACATCCTGGGACATCTCCGCCAGACGGATCGCCAGATAGGGGTCGCCGCTCTTGATATTGATGAGCGGGCGGATCAGGTGCAGTGCCTCCGGCGTCGCGTCATAGCGGATCTCGCCGAAATGGTAGCGCGGGCCAGAGCGAAACAGGATGTAGATCTCCGCCTTGCCCTGTTCCGGGAAAACCTTGACCTGGCTCTTGCTGATCTTGGCGTCAAAATAGCCGCGGGCCAGCCCCAGACTGCCGAGATCCGCCTTGATGGATTCATATTTGCCGTGGTTGAGGGGATCTCCCTCCTTCAGGGGCAGCTTGTCCAGCAGCTCGCTGTACACCTCGTCGCTCCCCGCATCCCCTTCCAGCAGGATGTCGAGGCGCGAGATGATCACGGGTTCCCCCCGCTCAATCTCGATCACCACCTTGGCGGGCGTCTTCTTGTCGCGGTTCAGGGTGATCTTGGGCTGGTAGTAGCCATAGACCTGCAGCGCCTTCTGTACGCTCTCGGTGATCTTGGCGCGGGCGGGGCGGTACTGGCGTTCCTGATAGACGGGCAGGGCGTTGAGGTAGGCCTCGACGTTGTCTTTCTGCTCTCCCCTGACCCCCTTGATCTGGTAGGTCAACTTGGCCGCCATGGCGGGCATCGCCATCAGCCAGAGAGCGAGGGCGAGCAGCAAGAGACCGGGCCCGGGGCGACGGGATCGCCCGGATGAAGTGCTCCCGGTGAGAAAAGTAGGATAGCATCCTGTCAAACGTCATTTTCCCCGAATAACATGATTTAAAGATTGTGTTATTTAGTACGATACCGAGACTCATCCCGGGCGAGTGCCGCTCATCCTAGCATAATCGCGACGGCGAAATCCCACGCTCGGAGCCCCTTTGCGTGCCGCTCTGCCGCCCCCGGTGCGGGGATCGCTTCGGCCCAGCAAGGAGCCAGCCGGGTGTGAGGAGCCAAACTGCGCACAATCCGGGCAAGGGGCGAACAAAACGCCACCACCTGCCCGCCACGCCGGATCTCCCCTGGCGGCCTTGGGCTGGCAGCAGGGTCCGGCTCGTCGCGACAACCCTTGTCGGACACCCCGCATCCGGCGGGTTTCGTCAACCCGTCCCCCTCGACTTGCTCCGCGCCCTCTTCCCCATCCTGCCTGCTATTGAACAGGAAAATAAGTTTAAATCAATCACTTGAATAGATGGCACTAAAGCTTCGTTCAATTCAATCGATTTATCCCGCTGCCCCTGCGCTCCTGCCTGTCCCACACTGATCCCAATCATCGCAGGAGAGACCCCATGCACCTACGTAGCGAACAACTGGCTGACTACATCGCCGACCGACTCGAGTTCATCACCTTCCTGGCCTGCTGCAGCGCCCTGCTGGCCCTGCTGACCGGCATGAACGGTCAGCAGGCCCTCGCCTTCACCGCGCTCAATCTGCCCTTTGGCCTGGCCCTGCTGCTGGGCATGGCCCTGCTCGCCCCCCTGCCTGTCCACTGGCGCCTGCCCGGGATAGTCCTGCTGCTGGTGAGCGCAGCCCTGGCCACCCTGCAGATGGGAGGCAACTGGCTCAACCCCCTGGCCATCTGGAGCCTCTATGCCCTGCTGGGGCTGGAGATCCTCTGGCAATCCCGGGCCAGGGCCCCCCTGGCCGCCGGCCCCCGGAGCCGGGTCTCGCGCCCGAGGGGCTGACGCGGAGGCGCAATTGCAGTAATCTTGCGCCCCCTTTCCCCTCGCCGAGGAGCATTCCGATGAAAAAAGCCTGTGCCCAGCACATCCTGGTCAAGACCGAGAAACAGTGTCTGGAGATCAAGGAGAAGCTCGCCAAGGGCGCCGACTTCAGCCAGATGGCCAAGCGTTTCTCCACCTGCCCTTCCGGCAAGCGTGGCGGCGATCTGGGAGAGTTCTCCAAGGGGGACATGGTCAAGTCCTTCGACGATGCCGTGTTCAAGGGGGAGCTGCTGACCGTGCTGGGGCCGGTGCGCACCAAGTTCGGCTTCCACCTCATCAAGGTGCTCTATCGCAACTGATCCAGGGCGACGAGGCCATCGGTTCTCTGAGCCGCACGCCTGGGATTGATGATCATTTACTAACGTTATCAGGCAATTAAGTTTATCCTTCTGGGCATAGTTCCATCCTGACCCGTGGATCCCTCTTATGCACAGCTCTTTGTGGTGGCCGCTGCTGACCTGGCTATTGCCCCTTTGCGGGGCCCTTGGCAGCCGCGCCCATCTCTGGCCCTGGTGGCTCGGCTTCATCCTCTGTCTCGCCAGCGCCCTCCTCAGCCTCGTGCTGCTGCTGCGCCTGCCCTGGCGCTATCGCCGCACCACCAACCTCTGGCCGGATATCTGGGGCATAACTCCCCTGCTGTTGCCCCTGCTGTTTCTCGTCCAGGCGCTGCGCTCCCCCCTCACCAACGACGTCAGCACGGATCCCTACCATCCGCCACGGCTCCAGTGGGCCGAGCAGCTCAGAAGCCCGGAGGATCTCCCGGTCTCCCCCCCGCCCCTGCAAGTATTTCCAGGCAACCCCGGTCCTCTCTATACCCGGGCATCCCCGGTCGAAGTGCTCGCGGAAGCCGAGGAACTGATGACGGAGCTGGGTTGGCAGGTTCGCCCGGGCAGCGAGGGTATCGATGCCGTCGTCACCACCGGCTGGTTCGGGTTTCAGGATGACGTGGCCCTGCGGGTCTTTGCCGGGCCCAAAGAGACCCGTATCGACATGCGCTCCGCCTCGCGCCAGGGGCGCAGCGATCTGGGGGTCAACCGGGCACGGATCATTGATTTCCTGAATCGGTTGAACGAGCGTCTGGGCGGGGCCTACAAGCCCAAGATGGAGAAGCTCAAAGAGGAACAAGATGCGCATTGAGGTCAAACCGGACCGGGCCTACGCCTGGTTCATCCGCCCCTTCTTCTGGCTGCAGAAACGCAACTACGGTCAGGTGCTGATCCCGGGCAAGTGCTGGGGGCGCTCCCCCAAGCTGTTCGCCGCGGTCGCCACCCTCTACGGCGTCATCAACCGCAAGCGCTCCCCCATCGACCCCGTGCTGCGTTCCCTGGTGACGGTGCGGGTCTCCCAGCTCAACTGGTGTCGTTTCTGTGTCGACATCAACGCCATGACCCTCGTCAAGCGGGCAGGCTCCAGCGACAAGGTGGAGGCGCTGGCCCGGTGGCGCGACAGCCCCTTGTTCGACGAGCGGGAACGGGCCGTGCTGGACTATGCCGAGGCCATGACCGGGCTGGATGGCGTGAGCGACGAGCAGGCCGCCCGCCTCAAGCCCTGGTTCGATGACGACGCCCTGGTGGAGCTCACCGGCCTCATCGCCTTCCAGAACATGTCCGCCAAGTTCAATGCCGCTCTCGACATCGCTCCCCAGGGGTTCTGCCAGTTGCCGGTGCAACCCGAGCGCCCCCTCGACAAGGGGCAGGGATGAACCGGGCACGCCTGCTGCTGTTGCTGGCGATGGGGGCCCTGTTCGGCACCTTCTTTGCCCTCGACCTTGACCACTATCTGAGCCTCACCCAGTTGCAGGCTCATCAGGCGCGCCTGGCCCTTTGGGTCGACCGCCATGTTGTCGCAGCCAGCCTGCTGTTTCTGGTGATCTATGTGCTCACCACCGCCCTCTCCCTACCGGGGGCGGCCCTGCTCACCCTGGCGGGCAGCGCCGTCTTCGGCATCCTGTGGGGGCTCTTGCTGGTCTCCTTTGCCAGCTCCCTCGGCGCCACCCTGGCCTTTCTCAGCGCCCGCTTCCTGCTGCGGGACTGGGTCGAGACGCGCTTTGGCGACAAGCTGACGAGCGTTCAGGCCGGCATGCAAAAGGAGGGGGCCTTCTATCTGCTGAGCCTGCGCCTCATCCCCCTCTTCCCCTTCTTTCTGGTCAACCTGGTGATGGGGCTCACCCCCATCAGAGTCAGCACCTACTACTGGGTCAGCCAGCTCGGCATGCTGCCGGGCACCCTCGTCTACGTGCTGGCGGGAAGCGAGCTGGCTACCCTCACCAGCACAGGCAACCTCTTCTCCCCCGGCCTGCTGGCCGCCCTGACCCTGCTCGGCCTGATGCCCTGGCTGATGCGTGCCTTGCAGCGCCGTCTCGCCCTCTACCGATTGCACGCCCCCTACCGCAAGCCGGCGCGCTTTGACTACAACCTGCTGGTGATAGGTGCCGGCGCCGGAGGTCTGGTCACCAGCTACATCGCCGCCGCGGTGAAAGCCAGAGTGGCCCTCATCGAGCAGCACAGGATGGGGGGGGATTGCCTCCATACCGGCTGCGTCCCCTCCAAGGCGCTGATCCGAAGCGCCCGCTTCGCCATTGAACAGCGCAAGGCCGGGGAGCTTGGTTTTACCCCGAGCCAGAGCCGCGCCGACTTCGCCGCCGTGATGGCGCGGGTCGCCCGGGTCATCGAGGAGGTCGAACCCCACGACTCGGTGGCGCGCTATGAAGGACTTGGGGTGGAGTGCATCCAGGGGCGGGTGCGAGTCACCTCCCCCTGGGAGGTGGAGGTCAACGGCAAGCGCCTGACCAGCCGTCATATCGTGATCGCCACCGGCGCCCGCCCCCGGGTACCCGTACTGCCGGGGCTGGACGGGGTTCCCTACCTCACCTCCGACACCCTCTGGCAGCGACTGCGTGAGCCCCCCCGCCATCTGCTGGTGCTGGGAGGGGGCCCCATCGGCTGCGAGCTGGCCCAGAGCCTGGCCCTGCTCGGTATCCCCGTCACCCTGGTGGAGCAAGGCCCTCAGCTGCTGCCCCGGGAAGATAGGGACGTCGCCGGGGCCCTGGCCGCGCAGCTGGAGCACGACGGTGTCACCCTGCACCTCGGCTGGCAGGCTACCTCGGCCGGGTATATGGACGGTAAAGACACCAACCTGCCCATCCGGCTGCACCTGCGCCGGGGGGACGAGACGCTGGTGGTTGAGGGGGACCAGCTGCTGCTGGCCCTTGGCCGGGAGGCCAACGTGAGCGGTTTCGGGCTGGAGGCGCTGGGGGTTGAACTGGCCCCCGGCGGCACCCTAGCCATCGACGGCTTCCTCGCCACCAACTACCCCAGCATCCTGGCGGTGGGGGACGTTGCCGGCCCCTACCAGTTCACCCATTTTGCCGCCCATCAGGCCTGGTATGCCGCCATCAACGCCCTCTTTGGCCAGTTCAGGCGCTTTCGGGCAGACTACAGGGTCATGCCGGCGGCCACCTATACCAGTCCGGAGATAGCCAGGGTCGGCCTCAACCAGAAAGAGGCTCTGGCCCGAGGCATCCCCTTCGAGTCGACCCGCTTCGAGATGGCCGAGCTGGACAGAGCCATCGCCGACGGCGAGTCCGGGGGCTTTGTCGAGGTGCTGACGGTGCCGGGCCGTGACAGGATACTCGGGGCCACCATAGTGGGTGCTCACGCCGGCGAGCGGATCGCCGAGTTTGCCCTCGCCATGCGCCACCGCCTGGGACTTGGCAAGATCCTCGCCACCGTTCACCCCTACCCCACCCTGATGGAGGGGAACAAGTACGTGGCTGGCGCCTGGCGCCGTGCCCGCCAGCCCGGGCGCCTGCTGGCGCTGCTGGCCCGTTATCACCGGTGGCGCCGCGGCGCCTGACTCTGACGAGGCAACCATCATGTTCACGACCCGACTTCGCGCCCTGCTCCGTCCCCTGATGGCCGCTGTCCCCCTGCTGCTGGCCTCCCCGCTCCACGCCAATGACGCATCGTGGCAGCAGACCCTGCTGGCCGCCAGGGGACAAACTGTCTACTTCAACGCCTGGGGGGGCAGCCCCGAGATCAACGCCTACCTGGTGTGGGCCAGGCAGGAGATCGCTCGCCAGTACCAGGTCGAGCTGGTGCAGGTGAAGGTGGATGACATCGCCCAGAGCGTGAGCCAGTTGCTGGCCGGCAAGCAGGCTGGCAAGACGTCGAACGGCCCCATCGACCTGCTCTGGGTCAACGGCGAGAACTTCAAGGCGCTCAAGGAGCAGGGGCTGCTGGGGGCCCCCTTTACCGACGAGCTGCCCAACATGGCCCTGGTGGACACCGCCCTGCCGGTGAGTGAAGACTTCACCGTGCCGGTCGAGGGGCTGGAGGCCCCCTGGGGCATAGGCCAGCTCAATCTGATGGTGGATGGCGACCAGGTAGACGTTCCTCCCACCTCGGCGGCCGCCCTGCTGGCCTGGACCAAGGCTCACCCCGGCCGCTTCACCTACCCCAAACCTCCCCAGTTTCACGGCTCTAGCTTTCTCAAGCAGATCCTGCTGGAGCTGACACCAGATCCGGCGCCCCTCTATCGGGAGGCGACCGATGCCGACTTCCTTCGCATCACCGCCCCGCTCTGGGCCTGGCTCGACCAGCTTCACCTCGCGCTCTGGCGAAAGGGCAGGCTCTTCCCCACCGGCGCCGCCGAAACCAGGCAGTTGCTCGATGACGGCGAGCTGGCCATGGCCATCAGCTTCAACCCGGGGGAAGCCCAGAGTTCGGTGCAAAACGGCACCCTGCCCCCCTCCGTCCAGGCCATCGCCATGGAAAAAGGGGCGCTCACCAACAGCCATTTCCTCGCCATCCCCTTCAATGCCTCCGCCCGGGCCGGGGCCAAGGTGGTGGTCAACTTCCTGCTGAGCCCCGCCGCCCAGGCACGCAAGAGCGACCCCGCCTTCTGGGGGGATCCCAGCGTGCTGCGCCAGGAGGCGCTGCTAGGCCAGACCCGTCCGGCATTGCGCTTCAAGGGGGTGGCAGAGCCCCACCCCAGCTGGCAGACACGGCTGGAAGCGGCCTGGGCCGAGCGCTACGGCCACTGATCCATCATGCAGGCGCGCGCCCCTCTTCTCCTCCTGCTGCCCTTTTTGATGCTGGGGATCCCGCTCGCCGGGGGCCTGCTGTTGCTGGTCATCGAGGGGCTCTCCCCCGCCAACCTCGCCCTCTTGCTCCCCCAGCCCGGACTCTGGCACTCCGCAGGATTGAGCCTCTGGGTAGCGGGCACCTCCACACTGGGGGCCCTCGGCGCCACCGCCCTGCTGCTCGCCCAGGGGGACGGGCGTCCCTGGATGCGCTGGCTGCGCCGCCTGCTCTCCCCCCTGCTGGCGCTTCCCCACGTCGCCTTTGCCATCGGCATCGCCTTTCTGATTGCTCCTTCCGGCTGGCTGCTGCGCCTCGTCGCCCCCCTGCTTGACCTCACCCATCTGCCCCCGGACTGGCAAACCCTCAAGGATCCCTGGGGCCTTGGCCTCATCGTGGTGCTCATCCTCAAGGAGACCCCCTTCCTGCTGCTGATGGCGCTGGCGGCACTGGATCCCGCCAAAGTGGCGCGCCAGCAGTGGCTGGGGGCCAGCCTCGGCTTCAGTGCCCCCCGGATCTGGTGGCGCCTGCTGCTGCCCGCCCTCTGGCCCGCCCTGCGCCTGCCCCTCTACGCGGTGGCCGCCTATGGTCTGGCGGTGGTGGATCTCGCCCTGCTGCTGGGGCCGGATGCCCCGCCGCCCCTGGCGGTGCGACTCTGGCTCTGGTATCAGGATGCCGACCCCGCCTGGCGCGGCGCCAGTGCCAGCGGCGCCCTCTTGCTGCTCGCCCTCAACCTGCTGCTGCTTGGCGCCCTCAGGCTGCTGGAGCGGGCCCACCTCACCCTCGGCAAGGCACGCTGGCTGGATGGGCGACGCGCCCCCGCCTCGCCCTGGCCCGCACTCATTGCCCGCATCGGCGTGTGGGGGCTGCTCCTCACCAATCTGCTGGTGCTCGCCGCCCTGCTGCTCTGGTCCCTGACCCGGCGCTGGTCTTTTCCCGCCCTCTGGCCGAGTGAATGGAGCAGCCACCACTGGCAGGCTCTGCTGCCGAGCCTGGGCCCGCTGCTGTGGCAGAGTCTGTGGCTGGCCCTGCTCTGCGCCGCGCTCTCCCTGCTGCTGGCGGTGCTCTATCTCGAGGCGTTGCCTGCGCGCCGCGCCACACGCACCCTCTGGCTTGTCTGCCTGCCTCTGCTGCTGCCCCAGGCCAGCCTGCTGTTTGGATTGCGCCTTCAGACCGACGGGCTGGGATTCACTGGCATAGGCCCTGGCTGGGTACTCTGGAGCCAGTTGATCTTCGTCTTTCCATACGTCTATCTCTGCCTGCACGGCCCCTATCGCCAGTTCGACGAGCGCCTCACCCGGGTGGCCCTCACGCTCGGGGCCAGCCCCTGGGGGGCCTGGTGGCGAGTCAAGGGCCCCCTGCTCGCCCGTCCCCTGTTGTTCGCCTTCGGTGTCGGGGCGGCGGTGAGCCTGGCCCAATACCTGCCGACCCTGCTGTTCGGGGGCGGGCGGGTCGTCACCATCACCACGGAGGCGGTGGCTATCGGCAGCGGCCTCAACCGGCGGCTGGCGGGGCTCTACGGCCTGCTGCAACTGCTGCTGCCCCTTTTCATCTATGCCCTGGCGCTCTGGCTGCCGCGGCGCATCAACCCCGCCCTGAGGCCCTGACCCGATGCTGCACACCTCCACACTCACCCTCTTCCTCGACGGTGCCCCCCTGCTGACGCTCCCCCCCCTCAGGGTGGCCCCGGGCGAGGTGCTCACCCTGATGGGACCGAGCGGCTGTGGCAAGAGCTCCCTGCTGGCGGCCCTGGCGGGAGTGCTGCCACCCGGGGGGCCCATCCGGCTGACCGGGGACATCCTGCTCGGCGCACATCGCCTCACCCCGCTCCCCCCCCGGGAGAGGGGCGTCGGCATCCTGTTTCAGGATGACCTGCTGTTTGCCCACCTGACGGTGGCCGAAAATCTGATGTTCGGCATGCCGGCGCATCTCAAGGGGATGGCGGCAAGGCAGACCCGGGCCCGCGAGGCGCTGGCCGAGGTCGGGCTGGAGGCTCAGGCGGACAAGCTGCCCGGGGCGCTCTCCGGCGGCCAGAAAGCCCGCGTCAGCCTGCTGCGTGCCCTGCTGGCCGAGCCCAGGGCATTGCTGCTGGACGAACCCTTCTCCCGCCTCGACAAGCCGCTGCGGGCGGCATTCAGAACCCTGGTGTTCGAGCGCCTGCGCACGCAGGCCATCCCCGCGCTGCTGGTGACCCACGACGAAGAGGATGCGCCGGGCACCATCTTGCAGCTGATCCCCCCAGCCATCCCAGAAGAGGAGCACCACCTTGTTTGATCGCCACCTGATCCCGGTTATCCGCCGCCCCCTCGCCGCACTCGCCCGCCCCCTGTGCCGGGCCGGGGTGAGCGCCAACCAGGTGAGCCTCGCCGGCTTTCTCATCGGCATGCTGGCGCTGCCGCTGCTGGCCTTTGGCTGCTATCAATGGGCGTTGGCGGCGATTCTGCTCAACCGGCTGCTGGACGGGCTGGATGGCGCCGTGGCGCGGGAAACGGGCATCACCGACTGCGGCGGGTTTCTCGACATCACGCTGGATTTCATCTTCTACGCCGCCGTGGTGCTGGGCTTTGCCCTCGCCGACCCGGCCAACGCCCTGGCCGCCGCCACCCTGCTGTTCGCCTTCATGGGCACGGGATCGAGCTTTCTGGCCTTTGCCATCATGGCGGGCAAGCGGGGCATCGAGAGCCCCGTCTACCACCACAAATCCCTCTACTATCTGGGCGGGCTCACCGAGGGGAGCGAAACCATCGCCCTCTTCGTGATCATATGCCTCTGGCCCGCCGCCTTCGTGCCACTGGCCTACGGTTTCGCCCTGCTCTGCGCCATCACGACCCTGACCCGGATCTGGAGCGGCTACCACACCCTGCGCTGACGGGATCCCGGGGGGCGCGCCTGCACGGAGCACTTGCGCCTGCACGCCAATGTTTTACCATGACGGCACTCTTTTTCAGGCTCACGAGAACCCTATGCGTCGCCTTGTCTGTGTCCTCTCCCTGTTTCCCCTGATCTACGGCTGCAGCAGCACGCCGGCGCCCAAGCCCGTGGTCAAACCCCAACCCAACAGCGCCTTCATCAACCAGACGCCGCCGAGCAAACCCTTCTACGGGCAGGTGAGCCAGCCCGGGGTCAGCAAGGGGGACTTCGCCAATCGTTCCAACGTGGACAACTTCGTGCAGCGGATGGTGCAAAAGCACGGCTTCGACAGCGCCGAGCTGCACCGGGTACTGGCCCAGGCCGAGCGTTATGACTGGATCATCAAGCTGATGGACGCCCAGGCCCCCACCACCAGACCGCCCACCGGTCCGACCGGCGCCTGGAACCGCTACCGCGCCAAGTTCATCACCCCGGACAACGTTCAGAACGGCGTCAACTTCTGGCGTGAATACGAGAGTGAACTCAACCGGGCGCAGCAGATCTACGGGGTGCCACCCGAGATCATCGTCGGCATCATCGGGGTGGAAACCCGCTGGGGTCGGGTGATGGGCAAGACCCGCATTCTCGACGCCCTGGCGACCCTGGCATTTGACTACCCGCGCCGCGCCGACTTCTTCACCGGCGAGCTGGAAGCCTTCCTGGTGATGACCCGGGATGAGGGGATGGATCCCACCGAACCCAAGGGCTCCTATGCCGGGGCCATGGGCTACGGCCAGTTCATGCCGTCGAGTTTTCGCAACTACGCGGTGGACTTCAACGGCAACGGCCACACCAACCTGTGGGATCCGGTGGATGCCATCGGCAGCGTGGCCAACTACTTCAAGGCCCACGGCTGGGAGAAAGGGCAGCCGGTGGCAGTACGCGGCCAGGGACAGCTGCCGGGCTATGAGCACGGCTTCCAGACCCGCTACCCGGTAGCCACCCTGCGCGGTGCCGGGCTGGCTCCCACCGGCTCCCTTGGCAATCACAAGGAGGCGAGCCTGCTGCGTCTGGATGTCGGCACCGGTTACCAGTACTGGTACGGCTTGCCGAACTTCTACGCCATCACCCGCTACAACCACAGCACCCACTACGCCATGGCGGTATGGCAGCTTGGCCTTGCCGTCAGGGATGCCAGAGGCGGCTACTGAGTCAGCCTCAATGCCAACGAAAACGGGCCCGCAGGCCCGTTTTTTTTTATTCGTTTTCCAGCAGCCAGCGTTTGAGCAGGGCGGCCAGCTGCTCCTGTTCGACCAGGCTCAATGGGGCCAGCAGGCGGCGCTCGTTCGCCACGTGCTGTTCCACCGCATGGTCAACCAGCTCCCGCCCCAGCTCCGTCAGGCAGACCAGCAGGCTGCGCCTGTCATCCGGGGAGGCTTCACGTCTTATCAGGCCACGCTGCTCCAGCTTGTCGAGCCGGGCCGTCATGGCCCCTGAACTCAGCATGGCGGACTGGTAGAGCGCGGTCGGGGTCAGCGGCTCGCCGGCCCGACGCAGGGTCGCCAGGATATCGAAATCAGACCCCAGCAGACCGCACTCCTTGAGGGTCTCGCTCACTTCGCGCCCGGCGATCGCCGCCATGCGCGCCACCCGCCCCAGCACCCCCATGGGGGAGCAGTCGAGGTCCGGGCGCTGCCGGGCCCACTGGGCCAGCAGCTGATCTACATGATCACTCTCCATTCGGGCTCCATTATCTTCACATAAAGATACTTGATAATAAACCAACTCGCGGCTAATGTATCTTGACTTAAAGATACTTTGTTACGAGATAACCATGCCGCTGCTGATCGCCCTGCTCGCCCCCCTGCTCTGGGGCAGCACCTATGCCGTCGTCAGTCTCTACCTGACCGACTACTCCCCCTACTGGGTGGCCGTGTGGCGCGCCCTCCCCACCGGGGTGCTGCTGCTGTTGCTCCATCCCCGCAGACCGCCTCTCGTCTGGAGCAGGCAGCTCCTGCTGGCGTTTTGCAACATCACCGCCTTCTTCGCCCTGCTGTTCGTGGCGGCGTTTCGCCTGCCCGGCGCCGTGGCGGGTACGTTGGGAGCGACGCTGCCCCTCATCCTGATGGGGCTGGCCTGGCTGCAAGACGGTGTCAGACCGACGATCAAGTGGCTGTTGCTGGGGGTGATGGGGCTCGTCGGGGTGCTCTTGCTGCTCAATCCCTCTGCCAATCTGGATCCCGTCGGCGTGGCGTGCGCCCTGCTCGCCACCTTGCTCATCGGCCAGTCGAGCCGCTGGATGCAACGCTGGCCGGTGGACGACCTGCTGGCCCTGACCGCCTGGCAGCTGCTGCTGGGCGGCCTGATGCTGATCCCGCTGGCCTGGTGGCTGGCCGGCCCCATGCCCCTGCCCCGGGCTGACGCCACTCCCGGGCTTATCTGGCTGGTGATCCTCAATACGGCTCTGGCCTACTGGGCCTGGCTCTGGGGACTCAAACGCCATGGCCCGGAGGTGATGGGGATGCTGGCCCTCACCAACCCCATGGTGGCAGTCTCCTGCGGTGTGCTGATGGTGGGAGAAACCCTGGATGACCGTCAGTGGCTCGGCATCGGCATCATCCTGCTCTCTCTCTTCCTGATGAAGCTGCCGGCCCGCCCCTTCCTCAAGCGCTGGCAGAACCGCAAGGCCGCCACCGGCAGCGTCGACAACGGCTGATCCGCAGTCAACCCGACACAAAAAAAGAGGAGCCACCAGGGCTCCTCTTTCACATGGGTTGTTGCCGTAAGGGTCAGACCCCGGCTTTGGCCAGGGCGGCGGAGACGATCTGCTGGGCTTCCTGCTGGATGAGGTCCAGGTGCGCCTCCCCCTTGAAGCTCTCCATGTAGATCTTGTAGATGGACTCGGTACCGGAGGGGCGCGCCGCGAACCAGCCATTCTCGGTCACTACTTTCAGGCCGCCGATGGCGGCATCGTTGCCAGGCGCCTTGGTCAGCTTGGCGAGGATGGGCTCACCAGCCAGGGTGGAGGCTTCCACCAGGGCCGGATCCAGCTTGGAGAGCACCGCCTTCTGGGCGCTGTTGGCCGGGGCATCGATGCGGCGGTAGCTGGAACGGCCGAATCTGGCTTCGAGCGCATCGTAGTGGGCCTGGGGATCCTTGCCGGTCACCGCCAGGATCTCGGCCGCCAGCAGCGCCAGAATGAAGCCATCCTTGTCGGTGGTCCAGACGGTACCGTCCTTGCGCAGGAAGGAGGCACCCGCGCTCTCCTCGCCGCCAAAGCCGAACTCGCCGCTGTAGAGACCGTCCACGAACCACTTGAAGCCGACCGGCACCTCTTTGAGGGTGCGACCGATCTCGCCGGCCACCCGGTCGATCATGGAAGAGGAGACCAGCGTCTTGCCGACGGCCGCCCCCTTGGGCCAGCCGGTTCTATGGGTGAACAGATATTGGATGGCCACCGCCAGATAGTGGTTCGGATTCATCAGGCCCGCCTTGGTGACGATGCCGTGACGGTCGTAGTCAGGGTCATTGCCAAGGGCGATGTCGAACTTGTCTTTCAGGGCAATCAGGCTCGCCATGGCGAACGGGCTGGAACAGTCCATCCGGATCTTGCCGTCTTTGTCCAGGGTCATGAAGGAGAAGGTCGGGTCGACCTTGTAGTTCACCACCTCGATGTCCAGACCGTAGCGCCTGGCGATGACGTCCCAGTAGGCGACGCCGGAGCCACCCAGCGGATCCACGCCGATCTTGATGCCAGCCTGCTTGATGGCGGCCAGATCCAGCACGTTTTCGAGATCATCCACATAAGGGGTGACATAGTCGTGTTCCACCACGAACGGGCTCTTGAGGGCCTCGGCAAACGGCATCCGCTTCACGCCGGCCAGGCCCGCTTCCAGGATCGCGTTGGCGCGGTCTTCCACCCACTTGGTGATCTCGCCTTCGGCAGGACCGCCGTGGGGCGGGTTGTATTTGAAGCCACCGTCTTCCGGCGGGTTGTGGGACGGGGTGATCACCACGCCGTCCGCCTGCGCCACGGGTTTGCCTGCGTTGTGACGCAGGATGGCATGGGAGATGACCGGGGTCGGCGTGAAGCCGAGGCCAGCCTGAATGCGGGTCTCGACACCGTTGGCCGCCAGCACTTCCACCGCGCTGGCAAAGGCGGATTCGGACAGGGCATGGGTATCCATGCCGACGAACAGCGGCCCCGTGATACCGGCCTGCTGGCGGTACTCCACCAGCGCCTGGGTCACCGCCAGAATGTGGGATTCGGTGAAGGCGCTGTGCAGGGCGCTGCCGCGGTGACCGGAGGTGCCGAAGGCGACCCGCTGCTCAGGGCGGCTCATGTCCGGCTTGTTGAGGTAGTAGGCGCTGACCAGACGGGGAATGTTGGTCAGATCGCAAAGACGAGCCGGCTGACCGGCGTGGGAATGCTGTGCCATGGCGTTTTCCTTGAGCTGAGCCTTGCCCGGCAAGGCCTGAAGTCATTGATGGGTTAAACGGCGCCGCACACCCGAGCCGTCAGATCCTCGTCATAACCCATGCTGTTCATGAGCTGGGCCACCATGTTCTGCTTGCGGCTGGTATTGGTATTGGTGATCACCCAGAACGGGGTCTCCGGTACCGGCTTGGGCTTGGTGGTGCTGCCACTGGCACGCAGCGCTTCCGGGTCACGGGAGAAATAGACGCGCTTGCGCCCTTTTATCTCGGTCGCCTGGGTGAAGCCTTCCGGGTTGTCCCGATAGAGGGTGCTCAATACCAGCATGAAGCGGTTGATGGACTTCTCTTCTTTCTGAAGCTCGCCGGAATCCAGCAGTGCCTCCAGCCCCATGGCATCGGCCACGGGTTGCGGTTGCATCGCAGGCGCGGCCGCCACGGTTGCCGTGCCGGCCTGGGCGGGTTGCTCCAGCAGGCGACGCAGGATATCGGACGCACTCTCGCCGATGTGCCGGGTCTGGCTCGCGATAAAGAAGTAGAGATCGTCATCAAGCTCGATGGTTTTCATAGGGATGCGCTGGACTCGTCGAAATTCGGATGCGGCGATTATACATAGGCAGACCCGGCAGCCCAAGCAAGGGGCGGACAGATGTGCATGAATCTCCTTGAGAATACGGCATAATGACGGGCCAAGTGTGTGATCCCCCGCACTGATAGCCGATCCCGGGGAGATATTTTTGAAAAAAAACCACAAAAAAATCCCCCATCAGGAATGAAATCCTTTTCTTTCAGTGTGTTAAAAATTATGGCGATAGAGCCCACGACCGATAAGGTGTCATTTTGCAACAATACCCACGATTGAACTTCAAGGATCAGGGCGAAGGCCCGACTGTCGTGCTGATCCATGGCCTCTTTGGCAGCCTGGACAACCTCGGCCTGCTGGCGCGCCCCCTCAGTGAACAATACCGGGTCATCAGCGTCGATTTGCGCAATCACGGCGCCTCCTTTCACTCGGACGAGATGAGCTACCCGGCCCAGGCGGCGGACATCCTGGCCCTGCTGGACCATCTTGGACTTGAACAGGTGGCCCTGGTGGGTCACTCCATGGGGGGCAAGGTCGCCATGCAGGTCGCCAAGCAGGCCCCTCAAATGGTCAGCAAGCTGGTAGTGGCGGACATCGCCCCGGTGGCCTATCCCCACGCCCGCCACAAGAACGTGTTTGCTGGGCTCAATGCCACGCTGGCCACGCCCCCCCAGAGCCGCAGCGAGGCGGAAGCCATGCTGGCCGAGCACATCGAGATCGCCGGGGTGCGCCAGTTCCTGCTCAAATCCTTCGCCAAAGGGGAGTCTGGATGGGGGTGGCGTTTCAACGTGCCGGCCCTTGAGCGCAACTACGCCAACATCATGGGCTGGCCCGACGATGAACGCCGCTTCGAAGGCGCGACACTCTTCATCAAGGGGGGCGACTCCGACTATATACTGCCCGAATACACCGGGGCCGCGATGGCCCAGTTCCCGGCCGCCAAGGCCCGCGTCATCGCCGGCACGGGTCACTGGCTGCACGCGGAAAAGCCGGTTTTGTTCAACAAACTGGTTGTGGATTTCCTGTCGACAGGCGGTTAACAGTTTCAAATCCTTTGTGATATAGTGCGCCCGTCTTAAGGAGTGCGCGCAATCCATGCTGAGTGAACACATCGATCTCATCGAGAGTCTGGGCCTGAAACTGTTCTTCGTGGCCATCTTCCTGCTGATTGGTCTGGCCATTCAGGACGTGCTCAAACGGGGCAATGTGCCCCGCTTCGGCCGCTTCATCGTCTGGCTAGTGCTGTTTCTGGGTTGCGCGGGTTTTGTCGCCAAGGGGCTGATCGAAATGGGCTGGGAAGGCTCAGGGATCGGCTAACTACTTTTCATCTGTGATGTATGGCCAAACAGCAAACTGATCGAACAACACTGGATCTGTTCGCAACTGAGAAGCGCCCCGGCAGGCCAAAGACCAATCCACTCCCCCGCGAGACCCAGCTCAAGATCAACAAGCGCAACCAGCTCAAGCGCGATCGTGAGAACGGGCTGAAACGGGTCGAGTTAAAGGTGGAAGCCGAGTTGCTGGAGCGCCTGAACCAACTTGCGCTGCAACAGAACGTCAGCCGAGCCGAGCTGATCCAATCTATCCTGAAGCAACAGATCGAGTCTGCTCATGCAGCAGGCATCGCAATCTGAACCGTCAAGCATCAACACCAGATACGGGTAACGAAACACTATGGCTAGTGTAGGTCTGTTTTTCGGCAGCGATACCGGTAATACCGAAGCTGTCGCCAAGATGATCCAGAAAGAACTGGGCAAACAACTGATTGAAGTCCGTGACATTGCCAAGAGCAGCAAGGCCGACATCGACAGCTTCGATCTGCTGATGTTCGGCATCCCGACTTGGTACTACGGCGAAGCCCAGGCCGATTGGGACGACTTCTTCCCCGAACTCGAAGAGATCGACTTCAACAACAAGCTGGTGGCCATCTTCGGATGCGGCGATCAGGAAGACTATGCCGAGTACTTCCTCGACGCCATGGGCACCCTGCGTGACATCGTCGAAGCCAAGGGCGCCATCATCATCGGCCACTGGCCGACCGCGAGCTACGAGTTCGAAGCCTCCAAAGCGCTCGTGGATGACAAGCACTTCGTGGGCCTGGGCATCGACGAAGATCGCCAGCCGGAGCTGACCGCCGAGCGCGTCAAGGGCTGGTGCAAACAGCTGCACGAAGAGATGTGCCTGGGCGAGCTGGAGTGATCTGATCTCCCTCCCTCTTCATGCAACAAGGGCCCCGACGGGGCCCTTGTTGCATCTGCAGCAGGCATTCAGCCACCCCTGTGCTGGGGCTTGGATCTGACATAGAGGGTGCGCTTCACCTGGGCCACCAGCTCGCCCTGACCATCCTGCACCTGCACCTCGAACTCGGGAAAGTGCTTGTCTCCCCCCTCGGTCGCCGCCACGATCGATGCCAGCTTGGCGTCGCTCAGGGTGAACTCCGCCACCAGTTTGCCCTTACCCGGCTTGATGAAATTGATGCTGCCCGCCTTGTCCCACACGTAGTAGCGGTTCTTGAAATAGCCCATCAGCATCAACGGGTAGATGGGATCCGTCATGGCGAACATGCTGCCGCCGAACTGGGTCCGGTTGGCATTCTTGTTCCACCAGCGGGACTTGAGAGTGACCCGGCAGAAGCGAAAATCGGGGCTCAGGGTTTCTATCTTGATGCCTGCGCCCCAGAAGGGGGGCCAGGCGTTGAGGGCGCAGCGCACCCAGGCGGCATTGCCGAAAAGCCAATCCATGGATCTCATCCGACCAGACTATAAAGAAGTCACATAGTATCAACATTCTCTGGTCGAGCAAGCGGGCCTGAATATTCCCATGACGGGCTTGATGAGCTAAAGCCCTTGAATTGCTGGGTTTATTTTTAACTTGGCTACGACCTATAATGACAGGCCAAGCGAGTTCGTGGTTGCCATTACAGCGGCAGTCAATCAGAATAACCACACCTTCGAGAATGCGAATAAATAGAAATGGCAGACAACAACCAAGCGTTAAAAAAGGCCGGGCTCAAGATAACCTTGCCCCGTGTCAAGATCCTGGAAATCCTGCAACAGCCGGACTGCCAGCACACCAGTGCGGAAGATCTGTACAAACGGCTGATCGATCAGGGCGAGGAGATTGGTCTCGCTACCGTTTATCGCGTTCTCAACCAGTTTGATGATGCCGGTATCGTCACCCGTCACCATTTCGAAGGGGGCAAGTCGGTGTTCGAGCTGGCCACCCAGGAGCACCACGACCACCTGGTCTGCCTCGACTGCGGCAAGGTGATCGAGTTCTCCGACGAGGTGATCGAACAGCGCCAGCGCGACATCGCCAAGGCGCACAACATCCGCCTGACCAACCACAGCCTCTACCTGTATGGCCACTGCGCCAACGGTGACTGCAAGCACGACGATTGATTCGGCCGGGTCGGCGCAATAAAAAAGCCAGCATCATGCTGGCTTTTTTGTGTCCGCAATCCGGACCAGAAGCGGCAGGGTTTCCCCTGCCCTCTTCTATCAGACCTCGGCCTTGCCCCAGACGTCACGCAGGGCCACGGTGCGGTTGAACACCAGGCGCTCGGCGCTGGAGAGCTTGTTGTCGGCGCAGAAGTAACCTTCACGCTCGAACTGGTAGGCAAACTCCGGCTTGGCATCTTTCAGGGAAGCTTCCACCCGGGCCCCTTCGATGATCACCAGGGATTCCGGATTCAGAGCCGCTTCGAAGTCATCCTCGGCGCCCGGGTTCGGCACCTTGAACAGACGGTCGTAGAGACGCACTTCGGCCGGCAGGGAGTGAGTGGCGCTGACCCAGTGGATCACCCCTTTCACCTTGCGGCCGTCCGCCGGATCCTTGCCCAGGGTCTCGGGGTCGTAAGAGCAGTAGATGCAGGTGACCTTGCCGTCCGCATCCTTCTCGACCCGTTCGGACTTGATGACGTAGGCGTTGCGCAGGCGCACTTCCTTGCCCAGCACCAGACGCTTGAACTGCTTGTTGGCTTCCTCTTTGAAGTCCGCCTCGTCGATGAAGATTTCGCGGGAGAAATGCAGCTCACGGGTCCCCATCTCCGGCTTGTTCGGGTGCGCTGGCGCCGTCAGCACCTCGTCCGCCGCCAGGTTCTCGATCACCACCTTCACCGGGTGCAGCACGGCCATGGCGCGCGGGGCGTTCTCGTTGAGATCGTCGCGGATGCAGGCTTCCAGCATGCTCATCTCAACGATGTTGTCCTGCTTGGTCACACCGATGCGCTTGCAGAACTCGCGGATGGAGGCCGGGGTGTAACCACGGCGGCGCAGACCGGAGACGGTCAGCATGCGCGGATCGTCCCAGCCGTTCACGTGCCCCTCGGTCACCAGCAGGTTCAGCTTGCGCTTGGACATGACGGTGTATTCGAGGTTCAGACGGGAAAACTCGTACTGACGGGGGTGACAGTCGATGCTGATGTTGTCCAGCACCCAGTCATACAGGCGACGGTTGTCCTGGAACTCCAGGGTACACAGGGAGTGGGTGATCCCCTCCAGGGCGTCCGAGATGCAGTGGGTGAAGTCATACATCGGGTAGATGCACCACTCGTCACCGGTCTGGTGGTGGTGGGCAAACTTGATGCGATAGATGACGGGATCGCGCATCACCATGAAGGGGGATGCCATGTCGATCTTGGCGCGCAGGCAGGCGGAGCCTTCGGCCATCTCACCGTTTTTCATCTTGGCGAACAGGGCCAGGTTCTCTTCCACGCTGCGATCGCGGAACGGGCTGTTCTTGCCAGGGGCGGTCAGCGTGCCGCGGTATTCGCGCATCTGGTCCGGGGAGA
Organism: Aeromonas sp. ASNIH2; assembly: GCF_002934795.1. Classification (NCBI taxonomy): domain Bacteria; kingdom Pseudomonadati; phylum Pseudomonadota; class Gammaproteobacteria; order Aeromonadales; family Aeromonadaceae; genus Aeromonas; species Aeromonas sp. ASNIH2. The sequence goes on along the minus strand of NZ_CP026406.1, from coordinate 3,804,636 downwards.
GCTCGTCCACATAGGCCAGTCCCTTCTCGATGAGCTCGATGGCGTAGCCGTGCAGCTTGTGGAAATAGTCGGAGGAGTAGCAGATCTCGCCGCTCCACTGGAAGCCCAGCCACTGGACGTCCTGCTTGATGGACTCCACGAACTCGATGTCTTCCTTCGCCGGGTTGGTGTCATCGAAACGCAGGTTGCACTGACCCTGATAGTCGCGGGCGATGCCGAAGTTCAGGCAGATGGATTTGGCGTGGCCGATATGGAGATAACCGTTCGGCTCCGGCGGGAAACGGGTATGCACGCTGCTGTGCTTACCGCTGGCCAGATCTTCATCAATGATCTGACGAATAAAGTTAGTTGGGCTGTTCGCCTGACTCATGGCTCACCTCAAAAATGCGTCACTGGCGGACGTTGTGCCGGCTGGCACCCTCATACCCCCGCCGTCAAGCCGGGTATGATCCCTCATTACGCGCCCTGCCTCAACCTGAATTTGGCCAATTCGGGTCATTGGCGCACCAAAAACGGCGAAACGGGAGAAATTGCAGAGATCCTGGTCAAAAAAAGCCCCGCACGGGGCGGGGTCTCAAGTGATGAAAAACAGACAAAAAACACACAACAAAGGTTCACACGCAGAGTCAACCTTTCCCAAACCCGATGGCCATCGACCTTGGGAAAGGCGGGTCTTGCGACCCACCTTGCGTTATGGATTGAAGGCTAGCTATCAGTTCAGCTCGGTGACGCGGCTGGTGCGCTTGCCATCGAAGCTGGTGGTACGCAGGTAGACCTTGCCATCCACGGTCGGCTTGGCGGCAGCGTCGTAGGCGCTCCAGCTCTTGCCATCCAGGCTGTACTGGATGGGCAGACCCGGCAGATCCACGTTCGCTTCCAGCACACCGTTCACCACCTTGGCACCCGGTACGGAGAGGCGATATTCCACCCCGGCCTGGTCCAGTTTGGGCAGCACGCGCTGGCCCAGCACGTTGGCAAACTGGTTCCACTCCTTGTTCAGGGTGGCCTTGTTGACATGCTTGGTGGTGCCGGAGAACTCGCGACCCTTCACGTAATCGAGCTCGAAGCCGCCCTTGTGCCAGGCGCGCTCGGCCACGGAGAAGATGCGCGGATAGACCATGTATTCGTACTGGGCATCGGTGCGCACGGTTTCACTCCACTGCTGACCGGAGATCCCCTTGAACTTGACCGGATCCTGGTCACCCTTGGCCACGAAGGCGTTGCCGTCGCGGTCAACCGAGGTCTCGGCGTTCTGCGGCAGGTTTTCCGGGGCGAAGGCGAACACCTTGCGGGTGTCGTTGAAGCGGGTTGCCCAGTAGTAGCCGCGCTCGGCCGGGTGTACCTCGTTCGGGAAGTCGAAGTAGAGGTAATCCGGGTTGGAGAGCACCACGTCATAGCCCTTGTGCGCCCACTTCATCGCCTCGTTGAAACCACCCCAGTAGAGGGTTTCCCAGAAGTTGACCCGGGTCTTGTCGGTGGCGAATACGCTGGCATCCGTGGCGTACTTCAGGCCATCTTCCCACGCCTGCAGGGTGGAGAAGCCGTGGCCCTTGACCATCTCGCTCACTTCCTTGGCAAAGTAGACCGGCAGCTCGGCCACGTCCTTGATCTTGCCATCGTCGATCATCTTCTGGCACATGGGGGACTTGCCGAACGGCTTGTCCTGCTTGCTGGAGTCGACGTTGCCCTTCCAGGCCACCAGATCTTCTTTCTTGGTGACGGCCGGATCCTGGTAACCACCGCCCTGCATGATGTTCTTCGCCTCGTCACCACCGTAGTGCCAGGCGGTCAGCAGCTGGCCGGCGGCCTGGTGCATCTGGGCCACTTCGTCCATCACCTTGGCCACGAAGGTGGCGGCACCCGGCTGGCAGGGGTTGATGAAGGACATCTTGTCGTAGAACTGCACCGAGGTGACGTTGGAGGTATCGGCCGGGTCAGTCAGACGGAACTGGTTGGCCTCGGCCTCTTTGCCCTCGCTCATCAGACGCTTGTAGCGCGCCTCCATGGAGGCCACGGCGGCACGGGCGTGGGCCGGCATGTTGATCTCGGGGATCACGGTCACACCGCGCGCCTTGGCATAGCGTACCAGGTCGATGTAGTCCGCCTTGCTGTAGAAACCGGAGCCCTGGTTGTCGTTGGTCGGACCGGAGCCAAGCTGCGGCATCAGGCACTTGGTTTCGGACTCGTCGTGGCAACGCTGGCTGCCGACGTCGGTCAGCTCCGGCAGGCCCGGGATCTCCAGACGCCAGCCTTCATCGTTGGTCAGCCCCAGGTGCAGCACGTTGAGCTTCATGGCGGACATCTGGTCAACCAGCTTCTTCATGGTCTCCGGGCTTCTGAAGTGACGGGCCACGTCGGTCTGCATGCCACGGTATTCAAAGCGCGGCGCATCCTCAACGCTCATCTGGCTCACCAGCTTGTCGTCAACCCCCAGCAGAGAGATCAGGGACTGGGCGCCCCAGAAGGCGCCGTCAACGTCGTGCCCCTGAATGACGGTGCCCTTCTTGCCGATGGTCATGTCGTAGCCTTCGGCCTGCTTGAGCTTGCTGCCGAGCTTGATGGTGACCGGGTAGCCGGTGTCGGAGAGGGTAACACCCAGCTTGGTCAGTTGCGCCTTCAGGGCCTCGGCGCGATCGCTTGGCAGGTCAAGGGCATTGAGCTTGATGGTGGAGAAGTCGATTTGCGGGCCGGCCTTGACCACCTGCTTCATGGGGCTTGGCAGGATGCGGTCGTCAATCTTGCCGGCAGGCAGCAGGGTGCTGGTCTGGTTCGCGGCGAAACGGGTCTCGCTGTTCATCAGGATGTTGTTGTCATCCTTGGTGCGCTTCCAGCCATCGGCAGGCATCGGCTTCTCGTAGGTGCTGGCATCGTCGATGTTGCTCATGCTGGCCAGCACTTTCGGCTCGGCCCCTTCACTGGCGACATACCAGTTCGGCATGATGTCAGATTCGAACAATACCCAGTATTCCACCACCAGGGGCACCTCGACCGTGGCGTCCTTGGCAAAGCCCTGGAACTTCTCGGTCGGCGTCAAACGATAGAGGTCGCCGGTCAGGTGGGTGATGGTGAACTGGTCGTTGTCCACCCGCTGGATGCGGCGGATGGAGGAGACATAGATGCTCCAGTCCTTGGAGGTGACGTCGGCACCGGTATTGGTCAGGTGCAGCTTGGCAACGCCGCAGCTCGCCCACTCGGAGCCCAGCGCCTGGCAGTCAAGACCGGCGCCGGCACCGTCATTGGTGACGACTTCGTACTTGACGACGAGGTTGCTGGCGAGGGCGTCGACCACCGCTTGCCTGGCAGCATCGGCTGCAAGTGCGGGAGCGGCGAAAACGGTAGACATGGCAATGGCTAACAGAGAATGTTTCAAGTTCATAACTGCTGCTCTCATTTGAAGTAAAGGTTGGATTTTCTTGGCTTTTTTTATATGGGGCCCCGAGGCGGGGCCCTTAGTTATGTCAACAATGGACTTAGACTTGAGGTGAGCGAGTCGCTCGATTAACGCAGGGCTTTCATCTCACCGGCGATGATCTCGGCCAATGGGCCCAGAATCACCTGCAGGTTCTGCTCACCGAGCTTGACCACACCGGCCGCGCCCAGGGCTTTGAGCTTGCGCTCGTCAACGATGCTGCGGTCTTTCAGGGTCAGACGCAGACGGGTGATGCAGGCATCGATGGTCACCAGGTTCTCCTGACCACCCAGCACTTCCAGATACTGCTTGGCCAGCTCGGTGCGGTCGGTGGTTTGAGCCTGTACCGGCACGGCTTCGTCATCTTCACGACCCGGGGTTTTCAGGTTGAACTTGGCGATCACGGCGCGGAAGACCACGTAGTAGAGGCCGAAGAAGACCAGACCCTGTACCAGCAGCATGTACCACTGGGTCGCCAGCGGGTTGCGGCTGGAGAGCACCATATCCACCAGACCGGCGCTGAAGCCGAAACCGGCAATCCACTGCATGGAGGCTGCGATGAACACGGAGATACCGGTCAGCAGGGCGTGGATGACGTACAGTACCGGCGCCACGAACATGAAGGAGAACTCGAGTGGCTCGGTCACCCCGGTGAAGAAGGCGGCAAAGGCGGCAGCGATCATGATGGACGCAACCTTCTCTTTGTTCTCTTTCTTCGCGCTGTGGTAGATGGCCAGTGCGGCACCCGGCAGACCGAACATCATGATGGGGAAGAAGCCGGCCTGATACATGCCGGTCACGCCCACGACAGCCTTGCCGGCGTCGATGGAGGACTGGCCACCCAGGAAGTTCGGGATGTCGTTGATGCCGGCCACGTCGAACCAGAACACGGAGTTCAGGGCGTGGTGCAGACCGACCGGGATCAGCAGACGGTTGAAGAAGGCATAGATGCCGGCACCGGTGGAGCCCATGCTGACGATGGATTCACCGAAGCTCACCAGGCCACCGTAGATGACCGGCCAGACGGCCATCAGGATGAAGGAGACGACGATCATCACCACGGAGGTCACGATCGGCACCAGACGACGACCGGAGAAGAAAGCCAGCGCCTTGTGCAGCTCCACGCTGCTGAAGCGGTTGTAGAGCTCGGCAGCGATGACACCACACAGGATGCCGACGAACTGGTTGCTGATCTTGGCAAAGGCTGCCGGCACCTGGTCGGCCGGGATACCCTTGATCTGGGCCACGGCGCCCGGGCTCAGCAGGGTGGTGACCACCAGGAAGCCGACCAGACCGGCCAGCGCGGCGGAACCGTCTTTATCCTTGGACATGCCGTAAGCGACGCCGACGGCGAACAGAATGGGCATACTGTCGATGATGGCGGCGCCCGCCTTGATCAGAAACGCAGCCAGAGGGCTTCCGCCACCCCAACCGTTCGGGTCAATCCAGTAGCCAATCCCCATCAGGATCGCGGCGGCAGGCAATACCGCTACCGGCACCATCAGGGCACGGCCGATCTTTTGCAAATAACCGAGAATGTTCACGGTTCCTCTCCTTAGTTGGTGTTTTTCTAGAAATTAAGTGCTTATCACGTTCGACGCATAAGCCATCAAGGCTTGATTGGCAGTCTATGTGTTTTATTTCGCTGCGCAAATTAATAAACCAGCTTTCGTGATCATTATCACTCAACAGAGATAAAGGTAGCCGATAGATGTGGCTTAGTTCGCAATCTTTATTTACGCTATAAAACAACTTGAATCCGTGTCTGGTCCCTTGCCGTCATTCCCTGTGCGGCAACCGTACTGAGGTATATAGAATGCGCCTGATCCCGTTGAAGTCTGCCAGCCAGGTGGGTCTCTGGTCTGCCCGTTACATCGTTGACCGCATCAATGCGTTCAAACCCACTGCCGAGCGCCCCTTCGTGCTGGGTCTGCCCACTGGCGGCACCCCGCTCAACACCTACAAGCGCCTGATTGAGCTGCATAAAGCCGGCGAGGTGAGCTTCCAGAACGTGGTCACCTTCAACATGGACGAGTACGTGGGGCTGCCCAAGGAACATCCGGAGAGCTACCACAGCTTCATGCACAACAACTTCTTCAATCACGTGGACATTCGCCCGGAAAACATCAACATCCTCAATGGCAACGCCGAGGATCTGGTGGCCGAGTGCCAGCGCTACGAAGACAAGATCAAGTCCTACGGCAAAATCCACCTGTTCATGGGCGGCGTCGGCAATGACGGCCACATCGCCTTCAACGAACCGGCCTCTTCCCTGGCTTCCCGTACCCGGGTCAAGACCCTGACCGAAGACACCCGCATCGCCAACTCCCGCTTCTTTGGCGGCGACATGGAGCAGGTGCCCAAGCTGGCCCTGACCGTGGGTGTCGGCACCCTGATGGACGCCGAAGAGATCCTGATCCTGGTGGTCGGTCACGCCAAGGCCCAGGCCCTGCAGGCCACCGTGGAGGGTAGCGTCAACCACATGTGGACCATCTCCACCCTGCAACTGCATCCGAAAGGGATTGTGGTGTGCGACGAACCTTCCACCATGGAGTTGAAGGTCAAGACGGTGCGCTACTTCCAGCAACTGGAAGCCGACAACATCAAACACCTCTGAGGAGCCCCCATGTACGCTCTGACTAATTGCACTCTCTACACCGGCAGCTGCGTGCTGACCGGTTATGGCGTGGTCATCGATGGCGACAAGATTGTCGCCATCTCCCGCCAGGCAGAACTGCCCGCCGGCATCGAGCAGATTGACCTCCAGGGCGCCAACCTCAGCGCCGGCTTCATCGACGTGCAGCTCAACGGCTGCGGTGGCGTCATGTTCAACGGTCACATCACCACGGACACCCTGGCCACCATGCAGGCGGCCAACCTGAAATCCGGGACCACCAGCTTCCTGCCGACCCTGATCACCAGCCCGGATGCGGACATGAAGCAGGCCGTCGCCGTCACCCGCGACTACATGGCCGCCCACCCCAACGAGGTGCTTGGCGTCCATCTGGAAGGGCCCTATACCAACCTCAAGCGCAAGGGGATCCACCCGGCCGAACAGATCCGCCAGCCCGCCGACGAGATGATCGACTTCTTCTGCGACAACGCGGACGCCATCGCCAAGATCACCCTGGCGCCGGAGCGCAACAAGCCCGAGCACATCCGCCGTCTGGTGGAAGCCGGCATCCTGGTCTCCGCCGGCCACACCGCCGCCAACTACGACCAGGCCATGGCGGGCTTTGACAACGGCATGCGCTTTGCCACCCACCTCTACAACGCCATGACTCCGACCCTGAACGGTCGCGAGCCCGGCGTGGTCGGTGCCATCTACGATCGCAAGGATGTCTATGCGGGCATCATCGTCGACGGCCACCACGTACACTGGGCCAACGTGCGCCTGGCGCACAGGATGCTGGGGGAGCGGCTGGTGCTGGTCACCGATGCCACCGCGGCGGCAGGTGCACCGGAAGGCTTTGAGAAATTTGATTTTTGCGGCGCAACCGTCTATTTCCGCGATGGTCAGTGCGTCGATGAGAATGGTACACTCGGCGGCTCCGCCCTCACCATGATCGAAGGGGTGGAAAATCTGGTCAAACAGGTCGGATTGCCGCTCGACGAAGCACTGAGAATGGCCACCCTTTACCCCGCTCGCGCCATTGGATGGGACTCGCGTCTCGGTAGTATCCAGGTCGGAAAAATTGCCAACCTCACCGTCTTTGATCAGGCCTTCGCGGTCTGCGGGACCGTGGTTAACGGACACTACACAACACAGTGACACTATGACTGGCGGACAAATAGCAAACGTAGATCTTATCAAGCAGGTAAACAGTGCGGTCGTCTATCGCCTCATTGACCTGCAGGGGCCCATCTCGCGGGTCAAAATTGCCGAGTTGAGTCAGCTGGCCCCGGCCAGCGTGACCAAGATAACCCGGCAACTGATCGAGCACGGTCTCATCAGGGAAACCTCGCCGCAAGCCTCCACTGGCGGGCGCCGCGCCATCTCCCTGACCACCATCAAGCATCGCTTCCAGTTTGTGTCCGCCAAGCTGGGTCGCGGCTACCTGCAGCTCTCCCTGTATGACCTCGACGGCAAGGAGCTCGATCAACACATCACCCAGGTGACCGAGATCGAGCAGCAACCCGTGGTGGACATGCTGCTGCGGGAGATTGGCGCCTTCATCGACGCCAATCAGGATCGCAGCCGCAACCTCATCAGCATCGCGCTGACCATGCCGGGTCTGGTCAACCCGGAATCCGGCATGGTCATCTACACCCCCACCTACCAGATCCGCAACCTGGGGCTCGCCAAGCTCCTGGAGCACCACTTCAACCTCCCCTGCTACGTGGGCAACGACACCCGTTCGCTGGCGCTGGCCGAACACTTCTTCGGCGAGTCCCGCGACTGCATGGACTCCATCTTGGTGAGTGTCCACCAAGGGACGGGATCTGGCATCATCACCAAGGGCAAGGTGTTTCTCGGCCAGAACCGCAACGTCGGTGAAATAGGCCACATCCAGGTCGAACCGCTCGGCAAGCGCTGCCACTGCGGCAACTTCGGCTGCCTCGAGACCATCGCCTCCAACGAGGCCATCGTCGACAAGGTGAAGGAACTCATCAGCCGCGGTCACCTGAGTTCGCTGCAAGAGAAGCACATCACCATCCAGGAGGTGTGCAAGGCGGCGGTGGCCGGTGACGAGCTGGCCCGCAGCGTGATCGAGAACGTAGGGGAGCACCTGGGGCGCGCCATCGCCATCACGGTCAACCTGTTCAACCCCCAGAAGGTGCTCATCGCCGGTGAAATCACCGCCGCCGAAGAGATCCTGATCCCGGCCATCCGCCGCTGTGTCGAGCACCAGTCTCTGCCAAGTTTCCATCGCGGCCTGCCCATCGTGAAGGCGCGCTTCCAGAACCAGCCCACCATCGGCGGCTTCGCCCTGGTCAAGCGCTCCCTGCTGGAAGGGGATCTGCTGCAGATCATCATGGAGCAAAAGTAAGGCCTACCCCTTCGGACACGAAAACGGCAGCCGGTGGCTGCCGTTTTTTTATGGTCTGTTTTCGCAGGTTTACCCCGCCCGGCACGGCTTGAACAGATCCAGCTTGCCGTCATAGACCTGGGTCTGCACGTCCATGATGCCAAGCATGGAGTGGAACAGGTTGTCGTGGGAGAAGCGCTTGCTGGCTGCCTCCTGTTGCAGGCAATCCAGATTGAGCTGACGGTCTGCCTGCAACTGGGGAGAGAACCAGGTCAGGAGCGGCACCCGGGTCTGATCGTCCGGTGCGAATTTGTAGGGGGTGCCGTGCAGATAGAGCCCCATGGCGCCGAGGGATTCACCGTGATCCGACAGATAGACCAGCCCCACGTTGTACTGGCTCTCCAGGCTCTTGAGCTTGTCGATGAGCTGGGCCAGCACCTTGTCGGTATAGCGGATGGTGTTGTCATAGGTGTTCACCAGCTCTTCGTTGCTGCAGTTCTCGATGTCGCTGCGCGGGCAGTCCGGCAGGAAGACGCGATCGGCGGCCGGGTAGCGGCGATAGTAGGTCGGACCGTGGCTGCCCATCAGGTGGAAGGCTACCAGCTTGCTGCCCTGCTTGCCCTGCATGTCGGCGATCTGCTGATCCAGCCCCTGCAACAGCACCTCGTCATGACAGGCATTGCCGGAGCAGTATGCGGGGAATGCCTTGGGCTCAATCTCGATGGTGGGAACGTTTTTGCACACCCCCTTGCAGCCGCCGTCGTTCTCCTTCCAGAGCACCGAGATCCCGGCATGTTGCAGCACGTCCAGCAAGCCATCCTGGGACTGGGCCCTGGCCTCGTCATAGCCGCGCCGGGTCATGTTCGAGAACATGCAGGGCACGGAGAGCGCCGTGGCGGTGCCGCAGGAGCGCACGTTCCTGAACGAGACCACATTGGCCTCCTTCTCGGTGAAGCCGTTGGTCTCCTTCTTGTAGCCGTTGAGGGAGTAGTTCTGGCTGCGGGCCGTCTCCCCCACCACCAGGAACATCAGGGTCGGCTTCTCATGCTGGCCGATCACCCTGGCATCGGTGCCGATCTGCTGGTAGGGAATGGGAGTGGCGAAGACCACATCCCGGGCGTACTTGTAGAGCCCGTGCACATAGTTGGCGGGCACTATCTCCTTGCCGAGGGACTTGTTGTTGCGCCCGACCGAGGCGTAATCCTGGTAATAGAGGGCGGCAGCCCCCATCAGAAACAGCAAGGAGAGGGCGATGGAACCGAGGCGTAGACCCAGTCCCTTGTACCAGGGACGGGGGTACTCAATCTTCACCCACAGCAGGACCAGCACCGGCAGCAGGCCGGTCAGCAGGAACCAGAGCACCACGGAGCCGTTGAGGTAGGAGCCCGCCTCCCCGCTGTTGGTCTCGATGATGTTCTGCATCATGCCCATGTCGAAGATCACCCCGTACTTGAGCATGGCGTAACTGACCAGGGAGCCGGTCAGGATGAGCAAGGCGAAAAAGGGCTTGAGCAGATAACGGAAGGTAAAGGGCAGGAACACCGCGTTGAGGGCCGCCACCAGTACCAGGGGAATGGAGAGGACAAACCCCGCCTTGACGTGTTCAAGGGCGCTGAGAATGCGATAAAAGTGCAGGAAAATGGGCCAGTTGAAGACCAGTGCAAACAGCAGCACCAGCAACAGATTGACCTTCATCACTCCCAGAGTGAGACGCATAGAGAGACTCCGACAAACCAGTGGAACTAACAACCTGCCAGCAGGCTTCGTGGTGACCATCCCGACACTCGGCCCTGAAAAACAGGACAAGAGCCAGGGAGGTCCAGATACGGGGTCATCCTAGGACGGCAAACTTAAGCGAACATTAAGAGAGGAAATCGAACCACAAGGGGAGGTGCGCGGTCTGGCACATAAAAAAACGGCAGCCCGAGCTGCCGTTCTTGCGAAGGTAAACAAGGTGTCGCACCTGTGTGTTCGCGAACCTGAACAGGGTCGCGGCAATCTCGTCGGAGCCGGGTGAGAGGACCGTTGTGGTCGCCCTCCCCCCTGCCCTGGGTCTCACAGCGTTCCCGAGAGGCAATTACAGGGTCGCGGCAATCTCGTCGGAGCAGGGGAAGAGGACCGTTGTGGTCGCCCTCCCCTTGCCCTTGGGGATCACAGCGTTCCCGAGAGGCAATCACAGGGTCGCGGCGATCTCGTCGGAGATGGAGCCGTTGTGGTACACCTCCTGCACATCGTCCAGATCTTCCAGCATGTCGATGAGGCGCATCAGCTTGGGCGCGGTCTCGGCATCCAGTTCCGCCTCGGTGGAGGGGATCATGGTCACTTCGGCGCTCTCGGGCTTGAAGCCGGCAGCTTCCAGACCGTCCAGCACGGTGCCGAAATCGTTCGGGGTGGTATACACCTCGATGGAGCCGTCCTCTTCGGTCACCACGTCGTCGGCACCGGCTTCCAGCGCGGCGTCCATCAGGGCGTCTTCATCGGCGCCCACGAAGGTCAGCACCCCCTTCTTGGTGAACAGATAGGCCACGGAGCCGTCGGTCCCCAGGTTGCCGCCGCACTTGCTGAAGGCGTGACGCACTTCGGCCACGGTACGGTTGCGGTTGTCGGTCAGGCACTCCACCATGACGGCGGAACCGGCCGGGCCGTACCCTTCGTACACGATGGTCTCGAGCTGCTCGCCGTCACCGCCGCCGGCCCCACGGGCGATGGCGCGGTTGATGGTGTCGCGGGTCATGTTGCTGGTCAGGGCTGCCGCCACCGCCGCACGCAGGCGGGGGTTGTTGGCAGGATCGGCATCACCCAGACGCGCGGAGGTGGTGATTTCGCGGATCAGCTTGGTGAAGATCTTGCCGCGCTTGGCGTCTTGCGCCGCCTTGCGGTGTTTGATGTTGGCCCATTTACTGTGACCTGCCATAGGGACTCTCCGTTATAGTTGGAAATTTCAGTAACACTGGTTGCGCCCAGGGGGAAACGGGAAAGGCCGCATCGCTGCGGCCTTTGTTGCCGATAACGGCTTATTCGTCACCCTTGACGGTGGTCGCAATCGCCAGCTCGCCCAGTTGGGCCGGGTTGGCAAAGCTCGGGGCGTCTGTCATCAGACAGGCGGCCGCCGTGGTTTTCGGGAAGGCGATGACATCCCGGATGTTGTCGGTGCCGGTCAGCAGCATGCTGAGGCGGTCCAGACCGAAGGCCAGGCCGGCGTGGGGCGGGGTGCCGTATTTCAGGGCATCCAGCAGGAAGCCGAACTTCAGGCGCTGCTCGTCCGGGGTGATCCCCAGGATGTCGAACACGGTGGACTGCATCTCGCTGTTGTGGATACGGACAGAACCGCCACCCACTTCGTAGCCGTTGATCACCATGTCGTAGGCGTTGGCGTAAGCGCCCACCGGGTTCGCTTTCAGCTCGGCCGGGCCCAGGTTGCTCGGGGCGGTGAAGGGGTGGTGCATGGCCGCCAGGCCGCCTTCGCCATCTTCCTCGAACATGGGGAAGTCGATGACCCACAGGGGCTTCCAGACGTTCTCCACCAGGCCCAGATCGCGGCCCACCTTCAGGCGCAGGGCGCCCATGGCATCGCACACCACTTTCTTGGAGTCGGCGCCGAAGAAGATGATGTCGCCATCCATCGCGCCGGTACGGGCCAGGATCTCGCGCACGATGGCATCAGAGAGGAACTTGGCCACCGGGGACTGCACCCCTTCGATGCCGCTCCCGGCGTCGTTGACCTTCATCCAGGCCAGGCCCTTGGCACCGTAGATGCCGACGAACTTGGTGTACTCGTCGATCTGCTTGCGAGACAGCTCCGCGCCGCCCGGTACCTTCAGGGCCGCCACACGGCCTTTCGGATCCTTGGCGGGGCCGGCGAACACGGCGAACTCCACCTCGGTCAGCAGATCGGCCACATCGACCAGCTCCATGGGCAGGCGCAGGTCCGGCTTGTCGGAGCCGAAGCGGCGCATGGCCTCGTCGAAGGTCATGATGGGGAAGTCACCCAGGTCCACGTTCAGGATGTGCAGCCAGAGCTTGCGGATCATCTCTTCCATGATTTCACGCACCTGGGGCGCGGTCATGAAGGAGGTCTCCACGTCGATCTGGGTGAATTCCGGCTGGCGGTCGGCACGCAGGTCTTCGTCGCGGAAGCACTTGACGATCTGGTAGTAGCGATCGAACCCGGACATCATCAGCAACTGCTTGAACAGCTGGGGGGACTGCGGCAGGGCGTAGAACTTGCCCTTGTGCACGCGGCTCGGCACCAGGTAGTCACGGGCCCCTTCCGGGGTCGCCTTGGTCAGCATCGGGGTCTCGATGTCGAGGAAGCCGTGCTCGTCCATGATGCGGCGCACGAAGGCACTGGCCTTGGCACGGGTCTTCAGGTACTTGGCCATCTCGGGGCGACGCAGGTCCAGGTAGCGGTACTTGAGGCTCACCTCTTCGCTGTTGACCTGGTTGAAGTCAAGGGGCAGCGGCTCGGCACGGTTGATGATGGTCAGCTCGTGGGCGAACACCTCGATGGCACCGGTGGCCATGTCGCTGTTGCGCTGGGAGTCGGGGCGGGTACGCACCACACCGGTCACCTGGATGCAGAACTCGCCGCGCAGCTCGGAGGCCAGGGCAAAGGCGTCCGGCTTGTCCGGATCGAAGAACACCTGCACGATGCCCTCGCGGTCGCGCATGTCGATAAAGATGAGGCCGCCGAGATCACGACGACGATGGACCCAACCGCACAATGTAATGGTCTGCCCGGCATGGGCCTCATTGACCTGTCCGCAATAGATAGAGCGCATGGACTTCTTCCTTCGAAATGGTAGAGAGACGGTTCATCCTGGGTCGCCGGGCACGACTGGCAAGCACCGTCTGTCTCACAGCTGGCCAGATCCTGCTTCCTGCCCGGTTTGAAATCTGTCTCGGGTCGTCCGGCTCCCCGAGCCGGACTCTTGCCGCCAATGCCGGCGCGTCCCCGCGATCCCGGCGGGGATGACGACTGGGGGCGAAGGCGTTGGCAAGCGTCGTTGTCTGGCAACTGCCGGGGCGCGATCATCGCCACCCGGGGGCTCGGTCGCGCGCATTACGACAATGTGGCAAACAAAAGGGTTGGCATTATAGAGGAAAACCTCCATTTGGGTAAAATGGCCCGCAGCCTCCTTTGCCCTGTTTTTTGTTGTTCTCGCGCAAAAAGGAGGAGAAAAGCCCTCACCACGCAGACAGGAACCGTCATGAGCCTCTATTTGGGCCTGCCCCAGTGGTCACATCCGGCCTGGCCCGGTCAACTTCTGGGTGTGAATGCCAAACCCGCCGAACACCTCGCCCACTACGCCCGGGTGTTCAACACCGTGGAGGGCAACACCACCTTCTACGCCTCGCCGACCCCCGAGACGGTGCGGCGCTGGGCCGATGCGGTCCCCGCCCACTTTCGCTTCAGCTTCAAGTTTCCCAAGGAGATCAGCCACCAGAGCGATCTGGTGAGCGCGGACAAACAGGTCAGCGACTTTATCCGCCTGCTGACCCCCCTGCACGACAAGCTGGGGCTGCTCAAGCTGCAACTGCCCGCCCGCTTCGGGCCAGAGGGGCTGGCCCGTCTGGATGCCTTCTTCGCGCGGCTGCCCCAGGATTTCACCTATGCCCTCGAGGTGCGCCACCCCGATTTCTTCGCCAAGGGGGAGGCGGAACGGGCCCTCAACCGGATGCTGATGGCGCGGGGCATCAATCGCATCATGCTCGACAGCCGCCCGCTCTTCTCGGTGCCCGCCACCACGGCCGCCATGATCGATGCCCAGGGCAAGAAACCCAGGTTGCCGGTCCATCTGCTGGCCACAGGGGGTGCCCCGGTGGTGCGCCTGATTGGTTTGCCTCAAATCGAGGACAATCACCCTTTTTTGCCACCATGGTTGCCACATTGGAAACAATGGCTCCAGGAGGGCAAGGATCTCTACCTCTTTGTCCACACCGCCGACAATGCCCGGGCCCCCGAACTCGCACGGCAGATCAGCCGCCTGCTCGGCCAGGAGATGGCCCCCTGGCCGGGAGAAAACGATCGCGCCCGCCAGGGGGTGCTGCCCTTTTGAGCGGCCCCCTCCCCGCCCCTTCTCCATCCCCAAAAAAAGCCGCTTTTTTGTGGTCCCACCGGGGTTGGCGTCAAGACAAACGCCCGCCTTTCCTCTACACTAGCGCCCCAAGTAAGGTCCCGGGCCTGGGTGCATGGCAATGCGTTGCCCACCCCAGCCCGGCACCCTGAGGGCCCGGACCATGGCCCGTTGCGAACAGGGGCAGCCCGAAGGATCCCGGAGCAAGCCACCCCGTTCGTCAACCGGTGACGACGCCATTTCGATGCCCGTCCACCCAAGATTCAATTGAATAAAACAGCCGCCCACCACACCGGCTGTCAGGTTGCGTCAGCATGCACGATCAGATTTTTGCCGCCCCCATTGCCCGTCTGGGAGACTTCTGCTTTGACGAGCAGGTCGTCGACGTCTTCCCCGACATGATCCAGCGCTCGGTGCCCGGTTACAGCAACATCATCTCCGCCATCGGCATGATGGCCGCCCGCTACGCCCAGCCCCAGAGCCGCCTCTACGATCTCGGCTGCTCCCTCGGCGCCGCGACCCAGGCCATGCGCCGCCACGTCACCCAGCCCGGCTGCCAGATCACGGCGGTGGATCTCTCCCACCCCATGATCGAGCGGGCCCGCGCTCACCTCTCGGGCTTCAAGTCCGAGGTGCCGGTGGAGCTGGTGGAGGCGGACATCTGCGACATCCCCATCGAGAACGCCTCCGTGGTGGTGCTCAACTTCACCCTGCAGTTCGTCGCCCCCGAGAAGCGGGCCGCCCTCATCGCGCGCATCTTTGACGGCCTGCGCCCCGGCGGCATCCTCATCCTGAGCGAGAAGTTCCGCTTCGATGACGAGCAGGTCAACGAGCTGCTCATCGACTTGCACCTCGACTTCAAACGGGCCAACGGCTACAGCGAACTGGAAATCAGCCAGAAGCGCACCGCCCTTGAGAACGTGATGCGCACCGACACCCTGGCGGTCCATCAGGCGCGCCTGCGGGACGCCGGCTTCACCCACCTGGACCTCTGGTTCCAGTGCTTCAACTTCGGCTCCATGATTGCCATCAAAGCCAGCGACACCAACTAAGCCATGATCGATTTCGCCCATTTTTATCAACTGATCGCCAAGAACAGGTTGAGCCACTGGCTGCACACCCTGCCCGCCCAGCTGCACGCCTGGCAGCACGACAACCTGCACGGGGATCTGCCGCGCTGGAACCGCGCCCTCGCCAAGCTGCCCGTCGTGGCCCCCGGCCGGATCGAGCTCAAAGAGCGGGTCGCCATCGGCGGCTCCGATAGCCTGGGAGAGGGTGAGCGCAAGAAGACCGAGAGCCTGTTGCGCCAGCTCATGCCCTGGCGCAAGGGCCCCTTCCATGTGCACGGCATCCACATCGACACCGAGTGGCGCTCCGACTGGAAGTGGGATCGGGTGCTGCCCCACATCAGCCCGCTCCAGGGCCGCTACGTGCTGGACGTGGGCTGCGGCAGCGGCTACCACCTCTGGCGCATGGTGGGGGAAGGGGCGAAACTGGCGGTCGGCATCGACCCGAGCCCGCTGTTCCTCTGCCAGTTCGAGGCCATTCGCCACTTCATGGACAACGACCAGCGCGCCCACCTGCTGCCCCTCGGTATCCAGGAGCTGCCGGCGCTGCGCGCCTTTGACACCGTCTTCTCCATGGGGGTGCTCTATCATCGCAAGTCCCCCATCGAGCACATCGAGCAGTTGCGCAACCAGCTCAAAGACGATGGGGAGCTGGTGCTCGAGACCCTGGTGGTGGACGGCGACGAAAACCAGGTGCTGATGCCCTCCGATCGCTACGGCAAGATGCGCAACGTCTGGTTCCTCCCCTCGAGCGCGGCCCTCACACGCTGGGTCGAGCGCTGCGGGTTCACCGATGTGCGCATCGTCGACGAGAATATGACCAGCACCGACGAACAGCGTCGTACCGACTGGATGATTAACGAGTCCCTGAGTGACTATCTGGATCCACACAATCCTGCACTCACGGTCGAAGGATACCCGGCACCCAAACGTGCCGTACTGATCGCCAGAAAGGCCAAAGACTAGCCGATGGCGGCTGTGGAAGTTACACTGACCCAATTCCAGGAAGCACAGTTAAATGAATGACATGAAAAGCAAATTAAAAGGAATGACCCTGCTCTCCCTGCTCAGTCTCGGCGGGTGTGTCAGTATGGAAAAAGCCCCCCCGGCCCCGACCCTGACGCTGGCCGAGCTGCGCAACGAGATCTCGTTGAGCGAGCAACGTCTGCAAACATCCATGGAACAGCAACAGAAGCAGTATGTGCAGCAACAGCACCTGCTGGTTCAGCTCAACACCGATGTCACCAACATGAAAGAGTCCGTGAAGAAAGTCGACAGCAAGCTGGCTACCCTGCCTCCCGAGCCGCCCAAGGCCATGCCCATTCCCACCGAGAAGTGCCCGGCGCCGAGCCAGGGCCACACCGTCGATGGCAAGCTGCTGGTGGGTGAAGCGGAGTGGATCTGGGTTGACGCCGCCAACGACGCCTTCCAGGCCCGGGTCGACACCGGCGCCACCACCTCCTCCATCAGCGCTCAGGAGATCACCATCTTCGAGCGCAACGGCAAGAACTGGGTGCGCTTCTTCCTGAGCCACCAGGAGATGGACGACAAGATCCAGATTGAAGCCCCCCTGGTGCGTCACGTGCGGGTCCGTCAGGCTTCCGCCGACGATCTCGACCGTCGCCCCGTGGTCCGCCTCGCCGTGCGCATCGGCGACATGACCGAGAAGGCGGAATTTACCCTGAAGGACCGCAGCGACATGACCTTCCCCGTGCTGCTGGGCCGTGAATTCCTCAAAGACATCGCCGTGGTCGACGTGGCCCGCGAATATATCCAACCCAAACCCAAGCTCAAGGATGTGAAATAATCCATGGTTTCCCGTAAGCCGTTCTATCTGCTGGTCGCCCTGCTCTACATCGTCGGCCTGGGGATGACCTTCTATCATCACATCGCGCTGGACGTCCCGCTCACGCCGGGTGAAAAGCGCCAGATCTGGTCCATCGAAGCCAAGCTCGAGTTCGAGGCCACCGGCGAGCCGGTGATCGCCTCCCTGGCCATTCCGGGCACCCAGCCCGGCTTCACCCTGATGAACGAGAACGCCGCGAGCCCGGGCTATGGTCTGTCGTTCGTGGAAAAAGACGGGGATGCCCGCGCCGAGTGGTCCATCCGCGCCGCCTCCGGCCGTCAGGAGCTCTACTACCGGGTCGACATGATGGCCGATGCCCATGCCAAGCCCGCCGCCAACCCGCAGCCGCCCGCCATCGAGAAGCAGATCGAGAGCGAGCCCTACGCCACGGCCATGAAGCAGATCCTGGAGCGCGCCCAGGAGCGCTCCGCCGACGGCTACACCCTGACCCGCGAGATCATCAAGGAGATCGAGAAGCAGGAACAGAATGCCGAGCTGCTCAAGTCCCACAAGAGCCGCGCCAATCTGATTGCCGAGCTGCTCAACAACGCGGACGTCCCGGCCCGGGTGGTTCACGCCCTCAGCCTGGAAGATGGCCGTCGCCGTCAGGAGCTGGTGGATTACCTGCAGGTCTTCAACAGCCCGACCGACTACAAGCTGTTCAACCCGCAAAGCGGTGAACAGGGTCAACCGGCCAACCTGCTGCTGTGGGAGTACAACTCCGGCGCCCTACTGGACGTCACCGGCGGTCACAACTCCCGCGTCACCTTCTCGATGATCGAGCAGGAGCAACCGGTCAACGTGGCCCTGGCCCAGAAGTTCGAAAAATCCGAGATGATGAACTTCTCCATCCACAGCCTGCCCCTGGAAGAGCAAGCCCTGTTCAAGGGTCTGCTGCTCATCCCCATCGGCGTGCTGATGGTGGTGTTCCTGCGGGTCATCGTGGGGATCAAGACCTCCGGCACCTTCATGCCGGTGCTGATCGCGGTCGCCTTCATCCAGACCTCGCTGGTCACCGGCCTCATCGGCTTCCTGCTGATCGTCGGCACCGGCCTGGTGATCCGTTCCTACCTCTCGAGGCTCAACCTGCTGTTGGTCGCCCGAATATCGGCGATCATCATCATGGTGATCTCGATGATCGGCATCTTCTCGGCGTTCGCCTTCAAGCTGGGGCTGACCGACGGCATGAAGATCACCTTCTTCCCGATGATCATCCTCTCCTGGACCATCGAACGCATGTCCATCCTGTGGGAAGAAGAGGGTCCCAAAGAGGTGTTCCGCCAGGGTGGCGGCTCCCTGCTGGTGGCGGTCATCGCCTACCTGGCCATGGACAACGAGCTCATTCGCCACCTCACCTTCAACTTCCTCGGCCTGCAGCTGGTGCTGATGGCGACCGTGCTGTTGATGGGTAACTACACCGGCTACAAGCTGAGCGAGCTCAAGCGCTTCAAGCCGCTGGTGGACGAGATGAAGTCTGGTGCCACCCCGGGTAAGGACAAGTAACAGATGTGGTTCTGGCAGAAATACACCAGTCCGTGGAGCCTGTCCCAGGCAGGCATCCTCGGCATGAACAAGCGTAACCACTCCTATATCAGCCGCTACAACCCGCGCCGCCTCTATCCGCTGGTGGATGACAAGCTCAAGACCAAGCGCATCGCGCTGGATGCGGGGGTGACGGTGCCTGAACTCATCGGCACCATCCGCGAGCAGCACGACGTGACTCGCATCACCGAGCTGGTGAAGGACTGGCCGGGCTTCTGCATCAAGCCGGCCCGCGGCTCCGGCGGCAAGGGGATCCTGGTGATCCTGCGCCAGGAGGACGGCCTCTTCTACAAGCCCAACGGCAGCGCCGCCAACGGCCAGGATCTGGAGCGCCATGTCTCCAACATCCTGGCGGGGCTCTATTCCCTCGGCGGCAAGCCCGACGTGGCGCTGGTGGAAGGGCTCATCAACTTCGACGACGTGTTCGACGGCTACTCCTTCGAAGGGGTCCCCGATGCCCGGGTGATCATCTTCAAGGGGTTCCCGGTGATGGCCATGATGCGCCTCTCCACCTCGGCTTCCGACGGCAAGGCGAACCTGCACCAGGGCGCCGTGGGGGTGGGCCTGTGCCTGCGCACCGGCCGCGCCCTGCGGGCGGTGCAGTTTGGCAACCCGCTGCGCCACCACCCGGACACCGGCCTGGATCTCTACGATCTGAAGGTGCCCCACTGGGACACCCTGCTCAACCTGGCGGCCTCCTGCTACGAGATGTCCGGTCTTGGCTATATCGGGACCGACATGGTGCTGGACAAGTTCCGCGGCCCCATGCTGCTGGAGCTCAACGCCCGTCCGGGCCTTGCCATCCAGATCGCCAACGGTCGCGGCCTGGTGCCCAACCTCAAGACCATCGAGAAGCTGGGTCAGGTCAAGATGAACGTGGAGCAGCGGGTCAACTTCGCCAAGGATCACTTCGGTATCTTCGACGAATAGTCCGCCCCCCCCTTCTGCAAAAACGCGCCCACCGGCGCGTTTTTTTATGGCCGCTCCTGCGCGCAGGGCGCCCCGCCCGAAGGCCGATCCCCGTCACATCCCATGGCGGCGCCCCTTCAATGGCGCGGCACAAGGGGATAAGCTCCTGACCAATGAGGGGTGACCAGCTCATCGGCGCAGGCCACCCATGTGCGTGAGGCAGTGCGCCTGCCAGGGGGCACCGATTTGTCGACGACAACGGGGCTTCTCGATGGTAGATTAATCAAATCAAATAGATAGCATCGATCGGGTTTCTCCTATGCAACGTTGGCCCAGCCTGAAGCAGCTCCAGTATCTGGTCGCTCTGGACGAGCACAAGAATTTCAACCGCGCCGCCAAGGCCTGCCATGTCAGCCAGTCGACCCTGAGTACCGGGATCCAGACCCTGGAGGACATGATGAACCTGCAACTGGTGGAGCGGGATCACAAGAGCTTCATCATGACGCCGGTCGGCATGGAAATCGTGGCGCGGGCGCGCAACCTGCTCTCCGACGCCCGGGACCTGATGGAGCTGGGACAGCAGCAGGGGGGCGTCATGCACGGCACGGTGCGCCTTGGCTGCATCCCCACCATCGCCCCCTTCCTGCTGAGCAAGCTGCTGCAGGTGTGCGGCAAGGCCTATCCGGATCTGGAGCTGCTGCTGCGGGAAGACACCACCACCAATCTGCTCAAGCAGCTGGAGCAGGGGCAGCTCGATCTGCTGATCCTGGCGCTGCCGGTTGAGATCGGCGGCTTCCACAGCAAGACCGTCGGCCAGGATCCCTTCCACATGGTGATGCCCTCCCACATGGCGGCGGGCCTGCACATGCCGTTCGACTACAAGGAGCTGCCCAACCAGAGCATCTTCCTGCTGGAGCGGGAGCACTGCCTGACGGAGCACGCGGTGAGCGCCTGCCGGCTGCGGGACAAGAGCAAGATCAACCCGTTCGCCGCCACCAGCCTGCACACCCTGGTGCAGATGGTGGGGGCCGGTCTTGGCACCACCTTCCTGCCCCAGATGGCCATAGATGCGGGCATCCTCGACAACACGGACCTGGTGGCCATTCCCCTGCCCGGGGAGAAACCCTATCGGGAGATAGGCCTGGTGTGGCGCCCCAGCACCACCCGGGTACAGACCTTCTACAAGATTGCCGAGCTGCTGACGCCGCTCATTACCCCCAAACCGGCGGGGTGATCCAGTGGCTGCCCCACAGGCGGCCACTCGTCAATGCCGTTGTCATTCAGGTTCCAGGCAGGATCATCGTCTATGATGAACCCCGTGCCCTATCAAGGAGTTGAGATGTTTCGCACCTTGCTGCTGCCCCTGCTGGCCCTGCTTCTCGCCGCCTGCTCCAGCACGCCGGAGCCTCCCCCTCCCGTGCGCCAGAGCGGCGCATTCGACAACTTCTATCAGCAGTGGCGCGGCGTGCCCTATCGCATGGGCGGTACCAGCCGCGCCGGTCTCGACTGCTCCGCCTTCACCCAGCTCGCCTACAGCCAGGTGCTGGGCTTCACCCTGCCCCGCACCACGGAATCCCAAGCGAGCCTCGGCCGCCCGGTGGACAGATACCGTCTCCAGCACGGGGACCTGGTCTTCTTCAAGACCGGCTGGCAGCAGTACCACGTCGGGGTCTACACCGGGGCAGGTGAGTTCATCCACGCCTCCACCAGCAAGGGCGTGATCCGCTCTCGCCTCGACAACGTCTACTGGAACAGCCGCTACTGGCAGGCCCGCAGGCTGGTCCAGTAGGTGCGACCCCAAACATGAAAAGGCCCCTCGGGGCCTTTTCATGTTGTTGTCGGGTCAGTGCTTGCGGTGCCAGCGGGGTGAGGTGGCGCGCTCTCCCCAGGGGGTCATGCAGGGCAGCAGTGCCCCCTCGATGACGCCCTCATGGCTCGCCAGCGCCAGGGCAATCTTCTCGTGGAGCAGGCGCAGCAGGTTCTTCTCCTGGCCCGCCAGGGAGTGGCCTGCGGCGAAATACTCCTGCTGATGTTGCAGCGCCAGCTTCTGGGCAAACTCATAGGTATTGAAACTGTCCGGCATGCGCGCGATCACGTCATCCAGCCGGGCCAGCAAGCTATGCAATTCCCTGGTCATGTGCGGTTCTCCCTCCGAGTTGGTGACCCACAATTACCCCTTATTAGATAGAAGACCAATCCGGATGCCTCAAAAATGGGAGCCCGGACACAGTTCCGGGCAACGCTGCCCACTGGCAGCCACCCTCTGCCCTCGCCCAGTTTACAAGTCGGCAACGAATCGCTAGATTTGGACCGACTAATCAGTCGGTCACTTTTCGTGCGGAGCATGCCATGGACACCACCGTCACCCCCGCCTCACCGGACAAGTTCTCCCTCCCCGAGCAGCTGCATCGGCTCAGGCAGGCCAGCCAGGCCACCCCCATGCCGGATCTGGCGTCCCGCCGCGCCAGACTTGATGCCCTCAAGCAGGGGCTGCTGCGCCACAAACAGGCACTGTGTCAGGCCCTGGCCCGGGACTACGGCCAGCGCAGCGACTACGACAGCCTGATCGCCGATGTGCTCCCCTGCGTCATGCAGATCAACTACACCCTGAAACGGCTCAAGGGGTGGATGAAACCGGAGTGCCGTCATTCCGGCCTGCTGCTGGCCCCCGCCAGGGTCGAGGTGCACTATCAGCCCCTCGGCGTGGTCGGCATCATGGTGCCCTGGAATTTCCCGGTGATGCTGAGCCTCGGGCCCCTCATCGGCGCCCTCGCCGCCGGCAACCGCGCCATGATCAAGCTCTCCGAGTTCACCCCTCACACCAACGCCGTGCTGCGCACCCTGCTCGATGAGGCCCTCGGCGGTGACGAGGTGGTGGTCATCGAGGGGGATGCGGGGATCGCGGCCGCCTTCAGCGCCCTCCCCTTCGACCATCTCATCTTCACCGGCTCCACGGCGGTGGGTCGGCTGGTGATGGCCGCGGCCGCCCCCCAGCTCACCCCCCTCACCCTGGAGCTCGGCGGCAAGAGCCCCTGTCTCATCGCCCCCGACATGCCCCTGGCCCTGGCGGTGGAGCGGATGATCTTCGGCAAGAGCCTCAACGCCGGCCAGATCTGCGTGGCCCCCGACTACGTGCTGCTGCCGAGGGGGCAGGAGCAGGCCTTTATCGAGGCCTATCAGGCCCATTTTAGCCGCCTCTACCCCCAGGGGCTCGAGAGCCCGGATTATGGCGCCATCATCAACCCCCCCCAGTACGAGCGGCTCATCGCCTGGCTGGAGGAGGCGAGGCAGGCCGGCGCCCAGATCCACTCCTGCGTCACGCCCGCCCGGGATGACGCCACCCGCAAACTGGTGCCCCACCTGCTGACCGAGGTGCCCGGCCACTGCCAGGTGATGCAGCAGGAGATCTTCGGCCCCCTGCTGCCCCTGGTGCCCTATGACGACATCGAGGAAGCCCTGGCCTATGTGGCGGCCCGGGCCCGCCCCCTGGCGCTCTATCTGATGAGCCTGGACGAGACGCTGCAGCGCCGCCTCATCCGGGAGACCCACGCCGGGGGCATGGCCATCAACGAGAGTCTGTTCCAGGTGGCGGCGGACGATGCCCCCTTCGGCGGCATCGGTCCCTCCGGCATGGGCCACTATCACGGCCGCGAGGGGTTTCTCACCTTCTCCAAGGCGAAAACCGTGCTGCGCCGCGGGCGCTTCAGCACAGGCTCCCTCATTCACCCCCCCTATCGGCGCTGGTACCAGCGGTTGATGATGGCCCTGTTCCTGCGCTAGGAGGCGAGATGCGAGAGACCATGACCGACAAACGCCGCCAGATCCTGGATGCCGCCCTGGCCCTGTGCGCCGAGGATGGCCTGCAGGGCGCCGCCACCGCCCGCATCGCCAAGGCGGCCGGGGTGGCCAATGGCACCCTGTTTCATCACTTTCCCAGCAAGGAGGTGCTGATCCAGAGCCTCTACCAGGACATCAAGACACGCCTTGGCGCCGCCATCACCGAGGCCGATGCCGCCCTGCCGCTCCAGGAGCAGGCCCGCCACTACTGGCACCAGGCCATGGGCTGGATGCAGGCCCACCCCCGTGAGCTCAGGTTCGTGCTGGGCTTTTTCCACTCCCCCCTGCTGGCCCGCCCCCTGCGCAGCCAGATCCTGGCGGAGACCCTGCATTTTCTGCCGAGCCTGCTCGCCCGGGGCCAGGCCAGTGGCGAGCTGATGTCGGCCCCGCCGGCCCTGATGCTGGAGGTGTGCCAGGGCCAGTTTCTGGCCTGCGCCTCCCTCTTTGTCGATCAGCCTGAACTGGGAGAAGACCCCCACTGGCAGGAGAGCGCCTTCGCCCTCTTCTGGTCCGCCATCAGCGGAGGTTCCCATGCGCCCTGACGCCCTGCTTGCCACCGGCAGGCGCCTCTGGATTGGCAGCCTGCTCTGGATCATCGGCCGCACCCTGTGCCGCGCCGCCCGGGTCGACGAGGCGGTGCACCGCGAGCTTGCCCCCCTGCCGGACGGCCTCACCATCAGGCTGGAGGTAAACGGCATGACCCGGGGGCTGAGTCTCTACAAGTTCGCGGGGCGCTGGCACTGCGGTGAGGAGGCTGGCAGGGCGCACTCGACCTGTGCCCATGACGGCCCCCACCCCCTGCGGGTGCGCTTCAAGCACCCCGCCGTCGCCTTTCGCGCCCTCAGCTTTCGCCTCGGCATCAACCAGGCCTTTTGCGAAAACCGGCTGCTGGTGGAGGGGGATCTCGACGCGGCCATGCACCTGGTGCGAGCGCTTGAGCAGTTGCAGAGCCTGATCCTGCCCGCCTTCATCGCGCGGCCCCTGCTTCGCCACTACCCGGACCCGCATCGCAAGCTCGCGCGGGCCTGCCACATCTATCTGGGTCTGCTGACCGGTTGAACACGAGGAGAACGGGATGAGCCGTTATTACGATTTTTTCTGCCCGGTCAAGCTGATGGCGGGGGAGCTGGCACTGGAACAGTTGCCGGATGCCTTGAGGGGATTGGGAGCTGGCCGCCCCTTGCTTCTCACCGACAAGGGGGTCAGCGGCAGCGGGCTCGCCACCCTGCTGGCCGATGTGATGGCCGAAGGGGCCTTGCCGGTCGCCGCCATCTGGGACGAGATCCCGGCGGACTCCTCCACCGCCGTGGTGGAGCGGATCGCCCGCCACTACCGGGAGCTGGGCTGTGACAGCCTGCTCGCCCTTGGCGGCGGCTCCGTCATCGACACCGCCAAGGCGGTGAACATACTGGCGACCCTGGGGGGCGAGCGGCTGCTCGACTATGCCGGAGCGGATTGCCTGACCCGTCCCCTCAACCCCCTGGCGGTGGTCCCCACCACGGCGGGGACCGGCTCCGAAGTGACCCTAGTGGCGGTGATCAAGGACGAAGGGAGCGGGCGCAAGGTGCCCTTCACCTCCCCCTTCCTGCTGCCCCGGCTGGCGGTGCTGGATCCCCGCTTCACCCTGGGGCTGCCGCTGCCCATCACCGCCGCCACCGCCATGGATGCCATGACCCACGCCATCGAGGCCTTCATCGGCAACGGCAAGAACCCGGTCAGTGACGCCCTGGCCCTGATGGCGGTGGAGAAGATTGCCACCGCCCTGCCCAGGGTGCTGGCCCACCCGACGGACAAGGGCCTGCGGCTGCAACTGGCAGAGGGCTCCACCCTGGCGGGCATGGCGTTTTCCAACTCCATGGTGGGGCTGGTGCACGCCCTCGGCCACAGTCTGGGGGCACGCTGCCACCTGCCCCATGGCCTCTGCATGAACCTCTTCCTGCCCACCGTGCTCGACTACAACCGGCCCGGCATCGACCCCGAGCTCGCCCGCCTGCTGCTGCCCCTGGTGGGGCCGGAGTGCTTTGCCGCGACCCCGGCCGAGGGGAGACCCCAGGCCACCATCGAGGCGTTGCAGGCACTGCGCGATACCCTGTGGCAGACGGTCAAGCTGCCCCGCACCCTGCGGGAGGCGGGCCTCACCGACAAGACGCTGCTGCCCGGGATCCGGGATCTCGCCATCAACGACGGCGCCCTGCTCTACAACCGCAAGGATGCGGACAGGGACCAGTTGCTGGCCCTGCTGGAGCGGGCCTGGGAGTAGCAGGCCCCTTGCCCGTCAGGCATCGGGGGTGAAGACCCCAGTGGAGAGATAGCGATCCCCCCGATCGCAGATGATCGCCACCACCACCCCCTGCCCGATCTCTGCCGCCACCCGCAAGGCCCCGGCCACGGCGCCACCCGAGCTGACGCCGCAGCAGATCCCCTCTTCCCGCGCCAGGCGGCGCATCATGACGAGGGACTCTTCCAGTGTCACATCCAGCACCCCATCGACCCGCGCAGGCTCGAAGATGGCGGGCCGGTAGGCCTCGGGCCAGCGACGAATGCCGGGGATCTGGCTCCCCTCGGCCGGTTGCAGGCCGATCACCGCCACCGCCGGGTTCTGCTCCTTGAGGTAGCGGGAGACCCCCATGATGGTGCCCGTGGTGCCCATGGCCGAGACGAAGTGAGTGACCGCCCCGCCGCTCTGGCGCCAGATCTCGGGGCCGGTGGAGCGGTAGTGGGCATCCGGGTTGGCGGGGTTGTTGAACTGATCGAGCACCAGCCCCTCCCCCCGCGCCTGCATGACCAGGGCGAGGTCTCGCGCCGCTTCCATGCCCTCTTCCACCAGCACCAGCTCGGCGCCGTAGGCCTGCATGGCATCGCGCCGCTCCTGGCTCATGTTGCTCGGCATGATGAGCCGCATCCGGTAACCCCGGGACGCCGCCACCATGGCCAGCGCGATGCCGGTATTGCCGGAGGTGGCCTCGATGAGCCGGGCTCCTGGCACTAAGTGACCACTCGCCTCTGCCTGCCTGATGAGGTTCAGCGCCGCCCTGTCCTTGACGGAGCCGGCGGGGTTGTTGCCCTCCAGCTTCACCAGCAGGGTGACGCCGGGGTGCGGATTGATGCGGCGCAGCGCCAGCAGCGGGGTGTTGCCTATCAGATCGTCCAGGGTGGCGAAGGCCATGACGGATCCATCCTCTCTCAATGTTCTATACCTTGCCTTGCGACCATTCGCAGGCTGGCCAGTGTAAGCGAGCCCACCATGGGCGCAAAGAATGGCGTTGGCAAACCCTGTCCGCCATGTTCTGATCTTCCCATTCACCCAGAGAGGACTCCCGATGAGCGACATCCTTCACCAGGCCGATCAGCAGCAGTTTGTCTGCACCGTGGACGGCAAGCTCTCCCGCCTTGCCTATCGCCGGCTGGACGCCACCACGGTGGACGCCTACAGCACCCAGGTTCCCCCCGAGCTGCGCGGACAGGGGATTGCCGACAGGCTGGCCCGCCGCTTCTACGACTGGGCCCTCTCTGAGGGGCTCACCATAGTGCCGAGCTGCAGCTACATCGACGTCTGGTTGCGCCGCAATGCAGGTTGAAGCCGGGCCGCTGCGGGAGGCGCACCTGCGAGCCTGCACCGAGGCCCTGCTGCGAGCTGATCACCCGCGCATGGATTGCCTCCGGGCTGCGCGGGAGCTGGCGCTGCCCGACTGGGCCCTGGGGGCGGGGTTTGTGCGCAACCTAATCTGGGATCACCTCCATGACAAGGCCGAGCCCACCCCGCTCAACGACATCGATCTTATCTATCTGGACAGCGCTGATCCGACTGGATTGAAGGAGGCCGATCACGAAGCCTGGCTCGCCGCCAGGATGCCGGGCCAGCAGTGGGAGGTGCGCAACCAGGCCCGCATGCATCTGCGCCAGCAGGTGCCTCCTTTTGCCAGCTCGCTCTCGGCCCTCAGCCACTGGGTAGAGGTGCCCACCTGCATCGGGGTCCGCCTGCTGGCAGATGACGGGTTCGAGTGGCTGGCCCCCTACGGCTTTGCCCCCAACTGGTCCCTGGTGGTGAGCCCCAATCCGCGCTGTCGCCAGGAGAGCCGTATCTTTAGCGAACGGGTCAGGGCCAAGGAGTGGCAACGCATCTGGCCTGACCTTGTGGTGAACTGGCCATGAGCGGATTGCAAAGGGTCGACGACCTTGGGCACACTAAGAAAAAGATGTTTGTAACTCAATGGGTTAAATAATGCGCGACTTCTTCTCTCTCGAGCGCTGGCTGCCGGGGCTCGCCGCCTTGCTGCAATACCAGCGGGCCTGGCTGATGCCGGATCTTCGCGCTGGCCTCTCGGTCGCGGCCGTGGCCCTGCCCGTGGCCATCGCCTATTCGGAGCTCGCCGGGGTGGGCGCCATCGTCGGCCTCTACTCCTGCATCCTGCCCATGGTGGTGTATGCCCTCTTTGGCACCTCCCGTCAGCTCATCGTCGGTCCGGATGCTGCCACCTGCGCTGTGATCGCCGCCGTGGTAACGCCGCTCGCCGCCGGGGATCCCACCCGTCACTGGCAACTGGTGATGACCATGACCGCCATGACCGGCTTCTGGTGCCTCATCGCCAGCCGCTTCAAACTGGGGGTGCTGGCAGACTTTCTCTCTCGCCCCATCCTGATGGGGCTGCTCAACGGGGTGGCCATCACCATCATGGTGGGCCAACTCTCCAAGATCTTCGGCTTCACCTTCAGCGAGCGCTACCTGATAGAGCGGATCCTGAACGGCACCAGCTACATTACCCAGACCCATCTGCCCACCCTGGCCATGAGCCTGACCGCTCTGCTCACCCTGCTGCTGGCCAAGCGCTACAGACCGGCCTGGCCCTCCTCCATGGTGGCCATGGTGGTGACGGCGGCCCTGGTGTGGCTGTTCAATCTCGGCCGTGTCGACATCGCCACCCTGGGGACCATCGGCTCGGGGCTGCCCGCCTTCCAGATGCCGGACTTTCCCCCCGGGCTTATCCGTGAGCTGGTGCTGCCCGCCCTCAACCTCGCCATGGTGAGCTTCGTCTCCATGATGCTCACCGCCCGCAGCTTCGCCGCCAAGAATGGCTACGAGATTGATGCGGACAAGGAGTTTAGGGCGCTGGGCATGGCGAACCTGGCCGCCGCCGCCTCCCAGGGGTTTGCCATCAGCGGGGCGGATTCGCGCACCGCGGTGAACGACGCCAACGGCGGCAAAAGCCAGCTGGTCTCCATCATCGCCGCCGCCGTCATCGCCCTGGTCACCTTCTACCTGACGGCGCCGCTGCAATACATTCCCACCGCCGCCCTCGGCGTGGTGCTGGTGATGGCCTCCCTGTCGCTCACGGATTTTCGCGGCCTCTGGGCCCTGCGCGACTCGGATCGCGCCGCCTTCTGGCTCGCCCTGGTGACCTTTGTCAGCGTGCTCACCATGGGGGTCATTCCGGGCATCACCCTCGCGGTCCTGCTGGGGCTGTTCCAGTTCCTGCGCAACGTGATGCGCCCCACCGACCAGCTGCTCGGCATGGACGACGAGGGCGTGGTGCGCACCCTGGGGGACAACGAGCAGGCCAAGGCGATTCCCGGCATCCTGGTCTACCGCTTCAACTCCCCGCTCACCTACTTCAACGCCCCCTACTTCAAGCGGCGGGTGCTGGCACTCCTGGTGCAGGATCCCCACAATCCCAGGTGCCTGGTGGTGGATGCGGTGGCCTGCTTCACCCATCAGGACATCAGCGTGATGAGCATGGTGGGAGAGCTGCACAAGGAGCTCAAGCGGCGCGGCATCCACATGGTGATGGCCGGTCGGCACGGCCAGATGAGCCAGTGGTTCAAACAGGCGGGGATCCGGGTCGGCGAGGATGGCATCATCCTCTGCCCCGACATGTACCAGGCCTTGCGCATGACCCGCTGCTACCGGGAGCCGGTGTTCCGGGACGACGAGGGGGTGGAGAGCACCACGGATGCCCTGCTCACCCGCTGGCCGCACGATGACGACCTGCCCGACTCGGCGCGCCTCACCCGCCCCAGCGAGCAGGAGGCCGGCGCCACGCCGGTCTGAGAGACATCCCCCGGTCACAGGCCCCCTCCTCCTGCGACCAGGATTGCACCCCGCCCCCGCTTGGTGTTAAATGCCCCTCCAGTTGGCCCTGACGAGGGCCATCGCCAGCACCTGGATATCCCATGCAGACTCAATCCCACGCGGGCCCGGGCTCCCTCTTCGCCCTGACCTGGCCACTGTTCATCGATCTGGCCCTCCACTTTCTGACCGGGGCCCTCAACACCTTCATGGTGGGCCACGTCTCCTATCAGGGGGTGGCGGCCCTCGCGGTGGGCAACCAGGTCTTCGATCTCGCCATCACCCTGTTCAGCTTCGTCAGCATCGGCACCAGCGTGGTGATCACCCAGTATCTGGGGGCGGGAGACAAGGAAAAAGCCCGCGTCGTCATCCACACCGCCATCGGCTTCAACCTGCTGGTGGGACTGGTGGCCGCGGTCGGCGTCATGGCGGGGGCCGGCACCATGCTGGCGCTGATGAACCTGCCTGCCCACCTGATGAGCGACGGCAGCCTCTACCTGCAGATCATCGGGCTTTGCCTGCTGCCGGAGGCGGCGGCCCTCTGTCTGGCCGCCACCCTGCGGGCCCACGGCCACACCCGCCAGGCCATGTACGTGACCCTCATCGTCAACCTCATCACCTTCGTCGGCAACCTGCTGCTGCTCTATGGCTGGTTCGGCCTGCCCCAGCTCGGGGTCGCCGGGGTCGCCATCAGCACGGTGGCCGGGCGCATTGTCGGGGTGGTGGTGCTGGTGTGGCTGGTGGCGCGCAAGACCGGCATCCGGCTGCGTCTGCCCGAGATCGTCCGCCCAAGCCGCGCCATGCTGGACAAGGTGCTGCACATCGGGCTGCCAGCGGCGGGGGAGAACCTCTCCTGGATGCTGCAGTTCATGGTGGTGACCGCCTTCGTCGGCCTGCTCGGCGACAAGGCGCTGGCGACCCAGTCCTACTTCTTCCAGATCTGCCTGTTCATCCTGCTGTTCGGCCTCTCCATCGGCCTTGGCAACGAGATCATCATCGGCCACCTGGCGGGGGCCCGACGCTTCGATCAAGCCTATCGCCAACTGATGAAGAGCCTGAAACTCGGCCTCATCGTCACCACCGCCATCGCCATCGCCGCCGCCCTCAACGGCCGCGCCATCATCAGCCTGTTCACCGACGACGCCGACATCATCACCCAGGTGGCGCAGCTCTTCCTCATCAGCCTCATCCTCGAACCCGGTCGCACCTTCAATCTGGTGGTGATCAACGCCCTGCGCGCCACCGGGGATGCCCGTTTCCCGCTCTACATGGCGCTCGTCTCCATGTGGGGCATTGCCGTTCCCCTGGCCTATTTCCTTGGTATCATGCAGGGCTATGGCCTGGTAGGCATCTGGCTGGCCCTCGCCTGCGACGAGTGGGTGCGCGGTCTGGCCATGTTCTGGCGCTGGCGCAGTCGTCGCTGGCAAAACAAAATTCTTGTCGAAACATAAGCGGAATCACCATGAAGAAAATCGGACTCTTGTTGACGGCCATCCTGCTCAGCCCGCTCGCCATGGCGCAAACCGCCCCGGCGACCCCCAAGGCGCAGGCTCCCCAGACCTGGTATGTGGCCCCCATCGTCATCGACGAGACCAGCGAAGCCCAGAAGGCCCTGACCAAGGAGTTCACGGCCCAGATGATCAAGACCATCAAGATCAACGAGTACCAGACCGGCAAGGCGGTGGGCAAGACCAAATCGCCCAAGTGGCTGATCCGCACCAAGCTGATGCCCGCAAGCCAAGAGCCTCTGGTCGGCAAGAAGCACCCGCAGGGCCTCACCTACGGCAAGGGCATCCCCACCCAGGAGATCGTCGGCGAGCTCATCATGAACGGCACCCTGGTGGCCCACATCGGTCAGGGCTGGCGTGAACCCATCGTGCCGGGCACACCGGTGGCGGAGAAGATCTCCATCGCCAACTACCAGTACGCCATCGGCAACGAGGCCAAGGCACCGGATCTGGAAGAGCTGGCGGCGCAGATCGGTTTCGAGGCGGGCAAGGTGATCGCCAGAGACGGCAAGCCCCTGCCCGAGAAGAAAAAGAAAAAAGAGTAAACGGCTCACCCGTTTCCAGTCAGGGGCCTCGCGCCCCTTTTTGTTGCCCGCCCCGTTGCAGCCCCCCTCTCCCGAATGTGAAGCGGATCCCGCTTCTTTCCTCTGCTGCCCCAGGGTCAGCAGGCAATCATCATGTAATTCAAACAGTTAAAAATCACCCTTCCCATGCAGCAATTCCGTGGCCCCGAATTGGATCGGGATCACGTTTCTCCCCGGCAGTAAGGGGTACTTTGGTCTTGCAGGCACAATCAAACGACAACAAGGAGGCTTCATTACATGTTTCCGGAGTACAGAGATCTCATCTCGAAACTGAAGAGCAGTGATGTCCATTTCCAGAAGAAGTTTGACTTGCACAACGACCTGGATGCGGAGATCAGAAAGCTGGAGAAACACCACGCCAGCGACTACAGCTCCGAGGTGAAGGATCTGAAAAAACAGAAACTTAAACTGAAAGAGGAGATATACGACATCCTCAAACAACATCCACACTAGACGCCTCGACGAATACCTGGATAAGCAACTTATCCTGCCAGCCCGGCCCGACGCCGGGCTTTTTATTGGCCGCCCCAAGGCGCGGCAACGGCCACTTCCCTTGGCACCGGAAAACGAAGCGGGCCAATGGCCCGCTTTGTCTTACCTGTTTCATCCCATGATCACACCGGCGGATGGAAATGGCTGGCCTCGCGGGTGGCCATCTCCTCGTAGGTGGCCCACTTCTGCCACGCCACTTGTTGCGCCACCTGCATCAGCCGCTGTGCCTCTTCCGGGTGGCTCTGGGCCAGCACCCGATAACGGGTCTCCTGCTGCCGATATTCGGCAAGGGGGATGGAGGGGCGCAGGCTGTCGAGGCTGAAGGGGTTCTGCCCGGCGCTGCGCAGTACCGGGTTGTAGCGCATCAGCGGCCAGTGGCCCGAATCGACCGCACGCTTCTGTTGGGCCAATCCCTGCTCCATGTCGATGCCGTGGGCGATGCAGTGGCTGTAGGCGATGATCAGCGACGGGCCCGAATAGGCCTCGGCCTCACGCAAGGCTTGCAGCGCCTGCTGCGGGTTGGCCCCAAAGGCGATGCGGGCAACATAGACGTTGCCGTAGGAGATGGCCTGCAAGGCTACATCCTTCTTGGCCAGGGTCTTGCCTCCCGCCGCGAACTTGGCGACGGCGCCGAGCGGCGTCGATTTCGACATCTGGCCACCGGTGTTGGAGTAGACCTCGGTATCCATCACCAGCACGTTCACATCGCGCCCGGAGGCGAGCACATGATCGAGCCCCGCCGAGCCGATGTCGTAGGCCCAGCCATCGCCGCCCACTATCCAGACCGAGCGGCGCACCAGCTGATCAATCAAGGAGAGCAGTTCGCGAGCTTTGCCGGATTTCACCTCTTCCAGCCGCTCCCGCACTTGCGCGACCCGGGTACGCTGGGCGCGGATCTCAGACTCCAGCCGCTGGGGGGCGCTGATCAGCGACTCGACTAGCTCTGGGCCCAGCTCCCCCTTCATCGCCTGCAAAGCCGCCACCGCCTGACCGTGATGCTGATCGGCGGTGAGGCGAAAACCAAAGCCAAACTCGGCGTTGTCCTCGAACAATGAGTTCGACCAGGCCGGCCCCTTCCCTTCGCCGTTCTTGGCCCAGGGGGTGGTCGGCAGGTTGCCACCGTAGATGGAGGAGCAGCCGGTGGCGTTGGCCACCAGCATGCGATCCCCAAACAGCTGGGTCAGCAACTTGAGGTAGGGGGTCTCGCCACAACCAGCGCAGGCACCGGAGAACTCGAACAGGGGTTCGAGGAACTGGGTGCCGCGCACCGTGGAGAAGTCCACCCGCTCGCGAGCAGGCCACGGCAGACTCTCGAACCAGCGCAGCGCCTGCTTCTGACCAGCCAGATGCGGCGCCTTGTCCATCATGGTGATGGCGCGCTCGCCTTGATGGCGGGCATCCGCTCCGGCCCGCACCGGACAGGCCTGCACGCACTGGCCACAACCGGTGCAATCCTCCGGATAGAGTTGCAATGTGTAGCGGCTGTCGGGGAAGCCCTTGGCGGTGACGGGCACCGACTGCGCTGCCTCGGGGGCGGTCGCCAGCCAGTCCTGATGGTAGAACTTGGCCCGCAGCGCCCCATGGGGGCAGACAAAGACGCAGTTGCCGCACTGGATGCAGATATCGGAGTGCCAAATCGGGATCTCGCGGGCGATATCCCGCTTCTCGAAGCGGCTGGTGGCGGTGGGGTAAGTGCCATCCACCGGCAGCATGGAGACGGGGATCAGATCGCCGCGCCCCGCCAGCATCTCGCCAGTGACCCGCTGGACAAACTCGCTGCCACCCGGTGCCAGCGGCAGCGGATAGTCGCTGATCTGCTCCTCACCGGCCGGGATGGCCACCTGATGGAGATGAGCCAGAGTGTCATCCACCGCCGCGAAGTTGCGCTCGACCACTTCGGGCCCCTTGCGGGCATAACTCTTCTCGATGCTCTCCTTGATCAGCGCAATCGCCTCGTCCCGCGGCAAGATTCCGGCCAGGGCAAAGAAGCAGGTCTGCATGATGGTGTTGATGCGATTGCCCATGCCGTTACGCTCGGCCACCCGATCGCCGTCGATGCAATAGAGGCGGATATCGAGGGCGCGGATGCGGGCACGCAGCCGCTCGGGCAGTTCGGCCCAGACCCGGTCAGGCTCATAGGGAGCATTGAGCAGCAGGGTCGCCCCTTCGGCGGCGTGCTCCAGCAGATCGACCGATTCGGCAAAGCCCCACTGGTGGCAGCCGATAAAGCTCGCCTGCTCGATAAGCCAGGGGGCGTCGATGGGCTCGGGGCCAAAGCGCAGGTGGGAGACGGTGCGCGAGCCCGACTTCTTGGAGTCGTAGACGAAGTAGCCCTGGGCGTGGAACCCCTCCAGCTCGCCGATGATCTTGATGCTGTTCTTGTTGGCGCCCACCGTGCCGTCGGCACCGAGACCGAAGAAGAGCGCCCGCACCCGGCTAGGGGGTTCCAGATCGCCTATGGGGTGCCAGGCCAGACTGAGGCCCGACACATCATCGACGATCCCCACCGTAAAGCGCGGACGCGGCGCATCGGATGCCAGCTCCTCGAACACCGCCGCGCACATGGCGGGGGTGAACTCTTTGGAAGAGAGGCCGTAGCGACCGCCGCTGAGCCAGGGCAGCCGCTTGATAAGGCCGCGCTGCAAACCGTCGATAAGGGCGCTCTGCACATCCAGCAGCAGCGGCTCTCCCCCTGCCCCCGGCTCCTTGGTGCGATCCAGCACCGCCATGCGCCGCACGCTCTGCGGTAGCGCATCGAGCAGCGCCTGTACCGGGAAGGGGCGATAGAGGCGCACCACCAGCACCCCGGTCTTGCGATCCTGCCGGTTGAGCCAATCCACCGTAGTACGGGCGGTGGCCGCCCCCGAGCCCATCAGCACGATGACATCGGTGGCATCGAGCGCGCCGTGGTACTCCACCAGCCGGTAGTGGCGGCCGGTAAGCTCGCCGAGGCTCTCCATGCACTGCTGCACCCGGGCCGGTACCGCTTCGTAGAAGGGGTTGACGCTCTCGCGGGACTGGAAATAGGTATCCGGGTTCTGGGCGGTGCCACGCATCACCGGATGATCCGGGTTGAGCGCCCGGGCACGGTGAGCGCGCACCCAGTCGTTGTCGATAAGCGCCCGAATTTCATCTTTATGCAGCGCAGTGATCTTGTTCACCTCGTGGGAGGTGCGAAAGCCGTCGAAGAAGTGGATAAAGGGCACCCGGCATTGCAAGGTGACACTGTGGGCAACCAGCGCCAGATCCTGCGCCTCCTGCACCGAGCCGGAGGCGAGCATGGCAAAGCCGGTGCTGCGCGCCGCCATCACATCCTGATGGTCGCCAAAAATCGAGAGCCCCTGCGCCGCCAGTGAGCGGGCCGCCACATGGAACACAGCAGCGGTCAACTCCCCGGCAATCTTGTACATGTTGGGCAACATCAACATCAGCCCCTGACTGGCGGTGAAGGTGGTGGCGAGCGCCCCTGCCTGCAGGGCGCCGTGTACCGTACCGGCCGCCCCCCCTTCGCTCTGCATCTCCACCACTGTGGGGATGTTGCCCCACAAGTTGGTCTGCCCCTGTGCCGCCCAGGCGTCGGCCAGTTCGGCCATGGTCGAGCTCGGGGTAATGGGATAGATGGCACACACTTCACTCAGCTGGTACGCCACCCGGGCCGCGGCTTCGTTGCCGTCAACCATGATCAGTTCATGTTTCATTGGTACTCCTCCGGTTGGCGCAGCTCGATGGCGTGGCAGGGGCATTGATCGTGGCAGGCGCCGCAACCGGTGCAGCGATCCACATCCACCTGATACCCCAGACCCGGCCCCAGCTTGGCGATGGCCTGCTCGGGGCAGCTGCCATAACAGCCGTCGCACTCGAAGCAGTTGCCGCAGGAGTAGCAGCGCGCCGCCTCGTAGCGAGCCGCCGTCTCGTCCAGCCCGCCGATGATCTCGCCAAAGTCATCCCGCGCCGAGGGCGGTTTGACCGGCTGGCTGCTGGCGGGAGCATGGGTCTGGAACCAGAGTTGCAACTGCTCGGGCCCCACCAGCGGCTTCCCTGCCTGCAAATGGGAGAGCGGCTTGTGGTAGAGGCGACCGCGCAGCCAGGCATCCATATGGCGCGCCGCCTTCTTGCCGTGGCCGGTGGCGATGGTGACGGTGCGCTCGGAGGGCACCATGTCGCCGCCGGCAAACAGACCCGGTACGTCCGTCATCAGGTTCTCGCCAACCTGCACCACCCCCTCCTTGTTGACCCGCACGCCGGGGATGCTCTCCAGCACGCTCAAGTCCACCTCCTGACCGAGCGCCAGGATGAGGGAGTCCGCTTCGAGGGTTTCAAACTGGCCGGTGGGCACCGGCTTGCCATGCTCGTCGAGGGTCATCACCTCCACTTCAATATTGGTGTTATCGAGCTGGCGGATGGTGCGCAGCCAGTTGATCTTGATCCCCTCCTCCTCGGCCTCATCGGCTTCAAAAGCGTGGGCCGGCATATGGTCCCGGTCGCGGCGGTAGATGATCATCGCCTCTTCCACACCGAGGCGACGAGCGGTACGGGCCGCATCCATGGCGGTATTGCCACCGCCGTAGATGGCCACCCGCCGTCCCAGTTTGGGCGGTGGTAGTCCTTTCTCTTCGGCCAGACTCGCCTGTTCTAGGAAGCTCACCGCATCGAGGATCTTGCCCGCCTCCCGGGCCGGAATATCGACCCGCTTGGCCAGATGGGCGCCGATGGCCATAAAGACGGCGTCAAAGCCCCCCTCGTCGCGCTCGCACAGCACGTCCTCCACCTTGTGGTTGAGGGTCAGCGTCACCCCGGCCGCCACGATGCGGGCCACCTCCCGATCCAGCACATCGCGAGGCAGACGGTAAGCGGGGATACCGAAGCGCAGCATGCCGCCCGCCAGCGGCCCCGCTTCGCGGATCTCCACCTGATGGCCGAGCCGATTGAGGTGCCAGGCGCAGGAGAGGCCGGAGGGACCGGCGCCAATGACCAGCACCTTCTTGCCGCTGGCGGGTGCGGGGGGCGCAGGCTGCCAGCCACGGGCCAGCGCCTCGTCGCCGAGGAAACGCTCGATGGCGTGGATGGAGACGGCATCATCCACCTGGGCACGGTTGCAGGCGCTTTCGCAGGGGTGATAACAGACCCGCCCGTGGACCGCAGGCAGGGGATTTTCTTCGATGAGTCGTTGCCAGGCCGCCTCAAAGCGGCCCGCTTCGGCCAGGGCGAGCCAGGCCTGGATGTTCTCGCCAGCCGGGCAGGCATGGTTGCAAGGTGGCAGGGCCGGCCGCCAGACGGGCAGCCGGGTACGGACCGGGCCTGTTCCCGTTTTCTGGGAGAGATCCGGCTGTGGGGTCATATCCAGTTGTTTGCTCATACATTGCTTTCTTCTTTTTGTGTGACAGGCCCCATCCGAATGCGCTTGATACCGTTTTGCCTGGGCAGACGGTGGCCGGAGAGGGAAGAAGCGAAAGCGTCAGAAACTGGAAACTGGCCCGATGATGGGCCGTTTTTTGTAAGACATGGTGGATCAGGATCAATAAATGTTGCGCTTTATGGGTCGCCCCCTTCACAACCGGATCCCCGTCACACCCCGCAGCCATTCGGGCCTGTTGCCCGAGCCCCCTCGCCGCCCTCGACGTGGGCAGCAGGAGAAGATTGCCGCCCGGGACAGGAATCGTTATCTTCCCCTCTTCACAGGAATCGCCACAGCACAAGGACCAGGACATGCCGACCCTCGCCAGCATACATCTCTACCCCATCAAATCGACGGCAGGCATGCCGCTGGAGCGCGCCCGGGTGACCCAGGAGGGGCTTGCCGGGGATCGCCGCTACATGGTGGTCAAACCGGATGGCACCTTTATCACCGCCCGCACCCATCCCCAGTTGCAGCAGGTGGTGGCCACCCCCGTCGAGGGGGGGCTGCAACTGCGCTATCCAGGTCTGCCCCCCCTTGCCCTCATGGAGGCGGCGTTCAGTCGCGCCCCTCAGCACACCGGTGTCTGGGGGGATCGCTTTACCGCCCTGCACACCGGGCCCGACGCCGATGAGTGGCTGAGCCGGGTGGCGAGGGAGCCGGTGCGCCTGCTCTGGCTCGGGGAGGCATCCGATCGTTTTCGGGAGAAGACCGGCACCCGGGTGAGCTTTGCGGACGGCTACCCCTTGCTGCTCATCAGCCAGGCTTCCCTTGAGGATCTCAACCTGAGATCCGATGCCTTGCACCAGATGAGCCAGTTTCGTACCAACCTGGTGGCGAGCGGCACCCGCCCCTTCGAAGAGGATGGCTGGAAGCGGATCCGCATCGGCGAGGTGGAGTTTCGGGTGGACAAGCCGTGCAGCCGCTGCATCATGACCACGGTGGAGGCAGGCACGGAGCGCTTCAATGCCCTGAAAGAGCCGCTGGCCACCCTCACCCGCTACCGCCGTGGCGAAGATGGTGAGGTCTATTTCGGCCAGAATCTGGTGGCCCTGAACGAGGGGTGGATTGACGCGGGCAGCGAGATCGAGGTGCTGGAGCGGGCCCGGGCGCCGGTCTACCCCAACGCGGCCCCGAAAAAACGGGAGCTGGTGTGCGTCGCCCGGGAACCCCTGGCCCGGGATCTGGAAACCTTCTGGTTCGAGGCCGCCGACGGCGAGCCCCTGCCCGACTACCTGCCTGGACAGCACCTGCCCATCAGCCTCGATATCAAAAACACACGGGTTCAGCGCCGCTACACTCTGAGCTCCACGCCGGAGCGGCCCGAGCGTTACAGCATCAGCGTCAAGAAGCTGGCCGATGGCCGCCTCTCCCCCTGGCTGCACCATGAGCTGAAAGTGGGCGACCGGTTGCTGGCCGCCCCCCCGGCCGGCGAGTTTCACTTAGGGTCCGAGCGCAGGCTGCTGCTGCTCTCGGCGGGATCCGGTGTCACCCCCATGCTCTCCATTGCCCGCACTCTGGCACTACGGGGGGAGCTCGGTGACGTCCACTTCATGCACCTGTGTCGCAGCGAGGCAGACATTCCTGCCGCCAGCGAGTTACACGCCATGGCGCAGCAGGGAATGACCCTCACCCTGATCCTGAGCCAGCCTGACAAACACTGGCAGGGGCTCAGCGGCCGTCTGAATGACGATCATCTGGGCCGGATCCGGGGTTTGCAGGAGCGGGAGGTGTTCATCTGCGGCCCCCACGGCTTCATGGCCGATGCAGCCAACCGGCTGACCGCCCTCGGCGTACCGGCCGGGCGCATCCGCCAGGAGAGCTTTGGCGGGGCCCTGCTCTCGGTGGCCCGCCCCCATCAGGCGGTGCAATTGCGTATCGGCGAGCGGGAGTTTGCGGGCAACAACCAGGGCACCGTGCTGGATCAGGCCAACAAGCAGGGGGTAGAGCTGCCCTGGAGCTGCCGTGCCGGCATCTGCGGCAGTTGCAAGCAGACCCTGGTCTCGGGCGAGGTGGATCACCCCGATGCCCCCGCCATTAGCGCCGCCGAGCGTGCCGAGGGCAAGATCCTCGCCTGCTGCGCCGTGCCCCTGACGGATCTGGTGATCAAATAGGGTGATCGGGGGGCAAAACCCCGTCCCCGGAATGCAAAACGGCTGCCCGAGGGCAGCCGTTTTCTTTAGATGACTGGCTATCAGCCACGCAGGGCGGCGATGCGCTGCTCGATGGGCGGGTGGCTCATGAACAGCTCGCTCATGGAGCGCTTGCCGTTGATGCCGAACGCCATCATGGAACCCTCCATCTGCGGCTCGGCACCGCGGGCGAGACGCTGGAGCGCGGCAATCATCTTGTCGCGGCCGGCCAGCTTGGCGGCACCGGCGTCGGCACGGAACTCGCGCTGACGGCTGAACCACATGACGATGATGGAGGCGAGCACGCCGAACACCATCTCCAGCACGAACACGGTGATCATGTAGGCGAAACCGCCGGTGCTGCTGCTCTCTTCCTCGTTGTTGGAGCTGAAGAAGTTGCTGATGACGCCGGCCACGATGCGGGCGAAGAACATCACGAAGGTGTTCACCACCCCCTGGATCAGGGTCAGGGTCACCATGTCGCCGTTGGCCACGTGGCTCACCTCGTGGGCCAGCACGGCTTCCGCCTCGTCGCGGCTCATGCTGTAGAGCAGACCGGAGGAGACGGCGACGAGGGAGTCGTCACGGCGGGCGCCGGTGGCAAAGGCGTTCATCTCGGGGGAGTCGTAGATCCCCACTTCCGGCATCTTGATGCCAGCCTCACGGGCCTGACGGGCAACAGTGCTCACCAGCCAGTGCTCGGTCTCGTTGCGGGGCTGCTCGATGACCTGGACGCCATAGCTGCGCTTGGCCATCCACTTGGACATCAGCAAGGAGATAAAGGAACCCCCAAAACCGAACACGGCACAGAACACCAACAGACCGGAAATGCTGGACTTGTTGATCCCCAGAACCGAGAACAGGATATTGAGTACCACCCCCAGCACCAGCATGACGGCCAGGTTGGTCACCAGGAATAGCATAATTCGCTTCATATTGACTCCTTGTGAGATATGGATGCATGGTTCGGTGCCCCCCAGGGGCGACCGATGCCACACTTGCCCCAGATAATAGACAGACTCGATGAATGTTTGCTGAATGTCTGGCCTCAGAGCAAGGGCGACACATCGAGACAGTGGTGCAAATCCACCTCATTCACCGCGTCCACGAAGGGGAGCTCCCCCAGAAATGGGGCCGGCAACATGGCTTTCAAGGTGTCCAGGTTCTCCTCGTAGCGGCTCATGTGCGGATCCACCCGGTTGATGACCCAGCCCGCCAGGGTCAACCCCTGCTGGCGAATGGCGCTGACGGTGAGCAGGGCATGGTTGAGGCAGCCCAGCCTGGCCCCCACCACCAGGATCACCGGCAGCCGCTCCTGGGCGACCCACTCCGAGAGCAGACGCTGATGATCCAGCGGCAGGAACCAGCCCCCCGCCCCTTCGACAATGACGAGATTGGCCCCAGCTCCCTCAATCTCCCGCAAGCCGGCGGACAGCCCCTCGAAGGGGATGCTCGCCCCTCGCTCACGGGCGGCGATATGGGGGGCGATGGGCGGCTCGAAGGCATAGGGATTGACCTGCTCGTAGGGCAGCGCAACCGTGGCCGCCCGCTGCAACAGCAAGGCATCCAGATTGCGAAGCCCCTCCGGGGTGCGGGTGCAGCCCGCCGACACCGGTTTGTACCCGGCGCAGCGAATGCCTCTGGCGGCAAGCGCCAGCAACAGGGTGCGGGCCACCAGGGTCTTGCCCACGTCGGTGTCCGTGCCCGTGATGAAATAGGATGTCCCCATGATGATTCCTCGATGCAGTGCAGGGGCGCAGAGGCGCCCCGATATCCATGGTGAAAGGCAGGCGCGCGTCCTGCCGCTGAAGGGGTGGGTGCGCCGGGTCTTTTTGTGTCAGCGCCGCACCAGGCGCCCGAGGCAGACCTCGTAGCTGGCGGCCAGCAGGCCGTCCGGTTGACGGTGGCGCTCGTAGGCCTCCCCCAGTCGCACCAGGCGCTGGCGATGACCCAGGCCCGCAGACCGCTCGTCGTTGACCTGGCTCGCACCTATCCCCTTGAGGTCGCGCAGCAGTCCGCTGAGCGCCGGGTAGGCGAGGGACCAGGTCAGCGGGCAGAGTGCCGGGGCCTCGAAGCCCCCGTCACGGGCCGCCTGCTGCAACTGGGGCAACGTCAGGAAGCGATTGACATGGTCACGACCATCCACGGCCCGCCAGGCCTCCCGCAGTTGCCACAGTGACCCCGAAAGCAGGGTCGAGAAGAAGACCTGTCCACCGGGTTTGAGCACCCGGTTGAGCTCGGCAAAGGCCTGGGCCGGCCGCTCGCACCACTGCAGGGCCAGGCTGGAGAAGACCCAGTCCAGGCTCTGGTCGGCAAAGGGCAGCCCCTCCGCATCGCCGCACACCAGGCGGGCTCCGCTGCCGCGAAGGGCCGCCTGGGCCAGCATGCCGGGAGCGAGATCCAGCCCGGTCAGCGTCTCGCAGCGCGGCGCCAGGGCAGGCAGGAAGAAACCGGTGCCGCAGCCCAGATCCAGCCCGGCCCCTGAGCGCACCTCTTTCACGCCCCCCTCGTCCATGCGCGCCAGCAGCGACTGCCCCACCTCCTGCTGGAAGCGGGCGTGGGCGTCATAGTGGCGGGCCGCCGCCCCGAAGCGGCGGGCGAGCTGTGCCTTGTCCACCGACTGGAAACGCTCATGCACCATGGGCGCCCCCTCTCTCGTCGGTGGATGGGCGGGGTCCCAGGGCCTCGAGCAGGCGATCCACGTCATCTTCGCCATGGGCGGCGCACAGGGTGATGCGAAGGCGCGCCGTGCCGACCGGCACCGTGGGCGGGCGGATGGCGCCGGCCCAGACACCGCACTCCCGCAGCCGCTCGGCCAGTTGCAGGGCAGCGACGCTCTCCCCCACCAGCAGCGGCTGGATGGGGGTATCGCTTGCCCCAAGCCGCCAGCCGAGCGCCTGCGCCCCCTGCCGGAACCGGGCGACAAGGCGAGCCAGATGGGCACGGGCCTCGTCGGCTACGCGTACCAGCTCGATGCTCTGGCGCACGGCGCACGCCTGGGCGGGGGGCATATGGGTGCTGTAGACATAGTGGCGGGCAAAATTGACCAGGTACTCCACCAGCTCGCGACTGCCCCCCACAAAGGCGCCGGCCACCCCGAGCGCCTTGCCGAAGGTCCCCATCTGGATGTGCACGCTGGCAGGAGCAACCCCCTGGGCCGCCAGGGTGCCGCGCCCCTCGGCACCCAGCACGCCGAGGCCGTGGGCATCGTCAATCATCAGCCAGTTGCCGCTTCGGGATGCGAGTGTGGCCAGCTCAGCCCAGGGGGCCTGATCCCCGTCCATGCTGAAGACCCCTTCCGAGACGATCAGGCCCCGGTTTGGCTCAAGCAGCCGCTCAAGGGCCGCCATGTCGTTGTGGCAAAAGCGCTTCATCTTGCAGGGGAGCTGGCTCCCCATCTCCTGCAGGGAGGCGTGGTTGAGCTTGTCCTGCCACAGCAGGTGATCCTTGCCGAGCAGGGCCTTGAGCACCGCCTGATTGGCGGAGAAGCCACAGTTGAACAGCAGCACCGCCTCCACGCCGAGCCAGTCGGCAAGGGCCTCTTCCAGCTGCTGGTGAGCGCGGCTGTAGCCGGTCACCAGGGGCGAGGCGCCTGCCCCTGCGCCATATTGCGCCACCCCCGCCGTGAAGGCGGCCTTGATGGCGGGGTGACCCGCAAGGCCCAGGTAGTCGTTGCCAGAGACATTGAGGTAATCGCGCCCCCCGACCCGGATCCGCCCGCCGCTCGCCACATCCACCGGGGTGCGTCGGCGCAGCAGGGTGGCCTGTTCACGCTCGGCCAGCGCCTCCCCCAGGGCAAAGGGGCCGGTAACAACGGACGTCATCATGGACGGAGGACATCTGCGCGGGAACGGGTGGCATCGTAGAAGAGTTCGCTCGGCTCGCTCTGGCGGTTCACCTCGGCCAGCAGCTCCTCCTCTTGAACCTGATCCGGCTTCTGGGCTCGCTGGGCGGGGCGGATGCCGAGGCGCTTGAAGAGCTGCATGTCGCTGTTCTCGTCCGGATTGGGGGTGGTCAGCAGCTTGCAGCCGTAGAAGATGGAGTTGGCCCCCGCCATAAAACACATGGCCTGCATCTGCTCGTTCATCTTCTCCCGCCCGGCGGAGAGGCGCACGTGGGAGGCCGGCATCATGATGCGCGCCACGGCGATGGTGCGGATAAATTCGAACGGGTCCAGGTTCTCCTGGTTCTCCAGGGGCGTCCCCTTCACCTTGACCAGCATGTTGATGGGCACGCTCTCCGGGTGGCGCGGCAGATTGGCCAGCGCCATCAAGAGGCCCGCACGGTCTTTCGCCTGCTCCCCCATGCCGACGATGCCGCCGGAGCAGACCTTCATGCCGGCGCCGCGCACATGCTCCAGGGTGTCGAGCCTGTCCTGATAGGTGCGGGTGGTGATGATGTCGCCGTAGAACTCCGGCGAGGTGTCGAGGTTGTGGTTGTAGTAATCGAGCCCCGCAGCCCCGAGACGCGCCGCCTGATCGGCGGTCAGCATCCCGAGCGTCATGCAGGTCTCCATGCCGAGCCCGCGCACCTCTTCAATCATGCGCAGGATGTAGGGCATGTCCTTCTCTTTCGGGTTGCGCCAGGCCGCCCCCATGCAGAAGCGGGACGAGCCGTTGGCCTTGGCCTCCCGGGCCCGCTCCAGCACTTTTTCCACCTCCATCAGCCGCTCGGTCTCGA
This sequence comes from Aeromonas sp. ASNIH2, assembly GCF_002934795.1. Lineage (NCBI taxonomy): Bacteria > Pseudomonadati > Pseudomonadota > Gammaproteobacteria > Aeromonadales > Aeromonadaceae > Aeromonas > Aeromonas sp. ASNIH2. Next base: position 3,760,124 of record NZ_CP026406.1, on the reverse strand, counting down.
GCCCGGTGTGGTAGCGAGCGCTCTGGGGACAATATTTGCAATCTTCCGGGCAGGCCCCGGTCTTGATGGAGAGCAGGGTGCTTACCTGCACCTCGTTCGGGTCGAAATGGGCGCGGTGTACCGTCTGGGCCTGGAACAGCAGATCGTTGAATGGCAGGGCAAAGAGAGCCTGAACCTCGGACAGGGTCCAGTCGTGACGAAGGGCGTGGGCACCCGCGGTGAGAGCATTCATACATGGCTTCCGGTTGTTATTGGTGGGATCCTGCGCCGCGCTGCAAGAGAGCGTTCGCCGCAAGACCCGCCAGCTGGACAGCGCGACGCCAGGGCGTTCGCGAAGCCAAGTGGCTGAAATTGTTGGCTAGTGTAGAGAGCACGCGTAGACTGTCAACACCGACCAGATCAAATCAATTGACAACAGAACACAAAATGACCAACCAAGAATTCGACCTGCACCACGTCTGGCACCCCTATACCTCCCTTACCCATCCCCTGCCCTGCTATGAAGTGGCCAGCGCCAAAGGGGTGACCCTCACCCTGACGGACGGGCGCGAGCTGGTGGATGGCATGAGCTCCTGGTGGGCCTGCGTTCACGGCTATCAGGTGCCGGAACTGGACGCTGCCGCCACCGCCCAGCTCGGCAAGATGTCCCACGTGATGTTTGGCAGCCTGACCCATGCCCCGGCGGTCGAGCTCTGCCGCAAACTGGTGGAGATCACCCCGAAGGGGCTGGATCGGGTCTTTCTGGCGGATTCCGGCTCGGTGGCGGTGGAGGTGGCCCTCAAGATGGCCCAGCAGTACTGGCATGCCAAAGGGACGCCCCGCGCCAAATTCGTTGCCCTTCGGGGCGGCTATCACGGCGACACCTTCGGCGCCATGAGCGTGTGCGACCCGGATGGCGGCATGCACGAGCTCTACCAGGGCTTCCTGCCCGAACACCATTTCGTCGAAGCGCCAAGCTGCCGCTTCCACGCTCAGTGGGACGAGCAGAGCGTGGTGGAGCTGGCCACCCTGGTGGCGGATCATCACGAGGAAATTGCCGCCATCGTGCTAGAACCCATCGTCCAGGGGGCAGGCGGCATGCGCTTCTACCACCCCCGCTACCTGCAGTGGGTGCGCGCCCTGTGCGACGAATTCGGCGTACTGCTCATAGCAGATGAAATCGCCACCGGCTTTGGCCGCACCGGCCAGCTCTTTGCCTGCGACTGGGCGGGGATCAGCCCCGACATCATGTGCCTGGGCAAGGCACTCACCGGCGGCTACCTGACGCTGTCGGCCACGCTCACTACCGAGCATGTGGCTCGCACCGTGTGTGACGGCAAGGCGGGCGTCTTTATGCACGGCCCCACCTTCATGGGCAACCCGCTCGCCTGCGCGGTAGCCAACGCCTCCATCGAGTTGTTGCTCGCCTCCCCGTGGCAGGCGCGGGTGCAAGCCATCGAACACCAACTCAAAACCGAACTGGTGGAGCTGACCCTGCACCCGGCGGTGGCGGATGTGCGGGGGCTCGGCGCCATCGGGGTGGTGGAGATGAAGGAGCGGGTGGACGTGGCGCGAATCCAGCGCAAGTTCGTGGAGCTGGGCGCCTGGATCCGTCCCTTTGGCAAGCTCATCTACCTGATGCCCCCCTTCGTCATCACGTCCGACGCGCTGCGAGTATTGACCGGCGCCATCCACGAGGCCATCACCAGCGGCGAATATTGAGTCCGGTTGAACGGGCCCTGCATGAGAACGCAGGGCCTTTCGGCGCTTTTTCATCAGAATGTGAGCAAGACACCAAAACCCGTCCGGCGAGGAGAGTAGACTGCGCGGGTTTTACCCAACAGATGTACCAGTCCCATGCGCCTCTCCATTGCTGCCAAGATCAACTTCTTCCTGCTCTTCATCTTCTCCATGGTGTTGGTGTTTTCCGCGGCCTATCAGGCGGTGCGCGAGCGTGACCTCATCCTGACCCTCATCAAGGAACAGAGCCGCGAGCAGACCGGGGCCTACTTCGACGGCCTCAACATGCTGATGCTGACCGGCAAGATGGACGCCCGCGACACCCTGCGCGCCAAGTTTCTCGATCACGCCCACGTGGAAGATGCCCGCATCGTGCGCGGGGCGGCGGTCAACAAGCAGTACGGGCCGGGCCGTGACGTCGAGGCCCCGAAGGACAGGTACGATGCCCTGGCGCTGGCGGGCAAGGGGAGCCTGGAGGTAGAACATGACGGCATGCACAGCCGGCTGGTGGTGACCCGCCCGCTGCTGGCCAGAAAGGATTTTCGCGGTACCGACTGCACCAGCTGCCACCAGGTGCCGGAAAACACCGTACTGGGAGCGGTGCGTTTTGACTACTCCCTCGACACCCTGTTTACCCGGGTGGAGCAGAACATCCTCACCTCGGCCCTGAGCCTCACCCTCATCTTCGGGCTGGGACTCCTGCTCACCCTCTGGGTCATCCGCACCTGGATAGTCCGCCCTCTCAACCAGCTGACCCGCTCCATGGAGGAGGCCACCGATCGCAACGACTTCGGCCACAGGCTGGAGGGGGATGAAGGGGACGAGATTGGCCGGGTGGCGCTCGCCTACAACCAGATGCTCGACAGCGTGGAGCGCCAGATAGGCAAGCGCCCCGCCTCTCAGGGGATGGATGACGGCGACGGCCCTCAGCCCCGGTAGTAAAGCAGCAGGCAGGCCACCAGGATCAGCAGCAGGATGAAGAGATTGACGTGGCGGGCATCTTCCTGCCGGCGGCTGCGGCCACGGGCCAGCACCAGCACCACCAGGGTCAGCAGGCAGCAACCCCAGAGCCCGCGCTCCAGCCAGGGGGTAAGCAGGGGGTCCCAGCTCTGGCGCACCTTGACGCCCCCATAGACCAGAAAGCCGTAAGCCACCTCTGGCCGGGCGAAGTGATAGAGGGAGAGCAGGGCGACAAAGCCGCCCCAGCAGAGGATCACCAGCCCCTGCAACACCCGTATCCAGCCATCCGGCCCCCGCCTGCGCTCCTTCACCCTCACCCCCGTCCAGCCGCCATGATCCATGCACGATGCATGGGGAAATCCCCGCAAGGGTCCGACATTTTTGCTTGTTTATCAAACCTGCGCGGGTAAGATGAACGGCTTAGTCTGCCATGGTGGGCCAACTGCGCCCGGGCTAGACCCCTAGTGTTGCAAATAGCGCTGCAAGAACAAGCTGGAGACAATATTTCGATGACGCACGCATCCGTAGTTGATGTGCTGGCCGGTAAGTATTCGGTCGGCACCACCCTGACTGTGAAAGGGTGGATCCGGACCCGCCGCGATTCCAAGGCGGGAATCTCATTTTTGGCCGTTTCCGATGGCTCCTGCTTCCATCCGGTGCAGGCCGTCGCCCCCAATACCCTGGCCAATTACGAGAATGAAGTGCAACGTCTGACCACAGCTTGCTCCGTCGAAGTGACCGGCACCGTGGTCGAGTCCCAGGGCAGCGGCCAGGCGTTCGAACTGCAGGCCACCGAGGTCAAGGTGGTGGGCTGGGTCGAAGATCCGGACACCTACCCCATGTCTGCCAAGCGCCACAGCATCGAGTACCTGCGCGAGCAGGGCCACCTGCGTGCCCGCACCAACATCGTCGGTGCCGTGACCCGGGTGCGCAACTGCCTCTCCCAGGCCATTCACCGCTTCTTCCACGAACAGGGCTACCTCTGGATCGCGGCGCCCCTCATCACTGCCTCCGACACTGAAGGGGCCGGCGAGATGTTCCGCGTCTCCACCCTGGACATGGAAAACCTGCCGCGCACCCCCGAAGGCAAGGTGGACTACGACAAGGACTTCTTCGGCAAGGAGACCTTCCTGACCGTGTCCGGCCAGCTGAACGTCGAAACCTACGCCTGCGCCCTGTCCAAGGTCTACACCTTCGGCCCGACCTTCCGCGCCGAAAACTCCAACACCAGCCGCCACCTGGCCGAGTTCTGGATGGTGGAGCCGGAAGTGGCCTTCGCCGATCTGGAAGACAACGCCGCCCTGGCCGAAGCCATGCTGAAGTACGTCTTCAACGCCGTGCTGACCGAGCGCCGCGACGATCTGGAGTTCTTCGCCCAGCACGTGGACAAGGACGCCATCGGCCGTCTGGAGCGCTTCGTCGCCTCCGACTTCGCCCAGATTGACTACACCGATGCCATCGACGTGCTGCAAAACTGCGGCAAGAGCTTTGAGTTCCCGGTCTCCTGGGGCATCGATCTCTCCTCCGAGCACGAGCGCTACCTGGCCGAGGAGCACTTCAAGTCCCCGGTGGTGGTGAAGAACTACCCGAAGGACATCAAGGCCTTCTACATGCGCCTCAACGACGACGGCAAGACCGTTGCCGCCATGGACGTACTGGCCCCGGGGATCGGCGAGATCATCGGCGGCTCCCAGCGTGAAGAGCGTCTCGAGGTGCTGGATGCCCGTCTGGCCGAGATGGGTCTGAACAAGGAAGACTACTGGTGGTACCGCGATCTGCGTCGCTACGGCACCGTGCCCCACTCCGGCTTCGGTCTGGGCTTCGAGCGCCTGGTGGTCTACGTGACCGGCATGGGCAACGTGCGCGACGTGATCCCCTTCCCCCGTACTCCCCGCACTGCCGAGTTCTAAGGCGACCCGCCCACTCGCACCGTGCAAAAGCCGACCCCCGGGGTCGGCTTTTTTTATGCCCGCCTCGCTCTTCCCGCCCCCGTTATTCCCGCCTTTTGCATGCCCAACCCTGTGATCTCCTCCATCTTTCCCGTCATTTATCTGGTGTGCGCCAGGACGCGGCCCCTGTTCAAGGGCTGAACCGTAGTTTTTATGCACTTAAATCGGAAAAAAGCCGGTTGTTGAAGCAACGCAATTTTTTACCCCTTTAGGGGTGACAAAATATCCATTAACCCTTCAGGGGTAATTAATGAGCGGATCCCGGGCAGCTGGCCGATGGGGACATGGATAAAACACACGAGGTAATGGAATGATCTTGATGGAATTTTTGGTGGTACTCGGCTGCTTGCTGCTGGGTACCCGCTTTGGGGGCATGGGGCTGGGTCTTATCAGCGGCATTGGTCTGTTCCTGCTGACCTTCGTCTTCGGCCTGGTGCCGGGCGAGCCGCCGGTGCAGGTGATGCTGACCATACTGGCGGTCATTGGCTGCGCCGCCACCCTGCAGACCGCCGGCGGTCTCAACCTGATGATGCAGGTGGCCGAGCGTCTGCTGCGCCGTCACCCCCAGTACATCACCCTGCTGGCGCCGCTCACTACCTGGACCCTCACCTTCCTGTGCGGCACCGGCCACGTGGTCTACACCATGTTCCCCATCATCGCCGACATCGCGCTGCAGAAGAACATCCGTCCGGAGCGCCCCATGGCAGTGGCGTCCGTAGCCTCCCAGATGGCCATCTGCGCCTCGCCGGTCTCGGTGGCCGTGGTCTCCATGGTCTCCATCCTGGCGGCGGCTCACGGCGTGGGTCAGGCCTACGGTCTGCTCGACATCCTGATGGTCGCCATCCCCTCTTCGCTCACGGGGGTCATGATGGCGGCCCTGTGGAGCCTGCGCCGCGGCAAGGATCTGGACAAGGACGAGGAGTTCCAGGCCAAGATCAAGGACCCTGCCCAGCGGGACTTCATCTACGGCGGTGGTGAAACTCTGCTCAACACCAAGTTCCCGAAAGAAGCCTACTGGTCCACCTGGATCTTCTTCGCCGCCATCGCTGCCGTGGTGCTGCTGGGGGCCGATGAGGCGCTGCGCCCCGTCTTCACCATCAAGGAGAAGACAGGCCCCCTCTCCATGAACCTGGTGATCCAGATGATGATGCTGATCGCCGGCGCCATCATCCTGATGCGCTGCAAGGTCAAGCCGGGGGAGATCGCCAACGGCGCCGTCTTCAAGGCGGGCATGGTCGCCATCTTCTCCGTATTCGGGGTCGCCTGGATGAGTGAAACCTTCTTCCAGGCCCACATGCCGCTGCTCAAGGAGACCCTGGCCCACGTGGTACAGGCCCAGCCCTGGACCTACGCCCTGGTGCTCTTCCTCATCTCCAAGCTGGTGAACAGCCAGGCCGCGGCGCTCACCGCCATCGCCCCCATGGGGCTGGCGCTGGGGGTCGAACCCAAACTGCTGATCGCCTTCCTGCCGGCGAGCTACGGCTACTTCGTGCTGCCGACCTACCCGAGCGATCTCGCCTGCATCGGCTTCGACCGCTCCGGCACCACCCGCATCGGCAAGTTCATCATCAACCACAGCTTCATCATTCCGGGCCTCATCGGGGTGGTGACCTCCTGTACCCTGGGCTTCATCCTGACCAGCATCCTGCTGTAACAGGCATCCAGTGCGAGCGGCTCCCCCGTGGGAGCCGCTTTTTTATCCCCGCATCCCCGGCCCCCGCTTTGCCATCGCCCCCCACTCTGGGTAGCATGAGCTCTCTTTTATTCAGCGGAAATCCCCCATGTCTCGCGTCATCCTGCTCTGGAGCGGCGGCAAAGATGCCATGCAGGCCCTCTGCCACGCCCGGGAAGCGGGCCATCAGGTGGTGGTCCTGATCACCTTTGCCCCGCCAGCGCCCCGCTTTCTCGCCCATCCCCTGTCACAGGTTCGCCGTCAGGCGGCGGCCCTCGTACTGCCCCATCGGCTGGTCACCATAGAGGCGCCCTTCGATCTCGGTTATGAGCAGGCCCTGGCGGCATTGAAAGAGGAGTGGCAACTCGATGGGGTCGTCACCGGCGACATCGACAGCGTGGGGGGCGCGCCGAACTGGATCCGCGAGCGCTGTCGCCCACTGGGGCTCACCGTTCACACCCCGCTCTGGCAACAACCCCGCGAGGCGTTGCTGGCGGACATGCTGACCCGCGGCATCGTCGCCCACCTCTCCTGCGTCGATACCCGGGTGCTGGCCCCCGAGTGGGTGGGGCGCAGGCTCGATGCGGCCACCCTGGCCGAATTGCAGCAACTGGCAGCAAGCCGGGGCTTCGATGCCTGCGGCGAGCAGGGGGAGTACCACACCATGGTGACCGACGGCTCCGGGTTTGCGGCGCCGCTGACACTCGGCCACTGGCAGGTGGCGCGCCAGGAGCACCTCGCCTATCTGCAGGAGGACGAGGAATGACGTCTCACGAGGGCGACACATAAAAAACGGGAGGCGATGGCCTCCCGTTTTGCTTGTCTATGACGCCGGCCTATCTGGCCAGCTTGCCCAGCACCCGCTTAAGCAGGCGGATGCGCGGCTCGATGCTGTCCAGCAGCAGGAATTCCGCCTCCGAGTGAAAGCCACCCCCCATGGGGCCGAAGCCATCGAGGGACGGCACGCCTGCGGCGGCGGTGAAGTTGGCATCCGAGCCGCCACCGGCCTCCAGCCAGGTGAAGGGGACGCCCTCCTCCCTGCCTGCCGCCTCCACCAGCGCCATCAGGGCCTCGGTGTCGCCGCTCGGGCGCATCGCGGGCTTGAAGCTCTGGCGCGCCACCTCGACCCGGCAACCGGCGAGGAAGGGGATGTTGGCCATGAAGGTGAGCCGGTCGTGCACCGCCTGCGCCTCTTCGTTGCGCCAGAAGCGCAAATCCACGATCGCCTCGGCAAAGTCGGGCACCACGTTGACGCCGGTGCCCCCCTGCACCACCCCCACGTTCATGGTGGTGCCGGTTTCCATGTTGACCTGCTGGTTGATGGCGAGCACCCAGTGGGCCAGCTCCGTGATGGCGGAAATCCCTTGTGCCAGGGCCGAGCCTGCATGGGAGGCCTTGCCGTGGAAGGTGATGCGGTACTTGGCATTGCCCTTGCGGGCGCTGATGAGATCCCCGCTCGGGCGGGCCGCCTCGGCCACCAGCACGCAGCCGCTCTGTTTGGCTTTTTTCACCAGCCATTCTTTGGACCAGGGGGAACCAATCTCCTCGTCGCAGTTGCAGCAAACCAGCACCTTGAGCCTGGCCAGCACGGCCGGGTCCAGCTCTTTCAAGGCATACCAGGTAGAGAGCAGGCCGCTCTTCATGTCCGAGACGCCGGGGCCAAAGGCCTGATTGCCTTCGATTTTCAGCGGTCGCTTGGCCGCCGTCCCCTCGGGGAAGACGGTGTCCATGTGGCCCACCAGCATGACGTCGTAGTGATCCGCCCCCGGGGCATTGGTTGCCTCGAGGCAGGGGCCGCACTCGGCGGCGAACTGGTGGCGGGTCACCTGCCAGCCGATGGCCTCATATTTCTCGGTCATGATGTCGGCGACCCGGGCCACCCCGGCCGGGGTGCGGGTGCCGCAGTCGAGGTTGATGAGCGGGGCGAGATCCGCCAGATAGGTATCGAGGGAAAACGGGCGCGTGAGGTCGTTCATTGTCTTCTCCATGGAACAATCTGCGTAAAACACAGACTGTTTTTGCAACGATAAGAGTGGGCGGGCACTCGACGCCGCCTCGTCAACGGCGGTCGGCCAGCGTGGATCAACTGGCCGCCGCCTCTACTACACCAGAGCCTTTACATGAACAGCAGATAGTTGAGGAGCAGCGCCGTCACCAGGGCCCCCGCCATGGGCACGCTGGTGCGCTTGACCACCACGAAGGGAGAGACCTTGGCGATGCCCGCACAGGCGATGAGCACCGCCGCGATGGGGGAGACGGTGCGGCCGATGCTCGAGGCGAGCTGCATCGGCAGCAGCATGGTCACCGCTGGCACGCCAAACTTGGCTGCCACCGCGGGGGCCAGGGAGGAGAAACTGAGGAAGGCTGCGTTGCCCGAGCCCATGATGACCGCCGCCACCATGATGAGCCCCACCATCACCAGGGTCATCAGGCCGCTGCCGATGCCGGCATTGCTGGCAGAGTGCAGCAGGGTATCGATGGCGCCGATGGCCTTGAGGGATTCGGCGAAGAGCTCGGCACAGACGATGAGCGCCACCACGGGGCCGAACACCTTGCCCATGCCGTCGAGGAAGCTGGAGAGCCCCGCGAAGGCGGTGCGCACCGAGCGGGTGCGCAGCAGCTCGCACAGCATGCCGATAAAGACCGACAGCAGCATGGCCACCTCCACGCTGACGCTGATGCTGGTCACCAGGAGCTTGGAGAAGGTCATCATCAGTACGAAGGGGATGATGGGCAGCAGGCCGTACCAGGTTGGCGCGGCCACCTCGTCCGCCCCTTTTTCGTCAAGCTCCGCGTGCTCGCCGCGATGCAGGGCCGGATCCCAGCCCTCCTGACGGTCACAGTGCCGCTGCCAGAAGAAGTGCAGCACCATGGTCACCAGCAGCATGGGGGCCACCAGCCAGATCTGGTAATCGACGAAGTAGCTGGTGGGATCCATGCCGGACTGACCGGCGGAGAAGATGGCGTTGGTCTGGGTCGGGCCGATTTCGAACGCCTGGGAGGTGGCGATGACGCCGCAGGCGGAAGCCGGGCTGATGCCGAGGTTGCGCATCACAGGGTACATGGTGACCATCAACAGCAGGCCAAGGCCGGTGGCGGAGGTGACGAACAGGGAGACGAAGACCGCCACCAGGTAGCAGATGGCCAGCATCAGGTAGCTGGACTGGATGCCCGCCACCGGTTTGACCGCCACCCGCACCAGGGCCTGGGAGGCGCCGATATGGGACATGTAGGTGGCAAAGCCCGCCACCGCCATGATGGTGAGGCCAAGGCCCGCCGCCCGGTAGGAGAAGATCCCCTTGAACACCTCGAACAGGTCGAACAGGGCGAAGCCGGTGCTCTTGTCAGCGGGCAGAATGGGGTGCAATCCCAGCCAGTAGGCCACCGCAAAGAGGGCCATGCCCGCCAGCGCCAACACCGCCTGCGGGTTGTAATCCTTGATGATGCCGTAGACCACGGCGATCAGCACGAGCAAGACGAAGACGAGTTCCAATGTGCACTCCTGACAAGATTATCGAGAAGCGCAATCTAGTGGGGGATCTCCCCTTTCCTCTTGATCACCATCAATAAAGATGGAAAAAGCAAACGTTTGCAGATTTTTATTCCGAAAATAAAATTAAAAACGACATTTAACATCAAGGAACTGGATCTAGAATGCTCCCCAGGGTATCCCTGACCGACAACCGCCACTTTGTTTGCGTTGGATCAACATCCCGCCGGGGTGAACTGGCCAAGATGCCCGTCGACACAGAGCGACCATTTCGCACCGGAGAGAGTTATGACAAACCAAGCCACCGCAGGCACCCCGACCTGCGACTGCAAGCTGTGGGACATCCTCGTCGAGTCTGCAAAGGAACGCACCACCATTCGTTACTCCAAACTGGCCAGGCAGGCCGGGCTGGAGCAGTGCCAGGATGAACTGCGTACCCTGCTGCAACGCATCCGCATGTATTGCACCGAAAATCACCTGCCCATTCTCTCCGCCATCGTGATGGATGACGTGGGCAAATACGCCGGCCTCTCCTCCAGCCTGCCGGATGCCCCCTGGGAGCGGGCACGGGTCTTCGATCACGAGTGGACCACCCTGCACTGAGTGCCGCCCCCTGAATCCGGAACGCGCCCAGACCAGCAGGCGCGTTCTGGTTTTTGGCCCCCGCCGTTTCTTCCCAGGCCCCAGCGGCCAGGTGTGCTTCCCTGTGAGGCTCCCTGCCCCCTGTCGTCCTATCCGGCCAGGTGTGCAGCATAAGGGCCTCCTCCCTCGGTCTCCCCCTTTGATGCCGCAGCGCATCCCGTCCCAGACCAGCGTGTGCTGGCGCGCGGCCCCCTCCCTTCTCCACTCGGCCTGACTGGTAAAACCAGCCCATCCGGCCATGAGCGTTGCCATGGGGGGGCCACAATGCCAGAATCGGGCCCTTGCACGATTTCAGGGCCGCCGGCCCGCAGACAAAGGATCCCCCATGGCCACCACCCTCTATGGCATCAAGAACTGCGACACCATCAAGAAGGCCCGCAAGTGGCTGGAGGAGGCGGGTATCGATTACCGCTTTCATGATCACCGCGCCGACGGTCTGAGCCCGGAACAGCTCGATCTCTGGCTCGCCAAGCTGGGCTGGGAAGCCCTGCTCAACACCCGTGGCACCACCTTCCGCGCCCTGCCGGAAGCAGAAAAACAGGGGCTCGACACCGCCAAGGCCCGTGACCTGCTGCTGGCCCACCCGGCCATGATCAAGCGCCCGCTGCTGGACCAGGACGGTACCCTGACCCTGGGCTTCAAGGCAGACCTCTATCAATCCCTCTTCTCCCGTTAACTTTTTCTGTTAAGGAACACCGATGTCGGACGTCATCACACTGGCCAAGGATTTGATCAGCCGCCCCTCCGTGACCCCCCTGGATGAAGGGTGCCAGACCCTGATGGCGGAGCGCCTCGCGCGCCTGGGGTTCGTCATCGAACCCATGGTCTTTGAGGACACCACCAACCTCTGGGCACGCCGTGGCAGCGAGGGTCCCCTCTTCTGCTTCGCCGGCCACACCGACGTGGTACCCGCCGGCCCCCTGGAGAAGTGGGACACCCCGCCATTCGAGCCGACCATCAAGGACGGCATGCTCCATGGCCGGGGCGCCGCCGACATGAAGGGGTCCCTGGCCGCCATGGTGGTGGCGACCGAGCGCTTTGTGGCCGAGCACCCGGACCACAAGGGCTCCATCGCGTTTCTCATCACCTCGGATGAAGAGGGGCCCTTCATCAACGGCACGGTACGCGTCATCGACACCCTGGAGGCACGCAACGAGAAGATCCGCTGGTGCATCGTCGGCGAACCCTCCTCCACCGCCCAGGTCGGGGACGTGGTGAAGAACGGCCGTCGCGGCTCCATCACCGGCGATCTGCTGGTGCGCGGGGTGCAGGGCCACGTCGCCTACCCCCATCTGGCGGACAACCCTATCCACAAGGCGGCCCCGGCGCTGGCGGAGCTCGCCGCCATCGAGTGGGACAAGGGCAACGCCTACTTCCCCCCCACCAGCTTCCAGATCGCCAACATCCAGGGCGGCACCGGCGCCTCCAACGTCATTCCGGGGGAGTTGCAGGTTCAGTTCAACTTCCGCTTCAGCACCGAGCTCACCGATGCGGCTATCCGCGAGCGGGTCGAGGCGCTGCTGACCCGTCACGGCCTGGACTTCGAGCTGAAGTGGACCCTCTCCGGCCAGCCCTTCCTGACGGACACCGGCGCCCTGCTGGACGCCACCGTCGCCGCCGTGGCGGCAGTGAACGGCCAGCAGCCGGCCCTGCTCACCACGGGGGGCACGTCCGATGGGCGCTTCATCGCTCCCACCGGGGCGGAAGTCATCGAGCTCGGCCCGGTCAACGCCACCATCCACAAGGTGAACGAGTGCGTGAAGGCGGGCGATCTGGATCTGCTGGCGGACATGTACCAAGGGGTGCTGGCACGACTGCTGGCATGAGCAGCGCTCCGGACAAGAGAGACCAGACCATGAATCAGGATCAACTGCTTGGGCTGGATGAGAGCCACCTCATCCTGGTGGGGCGCGGCCCCCATCGTCTGACCGCCGCCACCGCGGCGGCCTTCAACGACATGCAGGTGGCTGCCGCCCATGCCGGTTTCAACCTGCAGGCGGCCTCCAGCTGGCGCGGCTTCGAGCGCCAGCTCGCCATCTGGAACGGCAAATGGCGCGGGGAGCGCCCTCTGCTGGATGCGCACAACCAGCCCCTCGATGCCCTGCAACTGGGCGAGACCGAGCGACTGCACGCCATCCTGCACTGGAGCGCCCTGCCCGGCACCAGCCGCCATCACTGGGGCACGGATCTCGACATCTACGATCCGGACTGCCTGCCCGCCGGCACCCGGCTCGCGCTGGAACCCTGGGAGTACGAGGCGGGCGGCTGGTTTGCCGATTTGCGCGAATGGCTGGACGATCACATGAACGACTTCGGCTTCTTCCTGCCCTATGCAAAAGGGGAGCAACCGGATCAGGGGGTGGCCTACGAGCCCTGGCACCTGAGCTTCGCGCCCGAATCCGACGGGCTGGCCCTGGATCCGGCGGCGCTGGCGCTTTGTCTGGAACGGGCGGATATTGAAGGCAAGGAGTGCATCCTGGCTCATCTCGACGAGATCCTGGCCCGCTATGTCACCCCGGCACACCACGAAAGGAGATTCTGATGAGCTTGTGGTTATGGATAGGCTTGCCGCTGCTGTTTTTGCTCGGCCTGTTTCTCAACGCCATCAAGGACATGAAGCAGCTCGAGAAACAGCTGCCCAAGTACAAGGACAAGATCCGGGAGGTCAAGGACGACGAGGACGACTGACCCCCTCGCAGGAGCCCGTCGGCGCTCCTGCACCCTTCCCGTCCACGGTATTTTTTCGCCCTCTGCCGCCCCCCTCTGCCTGCACTGAAAGCCCCATCCATTGCCCCCTTTCCCTGCGCTTTCCCGCGCGGGCACTCCGCCCTCGCCCTGCTTGAAAACTGCGCAACAAACGTAAAAAACTGCAAAAAAATGCACAATTAAGCCATACAAAGGGGGTCAATCTGCATATAATGTGCCTGTTTTGCAGCCCGCCATAAGGAGTTCGCCATTGGATGCCACCACCGTCAACAGTTTCTTCTTCATCGGTGCCCTGTTGGTGGGCGCCAGTGTCCTGTTGAGCGCACTCTCCTCCAGAGTCGGCATCCCCATCCTGGTCATCTTCCTCGCCGTCGGCATGCTGGCGGGTGAGGATGGTCCCGGCGGCATCCACTTCGCCGACTACTCGGTCGCCTACCTGGTGGGCAACCTGGCACTGGCCATCATTCTGCTGGACGGCGGCATGCGCACCCGGGTCTCCTCTTTTCGGGTCGCGCTCTGGCCCGCGCTCTCGCTGGCTACGGTCGGGGTGGCCATCACCACCGGCCTCACGGGCCTCGCCGCCGCCTGGCTGTTCGACCTCAACCTGATGCAGGGGATGCTCATCGGTGCCATCGTCGGCTCCACCGATGCGGCGGCGGTCTTCTCCCTGCTCGGCGGGCGCAGCCTCAACGAGCGGGTCAGCGCCACCCTGGAGATTGAATCGGGCAGCAACGATCCCATGGCGGTCTTTCTCACCGTCACCCTGATCGAGGTGCTGGCCACCGCCCAGCAGGGGCTGGATGCCGGCTTCCTGCTGCTGCAACTCGTCAAGCAGTTTGGTCTGGGCGCTGGCATCGGCCTTGCGGGGGGCTGGCTGCTGTGGAAGCTCATCAACAGTGCCAAGCTCGCCCCCGGTCTCTATCCCCTGCTCACGGTGAGCGGCGGCCTGCTCATCTTCGCCCTCACCACGGCGGTGGGGGGCAGCGGCATCCTCGCCATCTACCTCACCGGCCTGCTGCTTGGCAACCTCTCCCTGCGCAGCCGCAGCACCACCCTCTCCGTGCTGGACGGCCTGACCTGGCTCAGCCAGATCGGCATGTTCCTGGTGCTGGGGCTGCTCGCCTCGCCCCACAAGCTGCTGCCCATCGCCCTGCCGGCACTGGCCCTGGCCATGTGGATGATCCTGTTTGCCCGTCCGGTGTCGGTCTGGATTGGACTGCTGCCGTTCAAGAACTTCGCGCCGCGCGAGCGCTGGTTCATCTCCTGGGTGGGGCTGCGCGGCGCCGTGCCCATCATCCTGGCGGTCTTCCCCATGATGGCGGGGCTGCCCAATGCCCAGCTCTACTTCAATGTCGCCTTCTTCGTGGTGCTGGTTTCGCTCATCCTGCAGGGCAGCTCGCTGCCGCTGGCATCAAAGCTGGCGCGAGTGGAGGTGCCCGCACCGCCCTCTCCCATCAACCGCTCTGGGCTGGAAATCGATCTCGACAGCCAGTGGGAAACCTTCGTCTATCGCCTGAGCGCCGAGAAGTGGTGCATCGGTTCGCCCTTGCGGGAGCTGCGCATGCCCCAGGGCACCCGCATCTGCGCCCTGTTCCGCGGCCAGGAGCTGCTCCACCCCTCAGGCAGTACCTGCCTGCAATCCGATGACATCCTCTGCGTCATCGGCCACGAGCACGACCTGCCCGCCCTCGGTCAGCTCTTCAGCCAGGCGCCGGAGCAGGATCTGGGCCCGCGCTTCTTCGGTGACTTCCTGCTGGAGGCCAACGCCAGGCTGGTGGATCTCGCCCCGCTCTACGGGCTGGATGTGAGCGAGGTGGCGGATCAGAGCCTCGGCGATTTTATTGCCCATCAGTTGGGCGATAATCTGGTGGTCGGTGACCATGTCGCCTGGCAGGGACTGCTCTGGACGGTGGCGGAAATGGAAGAGGGTGAACCCCGCAAGATAGGGGTACGCTTCCTGGAAGAAGACCCCGTCTAGGCGCCGGCCATCGTAGCCCGCATTTGTGTGAGAAGGGAGTGAACCATGCCTTATCAAACCCTGTTGTCCGGTCTGTATCCTCCCTCGCCCAAGCTGGGCCTCATCGAGGGTTTCTTTGGCAAGGGCTGGAGCTGGGAAGCCCGTGCCCGCTACGCCCAGTGGCTGCCCCGCCACGGCTATGGCTTCTACCTCTACGCCCCCAAGGAAGACGGCTACCTGCGCAAGCACTGGGCCACACCCTGGCCCGCCGACCAGCTTGAAGCCCTGTGCCAGCTCGCCCGCCAGTGCCGGGAGAACGGTCTGGCCTTCGGGGTGGGCCTGAGCCCCATGGGGGCCCATCACGACTATGCCCGCCAGCGACCCGCCCTGCTGGAGAAGGTGAGGCTCATCGAGGAGGCGCTCAAGCCCGATATCCTGGCGATCCTGTTTGACGACATGAAGGGGGACACCCCGGATCTCGCCCACTGGCAGCTCACCATCGCCCACGACATCGCGGCCCACACCGACGCAGGCCGCCTGCTGTTCTGCCCCAGCTACTACAGCACGGATCCGGTGCTGGAGAAGGTGTTCGGTGCCATGCCCCCCCACTATCTGCAGGATCTGGGTCAGGGGCTCGACAGGCGCATCGATGTCTTCTGGACCGGCCCCAAAGTCTGCTCCACCGAGTATCCGGCTGCCCACCTCAAACAGGCCGCCGACTGGCTCCATCGCAAGCCCTTCCTGTGGGACAACTATCCGGTCAATGACGGCAGCAAGGCGAGCAGCTTCCTGCACCTGCGCGCCTTCGAAAACCGTCCGGCAGAGCTGGCGGATCTCGTGAGCGGCCATGCGGTCAATCCCATGAAGCAGGCGGCCCTCTCGGCACTGCCGCTCGCCACCCTGCCCATGAGCTACAAGCTCGGCAAGCAGTACGATCCTGACAAGGCGCTGCACGCCTCCCTCAACGCCACCTGCGGGCCGCAGATCTCCGCCATGATCCAGGCAGACCTGCCGCTCTTCCAGGACATCGGTCTGGCCCAGCTCACCCCCGAGCAGATCATCCATCTCAAGAGCCGCTACCTGCCGTTCCAGGATCAGGCCTGCGTGAACGAGATCCTGCGCTGGCTGGCCGGGGAGTACGTGTTCGATCCGGACTGCCTGACCGACTGACCTCATGAGTCCATGAAAAGTGGGTTCATAAAAAAACGGGCCCATGTAAAAGGCCACCTCCCGGGCAGGGAGGTGGCCTTTTTGCATCATCTCTCTTCAGGTGCCCCATGGCGTCACATAGGGCGGCAGATTGAGCGGGTGTTTAACCGAAGGCCAGCCAGACCCCGACAAACAGCATGAGAGAGCCCGCGATCCGGTTCATCAGAGTGACATTGCCGCTCTTGGCGAGGAAATGGCGCAAGGTGCGGCCACCGCTGGCATAGAGCATCAGGCAGGAGAACTCGATGACCAGGATGAGCGCGACCAGGGCCCCTATCTGGGGTGCCATCGGCTTGGCCGCATTGATGAAGGGGGGCAGCAGGGAGACCATGAAGGCCCACCCCTTGGGGTTGGCGATGGCGGTCACGAAACCCTGCACGGCCAGTCCCATGGGGCTGGTCTGCTGGCCCGCCGAGAGATCCGCCGGGATGGCCATCTTGCCCTTGGCCTGCCACATCTGGATGCCAAGCCAGACCAGGTAGGCGCCACCTACATATTTGAATGCAGAGAACAGGGCCGGGTAGTTGAGCATGACTGCCGCCACCCCGACCACCGACAGCACGGAGACCAGGCCGACGCCGACAAGCTCCCCCCACATCATGTGCAGGGTACGGCGCACCCCCAGACTCATGCCCAGGGTCATCGCCAGGGTCATGCACATACCGGGGGTTACTGAGACAAAAAAGAACGTGGGAATAAAGAGCGCCAAGATGGCGGGATCAATCCAGTCGGACACACTACACCTCCAGGGTAACAAGCAGACGATCTTGCCTATCACACTCTTTTAACACAAGAAAAACCTTTTCATTCAGCAAGAATTCAGCATTAAAAACCCTGTGACAAGGATTGTCGCGCCTGTGTAAGATGCCGCCTCACTCCTCTTTCGGGTTAGGATCTTTCATGTCATTGAATAATCTGTCCATTCGTCTTCAAGTGCTTATCCCTCTCCTGCTCGCCAGCCTGTTGATGCTGCTGATGGCCGTGATCAGCAAACAGGAAATCGACGGTGCCATTCAGGACATGAATGAAACCACCGCCAGCGTCACCCGCCACAAGGACGACATCGCGGCCCTGATCCACGCCACCTACCGGCTGCGCACCAACGCCATCTACGGCCTCTACGATGAGGCCCTCTTCGCCCAGTTGCCGGCCCAGCTCTCCGCCGCCGAACAGGAGATTGGCGCCATCCTGACCAGACTGGTTGTCACCGGTGCCGAGCAGGACAACCGTCAGGTCGCGGCCGCCCTGCAGGCCTACCTCGGCCACACCCGCAGCAGCATGCTGCCCCTGCTGACCGCCAAGTACCAAGGCAGTGGCGATCCCGCCGCCTATGAGCAGGCCCGCCTGCACTTTCGCGATCTGGGGGAGGCGCTCATCAAGCAGATCGATGCCATGTCCGTCCACATCAATCAGCTGACCCAGACTGAGATTGCCGAGGAGCAGGCCCACTACCGCGCGACCCTGCTGCGCACCCTGCTGCTGATGGGGGGCACCCTGATCGCGGCCCTGCTGGGCGGCTGGTGGATCTCCGGGCGCATCGTGCAGCCCATCGGCCAGTTGCAGGAGGTGATGCACGCCGTCGCCCTCGGCCGCTTCAACGTGCGTGCCAATGCCGAAGGCAACAACGAGCTGGGCCAGCTCGCCAGGGATATCAACCGAACCCTGAGCCAGCTTGCCAACACCATCCAGACCCTGACCGGCATCAGCGGCAATGTGGCCTCCGCCGCCACCGAGCTTGCCGCTGTGATGACCCAGGCAGAGGTCAACGCCCAGCAGCAGCGCGGTGAGACCGAACAGGTGGCCTCCGCCGTCACCGAGCTGGCCAGCACCGCCGACAACGTCAACCACAACGCCGCCCTGGCCGACGAGCTGGCTAGGGATGCCAACAGTCGGGTCGAGCAAGGGCTGGCCCTGTTTGCCGAAAGCATCGAGGCCAACGGCCGCATGGCGGGTAGTCTAGAGAACGCCGCGACTGTGGTGGCCAGGCTCAAGTCCCAGTCCGAGCAGATCGGCAAGGTGATCGAAGTCATTCAGAGCATTTCGGAGCAGACCAACCTGCTGGCCCTCAACGCCGCCATCGAGGCGGCCCGTGCCGGTGAAAGCGGCCGCGGCTTTGCGGTGGTGGCCGACGAAGTGCGCCTGCTGGCCGCCCGAACCCAGGACTCCACCAAGGAGATCCAGGCCATCATCGAGCAGTTGCAGAGCCAGTCCCTCTCCGCCAACAGCGGCGTGCAGCAGACCCTGGAGATCCTCGGCCACAACCGGCAGCTCTCCGCCGAGGTACAGGCCTTGCTGGGGGGCATCACGGACGCGGTCAACCAGATCAACGGTGCCAACGCCCAGGTGGCGACCGCGGCAGAACAACAATCCTGCGTCACCGCCGACATCAGCCGCAACCTCACCAACATCCACGAGATCGTGAACCAGAACGCCGCCGGCATCAGCCAGAGTGCCGCCGCCAGTCACGAACTGTCACAGCTCGCCGAGCAGCAGCGCAGGCAGCTCGCCCAGTTCCAGCTCTGATCCCGAGAGGGTCTCTTCGATACCGCGGGGCCCGGCGCAGGCCCCGTACTTGCCCCTCCCCCTTCACGCCTCCTGTTTAAAACGGCTTTTTGCCATCAAGGTGCCATTGGGGGCTGGGCTGCATTCACAAATGTGGGTATGGTAGAGGCACGTCACTCCCCCTCATCGAGAGATCATCATGAGCCTCAAGTTCAAGAAACCCGCTTTTATCATGCTCGGCCTCATCGCCCTGCTCTCCGCACTCTGGCTCGATTTCTATCTGCCGGAACACACCATCGCCACCATCACCGGGGTGGAGGTGAAGCGCACCGACAAGGATGGCCCCATCAGCCAGAAGAACCCGGCTGACGGCCCCACCACCGACGTCTATTACATCTACACCGAGCGCCCCGGCGAGAAGATCCGGGTGTTTCGCAATGAAGACACCGAATGGGGCTGGCCCTTCTACTTCAAGTTCAACGCCGCCGACGTCCAGGCCAAGGCCAAGTCCATGGAGTTCGAAAAACGCCTGGCCATCATCACCTCCTACGGCTGGCGCGTGAACATGTTCTCCATGTTCCCCAACGTCACCAAGATCGCGAGCACCGAGCCCGATGCCTCCACCTGGAGCTTCTTCCGCTGGTTCTGGTTCGGTGTCTGGGCCCTGGTGATGGGCAAAGCGGCCATCGCCACCTGGCGCTACTTCGATCGCCTCGAGGACGAGATATGAGCGAGCCGAGCAAGACCCGCACCAGCTTCTATCGCCGGCTCTACGTGGCTCACCTCATCAGTCAGGGCACGGACACCGTGCCCGCCATCATGGAGGCGACCGGCATGCCGCGCCGCACCGCCCAGGACACCCTCAGCGCCCTGGCTGAGCTCGACATCCAGTGCGCCTTCGAGCAGACCGAGGGGGCTCGCCATCTGCAGGGGCACTACCGCATCAGTGACTGGGGGCCCATCAATCCGGCCTGGATTGCCGCGCAGCTTCCCGTTATCAGGCAGACCCTGGGGTATCCCTGACACCCCGGGCCCTGCTCTGCCTCCCATAGAGAAGGGGCCAGCCTTGCGGCTGGCCCCTTTCTTGTCTGGCCTGATATCCCGTTGCCCTCCCCCGAGCTCACTCCCCTTCGCCGAAAGACTCTTCCGGCAGCGGCTCCGCCGGCTCACCCCGGGTGCAGTCGATGATGGAGCGCTTGGGATTGTTGGGGTCGCGCAGCAGCAGGGGTGCCATCCCCTCGTCATGCAGCCTCTCGTCGGAAAATTCGCTGCCATAGGCGTTGTGGGTCAGCCTGCGAGCATTGGCGATGGGGGTATCCACGAAGAGGGCATGTACCTCGAAGGTGGAGGCCGGCACCAGGAAGCCGACGATGGGCAGGCCGTGCAACTCCTGATGGACCTTGTACCAGGCAAAGCCCTCGCTCACCTTGTCAGGGGTATACATGGCGAGCTGCGGATTGGCCGGGCGCCCGGTCTCGATGTCGAGATGAAGGGTGTCCAGCTCGCAGGTCGCCAGCCCCTGCCACATCTTCTCGAACGGGGTCGCGCAACCCGTCAGTTGCATGCATGTCAGCAGCGCCAACGTCCCTTTCCACATTCCCAACCCCTTATCCGATGTCCAGGATGTCAACCAAATGAGCGCAGTCGCTGCACCAGCAACTCGATGAAACCGACCCTGTCGAGCCCCAGCAGCACCAGGGCATTGGCCGGTTTGCCGGTCAGGTCGTAGCGATCCACCACCGTCATCCCCAGGGTATGGGTCCCGCCGGTTTCGATATCGACCCGGCACTCCACCCCGTGAAACAGGGAGGGCGCCAGCAGCCAGGCGATGGTACAGGGGTCATGGAGCGGCGCGCCAGCAAATCCCCACTTGGGATCCCGATGATAGATCATGAAAAAGTCGAGCAGCTGTGCCACGCACTGCGCCACCGGGTTGGGAATGGCGCGTACCCGCTCGATATCCTCGTCCATCACCTGGGCCTCGTGGGTCACGTCCAGCCCGCACATGGTGATGGGCAGCCCCGACTTGAAGACCATATCGGCCGCTTCGGGATCCACATAAATATTGAATTCCGCCGCGGGGGTCCAGTTGCCCGCACCGGCGGCGCCCCCCATCAGCACGATGCGGGCGATCTTCTGCTTGAGCTCGGGGTGGGCCGCCAGCAAGAGGGCAATGTTGGTGAGCGGCCCGGTCGGCACCAGGGTGACCGGCTCCGGGCTCTCGCGCAGACATCTTGCCATCAGTTCAAGGGCGCTCATCGCCCGGGGAGCAAAGGCGGGATCCGGCAGCTCTGGGCCGTCCAGCCCCGATTCGCCATGGACGTTGTCGGCGATAATGAGCTCACGGGCCAGAGGCTTGGCAGCCCCCGCCGCCACCGGGATGTCGTCGCGGCCGAGCAGGGTCAGGATGCGCAGGGCATTGTTGAGGGTCTTGTCCGGGGTCTGGTTGCCCGCGCTGGTGGTGACCGCCAGCACCTTCAGCTCGGGGCTCGCCAGCGCCAGAATGAGGGCGATGGCATCATCGTGGCCGGGATCGCAATCGAGAATAACGGGCAACGCCATGGACAGACTCCTTACAACATGACAGGGAGCCATACCTTAGCAAGAGATGGCCAGATGAACTCAGGAGGGAGTCACAAAACGCCTCAACCAACGAGATCAAGTACTTGGCGACAGGCCTTGGGAGCGGACACCCAGATTCGCCGCGCCGCCATCGTTCGGGTATGATCCCTCCCCCTTCATCGTCCGGTTGCCCCATGTCCGCCATCATCGACACCTTTGTTGCCCCGCCCTGCGCCGCCACCATCGAGATCCTGTTTGAGGATGCGCATCTGCTGCTCATCAACAAGCCGAGCGGCCTGCTGAGCCTCTCGGGCAAGAACCCGCAGAACCTCGATTCGGTCCATTACCGGCTGGTACAGGATTACCCCGGCTGCGCCCTGGTGCACCGCCTCGACTTTGGCACCTCGGGCGTCATGGTGGTGGCCAAAAACAAGAGCATCAACGCCCTGCTCTGCCACCAGTTCAGCCAGCGCACCGTGAGCAAGGCTTACGAGGCACTGCTCTGCGGCCATCTGGCGGTGGATGAGGGCGTCATCGACGCATCCATCGCCAAGGATCCGGCGCTGTTCCCGCTGATGAGCATCTGCGCCGCCAGCGGCAAACCCGCCCGCTCACGCTATCGGGTGATGGAGCGGCTCACCCTGGAGGGGGCAGGCCAGCCGGTGCCATTGACCCGGGTCAGGCTGGTACCGGAAACCGGGCGCACCCACCAGCTGCGCATCCACAGCCAGTGGCTGGGCCATCCCATCCTGGGATGCGATCTCTATGGCGGCCTGCTCCCGCCCGGCTGCGAACGGGCCCCCAGACTGATGCTGCACGCCAGTGAACTCGGTTTTGTGCACCCGGTGAGCGGCGAAGCGGTACAGATCCGCTGTGAGGCACCCTTTGCGCAGGCACTGGCGGCCATGACGGTGCAACAGGGGTAACGAAGAAGGGGGAAAGCAGGGTCAGGAAGGCAAAAGGGGCAAACGGCGGATAAAGATAGGGGCCGCGCTTTCGCAACGGCCCCCACCCCCCACTCGGTACTCTTTGTTACAAAGAGGGCTATCAGATCAGCTTGCGGGCGGCGCCCAGCACGATCTTGATGGCATCAGATTCGGTTTTCGCCATGGTTTCGGCGTTCGGGATTTCCTGCTGGGTACGGTTCACGATGACACCGGCCACCATGCCCGCACGCAGGCCCTGGCTGGTACACATGGTCAGCAGGGTCGCGGACTCCATCTCGTAGTTCAGCACGCCCATGGCTTGCCACTCTTTCATGGAACCCTGGAAACGTTGTACCACGCGACCGGATACGGTGTCGTAACGCTCCTGACCCGGGTAGAAGGTGTCAGAAGAAGCAGTGACGCCCACATGCAGCTTGGAGCCCAGCTCCTTGGCGGTGTTCACCAGGGCGGTGGTGCAGTCAAAGTCGGCCACTGCCGGGAACTCCATCGGCGCGAAGTGCAGGCTGGC
This sequence comes from Aeromonas sp. ASNIH2, assembly GCF_002934795.1. Taxonomy (NCBI): domain Bacteria; kingdom Pseudomonadati; phylum Pseudomonadota; class Gammaproteobacteria; order Aeromonadales; family Aeromonadaceae; genus Aeromonas; species Aeromonas sp. ASNIH2. Next base: position 3,737,301 of record NZ_CP026406.1, on the reverse strand, counting down.
ACCGTCGAGGCGCACGGAGCCGGTGGTGACGATCACGTCGCCCACGTTCAGGTGCGGCTGGATGGCGCCGGTGGTGCCGATGCGCAGGAAGGTACGGATACCCAGCTGGGCCAGCTCTTCCACCGCGATGGAGGTGGACGGGCCACCGATACCGGTGGAGCAGATGATCACGGCCTTGCCGTCCATCTCGCCGCGCCAGGTGGTGAATTCACGATGGCTGGCCAGGTGCACCGGGTTGTCCAACAGTTCTGCGATGCGCTTCACGCGCTCGGGGTCACCGGGGACGATCGCCAGGGTGGCGCCTTGCAGATCCGCTTTTTTCAAACCCAAGTGAAATACATCAGACATAGTGGACTCCTGGTTGCGCCCCGCCGCATGGCCGCCGAGTGCAGTTAAGGTGATTCTTTACGGTACTTTCAAGCCGGTATCCCCTCATCCGGGGAGGCGCCAACTATGGTCGAAAGCGCTTTCCAATTCCTTGATGCGCCTCACACTTCTGCGCTTCAAAGCTGACAAAAATGGCGCGAAACGTTTGCTAAGATGATGAATTTCTTGAAAAACGTTTTTACGCTCCTTTTGCACTCCCATCCCTTGTCAAGCCTTGAGCGACCGTCCATTTAAAGAGCGCGATCGAGTCCACAAAGTTGCAAACGAGATACCATTGACCCCTTCTCATCCCCTCCGACGCTGTTATGTTGGCGCCCGCATACCACTTAATGGCTAATCATACGGAGTCCATCATGGCGACATTCAAGTTCTACATTCCCGCAATCAACCTGATGGGGGCGGGCTGCCTGCAGGAGGCGGCAGCGGATATCCAGGGACATGGCTATCGCAAGGCGCTCATCGTCACCGACAAGATCCTGGGCCAGATTGGCGTGGTGGGCCGGCTTGCCGCCCTCCTGGCCGAGCACGGCATCGATGCCGTGGTGTTCGATGAGACCAGACCCAATCCCACCGTGGCCAACGTCGAAGCAGGTCTTGCGATGATCCGGGCCCATGGCTGTGACTGCGTCATTTCGCTCGGCGGCGGCTCACCCCACGACTGCGCCAAGGGCATCGCCCTGGTGGCCGCCAATGGGGGCAGCATCAAGGATTACGAGGGGGTGGATCGCTCCGCCAAGCCGCAGTTGCCGCTCATCGCCATCAATACCACGGCCGGCACCGCCTCCGAGATGACCCGTTTTTGCATCATTACCGACGAATCCCGTCAGGTGAAAATGGCCATCATCGACAAGCACGTCACGCCGCTGATGTCGGTCAACGACCCGGAACTGATGCTGGCCAAGCCCGCCGGCCTCACCGCCGCCACCGGCATGGATGCCCTGACCCACGCCATCGAAGCCTATGTCTCCACCGCCGCCACCCCGGTCACCGATGCCAGCGCCGTGATGGCCATCGCACTGATTGCCGAACACCTTCGCACCGCCGTGCATCAGGGGGAGGATCTCCATGCCCGCGAGCAGATGGCCTATGCCCAGTTCCTGGCCGGCATGGCCTTCAACAACGCAAGCCTGGGCTATGTGCACGCCATGGCTCACCAGCTCGGCGGCTTCTACGACCTGCCCCACGGGGTGTGCAATGCGGTGCTGCTGCCCCATGTCCAGGCCTACAACGCCCGGGTGTGCGCCGGCCGGCTCAAGGATGTAGCCCGTCATATGGGGGTGGATGTGAGCGCCATGAGCGATGAGCAGGGTGCGACGGCAGCCATTGACGCCATCCGGCAACTGGCTCGCGACGTCAAGATCCCCGCCGGTCTGGAGCAGCTCGGGGTCAGGGCCGACGACCTCGACGTGCTGGCCACCAATGCGCTCAAGGATGCCTGTGGTCTCACCAACCCCAGGCAGGCGACTCACGCGGAGATCGTCGCCATCTTCCGCGCCGCCATGTAAGGGGGCAAGATCTGCCAGGGCCGCCACGCGGCCCTTTTTATTGGCTGATGGATCAATGGCTTTTTACTTCCGCACGGGGAGTGGGTATGATTTGCCGAGCTAAAAAGACTGTATGGATGATCTGAACCCGATATGCGGATGAAACACCTGATTGCCGCGGCCCTGACCGCCCTCACCCTGTCCGGTTGCAGCCTGGTCTATCGCATCGATATTCCCCAGGGCAACTATGTGGAACAAAAGCAGGTCGACAAGCTGCGCCAGGGCATGACCCGCGAACAGGTCGAGTTCGTGCTGGGTTCTCCCATGTTGCGCGACAGCTTTGACCCCAACACCTGGTACTACCTCTATGAGTTCCAGCCCGGTCGGGGCGACAAGGAGCGCAAGGAGCTGACCCTCAACTTCGTGGGTGACAGACTGGCCACCGTGACCGGTGATTTCCCTCTCCCTGCCGCCTTCACCACACCGCTCTAGATGACATTACAAAACCGGCTTCTGCCGGTTTTGTTCTCTCTGGCCCCGGTGATGTCGCCGGGCCACACTCTGGATGCCTCATTGCCCCGAGGAGATCATCATGAGTCGATTCCTGATTGCCGGCGCCACCGGTCTGATTGGCAAAGCCTTGCTGCGCGAGCTGGGGACGGAGCACGACCTCCTCCTGCTCTGCCGCAAACCGGGCGACCCCGCTCCGGGACGCACCTGGCTGCCCACCTCGTTCGACGCACTGGACAGATTGACGCTGCCCTCCCCTGTGGACATTGCCTTCTGCTGCCTTGGCACCACCCGCAAGGATGCCGGCTCGGCCGAGGCCTTTCGCCGGGTCGATCTCGACTATGTGCTGGCCTTTGCCGCGCTCGCCCGTCGCCACGGCTGCCGCCGCCTGCTGGTGGTCTCCAGTCTGGGCGCCAACCCGCGCTCCCCTGCCCTCTATCCCCGCACCAAGGGCGAGATGGAGCTGGCCCTGCTGGCCCAGGAGTGGCAGCGGCTCGTCATCCTGCGCCCGGCCATGCTGCTCGGCCATCGCGAACCTGCGCGCCGTTCGGAGCAGATCATCCAGGCCATCTATCCGCTGGTAAAGCCCCTGCTGCGCGGGTCGCTGCGCCGCTGGCGTGCCATCGAGGCCAGTCAGGTGGCGCACGCCATGGCGCGCCTTGCCATCCAGGAGAGCGGGATAGAGACGGTGGAAAACGAGCGCCTGCTCACCCTGTGATGCCCCGTGCCGGGCGAGACGATCACAAAGGGGCGCCACGGCGCCCCTTGTCACAGCCCATCACCCGTCAGGTGCCAGCATCGTCTCGCTTGCGGTGCACATCGGGTCGCCCGCCGGTGACCACATCGGCGCGCCCCTCTTCCTTGGCTTTCTCCGCCCGCTTCTTGCGCATCTCCTTGGGGTCGGCGATGAGAGGGCGGTAGATCTCGATGCGATCCCCCTCCTGCACCGACTCTGTGCCCTTGACCGGACGGCTGTAGATACCGAACTTGTTGACCGACAGGTCGATCTCCGGGTGCTTTTGCAGGATGCCGGACTGTTCGATGGCCGCCAGCACGCTGGTCTCGGGCGCGACCCGGATGCACAGCACCGTCTGCCGCTCGGGCAGGGCATAGGCCACTTCGATATTGAGGAGCTCAGACACCGTAAACCACCTTGGCACGATTGGAGAAGGCGAGCACCATGGAGCTCACCAGCTCGCGGAAGATCTGGCCAAAGGCCAGCTCAATGAGCTTGGAGGTGAACTCGAAGTCGAGATCAAACTCCACCTTGCAGGCATCCACGTCCAGGGGCGTGAAGGTCCACCATCCCGCCAGCTTGCTGAAAGGCCCCTCCACCAGCTCCATCTTGATGGTGCGATTGGCATCGAGCTGGTTGCGCGTAGTAAAGGTCTTGGCGATACCTGCCTTGGCCACATCGACCGAGGCCATCATGTAGTCTTCACCTGACTCATGAACACGGCTGCCGACACAGCCGGGCAGGAACTCAGGATAGGCATCAACATCATTGACCAGCCGGAACATCTGTTCCGCGCTGAACATCACCAGGGCACTGCGAGTAATACGGGGCATGGGTTTTCCTCATCCAATCGGCCCGATTTTATCACCTTGTCAGCCAAAATCACCGCCGAAACTGTTCGCGGGTCACCAAGCAGGGCAATCGCACACTTTCCGGCCAGTGTGGCCTGCTCTCGCCCCGCCCTTCCCTCAAAATCGTCATCGAACTGCTCACAAAGCCGCCACTCGGAGCGCTGTGCGTTTTACAGCCGCCGCCACCCACGTATAATGCGCCTTCCTAAACATTGCCTAAGGCCCCCGTCATGAGCAAAAAGAACAGTAAAAACAAAGCCGGGTCCAGCACCATTGCACTCAACAGAACCGCCCGTCACGAGTACTTCATCGAAGAGCGCGTGGAAGCCGGCCTGTCCTTGCAAGGGTGGGAAGTGAAGTCCCTGCGGGCGGGCAAGGCCAACATCAGCGAAGCCTATGTCATCTTCATGCAGGGGGAAGCCTTCCTGTTCGGCTCCAGCTTCCTGCCGCTGAACGCCGCCTCCAGCCACGTGGTATGCGATCCGACCCGCACCCGCAAATTGCTGCTCAGTCGCCGTGAACTCGACAAGCTCGAGAGCCTGACCGCTCGTCAGGGCTACACCATAGTGCCGCTGGCCCTCTACTGGAAAGCGTGCTGGGTCAAGGTCGAGATCGGCCTGGTGAAGGGCAAGAAAGAGCACGACAAGCGGGAAGACACCAAGGCACGGGAATGGGACCGTGAGAAGGCCCGCATCATGAAGAACAAGCACCGCGGTTGATTGTGCGCCGTCGGCCCCCATGCGGCGACCAATAAACCAGCAATCGACCGGCCAAGGCCGGTCGATTGCCATCAACGCCTTGCCATGACAGGATTTTTGCGTACAATCCCTTTTGACAACTTGGGGCTGATTCTGGATTCGACAAGATTCACAAAACCCAAGGTGCATGCCGAGGTGCGGTAGGCCTCGTTAATAAACCGCAAAAAAATAGTCGCAAACGACGAAAACTACGCACTCGCAGCTTAATAACCTGCGCTGAGCCCTTCTCCCCTAGCTTGCCTGTGTCCTAGGGAAATGGAAGGTCATCCTTCACAGGATCGTGTGGAAGTCCTGCTCGGGGCGGAAGCATTAAAACCAATCGAGCTAGTCAATGCGTGGCGTGTCTCTCCGCAGCGTGTTGGCGAATGTAAAGAGTGACTAAGCATGTAGTACCGAGGATGTAGTAATTTTGGACGGGGGTTCAAATCCCCCCAGCTCCACCAATTTAACTAGGACACCGACAGGACAAACCCAGATAAAACAGCCACTTAGCACAAACAAGGCGACAGTGACTGGCCCAAAACTGGAATCGAAATGATCCACTGGTGATCCAAGAGCAAGAAAGCCTGCAGAAATGCAGGCTTTTTTCTTTTCTGCCATCCAGGCATAGAAAAGCCCGCACATTGGCGGGCCAATCCGAATCCTTCCGCATCACGCTGACACGGTGGCTTCATCGCGTAGTTTTTCCAGAATGCGCGCGATCTTGCTCTCCTCCTCAGGCGCCAGGTCCAGCGTCTCAACAAACTCTTCCAGTTCGCTTAGTAGTGATTCCATCCGATCTCCCCCTTGCTCTCCCAGTCTCTCGACTGTGAAACACTGTATACACGTACAGTAAACCTCTTGAATTTATCATTTTCGGACTGATTTGGGTATTAAAAATGGGGCCGCAGCCCCATCGGTGTCGTGCCTTTCTCTAAATCCCTGCCAAAATATCACCAGATACTAATGAGAATGTTTAATGCAAACCCTATCAAGACAGCGAAGAAACTGAACGCCATGAAGGTGTCCAGGTCATCGCGACTGGACTTACTGAAACACCAACACCCGGCAGCAAAGGGGATCAGGGCCAGCGTAAAGCTGACACTGAACGCTTTCAGCGCCACCACCATCATTATCAGAGCAAGCAGTATCCACATGGTCAGGGCCCTCAGCGGTTAAGGCCCCAGATTACCCCTATCACAGAGGCTCAGCCAGGGCCGCAATTCCCCCTTACTCCCAGTTCGCTTTGTTCTTGTTGACTGCCTGATACACCAGGTCGTTTCGACGGGCCAGCATCTCATCAATGCGCCGGCGCTTCTCCTCTGCGGCCAGTGTGCGATCGCGCTGGATCAGCTCAATCCTGTTGCGGACCACACGCACTTGCTGCTGGGTTCGACTCAGGCTTCGGCGCGACTTCAGGATCCCGCCCTGCTCTTCCAGTAGCTCGTTTGCCTTGTCGGTCAGCCCTTCGCTGCGGTACTGGTCAACGGTGCGTTTGAGCTGATTCACCTCGTTCAGCATCCGGTAGAACTCCTCCATGTGCTGGGTGGACTTTGCAGGGCCAGTGCCGCGATACACCGCTTTCACAAGCGGGATCTCGTCGGCGCGCCAGCTTGCTGACTCACCAGGGCGCGAAGCCCGGATAAGCCCGTCAGCGGCAGCCATCACATAGCTGCCCATGGTGCCGGTGTAACCAATGACCAGGTGCTCAAGCTGCTTGGGTGAGAAGCCAGTGAGTTCCCCCAGCTCGCGCATCAGCAGGCTGGTCTGCTCGTTGTAACGCGCCTCTGCCTGGACGTTCAGGTCTTGCGGACCGTCGATGGGGCCGCCGCGGAAGGTGTCATAGTTGAAGGTGGCCTCTACCAGTGGCTTGACGATCTGCGGGGTCGGGTTAAGGGCAAAGGTATCGCCGATCGCCCGCGCAACTGCCTTGCCGAACTGGGCGCCGGTGTCCTTGTCTCCCAGGGCACGCACCATGCGCTCGGGGATGGTACCGAACAGCACGCCAATCTCGAACGGCTTGGGGATCCGGAAGTGCTGATCGCCGACAAAGAAGTGCCAGTTGGCATCCTTGTCCCAATCCGGCAGCTCTTCGTATCGCTCATCGTCCCAGTTGGCGGCCAGCAGAGCCAGGCTCGCAGCCGTGATCATGCCTGCACGTTTGGCGATGGCTCTCGGGTTGTCTCGCAGTTCACGGGTCAGCTTGCCTAGACCTTGCACCCGGGCATTGAAGAACGGCAGCAGTTGGGTCATGACCTGCATGGTGCGTGAGGCACCCAGCATGGAGAAATCCATCAGGTCCTTCGACTCGAACGCCGCCTGGGCGTGGCTCTTGCCAGCCTTGATGGCTGCGGCATAGACCGCCTCGCGGTTGGCATTCTCGAAAGCCTCGCCATAGCGGTTGTACTTCTCCCACACATTGGCAACCACGCCCTTTGCCTGAGCTGCGTTGCGGATAATGCTCTTTTCGTAGCGGGCGATTTGCTCGGGCGTCATCCCCTTGCGTCGCAGCGACTTACGCACGGTATCGGCCATCGCCTCTGGGTCATTGCCATTCACGTAGCCGCCCAGGAAGGAGGCTCCGCTGAACATCACATCAATGGTACTGCCGTCCATCGCCAGGGTCTTTTTCACCCCCTTGATGGAGTCGATCACCGGCCTGAAGCCGTCTTTGCTGATCGCCCAGCTGGAGAGTGAGTCGCGCAGGAAGTTGCGCAGCATGAATTCGGGAGATGCAGTGACCCCAGCAGTAAGCAGGCGCTTGGCCTTGGCCGCCACATTGACCATGGCGCTGAACGGCTTGCGGTCGAAGAAGGTCATAGCGCGATAGAGGTCCGGATCCTCAACCCGGATCATGTAGTCCTCCCCCTCCAGCTTGACCATGATCCTGTCTTTGCCATTGGCAAGGGCCTGGTAATCCATCTTGTTTGGCTTCGGAATGACCTCGATGATGCCGGTATCCGCCAGGTTCCAAACCGTCTTCTGGGCCGCCATGTTCTTCATGGACGCGTCGATCAGCTTGGAGGTGGAGGTGAAGATGTTCTCGAGCAGGTCGTTGGTGTTGGCCTCCCCGCCCTTGAGCTTCTTGATGCCGGAGTTCTGGTTGGCAATGCCCTTCGTCTTGAAGGGGGCGATCACGTCGCCGTCATCTGATTCACGGAAGAACGGGATGTACCATTCGCTTTCAAACTCGGCCCGCGCCTCTTTGGTGAAGAGCCCAGCTTCTTGTGCCAGGTCCAGGGTTGCGGCATTGAGGCGGTTCCAGCGGGCTTTGGCATCAAGGAATTTGGCCTCCTTGCCCTTGCCTTGCCCCTTGAGCGCCGCAATGTCATTGGCATCGAGCAGGTTCTCTCTGCCCTGCGCCATCAGCAGTTCCGCCCGGTGACCAGCCATCCAGCCAAGCCAGTTGTGCAGATCAGCTCCCAGGTCGGCAAAGATGCCCAGCAGCGCGTCTTTCTCGCCGGTACCCGCCTTGCGCTGGATCACCCCGTCATTCCACTCCGGCAGACCATAGAGCATGGTCGCCTGCATGGTGGAGGCGGCCCCCGTCGCCATCCGTGCCGCCACATAACCGGAGTCTGCGGCATCAGTAATGCCGGCAGCCTCCTCGGCGTATTTGATGGGGGCCAGCGCGTCGAGCACCTCGGTGTTGGCTTTCTTGATGACGCGATCGATCCATGAGCTGACCACGCCTCGGTCAACTTGACGGAGCTTGTTCAGGCTGGCCTTGGTCTTGTCGATGATGTCGGGCTTGGGGCCCAGGTTGAGCTTCTCCATTGCCTTGTCTGCGGCGGTGGCCGTCTGGCTCATCCTGACACCACCTTTCTTGATCGGCGCCTGAGCATCCTCCTGGCTGAACTTCTTGCCGCCATCCGGCCCGCTGTCGTCTGGGCCGCTGCGCTGCAGCTTCTTGCCCAGTCCTTCAATCAGGGAACGCGTCTCCGCAGCGGTAATGCCATCTGGTACAAAGCCGACCGCACGCAGCGCCCGGGTGACCATGGCCACGACCCGATCCCAGCCACGGCCCCAGGCCCCCTGCTCCAGTTCAGCCAGATGAGCCACCACTTCCTCGGCTTGGGTGCCGATGTCCTCATCGGCGTAATGGGTGTTTACCCAATCCCACACCGGCTTCATGCTGGGGTCCTTCTGGGACTGGATGAGGCGGCTCATCAGCTTGGTGTATTCCCCGTCACCCAGGACATTGGCCAGGCCATAGTGGGCCAGCACCTCATGGCGCAGGATCTCGCGCATCCGCTTGGGGTCGGAGATGGTGTCGGCAGCCACATGGAGAGTGCCTGCATCGTCGTCAAACGCCGCGCGACGGATCAATCCGTCCTTGGCATCCAGCCCCAGGGCCCCTTCAAGCTCGGCCTGGGTGGCGTGGATCTTCACCTCAATGCCGCTCGCCCCCTGGTACTCCCGGAACCACCCCTTGGTGACCAGCTCGGCTTCTTTACGGGTCAGGTGTCTGGCCGGCTTGTTCCCTTGTGCCATTGCCTGCTTGGAGAAGTGAACGGTGGGCCCGGGCTTATCGGGCTTAGCGTCCTCGTGAGCCTCATCCTCTACTGGCGGGGCTGCCACGATGTTGGGGCTGCCGGACCGAGGCTTGAAGGTATCCGGCTGACCTGGGTTACGAACCCGGGCCGCAGCCGCAGCCAGCGCATCAGGCTTGAAGCTCTCCAGCGCCCAGCGGGCATCGTCTGGATTGCCCCCATGCTCGACACCCAACTCATCGGCAACTGAGATTGCTTCATCATCGGTCAGGTTGTCTGCCGCGACCACCTCTCGACCTTGGTTGGTGACGGGCTTGGTGGTATCCGCCTCCTTCTGCGCCTCGGTAGGTTCCGGCGCAACCTCGGCGCGGGCAGCCTCGATCTGCTGCACCGGTTCACTGGCGGCTGGCGCCACATACTCCCGCACCTTGGCGGCCGATGACTTGGCCACCACCAATCCGCCTTTGCCCGGGATCGCCTTTACCCCGTTATCCTTGGCCCACTGCCTGATGATCGGGACCTCACCTTTGAGCGTGACGGTGCCGTCAGCATTGTCGATGGCCTCCGCCCACGGCTGCGGGGCAGCGGCAGGATCGGAGGCGGGATCCGCAACCTCAAAAACAACAACCCCGGCATCGGTGGCCGGGGTTGTCAGTGCTTGGTCATCTTGCTGCTGTCTGTCAGGTACAGGTGCAGGCGCAGCGAGATCTGCCCGATCTCCGGCTCCAACTCCATCGGCGAGTCCGGTAATGGCTGGTTCAGCGCCTGCTGCAGTCGGCACGCCTGCGCCAGGCTGATCACTCTGTCCATCACCGCTGATTGAAGATACTGGGGCAATCTGTTCATCGCGCACCTCTGCTTGTGGTTGGCTGGCCGCGCCCTCCGCAGAGGACGGGACCGTAACGGAATCACCACTTACGTTGATGGTTGGGCGATCCGCAAAATCGGTTGTCTGGTCGGCGGCCTTGGCCTGCTCCACCTCACCACGGTTGGCAATCCCAAAGCCACCGCCATTGAGTGCCACCGGCTGCTCATCAGTTCGGGATGCGAGCTGAGCCTCCCTCTGGCTGGCAAACGGCTTGCCTCTCTTGGTGACGCGCAGGGACCGCAAGGGGCCGAACACGCTATCCGTGGCGCTGCCGGCATTGGCAATGGCCTGACTGACTGGTGAGCGCGGATCCCGGGTGGACTCCTCCCCCATGCTGGTATCGACCTGCTCGCGGGTCAGGTGAGGACGGGCATAGTTGGTATTATCCGCCTGGCCGCCGTGGCTCGGGCCGCCTGCAAAGATGGTATCGGATAGCGGGAGCCCCTTGGCTTTACCGGCCGCCTGTTGTACCCCATCACCCACGACCGCCGGCAACCCGGCTTGGGGGCCATGCGGGATAAACTCCTGGCCCTTCGGCATATCCAGCTTGGGATCTTGTCGGCCGGCCCAGCCATTCACCCCCTCGGCCCGCAATGCGTTCAGCGCCTGCTCGGTGTCTTCCTCAGTGCGAACCGGCGTGCCCGCCTCTGGCTTGTTGCCGTCGCGCCAGCGCTGGGCGCTCTCTTTGCGCAGCGCTTCCAGATCTACTGGTGCTGACTCGGCATGTGGCTGACCAGCCTGCCAGTTGGCACTTGATTCATACAGCAGCTCATCCCCTGATTGCGGGCGGACATAGGGCTCCGGCTCCCCAGTCGATTGACCATCGCCATTGCGCATGACGAACCCTTGCCGCTTTATCGCGGGCTCATGCTCAATGGGGTCAACCTGGCTGAACGCAAGCATGTCGGCAGGCGCTGCCTCTGCCATCAGCTCAGCTGCAACCGGCCGGTAACCTTTGATCGCCTTTTCTGCCTGCTTGGCATATTTGGCGGGGATTGCAATGCCATCACCATCGGTGATGTAGGGCATATCGGCTTGCTCTGCCCACGCAGCCAAAGCGTCCGCGTCCCCAGTAACGCGCAAGACACCGCGCGAGTCCCGCTCAAAGGTGCCGGGAAAAACGCCGGCCTGCTTGGCTGCGGGAGCGGCACCTGCCAGGGTATCGCTGATCGGGTCGAGCTTGCTTGATCCCAACGGGTTTTTATCGCCGCTAAACATGCTCTCGATTTCACCGCTGATGTCGGCCCCGCGCTCGGCCTGCCGCTGATCCAGCCCGTGGATCATGTCATCTATCTGACTGTCCCCAGTGACCACCCGGCGCTCTACACGCACCACCGGCTTGACGACGTCCTGGGCCTGGGGCCCGTGCACACCACCGACCACGCCACCGAATGCCCCGCCAAGGGTCCCCTCGTTCAGCGCCGAAGACAGCACACCCGCCATCGGATCCCGGGTTTCATCGGCCCACTCCTGCACCGCCTGGTTCACCGCTCGCTGGGTTTCACCGCCCTGCCATGCCTCGGTAGCCCCTTCACCGACAAAGCCGCGAGCCGCGGCGCCCGCCCTGGTACTGCCCACCTTGCCGAGCAGACCACCCACGCCGCCCCCAGCACCGGTCAACATGCCGGACAGGAAATCAGCCGTCAGTGCTCGCTTGTCCGACCACGCACCGGTGGCCGCATTCTCCGCAACGCTGTCGATGGCTGCCCTGCGGATCTCCTCAACACCAGCCCCCCGCATCTCGCCATCAGCCAGATCCCAATAGGCCTGCTGGTAGATAGGGTTGGCGTTGAGCTCGTCATTGCCAAGGCCGTTGAGGAACCCTCTCGCCTCTTGCTCGGCCTGCTGGGCCCGCATCCCGGACGCCATGGCCCCGGCATGAGCACCATAACCGATCGAGGTCAGGCGGCCGATGGCCTTGTCCAGCACCGCCCGCTTGGCCGCCTCGCCGGGGGCCGCCAGATAGGCCGCCTTGACCGAATCGAGCGCCCCCGCCTGGATGGCATCCTTCACCGTGGCCTTGGCCACCAATTCGCGGGCCTGCCCCTCCACCAGGTCCTTGGCCAGCAGCTTGCCCGCCCCGCGCAAGGCAGGTTTGGCAATCAACCCTGCACCCTTGGTGCCGCCCACCAAGCCGGTGAACTGCCCCAGCACGGTGGCGAAATTGCCTGCCCACGATCTCGGGTCAGACCAGGCGTCTCCCGCCTCGATGGCGCCGGTTTCCGCATTCTCCTGAAAGAACTGCTTGCCCATCGCCTCCCTCATCGGGGTAGACGCCTCTTGCAGCTGACCATCAGCCCACGCACTCACCCCACGCCCGGCATCCTTGATGCCCTGTGAATCGGCCAGCTGGCCCACGGTTTCAAGATCACCGCCCAGGGTCTGCCCAAGGCCACGCTGGAACATATCAACGACATCGCCGAAAATGCCCTGATCATCGGCAGGCTCAACGGCCTGCTGAGTTTGCTGTTCAAAGGCCAGCCGTTTGGCGGTTCGAGCCCTCAGAAAATCATCGTAAGTCGGCTTGTAGGCCATGCTGTCACTCTCCGCAGGCAATAAAAAAGCCGGGCCCCTGTTAAGGGTCCGGCCATGATGGGTAAATTTTGTGCTAGTGGGGGTTAAATGGCAAGCTCGGCGCTGTCACCAGAAGGCGCTGGCATCATCCGCTGAATGCGCTGGGTGAGCCCGAACCGTTCTTCCGGCATCAGGTCGATGCTCTCAAGCTCTCCCAGCAGCGCGGTCAGCTCGGCTTGCAGTTGGGCGGCGCTCATTGCAGACCTCCCATGAACTCGGTGACGAAGTCTGGCATCACAAATGTCACGCCAAGGGTACTCATCATCAGGCTATCCATCACCCCAATCCCGGCTTCTGAAAGCCAGCATGTGTGGCCATCAATTACAGCCAGGCACATGTACAGCTCTGTCAGTTTAGACGCGGTGATTTTACTTCCGCCTTCGCCATAAAACTCAGCTTCGAGCGTGCTGCCCATTGTCCACTCAATATCCTCCAGTGTGAGCAGCTTACTGACAGTGCCATTGTTGAACGCCCTGCCGTTGAATAGCAGGTACGCAGCAGCCAGCGTTGTTCTTGCCGCACTCAAAACAATTGGGGGGCTTTCACTCATGCTGAGAGCCATTGACACAGATTGCATGGCATCACGAAACGCCGACAGGCGTCTTTCCTTCTCACCGTCACTGACGCTATCTCTGAATCTAAAAACTGGGTAAATAGGCTGGCTGCTCATGCGGCCCCCTTGATCACTTTGTCTTGGGTATACAGGCCATCCCAGTCCTTCTTCATGGGGAGCTCACCTTTCAGGTAGATCTGATAGATCCGCACTGCCCCCTTCTGCAACAACACCGGCGTGAAATAGATGAAGGGGTCTAAACCATGCCGCTTCTGCTCGTGCTGCTCCTCGGTAAGGTATTTGTCACGTGCTTCTGACGCTGTGCGCCAGCGCTTGTTAAGCCCGGAGCGGCTTTCATTGAACAGCCAGCCGCGCGCCTCGAAGAAGCCACACACCTGCTGGGTGTTGACCCCGTTAAGCATCTTGCAGAACTGCGGGATGGTCATGCCCTGGCGGAACAGGCTCTCGAGTGAGTCGATCTGCGCTTGCTGTTGCTTGTTCTCAATAGCCAGCACCTGACCGCGCTCGTATTCCTCAGCCCAAGCGCGAGCGGCGGCGGCCGGGTTGCTGAAGTCAGGCAGGTTGGCGGCCGGTGCGCCATAGCTGCCTGACTTGCGAATGCTCGGCAGCACTTCGGATGTGACCCAGCGCTTCATCCGCTTGGCGCTCTCCAGCTTAGAGCCAAGGATCAGCGAGTACAGGCCAGACTCGTTGATGCAACTGACCGCTTGAACGCCACCTTTGGTAAGGGTGTCACGTTTCGTTACGTCCTCTTCATCAACGTGGTCAGCCAAGGCTTTTCGGCTATTGGTGTAACCAAGAGCCTCGCACACATCCTTGGCAACAAACCAAGGCTCGCCCTGCTCATCGGTGATGATGCGGATCTGGTAGTTCTCGAAAGACTTCATGATCAGGCTGCCGCCGTCATTCTGCGGCCCTGCCAAAACTTTGGTTTGCGGATGAAGGTTCATGCCGCACCCCCAACTTCCAGCTGTGTGATGATCTCGCCAATGGCCTTCATGCCGGCGTCGTTGTAGCGGAACGACTCCACCTGCTTGGGCGAGTTTGGCGATTTGTCGAGAAACACCTTGCCGTATTGCTCGGTTTTCAAGCCGTGCTCATTGGCGAGGCGGCCCACCTTGTTGGCACTGATGCCGTAGCGGTCGCCCACCTCCGTGGCTGTGTAGTAATGCTCAGTGAGCAATGGCAGCGGAATGATGTCAGCGCCCGCCACTGGGTTAACCAGTGACGCGGTAATGGTTTGGCGAGACACATCGCTCAGGTGGGGGAGCAGATTACAAATGGCCTGAGCATTCTTGATCTGCTGATCGAGCGCTTGGGCGCGCAACGTGACAGCCTTGGCCAAGCGCATGTCATCCAGCGCAGCCTTGGCCGCCTTGCTGCCCGAGAGCTCAACCGCCTTTTCAATGTCGCCGTGACGCAGCGCTTGAGCTGCGGCATAGACCTGCACTTCAAATGAAGCATCGATCCAACCGGCGTACTTCATGGCGACCAGTTCAACAGCCCAAGTGCCGCCATTGCGCCCTTTGGTGGATTTAAATGCAGGAATTCCTGCATTTTCGGAAACAACGCGAGCAAACTCACGGTTTGTTTCCACATCAAAGAAAGCGCCTGGCCGTTGGCTCTCTGTCGCCTTGCCTAGCGCCATCGCCGCCTTGTGCAGATCGTTGAGGCAGTACATGCCGTCAGCCTTCACTGCGATAGAATGGCTCTCGATAACGATGGCATTGACTTTCGTTTGTCTATCAGATTGATGTATAGTCATACCGTAGTCCTTACTTTGCTGGTTGGGTTTACATCCTCGGCCCGAGCTGTTGACGCAGCTTGGGTCGAATCCTTTCTAGAACTTGAACTCATTCAGGTTTACCTCCCCCCTTGCAATCAGCGTATCCAGTACCGCCAGACGGTACATCACCTCGGCTGCCAACGTCCTAAAATGCTGGCCCGCATTCTCGCTATACTCCGCGATCATCGCTGGGGTCATGCGTATCTGTAGTGGTTTTTTCTTCTCGCTTTCCATTCTCGTCCTCTGCTTGGCTGTGGTTTCAATACGACTAACATAGTCCAACAAATTAACTCATGCAATGATTTTTAGCACATGTACCAAAATTACGCCCATCACTACAAATTACCACCATTGACCAACGCACCACACATGATAAACAATCGCTATCATTGAAAACGCTTAAGGTTATCCAAACCGGCGCATCAGGAACATTTATGGCTATTGAAAAGAAATCTAAGAAAGCCTCGACCAGCGTCACGCTATCTCTAAGACTCGACCCCCGCTCCAAGTATCTGATCGATCTGCTCGCCAGGCAGCAGAAGCGCACCATCACCGGGGTAATAGAGTGGGCTGTAGAGCGCGCCGGCGCTGAAGCAATCTTCGACATTGAGCGCGGCGAGAGCTTTTTAGAGGTGATTGATAGGTTATGGTCAACCGATGAGTCGGTTCGTTTGGCTAATCTTGCCCAGGCGCGACCAGATCTTCTTGATTATGACGAGCTCAGAATCTGGGAAACCATCAAGGCATCCCCGGATCTTTGGAGTACCAGCGGTCAACTGATGTACTCAACCTTGCAGGAAGAGTGGGATGGCCTGTTAGAGCACGTTGAACAGCATCGGCTAAGTCGGGCCGTTAAACCCTATTCCGTTTTATAATGGAGATGATAGGTGGAGCCACAAAAGGATTATGCTGGAAAGAATACATACAAAAAAACACCTATGGCGCACGCTGGTACTAACACTGGTGAAGCTAAAGGCGCCCAAACCATAAGTGGTGAATGTACGCCAGTAAAATATAATGAATTTGAACAAGCATTTCATGAGCAGAAAAAGAAAATCAACGAAAAAAGAACGTCATCCAAACTAAAGCTTCTATCCGCCACCCTGATGTTTTTTGCTGCAATATTTGCTTTGATTTTAGTCAGGGACTATTACAGAGCCAAAGGCTCGTCAGGTTACAGCGAGATACAATCTTTAAAAGCTGCCGCAAGCACTCTACCACGAATGATTGATGAAGAAACAAGGTGGGATAGTTTCTCTGTATCAAAAAAAACAGCTTCATTTAACTATACATTGGTCAATTATCAGTCCACCAAGCTCAATAAGAGTGACTTTAATAAAGCGGTAAGGCCGCTGATGGTATCGAATTTCTGTTACAACATGAGAAAGTCCATAAAAAATGGAATGCTGATAAAGGTTGGCTATTTTGGTAGTGACGGTGACACTATCTCCATCTTCGTTATAAAGAAAAGTGATTGCCTATCAAGCAGGAGTGAAAACGGGCAATCCAATGTATCTCCACCACCAAGGCCAAAAATATAAATGCTATTGTAAACGGCCCGCCACACGGCGGGCTTTTCTTTATCAGCGAATCACTTCGGATACCGGGCATATGGCGGGACATAGGCGTCATTACTGGGCAAGCTGAACTCACTGGTCAATCTCAGTGGCTTGCCAGCCGTCACATTGACGGGGGCGCGGTTCTGCGGGTCATAACCAACGCCCATATAATTCCCGCTCCGGCCTTGCAATTGCGCTCGCCTTTGCTCTTCCAAATTCGCCTTTGCTTGCTGCTGAGTTTTCCCCAACACTCCGTCCAGTTGTTCGGCCGAGAAGGCTTTGGACGGTTGCGCATTCGGTCCATCACTACCAGGGCGGCGCATAGGAGCATGTACCTCTGGTGGCCGGCGCAAGGAGTCCGGGGCATCTGGAGCTGGCTCGGATGGCGGCGGCACCAGTGACAGCGCATACTGCAGCCTGTCCAATCCGCCATACTCTGCGGCCAGCGCCTGGGCATTGGGGTTTGAGGCGATCAGGTAACGCTGCATATCGAGCTGAGCGTGTATTTGGTCGCGCCGCTCCGGCGTGATCTGGTCGTCCGGGATCTTGTCGATCTCCATGCGGTATTTATCCAGCTCGTCCAGGTGGCTGAGCATGCTCTTGGCGGCGCTCCCCCTGGCGGCCGCATTGGCACTGGCTGCCGCCTTGGCGAGCCCGGCGCCCAACCTCTTCTCCATCATGGCCCATTCACTTTGTCGAGCTTTCTCATTCTCGGTGGCGGCGGCGGCCAGTCTTGTTTCAGTATCCGCCTTGCCCGCTTTAATTTGCTCTAGAAGCATGGCGTCACGCCGATCGAACTCAACGCCCATCTCCTCCTTGCGCTGGATTGCCTCCCGCTGGCGCTGCTGCTCGGCAAAGCCCACCTTGGCGTTATCCACAGTCCCTGCGCCAATCCCCTTGGCTAATGCGGCGAGTAGGCTCATGCTGCCCCCTGTTGTTGCGGTGCGGGCTGTTGCGGCGCCTGCGGTTGCCCGCCGGCTTCCGCCTCCTCCATCTTGGCGACGATCTGCTGGAGCAACTGCCCAGCCTCAGCCAGGATCTGATCGTCGATCACGTCGTTCGCGGCATCCATCTCTTTGAGTTTGTCCATGGCCCGAAACAGGGCGTCGATCTTGCTGTCTGGGTCGCCAATCCTGCCTGAAGACAATATCTCCCGGCACCCGGCGTAGACCGCCTTGACGATCTGCTGTGCCGGCACCTGGCGCCCTGCCTCCTTGGCCTGCTTGAGGATGGTGAAGATGCCGCCAGCGACCGCATCGGCCACCCCCTGGATCTTGTCCTCCCCCGCCCCCAGCCTGCCAGCCACGGCCTGACCACCATCACCTAGCAGCGCTGCTTCCAGCATCTGCATCATGCTGGTGTGCAGGTCATCCTCGCCGCCGGCCTGCGGCCGCTCTTGCGGTTGACCTGGTGCGGATTGCTGTTGCGCTGCTGCGCCGGGCGCACCGCCCTGCTGCATGCTATGAATAAGCCCCATCAGTACCCCCTCTTGCCGGCGCTCACACTGAAGCGGCTCGGATCATAAAAACGGCTGTCAAAGTTGAGTTCGCCAGTCTGCGCACTTTGGTTGGGGCGTGTTGGCGCGGTGTAGTCATTACTACCGCCATCCCCAGACACGAGTCCACCGGTCTTGTTGCCAGCCAAACCGTTGAGCACGGACCCGGTCCCTGCGGCGGGCTGCGTTAATCCCGCCCCGGCCACATTGGTGAGATAGCCAAGCCCCGGCACGAAGGACGATACCAGCCCCAGTGCGCTTTTGAAGGCATCATCCAAACCACCACCATGGCCCAAAACGTCGCCCTCACTGCCTTCCAATCGGCTACTGTCAAGCTGACCATTGGCTATGCGCCGACCAGTACCACTGAAATAGTCCCCTGGGGCGGTCAGCTCTCCCACTTTCTTGGCGGCAGCCCCACCTAAGCTCCCCAGTAGGCCATAACCTGCCAGATTGAGACCGGCCTGCTTGTTGAAGCCGCCAGCCATCTGGGAAATATGCTGTTTATCGGTGGCGGTCAGGGTGCCGTTTTTTTCCTTTCCCTCCCAGTTGCGGATCACGCCGTTCACGTTGTCGGTGTTGATGGTCTGGTTAAAGCCAGTGTCCGGCGTGTCCGCCGTCAGCCCGACATTCTCGGCCAGTCTGCCCAGCAAGCCCTTCTGGTCCTCCGCCATGCCATACATTGAGGCCCCACCCAAGGACGAGATCTGATGCGCATTGTTGACCGGTGCCAACGCAGGTGTCTGCTTGTAGGTGCCCAGCGTCTTGCTGACGGAGGGCAGCCGATCGCTGACCTTGCTGCCGCCATTCTTGTTGGAGTTATCCTTGGTCATGGCATTGCGCACCGACTCGCCGCCGTACATCGAGGCGCCACCGATCGGGCCAATGCTGCCCCGACTGCTGGCGGTGCTGGCCGTGTCATTCTTGCCCTTGTTACTGCCGCTCTTGCTGGAACTGCTCTTGCTGCCGGATCCGCCGCTATCGTTCCGGCCGCCTCCCTTGCCGCCGCTGGACGAACCGCCGCTACCCCTGCCGGTGTTTCCACTCATCCCGCCGCCGTTGCCGTTGCGCTCCGGGCCTGCGCCGCTCTCCCTGGACATCAGTTGCTCCCCTTCTTGTTCTTCTGGATGTTGGCCAACAGGCCGTTGGTCAGGCTGCCACCCATGGTCATCCCGTCGCCAGCAAGCCCGGGCGTGACCTGGTACTCGATGGGGGTCAGCTGCGGCACGCCATTCTCATCGCGGATCCGGTCTTCCCGCGCCCATTCATCATCGCGCATCCGTTTCTGCGTTTTCTGGGTCTCCCGGTTCTCCATATAGGACCCGCCAGCCACCAGGGCCGAACCCAGCAGCGTAGCCGCCCCAGGGCTGTCCTGCATCCACTTCCCTGCCTCTCTCAGTCCGCCAGTGATAAACTTAACGGCATCGTCTGCGTAATCTGAGCCCGCACTTAACCCGCTCACTACCGCATCAAGTCCCCACATCTAAGCCCCCTATTTTTTTACGACAAGTTCAGCGCCAGGCACTTGGATGGTCGGGAATTTTGTCCAGTCCGGGCGGATGGTGCTGATGTTCGAGTAGAGCTGCTGATACATGTCAAAGGTGGCGTTGAGCTCCCCCCTCAAATTGTTCACACTATTGATTTTGTCGGCCTCCTTCATAGAGCCGTCCGCCATGATGGCCGCATAGCGCTCGTTGTAGCTGCCAACGGCGCTGTCGATGGCCCCCATATACATGCCATGGGTGTTTGCCACCACTTGCTGGGCCATTTTTGCAGTTTCCTGTCCGAACTGCTTTTCAAGCACCGTCAGCTGTTGCTGGCGTTCCTTCTGTGCCTCTGCGCTGTTCCACTGGTTTTGCTGGTTATTGAGGGAGGTCTGATTCTTGAGTTGGGCGTCCAACTCTTTGAGGCGCTGCTGCCCCTCTTTGTCGAGAATGCCCTGCTGGAACCTGTTCAACAGGCCGTCGCGCTCGGCCTGCAAGAAGGCCTGCTGCTGGTTGAGCTCTTTCTGTTGACCAAACTGCTGGTTATTGAGGGAGGTCTGGTTCTTGAGTTGGGCGTCGAGCTGCTTCAGTTCCAACTGACCTTGCTTGTCCAGCGTGCCAATCTGCTGCTGGTAAAGCAGGTCGTCTCTTTGCTTTTGCAGTGATGCGTTCAGGTTCGCCATGTTCTTATCTTGGCCAAACTGATTGGACTGCATGTTCAGTTGCTGCTGTCGATCCAGGGAATTTTGATTACCCTGCCAACCCTGCTGCTTATCCAACATGGTGATCTGCTGTTGTTGGTCAGACCCCTGCATCACACGTTGATGCGTCTGCTGGGCATTTTGCTGGGCAATCGGCAATGCGGCATCCACCATGGCCCTCTGGGCTGCATCGATCCCGATAGTGGAATTGCCAAGCCCGCGCGCCGAGGCTGCCCCTTGACCCTTACTCTGCGCCATCCGCATCAGCAGGCCGCCCTGATTCAGGGTAGCCCCGAGCTGATCATTGACGTTGCTGCCGTCGAAATTGGGTGGTGTAGGCGCGCCTTGTCTGGCCTGGGTGATGCCCAGGCCTGCCAGATTCTGTACTTCCATTGGGGTTACCTCGGTATCAGGCCGGGCGGCCTTCGTGCCAGATGCGGGTCTGTTCTTCGCCGGCAAGGCGGCAAGCGGTCTTCAGGGTCTGCACCGACACCATGGCGACTGTGTTGTCGGCCAGGGTCCATTCGGTGGTTTCTGTCATGAGGTCGGCCGCTGCCACGGCGCGGGCCATGCGGTTCTGGGAGTCCTCGTCGCCGTCAAAGTGCAGGCCATCAACTTCCACCACAATGGCGCACACCCGGTCTTCGCGCTCACGCTTCCATTCGATATAGGTAGCCAACACTCGTTCATTTTCAATGTCAGCAGCAGACCTTAACTTGCTCCAGTCGATACTCATGATTGGCCCCCTTGCACTTCCGAATCGTAAGGTGGTAAGGGCACTTCACCTTCGAGCACAGTAATAGGTGTCTCAAAAGCCGCAGGGAACCTGGTTTCATAAGGAGCGTTGGCGCCGTGAGGAAGCAGAAGCGTAAGATGGATTTCTCCGTCAATTCTTGTGATATTTCCTTGCAGCCATTCCGTGTCTACAGCTTCAGAAGGCAACGACGCTCCTTCAAGTAATGGCGAGAAGTCTAATACTTGGCTATTAACAGTCAGAACATCGCCAGATACAGTGGCGGCTAGCTGTGCGTCAGCACGTACAGGGGATAGTTTTATTTTCATAGTAAACTCCTTAGAACCAGCGGCCGATGGCTATGTACCCAAAACGGCAAACATTAGCGTTCGCCTGTGTGAATGTGTTGTTTGATAGAATGGCTATAGGGATGTAGGTTGATATCGTAGGCGAGTCGGCCGTGATGTTATAGGCAGTGGGGCCTGAGAAGACCCTAGGGAAATCTGTCATCAAATCGGTAAACCCAACTTGGGTGGATATTCCGTCAAGGTAGACGAACTGCACGGGAGTGAAAATATTAGCATTAATATTACCTGTATTTGCCAAAGTCCCTGGAATACCGTTCTTTGTACAAATCAGGGTACCATCTGCGTACTTAACATATTCACCATTCGCGTTGCTGCCCCTCTCGATAATCGCCCCAGTGGGAATGCCAGATGACTGGGAAACAACCCCCACAACACTACGCTGGTCGTGAATAAAGCGCCAAGGCGACCAAGTAGAAGCACCAGCATCATAGCCTCTTATAAGCATTTGGCCACCAGCACCGAGATGAGCTTGCTGATTAATATAAGTCCCGTGCGAAGTTACTATAAGTGTACCTCCTGAACTATGAGGCCAATTAGCACTAGTGCCTCCGATATTATAAACACCAGCAGTCACAATATAGTTAATATCAATAGATAACTGACTAGGGTCATACTTAAAAGCAAATAAAGTATTTCTTGCCGCCGCCCCATCTGTATCATCCAGCAGCGAGCGGGCGAAGGGAGTAAGCGGAGTCATGGCTGCTGCGCCTGCGCTCGTGTAATAAGCCAACTGGTCAGCAGATGGTGACAGTGACTCCAGCGCCGTGAGCGCCGCTTTCTTCAGGGTGAACCCCACCCAGCCGCCAGAGACAGCGCTGGCAAAGGTGCCGCCGGTGCGCACAAACAGGCGCCGCAAATCGACGTTGGCTGAATCGTCCGTGGAGGCCAGCGACAGCTGGTCGTGGTAGATAGCCACCCCGGATCCACCGATGACGTGGCGCACTTGCAGGTAGTAGGTTGAGCCCGCCACCAGGGTGTAAGGGGTGTTGGCGAACTGCGCGCCTGTACCGAACAGCAGATAGGTGTTAGACGGCAGCGCCCCCCACGCGGTAGCCGACAAGTCGCCATAGGTGGCAATGGGCAGCAGCACAGCCTCACCGATGGCTGCATTCAACTGCCCGAGGCTGACCGCCTCGTCGGTGTTGACTGCATCCCCCACTCGCACCGGGCCATCAAAGCCTTGGCCGCCCGTGTGCGGGGTCGGCAGCTTGCTGAAGCCCTGGGAGATGGCGTCAAATTCCGCCTCCATCGCCAACCCATCGGCAAGATCGCCTGGGTTCATTTCCGATAGGCGTTCGTAATACTCGTTAGCCACGCTTGTACCTCCTGGGGATGTATTCAACCGTCATGCCGGTGATGCTGAAATTGGGCTCGGAGTTGGAGCGGCCAGAGAGTGCCAGACTCAGCGCGGTGCCGGTGCCGTCCAGCGGGATCACGCGGCTGGATTCCTCGGTTTCTGACATCCAGTAGAAGTTGTTCCAACTGGAGTAGTTCCAGATCCCGCTGCCGCTGGCGTCGATATGAACATCCTGCTTCTCCGAGGTGATGCCGGGGCGGTAGTCAAGCGACCATGCCAGCCTCGCATCGAGGCGGCCCTGTACCGAGTGCTCGAACTCCACCCCGCGCCACGACTTGCGCACCTGTGGCGACCCGAAATGGGCATAGGCGAGGCGCAGCAGCCAGTTGATGTTGGCTCCGTCAAAGCTGGTTGCGTCCTCATCGAGCTCGAACACATAGCCATCGGCGTTGGCCAGGGTGAAGAACTGACGTTCGGAGAGCTCGTCATAGCGCCACACGTCCAGCACGGGTGAGCCGTAGGAAACCTCCGTTACCTCGATGGCGCCATCTGCATTGATCTTGATAGCCAGATTGCGGCCGGCGCTGGAGTAGAGCCGATACTGGTTGGCGCCCGCCACCTGGGATGAGCCTACCCAGTTGAACTGCTCGATAATGGGCTGGATCTTATCGCTTGGGTCGAGCAGGTTCAGGCTGAAGTCGCCATACTCCTGCACCCGATCCAGCCGCACCAGTCCGCGCTCAGACAATCCCACCGGGATGAAGGTGGATTGCAGGGTGCCGGCCAGGATCCCGACCGACTCGGAGATCACCTTCTGCTGCCAGTCGGTCTGGGACGTCCCGTACAGGGCGACCGTCCGATTGCGGCAGGTCACGAGCAGCACGCCCCCCGCCGTGGTGGTGATGCCGGTGATCTCGTCCCCTACGGCGAACTGCTCCGCACCCAGCAGGCCAGACCACGACAGCGGATTGCTGGGGCCGGAATGGATGTAGAAGCCGCCCTTGTAGGCCAAGAACAGGTGATCCGCGTGCGCCTCAACGAGGCTCGGCTTGTCGTCGGCATCGTCACCGTTGGCGATCAGTGGCACCATGCGCCCGTCTTCCCGCAACTCGATAGCCCGCTGCACGCCGGAAGCCAGATAGGCGCGGCGCATCGACGGGTCGCCGAAGAAGTTGAACACACAGGCATCGTATTTTCCCTCGGCCTTGAGCGTCATGTCAGACACGGCCTGCACTTCGGCGTAGGCCGTCAGCTTGTACAGGGTGATCGACGTGTTGCTCGGCACGGTCTTGCCGTGGGGGTTGCTCAGGATCAGGGTATGGATGGCGCCCGTCTTGAGCAGATAGCTGACCACCTTGAACCAGGTTGTGCCAACCAGCGCATACCATCCCGCCGCATCCGCTGCCGCGATGGTGCCGCCGCCAAGTTGGTTGGTGGCGGTGTCCGCCGTGGGGGTGGTCCCGCTGGTCAGGACTCCGGAGAGCGTCATGGCGCTGGTTGAAACAGGGGGGCTGCGCAGGATGTCACCAAACGCCACGGTCTGGCCGTTTGGCACGGTGCAGGTGCCCACGTCCCCCGCCGCCGCTAACTGGGCGACCACATCCACGGTCGCGCCGCTGGAGTGCTTGATCAGCGCCATGTCGCCGTCATCGAGCCCGTAGCCGTCGCGGATCAGGAACTGCTTGCCCATGGCTCCCACCGCCACCCAGCCGGCGTCGGTGGCCTTGAACAGGGCCGCCTCGCTCACGCTCTGGTCACGGATGGCGAAAACCGAATCACTCAGGGCCACCACGCAGCGCACCGGTCCGATCCCGGGCACTGCTCCGATAAAGGT
The DNA here is from genome assembly GCF_002934795.1 of Aeromonas sp. ASNIH2. Taxonomy (NCBI): domain Bacteria; kingdom Pseudomonadati; phylum Pseudomonadota; class Gammaproteobacteria; order Aeromonadales; family Aeromonadaceae; genus Aeromonas; species Aeromonas sp. ASNIH2. The sequence continues at coordinate 3,712,830 of NZ_CP026406.1, read as the reverse complement.
ACGGCGCCAGTCTGCGGCCCTGGCTGCGGCAAGAATGGCGTCATCCATCTGGCGCGCCGCCCGTGACGGGGCGTGTGTCAGGGTGAACACCTGACCGCCGACAGTGAAGGCGTCGCCAATGGCCAGGGAGGGAGCTACCAGCGCACCGATAAAGGCATCCCCGCCGCTGGTGTGCAGCAGGACGCCGGATCCGCCAGACCATGTGACCGCTGGGAACCCGGTCGCCGCCGGGAAGGCCTGCGAGCCGTCCGTGCGGAACAGGTAATAGCCCTTGGTCTGGGACGGTCTGGGGTGGCCATCGAAGCGGTCATACCCCACGGCGCGGCGATAGCCCTGGGTTGGCGCTGGCTCGACATTGATCGCCGAAATGGCAAATCCTGGGTTTCGTCCAATGGGCGGGGTGGCGAAATCCAGCCCACCGCCAAGCGGCACAGTGGCGAACTTGCGTTCTGGCAGGTTCACAGGCTCTCCCCGGCACAGAAGCTCAAGCTCTGCGAGATGTATTTCTTGCAGAGGATGCCGTGCCACGTCACGAACTCGTCCTCGCCGCGCACAATCAACTCCTGGGCCAGCTCGGTGATCGCCATCTTGCGCAAAGCGTTCCAGACGATCACGACGTGATACGCCTCGTCGATGAATGGGGTGTCACTGTCGTCGGCAAGCACCTGCAATGGGGTCGGAGTGTCACTGGTCAGCCAGTCCCAATCCGCCCGGGATGTCTGGAGCTTGATCCAGGATTCCCTGATCGCCTCGATATAGCGCAGGTTGCGGCCATTCTGGCCAGCGACGGTTTCGGGACCGCTGCCGAGATCCTGGCACTCGGCCCGCAGCCGCTGGCACAACTCGAGGAAGGTCATGATTAGCCGACCAGGCTGACCGGGTAGGACTGCACGGTGCGCGGCACCAGGGTGCCATCGTCCTTCTGCTCATAGCGCATCTCCGTCGCCTGCATCAGCACCTGATAGACCGGCTCTGGCACCTCGGCTACCTTCTCGCGCTGGATGATGAAGGCCACACCGTTGACAGAGGCATACACATCGTCATTGCCCTTGCTGTGCGGGTCGCGGGAGATACGGATTTTGACCCGCTTACTGGCGTTGATCTCGCGCTGTTCCGTGGTCGGCGCGCCGGTGATGGCTTCCGAGCTGGCGGCCGAACTGGCATCACGGTTGATGCCGGAGGCTTGCTCCTGCTCCAGGATCTCGGCGACCAGCTTCTCGCGCGGCGTGTTGGTGGCCTTCTCGATGCCGAACTGTTCCAGCAAGTATTTGCGGAGCTCAGCGGGTTGAGCATTGTTGATGTCGATCAGTTCCATGGTGATCTCCTAAGCAAAGAGGCCCGCACTGGGCGAGCCTCCTCTGGATTGTTGGGGTTAGAGCGCGGTGACCGCAACTTCGATGCGGGTCATCCACAGCTCGTTGAGACGCACGGCCGCGAACCAGCTTTTCCAGGAGGCAGAGCCGCGCTGTCCCATGGGGTCACCGCCACGCGGTACGTTGGGGTTGAGCACCATCGGCACGATAGAGCCGGGCCCGCCGTTCCCCTTCAGCGGCACGATACCAAAGGCGTTTTGCGCCAGCACCACCATGGGGTAAACGTCCGCATTCGTGCCGCCAGTGGAGAACATGGTCCCCTTGGCCCCACCGGCATCCGGCAGGGCAGCCAGCACAGGGGAGAGCACGAAGCGGAAGTCTTCGACCGAGCCGATCTCCTCCGGGCACAGCGGCTGGCGGGTGCCATACTCGGCCACCGACTTGAAGCCGGCCAGACCGCGAATGTCGGATTCGCAGTCGGTGTGCGCCACCACCACGAATGCCGCCTCGACCGGCTTGGTGGACACGTTGACCGACGGCGCCAGGATCTTGGTAATCTTCTTGGCGCGCTGCTTCTTGAGTGAGCGGGAGGCCAGGCGCAGCTTGTTGAGAGTGACCGGGGTGTTCACGCCGTTACGGGCGGTGCCGTTGGCGTAGATCACGCTGGTGCCGCCGGAGATGACACCCCAGGTCAACACTTCGAAGGTCTCCGCCGCCTGCTCACCGAGCAGCATTTGCGTATCCTGCAGCACCGGATCTTCGTGGGTGTCTTCGATCACGTCGGTGATCTCGGTCCAGGCGCCGTACTGCGCCATGCCGACAGTCACGTCCTGATAGGCCATCTTCTGGCTGGAAGGGGTGACACCTTCGGTCAGTGGTGTAGTTGCCGCGGCGAACGGCACCGGGCGCCGGAACTTCACAGTCTGGCCCTTGTTCTTCGGCTGCGGCTTGGGGTCGCCAAACTTCTGCAGCACCAGGATCGGCTCGGCGTGTTCGAGCATTTTCACTTCGGCGATGATGCCGACACGCGGGGAGATATCCCCGTAAGTGGTGGTAGCCATAACTTATTTCTCCTGAATCAGTATTTGCGCTGCGTCAGCCGCTTGTCCGCATCCGCCGCAGCGCGGCTGAACAGGGATGCCTCGTCGGAGGTATCGACGGTGGCGCGCCCCTGACTGCCGCCAAGTGGCGCCATGTCGGCCAATTTGCGCTGACGCTGTGCGTTGCGTTGGGCTTGAGCTTGGAGCTGGGTGGATTTGTAGAGGGTCAGCACTACATCGGCGTCTGCTGCGCTGTCAGAGTTGGCGATGCCTTGCACAGAGGGTGGCTGCTTGGCGATCCAGGCTTGAAACTCCGGACTCACCACCACAGTTTCAGCATCGGGGTGCCGACGGATAAGCTCGTCAGTCTCGATGGTGATCAGCTCCTCGTGCTGGCGTGCCTTAGCCTGCTCATGCAGTTGGGCAACCGGCTCCTTGACTTGCGAGATTTCGCTACGCAGTCCATCGCGCAGGGCATCAGCCACGCCTTGCATATGGTCAGCAATGTCGGGGTAATCCTCGCGCATCGCTGCAATGCGGCTCTCCAGGGCGTCAAGCTGGCGGGTGGCTTCCGTGCCATCTCCCTGCTTGCCTGCCTGCTGGATGCTGGTGATCTGCTCGTTAAACTGGCGCTCTTTCTCAGCAAGTTGCCGCGCAGTGGCGGCATACCGACCGTTGGCTGAACGGGCGGCCTGAGCCTCCCGATCCCGATCGGCGATCAGCGATTGCAGATAGGCACGCTGCTCGGGGGTGGCATCAGCAAACAGGTCATCGCCGGACGCGGCATGCTGCTCAGCAGAGGCGGCCCCCGGTTGATGCTGTTCACCACCGTCATTCCTGGCGGCGGGCTGTTCCTCTTCGTGCTGCTCGACGTTCTGCGGCTCGCTGGTTGCGGGCTCACCACGCAAACGCGCGTCGGCGGCACCGGCAGCCTGTGCGAACACATCCAGATCGCGGCTCTCGGCGGCGGCCTGGTCAGCTCCTGGTGCGGCTTGGTCGTTCAGGTGATCCATGAAAAATCTCCAATAAAAAACCCGCACAAGGCGGGCAGTGGTCGCGGGTTGTGGTTAGCCAGCCGGCGTGAAATCGGTGATGAGCTTATCGAGCAGCCGGATCTGGGCTCGGGTGGCCTGGGTCTGCTCGTGCTCCATGTCCTGCTCCAGGTCGGCACGCAGCTGCTGGAGCTGGCCCTGCAGGTGTTGCAAGACGGTATGGGTGTCCTGGCTATGGGTGAGCATGGAACGCCTCTCGCACCAGAGATCCCACCTGGTAGCCGGACTGGGCAAGGTCGCCGGCCAGTGTAATGACGCGTTCTATATGCTCGCGGCGCTGCCGGTGTCTGCTGTGGTTTGCCCAGGGATTAAAGGCCACGCCGTAGCGGGTCGCGATGGTGGTCACCACGGCGATATGGACGATGGTCTTTTTCATGCCAGCGCATCTACCGATGCGCATGAAAGACGCTCACCCAGAGCCTCTGCATACTCTTGCATGGCAACCAGCTGCCGCTTCATGCGGCTCTGCTCATTGGCGGAGAGAGTGGTAAATTTCTCTGTGACGATGAAATCACCCAACTTGTTCAAACGATCGCACAGCTCAATGTGCTCTTGGCGCATGCGGTCGATGTACGAAGGCTGAATTGAGCAAACTTGCTCGTGCAACTGCCGCTTGAGGCGCCAACCTTCCAGCTTCCACAGCAGGCTGCGGGCCTTGGACTCGGCGTCCCGGATCGCATACTTGGCGCCAAACTCCTCATTGAAGTTGGCTGGATCTGCGCAGGCGCTCATACCGATAGCCAGAGTGAAGCCGCTGGCGGCGATGGCCGTTGCCACCGTGGTAGTGGTGCCGGGGATCACATGGGTGTGATAGGCCACACCAGCCATCAGTGCATCGATCTGCTCAGGAGTGACGCGCGGTGCAGTCAAATGCAACGCTTCGATATCGCGCTCCATCTCTGCGTCCAGTTGCTTGGTCATGACGACTCCAATAAAAAACCCGGCACATGGCCGGGCTGAATGATGTGGGCGCCAGAAACGCAAAACCCCGCACGAGGCGGGGCAAATGAGACTCTGGCAGTCTTGGGTCTATTTTGTGCCACCTGCCGGAAAAGTCAACTGGCGCATCAGTCCAACCCGTAATTCCCTGTCGGCGGCAGCATCTGCTTCATCTTCACCTCGGCCATGAACTTCTGAGTGTCGTGAGTCTGCTGCTTGTCCAGCTTTTCCAGCTCGATCATCAGCTGTGCTTGGCTCATCTGCTTGGCTTGTGCCAGCTTCATCAGCTCGATGCGCTCACGGCGCTGACTGTCCTCATGCTGCAGCTGCATCACGGCCAACTTGTACTGGCTGGAGAACTGGAGCTCCTGCAGCTTGATGGACGCCTGCATCTGGGCTGTCTGCAGGGCGCCTGCACTCTTCATCTGGGCGAGCTGGGTCTCATGGTCAAACTTGGCCTGAGCCAACTGCTGCTCCATCTGCAGCTTGATGAGCGCCGGGTCCTGCTGGCCGCTCTCCTGTTGCTGCTTGATGGCCGCCTCGTATTCCTCCTGGCTACGCAACACCTTGGCGTTATCGATGTGCATGGACTGGAGCAGGGTCTTCATCGCCTCGTAGGGGTTGAACATCGGCGCGAAGGCGGGGTTCTGGCTGTACTTGTCCAGGATCTGGGTCAGCTGCGCGGTCTGGATCTCCTTGACCAGCAGCGCGCTGGTGCCGCGGGCCTGCACCTCGAAATCCCCCTTGATGGCGGACTCCTCACCAAACTGCATGTTCCAGTTATAGAAGCGCCGGATCATCGGCTTGGTGATGTTGTCGTCGTACTCCTTCACCTGCTGTCGGCGCACGGCGTTGGCCGCGTTCATCAGCATGCTCATGCCACCCAAGGTCGGCGTCACCTGCCCCTGCTCACCCTGACTTATCATCGGCACCCCGGCCTCGCGGTCGAGCAGCGAGAGCGCCAGCTGCAGGATGTTGGCCATGTCACTCTGCCGGCTTTCGAAGTGGAACACCCCGAATGCCTTCTGCACTTCTGCCCACTGCACGTTGGCATCCATTTCCCACACTTTGAACGGCGTGGCTTCCCAATTGCCATCAACCGGGCTGATCAGGCGCTTGTTCACCACCACCTGCGGCCCCACCGTTTTGGCGGCATTGTCCAGCATGGCGCGCCAGGCGCTGTTGATGATGCGTTGCGGGTGGCGCATCAGGTAGGGCATGGAGAGGCCGAAGATTGACCCCTCGTCCGGCTCGCAGACATAGACAGAATAGGGCCACTCCAGGGTGTCCATGGGGTTGATAGTCACCTTCAGGATCACGTCACCGGAGAAGATGATGACCCCGTCGAACTCGCGCCCCTCCAGCCCCTCGATATCCACCCCAGCGACCAGCAGCACCTCGATGGGGACCGGGCCGTGATAGGTCCACACCTCATAACGGGAGTCCTGGTTGGTAGGGTTGAGACCGCACAGGTAGCGGATCTGGTCAACGAACTCGGCATAGCGGGTGCGGGTCGTGGATGGCTCTTGCGCCAGCAGCCTCTCCACCTGCTCAGGGATGAAGCCCATGCTGGACAAGTTCAGCAGTTTTCGCAGCTCCTTCTTGGTCATGTACTCCCGCTCGTAGACGAACTCACAGTCGGCGAAACGGGTAGCACTCATGTCCGGCACGAAGTCCCACGGCAACACGCAGCGCGACCCGGGCTTGAGGTCCTTCTCTATTTCCACCCCCCATGCGCCATCATCGCCACGCAGCCAGGCTTGCTTGATGGCACTCTCCACGATGGGCCCCTTGAGGATGCCGGTGCCGATTTTGGCGGCATAGTGCAGCATCCGGCGCGATTCGGCGTTGTAGTCGCAGGCGACCAGTTGATCGTCAATGGTCTTCTCCATGGCCGTGGCGGCGGCCTGCGCGGCAGCCAGTTCTTGCGTCGCCTGCTGTGCCTCGGTCGTGGGTTGTTCACCATCGCCCACCATCATCACCTGCTTGGCCACCATAGATAGCTTGGGGTTGGGTGACGGTGCGATGCCGTAGTTCTTGTCATCAACCGGGAACAACATATCCCCCATCTGGGCGGCCCAGGCGTCGGTCTTCTCGCGGGTGATGTTGACGAAGGCCTGCGACTTCTTGGCCACACTCAGCTCCTTGACGAACTCGGGCTCGTACTCGCCGCGGTACTGGCGCAGGTCATCCAGCCAACGCTGCTCGACCAAGCTGCGCTGCTGGAGTTGGTGCTCAAGATCGCGAAAGCGACTGGCGCCGAACAAATCAAGGGGTGAAAGCTGCTCCACCGCCTCGCTAGGCAGTGTGATTTCGGTCGGGTTGCTCATGGGGTCAGTATCCTGTTACAGAGTCAGCGGCGCGCTGGGCCGCCCTGGTAGCGTTGCTGTTGATGGTCTGCTTGCGGTCCCGCTCCGGCATGGCGCCGAGGCACAGGTACTGGCAGGCGTCAGATGGGTGGGAATACTGGTTCTTGTCGGGTTGCTCGGTGAACTTGGTCGCCCCTGCCACGTTGAGCTGTTTGTACTGGTAACCGGTCTCGAACGCCTTGATGAGCACCCGGCAGTGCGGGCTGATAATGAACGCTGGCTGCCCCTTGCCAACCAGCCGCGACAGCCACCACCGCACACCCTCAAGGCGCGCCATCAGGTTGTTGGTGTGGGCTGGCTCGGCCTGGAACCCTTTGCGCTCGAGCACCTCATAACAGGTGGTCTCATCGGCCTGACTGCGGCCCACCCCGGCAGGGTCCCCCCAGATCACGACGCCATTGACGATCGTCGTCATCCCCGGGTATCTGGCATTGAGCAGTGGGGCAAGTTGCTCATCAATGAAGCGCTCGATCCCCATACCGGTGGCCACCACCTCATCCAGAATGCGAAGCTGCCCGAAGGCGGTGACCTGGCCGATGATGGCGGACGGTGTCAGGCCGAAGTCCATTCCGATGACGATGGGCAGCGACTTGATGGGCCCCAGCTTATCCTTGGCAACATGCAGATCCCGGTTGAAGTGGTCGATGAAGACCGGCTTGCCGGTGGCGACCGTGGCGAAGCGGTTGCAGATGCGCGATCTCACCCAGTTGAGCGTCTTGCCGCCGAGCTGATCGAACCAGGCATCGAACCCCTTCTTGTTATTCTTCACGTTCTCAGCCTTGGGGTTGGCCACGAACCGGCGCCCTTGGTAGTCGCGGAAGTAGCCGGCATCGATAAGCGCCTGCAGGTCAGGTGACATCGGCGCCCCTGGTGACACTTCGACCAGGGCGCCCGGCTGCTCGTAGAAGCTCCAGCCGACCGGCTTGAGGGGGTTGCCATCGTCATCCTGGCCGAACTCAAATTCGTGCCACCAGTGGTCTTCATCCGGGCTGTTGGTATCCATGATAAGCCCGCACCAGGTGGGACCGCCGTCCTTGCCGGAGGGATAGCGCGCCTGTACCGCCCGGGATGCGGCCTCGTTCACGATGTTCAGATCGAGAAACTGGGCCTCGTTGATCCACACCCCGGTCATCTCAAGGGACAGCATCTTGCGAATATCCTTGGGCCTGTCCATCGACAGAAAGAAGAACTCCGCATCAATGACGGTCCGCCCGTCCGGGTGCGGGATCCGCATCTGCCCGACGATGGGCGCATCCCACTTGATGGGGCACACCTCCTCCGGGATCCAGTCCTGAAAGGTCTTGATAACTGTGGCTTTCAGTTCCCCGTAGGTATTGCGGATGCAGACCCAGCGGGTCTTGCGCACGCCGTCGGCGTTGGGCTCCTGGGCGATTGCCACATCCAGCATGAACATCACGCAACCCACCGATTTGCCAGAGCCCACCGGACCGCGTACGGCGGCGATCATCGGCCGATCCCGGTGGATGGCCTCGAATGTCGGGCTCGGTGAATAGGTGATGGTCCTAACCTCCATCACCACCCCCTTGATTCATAAAGCCCAGGTTCCACATCACCTGTACGCCAGTGTTCCGCCCCTTGCGCAGGATCTCGTATTCGGCCCGCGCCTTGTCGGTCAGCGCCTTGTCCTTCTCTGCCTGCACCGTCTTGTGCTTGGTGCTTTCGACGATGAAGGGGATCTCGACAATGGTTTTCTCAAGCTGCACGATGCGCCCGAGCACGTTGTCCATGGCGCGCGTGGTTGAGTTGTAGAGCTTGTAGAGGTCCATCCGCTGCTCGAGCTCCAACTCTTCGGGCGGCAGCTCCAAGTCCTTGGCGATGCGGCCCAGGGTCAGCACCCCGTTACGAAACCCGCAGCGCATGGCGATCAGCTCGTCGGCAAGGTTGGCCCTCACCGCATCCTCAATCACCTCGTCGGGGAAAAACTTGGCGTAGACCCCGTGGCGCTTGGCGGGTTGGGCCACCTTAGTGGTGCGTGGCTTGGTTGTGGACTTGCGGTGAGCGCGTTCCGGATTGAGCGCGTCCGCCACCACCTTTTCAGTTCGCCGCGGCCCACGCTTCGGGGCGGGCTTCTTGTCGTTCTTGTCGGTCATGGCTATCTGGTACAGCGCTCCAGTGCGTCGATGTAATCGAGCAGGCGAGCCGTGGACTCACCAGAAAGAGAAACCCCGCCATCATCGGCGGGGCTCCATTCCAGATGCGGGGCTGGCGGCGGGCAGTTAGGGTTTGCGCTGCTCGTCGCGCACCCCGTCAGAAGCAGCGCCAAAGCGATCAGCAAAGCGCCCCTGGGGGTCGGCGTGATTCGCATCGTGTTTCTCCTGTATCTCTCTGGCCCGCTGCAGCCGGAGCAGTCGTGACAGCTCGTCAGCGAACAGCCCCAGCAGCTTGAGAAAGGCGCTCACAATCGCCTGGCCTTGTCGGCCGGCAGGTTCAGCGCCACCTTGTCCAGGATCTTGACCAGGCTGGTCAGGAAGCCCTGCACCTTGCCGATGATCTCGTCATCCCGGGTGGAGGGGGTGATCGCTGCGAGCTGGGCCAAGCCCTGCACAATCATCGACGCCGCCCCGACAACCGCCATCAGGACCAGGATCCAGTGGACGGCGATATCAACGATGTTCTCCATGTCTACCTCACAGGTTGCAAATCCGGCTCAGCCAGCCGTAGGCATTGGCCTCCTGCGACTCCTGACGCTCCGCCAGAGTGATGCAGTGGGCAATTCGAAGGGAGTTCACCGCCTCGGCCAGCAGGCGCTTGCCACCGGCACCACGCGCCTTGACGTAGCTCTCCAGCGCAGAAAGAGAACGGGGCCCGATGGCCCCGTCTACTTTCATATCTGGATAGAGTTTTTGTCGATCGTTCAGCACATTCAGCAGTCTCTGCAGATCGGTGGCGGCGCGCCCGGGGCCGGAGTTGACCCCGTAGTCGAACAGGTAGGTGGCCAGGTCCGCATCGAACACCTCGATGGTGGAAAGGCGCAGCTGGTTCCAGTAGGAGGTGTAGACCTTGATCGCCTCGCTCTTGGGGTAGTCGCGCATGTGGCCGGTGTAGCCGAACTGGCGGGCAGTGGCCTGGGTCACCCCCCAGCGAGTCGGGCCGCCGCGATCCTCCGCACGGTCGGTGAACTTGTCACCTCCCTCCCGCTGGATCACCTCGTCAATGACTTGCAGGCGAATGCTCATTTCGGCTCCCCCATCCCCAGACGGCGGCGCAGTGCCAGCTCCATGAGAAACAGCGCCCTCCCCCCCATGTGACCACCAATGCCGGCTGACACAGCTGCGACATACCAGCTGGCCTGCAGCTCCATGGCGACGTAAGCCATGAGCAACCCGGCGAAGCCGCTGATGGCCATCTCCCCTATCCACTCCGCGAAGCTGAACGCCAGCTCCCGGTTTTGCTTCAGCCGAGAGAGGTAACTCACCGTGCCGCCCCAGATCGCGAGAATGAACATCCACGCAAACCCGCCGCCTGGCCCGGCCAATCTCATCAACCAACCCCCGGCATCGCGCAGATGCTCGCTATCAGGTGCCATGACCTATCCCCCACCCCAGAAACGACAAAGCCCGCACAGTGGCGGGCCAGAAATGAAAAAGCCGGGCTCAATAAGAGTCCGGCTATGATGGGGAGATTTTGTGCCACGCGACCGCAAATAGCAAGCAATCGCAGATTTTGGCGAGCGTCGGGTTATTGACGGTTGGTGGCGAGCGCCTTGGCCTCCCCCAACTCTCTTTCGAGGATGCAACGGTCGCTCAGTTGGATATCCATGGTCTCCAACCGGTCCGCTATCGATGCCAGCAGGGCGGTCAGTTTTTCCTGAGCACTCATGCTGCCACCCCGCTCACGCCGATCATCTTGGCAAGTTTGGCGATCCCTTTGGCTGTCACCAGCACCTGTTCTGTCACCTTTTCACTGCCATCTGGACGGGTAACGATAGTCACCTTGTGTTCCAACACCCCCGACTGGAGCTTGTCCTGATAAGACACCCAGCTTTTCCCGCCTGCCCGCTTGTAGATCCACTGCTTGGATGACAGCAGCTGGAACAGGTATTTTGGCTGCACCTGCAAGTGTTTCGCGGCATCGGTGATGCACATGCTGCCATCGGCCTTGGCGATACGCTCCAGCGCATCAACATCGGTCTGCATCTCCTCAACCTTGTGCTCCAGGTTGATCACCTTCTCGCTGTAGCTCAACAGCAACCCACGCATGGTGGCTGGATCGTTAAGAGCAACCATGGGGTCTACTTGTGGGGCGCGCACCTGCTCATCAAGCGCCTTGAGCTTGGCGAGCACCGAGCGGCGCACGGCCTTGGATTCACGCATGCCGACTAGGGTTAGATGATCCATGTTGAGATTTGCCACATCGGTTGGCTGTTTATTCTGCGGATGGGGTATCGAAAACTTTTCGACCCCCTCGCCGTCCAACTCATCCAACACGCGAGCGAGGAATTTTCCGTGCTCAACCTTGGACTCACCAGCTGCGATACGAGCCGGATTGATAAAGTTGTTCAGAAAATCCAGGCTGGTCATGGTTATGGCATTGCTACCATTCAGCGGCCCTGCCAAAACTTTGGTTTGCTGATACTGTTGTTGTATAGTCATACCGTAATCCTTACTTGGTCGTGGGGCTTACATCCCTCGGCCTTAGCTGCTCGAACAGCTGAGGCCGAATTCTTTCTGGCATCATGCCACTGTGCGCTCATCACTTTCGCTCTCCCGCTCCATCTCCCTATAGAGAATGGTGATTACCTCCTTGGTTAGGCTAATCCCATTATCAACTGCCCTATGCCCAAGCCAGCGCTTGAGATCATCAGGCAACCTTATTGAAGTGGGGGGTATCTGCTTACTCACTCTATGTCCCTCATGGGTTTGATAGTACCGTACTACCATTGATAGCGTAGTACCGTGCGACTATAGTCGTCAATAGGTATTTTGATGGTAGTTTGTAGATGGCAAGAAAAGATCCCCAGTTCAACGTTCGCATGCCGCAAGATCTAAAAGAAATGATTGAGGCATCAGCCAAGGACAATCAGAGATCCATCAATGCAGAGATCGTGCATCACTTGCGTAATGCCATGGAAGCCGCAGGCTACCTTGGCTCCCCCACCCCAGAGCAAACCGATGCGCCTGTGTCGAGCGCGCCCCCACGTTGGGCCAGGCTAAAAAAATACCCCCTTCAGACAGATATACCCGCCGAGGATCTGCAAGAACTGATAGCTCACATTCAGGAGATCTGGGCCAAGAACAAGTCCGCACAAGACAAATAGATGGCTTGCCCCCTCACGCCGCCTTGGCCTTGTCCAGGTACTGGTGAAACGCCCTCACCGCATCGCTGTAGCAATACTGCAGCTCTTGGGCCGCGTTGCGCTCTGCATCCGTGGCCAGAGCCGGGGCCGAGATGTATCCGGCGTGGCAGTGCGGGCAGGCGTGCGGCTTCGGCTTGGTGAGCTCACCGGTACCGGAGCAGGCCGGGCAGTGCCCACCCTGGGTATCGCGCTCACAGCGGGAGACGATGAGCGCCCGCACCCGCGCCGCGTTGTCATGATCCCCTAGTAACTCCAGCTCCCGGGCCCGCTTCGCTTCGCGGCGCCCATAGGGGTGGTGGCGCTTGTAGAGCCGCAGCAGTCGCTCGGGGTCGCTGCGCAGCTCCGCGGCGCTCATCACCGCGCTGGGTGGGTAGCTGCCGACCAGTTGGCGCAGGGCGACACCATCACCCAGGTGGCGAGCACGCAGCACCATCACCCCGACCGGGTGCAGGCGATCGGCATGAGCCAGGGCGGCCAGCACCTCCTCACGGCCCACCGCCTCCGCAGAGCGGCCAGCCCGCTGCGACTCCGCCTCGATGGATACCGCCTTGGGGGCGTGCAGTTTGATAAGAAGCTCGATGCTCATGGGTTGGTCCTCTGGTATTTGGTCTGGTTGAAAGCGGAGAGCAGCCAGGCACGCAGCTGGCCGGACTTGATGTGTTCTGGGGTGGCTTCGATGACGGTCCACCCCAGCAAGGTGGCCTCGTTCATCTTGGCCCGGTCCTCTACGAACCCCCTCCCCCGGGTGTGCCGACCGCCGGAGTGGATCCCGCCGTGGATCTCGACGGCGATCATGTGGGTGGGCCAGGCGAAGTCGAGGCGCCACTTACGCTTGGGGTGGAACATCAGTTCGGTGGTCGGGTCAGGGAAGCCGACCAGTTGGGCCAGCACGCGCTGGTGCAGGTCGCCCACCTGCTGCGCCTTCTTGGCCTTCGCCACCACTTGCTTGACCTTCTGGTGCTTGCCGAGTAGGCGGCCTGCCTCCACGGCGGATAGATGGATCATTCGAGGTGCGCCGTCATGAATCCGGCCTTGGCGTTCTCCAGCTGACCCAGCAAGGTGAAAGGCTGGTAGCCGTTCGCCCAGGCTCGGGAGCAGGAATAATCGCTGTTGACCGTCACGATCAGGCAGTTGATGACCTCGCCGCGCTTGGCGCTCTCTAGTACCTGCTCCAGGATGGAGACGACGTTGATGCCGCTCTCCTTGCACACCTCTGCGAGGCTGACAGCCTTATCGCTCATGCCGCCCCCTTCACACTGACAAGCCCACGCACCACCCAGCTGTGCAGCTGACGGGTCAGGGCGCTATAGGTGACCTCTTCACGCTCCCCTGGCTGCCAGTCGTAGGCGATACGGCCATCAATGGCGTCATGGCAAGCACAGCACGCCTCAACTGCCACCAAATCATCCCCCTTGAGGGCCATTCCATGCGGGGCGCTTGGCAGGTGAGCCAGCACCGTGGTTTCGGTGCCACCGATGCAGACCCCGACAAGCTGGATCTTGCAGAGCTGGCCGCGAGCGCCATCGCGCAGGTCGCTGGAGCGGATTGGGCTGGTCTCGAATCTCATCCGGCAAACCCCATCAGCTGGGCGCAGGCGTTCTCAGCCTCCTCCTCGGTGGCAAACTGCTTGCTCAGCACATAGCGCCAGCAGACCCCGAACACAGCCCGGTACAAGTCGGAGAACTCAGTCTGATCCATCTTGGCAAAGCTGACGCTCTTGGCCTCCTTGCGCATGCCGCCATCCGGCAGCATCACCAAGGTGTAATAACCGGCCTCGACGGTGAGCCACTTGCGCATCACCTCAAACGACTTCTCAGCCTGGGGGCCGTGGCGCTCGATACGGCTGCTGGCCAGCTGGTCGATAAACTCATCCTTGGCCTTGTTCAGCACGTTGCCAGCGCCGAACTGGGCGAGGTAGCGAACGAACCGGGACAGGATCCCCTGCTCGGCTGGCGATACCATGCCGCCAGTTGGCTCCCAGTAATCGAAAGTCAGGTTGAGCAGGGCGAAGAAGCGGCGATGAAACGCCAGGTTGCGGCGCCCCTTGCCCTTGGCCAGGATGGTGGTACCGATCGGCATCAGCTTGATGGCTTCGGCATCGGCCGGAGTGGACGGGGCAAGTACCCCGCCGGACATTTTCAGAAGGGTAAGTTCCATCCTCACCCCCGCTTGGCTTTGTTGCGGCGCTTGGAGGCGGCACGCTGACGCTGTGCGGCCCGGTCATTGCGCGGGTTGGGGATGCAGAAGCCATGGCCAGGCTTGAAATCAAGCGGGTTGAACCAGGGCGATTGGACAGCAGTGGCGGCCAGAACGGCTGCGATAGCGTGGGTGATTCTCATGCTGCCACCGCCTTAGCCGCTACGGCCTCGGTGGTGGGGAACGGGGTCAGGTGGTAATGCCACACCTGCTTGCCGTCGATGACCTGATTGCTGGAATGCTTCACCCAGCCGTAGCAGCAGACTTCGCGCAGGCGGGCGCTGATGGCGGCCTGGGTGTCGGCGTGGCCGTAGCGGCTCCAGCACTCGCGCTCGATGTCGCGCAGGGTACGGGCCTTGCCGTCGCTCATGACGGCAATCACGCGGCCCAACTGGGTCGCGATGGATAGATCTCGGGTATGCGGCTTGGTCATGGTCTAGGTCCTTTGGTTAAACAGCCGGGTGGTCTAGGTCCGGCACTGGCAATGGTACGGCGCGGTACCCCTTGTGTCACTGGTTGGCAAGGCCCTCCCCTTCAAAGTTATCCACAGCCCCAAACGAAGCATCACACCGCAACACCAGCACTGGCGCGGCTCTCAGCCGTGCGGCTTCCTCCGCCACTCGCTCCGGCGTCGTGCTTTGCACCAACCAATGCCCTGCGCCATGGTGCTGGTCGGTGTGTCCCAGCGCGTCGATCTCGTCGGCCACCTCGAGCTGCACCCGCTCCCACACCCAGCCCCGCACGGGCGGATAGATCACCACCCGGCAGAATTTCGCGGCCACGACCGCGGCACTCACGTCAGGATTGAACATTTCAGCAATCCTCCTCGATGCGATACGGTCGCCCAATCGCCTGGGAGATCTCCCGCTCTCTGGCACGGCGTTGATCGCGCTTGCGCGCCGCTAACTCCGGTTCGGTCAGGGTGGCCCTGACGCACAGCTCAGCATGCCATTCCTTCAATACCTGGCTGGCAGGCACAGCGATAATGTCCATCAGTAATCCTCCTTCAGGCTGCAAAACCGCATAAACGGCGCTTCCCAGCGGGTACGCACCACCCCGGTCGGGCCGTGGCGGTTCTTCACGTAGTTGATCTCGGCAATGCCACGCTCAGTGCTGTTCTCGTTGTAAACGTCGTCGCGGTAGATCGTCATGATCTGATCGGCCTCCTTCTCGACCTCTGACGAGTTGGCAATGTCGCCCATACCGGGACGCTTATTGCCCCGCTCCTCGCACGCCCGATTGACCTGCGCGAGGCAAATCACCGGGATCTCCAACTCACGGGCCAGCTCCTTGAGCCGCATCACGTTGTCACCCACCTGCTGCCAGCGCTCCGCATTGGGGTTGACCCCCTTGATCCGTTGCAGGTAATCCACGTATAGCGCCGACAACCCGTGCTCATGCTTCCAGCGGCGCGCAATGCGCTCGATCTCGGTAATGCTCACCCCGGACTTGTCGAACACCCGCAACTTGGAACCGACCAACCGGCCAGTGGCCACCGTCAGCCGCGACCAGTCCTCGTCGTCCAGCGTACCGGCACGCATCTTGTGGCTACTGACCCGGCCATCCATGCAGCAAATGCGGGTGCCGATCTGCGCGACCGGCATTTCAGCAGAGACAAACCCCAGCGAGTAGCCATGGGGTGACGCCAGCGCCCCCAGGATCATGTTCAACAGCAGCGCCGTTTTGCCCATAGCGGGTCTGGCGGCGATGATCACCAGATCGGAGTTGTGCGCCCCGTTGGTGGTCTCATCGAGCGCAGGAATGCCGTAGGTCACCCCTTGCGCCTGTCCGGTCTGGTACAGCTCAATCGCATCGACGGCGGCTCTGGCGATGTCCTCCGGGCCGTGCTCGTACTTGCCGCTGGGCTGGGCAATGCGCAGCAGGGAGGCGGCCAGCTCATCGGAAACATTCTCACCGCGCTCCAACCGTGGCAGCGCCTCACGCAGCATCAGGTAGGTCGTGCGCAGCCGGTAACGCTCCAGCACGATGGTTTGGTAAGTCGTGAAGTTGGCCGCGCTCGGCGTGTTCTTGGCGATCTCCACCAGGTAGGCCAGCCCGCCCACCAGATCGAGCTGCTCCCGCCGCCCCAGCTCGTCTTGCAGGGTCAACAGGTCGATCGGCGCCTTGCGCAAGAACATCGCCTGGCAGGCAGCGAAGATCCGCTGATGCGGCTGGGAGTTGAAATTACCCTGCTCCAGCAGGCATTCGGCCATCAGGCTCTGGTCGAGCAGCAGGCAGCCGATCACCGACGCCTCGGCGTCATGGCTGTACAGTCGCTCGCTCATGTGCGATTCACGCAGGTTTGGCATGGTGGTCATGGTCATCACTCCCCGAACGGCCTGGGTCGATAGTCTGAATGGTCAGTCGTGCGGGCAGGTTTGCTGGCAGGCAGCTCCTCGCCGAATGCGCGCGGCATGGGGGGTTCTGGTTTGGTACGCTGCTGGCGAGGGGCATTCGCGAACGAGGTAGCTGCGCGACGGATCCAGTTCCGCCAGGTTTTCTCCCAGTCCAGCTTCACGGCTTTGGCGCCCGGCAATGATTGCCAGTAGTCAGCGAATGTTTCAGCCTCACGCCGAAGGGCGGTATCCGGCATGTGGGTCTCTTGGATGGCCCATTGCAGCCAGGCGTCGGGCAGTGCCCAGTCGTCAGGGAGTCTGGTTCCACGTTTGCCGATTTCCGAACGGTCAGTGTTCGGTTTGTCGGGTCTTGGACTTTCGGTGTGGAGCGCATCGGGAGTTCCCCCAACGGGGGATACAGGGGGATCAGTAATCTCTGTAGTAATCTCTGTAGTAATCTCTGTAATAGATTGCTGGTTTCCAGCAGCAGTGTCCGCTGGTTTTCCACTAGCCTGTTTGCTGGATTTCCGCATACTAGGTTGCAAGAAATCAGTGGTGTTCAAGGCGGCTTCAAGTGCGGCCAAATCGATGCAAAAATATAGCTTCGCCGGTAACCCAATCCGCTTTTCTTTAAGAACCCCTAAATTGCGTAAAGCCTTGCGCGCACCTTCCTGCTCATAGCGGGTTAAACCGGTCTCTTCTTCCCAGTCAGCCTGTGTCTTGTAGAACCAGAAGCAACCATCTTCATGTGCTTTACAGCGCTTTGCCCAATAGATTGCCTGGGACAGAAACAGAGCTGCAGTGACTGAACCGGTGATGGTCACAAACGGGCGATGGAACGCAATTGGGCGGTCAAGAAAGTTGATGTTCATTCTTGTCCCTCAACTTTCTTCATTGTCTCAAAATAGAACTGCAGGTTTTGATTGACCCCCAGCAAGTCAAGGCATCCCGTAGCTTTCAGCAATTCGATCTGTGCAGCGTTAAAGCTGATCCCGTTGGTCGCTTGCTTGACTGCAAGGCGGATCCTGAAATCTTCGATAGACCATGTCCGTTTTGTGCGGTTACACCCTTCACAGGATGGCTTCAGATTAAAATATTCATTCGTGCCGCCACTCGACTTGGGTACCACATGCTCTACGTGAAATGTCTCTATCATGATCTGGTCGCCGCAATACGCACAGTTCCCTCCAAAAATGGAGAAGATCTTGGCTCTTTTGGTTTTGCTGTAGACGTTGCTCATGCCTCCACCCCCTGCTTGAGCTGTGAGGAATGGCGCAATAGGTCGGCCCCATGGGCCATGGTCGGATTGGTCATTGGTCAGGTCCTGATTCAGTAAGCCTGGTGGTGAGGCGGGCCAGGGAAGTTAGGCGCTAGGCTGGTTATCGGCGCGTTCAAGGGTGCGAGCCTCAAGCTCGCGGGCCAGGCGCAGGGCCTGCCGGTCGGTACCGGCGGCATGCGCAGTCGAAATCAGCGGCTCATCGAGGGCCAGGGCCAGCTCGTGCATGACCGACTTCAGGATGATGTTGTCGCGATCGCTGACGTGCTGGGATGCCGGGCGCGGCGGACGGTGTTGCATGGTCATGGGTTACCTCCCAAGGACAAAGTTGATGAGTTTTTGCAGGGGGCGCAGCGGGCGCTCCTCGTTGTAGACGGCCTCGTCTTCTTGGCTGAACTGGAGCAGGCCGCGCTCGGGCAGGCCGGAGCCCTCCAGGATCTCCTCGACGGTCACGGGCGGAAAACCCTGCTCGAGCAGGCTCCGATTGGCCCGTTTGACGGCCCTCGCCAAGATGCCGGGCTCATGCTGAGATATGGCCTTGAGCAGGATCAGCAATGAAGCGCGCGCAAATGCGGTTTCAGTCATGCCACACTCGGCTCCGACTTCCTGCCATACCTGGCGCTGAGCTGGGGTGCCACGCACTCGCAGCGGGGAGCGGGTGCTCATATTTTCATGATCGGGGAGCGTTACTCTTCCCATGGGGTTGGTCCTCTGGTGGTTTTTTAATCGCCTGACTTTTCAGGAGATTGGGTCTCAATGCTGCGCATAGGTATAGGGGGTCTCCTGCAATGCAGGAACCTGACAAGCCAGCTCTCTCTCGGCTTGGTACTTACCCCACTCACCCGCGATCCACTGCACCCCCTTGGTGGTGAACTTGGTCGCAACAAAGGCGTGCTGGTTGTGCTCGGCGGTCCCAGTCTTGACCTCAAAGCGGCCCGCATCGATATGCTGGGCGTAAGCGGTCAGCACGCCACCCAGGCGATACATGTACCCCCTGCTGAACAGGAAGGCGCGAAACGCGTTCTCATTGGCCTTGAGCAGCTTGGCGACGGCGCGAAAGCTGAGGGCGCCACCGCTGTAGGCGTAGTTGTCGAAAAACTCGCTCTTATGGGCATTGGCCGCAATGGTCTGCTGGGCGGCAGCCAGCTCCTGACTCTTACGGTCGATAACCGACTGCGCCACCATCAGGGCCTTGGCCATGATCAGTTCTGGGGAATCACTCTCTTGGCCGGCAAGGTAGCCGCCGTGCTTGCGGATGCTGGGCAATACCTCGAAGGTAACCCAGCGCTTGAACAGCTTGGCCTCCGGCTTGCGGCTGCGCAGGATGGCCGAGTAGAGGCCGGACTCGTTGATGGTATTCATTTCCTGTTTGCCGCCAAGGGTCGGCACAATCTGCCGACCCTTTTCATCGTCATCGAGCAGCCTGGTCATGTCTTTGGCTTCGAGATAATCCAGTACCTTGGCGATATCGGCCGCCACGAACCAGGGCTCGCCCTGCTGGTCGGTGATGATGCGAATGTTGTGCCCTTCAAAGGCCTTGCTAATCAGATTGGTCATGGTCTTGGGTCCTGTGGATGGTTGAGTGGCTGGTTAGGCGGCTTGGTCTTGGGTCTTGCTGAGGGAGTAATCCTCCAGCCCCAGTCGCAGCTCGCCATTGCTGGCGATAACAAAGCTGACGGCATGCTGGGCCGGAACAATGCCATTGTTCAGCTTCTTCCACTTGGTGAAATTGGATTGGCTCGTGCCGATGGCGTTACACGCCTTGGCCGCATTGCCAAAGAACTTGGCTACATCATCGATACGCATAGTTGGTCCTCGTGTGGGTGTTATATATCACCCACCAATTATCTTGCTTGCAGGCAACTATTGCAAGCCATTCGTAGCGCTCAGGCAAATCCCTTCTTGATAAACTTCAAACAACAAAAGTTAACTAGGTGAAAGGACTATGAATTTCTCGCAACGCCTTGAAGCTAGAATGAAAGAGCTTCATGTAAGCGCTGCCGAATTGAGCCGCAAAACAGGGATTTCACCGGCAGCTCTCAGTCGGCTTCTTTCAGAGCCTGGCCGAGAGATTCGAGCCAGCAGCTTGATGAGCATCGCTAAACAATTGAAGGTTGATCCCGTCTGGTTGTTTCTGGGGCGCTCGGCCGCCAACCTGATCCGCGATATCGAAGCTGGCCCAGGCATGGTGCCGGTGTGGACCATTCCTGGGTTGCAGGCCGATCCAGTTATAGACGCTTGGCCCCACGCAGATACAGGGCGCAAGCTGGCTACAGAGAGAGACGGCCACCTGATAGCCGTGGTAGCTGACAATGATCAGTTGGCTGATGCAGGCATTACCCACGGAGCCTTGTGCTTGGTTGATCTCAATGATGACAAGCCAGAGCACAACAAGATCATGCTGGCCAAGGTGGACGACAAGTTTATGTTTCTACGCGCTATCAAGGGGTTGTCAGGCTGGTGCTATGGCGTGGATGACCCTCGCGCAGGTTCTCTCACTGATAAACAGTTGCTCCCCATAGGCAAAGTTATCGAGATCCGCCTCCCTTCGTAACCCCGCTTCCTACATACAATCCAACAGCCCGCCACTTGGCGGGCTTTTTATCACCCCCCAAAAAAAATTAAATTTATTCTAGTCACCATATTGACCTGTTATTGCCTGAAGGCAATAATGAACTCATTCCAAAGGTGGCGGCGCGTGTTGCAAATCGTAAAGAAACCCAAAGGACATGAACATGAAAATGCTGGGCCAACGAATCAAGGAAAGGCTGAGTGAACTTGGGCTCAGACCTGCGGAACTGTGCAGATTGTCAGGTGTGAGTAAGGCTGCGATGAGCGAGATCATTAACAACTCAGAGCGAGACCCTAGAGCCGCCTCACTCTTTGCTATCGCCTCCGCCCTGCAGCTAGATCCGGTTTGGCTTTACATCGGCAAGACTGGCGATGAATGGTTGAGCGAGCAAGAGGCACCCGCAAATCCGCTGGGGCGACGCATCGGGAGACAGCTGAAAGTGTTGGGGATGAGTGCTGCTGACTTAGCGCGAGCGACCGGGTTATCCAAGCCAACGCTGAGTGCCATCATCCACGGCGACACCTGCGACCCCAGGATAAGCAGCCTGATCAGTATTGCTGAGGCGTTACAAGTAGATCTGCGCTGGCTGTGTACTGGAGATGCTGGCCATAAATCTGACCATCGCCAGATACCTTAAAGAATTCAGTACCACCCAGCAACAGGACCCGGCCCCTGACCAGGGCAGAAGTGAGGCGCCTGACCAGCGCGTAAGAACGACAAAGCCCGCACAAGGCGGGCTTCGAAGGACCGGGTACCACCCGGTCAGTGAAAGCCGAGGGACCAACCCCAGCAATCAGGACCCAGCATGACGAATCAACTGGGAATTAGCGAGGACCAACTCGCCAACAGACGCAAGGATAACATGATGAAAGTCACTATTTCCAGAGCCGCGAAAAGCGCCGACCAGATTGTAACTGCCATCGCTGACCGCCTGAACGGCAACGCTGCCCGCCGCCGAGCCATCAAGCAGCGCCTGCACCTGGCCATGATGGCCACCGAGCAGCACCACATCGTCGCCGCCCGTGCAGCCCAGAAGCGCACCGCCGGCATCACCAAGCACAGCGCCCTCCTCCACTGGCGCATACAGTTTCACCGCAAAGCCATCTGACCCGGGTCTGGCGCTTCCCTCATAGCGCCGTAGCCAAAGCCTCTTTCTCAAGCACCGCAAGGATGCTTTGCCTTCGCTCACGCCAAATTCGGCTGGGCCTGCTCTTTAACAACCTGGAACCGGCTCACAACCACGAATCCCGATGCCGGTAGGGATGCGCCGATACCCCGTTCAAACCGGAAAGCAGCGCGTGAACGTGAACGCTGGCCACTGGCAACAGTGGCCAGCCTGGAGCCCCTTGCATCAGGGGGTTGCAGGCGATCTAAGTTGACATCCATGACCAACGTAAATACAGTGTATATACACCGTATATCTGAGGTGCCCAATGCTCCACATCTCACCAAGCGTTCGCCAGAAACTTAAAGTTAAACACGGTGTGACCCAGCCCGAGATTGAACAGTGCTTTGCCAACCGCGAAGGCAAGTTCTTACTTGACCAGCGGGAAAAACACCAATCAGACCCGCCAACAAAATGGTTTATTGCTCAGACCGATTATGGTCGCCGCTTGAAAGTCGCGTTTATTCAAGCAACTAATGGCACGATCACAATAAGATCGGCCTTTGAACCCAACCCAGATGAAATATACATCTATGAAAAGTATGGCCAGATAGGAAGAACGCCGTCACCCTGAGGAACCCATATGACAACTGAAACCAAGAAAATCACAGCCTCTGATGAAGCGTGGGAGAGTGGTGAGCTTGGTAGAGATGAACAGTTCGTAGCTGTAGATAACAGCAATGACGAGCTGGTTATCAACGAATCACTCGGCCTGCAGATGATCTCTATCAGGCTGCAGAAAGCGCTGATTGAAGATCTCAAGATGATCTCGGAATTGAATGGCCTTGGCTACCAACCCTTGATCCGGCAGGTGCTGACCCGCTTTGTCGATGCAGAGAAGAAGGCACTGTTGCGAAATGCCGTCACCAGTGCCAGAGCAACCACCGACCACGACAAACCTCCGCACCAACAGCGAGCCTGACCCAATCGCGCAAGTCCAAAGCCCAGCAAATCGCTGGGCTTTTTGTTTTCTACTGCCACCACAACCCCAGCCCTCGCGCTGGGGTTTTTGTTTTCACCACCACAGGACCCAGACCATGAAACCACTGACCGAAGCCCAGCTGATGGGATTTCGCGGCGCGATGGTGCCACCCACCCGCCGCAAGTACCACGTAGACGCCGCCCCATCCGCCGAGCAAAAGCGGATGGCCAAGACCAAAGCCGCCACCCGCCGCGCCATCGAGGAGTATCACGAACGGCGCACCCTGCAACTGGAAATGGAGATGTAGCCATGACCAACGAAACCGCCCTGCTCGCCCTGCTGGAGAGCCGCGAGGCCGAGGCCAACGCCAAGGCCGAGTGGGTCGCCGAGTGGATCGCGGCCAACCGTCCCCTGCTACTGGCCGGGGAACTCGATACCGACCTGTCCACCCTGCTGGCCGAGGTGAACCACGACCAGGGCCTGCAGCTCAACCAGGCGATGTTCCTGCTGATGACCGAGGGCGATCCTGCCCCGCTGATGCAGCTCACCAAGCAGTTGATGGACGCCGCCCTGGCCGCCCTGGCCCAGGCCGCCTGGCGCAGTCACCTCGCCGCCCTGCACGACGCCATGAGCGAGGAGCAATGGGAGCAGTACCAGCACAGGAGCGCAGCATGAATGCCATCGCCGACACCTCCGCCGCGCACCCGCTGGGCCGGGTGTTCGGCCTCTCCAACGAGGAGTACCACGCTGGCCCCGGGGTCAGCAAAAGCCAGCTCGACCAGATAGCCGAGAGTCCGGCCACCTATATCTGGGCCAAGAATGCCCCGGTAGATGAGGAGAAGCTCAAGGCCTTCGACATGGGCAGCGCCATCCACTGCCTGCTGCTGGAGCCCGACGAGTTCAAAGACCGCTTCATCATCGCCCCACCGTTCAACCGCCGCACCAATGCCGGCAAGGCAGAAGAGGCCGAGTTCCTGGCCAGCTGCGCAGAGCTGGGCAAGACGGTGATGGATGCCGAGGAGGGACGCAAGCTCTACCTAATGCGCGACAGCGTGATGGCCCACCCGGACGCCCGCTGGCTGCTGGAGCAGGAAGGACACAGCGAGGCCTCCTTCTACTGGATTGACCCCCAGACCCAGGAGCTGTGCCGGATCCGCCCCGACCGCCACCTGAGCAATCACCCCATCATGATCGACGTGAAGTCGGTAGACGATATGGGGCGCTTCGAGCGCCATGTCGAGGACTTCCGCTACCACGTGCAGGACGCCATGTACTCAGAAGGCTTCCACCGGGTGATGGGCGAGGAGCCGGAATTCGTCTTTCTGGCGGTCAGCACCAGTGTGAACTGTGGCCGCTACCCGGTGCGGGTGCGCCCCCTGACGGATGACTGGAAGGATGCTGGCAGGGACTTGTTCCGCCGCGACCTCCATCGCTTCCACGACTGCCGGGTCAACAACGACTGGCACGACTTCAAACCCCTCCAGCGCCCAGCCTGGGCGACAAGGAAAGCAGCATGAGCAACATCACCAGTATCAAGCAGCAGGCGGCCGATAACTTCGCCGCCCAGTTCCCCATTCTCGTCCAGCGAGGCATCGACGAGCCGACCTGGAACGCCCTGTGCAACACCATCTACCCGGGAGCCAACCCCGATTCGGTGGTCATGGCTATCGACTACTGCAAGGCGCGCGGCCTGGATATTCTGCTCAAGCCAGTCCACCTCGTCCCCATGCAGGTAACCGATGCCCGCAGCAAGGAGAAGGTCTGGCGGGATGTGCCGATGCCCGGGATCGGCATGTACCGGATCCAGGCCGATCGCTCCGGCAACTACGCGGGGGCCGATGAACCCGTGTTCGGGCCGGATGTCACCGAAGAGTTCCAAGACCCCTACAACCAGAGCGCCAAGATCAAGGTCACCTACCCCCAGTGGTGCAAGTACACCGTCTACAAGATGGTCAACGGCCAGCGCGTTGCCTTCCACGCCCTGGAACGCTGGAAGGAGAACTACGCCACCCAGAGCGGCAAGACCGAGTGCCCCAACGCCATGTGGCGCAAGCGGCCCTATGCCCAGCTCGCCAAGTGCACCGAGGCGCAGGCGCTGCGCAAGGCCTGGCCGGAGATCGGTAGCGAGCCCACCGCCGAGGAGATGGAGGGCAAGGAGATCATCATCAACGAGATCCCAGGCAACCAACCGCAACAGGGGGTACCCGCAAAGAGTCGCGCCCTGGATGCCATCCGCGGCCAGATCACCGAACCGGTCACCCTGGAGCACGAGCAGATGGCCGAACCCGCCCAGGCGGACCACGCCAATGCCTACGCCGACCACTGTGCCGCCATCGAGGGGGCCTGTGATACCGCAGAGTGGCAGCAGGCCTACACCACCGCCTGGACCTGGGCCAACGAAACCGGCGACCAGAACATCATTGCCGGTATCAAGCAGATCGCCGGCGAGCGCAAGAAACAGCTCAGCGCCCAGCAATAACCCACAAGGCCCGCACACTGCGGGCCTTTTCAATCCCAAGGACCCGTCATGACCGAACAAGCCACTGTCGAAAAGACCAAAGCAGACAACACCCAAGCCCAGCTGGTTGTCATCGAACCCACCACCGCCGTCGCCCTGTTCACCGAGGGCCAGGGCGTGGCTGAACTGCTGGCCGACATCCGCCAGAAGGCAACCAGCCTGGTGCCCGACATTACCACCCCCAAGGGGCGCAAAGAGATCGCCAGCATCGCCCACGCAGTCGCCCGCACCAAGACCTACCTGGACGGGCTCGGCAAAGAGCTGACCGACCAGTACAAGGAGATCCCCAAGCGCATCGACGCCAACCGCAAAACCCTGCGCGACACCCTGGACACCTTGAAAGACGAGGTGCGCGCCCCGCTCACCCAGTACGAAGCGGCAGAGGAGGCCCGGGTGGCAGCACTGCAATCCCGACTAGCCCGCCTCAATGAACTGGGATCCTCTGCCAGTATCGAGATCGCCGCCGCCGACCTGCAGGTCATGCTGCAGGAGGTCGAGCAGAACGCCATGGACGACTCCTGGCAAGAGCTGCTGCCCCAGGCGACCGTCGCCAAGGAGCTGGCAACCAAGCGCCTCGGCGAGGCCCTGGCAGCCCGCCAGAAGTACGAAGCAGAGCAGGCCGAGCTGGAGCAGCTGCGCCAAAAGCAGGCAGAACAGGATCGCATCGACCGCGAGCGCCTGATAGCCGAGCAGGCGGCGGAGCAAGCTCGCCGGGAGGAAGAGAATCGCCAGCGCCTGGAGCGTGAAGCGGCCCAGCACCGTGAGCTGGAGGCCCAGCGCCAAGCCCTGGCCGCCCGCGAGCGTGAAGAGCAAGCTCGGCGCGATGCCGAAGCCTCCGAACTGGCCCGCCAGCAGGCAGAAGCCCGCCGCATTGCCGAAGCAGAGCAGGCAGAACTGCGCCGGCAGGAGGCTGAGCGCAATGCGGCGCTTCATGCCGAAGCTGTAGCCGCACAAGCCGCTGAGCAGGAGCGCCAGCGCATAGCCGAAGAACGGCGCCTGAAAGTAGAGGCAGACGCAGCTCGCGCCGCAGACGTAGAGCACCGCCGTACCATCAACCAATCCATCTTGATGGACCTCATGGGCCTGGGCATTGAAGAGGCGAAAGCCATCACGCTCATCAAGCACATCGCCGGCAATAAGATCGACCACTTGACCATCAACTACTGATCACCAGCCCCGCCGCCAACGGGGCTTTTGCACTCCCAGAGGACCAACCATGACCACGCTGAACCCCAGCGAGGCGACCAGTCTCGCCCTGAACACCCTCACCAGCCAGATCCGCAACATCCTGCTGATGCCTGACGGCCCGGCCAAGGCCGCCATCGGCGGCTTCGAAACCCTGCTCACCGCCAACCTTGCCATGATCAGCGAGGCCGCCAACGCCCACATCGACGAGTTCAACACCCTGATCGGCGAACTGGAAGCCCGGGATGGCGAGCTGCTCACCCAGGCGGCCCTGGTCAGCGAGCTGCGCCAGCAGGTTGCCGAAGCCGAGCAGCGCATCGCTGTCGCACGACAAGAAGGCGCCGCCGAGTTGGAAGCCAAGGCCGAAGAACTCTACAAGGCCCAGCGCGCCCTGAACGACGTCCAGACCAAATACAGCGCCCTGCAATACAGCGCCCGCCAGCTCGAGCGCCAACTGGCCGACCTCAACGCCATGGATCCGGCAGGCATGAAACGCCGCATCAAGGAGAAGAACGAGCTGCTGGAGGAGCAGCGCACGGCCATCGCCAAGCACAAGAGCAACGAGGCGGGTTACCGCGATCAGGTGCTGAAGCTCGAGCGCCGCATCAAGGAGCTGCTGGGAGCTATCAACGAGCAGGACCGTGAGCTGGAGCGCCGCCACACCGTCATCATGGAGCTGGAGAGCAGCCGTGCTGCCAAGCTGGTCTGGCACAAGCACCTCGCCAACACCTACAAGGGCGAGGATGGCACGCTCTGGAATGTCTATCTGGTGGATCACGGCCTGAAATCCAACCTCCCCTACCTCATCAACGACCTCAACTGGAAGCTGCACGCCATGAAATCCGACGGCTCCGGCTGCTCGGTCATGCTGAGCCAGTGGATGAACCCCATCTACCCGACGCCCTATGGTGCCGGGGCCCCGGACGACATGACTCAGGACATCTTCGCCTTCATGCAGGAGGCACTGGAGCAGAGTCACCCCCACCTGCAACCCCGCACCGAATGGGCCAAGACGGTCAGCATCCATGAATGCGGCCTGCCGCCGCGCACCATCAAGCCGCTGGAGGAGGCCGGGATCGACACCCTCTACAAGGTGATGAGCCACCAGGGGAACAAGCTGGACAAGGTGAAGGGGATCGGCGAGAAGCTGGTCGGCCAGATCGTCTACGCCTGCGAGCTCAAGGTGAAGCTGTGGGAGGAGCAGTTCGTCGCCAGCAAACAGGAAGAGCAACACCAGGAGGCAGCATGAAACCGAAGATCGAGAACCGAGCCATGCAGGCAATCCTCCGGTATGGCGAGACGCGACAGGAAGTCGAAAGGCTCACCGACGAGATCGCTTTTGAGCTGGGACAGTGCCCGCAGGAGGCCGACTACCCGAAACGCCCGCATCTGATCGAAGCCTACACGGCGACCACCACCGAGGATCACTATGGCGGCCACCAGTCAGAGCGCCGGCTAACCATCGAGGAGGCTGCCGAATACCTAGACGAGATCGCGAGCAGCGGGATTTGTGGGCACTGCCGAAAGGCCCACTCCCTGATCCAACAGCGCAAGAAGGCTCGGATTCGGCACGGTCGCGCCAAGGCAACCATCACCAAACTTGGCCGAGAGCTCCTTGAGGTAAATGCAGCAGGAGGGGAGGTAGCATGAGCGACTACCGCGGCTCTACCACTCCAGAAGCCACCCGCGACATGACCCAGACCCCGCTCTGGCTGTTCCGGGCGCTGGATCGGGAGCTCAACTTCGCCCTCGATGCCGCCGCCCTGCCGGAGACGGCGCTCTGCGAGAAGTACCTGACACCGGATATCGACGCCCTGAGCGTAGATTGGGGCGACTTTATCAGCCCGTCAGTGCGCTCGCCGTGGGCATGGCTCAACCCACCCTACTCCGATATAGGGCCGTGGGTAGAAAAGGCCATCGAGCAGCAGGGGCACGGCATCGGCACCGTCATGCTGGTCCCCCAGGACACCAGCACCGAATGGTATCCCGGTATGCGTGCCAGCGAGGTGCGGCACATCACTGGCTACCACGATGCCAATGGCAAATGGCGCAACGGCCGGGTGAGCTTCATCAACAAGGCCACCGGCGAGGAGATGAAGGGCAACCCCAAGGGCTCCATGCTCCTCATCTTCGCCCCAAACTGGCGCGGTGAATGCCGGATCCGCGATGTCAGCAAGCTCACCCTGCTGCTTGCCGGAGCAGAGCCCATCAGCGCTGCCGCCTGATCCCCACAACCAATCCACCGCCCGCCACACAGAAACGGTGGATAAGTCGAGGACCCCCATGAAAACCACGGAAAACCCCTACTGCGGTGCAGTAGTCATCGGGTTGGGCGTCGTCATGCCCCATCCCAAGCAGCCCGGCAAGTTCGTTCTGCCAGGCGGCATCACCTGCGACAGGCAAACCGCCGAGGCCGCAGCCAAGAAGATACACGACCTGCAGGCCAAGAAAGCCCGCAACTAACCAACACAGGACCCAGACCATGTGGTTTAAAAACCTTCAAGTTTACCGCTTCACCCGCCCGTTCGAGTTGACCGCCGAACAGCTGGAAACCCAGCTCGAGGCATGCGCCTTCACCCCCTGCGGCAGCCAAGATCTCTCCCGCTTCGGCTGGACCCGCCCACTCGGCAAGTTCGGCAGCACCCTGACCCATGCCGCCGCCGGCCAGATCCTCATCTGCGCCAGCAAGGAGGACAAGATCCTGCCGCCCGCCGTCGTCAAGGAAGCCCTGGCTGAGAAGATCGAGGCTATCGAGATGGAGCAGGGCCGCGCCCTCAAGAAGAAAGAGAAGGAAGCGCTCAAGGAGGAGCTGCTGCACACCCTGCTGCCCAGGGCGTTCAGCCGTACCGCCAACACCTTCGCCTGGATCAACCCGGCCGACGGCCTGCTGATGGTCGATGCCTCCTCCGCCAAGAAGGCGGACGATGTGCTGGCTCTGCTTCGCAAGTCCATCGGCAGTCTGCCAGTGGTGCCGGTGGCGCTCAAGAACCCGCCCGAGATCACCATGACCGAGTGGCTGCAGGAGGGCAATCTGCCCTCCGCCTTCACGCTGGAGGATGAATCCGAGCTGCGCAGCGCCATGGAGCACGGCGGGATCGCCCGCTTCAAACAGCAAGACCTGATGACCGACGAGGTGAAAAATCACCTGGCCAACGACAAGCTGGTCACAAAGTTGGCCCTGAACTGGGGTGAGCGCCTCAGCTTTGTGCTGGGCGACGACCTCTCCATCAAGCGCCTCAAATTCAGCGAGGACATGCGCGAGCAGAACGACGACATCACCAGCGAAGATCCGGCCGCCCGCCTGGACGCCGACTTCGCCCTGGTCACCGCCGAGCTTTCCCAGTTCATCCCAGCCCTGTTTGCCGCCCTGGGCGGCGAGGAGGCGTGTGACAGCCGAACGGTAAGCAAATCTCTGCCTGAGACAGAGCGGCAAGGTGAAGGAGACCCCCTCTACCAGCTAGCGGTTGAGTTCGTGCTGGCATCGAGCAGGGCTTCTGTCAGTGCAATCCAGCGTCATTTCAGGATTGGATACAACCGCGCAGCGTGGCTTGCCGAAGCCATGGAAACCGGGGGCGTCATCAGCAAACCGGACTCACAAGGTCTCAGGAAGGTCATTGCCAAGGGGGCAGCATGAGCGAACACACCAATGGCCTTCTGGCCCTTTTTCGTAACGGTAAGTCGGTCGGCTCTGCCGATGGCACCGGCGTCTGCGAAGTCTGGCCGCGGGATGAGAACGGCTTTCCAGGCGGCGAAGGCAGGGCCAACGCCCGCCGCATTGTCGCCTGCTGGAACCTGCTGGACGGCTACGACACCGTGGCGCTGGAGGGCGTGACCCTGAGCGAGTTCGTGGACAGCCACCCCGAGCTGGCAGAAAAGGCCATCATCGGCGCTTACACCAGCCTCTTCGCCGAGCGCGGCGCCACCAACTATCTGGAGGTGAAAGGGGCTCGGCCTGAGCTTGGCCCCTTCACCATCACCCTGCAGCGTGCAGAAGGACTCACGCCGGTTGAGAAGTTGGATGCCATGACCAAGCAGCGGGATGTGCTGCTCGAAGCGCTGAATGGAGTGATGGGCGTGATGAACAACAGCCAGGGCGTGGCCGGCTGGCACCAGAACGGCGCCACCGGCACCGAGAACAGCCGCCTGCTGAAAGACATTCGTCGCAGTCAGCCCGAAGCAGAACAAGGCGGTGCAGCATGACCAACCCCGTCAACCTTACCGACCTGCTGCAGGCCATCGGCCCCGGAAATCTGAACTTCCAGCAGTTGGACAACTGCCTGGAGAGCGTCAAGACCAGGCAGGGGGTGGCCATGGTCACCTTTGGCACGGAGGCCATCAGTCCCAATGACGCGGCCACTGACGACATGCCACATGGCATCATCATCTGGGTGGACAGGGACCTATACCAGCAGCGATTTCAGGCGCTGCAGCGCGGTGAAGGCCAGACCTATGGCCAGCTGCAGGCCCAGCTCAATGAGGCGCTGGCGTTGCTGCGGGAGGCTGGCGTTGTCGTATCGGAGGCTATGCCTTTCTTTGCTGACAGGAAGGCAACCTACAAAGTTGAAATGATTCATTTGCTGCGCAAACGCATCGACGCGCTGCTGGATGGACAGATGACAGTGCCTGCCATGGCAGTAACCGAAACCATCCGCACCGCGCCGGAGCGCATCTGGCTGCAGGTTGGCGACCAGAGCCACTGCCACAGCGAGCCATTCCCGAGCGATACCAGCGAGGTGAGTTGGTGCGCTGATTCGGTGATGGCCTGCGAGGTGCCGTATGTGCGGGCGGATCTCGCCGAGCCTGCGGTGTTACAAGGAGGTGAGCCGTGCGATTCCGCGAGCCCATCATCCAGCCCGGCCTGACCCGCACCGAAGCCGAAGAGACCCGCGCCAGATACCTCCGCATCAACCCCGGCGCCCGGGTCACCATCGACAGCCAACCCGACAACCCACAGCTCAAGACCCTGATAGCCCACCTCCCTGTCCTGCCCCTCCGGCAGGTGCTGGCGCCCGGCTTCATCGGGTACCGCGGCTGGCGGGCATAACCAGAGCCCCGGCCAGTCCGGGGTTTTCTTTTAACCACGAGGATAAACCCATGAAAGATTGCAAAGGACAAGACTGCGCCGCAGTTGAAGGCGAACACTCGGTTGCCTGCCTCTACGAATACGCGCTCGCCCGCCTTGGGCTGACCGATACGCCGGAGATGCGCGTGCTCTTCTGGGATGCCAAGGATGTGCTGGTGTGGGATGAGGGAACCGATTCCTATGTGACACCACCGCCACTCAGTACGCCGACTCACGACTCTGACTGCTCAACCAACAATCACGGCGTGCCGGAGCTGTTAGGGGCGTGTGATTGTTCGCTGTCTGAGACTGTCGTGGGGATAATTCCAAGCGGCACTATTGTGAATATAAACGGGGTCCCGGTATCGGTTGAGGTTGATACGCCCGTTCGTACCCACAAGAACAACATGGCGCTTATGAAAAGCAGCCAAGTCATGACCGGCGCAGGCACTGACAGCCAAGTGCCAGCCTAATAGCCACCGCGTTCAGCTAAAGCCCCGGCCAGTCCGGGGCTTTCTATTCAAGGACCAACCATGGCGAAAATTTACATAGCCGGGCCGATGAGCGGCCTGCCGAACTTCAACCGCGACGCCTTCAACCTGGAGGCCGAACGCCTGCATGCCCTCGGGCATATCGCGCTCAACCCGGCGATCCTGCCGGATGGGCTGGAGCAACACGAGTACATGGCCATCTGCATCGAAATGGTCAAGATGGCCGATCAGCTGGTCATGCTGCCTGGCTGGGAGCGCAGCGCCGGCGCCAGAGCAGAGCACGCCCTGGCCATCAAGCTCGGCAAGGCCATAATCCTCCCCGTGCCGCACTTGGCTGACGAGGTGGCGGCATGACCAGACAGCGGGCCGCCGGGATCGCAATCCTGGCCATTAACATTCTGGCCGTCATCGTGGCGGCCGACCTGTTTGTGAAAGGTGGCTGATGGCTGACAACAAGGAATTCGCCGAGCAGATCGCCGCCGCCATGGTGGCGCTCGGTACCGAGGAGGCCCTGAGCTGCATGAGTCGGGTGATGTGCTGGGTCGCATCAGACCACGGCCAAGCCATCCAGTTCGAGTGCGATCTCGGGGTGGTGACAATCGAACCCAAGCAGCAACCGCTGCAAAGTTAAGGGGAAATAGACCATGGATATGACTTTCAAAGCCCTGATAGCCCTTGGTGTGAGCTGGTCGGCTGGTGCCGTTCTTGAGGTGTCAGCACATGAAGCAGATGTGCGGAAGATGGTTCTTGATGATATAGCCGAGGATGGCGACAAGGAGTTTATTGATGCTCTCGGCTCTGGCCTGCCAAAGTCCGGCCTCATCAAGGTTCATGCCGAACTGGTCGGCTGGCCGAGCGAGCATGAGGCTGGCGAGTACAGGCTGATCAGCGCCACGACAGTATTGGCTCCCGAGCTGGCTAACGTCATGGCGGCTGATGTGATCGCCGCAGCAAGCAACTGACCAAGCTGACAGCCAATAAACCAGGCAGCAGCTTGCGATCGGCTGTCACCCCGGGTGAGCGGGGTGATTAACGGCTCTTCCTTCAACTCAATCGGCGCCCCATCCTCTGGGACAGGAGGGCCACGCCATGCAACAACTTCAACTGACCATCAACCAGGACAGCCAGCTACTCAACGAACTGGTCAGCACCGTGCTCTCCCCCACCCTTTCCCGTTCGGCCAAACTCGCCGAGATCGGCCGCATCCTGGCTCACTTCGACCTGCCTATCGAAGCGCCCCGGGTTGCCGGCCAGCTCTGGAGCGCCACCGAACTGGGCAAGGAGCTGGGGGTCAGCGCCCAGGCCATTGGCCGGCTGGCCAACCAGCACCAACTCAAGCGCCCGGCGTTCGGGGAATACCGCCTTGACCAGGCGGCCAGCAGCAGGAAGCAGGTGGAGTGCTTCCTCTACAACCGAGCGGGCCGGGATGAAATCACCAGACTGACGAGGACCAACAACCATGGGAACAGCAGCAGACCCGGCGCAAAGCCACATTCAGGGCCAGCTCATCATAATGAGAATGCCTGACGCCATCCCGCTCAGCACCTACCTGAGCACCATCGAGCTCACCGATCGGGACACCATCAACAAGCGGATACAGCGTGGCATCTGGCAGCTGGGGGTGCACATCGTCAACGTGGACGGGGTGAAGGAGCGTTGGGTCAACATCGCGGAGGTAACCAAGTGGGCAATGAAAAACAGCTCCCACGCGGCGTAACGGTCCGCGGGGAGACGATCAACATCACCTTCACGTTCAAGGGGGTTCGCTGTCGTGAGCCCCTGTCCAACTTGCCGAACACCACCGCCAACGTGCGTTACGCCTCCCGCTTGCTCGGGGAGATACAAGGCAAGATTGAGCGTGGCCAGTTCGCCTACGCCGACTACTTCCCGAAGTCCAAGAAACTGCGGATGTTCGGCGGCGCCTCGATCGCCGCCAAGGTGGCCGACTACCTGGACGAGTACCTGCAGCGATGTGAACGCCGGGGGCTGAGCCCATCCACAATGGTTGGGTACCGCAAATGCCACAAGGCGCTGGCCGATCTGCACGGGATCACTGTCTCTGAGCTGACCCCAGCCCAGGTGAAGAACTGGCTGATCAGGGGAGGCACTACCGCGAAGACGGCCCGCAACCGGCTGTCGTTCCTGCGCAGCGCCATCGACGAGGCGGTCACGGATGGTTTACTGGCCTCAAACCCTGTTTCGCTGGTGACCGTTGCCCGATATTTGGACGGGAGTTCAGTTCCCGAACAGGGAGCCAAGGACGTGGATCCCTTCACCCCGGAGGAAGTGGCCGCCATCCTCTCGACAGCCCGCGGCATCAATGAGCAGTGGGCGAACCTGTTCGCTTTCGCGTTCGCCACCGGGATGAGACCATCGGAGATCTGCGCCTTGCGCTGGGAGGCCATCGACTGGATTGGTAACACCGTGCAGGTGTCGGCCGCCAAAGTGGTCGGGATCATCAAGACCACCAAGACCCGGGCCGGGACTCGCACCATCGAACTGACCGGCGAGGCGCTGGCGGCACTGACCAGCCAGAAGCGCTTCACCTTCATGCGGGGGGAGTATGTCTTTGACGACCCCAAGCTCAACCTGCCCTGGGCCGGGGCCGACGCCATCAGGAAGAAAGCCTGGCTCTACACCCTCAAGCGGTCAGGCGTTCGCTATCGCCACCTCTACCAAACCCGCCACACCTTCGCCACCGCCAACATCAGCCGCGGCTGCAACCTGTTTTGGCTCTCCACCCAGATGGGACACAAGGGGCCAGAAATGCTGTTTCGGCACTACGGATCCTACCTTGCCGAGTACGACGGCCAGACAGCAAAAGCGCCAATTCTGATCCAAAATCCAACCGGAAAATAAAAAAGCCTTATAGTTCAATTGGTAAAGCTGCACAGTCCGGGGGTTCAAATCCCCCCAGCTCCACCAAATACCGGTCCAATGGTGACCAACGAAGTCTAAGAAACCCGCATAGCATAAGGCTTTGCGGGTTTTTTGTTGTCTTATGCTGTCCAATGGCATGCGTTGCCATCCAGCCCTTTTAGGCATATCGTTAGGCATATCGTTTTGTATGCCTTCCGGAGCGTATGCCTATGCCTCGTATCACCCGCCCCTTGTCCCCAACCGAGATCAAAGCAGCCAAGCCCAAAGAGAAGGAATACACCCTCTGCGACGGGGCTGGCCTAGAGCTCGTCATCAAGCCCAATGGCTCCAAGTTGTGGCGCCTGCGTTACTACCGCCCCCTTACTAAACAGAGAAACATGATCAGCTTTGGCTCCTGGCCGGAGATGTCGTTGGCTGAAGCGAGAGAAAAACGCTCCGAAGCCAAATCGCTGTTGCTGCAAAACATTGATCCCCAGCATCATCGTGATGAGCAAGCATCCGCTGCGTTATCACAGAGCGAGCACACCTTTGAAGCCGTCGCCAAGCGCTGGTTTGATGTTAAGCGTCCTTCCGTCACCCCGGCATATGCCGAGGATCTCTGGCGTTCGCTCGAAATGTACCTCTTCCCCGAGATTGGCACTGTGCCCGTGATGGAGATAAAAGCGCAGAGAGCCATCAAGATCATCGAGCCCATCGCCGCTGCTGGAAAACTCGAAACCGTGCGTCGTCTCACTCAGCGGGTAAACGAGATCATGACCTTTGCCGTCAACTCTGGTCTGATCGATGCCAACCCTTGTTCGGGGATCAGCAAGGTGTTTCAACGGCCAGCCAAGCAGCACATGCCCAGCATTAACCCCAACCAGTTACCAGAACTGATGAACCGGCTTTCCAAGGCATGAGGTATCCTGATTTTCACAGACAGTCCCGATTGTTACGATGAGACAATCGGGGGTATTGAATGAAATCGAGAGAACACTATTCACCAGAGTTTCGGGCAGAGGCGGTTCGACTGGTGTTGGAGCAAGGCCTTGGCCAAGCTGAAGCCGCCAGAAGGTTGGGTATTGCCAAAGGCACACTGAGCAACTGGGTGGTCGCAGCCAAAGGAGGAAAGGATACATCGGCCATTCCCGGAGCGCGTTCTGTCGCCGAGCTGGAGGCTGAAGTGGCCCGGCTACGCAAAGCTCTCGCACAAGCCAACATGGAGCGCGACATCATAAAAAAGGCCGCCGCGTACTTTGCTCAGGAGTCACTGCCAAGTACGCGTGGATAGCCAACCAACAGGACCTCTATCCCATTTCCGTTATCTGTCGTGTGCTGGAGGTCTCTCGTGCGGGCTTCTACCACTGGCGCCACCGTCCACCGTCACAGCGCCAACAAGAAGATGAACGACTCAAGGTCGCCATTCGGGCTGCTCACAGCAAGACGCGCCAGACCTATGGCGCAGCGCGTTTACAAGCTGAGTTGGCCGCCGAAGGATTTTACGCTGGGCGGGACCGGATTGGACGATTGCGCCGTGAAATGGGGTTGTCTTGCAAACAAAAGCGCAAATTCAAGGCGACAACCCATTCTGCTCATTCCCTGCCCGTGGCGGAGAATCTCCTTGGTCAGGTCTTTGCGCCGACGAAGCCCAACGAAGTCTGGACCGGTGATATCACCTATATCGCCACCGACGAAGGCTGGCTTTATCTGGCTGGTCTCAAGGATGTGTTTACCTGTGAGATAGTGGGTTATGCGATGGGAGAGCGAATGACCACCGGGTTGGTCAGTCAGGCGCTGTTTCGGGCTGTGCAGCAGAAGAGGCCACCCGTTGGGCTTATTCATCACACAGACCGGGGCAGTCAGTACTGTGCCAAGGCTTACCGGGCTCTCCAGGTACAATTTGGCATGCAGACCTCCATGTCACGCAAGGGGAACTGCTTCGACAATGCCCCGATAGAAAGCTTCTGGGGGTCTCTTAAAAATGAACTGGTTCACCACCATAGATTCGAGACGAGAGCGGAGGCCAAGGCAGCGATTCAGGAATACATAGAGATTTTTTACAACCGCCAGCGTCGGCATTCACGACTTGGCAATGTCAGCCCGGCGGAGTTTAACAAGAGGTATTGGAGAACTGCTCAGGCTGCTTGATCCGGGACTGTCCGATCTTGTCAGGACACCTCAGGACTACTAGGCGAACAACTGCCGGGCAAGGGGGTGAAGCGGCTAGTGTTGGTTGCGGGGCAGTTTGATTCGGCCATCCTCGATGATGGTTACGATCGCAGCTCGCTGGATGAAACCGACAACAATATCCGCCGTCGACTGCAGCGGGGGGCTGCGGAGACAGTGACCGAACTGGTAACAAAGAGCCGCGAGCGGGGGCAAGATGCGCGCGCCA
The DNA here is from genome assembly GCF_002934795.1 of Aeromonas sp. ASNIH2. Taxonomy (NCBI): domain Bacteria; kingdom Pseudomonadati; phylum Pseudomonadota; class Gammaproteobacteria; order Aeromonadales; family Aeromonadaceae; genus Aeromonas; species Aeromonas sp. ASNIH2. Next base: position 3,675,823 of record NZ_CP026406.1, on the reverse strand, counting down.
AGGTGCTGGAGCAATTAGCACTGCCGGTGTTTGCCAGCACCTTTGCCTACGGTTTCGCCACTTGGCCTGAGGTACGTTGGGGTGACAGCATGCGCCATACCCACAGAAAGTTGCAGGAGATGGCCGAGGAGTGCTGGGATGAGCCCATCACAACCGAACAATGGCAACGCTTGGCGAACTTCGATGCGCTGAAAGCGGCCTATCAACAGGCACGCTGTGATCGCCTGCCGCTGCTGGAGCTGCAACGGCAGGGTTTTGAACAAGAGATACAAGAGCGCCTTATCGAGTGGCGCAATGGTTTTGCCGAGCGGATCAAGCAGCGTATCCACCTGCTTAAGACCCAGGATCTGCAGTCGCTGGCACTGCAGCAGCAAAACTGCGATAAGCGACTTTCGGCCATCGCCGATGAGCTTAAAGCCATTGTCGAAAGTGTGACAGCAAGGGCGCGCAAGGATAGCGGGGAAATGCTGTCGCAATTGGCCCGTGATCGCGGTCGCTTCAGAAATATCCAGACTCGCAGCGGCACCAAAGAGGTGACCAGATCATACAAGGTTAGCGATTCGACCTGGTATAAACCCTGGACTTGGGGTAGCACCAGAACCGAGTACTATACCGACACTGTTAGCTATGACTATCTCAATGCGGCCGATGCCATAGAACAGGTGCGTGACTTCGGTGCTCAGTGTGCTGATCAGATGCGAAGTCATATCAACCGTCTCATCTCCCCACACGAGCTTAAAAGTAGTTTGCGCAAGGCCCTGCTCAAGCATCTGGATACCAAGAGCGATCACTTCGATCCCGCGCTGTTCAGGAGCACCCTGGAGGGGGCCATCAATCGCCTGTCGATGCCGACCCTGAGGCTCTCGCTTGGGGATGCCACCTCGATCATCCCCTTCTCGGGTCAGATCAAGGAACGTGACGAGATGGAGAGGCTTCGCCGCTATCTGGACGAAGCGTTGGGAAATGTCTTTGACCGATTGGAAAAACAGTTGGATAAGGGGATCAATCAGGTGCTGGCTCAGTTGGAAGCGTTGCAGACCTCTCTTAAGGAGGAGCTGACCCGGGATCTTCGGTCAGAACTGGATCAAGTACGCCAAGGCTTGCAGCACAAGGAGCAGGAGTTGGCCGATTATGATGAATTGCTGACTCGACTCAGCACAATCTAAATCCTATAACCTGAATGAAGAGACTCCCGGCAGTGCCGGGAGCCTCTCTCTATCTCAACATTTTTAGTTATGGAGCCAAGCGCCCTTTGCATTTTTAAATTTGCAAATCCGCGCTCTTGAGCTTGAAGGTACATCCTTGCTGAATTAGCTCCTCCCGGTTGGCCAGCACCAGCGGGTATAGCAGGGGATGCTGCTGGTGTTCGCCGTTATAGCTCACCTGCATCCGTTCCAATGCGTAATGAACCAAGGGGATCCGTTGGCGGATCAACAGCTGGCTCCCGGTCATGGCATAGTCTCTGGCAATGATGGCCTGCTGTCCCTCACTGAGCCCAGGATTGGGAACGACTATGGCGGTCACTTGGGAGTTCCACTCCAGATCCTGATCCCGGCCGTGGGGGGAGGCATCCAGCAGATCCGGTTCCCCGCGAAAACGACTCATCACAAAATCCAGATATTCCCCTTTCTTCTCGCAATAGGCACGTACGTGCCAGCGGATCCCGTCATAGACCAGAGTGTGAGGCACGATATTGCGGCCACTCTGCTCCTCTGAGCTGAGGGATACGTAATCGACATCGACCCGCAGTTGGCCGCGCGCCGCTTGCACCAAGCCGCGCACGATTTTCGGGTCGATATGGCGGTTTGGCACATCCAGGATCTCGATATGGCCGTAGCGCAGATCCATCAGCGGCAGGGTCAACAGCCCCGCGTCATGTTGGCGTTGGTGCTGCTTTTCACGGTGGAGCAGCATCAGATACTCGTCCACCTTGCCTTCGCTAAAGCGCGGGACAAAGTGCTCTGTGGGTTTGTATCCCTTCAGGCTTCTGTCATAGATCAACCCTTCCGGTGAGTAGTGGATCAGGTAGTGGTTGATATCCCGCGAGGCCTGTTGGCGACCGATATTGAAGGCGGTCATCAAATGATTGGTGGTCAGCCGTCCCTCCCACTGCAATACGATTTCCAGCAGACGAAAGCGCAGGGTTTGATCCCAGGTGAGCTCTTTGGGTGACATACGTGCTCCAAAATGCGACATGTTTATGTAACCAGTATCGGCATGAGTATAAAGGCTACATATAATGAGTCCATCGAAATGAGCGCCAAAGGAACATGTCATGAACGGGAGGCTGGATAGTGCGTACAGCCATCACGCCGCGTGCCGGATGCAGCAGTGCGGTATTGCACCCGAGCTGGTGGATATGCTGCTGAACATCGGACGCTCTGCTTATCACCAGGGGCGCGAACTGGTTTATCTCGACCGCAAAGGATTGGCGATGTTGCAAACCGGAGGCGGATTGCCCGCGGAATGTTGCCAGCGGCTGCGCCGTCACTATCTAGTTCTGCAAGACGGTGAGATTGTCACCGTTTGTCATAAAACCACCCACTTCAAACGCGATCGTCACTGAGGCGCTATGAACTCAAGACTGTTATCGGATCAGGCGGCCATGCCACTGATCAGGGGGATCTATTGCCTACTACCAGCCGAGCGAGCTAGGGCTCTGACCGTTCTGCTTGCCAAAGGCGCGTATCACCAAGAGGGTGAGACTTCACCGCTGACGGTGGTGACGGCACTGGCTATCCATGTCGAGCAACATCGGCTGGATCGCACTTCACAGCCAATCTACCAAGGGCGTGAGCAACTGATGGAGGGTACCGCCAGTTTGCTTGGGGAGGATGCCAGTTTTGAAGATTTGGATGCGTTGCGTCTTTTGGCGCTGCTACTCGAAAAATTATTGCGAGGAGGGCATGGCAGTCGTCAGGCCAAGCTGGATGGATTAACGGTAAGCGTTATGGAGCAGCGGGCGCTGGCGACCAGCTCCCCGAATAGCTGCGCCGTGATACGCGGCAGCTGGCGGCGCAAGTCACGTAATCAGCTGGGCCATGCCAGCTGGCTGGATGTTGTGGAGGCAGCCCTATGGTGCTTCTGGCATGGTGATGATTTGGAAAGCGGAGAAGTGCTACTCGGTGTGCTGCTGGGCAGGGATGAGCGGGTGCGGTTGGTCTATGGTTTGCTGGCCGGTGCTTTCTATCTGTCAGATCTGACTGCTTGAAGCTGCGGGGCAGCTGCTGCCCCGCCATCTTGCGGCTGATTAACCAGCCAGCTCAACCACCGGATAACAGGCATCTCCCCACAGGGTATCTGGGTGGGCCATCATCAACTCGATGATCACCGGCACCAGTTTGCCGAGCAGGTTGGCACAATCCTTCAGTTGTTTGCGATTGACCGAGCTGTTCCAGGTCGCACCACCATGGATTAACTGGTTGCGCAAGGTATAGAGGCGGTTAAACACCACGCCCAGCAACTGCGGGGTGTTGCCGCTGGCGAGTGCCTGGTTTGCCATCTTCTTGCCTTGTGTCAGCCGCTCCTTCCACTGGGATTCGCTTATTTTGCCGCTGTGATAATCCCAGAAGCCTTGTAGTACAAACGGGGTGTCCAGCAGTATGCGGATACTGCCAGAGAACTCCTGCCAGACCAGATGTTCGATCTTTTTGTGCTCATCCAGGTCGCACAGTTTCTCCAGAAAGCCTTTGAAGGTCTCCTGTTCCGAGAGGCGACGATCGTCATCGATTTCAGTGGCATAAGCCGCATTGAACGCAATCCAGAGAAAGATAAAGCGGCCATTTCAGCGCGTTGAAGCCAGCTTAAGGCACGATGAACTCGCAGGTTGAGATTGCTGGGAGAGTCTTCACGCAGCATCCGGTGACGAGTTTTCAACTGTTCAAAATTCAACGATGATCTCCTTCTCAATCAGATGAATAGCCAGCTTCGGCAACCATGCTCTCTCTGTCCCGCTGTTTGATCATCTGGTTGGTGACGAACTGGCTGGAATAGCAAGTGGTAATAACAGCGGCTACTTTCGGATGACCCCCTTCAACATCGCAATGGCCAGCTCCACCATGGTGGTCGACGATTTTTCCAGTGGGGCATGGTGGCACTCGGGACAGGTCTCAAACCAGGTGTGGCCACGTACCATAACGTCGCTCTTGGGAACAACCGTCTTGTGCCAGCAACACTGAGGGCAACGAAAGGTAAATGGAGGTGGTGGTATAGGCATGATATTTCCCAAAAAAGTTCCATTTGGTTTAGCCTACCACGGTTCGATATTGATGGGCGCAGCCTCGATCACAGACTTTTAGCGATATCCGCATCCGCCTGAAAACACGACATGTGCAAAACCCCAGTATCGAAGCTGCGCGGCAGGCCCGGTATAGTCAGCCGAGACCACCTCAGAGAGGGCATGCGATGAGTAACCTAACCGCTTTTTGGTTAGCAGCACGCCAGTTGTCGCTGGCCGCTCTGCTGCTTGGGCTGCTGCAATCAACAGTATTGGCAGCCAACTGCACCTATCGGTAAGGTACGTTGGGCCATACCCACTACCGGTGTGACGATGGCAAGCAGGGTGTCCTGCGTGAGGATACTCTCGGCAATATTAGGGATTCGGGCTCGGGCATCACCTGGCGCACTGATGTCTTGGGCAACCTCAAGGGCAGTGACGGTACAACCTACCGTGAAGATGCATTGGGTAATGTGCGTGGTAGCAACCCAAAAACTGGGGAGCGGGTGATCTGGCGTGAGGATAGCCTCGGCAATTTACGTGCTTCCGACGGTACCGTCTGTAGAACCAACGCTCTGGGGCAGTTGAAATGCAGTGGTGAAAGCCTGCCGCCAGTCTTGTTGGGGCAATGACCATCGAAAATGAGGCGGGAATTCAGATAATAAGTGCGACACTCATGGATGAATGGCGAGAGGTGGCCAACTGCTGATTGGTGGTACCCTTCTGCTCGCCAAAGTAAAAGCAGTATCACCATGAGCTATCAGCAGTTGACCGAGGGGCAACGATACCAGTTATCGGTGCTTCGCGCACAGGGGATGTCCATCCTTGCCACCGCACGCGCCATTGGCGTTCATCGCTCCACCCTCTACCGGGAGCTGCGTCGTAACGCCGGGCCGCAGGGCTACCAGCCAGACAATGCGCATCAGCACGCCACCCACCGACGGGCCAGTGCGGCCAAATCTCGGCTATCTGCCGATGTCATCCAGTTTGTCGAGCTGACACTCGCCTGGTGGTGGAGCCCGGAGCAGATAAGCGCGGTGGGCAAGCAGATAGGCCTCATGGTGAGTCACGAGTGGATATACCGCCATGTGGCCGCCGACAAAGCCCGGGGTGGCCAGTTGTACCGCCATCTGCGCCAGGGCCACAAGCGCTACCGCAAGGGGGCGAGCAGCCTGCGTTCTCCCATCAAGGAAGCCCGCTCTATTGATGAACGGCCGGCTATCGTCGATAGCCGGGAGCGGCTCGGTGATTGGGAGGCGGACACGGTGCTGGGCAAGCAAGGCACAGGTGCACTGGTCACCCTGGTGGAGCGCAAGAGCCGGCTCTATCTGGTCAAGCGGGTCGCGAGCAAACAGGCTGGGGTGGTGCGGGATGCGATAATCGAGATGTTAACGCCCTACATCGAGCAGGTGCATACCATCACCTTTGACAACGGCGGCGAGTTTGCCGAACACAAGGCGATAGAGGAAGCGCTGGGTGCCGAGACTTACTTTGCGCACCCTTACTCTTCGTGGGAGCGCGGTCTGAACGAGAACAGCAATGGGCTGTTGAGGCAGTTTATCCCAAAGGGAACAGACCTGAGAGAGGTCACGGACGAGGATGTCAGGAGAGCGGAGCAGTGGCTCAACCTACGACCTCGGAAATGTCTCGGATTCAGGCAGCCTGTCAAGGTATTCGAAGAGTACTGTCAGGCGGCATAGGCGAGTGTCGCACTTCGAAGTTGAATTCGCGAACATCCCCCAGCCCACCAAACGTTTGGAAAGGGCCACTTCGCAAGAAGTGGCCCTTTTTGTATCCTTTTTCTGGCTTTCAGAGGATGTAACCGCCCCAAGAGCACAGTGCATGACCAGACCTGAGGCCAAAGGCTCTGCGGGGGGTGGCTGCATTTGACATGGGCCAGCTCCAGGTGGCGTCGCCAGCAAAAACCGGCGAGTGAAGCAGCAATTTGCCCGGGCGCTGTGGGCCACGCCATCAGCCCAGCGCCTCCATGGGGTTGAAACAACCTCGAGGGTTCGCCCCCGAGAATCTTCCACTAGCCGTTGGCAGTGGAAGGCTGGGTCAGATGAACGACGGGATTTTCGGAGAAGAGGTAGCGGTCATCCTCCATTTCGTCATCGAAGATGGTGGCCTGGAAGAGCATCTGCTTGGTGTTCTCCAGGTGCTGCCACATGGCCAGCTTGGCCGCCTGCGGATCCTTGCGCATCAGGGCCTTGAGGATCTGGTCGTGATCGTCGCACCAGCTGGAGATGGCCTTGTCGTCGATATGCTCGTGGAGCTTGTGCCAATAGGGGTTGCGCTCGCAATGCAGCCAGGGAGCCAGGGCTTCGGGGTGGGCGAGATCGTCGTCAGGCGCGGCTCTGAGCCTTGCCTGGTGGTCACGGCAGCGCAGCGAATCGAAATCGCCGCCCTGCGGTTGTCCGCCGAACAGGTGATCGACACCACGGCGGCGGGCGACTCCTTCAGCACCGGTTATCTCGCCGCACGCCTGCAAGGGGCCGATGTCACCGACGCCGCCGCAGAGGCCATCCGCCAGATGCGCGCGGCCTACCCGGATCTGCTGATCGGGGCCGGCACCGTGCTCAACCGCGAGCAGGTGGATGCGGCCGTTGCGGCGGACGCCGACTTCATCGTCAGCCCCGGCTTTAACCCGACCACGGTGCAGTACTGCCTGGACAAGGACGTCACCATCATCCCCGGGGTCAACAACCCCAGCCTGGTGGAGCAGGCCATGGAGATGGGGCTGCGCCACCTCAAGTTCTTCCCGGCCGAGCAGTCTGGCGGCACCGCCATGCTCAAGGCCCTGGGCGCCGTCTATCCGGTGCGCTTCATGCCCACCGGCGGCGTGACGCCGGCCAATCTGAAGGAGTATCTGGGGCTGAATGCCGTGATCGCCTGCGGCGGCACCTGGATGATGCCGGCCAAGCTCATCGACGAGGGCAGCAGGTGGGGAGAGCTGGCCGCCCTGGTAAGAGAGGCCGTGGCGGCCCTGTGATCATCGGTTGAGCGAGGGAAGGTCTGCCCTCCCCCGGATGTGTTGAAGAGCCACTTCCCGCGAAGTGGCTTTTTTATGCCCTGCCAGGGCTGGAGATCAATGTGCGGTGCGGTTGCCGCAGTCTGCCAGCGGCTTATTCCCCTGCGGCATCGGGCGTCAACACCAGCCTGCGCCAGGGGCCCGTGATGTCGCAATGACCCGTCTCTTCGGTGTTCTCCCAGCCCAGGCGATGATAGAAAGCCATCGCCGTGGTGTTGCGCATGGCCACCTTGAGGGAGGCCGGGGAGGGGTACCCGGCCAAGCCGGCGGCAAGCAAGGCCCGCCCCATGCCCTGCCCGTGCCAGTCCGCCACCACGTAGAGATGATGCACGAAGCTCTCGGCCCCCCAGATGGAGACGAATCCGCACGGGCTGCCCCCTTTCTCCGCCACCCAGATCTCCTCGCCCCGGGTCTGCTCGGCAAAATCCTCGAGCCGGAACAGGGCGGGATCAACCCAATGGAAGGCCTGGCGCCTTCCCTTGAGGAAGAGCTGCGCCAGCATGGGCTCATCAGCTTCCGTCATCATTCTGATCATGACACCATCCTTGCGTTGCGTGCTTGTCGCTTCCCACTCTCGATGGATCCCGCCGTGCTGTCAAATCGGCAATGTGGACCCTCTTGAATACGTAACCGTGTGACACAGGGCTGCCTATTTTATCGCCTCAGAGACTATACTGCCGAGGTCCCGTCCATGACTGGTTTGAGGTTCACTGATTTATGGATAACAAGCAAATTGAAGGCAGTATTCTGGTACCCGCCCACATTGACGATGTCTGGCGGGCCTGGACCACGGAGAGCGGGCTGCGCAGTTTTCTGGCGCCGGAGTGCCTCATGGTCCCGGAACCCAACGGGCCGTTCGAGATCTATTTCAGACCCGATGCTCCCCTCGGCGAGCGTGGCAGCGAAGGGTGCCGGGTGATGGCGGTCATGCCCCATGATCTGCTCAGCTTCAGCTGGAATTTCCCTCCCCAGTTTCCCCACATTCGTCAGCAGAAGACCCAGGTCAGCCTGCGCTTCGTGCCGGAGGGCCAAGGCACCCGGCTCCACTTCCTGCAGACCGGCTGGGCGCAGGATCCAGACTGGGACCAGGGTTATGCCTACTTCCGGGAGGAGTGGCTGGAACTGAGTCTGCCAAGGCTTCAGTACCGTTTCACCCACGGCCCCATCGACTGGAACAACCCGCCGGGCAAGCAGCAGCTGAAATCCCTGGCCCAGTGACGTCCATTCAAGCGATGGGCATGGCACGAAAAAGGACCCGCTCAGGGTCCTTTTTCATGGATGGGCAGGCGGTCACTCCACCGGCTCTTCATCGAACAGGGGGTGATAGAGCACCTCGCCCCTTACCCCGTCGAGCCCGCCGGGTTGCAACTCCATCGCCATGAAACACTCCGTCGGCACCTCGTAGATGCAGTGCAGGCCGAAGTCGCTGGCAGGCCGAAAGCCGAAACGGGCGTAGTAGGCGGGATCCCCGAGTACCACCACCGCCTTCCAGTCCATCTCCAGTGCCGTGTCCAGCCCTTCCCGCACCAGATCCGAGCCAATGCCCTGTCCCTGCCAGTCGGGATGCACGGCCACGGGTGCCAGTCCCAACCAGGGCCCTTCCTGTCCCTCAATGGTGATCGGGCTCAGCATCAGGTGCCCCATGAACTCGTACTCTTCCTCCTCGACCATGGTGACCACGGCGGCCCCACATTCTCGCAGGCGGTTGACCAGTTCGGCCTCGTCGGGACGACCAAAGGCGGCACTCACCAGCTCATAGACTGGCAGCATGTCGCCGGGACGCTCGGTTCTCAACATACAGCGTTACTCCTCGTACAGCAGGGCGGCCATTATTCCACAGAAGTGGGGCGCCACTTCACTGCCTTTGTCTGAAAATGGGAGGACGGACTCAGGAAAACGCCTGACAGACCCCGCACCAGGCTTCGCGATGACCGCCCCTGGGCAAGCCATCAGCGTCCGTCGTCAGGCTGTCGCAATCGCCGCAGATAGGCGAGGCCCAGATCCCCGCACTCCTTGAGCAGGGCGCCACCACCATGGGCCTGCACCCCGGGCGCCTCTGGCGCCAGCATGGCCTGGGGATAGCGCCGCACCGTCAGCCCGCTGAGTGTCTGCTCGCCCCCTGTCGCCTCCCCCGCCATGAAAAGTGCCACCCCCTCACCGTGCAGTATGGCCACGACCACCTCCTCGTCATCCAGCCAGGGGGCCAGCGCCTCTTTGCGTGCATCCGTCAGGCGCGCCGGGCGATCCAGCCGCCAGTGATCGAGCTCGAGGGCGCCATCGGCCGGATCTGGCCGACGCCCGTCATGGTGCATGCCAGTCTTTTCCATCACCCGGCCTGAGGCGAGGTTGCCCGGCATGTGGCGGGCGGTGAGGGCAGGCAGGTGCCACTGCTCGAAGGCAAACGCCCTGACCAGGCTCGCGGCCCGGGTGGCCAGCCCCCTGTTCTGCCAGGGCACACCGACCCACCATGCCAGCTCCCCGTGCCAGTGCAGGGAGAGAGAGCCGACCAGGGGAGCGGGCTCGTCTTCACGCCCCTGGGGCAGAGTCAGGGCCCAGGTGCATCCCAGCCCGAGAGCAGCCTTGCGCCCGCTCAGGGCAAGCCAGTCCCGCGCCGCCTCCGGCGAATAGGGGTGGGGGATGTTGAGGGTATAGCGGGCGAGCGCCGCATCCGAACAATAACGCAGGATGGCGCTCTCATCGCCGGGCAGCAGGGGGCGCAGCACCAGCGCGTCCTGCCCGCCAGGCTCGCGCAGCACAGGGGTCATCAGGCGGCGGGCAAGCAGGCGTTGCAGGGCAACCCCGAGGTCGTCATCGGCACCGAGGCGATGATCCGCCCCCGCGGGCCCCAGGGTGAGCAGGCCGCTCTCTCTGGCCAGGGTCAGCAGGGAGCCGGAGGCAGCGATCAGGATCTGCCGGTCCGGCTGTGTCGCCATCAGCGGGGAGGCGGCCTCACCCAGCCAGGCGGCAAGCAGGTCGCGGGCACGGAGAATGCCATCTGGCGGGCTGACAGACCAGGGTGCCATCTCCCTCGCCTCCCCTTTGCCAAGCAGCAGCCACCAGCGGTTTCCCCGGTGCTGCCAGGCCTGCAACGCCGCTTGCCAGGAGGGGCGCCAGAGCGCACCCTCGATCAACAGATCCATTCCTTCCCCCACATCCGCCCCCCCGGATCAGGCACCGGGTGCCCGGGCGGCACCACACTCCTGTCTGAGGCAGCATAAGCAGCTACCAATGAGTTGTTAAACCATATGTTTACCATGGTTAAACGGCATACCCCATGAAAAAATGCCATATGGCTGACTTGATGGCGGTCACATTCCTTCCCCTCCTCGCTTCCTATCATGCCCCCATCATGGCGCGACCAAAGACGCCCATGAAGGACAACGGATAACAAGAGAACACACTATGCAGCCAACCAGCCCACTCAAAACGGTAGTAGTCAGTACCCTGGCGACCGCCCTGCTGATCTTCGTGGCCCAATCCCTCATTGGGAAGCAGGAGATCAGACTCGGCATCGCCATCATCCCCATCCTGCCCATGCTCTTTGCCGTCATCATCGGCATGATCGTCTCCGCCAAGCCCGTCAAGGATCGCATTCCCGGCTGGAAGAGGCTCTTCACCGAGCGAGAAGAGGGCTTCTGCGGCAAGATGGTGGGTTTCAGCCTGCTGATCCTCGGGACCCAGTATGCGGGGATGATCATCCCCAACCTCAAGATGATCCTGAGCGTCGGCGTACCGCTCTTCCTGCAAGAGATAGGCAACCTCCTGCCCATCCTCATCGCCATTCCGCTGGCGGTGAAGTTCGGCTTTGGCCGCCGCGCCATCGGGGCCTGCTCCTCCATCAGCCGTGAACCCTCGGTCGCGGTGATCCAGGGCAAGTTCGGCACCGGCTCCCAGAAGTACATCGGCGTGCTCGCCATCTACCTGTGCGGCTCCGTCATCGGCACCCTCTGGTTCAGCGTGCTCGGCAGCATCGCCCCCCTCACGGGGCTGCATCCCCTGGCCCTGGCCGCCGGTTCCGGCGTGGGATCCGGCTCCATGCTGAGCGCCGCCTCCGGTGCCCTCATCAACGGCCTCGATGAGGCGATGGCCCAGCAGGTGCTCAGCATCGCCGCCGCCTCAAACCTGCTCTCGTCGGCCCTGGGGGCGCTCTCCCTCACCTATCTGGGTCTGCCGCTCGCTGAAAAAATCTATGCCTTGACCGCCAAAGGAGAGAAAGCATGAAAAGCATCGTGATGGATATGCGCTTCGTCTTCCTGGCGATCCTGCTGGCCATGTTCACCCAGACCCTGACCTCGGGCCTGCCGCTGTGGCAGATGGGGGACAGCTTCATCGCCATGTCCCTGGTGGTGTTCGCCTCCCTGGTGACCAAGCGCTATCTGCCCTCCTCCCTGCCGGCCTTTGCCTATGCCACCATCATCGGCATTCTCATCTGCCTGCCCGAGACCCCGGTGCGCGGCCTCTTCATCGATGCCGTGGCCAAGATCTCCTTCCTCTCCTGCTGCGTGCCGCTCCTGGCCTTCGCCGGCCTCTCGGTGGGCGGTCAGCTGGAGGAGCTCAAGAAGATGTCGTGGAAGGTGATCCTCATCTTCATGATCGTCTCCACCTGCTGCTTCTTTGGCGCCTCCCTGGTTGCCCAGCTCGGTTTCTCCATTCAAGGGATCATCTGATGAACCACTACCATATCGAACCTGACCTGTTGGCCCTGCGCGACTTCAGCTACGAAGTGCGCCACCACCTGCACCGCATCCCGGAATACTCCGGGGCCGAGTTCAAGACCTCTGCCTACTGCCGTGGGTTGATGGAAGAGTTCGGCTACAGGATCACCCTGTATCCCGGCTTCACCGGTTTTCACGGGGATCTGGCGGTCGACCCTGCCCTGCCCACCATTGCCTTTCGTGCCGACATGGATGGCCTGGAGATGCACGACATGAGCGAGGTGGCGTTCAAATCCACCCATGAGGGGATGGCCCACAACTGCGGCCACGACTCCCACATGGCGATCGCTCTGACCGCCGCCAGGTTTCTGGCCGCCAACCGCGATCGCCTGCGATACAACGTCCGCTTCATCTTCCAGATGGCGGAAGAGGACATGCGCGTCCCCGGTGCCGAAAAGATGGTGGAGCTTGGTTGCATGAAGGGGGTGGACGAGGTCTATGCCCTGCACAACGACGGCGCCATGGAGACGGGCACCATCAAGTTCAACCAGGGGGTCATGTCCTCCTGGGGGTCTGCCTGGACGCTCGATGTGCACGGCATCTCCGCCCACGGCTCCACCCCCCACAAGGGGCTGGATGCCATCCGGGAGGCGGTGCGGATCATCGAGGATATGGACTACATCGTCGCCAAGCGCACCAGCCCGTTCAGCCCGGCGGTCTTTGGTTGCGGCATGATCAACGGCGGCACCATTCCCAACGCCATCGCCGATCATGTGCAGGCCCGTGGCACCATCCGCGCCATGGACGCCGAAACCGACCAGATCCTGAAAAACAGCTTCAGGGACATCATCGCCCAGAGCGAGCTGCGCGGCTTCAAGACCACCATGGTCCATGCCGGCTACCCGGCAGTGGAGAACCACCCCCAGGCCTGCGAGCGCCTGCAACAAGCCGCCTCGAATGTGTTGTCCAGCGACGGGATCAACGCAAAGGGCCAGCCCATGACCGGCAGCGAGGACTTCAGCTACATGATCAACGCCACGCCAAGCCGCATGGGGGCCATGTTCTTCCTCGGCAGCGGCAATCAGGCCAAGGGGATCTGCAACTACCTGCACGCGAACCCCTATTACCTGGACGACGACTGCCTGCTGGTGGGAGCCCAGATCTTCGTCAATCTGGCGACCCGAGCCGCCTGAGGGATCAGTACAAGGGGATAGCAATGCAAAGAGAGGCCGACGGCCTCTCTTTTTTATGTCTCGGCGTCAGAGCCAGGGCAGAGTCGCAGACGGGGCGGGCGTTCCCTGGTTGAGCAGCGCCAGCTGCACCGTCTCCCGGCTCACATGGGGGGCATAGAGGTGGATGAAGTCGTACATGTAGTCCCGCAGGTGGGCGTGCCTGCGCAGGCACACATGGGCCACGCTCGAGGCGATCAGATGATCGATGTTGAGGCAGACCAGGCTCTCCCTGTCCCCTTCGTCGAACGCCGAGGTGGCGATCACCCCGACTCCCATCCCCAGGCGCACATAGTGCTTGATGATGTCGCTGTCGGTGGCCGTCAGCACGATGCGGGGGCTGAGGCCATGGCGTCCGAACGCCTTGTCCATCTTGGAGCGGCCGGTGAAACCGAACACATAGGTGATGAGGGGATACCGGGCCAGATCCGCCATGGCCAGCGGCTGGCAGTCCAGCAGCGGATGGCCGTGGGGCACCACCACGCTGCGCCCCCAGCGATAGCAGGGCACGGTCGCCAGCTCGTCGAACAGGTGCATGGACTCGGTGGCGATGGCCATCTCCACATCCCCGTTTTGCGCCATCTGCGCCAGTTGGGCAGGGGCTCCCTGATGCAGCTGGATGCTCACCTCGGGGTAGCGGCGGGAGAATTCGGTAATGACCGCCGGCAGCTTGTAGCGGGTCATGGTGTGGGTGGTGGCGATGCGCAGCACCCCGCTGGTGGCCAGCTGATCCCCGAGGGAAAGCTGACCAATCTGCTCCACCTGGGCCACCACTCCCCTGGCCAGCTCCATCACCTGCTCCCCCATGGGGGTCAGGCCCGCCAGGTTCTTGCCCTTGCGGGTAAACAGCGCCAGCCCCAGCTCCTCTTCCAGCATCTTCATCTGCTTGCTGAGGGTCGGCTGGGAGGTATAGAGCTTCTCCGCCGTCGCCGAGATGTTGAAGTTGTTCTTCACTATCTCGGTGAAGTTCTTGAGCCGGGCGATGTTCATCAGGGCGCCAGGCGCTCGATGTGCCAGCCGTCCCCCTCGCGGGTGTAATAGAAGCGATCGTGCAGACGATGCTCCCCGCCCTGCCAGAACTCGACGGTGTCGATGCGCACCCGGAAACCACCCCAGAAGCTCGGCAGCGGCACCTCGCCATTGGCAAACTTCTGCTTGAGTTCGAGGAACTTGGCCTCCAGCACGCCACGGGCCGAGATGCGGGTCGACTGTTTGGAGACCCAGGCGGCGATCTGGCTGTCCTTGGGACGGCTGTGGAAATACTTCATCACCTCGAAGGTGCTCATCTTCTCCACCCGGCCGGTCACGTGCACCTGTCTGTCCAGGGTGTGCCAGGGGAAAAGCAGGCTGATACGGGGGTTGCCCTCCAGCTGATGCGCCTTGCGGCTGCCCATGTTGGTGTAGAACACCATGCCGTCGGCATCGTAGTGCTTGAGCAGCACGGTGCGCTGCCAGGGCTGGCCATCGGCATCCACGGTGCCCACCACCATGGCGGTGGGATCGGTCAGTTTGGCCTCGCACGCCTGGGCCAGCCACTTCTCGAACAGGGTGAGGGGCTCGGCCGGCAGATCGGCCCGGTGCAGTCCACCCCTGGTGTATTCGCGACGCAGATCAGCCACATCCATCATCTTGATTTTCCTTCTCTCTTTCTCTGCCGCCCGTGCGGCGATGGGTGCAGGCATTGTGCGACGAGCGCGCCATGGGTACAAGCCTCGGGGCGGCCAAATGGCGGAGCAAAAAGAGAGGGAGGCCCATGCCTCCCTCTTTATGCCGATGACCGTCAGCCTACTGCTTGCCGTCAACCGGCGGGCAATGGGCCAGCATGCGCCGGTTGTAGTCCGCCGCATAGGCGCTCAGCCTGGCGTGGGCCTCCTTCTGATCCGGCTTGATGACATCCCCGAATCCGTCGAGATAGCGCACGCCGCAGCGGGCCTTGGCCGCCGCCTGCTGATCCGCCGCGATCCCGGGCGCCACCTCGCCGCGCCCGGCCCGCACGATCAGCCGGTAATCCTGCTTGGCAAGGCTGGCGCTGACCGCCTGATCCAGGGTGTCAGCATCGGCCTGACAACCGCCGAGCAGGGTGAGCAGCAGCACCCCGGCCAGTCTCATGCCCGCCTCCGCTGCCAGCCCAGCAACGCCAGGGCCAGGGTCCAGAAGCCGAGGGCCCCGCCGCCACCGCTTCCCCCCTCTTCACCGCGCTGGGTGACCGAGAGCTTGAGGGGACTGATGGCGAAGAAGATGTTGTCGCTGCACGCCACCTTCAAGCGGGCAGTGCCGTCCTGGCCCGCCGGGATGGTGACGCTCGCCGAGCCCGAGTTGGGTTTGCCGCTGGCAAGGGGAGTCCAGTTTGCCCCCTCGTCCCGGGTCATGAAGAGATCCACCTTGCTGCAGTTGATGGGGGCGGCATTGGTGCCGGCCACTTCCCAACTGATGGTCTGCGTCTTGCCCGCCCCCAGGGGGGTCACCACCGGGCTGGTCAGGGCAAAGGCCTTGCCGGTGTTGACCACCTGGATCTTCATGTCATCGCTGGCGACACCGCCCTTGCCGTCCCGCGCCGTGAGGCGGAAGTTCAGGTCCCGGTTGGTGGCAGGCCAGGCCTCCCCTATCGCCAGGGTGTTGGTGAGCAGGGAGGTGAGACTCGGCAGGGTGCGCTCCGGCACGCTGGTCGGCGCCACGAAACGGAACAGCGGACGGCTGCCGTCGTCCACCATGGTGGCCGGGCTGCTCGACTCCGTCCCCAGATCGATCTGCTCCCAGGTGTAATTCAGCGGATCGCTGTCAAGATCGGCCCCCGCCCCCTTGAGCACGAAGGGGGTGTTCGCAGGGATGACGTAGTCATTGCCTGCCGCCACCTGGGGCGCATTGTTGACCAGCGCCAACGGGGTGCCGCAATTTGGCACAGTGGCCATGTGGGCCCGCATCTGCTCGATGGACTTGCTGTGGAAATAGGGCTCGCTGTGGGGCTGCAGATCTTCGTCTCCGCAGATCCCCGCATAGGCCATGATGGAGCTGCCGCTGCCCGGCTCCCAGGCCTGGCTTGGTTCCCGGTTGCCGCCGCCACAACTGCCTGTGGTGCCGTTGAAGGTGTGGTCTGCCCCGAACTGGTGACCAATCTCGTGGGCTACGTAGTCGATGAAGAAGGCATCCCCCACCGGCTCGGAGGAGCCCGTCATCCCCGCCGATTTTTCGTCGGTACAGAGTACGCCCAGTCCCGCCAGGCCACCGCCACCGGTATTGACCACATGGCCGATGTCGAAGGCCCCCAGACCCTTGGTCAGGGCATCGGCCTGCACCTGCATGTTGGCATCCACATCGCCGTCATCATTGTTGAAGGGATCGTTCGCCACGTCGGTGAAGATGATGGTGTCGTTGCCGCTGGCCAGCTGGAATTCGGCCGCCACGTCACGCTGGTAGACCTCGTTGACCCGGTTGAGCAGGGTGGTGATGGCGCCAAGACCCGCCTCCACGGTACCGCCGTGATACTGGGTGTACTCCCCCGCCGCCGAGATGGCGATGACATAACGCTTGCGCTCGTTGCCATCCACCAGCACCTGGCGGGCCAGCTTTTTGGCCTCGCCCCCGATCACCTTGTCCGCCTCTTCTTCCAGCCGGCTGTGGGCATCCTGCTGGTAATAGACGGCATAGCCTTCCCCATTGCGAAGGGGATCGACGAACACCATCTTCCCTTCATGGCTGAACATGGCGTGGAATCCCTGGGGACCGAGATCGAAGCGCCCAGTCTCGCCCGGCGCCGCTTCGTTGTACCCCTTGAAGGCCAGGATATCGGGATATTTGGCGGCCAGATCCGCCGGCAGCAGATCATAGGGTTGCAGACTGAAGGTCACCTCCTTGCCATCCGGCAGAGGCAGAGTCAGGCGGCGCTCGCCCCCCTTCAGGGCAGCCAGGTAATCGGTGGAGACGGTGACGATGCGATACTGGCTGGCCCTCACCTCGTACCCATCGGCGGCGGTGGCCCGCGCCGTGACCGTATGCCACTCGCCGGCCATTAGGTTGCCGGACGTCATCAGACCCGCCACCAGCACCGCCAGCGGAGAATATTTCATCAACTGCATCTTTTTAATTCCTTTTTAAACGGATTCACCTGAACTGCCACGGCATCATTTGCCCGCTGGTCCGATTAGTCCAGCAACATCCTCTGTACATTCCCCGAATGGGGAAGGTTGCACCAATGCAGACTAGCCCCTATCATGGCGCGGATTTGTCCGTTCCAGAACCCCTCTTCGACGGGGCCGGTTCACTCTTTCTTTGGCCAAGGTTAATCTCATGCTCAAGTCCCCACTGTTGCCCCGTTTCGGGGATCTGGTCGTTGCCATCGTTGACGATGTGCTGGGTCAGGGTCTTACCCTCGACCGCGCCTATGCACGTCACTTCTCCGGCATCGAACTCAAACCGCAAGAACAGGCAAGGATTGCCCTGGTCACCGGCGATCTGCTGCGCCGCCTCAGCCTCTACTGCTTCCTCACCGGCATCCAGGTCCGTCAGGCGGAGAAGAATGTCTGGCCGCTGCTGCACAGCTGGCACGCCTTCCACAAGATAGATCAGCCCAACCACCCGACCCTGGATCGCTTCAACGAGGAGGCGTTCCGCCGCCGCCTGACCGAGGCCAAGAAGAACCCCGTGCTGATGGACGGCTGCCCTGCCTGGCTGGAAAAACTCGGCAGCGAGCAACTGGGCGACGCCTGGCCGGCCGAGCGTGCCGCCCTGGCCTGGATGCCCAAGCGTTACCTGCGGGTCAACACCCTCAAGTGCACCCGGGACGAGCTGCAAGCCATGCTGGCCAAAGAGCATGTCACCACAGTGCCCGTCGACGGAGTGGAGACCGCCCTGCAAGTGACCTCGGACGCCGCCCTGTTCCGTACCCAGGCCTTTGCCGACGGCTGCTTCGAGCAGCAGGATGCCGGCTCCCAGCTGGTGGCCGCGGCCCTCGACGTCAAGCCCGGCATGCGGGTCATCGACGCCTGTGCCGGTGCCGGCGGCAAGACCCTGCACCTGGCCGCCATGATGCAGGGCAAGGGCCGTCTGCTGGCCATGGACGTGGAAGAGTGGAAACTGGAGAACCTCAAGCAGCGCGCCCGCCGCGCCGGTGCCCACAACGTGGAGACCCGGGTCATCACCAGCAGCAAGACCGTCAAGCGCCTTAAAGAAAGCGCCGATCGCGTGCTGCTGGACGTCCCCTGCTCCGGCCTTGGCGTGCTCAAGCGCAACCCGGATGCCAAGTGGCGCGACACCGCCGAGCGCCTGCCGGTGCTGGTCGCCCTGCAAGAGGAGATCCTGCAGCGCTACAGCCAGATGGTGAAGGTGGGCGGCCTGCTGGTCTACGCCACCTGCTCCATCCTGCCCGAGGAGAACCGCCAGCAGGTGGACAAGTTCCTCGCCGCCAACGAGCACTTCCGCCTGATCGGCGATCACAACGTCAGCCCGGCCGAGACCGGCTTCGACGGCTTCTACATGGCGCGCCTCGAACGCATCGCCTGATGTCTGTCGTGGGCACAAAGAAAAGGGGAGCCAGTGGCTCCCCTTTTTGCATGGTATGGATGCGGCCTTATTCGGCGGCAGCGTCATCCTGCTTGTGCTTGGCGGCAGTTTCCTTGATCAGGGTCTGCAGCTCGCCGGCCTGGAACATCTCGATCATGATGTCGCAACCACCGACCAGCTCGCCCTCGACCCACAGTTGCGGGAAGGTGGGCCAGTTGGCGAATTTCGGCAGCTCGGCGCGGATGTCCGGGTTCTGCAGGATGTCGACATAGGCGAAAGGCTCGCCGCAGGACATCAGGGCCTGGGAGGCCTGGGCAGAGAAACCGCAGCTGGGCAGCTTGGGGGATCCCTTCATGTAGAGGATGATGGGATTCTCAGCCAACTGCTGTTTGATCTTTTCAATAGTTTCCATAAATGCCTCACTGGAGCGATTTCGGCGGCCATTCTACTGCAATCCGGGCAGACCACAAACTGGCAAACCGTTGCGAATGAAAGAAGTCATGCATCAATACGCCGCAGCTTGATCCGGATCATGGCAAGAATCAAGGGTTGTTCGCCCATCTTTGATACTGCTACAATCGACGGGCTTTGGGCCGTCTGGCCCCCTCATTTCAAGAAAAATTCTTTTCAAGATAGAAAAGAGTACGCAATGTCTTGCAACCGTCGCCTTCGCACGGACCAGCCAATGGAGAGTAGAAAATGGCTTTCGAACTTCCCGCTCTGCCCTATGCAATCAATGCTCTGGAACCGCACATCTCCCAGGAAACTCTGGAATACCACCATGGCAAGCACCACAACACCTACGTGGTCAACCTGAACAACCTGGTGCCGGGTACCGAGTTTGAAGGCAAGTCTCTGGAAGAGATCATCAAGACCTCCACTGGTGGCGTCTTCAACAACGCTGCCCAGATCTGGAACCACACCTTCTACTGGCACTGCCTCTCCCCGAACGGCGGTGGCGAACCCACTGGCGCCCTGGCCGATGCCATCACCAAGGCCTTCGGCTCCTTCGCCGAGTTCAAGGATGCGTTCACCAAGTCTGCCATCGGCAACTTCGGCTCCAGCTGGACCTGGCTGGTGAAAAAGGCTGACGGCTCCCTGGCCATCGTCAACACCTCCAACGCCGGTTGCCCGCTGACCGAAGCCGGTACCACCCCGCTGCTGACCGTCGACCTGTGGGAACACGCCTACTACATCGATTTCCGCAACCTGCGTCCGAAGTACATGGAAACCTTCTGGGCCCTGGTCAACTGGGAATTCGTGGCCAAGAACCTGGCTGCCTGATAAGCCTTTCTTGCCAAAACGCCCCGCACTTGCGGGGCGTTTTTTTATGGTCGAATACCTGCCATCGACAACAAAGGCGCCCGCAGGCGCCTTGTGGAAGATGACCGTGCTTACTGGTCTATCTCGTCCATGTAATCGTCGAGGTTGCCATCATCCGCCGCCTCTGGTTTCTGCTCCTGGAGCTCGGGTTTGCGGCCCGTCACCTTGCCATCGTTGTACTGCAAGTAGAAGTCCTTGGTCAGGGCGTAAGGATCCAGCGCGTTGTCGATGATGCGCTCCTGATCGATCAGCTTGGAGCGGGTACCGAGGCCATCCAGCGCCCAGTGCACTACCTTCAGCGGGAAGGTCAGCAGGGCATAGGGGAAGTAGATGGTATCAATGGTATCCCCTACCAGTTGCCGGGTGGTGGTGGGACCGTAGACCGGCACCATCAGATAGGCGCCATCCCCGATGTCGGCCTTGCCGAGCACGGTGTCCATCTCCAGCGTGTTGCGAGCCAGGCCCGCATGCTTGGCCACATCGAACAGACCGAGCAGGCCCACAGTGGTGTTGAGGGTGAAGCGGCCCAGGTTGGTACCGGCCCCTTTCAGATCACCCACCAGCAGGTGGTTTACCATGCTGCTCGGCTCGTCGAAGTTGTCCACGAAATTCTCGATGCTGTCCCTCACCCCTTGCGGGACATAGCGGGCATAGCCGTGTACCACGGGGCGCGCCACATAGGGCTCCAGCACGTCATAGTTGACGGCCCACATGGCACGGTTGGGCCCCTGGAAGGGGTCGCGAGGATCGCTGGCCGTGCTGGATGCCCCGGGGCGGCTCGGGGTCTCGCCGAGATCCAGGCTCTCCGGGCCCGGCTTGGGAGGGCCGCCCGCACAGCCCGCGAGCAGCAATGCCACCGCCAATGCTCCTGAACGCAGATACATATGAAAGTCCTAAGATTTTTTTGGGTATTGATATGAATTATACAGGGTGCCCACCCCAAGGGGTGGGCCAAAAGCGTATTAGAGGGCGTGATCGATGCGGATGTCAATCGGCGCTGTGGGGATGGTGCTGGTCGGCACGGTGACCGAAACCCCTTCAAAGGCGCCTTCCTTGTTCATGACGTTGCCGCCCCGGGAGAGTCGCGCCTTGAACTGCAGCTCGGCATGGGCCGCCAGCTTGCTCCCCTCCATCATGGCATCCCCGTCCCCCAGGGAGAGGGTGAGCGGGAGATGCGGGCCTGCAATGCGCTTGACCGCGATGGGCATGGGCGGACCGTTGGGGATCACCGCAAAGACGAACAGATGGGCATCTTCCGGCATCTTTATACCCGGCGCCAGGGTGATGTGCAGGGGGAACTCCCCCTCTTTCACCGCCAGCACCCCGGCTTGTGCCTGGCCTTCGGCAGACGGGGTGGTCACGGCGATGCCACGCTGGCCAAGCTGCTGCCTGGCGTACTCCATGGAGCGCTCCACCATGGTGTAGCGGGCCGAGCCCGGCTCCAGCAGCGGCAACATCCCCTGCCAGCGGTCGAGGGCGGTCTGGAAATCCTCTTTTTGCAGGGCCATGAAGGCGTGGACGGAGCGGGCCTCGATGTTGGCCGGGTCCTCGGCAATGACCGCCTGCAACAGTTGATCCGCACGGGCTTCCTCCCCCGTCATCATCAGGGCCTGGGCATAGGGCACCGCCACCATGGCCTTCTGGGGCGCGAGGGCGTAGGCACGCTCCAGCGCCTCGCGGGCCATCTCGGGATCATTGCCATCCAGGGTCAGGCGCCCCAGCAGCAGCCAGCCACGGTAGTCGTTCGGTTCTTCTTTCAGCCGGGTTCGCAGGGCCAGGGTGAAGTCCAGCAGATCCTGCTCGGTCACCCGGGCATCACGCTCCACCAGGATGCGATTGCTGAGCTCCCCCAACCGGCTGCTGGCATCCTGCCAGCGGCTCACCTCCTGCCAGGCGCCGAGCTTGGCGTAGAGGCCGATGCTCACCACCGCCAGCACCAGCACACCGGGGATCCAGATCAGGCTCTTGCCGCCACGGGCGGTCTGCTCCACGTCGGGAATGTCGTCCAGGAGGCTGCGCTGCAGCTCCACCAGGGATTCCGGCTCCTCCGCCAGTATCCCCTGCTCCCGCTCCTCCCCTATCTCCAGCAGGCGCTGGCGATAGAGCTGCTTGTTGAGGGCCGAGCGACTGATGCTCTGCCTGCCCTCGCCGCGCCAGAGCGGCACGATCAGCGCCAGGCTCGCCAGCACCAGCAGGGCCGCACCCAGTATCCAGAATGGGGTCATGGTTTCTCTTCCTCTTTGAGCAGGGCGGACAGCCTGGCCTGCTCTTCTGCACTCAGGGTGCCTTCAGGCTGTTGCAAGGGAGCAGGGGCATGGCGGCGGCTTCGCACCACCACGGTGACGACGCCAATCACGATGACCAGCAAGGGGCCAAGCCAGAGGATCAGGGTCGAGGCCATCAGGGGGGGATCATAGAGAATGAAGTTGCCGTAGCGGGCCACCATGTAGTCCACCACTTCCTGCTTCTCCTTGCCCTCGCGCACCATCTGGTAGGTCTTGTCCCGCAGATCCTTGGCGAGCCCGGCGTTGGAGTCCGCGATGTCCTGGTTCTGGCACTTGGGGCAGCGCAGCTCCTTAGTCAGCTCGCGAAAGGTCTGCTCCTGGGCGTCGCTCTCGAAGGTGTAGACATCGATGGCGGCGCGGGCCTGTCCGGCACAGACGAGACCGGCCAGCAGCAACAGGGATGCAATCAGTGTTTTCATCGGGGAGGCCTCACTTCATGGCATCAAAGATGGGTTTGAGGGTACTGGCCCAGACGTCTGGGTTGATGTCCCCCACGTGGCGATAGCGGATGATGCCCTGGCTGTCGATCAAGAAGGTCTCGGGCGCGCCATAGACACCGAGATCCAGCCCCAGCATGCCGTCCGGATCGTAGAGGTTGACCTGGTAGGGATTGCCAAGCTCCGCCAGCCACTTGATGGCCTTGTCACGCTCGTCCTTGTAGTTCATGCCGACGATGTAGATCCCCTGCCCCGCCAGCTCCTTGAGGTAGGTGTGTTCCCCGTAACAGGTCGGGCACCAGGTGGCCCAGACGTTGAGCAGCATGGGGCGCCCTTTGAGGATGCTCCTGTCGTGCTGCTTGCCCAGGTCATAGATGTCCTGCAGGGTGAACACGGGCACCTCCTTGTCCACCATCACGGATTCGAGCTTGGTGGGATCGGAGCCAAGTCCCTTAAGAAGAAACCCCAGCATTAATAAAAACAAAATAAAGGGGATTAAAAACAACCAGGTCTTTTTGTTCATGCCTTGGCCTCCTCGTCACGACGTCCGAAGCGGTAGCGCTTGTCCAGCATGGCCAGCACGCCGCCGAGGGCCATGAAGACGCCGCCGAACCAGATCCAGCGCACGAAGGGCTTGTAGTAGATCCGTACCGCCCAGGCGCCGTTGTCGAGCTGCTCGCCAAGCGCCGCATAGAGATCCCGGGTAACCCCCGCATCGATGGCCGCCTCGGTCATCGGCATGCGGCTCACGGTGTACATCCGCTTCTCGGGTTTGAGCAGGGCAACCTGCTTGCCATCCCGGTGCACTTCCAGCACGCCCTTGAAACCGTCGTAGTTGGGGCCGTTCTTCTCCTTGATGCCGGTGAAGACGAACTCGTAATCGGCGAACTGAACGCGATCACCGGCCTGCATCCGCAGGTCCTTCTCGATGCTGTAGTTCTGGGTGCAGGCGATGCCGATGATGCTGACCGCGAGCCCCACGTGCCCCAGGATCATGGCCCAGTGGCTGTTGCCAAGCTTGCGCACGCCGGTGGCAAAACCGTGTTTGTGGGTGGCCCGCGCCCAGGTCTCCTGCACGCTGGTGACGATGATCCAGACGCCAAGCCCGATACCGAGCGCAGCCCAGGGTTTGAACGCCTCGGCAAAGAGTTTGGGCAACAGCAGAGCCGCGGCCAGGCTCAGCACCAGGGCGAGCATCACCTTGCCCTTGAGCTCACCGAGATCCTGGCGGCGCCAGCGGAACAGGGGGCCCACCCCCAGCAGCAGGGCGAAGGGGATGATGAGCCAGCTGTAGATGTGGTTGAAGAAGGGGGTGCCGATGGAGATGCTGCCAAGCCCCAGCTCCTTGTGCACCAGGGGCAACAGGGTGCCGAGCAGCACGGTGAGCAGGCCCGCCACCAGCAGGATGTTGTTGCCAAGGAGCAGGGTCTCCCGGCTCCACAGCTCATGCTTGCCGTGGCTCTTCACCTGGGAGCCCTTGAAGGCGAACAGCAATAGGGAGCTGCCTATCACCGCCAGCAGGAAGCCCAGGATGAACAGACCCCGGGTCGGGTCCGAGGCAAACGCATGGACCGACACCAGCACGCCGGAACGCACCAGGAAGGTGCCGAGCAGGCTCAGGGAGAAGGCCGAGAGCGCCAGCAGCACGGTCCAGGCCTTGAAGGTGGCGCGCTTCTCGCTCACCGCGAGGGAGTGGAGCAGGGCCGTGCCCGCCAGCCAGGGCATGAAGGAGGCGTTTTCCACCGGGTCCCAGAACCACCAGCCACCCCAGCCGAGTTCGTAATAGGCCCACCAGGAGCCGAGCACGATGCCCAGCGTCAGGAAGACCCAGGCCGCCATGGTCCAGGGACGGGACCAGCGCGCCCAGGTGGCGTCCAGACGCCCCGTCATCAGGGAGGCGATAGCGAAGGCGAAGGCCACCGAGAAGCCCACATACCCCATGTAGAGCATGGGGGGGTGGAAGATGAGACCGGGATCCTGCAGCAGCGGATTGAGATCCCGCCCGTCCACCGGGAAATACGGCAGGGTGCGGGTGAAAGGATCCGAGGTGAACAGCACGAAGGCGGTGAAGCCCACCGAGATAAGGCCGAGCACCCCGAGTACCCGCGCCACTGCATCGAGCGGCAGGCGACGGCTGAAGAGGGCCACCGCCGCCGTCCAGCCCCCCAGGGTCAGCACCCAGAGCAGCAGCGAGCCTTCATGGGCTCCCCACACCGCCGAGATGCGGTATTGCAGGGGCAGCAGGCTGTTGGAGTTGGTGGCCACGTACTGCACGGTGAAGTCGTTGTCGATAAAGGCCCAGGTGAGGCAGAGAAACGACAGCAGCAGCAGCAGAAACTGGCTGTAGGCGAGCGGGCGGGCTGCCGACATCATGCCAAGACGACCGAGATGGGCCCCGATCAGCGGGTAACTGCCCAGCAGCAGGGCGGTGGCGAAGGCCAGGATCAGTGAGAACTGCCCTAATTCCGGGATCATTGACTATTCCCTCTAGATTGCACGGAGAAATCTGCCGATTTGGCGGTATAAAGAAGTGAATTCTTGGCGCATACCGGCATCATTGCTTGGCTCCCTGCAACTGCGCCTCTGTGTATTCGGGCTTGAAGTGCATGCCGTTGGTGGCGTCGGCCACTTCCGGCGGCATGTAGTTCTCGTCGTGCTTGGCCAGCACCTCGAAGGCGGCGACCGTGGTGGCATCCTTGAGGGTGCCCTGAGCGACAATGCCCTGCCCTTCCCGGAAGAGATCCGGCAGGATACCGTCAAACTCCACCGTCACCAGATGGCCGCCGTTGTCCACCAGCTTGAAGGCTACCTTGAGGCTCTGGGGATCCCGCACCACAGACCCCGGCACCACCAGGCCACCGATGCGCAGGCGCTGCCCCTCCTCGGGCTTGATCTTCTCCGGCCCCTTCCCTTCCACCAGCTCGCTCGGGGTGTAGAAGAGGTCGATGTTCTGACTCAGGGCATAGAGCACCAGGCCAGTCACGCTGGCAAGGCCCAGGCTGATGGCCAGGATGATGGTGAGGCGTTTCTTGCGGCGTGGGTTCATAGGGTGTTCTCCATCTGCTGGGCTGCCTTGCGGCGTGCCTCCCGAGCCTGCTTGTTGCGCAGTTCGCCGAGCAGGCTGCGGGTCTTCAACCGGGTGGAAATGACGATGCCGACCAGGCAGAGCAGGGTCAGACCGAAGGAGAGCCAGACGTAGAAGGCATAGCCTCCCATGGCCATGAAATCACTGAACGAGGCAAAGTGCATGCTTACTTCTCCTGCCTGGCGATGTCGGCGACCCAGGGGCGATGCCACTCCCGCATCAGCAGCTCATTGCGAAAACGCATCAGGGTCAGGGCACCGAGAAACGCGGCGAACGCCAGGATCATGATGAGCAGCGGCCACAGCATCTCGGGGGAGATGGAGGGTTTGTCAAACTTGGTGATGGTGGCCCCCTGGTGCAGGGTGTTCCACCACTCCACCGAGTAGTGGATGATGGGCAGGTTGATCACCCCGACCAGCGCCAGGATGCCGGCGGCGCGGCCCGCCACCACCTTGTCGCTGAAGGCGTTGTAGAGGGCGATGACACCCAGATAGAGGAACAGCAGGATGAGCTCGGAGGTGAGCCGGGCATCCCACACCCACCAGGTGCCCCACATGGGTTTGCCCCAGGCGGCGCCGGTAAAGAGGGCAATGAAGGTGAAGACGGCCCCCACCGGGGCGATGGCCGCCACCGTCATGTCTGCCATGCGCAGTTGCCACACCAGGCCAATGAAGGCGGCCACCGCCATGGTGGAGTAGGCGCCCATGGAGAGGATGGCGGAGGGCACATGGATATAGATGATCCTGAAAGAGTCGCCCTGCTGGTAATCGGCGGGTGCGAAAGCCAGCCCCCAAACGGTGCCGATGATGAAGGCAAGCAGGCTTGTCACGGCAAAGCAGGGCAGCAGGGTGCCGGCCAGCCCATAGGCGCGCTCGGGTTTGGCATAAGGGTGCAACCATTTCCACATAGCTCACGAAACCTTTCAGTTATTAATTTTTAAGTGGCGAGGGCTACCATACCCATGGGGGAAAAACATCATATCCCCCGAAAGCAATAAGCAGCCATCCCCTTGATCTATCTCAACTATCTCGCCCCTAACAAGGCTTCAAACGAAAATCTTTTCACCAAATCAATCAGTTGACACTCACCCGCAACGCCGCCGAGATGGCCAGGGGCGTCAGAGTCAATGCCCCCACCAGCATGGCCCCCAGGATGGCGAGCTGACCGGCATAGGGCAGTCCCATGCTGGCCGCGTCGATGGCGGACGTGGCGAAGATAAGCACCGGAATATAGAGCGGCAGCAGCAACAGGCTGAGCAGCACGCCCCCCTTGCGCAGCCCTGCGGTCAGCGCCACTCCGACTGCCCCGAGCAGGCTCAGCACCGGCGTACCGAGCGCCAGGGTGGCCACCACGGCCAGATAGGTCTTCAGCTCCAGGGAGAGCAGGATGGCGAGCAAGGGGGAGACCAGCAACAGCGGCAGACCGGTCAGCAACCAGTGAGCGATCACTTTGGCCAGGGCCAGCAACCCCAGGGGATGGGGCATCAGCATCATCTGCTCCAGGGCGCCGTCACTGAAGTCGTCACGAAACAGCCGCTCCAGGGAGAGCATGGCCGCCAGCAGGGCCGCCACCCAGATGATGCCGGGAGCGATGCGGGCCAGCAACTGGGGCTCGGGTCCGATCCCCAATGGAAACAGGGTGATGACAATGAGGAAGAACCAGAGCGGGTTGAAGATGTCGGCGCGCTGGCGCAGGGCCATCAGCAACTCGCGGTGAATAAGGTGTATGACGGCGCGCAGCATGGGCTACTCCTGCAACAGCGAGGTCAGGGAGAGGGTCTTGAGCCGTCCCTGCATCAGGGTCAGATCCTGGTGGGTCGTAAGGACCACCATGCCCCCCCTGTCCGCGTGGGCGAGGAACAACTGCTCCAGCACCCTGACCCCCTGCTTGTCGATGGCGGTGAAGGGCTCGTCCAGGATCCAGAGCGCCGGTCGCTCGCTCAGCCACAACCTGGCCAGCGCCACCCGTCGCTGCTGCCCGGCGGAGAGCTGCCCCGCGGGATAGTCTTCGAAACCGGCTAGGCCGACCTGGGCCAGCACCCGCCAGAGATCCACGCCGTCCCCGGCAGGGCCATGAAGCTTCTGGTAGAAGGAGAGATTCTCAAGGGGGGTCAGGGTCGCCTTGACGCCGGGCTGATGGCCCAGGTAAAGCAGGCTGGCGTGGTATTCATCCCGGCAATGGCGGATATTCTCCCCATTCCAGCACACCTCGCCAGCAAAGGGCTGGGAGAGGCCGGTGAGCAGGCGCAACAGGCTGGTCTTGCCCACCCCGTTGGGACCCTCAATCTGCATCAAATCCCCGGCACGCACCGCGAAGGAGAGATGTTCAAACAGGGTGCGATCTTCACGCACGCAGCTCAGATTGTTCGCTTGAAGCAGCATGGGGATGTAATCGTTGAAAATGAGGCGGCCTGCATCTTAACACAGGATCCGGAGGCGTCTTTTCAAAGATGCCAATAATCAACAGGATTTGTGGGGAAGATCGCGCCCCCACCAAAGAGATTGATGCCAAAGGATTATCACCGTCCCGGCATCGAGAAAGAGGTGGCCACGGGCCGAACAGAAAGCGGGGAGGCACCGGCCTCCCCGCGACACATCCGTCAGCTGCGTCCCTTTCGCAGGGAAATAAGCAGCTCCGCTTCCGCCTGGGGCAACTCGCACTCGCTCATCACCTCGTCCAGATCGGCACCAAGCTCCACCATCTTGGCGGCGCGGCTGTAGAGGCGGCGCTCCGGATCCTGCAACGTCAGCTCCTGCTGGCTGTCGTGGATCTTCTGCATGGCCCCTTCTGCGGCTTGCAGACGCTGACCCATGCCGATGGCGCCCGTGTGCAACTCCATCATCTGCTTGCGCAGACTCTCGAGCTGCCCCTGCAGCGCTTCCACCCTGGCCTCGGACTCTCGCTGGCGACGACGGTGTCCCAGGATCCCGTAAAGGGCCAGCACCAGTGCGAGCAAGGACAACCCCAAGGCTGCAAATTCAATCATCAAACCATCACCTTACCGTCACAGGGAGGCGGACAGGTGCCATCGCCCCCGTCCGCACGTTCCCGTCCCTGTTACAGGGAACCAATGTCTTCCCACTCTTCGTCGGAGAGCAGCTTGTTGAGATCCACCAGGATCAGCAGTTGGCCGTCACGGTTGCTGACGCCCTGGATGAACTTGGCGCTCTCCTCGGTGCCCACCGCCGGGGCGGCATCGATCTCGGAGGAGCGCAGATAGACCACCTCGGCCACGCTGTCCACCATGATGCCGATCACCTGCTTCTCCGCCTCGATGATGACGATGCGGGAGTTCTCGCTCACGTCCCCGGCCGGCAGGCCGAAACGGGAGCGGGTATCGATGACGGTCACCACGTTGCCACGCAGGTTGATGATCCCCAGCACGTAGTCAGGTGCACCCGGGACCGGAGCGATCTCGGTGTAGCGCAACACTTCCTGAACCTGCATCACGTTGATGCCATAGGTCTCGTTTTCCAACTGGAAGGTCACCCACTGCAGCACTTCGTCTTCGGCCAGATTCTGTGCAATATTGCGCTTCTCTGTCATCTTCTTGATCCTTGTATGAACCCGTCAACGGGTAAAATTAGCAATAAAACCATGGCGATGCCGACGTTGTCAGCGGCCTTCGATGTTCACGCCCCGGCCAAGCAGCAGCAAGAGCTCCCTGACGTGCAGCAGGGCACACATCTTCTCCTTGACCATGCCGGCCAACCAGGGGCGCTTGCCCTCCTGATGGCGCCACTTCACCTGGTCCCGGTGCAGCAGTTCTGTGCCCTTCAACTGGTGACAGGCCAATCCCCAGGGTGATTCTCCCAGCATAATCAGATATTTGTAATCGTCCATCTCCAGATGCTGGCCCGGCATGACCCACTGGGCCGTGTCCACCACGTTCATCTTCTGCTCGCGGGAGGTCATGATCCCCTTGTACCAGCCCGGCTGGCCGAAGAGAGAGGTCACCTCCCCCAGTTGATGGATGCCCCCCAACTCGGTCAGAGGCACCGCAAACGTCACCCCGGCCACGTCGAAGAAGAGCGCCTGAAACTCGTTGCCGGTATCCAGGTTCTCCCAGGTCGACGGTGCGGGCGCCGCTTCTAGGGCGGGTGCGGGTTCTGCCACCGCGAGGGCGACGGGCTCGACCTCCTCCACCACGGCTTCCACCACCGGCTCTGCCAGGGCGACCAGAGGCTCACTGTCAACCACCTCTGCCTCGAGCTGGAATGGTTCGACATGCACCTCTTCGTGGCTCAGGGCATCCATCTCGAACTGGACCTGTCCCACCTGGGCAAGCAGCTCGCTCAGCTGGGCCAGTCGGGTATCGGTTTCAAGATAGGGGGTGGCAGCCACCTCCGGCACGGCGACGGTCTGACGTTGCAACGCAGGAGCCGGTGCTTCGTCTTCGGGATCTTCCCGCAGCAGGGCATCGTCCAGCAGCAGGGAGTGGAAATAGTCGTCCATGGCCCGAACCTGGGTGGTCTCTCTCACGGCATCACCTCCTGGGTCCGTTGACGCTCCAGCGCGTCGAGATGGTTGAGCAGGGTCTCATAGGCATAGGTGCCCCGGCTGCCCGGTGCATAGATGGAGGGAGGAATGTGCACCAGACTGGCATCCCTGAATTTGGTGTCGATGGGAATGACCGCATTCCACACCGCCTCCCCATACTGCTCCTTGATGGACTGCAATGTCATCAGGGAGGCGCGGGTACGCTTGTCAAACATGGTCGGAATGATGGTGTAGCGGAACTTCTCCCGCTTGGAGCGCTGCATGATCTCGAAGGTCTTCATCATCCGCTCCAGCCCCTTGAGGGCCAGGAATTCGGTCTGCACCGGCACCAGGATGCGATCGCAGGCCGCCAGCGCGTTCACCATCATGACCCCCAGCACCGGCGGACAGTCGATGAGCACGTAGTCGAACTGATCCTGCACCCGCAGCAGAGCGCGCTTGAGCACCAGCCCCATCCCTTCCCGGTTGCCCATCACCCGATCCAGCGTGGCCAAGGTAATCGAGGCGGGCAGCAGGCTGATGTTCTCGAATCGGGTCTTGAGGGTCATCCGGTTGACCAGCTCGGCGCTGGGTTTGGCCGCCTGGAACAACTCGTACAGGGTGCCTTCCAGCCTGTCCGAGTCGAAATCGAGATAGGAGGTCAGGGAGGCGTGGGGGTCGGTGTCGATCAGCAGTACCCGCTGGCCACGCTGGGCCAGAATGCCCGCCAGGGAGACGACCGTGGTGGTTTTACCGACTCCACCCTTCTGATTGGCAACCGTCCAAACAATCACTGTATCAATCCTGCCTTGTTGTTATGCGTATGCCCCCACCGGGCAGCGCGATCACCCTGATCTTTTCACTGTCGACACTCTGCGGTGCGTCCTGCACCGGCGCCACCGTCAGCGGTTTGACGGGGGCTGGTGGCACCCAGGCGAACCTGGATATGGCGACCACCACCTTGCGATTCTGTAATCGTCCCTGCTCGGTGCCATTGTCGACGAAGGGGGAAAACTCTCCGTACGCCTCGTAGGCTAGCCGACCGGGAGCCACCCCCTTGCCCACCAGCGCATTGAGCACTGCCTCGGCGCGGGCCGCTGACAATGTCCAGTTGGAGCGGAAAATTTCGTTGTTTATCGGTTGGTTATCCGTGTAGCCCCGCACCCTGACATAGTTATCGACCGGTTTGAGAATACCTGAAAGCGTATCGAGCACGGGTGCGGCATTGTTCCCCAGAAAAGCGCTGCCACTGTTGAACAGGAGACCTGAACTCAGCTCCACCGTCAGCCAGTTGTCATCCTGCGCAAGCTTCACCACCCCCGCATCGACCAGGGCGCCCATGGACTCCTGGATCTGCATGTCGATCTGCGCAAGAGCCGTGCCATCTTGCGAGACGGGCGTACCCGTGATGGGGGCACGCGAGGGGGACACAGAGGCCTGGCTCTCCAGCAGGCTGGGGGCGGCCGAGACCGGGTTGTCCAGCAAGGAATTACCCCGCCCTTCCAGCAGGCCATCGCTGCGCGGCGCCTGGTTGAAGGCCTGGGTCATGCCCTCGATGACGGCGCGGTACTCCTCCTTGTTGACGATGGCAACGGAGTAGAGCACAACGAAAAGGGCGAAGATGAGCGTCATGTAATCGGCATAGGAGACCAGCCAGCGATCGAGATGCTCTCGCCCTTGCAGGTGCAAACGATAGCGCTTGCGCATGGCTACTCCCCTTTCAGATAAGCCCGTAACCGCCTTTCAACCTGCGGGCCGTTCTCCCCGTGGGCGATGGCCAGAAGCCCCTCCAGGGTCATCTCCTGATAGAGGCCGTAATGGTAGTGGAAGGCGCGCAACCGATTCGCAATCGGCAGATAGAGCAAGTTGGCAAAGCCCACCCCGTAGATGGTGGCGACGAAGGCCACGGCAATGCCCGCCCCCAGGGTGCCTGGCTCCTCCAGATGAAACATGGCCTGGATGAGGCCAATCACGGCCCCGATGATGCCGATGGTGGGGCTGTACCCGCCCATGGACTCGAACACCCTGGCCGAGTGCTCGTTGCGCTCCTGCTCGATGTCGATGTCCGCCTCCAGCAGGCTGCGGATATCCTCGATGGAGACGCCATCCACAATCATGGAAAGCCCCTGGCGGGTGAAGGGATCGGGCTCGGCCTCGGCCTGGTTTTCCAGCGCCAGCAAGCCTTGCTGGCGGGCGAACTGGGCCCACGTCTTCAGGCGCTCGGCCTGCTCCGCAAGATCCAGCTGCGGCGGAAACAGCATCCAGGTCGCCTGCCTCAGGGCACTGAGCAGGTACCTGCGGGGAGTCTGCAAGATCACCGCCCCCCAGGTTCCCCCGACGACGATGACAAAGGCCGGGCCATCCAGCAGGGTCAGCAGGCTGCCGCCATGCCACCACTGGGCGATGGCGACGGCCCCCAGCGCCAGCACCAGGCCGAGCATGCCCATGGTCAGCGACCCAACTCGACCAGAATGCGCTGGGCCACCCGATCCAGCGGCAGGGATTCGCTTGCTATGCCCGCCTTGGCAACGGCCTGGGGCATGCCATAGACCACGCAGGAGGCTTCATCCTGCGCCCAGATGGTCGCCCCCTGCTCCTTGAGCAGACGGGCACCGTCGCGGCCATCCGCGCCCATGCCGGTCAGGACGATGGCCAGCACCTTGTCGCCATAGGTCTTGGCGGCGGAGGCGAAGGTGATGTCCACGCAGGGTTTGTAGTTGACCTTGTCATTGCCATCGATGATGCGAAGACGGGCACCGGGCCCGCGCCCTTCCAGCAGCATCTGCTTGCCACCGGGGGCAAGATAGGCCTGACCCGGCTTGAGCACGTCGCCGTCCTGCGCCTCCTTGACCCCTATCTGGCACAGCCCGTTGAGGCGGGCGGCAAAGGCAGCGGTGAAGGTAGCTGGCATGTGCTGGATCAGCAGAATGGGATGAGGGAAATCCCCCGGCAGCTTGGTCAGCACGTTCTGCAGTGCCACCGGCCCGCCGGTGGAGGTACCGATGGCAACTAGCTGGTAACTCTTGCCGCTGCGCTTGAACGCGGCGGGAGCCGCCGCTGCCCGCACAGGCTCGGGCTGGCGTTCGGCCAAGGGGCGATTCAGGGTCCCCGTGACGGCGGGCCGGGCGGCAGGCTCGGGGGCGCGGGGCCGGGTCGCCATCAGGAAGCGTTTGCGAGCGATCTCCTTGACCCGCTGCTGCAGCAGGTTGACGGCTTCGTCCTTGTCCCGGGCGATGTCTTCAAACTTCTTGGGCAGAAAATCGAGGGCGCCCGCATCCAGCGCATCCAGGGTTGCCTTGGCTCCCTCGTGGGTCAGGGAGGAGAACATCAGGATGGGGGTCGGACACTTGGCCATGATCTCTCGCACGGCGCTGATGCCGTCGAGCACCGGCATTTCAATGTCCATGGTGATGACGTCGGGCCGCAACTGCTGCGCCTTGTCTACCGCCTCCCGCCCGTTCTGGGCCGTGTCGATCACCGTCATCAGGGGATCCTGATTGATGATTTCGCTGACCCGACGGCGGAAGAAACTCGAATCGTCGACCACTAATACCTTGACTGCCATTGTTATTCTTTTAACTCCTTGAGCCTGGCGCTCAGTGGCGACGGGCATAGGCCTTGAGCAGGCTGGGCACATCCAGAATAAGGGCGATGCCGCCGTCGCTGGTGATGGTGGCGCCGGCCATGCCGGGGGTACCTTGCAGCAGGTTGTCCAGGGGCTTTATCACCACCTCTTCCTGACCGATGAGGTTGTCTACCACGAAGCCGACCTGCTGGGTGCCGATCTGGACGATGACCACGTGGCCCTGGTCCTGGCGGGCTGTCTTGCCGGCACCGCGTACCAGCCACTTGTGCAGGTAGAACAGCGGAATCGCCTTGTCACGGACGATGATGGTGAGCTGGCCATCCACCACGTTGGCCTTTTTCAGATCCAGGTGGAAAATTTCATTCACGCAACCGAGGGGCAGGGCGAAGGTCTGTTGACCCACCTCCACCATCAGGGTCGGCAGAATGGCCAGGGTCAGGGGAACCTTGATCTCGAGACGGGTGCCCTTGCCCCAGGTGGAATCGATGTGCACCGAGCCATTGAGGCTGACGATGCTGGTCTTCACCACGTCCATGCCCACTCCACGGCCGGAGATGTCGGAGATCTCCGACTTGGTGGAGAAGCCGGGGGCGAAGATCAGGTTGTAGGCATCGTTGTCGCTCATGCGCGCCGCGCTGTCAGCATCGAGCACGCCACGGCTGATGGCGATGGACTTGAGCTTCTCCGGGTCCATCCCTGCGCCGTCATCCTCGATGCAGAGCAGAATGTGATCCCCTTGCTGGGAGGCGCTCAGGGTGATGGTGCCCTGACGGGGCTTGCCCGCCTTCTCGCGCACGTCCGGCATCTCGACGCCATGGTCGCAGGAGTTGCGCACCAGGTGAACCAGGGGGTCGGCCAGGGCCTCCACCAGGTTCTTGTCCAGATCCGTGTCCTCACCCACCATCACCAGCTCGATCTCCTTCTTGAGGGTACGAGCCAGATCGCGCACCACGCGCGGGAAGCGGCCGAATACTTTCTTGATAGGCTGCATGCGGGTCTTCATGACCGCGCCCTGCAGATCGGCGGTCACGACGTCGAGGTTCGCGACAGCCTTGGACATCTCTTCGTCATTGCTGGCGATGCCGAGGCTCACCAGGCGGTTTCTCACCAGCACCAGTTCGCCCACCATGTTCATGATGACGTCCAGGGTCTTGGTATCCACCCGCACCGTGGTATCGCTCTGTACCGCGCTGCTCTCGGCGGGAGCGGCCTGCTTGGCAGGGGCGGCCTTGGCTGGCGCTGGGGGCTCTGCCGGCGCGGGTTTGGCGGCCACTGGCGCCTTGGGCGGCGTAACCGGGGCTGCGGGGGCAGCGGGTGCCGGGGCCTTGGGTTCGGGAGCGGGCGCAGGAGCAGGTGCCAGACTGTGCTGGGGCCCCTGCCCACGGCCATGCAGTTCATCCAGCAGGCGCTCGAACTCATCGTCGTCGATGAGCTCGTCCACCTCTTTCTGGACCGACTGCAAAGGTGCCAGATCGGGGGCACCACCGTGCTGGCCCTGACCATGGAGCTGGTCGAGCAGGGCTTCGAATTCGTCGTCTGTGATGTCACCTGAACCGTTCAGCACGGGGGCGGCAGAGACCGTTGGCGCTTTGCCGACACCGTGCAGCTCATCGAGTAGACGTTCAAATTCGTCGGCGGAGATCTCGTCGATGGAGCCACCGCCATTGACGGCGACAGGCGCCACCTCGGCGATGACCTCGGGTTCTGGTGCGGGTTCGGGCTCAGGCTCGGGTGCTGGCTGGGCCGCCACGCTGGCGGTACGCAGCTGCTCCTGCCCTTCCGGCTTGCACAGCTCGTGCAGATCGTGCAGCAGATCGGGAGAAGCGGGGCTTATCTCTTCGCGGTTCTGGACCTGGGCAAACATGACGTTGATGGCATCCAGCGCCTGCAAGATGACATCCATCAGCTCGGCACTGAGGGTCCGCTTGCCGTTGCGCAGCATGTCGAACAGGTTCTCGGCACCGTGACAGACATCCACCAGTTCGGTGAGGGAGAGGAAGCCCGCTCCCCCCTTGACGGTGTGGAAGCCGCGGAAGATGGCGTTCAACAGGTTCTTGTCATCGGGCCGCTTTTCCAAGTCGACCAGTTGTTCAGACAACTGTTCCAATATTTCTGATGCTTCGACCAAAAAGTCTTGCAGTATGTCTTCATCAACTTCGAAGGCCATGCGTCACTCCATTAGAATCCCAGGCTAGACAGCAGATCGTCCACATCATCTTGACCATTGACCACATCTGAGCGGGTCTGCGGGTTCATGATGGGGCCTTCCGCCTCGATGCCGCTCACAGGCAGGCTACGTGCCGAATTGTCGCTAACGCCCTCACCGAACATGGTCAGCATCTCTATCAACTTCGTTTCAACTTCCTGCACCAGCTTGATCACCTTGCGGATCATCTGACCGGTCAGGTCCTGGAAATCCTGAGCCATCAGAATTTCCGTCAGCAGTTGTCGTAACTTATCGGCATCCGTCTCAGAAGCCTTAATAAAATCATTCAGTTGATGGCACAGCGCCTTGAATTGACCCAGCTCGAGATCCCGGCTCATCAGGGCATTCCAGTTGGGCATGACCAGCTGAATGTTGTCGTTGAGTCGATCGGCGATGGGAAGGCTTGCCTCGACCGCATCCATGGTGCGATTGGCCGCCTTGTCCGTCATGTCGATGACATAGCTCAGACGCTCCCGGGCATCCGGGATCTCATGGGTGGCCAGGTCGGGGATCCTGGGATCCAGGCGAAAATCCTGCAATGAGTTATGCAATTGGCGGGTCAGCTGCCCCACCTTGTCAAACAGGGCCGCCGCATTGGGGGCGCACACATCGGCGAGGATGGTATCGGCCTGTTCAAACTCTTCCCGCTCCAGGTGGGCAACCAGCATCCTTGCCTGGTCAAGCGAGATCATGGCACTCGTTTTGGCCTTCATCCCTGCCGCTCCTTAGCCGATACGCTCAAAGATTTTGTCGAGCTTCTCTTTGAGGGTGGCAGCGGTGAACGGCTTGACGATATAGCCATTGACCCCGGCCTGGGCGGCTTCGATGATCTGCTCGCGTTTGGCTTCGGCAGTCACCATCAGAACCGGCAGGTGCTTGAGCTTGTCGTCGAGGCGAATCGCCTTGAGCAGGTCGATGCCCTGCATGCCGGGCATGTTCCAGTCGGTGACCACGAACTGGAAATCGCCATTTTTCAGCATCGGCAACGCCGTGTTGCCATCGTCTGCTTCATGGGTATTGTTGTATCCCAGGTCACGCAGCAAGTTCTTGATAATCCGGCGCATCGTTGAAAAGTCATCGACGATGAGGATTTTCATGTTCTTGTCCAAAGTTCCTCCTAAATAGCCGCCAAGACGGCTCACTTACATGATGCAGATCGCAGGTTTTATGGTGCGGATTATGCCTTAGAGTTGTGCTCCAGTGTAGCCAGTACAACCACTTATAAATTCCAATCTCGCAAACGGGCGCGCAGCCTGTGCATGGCCTGACTATGAATCTGGCTCACCCGAGACTCACTCACACTCAATACTTCACCGATCTCGCGCAGATTCAGCTCTTCATCGTAATAAAGGGAGAGCACCAGCGCCTCCCGCTCCGGCAGGCGGGCGATGTGCTCCGCCAGGGCCCCCTGGAAGCGCTCGGCCGCCAGATCGTCGAATCCTCCCTGACCGTTGCCTTCATCGGGATGACCGATGACATCCTCGCTGACGCCCAGATCCTCGATGCCGATGATCTTGCCGCAGGAGACATCCTGCAGCATGGCATGGTACTCCCCGAGGGACACCCCCATATTGGCGGCCACCTCGGTGTCTCTGGCATCCCGGCCATGGGCCTGCTCCACGTTCTCGATCGCTTCTGCGATGGCACGGCTGTTGCGGTGCACCGAGCGGGGCACCCAGTCCCCACGGCGGATCTCGTCGAGCATGGCACCACGGATGCGGATGCCGGCATAGGTTTCAAAGCTGGCGCCCTTGCTGCCGTCAAAGTTGCGGGAAGCTTCGAGCAGCCCAATCATACCTGCCTGGATCAGGTCATCCAGCAAGACACTGCTTGGCAGGCGAGCCAATAAATGCTGGGCAATCCGCTTGACCAGCGGAGCGTGTCGCTCGACCAGCACGTAGGAATCCTGATGACGCAAGTATGCTTGGGCTTTATTCACGGGAGTCTTCCTGTGTTATGACCGGCTTTTGCAACAAGTTTTCCAGGAAAAATTCGAGGTGGCCCCCCGGCTGATTCGGGATGGGCCAGCTCGCCGCCTTGTTCGCCAGGGCACGAAATGCCAGGGCGGCAGGGGATTTTGGAAACGCCTCAACTATCAGTTTCTGCTTGCGCACCGCGGCCCGCAGGTTGGTGTCGTAAGGCACGCAGGCCACCAGCTCCAGGGAGGTATCCAGGAAGCGGTCGGTGACCCGGGTCAGCTTGGCGAACAGCTCCTGCCCCTCGCGCAGGGAGCGGACCATGTTGGCCACCACCTTGAAGCGGAATACACCGTGATCCTTGGAGAGGATCTTGATGAGCGCGTAGGCATCCGTGATGGAGGTGGGTTCATCGCACACCACCACCATGATGTCCTGGGCGGCACGGGTGAAACTCAGCACCATGTCGGAGATCCCCGCCGCCGTGTCCACCAGCAACACGTCCACCTGGGTCTTCATCTCGCTGAAGGCGCGGATGAGCTCGGCATGTTGTACCGGGGAGAGCTCGACCATGGACTGAGTGCCCGAGGTGGCTGGCACTATCATCATGCCGTAGGGCCCCTCGACGATGATGTCGTCCAGGGTGCATTCCCCCGCCAGCACATGGGAGAGGTTGCGATGCACCCTCAGCCCCAGCATGACGTCGACGTTGGCCAGACCAAGGTCGGCGTCCAGCACCAACACCCGCTTGCCCTGGGCGGCCATGGCTCCCGCCACGTTCAGGGTCACGTTGGTCTTGCCGACGCCCCCCTTGCCTCCGGACACGGCGATCACTTTCACTCGATTGTTTTGACGCATTTTGCGCAGACCACTCGCCTGATCCATATACATGTTACTCATAAAACTCCGAATCTTCGGATTCGCCAAAACCCGATCCCCAGAAATAGGGATCTTCTGCTTCCCGTTCCAGCGACCCCATGGCGGCACCGACCAGCAGCGCCGCGTTGGCAACTTGAATATCTTCCGGCACCCGTTGCCCGTCGGTGATGTAACTGATGGGCAGGGCGTTTTGAATGCACACGTTGATCACTTCACCCAGATTCAGGCTCTCGTCGAGCTTGGTCAGAATGCAGCCGGAGAGCGGAATGCGCCGGAAGTGATCCACCGCCTCCTGCATCACACGTCGCTGGGAGGTGGCCGACATGACCAGATAACTGCGGATGCGCACCTTGGCATTCTTTACCAGGGTGTCGAGCTGTTCGGTCAGGCGGATATCCCGCTGACCCACCCCGGCGGTGTCGATGAGCACCAGCCGGCGATGGCGGAACTGATAGAGGGCACTGGCCAGCTCTTCGGCGTCCCGCACCTGCCGCACCGGGCAACCCATGATGCGACCATAGGTCTGCAGCTGTTCGTGGGCCCCGATCCGGTAGTTGTCCGTGGTAATGAGCGCCACCTGCTCGGCGCCATACTTCATGGCAAAGCGGGCCGCCAGCTTGGCGATGGTGGTGGTCTTGCCCACCCCGGTCGGTCCGAGCAGGGCCACCGCCCCTCCCTGACGCAGGATCTCGTCCTCGCTGATCTTGAGCTGGGCCGTCAGCACCTCGGCCAGCTGGGCCATGGCCTGATGGATCGGCATGTCTTCGGGGATGAGGCCCGCCAGCTGATCGGCGAAGGCGTCGTCAAACCCCATCTTCTTGAGCTCCTTGATGAGCAGGGCGCGCATGGGTTCGCGGCGTTCCACCTCCTGCCACATCAGGCCGGAGATCTGGTGCTCCAGCAGCTTGCGGATGCTGGCCATCTCCTTGCGCATCCCCTCCATCTCCTGATCTCGCTGGGCGGACTGGGCCTGGCGCGGGGCGGCGGCAGGACGGGCCTTGGGCTTGGCGGGCTCGGGAGCGGCGCCCCACTGGCCCTGTTCGGCCAGGGTTCTGGGAGCACTGGCCGCGCCCGCCAGTCCGGCGGACTGGGTGCCGGCAGCGCCATTGGCGGGCCAGGAGGCCGAAGCTGGCTGACCGTTGCCTCCGTTGCCAGACCATGATCCCGGTGCGGCATTGCCACCCGCCGGGTTGGCCGGATTGAGCTTCTGCTGGCGTGCCAGCAGGGCCGCCAGGGTATCGGCGTAGTATTCGTTCTGTTCCTTGGGTGGCGCCGACCTCGTCATCTGCTTGCCCGCAGACGAGATATTGACGCTCTCTTCATTCAACTGACGGCGAACCGGCGCGTCTTTGGGCCCCGGTACCTGGGATTGATAATCGACGGCCGCGACTATCTCCACCCCACCGGTGACCTTTTTGTTGGACATGATGACGGCATCGGGTCCGAGAGTCTCCTTGACCTCGGCCAGCGCCGTGCGCATGTCTTTGGCAAAAAACCGCTTAATCTTCACCCGTCATCTCCGCTAACTAGCCCTGTCCCACCGCACTGACGATGCGGATCTGCTTGTCGTCAGGCACTTCCTGATAGGACAGCACGCGTAATCCAGGAATGGCATTCTTGACAAATTTCGCCAGGGTATTGCGCAATATCCCCGATGTCAGAAGCACGGCCGGCTGGCCTTCCAGTTCTTGTCGTTGAGTGGCTTCCACCAGGGAGCGTTGCATCCGCTCCGCCAGTCCCGGTTCGATACCGGCGCCATCTCCCCCACCTGCTTGCAGGGATTGATGCAATATACGTTCCAGTTCTGGTGACAAGGTGATCACCGGCAGCTCGGGCTCGGGGCCGGCAATCTCCTGCACAATCAATCTGCGCAGGGCGATCCGGCAGGCTGCGGTCAGCACTTCCGGGTCCGGGCTGCGGGGCGCATATTCCACGAGGGTCTGCAGGATAGTGCGCATATCGCGAATTGGCACGCCTTCATTGAGCAAATTCTGCAATACCTTCACCAGGTTGCCCATGCTGATCACCTCGGGAACCAGTCCTTCCACCAGCTTGCTCTGATGCTTCCCTATCATGTCGAGCAGTTGTTGCACCTCGTCATGACCCAGCAGCAGCGCCGCATGGTTGGAGAGGATCTGGCTCAGGTGGGTAGCCACCACGGTGGCCGCATCGACCACGGTGTAGCCAAGGGTCTGGGCCTGGGAGACCTGCTCCTTGGCGACCCAGACCGCCTCCAGCCCGAACGCCGGGTCCTGGGTGGCGATACCGTGGATCTGGCCGAACACCTGCCCCGGGTTGATGGCCATCTCCTTGTCGTGATAGACGGTGGCTTCCCCCGTGCTCACCCCCATCAGGGTGATGCGGTACTGGTTGGGGGCAAGATCCAGGTTGTCGCGAATGTGGACGGCAGGCACCAGAAAGCCCAGCTCCTGGGAGAGCTTCTTGCGCACCCCCTTGATCCGGTTGAGCAGCTCGCCCCCCTGGTTCTTGTCCACCAGAGGTATCAGCTGATAACCCACCTCCAGGCCGATGATGTCCACCGGCATGACGTCGTCCCAGCTGAGATCCTTCTGCTCCACCGGGGCATCCCCCTGGGCCGGCATGAGTTCACCGCTCGCCGCCTTCGCCTTGTTCTGCTTCTCGCGGCGCAGCAGCCACCAGGCGCCCGCCGCCGCCACCGCCCCCAGGCTCAGGAAAGCCAGGTGCGGCATGCCGGGTACGCTGCCCATCATCAGCAGGATGCCGGCGGAGATCACCAGCGCCTTGGGATTTTCGAACAGTTGGCCGAGTACCGCTGTCCCCATGTCCTGGTCGGTATTCTGACGGGTGACGATGATGGCCGCGGCAATGGAGAGCAGGAGCGAGGGGATCTGGGCCACCAGACCGTCACCGATGGCGAGCAGGGTATAGACCTGGGCCGCTTCGCCGAAGGTGAGCTGGTGCTGCATCATGCCGATGATGAAGCCGCCGATGATGTTGATGAAGAGGATCATGATGCCGGCGATGGCATCCCCTTTCACGAATTTGGAGGCACCGTCCATGGAGCCGTAGAAGTCCGCTTCCTGAGTCACGTCCTGACGGCGCTTCTTGGCCTCTTCCTGGTTGATGAGACCGGCGTTCAGGTCCGCATCGATGGCCATCTGCTTGCCGGGCATGGCGTCAAGGGTGAAGCGGGCGCTCACCTCGGAGATCCGGCCCGCACCCTTGGTGACCACCACGAAGTTGATGATCACCAGGATCATGAAGACGATGATGCCCACGGCATAGTTGCCGCCGATCACCACGTTGCCGAACGCCTCGATCACATGGCCTGCCGCCGCGCTGCCGTTGTGGCCTTCCAGCAACACCACCCGGGTGGAGGCAACGTTGAGGGCGAGCCGCAGCAGGGTAGCGATCAGCAAGACGGTGGGGAAGGCGGCAAATTCCAGGGGGCGGCGGGTATAGACCGCCACCAGCAGCACCACGATGGAGAGGGCGATGTTGAAGGAGAAGAGGATATCCAGCATCAGGGGCGGAATGGGGAGTACCACCATCCCCAGAGAGGCCAATACCAGCAGTGGCGTCCCTACCCCTCTGCTGAGCAGCCATTTGTACTCTTTGAAACGGCCCAGTCCCGCTTTGAATCCCATCGTGCATCTCAATGATAAACTGCCAATAGCGGATTAAAGCAAATATCAAGCCAAGGATTCAATGCATTGATCTATATGGTTTTTATTTTAACGCTGTCAGAAGTCCGTCGTTGGCGTCACGGGGAATGGTGACAGGGGGGAAGCTGCCTTCACCAAGCAGGCCAAAGGCCAGCCCAGGCCATGGGGCGAGGCGCCGCGCCTCGACAGGGAGATTGCGGCCTTGTTTGCGACACAAGGGAGAGATCGGATGGTGGCCGCTTTATTTGCGAAACGCGGGGGGCACAAGGGAGAGAACCCGGGATCAGGCTGCCACCACTGCGTTATTTGCGAAACTCGGGTGGAATGGGCAGATCCGTGGCGATGGGGGTCGGGCGCCGGCCGCGGCCACGGCGAAACTTCTTGAGCTGATAGACATAGGCCAGCACCTGGGCGACGGCGGCGAAGAGCCCCTCCGGGATCTCCTGGCCAATCTCGGTGGCGTGGTAGAGGGCCCGGGTGAGCGGCGGGGAGGACATGACGGGGATGTCGTATTCGCGCCCGATCTCCCGGATCTTCATCGCCACCTCGTCGACCCCCTTGGCCAGTACCTTGGGTGCCGCCCCCGGCTTGCCCGCATCGTATTTGAGCGCCACCGAGTAGTGGGTCGGGTTGGTGATGATCACATCGGCCTTGGGGACATCCCCCATCATGCGGCGCATGGCCATCTGCATCTGCAACTGGCGTATCCGCCCCTTGACCTCGGGCTTGCCTTCGCTGTCCTTGAACTCGTCCTTGATCTCCTGCTTGGTCATCTTGAGTTGGCGATTGTGGTTCCAGCTCTGGAACGGCACATCGATGGCGACAATGGGGATCAGGGCGCAGCAGAGGATGATCAGCATCCAGAGCAGCAGGTCCAGGGCATCGACGATGCCGCCGGGAAAGCCCTCGAGAGAGAGATTCAGCAGATGGTTGAACTGGCTCGACAGCATCCACCAGGCAAACAGACTGATAAACACCACTTTTGCGATGGATTTGACAAGTTCCACCAGAGATTGCACCCCGAACATCCTTTTGATGCCGCTCAGGGGGCTCAGCTTGCTCCACTTGGGCAGCATGGCCTCGGAGGAGAAGTTCATCCCGCCGAGCAGGGTGTTGCCGACGAAGGCGGCGATGATCACCAGCATGAACAGCAGCCCCAGAGGCTGGATCAGCTCCCCCAGCAGGGCAGGCACCATGGCCCCCATGGCATTGGGGTCGAACGCCTGATCCCGGTCCAGGGTAAAGCCCATGGTGAGCACCTTGATCATGGCCCCTGCCAGACTCTCCTTGATCATCAGGAGGCCGAACACGGTCGCCAGCAGGACGCTGGCGGTACCCAGCTCCTTG
This sequence comes from Aeromonas sp. ASNIH2, assembly GCF_002934795.1. Taxonomy (NCBI): domain Bacteria; kingdom Pseudomonadati; phylum Pseudomonadota; class Gammaproteobacteria; order Aeromonadales; family Aeromonadaceae; genus Aeromonas; species Aeromonas sp. ASNIH2. The sequence continues at coordinate 3,632,006 of NZ_CP026406.1, read as the reverse complement.
GAACGTGCAATCTGCCCTTTTTCCCGGGCTTGTTGCAGTCGTTTGCCCGTGGGTTGTTCTGTGCGTTCCTGATCGGTATCAGCCATGCTGGCCTCCTGCCGGCATCAGCCGACTGGCGGCCCGCCAGAGTGGCGGCAAAAGGGCCGCAACCGGGAGGGCCTCAGTCATGCTGGCCCCCGAAGCACTGAACGTTGATGAGCTCGCAGCTGGTCTCCTGCACCCGCTCCCAGAGCGCGTCGAAGTGTCCCATGAAGCCACCGATGGTGAGCCAGAGGATGAACAGGCCCGACATCATGCTGACCGCAAAGCCGATGCTGAAGATGTTGAGCTGGGGGGCCGCACGGGTCATCACCCCGAACGCGAAGTTGATCAGCAGCAGGGCGATGATGGCCGAGAGCGCCATCACCAGAGAAGCCTGATACATGACCCCGAGAAAGCTCACCAGGCTGCGGATGGCTGGCAGGGTGAGTCCGCTGTCAGATACCGGCAGGGTTTCGAAACTCAGCACCACCATGCGCAGCATCAGCAGGTGGCCGTCCACCGCGAGAAACACCAGGGTCGCCAGCATCAGGTAGAACTGGCCCACGACGGGAGCCGACTGGCCGTTCATGGGGTCCACCAGGGTGGCAAAGCCCAGGCTGGTCTGCATGGCGATGACCTGACCCGCCATCACGAAGGTCTCCAGCAGGAACTGGGTCATGAGGCCGAGCGCGATGCCGATGAGCAGTTGCTGCCCCAGCACCAGGAAGCTGCCGAGGGAGAAGAGCTCGATCTTCGGCATGGGGGGCAGCAGGGGGGCGATGATGAGGGTGATCGCCAGCGCCAGGCCGATACGGATATGGGCGGGGGCGAGCCGACTGCCAAAGACCGCCATCACCATCAGGAGACTGCTCACCCGGGCCAGGGGCCAGAGGATGGAGGAGAGCCACTCCATGATGAGCGCCGTGGTGTAGGTCATGACAGCGGCACTCCCGGCAGGGGCAGGCCAACGGGAGGACGCAGGCCCCGGTCTGCCTCGGCCAGAGCGAAAGGGTGGCCCTTGGCTGGCATCAGCCCACCACCTCGGGGATCTGGCTCACCATCAGCTGGAAGAAGTCCATCAGACTCTGCAATCCCCAGTGGGCCCCCGCTCCCAGGGCCAGCAGGGTGACCACCAGACGGGGCAGGAAGCTCAAGGTCTGTTCGTTGATGGAGGTGGCGGCCTGGAAGATGGCGACCACCAACCCCACCATCAGGCTCGGCAGGATCACGGCGCACACCATGATGGTCACCAGCCAAAGCGCCTCGCGAAAGACGTCGACGAAGGTTTCAGGACTCATTGCTCGCTCCTTGTGATGGGTTTGCCCAGGGCCGCATCCTCCCGACCTCCTCCTTCGAGAGAAAGAGAGGCTTCTTCGCCTCCTCCCCAAATGAAGGGGAGAGCCGGGGGAGGGTCTGCCCTCCCCTAACCACCCGAGCCCAGCCCGAAGCTGGTGGCCAGGGAGCCCAGAATGAGGTTCCAGCCATCCACCATGACGAACAGCATCAGCTTGAACGGCAGGGAGACCAGCATGGGGGAGAGCATCATCATCCCCATGGCCATCAGGATACTGGCGACCACCAGATCGATGACCAGGAAGGGCAGAAACAGCATGAAGCCTATCTGGAAGGCGGTCTTGAGCTCGCTGGTGACAAAGGCCGGGATCAGCACCCGCAGCGGCACGTCCGCAGGCTCGGCCACCTGCACGTTCGCTATCTCCATGAAAGTATTGAGATCCTTGACCCGGGTCTGGGCCAGCATGAACTGGTGAATGGGCAGCTCCGCCTTCTCCAGGGCCTCCTTGGCCCCGATGGTCTCGGCCAGATAGGGCTGCAGCGCCTCGTTGTTGATGCGATCCAGCACCGGCGACATGATGAAAAACGACATGAAGAGGGCGATGCCGATCAGCACCTGGTTGGAGGGGCTCTGCTGCAGACCGATGGCCTGGCGCAGGATGCCGAGCACCACGATGATCCGGGTGAAGGAGGTCATCATGATCACCATGGCCGGCAGGAAGGAGAGCGCGGTCATCAGCGCCAGCACCTGCAGGGTCAGGCTGTACTCCTGACTGCCATCCGCCATGGTCTTGACGGTGAGTGCAGACATGCCGTCCTGGGCCATCGCCAGGGGCGAGAGCATCAGGGAGAGCAGTGCCAGCCACCCGATCCAGTTAACGTTTTTCATGCTTGCCCATCAGTTTGCCCAGTTGCTCGGAGAACGCCTGGGGCTGGCTCTCGTCCAGCGGCTCCTCCAGGCGATAGAGGAAGTTGACCTGCTGCGGCGTCACCCCGACCAGCAGCTGCTGGCCGCCCACCTTGACCACCATCAGCTTCTCCTTGTAGCCAAGGGGCAGGGTGGCGATGACCTTCATCTGGCCCCCTCCCATCACCTGGGAAAGCTTGCTCTTCTTGAGCAGGAAGCCGAGCACCAGAATAAGGCCGATCACCATCAGGCTGGAGAGCAGCCAGGAGGTGAGGCTGGGGGGATTGGCCCCTACCCCCGGGTTGGCCAGGGCTGGCAGGGAAAACAGCCACAACGGGAGCACACGGATCATTTGAGCTTCTTGATCCTTTCAATCTGGCTGATGACGTCGGTAAGGCGGATACCGAACTTGTCGTTCACCACCACCACCTCGCCGTGGGCGATCAGGGTGCCGTTGACCAGCACGTCCAGGGGTTCACCCGCCACCCGATCCAGCTCCACCACCGAGCCCTGGTTCAGTTGCAGCAGGTTGCGAATGCTGATCTGGCTGCGGCCCACTTCCATGGCGATGGTCACCGGGATGTCCAGAATGGTGTCCAGCTTGCGCCGCTCTTCAGCGCTGATAGGGGCTTCGTCCTTCAACTCCTCAAGGGGGGCAGGCTTGGCTTCGGCCGTGACCTGCTCCTCCAGTGCGGCCGCCCAGGCGTCAGCCATCAAATCCTGCTCGTCATCGGTTCCGCTCATCTTCAATTCCTCAGTGTTGCAACACCTCCCCTGGGGGAGGATCAATCAGGGTGTTTGTCAGAGATGCTTCGCTCGAGCTCTTCCAGCTCGGCTTCGCCATCAATGCGCACGCCCCCGCGGGTCACCAGATGCATCTCTGTCTTGACCCCGTCAGGGCGCTTGATTTTGTCGGTGATCTTGAGCGCCACGTTCTCCTTGGTGCGCCCCATCTTGGCGTGGAAGGTGGGCAAGTCCTCCACAAAGACCAGCAGGTTCTCCGGCATCTCCACCGGGATGATGTCCCCGGGTCTGAGCTCCATCAGCTCACGCAAGGAGAGCTCGGTCTCCAGCAGCTTGGCCTTGAGCTCCACCTTGACGTCCATGATCTCGTCGCGCAGGGCCTTGCTCCAGCGCACGTCGGTATCCCCCTTGTCGCTCTGCACCCCCGCATCCAGCAGTTCGCGGATGGGTTCCAGCATGGAGTAGGGCATGGCCACGTGGAAGTCGCCGCCACCGCCGTCCAGCTCGATGTGGAAGGAGCTCACCACGATCACCTCGGTGGGGCTGACGATGTTCGCCATGGCAGGGTTCACTTCGGAGTCAAGGTATTCAAAGCCCACGTCCATCACCGGTGCCCAGGCATCCTTGTAGTCCTCGAACACCAGCTTGAGCAGCATCTGGATGATGCGCCGCTCGGTGGGGGTGAATTCCCGCCCCTCGATCTTGGCGTGGTAGCGGCCATCACCGCCAAAGAAGTTCTCCACCAGGATGAAGACGAGCCGCGCCTCCATGGTGATGAGCGCCGTCCCCTTGAGGGGGCGGAAACGCACCATGTTCAGGCTGGTGGGCACGAACAGGGTGTGGACATATTCGCCGAACTTGAGCATCTGCACGCCGTTGATGGAGACCTCGGCGGTGCGCCGCATCATGTTGAACAGGCTGATGCGCATGTGGCGGGCAAACCGTTCGTTCACCAGCTCCAGGGTCGGCATGCGGCCGCGGACGATGCGGTCCTGGGAGGAGAAGTCGAACTGGGCGATACCGGGATCTCCGGCTGATCCCAGCTCCTCCTCCTCGACATCGTCGACGCCATGCAGCAGGGCATCAATCTCGTCCTGACTTAACAGATCGCTCACGCTTCACCTTTCATTGCATGACAAAGCCGGTAAACAGCACTTGTTCGATTACGGGAGAAGAGACCAGGTCGTTCAGCACCCGGCGGCACTCTTCCAGCGAATCCTGACGCAGCTTCTCCTTGCCCTCGAAGGTCATCAGCTGTTCGGCGGTCGCCGAGCTGAAGACCCGCAGCAAGGTGCCTTCGATCAGGGGAATGTTCTGTTTGGCCAGGGTTTCGTCGGCGGTGCCGCGCACCATCAGCTGGATCTTGATCTGCACCAGCCGATCCCGCTGGCCTCCCGCCACGTTGAACACGAAGGGACGGGGCATGCCCACATAGAGCGAGGGCTGGGGCGTGTTCGCCTCCGGCTTGGCCTCGCTCTTTTCGGCAGCGGGCTCATCCCCACCGGCGAGCATGAACCAGGCGCCGGCGCCGCCCCCGCCAAGGAGCACGACGGCCAGGGCGACTATCATGATCAGCTTCTTTTTCTTGCCTGCCGCCGGATCCTTCAGCGTCAGTTCGTTATCGTCTGCCATCCCTTGTCCACCCTAGTCTCAAACTTGTTCGGTATCATAAACTTACTTAAGAATGCATCAAGCATAGAAATCGATTCCGGCATCGTTTGCCGATTCCACCAGCAGCGTGAGGTTGCGAGCGCTCCCCTCGGCCTCTCTGCCATCGCTGCCGCCACCATTTCCCCCCTGTCGCCCCTGGTCACCGAAACCGGACTGACCCTGGGAGGATGACTGCCCTTGCTGCTGGAAGGCTTGCTGCTGCGCCTGCTGTTGCACCACGGTCTGGCCGAGCTGGATCCCCTGCCCTGCCAGCATCTCCCTCAGCCGCGGCATGGCCTGCTCCAGCATCTCCCGGGTCTGGCCATGCTGCACCATGAAGTGGACGTTGGCCTGGCTGGAGGCATCAATCTGGATCTGGATCTTCATCTTGCCAAGGCCCAGGGGGTCGAGCTGGATCTCCGCCTGTTGCAGCTTGTCCGCCAGCATCAGGTTCACCTTCTGGTGCAACTGGGCCGGCGCCTCCGGGGTCGCCAGCTTGAGGTGGGGCAGACTCTGGGGCTCCCGCCGTGCGGCGAGCTCGGCCGCGGGCTTGCTCTCGCCAGCCGCCGTCTGGGCAGGCGGCAGGGAGGCCGTGGCGTCGGTCTGTCCCGCCCCCTTGGTCTCAACCCCGCCAGGCTTGCCCACTTCGTCCAGGGACCCCTTCATATCGCTCTTCTTGAACTCGGCGGCAACCTTGACCATCGCGGGGGCCGACTCCATCTGCTGGATGCCGGCCGACAAGGCCGTCAGAGAGGCCTGGGGCCCCTGGGACTCCTGGCGGGCCAGGATCTGTTGCGGCGCCGCCAGCGTCGGCTCCGGGGTGCTCACGGGGGCGGCTGCCGGGCTGGGGCTGCCGGTCTGAGCCGTATTCTGTTCCGGCTTGGTCGTATTCTGTTCGAGCCTGGCTGCCTGCACCGGCTTGTTCTCCGATACGTCCTGAGCCGAGCCGGGCTTGCCGTCCCCGGTCGTGCCCGTCAGCCCGTCCCGGGTGCTGGCCTCACGGGGCAGGTTCCCAGCGGCATTGGGCGCGTCACCCTGGGCTGTCACCTGACTGTCCAGACCAACCTTGACCAGCCCCTCGCCGAAGGACCTGGCCGCACCGGCCTGCGCCGTTGGGGCTTCGAGGTGTACCGCAGTGCCGGTTCCCTTGTCAGCAGCGGCCTCCGGGCTCGGGATCACTTTTGATAGCAAAGCCGCCCGCTCCGCGCCGGACAGGGGGGATGGCCCCTCGGTCTTGGCCCGTGTGGCGCCAGTGTCGGCGGCCTTGTCTGTACCCTTCTCCGTGCCTTTCTCCGCAATCTGGTCGGGAGCGGCGGATCCGAGCTCTGCGTCGCTCGCCACAAGGGCGTCTGCCAGGGTCCCTTGTCCCCCCTTGCTTGCGCCAGCCTCGGTCGTAGCAGATTTATCCACGCTCTGGACATCGCCGCGCACCGCGGTTTGCGTCGTCTCGCCGTCCGCTGCTAGTGCTGGCTCAGCCTTTGCGAATCCGGTCTGAGCCAGGGCGCCTCTGGCAAGGTCGCTTTGTGTCACGTCGCCCTGTGCCTGGCCACTCTGTATCGGGCCACGGGCTGTCGCCCCGGTCTGTGCCAGATCTGTTTGTGCCAAGCCGGTTTCTGCCAACGCATTCTGCATCGGGCCATGCGCCGTCGCCACGGTCTGGACCGGATCGGTCTGTGCCAGCTCGGTCAGTCCTGCGCTGCCCGGCACAGGGCCGCTCGGCGGCATCGGTGCAGGCTTTGCGGTAACGCCCTTGCCTTCGGCACCGGGCCCGGACAGGGCACGGGACTCGACCAGCGGCTGCGACTCGGGCGGCAAGTCATTGCCGTCGACGGGCGCACTCTCTCCCTGAGGTGAAGGAGGCACGGCGGGGTGCACCAGGCTCACGTCCTGACGCAGGGAGGCCTGCAACTGCTGAAGGAAATCGTCGGGGGGCAGACCCGGCTCGTCACCCGCCGCCCTCGCGGGCTGGGTCTCGTCGGCAGGGAGGTCGGCAGACGCCAAAGATTTGGCATCAGCGCCGTTCGTCTGCGGGATATCGTCACTCACCTGAGGCGTCATCGCGGCCTGACTGGCGGGGGCCTTGCCCATCAGCTGGGCCCTGACTATGGCGTCGGAGAAGGCAACCTTGCCATCGACCGGCAGCTGACCCCCCTCTACTCCTCCGATGGGAAGCGCCGAGGACGCACTGCTGTCGCTGGAAAGCACCTGAGCGGGCGTTTTAATCAACTGGGTCTGTATCATGCTGGGATCCCTGGCGACGATTCGGTGATGACAGCACGAGCAGCGGGGTAGGCCACGTGCCCGTTCAGACTATGGAAAGCAAATTACAGGCCAGATTGGTGGTAACGACGCTGGATGGCGTAATCGTCCAGCATCTTCTGCTCCTGGCGCTGGGCCTTCTGGCGCACCTTGTCCGCCTTCTTCTCCAGCAACAGCTCCACCGCCTTGCGCCGCTGCTGGGCCTCGAGCCACTGGGTACGGCACTGGGCCAGCGCCTCGCGCACCTGAAGCACCCCCTGGTACTGCTGGGTGGCCGCATTCTCGAGCTTGTTGATGAAGGCGTGATACTGGCTGTTCTGTTGGGGGCTGATCCCCTGCAGACCGCGGTCGGTCCACTGCTGGTGATAGATCTGGCGGTACTGATTCAGCGCCTCTTGCTGCTCCATAAACAGCTTCAAGTCCTGCTGCGCCTTGGCCAGCGCCATGGCGGCCTGGTTCTCGGCCTCCACCAATCGGGTCGCCAGCAACTCCAATCCTTTACTCATCTCGGCACTCCAGCGGCATTATCGGCTCAACGCATCAATGGCATGGCGACCATGTGCAGGGATTGCAGGCCTTCGTCGTAGGGAATGACCTCGCGCATCTTCTGTTGCAAGAACTGATCCAGATAGGGTTTCTGGATGATGGCCCGGTCGATCCTGGGATCCGATCCCTGGCTGTAGGCGCCTATGGTGATGAGATCCCGGTTCTGCTGGTAGAGGGAGTAGAACTGCTTGAAGGTGCGCGCCAGCTCCATGTGCTCAGGCGAGGTGACCATGGGCATGACCCGGCTGATGGACTTCTCGATGTCGATGGCCGGGTAGTGCCCCGCATCCGCCAGCTCCCGCGCCAGCACGATGTGGCCGTCGAGGATGGCCCGGGCCGCGTCGGCGATGGGATCCTGCAGATCGTCCCCCTCCGTCAGCACGGTGAAAAAGGCGGTGATGGAGCCCTGGCCGTCGCTGCCGTTGCCGGCCCGCTCCACCAGCGCCGGCAATTTGGCAAACACCGAGGGGGGATAGCCCTTGGTGGCCGGCGGCTCCCCCACCGCCAGTGCAATTTCCCGCTGTGCCTGGGCGTAGCGGGTGAGGGAATCCATCAGCAGCAGCACGTTGAGCCCCTGCTCGCGGAAATACTCGGCGATGGCGAGCGCCGTCTCGCACCCCTTGAGGCGCATCAGCGGCGAGGCATCGGCAGGGGCGGCCACCACCACGGCGCGCTCGCGTCCCTCGGCGCCGAGGATCTCCTCGATGAACTCCTTCACCTCCCGGCCCCGCTCGCCGATGAGGCCCACCACGACGACATCCGCCACCGAACCCCGTGTCATCATGCCAAGCAGCACGGATTTGCCGACACCGGAGCCGGCGAACAGCCCCATGCGCTGACCCCGGCCCACGGTGAGCACGGCATTGATGGCCCGTACCCCCACGTCCATGGGTTGATGGATGGGGCGACGGGCCAGGGGATTGATGCGGTGCTGGGCGAACTGCACCGTCTGGGACGAGAGGATGGGACCGAGCCCGTCCAGGGGCTGGCCGATGCCGTCGATGACCCGGCCAAGCAGACTCATGCCCACCGGAATGCCGTGATCTTCGGTGACGGGCACCACCCGGGCGCCGGGAATGACCCCCTTGAGCTGCTCGCTCGGCATCAAGAACAGGCGATCCCCGGCAAACCCCACCACCTCGGCCTCCAGGGCCCCATCCTGGGTATCGATGCGGCACAGGGAGCCGATGGCGGCGCGGCAGCCAATGGCTTCCAGGGTCAACCCCACCACCCGGGTGAGCTTGCCCGCCACCGGCGGTATGGGGGCCTGCTCGCGAACCCGGTAGCCTTTAAGCCGATCAAGAAGGGGTGCCGTCATGTCGCCTCCGACGATGAGTGCCTGATGATGCCGTCAGCAGGACGCTGCACGACGGGTTCGAACCGGGCCATGGCTCAGCTCGCGTTGTCACGCAGGAAGTTGCGCAGCAGTTGATCGATGCGCCCGGAGAGGGTGAGATCGATGCTGGAAAGCTCGGTGGCCAGTTGCAGATCGCCGGGGGAGAAGGTGGGCTCGCTTTGCAGCCGCCAGTGGCGCCTGGCGCACTCCTCGGCGCCAAAGGCGGCCTCTACCCGGGTCACGTCCTCCGGGTGCAGCATCAGGGTGACCCCCTGCTCGGCGGCAGGGAGCAGGGCCAACCCCTGCTTGAGGGCCTCCAGCAGCAGCGTGGGGGAGGTTTGCGCCTCATGGCGGATGAGGGCGCGGGCGAGCTGTTGCACCAGGGCGATGAGCTGCTGCTCCACCGCCTCGTCCATCTCGCCAAGGGGAGTGGCCAGGCGTGAGACCAGGGCTTGCCAGCGGGCTATCTCCAGCTCCACCTGCTCCCGCCCCATGGCGAGTCCCTCTTCCCTGCCCTGCTCCAGCCCGGCCTGGTGGCCCTGCTGCAAGCCTTCGAGCTTGCCCTCTTCCAGCCCCTTGGCAAAACCGGCCTCGCGCCCATCGCGCATCCCCTCTTCCCAGGCGGCCTGACGAATCGCCTCCACCTCTTCGGCGGTGATGCTGGGGGTGGGTTCTTCGGGTTGTTCTTCCGGCAGTGCCGCATCGGCCTGCTCCTGACGATACCAGTCAGGAGCCAGCCCAAGGGCATTGGTCTCGACCTCGGCTTCGGTCTCCATCTCTGGCCAGCCCCAGGTCTCAATCTGCGCCGTGTCGGAATCGGGCCTCAGATAGCCGCGCAGTTTGCTGTTCTTGTCATTCATGTGCCGAAGAGACTCCTATCGAGGGCCGGGTACAGGGGCCGACATCATCGCACATTCCATGGCCCATGGCTTAGAGGAACTCTTCGCCACCACCCGCCCCCAACATGATCTCGCCCGCATCCGCCAGGCGGCGCGCCGTGGAGAGGATCTCCTTCTGGGCGGCTTCCACCTCGGAGACCCGGATCGGCCCCATGGCCTCGAGGTCGTCCGCCAGCATCTCGGCGGCCCGCTTGGACATGTTCTTGAATACTTTTTCCCGCATCTGGTCGTCCGACCCCTTGAGGGCCCGTTGCAGCAGATCCCCGGGCACTTCCCGCAACAGGGTCTGGATGCCCCGATCGTCCACGTCGATGAGGTTTTCGAACACGAACATCAGATCCTGGATCTGCTGGCTCATCTCCTCGTCCGACTCGCGGATGGAGTCCATCAGCTGCCCTTCGATGTTGGTGTCCAGGTAGTTCATGATGTTGGCCGCCGCCTTCAGGCCGCCCATCTTGGCCGCCTGGGCACCGGCTGCACCGGCGAACTGTTTCTCCATGATGTCGTTGAGCTCCTGCAGCGCCGCCGGTTGCACCTCTTCGAGGTTGGCGATGCGCATCACCAGATCCAGGCGCACCTGCTCCGGGAACTGGCTCAGGATCTCGGCGGACTGTTCCGGCTCCAGATAGGAGAGGACGATGGTCTGGATCTGCGGGTGCTCGTTCTGGATGATGCTGGCCACCTGACGGGCATCCATCCACTTGAGGGAGTCGAGGCCACGGGCACCTGATCCCAAGATGATCTGATCCACCAGGTTGCTGGCCTTGTCCTCCCCGAGCGCCGCCACCAGGGCCTTGCGCACGAAGTCTTCACTGCCGATGCCGATGTTGGTGTACTTCTGGATATCGTCGATAAATTGACGATGCACCGCCGCCACCCGATCGTGGCTGAAATCCGACATGGAGGCCATGGACATGCCGAGCCGCTGCACCTGCTTGGGCTCGAGGTGGCGGAAGATCTGGGCCGCGTCCTCCTCGTTGAGGCTCAGCATCAACACCGCCGCCATCTCCATGCCGCCCATCTGATCCAGGATCAGGCGCTGGCTTTCGGTGATGTCGTTGCCGGTGACCTGGCTTTTATTCTCTTCAGGCATCTTTGGTTACCCATTCTTTGATGACCTGGGCGGCCAGGTCAGGTTCGTTCGCTACCAGGGCGCGCACGGCCTTGAGCAGATCCTCGTCACGGTGCAGGTCAGGCAGCTTGAGCTGACCATCCCGCAGACCGAATACCGGTTCGGCCTCGGCCTGGGCGGCCAGCAGGCTCAGTTCGTCGTCGCCACCCAGCACGGTGTGGTTGTCGAAGTCCAGCTCCCCTTCCGGCTTGGCGTCCGGGTAGAGCAGGCGCTTGAGCATGGGCCGCACCACGGTGACGATGAGCACTATGATGACCAGCACGGAGGCGGCGATGCGCACCGCGCGCCAGAACCAGGGCTGCTCGTAGAGGGGAATGTCAGCCACGGTCTCGAGTTCCGGGCGGTTGAACGGAATGGCGACCACCTCCAGGGTATCCCCCCGGGTCACGTCAAAGCCCAGACCGCCGCTCAGCAGACGGCGCAGGGTATCGAGTTCGGCCTGGCTGCGGGCTTCCCGGGTCACGGCACCGTCGGCGCCGGGGATGGCCTTGTAATCCACCGCCACCGACACCGTCATGCGGCGAATGCCGCCCTGCTGGCGCCGGATGTGGCTGACGGTGGTATCCAGTTCGAAGTTGCGGGTCGCTTCCTTGCGGGAACGGCCGGAAGAGGCGGTTCCTTCTGCGCCGGCTGCCTGCTCGGGAATGTTGGACGCAGCGGGCGGCTGGTTGGAGAGGGCGCCGGGCACCCCGCCGTTGCTGCCGCTGGCGCTGTTCTCTTCCATGGTCATTTCGGAGCGCACCGCCGGCAGGTCCGGGTTGTAGGTCTTGCGGGTCTGCTCCTGCTGGGAGAAGTCGAGGGAGAGATCCACCTCCGCCGTATAGTTGTCGGCCCCCAGCACCGGGATCAGGATGGCGTCAATTTTTTGTTTGTATTCGAGCTCCTGCTTCTGCTGCATCGCAAACTCCTTGCGGGTCTGGGCAGAGAGGGGATCCTGGGAGCCGGAGTTGAGCAAGCGACCGTTCTGGTCGGTCACGGTGACGCGGGTCGGCTCCAGACCGTGAACGGCGGAGGCGACCATGTCGACGATGGAGTCCACCTCACCCTGGCCCAGGGCGTTGCCCTTGAGGCTCAGGACCACAGTCGCGCTGGGCTTGCGTTCGTTGCGGGCAAACACGTTGTCTTTCGGGATAGCCAGCAGCACCTGGGCCTTGGCGACGTTCTGGAACTGCTCGATGGCGCTCGCCAGCTGGCGCTCGCGGCTCAGTTTCAGGCGCTCGCTCTCCATGCGCTGGCTGACGCCGAAGCTGGAATCCTTGAGCAGGATGGCTTCGCCGTCGTTGCTGGCGTCGCTGTTGTTGGCCAGACCGGCGCGGGTCAGGCGCAACCGGATGTCCGCATAGTTTTCGGCACTGACCAGCACGCTCTTGCCATCCACCTGATAGGGGATCTTCTGCTGATCCAGGTAATCCAGGGTGGAGACCAGCTCCTGGGTGGTGAAGGTGCCGAGGGGACGCATCTCCGGCTCCTTGCCCCACAAGAGGATGAAGACGGCGATGGCCAGACAGATGGTCAGCCCCAGGATCAGGGTGATCTGGCGCAACACATCGGTGTTGGACAGGAAGCCCAGCGCCGAGCTCTTCTGCTCGTGCTCGTCGAGGGCGGCCGCCCCCTCGTTGTTGATCAGCAGATCGCCGTTTTGATCAGTTGCCACGGTTTATGTCCTTGTTGCTGACATCTTCATGATGCTCGGTCGCCATGGGCCCGAGTTACACCGGCATGTTCATGATGGTCTTGTAGGCATCGACCATCTTGTTGCGCACCTGCACCGTCGCCTCGAAGGCGATGGAGGATTTCTGGCCGGCGATCATCACCTGGGAGAGATCCACCGACTTGTCGCCGAGATCGAAGCGGGTACGCAGATCGTTGGCGGTGCCCTGCAACTCGTTGACGTTGTCCAGGGCCTGTTGCAGCATCTGGCCGAAATCGGAGCTGACCGGACGACCGGGCTGGGTCAACGGCGTGGCACCGGCTTCCACCTTGAGGGCCTGCATCTCTTGCATCAGGCTGCTTGCGCTAATTTCCATCTTCCCTTCCCAGACAAATCATTGACACTGACTGGCTTGAAGCAATAAAGGTGCCAACCAGAGCGAGATCTCGAGATCAGGGATAAAAGCGGGGCGCGATCAGGCCGGCGGGCACCGGCCATCCGGGGATCAGGCCGCAGAGCCGGGGGGATCGCCCAGCAGCAGCCGCAGATAGATGCTCTGCTTGTCCCACTCCCGGCGGTGGGCAGCCATCCGATCCTGCTCGGCCTCATGGGTCATCTTGCTCTCCTGGTCGCCGGACTCTGTGCGGCCCCCATGAAAAAGAGGGCCCAAGGCCCTCTTTTTACTGCAAATCCCTACAAGTAAACAGGGTACATCTCTAGCCATCCATGAAAGACCGGGTCAGATTGGCAGGGGTTACTTGTTCAGCTCATCATCCAGCCAATACTTGGAGCCCGAGATGTTGGCGTCAAGCAACAGCCCCTTCTCGCCAATCTGATAGATGGCCATGCCGCCATTGTATTTGGCGGTGAGCTCGGCGCTCTCCTTGCCCGCCACGGCGCCCACCTCGGAGGTGGCTTCCCACCCCTTGCTGACGAAGGCATCGAACCTCGCCTTGTCTTCGAACAGGATCACCTGCTGGTAGAACTTGCCGCCGATCCCGGCCGCAAGACCGGCACCGAACATCTTCATGTAGGTGTGCTTGCCACTGGTGCGATTGACGGCCACCCCGGCCCCCTGATTGGTGTGGATCATCAGGGAGAACTTGCGCGAGTCGAACACCGCATAGCCATAAGCCTTGTCAAACAGCAACTTGGCCGAGGGCTGTTCGTTGAACAGCCGCACCAGGGCGGTATCGGCCATGGTATCGAGGGCGGTTCTCGCCTCCTCCGGGGTCTTGGGTTCGAGCATGGTGTCGAGCTTCTTGTCGGCGGCGGTCAGCCACTCCTTGCCGGTGGCCGCGCTCTCTGCCGTCCAGGCCCCCGCCTTGTTGTAGGCCTCGGCCCCCCAGCTGGACACCGACTCCCAGGTCTCCTTGGAAAAATCGGTGATCCCCTTCCACGCCTCCTTGCTGGTATCGCTCACCGCGGTACCGAGTTCGGAGGCGGCCTCCTTCAGCTTTGCCCAGTCGGCCAGACCGGGGGTTGAGGCCAGCGCCAGTGCCGTGGCTATCACCAAGAATCGAATCTTCATTGTTTCCACCCTCTGTGATGAGTCGAAGGTCACAGTAGCAGATCTGGCGCCTGCCCGTTAAGGGCATCCCCCCGGCGCGGGTCAGACGCTGACGCGCAGGGGCTCAACGAAGCCGTTTGCCCTGACCGTCCACCACCTGCTCGCCATCCTCCTTGGCAAAGGCCCCTTGCTGCGGGTCAGGCAGGATATCGAGCACCACCTCCGACGGGCGGCACAGCCGGGTGCCGAGGGGGGTGACCACGATGGGCCGGTTGATGAGGATGGGGTCGGCCAGCATGGCATCGATCAGTTCGTCATCGCTGAAGCGATCTTCTGCCAGCCCCAGCGCCTCGTAGGGGGGCACGTTCTTTCGCAGCAGATCGCGCACCGGCATGCCCATGGCGGCGATCAGGGCCACCAGCTCGTCGCGGGAGGGGGGCGTCTCCAGATAGTGGATGATGGTGGGCTCCACGCCGCTGTTGCGAATCAGCGCCAGGGTGTTGCGGGAGGTGCCGCACTCTGGATTGTGATAGATAGTGATTGCACTCATTTGCCTGTCTCTCATGACTCAAGTGAATAGAAATGGGTTAGTGGCCATCCGTTAGCGCCTTAGTCCCGCCTCGTACCAGGGTTTGCTGGCGTTGACCACGCGCACCACCAGCAGCATGACCGGCACCTCGATGAGCACCCCGACCACGGTGGCGAGCGCCGCGCCCGAATGAAAGCCGAACAGGCTGATGGCGGCGGCCACCGCCAGCTCGAAGAAGTTGGAGGCCCCGATCAGGGCGGAAGGGCAGGCCACCGAGTGCTTCTCCCCCACCTTGCGGTTGAGCCAGTAGGCGAGCCCGGAGTTGAACAGCACCTGGATCAGGATGGGCACCGCCAGGAGGGCGATGACCAGCGGCTGCTCGATGATGGCGTTGCCCTGGAAGGCGAACAGCAGCACCAGGGTGAGCAGCAGGGCCGCCACCGACCAGGGCTGGATGCGGGTCATGACGCCGTCAAAATGGGCCTGCCCCTTTCTCAGCAAGGCCTTGCGCAGCAGCTGGGCGAGGATGACGGGGATGACGATGTAGAGCCCCACCGAGGTGAGCAGGGTATCCCAGGGCACGACTATGCTGGAGACCCCGAGCAGCAGCGCCACCAGCGGGGCAAAGGCAAACACCATGATGAGGTCGTTCACCGCCACCTGCGACAGGGTGAAGTAGGGATCGCCGTTGGTGAGGCGACTCCAGACAAACACCATGGCGGTGCAGGGGGCTGCCGCCAGCAGGATGAGGCCCGCCACGTAGCTGTCCAGCTGATCCGCCGGCAGCCAGTCGGCAAATAGCACGCGGATGAAGAGCCAGCCGAGGAAGGCCATGGAGAAGGGCTTGACCAGCCAGTTGATGAAGAGGGTGACCCCGATTCCCTTGAGGTGCCCCTTCACCTGGTGCAGGGCGCCAAAGTCGATCTTGAGCAGCATGGGGATGATCATCACCCAGATAAGCAGCCCCACCGGCAGGTTGACCCTGGCCACCTCCATGGCGCCGATGGCCTTGAAGAGACTCGGCAACCCCTGCCCCAGACCAATGCCCACCAGGATGCAGAGGGCGACCCAGGCGGTCAGATAACGTTCAAAAAAGCCGATGGCAGGGGCTGCCTTGGCCTCACAGTTTGCAGACATGGTGACTCCCGGTGCGATCCACGCTCGCACCCCAGGTTGGATAGATGAATGACACGGCACATGAGCATCGACAGCCCGGCATGGCCTGTTACGACTCGCCGCAGCAGGGCGACGACCCCTCGGCGCGGGAAGCGCTGCCGGGCCCGGCGGGCAGCAGGCCGCACGCCTCGGGATGACCGGCGCAACACTCCTCGGTGAGGTAGGCGATCACCCCCAGCATCAGGGGGATGTTGGCGCGGTAGCGCAGAAAGCGCCCCTCCTGCTCCACCGACAAGAGACCGGCGTTGAGCATCCCCTTGAGGTGAAACGAGAGGGTATTGGGGGCGATGTCGAGCTCGCCGGCCAGCTCCCCCGCGACCCGCCCCTTCAGCCCGGCCTTGACCAGCAGCCGCCACACCTCGAGCCGGATGCCGGAAGCCAGCGATTCAAAGACCTTGGTGGCCGTCTCTTTGTTCATGGGTCTCCCCCCTTGGATGCTTCATTTCAACTATACAAGAATTATTGAAATGATCAAAGTGCCACCACCGAGCCGACATCGCGACGGGACGGGCCGCCAGAGGCGCCGCCCCGGCCATGTCGTGCCCGCCAGCGGCCTCATGTCAGTCATACGGCTAATATCTGGCCTCTTTTTATAAGGCACTCTTATGACCTTACCCCGGACAATCCTCCCGTTGGCCGCCCCGCTCACCGCGGCGCCCTGCCCCGCCGCAAAGCCGCAATGCCGCAGAACAACCCCCGGCGCCGGATGCACCAAAAGGCGATGAAACGAGAGGGCCCCAGGGCCCCGCCATCAGATGACGGGGCCTGGGGAATCCGGGAGAAACCGGGGAGGAGAGAGGGGCGCAATCAGGTGATCACGGGATCCCGATATTGCCGATGGATGGCACAAAACGCCTCCCGGCTTTGCAGCGCCGCCGCGACGCAGACAGGGTCGAACTGGCTGCCGGCATGGGTCTTGAGGTATTCAAAGGCCGTTTCGAGGGGCCAGGCCTGCTTGTAGGGGCGCTCGCTGGTAAGGGCGTCAAACACATCCGCCACCGCGACGATGCGGGCTTCCAGGGGGATCGCCTCCCCCGCCAGTCCTTCCGGATAGCCCTGACCGTCGAAACGTTCGTGGTGGTAGGCGATGATGTTCTTCAGCATGTCGGTGTGATGGATACCGTCCAGGCCGAACTCGCGGATCATCAGGGCGATCATCTCCCGCCCCTTGAAGGGGTGGCTCTTCATCACCCCGTACTCCTCGGCCGTGAGCTTGCCCGGCTTGAGCAGGATGGCGTCGGGCACCGCAATCTTGCCGATATCGTGCAGCTCGGAGAAGAGGTGAATGAACTCCACCTCCTCGTCACTCAAGGGGTAATGGGCCGCCACCTCCCTGGCGATGAGCCGCGAATAGGCCGACATGCGGTGCAGGTAATTGGCGGTCTCCTCGTCCCGGTAGCGGCTGAACTCCCGCACCGTGGTCAGGGCCCCGTTCAGGGTCTGGATGGAGAAGAACTCCACCGCGATGATGGCCGCCAGGATCTGGGCATAGGCCGCCAGCTCACCGCAAATGGCGCCATCGAAGTAACCGGGCTCTTTGGCATCGCAAAACAGAAGGCCGAACAAGCGACTGTTGAGCAGCAGCGGCTCGGTATAGCTCGACGCGTAACCGGCCGCCAGCACTTTGCGGCTGTGCTCGGAGGGGGAGCCCAGCAGGGAATCCAGGGTGTCGAGCACCCTGGGCCGCTGGTGCTCGGCCAGGTAGCGCAGGGAAGGCACCTAGCTCAGCCTGACCTCGTACTGCAACAGCTGCGAGCCACCGTCCGTGCTGTGGGCAAAGGTCTTGAGCTGGTCAGTCTGCGGGTCGTAGATGGCAATCGCCACCCGGCTCAACTTGTCAAACCGCTGCCTGAGGGTGGCGTGCACATTCTGCACTTTCTCACCAAATGAACTCTCCATCCCGCACATCCTTCTGATAGGCCTGTTGGGAGTATAGTGACACCCGTTTTGCCCCTCCTGCCAAATGGTGACGGCGCACAGGGATCGTGATCCCGCCCGCACCGGCGACGGCCCCCTCCCTGCCCGTGGTCATGTCACGCCCGCCCCACCCCGCTTCCCCGGGCAAAGAGATTGTTCGCTTCCGACGTGTCGGCTGTATAGTTTTTGGTTAGCCATTCCGGTAAAATCCGCGCCCTTGAATAAGAGCCACCTAAGAGTGATTGAGCGATGTCCAACACAAAACAGGCCCCCAAAGTAGGATTCGTCTCCTTGGGTTGCCCCAAAAACCTGGTCGATTCCGAACGCATCCTGACCCAGCTGCGTACCGAAGGGTACGACGTGGTGCCCAGCTATGACGATGCGGAGCTGGTGGTGGTCAACACCTGCGGCTTCATCGACAGCGCGGTGCAGGAGTCCCTGGAAGCCATCGGTGAGGCCCTGGCCGAGAACGGCAAGGTGATCGTCACCGGCTGCCTGGGTGCCAAAGAGAACCAGATCCGCGAGATCCACCCCAAGGTGCTCGAAATAACCGGTCCCCACGCCTATGAAGAGGTGCTGGGCCACGTCCACAAATACGTGGAAAAACCCACCCACAACCCCTTCACCAGCCTGGTGCCGGCCCACGGCGTCAAGCTGACCCCGCGCCACTACGCCTATCTCAAGATTTCCGAAGGCTGCAACCACCGCTGCACCTTCTGCATCATCCCCTCCATGCGCGGGGATCTGGTGAGCCGCCCCATCGGCGAAGTACTGGCCGAAGCCAAGCGCCTGAAAGAGGCTGGCGTGAAGGAGATCCTGGTGATCTCCCAGGACACCTCCGCCTACGGCGTGGACGTCAAGCACCGCACCGGTTTCTACGACGGCATGCCGGTCAAGACCAGCATGGTGGCCCTGTGCGAAGAGCTGGCCAAGCTCGGCATGTGGGTGCGCCTGCACTACGTTTACCCGTACCCGCACGTGGATGACGTCATTCCCCTGATGCGCGACGGCAAGATCCTCCCCTACCTCGACATCCCGCTGCAGCACGCCAGCCCGCGCATCCTCAAATTGATGAAGCGCCCCGGCTCCGTCGAGCGCACCCTGGAGCGCATCCAGAAGTGGCGCGAGATCTGCCCCGAGATCACCCTGCGCTCCACCTTCATCGTCGGCTTCCCCGGCGAGACCGAAGAAGAGTTCCAGATGCTGCTGGACTTCATCGACAAGGCGGAACTGGACAGGGTTGGCTGCTTCAAATACAGCCCGGTCGAGGGTGCCAAGGCCAACGAGCTGCCGGATCCGGTGCCGGCCGAGGTGCAGGAAGAGCGCTTCCAGCGCTTCATGGAACTGCAACAGCAGGTCTCCATCCGCAAGCTGGCCCGTAAAGTGGGCAAAGAGATGCTGGTGCTGATCGACGAGGTGGACGAAGAGGGCGCCACCGGCCGCTCCGCCGCCGATGCCCCCGAGATCGACGGCCTGGTCTACCTGAACGGTGAAACCGGCCTCAAGCCCGGCGACATGGTCAAGGTCCGCATCGACGAAGCGGACGAGTACGACCTCTGGGCCAGCCTGGTGGAATAATCACGCCACTCCCCCTCAAAGCCAGTCGGTCTCACCGACTGGCTTTTTTAATGTCCGCCGCCCGTCAGGCTCTTGCATGCCCCCATGTCATCCCCTGTGCCGCCCCTCGTCACCGCTCACCTCCCCTTGCTCTTTTCGCACGCGCCCGTGAACCAGCGCACACTTCTCTCAGCCCACATGAGCCGCTTGTTTCCTGCGCAAAAATAAGCCGTGTCAACGGGGAAAAAACGAGCACGATCCAGCTCACATTATCGTTGCAACAGGGAGTGGCAAGGTGACTTTTTACTTTGTGAGAATTAATGCAACTTTATAATTTAAAAGGATTTAAAATGCATTTTGACGATAATGACGTGCGCCGTGCAATTTTTACGATATCGACGAAATGAAGAGTTGTTGTTTTCCTGTTAATTCTGCTTTTCTAAGGGCGTTGGACGACACAACTACAAGGGTGCAAAACCTGACCAACAGCGAGGGCCGGTATCCAAGCATGCGATGTCGGTGCTCCATTCCAAAACCATGGAAGACCAATAAGAAAGGAAAAAATATGCTTGCCAAAGTATCCAAAATCGCAACCTCAGTCATGCTGGGAACTCTGCTTGCCGGTGCCACCGGCACAGCCATGGCCGCCGACAACAAGACGGTGCTGACCCTGGTTGCCCAGCAGGAAACCGCATGGGTCAAGAACTTCAACCCCTTCCTGCAAGCGGGTCTGCTCCACACCACCCGTCACTTCATCTATGAGCCGCTGGTGATCTTCAACGATATGCAGGGTGGCAAACCCGTCTATCGTCTGGCTACCCACTACGCCTTCAGCGATGATCTGAAATCCGTCACCTTCGACCTGCGCGAAGGGGTCAAGTGGTCCGATGGTGAAGCCTTCACCGCCGACGACATCCTCTTCTCCTTCAACCTGGTCAAGGCCAACAAGGCGCTGGACGAGCGCTCTATCTGGACCCAGATCAAGGGTGTCGAGAAGCTGGGTGACCACAAGGTCAAATTCGACCTGGCCGAGACGTGGTGAACGACCTGGTGCTGGTGCCCATCGTGCCGGAGCATCAGTGGAAGTCGGTGAAAGACCCGGTGGCCTTCACCAACGACAAGCCGGTCGGGACCGGTCCCTTCACCGAAGTGGACAACTTCTCCGCCCAGCTCTACACCCAGTGCCGCAACCCGCACTACTGGGACAACGCCAGCCTCTCCATCGACTGCCTGCGCATGCCGCAGATGGCCACCAACGACCAGGTACTGGCCGCCGTGATGAAGGGTGACGTGGACTGGTTCGGCTCCTTCGTGCCGGACATCGAGCGCCTCTACGTCGGCAACGATCCGAAGAACAACAAGTACTGGTTCCCCGCCTCCGGCACAGTGGCGTTCAACGTCAACTTCCAGAGCAAGAACCCGGGCAACCACGAAGCCTTCAACGACATCAACTTCCGCCGCGCCTTCTCCATGGCCATGGACCGCCAGTCCATGGTGGACATCGCGGGCTACGGCTACCCCACCGTCAACGAGTACCCGTCAGGGCTTGGCAAGGCATTCGCCTCCTGGGACAACCCGGACGTCGAGAAGAAGTACGGCAAGTACAACAAGTTCGACCTGGAAGGGGCCAAGGCCCTGCTGAAACAGGCGGGCTACAAGGACTGTGACGGCGACAAGTTCCTCGACACCCCGAGCTGCAAGAAGATCGAGTTCAAGGTGCTGGTACCGAACGGCTGGACCGACTGGGTCAACACCGTCCAGATCGGGGTCGAAGGCCTGCAGGCCCTGGGCCTGAACGCCAAGACCGCCACCCCGGAAGCCACCGTCTGGACCGAGTCCCTGATCACCGGTGACTTCGACGTCGCCCTGCAGGGTTACTTTGCCGGTGCCAACCCGCACAAGTACTTCGAGACCGCTTTCCACTCCCGCAACATGGGTGAGCGCGGCAACCGCTTCGCGGCGCCCCGCTACAAGGATCCCGAGCTCGACAAGCTGATTGACGACTTCACCCAGACCGCCGATGCGGCCAAGCAGAAGGAGATCATGTTCGCCATCCAGGAGCGTGTCGGGGCCAACCAGACCATCATCCCGGTGTTCAACAACCCGACCTGGTACGAATACAGCACTAAGCGCTTCAATGGCTGGTTCAGTGCCGACAACCCGGTCGCCAAGCCGCAGGTTCACCCGGACACTCCGGAGCGTCTGCTGCACGTGCTGTCACTCAAGCCAAACAGCTAATCACCCCGGCCCCCTGCGGGGGGCCCTCTTCCCCGCCATGTCTTCCATCCCCCGCACCTGCCGGGGTTGGGGGAGCTTTGCCCGGCGCGGGGCAGGCTTGCAGTAAAAGGTATCACCATGGGATTTATACTTAGACGCTTCTCCTTCTATCTGGTCGCCTTCCTGGTGGCCGCCACCATCAACTTCCTGCTACCCAGAGCCATGCCGGGGGACCCCGTCTCCGTCATGTTTGCCCGGGCCGGCGCCATGATGGAACCCGCCGCGCTGGAAGCCCTCAAAGCCACCTTCGGTTTCGTGGACGGCCCCATCGGCACCCAGTTTCTCACCTATGTGAAGAGCGTCTTCACCTGGGATCTCGGCACCTCGGTGCGCTACTACCCCCAACCGGTTGCCGACGTCCTCGGCCGCGCCATCGGCTGGACCCTGTTCCTGGTGGGCACCTCCACCATTCTGAGCTTCTCCATCGGCTCCATCGTCGGCATCTTCGCCGCCTGGTACCGGGGCGGACGCATGGACAGCATCCTCTCCCCGCTCACCCTGGTGATGCAGGCCATCCCCCCCGTGGTGGTCTCTCTGCTCGCCCTCTTCCTGTTCGGAGTGAGCCTCGGCTGGCTGCCCATCGGCTACGCCTACAGCCCCGAGATCCCCGCCGATTTTGGCTGGGAGCACATCAAGAGCATCCTGCTGCACGCCATCATGCCGGTGGGCACCCTGGCCGCCGTGCAGGTAGGAGGCTTTCTCATCACCATGCGCAACAACATGATCAACCTCCTGGGCGAGGACTACATCACCATGGCCAAGGCCAAGGGGCTCTCCAGCAACCGGGTGATCTTCAACTACGGCGCCCGCAACGCCGTGCTGCCCAGCGTCACCGCCCTCTCCATGGCGCTCGGTTTCGTCATCGGCGGATCCCTCATCACCGAGGTGATCTTCAACTACCCCGGCCTGGGATTGACCCTCTATCAGGGCATCCTGGCCCGTGACTACCCCCTCATCCAGGGGCAACTGCTCATCATGACCATCACCATGCTCAGCTTCAATTTCCTGGCGGACGTGCTCTACGTCTTCCTGGATCCCCGTCTGCGTACAGGAGGCAAATAAGATGCGTATGCCGACTATCTTGAAAATCCTGCTGGGTAACAAGAAGGCCGCCTTCGGCCTCGCCATCGTGGTCACCTTCGTGCTGATGGCCCTGTTCGCCCCGCTGCTCGCCAGCAACGAACCCACCAAGCGGGTCGCCCGCCCCCACCAGCCCCCCAGCGTGGAGCTGGTGATGGGTTCCAACCGCATGGGCCACGATCTCTGGGCCCAGTTCACCAACGGCGCCCGCATCTCCCTGATGGTGGGCTTCGGGGCAGGCCTGCTGGTGTGCGCCCTGGCCATCACGGTGGGCATCACCGCCGGCTACTTCGGCGGCGTGGTGGACGAGTGCCTCACCTTCCTGATGAACGTGGTGCTGGTGATCCCGAACCTCCCCCTGTTGCTGGTGCTGGCGAGCTTCATCGGAGAGGCCTCCCCCATGGTGATCGCCCTCATCATAGGGTTGACCTCCTGGGCCTATGGTGCCCGGGTCATCCGCGCCCAGACCCTGGCCCTGCGGGAGAAAGAGTTCGTCATCGCCGCCGAGGTGCTGGGTGAACCGGCCTGGCGCATCATCCTGGTGGAGATACTGCCGAACCTCATCTCCATCATCGGGGTGAGCTTCATCGGGTCCATCATCTACGCCATCGTCACCGAGGCGACCCTGGAGTTCCTGGGGCTCGGCGACCCGACCGTGGTCAGCTGGGGCATCATGCTCTACAACGCCCAGACCTCGAGCGCCATCCTGGTGGGCGCCTGGTGGGAGATCCTGGCCCCCTGCTTTGCCATCGCCACCCTGGGGGCGGGCCTCGCCATGCTCAACTTCGCCATCGACGAAATCGCCAACCCGCAGCTTCGTTCCCACAAGGGCCTGCGTCGCTGGAAGCAGCTTGCCACTCCCATCACTGCTCAGGAGAAGACAGCATGAAGCCGCAACAACCCCTGCTGTCGGTGCGCCAGCTCTGTGTCGACTACATCACCGAGAGCGGCGACGTGCGCGCCGTCAATTCGGTCAGTTTTGACATCATGCCGGGTGAGGTGTTCGGCCTCGCCGGCGAGTCCGGTTGCGGCAAGTCCACGGTCGCCTTCTCGGTGGCTAGGCTGCACAAGCCGCCCGCCTACATCAGCGGCGGCGAGATCCTGTTCAAGGGAGAGAACATCCTCGCCTTCGACGACGAGCGGTTGCGCAGCTACCGCTGGCGCCAGGCGAGCGTGGTGTTCCAGTCCGCCATGAATGCGCTCAACCCAGTGCTGCGCATGGAGGAGCAGTTCTGCGACGTGCTCTTGGCCCACAACCCCGGCATGACCCGCTATGAGGCGATCAAGCGCGCCCAGGAGCTGCTGGAGATCGTCGACATCCACCCGAGCCGGCTCAAGGACTACCCGCACCAGTTCTCCGGCGGCATGCGCCAGCGGCTGGTGATCGCCATCGCCATGGCCCTCAACCCCGAGCTCTTGATCATGGACGAGCCCACCACGGCGCTCGACGTGGTGGTGCAGCGGGAGATTTTGCAGAAGGTCTATGCGCTCAAGGCGAAGTTCAACTTCTCCATCCTGTTCATCACCCACGACCTCTCGCTCATGGTCGAGTTCTGCGATCGCATCGGCATCATGTACGCGGGGGAACTGGTGGAGGTGGCGCCGGCCAAGGCGATCCTGACCGCGCCCCTGCACCCCTACACCCGGGGCCTTGGCAACTCCTTCCCCCCCCTGCATGGGCCCAAGACCGTGCTGGAGGGGATCCCTGGCAGCCCACTCAATCTGCTGGAGGTGCCGGTGGGCTGCCGCTTCCAGGCACGCTGCGCCAAGGTGCACGAGCGCTGCCGCCAGGAATACACCCGGCTGGCCGAGATCCGGCCCGGCCAACAGGCTGCCTGCCACCTTCATGAGGCAGCAGAGGAACAACCGGATCTTCCGATCCATCTGGACAAGGCCGCTGGCTGTTAAGGATGTCTGTCATGCAAATCGCCCAAACCGACGCGCCCATCATCGAGGTCCAGCACCTCTACAAGGACTTCGCCGTCAACTCCAACGCCATCAAGAGCGGCAAGATGCGGGCACTGTCCGACATCACCTTCAACCTGCACCGGGGCCGCGCCCTGGCAGTGGTGGGGGAATCCGGCTCCGGCAAGAGCACCATCGCCAAGATCATCGCCAAGATGTACAAGCTCTCCAACGGCCGCATCCTCTACCGTGGCCGCGACCTGGAGGAGTTCAACAAGGGCACCGCCCTGCTGGACTATCGCCAGAGCGTGCAGATGGTGTGGCAGGATCCGTTCGGTTCACTGAATCCGACCCACACCATCTACCACCACATCGCCCGTCCCCTGCTGCTGCACAGCAAGGTGAGCGACAAGCGGGATCTGCCCGACATGGTCTATGGCCTCCTTGAAAAGGTGGGGCTGACCCCCGCCAAGGCGACCGCGGCCAAGTACCCGCACCAGCTCTCCGGCGGCCAGCGCCAGCGGGTCAACATCGCCCGCAACCTGGCGGTGGAGGCGGAAGTGGTGCTGGCGGACGAACCCACCTCCATGCTCGACGTCTCCATTCGCATCGGCATCCTCAACCTGATGGAGCAGATGAAGAACGAGCTCGGCGTCTCCATGCTCTACATCACCCACGACATCGCCACCGCCCGCTACGTGGCGGAAGATCTGGCGGTGATGTACGTGGGTCACATGGTGGAGTGGGGGGAGGTGGACGAGATCCTGCACCACCCCCAGCACCCCTACACCCAGTTGCTCATCTCGGCGGTGCCGGATCCGGAGAAGAGCATCCACGCCGAGCTGGAGGGAGGCCGCAAGGGGGAGATCCCGCTCTGGACCCCGGAATCCCGTGGCTGTCCCTTTGCCGGGCGCTGCCATCAGGCCATGCCCCGCTGCAAGGAGAGCCTGCCCCCGGTGACCCGGCTCGCCGACAACCACTTCGTGCGCTGCTACCTCCACGAACAGGGGTAAGCAGGCCCGCGGCCGGGCGCCGTCGCCCGGCCATGCCTCGCGTCGGGGCCGCAAGGCCCCGCAATGAGCCTCGCCCGCCAGGGGCGAGCCTTCGGAGTAAGACCTTGATGGAACTTTTGATCAACCAGGTGGGTTACGAATGTGACGGGGAGAAGAGCGCCCTGCTGCAGTGCGGCGCCGACCTCGATATCTGCGGCCACGTCAGGTTGCTGCGCCAGGAGGACGACCACCTTTTGCTGGAGACGCCGCTGGTGGCAGCGGGATGCGTCCCCGGCTGGCAGGGGCGCCACTACTGGCGGGCCGATTTCTCCGCCTTCACCGAGCCCGGCTACTACCGGCTGGAGGCCGTCGTGACCACGGAAGCGCAGGAGCGTCTGGTGCGCTCCCCCCCCTTTGCCATCGACCGAGGGCTGCTGGCACGCCGCTGCCTCTCCGATGTCATCCACTACTTCAAGGGACAACGCGCCAGCGGCACCTTCGACCGGGCGGACCGCAGGGCACGCCTCTTTGGCACCGATCAGCACCGGGACGTACATGGCGGCTGGTTCGACGCCAGCGGCGACATGAGCAAGTACCTGAGTCACCTCTCCTACGCCAACTACCTCAATCCCCAGCAGACCCCCATGGTGGTCTGGTCCCTGCTCAAGTGCCGGGAGCTCCTGGCGACACGTCGCGACATCGACGGGATGAACCTGTGCAAACGGCTCAATGACGAGGGGCTGCACGGGGCGGATTTTCTCTGCCGGATGCAGGACGAGCGCGGCTTCTTCTACATGACCCTGTTCGACAAGTGGAGCAAGGATCCCGAGCAGCGGGAGCTGTGCGCCTATGCGACCCAGCAGGGGATCAAGTCCGCCCGCTGGCAGGCGGGTTTTCGCCAGGGGGGCGGCATGACAATCGCCGCCCTGGCCCGCGCCGCCCGGGAATCGAGTGGCGGCGACCTTGACACAAGCCAGTACGCCGAAGCGGCCAGACGCGGCTACCTGCACCTGCGCGAGCACAACCTCGCCTACCTGGACGACGGGGTCGAGAACATCATCGACGACTATTGCGCCCTGCTGGCGGCGGTCGAGCTCACCAGAACGCTGGGCGCCGAGTGGCTCGCTGAGGCACGGGATCGGGCCGGCCGGCTGTGCGCCCGCCAGCGCGCCCACCCCGATCTCGGCCACCATTGGGCCGCCAACGACGATGGCTCTCGCCCCTACTACCACGCCGCCGAGGCGGGCCTGCCGGTACTGGCACTGCTGGAGTATCTCGCCATCGAGCCGGATCCGGCGCGCCAGTGGGCGGCCCGGACCGTCGCCGAGCAGGCCCTGGCGGCCGAGCTGGCCCTCGCGGCCCGGGCAGGCAATCCCTTCGCCCTCGCCCGCCAGTATGTGAAAGGGGTCGATGAGGCGCCCCGGGTGAGCTTTTTCATGCCCCACCACAACGAATCCGGTTACTGGTGGCAGGGGGAGAACGCCCGGCTGGCGTCACTCGCCACCATGGCATTTGCTGCCGCACAGCACCTGCCCGGGCAGAGCGCACTGCTCTGCACCTTCGGCCAGCAGCAGCTCGACTGGATCCTGGGGAAAAACCCCTTCAACGCCTGCATGCTGGCGGGTCAGGGCATCAACAACCCGGAATACACCGCCGGCTACCCCAATGCGCAGGGGGGGATCTGCAACGGCATCACCGCCGGCTTCAATGACGAAAATGACGTGGCCTTTATTCCAGAGGCGTACAAGGATCGGCTGGATCAGAACTGGCGCTGGGGGGAGCAATGGATCCCGCACGCCGCCTGGTTCGCCCTGGCCATCACCTGGCAGAGCGCACAAGGAGGCCACCATGATTGAGAGCGGTTCACACATCACTCGCACCGGGGAGAGCCCTGGATCCTCCATACCGCCAGCCAGGTTTACCCTGGCCATCACCTGGCAAAGCGCGCAGGGAGGCCCCCATGATTGAGTTCTGGGTCGGGGTGGATGGCGGCGGCACCCACACCCGGGCCCGCATTCGCAACAACGCAGGCAAGCTGCTCGGCGAGGGGCGCGCCGCCGGCTCCAATCTGGAGCTGGGCATCGCCCTCGCCCACGGCCATGTGCTGGCTGCCATCGATCAGGCCCGCATCGACGCGGGTCTGCCCAGGGAGAGCGAACAGCGGATGGGAGTCGGGCTCGCACTCGCCTCCGCCGAGCTCGCCGACTGCTACCACGCCATGCTGACCATGCCCTTCCCGTTTGCGCGGGTGAAGCTCACCTCCGATGCCTTTGGTGCCTGCCTCGGCGCCTTCGACGGCCAGGAGGGGGCCATCCTGATCGCGGGCACCGGCTCGGCGGGGCTCATCTACCGGGAGGGACGCCTTCGCACCTGCTCGGGTCGCGGATTCCCCGTCTCGGATCTCGGCAGCGGCGCCTGGCTCGGGCTGCGCGCCATCCAGCAATCCCTGCTCTGCCACGACGGCATCCTGCCCCCCAGCACCCTGGCGGTGCGCCTGATGGATCACTTCAAGCGGGATCAGGCCGAGGTGGTGCGCTGGGCTGCGCGCGCCATCCCGGCCGACTATGGCCGCTTCGCCCCCTGGGTCTTCGATGCCGCGAGCGACGGGGACGATCTCGCCACCGCCCTGCTGGATGAGACCTATGCCCAGCTCGGCATGCTGCTGGAGGGCATGACCCAGCTCGGGGCAGACCGGATCGCCCTGCTGGGCGGCATCGGCACGCGCCTCGCCCCCCGTCTGGGCCACTTCCATCTGGTCGCCCCCAAGCGCGACGCGCTGGAGGGGGCCATCCTGTTTGCCAGGACGGAGGCGCTGCCATGTCTGCATCCCTGAGCCTGGCCGGGCCGACAACACCTGCGGGACAGGTTCCCGTTTCCTTCACCCCATCAGAGGAATTCCCATGTCCGCACCCCTGATCCACACCCGGGTCGATCACCGTGACGGTGACGATGTCTGGTTTCGCTTCACCCTGAGCCAACTGCCAGCAGCCCCCTGGAAACTCCACTTCTGCCTCGCCCGCCAGATCGATCCCCACTCGATCGAAGGGGGCACCCTGGAGCGTCAGAGCGGCAGTTACAAGGTCATGGTGCCCCATGAGGGGGTGAGCGAGCTGCTCTTCTGTTGTCGCAACACCCCGCTCAAGCATGACTCCGATATGCCCAAGGGTTTCTTCCTGAGCCTGGAGAGCAAGGGACAGCTGCAACCCCTGGTGCTGGAGGGGGAAGACCTTGGCCTGACCAACCCGCCCTCCCCGGGCCCCGACCTGCCACAGGTGGAGGCCGTCAATGGCCTCGTGCCCCAGCCCGCCCACCTGATTTATACAGAAGGCAACTTCCGGCTGGCCGAGCGGGCCCACGTCGACGGCCCCGTTCCCCTCGCCTCCCTGCTAGCCCATTTCAACGAGCTGACAGGCCTGGCCCTGACCCAGGATCACGATGCGGAGATCCACCTCGTCGAGGCGACACTTCCCCCCGAGGGGTATGAGCTCACCATCACCCCTGAGGAGATCGTCATCCGGGCCGCCGGCGAGGCGGGCTGGCGACACGGGCTGGTGAGCCTGGCCCAGTGGGCGCTGCAACACGGAGAGAGCCTGCCCTGCCTGACGGTGCGGGATGCACCGCGCTTCGGTTTTCGCGGCATCTTCCTCGACTGTGCCCGCCACTTCCACTCCATCGCCACCCTCAAGCGCCTGCTCAAGCAGATGAGCCTCTACAAGTTCAACCGCTTCCACTGGCACCTCACCGATGACGAGGGGTGGCGCCTGGAGATCAAGGCCTTCCCCCAGCTGACCGCCGTGGGAGCCTGGCGCGGGCATGGCCTGGCGGTGGGGCCCCAGCTGAGCGGCGGCCCCGACCCTTATGGCGGTTACTACACCCAGAGCGAGGTGCGCGAGCTGGTCGCCTACGCCGCCGGGCTTGGCATCACCATCATTCCGGAAATAGACATCCCGGGGCACTGTCACGCCGCCATCAAGGCGCTGCCCGAGCTGCTGGTGGAAGAGGCAGACCGCTCCCGCTACCTCTCGGTGCAATATTTCGACGACAACGTGCTCAACCCGGCCCTGCCCGGCACCTACGAGTTCCTGGACGCCGTGATGGACGAGGTGTGCGATCTCTTCCCCGGGAGTCAGGTTCACATGGGGGGGACGAAGTGCCCACCGGCGTCTGGACCGACAGTCCCGCCTGCCAGCAGCTCATGGCCGAGCAGGGGTATCAGGATTGCCGCGAGCTGCAGGGGCACCTGCTGCGCCACTGCCAGCAGTACCTGACCAGCAAGGGCAAGCAGATGCTGGGGTGGGAGGAGATACTGCACGGTGACAAGGTGAGCCGGGAGGCCACCGTCTTCGCCTGGACCAGCTTCCAGGCCGGCCTGGATGCCGCCGCATCCGGTTACCCCGTGGTGATGGCGCCTGCCCAGCACCTCTATCTGGATCTCGCCTGGAGTCAGGACATCCACGAGCCGGGACTCTACTGGGCGGGTACCCTCAACCTGGCGCAGGTGCATGCATGCGATCCTGCCCCGGCCGATTTCCATGCCAACGATAACATCCTGGGGGTGCTGAGCCCCTTGTGGTCGGAACTGATCACCTCTCGCGATCGTAACTGTTCACCCAGATGGCATTGACAGGAAAAAGTGAGACGATCATCCCTTGATCCACTGTTGCCCCTTGCCTGATCCCGCCAGCTTGGCACCATCACGTCATGAGCAAACCCATTACGCCACCACCCGGCCTGCCGCTGACCCTCGAGCAAGCCAACGAGCTGATTTACAAGCTGATGGCGCGCATCGCCGAGCTTGAAGACCGCCTCAACCAAAACAGCAATAACTCCTCCAAGCCCCCCTCCACTGATGGCTCGGGGACCCCGCCTGCGCGCAAGCGCCCCGCTTCCGGCAAGGCTCGTGGTGCCCAGCCTGGCCACAAGGGGCAGCGGCGTGAACGTCATCCTGAGGACGACCGACTGACGGCAATACCACACTATCCTGCCCGGCAGTGCGCCTGCTGTGGTGAGCAGGTGGTGTCCCATGACAAGCCCTACCGGGTTCATCAGGTGTTTGACCTGCCCGAGGTCAGCTATGTGGTGACAGAGCATCAGCTGTATCGGGGCACCTGCCGTGGGTGCGTCACCACCAGTGAAGCAGCCCTGCCCGATACGGTGAGCCACAGCCAGATGGGGGCTAATCTGCTGAGCTATATCGCTTTGCAGAGTGGTCAGTTCCACCAGAGCATCAGCAAGATACAGCAGCAGCTCAAGCAGCACTTCGGTTTGAGCTTTAGCCGAGGCGCCATCAGTGAAGCGCAAGGCCGGGTCAGCGCCATGCTCACCCCGACCCACCAAGCCATCAAACAGCAAGTGCAGTCTGCCGCCATCATCCATGCCGATGAAACCCGGCACCAGCGGGGCGGTGAGCGACGCTGGATGTGGCTGGCCCTGAGCAAGGTCGCGGTCTGCTTCATGACGGCGTTTGGCCGCGGTCAGGAGGCAGCGAAGCGGTTGCTGGGCAGTGAGCTTGATGGGGTGCTGGTGACCGACCAGTATGCGGGATACCGCTTCATCGACAGCGCCCAGCGCCAACTGTGCTGGGCGCATGTGCTGCGCAACGTGGCGGCGATTGCCGAGAGTAGCGACGCCGTCAACCAGCCTATCGGAGCCCGGCTGGTACTGCTGGCTGACACGGTGTTCAGAACCCGGCATGGCTATGAACAAGGCTGCTTAAGCCGGGAGCAGTACCAGCGAAGGTTGCAGCGATGTCGGCAAAGCTGGCGAAGGCAGCTGGAGCGGGGCAGTGTACTGTGTTCCAAGCGCTACCGTGGGCGCTGCCAGTTACTGCTCAAGGACGATGAGATGCTATGGCGTTTTATGGAAAACGACGAGATAGCGCTGACCAACAATGAAGCGGAGCGGGCGCTGCGTGGCTATGTGCTGTGGCGCAAGGGAAGCTATGGCGTCTGGTCGCATCGAGGCGAGCAGTTTAGGCAGCGTATCCTATCGTTGGTGGAGACGGCCAAGCGATTGGGCCGCTGCCCGCAGGAGTGGCTGAGGGCAGTTGTCAGGTCCTGCATCGAGAAAACCGACTACCCGTTCCCGGAGGAGTTGGTGCTGTCAACACCGTCCCGGTGAACGGTTACTCGCGATCGTCTCGACTACATGTTGTTCCCGCGCATGCTGGCCACGGCAGAGGTGGCCTGGAGCACTCCCGCCCGCAAGGTGTGGGAGCACTTCGTCGCCCGTCTGCCCGGCCAGCTGCACATCCTCGACCAGTTGCAAGTGCGTTACCGGGTGCCACAGAGGTAGTGTTATCTTTTTCTTTTCGGCGACCTTTTGGTCGCCGTTTTTTTACCCATCGACAACAAAAACCCAACCTAGCCCCTACTTTTCATCTGCCTTTGTTGGCAAAATAAGGCCCCCGATGAAACCAGACAGGGGATGCACCTCCCTGCGGTTCCGCCACAATAACAATCAGCAAACAGATCGGAGCTTACCCTTATGGCCCGCAAACACGCCCAGGTCGTGGACAGTGAAGTGGAATTTCCCGCCGACGTGCAACTCGTTTCCACCACGGATCTGCGCGGCGTCATTACCTACGCCAACCCCGCCTTCTGCCGCATCGCCGGTTACCAGGTCGATGAACTGGTCGGCCACAACCACAACCTGGTTCGCCACCCCGACATGCCCAAGGCCGCCTTCGCCGATCTCTGGGATCGCCTCAAGGAGGGCAACCCCTGGCGGGGAGTGGTGAAAAACCGCTGCAAGGATGGCCGCTATTACTGGGTCGACGCCTACGTCACCCCCATCTACGAGCACGGCAAGATAAGCGGCTACCAGTCGGTGCGCTGCAAGCCAGAACCCCAGCTCAAGCAGGCTGCCGCCCAGGCCTATCGGGCCCTGCTTTCGGCCGAGCAACGGGGCACCCCGGCCCGCCCCTCGCTGCGCCGTTTCAGGCCGCTGATGCTCGGCCTGCCGCTGCTGGCGCTGCTGGTCTGGGCCGCCCTCACCCAGGGCCCCCTCACCGCGCTGCTGATGCTGCTTCCCCCCCTCGTCATTGCGGGCGCCTACTGGCGCGAGCTCATCGCCTTGCCCCGCTATCTCAGGCAGCTCGGTCAGCAATATGACAGCCTGACCCGGCTGGTCTATTCGGGGGATGCCCCGGGTGCCATCGCCGATTTTCACCTGAAGATGCTGCAGGCCCGGATCCGCACCGTGCTGGGGCGGGTCGACGATGCCACCCATCCGCTTCAGGCTCTGGCAACCGATCTGCAGGACTCCTCACACCGCGCCTTCCTCGACATCAACGAGCAGGATGCCCAGACCCAGCAGATGGCGGCCGCCATGACCCAGATGGCCAGCACCGCCCACGAGATTGCCCGCAACATCCAGGACACCAACGGCCAGGTGACCGAGGCGCGCAGCAGTTGCCAGAGCACGGTGGAACAGCTGGACCAGACCCAGCAGCAGATGACCAGGCTGGCCAGCCAGGCGGAGCAGGCCTTCCACTCCGCTGTGGAGCTCGCCAGCGAGTCGGAGCGCATTGGCAGCGTGATGGGTGAAATCCAGGGCATCGCCGAGCAGACCAACCTGCTGGCCCTCAACGCCGCCATCGAGGCCGCCCGTGCTGGCGAGCAAGGGCGCGGCTTTGCGGTGGTGGCGGACGAGGTGCGCACCCTGTCGACCCGTACCCACAAGGCGACCGAGCAGATCCAGGGCAGCATCAGCCAGATCCAGCACACCCTGGAGCGCTGGCAGGGCATGATGCAGGACAACCTGGCCCAGACCCGGGAATGCGTCGAGATGACCCGCCAGGGATCAGGCAACCTGCACCTGGTGCTGGGGGAAATCGATCAGGTGACCGAATTCTCCACCCAGATCGCCGCCGCCGCGGAGCAGCAGCAGGTGGTGGTGGAGGAGATCAGCCGCAACATCCACCAGATCTCCGAATACTCCCGCGCCAACAGCCAGAAGATCCAGGCGGTGGACGACTCCAGCCAGGAGCTGCTCAGGCGGGCCCGCGAGCTCAGGGGACTGAGCCAGACCTTCGGCTGACAGATTGCAAGCCCCATGACAGAAGCGCCACAATGGCGCTTCTGCTGTTTTTGACGAGCCATCATCATGAGAACGAACGCGCCCCCCCTGGACAAGACGGCCCGCATCGAGGCGATCCTCGCCCTGATCCCCCCCGGCCGCGTGGTGAGCTACGGCCAGGTGGCGGATCTCGCGGGCCTGCCCGGACGGGCACGACTGGTGGGAAAAGTCTTGCGGGAGACCGACAAGGTGCTGCCCTGGCACCGGGTGCTGGGGGCGGCAGGCACCATTTCGCTGCCAAAAGGATCCGCAGGCTTTGACAAGCAAGCGGGGCTGCTGCAGGAGGAGGGGGTGCCCGTGATTGGCGGGCGGGTCAGGATGCGGGAGTGGCAGTGGCAGCCCGACCTGGCCGAGCTGCTCTTTCTGGTTCCCTTCTGACGAGGCTGACACGTCCCGAAGGGATGGGCGTTCTTGCAACAAAGGGAGGGCATCTGTGGTCGCCCTCCGTCACGTTCCTTCCCTAGTCGCCGGCAATGGGCCCCAGAATGTCATCGCTGCGCACCTGTACCGGGATGGTCTCATCCTCCCGTTGCAAGAGCACCAGCAGACTCTGTCTGTCCACCTCCAGCACATAGGCTGTCCCTTCACGGGTCAGGCAGGTCATGCCCGGCCGTATTTCATGTATCTCCATGACAACTCCCTGTCTTGCGCTGCCATCCATGCAGCCATTCCAGTATATCGCCATCCACCAACAAAGAAGCCCCTCGCAAGGGGCCTCTTTCATCATGCTGTGAGCGGCGTCGCCATCAGGCTTTCTTCGCCTTGGGCAGGCTCTCCTGCCATTTTCCGTTGTCGTAATGGGCTGTCCAGCCGGTCGCCTTGCCGTTGACCTCGGTCATCACGTACTGCTCCTTGGTCTTGCGGCTGAAGCGCACCACGGAGGCGTTTCCGTCAGGATCTGACGCCGGGGCGTCCGCCAGGTACTGGTGCTTGGGGGAGAGGCGATCGCGGAAGCGCTTGAGCTCCTCCACCAGGGGCGCACGGGTCTCGCGGGATTTGGGGAAGTTGCTGGCGGCCAGGAAGAGGCCGGCAGCGCCGTCCCGCAGCACGAAGTGGGCGTCCGACTGGGTGCATTTCAGCTCGGGCAGGGGTACCGGATCCTCTTTCGGCGGCGCAATGTCGCCATTTTTCAGGATCTTGCGGGTGTTCTTGCAGCTCTCGTTGGTGCAACCCATGTATTTGCCGAAACGGCCGTTCTTGAGCTGCATCTCGGAGCCGCAGCGATCGCACTCGATGCTCGGCCCTTCGTAGCCCTTGAGCTTGAACTGCCCCTGCTCCACCTCGTAGCCATCGCAATCCGGGTTGCGACCGCAGACGTGCAGCTTGCGGCTGTCGTCGATGATGTAGGCGTCCATGGCGGTGCCGCAGATCCCGCAACGATGCTTGGCTCGCAGCGCATCGGTTTCCGCCTCGTCCCCGTCGGTGGCGGAGACGAACTCGTCCGCACTGACCAGGTTGATGGTCTTCTTGCAGCGCTCCTTGGGCGGCAGGGCATAGCCGGAGCAGCCGAGGAAGACGCCGGTGGTGGCGGTACGGATACCCATCTTGCGGCCACAATCCGGGCAGTCGATATCGGTCAGCACCATCTGGTTGGCACGCATGCCCCCCTCTTCATGGGGCTTGTCGGCCTGCTCCAGCTCCTGGGTGAACTCGGCGTAGAAGGCGTCGAGCACCTTCTTCCACTCCAGGCTCCCCTCGGCGATGCCGTCGAGCTTGTCTTCCATCTTGGCGGTGAACTCGTAGTTCATCAGCTCGACGAAGTTTTCCACCAGGCGGTCGGTGACGATCTCCCCCATCTTCTCGGCGAAGAAGCGGCGGCTCTCGACCCGCACATACCCACGGTCGACGATGGTGGAGATGATGGAGGCGTAAGTGGACGGACGGCCGATGCCGCGCTTTTCCAGCTCGCGCACCAGGGCCGCTTCGGTGAAGCGGGCGGGCGGCTTGGTGAAGTGCTGGCGCGGATCCAGCTTGACCAGTTTCAGCACCTCACCGACGGTCACCGCCGGCAGCTGGCTGTCTTCACCCTTGCGGCCCATGGGCGGCAGGGCCTTGGTCCAGCCGGCGAAGCGCAGGGTGCGGCCACGGGCCTTGAGCTCGAACTCCCCTGCCTTGACGGTCAGGGTGGAGGAGTCGTACTGGGCCGGGGTCATCTGGCAGGCGACAAACTGGCGCCAGATGAGGTCATAGAGCCGCATGGCATCGGGCTCCATCCCTTCCAGCATCTCGGCAGTCACCTGGACGCTGGAGGGGCGGATCGCCTCGTGGGCCTCCTGGGCATTGGCCTTGGCGCCGTAGAGGTTCGGCTCGCTCGGCAGGTAGGCGGCACCATACTGCTCGCCGATGTATTCCCGCACCGCATCCACCGCCTCTTTGCTGAGGTTGGTGGAGTCGGTACGCATATAGGTGATGTAACCCGCTTCATAGAGACGCTGGGCCATCATCATGGTCTTCTTGACCCCGAAGCTCAGACGAGTAGAAGCCGCCTGCTGCAGGGTGGACGTGATGAAGGGAGCGGAGGGCTTGGAGCCGGTCGGCTTGTCTTCCCGGTTGACCACCTTGTAGTCGACCCCTTCCAGGGCCGCCACGGCGGCGAAGGTCTCGGCCTGGGTCACCGGCTTGAAGTCGGCACCATTGCGGCTGACCACCTCCATGCGCAGCTCGCTCTTCTCGGCGGTGAGCAGGTCGGCGTTGAGATCCCAGAACTCCACCGGCACGAACGCCTTGATCTCCCGCTCCTTGTCGACGATGAGGCGCACCGCGACGGATTGCACCCGACCTGCGGAGAGGCCGCGGGCCAGCTTCTTCCACAAGAGCGGGGAGACCATGTAGCCCACCACCCGGTCGAGGAAACGACGGGCCTGCTGGGCGTTGACGCGGTGAATGTTCAGCTCGGACGGCTGGGCGAACGCCTCCTGGATGGCGCTCTTGGTGATCTCGTTGAACACCACGCGCTTGTAGCGGCTGTCGTCGCCACCGATGATCTCGCGCAGGTGCCAGGCGATCGCTTCCCCCTCTCTATCCAAGTCGGTTGCGAGATAGATGGTGTCGGCCTTGGCGGCCAGACTTTGCAACTCGCTGACCACTTTTTCCTTGCCGGGCAAAATCTGGTAGTTGGCCTGCCAGCCTGCGGTCGGGTTGATGCCCATCCTTGAGAACAGGGCGTTGCGATCCTTGGCCGCCTTCTCGGATTCGCTGAGCTTGATGCCGCGAATGACAGGTTTTTTGGGCTCGGTGCTGGCGCTGCCGCTGGTCGGCAGATCGCGCACGTGGCCTACGCTGGATTTCACCACGTAGTCCTTGCCCAAATATTTGTTGATGGTCTTGGCCTTGGCCGGAGACTCCACGATGACCAGTGATTTGCCCATGCTGTAACTATTATCCTCATTGCACCCGACGGGGTTGGCGTGCGGTTTTGTGGGGCTGTATAAGAGATTTGACGGGAAAAAGCAATCTTGCGGGTCAATTTGCCCGACAGCCCGAACCGCCCTGCTTCTTTATTTATTAATGCGAAGCCGGGGCGCGGGAAGCAACCGCTTTTTTGTTTTTATGCTATATCCCCCCCTTTTTTAGATTGGAAATGACATATCCAGCCACCCTTGTGACATAAAAACCCATTCTGGTTATCAGCTTGTTACAAAGGATGAAATCTCTTTATAATGGCCGCACACCGCAGCTTTGTGCGCGGAAGGAACCGCTCCCCATATAAAAATCGAAAGGATGTGATCATGAAGCACTTCGAGGTCAACTTCGACGGCCTGGTCGGCCCCACCCACAACTATGCCGGCCTCTCCTATGGCAACGTCGCCTCCCAGAGCAACGCCAAAGAGGCCTCCAACCCCAAGGAAGCGGCCAAGCAGGGGCTGCGCAAGATGAAGGCGCTGACCGACCTCGGCATGGTGCAGGGCGTGCTGGCCCCCCAGGAGAGGCCGGATCTCGCGACCCTGCGCCGCCTGGGCTTCACCGGCAACGATGCCAGCGTCCTGACCCAGGCGGCCAGACAGGCCCCCGCCGTGCTGGCCGCCTGCTACTCCGCCTCCAGCATGTGGACTGCCAACGCCGCCACCGTCTCCCCGAGCGCCGACACCCAGGATGGCCGCATTCACTTCACCCCCGCCAACCTGACCAACAAGTTCCACCGCTCCCTGGAGCCCGAGGTGACCGGGCGCATCCTGCGGGCCGTGTTCAACAACGATCGCCACTTCTATCACCACCAGCATCTGCCGGAGAACGACCACTTCGGTGACGAAGGCGCCGCCAACCACACCCGGCTGTGCCGCGCCTATGGCGAGGCCGGGGTCGAGCTGTTCGTCTATGGCCGCAGCGCCTTCGACGTCTCCCAGCCCGCCCCCAAACGCTATCCGGCCCGCCAGACCCTGGAGGCGAGCCAGGCCATCGCCCGCCTGCATGGCCTGGGGGATGAGAGCGCGGTCTTCATCCAGCAGAACCCGGACGTGATCGATCAGGGGGTGTTCCACAACGACGTCATCGCGGTGGGCAACCAGAACGTGCTCTTCTTCCACCAGCAGGCGTTCCTCAATACCGAGGCGGCGCTGGCCGAGGTGCGTACCAAGTTCGGCGACGGGGAACTGCACTTCATCGAAGTGCCGACCAGCGAAGTGTCGGTGCAGGATGCGGTGAAATCCTACCTGTTCAACACCCAGATCCTCACCCTGCCATCCGGCGAGATGGCGATCATCGCCCCCACCGAATGCCGCGACAACCCGGCGGTGTCCGCCTATCTGGCCAGGCTGGTGACCCTGGGCACCCCCATAAAGGACGTCCACTACATGGACGTGAAGCAGAGCATGAGAAACGGCGGCGGCCCCGCCTGTCTGCGCCTGCGGGTTGCCATGAACGACACCGAGCTCGCCGCGGTCAACCCGGCCTGCCTCATCACCGACAGCCAGTTTGCCCGCCTGGATCAGTGGGTCGAGAAGCACTATCGCGACAGCCTGGCGCTGGACGATCTGCGCGACCCCTCCCTGGTGCTGGAGACCCGCACCGCCCTGGACGAGCTGACCCAGATCCTGAAACTGGGTTCCGTCTACCCCTTCCAGCGCTGAGGTGCGCCATCGGCCTGCAGAGCCGACGCAATAAAAAAAGAGAGCCGGGCAATGCCCGGCTCTCTTTTTAGTCCTTTGCACTGAGCTATAAAACCTGTTCACGAGCTGTAGCGAGAGATCGTCAGCAAGGTGAAGAGCAGCGCAGGAACCGGAGTGTGTAGATACACATGAGGATTCCGAGCAGCACATGAGCCTTGATCACGACCTCGCAGTAAGCTCGAAACAGGTTCTCAGCGCCAGGGGCTCTGCTGCCACAGGCGGCCGAGGGCCCCCTCCAGCCCCAGTGCCGCCTGCTTGCCAAGCTTCTGGGTCAGGCTCCTGGGTTTGCTGTAGCGGATGCCGACCACCTTGTGATGGCTGGCCTGGGCCAGCAGGTAGTCATCGCTGGTGCAAAGCGCATCCACCAGTCCGAGCTGCTTGGCCTGGCTCGCCAGCCAATGCTCGCCGGTGGTCACCTTGTCGATGTCGAGACCGGGTCTGTGCTCGGCCACGAAGGCCTTGAACTGTTCGTGGATGGCCCCCAGCTCCTCGCGAAACTTCTCCCGCCCCAGATCGTCGTTCTCGCCGAACATGGTGATGGTGCGCTTGTACTGGCCTGCGGTGTGCATCTCGAATTCGATGTCGTGCTTCTTGAGCAGCTTGTTGAAGTTCGGCATCTGGGCAATGACACCGATGGATCCGACGATGGCGAACGGCGCCGCCAGGATCTTGTCCGCGACGCAGGCCATCATGTAGCCACCGCTCGCCGCCACCTTGTCGATGGCCACGGTCAGCGTGATGTCCTTGTCCCGCAGCCGCTGCAACTGGGAGGCGGCCAGGCCGTAGCCGTGCACCACGCCGCCGCCGGATTCGAGGCGCAGCAGCACCTCGTCCCCGGGCCGGGCCACGCCTATCACGGCACTCACCTCTTCCCGCAGGGAGGCCACTTCCTTGGCATCCATGCTGCCGTTGAAGTCGATGACGAACAGCCGGCTGCGCTCATCCTCTCCCTTGGCTTTGGCCTTGTGCTCCGCCTTGCGGGTCTTCTCCATCTGCTTGCGCTCGGCCTTGCCCGCCAGGGCTGCCTGTAGTTGATGGCGCCCCTGCTCCAGCTCGCCGGAGAGATCGGTCACCACCAGCTCCCCCTTGCGGGATTTGGGCTGGCGGCTGCTCGCCACCATCAGGATGACGGCGCCGATGGCCAGCAAGAAGGTGAGGGTCTTGGCCAGAAACAGGCCGTATTCGGTCAAAAATGCCACTTGATGCTCCGCGCTATGTCCGGTTTTTTCACATAGTAAGGAGTTTGCCCCCCTCGCGCAAAAACTCTGCCATCTCCCGTGCCAAGGGCGGAGGGATCGACGCTATCGCCCTGTTTTATTCACATTTTTGCCGTCTCATACTGGTCAACTGCCGGGCCGGATCAGTACACTTGCCCACTCGATTCGTTGCGCCAAGCCGCCAGGCATTGTTAACAGGAGTCCA
Organism: Aeromonas sp. ASNIH2; assembly: GCF_002934795.1. NCBI lineage: Bacteria > Pseudomonadati > Pseudomonadota > Gammaproteobacteria > Aeromonadales > Aeromonadaceae > Aeromonas > Aeromonas sp. ASNIH2. The sequence continues at coordinate 3,592,019 of NZ_CP026406.1, read as the reverse complement.
CATGCTCGACTATCAGGCCCCCCGTGATCTGCTCAAGGACAAGGTCATTCTGGTGACGGGTGCCGGTGACGGCATCGGCCGCGAAGCGGCCCTCACCTATGCGGCCCACGGTGCCACCGTGATCCTGCTCGGGCGTACCAGTGCCAAGCTGGAGGCGGTCTACGACCAGATTGAAGCGGCCGGTCACCCCCTGCCCGCCATCGTGCCAGTGGACTTGAAAGGGGCTACTGCCGCCCACTACCGCGGTATGGCGGAGACCTTCGCCCAGCAGTTCGGCCGCCTCGATGGCGTGCTGTTCAACGCCGGGCTGCTCGGCACCCTGTCGCCGTTCGAACACATTCAGGAGCAGGAGTGGGACGAGGTGATGCAGGTCAACGTCAAATCCGAATTCCTGCTGACCCAGGCGCTGCTGCCCCTCATTCGCCAGACCGCCAAGGAGCACGGCGAGGCGTCCATCGTCTACACCTCCTCCAGCGTGGGCCGCAAGGGGCGCGCCTACTGGGGCACCTATGCCATTTCCAAGTTCGCCATCGAGGGGATGATGGAGGTGCTGGCGGACGAGCTGGAAAATACCGGTGTGCGGGTCAACACCCTGAACCCGGGCGGCACCCGCACCAGGATGCGGGCCAGCGCCTTCCCGGCGGAAGATCCGCAAACCCTCAAGACCCCGGCCGATCTGATGCCCCTCTATCTCTACCTGATGGGGCGTGACAGTCAGGGCCAGAGCGGCAAGACCTTCGTGGCCCAGCCCAAATAAATCAACAAATCAACCGGATGGGATTACAGTGAAGAGGGGGTGCCAAGGCGCGCCCTGTTGAATCCCATCGGCCCCAGACAGGTTGCACTATGTTTCGTCCCAAAAGCACGTTTGAGCAATGGCGGATCTTTCAGGCAGTGGTGGACTGCGGCGGTTATGCCCAGGCTGCCGAGGCGCTGAACAAGAGTCAATCCTCCCTCAATCATGCGGTTGCCAAGCTGCAACAGAGTCTGGGGGTGGCCCTGCTGGAGGTGCGGGGACGCAAGGCGGTGTTGACGCCGGCGGGGGAGATCTTCCTCAAGCGGGCGCGCCAGCTCAGCCAGCAGGTGGAAGAGCTGGAGAACCTGGCCAACAACCTGGAGCGGCAGTGGGAGCCGCAGATCAACCTCTATGTGTCCGTGGTGCAGCCGCGGGAGCGCCTCTACCGGGCGCTGGCCCACTTCTATCCCCGCAGCCGCGGATGCCGCATCAACCTGCACGAGCGGATCCACTGCCACTTCAATGCGCTGCAGGCGGGAGATCTGATGCTCTCCGAGCACCTGCCCCAGGATCGCACCGGCCTGCCGCTGGACGAAGTCTGTCTGCTTCCTCTGTGCGCAGCGGGCCACCCCCTTGCGGAGCAGGGAGAGCCCATCACCGCCGAGGTGCTGGCCAGCCACAACCAGATAAGCCTGCATCCCCCCATCCACCGCTCGGTGGACTGGAACGATGCGGACGACACCGGCTGGAAGGCGACCCACTATCATGAGGTGCTCAACATGGTGCGCCTTGGCATGGGTTACGCCTGGGTGCCCCGCCACCTGGTGCAGGAGGAGCTCGCCGAGGGCTCGCTGGTGCAGCTCGATCTCACCGGCGGTAGCGAGCGCTATCTCTACACCTACCTGCTCACCCCCTCGGTGGAGGCGCTGGGGCCGGCGGCCGAGCTGCTGCTGCGCTGCCTGCGCATCGAATACCAGGGAGACAACCCCAGGTAAGGCCGCGTCTTCCCCGCACGACCGGGGCACTGGTGCCGGCACATCCGGGCATCGGCCTCCCCTTTGCATCCCCTATACGTTGGGGACCCGCCAGCAGGCGGCCAGCGCCATCAGCGCCAGGGCCGCCGCCACCATGAAGACCCCGTGGAAGCTCCAGAGCTCCGCCACCGTTCCCGCGATGGCCCCCGCCATGATGGAGCCGGTGCGGATGCTGTTGGAAAAGAGCGTGGTCGCCACCCCGGCGCGCCCCGGCATCAAGTCCTGGAAATAGGACATGCCGATGCCGGCCACGATGCCGATGAAGATGGCATTGAGCAGTTGCAGCGCAATGAGGGCATGCTGACTCGACAGGGTCACGAGACCGCCATAGAAACCGACCCCGGCCAGCACCGCCAGCAGCATCATGGGCCGCTTGCCGAAGCGCCGGGTGTAGTAGCCCGCCAGCAGCATGAAGGGGATCTCCAGGGCCGCCGCCGTGCCCATCAGCAAACCCGCCAGCTTCTCCTCCAGCACCAGCTCGCGGGTGATGTAGAGGGGCATGTTGATGAGGTACATGCTGTTGCAGGTCCACATCAGGGTGGAGGCAATGAAGAGAGCCCGCACCGACGGATCCCGCCAGCTGCTCACCCGCTCCACCTCGCTATCCATCACCGGCAGCGGCAGGGAGGGAAGCCAGCGCCACACCACGAAGGCGCAGATGACATAGGCCAGCGCCGAGGCCAGATACATCACCTCGAAGCCGTAGCCGATGGCGAGCGCGAAGGCGATGGGCGGCCCTATCACCCAGGCCAGGGAGAACTGGGCCCGCAGCACCGAGCTGAACATGTCGGCCTGTTTGTTGCGGCTGTCGGCGTATTCCCGCGCCAGGGCGAACAGCTGCGGGCTGGCGGTGGCGGTCAGGCTCGCCAGCAGCACCCCCAGGCTCACCAGCAACCAGTACTGCCGGTTCCAGGCAAACAGCAGGGAGAGCACGATGCCGGCGAAGCAGCAGCGCAGGATCAGCTGCTTGCGATCCCCCTTGTTGTCGGAGCGGTGGCCGAGCCACTGGCTGATGAGGATGCCGATCACCGCGTTCACCGTGTAGAAGAGCCCCACCAGGAAGGGACGCACCTGCACCTCCTCGGCCAGAAACAGGCTCAAGGTCGGCACCTGCAGCGCCACCGCCACCCCGGTCATAAAGGTCACGGCGAGAAACGAAAGAGAGACGGGATCCGGCCTCTTGCGGGCAGCAGACAGCAAACTCATAGAGATACCATTGATATGGAAGAAAAAAAGGAGCCAGATGCGGGCGGGCTTGGCGTATGACGGCGGCTATTTTATGCCATTATCAACAGCCACCTCAAGGGTTGCGGGGGGGCGTCCAAGTCCGTACATTGGAAGCCCATCCAGCGCCAGTACAAGGATTTAACATGTTTGATTTTGACCGGGAAATAGATCGCAGCGGTACCATGAGCCTGAAATGGGACAAATACAAGGGTCAGGATGTCCTGCCCATGTGGGTCGCAGACACCGACTTCGTCTCTCCCCCCGCCGTACTGGAGGCCCTCACCAAACGGGTCGCCCACGGCATCTTCGGCTATTCGCGCCCCTCTCCCCGGCTCATCGAACTGATCGTATCGCGTCTGGCCAGCCGCTATGGCTGGACCATCCAACCCGAATGGCTCGTCTTCCTGCCCGGGGTGGTGCCAGGCCTCAACCTCGCCTGCAAGGCCTGGAGCCAGCACGGGCGCGGCATCATCACCCCCAAGCCGGTCTACTACCCCTTCCTGCAGGCGCCGGGCTTCAATGACCGCCCCCTGCTCACCGTCCCCGTGGTGGAGGAAGAAGGTCGCTGGGTGCTGGATCTCGAAGAGCTTGAGCGTCAGGCCCCCTCGGCGGATCTGCTGCTGCTGTGCAACCCCCACAACCCGGGTGGCACCGTCTTCACCCGGGAAGAGCTGCTGGCCATCGACGCCATCGCCGAGCGCCACAACCTGGTGATCTGCTCCGACGAAATCCACTGCGACCTGCTGCTGGACAAAGATGCCCGCCACATCCCCTATGGTGCCCTGAGCCTGGAGGCGGCCGAGCGCTCCGCGGTGATGATGGCGCCGAGCAAGACCTTCAACATCGCGGGGCTGTGCTGCTCCTTCGCCGTGATCCCCAATGCCCGCCTGCGGCTCAAGCTGCAACAGGCGATGCGCGGCATCAGCGCCGACGTCAATCTGCTGGGGTTCGTGGCGGCCGAGGCGGCCTATGAGGGGGGCGAGCAGTGGCTGAATGAACAGCTCGACTACCTGGCCGGCAACCTGGCCCTGATCGAGCAGGCCGTGGCCCGCTGGCCCGGCGTCAAGCTGGCCCGCAACCAGGCCACCTACCTCGCCTGGATCGACATGAGCGCCCTGGGCCTGGACGATCCCGTCGCCTTCTTCGAACAGGCGGGCGTGGGTCTCTCCCCCGGTGCCCAGTTCGGCAACGGCCAGTTCGTGCGGCTCAACTTTGGCTGCACCCGTGCCCGTCTCACCGAGGCCCTGGCCCGCATGGAGAAAGCCATTCTCCAGACCCGCTAGCGAACCGTCCCGGGCGGCGGCCCCAGGCCGCCCGGTGTGCGCAAAAGCGGTAAAATCCGTTCAGCTTCCCGTCTGATACGGATAAGATGAGGCTCATCACCGGATGAGCCCGCCTCCTCCTTATGTTCAGCCACGGTTTCGGTCCACTATGCGCCCATTCGCCTTCTCTGCCCTGTTGCGTCTGCCACGTACCGCCCTGCCCTGGCTTGCGGCCGTGCTGGCGCCCTCCCTCTTCGCCTCCCCCGCCTATGTCACCATCGGTACGGGAGCCCTCAACGGCGTCTACTACCCCACAGGGGGGGCCATCTGCCGCCTGCTCAACGAGGAGAGTGCCCGCCACGGCCTGCACTGCACGGTGCAGAGTACCTCGGGCTCCCTCGCCAATCTGGCGGCGCTCGCCAAGGGAGAGGTACAGCTCGCCCTGATGCAGTCGGATGTGCTCTACCATGCGGTGCACGGCAGCGGCCCCTTCGCGGGCCAGGCCCCGGACGATCAGCTGCGCAGCCTCTTGCGGCTCCACAAGGAGTCCCTGACCCTGATTGCCAGCGCCACCAGCAACATCACCACCCTGGCCGACATCAAGGGCAAGCGGGTCGATGTCGGCGCCCCCAACTCCGGGGACAGGGTCACCAGCCGGGCCCTGCTCGATGCCATGGGGTGGCGGATCGCCGACTTCAGCCGCCCGCCCGTGATCTCCGCGGGCAACCGGCTGGAGGGGCTCTGTGACGGCACCCTGGATGCCGCCTTCGTGGTCGCCGGTCACCCCAATCAGGCCATCGGCGATCTCACCGGCCGCTGTCAGGCCCGCCTCATTCCCATCGAGGGGGAACAGGTGGACAAGCTGCTCAAGCAGCACCCCTACTATGATCGCAGCCGCATTGGCGCCAACCTCTATCCGGGGCAGACAAGCGGCGTCAATACCTTCGCCGTCACCGCCGAACTGGTGGCGCTGGCCAGTCTGCCCGAGAGCGAGGTGCACACCCTGCGGGACGTGCTGAACGAGCGGCTCAAGCAGTTCACCCGGCTGCATCCGGCACTGACCACCCTCACCTGGGAAGGCATGCAGGCGGGTAGCATCGCCCTGCTCCATCCCGGCATGCTGGATGCCGTGCCCACCCTCCCGGCGGACACCCTCACGGCATCCGGTGCCGGGGCGACATCGGGTGCCTTGCCGACCTTGTCCCCGGCGAGCAGCGCGGCCACACCGACCGATGGGACAGGCCCCCTGGAAGGCACCGCGCCACTGGAGGGGTCCGACACCTTGCCGGAGCAGCCGGCCGCCGCGACCCTCTCAACCAGTTCGGGGGCGGCCTCCACCAACCAGGCCCCGGCACTGACCGAGCCGCCCACACCGGGCAGCGCAACCCTGGCACCAGGCCATCCCCTGACCCCGCCTGAGGCGCCCGCCTCGTCGGCAACGCCGCTGGAGGCGCCATCACCGGAGGCCATGCCGGCCAGCCCGCCCAGCCACGCGGTGGAGACCACAGCCCCCGCCGGGCAATGAACACCAACCAAGAGGCCACCCCAGGGGTGGCCTCTTGGTTATCGGGAACGGGCGCCTGGCCTGTCACGGCGCCAGCAGCAGCGCCGGATTCTGGATCTCCTCCTCCACCCAGTGCAGCAGCTGCTTGATGGCCCGGGACAGCACCTGGTTCTGGCGCACCACGTACCCCAGGCTGGTACCGGGAAAATCGGTGAGCCGGGTCACCGGGGCGGTCAGCTTGAGCCTGGGGTGAAGGGAGAAATCCGGCACGATGGCGACGCCAAAGCCCGCCTCGGCCCAGTCGAGCTGGGCATCCACGCTCCCCACCTCCATGATGCGGCAGCTCGGCAGGCCGAGCAGGGGCAGGGAGGGGTCGATCAATGCCCGGGTCCGGGTGTCGTGCCCCAGCAGGATCAGGGTCGGCTCGTCCAGAGGATCGCTCTCCCCCGAGCTGGCCCGCGCCTGCCAGCGGGCCAGGCCGTGCCCCAGGGCACACCAGGTCACCTGCTGCAACTCGGTGTAGAAGAGCGGCTCGCTGCGCTTTTGTGCCATCACGAAGCCCAGATCCGCCTTGCCCGCCCGCACCAGATCCGCCGCCTGATCCGAGGTGGTGTTGAACAGGGTGAGGTCGATGCCGGGGAAGGCCTGCTTGAAGCGCTGGAACGGCTGGATGAGCAGCAGGCGCGAGATGATGTCGCTGGCGGCGATGGCGAGCGTCCCCTGGCTCAACTGGCTCAGGGCATTGAGATCGGACTGGCAGAGCTGCAACTCGTTGATGGCGCGCTCGGCGCTTTGCAGCAGCCGCTCCCCCGCCTGGGTCAGGCGAAACGGGCTGCGCTCCACCAGCTTGACCCGGGTCGCCTGCTCCAGGTTCTTGAGGTGCAGGCTCACATTGGGTTGCGTCATGTGCAGTTCGGTGGCCGTCTGGCCGAAGTGCTGCAACCGGGCCAGGGTGACGAAGGTGTGCAGCCAGTGAATGTCCAGCATGGGGTTCCTCTTCTCCCGGGTCGGTGGCAGGGCCAGCGCCGCCAGGGCACGGTCACCACAAAAGGGAGCGCGGTGTCGATAATTGCACCGGAATTATATGACTTCCTTATCGGAATTATAAAGATAATTAATTTTTCTAATCCTCACGGGGCTCCTAGGATGGACGCCTAACGTCTTAGGAGAAAGAGTCATGTCGTCTATCGTAGTCGTAGGTGCTAACTGGGGTGATGAAGGCAAAGGCCGCATCGTCGATTATCTGGCAGGCCAGGCTGGCGCCAGTATTCGTTTCCAGGGCGGCAACAACGCCGGCCACACCGTGGTCAACGATCTGGGCACCTTCAAGCTGCACCAGGTGCCGAGCGGCGTCTTCAACCCGGATTGCCTGGTCGTGCTGGGCCCCGGCATGGTGATCAGCCCCGAGAAGCTCACCGTCGAGCTGGAAGAGGTCAAGGCCTCCGGCGTCATTCCCAAGCTCGCCATCTCTGACCGTGCCACCCTCTGCCTGCCGCTGCATGCGCTGGAAGACACCCTGGAAGAGCAACGCCTGGGTGACGGCGCCTACGGCTCCACCCGTCAGGGCATCGCCCCGGCTTACGGTGATCGGGTCATGAAAAAGGCGATCCTGGTGGGCTGGCTGAAACAGCCGGACGTGCTGGTCGAGCGCATCCAGTTCATGCTGGACTGGAAACTGCCGCAGATGAAGGCTCTCTATCCGGACTTCGAATTCACCCAGACCGCCCAGGAGATGGCCGACTGGCTGCTGGAAGTGTCTGCTCCCTGGCTGGACGCCGTCTGCAACGTCAGCATGCCCCTCAAGGCACTGCAAGCCGAAGGCAAGACCCTGCTGTTCGAAGCCCAGCTGGGTGCCGGCCGTGATCTCATCTACGGCGAATACCCCTGGGTCACCTCCTCCCACGTTTCCGGCGCCTACGCCGGCATCGGTGGCGGTCTGCCGGGCCTGCGCCCGGAGCGCGTCATCGCCGTGGCCAAGGCATTCAGCTCCTCCGTCGGTACCGGCACCCTGCTGACCGCCATGGAGAACCAGGACGAGTTCCGCAAGATCACCAACGAGTTCGGCGCCACCACCGGCCGTCCCCGTGACGTGGGTTACTTCGATGCCGTCGCCACCAAGAACGGCGTCGAGCTGCAGGCTGCCACCGAAGTGGCCCTGACCAAGCTGGACTGCCTGACCGGTCTGCCGGATCTGAAGATCTGCGTGGCCTACGAAGGTGCCCACACCGAGAACCCGATCTGGCCGCAGACCGCCGCCCTCACCCCCGTCTACGAGAAGATGGAGAGCTGGAGCGAAGACATCAGCGGCTGCCGCACCTTCGCCGAGCTGCCCAAGGCTGCCCAGGACTATGTGCTGCGCATCGAAGCCCTGCTGGGCGTGCCGGTGCCCATGGTCTCCGTCGGCCCGGGCCGTGACGAGATGATCCTGCGCTAAGGCCCCTCGCCTCTCCCAAAAACCGGCATCCCAGGATGCCGGTTTTTTTATGCCCCTTCAAAAGCCCCAAACAGCTCACAAAAGCCGTCTCCATGGCATAATTTGAGCCATATGGGCACTCTGTTTTGAGCCAACCCCCTTAGAGTGAATGCCATATTCACACAAAGGAGTGCCCATCATGAGATCCCCCATTATCCCGCTGCTGCCCCTGCTCTGCCTCGCGGCCCTGCCCGCCGGCGCCATGACCCTCAAGAGTACCGACATCCGCGAGGGTGAACCCATGGACAAGGTCTTCAGCTTCAACGGCTTTGGTTGCAGCGGCGAGAACCGCTCCCCCCAGTTGAGCTGGCAGAGCCTGCCCGCCGGCACCCAGAGCGTCGCCATCACCGCCTATGACCCGGACGCCCCCACCGGCAGCGGCTGGTGGCACTGGCTGGTGGTGAACCTGCCGGCCAGCCAGAGCGAGCTGCCGAGCAATGCCTCCGGCAAGATCAAGCAGGGGCTGGAGCTTGGCACCGACTACGGTACCCAGGGTTATGGCGGCCCCTGCCCGCCCGCCGGTCACGGCATGCACCGCTACCAGTTCACCGTCTGGGCCCTGCCCAAGGCGCTGGAGGTGAAGGCCAACACCCCGCCCGCCATGGTAGGCTACATGCTCAACAGCCTGGCCCTTGGCAAGGCCACCCTGACCGCCACCTTCACCACCCCCTAGGAGCCCGCCCGATGAGCACGCCCCTGCTGCAACTGAATCACTACTTCGGGATCCGCCAGCAGCCCCTGCGCCGGGTGCTCATCTACGCGCCGACCCTCATCTGGGTGCAGCAGGGCCGCAAGCAGCTGTGGTGGCGGGAGCAGCGCCTCTCCTTTGACAAGGAGAGCTGGCTGCTGATCCCGGCGGGTCACCGGCTCACCTTCGTCAACCAGCCGGAGCAGGGCACGTTTCGCTCCCAGGCGCTCACCCTGCTGGCCCCGCCACCGGCCGAGTGGCTGGCAGAGAGCCCCCTCGATCTCCTCAAGCCACCGGCCATCAGGGTGACGTCGGCCCTCGCCTTCTGCTTCGATCTCGTCACCACCATGGCGCAGCGGCAGCTCTGCGAGACGGCCCAGACCCAGCTGCTGCAAGGGTTTTATGGCGAGCTCAGGGAAGCGGGGGGCCTTGGCCTGCTCTTTCCTGCCACCACCATGACCCTGGGGGAACGGCTGGCCCGTTACCTCAGCGTGGAGCCTGGTCTTGATCACCGGCTGGAGACGGTAGCGACCCACTTCGCCATGAGCCGCGCCTCCCTGGTCCGCAAGCTGGCCGCCGAGGGGCGCAGCTTTCGCCAGGTGCTGACCCAGGTACGCCTGGGGCACGCCCTCACCCTGCTGCAACAGGGGCTCACTCCGCTTCAGACCGCCCTCGCCTGTGGCTACGACTCCCCCGGCCGCTTTGCCGCGCGCTTCAAGGAGGAGTTCGGCCTGACCCCCCACCAATACCTGCGTACCTGCCCCTCCTCTCTCTCACTGACTGCCACCACAAAAGTAAATAATTACTAAAATATAAGATTATGTAACCTCGTGTAACCGGGTGATCCGGCTCACACTCGCCCCTCCTGCACTGTGACACAGCGCCAATAATCCCGTCATAATCGCCCTATAATGGCTCTCGCAAACGCTTTCACTAAAATAATCACTAAAAAACACCTTCCTTAACCTACAAAAACTGTCATTGGAGCGAGAGATGTTTCGTAAAAATTTACTTTCCATCACCCTGAGCGTCGCCCTGTTCGGCCTCACTGCCTGCAACGGCAATGACTCCAGCAGCCCGGCCGCCCCCAGCGCCACCCTGGCGAACCAGTATCAAAACGTGATCGACCGCAGCGGCACCCCGCTCCAGTTCCGTGACTTTGACAGCTACGCCAACCTCAAATACAACCCGCTGCTCGATCTCGGCGCCTGGCACGGCTTCCTGCTGCCCGCCAGCGACAGCGAATGGGGCGGCTTTACCGGCCCCATGGTCATCGCCGAGGAGTACAGCCTGTTCTTCGCAAGGGAATTGGACAAGCTGACCCTGAGCGACGAGAGCGGCCGCGGCTTCCCACTCACCAGCGCCAGCAAGCAGGCGCTGTACGCCATCCCGGGGGCGCTGGTGCAGCGCTTCGAATTCGACTCCTTCACCCTGGAGCTGGAGCTGCGCTACGGCGATGCCCGCACTGCGCTGGTTCGTACCCGCCTCATCAACCACACTGACGCCCCCCTCACCCTCAAGCTCAACTGGCAGGGGGAGCTGCTCAACCAGTGGGATGCTAACAAGACGGTCGCCGAGCAGTACCCCGCCTGGACCCGCACCATCAGCCAGACCGAGCGCGGCGTGGCATTCCAGTTCGGCAAACTGCGCAGCACCTGGAACATCATGCAAAGCGGCAGCGCCAGCTACCGCATCGATCGCACCCTGCCCAGTCGCACCACCCTCGACGAGCAGGGGCTCGGCTACGTGAGCGAGGCCAGCCTCACCCTGGCCGCCAAGGGCCAGCAGGATATCTACACCCTGCAGAGCTATGTCCACAGCAGTGCTGACGCGAGCCGCTTCGAGCAGAGCCGCCAGGCGCTGCTGGCCGACCCCGCCAGCCATTTCGACGACTCCATCCGCCGCTGGGAGGATTACCTGGCGCGCGGCCTCTCCAATCAGGGGATCCCGGAGTCGGAGCGGCGCATCGCGGTCAAGGCGATGGAGACCCTCAACGGCAACTGGCGCTCGCCGGCCGGTGCCATCCTGCACGACGGGGTCACCCCCTCCAACACCGCCCGCTGGTTCGACGGGGTCTGGGCCTGGGACAGCTGGAAGCACGCTTACGCCATGGCCCACTTCAACCCCGAGGTAGCCAAGAACAACGTGCGCGCCATGTATGACTACCAGATCCAGGCCGATGACCCGGTTCGGCCGCAGGATGCCGGCATGGTGATCGACGCCGTCTTCTACAACAAGCTCGCCGATCGCGGTGGCGACGGCGGCAACTGGAACGAGCGCGACACCAAGCCGCCCCTCTCCGCCTGGGCCATCTGGGAGATCTACAGCGCCACCCAGGACAAGGCCTTCATCGCCGAGATGTACCCGAAGATCCAGGCCTATCACGACTGGTGGTATCGGGCGCGGGACAACAACCGCAACGGCATCATCGAATATGGCGCCACCCGCCACGTCGAGCACAACGACGAGTTCGGCAACATCACCTTCAAGGTGCAGTACCCGACGGGGGCACCGGTCGGGCTGGATCTGTCGAGCTGTACCAATGAGGGAGATGGCTGGTATGGCTGCGCCGGCATGGCGCTCTATCAGCAGGTATTGAGCGTTGGCGGCTACGCCGACATGGATATCGGCGCCCAGCACGGCGCAGGCTGGGAGTCCGGCATGGACAACGCCGCCCGCTTCGGCTTTATCGAACCGGAGCAGCTCAAGCGCTATGCCGACAAGACCTATGGCGGCGACATGGCCAAGGCGCGCCAGGACTGGAACGTCTTCTTCTTTGAAAACCATCAGGACGACGGCAGCCTCATCGGCTTCTCCATCGATCAGGAGTCGGTGGAGCTCAACGCCTTCCTCGCCAAGGAGAAGCGCATCCTGGCCGACATGGCCGAGCTGCTCGGCAAGCCGGACGAGGCGAGCCTCTATCGCGAAGGGGCGACCCAGCTGGCCGATTACATCAACAGCTGTCTGTTCGATGAGGCCTCCGGCTTCTATTACGACCGCCAGATAGCCCAGGGGGATCTGCCCGACGCCAACGGCTGCGTCGGCAAGCTGTTGACCGCCCGCGGCCGTGGCCCGGAAGGGTGGAGCCCGCTCTGGGCCGAGGTAGCGGACAAGGAGAAGGCGGCGCGGGTGCGCGAGGTGATGCTCAATGCCCAGGAGTTCAACACCAAGGTGCCGCTCGGCACGGCGGCACTGACCAACCCGGCCTACGACCCCGACATCTACTGGCGCGGCCGGGTCTGGCTGGATCAGTTCTACTTCGGGGTGAAGGGGCTGGAGAACTACGGCTATCGCAGCGATGCCCAACAGCTCGTCAACAAGCTGTTTGCCAACGCCGAGGGGCTGGCGGGCAGCGGCCCCATCCGCGAGAACTACAACCCGGAGACCGGCGCCATGCAGGGTGCCAGCAACTTCAGCTGGAGCTCGGCCCACCTCTACATGCTCTATCGCAACTTCCTGAAAACCGAGGGTTGATCCCTCTTTGCAGCCATGAGCCAACAAAAAGGCCTCCGCAAGGGAGGCCTTTCTTATGGCGGCGCCACAGGTGGCGACTTACTTCACGGTCACCCGGGCAAACTTGCGCTTGCCGACCTGGTAGACGGCGGTACCGGCACCGATGAGGGCCTTGCCATCGTCCAGCTTCTCGCCGTCGCGCTTCACCGCGCCCTGCTTGATCATCCGCAGCGCTTCGGAGGTGGTGGCCACCAGATCGGCATCTTTCAGCAGGTTGGCAATGGCCAGCCCTTCCCCTTCCAGTGCCAGCTCGACTTCCGGCATGTCGTCCGGAATGGCGTTCTTGGAGAAACGCTGGGTGAAATCTTCGTGGGCCGCTTCGGCCGCCGCTTCGTCGTGATAACGGGCGATGATCTCCTTGGCCAGCCAGATCTTCACGTCGCGCGGGTTGAGGGTGCCGGCAGCGATACCTGCCTTGAACTCTTCGATTTCAGCCAGCGGACGGAAGGAGAGCAGTTCGTAGTAGTTCCACATCAGATCGTCGGTGATGGACATGATCTTGCCGAACATCTCCCCCGGGGCATCGTGCACGCCGATGTAGTTGGCAGCGGACTTGGACATCTTCTTGACGCCATCGAGGCCTACCAGCAGCGGCATCATCAGCACGCACTGGGTCGCCATGCCGGCATCTTTTTGCAGCTCGCGACCCATCAGCAGGTTGAACTTCTGATCGGTACCGCCGAGCTCGACGTCCGCCTTCAGCGCGACCGAGTCATAGCCTTGCAGCAGCGGATAGAGGAATTCGTGAATGGCGATGGACTGGCCGTTGCTGTAGCGCTTCTTGAAGTCGTCGCGCTCCATCATGCGGGCCACGGTCTGCTTGGCCGCCAGCTTGATCATGCCGGTCGCGCCCAGCTCACTCAGCCAGGTGGAGTTGTACTCGATGCGGGTCTTGGCCGGGTCGAGGATCTTGAACGCCTGCTCGGCATAGGTGAGGGCGTTGTGCTTGATGGCCTCTTCGGAGAGCGGCGGACGGGTGGCGTTCTTGCCGGAGGGGTCACCCACCATGGCGGTGAAGTCACCGATCAGCAGGATCACTTCATGGCCCAGATCCTGGAAGGTCTTCAGCTTGTTGAGGATCACGGTATGACCCAGGTGGATGTCCGGCGCGGTCGGGTCCATCCCCAGCTTGATGCGCAGGGGGCGCCCTTCCTTCAACTTGGCGATCAGTTCTTCTTCAACCAGAATTTCTTCCGCTCCGCGCTTGATCTCGGCTAGCGCCACCTCGAGCTGGGACATTTTTTGACTCTCCAATCACGATTCCACAGGGCCAGACATATTACTGGAATGGCGGGCCAATTGGAAAGGCGGTAAACTCCGACCTTCTTCCGGGTTCAACTTTGTCTGCTTCTCATGGTCCTTTGGCACGCCTTCAACTCTCTCCCTCACTGGCACCGCAAGATGGTGCTGATCCTGAGCATCATGGTGATGATGCTGGCGGCCTGGCCGAGCGAACAGGCAGTCGCCACCCGGGTCGATGACAACGACAACGAACTGGCCGTCGAGCAGCAGGTCGACGAGGAGGCGCAGCTGGCACGGGCCGAGCCCGTCATCCCGCCCAAACCACGCTACGTCACCAGACAGGTGAAGGTGCGCAGCGGCGACAACATGGGGGTCATCTTCCAGCGCCTCGGCCTCAGCACCACGGATCTGCACCTCATCGACCAGCTCGAGGGCACGGATACCCTGCGCCTGCTCAAGCCCGGTCAGGAGCTCACCTTCAAGCTCACCAAGGGCGGCGAGCTGCACAGCCTCTATTACCCCCACAGCCTGGAGCAGGCGCTCAAGGTGAACCGCCGGGATGACGGCTTCGTGGCCAGGCCGGTGAAGATCGAGCTCGACACCCGCGAACAGGTGGCCCAGGGGGAGATCCGCTCCAGCTTCTGGGGCGCCGCCGTCGAAGCGGGCATGACGGAAGACCAGATCATGGATCTCGCCGCCATCTTCGGCTGGGACATCGACTTTGCCCAGGACCTGCAACCGGGGGACAGCTTCCGGGTGGTCTACCAGGACAAATACCAGGATGACGAGCGGGTTGCTTCCGGCGACATCCTGGCCGCCGAGTTCGTCAACCAGGGGGCCATCTACCGCGCCGTGCTGAACACGGATGGCAACTACTACACCCCGGACGGCAAGGCGATGCGCAAGAGCTTCCTGCGCGCGCCGGTCAACTTCAAATACATCAGCTCCAACTTCAATCCGCGCCGCCTTCACCCGGTCACCGGCAAGGTGCGTCCCCACAACGGCATCGACTACGTAGCGCCGGTGGGGACCCCCATCATGGCGGCGGGCGGCGGCAGCGTGGTGGCCGCCGGCTACAACCAGTTCAACGGCAACTACGTCTTCATCAAGCACGCGGGCAACTACGTGACCAAGTACCTGCACCTCTCCAAGCGCACCGTCAACAAGGGGCAGCGAGTCAAGCAGGGGCAGACCATCGGCCTGCTCGGCGGCACCGGCCGGGTCACAGGCCCGCACCTGCACTATGAGTTCGTGGTGGGCGGCGTGCACAAGAACCCGCGCACACTCAACCTGCCCCAGGCGGAGTCTCTCAGCGGACGGGCGCTGGCCAGCTTCAAGGCCCAGGCCATGCCCCAGCTCGCCAAGCTGGACAGCCCCGAGCTGCAACTGGCCAGAAACAAGGGCAACGGCGACGACAGCTGACCGCTGTCGACCAAGGTGGAACACGGTATCGGACGGTTCCCCCGCATCATTGAAAGGGGTTGTCATGACTGAACGCTATATAGGCTTGATGTCCGGTACCAGCATGGATGGTATCGACGCCGTGCTGGTGCAGATCGAGGGGGATGCTCTGCGGGTCGAGGCGGCCCTCTGCCATCCCTGGCCTGCCAATACGGCTCGCACCCTGCATGAACTCTGCACCCCGGGGGAGAACGAAATCGACCGCATGGGGGTCGCCGACAACCTGGTGGCCCGCGAATTTGCCGCCGCCACCCAGGCCCTGCTCGCGAAGGCGGCGCTGACTCCCAAGGAGATTCGCGCCATCGGCAGTCACGGCCAGACCATACGCCACCGCCCAGCCCTCGGCTTTACCCTGCAGATTGGCAACGCGGCCCTGCTGGCGGCCCTGACCGGCATCGACGTGGTGGCCGATTTTCGCACCATGGACATGGCCCTCGGCGGTCAGGGGGCGCCCCTGGTGCCAGCCTTCCATCAGGCGCTCTTTGCCCGCCCTGGCGCCCTTAGAGTGGTGCTGAACCTCGGCGGCATTGCCAATATCTCGGTGCTGCCCGGCCAGACCGACGGGGGGGCTGGTTCAGGGGTATATGGCTTCGATACCGGCCCCGCCAACACCCTGCTCGACGGCTGGTATCGCCGCCACCAGCCCCACGGTGGCAGCTATGATGCCGGTGGCCAGTGGGCCGCCAGCGGCAGGCTTGTTCCTGCGCTGCTGGAGCAGTTGCTGGCTCACCCCTACTTCGCCGCCCCCGCCCCCAAGAGCACGGGGCGTGAGATGTTCACCCTCGACTGGCTCGACGGCGAGCTGGACGGCTGCGCATACGCCCCCGCAGATGTGCAGCGTACCCTGCAATCCCTCACCTGCCACAGCATCGCCCGCCAGTTGCCCGCCCACCGTGACGCGCCAACCCGGCCCGAGCTGTTTGTCTGCGGCGGCGGTGCCCACAACGCCCCGCTGCTGGCGGAGCTTGCTACCCTGCTGCCCGACTGGCATCTGACCAGTACCGCCCAGCTCGGCCTTGCACCGGACTGGGTGGAAGGGGCCGCCTTTGCCTGGCTGGCACAACGCTTTATCCAGCGAAAGCCGGGCAACCTGCCTGCGGTGACCGGGGCGAGCCGCCCGGCGGTGCTGGGCGCCCTCTATCCCGCCTGAGCCGCTCCCCGAGCGCCCTCCCCCTAATGGAACAAGCCCGAACAGGTGCACCTGATCGGGCTTGTTGTTATGCCTGGCGCCAGATGGCGCAGACCCGTCACTCTGTGCTCCCTACCCGAGCCGCTCTTTCAACCTGGCCGCCTGCGCCTTGAAGGTCTCATAATCGGCGACATGCCGACTCCTGGCGGCGGTGATCCACTGCACGCCCGTCTCGTCGGCGTGGGAAAATTCGATGCAAAACTCATATTTCGTGCTGGAGAGCAGCCCCATCAGGGCGCCAGACAGAAAACCCACCAGGGGCAGGAAGAGCACGATGAGCCAGTTGCCCGCCTGCTCGTAGGAAGGGGTGAAGTAAAAGAGCACACTGGAGGTGACCACTCCCAGCAACAAGGTCTTCTTGAGCCTATCCATCCAGCCGAGTGCTTTTACCTGCACGCCGACGATGCGGCCCAGATCGTAGCGATCCTTGTTCACCCTCAGTGTGTTGTCCGACTGCTCAATGGCAATGGCCATCCTGATACTCCGTTCTGTTGGCTATGGCGATAAGGGGTTACCGTGGCGGCCCCGGGTTGTGCATCCCGAGGGCATGACTGGACCAGCGGCCAGCCACGGGGCGATGGGCGACACCTCCCCCAACAGGAACACACGCTGCGCATGGTATGCGTATGGCGCCAAACATCAAAAGACGTTCACATCAAAAGGCGAGGTGGATCACCTTCTACCCACCCCTTGTCCCCCGTGCAGCCGTTGGCTTTTCTGGCCATCCCCTCTTGGGCAAGGTAGCCGGGGGATCAGGGGTCAGTGAGATAACAGCCCCGTGATGACCCTCAGCAGGGGCGGGCCGATGGGATGGCACCATGGGCCCGCACCTCGAGAGCACTCCCATGGCCCTAGAAGGCCCACTTCAGGAAGCGGTTTACCTGGCGCTTGACCGGTGCACAGCGCGGCGGTTTGGGAGGCTCCAGGTTGATCTGTCTGCGGCCCACCCTGGCTTCGCCCCGCAGCAGGATCTGGAGATAGTGGGGATGCTGGCGCTGGATGAATCGAGAGATCTCATGGGCCCAGGGTTTGGGCACTCCCCACAGGGTCGAGGCCAGGGCGCCGACGATACAGAAGAAGGCGGGCTCGTGCATGCCCATCCTGACGCCATTCTCCAGCGCCTCCTTGAAGGAGCCCGAATGGGCGATGCAGGTCATCACATTGACCATGAAGGCGGCATAGTCATCTTCCCCGCCGTGGCCCACCCTGGCCACCAGCCCGGCCTGCGGCCTGTAGCCGAACTGGTGGCCGATGTGCTCAAGCACCGCATTGCGCTGGCGAATGACCTTGGCATAGAACATCAGCATGGCGGTGCAGTCGAGCGCCTGGCTCAAGGCCGCCTGATGGGGATGGGTCTGGGTGGGACGGGGGGTGGTCAGCAGCGCGATCTCCTCCGAGATGGCGAGCAGACCGATGGGCACCGCCGTACTGATAAAGGCGAGATCGATGGCGATCGCCAGGTCCTGGCCCTCCTCCATCCGGCCAATGACCACCTGCTCGGCAAAGAGGCGACGCTGGCGCTCGATAAAGGCGCCATAGATCAGAGCCCTGAACTTCTTCTGGGGATAGGGGGTATCGAGCAGGGTCTCCATGGTCAGGATGGCGGCACCGGTGCGACCGCGCAGTTGATAGTCGGGGGCGAGGGGGAAGTGCTTGCCTAGGTGGGGGGGTGGCCGAAACCCGCTGGTGCGGCTGTACATGTCACCCAGAATGAATCCAAGCATAAAACCTCCGAAGTCAGATGACGGGGATCGCGATGCGATCGCATGTGCCACTCCCGGGCAGATGAGTGCCGATCCGTGCTGCTCGTCGGCAGGGTCCCTGATTTCATTATTAATCATACAGTTAATAATCCACCCAAACCCCGACCCAGGTCGCAATAACGACAGTTGATGACAAAGAACACAAATAAGGGTGGTACGGGGAAGATGAGCCGGCTGCATCGCAAGGAGTGCGGGATACGCCAGGGCGGCAAAGCAGGGCGGACTCCGGGGCCCCCTCACAGGGAGGGTCATGACAGGAGTGATATGCATCGGGGGGCGGCAAGTCGGGGCAGGCAAGGGGAAGGCCCCCTCCCCTTGCGTATGAGCCTTGTTGGCGGGCTGCGCTCGCGCCGCTGAAAAGATATGGCATAGGCGGCGCGGTGACCCGCCCATGTCAGCCTCCACTGCAGGGGCTAAAAAGCGCCCTCTCTTTCTCCCGTATTTATGTCATGACCTGTGGCCATGCAAAGAGGGTGAATGTTATTTCAGTGTGCTCACCGCAGCATATTTTGGCGGCGCTGAACAGGGCGTCGAGAGAGCGATAAATAGATAGCTATGCAAAACCGGGAGAATAAGCTGCAATGTCGCCAAAAGTATTAACGGAGGATTCACAGGCTGTAACCCTGATGCGCGACAATATGGCGCTATCTGGTTCCACTTTCATGGTAAAGCGGGATCATCATCACCTTTATTTGCCATGCCCGTCATGAATTGAATCGCAAAATGAATATATTTCACTCTGTTGAGCCACCTCATAGAAACAGGATCCCGGTTTGCATCCCCGGATAACCGCCCCCTAGAATTCTCCCGTCTGAATCACCAGGCCAATTTCTCTCCCTTGTCTGTTGCACGCGCTGTCTGCATCGAAACAGGGCTCGACGCTGTGATGATCGTTCTCCTTTTCTCCGTCGCCCTGCGGCGGGAACGGGCAACTGTTGCCGCAATATCACGAGTCATCAGCGTGCCGTATTCGGCCAGGGAAGAACAATGCGGCCCGGACCCTACATCAAAAACGAAAAAGGAGTATCGTCATGAATGGTACCATCATCAAATCCGCCAGAAATACCCCCAATGCCCCTCAGGATCTGGGGCCCTATACCCAGAGCGTGGCCTTCTCCCACTACAACAATATTGCCGCCCAGCTCCCGGTCGATCCGAAAACGGGCGCGCTGGTCGCAGGGGATATCCAGGCGCAGGCCAGACAGTGTCTCACCAATATCCAGGCCATCGTCCAGAGCGTTGGCCACGGCATGGAGGACATGGTGAAGGTGACCCTGTTCCTCGCGGACATCGCCGACCTCGATGCCGTCAACGCCGTCTATCGGGCATTCTTCCCCCACTCGCTGCCGACCCGCACAGTGCTCGCCGTCGCCAGTCTGCCGCTCGGCGCCAGGGTGCAGATGGACGCCCTGCTCTCCAACGGGGAAGGCACCTTCCCCCAGGCCCCCTGCCCGCTGCTCAAGATCTCCCGAAACAGCGACCGCGCCCCGCAGGATCCGCTCTCCAGCCAGAGCGTCGCCTTCTCCCACTACAACCATATCGCGGGCCAGTTGCCGCTCGACATGGCCACCGGCAAAGTGCTGACCGGTTGCGTCCGTGAGCAGACCGCCCAGTGCCTCGGCCATATCAAGACCATCGTCGAGAGCATCGGCCACGTGATGGACGATATCGTCAAGGTCAATATCCAGCTTGCCAACATCGCGGATCTGGCGGAGGTGGATGCCATCTACGCCAAATATTTCCCGGGCTATCTGCCTGCCCGCACCGTGATTGGCGTGAGCGAGCTGCCCGCCGGCGCCCTGGTGCAGATTGATGCGGTGATGTCCAATGCGGAAAGTACCCCGCCGCAGGTGTAAGGGTTGTTGCTAATAGTAAAAAAGACACCGGCTTCAGGCCGGTGTCTTTTTCTATTCCCCATTCATGCACACATGCACACATGCACACATGCACACATGCACACATGCACACTGATAGTGTCATAACTCAGCGTATATATCTTTCATGTGCTTATCTCCTTTCTTATAGCCGGGAGGGTCGACATGAAAAACATTGTTTGTAACTACGAGATTAGATATGTCATCGACCAGACATAAATCCCACTCATGCCCTGGAGTTACATGCATTCCCTCAGTTTGGTAGCAACGTAATACGACATTGTCTTTACGGGACACCCCTACAGCAACCAGGGCGGGAGCACACTTTGTTGATATTTTAACCAAAGAATAACTGAGCCCGATAGTCGTCATTCCAGCCGGCTCTTTTTAGCTTGTTTCTCTGACTTCGAGCACCACAATTGCTCTGTTTTACGATATTCAATACGAACCGCCGGAATAGCGCCATATTCTCGACCGCATCCTCCATCGCTATCCTGGAAGCATCCTCGTTGAACACCACATCAAGAATGTAATGCTGGCTGTTCTCTATCCGCCAGTGCTGCCGTATATAGTGCCCTAGCAGCTTGTGCTTGGGGGATAACGAGCTGACATAGTAAGAGGTATCTACCGTTCCTTTTCCGTTGGCGCTGCGGTGACGCTCAACGGCAATGATGCTGCGGATTGTCGGCCATTTCTCCGTCAACTCTGGCGGTAATTTGGCTTTTAATTGAAATACATAACGCTCTTCCTGGCGGCCATGTCCACTCTCTTTGTGCTCGACGACAATCTTCTCTTTCTGGGCGTCAAACAGTGACTGGAATTGCGATTGAACCGCTTGATACAGCTTCGGTTGATTATTCTTGACCTGTACCACTACATGAGCCTTCTTCTCGCTGATTTTCTCCAGTGTCTCACGCTGACAATGCAACGCATCGAGTGTGACAACGGCTCCTTTTAGCTCAAGAATGTCCAGCATATCTTTGACGGTTTCGATTTCCCCCTTCTTGTTAGGGGTTGCTTTCTGGCTTAACACCAGCCCATTTTCGGTATCGTAAGCCGTGACCAACTGAAGCGCATCCTTGGCATTTCCCCGAAAGGAGCCGCGTAACACCTTGCCATCAAAGGCAATGATGGGTTTGCCCTGATGAGTGCGCTGTTCATTGACCCAGCACAGCAACGCTTCAAGCAAGGTATCGATGACAATGCAGCGCAGAATGCGGGCAACCGTGTGACGCCGCGGGATGCCGTTGGCAAAGGGGCGATGCTGACGGAGCCAATCGATCTTTGAATCGCCATAGGTTTCGATGTCATTCCAGCCCTCGGCACCACTCATGATGGCACTGATGACAAGGAACATGACATCAACCAGGTTATGTTTACGATTGATCTCAGAGCGAGTTTCTTCGACAAGGGTAAGGTGTTCAATCAACGTCATAGCGCGTGCCTCCTGCATGGAGACGCGATTAGATCACAGACGATCTGCCTGTTCAAATTTCATTAACAAAGTGCGATCCCGCCCTGTACAGCAACAGGTTTAGCTTTTCGAACATAACCACTATATGTAAATTCTATTTCTTTTCGGCTATTTATTGCATCAATCAAGTCACGAATCATATATATCTCTCCTTGATAAAATAAGCAGGAATACTACTCCATCCCAAAAGACTCAATGGTGACCATAATCACAGAATTTGAAATGTATTTCATGGAGAAAAATATTAATTTATGAATTCAATGAGTTAATTGATATAAAGGCAATTCTGCTTACAGAAAATGCGTTTTACTTAAAAGTCCGATCTCATTCAAGTTAACAACGAAAAAAATATAAAAAACGCCCCCCATCTTGCGATGGAGGGCGTTTTATCGTTCTGGCTATTGGGCCTGGGCGGCCCAATATTCAGCGATTACAGGGGCTGTTACAGGGATTCTGCGGTCGCAACCACGTTTTCCACGGTAAAGCCGAATTCCTTGAACAGCAGCTCGGCCGGGGCGGACTCACCGAAGGTGCGCATGCCGATGATCTTGCCGCCGAAACCGACGTACTTGTACCAGTAGTCGGCGATGCCCGCTTCGATGGCCACGCGCTTGGTGACGGCGGCCGGCAGGACGGACTCTTTGTACTCGGCAGATTGAGCGTCGAACACGTCGGTAGATGGGATGGAGACCACGCGCACGGCACGGCCCTTGGCAGTCAGCTGCTCATAGGCAGCCACGGCCAGCTCCACTTCGGAACCGGTGGCGATCAGGATCAGTTCCGGGGTACCGGCGCAATCCTTCAGCACGTAACCACCCTTGGCGGCATCGGCCAGTTGCTGGGCGGTGCGGTCCATCTGGGCCAGGTTCTGACGGGAGAAGATCAGGGAGGTCGGGCCGTCGGTACGCTCGATGGCGTGTTTCCAGGCGATGGCGGACTCTACCTGGTCACACGGGCGCCAGGTGCTCATGTTCGGGGTCAGACGCAGGGAGGCGATCTGCTCCACCGGCTGGTGGGTCGGGCCATCTTCACCCAGACCGATGGAGTCGTGGGTATAGACGAAGATGGCGCGTTGCTTCATCAGGGCGGCCATGCGCAGGGCGTTGCGGGCGTACTCCATGAACATCAGGAAGGTGGCGCCGTAGGGGATGAAACCACCGTGCAGGGCGATGCCGTTCATGATGGCGGACATGCCGAACTCGCGCACGCCGTAGTGGATGTAGTTGCCTGCGGCGCTCTCGGGAGTCAGGGACTTGGAGCCGGACCACATGGTCAGGTTGGACGGCGCGAGATCCGCGGAGCCGCCCATGAATTCCGGCAGCAGCTTGCCGAAGGCTTCCAGGGAGTTCTGGGACGCTTTACGGGTCGCGATCTTGGCCGGGTTGGCCTGCAGGGTTTCGATGATCTTGGCGGATTCAGCAGCCCAGTTGGCCGGCAGCTCGCCAGCGGAGCGGCGCTTGAACTCGGCAGCCAGGGCCGGGTGAGCGGCTTCATAGGCGGCGAACTTGGCAGCCCAGTCGGATTCGAGCTTGGCGCCCTTCTCCTGACCGTTCCACTCGGCGGCGATGTCGGACGGGATGACGAACGGCGCGTGGTCCCACTTCAGGAAGGCACGGGCGGCGGCGATCTCGTCGTTGCCCAGCGGTGCACCGTGGCAGTCGTGGGAGCCGGACTTGTTCGGGGAACCGTAGCCGATGATGGTGCGGCAGCAGATCAGGGTCGGCTTGCCGGTCTCGGCCTTGGCGGCTTCGATGGCGGCGTTGATGGCTTCCGGGTTATGACCGTCAACGGCCGGGATGACGTGCCAGCCGTAGGCTTCGAAGCGCTTGGGAGTGTCGTCGGTGAACCAGCCTTCTACGTGACCGTCGATGGAGATGCCGTTGTCATCCCAGAACGCGATCAGCTTGCCCAGGCCCAGGGTGCCGGCCAGGGAGCAGGCTTCGTGGGAGATACCTTCCATCAGGCAGCCATCGCCCATGAAGGCGTAGGTGTAGTGGTCGACGATGTCGTGACCCGGCTGGTTGAACTGCTCGGCCATGGCCTTCTCGGCGATCGCCATGCCCACGGCGTTGGTGATGCCCTGACCCAGCGGGCCGGTGGTGGTTTCAACGCCCGGCGCATAACCGTACTCCGGGTGACCCGGGGTGCGAGAGTGCAGTTGGCGGAAGTTTTTCAGATCGTCGATGGAGAGGTCATAACCGGAGAGGTGCAGCAGGGAGTACAGCAGCATGGAGCCGTGGCCGTTGGAGAGAATGAAACGGTCGCGGTCGGCCCACTTGGGGTTGTTCGGGTTGTGTTTGAGGTGGCTGCGCCACAGCACTTCAGCGATATCCGCCATTCCCATGGGGGCGCCCGGGTGACCGGAGTTGGCTTTTTGAACGGCATCCATACTCAATGCACGAATGGCATTGGCAAGCTCTTTACGAGAAGGCATCTGTATCTCCTGCGATTGCTTCATTTGATGGCCAAGATTAAGGCGCGTTATTGTCCCAGCAGGGGGCGCGGCGTGCAAATATTATCTGGGCGAATAAAGTGGCTTTGGGAGCACAATCGCTTTTCTGGGCGGGGAAAACGATTCAATCCGCCCCCTGCCTTACCTCCATGGAGGTGGATCCCTTCCCCATCCCGCCCCGGGCGGCTCCACCCCCAAATAGTGCTGGCAATCACCGGATGACCTATTTAAAATAGACGTCCAGATGTAGATACCTCTACAGTCATCCTGTCATTATCCGGTTATGGCCAAGGCGATAACCCTTACGAATCGAGAACCAAACATGGCAAAGCTGTTTACTTCCGAGTCGGTCTCCGAAGGCCATCCCGATAAAATCGCCGACCAGATCTCCGATGCGGTGCTGGACGCCATCCTGCAGCAGGACACCAAGGCGCGCGTCGCCTGCGAAACCCTGGTCAAGACCGGTATGGTGATGGTAGCCGGCGAAGTGACCACCTCTGCCTGGGTCGACATCGAACAGATCGTGCGCGACACCGTGCGCGAGATTGGTTACACCCACTCCGACATGGGCTTCGACGCCGACTCCTGCGCCGTGCTGAACGCCATCGGCAAACAGTCTCCGGACATCAACCAGGGCGTCGACCGTACCGACCCGCTGGAGCAAGGTGCCGGTGACCAGGGCCTGATGTTCGGCTACGCCACCAACGAAACCGACGTGCTGATGCCCGCGCCCATCACCTACTCCCACCTGCTGGTGAAGCGTCAGGCAGAAGTGCG
Source organism: Aeromonas sp. ASNIH2 (assembly GCF_002934795.1). NCBI lineage: Bacteria > Pseudomonadati > Pseudomonadota > Gammaproteobacteria > Aeromonadales > Aeromonadaceae > Aeromonas > Aeromonas sp. ASNIH2. The sequence goes on along the minus strand of NZ_CP026406.1, from coordinate 3,567,350 downwards.
CAAGAACGGCACCCTGCCGTGGCTGCGTCCGGACGCCAAGAGCCAGCTGACCTTCGCCTACGACGACGCAGGCAAGATCCTGGGTGTCGATGCTGTGGTGCTCTCCACCCAGCATTGCGACTCCATCAGCCACAGCGATCTGGTGGAAGCGGTGCGCGAAGAGATCATCAAGCCGGTGCTGCCCGCCGAGTGGATCAACAAGGACACCAAGTACTTCATCAACCCGACCGGTCGTTTCGTCATCGGCGGCCCCATGGGTGACTGCGGTCTGACCGGTCGCAAGATCATCGTTGACACCTACGGCGGCATGGCCCGTCACGGTGGTGGCGCCTTCTCCGGCAAGGATCCGTCCAAGGTGGACCGCTCTGCCGCCTACGCCGCCCGCTACGTGGCCAAGAACATCGTGGCCGCAGGTCTCGCGGATCGCTGTGAAGTGCAGGTCTCCTACGCCATCGGCGTGGCCGAGCCCACCTCCATCAGCGTCGAAACCTTCGGCACCGGCAAGGTGGCCGAAGCCCTGCTGGTCAAGCTGGTGCGCGAGTTCTTCGAGCTGCGCCCCTATGGTCTCATCGAGATGCTGGATCTGAAGCGCCCGATCTACCAGGCAACCGCCGCTTACGGCCACTTCGGCCGCGACGAGTTCCCCTGGGAGAAGACCGACAAGGCCGAGCTGCTGCGCGCTGCCGCTGGCCTGTAAGGCTCGAGGTTGTGATAAAAGGGGAGCCTGGCTCCCCTTTTGCTTTTGTGTCCGTCCCGAGGATCCCATGCCTGCCACTGCCACCCGGCTTGACCCCGCCCTCATCGAGACGCTGCGCGCGCGCGTCGAGGCCTGCTTTGTGCAGGCTGAAACGCGCCTTGGCCGCACCTTTCCCCGCCCGCAAGTCCACTGCAACATGCGGGGCCGGGCGGCAGGGTCTGCGCGGCTGCAAACCTGGGAGCTGCGTTTCAATCCGGCGCTCTATCAGGCCAATCAGCGGGCGTTTCTCAGGGAAGTGGTGCCCCACGAGGTGGCGCACCTGCTGGTCTATGCGCTCTGGGGAGAGGGGCGCGGCAAGAGCCGGGTACTGCCCCATGGCCGCCAGTGGCAGTCGGTGATGCGGGAGCTGTTCGGCCTCGAACCCAGCACCACCCACAGCTTCGATCTGGGGGTGCTGGCCCAGCGCACCTTCGTGTATGCCTGCGCCTGCCAGCAGCATCCCCTCTCCGTGCGCCGCCACAACAAGGTGATGCGCGGCGAGGCCCGCTATCACTGCCGCCGCTGTCGCCAGCCCCTGGTGTGGCAGCGCGACACGACGGCGGATTGAGTCACCCCGTGTCGCGCTCCTGTGATAGGGTGCGCGCTTACTTCATTCAACTGTCTCATTGCCAAGGATATTCATGTTTCGCCCTCTGCTCTCCCTCTGCCTGGCCCTGCTGGTCAGCGCCCCGGCCCATGCCGACAACATCCAGACCTTTCGCGCCGCCAAGCAGGATCTGAACAAGCTCTACCAGAGCCACCCCGTCACCTTCTACTGCGGCTGCAACATCAAGTTCAGCGGCAAGAAGATGGCCCCCGACTGGGAGAGCTGCGGCTACCTGCCGCGCAAACAGGCCGAGCGGGCCTCCCGCATCGAATGGGAGCACGTGGTGCCCGCCTGGGAGTTCGGCCACCAGCTCCAGTGCTGGCAGGACGGGGGTCGCAAGAATTGCGGCAAGAGCGACGAGTTCAACAGGATGGAGGGAGACATGCACAACCTCTTCCCCGCCATCGGCGAGGTGAACGGTGATCGGGCGAACTTCCGCTTCAGCGACTGGAACGGCAAACCGAACCAGTACGGCAAGTGCCAGATGCTGGTGGACTTCAAGGAGCGCCAGGTGCAGCCGCCCAAGGGGCCGGTGCGTGGCCAGATCGCCCGCGCCTACCTCTACATGAGCCAGCAGTACGGACTGCGTCTGGCGGCCCAGCAGCGCAAGCTTTACGAAGCCTGGGACAGGCAGTATCCGGCTGATCGCTGGGAGTGCGAGCGCAACCGCCGTATCGGCAAGCTGCAGGGCAATACCAATCCCTTCATTGAAAAGCAGTGCCAATAACCCCATTTGACCAGGGAGGGGGAGCGTCCCCCTCCTCCTGAATCCCTTCACTCTCTGTCTCGCGAGCCTTGCTCGCCGCCGTGCAGTAGGGTATTGAAGGGTTTCCAAGCAAGAGACTGACTATCAGCCATGCGCATTCCACGTATCTATGAACCGGCCAGCCTGCAGGTTGGCCAGACCCTCGCCCTGTCGGAAGACGGTGCCAATCACATCGGCCGCGTGCTGCGCATGCAGCCGGGCCAGCAGCTCGAGCTGTTCAACGGCGACGGCCACCAGTACCCCGCCACCATCGCCAACGTCGGCAAGAAGTCGGTGGAAGTGACCATCGACAGTTGCGAGACCCGCTCGGTGGAGTCCCCCCTTGCCATCCACCTGGGTCAGGTGATCAGCCGCGGCGACAAGATGGACTTCACCATCCAGAAATCCGTGGAGCTCGGCGTCACCTGCATCACGCCGCTCTTCTCCGAGCGCTGCGGCGTCAAGCTGCCCGCCGATCGGCTGGAGAAAAAACGCGAGCAGTGGCAAAAAGTGGTGATCAGCGCCTGCGAGCAGTGCGGCCGCAATACCGTGCCCGAGGTGCGCATGCCGATGGAGCTGGACGCCTGGCTGGCGGAAGAGACTCAGGAGCTCAAGCTCAACCTGCACCCGCGCGCCCCTTACAGCATCAACACCCTGCCCATCCCCGAGCACGGCGTGCGCCTGCTGATCGGCCCGGAAGGGGGCTTGTCCAGCGACGAGATCGCCCGTACCGTGCAGGAAGATTTCAAGGAGATGCTGCTGGGGCCGCGGGTGCTGCGCACCGAAACCGCCGCCCTGACGGCAATTACTGCGCTTCAGTGCCGCTTTGGCGATCTGGCCTGACAGCCGACCCCACCCCGACCCTCCCCTTCGCAGGGGAGGGAGCAACAGGCCCCTCCCCCTTGTGAAGGGGAGGCAGGGAGGGGGTCATCACATCCCATCGAGCCATTAGGAAGGAAACTCGGATGACCATTAAACTCGGCATCGTGATGGACCCCATCTCGGCCATCAACATCAAGAAGGACTCCAGCTTCGCCATGCTCGAAGAGGCGCAAAAGCGCGGCTACGAGCTGTTCTATCTGGAGATGAAGGATCTCTACATGGAGGCCGGTCGCGCCTTCGGTACCATGCGCCCGCTCACCGTCAAATATGACTATGCCGACTGGTACAGCCTCGGCGAGGTGGTGGATCAGCCGCTCTCCAGCCTGGATGTGATCCTGATGCGCAAGGATCCCCCCTTCGACACGGAGTTCATCTACGCCACCTACATGCTGGAGCGGGCCGAGGATGAGGGCTGCCTCATCGTCAACAAGCCCCAGAGCCTGCGCGACGCCAACGAGAAGCTCTACACCGCCTGGTTTGCCGAGCACACCCCGACCACGCTCGTCACTCGCAGAGCAGACAAGCTACGGGCCTTCCACGCCAGGCACAAGGACGTCATCCTCAAGCCGCTGGACGGCATGGGCGGCGCCTCCATCTTCCGCATGAAGGAGGATGACGCCAACGTCGGCGTCATCATCGAGACATTAACCTCTCACGGCAGCCAGTACTGCATGGCGCAGACCTATCTGCCCGCCATCAAGGATGGCGACAAGCGGGTGCTGGTGGTGGACGGCGAACCGGTACCTTACTGCCTGGCCCGCATTCCGGCCCAAGGTGAGACCCGTGGCAACCTGGCGGCCGGTGGCCGTGGTGAGGCCCGCCCCTTGAGTGACGCGGACTGGGCCATCGCCCGCGCGGTGGGCCCGACGCTGAAAGAGAAGGGGCTCATCTTCGTCGGCCTCGACATCATCGGCGATCGCCTGACCGAGATTAACGTCACCAGCCCGACCTGCATCCGCGAGATTGAGGCGGCCTTCGACGTCTCCATTACCGGCATGCTGATGGACGCCATCGAGCGCCGACTGGGCCGCTGACCCCTTCCCCAGCGACCCGTTGCCGCAGCGAGGAAACACACACAAGGGGCCGTGAAGGCCCCTTTGACTGCCGGCAAAAAGCGGTTTTGCCCGCCGCCATCAACTGCCATAATCACCCCAAATACCTTTGCACGCTTAGAGATACATACGCTCCATGCAAACACTGCAAAATCACTTTCTGCTCGCCATGCCGAGCCTCACGGACGCCTATTTCCAGCGCTCCCTGGTCTATCTGTGCGAACACAGCAGCGAAGGCGCCATGGGACTGGTGGTCAACATTCCGGTCGACATGTCCCTGGACGCCATGCTGACCAAGCTCAACCTCAACCCCCCCGCCACCGCCACCGCCGAGATGAAACAGCCGGTGTTGCAGGGGGGGCCGGTGCACGGGGATCGCGGCTTCGTGTTGCACAGCTTCCGCCCGGGCTTCAACTCCACCCTGCAGGTGAGCGACGAGATGATGGTCACCACCTCCAAGGACATCCTGGAGACCCTGGGCACCGACGAGGCGCCGGACCACTGGCTGGTGGCGCTCGGTTACGCCGGCTGGAGTGCAGGCCAGCTCGAGCAGGAGCTGGTGGATGGCGCCTGGTTGGTGATCCCCCCCAATCCCAAGCTGGTCTTCGATACCCCCATCCACCTGCGCTGGCAGCAAGCCGCCGCGAGCATTGGGGTCAACCCCCTGCACCTCTCCAGCCAGGTGGGCCATAGCTGACACCCCGGCCCTCCCCTCCGGGGGAGGCGGCACGCTCACCTCCCCCACGAGCAGGGGGAGACAGGGGGGGGGCTTCCCCCTTCATTTATCCATCCATTTCGAGGAGACCCCATGTCATCACGCAGCATCATGGGCTTTGACTACGGCACCAAGAGCATCGGTGTCGCCATTGGCCAGGAGCTCACGGGCAGCGCCCGCCCCCTTCGCTCCCTCAAGGCCAACGACGGCATCCCCAACTGGGACGAGATAGAGAAGCTGATCAAGGAGTGGCAACCGGATCTGCTGATCGTCGGTCTGCCGCTCAACATGGATGGCACGGACCAGGAGATCACGGTGCGGGCCCGCAAGTTCGGCAATCGCCTGCACGGCCGCTTCGGCAAGCCGGTGGAGTTCAAGGACGAGCGGCTCACCACCACGGATGCCCGCGCCCGCCTGTTTGAACGTGGCGGCTACAAGGCGCTGGACAAGGGGAGCGTGGACGGCGTCTCCGCCCAGCTCATCGTCGAAGCCTGGATGGAAGAGCAGTACGACTAAACCGGGGAGCCTCCTCCCCCTTGCTTCTCTTTCGCCGCCCCGCTCTCCATGGGCCCGCCCCAGGCAAAACGCGTCATCCCCGCCGCGGCCAGGCCATAGAGCCGCCGGATCTCCCCCCGCAACCACATCACCTTGGCATCCTGATTGTGGCGCTTGTGCCACAGCAGGATGAAGGCGATCTCCAGCTGGGCATAGAGAGACTCTTCCAGCGGCAACGGCATGGGGATGAGGTCGGGGTGATGTCTGGCGGCATAGTCCGCGCAATATGAAGGCACCACGGCGATCAGCTCATGGCTCTTTTGGGCGGCGATGTGCAGCGCCTGCTCGAAGCTCGCCACCATGATGGGCACCTGCCGCCTGTGGCCTTCGTCCTCCAGCAGATCATCCAGTGCCCAGCTGTCGCTGGCCTCCCACACCACGCTCACCTGGGGGCAGGCCAGAAAGCGGGTCAGCGACCACGTCTGCCCGAGCAAGGGGTGATCCTTGCGCAGGAACACCACGGGACGATCGCAGAACAGCACCTCGTGATCGATGTAATAGGGCAGCCGGTTGACCCTGGCATGGGAGCGGCCGTGGGTCTCCCGGGCGCAGAAGCCGAGATCCGCCTCTCCGTTGACGATGTCGTTGAGGGAGTGGTGATCCCAGCCCAGCATCCTGACCACGGAGTGGGGGTACTTCTGGTAGATGGTCGTGGGCAGCTCGCTCAGGAAGCTGATGCCGAAGGGGGACTCCATCACCAGACTGAAGCGGGCCCCCTCGGGGATCGCCTCGCTGTTGAGGGTGCTGATGCTCTCGGTGAGCTGGAACCAGGTCTTGAGCTCCTCTGCCAGGGTCAGGGAGAGGTTGGTCGGCTGCAAGCCCTGGCGCACGCGCACGAAGAGGGGATCCCCGAACCAGTCCCGCAGCTTGCCGAGCGCCTTGCTCACCGCCGACGGGGTGACACACAGCTTCTTGGCCGCCCCCGCCACGCTGCGCTCCTGCATCAGGTGCCTGAAGACCACCAGCAGGTTCAAATCGAGTTCACCCAGATTGCGCATCGCGTCTCTCCTATCCCCGAGCCCGTACTCGCCGGATCGCACGCCATGGTAGCAGCACCTTCACCACCAGGTAACCGAGCAGCGCCAGCAGGAGTGCCAGGATCAGCATCCAGAGCGCAGGCATCCCCAGATGGCCCATCCCCCAGATGAAGAGCCCGGACAACCCTATCTGCATGATGCAGAGCAGGGCACTGGCCGATGCCACCCGATCCCCGCACACATCCAGCGCCTCCCCCATCGCCACCCCGAACCCGCAGGAAAACCCGATGCAGACCAGGGCACACCCCGCCAGCAGCCAGGACAGGCCGCCTTCGGGCCCACTGCTGCACAACAGGGCGAGCAAGGCCAGCAGGTAGGCGAGGTGGGAGAGCGCCAGCACCCTTGCCTTGCCGAGCCAGCGCAGCAGCAAGGGGGTCAGGAAGGAAGCGGACATGCTCACCCCGGCCATCGCCATCATCAGCCGGGTGTACTGCTCGGGAGGCAGGCCGAACGTGGTCATCAGGACGAGGGGCGAGACGCTCACATAGACCAGGATGGCGGTCACGCTGGCGCTGGTCAGCAAGGCGCGCTGCATGAAGGGGGCCGTGCCCAGCAGGGCCAGCGGCGATGCCCCCGCAGGCTGGCGGGCGGGGCGGGTCTCCTTGAGCAGTCGCAGGTTGACCATGGCACTGATGGCGGCCACCAGCGCCATGCCCACGAAGATGCCGCGCCACTCGAAGTGCGACAGGATGAGATAACCGAGTACGGGAGCCAGCACCGGAATGACGCAGATCACGCCGTTGATGAGGGAGAGGGCCATCGCGAGGCGCGCCTGGCTCAGCACATCCCGCAGCACGGTGAAGGTCATGATGTAGAGCGCTCCAGCGCCCACCCCTTGCCAGAAACGCCCCAGATAAAACTGGGCGATGCCGGTCGCCTCCGCCGCCACCAGGGAGGCGACCACGAAGATGAGGGCGCCCCCCAGTACCACGGGGCGCCTGCCATGGCGATCCGCCAGCATGCCCCCCGGCAGCACGGTAGCCGCCATGCCCAGCAGATAGATGGAAAAAGCGGTGTGGATCTGCGCCTCGCTCCCCTGCAGGGTTTGCGCAATGCGGGGGACGGCCACCAGATAGAGATCGATCCCGAGGGGATAGAGGATGATCATCAGAAAAGTACACAGCAGAAACAAACCCATGAAGGCTCCATAGCAGCAGGTTTCACCATCACAGGTGCGCTGTCAGCGAGATTGACAACTCAATCCTGCAAAAGCAGAGGAAGATGCCGGGCACTATAGAGCGGGCGGCCTACCAGGGCCTAGTGACGAGATGGCACTCGGTGGATGCCAATCCGGACATCTCCCGCAGGAGAGGCCCGGACTGGCATGCTCATCGACCCGCCCCCTGCCAGGTCGCCCTTGAGGGGTCGGGTCCGAGGTAACGGGCACGCCGCGATGCGACGTGCCCTCAAGGCTCAGCGAAGGCGCACCATTACCTGGCCAGTTGCGTCAGGATGGCGTGAGCCGCCTTGATGCGTGCCTCGTTGGGGTAGTTGCGATTGGCCAGCATGACGATGCCGATCCCTTTGGCCGGCACGAAGGCCACATAGGCCCCGAAGCCGTTGGTCGAGCCGGTCTTGTTGAAGAGCACAGGGTGCCCTGTTGCAGCGGGCGCGGGCGCAGCCGGGTTCGCATTGTAAATCATCGCCGGGGAGTTGCCCGCCAGCAGCGTCTGCTCGCTGACGGGATAGGCGTAACGCTCCCAGCCCAGTCCCTGGGTCATCTCCCCCACCGCATACTGGCCCTGGTGAGTCAGGTCGATGGCCTGCTGCATGGCCGCATTATCCACCCCGCTGATGTTCGCCTTCACAAAGCGCAGCAGATCCGCCGAGCTGGTCTTGATGCCGTAGGCCTCGTCCGCCAGCATGCCGGGAGTGACGCGGATGGGCTTGTCCTCCTTCGAGTAGCCGTAGGCGTAGTGCCCCATGGCCTGCTCGGGCACATTGAGGTAGGTATGGTACAGGCCAAGCCCCGGCAGGATCGTCTGCTCCATCAGGCGATCGAACGGCTGCTTCATGCTGCTCGCCGCCAGATAGCCAAAGAGCCCGATGCTGGGGTTGGCGTACTGGCGATGGGAACCCGGCGAGTAGGCTGGGGTCCACTGGCGGTAGTAGGCCTGCATCTTCTCGAGCGAATCCACCTCCTCGGGGAATTGCAGCGGCAAGCCGCCCGCGCTGTAGGTAGCCAGCTCCCCCATGGTGATGTTGTCAAAGGCGGATCCCTTGAGCCAGGGGGCGAACAGACTCGCCTTGTCATCGAGCTCGAAGCTCCCCTGCACCACGGCGTAGGCCCCCAGCGTCGCGGTCAGGGTCTTGCTCACGGAGCCTATCTCGAACAGGGTCTGCTCGCTGACACCGACTGCGCGCTCCCGATCGGCCACACCGTAGTTGAAATAGTGGGCCTTGCCATCCTTGAGCACGGCCACCGCCATGCCCGGGATCCTGTGCTCCTTGAGTAGCGGCCGGATGCTGGCATCCACCACGGGGCGCAGGGGATCGGTCGCCGCCTTGTCACCGGCATGAGCCAGACCGGCCCACATCAGGGTGGCCAGAGCGCCCCACAGGATGGATTGTCGTTGTTGCATTGCATGTCTCCTGACTGTCGTTAGCAAGGTATCGCCATGGCGGCGAGTGATGAACCCAGCATAGTCCCGCGAGGTGTGCTGCCGATGAGGCTCTGTGAAGTCAGTGTGAAGCCGCCCCTCTTTTTACCCATGAAAAAGGGGAGCCATGGCTCCCCTTCAATCACCTTGCAACGCAGGCTTATTTCTTGCCCGGATTGTCCCAGATCCCCTCTTCCAGCTGGCTGCGCAGCTCGGGGTATTTGTTGGCATCGAAGGTCGGCACGCGGCCCACCTTGAGCTGGTCGTTGTAGTCCTTAGCCAGCTTGATGGCGACGCCGGAGAGCAGCAGGATGGCCACCAGGTTGACGATGGCCATCAGCCCCATGGAGACATCCGCCAGAGCCCACACGGTCGGCAGTTCGCCCACGGAGCCGAACATCACCATGCCCAGCACGAACATCCGGAACAGCATCAGGCCACCCTTGTGGTTGTGCTCGAGGAACACCAGGTTGGTCTCCGCATAGGAGTAGTTCGCCACGATGGAGGTGAAGGCGAAGAAGAAGATGGCCGCTGCGATGAAGATGTTGCCACCGCCGCCCACCTGGGAGGAGAGCGCACGCTGGGTCAGCTCGACACCGGTCACACCGGAGCCCGGCTCGAACTGGCCGGACATCAGGATGATGGCGGCAGTACAGGTACAGATGACGATGGTATCGAGGAAGACACCCAGCATCTGCACATAACCCTGGGAGGCCGGGTGCGGCGGATAGGGGGTGGCGGTGGCGGCAGCGTTGGGGGCAGAGCCCATGCCCGCCTCGTTGGAGAAGAGGCCGCGCTTGATGCCGTTGATCATCGCCTGGGAGATGGCATAGCCCATGGCGCCGGAACCCGCCTGCTCGATGCCGAACGCAGACTTGATGATCAGGGCCAGCACGCCGGGCAGCTCGCTGATGTTCATGGCCACCACGAACAGCGCCATCAGGATGTAGGCGAGCGCCATGAAGGGCACCACCAGCTCGGCAAAGCGGGCGATGCCGCGAATGCCGCCGAAGATGATGAGACCGGAGAGCACCACCAGGGCCAGACCGCTCACCCAATCAGGGATGCCGAAGGCGACGTTCATGGCCAGGCTGATGGAGTTGGCCTGCACCGCGTTGAACACCAGACCGAAGGCCAGCAGCAGGCAGAGGGAGAAGACCACCCCCATCCAGCGCATGCCGAGGCCGCGCTCCATGTAGTAGGCGGGGCCGCCGCGGTAGTTGCCATCCTCATCCTTGACCTTGTAGAGCTGGGCCAGGGTGCTTTCCACGAAGGCGGTGGCCATGCCGATGAAGGCGATCAGCCACATCCAGAAGACGGCGCCAGGGCCACCCAGATAGATGGCGACGGCCACACCGGCCAGATTGCCCGTCCCGACGCGTGCCGCCAGGCTGGTACACAGAGCCTGGAAGGAGGAGATGCCGGCGCTGTCGGATTTGCGACTATTGCGCAGGACCGAGAACATGTGGCCGAAGTGGCGGATCTGGATAAAGCCCAGGCGGAAGGTAAAGAAGATACCGACCCCGATCAGCAGGTAAATGAGCACGGCTCCCCACATCAGGTCGTTAATCATTGCAATCAAGGTGTCCATAATTCTCTCGTTGTTATCACATCCATGGCCAGTCTGCGCTGACCGCTCTCTGTCAATTTCCGAACCAGCATTGCGCCGAAGGGGCGGAATCTAGCATAGCGAGGGAATTCAGAATAGTGACAGGGCTCACTGGGGAGACAAAAAACGAGCAATTTGATGCAAAAAAGCTTCATTTAGCACGCAATAAATCAACAAAAATTGATGTGCAACCCAGCCCCTCACAAATTAGAGCCAATAGAGAACCATTTTACAACTCATCCCATGGGGGTAAAAACCGCTGAGTGAAACGACATCAGGGAGACAAGCGTTTGCCTCTCATGCCTCATCGGCAAGGGGTTGTAACGCAAAACGTTTTACACGTAATTAAATTTCAAGTAGCTGACAGAACTATTTGTGTGACCTCCCGCACAAATTCATGAATCCACCAAAATAATTGCGCTTTTCCATGTCGGAGCCAGCCGCCACACCATGAATAAAACTCTTTTTTTATCAAATACTTTCACCCGACAGCCGGTACCGCTTTCACCACCTGGCTGATTCGCATACAAGCCCCCCTATTGCAGGATGCGCCACATCCGTATTAATTAGGCAGGCAATGACGATGGGGCCTGCCCATCGCCCCTTTCTGAGCCTGAGCCGCCGGGATCTTGTAATTTAATTTCAGAACTGCCGTCTCATGCCCACCACCCTGGGATTGCTCCCTCATAAAGAGATGATATTTGCCATGGCCGATAAATTGACCCAGCTGAAAGCCCTGACCACAGTGGTTGCCGATACCGGCGACATCGAAGCCATCAAGCGCTACCAGCCCATCGATGCCACCACCAACCCCTCTCTGGTACTCAAGGCCTCCGAGATCCCCGAGTACGCAGCCCTGATCCAGGACGCCATTGCCTGGGCCAAATCCCAGAGCCAGGACAAGGCACAGCAAATCATCGACGCAGGCGACAAGCTGGCGGTCAACATCGGCCTCGAAGTGCTGAAAATCGTCCCGGGCCGCATCTCCACCGAAGTGGACGCACGCCTCTCCTTCGACACCAATGCCAGCATCGCCAAGGCCCGCAAGCTGATCCGCCTCTACAACGAAGCCGGCATCAGCAATGATCGCATCCTGATCAAGCTGGCCTCCACCTGGGAAGGGATCCGTGCCGCCGAGGTGCTGGAGAAAGAGGGTATCCAGTGCAACCTGACCCTGCTGTTCTCCTTCGCCCAGGCTCGTGCCTGTGCCGAAGCCGGCGCCTTCCTCATCTCCCCCTTCGTCGGTCGCATCCTCGACTGGTACAAGGCCAAAAACGGCCGTGATTACACCGCCAGTGAAGATCCGGGCGTGGTCTCCGTCACCGCCATCTACAACTACTACAAGCAGCACGACTACCCGACCGTGGTCATGGGCGCGAGCTTCCGCAACACCGGCGAAATCCTGGAACTGGCCGGCTGCGACCGCCTGACCATTGGCCCCGCTTTGCTGGAAGAGCTGAGCAAGGCCGAAGGCACCGTGGTGCGCAAACTGGACTACACCGGCGAGCGCACAGCCAAACCGGCCCCGATGACCGAAGCCGAATTCCGCTGGGAGCTGAACCAGGACGCCATGGCCGTCGAGAAGCTGGGGGAAGGCATCCGCCTGTTCGCCATCGACCAGGGCAAGCTGGAAACCATGCTGGCAAGCCACCTGTAAGGCCGCTCGCCACACGGCTCTCACAGAGCGAAGTGGCGCTGCAAAAACCGGGCTCCCGAAAGGGCAGCCCGGTTTTTTTGTGCCTGTTTCCGGTTGTCACAACTTCGTCATAAAAACGTTTTATTTTCAAAGGCGTCGTGTTATACGGATGGTGAAAACCATAAAACCAAGGAGGGAGCCATGGACATGTTCAACTTCGATTTTGACGAGGTCGTTGAGCTGGGTTCACGTAGCCGCGGGACAACGGGAAAAAAACGCAAATGGCGTGAGATTGAGGCGCTTAAAGACAAGCACCGCCTGCAAAAGGAGCTGCAGGCCATCGACATCGCCTATGAAGGATCGGACGACCTGGAGCTCTGATACGCCCACGTCGCCCATGTTTCACTCCAGCGAGTGGAGCCATAAAAACAGCGCCCCGGATTGACCGGGGCGCTGTTTTTATGGGTGAACCTCCTGTCAGGCTGCAGGCAGCGAGAGCTGTTTGGCCAGCGCCTGGAAGTGCTGGCTTACCTCCGCCCCGAACAGGGGATCATTGATGGCCCGGTTCTGCCAGAGCTGTTCGAGATGACGCCAGTCATCCTCGGTCAGGGAGTCGCGCAGATGGGGGAAGATGACCCCTTCCTCATAGTTCATGTGCGCCTCCTGCTGCTCGATGAACTGCTCCAGACGGGCCACGAACTGATCCAGCGGGATGACCGCATCCATCAGGATCATCTCCACCATCTCCTTGAGCTCGGTCCCTGCATCCAGCAGACGGGCGTGCTCCTCGTGCAGCCGGTTGGCCACCTCCCCCTCCACCACCCTGTATTTCAGGTAGTAGTCATAAATCATGTCTTCCTTCGGGTGGTGATACTTGTCGGATACCTCGCGCAGATAATCCACCACATCCCGCAGCAGGAAGTAGCTTACCGGCTGCTCATTGCGAATGGCCGCCAGCTTTTGCTTGAGCAGCGTCAGCAACCGGGTGATGTTGAGGTGGTCCTTATGCAGACTGGATAACATGGGCACTCCTTGCACTGAAATGAGAAAACGTCTGTCTCGAGTATACGGTCATTTATTGCCTGAACTTTGCACTCAATCAAGTCGGATGCAGACCGCGGCTGCACCAGCCTCTCACCACAGGGGGCACAGGGGACACCATTTCCCCTGTGCATGCGCGGCGTCAGGCCGCCGGATCGGCGCAGACCGAGAGCCAGTCGATGGGACTGCGTCCCTGCTGGACCAGCAGGCGATTGGCCTCGGAGAAGTGGCCGCAACCGATGAAACCGCGATGGGCAGAGAGCGGGCTGGGATGGGGGGCGCTCAGCACATGGTGGCGCGACCGGTCGATGAAGCGCCCTTTCTTCTGGGCATGAGCGCCCCACAGCAGGAAGACGACTCCCTGGCAATGGGCATTGATCCGCTCGATGACTCGATCGGTAAAAGTCTCCCACCCCAGGTGGGCGTGAGAGTGCGCCATGCCCGCCTGTACCGTCAGCACCGTATTGAGCAGCAGCACTCCCTGTCTGGCCCAGGATTCCAGGAAGCCGTGATTGGGTGTGACAAAACCCGGCAGATCCCGCTGCATCTCCTTGTAGATGTTGACGAGGGACGGCGGCGTGCGCACTCCGGGCAAGACGGAGAAACAGAGGCCGTGCGCCTGATCCGGGCCGTGATAGGGATCCTGCCCCAGGATCACCACCTTGACGTCATCCAGCTCGGTCAGTTTGAAGGCATTGAATACCTCGGTCGCCGGGGGATAGATCACCTTGCCCGCCTCCCGCTCGGTCCTGACGGTGGCCAGGGTGTCCATGAAATACGCCTGCTCTTTCTCCGAACCAATCACATCTTTCCAGGTCAGCACACCCGTCTCCTCTCGTTGCGAATCCACTCCTTCCATCCTGGCTGGCATGCCAGCCTCTCCCTCTCCCCACTCCCCGCCTTCTGTCCAGCTTGGCACCGCTATCTCCTCGGTCAATAGAGCAAGGGGCTCAGGATAGGGTCCTCGCCCCCAAGACGCAACCGCATGGAGGTCAGGCTCAGCCTTGCCAGCCTGGGAAGTGGCGGCGGCGTTCACGGGCAATGACCGGTACTGCGTCGACACAGGAATAACAGGACGTCCTTCGGACAGGCCGGTTTTCGCTGACGCCAGAAATAAACCCTAAAGGTGTAGTTAAATTACTAGATATGAATAATAAAAAATGCATAATTCATATATCTTACAAAAACAGAAAAATGATCTGTTTTTGATTCAACTCAATGATTTAATCCCTTTCAATGCACGCAAAATGGGATTTTATTGATTTGGATCAATTTTCGCAATATTACCGTCGTGGTATATATGGCCCCAACGACGTAAAGGTGTAAGGCAAGGCCCCGTTAAATCATTCCTTCCAAGAGGTGGTTTAAAAACATCAGGGTAATGTGCTTACCGTTGAATCCGCTTTCCTATGAGGAGTCATATCATGATCAAGGGCATCCAAATCACCCAGTCCGCTAACGCCGCTCTGCTGAACTCTTTCTGGCTGCTGGACGAAGAGAAACAACAGGCTCGCTGCATCTGCGCCAAGGGCGACAGCTTTGCCGCCGATCAGGAAGTCAGCCTCTCCGACCTGGGTCAATTCGAATACCGTGAACTGCCGGTTCAGCAAGAGCCTGTGGTCGAAGGGGGTCAGCACTTGAACGTCAACGTACTGCGCCGCGAAACCCTGGAAGACGCCATCGCCAACCCGGAAAAATACCCGCAGCTCACCATCCGCGTCTCCGGTTACGCTGTGCGTTTCAACGCCCTGACCCCGGAGCAGCAGCGTGACGTGGTAACCCGCACCTTCACCCAGAGCCTGTAAGGCGCCCTGCGTAAAGAGATTAAAAAAACGGCCCCCTCGGGCCGTTTTTTCATGGGTGATGATCGCCGCCGGAACCTGGGTCAGCTTCGCAGGTCCACCGGCATGACCGCCACGGGTTTCGCCAGGGCGTCCTGCATGGTGGCCTCGTCGAGCTGATCGCAGTAACGGGCCACCACCAGGGTCGCCACCCCGTTGCCAATGAGGTTGGTCAGGGCGCGCGCCTCCGACATGAAGCGATCAATCCCGAGGATCAGCGCCAGCCCGGCCAGCGGCAGATGCCCTACCGCCGAGATGGTGGCTGCCAGCACGATGAAGCCACTCCCCGTGACTCCGGCCGCCCCCTTGGAGGAGATAA
This sequence comes from Aeromonas sp. ASNIH2, assembly GCF_002934795.1. NCBI lineage: Bacteria > Pseudomonadati > Pseudomonadota > Gammaproteobacteria > Aeromonadales > Aeromonadaceae > Aeromonas > Aeromonas sp. ASNIH2. The sequence goes on along the minus strand of NZ_CP026406.1, from coordinate 3,551,975 downwards.
GCAGCACCACCAGCAGGGTGAACTGATGGAACAGGTCCAGCGGGGTGTTGGTCGCCTGGGCGATGAAGACGGCGGCCATGGTCAGATAGATGGAGGTGCCGTCCAGGTTGAATGAGTAACCGGTCGGGATCACCAGACCCACCACCGATTTCTTGCAGCCCAGCGCCTCCATTTTCACCAGCATGCGCGGCAATACGGATTCCGACGAGGATGTTCCGAGCACGATCAACAGCTCTTCCCGGATATAGGCAATAAAGCGCACAATGCTGAAGCCATTGGCTTTGGCGATACTGCCGAGCACCAGGAAAATAAACAGCAGGCAGGTCAGATAGAAGCTAGCAATTAATTTCCCCAGCTGCACCAAAGAACCAATACCGTATTTCCCTATGGTAAATGCCATGGCACCAAATGCCCCGATCGGCGCCAGTTTCATGATCATGTTGATGATGCCGAAAATAACCTGGGAGAAACCATCGATGATATTGAAGATGGGTTTTCCCTTCTCCCCGATATGATGCAGGGAAAATCCGAACAGGACGGCAAACAGCAACACCTGGAGTATATTGCCGCCGGCAAAGGCACCGATGACGCTGGCCGGTATCACATCCAGCAGGAAGGGAATTATCCCCTGGGACTGGGCCTGATCCGCATAGACGGAGATGGCGCTGGCGTCGAGTGAGGAGGGATCCACGTTCATACCGGCCCCGGGCTGCAGCACGTTGACCACGCACAGACCGATGATCAGGGCCAGGGTGCTCACCACTTCAAAATAGATCAGCGCAATGGCACCGGTTTTGCCCACCGCCTTCATGCTTTCCATGCCGGCAATGCCGGTGACCACGGTACAGAAAATGACGGGGGCGATGATCATCTTGATTAATTTAACGAAGCCATCACCAAGGGGTTTCATATCTGCGCCCAGACTCGGATAGACATGTCCCAGACATATTCCGATGGTGATTGCCAATATCACCTGAAAATAGAGGCTACTGACAATTTTCTTGTGCATGTTCAACGTCCTGTTAATAAGTGTGACTCCACTGACAGCAAATAACGCATGCAGCAGTCTGCGGCGAGAAATAGGGTTATCTCACCCGCTTCATACCTTTTTGCCATCCTGACGGTCGCTACTTTTGCATGTCATAAGAAGCAAATAAGAGACATCAATCACACAACATATTTAACATCATTAACACCACGGAAACATGGTCGCAATGGACGCCGAAGAGCACCAAATGAAAATGACGGAAATAAAAATGCCCCGCATGGCGGGGCATTTTTGATAGTAAAAATCGCGATCAGGCGGAGGTATCGAGGGGCTCGAAGCCCTTGACGAGATCGTCGATGGCCTTCATCTGCTTGAGGAAGCCTTCCAGCTTCTCCAGCGGCAGGGCGCTCGGGCCGTCGCAGCGGGCAATTTTCGGATCCGGGTGGGATTCGATAAAGAGACCGGCCAGGCCCACCGCCATGCCGGCACGAGCCAGCTCGGTCACCTGCTCGCGGCGACCGCCGGAGGCCGCCCCCAGGGGATCACGGCACTGCAGGGAGTGGGTGACGTCAAAGATGACCGGATAGCCGCCGGTGCTCTTCTTCATGACGCCCAGACCCAGCATGTCCACTACCAGGTTGTCATAGCCGAAGTTGGCACCGCGCTCGCAGAGGATCAGGCGATCGTTGCCACACTCCTCGAACTTGTCGGTGATGTTCTTCATCTGGCTTGGGCTCAGGAATTGCGGCTTCTTGATGTTGATGACGTTGCCGGTGCGGGCCATGGCCTCCACCAGATCGGTCTGGCGCGCCAGGAAGGCGGGCAGCTGGATGACGTCGACCACCTCGGCGACCGGTTTGGCCTGATGGGGCTCATGCAGATCGGAGATCACCGGCATGCCGAAGGTCGCTTTCAGCTCCTGGAAGATCTTCATCCCCTCTTCCAGACCCGGGCCGCGATAGGAGTGGATGGAGGAGCGGTTGGCCTTGTCCCAGCTCGCCTTGAACACGAACGGGATGCCGAGCTTGCTGGTCACTTCCACGTACTTCTCGCACACCGCCATCGCCATGTCGCGGGATTCCAGCACGTTCATGCCGCCGAACAGCACGAAAGGTTTGTCGTTGGCGACGTCGATCTGGTTGACCTTGATATTCTTCTGTTCCATCTCAGGGATCCTTAATGGAGGGGCTTGGGACTGAGGTCCAGGGTGGCCAGCTGGGTTTTCAGCACATCGGCCACGGGATCATCAGGGCATTGTTCAATAAAGTATTCGAAATCGTCGGCGGCAAAGCGCGGGCAATCGAGTTGCTCATAGATGAAGCCCCGATCCCGCGTCTCCAGCGGATCGCCGGGCTTCATGCGCAGCAGCAGCTCGCTGCAGCGCAACGCCTCCGTCATGCGCTCCTCGCGCAGCAGGGCGCCCTTGCTGACATTGAGCAAGCGCTCGATGATCTCCCACTGCCCCGATGGCTGCAGATGATCATCGCTCAGACTCGCCAGGTTGCCGAGGGCACCGCGCAGCAGCAGTTCGATTCGGTGCCGGCTCAGTTCATCACCGTTGAAGGGGTCCACATAGACCTCCCCGTCCAGACCGGCAAAACTCAGGAGGAAATGGCCGGGGAAGCAGATCCCCTCCACATCCAGCCCTATCTTGCGACCCAGCTGGATGAGGAGGATGCCGAGACTGACCGGGATCCCCTTGCGCCTTGCCAGCACCTGGTCCAGATCGCAGTTGGCGGACGAGAAGTAATCCTGCCAGTCGCCACGAAAGCCCAGGGTCTGGTAGAAACCCTGCAACAGCTGACGGCGCACCTCGTCGCAGTCTCCCTCGGCAATCGTCTCGTCCAGCCAGGCATCGAGGAGGGCAAGCTCGGCCTCTCCCGTGCCGCCATGGCCCCGGATCTCGTCGCTCACCGACAGCGCCAGCTCGGCAAGATCGTGAGCCTCGAAGTCGGTCCACTCATCCACACGTATCATCGTCATCCTTCCTAGCCGAACAGGCTGGCCTGCTTTTGCACCGCAAGCTTGGCGATAAAGAAGATCCACCCCAGTGCGCCCAGGAAGGCAAACCAGCGGATGCCGTTGCTGCGGGCCAGACGCAGCGCCATCATGGCCAGAAACGCCACCACCAGGATGGATGTCAGCTTCTCGGCCAGCCAGGGGATGGCGTTGTTGAGGGGGTTGAGACCCAGCACCATGCAGAGCAGCACACCGGAGAGCACCACCAGGCCGTTGAGCCAGCCGCTGATCTTGAGGGTGCGGGCGCCCCCTGCCAGCGCGGAGCCGGTCTGCAACCAGTAAAAGCGCAGGATAAACATCAGCACGGCCCCGGCAATCAGGGTGAGGTGCAGATGCTTGAGAACAACATACATAAGATTTCCTTGAACAGGGGCAGACCGGGCCGCCCGTCATATCACTGAGCCAGGCACCCCAGGGTCACCCGCTCGTTATCGCCGTAATCGCGCACGGTTTCCACCTGGACGTAGCCTTGTTGCAGCAGGAGTTGACGCACCGCCTCCCCCTGATCCCAGCCGTGTTCCAGCAACAGCCAGCCACCTGGCACCAGATGGGCGGGCGCCTGGGTGACGATGAGGCGGATATCCGCCAGCCCCTGCTCCTCCGCCACCAGGGCGGAGCGCGGCTCGAAGCGCACGTCCCCCTCGTGAAGATGGGGATCCGTCCCGTCGATGTAAGGCGGGTTGGAGACGATCATCGCAAAGCGCGGTGCATCCGAGAGCGGCGCAAACCAGCTGCCGTCGCGCACTTCGATGGGCAGCCCCAGGGCGGCGCTGTTGGTGCGGGCCAACGCGGCCGCGGCCGGCATCCTGTCCACCGCCCATACATCGGCATCCGGTCGCTCAGACTTGAGTGCAAGGGCGATGGCACCGGTGCCCGTGCCCAGATCCAGCAGGGCGCAGGGGCCGCCCGGCAGGCGGGCCAGCGCCTGTTCCACCAGCACCTCGGTATCGGGGCGCGGGATCAGGGTGGCCGGGCTCACTTTCAGCGGCAGCGACCAGAACTCCCGCTCGCCGATGAGGTGGGCAATGGGCTCACCATTGAGGCGACGGGCAAGCCAGCCCGCCAGGGTCGCCTGCTGGGCGGCATCGAGCTCGTGCTCCGGCCAGGTCATCAGATAGCTGCGCCGACAATCCAGCAGATGACAGAGCAGGGCATCGGCGTCGGCACGGGGGGATTCCCCGGAGGCCAGGGTCGCCATGATATGGGCGCGGGCCTGCTGGATCTGCATCAGTTGCTCTCGGCCAGGGAGGCGAGCTGATCCGCCTGATACTCCTGCACCAGGGGGGTGATCACGCAGTCCAGATCCCCTTCCAGGATGTCGCCCAGACGATAGAGGGTGAGGTTGATCCGGTGCTCGGAGAGACGCCCCTGGGGATAGTTGTAGGTGCGGATGCGCTCGGAGCGATCCCCGGAGCCCACCAGGTTGCGGCGGGTACTCTGCTCGGCGGCGCGGTGGCGTTCGTCCTCGGCCGCCTGCAGGCGAGCGGAGAGCACCGACATCGCCTTGGCGCGGTTCTTGTGCTGGGAGCGCTCGTCCTGGCACTCCACCACCAGCCCGGTGGGCAGGTGGGTGATGCGGATGGCGGAGTCGGTCTTGTTGACGTGCTGGCCGCCGGCACCGGAGGCGCGGAAGGTGTCGATCTTCAGCTCGGAGGGGTTGATCTCCACCTGCTCGGCTTCCGGCACTTCCGGCAGCACGGCCACGGTACAGGCGGAGGTGTGCACCCGGCCCTGGGATTCGGTCTCGGGGACTCGCTGCACCCGGTGGCCGCCGGACTCGAACTTGAGGCGGCCGTAGACGTGCTCGCCGTCCACCTTGGCGATCACCTCCTTGTAGCCGCCGTGTTCGCCGTCATTGCAGCTGACGATGGAGACACGCCACCCCTGACGCTCGGCGTAGCGGGAGTACATGCGGAACAGATCCCCCGCGAAAATGGCCGCCTCGTCGCCACCGGCACCGGCGCGGATCTCCAGATAGCAGTTGTTGTCATCCTTGGGGTCGCGCGGCAACAGCATCACCTGAAGCGCCTGCTCCTGCTCCTCGAAGGTCGCCTTGGCGAGCTGCAGTTCCTCTTGCGCCATCTCCCGCAGCTCGGCATCCTCTTCCTCCAGCATCAGCCGGGTGGTCTCGAGGTTCTCTTCGGCCTGGCGGAAACGCTGGAAGGCGTGAACGATATCTTCCAGCTGGGCGTATTCCCGGGTCAGGGCGCGGTATCTGTCCTGATCCGAGGCGACCCCGGGCTCCCCGAGCAGGGCCTGTACTTCTTCATGGCGCTCGATGAGGCCTTCCAGCTTTCTGATCAATGAGGGGTTCATGACTCTTGGATTCTCGATGGAGGACGGGACGGCAAAGGGCCGTCCCAACACTATGATTCTTGTGACAATCCCAGCACCTGACGCAGTTGGGCCAGCTTGTGGCTGTCCCCCTGGGCGGCGGCCTGGCGCAGGGCCTGGGTCGGTGCGTGGATCAGCTTGTTGGTGAGGCGATGGGCCATGGCCTTGAGCGCCTGCTCGGCATTTTCACCCTGTTGCAGGGCCAGCAGGGCCCGCTGCAACTCTTCGTCCGCGACCTGCTGTGACTGATGGCGATAATCGCGAATGAGATCCACCGAGTGCTGGCTGCGATACCAGCCCATGAACTCGTCGCGCTCTTCCTGCACGATGAGTTCCGCCTCGGCGGCCGCCCGCTTGCGGGTCTCCAGGTTCTGCTCGATGATGCCCTGCAGATCGTCCACCGTGTAGAGATAGGCATCGGAGAGCTCGTCCACCTCGGCTTCGATGTCGCGGGGCACGGCGATGTCCACCAGGAACATGGGCTTGAAACGACGCGCCTTGAGCGCCCGCTCCACCATGCCCTTGCCGATGATGGGCAGGGGGCTTGCCGTGGAGCTGATGACGATGTCCGCCTCGTGCAGGTAGTCCGGGATCTCTTCGAGCGTCATTACCTGGGCACCGAACTCCTCTGCCAGCAACTGGGCCCGTTGCAGGGTGCGGTTCGCCACCATCATCCGGGTCACGCTCTGCTCGCGCAGGTGGCGGGCCACCAGTTCGATGGTTTCGCCGGCGCCCACCAGCAGCACCTTGGTCTGGGAGAGATCGGAGAAGATACGGCGGGCCAGGCTCACGGCGGCAAAGGCCACCGACACCGCGCTGGCGCCGATCTCGGTGTCAGTGCGCACCCGTTTGGCCACCGAGAAGGATTTCTGGAACAGGCGCTCCAGGGATCCTTTCACCGCATCCGCCTGCTGGGCGTGGGCGTAGGATTGCTTGATCTGCCCCAGGATCTGCGGCTCCCCGAGCACCAGGGAGTCGAGGCCGCAGGCCACCCGCATCAGGTGCCGCACCGCTTCCTCGTCCTGGTGCCGGTAGATGGCGGAGAGCACCTCGCTCGCCTCCAGCGCGTGGAACCGCTGCAACCAGTTCAGCACCTGCTCCCCCTGCCCCTGCTCCAGGCTGCAATAGAGCTCGGTGCGGTTGCAGGTGGAGACAATCACCGCCTCGCTGACGCCAGGCTGCTCCACCAGCTCACGCAGGGCGCGATCGATGCGGTCCGGGCCAAAGGCGACCCGCTCCCGCAAGGCGACACTGGCGGTGTTGTGGTTGATTCCGAGGGCAAGCAGACTCATGGGTGGGTGATGATCGTTTCATGCACAGGGTGTAGAGGCCGACAATTGTACGAGAAAGGGTAAGTCTTTAAAAGCAATACGGCCGCCCCTTATACTGTCGCAAACCTCATCTGCGGAGCTCCACCTTGTTGTTGCGTATCTTCTCCCTCGCCTGCCTGCTGGTGCTGGCGGGCTGTACCACCACCCAACCCCAGCGGGATCAGGTCAACTGGCAGCAGGAGCGCGCCCGCCTCGAACGCCTCACACACTGGCAGTTGTCGGGCAAAATGGCCATCATCACCGCCCGCCAGAAGGGCAGCGCTCGCCTCAACTGGCAGCAAAACGGCGACGACTATCGCCTCAACCTCACCAGCCTCATCGGCACCCATATTCTGGAACTCTCCCGCACCGGCGGCGAGGTGACTCTGCTCGACAACGACGGAAAACAGCACCAGAGCCAGGATGCCGAGCTCCTGGTCTATCAGCTCACCGGCTGGCACATTCCGGTGGCCGGGCTGCCTGAGTGGATCAAGGGATTGCCGGGGCAGGCCGAATTCGAGCTCAACCCCGATGCCAGCCTCGCCAGCGTGCGCGACGGCCAGTGGCAGATCGTCTACGGGGACTATCGGGATCAAGACGGCTATCGCCTGCCCCACCTGCTCACTATGACCGGGCAGGAGAGCCGTCTCAAGCTGCAGATCAACGAGTGGATCCTGGCACCATGATGCACGACCAGGCGCCGATCCGCTGGCCAGCCCCGGCCAAGCTCAACCTCTTCCTGCACGTCAACGGCCGCCGCCCCGATGGCTACCACGAACTGCAGACCCTCTTCATCTTTCTCAACCACGGCGACTGGCTCGAATTCGAGCCGATCCCCGGCAGCGACCAGCTCACCTTGAGCCCGGCCATTCCCGGCGTGCCCGATGAACAAAACCTCATCATCAGGGCTGCGCGACTGTTGCAGAGCCGGTTGGCCAGTCCGCAGGGAGCCCATATCCGGCTGGAGAAGGTACTGCCCATGGGCGGTGGCATCGGGGGCGGCTCGTCGGACGCGGCCACCACCCTCGTGGCCTTGAACCACCTCTGGCAAGCCGGCTTGAGTGAAGACGAGCTGGCCGAGCTCGGCGTACAGCTGGGCGCCGACGTGCCGGTGTTCGTGCGGGGCAAGGCCGCCTTCGCCGAGGGCGTGGGGGAGCGGTTGCAACAGATCGCGGTACCGGATGCCTGGTACCTGGTACTCAAGCCGGATTGCCATGTGGCCACCGCCGCCGTGTTCCAGGATCCCGACCTGCCCCGCAACACCCCCAAGATGACCCTGGACAATCTGCTGGCAGGAGAGTGGAAAAACGATTGCGAACTGCTGGTGAAAAAGCGCCACCCCGAGGTTGCCAATGCGCTCGGCTGGTTGCTAGAATACGCGCCGTCAAGAATGACGGGCACTGGCGCCTGCGTCTTTGCTCGATTTGAAGACGAAATGGCTGCTCGGAAGGTGTTGGCAAGAGTGCCGGAAGGCTGGGATGGGTTTGTCGCCAAGGGCGAGAACATATCACCACTCTTCGTCACTTTGCAACAAGTGAGTGATTGGGGTATCGCCAAGCGGTAAGGCAGCGGGTTTTGATCTCGCCATTCCTAGGTTCGAATCCTAGTACCCCAGCCAACTCTCTCCTTGTTGAGGCCGCATCGGGAGGTGTTGACCTCGTCGATGTGTCTTGGGCCAATCTGACGCGATGGCGCTCAAGGTGGATTCCCGTCCACCCACCCCGCGGGTGATGAGACGCCATCCTCGACATCGCCCAGAGACCTTGTCCGTCATCTTGCTAAATCGTTTGCCCCCAAACGATACGGGTCTAAAATCAGACTCCCCACATACTGGATGCAACCCCGAGGTTTCAAACCGTGCCTGACATGAAGCTGTTTGCTGGTAACGCAACGCCGGAACTAGCCCAGAAGATCGCAGATCGCCTGTTTATCAAACTCGGCAATGCTGCCGTAGGTCGCTTTAGCGACGGCGAGATCAGCGTACAGATCAACGAGAATGTACGCGGTGGCGATATCTTCATCATTCAATCCACCTGTGCCCCGACCAACGACAATTTGATGGAATTGATCGTCATGGTGGATGCACTGCGTCGTGCTTCAGCTGGCCGTATCACTGCCGTTATCCCCTACTTTGGTTATGCCCGTCAGGACCGCCGCGTCCGCTCCGCCCGTGTGCCCATCACCGCCAAGGTCGTCGCCGACTTCCTCTCCAGCGTGGGTGTGGACCGTGTGCTGACCGTTGACCTGCATGCCGAGCAGATCCAGGGCTTCTTCGACGTCCCCGTCGACAACGTGTTCGGCAGCCCGGTGCTGCTGGAAGACATGAAGGCCAAGAACCTCGAATCCCCCGTGGTCGTGTCACCGGACATCGGCGGCGTGGTCCGTGCCCGTGCCATCGCCAAGCTGCTGGACGACACCGACATCGCCATCATCGACAAGCGTCGTCCCCGTCCGAACGTCTCCCAGGTCATGCACCTGATCGGCGACGTGGCCGGTCGTGACTGCGTCATCGTCGACGACATGATCGACACCGGCGGCACCCTGTGCAAGGCGGCCGAAGCGCTGAAAGAGCGTGGTGCCAAGCGCGTGTTCGCCTATGCGACCCACCCAGTCTTCTCCGGCACCGCCGTTGAAAACATCAAGAATTCGGTCATCGACGAGCTGATCATCACCGACTCCATCCCGCTCACCCCGGAGATGAAGGCAGTCGGCAAGGTCAAGCAGCTGACCCTCTCCTCCGTGCTGGCCGAAGCGATTCGCCGCATCAGCAACGAAGAATCCATCTCTGCCATGTTCGAGCATTGATAGACCCTGTCGTGACAAAAACCGCCGAATGGCGGTTTTTGTTTTTTTGGGTGCCTGGCGCCAACCGCCAGCCTTCACTCGGCAAGAGACGAAAACCTCGGACGAGCCACCCCACCCGAGCCCTTCTGTCCGGCTTTTCCCCGACCTTGCCGCACTTTGGTTGAGTGATCGCCACTCGGCGGCTAGAATATTGCGTCCCATTGCCCCGGGCCATCCGCCCATGGCAAGTAGCGAGTGAAGACATCAAGCGTGACAAGTCAAATCAAACTGATTGTCGGGCTGGGTAATCCCGGCCCCGAATATGCCAAGACCCGCCACAATGCGGGGGCCTGGTATGTGGAGCAACTGGCACGCTGGCACAATGTCAGCCTGCGCGAAGAGCCCAAGTTCTTCGGCCACACCGCCCGCTTCCTGGTGGACGGGCAGGATGTGCGGCTGCTCATCCCGAACACCTACATGAATCTCTCCGGCAAGGCCGTGGCGGCGCTCGCGCGCTTCTACCAGATCGCCCCGGAAGAGATCCTGGTGGCCCACGACGAGCTGGACCTGCCTCCCGGCATCGCCAAGTTCAAGCAAGGGGGCGGTCACGGCGGCCATAACGGCCTCAAGGACATCATCGCCAGACTGGGCAACAACAATAACTTCTTCCGGCTGCGCCTTGGCATCGGCCATCCGGGCGCCAAGGAGCTGGTCGCCGGCTTCGTGCTGACCAAGGCGCCCAGCAGTGAGCAGAGTCTGATCGAGGCCGCACTGGACGAATCCTTGCGCGCCACCGACATTCTGTTCAAGCAGGACATGACCAAGGCCATGAATCGCCTGCACAGCTTCAAGGCCGAGAAAGTCTAGGCCTTCAGCCTGCATCGCCAGGCAGTTCAAGATGACCGGCCCCTGGCGAGATCCCTCGCCTCGGGGTCAAGCAACACGACACGGGCCGCCCGCGCGGCCCCTTGAAGCATCCATCAACAAGGTAACAATCCATGGGTTTTAAATGCGGTATCGTGGGCCTGCCCAATGTAGGCAAATCCACCCTGTTCAATGCGCTGACCAAGGCCGGCATCGAAGCCGCCAACTTCCCGTTCTGCACCATTGAGCCGAACACGGGTGTGGTCCCCATGCCAGATCCCCGCCTCGACCAGCTGGCGGCCATCATCAATCCGCAGCGTGTCGTGCCGACCACCATGGAGTTCGTGGACATCGCCGGCCTGGTGGCCGGTGCCTCCAAGGGCGAAGGCCTTGGCAACCAGTTCCTGGCCAACATCCGTGAAACCGAAGCCATCGGTCACGTGGTGCGCTGCTTCGAGGACGAGAACATCGTCCACGTGGCGGGCAAGGTCTCCCCGGCCGACGACATCGAGGTGATCAACACCGAGCTGGCCCTCTCCGACCTGGATGCCTGCGAGCGCGCCATCAATCGCCAGTCCAAGCGTGCCAAGGGCGGCGACAAGGATGCCAAGCTGGAAGTGGAAGTGCTGGAGAAGATCAAGGTTGCCCTGGAAAACGGCCAGATGATCCGCGGCATGAAGCTGGACAAGGATGAGCTGGACGCCGTCAGCCACCTCAACTTCCTGACCCTCAAACCCACCATGTACATCGCCAACGTGGCGGAAGATGGCTTCGAGAACAACCCCTACCTGGATCAGGTCCGTGAGATAGCCGCCGCCGAAAACGCCGTTGTCGTGGTCGTCTGCTGCGCCATCGAGGCGGACATCGCCGAGCTGGACGACGAAGACCGTGCCGAGTTCATGGCGGATCTCGGCATCGAGGAACCGGGCCTGAACCGGGTGATCCGCTCCGGATACGAGCTGCTCAAGTTGCAGACCTACTTCACTGCCGGTGTGAAAGAAGTGCGCGCCTGGACCATTCCGGTAGGCGCCACCGCCCCGCAGGCCGCAGGCAAGATCCACACCGACTTCGAAAAAGGCTTTATTCGCGCCCAGACCATCGCCTTCGACGACTTTATCACCTACAAGGGTGAGCAAGGCGCCAAGGAAGCAGGCAAGATGCGCGCGGAAGGGAAAGACTACATCGTCAAGGATGGCGATATCATGAACTTCCTGTTCAACGTCTGACTTATCCGCCTGAACCTCACTGAACCATGGTGAACAACCAACAAGCCGCAGCCCATGATTTTCCTAGGCTGCACAATGGATTGAGAGATGCCATGTTGCTCATGGTGGTTCAGTGGTGGTTCAGTAGAGTTCATGGAATTCCAGAAAAACATGGGGTAGGATTCGGGGTATGTGATGTTATGAGTGGGGGTATCCCGCTCGTTAGCAGGATACCCAGATGCCCAAAGACCTTCTCTCTGACGCCAAGATCAGGACAGCCAAGCCCGCAGCCAACCGATACAAACTCGGCGATGGCGGCGGGCTTTTTCTCTCCGTCGAAAAGACGGGTAGCAAGCTCTGGCGCTGGAAGTTCCGACTCGACGGGAAAGAGAACCTTTTTGCCATTGGCTCCTACCCCGAAGTAAGCCTTGCTGAAGCCAGAGCGGCCCGAGATGCAGCCCGCGAACTCGTCAAGCAAGGAATCAATCCCTCTCAGCACCGGAAAGATGAACGGCAGCGGAACATCAAAGCCGCAGCAGCGCGAAAGCATGCAGAGGCACTGGCTCAGGAGTTGTCCTTCGCCAAGGTGTCAGCAGCCTATCTGGCCAAGGTGAAGCCCGACTACACCCCCGGCTCCTATCGGTCGAAGGAATCACGGATCAGAAAGTACCTGTCCCCCAAGCTCGACACGCTCCCGATCACCGAGATCGGTCCCAAGGAAATCCGCCCGATCTTAGAAGCGTGCGAAGACCACGGGGCGTGGGCAGGCATCCACGTCAAAGGCGACCTATCGGCTATTTTCCAGTATGCGGTTATCCGCGGATTGGTCGATTCCAACCCGATTCCGGGACTTCGCGGCCTGCTGAAAATTCCGGTCAGCAAAAGCAAAGCCGTACTGACCGCTGATCAAATCCGCGCCTTCTACCGAGCTCTTCGCGCCTATCGCGGCTATCCCGAGACCGCTATATGCCTGCGCCTGATCGCATTCACAGCTTGCCGCCCCGGAGAAGCTGCCGATGCTGAGTGGAGCGAGTTCGACATCGAGGCGAAGCTCTGGCGACGGCCTGCGGCCAAGATGAAAGCACGCCGCGACCACGTGTCACCGCTGTCAGAGCAGGCTTTGGAACTGCTGGAAACCCTGCGACCAATCACAGGGGCTGGACGCTACCTCTTCCCTCATCGCAGCGGGGAAGGGTTCACGACGCCGAATAGGCTCACTTACGCCATGCGTGACATGAAGCTCGGAGAGCGCACAACACCTCACTGCTGGCGTACCACTTTCTCGACGTGGGCCAATGAACAGGGGTTCAGGCCAGATGCCATTGAACGCCAGCTCGCCCACGTCGAAAGCAACAAGGTGCGAGCTACTTACAACAAGGCCCTGCTGCTGAATGAGCGGCGCGAGATCATGCAGGCATGGGCCGATTATCTGAGAGCTGCTGATGACATCAAGAGCGCAGACGATGATGGGAAATGACGACGCGCGGTTCCTTGAGGGCTTGCGCTATGGGCAGGCCCTATTGAACGAAGGCCGTAGCCGACTGCACAAAAGCGTACCCGGAGCGCTGGTTGCCGAAGTTCTTCGACATATCGAGAATTCGATGGCGGGAACTTCTCAGTATGAGTTGGAGCGAATGTTGCTAGGGAGCGACCACGCAGGTGCAGAATGGCGCGCTTACGTGGCTCACCGACATCGCAGCGTCACGGAGAAAAGGCTGTGGCGAACATGGTACGGAAGACATGGAAAGAAAGACACCATCCCTCCAAGACCGGTAGAAGATGCTTTCGGCATTCAGGCTCCGCCGCTGCCACCGACGGAAGCCGCGCCACCAATGCCGCCCCCCTCCGAGCCAAATCGACCGTTGATGAAGGCACTGCCCCATGATGGCCGAGCCATGAGCTTTGGATTATTGCGGGAAATAGTAAAGCGCTGGTCTGCGATACTCATTCAAAAGGCACTTGAAGACGCAGCAAGAATCAATGACGAGCAGAATCGTGGCCGACAACTCGTCAGGGCCTTGCTAAGACATGAAATGGTCTTGATGCCGCTTTGGTCGCAGGTCAACGCGTGGGAGGCTTTCTGTGAGGTTTTGCCGTCTGGGAAGTGCTTTGCCTTGCTCGATGCAGCCAAACAGAGCTTCTTCTCTGCACTGGAAGCAATTGAGCAGCGTGAACATGCGAAGTTGATGGCTTCATACGCCACCCTGAGAAAGCGCTACCCAGAGCTGGAAATCAGCCTTGGGCAGGCGTAATTTATACCAGCTTGGGGATCGGAGGCGGCGAAGGAAACAGCAGAATCCCGCCCGTAACCTGACTGATTCTCGCCTTGGGATAGACAGCCAAAACAGAAACAAGCGCCTTCAAAAACTTCGTCTTGAAGTTCTTCTTTCCATTGGCGTCGGCCGCATATTCCTGCCCGAACTGCTCACGCAAATTTGCCCAATTCAACCTCACGGGTCTGCCTCCTGATATTCTGTGCAGCCTTTCCGCGAGCATGACATAGATATCCATCGCTAGCGCGGAGCCTGACAGCGCGTGAAAAGCTCGAATGTCGATAGGGACGGCGTGCTGATCAGTTACCAGAGCGTCAAAGTATTCTGGCGATAGGATGATTTTTTTTGGCCATAACCTGTTTTGGCAGCCATCATTCGATGCCCACGCCTGAAACTCATTTATCGGTTTCGCATAGCGTGTAGTAGGAGTATTCCCCGCATTGAATCCCAGAGTCATCTTGCAGGCAGCCAGCGCAGTCATCTGCTTCTTGAACTCGGTGTAGCTGCCTCTTTTTCCCCCATTTGCTTGAACTCCAAGCATCTTGAGAAATGCCGACGCACTTTTCCCCACATCGATTTCCCTCGTTCGATGGCGAACTGCATAGGTATTCAAGTAGGCAAGTATGAGCCGGGGTTTTGCGCCATACGGAACCGGCTGCTGCACAAATTTTTCGCCATCCCACAGTTTCCCAGCCTCGATAAGGAGTGCCGCCCCTCCAGATCGCCGCTCAAATGAAGTGCCATCAACAGCACGGCGCGGCAAGCCAACTTGGCAGAGAACTGTGTGCATGAACACCGCGTTCTCAGACGTTGAGCCGAGAGCAATGTCGGCGGCAGAGTCAAGCAGCTTGCGGTCACGAATCGAGAGGACGCACTCCTTGCTGCATCCAGAAGGCACAATCCTCGCTACTTGACCACTGGGATTCGGATAAACAATCCGTCGTAGCTCTGCCAGCGCAAGACGAGCACTGTTGGAGGATGGGTTCGGCATACGGAAACAACTCAACCCCGAACGACAATCGAGCGGAGGCTGGTCTTCTCGCGCAGCCAAGTCGTGATCTCCGACTCAATCCACCCGACAGCCCGCTTCCCCAGTCGTACAGGGCGAGGAAAGTCCCCTTCCCGGATTAGAAAATAGATGCCTGATTTGGTAAGGCCGGTTCTCTTCTCAACCTGCGGCCTGCGAAGAATGGCAACCTCTTGCCCTTGCTGATCGTCCATCGTGCTCCCCACTGAACCTGAATAACCAATGAGGCGACAGTAGTGGCGGGAGACGAAAATCAGAGAGAACGAGTTTTGAAAAATACCTGCACGACAACGTGGCCGCGCAGTAAAGGTTGTGAGCAAGGAGCCAGATATGCCTGTGGATAACGCACTTATTCATGCCGATTCGGCACCCCTGTCGCGTGCTGAATCGGAACCCCAAGCCCCCCAGAAAGCGTGCCGAATCGGAACCCTGCACCATGCTGAATCGGCACCCCCCAAAACCTGTAGTTCTTGCCTTTAGTACTTTTCCTTTAAATGAGTAGCCTATAAAAGCCTTGCATTCTGTGGAAAAACCGGAATCTGGGACGCATCAACCACCTGCAGTCAGCGATTGGCAAGACGACTCCACCTCCACGCACTCACGGTGCTACACCATGTGGCCTGAGGAGACAACTATCTGGCATCGTAACGCTACGATGTTAGGGTGCAGGTTCCTGTCCAGCCGCCGGTGCCTCCAGCAGCACTGAAGGCTCCACCCCCAGCGCCTCGGCCAGCTTGAAGATGTTGAGTAAGGCGATGTTGCGTTGCCCACGCTCAACACCCCCCAGATAGCTGCGCGCCAAGCCACTTTCCAGTGCCAGGCGTTCTTGCGACCACCCTCTGGTCTTTCTGATTTCTATCAGCTTCAGGCCGAAGCGTAGTCGGGGATCAAGGGCCATATTTCTCTCTTCTTAAAGAGAAATGACTCTATGAGTACCCCCTCTATAGGGCTACGCCCGATGAGTGCCCGCACTATAAGTGACAATTTAACTCAAGCGCCATAGAATGACCTCTATGAGTAACAAAATGGAGATCATGACGTATGGCAAGCGTCTGGAAGACTGCTGGGATGGGAGCGGCTGCGGGGCTGGCTGTTCCGGTGGCTGGGCTTTCAGGGCTCGCTGCCGCTGGTCTTACGCTGATTCTTGTACTGGCGATGTTCGGCGTGGGGCCTGCGCGCCTGTCACAGCCATCGCTGTGGGGGCTGTTGACCGGTGAGTTGATGCTCTATCTGCTGATTTCGCTGGCGATCTTCACGCTGTCCTTCCGCTTTCTGGCACGTTTGCAGGCTCGCTGTCAGGCCCTTGTCGCCAAAATCAACGCCCAGCAGGGCCTGTCATTCGATGCTGGACATCTCTTGGGCTACCCCGCGCCGGCCTTTCTGGTGTTTGACCGGCAGCATCGCAAACTGGCTGTCTGCTCAATCGTGGATGAAGCCTGGCGTATCCACGACTTCTCCTGGCTGCTTGGGTGGCGGATGACCTGGCGCGAGGTCGAGAGCATGGAGATGAACGGCGGTAGCCGTCAGGTCAACGCCAGTGGCATGAGCGTGCCGACCTTCGAGCGCACGGTACGCGCGAAAGACTTCGCCATCGAGCTGCAAACCGCCGACCCGCAACGACCGCAGCTCAGCTTTCCCATGAGCCGCCGGGCGGCGGAAACCTGGTGTGCTCGGCTCAATGCCCTCTTCAACGGATAACCTCGCGAGGAACTGCGATGAAACACTACCGGAGCTTGCTGCTTCTGCCTTTTGTATTGACGGGTTGTGCCACAACCGACATGCAGGGGGCGCTGGATTCCCTGAACGGACTAGGACACTCCATTGGAACCAGTCTGTCGCAAGCGGCTACGCCCGCAAGCGCGGCAACCCGCAACAGCTTGCTGGGCACTCCACTGCATAACGCCTTGCGCCAGAATCTGTCTACCGACGGTCGCGCCCCAGAGTGGCCCAAGGTGGTGATCAGCAATCTGCAAATTCCGGCGGATCAGATGACCCTGACCCGTAGCCTCACGCTCAAAGCCAGTGATTGCATTCGCTTTGACGCCGTGCTCTGGCACGACGCCAAGCGCTCCGAGCGCTTCAGCAATCTGTCGCTTTGCGCGCCGGAGCTGCCGAAACAGTCAAACAACTTCGTGCTGACCTGGAAGAGCTTTTCCATCTCCGGCAAGACCAGCGGTCAGGTTCGCAGCGACGGGCCAACCCCACCGTACAGCAAGCTGCCCAGCGACCCGGCGATGGAGCGCTGGCTGATGAATCAGTTCGGCCTTTACTATGTCGGTTCGTTGCTGACGCTGGTCGGCTATGACCCCAACTTCACGGTCGATGACCGCCGCTTCTGGATCAGGAACATCAAGGGATGAAAGCGTTGCTACTGGCAGCCATGCCGGTGGTGCTGATGGATGGCACTGCCCCAGACCTCAACCACTGGTTGCGGATCGAGCCAGCCATCGTCGCCGCCGTGGAATGCCGTCAAGCCTTGCCGTTGCACGTACTGGACGGCATTGCGCCCAATGCTCCCGGCAGTTGGTCGCTGACACCGGCACGCAGCTTCACAGTGTTCGGGTTGCCGGTGACGCGTATCGAGCTGTTCATCGACCCGGATGGTGAATTGGGTGCGAGCTATACCGCAGTGATCGAAAAGCGCAGCCTGGAACAGGTGCGCAAGCAACTGAAGCTTGCCAGCCAGCGCGGGCGCATCGGCCAGCTCTCGGCAGATCAGCCCAGCGCAGAGGTTCAAGTGACTTGCACGGTCGCCGCAACGGAGCAAGGGTGAGCATTCAGCGCATCCTCTCCGGCGGCCAGACCGGCGTAGACCGGGCGGCGCTTGATTTCGCCATTGCCCGGCAGATTCCGCACGGCGGCTGGTGCCCGGCAGGCCGACGGGCCGCTGATGGCGTACTGGATGCTCGCTACCAGTTGATGGAGACCGAATCCAGCGGTTATCGCCAGCGCACCAAACGCAATGTGCTGGACGCTGATGCCACACTGATCATTTACCGGGACAGGATCGAAGGTGGCAGCCTGCTCACTCGCGATCTGGCGACGGGACACGGCAAGCCGCTACTGCTGTGCGATTTGCATGACCCTGCAGAAGAGCTGTTGGCGGCATGGCAAGACTGGTTGCTTAGCCATCCCGTCGCTATTCTCAACATTGCTGGCCCGAGTGAAGCACGCAACCCCGGTATTTACCTGCAGGCGAGCGCGCTACTGGATCTTTTCTGGAGCAAGGAACATGAGCCGATCTGATGCCCGCTGCGCGACACCCTATATCTACTCGGGTGAGTTGCAGATTCGCCCCGAAGTGGATGCCGCGCTGGCTGCGCTGAAAGACAAACCTTACACCGCCATCCCCAGCTGGAAAAACGATGGAACCTGGGAGCTGTGGACGGTGGAAGGCGACGGCGAAACCCAGCCCTGCATCATCAGCGGCCCATCGACCACTTACCCCAGCGAGGCCGATGCACTGGCCGCCGGTGCGGCCTGGCTATCCGGACAACGCTGAGCAACCTCAATTCCATCCCTCGCTGACAAAGCCAACGCCACGGCGGCTGATCTCGACCAGCGGTCTGATGTCTTGCACCTGGACGATTCCTCGGTCATCACGAGCTGCCGAACCCAAGGCCCGCTGCAGAACCAGACGCACACTGCGCGGTGGCAAGGCTTGCAGGCGGGACAGGACATCATCATCCAGTCGCTCGGCAAAGGCCGTGCCCCAGCTCGACTCGTCGCGGAGTCGGTTGTAAATCGACTGCGCGATGCTTCTGACCTGCTCCGGCCTGGGCGGTTGAATGTGCAACACCGTCAGCCGTGAGCGCAGCGGCCCTGGAATCGCTTCCAGCTCATTCGCGGTCGCCATCCAATTGACATGACTGGCGTCGATGGAGAAATCACGGATCGACAGGTCGATGAAATTCCGCGCACTGCGCGGTTCCAGCAAGGTATAGAGCGCCGCCAGCGGATCGTATTGCGGTCGCCCGTTGCTGGCCTTATCCAGCTCATCGAGCACCACCACCGGGTTGGCCAGCGGCTGGTAGGCCAGCAGCTCGAAAAGCTGGCCTGGCTCGGAATTGCTCCAGAACGATTCGGAACCTGCGAGCGGCGAACTCGATTGCGTGCTCGCCATATCGAAGACCCGAAACGGCAGCACGAGCTGATCGGCCAGCCAGCGTGCCGCCTCGGTTTTACCAATGCCCGCCGGGCCGACCAGCAACACGGCAGGCCAGGACACCCGGCCATCGCCCAGACTGGACAAGGCGAAGTGATCACGCATCAGCTCGGCCAGTTCATGGAAGTTTGGAAAGGCCTGCGCGAACTCATCCAGAAGGGCTTTCCAGGGGACGTCTCAGAAAACGGAAAATAAAGCACGTTAAGCCCATTGCAGACGCTAGATATTGACGAGTACGTCGGGTTTTCTCTTGTTTGAGTTGCCTCTCGTGGTAAGATAGTAATCATTTACTATCTTACAAGGAGTGCTCGTGGACACCCATCCAAAGCATCTGCCGGCCGATGAACGTCGTGCCGTAACTGTCGAGTCCGTCGTGGCGCTTGCCGGTTCACAAAACCCAAGCGAGATAACCACTGCGGCTATCGCTAAACACATGAACTTGACCCAGGGAGCGTTGTTTCGGCACTTCCCGAACAAGGAAGCCATTTGGCAGGCGGTCATGGAGTGGGTAGCAGAGCGCCTATTAGCCAGAATCGATCGATCCGCACAAGGAATCGAGTCGCCCTTGGCAGCCATGGAGGCGATGTTCATGAGTCATATCGAATTCGTAGCTGAGCACCCAGGCGTGCCAAGAATGATGTTTGGTGAGCTTCAGCGTGCCGAATCGACACCGGCCAAGCGCATGGTGCAAACCTTGATTCAGCGCTACGGCGAACGTTTGCATCGTCTCATCGAGAAAGGCAAGGCCAGCGGCGAGTTGTCTCCCTCGCTTGACAACGAGGCGGCGGCAACGCTGTTCATTGGCACGATCCAGGGCTTGGTCATGCAATCGCTGCTGGCGGGTGATGTGGGACGTATGCACCGCGATGCGCCGCGCGTCTTTGCAATTTATCGGCGTGGCATAAGGAGTGCGCAATGAAAAAGTTACCCTTGCAAGGCCGCACCCTGGCGCTGCTTGCCGTCATCATTCCTTTGTTGGTGCTTTTTATTTATGTCGGTCTCCGATCAGGGCCGCTCGCCCCGGTCGCTGTGACGGTGGCAAGTGTGGAATCACGGGCTATCACACCGGCGCTGTTCGGCATCGGTACGGTGGAGGCGCGCTACACTTACAAGATCGGGCCGACGTTTGCCGGGCGCGTCAAACGCCTGGAGGTGCATGTAGGCGACCAGGTCAAGGCCGGACAGGTGCTCGGCGAGATGGATCCGGTCGACCTCGATGATCGGGTGCGCTCACAGGAGTCGGCATTCAAGCGTGCGGAAGCGGCTTTGCGCGAGGCAGAAGCCCGGCAAGCCTACGCGCAAACCCAGGCGCGCCGCTATGAGCAATTGTTTGCGGTGCGCTCGACCAGCGAGGAAATCGTCACCACCAAGCGGCAGGAACTGCAGATCGCCGATGCCGCCCTATCCGCCGCTCGGGAAGATATTGCCCGGGCACGCTCCGACCGCGAAGGACTCGTCGCGCAGCGGAGCAATCTGCGCCTGATCGCGCCGGTCGACGGTGTAGTCGCCGTGCGCGATGCCGATCCCGGCACGACCATCGTCGCAGGCCAGGCCGTGGTGGAAGTGATCGACCCCAAGAGTTTGTGGATCAATGTGCGCTTCGACCAGATCAGCGCATCGGGGCTGGCTGGGGGGCTGCCGGCTCGTATCGTCCTGCGTTCGCGTGGCGGCCAGACGTTGAATGGTCGCGTGCTGCGGGTGGAACCCAAGGCCGACGCGGTAACCGAGGAAACGCTCGCCAAGGTGACATTCGATAACAAACCAGAACCTTTGCCACCGGTGGGTGAACTGGGCGAAGTCACGGTTGACTTGCCGGCGCTCCCGGCCGCTCCACTGATCCCCAACTCTGCCGTCCAGCGTGAGGGCGACAAAGTCGGGGTCTGGCAAATCGTGGATGGTGATCTGCGTTTCTCCCCGGTCAAGCTCGGCACTTCCGACCTCAATGGTTACGTGCAGGTGCGCGAAGGGCTCAAGAATGGGGACCAGGTTGTGACCTATAGCGAAAAGGCACTGACGGCGCGCAGCCGCATCCATGTGGTCGACCACATCCCAGGAGTGTCACGATGATCAGCCTGGCCGGCCGCGACATTCTCCATGCCTGGGGAAAGTTCGTCTTCACTGGCATCGGTCTGGGTCTGCTGATCGGCGTCACCCTGGTCATGGCCGGGGTGTACCGGGGCATGGTGGACGACGGCAAGGCGCTGCTCGACAACAGTGGCGCCGACCTTTGGGTGGTGCAAAAGGACACTCTGGGTCCTTATGCGGAGTCGTCCAGCCTCAACGATGACGTGTATCGCGCCATCCTCGCCATGCCGGGAGTCGCCCAGGCAGCGAACGTGACCTACCTGACCATGCAGGTACGCAAGGGCGAGAGTGATGTACGCACCATGGTGGTCGGCATCGCGCCCGGCGCGTTGGGGGCTACACCCGGATGGCCTCCTTATCTCGTCGCTGGACGCCAGATCACGCGCGGTCACTACGAGGCGGTGGCCGACATCGCCACCGGCTTCAAACTGGGAGATCGTCTTGCCATTCGCCGAAATCATTACACCGTCGTTGGGCTTACACGGCGCATGGTGTCGTCCAGCGGCGACCCGATGGTATTCATTCCGCTCAAGGATGCCCAAGAGGCTCAGTTCCTCAAGGACAACGACGCCATTTGGCAAAGCCGGCGTCGCACCGAAGCCAACCCGGCTTTCAATCGACCCGGTGTTCCAGGTTTGCTGGATGCCGTGATTGCTTCACAGAGCACCAACGCGTTCGTCAATGCAGTACTGGTCACACTGAAACCTGGCCATACGCCGGACGAGGTTGCCGAATCCATCCGGCGCTGGAAGCGTTTGACGGTCTACACCCGGGCACAGATGGAAGACATCCTCGTCGGCAAGTTGATCGCCACCTCGGCCAAGCAGATCGGCATGTTCTTAGTGATTCTGGCCATCGTTAGCGCGGCCATCGTTGCCTTCATCATCTATTCGCTGACGATGGACAAAATCCGCGAGATCGCGGTGTTGAAGCTCATCGGCACACGCAACCGAACCATCGCCGCGATGATCATGCAGCAGGCGCTCGCCCTGGGCGTGATTGGTTTCGTGGTCGGCAAGATCACAGCCACTTTCTCAGCGCCCCTGTTTCCCAAGTACGTACTGTTGATGCCGTTCGACTCCATCGCCGGTTTTTTCGCCGTGCTCGTGATCTGCGTTCTAGCCAGCATCGTCGCCATTCGCATGGCACTCAAGGTCGATCCGGCCGAAGCCATTGGAGGTTGAGATGAGTGGCAAAGGCATTCGCATCGAAGGTTTGAGAAAACGTTATGGCGAGGGGGATACCGCGGTCGATGCCTTGAAAGGCGTGGACATGCAGGTGGCACCCGGCGAGGTGGTTGGCCTGATTGGCCCTTCCGGGTCCGGCAAGAGCACGCTGCTCAAATGTCTGGGCGCAGTGATTGATCCGACCGCCGGGCGCATGACGCTGGGTGATGAAGTGATCTACGACGATGGCTGGAAAGTCCGCGACTTGCGCGCCTTGCGGCGCGACAAGATCGGTTTCGTTTTCCAAGCACCATACCTGATTCCGTTTCTCGATGTCACCGACAACGTGGCGCTGCTGCCGATGCTTGCAGGCGTCGCGAATGGAGAGTCGCGCGCGAAGGCACTGGAATTGCTCACGGCGCTTGATGTGCAACACCGAGCTCGCGCGATGCCCTCGCAACTCTCCGGTGGCGAGCAGCAACGGGTTGCCATCGCGCGCGGATTGGTCAATCGTCCCCCGGTGATCCTGGCCGATGAACCCACTGCGCCGCTGGATTCCGAGCGCGCCATGGCTGTGATCCGCATCCTCAATGACATGGCTCGGAAGTTCGAGACCGCCATCATCGTCGTCACCCATGACGAAAAGATCATCCCCACTTTCAAGCGCATCTACCACATCCGCGACGGTGTGACCCATGAGGAAGCTGGCGAAGGGCGGGAGTTCGAATGAGAGAACGATTGAATTACAGGAGAATTTCATGACCCACCGCAAACACAGCCACGCATTTGGAACTATCACCCTGACCGTTACGGCCTGCCTGCTTTTATGGGGTTTTCAGTTGCCCGCTTGGGCTGGTGACGCTACCCAGATTGAGCCACTGGCGCTACGCAAGATCATGCAGGAACTCGGGCGCAACATGCAGGCTATTACCGGTGCGATTTCGCAGGAGGAATGGGTTCAGGTCGTTCAGCTCGCCCCAAAAGTTGCTGCACACCCCGAGCCACCGCTTACTGAAAAAATGCGCATCCTTGCTTACCTCGGCGCTGATGCGACCAAGTTCAGAAACTTTGACGCGCAGACTCACGAGGCGGCGCTGGCCATGAAGCTGGCTGCTGCGAGCAGCGACGGCAAGGCGGTGATCCAATCATTCGCCCACGTGCAGGAAAGCTGCTTGGGCTGCCACCAAGCTTTCCGTAAACCTTTCGTGGAGCATTTTTATGGAGCACGCTAAAACATGCCAGCGCCCCATCAGCCTCGAAAGACGGCTTGCGGCAACTTACCTAGTAGCTGGTCTGGTCACCGCCGGTCTGGCCGGCTGCGCCGCCGGCCCTGATTTTCAGCGTCCCACCGCACCCGATGTGGCTCGCTACACTGCAACACCGGTAGCTGATAGAACCGCGTCCGCTCCCACGCAGTTCGGCGAAACACAACGTCTAGTCGAAGGGCTTCCGATCGAAACGCAATGGTGGCAAAGCTTGGGTTCATCCGCACTCGACGGACTGATCAACGAAGCTTTCCATGTCAGCCCGACGCTGGCGAGCATCAGCGCCAATTTGCGACAGGCGCAGGAGCTTCTTGCCGCACAGGCGGGCTCGACGCAATATCCACAGGTAGATGTCGCACTGGGATCTCAGCGCCAGCAAATGAGTCCCAGTAGCCAAGGGTTGAGCGGAGACGCACGTCAATTCAGCCTCTACAACGCCAGCGTTGGCGTGCATTACAACCTCGATCTGGCTGGCGGCAACCGGCGCGCACTCGAAGCCTTGGCTGCTCGCGCCGACTACCGTCGCTTCGAACTGAATGCTGCGCGCCTGGCCCTTGCCGGCAACATGGCAACCGCTGCCATTACCCGAGCACGCCTCGCCGCGCAACTAGAAGCCACTACTGCCATTTTGCGCGTGCAGGATGAGCAACTGCGCCTAGCCCATGAACGCGTGCGTATCGGTCAGGCCTCACCTGATGAAGCGTTAAGCCTACAAGCTCAGGCGGAGCAAACGCGGGCAGAACTGCCTGCGCTGCGTAAACAACTGCAACAAACCGAACATCTACTGGCGGTGCTAGCCGGTCGTGCCCCAGGCACGGGTGGCATCCCGGCCTTCACTCTGGCCGATTTCACTCTGCCCGTCGAGATGCCGCTCGTCGTGCCCTCAGAACTGGTGCGCCGCCGACCGGATATCCAGGCGTCAGAGGCGCTGTTGCATGCGGCCAATGCAGACTATGGTGTGGCTATCGCCAAGCTCTACCCACAGATCAACCTGAGCGCCAACCTTGGCTCTCAAGCGCTGACCACCGGTGCCCTGTTCGGTGGTGGCTCGGCAGTGTGGGGCCTGGTTGCGCAGCTCACCCAGCCTCTTTTTAATCCAGGGCTACCCGCTGAAAAAAGAGCGGCGCTCGCCGCTTTTGATGCCGCCGCAGCCAATTACCAGAGCGTCGTGTTGGAGTCTTTGCGTAACGTCGCCGACACCCTGCGCGCGGTGGAAAGCGATGCACAAACTTTGACTGCCCTCGCTGCCGCTGATATGGCTGCACAGGCCTCCTTGCAGTCGGTCGAGCGGCAATACCGGCTGGGCGCGGCCAGCTACCTGCAACTGCTCATCGCGCAGCAACAGGCACAGTCAATCCGGATCAATATGGTTGCGGCCCAGGCACAACGCCTAGTCGATAGTGTTGCTTTATATCAGGCCCTGGGAGGTGGTGTCAGTTAAGGCTATACCCTATTCTGATGTCAGGAGAGGCCACCCAAAATCGTCAGAATAGAGTCTTAATTTGTATTTCTTGACGCATGCGGCGAAAAGTCATAGATTTCTTCCTGACACTTTCGTATTGGGAGGCATCTTGCAGGGTCAACGCATCGGCTACGTCCGGGTCAGCACCTTTGACCAGAACCCGGAACGGCAATTGGATGGAGTTCAGGTAGCGCGGATGTTCACCGACAAGGCATCCGGCAAGGACACCCAGCGTCCCGAGCTGGAAAGACTGCTCGCCTTCGTGCGCGAAGGCGACACCGTGGTGGTGCATAGCATGGATCGGTTGGCGCGCAATCTGGATGACTTGCGCCGCATCGTGCAGGGCCTGACCAAGCGCGGCGTGCGCATCGAATTCGTCAAGGAAAGCCTGGCCTTCACCGGCGAGGACTCGCCAATGGCGAATTTGATGCTGTCGGTGATGGGCGCGTTTGCCGAGTTCGAGCGGGCATTGATCCGCGAACGGCAGCGCGAGGGAATCGCGTTGGCCCGGCAACGGGGTGCCTACCGGGGCCGCAAGAAGTCATTGAACGATGAGCAGATTGTCGAACTGAAACGGCGCGTCGCGGCGGGTGAGCAAAAAGCTCTGATCGCCCGCGACTTCGGTATCAGTCGTGAAACCTTGTACCAGTACCTGCGGGAAAACTGAGCATGCCCCGCCGTTCGATCCTCTCCACCGCCGAGCGCGAAAGCCTGTTGGCATTACCCGATGCCAAAGACGACCTGATCCGATACTACACGTTCAGCGACAACGATCTGTCAGTCATCCGACAGCACCGTGGCCCGGCGAATCGGCTGGGCTTCGCCGTTCAGCTTTGCTACCTGCGATTCCCCGGCGTCATCCTGGGCGCTGATGAGTTGCCATTTCCGCCCCTGCTGCGCATCGTGGCGTCGCAGCTCAAAGTGCCGGTCGAAAGCTGGGACGACTACGGGCAGCGGGAGCAGACCCGGCGCGAGCACCTGGTAGAACTGCAAACAGTGTTCGGCTTCCAACCGTTCACCATGAGCCACTATCGGCAGGCGGTGCATACGCTGATCGAGCTGGCCCTGCAAACCGACAAGGGCATCGTGCTGGCCAGCGCCTTGATTGAGCATTTACGGCGGCAGTCGATCATCCTGCCCGCGCTCAACGCCATTGAGCGCGCCAGCGCCGAGGCCATCACCCGTGCCAATCGGCATATTTACGAAACCTTGTCCGAACCGTTGTCGAACGGGCATCGCCATCGACTCGATGAACTGCTGAAACGCCGCGACAATGGTAAAACGACCTGGCTGGCCTGGCTGCGCCAGTCGCCCATCAAGCCGAATTCCCGGCACATGCTGGAACACATCGAGCGCCTGAAAGCCTGGCAGGCGCTCGACCTGCCTTCCGGCATCGAACGGGCGGTGCACCAGAACCGCCTGCTCAAGATCGCCCGCGAGGGTGGCCAGATGACGCCCGCCGACCTGGCCAAGTTTGAGCCGCAGCGGCGCTACGCGACGTTGGTCGCGCTCGCCATCGAGGGCATGGCCACGGTCACAGACGAAATCATCGACCTGCACGACCGTATCCTGGGCAAGCTGTTCAACGCAGCCAAGAACAAGCATCAGCAGCAGTTCCAGGCATCCGGCAAGGCGATCAACGCCAAGGTGCGGCTGTTCGGGCGCATCGGCCAGGCGCTGATCGAGGCCAAGCAAGCTGGCCGCGATCCGTTCGCCGCCATCGAAGCCGTCATGTCTTGGGATGCCTTCGCCGAAAGCGTCACCGAAGCACAAAAACTCGCGCAGCCCGAGGACTTCGATTTCCTGCACCGCATCGGCGAGAGCTACGCCACGCTGCGCCGCTACGCGCCGGAATTTCTCGACGTGCTCAAGCTGCGGGCCGCGCCCGCCGCCAAGAACGTACTCGATGCCATTGAGTTGCTGCGCGACATGAACACAGACAACGCCCGCAAGGTGCCCGCTGACGCGCCGACCGCCTTCATCAAGCCGCGCTGGCAAAAGCTGGTGATGAGTGACACCGGCATTGACCGGCGCTATTACGAGCTGTGCGCGCTGTCGGAGCTGAAGAATTCGCTGCGCTCGGGCGACATCTGGGTGCAGGGTTCGCGCCAGTTCAAGGACTTCGAGGATTACCTGGTACCGCCTGCGAAGTTCGCCAGCCTCAAGCAGTCCAGTGAATTGCCGCTGGCCGTGGCCACCGATTGCGAGCAGTACCTGCACGATCGGCTGACGTTGCTGGAAACGCAGCTTGCCACCGTCAACCGCATGGCGGCGGCAAACAACCTGCCGGATGCCATCATCACCGAGTCGGGCCTGAAGATCACGCCACTGGATGCGGCGGTGCCCGACACTGCTCAGGCGCTGATCGACCAGACAGCGATGATTCTGCCGCACGTCAAGATCACCGAACTGCTTCTCGAAGTAGATGAGTGGACGGGCTTCACCCGTCACTTCACGCACCTGAAATCGGGTGATCTGGCCAAAGACAAAAATCTGCTGTTGACCACTATCTTGGCCGACGCGATCAACCTGGGCCTGACCAAGATGGCCGAGTCGTGCCCCGGCACGACCTATGCCAAGCTCGCCTGGCTGCAAGCCTGGCATACTCGCGACGAAACCTACTCAACGGCGCTGGCCGAACTGGTTAACGCCCAATTCCGCCACCCGTTCGCCGAGCATTGGGGCGACGGCACCACGTCATCGTCGGACGGTCAGAACTTCCGCACCGGCAGCAAGGCCGAGAGCACCGGCCACATCAACCCGAAATACGGCAGCAGCCCAGGGCGGACGTTCTACACGCACATATCCGACCAGTACGCGCCGTTCCACACCAAGGTCGTGAACGTCGGCGTGCGCGACTCGACCTATGTGCTCGATGGCCTGCTGTACCACGAATCCGACCTGCGGATCGAAGAGCACTACACCGACACGGCGGGCTTCACCGATCACGTCTTCGCGCTGATGCACCTGCTGGGCTTCCGCTTCGCGCCGCGCATCCGCGACCTGGGCGACACCAAGCTCTATATCCCGAAGGGCGATGCCGCCTATAACGCGCTGAAACCCATGATCGGCGGCACGCTCAACATCAAGCACGTCCGCGCCCATTGGGACGAAATCCTGCGGCTGGCCACCTCGATCAAGCAGGGCACGGTGACGGCCTCGCTGATGCTCAGGAAACTCGGCAGCTACCCGCGCCAGAACGGCCTGGCCGTCGCGCTGCGCGAGCTGGGGCGCATCGAGCGCACGCTGTTCATTCTGGACTGGCTACAAAGCGTCGAACTGCGCCGCCGCGTACATGCCGGGCTGAACAAGGGTGAAGCGCGCAACGCACTGGCGCGCGCCGTGTTCTTCAACCGCCTGGGAGAAATCCGCGACCGCAGTTTCGAGCAGCAGCGCTACCGGGCCAGCGGCCTCAACCTGGTGACGGCGGCCATCGTACTGTGGAATACGGTCTATTTGGAGCGGGCGACACACGGGCTACGTGGCACTGGTCATGCCGTCGATGATGTGCTGTTGCAGTACCTATCGCCGCTAGGCTGGGAACACATCAACCTGACCGGCGATTACCTCTGGCGCAGCAGCGCCAAGATCGGCGCGGGCAAGTTCAGGCCGTTGCGAGCATTGCAACCGGCTTAACGTGCTTTATTTTCCGAATTCTGAGACGCCCCCTTCCAGTCCGGGGGCAGCAGGCCCAGTTGGCGGCTACCATGGCCCGCCCGCTTGATCCGCTCCGCCATCGCCTGTGCGCGCTTGAACTTGTCGTCGCCTTTCGGTCGGTGGCGATCCACGAACGTCTCCAGCCCGGCTTCATCGAGAAAGACGATGCTCGGCAAGGGCATTGATTTAGCGGTTTCTGTCGGCTGCTCCTGAACCTGCTCCGGTTTGGCTTCACTCGGGACGGGCTCATCTTCAACCGCTATGGCGGCGCGTACATCTTCAGTCGTCACCTTACCCAGATCGTGCACCACCTGCTGTACCCCCTGTTCGACGATGAGCTGGCGGCTGCGGCGCACTTCTTCGGCAAACAACCCTTGGATGCCGTCATGTTGCGGGCAGCGCTGGGGACGGATGCCGTCCCCGATAACCTGTGCGCCGCAGACGGGGCATTGTTGCAGCGAAAGGTGCTTGGTCTGGG
This sequence comes from Aeromonas sp. ASNIH2, assembly GCF_002934795.1. NCBI lineage: Bacteria > Pseudomonadati > Pseudomonadota > Gammaproteobacteria > Aeromonadales > Aeromonadaceae > Aeromonas > Aeromonas sp. ASNIH2. Next base: position 3,522,893 of record NZ_CP026406.1, on the reverse strand, counting down.
CAATCAGATCGAACACTGCTGCTGCACGTTCGCTGTGGCGTCGCGGCGGCTGGTAATGAATGACCAGGCGATCCCGGTTGCAACTCACCGACAGTGAGCCCTTGAGTGCGAGCACTGTGGGCGGCAGCAGGCATTCCACCTGGGCAAACAGATGTGCTACCAAAGCCAGATGCCCCGGCGCGGGTTCGACGATCTGCCGGGCAAGCCAGGGATGCTGCTCCTTGAGCGCAGTAATGGCAGCTTCGTATTCCCGCAGGCGCAACGGACGGATTTGCTTCGGCTTGCGCATGATGGCCTCTCAAAACATCTAACTATAATTTACTATAACGCCAATTTACACGAATCGCCAAACTCCGCGCGCTCGTCTTGTCGACCAATAAGTCTTATAGTGATTTACAGTGAATTCGCAGAGCCCGATATGCCAAGCCTTACCAACGAACAATTGCCAGCCCTTGCCGCTGCCTTGATACGACTGCGCGGGGAAACGCTGGGGCGGATCGCCGAGGCCACCGGTATCCGCACTGCCAACCTCTCGGTCTGGCTGCGTGGCAAGGAGCAGGTGATCTCCGCCAAACGACTGGTCGGCCTGTTGCACCACCTCGGTGTGGAAGGCGGCCGCCTGCGTACCGACGTGTTGCACCCTTGGCATGATCGCGGGGCGCTGGATGACAGCAAGCTTGTACTAGGCACGCTGCTGGCCAACACGCAGCCAGTGTGGTTGTTTCAGGATGAACAGCCGGGGCTCATTAAGACGCGCTTTCTGTTGGCTGGCGATGTGCTGATCCGCATGGAGATCGAGCCGGGCGTCGATCAGGCCCTTGATCTGGCGACAGTCGTCAGGGTGGATCGTGTCATCACCACCCCTGCAGCATTGGCCGGGGTGCCAATCGACTCGTTGGCATCAGCACACAACGTCCTCTTGGCGCTGGCGGAGCAGGCCGCAGCGGACGTGGGTGACAAAGAACTGCTGGAAGGGCTGATGTTCCGTCTGACCGAAACGGTTGGCAGCAATGTCGCGTCATTACGGGGATGGCAGCAGCTGGAACAAGCGCTGTGCCTTGCGCTCAAGGCAGGAGCCCAGCCTGCCGACATCGCCAAGCTGGTTGATAGCCATTTCCGCAGCGGCGGCAATGCGGACATGCCGCCAACTGGGTAAGCAAAAATGTGCTGTTTTCAGCCGTTGGGTTTTCAAATCGTGCTGCGCTGATCGCAATGACTTTTAGCTGGTCACATGCCCCGTTACTCCCTATCTGGCACTACGTTGTTTCCAACAAGGCACAACGTTCTTTCCAATGCTCTGTTGTTCGGGCACATGATCAGGCAGCGAAAAGCTAATTTCCGGCCACGTACATTCCAAAGTTGTACAACGTACATTCCAAATCCCTCGACTGTTATTGCTTATCTTGTGCCCAGGTTAGTGAGTAACGGGGCATGGGTCTTTGTGACCAGCAAAAAATATCTGTGCGATCAGATCGGGCTGCCGGCCGACTGTGTAAACAGTGTGGCGGCATGTTGGCAACAACGTGGCAATCTTGTGCGAACAATGTGTTGAAAGAGTGGCAAGGATGGTGGCGACAATGTGGTCACCTTGTGGTGGCAGCGTGTCACCATGGTGGTGACAGTGCGGCACTGCGCCCCTTGTTACCACATTCAACTCACAAGGGCAGTAGCCAAGAACAATCTTGCTGCTTCCGCAGCATTCAAATGATAGACTCCAAACGACTTAAGACGACTTTCAACTGCAACCTTCGAGCGCCATCGACATGAGCACAGAACCGTGGGTTACCGCCGATCACGTCGCCCAGCACTTGGGCGTGGCCAAGGACACCGTGTACCGCTGGCGCGAGCGCAAGGGTCTGCCCGCACACCGCGTGGGGCGGCTGTGGAAGTTCCAGCTCTCCGAGGTGGATGAATGGGTGCGTGCAGGCGGCGCAGATGAAGATGTCGGTGAGCCGGGGAGTCGGCATACATGAGCTCCATGGCATTCCCCCCGCCAGAACAACGGCGGCAGTAAACCGTTTGGGTCTTTGAGGCAAGGTTCATGACGACCACAGAACAACAAATCGAACTCGATCTGATCGCCAAGCTCGGCGACCTCAAGTACACCTATCGCCCCGACATTCGCGACCGCGCCGCGCTCGAAGCCAACTTCCGAGCCAAGTTCGAAGCGCTGAACCGCGTGCATCTGACTGACAGCGAGTTTCAGCGCTTGCTCGACGGCATCATCACGCCCGATGTCTACGGCGCTGCCCAGCGGCTTCGCAACATCAACAGCTTCGAGCGCGACGATGGTACGCCGCTGAACTACACCTTGGTGAACATCCGGGACTGGTGCAAGAACGACTTTGAGGTCGTCAACCAGTTGCGCATGAACACTGACAACAGCCATCACCGCTACGACGTGATGCTGCTCATCAACGGCGTACCGGTGGTGCAAATCGAGCTGAAGACCTTGGCGGTCAGCCCGCGCCGGGCCATGCAGCAGATCGTTGATTACAAGACTGACCCCGGCAATGGCTATAGCAAGACACTGCTGTGCTTCCTGCAGCTCTTCATCGTCAGCAACCGCACTGACACTTGGTATTTCGCCAACAACAACGCACGGCACTTCAGCTTCAACGCAGATGAGCGCTTCTTGCCGGTTTACCAGTTTGCCAGCGAAGACAACAAGAAAATCACGCTGCTCGATAGTTTTGCCGAGAAGTTCCTAGCCAAGTGCACTCTAGGGCAAATGATCAGCCGCTACATGGTGCTGGTGGCCAGCGAGCAGAAGCTGCTGATGATGCGGCCATACCAAATCTATGCCGTCAAAGCCATCGTGGAGTGCATCCACCAGAATTGCGGCAACGGCTACATCTGGCACACCACCGGCTCAGGCAAGACGCTGACTTCGTTCAAGGCGTCCACCCTGCTCAAAGACAATCCGGACATCGACAAGTGTCTGTTTGTGGTGGATCGCAAAGACCTGGATCGCCAGACTCGCGAGGAATTCAACCGCTTTCAGGAGGGCTGCGTCGAAGAGAACACCAACACCGAGACCCTGGTGCGCCGCCTACTGTCGGATGACTACGCCGATAAAGTCATCGTCACCACCATTCAGAAGCTGGGCCTGGCTCTGGATGGGGCCAACAGACGCAACTACAAGGAGCGGCTGGAGCCATTACGCAACCAGCGCATGGTGTTTATCTTTGATGAATGCCACCGCTCACAATTTGGCGACAACCACAAAGCCATCAAGGAGTTCTTCCCCAACGCCCAGCTTTTTGGCTTTACCGGCACACCCATCTTCGAGAAGAACGCCAGCTACCAGCAGATCGAAGGTCAGCAGGCCAGTTACCGCACGACCGACGACCTCTTCCAGCGTTGCCTGCATCAATACACCATCACCCACGCCATCGAGGATCGCAACGTCCTGCGCTTTCACGTGGATTACTTCAAGCCCGAAGGCAAGAATCCTCCCAAGCCTGGTGAAGGTGTGGCCAAGCCCAAGGTCATTGAAACCATTCTCGCCAAGCACGATGCAGCGACCAATGGCCGCAAGTTCAACGCGGTGTTGGCAACGGCCAGCATCAACGATGCCATCGAGTATTTCGAACTGTTCGCGGAGATTCAAAAACAAAAGACCGAGCAAGACCCTGAGTTCCGTCCGCTGAACATTGCCTGCGTATTCTCTCCACCTGCCGAGGGAAATAAGGACGTACAACAGATTCAGGAAGACCTGCCGCAAGAGAAAGAAGATAACCAGCAAGACCCCGAAGGCAAGAAGGCGGCGCTTACGCGCATCGTGACCGATTACAACACGCGCTTTGGCACCAACCATCGCATCAGCGAGTTCGACCTGTACTACCAGGATGTGCAAAAGCGCATCAAGGATCAGCAGTATCCCAACAGCGATCTCCCCGCCGCGCAAAAGATCGACATCACCATCGTGGTGGACATGCTGCTCACCGGTTTCGACTCCAAGTACCTCAATACCCTATACGTGGATAAGAACCTCAAGCATCACGGCTTGATCCAGGCGTTTTCGCGCACCAATCGCGTGCTGAACGACAGCAAGCCCTATGGCAACATCCTCGACTTCCGTCAGCAGCAAAGGCCGGTCGAAGAGGCGATTGCACTGTTCTCTGGCGAGAAGATCGACAACCCGCGTGAAATCTGGCTGGTAGACCCTGCGCCCAAGGTCATCGATAACCTGCAAACCGCCACCCAGAAGCTGGCCGACTTCATGCAGTCGCAAGGCGTGGGCAATGCGCCGGAAGAAGTGGCCAACCTGAAAGGCGATGCCGCACGGGCGCAGTTCGTCAATCTGTTCAAGGAAGTACAGCGCCTCAAGACCCAGCTCGATCAATATACCGATCTCTCGGATGAGCAGAAGGCGCAGATCACCCAGATTGCGCCACCCGATCAGATGCAGGGCTTCAAAGGTGTGTACCTCGAAACGGCCAAGCGCTTGAAGGAACAGCAGGATCGCGACCAGACCCCGCCAGAAGTGCAGCAGCTTGATTTCGAATTCGTGCTCTTCGCCTCAAGCGTGATCGACTACGACTACATCATGAGCCTCATCGCCAAGCTGACCCAGCAGAAGCCCGGCAAGCTCACCATGAACCGTGAGCAGCTCATCGGCCTGATCCAGTCCGATGCCAAGTTCATCGACGAGCGTGAGGACATTGCCGAGTACATCCGGGGCTTACCGGTCAACGAAGCATTGGATGAAAAGCAAATCCGCAGCGGATTCGACCGCTTCAAGGCAGAGAAAAAAACACGGGAACTCACCGATCTCGCCAACCGCCACACACTGGACGCATCAGCGCTGCAAGCCTTTGTCGATGACATTTTGCGCCGCCGCATTTTCGATGGCGAACGCCTCTCCGAGTTGATGGCCCCGCTGGAACTTGGCTGGAAAGCCCGCACGCAGAAAGAGTTGGCCCTGATGGAAGAGCTGACACCACTGCTGCACAAGCTCGCCCAGGGTCGAGAGATTGCTGGTTTGGCTGCCTATGAGGAGGGGCGATGATGGGAACCGTCTTTACACAGGGGGCGCAGTGGGTTCGTGCGGACTTCCATCTGCACACCCGCGCAGATCGTGAGTTCAAGTACACAGGCGATGACAACTTCTACAACAGCAATTATGTGAACGCGCTGGAGAAAGCAGGTATCCAGCTGGGCGTCATCACCAATCACAACAAGTTCGATTTTGAGGAGTTCAAAGCGCTGCGCAAGACAGCGCAGAAGAAGGATATTGCGCTGTTGCCCGGCGTCGAGCTGTCGGTCAATGACGGGGCCAATGGCATCCACACCTTGGTTGTTTTTTCCGACGACTGGTTGGCCGATGGTCATGACCATATCAACCCCTTCCTGGGCGTTGCGTTTGAAGGAAAAATCCCTGCCCAGTACGAGCAGGAAAACGGGCGTTCCTCTCTGTCACTGTTGGAAACCATCAAGAAGCTGGAAAGCTATCACCGCGACTTTTTCCTTGTCTTTGCCCATGTCGAAGCACCGAGCGGACTGTGGGCCGAATTGGACGGGGGGCGTCTTGCCGAACTGGGCCAGAACGAATTCTTCCGCCGTCGCACGTTGGGCTTCCAAAAGGTACGCACGTACAACAAGCTGCAAGAGAAAAGCAAACCCTGCCGGACTAAAACGCAGCAGCATCTAGGTGGCTGGTACCCCGCCGAACTGGAAGGCTGCGACGCCAAATGCATCGAAGAGATTGGTCAGGGCAAAGCCTGTTACCTCAAATTGGGTGAACTGTCCTTTGAGGCGGTCAAGTTTGCTCTGAGCGATTCTGCTTCGCGGGTCGCCACGGAGCCGCCCAAGCATCTCGCATCGCACATCCGCAGCATTCACTTTGACGGGGGCATCCTTGACGGGAAAACGCTGCATTTCTCGCCTGAACTGAACACGTTGATCGGCATCCGGGGCAGCGGCAAGTCTTCCATTCTGGAAGCAGTGCGCTACGCCCTCGATATTCCTCGCGGGGAGAAGGCGCAGGACACCAAGTACAAGGATGAACTGATCCGCCACACTCTGGGCAGCGGCGGCAAGGTGACGCTGACGGCCTGTGACGTATACGGACAGGAATTCACCATCTCCCGCATTTTTCGCGAAGCGCCGAACGTCTATCTGGACGGCAAATTGCAGCCCGGTGTATCGATCCGGGAAACCGTACTGCGCCGTCCGATCTACTTCGGGCAGAAAGACCTTTCCAGCACCGGCGAAGGTTTCGAGACCGATCTAGTGGAAAAGCTGGTGGGCGAAAAGCTCCGCACACTGCGAGACGAAATCGAAACCCAACGCCAGCATGTGCGTGATGCAGCAAGTCGCTGGCTCAAGCTCAACAATACTGCCGAACTCAGGCGTGATTACCAGTCCCAGCTCACCGATGCCAACTTCCGGCTGAAGAAATTTGAAGAGTACGGGGTTGCCGACAAGCTGCAAAAGCGCCTTGGCTTCCAGCAGGATGCCAGTGCACTGGCACGCATGAAGGAGCGGGCAGACAGCTTTGTGCTCGCCCTCGGGCAATTGATCGCCGAGCACGAAGACGATCTGCGTAATGCCACGAGCTACGTCTCCAAGCAGAACCCCGATTTCTTCACGGCTTTTTACGCCGAATTTGCCAATCTCGTTGCCAAAGTCGATCAGCTCAAGCAAATCGAGCAAGAGGCCCGCGCTGTTACCTCCCGGCTTCAATTCAAACAAGGCGAGTTCGATGCCGCGCGCCAGAGTCTTCAGGAAGAGTTTGCCCAGGTCGAACGTCAGCTGGCTCAGGAACTCAAGCAGACCGGCATGACGGCCATCCAGCCGGATGACTTCCTGACCCAACAGCAGCGTAAAACCAAGGCGGAGCAAATGCTGGAGGCGCTCGCCAAGCAGGAAAGCCAGCAAAGCAGTATCCGCGACGCACTGTTTGCCGAGATCGACAAGCTCAACGGCCTGTGGCTGCGCGAGTTCAACGCCATCAAGGCCGAACTGGATCGGGTGAACGCTGGCCATACCGCCTTGCAGATCGAAGCCGACTTCAAAGGCGACAAGGAAGCCGCCATCGGCTTCATGCAGCAGCTCTTCAAGGGCAGCAACATCCGCGAAACCACCCTGCGCGCCGTGATGGAGGACTATGCCGATTTCGGCGGCCTGCTGCGTGATTTGCCAAACGCCTTGAAAAAAGCGGGCAGCACGCCGGAGGTGTTCGAAAAGACCTTTATGCAGAACCTGACGGAGTTCGTCACCTGGCAGGTGCCCAACCGTTTCGTCATTCGCTATCGCGGCAAGGAACTCAAGCACCACTCGCTCGGGCAGCGTGCTTCCGCGTTGCTGCTATATGTGCTCAGCCAGCGCCAGAACGACGTGATCATCATTGACCAGCCGGAAGACGATCTGGACAACCAGACCATCTACGACGACGTGATCAAGCTGCTGCGCGAGATGAAGCCTCACGCCCAATTCATCTTCGCTACCCACAACGCCAACTTTCCGGTGCTGGGTGATGCGGAGCAAGTGCATGCCTGCCGCTATCAGGATGAGCAAGTCACCGTACAAAGCGGCAGCATCGACGCTCGTCCGGTGCAGGACGCCATCATCAACATCATGGAAGGAGGCCAGGAAGCCTTCAACCGACGCAAAGAGGTTTACAACCTATGGAAACCACAGAACTGATCGACTGCTTGAGCCGTGGCGAAGACAGCCGCCATCAGTTCAAAGAGAACTTCACCAATGCCGACGCGCTGGCGGCGGAGATCGTGGCCTTCGCCAACACCGCTGGCGGGCAGATTTTCATTGGCGTGCAAAACGACGGCACGGTGCTGGGCTTGTCTCACGCGGACATTGACCGCCTGAACCAGCTCATCTCCAACAGTGCCTCACAAAACGTGCGGCCTGCGGTGAACCCGCTCACCGAAAATGTGCCGCACCCCAACGGCACCGTAATGGTGGTCACCGTTGTGGAAGGCGTCAGCAAACCCTACATGGACAAGAACGGCGCCATCTGGGTAAAGAACGGCTCGGACAAGCGCCGCGCCACCTCGCGTGAAGAAATCCAGCGCCTGTTCCAGCAGGCGGGTCTGGTGCATGCGGATGAGACGCCTGTGGCGGGCTTGAGCGCGGGCGATGTGGACCTGCCCTATTTCGCAACCTTTTTCGAACAGCAATTTGGCGAGCCGCTCGCCCAGCACAAGCAACCGCTGCCGCAGCTCTTGACCAACATGAACCTGATGAACCACGGGCAGCTCAATGTGGCGGGCAGTCTGCTGTTTGCCAAAGCGCCGCAGTACGCACTGCCTGCCTTCATCGTCAAGGCGGTGGCTTTTGTCGGCAATGAGATCGAAGACCAGCGCTACATCGACAGCCGCGACATCACCGGTAAGCTGGCCGATGTATTCCAGCAGACGCTCGGCTTCATCGTCGCTAACACCCGTGCCACTCAGGGTGAACAGGGCTTCAACTCCCAAGGCCAATCGGAGATTCCGCGCATCGTCTGGGAAGAGCTGGTCGCCAACGCGCTCATCCACCGCGACTACTTCATCAGCGCGCCGGTGCGCGTGCTGGTGTTTGCCGATCGGGTCGAGATCATCAGTCCCGGTCATCTGCCCAATAACCTGACCATCGAAAACATCAAGGCAGGCAACTCCAATATGCGCAACCCAATCCTGGCGTCCTTTGCCGCCAAGCTGCTGCCCTATCGCGGACTGGGCAGCGGCCTGCTGCGCGCCTTGCGGGCCTGGCCGCAGATTGAACTGATCGACGACCGGGCGGGGAATCTGTTCAAGGCCATCGTGAAACGGCCGCAGGAGCAAGCGGCATGAGTGGCAATAAAAAACAGCCCTTGGTGCCTCGGTTACGGTTTCCTGAGTTCAAGAATACAGCCGAGTGGCAAAGTCCTACATTGGGCGAAGTATCTGAACCGGTTGAAGAACGGGTGGGCGAGCGAAAACTCACGCCGGTGAGTATCTCTGCCGGAATTGGTTTTGTACCACAGGCAGAGAAATTTGGACGGGATATTTCCGGGAGCCAATACAAGCTATACACCGTAGTGCGTGATGGTGACTTTGTTTATAACAAGGGGAACTCTCTCAAGTTCCCACAAGGTTGCGTATACGATCTTCAAGGTTGGGGTGAAGTTGCAGCACCTAATGTTTTTATCTGCTTTCGCTTGAAAAATGGATACGAGAATGGCTTTTATCGTCAATGCTTTGAACGGAATGTGCATGGCATCCAGCTGAGAAAGCACATTACAAGCGGAGCAAGGAGCAATGGACTGCTCAATATCAGTAAGGAGGCTTTTTATGGCGTGGCAATTCCAGTGCCAAGCCATGCAGAACAACAAAAAATCGCTGACTGCCTGTCTTCGCTGGATGATCTGATCGCGGCGGAAACTTACAAGCTCGACACCCTCAAGACCCACAAAAAGGGCCTGATGCAGCAGCTTTTCCCCCGCGAAGGCGAAACCGTGCCACGGCTGCGGTTCCCGGAGTTTCGGGGAGCGGGTGGGTGGGAGGTGAAGGCTCTTGACCAGTTAGGTGAACTTGTCTCCGGATTGACGTACAGCCCCGATGATGTGCGCGATGAAGGTCTTTTGGTCTTGCGGTCATCGAATGTTCAGGATGGTCGAATCGTCTTGGATGACAATGTTTATGTAAGGTCAGATATAAAAGGCGCCAGCCCATCTCTGCCAAACGATATTTTGATCTGCGTCCGTAATGGCTCAAAATCACTGATCGGAAAAAACGCGCTCATCCCCGAAGACATGCCACCATGCACTCATGGCGCATTCATGACTGTATTTAGATCAGGTGCGGCAAAGTTCATCATTCAGCTTTTCCAAACGGAAGCATATGAGAGGCAGGTGGCCGCTGATTTGGGTGCAACTATTAACTCGATAAACGGCAATCAACTAAAGAAATACAAATTTCGCGTTCCAGAGGCGAAAGAGCAGCAAGTTATCGCTGATTGCCTATCCTCATTCGACGATCTGATCACCGCCCAAACCCAGAAAATCGATGCCCTCAAGACCCACAAAAAGGGCCTGATGCAGCAGTTATTCCCTGTGCTGGATGAGGTAGGCGCATGAAGCCCGCCCAATCCTTCGCCGACTTGCCCGCGCTGGCCGCTCATCTGCGCAGCGAGCTGGAGAACAAGAAGACCATCCTGCTCTATGCCTACAACGGCACCGGCAAGACGCGGCTGTCCATGGCCTTCAAGGACAGGGGCAAGCAGGACGACGCTCGCGATACCCTGTATTTCAACGCATTCACTGAAGACCTGTTCCACTGGAACAATGATCTGGCAGGCGATGCGGACCGGCGCTTGCTGCTCAACAGGGATTCGCGCTTCTTTCAGGGGCTGTTCGATCTGGAGATGGACAACCGCATCCGCCCATTGCTGCGGCGTTACGCGGATTTCGACTTCCGGATCGACACCGAGGGCCCAGAGTGGGCGGTGCGCTTTTCGCGCTTGGCGGATGGCCAGACCGCTGACAACATTAAGGTGTCACGTGGCGAGGAAAACATCTTCATCTGGTGTTTTTTTCTGGCTGTGGTCGAACTGGCGATGGACGCCGATATCGAGGCGTACCAATGGGTGAAGTACCTGTATATCGACGACCCGATCTCGTCGCTGGATGAACACAACGCCATTGCCGTCGCCAATCACTTGGCGCAGTTGCTCAAGCGGCAGGACAATCGGCTCAAGACAGTGCTCTCCACGCACCACACCTTGTTTTTCAATGTGCTCTGTAACGAGCTGGGCAAGGCGCGCCGCTATGTGATCAACAAGCACCCGCCCAGCGGCGGCTATCTGCTACGGCCCGAAGAGGGCGATACGCCCTTCTTCCACCACGTTGCGGCCTTGGCGGAACTCTATCAGGCTGCACAGGAAGATCGCTTGTTCACGCACCATTTCAACATGCTGCGCACGATTCTGGAGAAGACGGCGAGCTTCCACGGACACAAGAACTTCTCGGCCTGCATCAAGCAAGAAGATGATGACCCCGACGGCATTTTGCACGCGCGCCTGATCAACATCCTCAGTCACGGCAACTACTCGCTGTATGAGCCGCAGCAGATGCTCGATGAGAACAAGGCTTACTTCAAGAAGATTCTGAACGACTTCCTGAATTGCTACCCCTTCAATCCCGATTTGTTCCCTCAAGTTTCTGAGGTCGCAACAGCAGGTACACCATGACTGAGTTCGAAAAACAAAAACTGGGCAAGACCCTCTGGGCCATCGCCGACCAGCTGCGTGGCGCGATGAATGCGGACGACTTCCGCGACTATATGCTGGCTTTTCTCTTCCTGCGCTATCTGTCGGACAACTACGAGGCCGCCGCGCAAAAGGAGCTGGGGGCGGACTATCCAGAGCTTCCTTCCGATGTGTTGAGGCAGACCGGCGTGAATACGCCACTTCAAGCGTGGTACGAGGAAAATCTGGACGACGTACCCGAATTCGAGAAACAGATGCGCCGCAAGGTGCATTACGTGATTGAGCCGCAATACCTGTGGGGCAACATCGCCGAGATGGCGCGCACGCAGGATGCCGAGCTGCTGCATACCTTGCAGAAGGGCTTCAAGTACATCGAGGAAGAGTCCTTCGCCAGCACCTTCCGGGGCCTGTTCTCGGAGATCAATCTGGCGTCGGACAAGCTGGGCAAGACCTACAGCGAGCGCAATGGCCGCCTGTGCAAGATCATCGCCGAGATCGCCAAGGGGCTGGGGCAGTTCTCTACCGATAGCGACACGCTGGGTGATGCCTACGAGTACCTGATCGGCCAGTTTGCGGCAGGCTCGGGCAAGAAGGCCGGCGAGTTCTACACGCCGCAGCGCATTTCAGACATCCTGTCGGCCATCGTCACGCTGGACAGCCAGGAGCCAGCCACCGGCAAGCGCCCGCATCTGGATAGCGTCTTCGACTTTGCCTGCGGCTCGGGCTCCTTGCTGCTCAATGTGCGCCGTCTGATGGGGCCGCATGGCATTGGTAAGATTTACGGCCAGGAAAAGAACATCACCACCTACAACCTAGCTCGCATGAACATGCTGCTGCACGGGGTGAAGGACTCGGAGTTCGAGATTTTCCATGGCGATACCCTGCTCAACGAGTGGGATATGTTGCGCGAAACCAACCCAGCGAAGATGCCGAAGTTCGACGCGGTGGTGGCCAACCCGCCGTTCAGCTATCGCTGGGAGCCGAGCGAGGCGCTGGGCGAAGACGTGCGCTTCAAGAATTACGGCCTGGCACCGAAGTCTGCTGCTGACTTTGCCTTCCTGCTGCATGGCTTCCACTTCCTCAAGCAAGATGGTGTGATGGCGATCATCCTGCCCCACGGTGTGCTGTTCCGTGGCGGTGCCGAGGCTCGCATTCGCACCAAACTGCTCAAGGATGGGCATATCGACACCGTGATCGGCCTTCCGGCGAACCTGTTCTTCTCCACTGGCATACCGGTGTGCATCCTGGTGCTGAAAAAGTGCAAGAAGCCGGACGACGTGCTGTTCATCAACGCTGCCGAGCATTATGAGAAGGGCAAACGCCAGAACCAGCTCTTGCCGGAGCACATCGACCAAATCATCGATGCCTACCAGTACCGCAAGGAAGCGCCGCGTTACTCTCGCCGGGTGAGCATGGAAGAAATCGAGAAGAACGATTTCAACCTGAACATCTCGCGCTATGTGAGCACCGCGCAAGCTGAGGAAGAGATCGACCTGGCAGCGGTGCATGCCGATCTGGTTGCCGCCGAGAAGAAGATTGCAGACGCCAAGGCGCGCCACAATCAGTATCTGGCTGAGTTGGGGTTGCCTCCGCTGCCTTAACAAAGGCAAAGCCGATTGGTTTGCAACGTGATGCCATCACGGTTCACTTTGCAAACCGTAATGGCGAGAGTCGATCCCTTGGTCGGCCCATTACTTGTGACGCGGGCGGTACAATTACTCCCTGAGGCTGATCACCGACCAGCAGCACGCTTCCGCGCTCACGGCAGGCCGGCACGCAGTTTGAGGGGTTGCTGCGAGTGTCTTGGGGTATCGTCGTAGAATGGGGGTATCTTTGGGGGTATATTATGTGCGCGGTAGAATGATCCGTTGCGCAACGCCCCGCAAGAATTGGATTTTTATGGGGATTTTAGGTTCAACGCGTGACTCTTCCGCTTCAACGTCTAACCCCATGAGAGGCCAGCATTTGCTGGCCTCTTTTTTATCTGGCCAGAGGCGCGATCTGGGTGCGAATGTCGTAAAAAAAACCAGATTGTTGGGCTTTTGCACGACAGCGGCCAATAACTCGCCAAACGCACCCAAATTCGTTTTTTCAAACAAAAAAAGGGTTGACGCCCCAGAGCCAGATACGCATAATTCCGGCCGCACAGTGACGAGGCAACGACTCACTGGAAGCACGGTTGGCTATGTAGCTCAGTTGGTTAGAGCATCGCACTCATAATGCGGGGGTCACAGGTTCGAATCCCGTCATAGCCACCATCTCTAGTTGGGGTATCGCCAAGCGGTAAGGCAGCGGGTTTTGATCTCGCCATCCCTAGGTTCGAATCCTAGTACCCCAGCCATTTTTTGAATGATGTTTGATGGTCTCTGTCAGGCATCGTCGTTGGGGTATCGCCAAGCGGTAAGGCAGCGGGTTTTGATCTCGCCATCCCTAGGTTCGAATCCTAGTACCCCAGCCATTTTTGAATGATGTTTGACAGTATTTGTTGGGCATCGCTGTTGGGGTATCGCCAAGCGGTAAGGCAGCGGGTTTTGATCTCGCCATCCCTAGGTTCGAATCCTAGTACCCCAGCCATTTTTATGTTCTCTTCCACGTTTGTGGTTGACAACAAACGGCTATGTAGCTCAGTTGGTTAGAGCATCGCACTCATAATGCGGGGGTCACAGGTTCGAATCCCGTCATAGCCACCATGTTTGAAAAACGTTCCTTCAATCATCCGATTGCAAAGAACACTGTTGGGGCATCGCCAAGCGGTAAGGCAGCGGGTTTTGATCTCGCCATACCTAGGTTCGAATCCTAGTGCCCCAGCCATTTTTGCTTGTATTCGACGCAAGTCGTGCACAAGACGGCTATGTAGCTCAGTTGGTTAGAGCATCGCACTCATAATGCGGGGGTCACAGGTTCGAATCCCGTCATAGCCACCATTATTCTTGCGGAAGTGGCGAAATTGGTAGACGCACCAGATTTAGGTTCTGGCGCCCTAGGCGTGAGAGTTCGAGTCTCTCCTTCCGCACCATCGAAAGCAGTACCAAACAGACCAGCTCAGGCTGGTTTTTTTGTATCCGGCGTTTGCCGCTCTTCTTCCCCTCTCCACGCCATCGCGCGCCTGCAACGCCCCGTATGTATCAACGGCTGCGCCTTGTGTTCTCCTCTGCGACGGCGCTATGCCCTCCTCCCGCGTGATGCCGCCCTTTTCATCTCGCAGAGCACTGCGGGCAATAAAAAGGCGGCCCGCAGGCCGCCATATAATTTGCTGTCGTCAGAACGGGAAGAACCAGGGGATGGCGATGACGCTCACCACCATCACCAGCGCCGTGAAGGGCACGCCGATGCGCACGAAGTCCATGAACTTGTAGTTTCCCGGGCCCAGCACCAGGGTGTTGACCGGCGACGAGACCGGCGTCATGAAGGCTGCCGAGGCGGCGATGGCGATGGTCATGGCAAAGGGATAAGGCGACACCCCCATCTGATGGGCCGTCCCCAGCGCGATGGGCGCCATCAGCACCGCCGTCGCCGTGTTGGAGATGAAGAGCCCGATGACGGCACAGAGCACGAAGAGGCTGGCCAGCATCACCCTGGGGCCCATCTCCCCCACTGCCGAGATGAGCGCGCCGACGATGAGATCCACCCCTCCGGTCTGCTGCAATGCAAGGGCAAAGGGCAGCATGCCCACGATGAGGATCAGGGTCGGCCAGTGGATGGACTTGTAGGCACTCTCCAGATCGATGCAGCGGAACTTGCCCATCAGCAGGCAGGCGATGAGCGCCGCGATCACGTTGGGCACGGGATCCGTCACCATCAGTACTATCATGACCCCGAGGGCAATCAGGGCGTGGATGGCCTGGCTGCGGGCCGGCGCCATCTCGTCCACTTCCGCAGGCAGGCCCAGCAGCAGAAAATCGCGATGATGGGTCTGCAACTGACGAATGAGGCTCCAGTTCCCCACCACCAGCAGGGTATCCCCCATCTGCAGCGCCTCGTCCACCAGCTTGCCGGTCAGCGCCTCTCCATCCCGGCGGATCCCCACCACGCTCAGACCGTAACGGGAACGGAAGGTCACCTCGCGGATGCTCTTGCCGAGCAGCCGGGAGCCGGGGATGAGGGAGACCTCCGCCATGCCCACCTCCCGCGCCTGATCGGAGAAGTATTCGCCGCGCAATATCATGGGCTCGAGCCGCGCCTCGCTGCAAAACTCCCGCACATCCACCTCGGGATCCGACATGTCGATGAGCAGCACATCCTTGGCCTGGAACTCGGTCACCCCGGTGACACTGACCATCACCCGCCTGAACTTGCGCCAGCGCTCCATCCCGATGACGTTGGCCCCGAAGCGGGCACGCAATTGCAGCTCGTCGAGGGTCTGGCCGATCAGGGGGGAGTCGGGCCGGATCGCCAGTCGGCGTGCTCGCCCCGCCAGGCGGTAGTCACGGATGAGATCCCGCATGGTGCTGCGTCCCATCTGCTTGCCCTTACCCTCCTCTCCTTCACGCACCAGACGGTTGCGCATCAGCAGCATGTAGAGGATCCCCATCCCCAGAATGATGACCCCCATGGGGGTGAAGCCGAAGAAGCCGAACCCCTGGATGTCGTGCCGCATCAGCTCACTGTTCACCACCATGTTGGGAGGGGTTGCCACCAGCGTCATCATGCCGCTGATAAGGCCGGCAAAGCCGAGCGGCATCATCAGTCTGCCCGCCGGGATCCCCATCCGGTTCGCCACGCTCAGCACCACGGGGATGAAGATGGCCACCACCCCGGTCGAACTCATCACGGCCCCCAGGGTCGCCACCGCCACCATCAGCAGCACCAGCATGCGGGTTTCGCTGCTGCCGGCCACCTTCACCAGGGCATCTCCCACCTGATAGGCGATGCCGGTACGCACCAGCCCCTCCCCCACCACGAACAGGGCGGCAATCAGAATGACGTTGGGATCACTGAATCCTGCCAGCGCCTGCGGCAGGGTCAGGGTGCCGCTCAACACGAACAGGATGATGATCAACAAGGCGACCACGTCCATGCGTACCTTGTTGGTAATAAACAGGAGAATGGCACCCACCAGCATGCTGAGCACCCAGATCAACTCGGAATTCACACTTGCTCCTTTTGTTCAACGTCAACCACGGCCGGCCTCGGACGCCATCAGACCACAGAGCCCGTCCCCCTGATTTGTTACATATCAAGAAAGAGGAGACCGCATCATCTCACATTCAGGTTCAGTTGCGGCCATTTTACCGGTCCGTGAACGCAGTCGGTCGCCCTTCACATGTCAGGGTAAAAAGTGCTGCACGCTCCCCCCGCCCCTCCTAAAATGGGCCCGCCGCGGCCTGAGCCGCCCTCTCACCCCTTGCCTTTCGGAGACGACATGACCCAGCACACCCCGGCCTACCCGGCATTCACCTTCTTCAGCCGCTTTGTTGCCGACATCCAGGCTGGCCGAAAGACCATCACCATCCGCGACGAGAGCGAGGCAAACTGGCGGCCCGGCCAGCGCCTGGCCCTGTTCACCAACCCGGAACACCAGCTTTTTGGCACCATTGAAGTCATCTCGGTCAAGGCGGTCGCCTTCGAGGCGCTGAGCGACGAGCACGCCCGTCAGGAGAACATGACCCTCCCCGAGCTTAAAGATGTGATCCGCGATATCTACCCCGCACTGCCGCCCCTCTATGTGATTGAATTCGTGCTGATTGAAGCCTGATTTTGTGAGCTGCCTCAGCTAACGCCGGTTGCGCTCACAGGCCAAAAGCGCACAATGGCTGTTTTTATATACAGTCATTGGTGTCTTATGGAAAAACAACTCGAACCGGCCATCGCAGCCATGGTGGCAGACTTCATCGCCGCAGGTCGTCCCAAGGCAAGCCAGCTGAGCTGGCAGGCGCGCCGTGACGGCTACCTAGCCTCTGCCCTGTTGGGCGGTGAGCGGGAAGAGGTGGGCGCCATCGAAGAGTGGCAGGCCGATCACCACGCCATCCGCTGCTATCGGCCCGCAGACAAACCGGACCCCGCGTATCCGGTGCTGATCTATTTTCACGGCGGCTGTTTTGTCAGCGGGGATTTCGAGACCCACGATCGCCAGATGCGGATGCTGTGCAACCGGGCCAGCGCCCTGATCTTCGCCGTACACACCCGCCTCGCCCCGGAACACACCTATCCTGCGGCTCACGACGATGCGCTGGCCGCCACACGGGCCATCATGGCCGAGGTGGAGAAATGGCATGGGGATCCGGCACGTCTCGCCATTGCCGGCGACAGCGCAGGGGGTCATCTCGCCCTGATCACCACCTTGCGGCTCAAGGCTGCCAACGCCCCCTTGCCCAAGGCCCTGCTGCTTCTCTATCCCATGCTGGATGCCCTCTGCGAGAGCCAAAGCTACCGCGATCTCGGTGACGACTACCTCATCACCCGGGACATGCTCGAAAGCGGTTTTCACGCCTACCTTGGCAGCCTGCCCCCCAGCCATCCCGAAGCCAGCCCGCTCCTCCATCCCGCCCTGTCAGGATTACCGCCGACCCATATCGTCACGGCGGAATATGATCCGCTGCGCGACGAAGGGGAAGCCCTGTATGGCAAGCTGGTGCAGGCTGGCGTCGATGCCACTTGCCAGCGGCAGCATGGCGTCATCCACGGCTACTTCCAACTGGCGGCCATCAGCCCTGCCGCTCGTCAGCTCATCGACCAGATAGCCATGATGCTCAGAAGACTCTGAGTTGGAACCGGCCCCCAAGCCGTGTTAAAAGTGTCTCTTTTGAATCATGGAAGTAACCCGAGTGTTCGAGATAGCGAGCCTGAAAGAGGGCATGATGCACGGGGTGGAGCTGTTCCAGCTGCTGCTGGAGATCATCTCCATCGCCTGCGTGGTCATCGGCCTTGGCAAGACCCTCTGGCTGGCGGCCAGAGTGCGGGATCACGAGCCCGGCTTTCCCCGCATCCGGCTCTGCTTTGGCAGTTGGCTCATCCTGGCGCTGGAGTTCCAGCTCGCCGCCGACATCCTGGCCACCACGGTGGCGCCGAGCAAGGAGGAACTGATCCGCCTCGCCATCATCGCGGTGATCCGCACCTTCCTGAACTACTTCCTCGGCAAGGAGCTCGATGCCCAGGCCGAGCGCCAGCAACCCGAGCCTGTCAGGTCACCTTCCCGCCCCGACGCCCGATGAGCGGGCTGAGTGGCACAAGGCCACGACACGGAAGGAAAGGCACCTGCCTGATCCCATGAAGAGGGCTCCCCGCGGGGAGCCCTCTTTGTATCCGATAGCAACTATCAGACGTGCTTGCTGGCCAGCTCGTGGCGCTTCAATGCCAGCAAGGTGACCAGCAGGGCGGCGGTGGCGATCAGCGCCATGCCGATATAGGTGGCGCTGAAACCGGGTGCCAGTTCGGCCGGGCTCAGGCTGGCCAGATTGGGGCTGCTGCCTGCCGGCAGGGCGGCATGGAACAACACGGCGCAGATGGCGACACCGACCGCCCCACCCAGCTCCCGGCCGAAGTTGAACAGGGACATGCCGATGCCGCGATCTTCCCGCGGCAGGGCATTTTGCACCACCACCGACAGCGCCGGCAGCACCAGACCCAGCCCCAATCCGGCAAACCCCAGTCCCAGTCTGGCCCAGACGTCGAAGTGGATCTGCCACAGGGCCAGCGCTGCCAGGGCAAAACCTGCCACCACGAAACGCTTGTAGTGACCGGTGCGACCGATGAGCTTGCCGCCGACGAAGGCCCCCGCCGTGATGCAGACCATGAAGATCACCATGATCTCGCCACTGTCACTGGCGCTCATCCCCTTTTGCCACTGCATCTGCAACGGCAGGTAGACCAGCACGGCAAACATCAGCAACTGCGAAGCCAGCGCCAGCAGCACGCTCACCAGATAACCCGGCAGGCGCACCAGGTGGGCCGGCAGTATGGGGTCGTGGGCCCGCCGCTCAGTCAGGACCAGCAGCAACAAGGCCGCCCCCAGCGCAGCCGCGAGCCAGACGGCGGGCAAGGCCGCTTCCGGCGAGAGCAGCAACAGGGTGAGGGTGGTGACCGTGATGAGCAGTGCCGCTCCCTTCCAGTCGAAGCGGCTGTGGCGACGCACATTGAGGTGACCCAGATTGCGGTTCACCAGCCAGAGGGCGATGGCACCGAGCGGCAGATTGATCCAGAAGATCCAGCGCCAGCTGAGCTGCTCGGTAAAATAGCCACCGAGCAGCGGGCCTGCGATGCTGGAGACCGCATAGACCGCCGAGATATACCCCTGATACTTGCCCACCTCCCGTGGCGGAATACAGTCGGCGATCACGGTGAAGGCGAGCGCGATCAGCCCTCCGCCCCCCAATCCTTGCAGCACGCGGGCGGCCAGCAAGGTCGGCAGATCCTGGGCCAGGGCGCAGGCCACGGATCCCGCCAGAAACAGGCCGATACCGATGTTGAGCATGCGTACTCGGCCGAACATGTCGCTCAACTTGCCATAGATGGGCAGGGCCGCAGTGGCCGCCAGTAGATAGGCGGTCACGACCCAGGTGAGGGCGGCACCGGCGTTCAGCTCAACCCCTATGATGGGCAAGGGGGTGGTGACGATGCTCTTTTCCAGTGAGCCCAGGGCGATCACCAGGGCCACGCTCGAGAAGACGGTTTTGGGGGACATAGGCAGGCTCGCTCATATGAGATATCGGCACAGGGGGTGCAAGGCACATTATTGTCTCATATATCATTAGCCAATGGTCAAAACCACTGCCAACCATGATGAAGGTCGCGACATCTGCGCGCTGGATCTGCTAGGGTGAGTCTTTGCCGAAGAGGACGCCCCCCATGCCCCAGTCATCCCCCTGCGATCATCACCAGAGTGAACAGCCCCGATTCGACGAGTACGACGCCCTGATCTTCGACATGGATGGCACCCTGGTGGACTCCATGCCTCTGCACCTGGATGCCTGGGAAATCACCAGTACCGAGTTCGGCCTGCCGTTTGATCGGGCACAGCTCAACGAGTACGGCGGCATCCCCACCCGCAAGATAGTGACCATGCTGGCAGAACAGCACGGGCTGACCATCGACGTGGAAGCCTTTGCCCGGCGCAAGGTGGCCCTCTACCTGGCACGGATCGACGACGTCCGGGTGTATCCCGCCATGTGGGAGCTGGTCAGGCAGTACCACTGCAAGGTGCCCATGGGCATAGGCACCGGCTCAACCCGGGAACATGCGGCGTACATCCTGCGTCAGACCGGGCTCGATGCCTTCATCTCCGTGCTGGTGAGTGCCGATGATGTGGTCAATCACAAGCCCCACCCGGACACCTTCCTGAAAGTGGCCGAACAGCTCGGCGCCAACCCGGCCAACTGCCTGGTGTTTGAAGACACCCGGATAGGCATTCAGGCGGGCAAGGCCGCCGGCATGACCACCTTGCTGGCCACCGAAGGGACGCTGCAACGGGTGTGAGCGGTGCGGACCCATCCTAACCGACGGGCCCGCACCAGCTTACTCGGCCTCATTCTTCCCCTCCTTCCCACCTGCCGGTGCCGGGCCGTCCGGCCGCTCAAATCCCAGATCTGACATGCAGTTGTCAAATTCCGACTCCTCCGGTTTGCCATGCTCCTTGCAGCTCTCAAACGCCGCTTTCATCTCGGCCGACAGCTCGTGCGGAGGCTTGGGCGGGGTACGGCTGCCCTGATCGCCCGCTGCGGCGGTCAGAGTAGTGAGGGAAAACAGCAAAGGCAGAACAATCTTCATGGCATGACTCCAAAACGGGTGGCATACACCGGCACGGTGCGGCGATGGCCCACGGCAGCGGGCGGCATCATGCTAGCGAATCGCCGCGAACTGATGGGTCAAGGGGAGGTAAAGAGGGTGTCAGGTCGGCGTAAATCCATAAAAAAACGCCCCAGGCGGGGCGTTGTTTTCATGGCGGCCATTACATGGCGTTGGTGGATTCGAAGATCTTGTCGGCCGACGCTTCGACGAAGCCAGGGTAGAGCACGCCGTCGGCCTGCGGGTAGCGCAGGGCAAACTCGTAGAAGCAGCTCGGGATAGTGCGCACGCCGTCGCTGAAGGGCACCTCGGCCTTGTCTGCCATGGTGGAGGATTGCTCCAGCATCACCTCGGGATCGCCCTTCACCTCGCCGCCAACGGTGTTGAGCACGAAGCCTGCCGCCTTGAGCGCCGCATTCACCTGCTGGATGGTGTCGAAGTCCTTCAGGCGGTTGATGTTGACGGTGAAGTGGTTGGCACGATAACCCCAGGCGGCCATCCAGGCGGCGTACTCGCTCTCTGCCAGCAGGGTCTGGTAGTCGGTGTGGGAGACCTGCCAGGGCGCGCCGGCGTAGAGGAAGGCCGGGGTGTCGGTGAGGTGATCGGGTACCTGATCCACCAGCTTGTGGATGATGGCCTGGGCACCTTCGGAGAGCTCTTCCACCTTCAGCTCGCTGATGAACACCTTGGGCGCATCAGGATCTTTATGCTCGAAGTGTTTGGCATAGAGCTTCTTGGTCTTGAATACATACTCGCCCTTCTCTTCATACCCCAGGGCGCGGAAGTGGGCCGCCAGTTTCTCGAGACCGAGCTTGGGCAGGTTGTAGGTCCGAAACGCCACGTGATCGTTGATGATGGGGGCACCGCCGCCCAGCAGTTGATGAACCTTGTGAGCACTGGGGGTGACCTGAATGTAGTTGTCCCACAGATGGCCAAACAGGGTGTCGATATCCTTTTGCATCTCTCTTTCCTTTGATTGCGGGTACAGACAGGGGCACCTGTTCAGTGCCCCTCTTTTATTTTCTTGTTATCAGAAGGTCAGACCGGGAGACAGCTGATCCGGCATAGCAGCCTTGCTGTCTTCGACGGAGGCGACCGGGTAAGCACAATAGTCGGCGGCATAGTAGGCGCTCGCCCTGTGGTTGCCGGAGGCACCGATGCCGCCGAAGGGGGCGGCACTGGAGGCGCCGGTGATGGGCTTGTTCCAGTTGACGATACCGGCACGGATGCGCTTGAAGAAGTGGTTCCAGTCCGCTTCATTGTCACCGAGCAGACCGGCCGATAGACCGAAACTGGTGGCGTTCGCCTTCTCGATGGCCACATCGAAGTCGTCGTAGCGAATGAGCTGCAGCAGCGGGCCGAAGTACTCTTCATCCGGCAGCGCACTGACCGCGGTCACGTCTATGATGCCCGGGGAGACAAAGCCGGTGCCCGCTTCCAGGTGCTTGAGGGCAAGCAGGCTTTCACCACCGAGGCGCTGCAGGTTGGCTTGCGCCTCGACCATGCCGAGTGCGGCCTTCTCGCTGATCATGGCGCCCATGAACGGCTGCTCGGCGGCGTCATAGAGGCCGACCTTGATCTGGCCGACCACCTCCACCAGGCGCTTGACCAGGGCATCGCCCCGCTCGCCGCGCTCGACAAACAGACGGCGCGAGCAGGTGCAGCGCTGGCCGGAGGTAATGAAGGCGGACTGCACGATGGCATGGACGGCGCCGTCGATGTCGCTCACATCTTTCACGATCAGCGGGTTGTTGCCACCCATCTCCAGTGCCAGGATCTTGCCCGGCTGGCCGGCAAACTGCTGATGCAGGAAGTGGCCGGTACGGGAGGAGCCGGTGAAGAAGAGGCCGTCGATGTCCGGGTTGCCGGCCAGCGCCTTGCCGGTGTCGACCTCCCCCTGCACCAGGTTGAGCACCCCCTTGGGCAGCCCCGCCTCCTGCCACACCTTGACCATGGCTTCAGCCACCATGGGGGTCAGCTCGGAAGGCTTGAACACGACCGCATTGCCGGCGATGAGCGCTGGCACAATGTGGCCGTTGGGCAGGTGGCCCGGGAAGTTGTAGGGGCCGAACACGGCCACGATGCCATGGGGCTTGTGGCGCACGAACGCCTTGGCGCCCGGCATGGGGTTCTCCACCGTGCCGGTACGCTCGTCATGGGCGCGGATGGAGATGGCGATCTTGCCCTGCATGGCCGCCACTTCGGTGCGGGTCTCCCACAGGGGCTTGCCGGTTTCACGGGCGATGGTCAGGGCCAGCGCCTCCTTGTGCTCGCCGAGCAGGTCGGCATAGCGGCGCACGATGGCAAGGCGCTCTTCAAGGGCCAGATCGGACCAATGGTAGAAGGCCGTGCGGGCCGCCTTGACGGCCGCATCCACCTGGGACTGGCTTGCCGCCTCACCACGCCAGATCACCTCGTTTTTGGCCGGGTCGATGGATTCGAACGGCTTGCCTTCACCGGCCAGCCACTGGCCATCGATACACTGGACTAAAGACATCATCAATTCACTCCCTGTGGGTACTCAGGCCGCCTCGGCAGCCTGTCTCAATGCTGTGCTGCGGGGCGGGTCAATCCAGATCGACCACGCGCACCATGTCGCCATTTTCCACCTTGAGGGCGGCCGCCATCTTGGGCGGAATGATGGCTTCGTGCTTGTCCAGATCGACCCGGATGTTGCCGTAGCAGGCGCGGTATTGCTCGAACCTGGTGTTGCAGATGAGGTAGGTATGGCCGCCGATGGGCTCACCCACCAGCACCGCCAGCTTCTGGCTGCGGCGCACGCTGCGAATGTTCTTCACCTCGCATTCGACGGTGGGGCCGGCGTCGAAGATATCGACATAACCGCGATTCACGAACCCCTCATCCTGCAGCATCTTGAGGGCAGGCCGGGTCTTTTCGTGGGTCTTGCCGATGACGGCGCGCGCCTCGTTGCTCAGCAGATTGACGTAGATGGGGTACTTGGGCATCAGCTCGGCAATGAAGCGCTTCTTGCCGATGCCGGTGAGATAGTCGACGGTGGGAAAATCCATCGAGAAGAAATGTTTTTGCAGCCACTCGTAGAAGGGGCTGTGGCCGTTGCCATCGGAGACACCACGCATCTCGGCAAAGACGGTACTGTCAAACAGCTCGGGGTGTTCGGCCATGAACAGGAAACGGTGCTTGGAGAGCAGACGGCCGTTGAGCCCCTCGCGGGCGCATTCACGCAGAAACAGGGTGCAGAGCTCGGAATTGCCGGTGTAGTCGTTGGAGAGGGTGAGGGTTTCCACGACATTGTAGATACCGAGCTTGGGAGAGGAGTGCACCACCTTGCCGATGTGATAGTTGTAGAACGCCTGGGACAGGCCGACCGCCGCGTCGATGGCGCAGGTACCGACCATCTCCCCGGTCTCCAGATCCTCGGCTACGAAGAAATAGAGGCACTCACCCTTGCCGGCGGGCTTGTCCAGGAAGGTCTGGGTCGAGGCATCGATCTTGCGTTGCAGCAGCTCGTCGTTGACCGGCAAGGATGTCATGCCGGTGCCGGATTCGATGGCACAGGTCTTGAGGCCGGCGAAGTCGCGCTGCTCGATAGGACGGATAACCAACATAAATGACAACTCCCTTTCATTGACGACAGGTGGGGTCCCGGCTCCTGCCGGGAGGGCTCCCCACCTCAATTTGGATCAGGCGTTGACCACCTGAGCGACCGCTTTCTCGAACCGGGCCAGCCCTTCCTTGATGTCCGCTTCCGGGATCTCCAGGGAGGGGGCAAAACGCACCACGTTGGTACCGGCAACCAGCGCCATCAGGCCCTGATCGATGGAGGCCAGCAGGAAGTCGCGGGAGCGGCCCTTGAAGTCATCGTTGAGAACGGCGCCCAGCAGCAGGCCCTTGCCGCGCACTTCGCTGAAGCAGTGGTACTTGGCGTTGATGGCTTCCAGCCCTTCGCGGAACAGCTGCTCGCGCTGCTTGATGCCGCTCAGCACTGCCGGGGTGTTGACCACGTCGATCACCGCCTCGGCCACGGCACACGCCAGCGGGTTGCCGCCGTAGGTGGAGCCGTGAGTGCCCACTTTCAGGTGGGAGGCGATCTCGGTGGTGGTTAGCATGGCCCCGATGGGGAAGCCGCCGCCCAGCGCCTTGGCGCTGGTGAGGATGTCCGGGGTGATGCCCAGACCCATGTAGGCAAACAGCTCGCCGGTACGACCGACACCGGATTGCACCTCGTCATAAACCAGCAGGGCGTTGTGCTTGTCGCACAGCTCGCGCACCCCCTTGGCAAACTCGTCGGTGGGGCTGATGATGCCACCCTCGCCCTGCAGCGGCTCCATCACCACGGCGCAGGTGTTGTCGGAGATGACGGCAGCCAGCTCCTCCAGGTTGTTGTAGGCGACGTGGGTGATGTCGGCAGGCTTGGGACCGAAGCCATCGGAGTAGGCAGCCTGGCCGCCGACGCTGACGGTAAAGAAGGTACGGCCGTGGAAGCCCTGGTGGAAGGCGATGATCTGGGTCTTGTGGGCCCCGAACTTCTCGATGGCGTAGCGGCGGGCCAGCTTGAGGGCCGCTTCGTTCGCTTCGGCACCGGAGTTGCAGAAATAGACCTTCTCGGCGAAGGTGGCGGCGACCAGTTTCTTGGCCAGGCGCAGGGCCGGCTCGTTGGTCATCACGTTGGAGAGGTGCCACAGCTTCTCACCCTGGGATTTCAGGGCCTCGACCAGTTTGGGATGGCAATGGCCCAGGCCATTGACCGCGATCCCGCCCGCGAAATCCACATACTCGCGGCCTTCCTGATCCCAGACACGTGACCCCTCGCCGCGCACCGGGATGATTTTGGCCGGCGCATAGTTGGGAACCATCACTTCATCAAACACTTCACGTGTCACTGCCAACAACTCTGACATATTGCTCTCCTGCTATCTCGCGGCAGAATAATCCACCGCCCAAAAGTTAAATCCGTGTAAACGTGGCGGAATTATCACAGAAAAAAAGTAAAAAGTCTGTAACTTAACCGCCTATAAGGAACAATGTTCGATTGCCTTTGAGATTTTAGGCAACCGCATTGCATAACGGCTCAGGGGGTGTTGGCAAGAGATAATTTGGACAGGGAGGAGGGTGAATAAAGTCTCAGGGAAATTTTTTTTTGCCTCATGACGGTTTTGAGACAGACATCGCAATTTTTTCAGGAAACGGCCAAAAAGTTGGCCAGCAACTGGTGCCCCTGTTCGCTCAGAATACTCTCCGGATGGAACTGCACTCCCTCCAGCGCCAGCGTTTTATGCCGCAGCCCCATGATCTCGTCCTGGCTGCCGTCGGCATGTTCGCTCCAGGCGGTGACCTCGAAACAGTCGGCGAGCGACGCCGCCTCCACCACCAGTGAATGATAGCGGGTCACCCGCAGCGGGTTGTTGAGCCCCTTGAACACCCCCTCCCCTTTGTGACGGATGAGAGATGTCTTGCCGTGCATCACCTGACGGGCACGCACCACCCGGGCACCAAAGGCCTGTGCCAGCGACTGATGGCCGAGACAGACGCCGAGGATGGGGATCTCGCCGGCAAAACGGGAGATGGCGGCCAAAGAGATGCCCGCCTCGTTTGGCGTGCAGGGGCCGGGAGAGATCACCAGATGGCGGGGTGCAAGCCGGGCTATCTCCTCCAGGCTCAGCTCATCGTTGCGCCTGACCACCACCTCTTGCCCCAGGGCGCCGAAGTATTGCACCAGGTTCCAGGTAAAAGAGTCGTAGTTGTCGATGAGTAGCAGCATGCAAACACCCTGGGAATAAGACAGAGACGGTGATCGGACAGCCCGTTACGAGCGCGGGCAGACAAACGCCGCGCATTCTGGCATGTCTCTTTGCGTTAATAAACCGGCGATCACCTCACCTGCTGTGCAGTCTGTCCGCTCTTCAATGGCGATCCGGGCCTGTCGACCCCACCCGGCGGTGGGCCTGTCCCCGACCGGGCAGCATCAGCCGCTCCATGTCAGGATGGCAAGGTAAAAGAGACGGGAGGCGACCGGGAAAAGGGCACAGGTCGTGACAGGCAGATGGGAAGGAGTCACCTTGGCAAGGGCTGACAACGGACCTCAGCGGTCCAGATAACGGCCCTGTTCCAGTTCCCGTTCCCGCTGGCACTCGGCCAGATAGATGGCAGCCGCGATGGCGGGGGTCTTGTGGTGCTTGTCGATGGCGTTGGAGACCATCAACTGCAAGGTATTGAGGCTCTTGGCCTTGCGAAACTTGCGCAGCCAGTGACCCTTGTCACCCAACTCTTCACTCAGGGTTTGTGATTCGACAGACATGCTTTCTCTTGGGGCAAAGCCCGTGTTTGACATTGGGGAGGTTGCGACAAACCGGAAGGTGTAAAACAAAGAAAGCCAGGCATCCACCCAGCTCTCTTCTACTACACCTTCCCAGTATGTCAGGCTCGAGGAACGAAGCCGACGACATCATATACGCTGATCAGGGTTTTTTCAGCCCTTTCACGCGCCTTTTGTGCGCCAGCCGCCAAAATGGCCTGCAGATGGGCCTCATCCTGACGCAGCTCGCGGAAGCGCGCCTGGATGGGTTCCAGCAAGGCGACCACGGCATCGGCCGTTTCACTCTTGAGGTGGCCGTACATCTTGCCTTCGAAGTGCTGCTCCAGCTCCGGGATGGAGCGGCCGGTCACACCGGACATCAGGGTCAGCAGATTGGAGACCCCCGGCTTGTTTTCGGGATCAAAACGCACCACGGCCGGCTCGTCGGAGTCGGTCATCGCCCGCTTGATCTTCTTGACGATCTGCTTGGGATCTTCCAGCAAGCCGATGAAGTTGGCCTCGTTGTCGTCGGACTTGGACATCTTCTTGGTCGGGTCCTGCAGGCTCATCACCCGGGCCCCTTCGGTCGGAATGAAGGGTTCCGGCAAGGTGAAGACTTCGCCATAGAGGTTGTTGAAGCGGGTGCAGATGTCGCGGGTCAGCTCCAGATGCTGCTTCTGGTCATTGCCAACCGGCACCTGATTGGCCTGATAAAGCAGAATGTCGGCCGCCATCAGCACCGGATAACCGAACAGGCCGACGTTGACGTTGTTCTCGAAACGAGCGGACTTGTCCTTGAACTGGGTCATGCGCGACAGCTCGCCCATCTGGGTGTAGCAGTTCAGGATCCAGCCGAGCTCGGCGTGCTGGGGCACGTGGGACTGGATGAAGACGGTGCTCTTGGCCGGATCGATCCCCACCGCCAGATAGAGGGCGGCTGCGTCGAGGCACGCCTTGCGCAAGGCGGCCGGATCCTGGCGAGTGGTGATGGCGTGCAGATCGACGATGCAATAGAGGCAGTCGAAGTCATCCTGCATGCTGACCCACTGACGCAGGGCCCCCATGTAGTTGCCGATGGTCAGCTGGCCCGAGGGTTGGGCACCGCTCAATACGATTGGTTTAGTCATCAGAGTAGTAATCCTTGTTATCCGCCAGCCCGGTCTGGATCAGACCAGCAGGGCGTCGAGTTCGGCAAACTGCTCGCAAACCCAGTCGGGGCGGGAGTCTGCGATAGGGCGGCCATAGTTGTAGCCATAGGTGAGCCCCACCACCTTCATGCCGGCGGCCTGGGCGGCCAGCACGTCATTTTCGGAATCCCCCACCATCAGGGTGCGGGACGGGCTGACACCCAGCTCGTGGCAGGCGTGCAACAGCGGCTCCGGGCTCGGCTTCTTGACGGGTACGCAGTTGCCCCCGAGCCAGAGTGCGAAACAGTCGCTGATGCCGAGGGCCTCCAGAATGGGCTGCACGAAGTGACTCGGTTTGTTGGTCACCACGGCCTGCTGATAACCCAGCCCCTGCAGACGGCGCAGGCTACGGGCCACTCCGTCATACATGGCCAGGCCTTCCAGAAGACAGGCCTGATAGTGACGGTCGAACAGGGGGCGGGCCTTGGCAAACTGCTCCGGGGCGTCGCGGTAATCGAGAGCCCGCTGGATCAGCTTGTCGGCGCCGTTGCCGACCCAGGTACGCACCACGGACTCGTCGGCCTCGGCCAACCCCAGATCCGCCAGGGTACGGTTGACCGCCAGCGCCAGTTGCGGGGCGCTGTCAATCAGGGTGCCATCCAGATCGAACAGCACCAGGTCAAAGGGGCGATCAGCGACGGACATGGGCAAGCTCCACGCGCATCTGGTCGATCACTGCCTTGTAATCCGGCTTGCCGAAGATGGCAGAGCCCGCCACGAACATGTCGGCACCCGCCTCGGCAATCTCGCGAATGTTGTCGACCTTGACCCCGCCATCGATTTCCAGGCGAATGTCGCGGCCGCTCTCGTCGATCAGGCGGCGCACCTGGCGCAGCTTGTCGAGGGTGCCGGGGATGAAGCTCTGACCGCCAAAGCCCGGGTTGACCGACATCAGCAGGATCACGTCCAGCTTGTCCATCACGTACTCCAGGCAGGTGAGCGGGGTCGCGGGGTTCAGCACCAGACCAGCCTGGCAACCCTGCTCCTTGATGAGGCCCAGGGTGCGATCCACGTGATCGGAGGCTTCCGGGTGGAAGGTGATCAGGCTGGCACCGGCCTTGGCAAAATCAGGCACGATGCGATCCACCGGCTTGACCATCAGGTGCACGTCGATGAGCGCTTCGATGCCGTAATCGCGCAGCGCCTGACAGACCATGGGGCCTATGGTCAGGTTGGGGACATAATGGTTGTCCATCACATCGAAATGGACCACGTCGGCCCCGGCGGCCAGCACCTTGGCCACATCCTCACCCAGACGGGCAAAGTCGGCGGAGAGGATAGAGGGGGCAATCAGAAAGTCTTTCATCAGCGTCATCCATTGGCAGCGTGGCAGAAAAAACGGCGCAATTTTATCGCAAAAGGGCGATGAAAACGACCCGCATCTACAGAACACGCCGCTCCGGCACCATGGCTGGCACACGATGCCAGGCGCGGCTCACGGAATGCCAGCGGCAGCATCAGAAATGACAACGGCCCCCTCAGGGACCGTTGTTCACTCAGCCGACGGCAACCAGCTCCGCCTCACCAGGATAATAGCCCTGTTCGGGCTCGATGCCGGGCGGATAGAGTGCCAGCAGCTCGGCCACCTTGTTGCGACCACCGCCGTTGCGGCTGATGGTACGCTTGACCAGGATCTCGTCGAGCCGGGCGCCACGATAGAGCTCGCGGGTCAACTCGATGTCATGGTTGCTGATGAGCACGGGCACCCCTTTATGGGCGGCGGTGTGGCGAGCCAGCCTGGCCAGCAGCGCCTGATCGTCCAGGGTGAAACCGCCCGCCGAATAGGTGGTGAAACTCGCCGTGGTGGAGAGGGGGGCATAGGGCGGATCGCAGTAGATCACCCAGTCTTCCTCTGCACGGGCCATGGCGTCGGCATAGCTTTCACAGATGAACGTCGCCTTCTGCGCCTTCTCGGCAAACGTCCACAGCTCTTTCTCCGGGAAGTAGGGTTTCTTGTAGGAACCGAAGGGAACGTTGAACCCCCCCTTCTTGTTGTAACGGCACAAGCCGTTGAAACCATGGCGATTCAAAAACAGGAACAACTGAGCCCGTTCAAACCCGGCCGCGGTCTGGTTGAACTGGGTACGCAGCCGATAATAGGCGGTCTTGTGGTTGTGCTCGGCCACGAACAGCTTGCGGGCCTCGCTGATGAAGCTGTCCGGCTGCTGCTTGAGGTGGTTGTAGAGGCCAATGAGATCCGGATTGATGTCGTTGAGCACATAGGCGTCGTAATCCGTGTTGAGAAACACGGATCCGGCCCCGACGAAGGGCTCCAGCAACACACGCCCGGCCGGCAAACGCTCGGCGATCTCTTCGACCAGGGAGTATTTTCCCCCGGCCCATTTTAAAAACGCGCGTGTTTTTTTCATGGAAGTCCGGTGTTGACAAGGCTATGCCCAAAAAAGGGGGGTGATTCTACCCCCTTCCTCGGGTGGCTGGCTATTGCTTCAATTCTTTTTGTATCTGGGCGAATGACTTGGGCCAGGGTTGTCCCTTGAGCAAGGCAGGCGACAGCTTGCGAATGGCCGCCTTGGCCTGGGCACTGCTGGCGTAGTCTCCCTGCACCACTACATACCAGGGACTGCCACGGAAGCGGGTCTTGTAGACCCACACCTTGCCCGCCAAGCCATGCTCGGCCACAAAGCTGTCTACCGCCTTGGTGTTGCTCGCCCCCATCAACTGGATGCTGTAGTGATTCTTCGGCTTCTTGTTGAGAGTCGCCACCGGCGTCAACGCCACCTTGGCCGCTGGGGCCGCGACCGGCGCTGTCTGCGCGCCACTGGCCGGTTGAGCCTCTGTCCGGGCCGGGACACGGCTCGGGGCCGGATTCTTGACCTGAGCCGTCGTTCCGGTCGGGACCGCACGGGAACCGCTCCCCACCAGCTCATCCACCACGGCCGTGGGCAAGGCGCCGCTGACGTTCGGCTGGTTCATCAATTTCTCGACCACTTCGTCGGAGATGACGACCCGGCGCCCCTCATAGTTGGTTGACTCCGTGGTGACCGTCTCACTTTCGACCTTCTTGGGCAAGGGCTTGGCATCGGACTGCCAATCGCGGGCAACCTGATTCCCTGACGGGATGGCAGCGGCGCCACTGCTCGTCTGAGTACCCAAAGCCCCGCTCGCCGCACCGACGTTCACAGGATCGCTTGAGACGGGATCGGGCAACGCCATCCCCTGGGACGGAGCCTGGGCGGGGTCCTGGCCTGCACTGTCGAACAGGGGCAGATAGCTCAGGGCCAGCAACCCGCCCGCCACCAGGGCAAGCACGATCGCTATCTTCTTGACGGGCAACTCGGCCTGACGTTTCTTGGGCCTTCTGTCGGTCATGGTATCCTCCAGTAACTGCATGATGGCTGACGGATGTCCGCCCGCCCCATTCAGGATCTCTTCCACTTTCGGCTTGGGCAAGAGGGCTGTCGGGATCTTGAGCTCTTTGGCCTTCTCATACAAGAAGATACGTTGCTCAGGAGCGCTCAGTGGCGCGACTTCCAGCTCGAGGGCTGGCATGGCCCGTCCCTTGAGGAGCGCCTTCTGGTTGCGACACCAGGCGTCATCACCCGAGAGCAGGATGGCCAGTTTATGAGGAGATGCCAGGGTATCGTTGTGACGACAGAGCGCCCACAACTCCCCCACCAGCTCGGCAGGCAAAGTATCGGCACGTTCGATGATGAGCAGCAGTCTGGCAGGCTTGTCACCCACCATGCGAAAGAAGCTGTCCGCCAGGGCATCCTGCGCGTTGAACAGGGGACGTGCCACCACCTGCTGCAACAGCAACTGGCGCACATCTGCCATCTTCATGGACGGGCTGCCGATGAGGCTGGCCACCCGCACCGCATCGGGCAGTTGGGCAAGCAGCGACTCGCACAGTGTGCCACGGCCACTGCCTGGCTTGCCGGAGAGAAAAACAAAGGGGTGGTTGAACTCGATCAGGTGCAGCAGCCGGTCAACCAACTGCCGCTGAGAAGGCAGCTTGAGCAATTTATTAATGGTCACGACCAGACTCGATCACCGCCATCAATTGCTCGTCTGTCACATCGGCCACGACCTGGGCCTGTCCGATCCCGATCGGCAGCACCAGCCTCAGCTTGCCTTCCAGCACCTTCTTGTCACGGCGCATATGGCGAATGAAGGCGGCAAAATCCATATCGGACGGTGCCTTGACCGGCAAATCGGCGGCCAACAGCAGATCGCGGACTCGTGCCACCTCTTGCGCCGTCATGTCGCCACGGGCCAGGGCCGTCTCGGCCGCCAGCATGGTTCCCGCCGCCACGGCTTCACCGTGCAGCCAGTTGCCATAACCCTTCTCCGCCTCGATGGCATGGCCGAAGGTATGTCCCAGGTTCAGCAAGGCGCGCACGCCGTGCTCGGTCTCGTCCTGACCGACCACATCGGCCTTGATCTCGCAGCAGCGGCGAATGGCATAGGAGAGTGCATCACCGTCGAGGCGCTGCAGGCGAGTCATGTTGGTTTCGAGCCAGGAGAAGAAGGCGGCATCCCAGATGATGCCGTATTTGATCACCTCGGCCATGCCGGCGGCAAATTCCCGGGCAGGCAGGGTCTTGAGGCAGTCGGTATCGATGATCACATGCTTGGGCTGATAGAAGGCACCCACCATGTTCTTGCCGAGAGGATGGTTGACGGCGGTCTTGCCGCCGACGGAAGAGTCAACCTGGGAGAGCAGCGTGGTAGGCACCTGAATAAACGGAATGCCTCGTTGGTAGCTTGCCGCAGCAAAGCCGACAACATCACCTATCACACCGCCCCCCAGAGCGATCAGAGTGGTATCACGACCATGGCTGGTTTCCAGCAGAGCAGACATGATCCGCTCGAAGGTCGCCAGGGTTTTGTAGGCCTCGCCATCGGGCAGGATCAGGTGTTCCACCTGAAAACCGGACAGCAACTGAATGATCTGTTCAAGATACAGGGGCGCGACCACGGTATTGGTCACTATCATGACCCGCTTGCCCTTGATCGTCTGCGCCAGTACCTCGGGGCGTTGCAGCAGACCGGCAGCTATCTCTATCGGGTAGCTGCGTTCACCCAGTTCGACCTTCAACCTTTCCATGGACGTCCTCTAATGAATTACATACCAATCAACTTGACGATTTGATTAGCGACAACTTTGGCACTCTGGTCATCCGTCTGGATGACAAAATCGGCAACCTCTTCGTACAGGGCGTTGCGCTCTTGCGCAAGACGCTCAAGCACTTCACGGGGCGGCTCTTCGGTTTGCAGCAAGGGACGACGCTTGTCTCTCTGGGTTCGTGCCAATTGCTTTTCAATGGTGGTTTCGAGGTAGACCACGATGCCGCGTGCGGAGAGTTTGTTGCGGGTTTCACGGCTCTTGATGGCACCGCCACCCGTTGCCAGCACGATACCCTGCTGTTCGGCGAGCTCACCGATCACCTTCTCTTCGCGGATCCGGAAGCCTTCTTCGCCTTCAACATCGAACACCCAGCCGATATCGGCACCACTGCGGCGCTCAATCTCATGATCTGAGTCGAAAAACTCCATGTGCAGTTGTTCTGCCAGATGTCTACCTATGGTGCTCTTGCCCGCACCCATGGGACCTATCAGGAAAATATTGCGTTTCTCAGCCATGTCTTTTCGTTAGTAATTACAAACTGTATGGCCCCGGTAAACACTCGACCGGGGTACCTATGAACCTTATCTTGCGATGGATCAGGAGGGGGATTATCTCAGTAGAAACCAGGACTGGCAACCGCAGCCCTTACGCCCCAGCCTCATCGGGGCGTAAGGTTATATGTGTTTTACTCTCACAAGTAAAGTTTTCAGAGGGCGTCGGTCACTATCCTCGGGGTCACGAAGATCAGCAGTTCGCGCTTCTTGTTTTCACTGGTGGTTTTCTTGAACAGATAGCCCAACCCGGGGATATCCCCCAGCAGAGGCACCTTGCTGACATCGCTCTTGATGGTCTGTTGATAGATGCCGCCAAGCACCAGAGTTTCACCGTTGTTGACCAACACCTGGGTGGTGATGGACTGGGCGTTGATGGACACCGCATCCCCGGTTCCGGTCGGCACGGTTTCACCCTTGGTATCCTGAGTCACGGTCAAGTCCAGGATCACCCTGTTGTCCGGGGTGATCTGCGGTGTGACCTTGAGGCTCAGCACCGCCTTCTTGAAGGTGACCGAGGTCGCCCCGCTCGAAGAGGACTCCACATAGGGGATCTCGGTCCCCTGCTCGATCAGGGCCGGCTTCTGGTTGGCCGTGGTGACACGCGGACTGGCGATGATCTCGGCCTTGCTCTCCTTTTCCAGCGCCGAGAGTTCAAGATCCAGCAGGGTACCATTGGCAAGACGGGCAACCTGGAACGCCAGGGTGCCGGCCGCGTTGGTCACCGGCAGGTTGACGTTGAGTCTGTCTTCTACGTTGGGGCGAGTGATGGTGGAACTGCCATCATTGTTTCCGGCGCCATCATTACCCTCTATGGTGCCCGAGGTGCCGTTGCCATGGCCATCCGTCTTGGTCACACCCCAGCGCACCCCCAGTGCCTCATCGAAACCATCATCAATGGTCACCATGCGCGCCTCGATCACCACCTGCTTGACCGGGATATCGAGGATATCCAGCATCCGCTTGACGTTGCTGATGACATCCGCCGTGTCCTTGACTACCAGCACGTTGGTACGTTCATCCACGCTGACCGCCCCTCTGGGGGAGAGCAGCTTGGTACTCTCGGAGGAGAGCAGGGCCGCCACTTCCGATGCCTTGGCATAGTTGATCTGCAGATACTCGGTGTAGAGGGGAGCGAGATCCGCCACCTGGTTGCGGCTCTCCATCTGCTGTTTCTCGCGAGCGGCAATCTCGTCAGCCGGTGCCACCAGCAGGATGTTGTTATCCAGCCGTTTGTCCAGCCCTCTGACCTTGAGGATGATGTCCAGCGCCTGCTCCCAGGGCACGCCATCGAGGCGCAGCGTGATGTTGCCGGAGACCGAGTCCGTAGTCACCAGGTTCAGATTGTTGAAATCGGCGATGATCTGCAACACTGTACGAACAGGAATATCCTGGAAGTTCAATGAGATGGGTTTGCCTTGGTACTGCTTCGCCGCCGTGGTGGCCACCCGTTTTTTCACCTCGATGATGAACATCTTGTCGGCCTGATCGTAACGGTAGTCAAACTGGCCGTTCACCGAGAGCTCGAACAGGGTGTCATTGCCCTGGCGGAACACCTCCACCTGGGAGACAGGGGTAGCAAAGTCCTGCACATTGATGAGGTTGAGCTGATCATCAGGCACCCGGGTACCGTGGAACTTGGCCAGCACTTTCTGACCACGGCTGCTGACATCCACCGCCGCCGAACTGTTGTCCAGCATCACGAGGAACTCCCCCTGACCTTCCTTTCCACGACGAAAATCCACGCCCTTGACCGAGTTGAAGTAGGCGCCACCCATGTTTGCCTGAGACACGGACAACACCGGCTTGCCGGGGGCAACGGGCGAAGGAGCCACAGTAGGTGTGGAAGCCACGGCAGGCTGAGGCTGAGCCTGATACTGGGACTGGTTCTGGGCAACTCGCTGGGTGTCAATCAATGCAGACTGAGTCACCGGCTGGCTTCTGACGAGCGCAGACTGGCTGGCTGCAACAGGCGCCGCCGAGGAAGCGACCGGCTGCCCGGCCTTGTCTCCCAGCGCCACCAGCAATTTATTGCCCTGCTGATGGACCTGATAGGGGGTGAGCTGATCGAGGGAGATCTTGATGTCGAGCCCCTGCCCCTTCCCCTCCACCAGGAGGTTGTTCACCCCTTGCTGCTTGATGGGCAGGGGATTGACCGTCAGGGCACCGATGGCCCCGGGTACGTGCAGCAGAAGCTGATTGGGTTCATAGGTCAACCTGTCCGTAAAACCGCTGACCGGTTCGCTGAAGCTGAGCTCCAGCAGGAGTTGATCGGCCAGCAGGGGATTCACCTTGACCTCCTGCAACGCGGGTACTGCCCACACCTGAGTGCATCCGCCCAGCCACAGCAGCGCCACACCGGTCATCCTTCTTATTGTTGTTCTCATCTCTGCTCATCCCTGATCATAGTTTTGCGTCGAGATTGGCCATGGCCAGCTGGGTTTCTCGGGTGACCCAGCATCCTTTGCCATCCGGTACCGTCTCCATCAAGTCAACATGCGTGTTCGTTATCTTGATGACCCTGCCCTGATCCAGCCCCATGTGCTGGTTGAGCCCGACGCGCACGGCTTGCCCGTCCGGGGTTTTGATCAATGCCCACAACTGCCCCTGCTTGCCGATGGAGCCTTTCATGCTCAGGCTGGCAAGCGAGTAGCGTTCCAGCACCTCCTTTTCCCGATTGGCCACTATCTGGGCACAGTCCGGCTTGGCCTTGGCGTCCAGCCTGGAACTGGTTTCCGGCTGGGGTGCAATGAACGGACTGCGCTGATCGCTGCGTTGATAGACCATGGGAGAGAAGGGCTTTATCTCCGGCAAAGGTTCGATCGGTACCGGCTTTCTGGCCTTGGTCTGTTTGACATATTCATCCATGTCCTCCTGTCCCCCACAGGCCGTCAACAGCAGCGCCGACAAGA
The DNA here is from genome assembly GCF_002934795.1 of Aeromonas sp. ASNIH2. Classification (NCBI taxonomy): domain Bacteria; kingdom Pseudomonadati; phylum Pseudomonadota; class Gammaproteobacteria; order Aeromonadales; family Aeromonadaceae; genus Aeromonas; species Aeromonas sp. ASNIH2. The sequence continues at coordinate 3,485,967 of NZ_CP026406.1, read as the reverse complement.
GAAGTACGCCCGCTCTCATGCTCATGGCTTTTTCTCCACGGTTTTGCCGTTGTACTTGTAGGTCTTGGCCTGCATGGACATACCGATCAGCTCCCCCCCCTTCCCCTGGCTGAGCTGGAAAGAATCCAGGATCACGATGCGCGGCAAAGCAGCCATGTCCGCCGTGAACTTGCCAAGTTCGTGATAGGTGCCCACGACCTCGATGCGCATGGGCAGCTCGGTGGAGAACTCGTGTTTCACCTCTGGCTCCCAGTTGATCCTGTTCAATGTCAAACCGTTGTCGGTGGCAATGAAGCTGATGTCATCCAGCAAACCGGCGACTTCGTGGGTGTTGGGCAGCTGCTTGAGCTGGGTGTCGACCAGATGTTCCAGCTGGACCATCTGCTTTCTGTATGCTTCCAGGTTCGCGGCCAGCATGGCCTTGCTCTCGAATTGTCCCTTGAGCTCAGTCTCTTTTGCGGCTTCACGACCCAGGGCAGCCAGGGAATTGGCAATCACGTAGTAATAGAGTGCCCCGCCAAGCAGAGCACAGCAGAAGAAGACAAAGATGCCCTTGGCGATCGGCGGCCAGCGGGCAATGTCATTGAGATCCAGGTCGTTGAGTTGTTGCAGGTTCATTTTTGCCCCTTAGCCACGTTGGGTAGCGCCGTGGCAATCTGGAACATCATGGAGAACTGGCTCAGGGCGATGGGGGCCACCTCGGCCGTGAAAATGGTGCTGAGCTGGGATTGTGTCAGCCAGCCGGAACCGTCGATTCGGCGCATCATGCTGGCAACCCTGCCATAGGCTTCGGTCTTTCCCTTCACGTCTATCTTGTTGTTTTGCAAGGCAAGGCTATCAAGATACACCCCATTGGGGACCAGCACCGGCAGCTGATTGAACAGACGCACAGGGATGTTGCGGCGCATCTGCAACTGCTCGATGAGTTGCATGCGGTCAATCAACTCCTTGCGCCGCTCCTTGAGAAGCCTGATCTCCCCAAGCTGGGTGTCCAGGGTTGCCATCTCCTGCTGCAACCGCTGATTGCGCTGCTGCTGGTAACCGATCTGCTGCTGCACCAGCCAGTCTGCAGCAAAGGCGATGGCTGCCGTTCCCGCCAGGAACAGACCGAACAGGATGCCGAATTGTTTCTTCTGACGCTGTGCCCGAGCCTGCCGCCAGGGCAGAAGGTTTATATTTGACATGGTGTGAAGCTCCTCAGTGCCAGCCCGAGCGCCGTCATGTACTTGGCCCCATGAGTCAGCCCCCCCTCTCCCTGCGGCTTGCCAAAGAGTGCAAAGGGATCGGGGTGCAGCACCTCGCAGTTGAGCTCGCTGCCGATTTGTCCGGCCAGCCCCGGCAGCAGGCTCCCCCCTCCGGTCAGCACCAGCCTGGAGAGCTCCTTGTTCCCCGAAGAGCTGCAAAACAGCTGCACGTTGCGCCGTATCTGCAACACCAGGGTGCTGAGGTGAGGCAACAGGACATCCACCTCATGATCCGCAGGCAGGGAGCCCTGGAGCTTGGCCAGTTCCGCTTCTTCCATACTCATGCTGTAAAAAGAGGCCAATGCCTGGCTGTATTGATCACCACCAAAATTCTGCAACCGGGAATAGATGACCTGGCCCCGTAGCAGGGCGGCGAAAGTCAGGGCGCTGGCACCGATGTCGACGATGCCAACCGGTTTCTCCGAGGTTTGCAGGTCGGGCAAGCAGGCAAGCACGGCGCGTCCGAGCGCATGGGCCCCCACATCCACCACCATGGTCGTCATGCCTGCCTCCGTCAGGGCACTGACCCGGCCACTGACGCTCTCGGTCCGCGCGGCACTGAGCAGGACCTCCTGACGCCCGTTGTCGCCCGCCATGCCGAGGATTTCAAAATCCAGGCTCACTTCGTCGAGGGGAAAGGGGATGAGCTGCTCTGCCTCCAGGTGAACCTGGTTCTCCAGCTCGTTCTCGTTGATGTTGGTATCGACCTGAATGATCTTGGTGATGACGTTGGAACGGCGTTGTTGATCAAATCCGTCGCTGGATGGCCGTTCCCCAACCCGTTGATACCACTCAATTCACTGGCTGGCGAACAGGCATACCAAGCCCTATCAGCTTGTTCATCACCTTCACGCCAGCCAGGATTTCGCCCACCTGGGCGTTGTAGTTCCGCAGGCTCAGCGTTGGCCCGATGAGTTGCTTGAACCGGTACATGGCGGTCTCGGCTATCGAGCGCTGGTGATAGCCGGAGTCTTTCTTCCATTGCTTCAGTTCACCGGCCTTGAGCGCCGTCACCGCCTCGTTGCGGGGATGGCCTTCCTCCCACGGTGCCGCATTTTTTCTCGGCGGTATGGTGGCTTTCGCCCCCTTCTTCTTCAGTAGCGCATGACAGGCCTTGGTGTCATACGCACCATCGGCGCTGACCTGTTTTATCTTGCGTCGTAAGGGGTTGAGCAACGTCGGTAACACCTCGTTATCCGCCACCGTCTCCAGGCTGACTTCGGCAGCGATGACCGCATGGGTTGTGGCATCCACCGCCAAGTGGAGCTTGCGCCACACTCGTCGCTTCTCCTTGCCGTGTTTGCGAATTTTCCATTCGCCTTCGCCATAGACCTTGAGGCCGGTTGCATCAATGACCAAGTGAGCCACCGGGCCTTGGCTGGGGACGCGGTACTTGATGTCGACGGTCTTGGCGCGCTTGCTGATACAGCTATAGTCCGGCGACTGCAAAGGCACCGCCATCAGTTGGAACAACGAGTTAATGAAGCCTTCTAGCGCCCGCAGCGGCAACTTGAACAAGCCTTTTAGCATCAGGGCCGTCTCAATGGCGGTGTCACTGTAGTGGAAACCTCTCCCTCGGCGGCCATGGTGGACCAGGCAATGCCACTGCTTAATGGCTTGTTCGTCCATCCAGATGGTCAACGAACCGCGTTGCACCAAGGCTTGGTTGTACTGCTGCCAGTTGCTGATCTTGTGCTTGGACTTGCCCATCTGATGCTCTCGGAGACTGCGCTACAGGATCAGATCACCGAGATGACAGATAGTTCCCCGATTTGAGCAACAAGGCCCGTTGGAACCGGTCACAGCCGTGGCCACGTTCTGGCAATCCCCTTGCACGAGCCGCTTGAGCGACTTGAGGGACTGACTGACCCGTTCAATGTCCTGAAGTTGATAGTCGACCAGCGTTCCTCTTGGCATGGGGATCTCGGCAACCGAACCGAGGTGCACCTTGCCGGGACGTCCGCTGATGGTGACGGCCTTGATGGTTTGACTGCCAAAATCAATGCCCGCCATGGAGACGAGGGATCCCTTACTTAATAGCCCAAACATATACACATCCATGCGTTATTGGGTTTTCGGACTTATTGTAGGACAGCGCGTCATGATGTGACGGCTTAACTCAATATAATGCTCTATCTATCAATGTCATAAAGTTTGTGTCAAAAGTTGACGCCCCTCTCCTTTCGGCCTTGATTGCGGCCCCCTTGGTAATTGTGCCCTGGAGTGCTACCCTCCCGCCTCTTCTCGGGGTCGCCTGTTTGCGGACAGGAAAACCTCGAATCCGCGAGGGTAAAAAGGCTATACTCTGCGCCCGTTGGCTAATTTTAAGACGATTGGTAGTTCTTCCATGCTGAAATGGCTCGTTCGCCTGTTTATTGTCATGATGCTGGGTGCTGTGCTGGGCGTTGCCAGCCTCATCGGCATCTACTTCTACATCAAGCCCCAGTTGCCGGACGTCAGCGCCCTGCGCGATGTCAAACTGGCTACCCCCATGAAGGTCTACAGCCGGGACGGGGAATTGATCTCCCAGTTTGGCGAAATTCGTCGCATCCCCCTGCGGCTGGACGAAATTCCCCAGTCCATGATCGATGCCGTACTCGCCACCGAAGATGCCCGCTTCTATGAGCACCCGGGCATAGACCCCATCGGCATCATCCGTGCCGCCACCGTCTGGGCCGTCTCCGGCCAGGCGCGTCAGGGCGCCAGTACCATTACCCAGCAGGTGGCCCGCAACTTCTTCCTGAGCAACGAGAAGACCCTGGTACGCAAGATCAAGGAAGTGTTCCTCGCCTGGCGCATCGAGCAGAACCTCTCCAAGGACGAGATCCTCACCCTCTATCTCAACAAGATCCCCCTCGGCTACCGGGCATTCGGGGTCGGCGCGGCCGCCCAGGTCTACTTCGGCAAGGAGGTCAAGGATCTGACCTTGGACGAGATCGCCATCATCGCGGGTCTCCCCAAGGCACCCTCCATGCTGAACCCGATCCGCTCCCCGGAGCGCGCCTTCGCCCGCCGCAACGTGGTACTGGGTCGCATGCTGGAAACCGGCAAGATCACCCAGGCCCAGTATGACGAAGCCTCCAAGATGCCGGTCAAGGCCCGTTTTCACGGTGCCGAGACCACGCTGAACGCCCCTTATCTGAGCGAGATGGTACGCCAGAAGATGGTGGAGCAGTTTGGTGAAGATGCCTACACCATGGGGCTGCACGTCTACACCACCGTCACCGCCAAGCGTCAGCGCGCCGCCCATCAGGCGCTGCTGGACGGTGTCTTCGACTACGACACCCGCCACGGCTACCGTGGCCCGACCGCCTTGCTGTGGAAAGCCGGTGAAACGGCCTGGGACTACGAGCAGATCATGGCCCATCTGGCCAAGCAGCCGACCTATCAGCCCCTGATGGCCGCCGTGGTCACCCAGCTCGGCGACAAGAGCGCCACCCTGGTGCTCAAGAATGGCAAACAGGCCGAACTGGGCTGGAATGGCATCAAGTGGGCGCGCGCCTTCATCACCGACGATCGCCAGGGTTTTGCCCCGAAATCGGCGCGGGATGTACTCAAAGTCGGCGCCCAGATCTGGGTCAGGGAGAAAGGGGAAGAGTTGCTGCTCTCCCAGATCCCCGACGTCAACGCCGCCCTGGTGGCCATGAACCCGCAAGACGGCGCCATCGAGGCCCTGGTCGGCGGCTTCAGCTTCGAGCTCTCCAAGTTCAACCGGGTCGATCAGGCCCGTCGTCAGGTCGGCTCCAACATCAAGCCTTTCCTCTATGCCACCGCGCTGGAGCAGGGCTATACCCTGGCGTCCCTCATCAACGATGCACCGATCAACCAGTGGGATCCTGCCAAGGGCCCCATGTGGCAGCCCAAGAACTCGCCCGCCATCTATGAAGGGCCGACTACCTTGCGCCTCGGCCTTGCCAAGTCCAAGAACGTGATGTCGGTCCGCCTGATGCGCGCCATCGGGCTGGATACCTATATCGACGGCCTGACCCGCTTCGGCTTCGCCCGTGATCACATTTCCGCCAATGAATCCCTGGCGCTGGGTGCGGCGGAGTTTACCCCGCTGGAAGTGGTGCGCGGCTACTCGGTGCTGGCCAATGGCGGCTTCCAGGTCACCCCCTACTTCATCACCGAAGTGACCGACAGCTTCGGCACTCCCCTGTTCGAGGCCAACCCGGCCGCTGCCTGCCGCGACTGCGGCGTGCTGGCCGCCGCCGGTCTCGACAGCGCGGATGCCTATGCCAATACCACCGCAGACTGGAAGGCCCAGTGCCCCATCGATCCTGTCGTGCCCAACAACATGGCACCGCAGACCATCAGTGCCCAGAGCGCCTTCCTCATCACCGACACCCTGACCACCGCCATCTGGGGTGGCAATGGCTGGCGTGGTACCGGCTGGCGGGCAGCCCGTGACCTCAAGCGTCACGACATCTCGGGCAAGACGGGGACCACCAACGAATCCCGGGATGCCTGGTTCTCCGGCTATACCCCGAATCTGGTGGCCACCTCCTGGATCGGTTTTGACAACCACCAGCGCGGTCTGGGCCGGGCCGAGTTTGGCGGCGGTGCCGCCCAGCCCATCTGGATTGACTTCATGAAGACGGCTCTGCACCAGGTGCCCGAACGCAAGATGCCGGTCCCCGAAGGGATCATGCAGGTCCGCATCGATCGTGAAACCGGTCTGCTGACCAATCGCGCCGATGGCAGTACCACGGAGGAGTTCTTCAAAGAGGGCACAGAGCCCACCCGCTACGCGAGCCAGATCTCCGATGGCAACCAGGTGTATGGCGGTGACGATGCGACCACAGACGGTCCCGTCTCCACCGACGACATCTTCTAGGTCCCCCTGGAAACAACAAAAACCGGCGCCCAGGCGCCGGTTTTTGTTTCGGGATGACGAGCGGGCTGCGTCAGCCCAGCAGGGCTTTCATCAGACTCGAGATGCGGGCCGCCAGCTCATTGAAGCAGGGACGGCGCACCGAGTAGTGACGATAGAGCAGGGAGATGGTGCGCCCCGGCACGGGGTTGATCACCGGGCGATAGCTGACGCCCCCCTCCTCCGGGTTGGCGGGCACGGCGAGCCTGGGCACCAGCGTCATGCCGCTGCCGGCGGCGACCATGTTGCGCAGGGTCTCCAGACTGGTGCCCTTGAAGCGCTGATCCTCACCGATGCCCGCGGCAAAACAGAAACCCATCGCCTGATCCCGCAGGCAGTGACCGTCGGCCAGCATCAGCAATTTCTTGCCCTTGAGATTGTGCAGGGGCACCGCCTTGGCGCTCGCCTCCGGGTGATGCTGGGGGACGGCCAGCCACATGGGCTCCTGATAGAGGGGGATGGCGCCAAACCCCTCCATCCCTTCCAGCTCCGCCAGCACGAGGCAATCCAGCTCCCCCTCCTCCAGCCGCTTGAGCAGCACCTGGGTCTGATCTTCGTAGAGGTAGAACTCCAGCTTGGGGAAGTGTTCACGCAGATCCTGGATGATGTGGGGCAGCAGGTAGGGGCCCACGGTGGGAATGAAACCGATGTGGATCTCGCCGGACATGGGCTCGGCGAAGTGCTGGCCTATGCTCTTGAGCTCTCGCGCCTCTTTGAGCACCTTGCGCGCCTGACGGGCCATGGCATCGCCGGCGGGCGTGAACAGCACCTTGCGGGAGGTGCGCTCGATGAGGATCACCCCCAGTTCATCTTCCAGCTTGCGCAGCTGCCCACTCAGGGTCGGCTGGCTGACAAAGCAGCGCTCCGCTGCCTTGCGAAAGTGTTTCTCCTCTTCCAGCGCTACCAGATATTCGAGATCGCGAAGGTTCATAGGTACTGCATCCTGCCGTTCAATGAGGCCGATAGCATGCACAAGAACGGTGCGGGGGACAAGGGAGGCGCGCAGACGGGTCTGCCCTCTCCCTCTCCTTTGACAAGCCACAGGCGATGGGCGAGAAACTCACCCCATCAGGGAAGCGATGTGATCCGCGAACGCCGATGGCTCTCCCAGATAGGAGGAGACAGGCAGCGCAGCGACGCGCTCCCCTTGCATCAATACCAGGGTCGGAAACCCCTGCCCGCCGAGCCGGCGCAGCCACGCCTGGCTTGTGGCCAGATGGCCCACAAGATCGACCCGACCAAAGGCCAGTGCGAATGCCTCCGGTGTCAGCCCCTGCTCCCGCGCGAGCGCCGCCAGCCGTGTCGGGGAACCGACCCATTCCCCATCCCGGTAGTGGGTCTCCTGGATGCGGTGCAACAAGGCAAGGCCGTCGCCGCCAAGCTCGCTCACCGCCAGAACGGCGCGAATGGGCGGCTCGGAGTCAAGGAGCAGCGACTCGTTGAGCAGGAGCTCGTTGAAGTAGCGCTCACCAAAGCGCTGTCCGGTGAGGGCGTGGATGCGCTCGTCATGGGGGCGCACATAGTCCCGCAGGGGCTGGCCCATGGCCTGGCGCCTGGCGCCCATCCAGAGGCCCCCCCCATGCAGTTCGATGCGAAGGCCCGGGATCTCGGCAGCGGCTTTCAGCAGGGGGCGGCGCCATAGCACCAGCCACAGAGGGGGTCATAGACATAATGGAGGGTTGTTTGCGCTTCGTTCATCATCATTCTGGCGTTGTTGATCAAATCCGTCGCTGGATGGCCGTTCCCCAACCCGTTGATACCACTCAATTCACTGGCTGGCGAACAGGCATACCAAGCCCTATCAGCTTGTTCATCACCTTCACGCCAGCCAGGATTTCGCCCACCTGGGCGTTGTAGTTCCGCAGGCTCAGCGTTGGCCCGATGAGTTGCTTGAACCGGTACATGGCGGTCTCGGCTATCGAGCGCTGGTGATAGCCGGAGTCTTTCTTCCATTGCTTCAGTTCACCGGCCTTGAGCGCCGTCACCGCCTCGTTGCGGGGATGGCCTTCCTCCCACGGTGCCGCATTTTTTCTCGGCGGTATGGTGGCTTTCGCCCCCTTCTTCTTCAGTAGCGCATGACAGGCCTTGGTGTCATACGCACCATCGGCGCTGACCTGTTTTATCTTGCGTCGTAAGGGGTTGAGCAACGTCGGTAACACCTCGTTATCCGCCACCGTCTCCAGGCTGACTTCGGCAGCGATGACCGCATGGGTTGTGGCATCCACCGCCAAGTGGAGCTTGCGCCACACTCGTCGCTTCTCCTTGCCGTGTTTGCGAATTTTCCATTCGCCTTCGCCATAGACCTTGAGGCCGGTGGCATCAATGACCAAGTGAGCCACCGGGCCTTGGCTGGGGACGCGGTACTTGATGTCGACGGTCTTGGCGCGCTTGCTGATACAGCTATAGTCCGGCGACTGCAAAGGCACCGCCATCAGTTGGAACAACGAGTTAATGAAGCCTTCTAGCGCCCGCAGCGGCAACTTGAACAAGCCTTTTAGCATCAGGGCCGTCTCAATGGCGGTGTCACTGTAGTGGAAACCTCTCCCTCGGCGGCCATGGTGGACCAGGCAATGCCACTGCTTAATGGCTTGTTCGTCCATCCAGATGGTCAACGAACCGCGTTGCACCAAGGCTTGGTTGTACTGCTGCCAGTTGCTGATCTTGTGCTTGGACTTGCCCATCTGATGCTCTCGGAGACTGCGCTACAGGATCAGATCACCGAGATGACAGATAGTTCCCCGATTTGAGCAGCAAGGCCCATCATTCTCGCTTCAAGGCTGGATAAAAACCGGGCCCTCGGGCCCGGTAAAAAAACACAGGGAAGTAGGCGTCAGGGAGTTACCACTTCATCTCGCCGGTATTGACCTTGGCACCGATGGCCAGGCCATCGTCGACCGGCAGGGAGGGGTAAGCCTTCTTCAGCGCTTCAATCAGCTGGCCGGAGTGCTTGGTCTTGGCCAGCTCCTGCTCAAAACGCTGCACGTAGTCACGGGTGAAGGTCACGGCTTCGGTACCCTTGGGCGCAGTTCCCAGGAAGTGACCCGGCACCACACGTTCAGGTTTCAGCGCCAGCAGGTTGTTCAGCGCCTTGACCCAGTGGCTGCGAGCGGCCTTGGACTGGCTGTCCGCCATCCAGACATGCACGCCGCTGTAGACCGGCACACCACCAAAGGCCGTCTTGATGGAAGGGGCCCAGAGGTAGGCATTCGGGGTGTTCATCTCTTTGATGTCAATCTTCTCGCCATCCAGCGTCAGGTGGCTGGCCGTCAGCACTTGCGGCACGGTCAGGCTCTTGGGTGCATCCTTGCCCAGGATCGGGCCCCAGTAGCTCAACTTGGCATCCTTGGTCTGCTTGATATGGTCGACCACATGCTGGTCGGCCAGCACCTTGACATCCGGGAACGCCGCCATGACGGGTTCCAGACCGAAGTAGAAGTCGGGGTCACCGGCACTGATATAGACAGTGGTAAGCTTCTTGCCGCTCTTCTTGATCATGTCCACCAGCGCCTGACCATGTTGCACGTCGAACTGGGCATCGATCAGGATGGCCTCTTTGTCACCGGTTACCAGTGAGGAGGAGACCGGGAAGATCGCCTTCTCGCCGGGGTTGTAGACGGTCACGGTCAGGGGGGCCGCCAGGGCGGAGCCCGTCATCAGGAGGCTGGTCAGGGTCAGGGTACGCAGTGTGTTGTTCATCAGATAACGCTCATCGGTGTGGATTAATGGAATGAGCGCAGTTTATTGCATCACCATCGATACAAATACCGCATAATAGGCGCATCACTGTTGCATAAATCGAGCATATTGGGGCACAAGATGGATAGGCTGACCGCATTGCGGGTCTTCGTCTGCGTGGTGGAACAGGGCAGCCTGAGCGGCGCCGGAGAGAAACTGGAGATGTCCCGCGCCATGGTGTCGCGCTACCTGGCCGAGCTGGAACGCTGGATGGGGGCCAGATTGCTGCACCGCACCACCCGCCGGCTGAGCCTGACCGGGCCGGGAGAAGAGGCGCTGAACCGGGCCAGAGCCATGCTGGCCCTGGGGGAAGAGATGGAACACCTGGCCATCCGCCATGACGAGGCCCCCAAGGGGCAACTGCGCATCACCTGCAGCTACTCTCTCTCCGAAGCCCTGCTGGTCGGGGCGGCGAACGACTACCTGGCCCGTTACCCCGGCACGGCGATCGACATCCTGCTGCTGGACCGGACGGTCAATCTGGTGGAGGAGCGAATCGATCTCGCCCTGCGCATCACCAACGACCTCGATCCCAACCTGGTGGCCCGCAGGCTCGGCACCTGCCACTCGGTGGTGTGCGCCAGCCCCGCCTACCTGGCCCGCCATGCTCCGCCGCAGCAGGTGCAGGATCTGGCACTGCACAACTGCCTCACCTACACCTATTTCGGCAAGAGCCTGTGGGAGTTTCTGGGGCCCGATGGTCCCGAATCCGTCCCGGTGAGCGGCAACCTCAGCGCCAACATCTCCAACCTGCTGCTGGCCGCCACCCTGGACGGGGCGGGGATCAGCCTGCAACCCGCCTACTCGGTTCACCCCCATCTGGCAAGCGGCGCCCTGGTCCCCCTGCTCACCCCCTGGCAGCCCAAGCTCCTCGGCGTCTATGCCGTTTATGGCACCCGCAAACAGATGTCCCCCCTGCTGCGCAGCTTCCTCGACTTTCTCGTGGAGCGGATGGCGGACGATCCCCTGTGGCAGGAAGCCCCTCCCTCTCTCTGATCCCTGCTAGCCGCACAAAAAAGGGGCCTCGCGGCCCCTCTTTGCTCCATCCTGTGCCCGGTCAGGCTTCGAAACCGAATGCCTTGACCGGGGTCTCTCCCTCCTCGGCCTCCTGATCCTCCAGATAGATGTCGTGATAGGCGGCATAGATGGAGTAGTTGATGGCAGGCAGCACCACCAGCAAGCCCACCAGCATCAGGAGTGCGCCAAAGAAGATCAGCACGGCCCCGAGCAGCCCCCACCAGAGGAAGGGCCATATGTTGCGCAGACATCCCTTGAAGCTGAGCCTGGCTGCCTGCCAGACCCCGACCTGATGGAAGAGGATAAGGGCGGGGGCGAAGGTGATGGCCATCAGCACGGGAACGAACAGTGCCAATCCCACCAGGGCGCAGACGAGGAAGCCCTGTGCCTGCTCCGGGGTCAGCGCCAGGGAGCCCGGATCCGCGGACAACAGGCTGGTGAGTCCCCACTGGTGCAGCAGGAATACGCAGATCATCAGGATCCCCATGATGAGGCCGAGCACCATCAGGCCCCCCAGCATCAAGGGGGTCAACCGATGGCGGAAACCGGCAAAGAAGTCGCCAAATTGCAGCGCCTCGCCTTGGTGACCTCGCCGCGCCACCGCCACCCAGCCAGCCCCCCACACCATGTAGAGCAACTGGGAGATCAAGCCCCCCGCCGGCAGTTGATCCAGCACGATGCCCACCACAAACCAGAGCACTATCATGGCCACGCTGGCACCCATCCCCTTGTTGAAGATGTCGAATCCGGTGCGGATCCAGATCCAGCCCTGTCCTATGCCATGGCGTTTGGGTTCGTGGCGCAGGGCCCTGACACTGTTCATCATTGACCTCGTCGAAAAATAGGGGCGAAGCGGCGTCTCCTCAGGGCACGCTCACCGTGACCATGATGGTGCCGGTGTAGGGGCCGGTGCGTACTACCTGGCCCGGCAGCCGGGTCGGGTAGAGCCTCACCTTGTAGTCGGTGGCCTGGGTCGCCGCCGAGTAGGGTACCGCGATGGCGGTATCGAATGGAATAGGGGTCAGGGCCCCCTGCTCGACCATGCCCACCCCGACACCGGCCAGGCTGGTGGTAATGAAGCGGTTGTCGCTCGCGAGCACCCCCAAGATGCGGTAGCGCAGCGGCCCCCTGCTCAGGCTGGCAAGGTCGAAGGGAAGGCTGGCACCCGCAACCAGAGCATTCACCTCGCTGCAATGGCGTGTCCGTTGCGTCTTTCTGGGCCGCAGCCGACGAGTTTATCGCCCACGGTTGACGGACAGCACCGCCAGAATGTGGCATCATCTCCCCCCTCTTGCTTTCCCCCTGATCCGATGGAGCCATCATGCGCCGCCTCTTCTTTCTTCTCCTGCTGCTCGGCAGCCCTGCGCTTCACGCCGAACCGGGGTTTATCAGCCGCCTGCTCAACCACCCGGTGCCGGGGGGCGTGGCCGTGGTACCACTGGGAAGCGGGGCCAAGGCACCCGCAGTGCGCTATCAGGACAAGCCTGTGCTGGTGGTACAGGAAGAAGGGAAGACGTGGATCGCCATCGTCGGCATCCCGCTCAAGAGCGCGCCCGGCCCCCATCAGGTAACCACCAGCGATGGCCGCACCTTGAGTTTCACAGTCGGCACCAAGCACTACCGTGAGCAGCACATCAAGCTCAAGAACAGCCGCCAGGTCAATCCGCTGGCCGAAGACATGACCCGCATCAACCGGGAGCTTGCCGAACAGACCCGCGCCTACCAGACCTTCAGCCCGGCTCAGCCGAGCAACCTGCTGTTTGACAAGCCGGTCCAGAGCCCGCTCTCCAGTCCCTTCGGGCTGCGCCGCTTCTTCAACGGCGAGGAGCGCAACCCCCACTCCGGACTCGACTTCGCGGTCGGAGCCGGCACTCCCATCAAGGCACCAGCCGCTGGCAAGGTCATCCTCATCGGCAACTACTTCTTCAACGGCAATACGGTGTTCGTCGACCACGGCCAGGGCCTCATCAGCATGTTCTGTCACATGTCGAAGGTGGACGTGAAACTGGGCCAGAGCCTGCCCCGCGGCGGCATCGTCGGCCGGGTCGGCGCCACCGGCCGCGCCACCGGTCCCCACATGCACTGGAACGTCAGCCTCAACGACGCCCGCGTCGACCCCGCCATCTTTATCGGCGCCTTCAAGCCCTGAGGCCGGCGACCTGCCGCCCACAGGCAGGGAATGAAAAAGGCAGCCGAGGCTGCCTTTTTCATGGACGCATGACCACATCTCAGGCAGCGCTGTGCTGGCGCCCCTCCCTGTTCATCGCCCGCCACATCACCAGGACCAGCAGAGTGCTGCAAGTAGGCAGCGCCAGCCAGACACCGGCCACTCCCCACAGGGAGGAGAAGCCCCACAGGAAACCGCCGATCAGCACCAACTTGCCGCCGGTGAGCAGGGAAGCGATGCGGGCCCGGTTGATGGCCTGGAAATAGGTGGCCCCCACCAGCAGCAAGCCTTCCATGGGCAGCCCCCAGAAGTAGAGCCAGATACCGAGGCTGGCTACCGGCAACAGGGCAGCATTGTCCCCCGCAAACAGATAAACCACTGCCTCCGGCCACAGATACAGCGGGATCATCCCGCACAGTGCCACCGCCATGGTCACTCCCAATGCCAGGTTGCGTACCCGCAGCACTCGCGACCAGTTGCCCGCCCCGGCATTGAAGCTGGCGATAGGCTGGATGCCCATGGCGATCCCCTCGAAGATGAGATAGAAGAAGGCCTCGCTGTAGCTGATGACCCCATAGGCGGCCACGTGCAGCGAAGTGCCCACCGAGAGCAGCGCCTTGTTGTGCAGCGCCAGCACCACCGAGAGGTAGAGGTACATCAGAAAACTCGACACCCCGAGTCGCAATGTCTCCCCCATCAGCCGCCAGTCGGGCACCAGGGTATCCCAGCGAATGCGCAACTGGCTACGGGGGGTGAAGAAGTGCCACAGGCACAGGCCCCCGGTGACCGCCTGGGAGAGCATGGTCGCGATGGCGGCCCCCGCCAGCCCCCAGGGGATCACCGCCATCAGCAGGTAGTCGAGCAGCACGTTGAGCACGCCGCCCCCCACCAGGATCCAGGTGGTGAGGCCAGGTCGCCCGTCGTTGCGCAGCAGGGCGGTAAAGGCCATGGAGAGCACCGCGAACACCCCGAGCCAGGCGTACCACTGCAGATAGGCGAAGCCTGCGTCGAAGATGACCCCCTGCGCCCCCATCCAGACAAGCATGGCCTTGCCGTAACGAATGCCAATGAAGGCGAGCAGCGCGGAGGCGATGAGCACCATCACCAGGGCATTGCCGACGATGTGGCGCGCCCTGGCCTGCTCCCCCTTGCCCAGATAGAAGGAGGCCAGCGACGAGGATCCCATGCCGATCAGGGCCCCCACCGCGTAGAGCACGGCGCAGATGGGGTACGCCAGCATCATGCCGGCCAGCCCGTCCTGGCCCAGGATATGGCCGACGAAGATGCCGTCTATGGTGACATAGATGCCGGTGACCAGCATGGCGGCCACCGTGGGGGTGACGTAACGCAAGAAGAGGCGGGAAAGGGGGGCCGTGCCCAGATCGACGGAGGACATAAATTGCTCAATGAAGGGGAACGGCCAGAATAATAGCCAAACAAGACCCGGATCACCCGTTATTTGTGCCGTGGATCATTCATCTTGAGGGCTTTACCCGCCCCGGCCCCTGCTTTAGGCTAGGGCGACTTCTCCTGAACGGAAACGTGCGCCATGTTGCAACGCCTGCTCTGTCTGATGCTCTGTCTCAGCCTGTTCCCCTTCTCCGCTGTCCAGGCTGATGATGCCATCACTCAGGTAGAGGAGCTGCTGCAAAGCATTCCCAAGACGGATACCCCGGAAAACCAGCAACTGCGGGAGAGCTACCAGCAGGCGCTGCAATATGCCCGGGATGCCCAGCGCTACCGGGAACAGGGCAAGGCCTACCAGCAGATCCTCATCGACTACCCCAAGGAGTCCGCCCGTCTCAAGGAGGGGCTGCACAACTATCAGCCCCAGTCCCGCCCGCCCCTCTCCTCCCTCAAGGAGGATGCCCTGCGCCAGGCCATCAGCCTGAGCAGCAACCGCCAGCTCAACCTGCGCAAGGAGCGTCAGGCGGTGACCGACAGCCTCAACCAGCTTGAGAGCACGGGCCAGGAATATCACCTGCGGGTCGACGAGTTGCGCAAGCAGTTGCTCCAGACCCGCTCCCTGCTCGATCGCCTGAGCTTCAGCAACGAGTCGGACAGGTTGCAGGAGGCCCAGCAACTGGCCACCCGCCTCAAGGAGCAGAGCCTCTCTGACCGGATCCAGATGCTGGAGCTGGAGCAGCTCTCCGCCCAGCAGCGCAACGATCTGGGCAAGCTCAAGCTGCAGGAGCTCAACCTCGCCATCACCGACGAGGATGAGTGGCAGACCAGTCTGCTTGCCCAGCAGAACCAGCTGCGCCGGGACAAGACCGAGCAGGCCCTGGCCGAGAGCGAACGCCTGCGCCGCCAGCTCACCTCTGACCTCCCCCTCTTGCAGGAGCAACAGCAGCAAAACCAGGCCCTCTCCCTCCAACTGGGGGCTCTCGAGGACCAGATTGAACGGGTGCAGGACGAGCAACGGGGGGTGGACACCTCCCTCTCCGGGCTCAACGAGCTGGTCAATTCGGTGCGCGAACAGCTGGAGTGGTTGCAGATAAGCAACGCCTACGGCGAGAACCTGCGCAGCAAGCTGGCCGATCTGCCCGCCTACTTCCCGCTGGAGCGGCTGGAGTCCGCCATCGTCAAGGCGCGCATGGCCAAATACCAGTACGAGACCGAGCAGGATGCCCTGAAGGATCCGGTGCAACTGCGCAACAGCCTGCTCAGTGGAGACGACATCACCCTGGACAGGGCCCAGCGCGCCGTGCTGGATAACCTGCTCAAGGCGAGGCGACAACTGCTGACCCGGCTCAACGATGCCTCCGACACCCTCATTCAGGAGCAGACCCGCCTCAAGCTGCTCTACAGCCGCCAGAACAGCAAGATCGACGAGATCCGCGAACTCAGCGCCAGCCATCTGTTCTGGATGCCGGACGTGCGCCCCCTGAGCCCGGCGGTGCTGCTCGGCGTCCCGGCCGCCCTCGGCCTTGCCTTCAACCCGGCCAACTGGCTGCAACTGCCCAGGGCCATCGCCGAGAACAACCCCCTGAGCCTGACCCTGGCTGGCCTCGGGCTGCTGGGGCTGGCCTGGTGCTGGTTGAAACTGGCCCGCCACCTCCTTCAATACAGCCACTACATTGCCCCGCGCATCGGCAAGGTAACCCAGGACAAGTTCAGCCTCACCAGCCGGTTGCTGGTGCGCTCCGTGCTCGCCGCCCTGCCGCTGCCCGCCATGGTGCTCATGGTGCACGGCCTGCTGGACGGCGCCTGGCAATATCCCTTCGCGGTGGCGGTGGCCCGGGGCCTGGGTGAAATCTGGTTCCTGCTGCTGGCCCTGCTGGTGGCGCGCCACCTCACCCTGGAGAAGGGGATCCTCATCCTCCACTTCCGCTGGCAGAAGGAGCGGGTGCAGCGAGTGTGGGGACAGTTTCGTACCCTGCTGCTGGTGCTGATCCCGAGCTTCTTCGTGCAGGGCATGGCGAGCAGCTATCAGGAGCACGCCTTCTACGACTCCCTGGGACGCCTCGCCTTCATCATCGGGGCCCTCTGGCTGCTGCTCTTCTTTGCCCGCCTCAACCGGGAAAAACTGCCCCTCACCTGGGGTCAGGCAGACATGACCAAGCCCCATCTGCTGCACCACTTCATCTGGAACAGCCTGATGCTGGCCCCGCTGCTGGCGGTGCTGGGCGCCCTGTTCGGCTACTTCTACACCTCCCGCACCCTGCTGCGCCAGCTGGAGCTGAGCCTGCTGGCGGGGCTCGGCTGCCTGCTCGTCTACTATCTGGCCCACCGCTGGATGCTGATCCAGCGCCGCCGACTCGCCTTCGATCGCGCCAAGCAGAAGCGGGCCGAGATCCTGGCGCAGCGGGAGCGGGAAGAGGACGATCTCAGCTCCGAGATCCCCGATGTGGTGGAGGAGCCCGAGCTGGATCTGGATACCATCAGCGCCCAGTCCCTCGGCCTGGTGCGCACCCTGCTGATGCTGGGCTTCACCATGCTGGTGGTGGTGCAATGGTCGGATCTCAACTCGGCATTCAGCTTCCTCAGCAGCATCGAGGTGTGGCAGGTGAGCAGCAAGGTGGCCGGCATCGAGCAGCTCTCCGCCATCACCCTGCAGGATCTGATGCTGACCGTCTTCGCCTTCATCCTGACGGTGGTCACCGCCCGCAACCTGCCAGGGTTGATGGAGCTCACCCTGCTCCAGCACCTGAGCCTCTCCCCAGGCACCGGCTTCGCCCTCACCACGGTGAGCAAGTACCTGGTACTGCTGATTGGCGCCCTCACCGGCTTCTCCATGCTCGGCATCGACTGGTCCAAGACCCAGTGGCTGGTGGCAGCACTCTCCGTGGGGCTGGGCTTCGGGTTGCAGGAGATCTTCGCCAACTTCGTCTCCGGCCTCATCATCCTGTTCGAAAAACCGATCCGCCTGGGTGACACCGTCACCATCAGGGATCTCACCGGCACCGTCACCAAGATCAAGACCCGCGCCACCACCATAGTGGACTGGGACAGGAAGGAGATCATCGTCCCCAACAAGGCCTTCATCACCGAGCAGTTCATCAACTGGTCCCTGTCCGATGCCATCACCCGGGTCCGCTTGCGCATTCGCATCGGCCTGACCCAGAATCCCAAGCAGGTACAGCAACTGCTGGAGCAGAGCGTGCGCGAGTCCACCCTGGTGCTGGATACGCCCGCCCCGGAGGTGTTCCTCATCGAGTTCACCGACTCTGCCCTCATCTACGAGATCCGGCTCTACGTCAACAACATGGATCACCGGATGCCCATTACACATGAGGTACATTCCCTGATCCTGGAGAAACTCGGCCAGGTCGGCATGCATCTGCCACATCAGCAGATCGACATCCGGATGAGCCGGGGATGAAGCCCCCAAAGACGACAACAGGAGCCATCATGCAGATCATTGCCCATCGCGGTGCCAGCGGCCTGGCCCCGGAGAATACCCTCAAGGCGATGAGCCTGGCGCTGGATCTGGGTGCCAAAGCCATCGAGCTGGACGTGCAGTGGGCCGACGGAGAGCTCTGGGTCTTCCACGACCGGCGGCTCGAGCGCTGCACCAACGGCCAGGGTGTGCTGACCGGGCAATCCCGGGAGTACCTGGCGAGCCTGGATGCGGGGGACGGGGAGCGGATCCCGACCCTGTGGCAAGTGATGGCACTGGTGGCGGGGCGCTGCGAACTGCACATCGAGCTCAAGGGCGCCCACACCGCCGAGCCGGTGGCCGCCCTGACCAGGCGGGCCGAGGCCGAGCTTGGCTTTACCCAGGCGCACTGGATCGTTTCCTCCTTTCATCATCCCGAGCTGTTACGCTTCAAGGGACTGCGACCGGAAATCAGGATCGGCGCCCTCACGGCCAGCCTGCCCCTCGACGGCGCCGCCTTCGCCGAGACGCTGGGGGCCTGGTCACTGAACTGCGACGTGGATTTCGTCGACGAGACCCTGGTGGCGGATGCCCATCGCCGGGGGCTCAAGATCCTGGTCTACACGGTCGACGAGGTGAGTGATGGGATCGCCCTCGCCAGCATGGGTGTCGATGGCATCTTCACCAACCGGCCAGATCGATTCAGCTGAGTATCGGCACGCCCTGGCAGGCCACAAGGAGGTGAAAAGAATTGAAAAAATGCGGTGCACCGGGATACATAAAGTCCATAGCCAGCCGATACAGAGTTGGCTCATAACAATAACAAACACCATGGATCTCTGACTGACGCTCACAAGGATGTAAACATGAACCTATCCATCAAGAACAAGCTGGTCCTCTCCATCGGGGCCATCATTCTGGTCATCACCGGCCTGCAGGTCTGGTACAACACCTCCCAGTTGCGCAGTGAAACCCAGCGGCTGATCTGGAGCTTCATCGACGACAGCTCGGTCGCCAACGTCAAGGGGATCTCCCGCTGGCTCGACGCCCGCATCAATCTCATCACCGCCACCAAGGAAGCCTTCGCCAAGGAAGACGAGCCCCTCAGCCACCTGGCCCAGTCCATGAATGCGGGCAACTTCGATCTCGTCTACGTGGGCACCAAGGATGGCCGGATGATCCAGAGCAAGCCGACCGATCTGCCGGCCGGCTATGATCCGCGCCAGCGTCCCTGGTACAAGGACGCCATGGCCGCCGGCAAGCTCGCCATCACGGACCCCTATGCCGACATCACCACCGGCCAGCTCATCATCACCATCGCCGAGCCCTTCAGTCGCGGCAACACCGACGGCGTCATCGCCGGTGACGTCTCCATCGACGGTCTGGTGAAAGACGTGCTCGCCATGAACTCGGAAGGCACCTATGCCATTCTGGTGGACAGCAACGGCACCATCATCGCCCACCCGGACAAGGATCTGACCCTCAAACCCGCCACCGCCATCTCCCCGGAACTGACGGCAGCCAAAGTCAACGAGCTGGCCCATGACAACACCATCTGGCGTTGTTGATCAAATCCGTCGCTGGATGGCCGTTCCCCAACCCGTTGATACCACTCAATTCACTGGCTGGCGAACAGGCATACCAAGCCCTATCAGCTTGTTCATCACCTTCACGCCAGCCAGGATTTCGCCCACCTGGGCGTTGTAGTTCCGCAGGCTCAGCGTTGGCCCGATGAGTTGCTTGAACCGGTACATGGCGGTCTCGGCTATCGAGCGCTGGTGATAGCCGGAGTCTTTCTTCCATTGCTTCAGTTCACCGGCCTTGAGCGCCGTCACCGCCTCGTTGCGGGGATGGCCTTCCTCCCACGGTGCCGCATTTTTTCTCGGCGGTATGGTGGCTTTCGCCCCCTTCTTCTTCAGTAGCGCATGACAGGCCTTGGTGTCATACGCACCATCGGCGCTGACCTGTTTTATCTTGCGTCGTAAGGGGTTGAGCAACGTCGGTAACACCTCGTTATCCGCCACCGTCTCCAGGCTGACTTCGGCAGCGATGACCGCATGGGTTGTGGCATCCACCGCCAAGTGGAGCTTGCGCCACACTCGTCGCTTCTCCTTGCCGTGTTTGCGAATTTTCCATTCGCCTTCGCCATAGACCTTGAGGCCGGTGGCATCAATGACCAAGTGAGCCACCGGGCCTTGGCTGGGGACGCGGTACTTGATGTCGACGGTCTTGGCGCGCTTGCTGATACAGCTATAGTCCGGCGACTGCAAAGGCACCGCCATCAGTTGGAACAACGAGTTAATGAAGCCTTCTAGCGCCCGCAGCGGCAACTTGAACAAGCCTTTTAGCATCAGGGCCGTCTCAATGGCGGTGTCACTGTAGTGGAAACCTCTCCCTCGGCGGCCATGGTGGACCAGGCAATGCCACTGCTTAATGGCTTGTTCGTCCATCCAGATGGTCAACGAACCGCGTTGCACCAAGGCTTGGTTGTACTGCTGCCAGTTGCTGATCTTGTGCTTGGACTTGCCCATCTGATGCTCTCGGAGACTGCGCTACAGGATCAGATCACCGAGATGACAGATAGTTCCCCGATTTGAGCAACAAGGCCACACCATCTCCGAGATGGATATCAGCGGCAAGGCGAGCGTATTCGACCTCACCGAGATCCCCAACACCAACTGGTATTTCGGCATCGTGGTGGATGAAGCGGTCGCCTACCAGTCCGTCTCCCGCATGGTCACCTCCGACCTTATTCAGGGATTGCTGACCATCCT
The DNA here is from genome assembly GCF_002934795.1 of Aeromonas sp. ASNIH2. Classification (NCBI taxonomy): domain Bacteria; kingdom Pseudomonadati; phylum Pseudomonadota; class Gammaproteobacteria; order Aeromonadales; family Aeromonadaceae; genus Aeromonas; species Aeromonas sp. ASNIH2. The sequence goes on along the minus strand of NZ_CP026406.1, from coordinate 3,465,335 downwards.
CATCGTGGCGGGCTTCTCCTATGTCGCCATCAACGGCTCCCTGGCGCCGCTGAAAACCCTGGGCGAGGCGATTGTCGATCTCTCCCGCGGCAACGGCGATCTCACCCGTCGCATCAAGATCGAGCGTGAAGACGAGGTCGGTACCGTCGCCAAGCACGTCAACACCTTCATCGAGCGCATCCACGTCATGGTGCAGGACATCTCCAACTCCTCCACCCAGCTCAACCAGCAGGCCAGGTCTTCCCACGACATGGCGGAGAAATCCAACCAGGGGCTGGCCCGCCAGCAAAACGAGATCTCCCAGATTGCGACCGCAGTGCACGAGATGTCCGCCACCGCCGTCGAAGTGGCCAGCAATGCCGAGCAGACCGCGGAAGCGGCCCGCAGCTCCTCCAGCAGTTGCGAGCACGGCAAGCAGGTGATTGCCCGCAACCAGCGCTCCATCACGGATCTCGCCACCCAGGTCAAGCAGGCCTCCGGCATCATTCAGGAACTGGAGAAGAACGCCCAGGAGATCAACACCATCCTCTCCACCATCCAGGGTATCGCCGAGCAGACCAACCTGCTGGCGCTCAACGCCGCCATCGAGGCCGCCCGGGCTGGCGAGCAGGGACGCGGCTTTGCCGTGGTGGCCGACGAGGTGCGGGTGCTTTCCCAGCGCACCCACAGCTCCACCGTCGAGATCCGCAGCATGATCGAGACCCTGCAGCGCAACACCCAGGGCGCCGTCAGTACCATGCACGAGGGTCAGCTGCTGGCCCAGAACAGCGTGGAAGATGCCAACGATGCGACCCAGGCGCTGGAGCAGATCACCACCTCCATCAACCAGATCTCCGACATGGCGACCCAGATCTCCAGCGCCGCCGAGGAACAGCGTGCCGTCACCGACGAGGTGAGCCGCAACATCCAGGCGGTCAAGGATGTCTCGGACGAGCTGGCAGTGGATGCGGACAGCTCCCGCAATCTGTCGGCCCAGCTTAAAAATATTTCAGGTGAATTGAATAATCAGGTCGGCATGTTCCGCATCTGATCGACCATGGAAAGAAAGGGGCCGTTCAGGCCCCTTTTTTTATAAACCCTTTTTGTTTCAACGGTTATAATCCCCTTTCGAGACCCTCAACCCTGTGATCGACATCTCCTTTTGCTCATGTGTGGGAGACGGGCCCAGTCTGTCATGGCTATATTCGCATTACTTTTTTGATGCCTAATATCGATATGTCATCGTGATAATAGTTATCATTAAACTGTTTTGATAAAAAACTTAAAAACTTTATGGGTAATACCCAAAAAGAGAGGCATTTCTCATTTTTTTGAAAGAAAACTACGTATAATCTTGGAGTTAAAATCACCAGAGTAGCGAGTACGGCTGATCCAGATCACTGATGGATGGCGATAATGACGGCATTTTCATCCAAGGAATGGGGTGGTTGTAATAAAAATCACCGTTGCCAAGCACTAAAACAAAGCAGTTTGACTTGCATCAAGCCTGAATTTTTTTCATAGAGCAAAATCGTGCCCAGCAAATCTATCCCTAAGGAGGCAGATGTGGATATTATCAAGACCGATGTTGCCATCATCGGTGCCGGTGGCGGTGGCCTGCGTGCCGCAATCGCCATTGCAGAAGCCCACCCGGAGCTGGAGATCGCCCTGATTTCCAAGGTCTATCCGATGCGCAGCCACACCGTGGCCGCCGAAGGTGGCGCCGCAGGCGTCGTCCGTGATGACGACTCCCTGGAAAACCACTTCAACGACACCGTCTCCGGTGGTGACTGGTTGTGTGAGCAGGACGTAGTCGAGTACTTCGTCAACAACGCCACCAACGAGATGATCCAGCTGGAGCACTGGGGTTGCCCCTGGAGCCGCAAACCGGACGGCAAGGCCAACGTGCGCCGTTTCGGCGGGATGAAGATCCCCCGCACCTGGTTCGCCGCCGACAAGTCCGGCTTCCACATCCTGCACACCCTGTTCCAGACCTCCATCAAGTACCCGACCATCAAGCGCTTCGACGAGCACTTCTGTCTGGATCTCATCGTGGAAGATGGCCGCGTCCAGGGTGTCGTCACCTTTGACATCCAGAACGGCATCACCCGCTTCATCCAGGCCAAGTCCGTGGTGCTGGCCACCGGCGGCGCAGGTCGTGTCTATCGCTACAACACCAACGGCGGCATCGTCACCGGTGACGGCATGGCCCTGGCCTACCGCCACGGCGTACCGCTGCGGGACATGGAGTTCGTCCAGTATCACCCGACCGGTCTGCCGGGCACCGGCATCCTGATGACCGAAGGTTGTCGTGGTGAGGGTGGCATCCTGCTCAACAAGGATGGCTATCGCTACCTGCAAGATTACGGTCTGGGCCCGGAAACCCCGGTCGGTCAGCCGAAGAACAAGCACATGGAGCTGGGTCCGCGCGACCGTCTCTCCCAGGCCTTCTGGCAGGAGCAGCAAAAAGGCCGCGTGATCCAGGGCCCCATGGGCGACGTGGTTCACCTCGACCTGCGCCACCTTGGCGAGAAGTATCTGAAAGAGCGTCTGCCCTTCATCTGCGAACTGGCCAAGGCCTATGTGGGTGTGGATCCGGTAAAAGAGCCGATTCCGGTACGTCCGACCGCCCACTACACCATGGGTGGCATCGAAACCGACGGCAAGTGTGCCACTCGTCTGGCCGGTCTCTATGCCGCTGGCGAATGTGCCTCCGTCGGTCTGCACGGCGCCAACCGTCTGGGTTCCAACTCCCTGTCCGAGATCGTGGTCTTCGGCAAGGTGGCCGGTGAGCAGGCAGCCGAGTTTGCCGCCACCCAGCAACATGGCAACACCCAGGCGCTGGTCGCCAAGGCCGAGGCGCTCATCAAGCAGCACCTCTCCCTGCTGGACATCGACGGCACCGAAAACCCGGCGGATATCCGCAACGAACTGGGCATGTCCATGGAAGCCGGTGTCGGTATCTACCGTACCGAAGAGCTGATGCAGGGCACCATCGACAAGATCAACGAGCTGAAAGCCCGTTACAAAAAGATCAAGATCAACGACAAGTCCTCGGTCTTCAACACCGACCTGCTGTACGCCATCGAGCTGGGCTACATGCTGGACGTGGCGGAAGCCATGGCGCACTCCGCCATCAACCGCAAAGAGTCCCGCGGTTCCCACCAGCGTCTGGACGGTTACGAGGAGCGCGATGACGTCAACTTCCTCAAGCACACTCTCTCCTTCTACAACGGCGAAGGGGCCCCGACCATCGACTATTCCGATGTGAAGATCACTAAATCCCAACCGGCCAAGCGCGTGTACGGTTCCGAGGGTGAGAAACAAGACGAGGCTAAGAAGAATGGCTGAGATGATCGAAATTGAAATCCTGCGCTACCGTCCCGAGCAGGATAACGAGCCCTGGATGCAGACCTTCCAGGTGCCCTACCTCAAAGAGATGTCCCTGCTGGATGCGCTGCAATACATCAAGGATCATCTGGACTCCACCTTGAGCTTCCGCTGGTCCTGCCGGATGGCGATCTGCGGCTCCTGCGGCATGATGGTCAACGGCATTCCGAAACTCGGTTGCAAGACCTTCCTGCGGGATTACCTGCCGGGCAAGATGACTATCGAACCGCTCAACAACTTCCCCATCGAGCGCGATCTGGTGGTCGACATGTCCGACTTCATCGAGAAGCTGGAGAGCATCAAGCCCTACATCATCCCGTCCGAGCCGCGCAGCCTGTGTGATGGCGAGTACACCCAGACGCCGGCTGACATGGCGAAGTATCACCAGTTCTCCATGTGCATCAACTGCGGTCTGTGCTACGCGGCCTGCCCGCAATATGGCATCAACAAGAAGTTCACCGGTCCGGCGGCCCTGGCACTGGCCTATCGCTACAACGCCGACAACCGCGACAGCGCGTCCAGGGAGCGGATGAAGATCATCAGCCAGGACGAGGGCGTCTGGGGCTGTACCTTCGTGGGCTACTGCTCCGAAGTGTGCCCGAAAGGCGTGGATCCGGCCGCCGCCATCCAGCTTGGCAAGGTCGAGAGCGCCAAGGACTACATGATCGCCATGTTCAAGCCGGACTGAGACCAGGAGTGAGACCATGAACAACACTGAGAGCAAACGTAAGCCTTACGTGCGCGAGATGAAGAAAGACTGGTGGCTGAAGAATGCCTTCTACACCGGTTACATGATCCGCGAAGGCACCAGCATCTTCGTCTCCATCTACGCCGTCGTGCTGATGTGGGGTCTGCTGCGCCTGGTACAGGGTCAGGAGGCATTCAACGGCTGGCTGGAATCCCTGCAAAGCCCCATTGCCATCCTGTTCCACGTCATCGCCCTGGCAGCCTGCCTGTTCCACGCCAAGACCTGGTTCGCCCTGGCTCCGAAAGCCATGCGCATCTTCCGTGGTGAAGACCTGGTGCCGGAGAAACCGATCGTCATTGCCCAGTATGTGGCGCTGGCGGCGGTATCCCTGCTTGTCCTGATCATCGTGGCCTGAGGAGAAAACCATAAGACGTTCTGACGAACCCGGTTATTGGTGACTGTTTGGTACCGGGCTCTCACTCAGAAACGTTGGCCACGATCACTCAATCATGATTTGAGGAATAAATATGAGACGTTCTGACGAGCCAATTTACTGGGGTCTGTTTGGTGCGGGTGGCATGGTGGTTGCCATGCTGCTGCCGGTCATTGTCCTCATCACAGGTCTGCTGGTGCCCATGGGCATCATGGACGTGGAGACCATGAGCTACGAGCGCGTGCTGGCATTCGCCAGCTCCTGGTGGGGTGCCTGCATCCTGCTGGTGATCATCGCCCTGCCCGTCTGGCACGGCATGCACCGCATCTACCACGGCCTGCATGATCTGGGGATCCACACCACCAAGCTGCACCACTATGTGTTCTATGGCTTCGCCTTCCTGGTGTCCGCCATCACCGTCGGCCTGCTGATGGTGCTGGTGCTCCAGTAAGCACATCCTGACTGCATGACAAACCGGGCCCAGTGCCCGGTTTTTTTATGACCATCTTCCGCGGCTCATCTCCATCCGGCAGCTGGCCTGCGCACTCGTTCGGCATCCTTCACCAGAGCCTCGGTGCCGGCTCACGACCGTTTTCCGCGTAGTAGAGCGACGGCAGAAACTGCGCCAGATAGCTGAATTCGCTGTAGCAGTGGCGCATCAGGTTGAAACCTACCTCGTCCGGCACCTCGTCAAGCGGGTTGGCGCAGGCTTTGCCCAGCAAAAAACGACTGCGCAGCACACAGCCATAGGGGGTATCCCGCGCCAGGTGCAACATCTCGCCATCCAGCGGCGCCCCCTGCTCATCCAGCGCTACCTCGTCGCCAAAGCCGATACGGGCGCAGATGGCGGCAGAGAGAGCCTGCGTCTCCCGCGCCTCGTGTAGCGATTGCGGGGCGAACACCTCTTCGGCACCGTGGAACTTGAGGCGAGCTGCCACCGGCGGCAGCTCGGCAAGCCACTCCACCGCCTCTATGCTGGCTCCCACGAAGCGCTCCCCTTTTTTCCAGTGATGATCCCAGCCCCGGTGCTCGACGTGGTCGTGGGGGTGCCACCACCTGATGTGCTGGGTCGTCTCGAAGAAGGTGAACCACCAATCCAGCATGCGCCCCTTGCAGCCGTGCAGATCGGTGCGGATGGCGACCGTCAGCAGGCCGTCGGTGCTGCGGGTCAGACCCATTTCCAGGCGAAGGGGTTGCGGACTGAGCAACTCGTTGATGTCATTGACGCCCCAGGGGGCAAACAAGGCAGAAGGATGCATGATATGACTCCCATAAATTTAGGAAACGAAGTTCGTTTCCTAAATTACGCTATGCCTGTATGCTGGGTCTGTCAATGCTTTCCAGGAGCCCATATGTCGCACCAGAACGATGAAGAAACACGCTCACGAGGCCGTCCGGTCACCCCGGAAGCCGACCTTCGCGCCGCCCTCGCCGAAGCGACGCTGACCTTGTTGCTCAAGGGGGGCTACGGCGCTGCGACCGTGGATGCGGTGGCCAAAGAGGCGGGGGTTGCCAAGAAGACCCTCTACCGCTTCGCCGCCAATCGCGACGAACTGGTTGCGCAGGCGGTGCGCAGCTGGACCGATGCCTTTCAACCGGCCTTCGAGCAGGATGCAACCCACCCCGAGGCACTGGGAGAGATGTTGGAGCTGGGCTTGCAGGCCATAGCGGGACAGGTGCTGAGCGCACCGGCGGTGGGCATGTTCCGGCTGCTGCAGCATGAGTTCGCGGGGCGGGATGCCCTGCTGACGGCCTATCAGGAGAACGGTATTGCCCGCGGCAGAGCTACGCTGGCGGCGTGGCTACAGCGCCAGCAGCAACTGGGCTGGCTGCGCGAGCTGGACGCCGCCCAGACCAGCGATCTGCTGCTGGCGATGACCATGGCGGAGCCGCTGCGCCAGATGGCGCTCGGCTTGCTGGCGCCGGGCAGCGACATTCGCGAGCGCATCACCGCGGCCGTTGCGCTGGTGCTTCCGGGATTGGTGTGTGAATCTGCCCCTTCGCCAGTCCTTGGCGAGCCATCCGGTGCCTGACCTGATCAGGCCGGCTGCGGGGAAGATCTGATCCGGGGTTGCCCCCGCTTTCACTACCAGACGCGCACGGAAGCACGAGTGCTCCGTCAGCCTGCGCTCTCCTGCCACAGAGCCAGCAGGGGCGCAGGGATGGCGCCGTAGCGCAGGGTCGGTGTCTGGTGCCACTCCGCCAGCTTCTGGATGGCCTTGCCCAGATCCTGGGCCAGGCTCTGGGTGATCCTGACCCCGTCTTCCAGATAGAGGCTCTTGACCTCGAACACCCCCTCCTTGCGATGGGCCTTGGCGTCCATCCTGCCCACCAGCTTGCCGCGATGCAGCAACGGCAGCACGAAATAACCATACTGGCGCTTGGGGGCCGGGGTATAGCACTCGATGCGATAGTCAAAACCAAACAACTCGCTGGCCCGCTTGCGATCCCACACCAGCGGATCAAAGGGCGAGAGCACGGCGGTGTGGCTCGCCTTGAGGGAGCCCGCCTGGGCCCGGACCAGTTCATCGGCCAGGGAGGCGTGAACGAAGGCTCCGTGCTGCCACCCCTCCACTCGTACCGGCAACAGCTCCCCCTCGTCCGCCAGCTGGTGGAGCAGGGCGTCGTATTTCCCCCGTTTAAGGCGATAGTAATCCGCCACCCAGCCGGTCTTGACCAGCCCCAGCGCCCGACAACTGGCTCGCACCATGTCCCGCCGGGCGAGATCAGGACTCGGCAGATCCCGCTCGTCATTCCACTCCGGCATGACCCGCTCGGCGAGATCGTAGACCCGCTGGAAATTGCGCCGTTCGCGCACCATCAGCTGGCCTGCGGTAAACAGCACCTCCAGATGGCGCTTCTCCGGCTTCCAGTCCCACCAGCCGTTGCCCTTGCCCCCCTTGCGCTCGAAATCTGCCGCCCGCACCGGGCCATCCTGGCGTATGCGCTCGACTATCTGCGCTATCTCGCCGCCGTGGGTCTTGAGCCACTGGGCGGAGAACTTCCAGCCCATGGCGGCGGGATCCAGCATGCGATGGCGCAGCAGCCGGTAATCTTCCCGGGGGACGAAACAGGCCTCGTGGGCCCAGTATTCGAAGAGGTCACCATCGGCCAGCAGTTGTTCCAGCCAGCGCGGATCGTAATGGCCGAGACGGCTGAACAGCACCAGATAGGGGCTGCGGGCCACCACGGAGATGGTGTCTATCTGCAGCAACGCCATGCGGCGAATGCAGGCGAGCAGGTCGGCGGGGGTTGCTCTGGCGCGGCGCGGGGTCAGCAGCCCCTGGGCCGCCAGTTGCAGGTGGCGGGCGTCTTGCAATGAGAGGTGGGGGATCGACATGGAGATGGGGGCATCCGTTCCTGGGTATCAGGCAACCAGCATGCCCAACTCATGGCCAAATGAAAACGCTCGGCTCAGGGTTTGGTGAACACCGCCACATCGGCATGAGGAAACTCGACCTCTGCCTGCCAGCGGACCGCCAGGGCACGGAACGAGGCCTCGGCGAAGAAGACGATATGGGTGGGATCGTGGCGATAGCGCCAGGTCTTGAAGCGATCGTCCCCCAGCACCCGCTGGGTCTGCAACACCAGCACCCCGCCGGGCTTGAGGCAGCCCCAGAGCGTGTCCAGCACGGCGCGGGGGGTGGCGATGTGCTCTATCACCTCGGTGCTGGTGATGAAGTCGTATTGCCTTGTCAGGCACTCGGGGTCGTCGGCATAGAACTTGTCGTAGCCCGCCATCTCGAAGCCCGCCTCCCGCCCCATGGCGATGAGGGCAGGCCCGGGGCCGCAGCCAAAATCGAGGCCGCTGGCAGGAGGCGACACCCGGGCCAGCACCTCGCCAAAGGCACGCATCAGAAAGGTCCGGTAGCGGGGATCGTCCACCCGGTTGTCGTGCCCGTCATAGACCGCCTTCTCGGCCCCCTCGTCCAGGTGGTCCGCCTCGTCCATCCAGACCAGCTCGCACGCCAGGCAGCGGTAATAGCCCTTGCCCGCCACCGGCAGGGCATGGTGCCGAGGGGAGAGACATAGGGGACAGTGAACAGGGGATGACATGGCAGCTTCTCGGGTGGCGACAGCGGGGCAGATTGCCTGCCACGCCCGCTGCTGGCAACTGTTTTGTCTGGTGCCCCCATCGCCCCCCGTTCACCCCCCGCCAGTTTTTTTCGTCTTTTTTTGCGCCTTAAGGGTTTCTTAAGTTTGCCCTTTTACTCTCATCCCATCGCAAGAGAAGGAGCCAACCATGACCATCGAGATCCAAGCCCCCTACCGCTTGATCCTGGCCGAATCCCCGCAGCAGGTCATGGCGCTGCAAACCTATATCCAGGCCGCCTATACCCTCGAGTTCAACGCCCGCATTCCCCATTTCCTGCCCTGCCTGCTCGGGCTCTACCGGGCAGATGGCGTGCTGGTCGGTGCCTGCGGCCTCAACCAGGCCTGCCATGGCGAGCATGAGCAACCGCTCTATCTGGAGCAATATCTGGAGCAGCCTGTCGAGGCCGCCATCGAGACCCGTCTCGGGGTACGTCCGGCCCGCCACCGCATCATCGAAGTGGGCAATCTTGCCTGCAGCGAACCGGGTCACGCCCGCCTGATGTTTGCCGCGCTGTGCCGTCTGCTGTGTGACAACGCCCTGGACTACGTGGTGTTCACCGGCACCGCCAAGCTGCGCAACAGCTTTACCCGCCTGCGTCTCAACCCGGTGGAGCTGGCACTCGCAGAGGCCCATCAGGTGGGAGAGGATGCCAGCGCCTGGGGCGAATACTACCGCTGCCAGCCCAAGGTGATGGCAGGCGACATCAACCAGGGGCGCGAGGTGCTCGCACAGAGCAGCCTGCTGCTCAACCTGCTGGGGCCCATGCCCCGCCTTTTTAACCATGCCGACATCGACAGGAGGTGCGCGCAATGACGCTGTTCGACACCATCGCCCACCATGCCAGCCAGACCCCGCACCAGCCTGCGCTGCTAGGCAGCCAGGGTGAGCTGGATTACCAGAGCCTGTGGCAGCAGATCCAGCAACTGGCTGGCGTGCTGCAAGAGGCCGGCATCCGCCGCCTGGCCCTGCAACTCGACAACGGCCTGCCCTGGGCGCTGATCGATCTCGCCTGCACCTGGGCCGGCATCGTGGTCATCCCGGTTCCCCACTTCTTCAGTCCGGCGCAGCAGACGTGGCTGCTTGAAAGCAGCGGAGCAGACGCCCTGGTCGGCCCGGAGCACCAGGGGTGGCAGTCCGCCTCGCCCCTCGTGCTCATGGCAGGCAGGCCCGATGAACAGGCCGTGCCCCTGTGGCGCCGCATCCCGGCCCGCCTCCCCGAGCTGCCTGCAGGCACCGCCAAGATCACCTATACCTCGGGCACCACGGGGCAACCCAAGGGCGTCTGCCTGTCGCTGGAACAGATGACGGCGGTCTGCGGATCCCTTGCCCTGCGGGTGGCCCCTGCCCGGGTTGAGAAACACCTGACCCTGCTGCCCCTCACCACCTTGCTGGAGAACCTGACCGGCTTGTATGTACCGCTGCTGACCGGCGCCTGCAGCCGCATCCCTTCCCTGGGGGAACTTGGCTTCTCGGGCTCCAGCAAGCTGGATCCTGCGGCCCTGGCCCAGGCACTGCTGCGCTGGCCCAGCCACAGCCTGGTACTGGTACCCGAGTTGCTGCGCCTGCTGCTGGCCCTGTGCCTCAATACCCCTGCCCTGGCGACACAGCTCGGCACCCTGCGCTTCGTCGCCGTGGGCGGCGGCAAGGTCGCCCCCGAACTCATCGCTCACGCCCGTGCGGCGGGGCTGCCGGTCTACGAGGGATACGGTCTCTCAGAATGCGGCTCCGTGGTCGCCCTGAACGGCCCCCACGGGGATCGTCCCGGCAGCGTCGGCCTGCCCCTGCCCCACTGCCAGGTGACGATCGCCGCAGACGGCGAAGTCATGGTCAGCGGCAGCGCCATGCTGGGCTACCTGGGGGAAGAGGGCGAGACGGGCAGTCAGATCGCCACAGGGGATCTGGGTCGGCTCGACGAGGATGGCTATCTCCATATCACGGGGCGCAAGAAGAACGTGCAGATCACCGCCTTTGGCCGCAACTTCTCCCCGGAGTGGGTGGAAGCCCAGGCCCAGCTCTGCCCGGCCATCGCCCGCATCGTCATCTTCGGTGACGGTCAGCCCGCCAACGTGGCCCTTATCCAGCCGCTGCCGGGCAGCCAGTCCCAATTGCCAGAGCAGATTGCCCGGCTCAACCAGCAGTTGCCCGATTACGCCCGCATCCATCACTGGTTGCCGGTCGCCCTGGATCAGCTCCCCGGCCTCCTGACGGCCAACGGGCGCCCCCGTCGCAACGAGATTTATCACCATTTTTCCCGGCAGATCAGCCAATGCCTCACAGGAGAGACCTCATGAGCTTCTACCAGACCCTGCAACAAGCCACCGCCTGCGAGCGCGAACGCCTGTTCAACGCCCCCATCATCGAGGCCTGCCGCCGCGGCGACATCAGCCGTGACACCTACCTCGCCTTCCTGGCACAGGCCTACTACCACGTGCGCCACACGGTGCCGCTCCTGATGGCCACCGGCGGCAAGCTGGGGCAGGAGTACGAATGGGTGCGAGGCGCCATCAGGGAGTACATCGACGAGGAGTACGGCCATCAGGAGTGGATCCTGAACGACATCCGTGCTTGCGGCGGTGATGCCGAGGCGGTGCGCCACGGCCAGCCGGGCCTGCCCATCGAGCTGATGGTGGCCTTCCTCTACGATCAGATCCAGCGCGGCAACCCCATGGGCTTCTTCGGCATGGTGCAGGTGCTGGAAGGCACCAGCGTCGCCATCGCCCTGACCGTCGCCGACCAGCTCAAGAGCGGTCTGGGTCTGCCGCCCCAGGCCATGAGCTACCTGAGCTCCCACGGGGCCCTGGACCAGGAGCACCTCAAGTTCTTCGAATCCCTGATGAACCGGGTGGAAGATGCCGCCGATCAGGCCGCCATCATTCACGCCGCCAAGGTGGTCTACCGCCTCTATGGCGACATGCTCTATCAGCTCACGGGATCCTGCCAATGAAGCTTGAAGGCAAACGCATACTGCTGACTGGCGCCAGTGGCGGCATTGGTGAAGCCCTGGCCCATGAACTGGCGGCCCAGGGTGCCCATCTGCTGCTGCACGGTCGTCGGGCCAGCGCCCTGGAGCGCCTACGCCGGGAGCTGCCTCATCCGGATCGCCACCAGACGGTGACGGCCGATCTCGGCTCTCCCCATGAACGGGCGCAGCTGCTGCAACATCCGGCCCTGGACGAGGGGCTGGACGTGCTCATCAACAGTGCAGGCTGCAACCAGTTCGCCTGGCTGGAAGATCAGAGCAGCGAGCAGGTGACACGCCAGTTGCTGCTCAACGTCGAGGCGCCCATCCAGCTCACCCGAGCCCTGCTGCCCCGGCTGCGCAAGCCCGCCATCATCATGAACATCGGCTCCAGCCTCGGGGCCATCGGTTTTGCCGGCTACAGCGTCTATTGCGCCAGCAAGTTCGCCATGCACGGCTTCAGCGAGTCCCTGGGGCGGGAGCTGGAGGGAACCGGCATCAAGGTGCTGCACTTTGCCCCCCGCGCCACCCGTACCCACCTCAACTCCGAGGCGGCTTATGCCATGAATGCCGAGCTCGGCACACGGACCGACAGCCCGCAGGACGTGGCCGAGGAGGCCGTCATCGCCCTGTGCAACGAGACACGCCGCCGCTGGCTCGGCTGGCCGGAAAAGCTCTTTGTGCGGCTCAACAGCCTGCTGCCCGCCTTGGTGGACATGGCCCTGGCCAAACAGCGCCCGATCATCGAGCGCCACGCCCGCCGCACCGCCTCCCCAGCCCCCGATCACAGGAGCGATCCCGCCTGTGCGACAAACGAGAAGGAACATTGAGATGAAGCACGCCACTTTCCGTCCCCGATTTGGTCACGGCCCCCTGTTGCTCGCCCTGGGGGGCCTGCTGACAAGCGGTCTGGCCCAGGCCGCCGATGCCCTGCCCACCATTCAGCAGGAGTGGGCCCACTGTCAGTACCAGCAGACCGGCAACGCCAAGGAGAGCTGCCTGGAGAGCCTGAGTGCCAAGGCCGATGAGGCGAGCGCCAAGGAGGCATTTCGCACCGATCTGCTGATCTGGTCCGCCATCGTCAAGAGCACCTGGGCTGGGGCCAAGGGCGGCCTCGGCGCCCTTGGTCTGGTGAAGGAGGCCAAGGCCAAGCTCGAGATCGCCATCAAGCAGGATCCCAAGGCGCTGGAAGGCTCGGCCTACACCAGCCTGGGCTCCCTCTACTACCAGGTGCCGGGCTGGCCGGTGGGCTTTGGAGACGACGAGAAGGCGGAGAAGCTGCTCAAGCAGGCGCTGGCCATCAATCCCACCGGCATCGACCCCAACTTCTTCTACGGCGACTTCCTGCTGGATCAGGGTGACAAGGCACAGGCGAAGGTCTATCTGGACAAGGCCCTGGCCGCCCCGGCGCGCCCTGGCCGCGAGGTGGCGGACGAGGGCCGCAGAATGGAAATTCGCGAGCGTCTCGCCAAGCTGTAAACACAAGCAGCACAGTGTGCTATTTCAACTCTGCCCACCAGCTAGCATACTGGTGGGCAGTGTCGTTTGAGGGAGAGAACAATGCGGATCCTGTTGGTGGAAGATGATGTGATGCTGGGAGACGGCATGGTGGATGCCCTGCGCAGCAGCGGCTACACGGTGGACTGGCTCCAGCAGGGGATGCCGGCCCTCTCGGCGCTCAAGAGCGAGGAGTTTGCCGCCCTTGTCCTGGATCTCAACCTGCCGGACATCGACGGCATCAGCCTGCTGCGCAAGTTGCGCCGGGAGGGGCAGACCCTGCCCGTGCTCATCCTGACCGCCCGTGATGCCCTGGACGACCGGGTGCTGGGGCTGGATGCAGGCTCCGACGACTACATGGTCAAACCCTTCGCCCTGCAGGAGCTCAACGCCCGGCTGCGCGCCCTGGTGCGGCGCAGCAAGGGGCAGGCCCAGGCGGTGCTGGAGTACGGGGAGCTGCAGCTCTTCCCCGCGTCACAGCAGGTCACCTATCGGGGCGAGCCGGTCAAGCTCACCCCCCACGAGTACAAGCTGTTGCAGGAGCTCATCACCCAGAGCGGCCGGGTATTGAGCCGGGATCAACTGCAACAGAGCCTCTACGGCTGGGACGAGGGGGCAGAGAGCAACGCGGTGGAGGTGCACATTCACCACCTGCGCAAGAAATTCTTCCCCGAGCTCATCCGCAACATTCGCGGCGTCGGTTACATCGTGCCCCAGCTCGACGTCCAGGGCGCAAGAGGAGCCTCCGCCCCATGAGCCGTGTCCGTTCCATCCGCCGTTTTCTGCTCTCCGGCATCCTGGCCCTGGTCAGCCTCAGCCTCGCCATCAGCGGCCTTATCGGCTACCTGCAGGCCAACCACGAGATGGAAGAGCTGTTTGATGCCCGTCTCGCCCAGTCCGCCCGCATCACCAACCAGTTGCTCAGCCGCTATCTCAAGCAGAGCGGCGAGCTGCCGCGCAACGGCACCGTGTACCAGGAGTGGGTGCAGGCCGTCCCCGAGACGCCCCACATCGAGAAGGGCGGCTTCTTCCAGTTCGGCCAGGACAACGAGTTCACCCCCTATGGCCATGAATTCGAGCACAACCTCTACTTCCAGTTGCTGAGCGAGCAGGGCGCCGTGCTGCTGCGCTCGCCCAATGCCCCGGCCCAACCGTTGACCACCCTGGAGCGGGGCTTCAACAGCGAGACCAAGGATCACCACGAGTGGCGCACCTTTACCCTCTACAACGAAGGTGAACAGACCTGGCTCATCGTGGCGGAGCGGGATGACGAACGCAGCGAGCTGGCCAGCAAGATGGCCACCCTCACCATGCTGCCCCTCTTCATCACCCTGCCCTTCCTGCTCGGTCTGCTGTGGTGGCTGATCACCCGGGGACTGTCACCGCTGCACCAGCTGGCGCAAGCCATTGGCGAGCGTCATCCCGCCAACCTGAGCCCCCTCAATCTCGCCATCAAGGCCGAGGAGCTGACGCCGCTGGTGGGGGAGATCAACCGGCTGATGCACGCCCTCGCAGACACCCTGGATCGGGAGAAACAGTTCACCAACGAGGCCGCCCACGAGCTGCGCACGCCCCTCGCGGTACTGCGCATCCACAGCGAGAACGCCATGACGGCCGAGGATGATCAGAGCCGGGAGCAGGCCCTGCGCAAGATGCTCTTGGCCCTCGATCGCAGCGACCGGCTGATCCGCCAGTTGCTGACCCAGGCCCGCATCGACAACCAGCAGAGCCCGGCCCTCACCGCCCTCCCCCTGTTCCCCCTGTTGCAGGGCACCCTGGCGACCCTGGCCCCCATCGCCCTGAAAAAGGATCAGCAGCTGTCCCTGGAGGGCGCCGAACAGGTGCAGGTAATGGGACAGGCGATGTTGCTGGAGCTGATGTTCGGCAACCTCATCGACAATGCGCTGCGCTACACCCAGGTGGGCGGCGAGGTCGCCGTGGTGGTGAGCCAGGTGGGCAACCGGATCCGGGTGGATGTGCGGGACAACGGCCCCGGCATCCCCACCGCCGCCCTCTCCCGGTTGTGCGAGCGCTTCTTCCGGGTCAATCCCCAGCAGGGGGATGGCGTGGGCCTTGGCATGGCTATCGTCTCGCGCATCGCCCAGCTTCACGGAGCGGATCTCGACATCCACAACCGGCCCGAAGGGGGGCTCGAAGTGAGCGTGCTGCTGCCCACCTCGCGCCAGGCATGAGGGGTCAGCCTTTGCGCACGCCATGAAAAACGGGGGCCAGGCCCCCGTTTTTCATGGCTGCACCACCCTAGTCGCAGGTGGGCTGTACCGTGAAGGTCCGGCTCGAATCCACCGGTCCCAGCTCCGCCAGCAGACGGCGCCCCAGCAGCACCGGGTAGATCATCTTGCTGCGATCCCGCAGGGTGAACCACTCCTTGTAGACCTGGTCCCCGACGCAGACGGACATGGTCACCGTCGGGCGCTGCTCCATGCCGCCCGCCCCGCGCACCGTCACGCTGCGCTCCACAGGTCGCTCCACGCTCCGGCGCACCACCTTGTCGGTATTGGCATCGGTCAGCACCAGGTTGAAGCGCACCCAGGGCTTGCCATCCTTCTTGAAATGCTTCAGGTCGCGGGCATCCAGCGACGAAGTGAGGGCACCGGTATCGAGCTTCATCTTGACCGCCACCCCGTAGGGCATCAGCACCCCCTTCTCGATCCAGCCATAGCTGGTCTGGGTCGCCATCGCGCTGCCGCACAGCGCCCACATCATGGCCGCCGCCACCATTCTCTTGCCCATCATGCTCTCTCGCCTTGTCAGTCTTGCGCCCAGATGTATCACAGCCAACTGCCGGGTCAACTGGATTCTGGCGCGCAGGGGAGCTGGCTCTGGACGCGGTGCCAACAGGCGACAATCCATGCCGGGCACGGCGCGTGAGTGGGGAATGCAGCAGGAAAACGAGGGGAGAACAGGGTGCTGGATGACGCTGGCGGCCATCCTCAGGTTGTGACGCCAAAGGCTACCACAGCGGTGCGTGAATTATCAGTCTTGTTCTGACGGGATTTTTGCCTACACTGCTGTAAACCGGAGGGCCTGAAAACCACCGGTTTTTTTGCGCCTGCCGAAAAGTTGCCACTGCAAAGTGACCTCTCACACAAGGCTCAATAAGGAATTCGCAATGCGTATCGAAGAAGACTTGAAGCTCGGTTTCAAGGATGTCCTGTTTCGCCCCAAGCGCTCTACTCTCAAGAGCCGTTCCCAAGTCAGCCTGACCCGCCAGTTCACCTTCAAGCACACCCAGACCCGATGGCAGGGCGTGCCCGTCATCGCCGCCAACATGGATACCGTCGGCAGCTTCGCCATGGCGCGTACCCTGGCCAGCTTCGAGATGATGACGGCGGTGCACAAGCACTACAGCCTTGCGCAGTGGCAAACCTTCGTCAATGAGACCGACCCGGCCCTGCTGGGCCACGTAATGGTCTCCACCGGCACCTCGGAGGAGGACTTCACCAAGACCCGCCAGATCCTCGCGATGTCCAGCGCCCTGCGCTTCATCTGCGTGGACGTGGCCAACGGCTACTCCCAGCACTTCGTCGAGTTTTTGCGCAAGATCCGCGAGGCCTGCCCGAACCACGTCATCCTGGCGGGCAACGTGGTGACCGGCGAGATGGTGGAGGAGCTGATCCTCTCCGGCGCCGACATCGTCAAGGTGGGCATAGGCCCGGGCTCGGTCTGCACCACCCGGGTCAAGACCGGGGTCGGCTACCCGCAGCTCTCCGCCATCATCGAGTGTGCCGATGCGGCACACGGCCTGGGTGGCCAGATCGTCGGTGACGGCGGCTGCACCTGCCCGGGGGATGTGGCCAAGGCATTTGGCGGCGGCGCCGACTTCGTGATGCTGGGGGGCATGCTGGCCGCTCACGAAGAGTGCGGCGGTGAAATCGTCGAGGTCGATGGCGAGCCCTTCATGAAGTTCTACGGCATGAGCTCGGCCAGCGCCATGGACAAGCACGCTGGCGGCGTCGCAGAGTATCGCGCCTCCGAAGGCAAAACCGTGCTGCTGCCCTACCGCGGCCCGGTGGAGAACACGGTGCGCGACATCCTGGGCGGGGTGCGATCCACCTGCACCTATGTGGGGGCCAGCCAGTTGAAAGAGCTCACCAAACGCACCACCTTCATCCGGGTGCGCGAGCAGGAGAACAACGTCTACGGCAAGGAGTAAGTTCCTCCTTCGGCCCCGAGCCGACCGTTAGAAGCCAGCCAACCGGTGTGCTACCCTGCGCACCGGTTTTTTTGCATCTGGGACCCTGCGCCATGACAAGCCCTCTCCCCCCCTTCGACTGGGACATCTTCTGCTGCGTCGTCGACAACTTCGGTGACATCGGCGTCACCTGGCGGCTCGCCCGCCAGCTCAAACAGGAAGGCGCGCTCCCGGCGCAGAAGAGTGAGGTGCAGGTGCGGCTCTGGGTGGACGATCTGGTTAGCTTCGCCCGCATCTGCCCGGCGCTCGACCCCGCACAGGACGGTCAGTGGGTCGATGGCATCTATGTCCAGCACTGGCACGAGCGCCTCCCCGCCGACATGACCCCGGCCAGGGTGGTCATCGAGGCGTTTGCCTGCGAGCTGCCCACCCCCTTTATCGAACGCATGGCCGAGCAGACCACGCCCCCCTGCTGGATCAACCTCGAATACCTCTCGGCCGAGAGCTGGGTCGAGGATTGCCATGGCCTCGCCTCGCCCCAGCAGGTCGGCAGCCAGCGCCTCGACAAGTACTTCTTCTTCCCGGGTTTCACGCAGAAAACGGGCGGCCTCTTGTGCGAGCGAGGCCTCATCGTCGAGCGCGAGCGCTGGCAACAGGATGTTGCGGGACTGGCCGCCTACTGGGCCAGCCTCGGCCTGCCACCCCAACGAGAAGACGAGCTGCGGGTCAGCCTCTTTACCTACGAGAGCGAGGCGCTCAGGAGCCTGGCCGAGGGCTGGCGCCAGAGCGTCACCCCCGTCACCCTGCTGCTGCCGCTGGGGCGCTCCCTCGACGACGTGCTCATCGGCGCAGGGCTGGCAGAGGCCATTCCCGGTGCCCGGGCCGGAGATCTGCTCCAGGCGGGCAACCTCACCGTCAAGCTGCTGCCGATGACCGATCAGAGGGGCTACGATCGCCTGCTGTGGAGCTGCGATCTCAACCTGGTGCGCGGGGAGGACTCCTTCGTGCGGGCCCAGTGGGCGGGGCGCCCCTTCCTCTGGCATATCTACCAGCAGGAAGAGGATGCCCACATGGTCAAGCTGGACAGTTTTCTCGACCACTACCTCTCCCCCTTGCCAGCGCCGGCCGGTCAGTGGCTGCGCCGCTTCAACCATGCCCTCAACCGGGGGGAGCATACGGGTGAACTCTGGGCACAATGGCCTCAATACGCGGCCATATGGCAGCAACATGGGCGCACCTGGCCACAGAGGCTGCTGGCGGACGGGGATCTCGTCACGAGGTTGGTGAAATTTTTAGAAAGCCGTATATAATCTGGCAGTTTTTATCCGTCCGTTTCACGAACAGGAATTTTTTACATGAAAACCGCACAGGAAATCCGCGCTGGTAACGTAGTCATGATCGGCACCGAGCCGATGGTGGTCCAGAAGGCTGAATTCAACAAATCCGGCCGTAACTCCGCCGTGGTCAAGATGAAGCTGAAGGGTCTGCTGAACGGCAGCGCCACCGAGACCGTCTTCAAGGCCGACGACAAGCTGGAAGTCGTTCAGCTGGAGCGTAAAGAGTGCACCTACTCCTACTACTCCGACCCGCTGTATGTCTTCATGGACACCGAGTACAACCAGTACGACGTCGAGAAAGACAACCTGGGTGATGCCCTGAACTACCTGGTAGACGGCATGGAAGACCTCTGCGAAGTGACTTTCTACAACGAGAAAGCCATCTCCGTAGAACTGCCGACCACCATCGTGCGTGAAGTCGAGTACACCGAGCCGGCCGCCCGTGGCGACACCTCCGGTAAAGTGACCAAGCCTGCCCGCCTGAAGGGCACCTCCTACGAGCTGGCCGTTGCCGCCTTCGTGGAGATCGGTGACAAGATCGAAATCGACACCCGTACCGGTGAATTCAAGCGTCGCGTCAACTAAGTTGACCCCTTGATGTGATTGCAAAAAAAGCGAGCCAAGGCTCGCTTTTTTATTGGCTGGCACCTCACGGCCGACCTGATGAGAAGCCGTGCCCCTAGCGGCGATGGGCCAGTGCCCGCACCAGCCTGTCCCCCACCCCCTGTACCAGTTGCACCAGCAGCAGCAACATGACCACTGTCCCTGCCATCACCTTGTCGTCAAAGCGCTGGTAGCCGTAGCGGATCGCCAGATCCCCGAGCCCGCCGCCACCGACCACCCCCGCCATGGAAGAGAAGCCAATGAGCATCACCACCGTCAGAGTGAGTCCGGCCAGCAGCGCCGGCAAGGCCTCGGGCAGCAGCGCCTTGACGACCACGTGCCAGCCGCTGCCCCCCATGGCGAGCACGGCTTCGACGCGCCCCTTGTCCACCTCATCGAGGGCGCTCTCCACCACCCGGGCAAAGAAGGGGAAGGCCCCCAGGGTAATGGGGACGATGGCGGCGGTGCTGCCCAGTGAGGTGCCGACTACCAGCCGGGTCAGGGGGATCAGGGGGATCAGGGCGATCAGGAGCACCACGAAGGGGAGCGACCGCCCGATGTTGATACCGATCCCCAGCACCATGTTGAGACGGGGCAAGGGCAGCACGCCCCCGGGACGGGTCACCACCAGCAGCACCCCGGTCGGCAGCCCCAGCAACAGGGTGAACACGGCCGCCACTCCCACCATGTAGAGCGTTTCGAGCGACCCCTGATACATCAGTTCGAGCAAGGCATCGGCACTCAGGCGACTCTGCATAAACGCACCTCCTCTGTGACTCCGTGACGCGCCATGAAACGCCGCAGGATCTCGGGATCCGGCAACAGGGCCTGCCGCACGCGGGAGTCGGGGTTGGCCAGCAGGGTGCCCAGAGCGCCGCTTTCCACCAGCTGACCCCGTTCAAGCAATGCTGCGTGATCGCAGATGGCCCTGACCACCTCCAGCTCGTGGGTGATGAGCACTATGGTGATCCCGAGGCGGCGGTTGATGTCGGCAAGCAGCGCCAGCACCGACTCCGTGGTCTCCGGATCCAGGGCACTGGTCGCCTCGTCACAGAGCAAGTGGCGCGGATTGGCGGCCAGGGCGCGGGCGATGCCCACTCGTTGCTTCTGTCCCCCCGACAACTGGGAGGGAAAGGCGCGACGGTGCTCGCCAAGCCCCACCAGTTCCAGCAGCTCGCTGACCCGGGCAGCCCGCTCCCGGCGCGCCACTCCGGCGATTTCCAGCGGGACTGCCACGTTCTCCTCCACGCTGCGGGCGTGCAGCAGATTGAAGTGCTGGAAAATCATGCCGGTCCCCTGACGGTGGCGGCGCAAGGCCGCCCCCTCCAGGGCCGTGATGTCGCGGCCATCGAACAGGATGCGGCCCCGGCTTGGCCGCTCCAGCAGATTGAGGCAACGAATGAGCGTGCTCTTGCCCGCGCCGCTGCGCCCGAGAATGCCGTAGATGGCCCCATCCGGAATCTCGAGCGACACTCCCTCCAGAGCGGGTTGCCCGTGCCCCGGGTACTGCTTGCCGAGCCCCTCCAGCACTATCATGACTGCCGCCCGGCCACCGGGATCACCGACCCCTTGTAGCTCTTGCGAATGAAGTCGGCGATCGCCCTGGACTCCAGATCCCGCGCCAACTGGCGGATCCGCGGATCATCCTTGAGCGCCGGGGTGGTCACCAGGATGTTGGCGTAGGGATTGTTCTGGGCGCTCTCCAGCCCCAGGGCATCGCGAGCAGGCTCCAGCCCCGCCTCCAGGGCATAGTTGCCATTGATCACCGCCAGATCCACGTCGTCGAGGGAGCGCGGCAGCTGCGGCGCCTCGATCTCCAGGATCTTGAGCGCCTTGGGGTTGGTGGCGATGTCGTGCACCGTCGCCAGATCCCGCGCCGGATCTTCATGGCCAGCCTTGAGGGTGATGAGCCCCTCGTGCTGCAACAGATAGAGGGCCCGGCTCAGGTTGGTGACATTGTTGGGCAGGGCGATCACCGCCTTTTCCGGTACCTCCCTCAGGTGCTTGAACTTCTTCGAATAGATGCCAAGAGGCTCCACGTGTACGGTCGCGGCCACCACCAGCTCGGTGCCGAGCGCCTTCTCCTGATCCCGCAGGTAAGGGACGTGCTGGAAATAGTTGGCATCCACATCACCCGCCACCAGCAGGGCATTGGCATTGATGCCGCCGCTGAGCTCGATCACCTGCAGATCCAGCGAAGGGTCCTGGCGTTTCACCTCGCCGAGGATATCCGCATGGGGCAGTGGATCCGCGGCAACCCGCAGCGCCTGGGCTGCCTGGGCGGAGAGAGAGAGTCCGAGGGCCAATACCAGGCCGCTCAGGGAAAACAGTCCGTGCTTGTTCATCTTGTGCTCCTTGCCATGCAATCAATGGGTGGTTTCGCCGACCGCCAGCGCCCGGGGCGCCGGCAACAGATCGGCATGGTGGCGCAATGCCACATCAGGGTGAGAACGCAGCCGCCCCTTGAGGTAGTTCCAGCCCACCTCCCGCAGCAGCGGATTGTGCGGGTCGGTGGCAGGCCCCCTGGCTTCACGGGCCAGTGCCTCGGGCAGCGGATAGACGGGCACCACGGCGTCGAGCTGGGCCCCCAGGAAGAAGTCGATGGAGAGACGCTCCTGCCCCGGCGCCGACGGCACCACCCGGTGCACGGTCGCCCGCAGGTAGCCGTTGCTGGCGAGCTCCAGCAGCTCACCGATGTTGACCACGAAGGTGCCGGGGAGCGGGAGCGCATCGATCCAGTGATCCGGCGCCACCTCCACCTGCAGGCCGGGCTGGTCATCCTGCAGCAGGAAGCTCAGGAAGCCCGAATCCTTGTGGGGACCGACCCCCTGGGTGGCGCCCCGCTCACCGGGATAGCGGATCAGCTTGATATGTTCGTTGGGACGCTCTCCGTGCAGGGCATCGAAGGCATCTGGCGACAGTGCGAGCGCCTCGGCAAAAGCCCCGAGCAGGGTACGGGACATGCGAGTCATCTGCCCACGCCAGCGCGTCAGCACGGGTTGCAGTGTCGGCAGCGCCTCCGGCCACTGATTCGGCCCCTGCAACCGCCACCAGGGCGGATCGCCCGCCGCGCGCGGCAAGGCTGGGCGATCGGCACCGATATCAAACTGCTCTCGCCAGTCGGGTTGACCCCGGGTCAGCTCCGCCCCCGGTCGGTTGTAGCCACGAAAATGGGGAGAGTGGATCATGGCGACCTGCTGCTTGGCCGCCAGAGGCAGCGCAAAGAAGGCCCGCGACAGCTGCTGCACCTCCTGTTGCAGCTCGGGATCGATGCCGTGGCCGGTCAGGTAGAAAAATCCCGTCTCTCTCGCGGCATCGCGCAACGATGCCAGAAAATCGGCCCGGGCGTCGGGCGAGGCATCCAGCTGCCTCAGGTCGAGGATGGGCAAGTGAACCAAGGTGCTCATGGCGATAACGCTCCCTGTCGATGGAAAGTGAGGGTGAATCTCTCGTTCTGACGAGACAGGGGGGAGAATTCTCCGCCTGCGGCCAGTGGCGACATGCCCCGGCCCCCTGTCTGTCTGCCCTTACTGAACCATGTATGGGTCACGGGATGGAACAATCAAAACCGGGAATGCTTTGCCATTTGGAACAATCCCGGGCCCGTGTCCGGCCCGCCGGTCAGACCCTCTTCGCCACCGCCGATGTCGATGTGCCCCCTTGCCCTAAAGAAACCCCCGGCGAGGCCGCTATGAGGGAGTGCTGGAGGATCCCCCATGACATTTCGCCCCTATCTGCTGCTGACCCTGCTTGCTTTTGCCGCCCACGGCGCCGGGCAGGCACCGTCAGGCGCCGCCCCGGATCCAGCCCCCCTGGTTCCCCCCGACTACTGGCAGAGCAGCGACTGGCAGGGAATACCCGACAGCACCAGGGTGGACAAGCAACAGGTACTGTTTGCCAAGCACGACAGCAACAACTACGTGGGTCTGGTCATCCTGCTGCCCGACTGGCAGCGCAGCGGCCAGCTGTGGCAACTGACCCGGGAGCTGGGGCGCCTCGGTTTCGATACCCTGCTGCTGCTCCCCTCGCCGCAGCAGACCGAGCTCGACCCCGCCGCCGAGAAGAAACAGCAGGTCATCGACGATTTTCGCAAGCAGTTTGCCTCCCGCATCAGCAAGCTGGGGGATGCCAAGCTGCAGGAGGGGGGCTTCAAGCTGCTGCTGGCCCAGGGTACCAGCGCCGCCTGGGCCGCCAACCTCATCGCCAGCGAGCAGTTGCCCGCCCCCGATGCCCTGGTGCTGCTCGATGGCTTCTTCCCCAACCAGCTGAGCAACCAGACCCTCGCCAAGCAAATAGCCCAGGGCAGCATCCCTACCCTGGATCTCTATCAGGAGGAGGGAGGACGCTGGCCCCTGCTGGCGGCCGAAGCCCGCAGAAGCGAGAGCCGCCGCAGCCACAAGCTCAACTACCGCCCCTATGCCCTGATGGACCTGGAGGAGACGCCGGGGCGCATCCAGGGCTGGCTGACGCACCTGGGCTGGATCTGAGTCCCTCCGAGGCACAGCCACCCGCCTTTACCTTCCCCATCGGACTTGGCCCGATGCCACCGCGCTGGTCAGCCGCCCTCCATGTTTGGCATCATGTCCGAACCAATGGCAGGAGGCTTCATGCAGCAAATCGTGTTTCTCGACAGCGACACCCTGGACACCGGCATCAATCTGCGCCGCCCCGATTTTCCCCATCACTGGCAAAGCTACCCGACCACGGCACCGGATCAGGTGGTGGAGCGGCTCAAGTGCGCCAGCATCGCCATCATCAACAAGGTGCGCATCGGGGCCGATGAACTGGCCCAGCTGCCCGAACTGCGCCTGATCGCCCTGGCCGCCACCGGCAGCGACAACCTGGATCTGGAGGCGTGCCGCGCCGCCAATGTCGCCGTGTGCAATATCCGCAACTACTCGGGCCCTTCCGTCCCCGAGCACGCCATGGCCCTGATGCTCGCCCTGTCGCGCAACCTGTTCGCCTGGCGCCAGTCCCTGCTGGAGGGGCGCTGGCAACAAAGCGGCCAGTTCTGCTTCTTCGACCACCCCATCACGGATCTGCATGGCAAGCGCCTCGGGATCATCGGCAAGGGAACCCTGGGACAGGCACTGGGACAGCGGGCCAGCGCCATCGGGATGGAGGTTTACTATGCCCAGAGCCAGGTCGGCTCCCCGGGGGATGACGACAGGCTGCCCCTGGATGCCCTGCTGCAAAGTTCGGATGTGATCAGCCTGCACTGCCCGCTCACCCCCTACACCCGCCATCTCATCGGGGAGCGGGAGCTGGCCCTGATGAAACCGGGCGCCCTGCTCATCAACGTGGGCCGTGGCGGCCTGGTGGACGAGCAGGCGCTGCTCGAAGCCCTCGGCAACGGCCGTCTGGGCGGCGCCGGTTTCGATGTGGCGAGTGTCGAGCCGCCGCCTCCGGATCACCCTCTGATGCAGGCCCTGCGTTACCCCAATTTCATCCTGACTCCCCACGTGGCCTGGGCCAGCGAAGAGTCGATGCAGCGCCTCGCGGATCAGCTCATCGACAACATCAACGCCTTCTCCCTTGGCAGGCGCCAGCACCGGCTGGTGTAAGAGGCCGCTCGCCGCCCCTCACGGGCCGGCAGCGGGATCAAAAAAGGGGCCAAAGGCCCCTTTTTGTCGGTCAGCTTGCCGCGGCATCAGTCGTCATGCCATCTGTGCTTGCGGTGCTTTTTGTGTTTCTTGTGGTGCTTGTGATAGCGCCTGTCATCGTAATAGCGATCGCCGCGGCTCTCATGACCATCCCCGGTCCTGGCTCCGATGGCGGAGCCACCGGCACCACCGATGCCGGCGCCGATCAGCTGGCCCGTGCTGCCACCGACGCTCTTGCCGATGGCAGCCCCGCCCAGGGCACCAACGGCGCCGCCGAGCGCAGCTTCGTTCTTGTTGCCTCTATTGGCCGTGGCCGCACCACCGGCCGCGCCCCCCAGGGCGGCCCCCACCAGGGCGCCGGTGTCGCCACCCAGCTCCTTGCCGATCATGGTGCCCGCCACCCCGCCGGCTCCGCCGCCGAGAATGGTATTGAGGGTCTCGGATGCCTGCACCTGTCCTGTGCCCAACAGCAACGCCCCCAGCAGCGCCAGTGCGCTCATGCCAAACGGTTTCATTTTCATGGGGTACTCCTGTCAAACCTGATGATTGATTATTTTTCCCTACACTATACAAAGCCCCCTGACCTGCGCCACTGCCGCAAGGGGCACCTCACGGCCAGCCCTTCCTGTCTCCGGTTCGCGACACAATGCAAGAAAGCAGGCTAACCACCTGAAACCACATCAAAAAAAAAGGTCACACGAGAAATCATCCCCGTCATGACCCTTTTCTAGGCCCAAAGGCCCTTTTTTGCAGCGATCACCGTCAGACAGATACTGTCACAACCTCCCCGTCAACGGGCAACGACGCCGCCAGATGCCAGCAATCCCGCCCCTGGTGCTTGCTCTCGTACAGGCAGGCATCGGCCCGCTCGAGCAGCGTCAGGGCATCATCCGGATAGCGCGCGCCGCCGGCGCTCAGGGTGATGGCGTCGGCGAACTCCCGCCATTTCAGGGCCTTCACCCGACCGAGCAGGTGGGTCAGGCGACATTCCACCTCCGCCTGCTCCCAGGGCAGCAAGGCCGCAAATTCATCGCCCCCGATGCGGTAGACCCGCTCATCCCCCAGGGTTCTCGCCATGATGGTGGCTACCCGAAACAGCACCGCATCCCCCACACCGTGTCCCCAGCTGTCGTTGACGCGCTTGAAGTTGTCCACATCGAACAGCACCAGCCAGTAGGGCCTCCCCGCCTTCTCCAGCCCGGCCCGCTGCTGATCGAAGGCTCGCCGGTTCAGGATGCCGGTGAGAGGGTCGTGGAGCAGGGCATCCTGCCCTTGCAGCAGGCTGTTTCGCACCTGTTCTATCTCCCCCAGGCTGCCGTGCACGAACCAGGTTCGCTGACGCCGCTGGATCTCCTTTCGCGCCTCATCCCGGATGAGGCCGCTTAGCGAGCCCTGCACCAGCGCCTGCTCCTGGCGAAAGATCCGCACCAGAAACCACAGGCTGCACAGCCAGATGCAGAGCAATGCCAGGGCGGGCAGCACCACCATCAACAGGGTGTCTTGCAGGTTTTCATGAAAATGGGAGGGGGGGAGATAGACGTTGAGATCCCACTCCATCCCCTCCAGAGCGTGTTGCAGGTGGCGACCTGCCCAGAACCCGTCCAGGCCGACCGCCTGCGTCTCCCGCTCGAGACGGAGCGGCAACAGCGACAAATTGTGCCCCACCACCAGCTTGCCGCCCTTGCGCTCGGTGATGTAGAGGGCCACCGGATCCTCACCCACTGCCCGGTGCAACGCCCCCTGCAAGGCGCTGAACGACATGTCCACCATCAGCAGCCCAAGCAGTTGCCCCTCATCATCCTTGACCCGCTTGATGAGGGTCAGTACCTCTCCGGCCGAATCGAACTCCGGGTAGGGACCGAACCAGACGAGATCATCACCCTCGCCGGACAGGGTCTGGTACCAGGGCCGCGCCTGTGCCCGGTAGCCCTCCGGTTGCTGCCAGTCGGGATAGCCGTCGAGCCGATGGGTGCGCGCATTGTAGAAATAGAGGAAGTGGGCCTCGTACTTGAACTGATGGGCAATGGGCCAGATGGGATTGATGGCCGATGCCCCGGCAGCGATGGCCTGCTTGTCCAGGGACGCCTCCAGCACGCCAAGCTGGCGGCGGTTGTCCTGCGCCATGTCCTGGAACAGGGTGGCGATCAGCACCAGCCCTCCCAGGAGAAGCGACAGCGGAGTCAGTATGTAATAGCGTTCCTTGATCAGCGCCGCCGTCATGCCACCCTCTATAAAATGTCATATTTTATGAATTTTATAGATTAAAAATCTGCAAAAGATATTGATTGAAGTCATTAACATCCACTGCTAATGATAAAAAAGATATCAAGGTGTCTCGCGGCCATATTCACATCCGTCATGTGAATATCCATAAAAAGTAGAAACAGTCATTACTCGTCGTTGACGGTTTATTGCCCGCAAGGTGTTATAGTCGATGACTCGAGAAATCGGAGCCAGATGACCTTTGTCGGCAACGCTGGCGGTGATGATTCATCAACCAAGGAGATGTTATGAGCAGTCCGTTTATCGAACAGATCAAAGCACGTCGTACCATCTATGCCCTGGGCAACCGGGTGACCCACTCCGAGGCCCAGCTGACCGCCCTCATCAAGGATGCCGTCAAGCACAGCCCCTCTTCGTTCAACTCCCAGAGTTCCCGCGCCGTCATCCTGTTCGGCGAGCAGCACCACAAGCTGTGGGACATCGTCAAGGCGGAGCTCAAGAAGATAGTGCCGCCGGAGGACTATCCCCAGAGTGAAGCCAAGATCAACGGCAGCTTCCGCGCCGGGGCTGGCACCGTGCTCTTCTTCGAAGACACCGCCGTCATCGAGGATCTTCAGCAGAAATTCGCTCTCTATGCCGACAACTTCCCCATCTGGTCCGAACATGCCACCGGGATCGCCCAGTTCGCGGTCTGGACCACCCTGGCCCAGGAGGGCATCGGCGCCTCCCTGCAACACTACAACCCGCTCATCGACGATGCGGTGCGCAAGGAGTGGGACCTGCCCGCCAGCTGGCTGCTTCGTGCCCAGATGCCTTTTGGCAGCATAGAGCAACCTGCCGGCGACAAGACCTTCATCGACGACGACGTGCGTTTCCGGGTCTTCAAGTAAGCCTTCACGCCCCCTCCACCAGGGGGCGTTTTCTTCTCTCCCCCTCGTTCACCCTTGTCACGTGCCAGCCATACTCTGAACAAACGCTCTCTTGTCAGGAGGTCCCCATGGGGGACATCGCACGCCAACGTACCTCATGCACATTGACGCCCTTGTCCGCTCTGTTGTGTGTCGCCGCCCTGGTACTGCTGTTCTCGCTGATCGGCATCTTCACCCGCCCCCCCAACCTGCTGGCGGCCTTCTGGCCTGCCAATGCGGTCATGCTCGGCTGCATGGTGCGCTATCCACGCCTGGCCACCCCGGCGGGCTGGGCCGGCGGCATACTGGGCTTTTTTCTCGCCGCCCTCTTCACCGGTGAGCCCCTGTTCAAAACCATCCTGCTGACCTGCGGCAACCTGGCCGGCATCGGCGTCGGGTATCTGCTGATGCATCGGCTCGCGCCTGCCGACAAGCTCCTCAGGCGCCCCACCTCCCTCGTGCTCCTGCTGCGAAACACCCTGGCCGCCTCCCTCGCCGCCGGCGTGGTCGGCGCCATCATCAATCCCATCCTGTCTCTGGGCCCCCCGCTCTACGGGCTGGGCTTCTGGTTTGCCAGCGAGCTGGTGAACTACATGACCATACTGCCGGTGCTCCTGACACTGCCTCCCCATGACAGCGTGCCCCCCTGGCGCACCCTCCTCTACCGTACCGAGTTCTCCTGGGCTGGATTGATGCCGTTGCTGAGCCTGGTGGCCTCCCTGCTGCTCACCCTGCTCATCGAGGGGCCGGGATCCATCGCCTTCCCGGTACCGGCACTGCTCTGGTGCGCCGTCACCTACTCCGTCTTCGCCACCAGCCTGCTGACCCTGGGTTACAGCACCCTGATCCTGATCGCCCTTTCAAACGGCCATCTCGTCATCAATCACGATGTCCAGACCCAGTACTGGATGTTCTCCGTCCGGATAGGGGTCATGTTGATCGCTCTCACCCCCCTGACCGCCGCCAGCATCATGGCGGCCCGCAACAGCCTGCTGCGGGAGATGAAACACCTGGCCCACCACGATCACCTGACCGGTGCGCTGAACCGGGCCGGCTTCTGGTCGGCCGCCAATGAACTGCTCCAGCACCTCACGGTGCAGCGCTACCCTGTGGCGATCTGCATGCTGGACATCGATCATTTCAAACGCATCAATGATCGTCACGGTCACGAAGAGGGGGACAACCAGTTGAGCGGCTTCGCGGCCCGGGTGCGTGACCAGCTTCGACCGGGGGACCTCTTCTGTCGCCTGGGGGGAGAGGAGTTCGTGGCCATCTTGCCCGGCCTCAGCGAGGAGCAGGCCATGGCGGTGGCCGAGCGGCTGCGAAAAATCGTCGCGCAGCCAGGGGAAGAAAAGGGAGCCGAGCCCGCCGTCTGCATCACGGTCAGCATCGGTATCGCCTCCCAGAGAGAGGGCCCCTTCAATCTGGACGAGCTGCTCTCTCGCGCCGATCAGGCGCTCTATCTGGCCAAGCACAATGGCCGCAACCGGGTGGAACGCTACTCGCCTGAGCAGGCTTCCCCCAGCGCCGGGCAATCTTGCGGCACCTGAATGGCGTGGCTCTTGTCGTCATCATCCGGCCTCTGCCGGCTGCGGGGCGGGCAGATGAAGATGGAGCCCGTCCGATGCCACCTCGATCTCGATCCCGCGCCAGTCCCGCAGCCAGCCCTTGAGCCTGTCGTCATACCGCCTTGTTCCCCCCATCTGCACCACCTGGCAACCCGCCTGCAGGGCGCTGGCGATGCCCGCTGGCGCATCCTCGAACACCAGGCAATCGGCCGGAGCCAGTCCCAACCGGCTGGCAGCCAGCAAATAAGGCTCGGGATCCGGCTTGCCCCGTACCACATCCCCGGCGCACACCAGGAGACGGGGCAGCGGCAATCCGGCGTGCAGCAGCCGGTGCTCTGCCACCCTCCGGCTTGCGGAGGTCACCAGCGCCCAGCGCGTCGGCGGCAGCTGTTCGAGCCGTCGCCGGGCACCGTCCAGGGGCATCGGCGCCGCAGCGTATTCCATCTCCAGATCGTCGAGCAGGGCCACCTCCACCGCCATGTCCAGCTGGGGAGCCAGGGCCCCTATCACCTCCCGTGAGCGCACGCCGTGACACATGGCGAGCACGGGAGCGGGATCCAGCCCATGGTGCTGACACCAGCGCCGCCACACGACTTCCACGTCGCCGGTGGAGTGGACCAGGGTCCCGTCCATGTCCAGCAGCAGGGACGCGGCCCTCACGCGCACCGCGCTCACAGGGCTCTCCCCGCCAGCGCATCGGCGAAGACCTGCCGCTGGGCAGCGGCCTCGTAACAGGCGAGCGCCTGCTCCGCATTGCTGGCCCACACCGGCAAGGGGGCGACGACGAACCCCTGCTGCAACAGGCTGGTCAGCAGCTCCCCGGTCTCCGGTGCGGCCAGCGGCTGAGCCATCACCAGGCTCCCCTTGATCAAGAACAGATAGCGTTCGCTCGACATGACATGACTCCTTGTGGCTGAACAGCGGGCAAGCAGGCCCGTTTCGAGACCATTAGAACAAGGAGATTAGATAATTTATAATCAATAAATCGCCACATTGGATAACCAAATGGAATGAGATTCGACCTGAGACAATTGCAGGCCTTCGTCATGCTGGCCGAGAGTGCCAACTACCGGGAGGCGGCCAGCCGGCTTTTTGTGACGCAACCGGCCCTGACCAAGCAGATCCAGGGGCTGGAGCAGGCCCTCGGCAGCACCCTGTTCAACCGTGGCCGCCACGGGGCCGAGCTGACAGCCATCGGCCTCCAGTTGCTGCCCCAGGCCAGGGCGCTGGTGGATCACGGCAAGGGATTCGAGCGGCATGCCCTGGCGCTGGCAAGCGGTGCCGCCGGACGCCTCAACATCGGGTTCGGGCTCTCCAGCTTCGCACTGGCCCCCTCCCTGGTGGCCCGTTTCAAACAGCAGGCCCCCGACGTGCTGGTTCACCTGCGGGACACCACCTCCGCCATCCAGCAGGAGCACTTGCTGGCGGGTAGGCTGCAACTGGGCTTCATGCGACGGCCTGATGCGCCGCAGCTGAGGGAACACAGGCTGCTGACGGACAGACTGGTGCTGGCCGTCCCCACCCGGGTGGCAGGGCCGGACTTCGACCTGGAGCGGGCGCTGATCCGCGATCCCTTGCTGCAGATGGTGGGCCATCGCTGCCCGGGTCTCAGCCAGCAGATCGCCCGCTTTCTCGGCGCCAACCGGCTGACCGGTCTCATCCAGGAGGCGGAAGACATCCAGACCCTGGTGGCCCTGGTGGCCGCCGGTATCGGCAACGCCATCCTGCCGCGCAGCGTGGGGTTCATCGCGGGCAAAGATGTTACCCTCTACCCCCTTTCCGGCCCCTGGTCGGAATGGGAAATCAGCCTGGTGTGGAACCCGGAATTTGCCGATCCCATCCGGGATCGCTTCCTCGCCATGGTGAGAGAGACGCACCCCGAGCCCGCATGAGGTGCATGATAAGCCTGCAGGAGAGGATGGCCGGGCTCAGTCCCGTTCCGCCAGCTCCGCGACCTTGATGATCTCGGCAATGCGACCGAGCATGCGCAGGGAAGCCTGGTGTTCTGCGGCATCCGCCGCCGCGCAGGCATCCTCCAAGATGGTGATGGTGTAGTCCCGATCGTGGCCATCTCGCACCGCCCCCTGAATGGCCCAGCTGGTGCTCACGCCGCACACATAGAGATGCTCGATGCGATTGGCCCGTAGCGCAGACTCCAGCGCCGTGCCGTAGAAGGGGCTGACTCTGGGTTTGGTCAGCACCAGATCCCCGGGTTGCACATTGAGCTCCGGGTGAAAGTCGGTGCCGCTGTCCGCCAGGGAGAGGGCCCCGAACTGCCGGGCACGGCCAAACATGGGGGGAGCCCTTGGGTTGCAGCAGATAGCCCTCGTCAAACCCCACCTTGATGAGCACCACCAGCCAGCCGTGAGCGCGGGCATGAGCCAGCGCTTGGTTGGCGTGCGCAATGGCGTCCTGCTCGATCACCTGGGCCGCCGAGGCGGCAATGCGCCCGTCCGGGTGGGCGATGTCGTTGATGAAATCGATCACCAGCAATGCCTTGTTCATGGTGTGCTCCCCCCTTGCCTGAGGCCGTTTTGCCCCTGGGCCGCCAGGATCACTCCTCGCGGCCATATAAAAAACCGGCTGGCACCATCACACGGATTGATATGCCACCCGATTGGCACCTGGCAGTGCCACGCACTGCCTCATACCAGCCCAAGCGCATAGCGTAGCGCCATCTCCTTGAGGGGGCCCGCCTTGTCCGCCAGATTCAGCGCCAGGTTGCGGGCAAGCCTGAGGGGGCCTATCTCGTTGCTGAAGACCCCGTAGAAGAGATCCATCCCCGACTGCATCAGCAGGTTGTCAGGGCGGCGTCGCCCCTCGTAACGTCCGGCCAGCGCCAGCTCATGCCACTGTGCCCCCGCCTTGCCGAGCAACCCGGCCCAGCAGGCCACGTCCTTGAAACCGAGGTTGACCCCCTGCCCCGCCAGCGGGTTGATGGTGTGGGCCGCATCCCCGAGCAGCACCACTCGCCCGGCGTGATAGTCGTTGGCGTGGCGGCGCACCAGGGGGAAGCTCCCCTTGGCCGTCACGGTGAAACCACCAAGGCGGCTCGGGAAGTGGCGGCGCACCTCGACGGCCAGGGCCTCGTTGCTCATGGCGGCCAGCGCCCGGATGCGGGCCGGGCTGTCATACCAGACCAGGGAGCCATGGCGGCCCGGCAGCGGCAGGAAGGCGCGCGGGCCGCTCGGGGTGAACTGCTGCCAGGTGATGTCTTCCTGGGCAAAATCGGTGTCGATGTTGATCAGCATGCAGTGCTGGCGGTACTCGAAACGCGACACCCCGATACCGGCCAATCGCCGGGTGTGGGATTCGGCACCATCGCAGGCCAGCACCCAGCGCGCCTGCAGCTCGGTGCCGTCATCCAGGGTCAGCACGGCGTCATCCGCACCCTGGCGCAGACTCGTCACCGCCGCCGGGGTATGGGTCTGGATGGTCGGGAAATCCTCCATCCTTTTCAGGAGCGCGAGCTGGATCAGCCGGTTCTCGATGATGTAGCCGAGCTGGGGCAGCCCAAGATCCACCGCGTCGAAGCGGGTAGCGAAGCCGTCCAGCTCCCAGGTCTCCAGCCGGCGATAGGGGCACAGCCGCATCTGCTGCAGATATTGCCAGGCACCGGCCCGGGTCAGCAGCGCCACCGAGGCCTGACTGATGGCGGAAACCCGCAGATCCAGCGACTGCTCGGGGGCATAGGGCTCGGGCAACCGGGTCTCGATGACCCGTACCGAGAGCCCCTCTGCCGCCAGCAGGCAGGCGGTGGCGGCGCCCACCATGCCGGCGCCGACGATGGCGATATCACACTGTTCCATAACTTGATTCCTGCAAGGAGTCCCCGCGATAAGGGGCAAGGGCCGAACCGAATGGGGCATGATAACGCATGGAGGCGGTAGAAACAGTGAGAGGGATGCGCAATTGCCGACGACAAGCCGGCCCTGATGGCGGCGGGCGGCCCCAGACTGGTCAGCACCGGGATTGCGGAGTAAAATGGCCGGTCCTTTGACCCTGCCGATTTCAAAACCAGTCACGAGAAGCAATGAGCAAGAAACTTCATATCAAGACCTGGGGCTGCCAGATGAACGAGTACGACTCGTCCAAGATGGCGGACCTGCTGGATGCCAGCAACGGCTACACGCTGACCGACGAACCCGAAGAAGCCGATGTCCTGCTGCTCAATACCTGCTCCATCCGCGAGAAGGCCCAGGAGAAGGTGTTCCACCAGCTCGGTCGCTGGAAGAAGCTCAAGGCGAAAAAACCGGGGCTGGTGATCGGGGTGGGCGGCTGCGTCGCCTCCCAGGAAGGGGAGAACCTGCGCAGCCGGGCGCCCTATGTGGACATCGTCTTCGGACCCCAGACCCTGCACCGCCTGCCGACCATGATCAAGCAGGTGCAGGAGGGGCGCGGTGCCCAGGTGGACATCGCCTTCCCCGAGATCGAGAAGTTCGACAACCTGCCCGAACCCCGTGCCGAGGGGGCGACCGCCTTCGTTTCCATCATGGAAGGCTGCTCCAAGTACTGCTCCTTCTGCGTGGTGCCCTACACCCGTGGCGAGGAGGTGAGCCGACCGCTGGATGACGTGCTCTATGAAATCGCCCAGCTCGCCCAGCAAGGGGTGCGCGAAGTGAACCTGCTCGGCCAGAACGTCAACGCCTACCGGGGGCCGACCTTCGACGGGGAGGTCTGCACCTTCGCCGAACTGCTGCGCCTGGTGGCTGCCATCGACGGCATCGACCGCATTCGCTACACCACCAGCCACCCGGTCGAGTTCACCGACGACATCATCGAGGTCTATCGTGATACCCCCGAGGTGGTCAGCTTCCTGCACTTGCCTATCCAGAGCGGCTCGGATCGCATCCTGACCATGATGAAGCGCCCGCACACCGTGCTGGAGTACAAGTCCAAGATCCGCCGCCTGCGCGCCGTGCGTCCCGACATCACCATGAGCTCCGACTTCATCGTCGGCTTCCCGAACGAGACGGACGAAGACTTCGAGGCCACCATGAAACTCATCGAGGAGATCAACTTCGACATGAGCTTCAGCTTCATCTACAGCCCGCGCCCCGGCACCCCGGCCGCGGACCTGCCCGATGACGTCGACATGGAAGTGAAGAAGGCCCGCCTGACCCGACTGCAAAACCGCATCAATCACCAGTCCATGCTCATCGGCCGCGCCATGCTGGGCTCGGTGCAGCGCATCCTGGTGGAGGGGCCCTCCAAGATGGATCCCATGCAGCTCAGTGGCCGCACCGAGAACAACCGGGTGGTCAACTTCGAGGGGCCGCACCGCCTCATCGGCGGCTTCGCCGACGTGGAGATCACCGACGTACGCCCCTACTCCCTGCGCGGCCGCTTCATCCGCGGCGAGGACGAAATGAACCTGCGCATCGCCACGGCCCCGAGCGAGATCCTCGCCCGTCGTCCTGACAACGTGCCCGATGATCTGGGCGTTGCGGCCTTCAGACCCCATTGATGACTCTCTCCCCCGCCCCGTGGCGGGGGAACAACCGATAAGAGGACACCTTGAGCCGACACATCTCCACCCTGAATCTGCATCTGGAACCCGCCGACAACCAGCGCCTCGCCAGCCTGTGCGGACCCTTTGACGACAACCTCAAGCAGCTGGAGCGCCGTCTCGGCATCGAGATAAGCTACCGGGACAACCACTTCCAAGTGATCGGCAAGCAGGCCCAGGTGGAGGCGGCTGCCGTCATCCTCAAGCACCTCTATGTGGAAACCCAGCCCCTCAAGGGGAGCAAGGTGAGCGACATCACCCCCGAGATGGTGCACCTGGCGGTGCAGGAGTCCCGCGTGCTGGAGCAGGACGACGAACCCGCCCCTTCCCTGCCGTATGGCAAGGAGGTCACGGTCAAGACCAAGCGCGGTCTCATCAAGCCCCGCAGCCCGAACCAGGCCCAGTACATCGCCAATATCGTGCGCCACGACATCAGCTTCGGCATCGGGCCCGCCGGGACCGGCAAGACCTATCTCGCCGTGGCCGCCGCCGTGGATGCCCTGGAGCGCCAGGAGATCCGCCGCATCCTGCTGACCCGCCCGGCGGTGGAAGCCGGTGAGAAGCTCGGCTTCCTGCCCGGCGATCTTTCCCAGAAGGTGGACCCCTACCTGCGCCCCCTCTACGACGCCCTGTTCGAGATGCTGGGCTTCGAACGGGTGGAGAAGCTGATGGAGCGCAACGTCATCGAGGTGGCACCGCTCGCCTACATGCGAGGCAGAACCTTGAATGACGCCTTTATCATCCTGGACGAGGCCCAGAACACCACCACGGAGCAGATGAAGATGTTCCTGACCCGCATCGGCTTCAACTCCAAGGCGGTGGTGACCGGCGACATCACCCAGGTGGACTTGCCTCGCAGCACCAAATCCGGTCTGCGCCACGCCCTGGAGGTGTTGCAGGGGGTCGATGGCCTCTCCTTCAACTTCTTCGAGTCCAAGGACGTGGTGCGCCATCCCGTGGTGGCCCGCATCGTGCAGGCCTACGAGGCATTCGATGCCCAGCAGGCGGCCGAGAAGAGCGCAGCCACTCCCCGCAACGAGAACACCAGCAAAGAGAGTGCCCAATGAGCGTGACCCTGGATCTGCAACTGGCCTGCGCCAGCCCGGACGGCCTGCCGACCGAGGCCCAGCTGCAAGGCTGGCTCGACGGCACCATTCTGGGCTTCCAGCCCGAGGCCGAGGTGACGGTGCGTCTGGTGGACGAGGCGGAGAGCCGCGAGCTCAACCACACCTATCGTGGCAAGGACAAGCCCACCAACGTGCTCTCCTTCCCCTTCGAGGCGCCGCCGGGTCTCGAGCTGCCCCTGCTCGGGGATCTGGTGATCTGCCGCCAGGTGGTCGAGGCCGAAGCCGTCGAACAGGGCAAGCCCCTGATGGCCCACTGGGCTCACATGGTTGTGCATGGCAGTCTGCATCTGCTAGGTTATGACCATATCGAGGACGAGGAAGCCGAAGAGATGGAGCAGCTCGAGCGCGACATCATGCAGGAACTGGGCTTCGCCGATCCTTATCTGAACGACGAAGAGTAACGAACCGGATGGTCATCGTCTTGAAACAGCCGATGCCCATCCTCATATAGCCACAACGATTTCAAGTGTGTTCATACGAGTAACCAAGAGAGAAAATGACCGACGATCACCCTAGTACCGGCTCGCCGAAGAAAACCTGGCTCGACAAACTCAGCCAACTCTTCCAGGGCGAGCCAAAAGACCGCAACGATCTGGTAGAGGTCATCGCCGATGCCGAAGAGCGGGACCTCATCGATCAGGACACCAAGGACATGATCGAGGGCGTGCTCGAAATTGCCGAGCTGCGCGTGCGTGACATCATGATCCCCCGCTCCCAGATGGTGACCATCGAGAAGTCCCAGCCGGTGGACGAGTTCCTGCCGGTCATCATCGAATCCGGCCACTCCCGCTTCCCGGTGATCAACGAAGACAAGGATCACGTGGAGGGCATCTTGCTCGCCAAGGATCTGCTGCCGTTCGGTTTTGGCGGCCAGCATGCCAGCGAACCACTCCAGCTGGAGAAGATCCTGCGTCCCACTGTGATCGTGCCGGAGAGCAAGCGGGTCGATCGCCTGCTCAAGGAGTTCCGGGAAGAGCGCTACCACATGGCCATCGTGGTGGACGAATTTGGCGGTGTCTCTGGTCTCGTGACCATCGAGGACATTCTGGAGCTCATCGTCGGCGAGATTGACGACGAGTTCGACGACATCGAGGACGAGCCGGAAGAGATCCGCCGCATCAGCAAGCGGGTCTTCTCGGTGAGCGCGCTGACCGAGATCGAGGACTTCAACGACTTCTTCGGCACCCAGTTCAGCGATGAAGAGGTGGACACCGTCGGCGGTCTGGTGATGCACGCCTTCAGCCACCTGCCCAAGAAGGGTGAAGAGATCGAACTCGACGGCTACCTGTTCAAGGTGATGCACGCCGATCGCCGTCGCCTGCAACAGTTGCAGGTGAAGATCCCCGAGCATCATGCGGCGGCGCAGCCGGAGTCCTGATCCCGCCCAGCACCACGCACATCCCGCGCCCCTCTCGTCAGGGGCGCTTTTTTTGCCTCCCTCCCGCCGCGCGACCGCCACTTGGCCCACGCCGACCGCGAGGCTCGCCGTTGACCCGGTTTGCGGTTAAGATGTCGGCCATTGTGTTTTCATTCAGTCCAATTCGAGCCCCGATCCCCCGTGAAATCGAAACTCCTGACCAGCCTGTTTGCCATTGCCAGCGGCGCCATCGCCGTGCTGGCCTTCTCCCCTTTCGGCTACTGGCCCCTGGTGATCCCCTCCCTGCTCGGCCTTTACGCCCTGCTGGACAAGGCCACCCCCAAACAGGCAGCCTGGCGCGGCTTCGGCTACGCCATGGGTCTGTTCCTGCCCGGGCAGTGGTGGATCCACGTCAGCATGACGGAGTTTGGCGGCATTCCGCTGCCGGCCGCCTTCGTGCTGCTGGCCGGGCTCTGCGCCTATCTCTCCCTCTACCCGACCCTGGCCTGCTGGCTCTTCGCCCGCTTCTTTGCCGGCCGCCACTGGAGCCGCTGGCTGCTCGCCTTCCCGGCGCTCTGGCTGATGGCCGACTGGCTGCGGGGCTGGGTGATGACCGGCTACCCCTGGCTCTGGTTCGGCTACACCCAGATAGACGGCCCCCTCAAGGGCTTCGCTCCCCTTCTCGGGGTGCAGGGCATCACCCTCGCTCTGCTGCTCACCGCCTCCGCCCTCTGGCTGGTATGGCAACACCGCAAGCCGGCCTGGCTGCTGCTCCCCGTCGCCCTGGTGGGCGCCGCCCAGGGGCTGATGCAGCTCAACTGGGTGACCCGGGGTGAACCGGTCAAGGTCGCGCTGGTGCAGGGCAACATCGAGCAGTCCCTCAAGTGGGATCCGGAGGCCCTGGTGCCGACCGTGCGCAAGTATCAGGATCTCAGCCGCGAGAACCAGGATGCCGACATCATCGTCTGGCCGGAGTCCGCCATCCCGGCCATCGAGAAGGAGATGGGTACCTATCTGGAGAGCCTGGACAAGGCGATGAAGGTGAACGACACCGGCCTGCTGGCGGGGATCATCCATTACGATCTGAAACAGCAGCGCTTCTTCAATACCGTGCTCGGCATGGGGGTGCAGGATGCAGAAGGCAAGGAGTCCTACTACTACGAGCACAAGAACCGCTACTACAAGTACCACCTGCTGCCCATCGGCGAGTTCGTACCCTTTGAAGATCTGCTGCGTCCCATCGCCCCCTTCTTCAACCTGCCCATGTCCTCCTTCAGCCGGGGTGACGAGGTGCAGCCGAACCTGATCGCCAAGGGGCTCAAGTTTGCAGCCGCCATCTGTTACGAGATCATCTTCCCGGACGAGGTGCGCCGCAACGTGCAGCCGGATACCGACTTTCTGCTGACCGTCTCCAACGACGCCTGGTTCGGCACCAGCATCGGCCCCTGGCAGCACATGGAGATCGCCCGCATGCGCGCCCTGGAGCTGGCCCGCCCGCTGCTGCGCGACACCAACACCGGCATCACCATCGTCACCGAGATAGACGGCAGCATCATCGCCCAGATCCCGCAGTTCGAGGCTGGAGTATTGCGTGCCGAGGTACGCCCCGCTCACGGCGTGACCCCCTATCTGCGTTTTGGCAGCTGGCCCATGTATGGCCTGGCCGCCGCCCTGCTGGGGCTGGCCCTGTGGCTGCGCCCCCGCGCCCACCCCTGGGCACGCAAGGGCTAATACCACACAACGCCGATAAACAAAAGAGGCGCCCTTGGGCGCCTCTTTTTATGGTTTGGCTTATGGCTTGGCACAGTCTGGCGGCTCAAGGAGACAGCGGCTCGCGATGATATTCATCGGCCCCGCACTCGGGGCAGGTGCCAAGCTGCTCCGGGTGCAGCACGGTATGGCGCCACTCGCAGTGATCGCACACCAGCACCCCGAGTCCCACCCAGTCCCCCGCCCGGTAGCCCCCCTTGTGTTCCAGCTCGTCCGCCAACTCCTGCCACTCCACCTGGGTGCGGTCGGTCACGTCCGCCAGCCAGGACCAGGCGGTGTCCTTGAGCGCCAGCATGAAGGCGGACTCCTCCACCTGCTCATCCTTGCGCCCTTCGTCATAGTTGCCCAGATCCCGCTTCACATACTCGGCGATCAGCGCCAGCTCGTCCTGGGTCAGATCCCCGGCCGCCTCCAGATAGGCCTGCACCTTGGCGATCATCCGGTTGAGGCGCTCTCCCTGAAACGCTTCCGTCTCTTCCCACTGCTTCTTGAGCTGGGCGATAAAGGCTTCATACCCTTGTCGACGTTTGTCCATGGCCATCACTCCTCTGCTGAATCCCGATCGAGCCAGACCCTGACCTCGGGCTCGGCGGATACGGGCGGCGGTTGCCATTCTCACTTCGTTGCGACTCTCGCGGCTCTTGCGGCGCTGCAAATCCTCGCGGGTACCTGACCTGGCCCGAGACCGGGCGGATGCTGGCGGTTGTTGCCGCCGCAGGATATGGGTATTCTATCGGGATTTCCCAGCCGTTTTATCTATTCATTTCACAGATCCGGATGTCACCAATGCAAGAGCAATACGTTCCCCAATCCATAGAACCAGCAGTGCAGAAGCACTGGGATGCCAAGAAAACCTTCAAGGCGGTGGAGAAAGTAGACAAGGAAAAGTTCTACTGCCTCTCCATGTTCCCCTATCCGTCTGGTCGTCTACACATGGGGCACGTTCGCAACTACACCATAGGTGATGTGATCTCCCGTTATCAACGGCTCAATGGCAAGAACGTGCTGCAACCCATAGGTTGGGACGCCTTCGGCCTGCCGGCAGAAAACGCCGCCATCAAGAACAACACGGCGCCGGCTCCCTGGACCTACGAAAACATCGAATACATGAAGAACCAGCTGAAGATGCTGGGTCTGGGTTATGACTGGGATCGGGAGCTGGCCACCTGCAAGCCGGACTACTACCGCTGGGAGCAGTGGTTCTTCACCAAGCTCTACGAGAAGGGCCTGGTCTACAAGAAGACCTCCTCCGTCAACTGGTGCCCGAACGACATGACCGTACTGGCCAACGAGCAGGTTGTCGACAACTGCTGCTGGCGCTGTGACACCCCGGTGGAGCAGAAAGAGATCCCCCAGTGGTTCATCAAGATCACCGACTACGCCGAAGAGCTGTTGAACGACATCGACAATCTGGAAGGCTGGCCGGAGATGGTCAAGACCATGCAGCGCAACTGGATTGGCCGCTCCGAAGGGGTCAACATCAGCTTCAATATCGACGGTCAGGCCGAGCACCTCGAGGTCTACACCACCCGTCCGGACACCTTCATGGGTGTGACCTATGTGGGCATCGCCGCCGGTCACCCGCTGGCGCTGCAAGCAGCCCAGAACAATCCGGAGCTGGCCGCCTTCATCGAAGAGTGCAAGAACACCAAGGTAGCCGAGGCTGAACTGGCCACCATGGAGAAGAAGGGCATGGCCACCGGCCTCTACGCCATTCACCCGCTGGATGGCCGCAAGGTGCCGGTCTGGGTCGCCAACTTCGTGCTGATGAACTACGGCACCGGCGCCGTGATGGCGGTACCGGGTCACGACCTGCGTGACCACGAATTCGCCACCAAGTACGGCCTCGAGATCAAGCCTGTCATCAAGCCGGTTGATGGTGACGTCGACGTGAGCGAAGC
This sequence comes from Aeromonas sp. ASNIH2, assembly GCF_002934795.1. NCBI lineage: Bacteria > Pseudomonadati > Pseudomonadota > Gammaproteobacteria > Aeromonadales > Aeromonadaceae > Aeromonas > Aeromonas sp. ASNIH2. The sequence continues at coordinate 3,424,234 of NZ_CP026406.1, read as the reverse complement.
GGCTTATACCGAGAAGGGCGTGCTGTTCAACTCCGGCGAGTTCGACGGCCTCGACTTCCAGGGTGCCTTCGATGCCATCGCCAACAAGCTGGAAGGGCTCGGCAAGGGCAAGCGCACCGTCAACTACCGTCTGCGCGACTGGGGTGTCTCCCGTCAGCGCTACTGGGGCGCTCCCATCCCCATGCTGACCCTGGCGGATGGTACCGTGGTGCCGACCCCGGAAGATCAACTGCCGGTACTGCTGCCGGAAGACGTGGTGATGGATGGCATCCAGAGCCCCATCAAGGCCGATGCCGAGTGGGCAAAGACCACTTACAACGGCCAGGAAGCGTTCCGCGAGACCGATACCTTCGACACCTTCATGGAGTCCTCCTGGTACTACGCCCGCTACTGCTCCCCGGACTACGACAAGGGCATGCTGGACCCGGCTGCTGCCAACCACTGGCTGCCGGTGGATCAATACATCGGCGGCATCGAACACGCCTGTATGCACCTGCTCTATGCCCGCTTCTTCCACAAGCTGCTGCGCGATGCGGGCCTGGTGAACAGCGACGAGCCGTTCAAGCGTCTGCTCTGCCAGGGCATGGTGCTGGCTGACGCCTTCTACTACAAGGATGAGAAGGGCGGCAACGTCTGGGTCAGCCCCCTCGACGTCAAGGTGGAGCGTGACGACAAGGGTCGCATCACCAAGGCCATCGACAACGAAGGTCGTGAGGTGATGCACTCCGGTATGACCAAGATGTCCAAGTCCAAGAACAACGGCATCGACCCGCAACTGATGGTGGAGCGTTACGGCGCCGATACCGTCCGTCTGTTCATGATGTTCGCCTCTCCGGCCGAGATGACCCTGGAGTGGTCCGACTCCGGCGTAGAGGGTGCCCAGCGCTTCCTGCGTCGCCTGTGGCGCATCACCTTCGAGCACGTATCCGGTGGCGCCGTTGCCGCACTGGACGTCGCCGCCCTCACCAGCGACCAGAAAGCCGTGCGCCGCGAGCTGCACAAGACCATCGCCAAGGTGAGCGACGACGTGGGTCGCCGTCAGACTTTCAACACCGCCATCGCTGCCATCATGGAGCTGATGAACAACCTGGCCAAACTGGGTAGCGACGCTCAGGATCGCGCCCTGATGCAGGAAGCGCTGGAAGCGGTCGTGGTCATGCTCTACCCCATCACCCCGCACATCGGCTTCGAGCTGTGGAAGATGCTGGGCAAGGAAGGGGACATCGATGTCGCGGCCTGGCCGGTGGCTGACGAAGCGGCCATGGTCGAGACCGAGAAGCTGGTGGTGGTGCAGATCAACGGCAAGATGCGCGGCAAGCTGACCGTGCCGGCCGAGATAAGCCAGGCCGACGTCGAGAAGCTGGCCATGGCCGATGCGTCCGTACAGAAGTTCACCGACGGTCTGACCGTGCGCAAGGTCGTGTACGTGCCGGGCAAACTGCTCAACATCGTGGCCAACTGATGATGCCTCCCCTGGCGGCGGCCGACGGTCTGGCCGCCAGGGGCTGACGACACACGGATGATGACGGCGGGCCCTGCGCCCGCCGCTCTTCCCTTCATGCAAAGAGGATTTTTTATGGACACCATCTTCACGCGCTGGATGGCCATCGTGCTGGCAGGACTGCTGCTGCAGGCCTGCGGTTTTCAGATGCGGGGCACCGCCATTCCCCCCGAGCTGATGACCATGAAAGTGGTCGGTGACAACAAGAGCGACTTCTACCGACTGGTCACCACCCGTCTCAAGGCCGCTGGCGTCGAACTCGCCGACAAGGAGGGCATCCCGGTGCTGACCCTGGCCGGGGTTCGTAGCCGCAGCCAGGTCGCCTCCGTCGACTCCATCGGCCAGGACCGCGAATACCTGCTGAGTTACAGCACCCAGTTCACCGTGGTCATGCCGGGCAAACCGACCCAGGTCTTCCCCATCACCTTCAACCGCAGCTTCCTGAACAAGCCGGATGCGGCACTCGCCTCCTCCCGCGAGCAGGAGCAGCTGGGCAAGGAGATGCAGGAGCAGGCAGCCAACCTGGTTATTCGCCAGCTCAGTCAGGTCAAGTTCTGATGCGCGTATCTTGATGAGAGGGTGTTGATGAGAGTCTATCCCGAGCAGTTTGCGGATCATCTCAAGGCAGGGCTCAAGCCCTGCTATCTCATTTTTGGGGACGAGCCCCTGCTCAAACTGGAAGCTGTCGACGCCGTGCGTCAGGTGGCACGCAAACAGGGCTTCGATGAACGCCACAGCTTCGTGGTGGAACAGGGACTGGACTGGAACCAGGTCTACGATGCCTGCCAGGCCATGAGCCTGTTCTCGGCCCGCCAGATCATCGAGCTGGAGTTGTCCGCCAAGATCGACAAGGATCTCGCCGCCCGCATCAGCGACATTGGCAAGCAGCTCCACCCCGACCTGCTGCTGGTGCTCTCGGGCCCCCGCCTCAACCAGACCCAGATGAAGGCGGCCTGGTTCGACAAGCTGAGCCAGAGCGGCACCTATGTGCCGGTCAACCACCCCGAACCCCGCTTCTTCCCGCGCTGGATGAGCGCCCGCTTTCAGCGCTTCGGCCTCAAGGCGCTGCCGGATGCGGTCAACTTCATGTGCCACTCCTACGAGGGCAACCTGCTGGCCGCGAGCCAGGAGATCGAGAAGCTGACCCTGCTCTCCCCGCCCCAGCCCATCAGCGTCGCCTATCTGCAGGAGACCATCATCCGCCACGCCCACTTCACCCCCTTCCAGCTCGTCGATACCCTGCTGGAAGGAAAGGTGAACCGGGCCCAGCGCATCCTGCTGGCCCTGCGCGCCGAGGGCACCGAACCCGGCATGCTGGCCTGGACCCTGTGCCGCGAACTGGAGCAGCTCACCGAGCTGGCGCTGGCCGCCCGCGCCGGACAGCCCCTGGTGGAGCATTTCAGCCGCCTGCGCATCTGGCAGAGCCGCCAGCAGCTCATCCAGCAGGCGCTGACCCGGCTTCCCTTCCCCAAGATCCGGCAACTCTGGCAACTGATGGCCCAGCTGGACCATGCCCAGCGCCATTTCGACACCGAACAGGCCTGGCTGATGCTGCAAACCATCGCCCTCGGCTTTCGTGACGGTACCCCGCTCCCCCTGCTGGAGACGGAATCATGCTGACACCGCCCATCGGGATCCTCGGCGGCACCTTCGATCCCATTCACATCGGCCACCTGAGGCCCGCCATCGAGGCACGGGACGCCCTGGGTCTGGCCGAGGTGCGCCTGCTCCCGAACCATATCCCGCCCCACCGGGCCAATCCGCTCTGCTCCAGCGAGCAGCGACTCGCCATGGTCGCGCTGGCTGCGGCGGACAACCCAGGATTCGTGGTGGATGAGCGGGAGCTCAGGCGCGACACTCCCTCCTGGACCATCGACACCCTTGTCGAGTTGAGGAGCGAGCTGCCGGACACCCCGCTCTGCTTTTTGATGGGGATGGATTCCCTGCTCGGCCTGCCGGGCTGGCACCGCTGGCAGGAGCTGCTCGATTACGCCCATCTGGTGGTGAGCTGCCGCCCAGGCTGGCAACCGGATTATCCCGTCCAGGTGGCCGAGCTGCTGGCCCGCCACCAGACCCGGGACATTCAGGATCTCCATCGCCAGCGCCACGGTCATGTCTGGCTTTGTGACAACCTGCCCGTCGAGCTGTCGGCCACACGCCTGCGTGCCCTGCTCGCGGCAGGCCAGGATCCCAAATACCTGCTGCCCAACCCGGTCGCCGACTATATCCGGCGCCACGGGCTCTACCGCTCATCGGCAACGCAGTAAACGGCGCCACGCAGGCGGGTCAGCCGACACGTCCGGGCGCACCGGGCCCGGCCCTGACTATTGCCAGGCCGGGTTGCACACTATAGTGATCGTCAAGGGGCCCCTCCCCCACGGGACGGCTCCCCGGGCGATGCTCCCTTTGCCAGGCTGGGAAACGGGAGTGACCATGATATAATCCGCCGCCCTCTGGCGCCGGAAGATAGGAGAAGACATTGCAAGGCCAAGAATTGCTCGCCTTTATCGTCGACAAGATCGATGACATGAAAGGCCGCGACATCATCACCCTCGATGTGCGCGGCAAATCCAGCATCACGGACACCATGATCATCTGCTCCGGCAACTCCAATCGTCACGTCAGTGCCATCGCCCACAACCTCGCCAGCGAGGCCCGTCATGCGGGGCTCGACCTGCTGAGCGTGGAAGGGGAACTCACCGGTGAGTGGGTGCTGGTGGACATGGGGTCGGTCATCGTCCACGTGATGCAGGATGAATACCGCGACTTCTACCAGCTGGAAAAACTCTGGAGCGGCGCCGCCCAGGTCAATTCGCAATAAAGGGCGACAGCGTAACCAAAGATGAAGATCCAGTTGATTGCCGTGGGCACCAAGATGCCTGCCTGGGTAGAGCATGGCTTCGAAGAGTACCGTCGCCGCTTCCCCAAAGACATGCCGTTCGAGCTGGTCGAGATCGGCGCAGGCAAGCGCGGCAAGAATGCCGACATTCCCCGCATCCTGCAAAAGGAAGGGGAAGCCATGCTGGCCGCCGCCGGCCGCTCTCGTATCGTGACCCTGGACATTCCGGGCAAGCCCTGGACCACGGAGCAGCTCGCCGTGCAACTGGAAGCCTGGAAGCTGGATGGCCGGGACGTGGCGCTGCTGGTGGGTGGCCCGGAGGGGCTCTCCCCCGAGTGCAAGGCTGCTGCGGAGCAGAGCTGGTCGCTCTCGCCCCTGACCCTGCCCCATCCCCTGGTGCGGGTACTGGTGGCCGAGAGCCTCTATCGCGCCTGGAGCATCACCACCAATCACCCTTATCACAGAGAGTGACCCATGCCGACCCTGAGCATGCATTTCTCCTCTCTCACCCGCACGTCAGCCACAAGGTAACGGCATGCTGAAGAATCGCATTGAAATGCGCGATCACAGTGCCGAGGGACGTCTGTTCTTCCGGCGCACCCTGGTCGCCTACATCGGCATGGTCACCCTCATGCTGGTGCTGCTGGCTAACCTCTACTACCTGCAAGTAGAGTCTTACGAAACCTATCAGACCCGATCCAACGACAACCGCATCCGTGTGGTGCCGGTGGCGCCGCCCCGTGGCCTCATCTACGACGCCAACGGTGTCCTGCTGGCGGAAAACCGCCCTGTCTACAGCCTGGAGATCGTGCCCGAAGAGACTGAGAACCTGGAGAAGACCGCGGACGACCTCATCACCCTGCTGGCCCTGCCGGAGGGGACCAAGGAGAAGTTCCTGGCCGAGGTCAAACGTCAGCGCCGCTTCAAGCCCGTGCCCCTGTTCGAGAAGCTGACCGAATACCAGGTCGCCCTCTTCTCGGTCAACCAGCACAACTACCCGGGGGCCAGCATCGAGGCCTACCTCAAGCGTTACTACCCGTTCGGCGACACCCTCACCCATGCCCTGGGCTACGTGGCCAAGATCAACACCCGTGACGTGGAGCGTCTCGAGAAGGAGGAGAAGCTCGCAAACTATGCCGCCACCAAGGACATCGGCAAACAGGGGGTGGAGAAGTACTACGAGGATCAGCTGCACGGCGTAGCGGGTTATCAGGAGGTCGAGGTGAACAACCGCGGCCGGGTGGTGCGCACCCTGAAATTCCAGCCCCCCGAGCCCGGCAAGGACATCTACCTCAACATCGACATCCGCCTGCAGTTGAAAGCCCAGGAGCTGCTGGCCGGCCGCCGGGGCGCCATCGTGATGATGGAGCCCAACACCGGCGCCATCCTGGCCATGGAATCGAGCCCGAGCTACGACCCCAACCTGTTCGTGACCGGCATCTCCAGCGCCAACTACTCGGCGCTGCTCAACGATCCCGCCCGGCCGCTGGTGAACCGCACCACCCAGGGCATCTATGCCCCCGCCTCCACTGTCAAGCCCATGATGGCGGTGATGGGGCTCAACGAGGGGGCGATCACTCCCAATTACCGCTACTTCGGCGGGCCCAGCTTCTCCATCCCGGGCACCACCAAGAAGTTCCGGGACTGGCGCCGCTGGGGCCACGGCTGGCTCGACGTCTATCGTGCCATCGAAGTATCGGCGGATACCTATTTCTACGATCTCGCCTACCGGGTCGGCATCGACAAGATCAACAGCTACATGACCAAGTTCGGCTTCGGCCAGTACAGCGGCGTGGACCTCTATGAAGAGACCCGGGGCGTCATGCCCTCCCGGGACTGGAAGATGGCCCGCTGGCGTCAACCCTGGTACCAGGGGGACACCATCTCCATCGGCATCGGCCAGGGCTACTGGAGCGCCACCCCGATCCAGCTCGCCAAGGCCATCAGCATCCTGACCCAGAACGGTCACGACGTGACGCCGCACCTGCTCAAGAGCACCGCCTCCTCCGATGGCGTGGTCAACGCCCCCATCAACCCGAACGTGGCCATCGCCGCCAAGAGCGATACCTACTGGCAGGTGGCCAAGGACGGCATGTGGCGCGTCATCAACGGCCACGAAGGGACGGGGCGCCGCGCCTTCGCCAATACCCCCTACAAGGCGGCGGGCAAGTCCGGCACCGCCCAGGTGGTGGGCCTCAAGGAGAACCAGGTCTACAACGCGGCCACCACCAAGGTGGAGCACCGCGACAACGCCCTGTTCGTCGCCTTCGCCCCCTTCGAGGCACCCAAGGCAGTGGTCGCCCTGGTGCTGGAGAACGCCGGGGGCGGCAGCGCCATGGCGGCACCGGTCGCCCGCCACATGCTGGATGCCTATCTGCTGCCGCCGGAACCCCAGTTGCCACCGGCACCGGAAAAGCCGTCCCAACCGAGTGAGGTCGTTTCCCAATGAGTAATTCTGCCCGCCAGCAGAGCATCTGGTACAAGCTGCACATCGACCTGCCGCTGCTGCTCGGCCTGCTGACCCTGATGGCCCTCTCCATGGTGGTGCTCTACTCCGCCTCGGGCCAGGATCTCGACTCCATCGTGCGCCAGCTGGTGCGCGGCGCCCTGGCCTTCGGTCTGATGATCGGCATGGCCCAGCTGCCGCCCTCCCTCTATGCCCGCTGGTCGGTGCCCCTGTTTGCGGTGGTGGTGCTGCTGCTCATCGCGGTGGACGTGTTCGGCCATATCGGCAAGGGGGCCCAGCGCTGGCTCGATCTCGGCTTCATGAAGTTCCAGCCCTCCGAGGTGATGAAACTCTCCATGCCCATCATGGTGGCCGCCTGGCTCAGCCGGCACTCCCTGCCGCCCAAGTTCAGCCATGTGATGATCGCCTTGGTGATGGTGCTGCTGCCCACCCTGCTGATCGCGGCCCAACCCGATCTCGGCACCTCCATCCTGGTGGCCGCTTCCGGCTTCTTCGTCATCTTCCTGGCGGGGATCAGCTGGTGGCTCATCGGGCTCGCGGTCTTGCTCATCTGCGCCTTCATGCCGGTACTCTGGTTCTTCCTGATGCACGACTACCAGCGCCAGCGGGTGCTGATGCTGCTGGACCCGGAGAAGGACCCGCTCGGTCGCGGCTATCACATCATCCAGTCCAAGATTGCGATCGGCTCCGGCGGCGTGTTCGGCAAGGGGTGGCTGCAAGGCACCCAGTCACAGCTCGAATTCCTGCCAGAGCGCCACACCGACTTCATTTTCGCCGTCTTCAGCGAGGAGTTCGGTCTGGTGGGAGTGGCCCTCTTGCTGGTCATCTACCTCTACATCATCAGCCGCTGCCTGTTTATCTCCATGCAGGCCCAGAACAGCTTCGAACGCCTGCTGGGGGGCGCCCTGACCCTGACCTTCTTCGTCTATGTGTTCGTCAACATGGGCATGGTAAGCGGCATCCTGCCGGTGGTAGGGGTTCCCCTGCCACTGGTGAGCTACGGCGGCACCTCCATGGTGACCCTGATGGCGGGCTTCGGCGTTCTGATGTCCATCCAGACCCACAGGCGGCTGCTCGCCTGATGCGGCTCGGCTGGCTGGCTCTATCTCTGTGCACCCTGACGGCGAGTGCTGCCGTCTCGCCGGCCCGGCTCAGCCTGCTGGCCGAGCAGCAGCAGGTGCCGCTGGCAGAGTTGCAGGCCGCCGCCGCCCAGGCCAGCCTGCGCCAGGAGGTGCTGGACACCATCCGCCGCCCCTGGGAAGCCAAGCCCTGGCACCGCTACAGGCCGCTGTTCGTCACCCCGGAGCGCATCCGGGACGGAGTGGGATTCTGGCAGCGCCATGCCGCCACCCTGGCACGGGCCGAGCAGACCTACCAGGTCCCCGCCTCCCTCATCGTCGCCATCATCGGCATCGAGACCTTTTACGGTCGACAGATGGGCCGCCATCCGGTGCTCGACAGCCTTTACACCCTGGGATTCCACTACCCAGAACGGGCGGATTTCTTCGCCAAGGAGTTTGCCCAGCTGGTGCTGCTTGCCCGGGAAGAGAAGTGGCCGCTCACCAATCTCAAGGGCTCCTATGCCGGCGCCATGGGCATGGGCCAGTTCATGCCCTCCAGCTACCGCCACTACGCGGTCGACTTCGACGGAGACGGCAAGCGGGATCTCTTCGCCAACCCGGCAGATGCCATCGGCAGCGTGGCCAACTACTTCGCCCTGCACCACTGGCGCTGGGGCGAGCCGGTGGTGGAGCCCGCCTTGATCGGATTGGCGCCAGTAGGTACCCTGCTTGCACCCGAGCCCGAGCTAAGACACCGCTGGGCAGAGCTGGCCGCTGCGGGCATTGAAGTCGCCACACCGCCGTCACCCGAGACGCCGGTAAAACTGCTGGCGATGGAGCAGGCCGAAGGACCGGAATACTGGGTCGCGCGCCACAATTTTTACGTGATCACCCGCTACAATCGCAGCCCTCTCTATGCGATGGCGGTGCATCAACTCAGTCAAGCCATCCAGGACGCTTATGCATTACAGCCACAAACTTCTTCCCCTCAGCCTGACCTTGTTGCTGGCCGCCTGTAGCAGCCAACCCGAACCCCAGCCGCTGCCGCCGGAGCCCGTCCCCCAGGAGAAGCCCCAGGTCATCGAGATCCCCCAGGCGACCGGCGCCATTCCCCGCCCCGAACCCATGAGCGAGAGCGGCAACCGGGACTACTGGATCGGCAAGCAGAAGTTTGAGGTGTGGCGCGACATCAAGCACTACAGCGAGGAAGGCACTGCCAGTTGGCTCTCCCGGGATCTGGACGGCAACAAGACTGCCAACGGCGACGTGCAGGACAGCACCCTGTTCAGCGCCGCCCACCGCAACCTGCCCCTGCCAAGCTACGTGCGGGTCACCAATCTGGACAACGGTCTGGAGACCATAGTACGCGTCAATGATCGCGGCCCCTTCGGCAGCGATCGCCTCATCGATCTCTCCCACGCCGCCGCCGCGCAGCTGGAGATGGTGGAAGGGGGTGAGGCCCGGGTGCGCCTCGAACTCATCACCGATCAGCCGGATCAGATGGTGGAGATGGTGCCCATGACCCCGATGACGCCCATGGAGACTGCGGCGCCAGCAGCCAATTCCTTCGTCAACGAGACGCCGGCCCCCACGGCACCGGCCAAGGCCGCGCCTGCTCCTGCCGCCACGGCGACCACCACCGTCTCTCTTCCCAAGGCCGGTGCGACCCAGGGCAAGATGATCCAGGTGCTTGCCAGCGGCTCGCAGGCGCGGGCCGAGGCCATGGGCAAGGTGATGACCCAGCGCTATGGCGTGCCGTACCAGGTGGTGGCGCACGGCGCCGTCTTCCGCGTCCTGCTCGGGCCCGTGGCCAGCGACAAGCAGGCCCCCCTGCTCGAGCAGATACGCCAGGGTGGGTTGGAGCAGGCCTTCATCGTGCCCTGATGCCCGCCACGACCTCGCGCCGGGATACGACGCGAGGTCGGGGGCCATCCCATAAAATCCCGTCCAGGTCGCATCTCGGACTATGACCGACACGCACATCTGGTATAGTGGGGCCCGCTTTTTTTCAACTTGGGTACATCCCATCCAGGCACCAGGAATTTCAAGATGTCCAAATTTGCCCGCTCCGTTATTCTGGCCTCCCTGTTAAGCGCCACCGCTCAGGCCAACCAGCCTGTTCCGACCCCGGATTCGGCCCTGCCGAGTGCCCAGCCGGTCCCCACTTTGAACAGCGCCCCCATGGTGGTGCCTGCCGCGCCCGAGATCTCCGCCAAGGCCCACATCCTGATCGACTACTTCTCGGGCCAGGTGCTGGCCGAGCAGAACGCCGACGAGCGTCTGCCCCCCGCCAGCCTGACCAAGATGATGACCTCCTACATCGTCGGCGACGAGCTGCACAAAGGGAACATCAAGGGCACCGACATGGTGACCATCAGCCAGAACGCTTGGTCCAAGAACTACTCCGACTCCTCCAAGATGTTCATCGAGGTGGGCAAGCAGGTCTCCGTCGATGATCTCAACAAGGGCATCATCATCCAGTCCGGCAACGACGCCTGCGTCGCCATGGCCGAGCACCTCGCAGGCAGCACCGACTCCTTCGCCAGCCTGATGAACGCCTGGGCCGCCAAGCTCGGCATGAAGGACTCCCAGTTCAAGAACCCCCACGGCCTGGATGAAGAGGGCCACTACAGTACCGCCCGCGACATGGCCCGCCTGGGTCAGGCCCTGATCCACGATCAGCCGGAGGAGTACAAGATCTACTCCCAGAAGTCCTTCGTGTTCAACGGCATCACCCAGCACAACCGCAACCGCCTGCTGTGGGACCAATCCCTGCAGGTTGACGGCATCAAGACAGGTCACGTCAGCCAGGTCGGCTACAACCTGGTCTCTTCCGCCACCAACAACGAAGGCATGCGCCTGATCGCCGTGGTCATGGGGGCCAACAGCGAGGCCTCCCGCGCTGCCGAGAGCAAGAAGCTGCTCACCTACGGCTTCCGCTTCTTCCAGAGCCTGACCCCCTACAAGGCGGGCACCGAACTGGTCACCCAGAAGATCTGGATGGGCGACAAGCCGGAAGTGAAGCTGGGGGTCGACAAGGACGTCTCCGTGCTGGTCACCCGTGGCCAGGGCAACAACCTCAAGGCGGACTTCCAGCTGGAGAGCGAGCTGAAGGCGCCCCTGGCCAAGGGCCAGCGCGTCGGCACCGTGTACCTCAAGCAAGGGGACAAGGAGATCAAGCAGGTTCCCCTGGTTGCCCTGGAAGAGGTGCAGGAAGGTGGCCTGATAAGCCGCCTGTGGGATTACCTGGTGATGCTGGTCTCCAGCTGGTTCAAGTAACAGACCCTTCCTCAAGCAGCGGCGCCAACAGGCGCCGCTGCTGTCTTTTGCGGTCTGTCCAGTCAATAACCCTGTAATCTGCAGGTTCCGCCGACTGACGATTTGTGGTAAAAAGCAGCATTTCCACGTCTTGCCGCACCGCCGGGTCTTGATCCCGAGGCGGCTCATGCCCATATAGACTGGGAACTGTCCCCTGGGGGCAGATGAGGGGACCGTTTCGGCGGCCCTCAAAGACGTAAAGATGACGTCGCGTCCCGGCGACCCAGAAAGGTGAAGTAGATGAATACCAAGTTTGATGAACTGCTGGAGTTCCCCTGCAAGTTCCCGTTCAAGGTGCTTGGCGTGGCCGATCCCGCCCTGCCCGACATGGTGGTGGAAGTGCTGCAGCAGCACGCCCCCGGCACCTACAGCCCGACCGTTCAGCCGAGCTCCAAGGGCAACTATCACTCGGTACGGGTGACGGTCACCGCCCAGAGCAAGGAACACATCGAGGCCATGTATACCGCCCTTGGCAAGATCGAGCTGGTTCGTTACGTCCTGTAAGTTGCCTCTCTCGCCCCGCCACCGGGGCGACTGATTATTTGCCGCCCGGTCGCAGCGGCGACCGTACCGACACCGCGCCGCCAGTGAGGAAAGATGTCACTCGAAACGCCCGCCGAGCCACAACCGTCAGCCGGCCAACTGCTCGTCAGACAGCTGGGCCGTCGCCCCTACCAGCCGGTGTGGGACGCCATGAAGGCGTTCACCGACAATCGCACCCCCGACACCCCGGACGAGTTCTGGGTAGTGGAGCATGACCCCGTCTACACCCAGGGCCAGGCCGGCAAGGCCGAACACCTGCTCGCCCCGGGCAACATCCCGGTGGTGCAGAGTGATCGCGGCGGCCAGGTGACCTATCACGGCCCGGGCCAGCTGGTGCTCTACGTGCTGGTGGATGTGCGCCGCAGCAAGCTCTCTGTACGGGAGCTGGTGACCTGCCTCGAAACCGCCATCATCAACACGCTCGCCAAAAGCAATATCGAGGCCTACGCCAAGGCCGATGCCCCGGGCGTCTACGTGAAGAGCGATCTGGGTATGGAAGCCAAACTGGCGTCCCTGGGTTTGCGCATTCGCAAGGGGTGCTCGTTCCACGGGTTGGCCCTCAACGTCAACATGGACATGACTCCCTTCCTGCGCATCAATCCGTGCGGCTATGCGGGCATGGCCATGACCCAGACCAGCGCCCTGGGCGGCCCGCAGAGCGTCGCCGAGGCACAGTCCCTGCTGGTGACGGAGCTGGCCCGCCTGATTGGCTACCAAGAGATCACGAATACCGAAGAGGCGGCATGAGCAACCCCATGCCCCGTGGTCACGAGGGAGCCGCAAGGCCCCTGGTGACCGTCAACCAGACAATAACAAACACCGAGAGTGAATCATGAGCAAACCCGTTCGTATGGAGCCGGGCGTCAAGCTGCGCGATGGCGACAAGATGGCCCTGATCCCGGTGAAATTCATGCCGGATCCCAACGAGGAAGTGCTGCGCAAGCCGGAGTGGATGCGGATCAAGCTGCCGCCGTCGAGCCAGAAGATCGAGCACATCAAGAGCACCCTGCGCAAAAACAAGCTGCACTCTGTGTGTGAAGAGGCTTCCTGCCCCAACCTGGCGGAGTGCTTCAACCACGGCACCGCGACCTTCATGATCATGGGCGCCATCTGTACCCGCCGATGCCCCTTCTGCGACGTGGCCCACGGCCGTCCGTTGCCGCTGGATCCGGAGGAACCGAAGAAGCTGGCACTCACCATCAAGGAGATGAACCTCAAGTACGTGGTGATCACCTCGGTGGACCGCGACGATCTGCGGGACGGCGGTGCCCAGCACTTCGCCGACTGCATCCGCGAGATCCGCGAGCACAGCCCCCAGACCCGCATCGAGATCCTGACCCCGGACTTCCGTGGCCGGATGGAGCAGGCGCTGGAGGTGTTCCGCGAGACCCCGCCTGACGTCTTCAACCACAACCTGGAAACCGCCCCGCGCATGTACCGGGTTGCCCGTCCGGGTGCCGACTACAAGTGGTCCCTGGAGCTGCTGCGCCGCATCAAGGAGATGCACCCCCACGTGCCGACCAAGTCCGGTCTGATGATGGGCCTTGGCGAGACCAACGAGGAGATCGTCGAGGTACTCAAGGATCTGCGCGAGCACGGCGTCAACATGCTGACCCTGGGCCAGTATCTGCAACCGAGCCGCCACCACCTGCCGGTGAAGCGTTATGTGCCGCCCGCAGAGTTCGACGAACTCAAGGATGTGGCCATGGATCTCGGCTTCAGCCACGCCGCCTGCGGTCCCTTCGTGCGTTCCTCCTACCACGCAGACCTGCAAGCCAAGGGGGAAGAGGTTAAATAAGCCTCTTTTCCTGCAGGCAGAAAAAGAGCGCCCCTGGGCGCTCTTTTTTTTATCGCCGTCACCTCGCAGGCAGCGGTTGTCCCTTTGTGATTGGCGCCGTTCTGGCGTAACGTGGCCACTCCCCTTCTCTGGAGTGCTGTGCCGGATGCCGACTCTCACCATTCGCCTGATCCCCCTGCGTGACGCAGACTTTCCCGCCTATCGCGACTACTTCATCGAGGAATACGCCCAGGATCTTGCCAACAACCACGGGATGGCGCTGCCTGACGCCCACCGTCAGGCCGACGCCTCGTTGCAGCAGCTCCTGCCACTGGGTGTCGCCACCCCGAGTCATCACCTGCTCGCCATGGTACCTGAAGCCTCGAACGCACCGGGCGAGCCTCTGGGCTATCTCTGGCACGCCATCGACGACGCCGCCGGCACCACCTTCATCTACGACTTCTATGTGACACCGCCCCATCGTGGTCGCGGCCTCGGCAAGGCTGCCATGGCCGCCCTGGAGGCGCAGCTCACCCCCCTAGGCATCAACCAGATCAAGCTGAGGGTGGCCCATGACAACCCGAGGGCACTGGCGCTCTATCAGGCGCTGGGCTTCACCATCACGGGCTACAACATGGCAAAGCGTCTGGATTGAGCACCTTCATTGGGCCACCACCCGGCCCATGGCTCAGAGCGAGATGCCGGAAAAAGACATGAAGCCGAGAGACATCAGCCCCGCCACGATGAAGGTAATGCCGATCCCCCGCAGCCCCTCGGGCACATCCGAATACTTCATCTTCTGGCGCAACCCCGCAATGGCGACGATGGCCAGCAGCCAGCCCAGCCCTGAGCCCGCCCCGTAGACCACGGATTCGATGAAGTCGTAATCCCGCTGGGCCATGAACATCACCCCGCCGAAGATGGCGCAGTGCACCGTCAGCAGCGGCAGATAGATGCCGAGCGCGTGATGGAGCGCCGGGAAATGTTTGTCGAGCACCATCTCCATCACCTGCACCAGCGCCGCCAGCACCCCGATATAGACGATGAAATCGAGAAAGCCCAGATCAAACTCCCCGAGGAAGGTACTCTCGGGACGCAGGATATGGCGGTAGATCAGGTTGTTGAGGGGGATGGCGATCACCATGACCACCAGCACCGTCATGCCCAAACCGAAGGCGGTGTTGATGTTCTTGGAAACGGCCAGGAAGGTGCACATGCCAAGAAAGAAGGCCAGCGCCAGGTTTTCCACAAAGATCGACTGGATGAAGAGATTGACGTAATAGTCCATGAATGAGTTCACCACTTGGTTGCAATAAGAGCATGTCCGCGCCCGGCCAACGGCCAGTCGCGAAGATGACGTTTACAGAGAGAGCTGGCGCAGCACCCGGTAATGACCACGGCAGCCGCCAGACTGCCGAGCAGCCCGGTCAGCGGTACTCAATGACGGGGATCAAACGGGCGGGCGCCCGGCTGGTGAACCTAGTCGCCCTGGCAGAAGCGATATTGCAGGTGGTGGCAGCGAAGCCGCCGTGTGTGCAGAGCGCCGAAGTAGTCGGGCCGCTGCCTGAGATAGATGAGAGGCAGGAAAAACAGCAGGCCGCAGAGCAGGCCGAGGATCTCGTGCTGGAACCAGGCCAGCAGCATCTGGTAGAGCTCGGCATGAGCGGCCCCTTCCAGTCGCCGTCCCTGTTCGAAACCGAGCCGCCACTGGGAGGCGGGCGGCAGGCTGACGTTGTCGGCAAGCCCCGGGTTCGCTGGCTCATGGAACAGCATCGGCCGCTCCTGCCCTTGCGTCTCCATTCCCGGCGTTGCAACGACCCCTGCCGCCGCCGCAGCGGCAAGCCAGAGAAGGCAGGCGATGGCAAGCACCATCGGCCATGACGAGGGGCGGCGAGAGGATGACAAGGGGGCTGTCCGTCAAGAAAAATTACAGGTGGAATATATCACAATACCGTCACTTATTGCATTTTCCACCATGAGATATCAGAAAGGTTGATATTAAACACCGCCCCATTCCCTAAAACCGACAAGGTTGCACCACCTTGAGAAAGCGACTTTCATCTTCCTCAAGGTGAGGGCTCACCCCTGCTGGAAGGCCTGGTGGTAGCGCACTTCACCACTGGGCATGGCAGCGCCGAACAAGCGGGCCATGAAGTACTCGGGCGGCACGCCGGGCAGCGTCAACCCCGGCTCGGGCACGAAACCGAAACGGCCGTAGAAGCCGGGCTCCCCCAGCACCACGCAGCCGGCCGCACTCATCCCCCTGAGCTCGGCCAGACCCGCCTCCATCAGCCGTGACCCCAGCCCCTTGCCGTGCAGCGCAGGGGAGACCGAAATGGGACCAAGACCATACCAGTGCGGGCTGCCATCACTGATGGTCACCGGCGAGAAGCAGAGGTGGCCGACCACTTGCCCCTCCAGCTCCGCCACCAGCGACAGGCTGAGTGCCCCGGCCTGGCGCAAGGCGCGCACGATCAGCTGCTCGTTGTGATCGGTATGGGGGGCATTGAGGAACGCGGCCACGGTCAGCGCTTCAATGGCGTCGTGATCGGCGCCTGTTTCGGGCCGAATGATGATGCTCATAAGGTTTTCTCCGTTTGTTATCTTGCAATGGATGGCCTGATCAGACTGCCTGCAGGCAGCAGATCACATAGCCGTAGCTGCCCAGGTGTTGGCGGTGGATGGCCACTTCCCGGCTCAAGTCCTGCCAGGCTGGGCTATCCCCCAGCTCGGCACTGTGGCGCGCCAGATTGCGCTCGATGGGATCCAGATAGTTGTGCCAGGCCCTTTGCGGCAACGGGGTGTGCCACAGGCAGCGATAACCCGCCTCCTT
This sequence comes from Aeromonas sp. ASNIH2, assembly GCF_002934795.1. Lineage (NCBI taxonomy): Bacteria > Pseudomonadati > Pseudomonadota > Gammaproteobacteria > Aeromonadales > Aeromonadaceae > Aeromonas > Aeromonas sp. ASNIH2. The sequence goes on along the minus strand of NZ_CP026406.1, from coordinate 3,407,895 downwards.
CACCGTTTTGAGCAGGCCCGCCAGGGTCTGCATGGCGGGATAATCCCGCTGCCAGAACGCCAGCGCCTCCTCTGGCGGCGTGTCCGTCAGCCACACCAGGTCGCTCAGCACCAGGCAGGCAGCAGGGCCGGCAAGGTGTGCCCGCCAGGCTTTGAGCGCATTGGCCACCCCGATGGTGTAGGCGCTCCCCTCGGCCCAGATGAGATCGGCGGGGGCCAGGTCTGCCGGCAGCGCCGCCATGTTGGCGCACAGAGTAGTGACCTGACTCAGCCCCGCCGCACTGGCCGATCTCGCCACGGCGGCCAGCGCCTCCTCGTCCAGATCGATGGCTACGATGGGGGCGTCCGTCACCTGTGCCAGCGCCAGGGTGGCGGCGCCGCGCCCACAGCCCATGTCGAGGATCCGGCGAGGCTGGCTGGGCAGCGCGGCAAATTGCTGCTGGGTGAAGAGGCTATCGCCCGGCCCCCAATAGCTCATGCCATCCAGCAGCAGCTTGAAATCCCGGATGTAACGTTCATGTTCATTCATGTCTTTGCTGAGCCACTGCAGGTGATAACGCTCTTTTTCACTGAATCCCTGCTTCATCACCCAGGCAAAGTAAGCCTGCGGGGCTTGATGCTGCAGTTGCCGCTGCCAGGCCTTGAACTCTTCGCCGGAGTGCGCACGCAAACCGGCGAGATCCGCCAGCAGATCCCGGGCGCGTTGCATCCGCGCCAGCTCTTCATCCAGCTCCCTGACCCGGGCTTCCAGCGTTGCCTGCTCCAGCTCGCCCGCCAGGCAGGCGAGGCACTGCTTGAGGCTGAGCCCGCCGGCCTGCAGGGCCTGTACCATCCGCAGCCGCTGCAGATCGTCATCGTCGTAGTGGCGATAGCCGTTGGCGCCCCTCGTGCCCGTAATCACCCCCAGCTTCTCGTAATAGAGCAGGGTGGAGCGGGCCAGGCCGCAGCGCCGGGCCAGTTCGGATATTTTCATGACAGCGACTCGCAGTGGGGTCCGTGACCCGATGAAGGGAAGCTTAAACTGTGAAGCAATAGACGGGTCAACGACAACATCCGGGTTAACACCATAAAAAAACGGCCACCCTGAGGTGGCCGTCATAGGCAGCAAAAGAAACTCACGAACGTCAGAGGCCGGCGGCCTCCAGATGCTCCACCAACAGCTGCACGCTTCGGTTGCCACGCCACTCGTTGACGTCGAGCCGGTAGACCAGTCGCACCCGCTTCACCGAAGCGTCGGGCCAGCGCTGCAAGTCGACGCCAAAGGCGATGGCATCCACCGCGTGGCCGGAATCCGTGGTCAGCATCATCTTGAGGTGCTTCTCCCCCACCAGCCGCTGCTGCACCAGCACGAACTCGCCGTCAAACAGCGGCTCGGGGAAGGCCTGACCCCAGGGGCCGGAGGCGCGAATAAGCTCCGCCAGCTCGAGGGTGAGCTCGTCCGGCAGCAGTTCGCCGTCGGTGAGCAGCACCCCGGTCAAGAGCTCAGGGGTCACCAGCTCGCCGATGACCGCCTCAAAAGCCCGCCCGAAGGCCTCGATATTGGCCTTGGGCAGGGTCAACCCGGCCGCCATGGCGTGGCCGCCAAACTTGCCCATCAAGCCGGGGTGGCGGGTATCGAGCAGTTCCAGCGCATCGCGCAGGTGCACCCCCGGGATGGAGCGCCCGGAGCCCTTGAGCTCGGTCTCGCTGCTCTCGGCAAAGGCGATGACCGGGCGGTAGTACTTCTCCTTCACCTTGGAGGCCACCAGCCCCACCACCCCCTGATGCCACTCGTTTCGGTGCAGCACTATGCCGGGCGGTACCTCGCCGTCACGAAAACGGATCTGCTCCAAAGTGGCGAGCGCCTCCTGCTGCATCCCCTGCTCGATCTCCTTGCGCTCCTGGTTGAGGCTGTCCATTTCGGAGGCGAACTGGCGCGCCAGATTGATGTCGTCACAGAGCAGACAGGCGACCCCGAGGGACATGTCATCGAGCCGGCCCACCGCGTTGAGGCGCGGCCCCAGCGCAAAGCCGAGATCGGCAGCGCACAGGCGACGCCCGTCGCGACCCGACACGTCCACCAGCGCCTGGATGCCGGGGCGGCAGCGGCCGGCCCGGATCCGCTGCAAGCCCTGATGAACCAGGATGCGGTTGTTGCCATCGAGCGCCACCACGTCGGCCACGGTGCCGAGGGCCACCAGATCGAGGTAATCCGCCACGTTGGGGGCGCGCAGCCCCTGGCGCTCATACCAGCCGCTCTGGCGCAGATGGGTGTTGAGAGCCGCCATCAGATAGAAGGCAACCCCGACCCCGGCCAGGGACTTGGAGGGGAAGTCGCAGCCATGCTGGTTGGGGTTCACTATCGCGTCGGCGTCAGGCAGCTCCTGGCCGGGCAAATGGTGATCGGTAACCAGTACCTGCATGCCGGCCGCCTTGGCCGCCGCCACCCCGGCGATGCTGGAGATGCCGTTGTCCACCGTGATCAGGAACTCGGCGCCGCGGGCCACCGCCAGCTCGACGATCTCCGGGGTGAGGCCATAGCCGAACTCGAAGCGGTTGGGCACCAGAAAATCGATGTGACGACCACCCATGGCGCGCAAGGCCAGCACGCACAGCGCCGAGCTGGTGGCGCCGTCGCAGTCAAAGTCCCCGACAATGAGAATGCGTTTTTGCGCCGTCAGCGCCTCGGCCAGCAGCGGCACCGCCTGCGCCATGCCGAACAGGCGCTGGGGCGGCAGCAGCTGGTTGGCACTGCGCTCCAGCAGGGCAGGGTCTTCGACCCCGCGGCTGGCGAAGATTTGACGAAGCAGCGGGTGCAGGGTGACGGGCAGATGGGAATCATCAACTCGCGGACGACGACGGATTAGCAGGGGCATTGATGTGATCCAGTATCTTGAGCAGTTGTTCGGGGCTCTGGTAACCACGCACCAGATCGCCATTGGGCAGGACCCAGCTCGGTGACGCCTTGATCCCGAGCCATTGGCTCAGGCCGATATGATGGGCAAGGATCGCATTACAGCCGCTCTCAGGCAAACGATCGCTGAAGTTGAGTTCGCGCAGCAGCCCGGGATCGCACCAGCTAGCCTGATCCGAGGCGGCGACAGGCGCAGGCAGCAGTTGCACGCTCACGCCCCTCGCCTGCAAGCGGGGCAACTCCTCCAGCGCGATGCGGCAAGGACCGCAGGCGAGATCGGTAAACAGGGTGAGGCGGTGGCGTTCAGGGGTGGCCTTGAGCCAGAGCCGGGCCTCCCCTATCTGGGGGAGCGCCAGCCTGCGTTGCTGCTGGCTGAGCCGGGTGAGGTTTCTCATGTCGTGGGCCAGATCCAGCATGGAGCCCTGCAGCACATAGTCTCCCCTGGCATCGCTATAGAGCAGTCCCTGGGCCGTGCCCAGCAGATAGAGGCCCGGCATGGGGGTCTCGTCCACCAGGTAGACCTGCACACCGAGGCGCTGCTCTATGGTCTGTTTCAACACATGGGGGTCCATCCCCGCGCTGGCCGCAAAAGCGCACAGCAGCATCATTCCCAGCAGTAAATATCGCATCAGCTCATTCACTTGGCATGATTGAAGGGTCTCATAAGGTAACCCAGACAATTCCCTCTCCCAAAGACCTTAATTAGTGATCGATTAATAACGTCCGCAAGAAAAAATCACGGGATGACAGGTTGCCAATCGGGCTTGAGCCCCGCAAGCTAATCAGGACGATGGGAGACATCTTTAGTCATCCCTCTGTTTTGCTGATGTTTTATTATTCAAATCGACGTGCGCTCAGGTGGCACGTTGTCCATTTCTAGGGGGAAAAATGAGTCTGATTCAAGAGTTCAAGGCCTTTGCATCCAGGGGCAATGTGATCGACATGGCGGTCGGTATCATCATAGGTGCCGCCTTTGGCAAGATTGTCTCCTCCTTCGTGGGAGACGTGATCATGCCCCCCATCGGGCTGATCCTGGGGGGCGTGGATTTCAGCGATCTCGCCGTGACCCTGAAGGCCGCTGAAGGGGATGCCCCTGCCGTGGTCATCGCCTACGGCAAGTTCATCCAGACCTGTATCGACTTCCTGATCATCTCCTTCGCCATCTTCATGGGGCTCAAGGCCATCAACACCCTGAAGAAGAAGCAGGAAGAGGAAGCCGCTGCCCCGGCCGGCCCCACCAAGGATCAGGAGCTGCTGACCGAGATCCGCGACTTGCTGAAATCCCAGCAGGGGAAATAACCGTTTCCTCCCTGTCGTGTGCTGAAAAAAAAACCGCCTTCGGGCGGTTTTTTGTTGCAAGGCCGATGAGGCGATCAGGCTCTGGGGTGGTGCTGGCCGTGCAGTGCCTTGAGCCGCTCGTTGGCCACGTGGGTATAGATCTGGGTGGTGGAGAGATCCGCGTGGCCCAGCAGCATCTGCACCACCCGCAAGTCGGCGCCGTGATTGAGCAGGTGGGTGGCGAAGGCGTGACGCAGGGTGTGGGGGGAGAGTTCCCCCCTGATGCCGGCTCTCAGGGCATAGAGCTTGATGCGGTGCCAGAAGGTCTGGCGGGTCATCATCCGGGCCCGCTTGGAGGGGAACACCACGTCCGAGCTGGTGCCACCCAGCAGCAGGGTGCGCCCCTCCCGGTAGTAGCGCTCCAGCCAATGCACCGCCTCTTCCCCCATGGGGACCAGGCGCTCCTTGTTGCCCTTGCCCACCACCCGCACCAGCCCCTGGCGCAGGCTGACGTGTTCGGCGGTCAGCCCCACCAGCTCGGACACCCGCAGCCCGGTGGCGTAGAGCAGCTCGAGCATTGCCTTGTCCCGCAGCTCCAGCGGATCGTCCACCAGGGGCGCTTGCAGCAGCGCCTCCACCTCGGCTTCGCTCAGATCCGATGGCAGCTTTTTGGGGAGCTTTGGCCCCTCCAGCAGCACGGTGGGATCGTCGCTGCGCAGCTTCTCGCGATTGAGATACTGGTAGAAGCGGCGCAGGGCCGAGAGGAAACGGGCCGTACTGCTGGCCGCGAACTGATGGTCCACCCGCCAGGCGAGGTAGTGCTGGATGTCGTCCAGCCCCGCCAGCAGCAGGGAACCGCCTTGCTCATCGAGCCAGAGGGCAAATTTTTCCAGGTCGGTGCGATAGGAGCTGACCGTGTTGTCGGAAAGCCCCCGCTCCAGCCAGAGGGCGTCGAGAAACGGCTCGATCAGGGGATGGGATTCTGCTTTGCTCATGGTGCGCCGCGCTCAGGGAAACAGGTCGCCATTGTAACGTGCCGACCCACCCGGGCTGCAAGGCAAGGCTGCACATCCCCTCAGGCGGTGAAGAGCCCGGCGCAATCTGCTAGACTGGCGCCCTCCCCCCGGGCGCCGCTGTGCCGGTCACGCCCCTTGCCGACTGCGATCAAGAGAAGAGCGATGAAGATAGGTTTGTTTTATGGCTCCACCACCTGCTACACCGAGATGGCCGCCGAGAAGATCCGCGCCCTCATCGGCCCCGAGCTGGTCGATCTCCACAACATCAAGGATGTGCCCCTCGCCCGCATGCAGGAGTACGACATCCTGATCCTGGGCATCTCCACCTGGGACTTCGGCGAGCTGCAGGAGGACTGGGAATCCCGCTGGGAAGACATCGCCGACCTGCATCTGGAGGGACGCATCATCGCCCTGTTTGGCATGGGCGATCAGCTTGGCTATGGGGAGTGGTATCAGGATGCCCTCGGCCTGCTGCACGATCAGCTGGTCCCCAAGGGGGTCAAGCTGGTGGGCTACTGGCCCAACGAGGGGTACGAGTTTGACGCCTCCAAGGCGCTCATCGACGATGGCCGCCACTTCGTCGGGCTGGCCCTCGATGACGCCAACCAGTACGACCAGACCGAGTCCCGCATCGAGCAGTGGGTCGACCAGATCCTGAGCGAGATCCACGAACTGCTCTGACCCTGGCCGTCTGGATGTTCGACGACGCCAGCCAATGGACGACCAGACCGACCCCGTATCGAGCAGTGGGTCGACCTCATATAAAACGAGCGCCATGAGCGGCGCCAACCTCCCCTGCCGGTAGCCTGCGCTCGGGCTGCCGGGCGCATAAATCGCACCGATTTTCTCGTTTGGTATCATCGGCTGACGCTATAGCGACTTTTTGCTTCTGGTCTGCAACAATGAGGTTGACACCCCATAACAACACAACGCCGGGTGTCGGAAGCAAACGGACAGACCAGAAAAGGATATTCTATGACTTCATTCTCCCTGTTGGCCCCCGCCATCGCCCGCGACGTGCTCGATCACGCGCTGGCGCTGGGTGCCGATTTCGCCGAGCTGTTTGTGGAGCGCAAGCGCCGCAGCCAGCTCAGCCTGCTCTCCAGCCAGATAGAGAACATCAGCGGTGGTCTCGACTTCGGTATCGGCGTTCGCCTGTGCTACGGCCACAAGGTGCTCTACGGCTACACCAACCTGGCCGATCGCAACGAGCTCTTGCGCATCGTTACCCTGCTGGCGGCCAAGGACAGGCGTGACCCCGTGGTCACCGCCACTGCCTTTGACTTCACCCGCCTGACCGACCGCAACCCGATCGCTCTGCCGCTGTCGGCCGACAAGCTGCTGGAGCAGAAGATCGCCTACCTGCATGCCATGGACGCTGCGGCCCGCGCCGAGAGCGACAAGGTGAGCCAGTTCTCGGGCAACGTGCTCGGCTGGGAGCAGGAGGTGGAGATCTTCAACAGCGAAGGGGTGCAGGTGAGCGATCGCCGCCACTACAACCGCATCATGGCCCAGACCATCGCCCTGGACGGGGGCGAGCAGAGTGTAGGCTATGAAGCCCCCGGTGCCATGAAGGGATGGGAGCATGCCGAGAGCATCGATCCCCGCGAGCTGGCTCTCACCGCCACCCGCCAGGCACTGGTGAAGCTGGGCGCCGCCCCCTGCCCGAGCGGCAAGCTGCCGGTCATCATGGAGAGCGGCTTTGGCGGCGTCATCTTCCACGAGGCGTGTGGTCACCTGCTGGAGACCACCTCGGTGGCCAAGAAGGCATCCGTGTTCCACGACAAGATGGGCCAACTCATCGCCAACCCCGCGGTCAGCGCGGTGGACGAGGGCTTGCAGGGCAACGCCTGGGGCTCCATCAACGTCGATGACGAGGGGATGGCGACCCAGCACACCCAGCTCATCAAGGACGGCGTGCTGACCGGCTTCCTGGTGGACAGAATGGGGGCCCTTCGCACCGGCTACGCCCGCACCGGTTCCGGGCGCCGGGAATCCTACAAGTTCGCCCCCGCCTCCCGCATGCGCAACACCTCTATCGAACCGGGCAACTACAGCCTCGACGACATGCTGGCAACCGTGGAGCACGGTATCTATGCCAAGCGGATGGGGGGGGGCTCTGTGCAGCCCGGTACCGGCGAGTTCAATTTCAACGTGCAGGAGGCCTACCTCATCGAGGGGGGCAGGATCACCCGGCCCCTAAAGTCGGCCACCCTGATCGGCACCGGCCCGCAGGTATTGAAGGAGATCTCCATGGTGGGGCGCGATCTGGCCCTCTCCGCCGGCATGTGCGGCTCGGTCTCCGGATCCATTCCCGCCTCGGTCGGCCAGCCGCCGCTCAAGGTTGACAACATTCTGGTCGGAGGGAACGCCTGATGAGCCAACTCGACATGAACCAACTGCTTGCCCGTCTATTGGACCAGGTCGCCGATCTGGGTGCCGAGGCAGACGTCATCGCCAATCAGGAGAAGGCCTTCTCCCTCAAGGCCGACAAGGGCGAGCTCAGTGAATACAAGGTCACCAGCAGCCAGCAGATCGGCATTCGCCTCATCAAGGAAGGCCGGGTCGGCATCGCCTATTCCGAGTCCCTCGACGCGTCGGCCCTGGACGCCATGGTGCAGGATGCGCTCGATGCGAGCCGCTTCGCCAAGGTGGACCCGGATCAGCGCATCACAGTGCAGCAGAGCAGGCTCATCACCGACTGCGCCGAGATACATCAGGCCGACACCACGGCGGTGGAAGAGAAGATCGCCCTGACCCTGTGCCTCGAGTCCGACATGCTGGCCCTGCCGGACGTGACCGGCGCCCCCTACAACGGCTTCTTCGAGGGGGAGAGCCGCCTCTGGCTTGCCAACAGCCAGGGCAGCATCTGTGAACATCAGGAATTCAGCGTCGGCTGCCACAGCTCCGCTCTCATCGAGCGGGAGGGCCGCCAGTCCATGCACTACCAGGGACAGTACGCACGGCGCTTCGACAAATTGGAGAGCCAGCCTCTCATCCGCCAGATCCACGCCGTGGCCGATGGCCTGCTGATGGGTGAGGCGGTGCCAAGCGGTCGCTACAGCGTCATCTTCAGCACCCACTGCTTTGCCAGCCTGTTTGGCTGCTTCCAGTCCGCCCTGTCTGGCAAGTGGGCCCAGCAGGGGATCAACCCCTGGCGCGACAAGCTGGGCCAAAGCGTGGCTTCTCGCTGGCTCACCCTGGAGAGCCGTGCCTATATGCCGGGGGGCATGAAGATCAAGGCGTTTGACGGCGAAGGGGCCGCCACTTCGGATCTCCTGCTCATCGGCGAGGGGGAGCTCAAGACCCTGCTGCACAACAGCGCCACCGCCCGCCACTTCGGCGTGACGAGCAACGGTGCAGCCGCCCGCAGTGCCCGCAGTGCCCTGGACGTGGCCCCTCGTCACCTGGTGTTCGGGCTCGGCCCCCACGGCGAGGCCGAGGTACAAAGCGGTGAGTACCTGGAGCTGGTCAAGCTGGACGGCCTGCACTCTGGGGCCGATGCGGTGAGCGGCGACTTCTCGTTCGGCGCCTCCGGCTTCCTCTGCCGCAATGGCGAGCGCGTGGCGCCGGTACGCGGCATCACGGTGGCGGGCAACTTCTATCGTCTGCTCGGGGAACTGGAAGCGGTCGGCAACCAGCTGCACCACGACGATGGCAAGGACTTCTATGCCCCGCTGATCCGCTTTGGCGGGCTCAGCATTGCCGGCAAATAAGAGGGGGAGCCTTACTCGGCTCTTCCCCCTTCAAGCGGCGCCATCAGTCGCCGCTTTTTTTATCCATGGCGCCCCCCGACAGCCACTTCTAACCTCAAAGAGCCACCGACCGCGTTGGCCGGGAACTCTGGAGAATACGACGATGGACAACACCCTGGTCTGGGCCGACATTCCGACACGGGATCTGGATCGCGCCATGGACTTCTACTCGGCCCTGCTCGATGTGCAGGTCACCCCCATCCAGGAAGAGACCATGCGCTTTGCCATGCTGCGCCACGACGGCAGCAACGCGGCGGCCTGTCTCGGCCCCATGGACAAATATCACCAGCCCGGCGGTGCCGGTCCCCTCATCTATCTCTCCCTCGGTGACAGGTTGCAGGAGGCGGAGCTGCTGGTCCCACGGCTCGGCGGGCGGGTGCTGGAGCCTCTGCACAGCATCGGCAGTGGTCATGGGTCCAGGGTCATCATCGAGGATACCGAAGGCAACTGGCTGGCCCTCTATGCCCCACCAGCAAGCTGACGTCCGGATACGCACAAACAACAACGGCGACCTGATGGTCGCCGTTGTTGTTTAACTGCACTTGCCGGCCATTACGCCTCTGGATTGAGGCGGGTCGGGATGCCGGTACGCTGTTCCAGCACCTGCTTGACCACGTTGGAATCGCTGTCAGCGTGGGCGATGAAGCGGGTGGTCGCCGGGGTCATGGGCAGCGGCACGGAGGCGGTGGAGTTGAACTCTTCCTCGGTGCGCGACAGCGGCTCGTGCACTTCCATGTAGCGACCGCCATCCGGCTCGACCGTGGTCTTGACCGGCTGGTTGACGAACTGGACGCGGGTGCCGACCGGCACGTGATCGAACAGGTACTTGATGTCGTCGGCGCGCAGGCGCACGCAGCCGCTGCTCACCCGCAGACCGATGCCGAAGGTGGCGTTGGTGCCGTGGATGGCGTACAGGTTGCCGATGTAGAGCGCGTGCAGGCCCATGGGGTTGTCCGGGCCGGCCGGCCAGACCGCGGGCAGGGTCTTGCCCTGGGCGGCGTAGCGGCGACGGATATTCTCGGTCGGGGTCCAGGTCGGGTTGGCACGCTTGCGCTCAACCTTGGTGATCCAGTTCTCAGGGGTGTTGACCCCGAGCTGGCCGATGCCGATGGGCAGCACATGCACCACGTTCTTGCCCTTCGGGTAGTAATAGAGACGCATCTCGGCCACGTTGATGACGATCCCTTCGCGGGGAGCGTTGGGCAGGATCAGCTGATGGGGAATGATCAGAGTACTGCCCGCCTTGGGCAGGTAGGGGTCGACGCCCGGGTTGGCTTCCATGATGTTGGTCAGACCCAGCTGGAAGTCGGAGGCGATCTGCTCCAGCGGACGGTTGTCTGCGGGCACCACGTATTCCTGGTTCTCACCGATCAGGCGGCTGTTGGCTGCAGGCAGCTGGTATTCAACGGCGGCGGCCTGCTGGCTGACCAGCGCCAGCGTACATAAAAGAGCCGAAGCGGCAATGCGAAGGGGATTCATAAAATTCCTGTATGGTTTCCTGTTCCTGTGGGCCTTTGCCCTGCTCATCATCGGTCTCTTGTGGGCCCGTCACCGGGGACCAACAACCGAGCGCGCATTCTTTCCCGAGCAGGGCAAAATTTCAACTTGGAGATGGTCTTTTTCGCCGAAAAGATCCATTTCACTGCCAACTCGGGGGCATCTTTCACCCCTTGCACTCTAGCAACCCCAGTCTGAGCGTAAAATGAACATGGCGCAGACATGCCAAGGCCGTCCCAAATTGCATGACGAGGCGGTCACGAGTACAATCTCGCACCCCGTATATCCGGAGTATCGAGTCACCTCCTGCTCCGATGTGCCCCCATCGGATGGCCGTGCGTCGAAGACGGTTGCTCCACCGATGAACCCACACGACGCCATCAGGTGGCGCCGTCCTGATTTGCAATCAGAACGCAACATAACATACCGCCATAAATTCAGTCACTTACAACAATCTTCAAATTGATATCCATGGAACTATACACAATGCTAGTATGAGACTGCGTTGAGTATTAGGGGCTTCTCATGAGCGATTTGATCGATGTGTTGAGTAAATTTTCTGTACATGACTTGGCTAGAATCCCCCGGTGTCAGAATAGTTGTCGCCTAATCTGAATAATCTAAATGTGAAGACCGGGGGCGGATAAAGAGTGTCGAATGGCTCGTTATTCAAGTGAGCGCAAGGCTGCTTTGCTCAAGAAGCTGCTGCCGCCCATCAATATGTCGGTGGCCGAGTTGGCTCGGCAGGAAAACATCAGCGAGGTCACTCTGTATAATTGGCGCAAACACGCCAAAGACGGAGGGTCTCCTGTGCCCGGGGACAACAAACTGACCGATGAATGGGCCCGCCGAGGCCAAGTTCGCCGTCGTGCTGGAAACCGCTGCGCTTTCCGAGATTGAACTCAGTGAGTACTGCCGCCGTAAGGGTCTCTATCCCGAGCAAGTCCAGCAATGGCGCCAAGCCTGTATTCTGGGCCAGCAATCCGCTCGTACCTTACAACAGGCGGAGAAGGCACAGGCCAAAGCGGACAAGAAGCGTATCCGGCAACTGGAGCAAGAGCTGCGGCGCAAAGACAAGGCCCTGGCCGAGGCGGCAGCTCTGCTGATATTGCAAAAAAAGCTCGATGCCTACTGGAGCAACGTCGACGAGGACAACTGACCTCGTTGCCAGAGCGGCAGCAATACGTTGCATGGTGGCGCGAAGCGCTTGAAGCTGGCGTCCGCAAGCATCCTGCGGCCGAGGTGTTGGGGCTGAGTCTGCGCACGCTCCAGCGCTGGTTGGCCGGGCCTGAGCTGAGTGCCGATAGGCGACCGGATGCGGTTCGTTCCATACCTGCTCATGCATTGAGCCCAGAGGAGCGGCAGGCCGTGCTGGACGTCTGCAATAGCCAGGAGTTCGCCTCGTTGCCGCCGAGTCAAATTGTGCCACGGCTGGCCGACCAGGGGCGCTACTTGGCCAGTGAGTCGAGCTTCTATCGCATCTTGCGGGCGGCTGACCAGCAGCACAGGCGTGGCCGGAGCCAGCCACCGCGTCATGTGCCGGTACCAACCAGCCATACCGCGACTGGGCCCAATCAAGTGTGGTCCTGGGATATCACCTACTTGCCGTCACTCGTGCGCGGCCAGTATTACTACCTCTATCTGATAGAGGACATCTACAGCCGCAAAGGGGTGGGCTGGGAAGTGCATGAACAAGAGTGCGGTGAGCGGGCGGCGGCGTTGCTGCAACGGAGCATCATCCGCGAGCAGTGCTGGAAGCAGCCGCTGGTCTTGCACTCGGACAACGGCGCGCCAATGAAGTCAGTCACGCTGCTGACCAAGATGCATGACCTGGGTGTCACGCCCTCGCGGGGACGGCCTCGGGTCAGCAACGATAATCCGTACTCGGAGTCATTGTTCAGGACGCTGAAGTACTGTCCGCAGTGGCCATCAGACGGCTTTGCCAGTCTGGAAGCGGCCAGGGAGTGGGTGCGCGACTTTATGGCCTGGTATAACGAAGAGCACCGGCATAGCCGTATCCGCTTCGTCACACCCAACGAGCGGCATCGGGGTGACGATAAAGCCCTGCTGGCGAAACGGGATGCTGTGTACCAGGCCGCCCGAGCACAACACCCAGCGAGGTGGAGTGGCAAGACGCGAGACTGGACACCTATCGGTGCCGTGATGCTAAATCCGGAGCGGCCCGAGAAACCCGAGCCGGAGCAAAAAGAGGCTGCTTAAAACAGCTTTGCGCGACAACTATCTTGAAAAACGCCGGAATGCTGGCAGAGAGGATCGAGGCTGACAGTCAGAGCACGTTCAAAAATCGTCATGATTTGGGCGGGGGCATAACACTATTCAAACAAAAAGGCAGCTCCAGGTGGCACTGCAGAGTCTATCAACCAGCAGATGGCATTCATGACTATCGTCAGAGCACACGGAAACTCGACTTACGAGATGCAACGTCCGAAGCACATCAAATAGCACTGATGTTAAAAATTAAATTATCGAGTGGTGTTGCGCTTAAAAATGGTATTACGTTTAAAACAATAGCGAATGAAATCGTTCAATTCTACTTGAAGCGCTCTAAGCCTATAGATACATACTACATAAGCCTGATCAAGAATCACCTCCTTCCATATTTTGGTGAGCAAGAGATTGCTAGCATCAACGATAGATCAGTTAGGGAAGGTGCGAATAAGCGGGGAAATTCTTCTCGGCTGACTCAGTCATTTCATTTCTTCATGTTTGAGCCGATTTTTTCTCCCGTAAATGCCTTGAATCAGCCTATTTAGACCGTTTCTTCGCCATTTAAGGCGTTATTCCCAGTTTTTAGTGAGATCTCTCCCACTGACGTATCATTTGGTCCGCCCGAAACAGGTTGGCCAGCGTGAATAACATCGCCAGTTGGTTATCGTTTTTCAGCAACCCCTTGTATCTGGCTTTCACGAAGCCGAACTGTCGCTTGATGATGCGAAATGGGTGCTCCACCTTGGCCCGGATGCTGGCTTTCATGTATTCGATGTTGATGGCCGTTTTGTTCTTGCGTGGATGCTGTTTCAAGGTTCTTACCTTGCCGGGGCGCTCGGCGATCAGCCAGTCCACATCCACCTCGGCCAGCTCCTCGCGCTGTGGCGCCCCTTGGTAGCCGGCATCGGCTGAGACAAATTGCTCCTCTCCATGCAGCAGATTACCCAGCTGATTGAGGTCATGCTCGTTGGCCGCGGTGGTGACTAGGCTGTGGGTCAGGCCACTCTTGGCATCGACACCAATGTGGGCCTTCATGCCAAAGTGCCACTGATTGCCTTTCTTGGTCTGATGCATCTGCGGATCGCGTTGCTGCTCTTTGTTCTTGGTCGAGCTGGGTGCCTCAATGATGGTGGCATCGACCAAGGTGCCTTGAGTCATCATGACGCCTGCTTCGGCCAGCCAGCGATTGATGGTCTTGAACAATTGGCGGGCCAGTTGATGCTGCTCCAGCAGGTGGCGGAAATTCATGATGGTGGTGCGGTCCGGCAAGGCGCTATCCAGGGATAACCGGGCAAACAGACGCATGGAGGCGATTTCGTACAGAGCATCTTCCATCGCGCCATCGCTCAGGTTGTACCAATGCTGCATGCAGTGAATGCGTAACATGGTTTCCAGCGGATAAGGTCGCCGGCCATTACCAGCCTTGGGGTAAAACGGCTCGATGACTTCCACCATGTTTTGCCATGGCAGAATCTGCGCCATGCGGGACAAGAAAATCTCTTTTCTGGTCTGACGGCGCTTACTGCTGAATTCACTGTCGGCGAAGGTAAGTTGATGACTCATGATGAACCCTTTTTCATGGCTGCGTATTCCGGCGAAGTTGAACAGCCATTCCGGCCAACGTGAACACCCTGATCCTTAACGCGCTCACGTCACCCCGTTTCTAACTCGAGTGTTCAGATTGGGTCAACTCACTTCTCCTCTTTCTCATCGATTCTCCCTTCAGTGACAGCCGGTGAGCGTTGTGCATCAGCCGGTCCAGGATCGCATCTGCCAGAGTGTTGTCCCCCAAGCTCGCGTACCACTCTTCCGTTGGCAGCTGACTGACCACTACCGTCGAGTATTTCCCGTACCGATCATCCATGATCTCCAGCAGGGCGTTGCGCTGCTCGGCATTCACCGCTTCTAGTCCCCAGTCATCCAGGATCAACAGCTCTATCCTTGCCAGTTGACCCAGCAGCCTGGCGTAACTGCCATCTACCTTGGCCTGGCTCAGCTCAAGTAGCAGACGCGGCAGCCGGTAGTAACGAGTGCTATGCCCTTGCTGACAGGCTTGGTAGCCCAGCGCACAAGCCAGGTAGGTTTTTCCACAGCCACAGGGGCCGGTAATGAGCAGGTTCTGGCCCCGGCGCAGCCACTCTCCTTGGGCCAGGTTTGCTACCTGTGACCGCTCTAGGTTGCGTGCTGACTGGTAGTCCAGCTCCTGCACCGTGGCCTGGAGTTTGAGCCTTGCCTGCTTGACCAGCCGAGCTTGCTTACGCTGCTCCCTGCTCAGTTGTTCGTGTTCGACCAGCAGGCTTAGCCGCTCGATGAAGGGCAGCCCTTCGTAGGTACTCGCCTGTTCAAGTTGTTGTTGCACGGCATCCGCCATGCCGGTCAGTTTCAGGTTTCTCAGGCGGGTCAGGGTTTGTTGGGTCATGGGGCGTATCCTCTTTAGTGGAAGCTCTGGGGGCCACGGATGTTCTCGTGCTCTTGCGGTAACTCTGGGTAGCTCAGCGGGCTTGCGGGCAGTTGGTCGCGGCCACTGGTCAGCACCGACTTGAGCTGCTTGAGCCGCACCAGTCCTTCCCGGTTAGCCAACTGGCAGCAAGCCTCGACCCGTGATGGCGGATACTCTCGACTAAGACTCAGTAGACCCAGGCAGAGTCGGTATGCCTGCTCGGCATGGGCTTTTTCTTCCAGCCGTTCGCTAACCCAGCACAAGGTGCCCGGTCCGATGTCAGCAGCCCACTGCTTAAGACGCCCTGGCGTCCAGCGTTGCTGCTTGCTGTGACGTTCCGGCATGTGCTCAGGGAGCGTGCTCATCCCCGGGATGGTTTTACGTGGATGGCTCGCGACCAGCTGTTGCTGGTGATAGACCTGAAGCAGGGTATCGCCCGCATGGAGCTCCAGTTGCTGACCCACATACTGGTGCGGCACCGAGTAATGGTGCTGCTCATAGCTGACGTGATAGTCGATGTTGACCTTGACCGTTTTGATGGCGACATAGCGATAGGGATGCACCGGTAGTGACCCCAGTGCCGGGCGGTCCAACTGCTCAAACGCCTCGCGTCGGTTACCGGGCAGCTGCTTGAACGGGCGCTCGTTGAGCTCATTCAACAAAGCCCGGATGCACTGGTTGAGTTCGGCAAGCGAGAAGAAGGTCTGATGGCGTAGACGAGCCAGGATCCAGCGCTCGACGATCTGCACTCCCACTTCAGCCTTGGCTTTATCCTTAGGCTTATAAGGGCGAGCTGGCATCACTGCCACCTGATAGTGCTCGGCCAACTGCTGGTAGCTGGGGTTTAGCTCGGGATCGTAACGGCAAGCCTTGCTGACACCGCTCTTGAGATTGTCGGGGATCAGGAGTGCCGGGGTCCCGCCGAAAAACTCAAAGGCACGGACATGGCTTTGCAGCCAGTCCGGCAGTGACTGTGACCAGGTGGCCTCGGCAAAGGTGTAGTTGGACGCACCAAGCACGGCGACAAAGATCTGGGCCTGACGGATCTCACTCGTGGAGGGCGAGACGATGGGCACCGTGGGCCCGCAGTAGTCGATAAAGAGCTTTTCCCCCGCCTTGTGGATCTGGCGCATGGAGCGTTTTTGCAACTGACACCAGGACTTGTAACGGTCGCAGAACTGGGAGTAGCTGTAACAGCTATTGGGATAGCGCTGGGTGTATTCCTCCCAGAGCAGTTGTTTGGAGACCCCCTTGCGCTTGAGCTCCTGATGGACAGAGGGCCAATCCGGCACGACATGGCGGGCCGAGATGGTGGTATCGGCCTGCGGATAGAACAGGGCAGCCAGTCGGGCATCATCAAGCTCGGTGGGCAAGGGCCAGGTCAGGCCGAGCGCCTGGGCACTTTTGAGGAGTTTCTGGATGGAGCCAACGCTGACCTTGGTGCAGCAACTTATCTGGCGAACAGAGAGGTCAGCCTCCAGCCGCAGTCGCAGCACTTCACGAATTTTACGCATTGCAATCCTCTTGGCAGACATAGGCTCTTCCCTGGCAAAAGGGAGAGCGTATCAAAGGTTGTTAAATCAATGCGTTAAGGATGATTCCGGTGAATGTGAACAGTGATTCCGGGATGTTGAACACTGTTTCCGGAAAGGAGGGGCAAAGTGTTCAGGTTGAACCGGAATGAGCGTTCACATTGGTCCGGAAATGGTGTTCACGTTGAACCGGAATCGGTGTTCATGATCAGCCGGAATATGCACATGGCTCCAGATGACAAACATGATCTCATATCAGGGACTTGTTCGCACCTTCCCTAACGGCTTTGTCTGCCCTGAATGTGCCAACAAGACCTGTTGTCGCCTGAGAAGGCGGCCACGTGTGTGGCAATGCAATCACTGCCGTCACCAGATGTCATTGACAAGTACCTGAGTGTCGTCACTGGAGGCAACCTGGATTTACTGGAGCATCTTGCGTTCAACTGGGTAAGCACGATAATAGGGAGTGTGCAGAACTCGCTGCGGAGCAGTTGCCATACGCTTGGAACCAAGCCTCTACCAAATCATCTGACGGAATGATGCTTCCGATTTAAGCATCGTTTTGGCATCAAGAGCATGCTGGTTGAATTCGCGATCCATCTGATGCCATATCGGGAAGATCATGGGTAATCGGATAGGTGGTACCCCATATCTATAGCCACGTATGAATAATACATACCGATAAATTTGAGGAGCAACCTCTTATAGAAGAGTTAATAACTGTGCGATTTCAAAAACAAGCCTATCCGCTTCATCAGAATCAAAATCTGTTTTCTGAAGTTTTTTGACTCCATGCTCATTCAATAAGACATGATTTGTAGGAGTGAGATTGTGAATAGCCAAACAACTTTTGACACATTGTAAAGGACATCCATCGATAGCAATGATCGATCTACCAGACTTTGCTATACGGACTAAATGCTTTACGTTTCCACCAACACCTGCAATGCAGGACATTTCTGCATCACCTCGTTTATCTAGCTGAATAGCCATATAGTTTGCCATCTGCGCTGCACTTGAACAACCAGAGCATGAATAAACCAATGGTAAAGAACGTAAACATTCACTCATAAAACATCCTTTAAAAATCATAGTCCCATGAAGATGCCCTTAATAAATAGGGCATCTGCGAAATCAATTATCAAATTTAAAGTTTCTACCAATAGCGCTGGTAATTCCGTGGTAACTCCTGAAATTATAAATCAGAGGGCTCCACAAATCCGCGTCAATAACGTCATCTTTTTTAAGTAAAGATGCATCTGCATGCACATGAGTGGCTCGCAATTCAACGATAGCAAAATTATTGCGCTTTGTTATATGTTCAACTAAACACTCGACCTGAATTAAACATTCTTGGATACGAGATGGTTTAACGGTACAGGACGCCAGCTCTGTAAATCCACCAAGAGCAAATTTATTACCACAATAACTGAAACCTATCTTTTCAGATGGGACAGGATCCTTTCCGGTCAATTTGGCAATAGATTCAATTCTATCCGAAAGGTTGTCTGATGCAACATTCAATACGACTTCTGGACAATTCTCAACCTGATTACCCATGACCCTCAGCCAGCTTCAAGAGCCGATATGGCATCGGAGGGCTTGCCACGACTGCATGCCCCAATTCTACCAACATGCTATTGAGGTCAAAACGATGATTAAACCGGAAGCAGTATTCCGCAAGATGCCTTGGTAAATGCTTCGCTCCGAGCGTATGGCAACTGCCCCGCAGCGAGTTTTTCACATTTCCTATCATCGTGTTTACCCAGTTGAATGCCGGATGATCCAGCCAGTCCAGGTTGCCCCCGGTGACAACTCCCAGGTGCTCACAATTGGCCTCCTTGACCGCTTTGAAACAGGCCAATCCATCGGATATCACCGCGCTACCACTGGCAATATGCCGTTTTGCCCAATCAGCAACGGACTTGGTTTTGAAACCATCGACCACCGTCATCCGCATCTTGATTGGATGTCCTTCCTTGTTCAGGGCCACTGCTGCCACAAACGGCGTCTTGCCTGCCGCGCCCCGACCCCGTTTGCCACCACGGCGCTCGCCACCCCAGTAGACATCATCGAGCTGAATGATGCCGCTGATGGGCTGCTTGTCATCGGACTCTTTCATGGCTTGCAGCAGCTTGTGCTTGAGCATCCAGGCGGTGTCATATTTGACGCCCAACTGGCGCTTTAGCTCCATCGCTGACAAGCCTGTTTTGGTTTGTGACAACAGGTGCATTGCCAGAAACCACTTGGTCAGTGGGAGCTTGGTGTTTGCGAAAATCGTGTTTCCAGTCAATGACATCTGGTGACGGCAGTGATTGCATTGCCACACACGTGGCCGCCTTCTCAGGCGACAACAGGTCTTGTTGGCACATTCAGGGCAGACAAAGCCGTTAGGAAAACGCCAAGTGAACAGCGCGTTTTCGCACTGAGCCTCAGTGCCATAGTCCTTGAGAAACTCAAACAGGCTGTAGCCTTTCTGGAATTGGATTTTGCTTTTGGCCATGATCTCGCACCTCGATAACTGTACGTAAGATCAGTATAGTTCGTGGTAACTGACTGCTAATCATGGGTAATCAGGATTCTCAATGTTTTCGATAGCCTTTGAATTTAGACTGAGGCCGATGACAATATTATTCGAAAGAGACCAACTCGATGATATTGGTGTAATGTTAGTTGTATCAGTATCATCGATGGTACTCAGTAGAATTACGGTGTTTCCCCAATAAAGTGATTTTGGGTGAACTTGCTTATGCATTGCCATCTCCTTTGTAACAGAAACACTACAAATTATATATCACAGTGTGATATAATTGAACTTATTGTATTTCACCTAAGAAGTCAACAACCGAGTAAGCTATGCTAACAAAAGCTCAATTTGAGGCACTTTCTGAGTTTCGCTATCAGTTAAAGCGTTTTCTTCACTTTAGTGAAACTGCGGCCAAGGAGCTCGGGCTCACACCATTACAATATTTATCCCTCCTGCACATTCAAGGATACCCAGGGCGCAACTGGGCAAGCGTGGGTGAACTAGCGGAAAGGCTACAAATGAGTCATCATGCTACAGTAGCTTTACTTACGCGATGTGAGGAGTTGGACCTTGTTGAACGGCGGAAAAATGAAAATGACAAGCGCAAAGTAGATGTGTATTTAACAGACAAAGGGAGAGAATATTTACAGCAATTGGCACAGCAGCATAAAACAGAATTACAATCGCTTCAAAATACTTTCCAAGTAGCACGTATTACAGCACTGAATGAAAACTATGATGCTGACCAGTAAAAAACATTATGTACTAAGAGTATGAGCAAGTGAATTGCTCATACTTAATTACCAGAATACTCTAGTCATAATTCACATTGAACTGCTTACAATAAAATATGACTTGTGAATATATTTTTTCGTGGTCTGCGAAAAGGATTAAATCAATACTTTCGTTATCAGGAAGGATGTGTATCACTCTAGGGAAGGTGCGAACAAGTCCCTGATATGAGATCATGTTTGTCATCTGGAGCCATGGAACAGGGTTCATCATGAGTCATCAACTTACCTTCGCCGACAGTGAATTCAGCAGTAAGCGCCGTCAGACCAGAAAAGAGATTTTCTTGTCCCGCATGGAGCAGATCCTGCCATGGCAAAACATGGTGGAAGTCATCGAGCCGTTTTACCCCAAGGCTGGTAATGGCCGGCGACCTTATCCGCTGGAAACCATGTTACGCATTCACTGCATGCAGCATTGGTACAACCTGAGCGATGGCGCGATGGAAGATGCTCTGTACGAAATCGCCTCCATGCGTCTGTTTGCCCGGTTATCCCTGGATAGCGCCTTGCCGGACCGCACCACCATCATGAATTTCCGCCACCTGCTGGAGCAGCATCAACTGGCCCGCCAATTGTTCAAGACCATCAATCGCTGGCTGGCCGAAGCAGGCGTCATGATGACTCAAGGCACCTTGGTCGATGCCACCATCATTGAGGCACCCAGCTCGACCAAGAACAAAGAGCAGCAACGCGATCCGCAGATGCATCAGACCAAGAAAGGCAATCAGTGGCACTTTGGCATGAAGGCCCACATTGGTGTCGATGCCAAGAGTGGCCTGACCCACAGCCTAGTCACCACCGCGGCCAACGAGCATGACCTCAATCAGCTGGGTAATCTGCTGCATGGAGAGGAGCAATTTGTCTCAGCCGATGCCGGCTACCAAGGGGCGCCACAGCGCGAGGAGCTGGCTGAGGTGGATGTGGACTGGCTGATCGCCGAGCGCCCCGGCAAGGTAAGAACCTTGAAACAGCATCCACGAAAGAACAAAACGGCCATCAACATCGAATACATGAAAGCCAGCATCCGGGCCAAGGTGGAGCACCCATTTCGCATCATCAAGCGACAGTTCGGCTTCGTGAAAGCCAGATACAAGGGGTTGCTGAAAAACGATAACCAACTGGCGATGTTATTCACGCTGGCCAACCTGTTTCGGGCGGACCAAATGATACGTCAGTGGGAGAGATCTCACTAAAAACTGGGAATAGCGCCTTAAATGGCGAAGAAACGGTCTAAATAGGCTGATTCAAGGCATTTACGGGAGAAAAGATCGGCTCAAACATGAAGAAATGAAATGACTGAGTCAGCCGAGAAGAATTTCCCCGCTTATTCGCACCTTCCCTAGGGAAGGTGCGAACAAGTCCCTGATATGAGATCATGTTTGTCATCTGGAGCCATGGAACAGGGTTCATCATGAGTCATCAACTTACCTTCGCCGACAGTGAATTCAGCTGTAAGCGCCGTCAGACCAGAAAAGAGATTTTCTTGTCCCGCATGGAGCAGATTCTGCCATGGCAAAACATGGTGGAAGTCATCGAGCCGTTTTACCCCAAGGCTGGTAATGGCCGGCGACCTTATCCGCTGGAAACCATGCTACGCATGTACAGATCTAGTTATCACCTGACACCGGCCTCAAACCGGTGTCTTGTTTACGCTACTTTACTGCGCACTTCCTTCGGTATCAATTTCAGACCCTTCTTCGCGAATTCAACTTCGAAGTGCGACACTCGCCTATGCCGCCTGACAGTACTCTTCGAATACCTTGACAGGCTGCCTGAATCCGAGACATTTCCGAGGTCGTAGGTTGAGCCACTGCTCCGCTCTCCTGACATCCTCGTCCGTGACCTCTCTCAGGTCTGTTCCCTTTGGGATAAACTGCCTCAACAGCCCATTGCTGTTCTCGTTCAGACCGCGCTCCCACGAAGAGTAAGGGTGCGCAAAGTAAGTCTCGGCACCCAGCGCTTCCTCTATCGCCTTGTGTTCGGCAAACTCGCCGCCGTTGTCAAAGGTGATGGTATGCACCTGCTCGATGTAGGGCGTTAACATCTCGATTATCGCATCCCGCACCACCCCAGCCTGTTTGCTCGCGACCCGCTTGACCAGATAGAGCCGGCTCTTGCGCTCCACCAGGGTGACCAGTGCACCTGTGCCTTGCTTGCCCAGCACCGTGTCCGCCTCCCAATCACCGAGCCGCTCCCGGCTATCGACGATAGCCGGCCGTTCATCAATAGAGCGGGCTTCCTTGATGGGAGAACGCAGGCTGCTCGCCCCCTTGCGGTAGCGCTTGTGGCCCTGGCGCAGATGGCGGTACAACTGGCCACCCCGGGCTTTGTCGGCGGCCACATGGCGGTATATCCACTCGTGACTCACCATGAGGCCTATCTGCTTGCCCACCGCGCTTATCTGCTCCGGGCTCCACCACCAGGCGAGTGTCAGCTCGACAAACTGGATGACATCGGCAGATAGCCGAGATTTGGCCGCACTGGCCCGTCGGTGGGTGGCGTGCTGATGCGCATTGTCTGGCTGGTAGCCCTGCGGCCCGGCGTTACGACGCAGCTCCCGGTAGAGGGTGGAGCGATGAACGCCAATGGCGCGTGCGGTGGCAAGGATGGACATCCCCTGTGCGCGAAGCACCGATAACTGGTATCGTTGCCCCTCGGTCAACTGCTGATAGCTCATGGTGATACTGCTTTTACTTTGGCGAGCAGAAGGGTACCACCAATCAGCAGTTGGCCACCTCTCGCCATTCATCCATGAGTGTCGCACTTATTATCTGAATTCCCGCTTGAACATGCTGTAAGGCGTCTGTCCCTCCATCATCCTGCCTTGATGTGGCCGCTGGGTGTTGTAGTGTTCCAGGTAGCTATCCAGGTCTGTCTGCATCTGTTCTACCGACTCATACCAGGTCGTCCTCCCCTTGATACGGAAGTGTTCATCCAGCAGTGTGCGATGCAGCCGTTCGATAAAGCCGTTGCTCTGCGGCCTGCGTACCTTGGTTGTCCGGTGCTCAATCCCCTCCAGTTGCAGGAACAGCTCGTAGGGATGGTGGTCAGGACGTCCACAGAACTCGCGCCCGTTATCCGACAGGATGGTATAGACCCGTGCCTCGTGGGCCTCGAAAAACGGCAGTACCGTTTCATTGAGCACATGAACCGAGGTCACCGGCAGCTTGCTGGTGTAGAGCCGTCCCCAGGCGTGGCGGCTATAGCAGTCCAGCACGGTTTGCAGATACACCTTGCCAACCCCCTTGAGCGCGCCGACGAAGAAGGTGTCGACCGCCACCAGTTCTCCGGTGGCTAATAACATCATGTCGATCAGCCAATAACATCATGCCGATCACTTTTTTTCTGCCCGCGTTTATAGCGTCTTCCTTTTACTCCGCCTGATCGGCATCGGTCAAGTTGGCGCCCTGTTTTCTCATCGATTCTCCCGTTAAGGTCACGCGCACCGCTCTGTGGATCAGTCGGTCCAAGATCGCCTCGGCGAAGGTTGCCTCTCCGATCATCCCGTACCACTTCTCCACCGGCAATTGGCTCGCCACTATCGTTGAGACGTTGCCGTAGCGGGTATCGATGATCTCCAGCAGGTTGCTGCGTTCGCTCGCGTCCAGCATCTCCATGCCCCAGTCATCCAGGATCAGTACCCCTATGTTGCTTACCCGCTCCAGCAGTTTCGGATAGCTGCCATCCGCTTGGGCCAGTCGCATCTCTTCAAGTAGGGTTTTCAGCCGGTAATACCGCACGCCCACTCCTTGCCGGATAAAGTAACGGCCCAGGGCACACGCCAGGTAACTCTTGCCACAGCCTGCCGCGCCCGTTAGCAGCAGGTTTTGTTGATGACTCAGCCAGTGTCCTTCCAGCAGTTGGCGGATCTGCGCTTTGCTCACGCCTCGACCCGCCCGATAGTCGAGCTGCTCCACCTGTCCGGCTAGCCGGAACCGGGCTTGCTTCTCCAGGCGGTTGGTTTTCCTCTGCTCCCGCTGCACCAGCTCATGGCTCAGTAATAGTTGCAGCCGCTCTTCAAAACCCATATCCAGGTACAGCATGCTCTGGGCCTGCTGCTGGTTCAGAGCCTGTTTCATGCCGCTCAAGTGCAGGCGGCTTAGTTGTTCATCGAGGTGTAATTGCATCGGCTTCTCCTGATCCGTGGGGTTAGTGGAAGTAGTGCTCGCCATGGACATTGTCATGACGGATGTCTTGCAGCGGATCCTGTCGCTCGTTGGCAATGAGTTGTTGCTCCTCCAGGCCATGCTTGAGCATGCTGCGGATGTTGTGCAGCCGGTTGGCGCCGGTCAGGTGCCCCCGGAGGCAGGCCGCTTCCAGCCGCTCCTTGCCATAGGTTTTGCTCTGCCCCAGCAAGGCCAGGCAAGGGCGCACCGCTTGCGTCGAATGCTCTGCCTGCCGGATAAAGCCATCCACCCAATGCGTGGTGTAGGGGCCGATGGACGCCGCCCAGCCAAGCAGTCGCTCTGGCGACCACTCCAGCAGTGCCTGATGATGCGCGGGCATGTGTTCACGCAGGCTGCTGTGCTGGCCTTTGTGATGACTCCGCTGGTGTTCGGCCACGATCTTGCCCGCGTGGTACAGCGTGACGGTATGCTCGGCCAGATGCGCCTCCAGCCGCTTGCCCTGCAAGGCATAGGGCACTGAGTAATAGTGCTTTTCCAGATCGACGTGGTAGTCCTTACCAACCAGCACCGGCACTACTTTGGTGTAGTGATAGGGATAATCCGGCAACGGCTTGAGCGCCGGTGCATCGAGCTCGGCAAACAGTGAGGCACGGCAGCCAGGCAGCTTCTGGAAGGATTTCTGGTTGAGCCGGGTCAGCAGTTCACCCATTCGCTGATTGAGCTGGGCCAGGCTATGGAAGGTTTCATGACGCAGCACCGCCAGGATCCAGCGGGTGACGATCTGCACGCCCACCTCCGCCTTGGACTTATCCTTCGGCTTGCGGGGCCGCGCGGGCATGATCGCCGTACCGAAATGGGCCGCCAGCATCTGGTAGGTAGGGTTGAGATCCGGATCGGTATTGCGCGCCACGCTGACGGCACTCTTGAGGCAATCAGGTACCACCAATTGCGGCACACCGCCAAAGAACTCGAAAGCGCGCTTGTGGCTCATCACCCAGTCATCGAGCTGCTGGGAGCGGGTGGCCTCGGCAAAGGTGTAGTTGGAGGCCCCCAGCACGGCGACAAAGATCTGGGCCCGGTAAAGGATCTCGCCGGTATGCGGATCGACAATGGGCATGGTCTGGCCGCAGTAGTCGACAAAGAGTTTTTCGCCCGCAATATGGGTCTGCCGCATCGAGGGTTGCAGCAGCGCCGCCCACTCTTTATAGAGCCGACAGAAGTGGTTGTAGCTGTAGTGGGAGCCTGGATGGCGCTCGGCGTACTCCTGCCATAGCAGCTCGAGGGTCACGCCTTTTTGACCTGGTTTTTTGAGTTCCTGATGCAACAAGGCCCAGTTGGGAGTGGGTT
The DNA here is from genome assembly GCF_002934795.1 of Aeromonas sp. ASNIH2. NCBI lineage: Bacteria > Pseudomonadati > Pseudomonadota > Gammaproteobacteria > Aeromonadales > Aeromonadaceae > Aeromonas > Aeromonas sp. ASNIH2. The sequence continues at coordinate 3,382,464 of NZ_CP026406.1, read as the reverse complement.
TGTGCTGAGTTTTATGGACAGAGCAGGTCTTGAGAAATGCGCGCTCCAGGGAGACATCATCCCAGGACTCAGACAGGGGCCAGGTCATGATACCCAGTTGAGCCGCCCGGTTGAGGTAATAGGATACGGTGCTAGGAGAGATATGCAGGCTGAGGGCGATCTGCCGATGAGCCAGTTGAGCCTGATATTTAAGGCGAAGAATTTCTTTGAGTTTTCTCACAGTGATAGGCCTCGCAGACATGCACGTTCCTCTGTTGGAGCAGATGGGAAAGTGCGGGTTTAACGAAGCGGGGAGAAAAAGTCACCAATAACATGGATGCCGATCATGGTTTCCCATCGAGGGTAAAAAGTGATCGGCGTGGGATGTTATTGAGTGATCGGCATGGATGTTATTACGTGATCGGCATGAATGTTATTGAGCGATCGCCATGCGTGGGAATATGCACTCCGGTGTAGTGAACCTCAATCTGGCGTTCGCGAAACTCGGGGCTGAAGCGTTCGAGCAGGCGAATCTGCTCGTCATTGAGCTCAATGGTCTGCTCCCGGTGAGTTTTCTCAAGGCGCAGCAAGCGGTCGTGTTTGGAGAGCAAGTCGTGCCGTTGCCACACGCCACGCACACCGCCCGCACTGACATTGATGCCTTGCAGAGCCAGTTCTTGCGCGACCCGCAGCGGGCCATGAGTTGGTCTGGTGAGGGAGTAATCGAGGATGGCCTGTTCAATCTCGGGAGCGACCCGATTGGGATGAGCCCCTTTACAGCCGGGCAATTTGTCGAGCAATCCCTCGGCGCCATAGGTCTGGTAATTACGGCGAATTTCGTAGAACTGCTGACGGCTTGAGGTGTCCTGACAAGATCGGACAGTCCCGGATCAAGCAGCCTGAGCAGTTCTCCAATACCTCTTGTTAAACTCCGCCGGGCTGACATTGCCAAGTCGTGAATGCCGACGCTGGCGGTTGTAAAAAATCTCTATGTATTCCTGAATCGCTGCCTTGGCCTCCGCTCTCGTCTCGAATCTATGGTGGTGAACCAGTTCATTTTTAAGAGACCCCCAGAAGCTTTCTATCGGGGCATTGTCGAAGCAGTTCCCCTTGCGTGACATGGAGGTCTGCATGCCAAATTGTACCTGGAGAGCCCGGTAAGCCTTGGCACAGTACTGACTGCCCCGGTCTGTGTGATGAATAAGCCCAACGGGTGGCCTCTTCTGCTGCACAGCCCGAAACAGCGCCTGACTGACCAACCTGGTGGTCATTCGCTCTCCCATCGCATAACCCACTATCTCACAGGTAAACACATCCTTGAGACCAGCCAGATAAAGCCAGCCTTCGTCGGTGGCGATATAGGTGATATCACCGGTCCAGACTTCGTTGGGCTTCGTCGGCGCAAAGACCTGACCAAGGAGATTCTCCGCCACGGGCAGGGAATGAGCAGAATGGGTTGTCGCCTTGAATTTGCGCTTTTGTTTGCAAGACAACCCCATTTCACGGCGCAATCGTCCAATCCGGTCCCGCCCAGCGTAAAATCCTTCGGCGGCCAACTCAGCTTGTAAACGCGCTGCGCCATAGGTCTGGCGCGTCTTGCTGTGAGCAGCCCGAATGGCGACCTTGAGTCGTTCATCTTCTTGTTGGCGCTGTGACGGTGGACGGTGGCGCCAGTGGTAGAAGCCCGCACGAGAGACCTCCAGCACACGACAGATAACGGAAATGGGATAGAGGTCCTGTTGGTTGGCTATCCACGCGTACTTGGCAGTGACTCCTGAGCAAAGTACGCGGCGGCCTTTTTTATGATGTCGCGCTCCATGTTGGCTTGTGCGAGAGCTTTGCGTAGCCGGGCCACTTCAGCCTCCAGCTCGGCGACAGAACGCGCTCCGGGAATGGCCGATGTATCCTTTCCTCCTTTGGCTGCGACCACCCAGTTGCTCAGTGTGCCTTTGGCAATACCCAACCTTCTGGCGGCTTCAGCTTGGCTGGATTTGACCCCATAGGTCCAGACACTTTTTCCCGCTTAGGGTTGTGATACCCGACTGCGCAGAAATTCCCGTGGTGAACGGTATCCCAAGGCGCTGTGCGGGTGGTGCTCGTTATAATGCTCAAACGCGATAGCCAAATTGCCTACCGCTGTTCGGCTATCCGGTTTTGGCATCATCTCGATATAGTCTCGCTTCATCGTCTTCACGAAGCTTTCCGCTATACCGTTACTCTGTGGGCTTCTCACTGCTGTCGTTCTGGGCTCCAACCCGATTTCTCGTGCAAACGCGCGGGTCTCATGGGCTCGATACGCCGAGCCATTATCAGTCAGCCACTCCACCGGTGATGCCGGCAACGAATCCCCAAAGCGACGTTCGACAGACCTCAGCATGACATCTTGCACAGTGTCACTATCGTAACCCCCAGTACTGGCCGCCCAGTCCAACGCTTCCCTATCGCAGCAATCCATGGCGAACGTGACACGTAGTTTTTCACCGTTATCGCAGCGAAACTCGAAGCCATCTGAGCACCACCGTCGATTGCTCTCCTTGACGGCAACACGCCCCTTATGTGCCTGCTGGGCCAATGGTGCAGCTGGTTTTCTTTCCAGCAGCAAGCCATGCTCGCGCATGACGCGATATACCCGCTTAGCGTTTACCACAGGTTGTTCTGTTGCCTCAGACTGACGCCGTAACAGCGCCCAGACCCGGCGATAGCCATAGGAGGGAAGCTCTGCCATCGCCTCCATGATACGGCCAAGTAAGGCTGCATCATCACGCTGGCGATGATGACGACCATCTTGCCAACCCGGTTTTCGATGAACACGAACGGATAGCTGCGCACGCGATACATTAAGAGCCTGGCTCACAGCACTTAATCGTCGTCCCCCGGCAACAAGGGCGCATGCGCAATCCATTTTTTTGCTCGACCAACCTCCACGGCTTCTTTGAGGATCTCGTTCTCCATGGTCTTCTTCCCGAGCAGACGCTGAAGCTCTCGGATCTGCTTGATGGCAGCAGCCAACTCGGAAGCAGGAACAACATCCTCACCGGCGGTGATCGCCGTGAGAGACCCTTCTTGGAATTGCTTACGCCATTTGAAAAGCTGGTTTGCGTTGACGTCGTGCAAGCGAGCAACATGAGAGACGGTCATCCCGGGCTCAAAGGTCTGCTGCACGATGGCGATCTTTTCTTGTGGAGTCCGGCGTCGACGGCGCTCGGCCCCTGTTAACACTTCGACCATCTTCTCGTTGTGACTAGTACTGAACATAGCTCCAAGACTACCTCTTAAGTTAAGAGGGGCGAAGTGTCTGGATCTTCAAGGGGCCAATCTATTGGCCAAGGCCTTGCTCCAACACCAGTCGAACCGCCTCTGCCCGAAACTCTGGTGAATAGTGTTCTCTCGATTTCATTCAATACCCCCGATTGTCTCATCGTAACAATCGGGACTGTCTGTGAAAATCAGGATACCTCAGCTGTAGCCGATGAGCTTGCAGGCTTTGCTGACATTATTGAGCTCTTTGGCGAGCTCTAGCAGGCTGAGTTTGCGACGTGCTACTTTCTCGTTGGTGGTCATACGGTGACTCCAGATAACACGGTAGGGGTACCGTTTTGTTATCCGGTTTGAAGCCGTATGACCACTCCCTTTTGTGGGCAACTGTCAGGTGAATACCATCTCCATACACTACGCATTCACTGCATGCAGCATTGGTACAACCTGAGCGATGGCGCGATGGAAGATGCTCTGTACGAAATCGCCTCCATGCGTCTGTTTGCCCGGTTATCCCTGGATAGCGCCTTGCCGGACCGCACCACCATCATGAATTTCCGCCACCTGCTGGAGCAGCATCAACTGGCCCGCCAATTGTTCAAGACCATCAATCGCTGGCTGGCCGAAGCAGGCGTCATGATGACTCAAGGCACCTTGGTCGATGCCACCATCATTGAGGCACCCAGCTCGACCAAGAACAAAGAGCAGCAACGCGATCCGCAGATGCATCAGACCAAGAAAGGCAATCAGTGGCACTTTGGCATGAAGGCCCACATTGGTGTCGATGCCAAGAGTGGCCTGACCCACAGCCTAGTCACCACCGCGGCCAACGAGCATGACCTCAATCAGCTGGGTAATCTGCTGCATGGAGAGGAGCAATTTGTCTCAGCCGATGCCGGCTACCAAGGGGCGCCACAGCGCGAGGAGCTGGCCGAGGTGGATGTGGACTGGCTGATCGCCGAGCGCCCCGGCAAGGTAAGAACCTTGAAACAGCATCCACGCAAGAACAAAACGGCCATCAACATCGAATACATGAAAGCCAGCATCCGGGCCAAGGTGGAGCACCCATTTCGCATCATCAAGCGACAGTTCGGCTTCGTGAAAGCCAGATACAAGGGGTTGCTGAAAAACGATAACCAACTGGCGATGTTATTCACGCTGGCCAACCTGTTTCGGGCGGACCAAATGATACGTCAGTGGGAGAGATCTCACTAAAAACTGGGAATAACGCCTTAAATGGCGAAGAAACGGTCTAAATAGGCTGATTCAAGGCATTTGCGGGAGAAAAAATCGGCTAAAACATGAAGAAATGAAATGACTGAGTCAGCCGAGAAGAATTTCCCCGCTTATTCGCACCTTCCCTAGTTCCCTTCTAGCAAGCTCCGGATGAGTTCGACACAAGTCATATGTTGCGACCTACCGCTCTGCTAGCACGGATGCATCCGAAATCAACTCAGCCAAGCTGTGTGCGTGGCTGGCAGCTGGGTTTGGTGGTAAAATATTTGGGTGTTGGGAGATCCCAACTATACACGACTATACACACCAAAAAAATCAATGTAAGTCATTGATTATTCGGCACTATTAGGTAGTGCCTTCCTGATTTGCAATCAGATAAAAGAGTCCAACATGTTCAGACCAGAATTGCTCTCCCCTGCCGGGACCCTCAAGAACATGCGCTACGCCTATGCCTATGGCGCAGACGCCGTCTATGCGGGCCAGCCGCGCTACAGCCTGCGGGTACGCAACAACGAATTCGATCACGAGAATCTGCAGCTCGGCATCAACGAGGCCCATGCCCTCGGCAAGCAGTTCTATGTGGTGGCCAACATTCAGCCCCACAACTCCAAGCTCAAGACCTTCATCCGCGACATGCGCCCTGTAGTGGATATGAAGCCGGATGCACTCATCATGTCCGATCCCGGTCTCATCATGATGATGCGCGAAGCCTTCCCCGACATGCCTATCCACCTCTCGGTGCAGGCCAACGCGGTCAACTGGGCCACGGTGAAGTTCTGGCATCAGATGGGACTGACCCGTGCCATCCTATCCCGCGAGCTGTCTCTCGACGAGATCGAGGAGATCCGCATGCAGGTGCCGGAGATGGAACTGGAAGTCTTCGTCCACGGGGCGCTGTGCATGGCCTACTCCGGCCGCTGCCTGCTCTCCGGCTACATCAACAAGCGTGACCCCAATCAGGGCACCTGCACCAACTCCTGCCGCTGGGAGTACAAGGTGCACGAGGGCAAGGAAGATGACGTGGGCCAGATCGTCCACCGCCAGGAGCCCATCGCCGTGCAAAAGGTGGATCCGACCCTGGGCGCAGGCAAGCCGACCGATGCCCTGGTGCTGCTGGAAGAGTCCAACCGCCCGGGCGAGTTCATGACTGCGTTTGAAGACGAGCACGGCACCTACATCATGAACTCCAAGGATCTGCGCGCCGTCGAGCACGTCGAGCGCCTGACCAAAATGGGCGTTCATTCGCTGAAAATCGAAGGCCGTACCAAGTCTTTCTACTACTGCGCCCGTACCGCCCAGGTCTATCGCAAGGCCATCGACGATGCGGTGGCTGGCCGTCCGTTCGATCCGACCCTGATGGGCACCCTCGAGAACCTGGCCCACCGCGGCTACACCGAGGGCTTCCTGCGCCGTCACAACCACAGCGAATACCAGAACTACGACTACGGTTACTCCGTCTCCGACACCCAGCAGTTCGTCGGCGAGATCACCGGTCGCAACGGTGACATGGTCGAAGTCGAGGTGAAGAACAAGTTCCTGCTGGGCAACAGCCTGGAGCTGATGACCCCCCAGGGCAACCTCAGCTTCAACCTGGAGCAGATGCAGAACCGCAAGGGCGAGCTCATCGACACCGCGCCGGGCAACGGCCACGTGGTCTACGTCCCGGTTCCCAAGGAGATCGACGTGAATTACGGCATCCTGCTGCGCAACCTCGGCGAGCGCGAGGATACCCGTCAACCTCACTCGGCGGCCTGAGATGGCACTGCTCATCACCGACAAGTGCATCAACTGTGACATGTGCGATCCGGAGTGTCCGAACCAGGCCATCACCCTGGGGAGCAAGATCTACGAGATAGACCCGGATCGCTGCACCGAATGCGTCGGCCACTATGAGAAGCCCACCTGCATCAGCGTCTGCCCCATCGACTGCATCATCTGGGATCCCGCCCATGTGGAGACCGAAGATCAGCTGATGGAAAAATTCGTGCGGATGCACAGGCAGTAGCTGTAGCACCTGCACCTGCACCTGCATCAGCGTCTGCGCCCCATGGACGGCATCCTCCGGGATCCCATCCATCGGGTGGGAAACCGAAGATCAGCTGATGGAGAAATTCGTGCGGATGCACAGGCAGTCAGCGTCTGACACTCGCGGGTGCATTATCCAGAAATAGAAAAAGCCGGGCATGCCCCAATGCTGATCAGTTAAGGATCCATTGACCGATCCTTCTGCTGTAGGACAATCCGGAACCAATCACTGGTTCCGGATTTTTTTATGTCTATTGCAAACGATCTGAACGATGTTGTTGAGGCATCTGGCGACATGCTGGCTCGGCTGGCCATTTTTGCCGACCATATTCCCGACGAATGGATTACTGCCGCTGCCGCCTTGTCTGAAAAGGCCACTATCCGCCGACGCCGCTTACCTTCTGATATGGTCTTGTGGCTCGTCGTGGGGATGGCCTTTTTCCGCAATGAGCCCATCTCCGAGGTCGCTCGGCGCCTCAACATCTGTGCAGAAGGGTTGGCCAATGATGCCTTGCTCGCGGACAGTGCCCTGTCTCAGGCCCGTCAGCGACTCGGCAAACAGCCGCTCGAGTGGCTGTTCAAACAGTGCGCCGATGTGTGGGGGCGGGAACGTTATCCTGAAGACCATTGGCACGGTTTACAGGTCTTTGCCATCGATGGGGCCCTGTTCCGAACCCAGGATATGCCTGAACTCAGAGCACATTTCGGCTCGGGTAACACCTCAACCAACCGGCAGACACCCTACCCGATGCTGCGGTTGGTCACGCTCATGAATGTCCGCTCGCATGTCATTGCCAACGCGGCCATCAGCCCGTACCGCAAAGGGGAAATCCCCCTGGCCAGCGAGTTCATTCACTCATTGCCGGACAAGTCAGTGACCCTGCTGGATAAAGGCTTCTTCGGTGCCGACCTGTTGCTGCGTATTCAGGCCGAAGACACCGACCGTCACTGGCTCATCCCGGAACGCAAGGGGCTGGTATACACGGAACTTGAGCGCTATGGCGACGGTGACCGTCTGTTGCAAATGACGGTCTCGCCTCAGGCTAGCAAGAAAAACCCGGCGTTGCCGACACACTGGCAAGTTCGCGCAGTGACCTATGAGGTGGCAGGCAAGGAGAAAACGGTCTTTACCTCCCTGCCCGTGGCGCGATTCAGCGCAGCTCAGGTGGCGACCCTGTACCACGAGCGCTGGGAAATCGAGCTGGGATACCGGGATATCAAAAGCGCGATGCAGCACAACGCCATCACGCTGAGAAGCAAGAAAGTGGACTTGGTCTATCAGGAGCTGTGGGGATTGCTGCTTGGATACAATCTGGTCAGGCGGGAGGCCAGCCAGGCCGCCGTAGCCCATCAGCGAGCGCCCAATGAGGTGAGCTTTAAGTTTGCCTGTCAGTTCATCGCGAACCAGATGGCAGTGATGGCGGGCGCGTTATCGCCAGCCCATACGCCACGGAGGTTGGCGGAGTTGCGGGGCTGCATAGGCGTCATGTTCATAGAAAAACGCCCCAGGCCATCGAGACCCAGGGCGGTGAAGATATCAAAGACCCGTTTTCCGGTAAATCGCAATGCGGCTCCGCTTAAGTGAACAGCATTGCGGGCATGCCCGGCTTTTTCTATTGCGCTGCCCTTCCCTCAGGGTTTGACCAGTTTTTGCAGCGCCTCGAGTTCGCGCTGGGCTTCCAGCAACTCGGCCTGGGACTCCTCCAGCTTGGACTGCTTCTTGGCAATCTTGTCCGGCTTGCCCGATACCCGTGCGCTCTGCAACTCGGCCAGCCGTTCTTCCACTTCTTCCCTCTGCTTGACCACCTTGCGTTGCTGCTCCTCAAGGAGCCCGGCATCGGTACAATGGGCCTCCAGGTTGCGCAGTGCCCGCTCAAGACCGGCTACCTGCTCCTGGTTGTTGTGCGCCCTGGCGAACGCAAGCTGATCCGTCACGGCCTGCTGTCTGGCCTTGCAGCCGATGTTTTCACTACCATAGGCTTGTCCGGCCAACAACAATAAGCCTATTCCGGCGATCTTCCACATAACAACCTCTTTGTTCTGTCATACTGGATGGCCGTCCATGAGACCTGACTCCCTGTGTGAGGTCAAGACACACGGGGCCGGGCTACGACAGAGTGTGCTCTGCATCATGCCGGGCCGCTTTCGCCGAGGCTACAATGGCCCTTTCAATCAGGAGAGTCACATGACCCAACACATTCTCATCATTGCCAACGGCGCCCCCTATGGCAGCGAGTCCCTGTTCAATGCCCTGCGCCTCGGCATCGCCCTCAAAGAGGAGGGAAAGGTAGACCTCAACCTCTTCCTGATGTCAGATGCCGTCACTGCTGCTCTGGCCGGGCAGGCTCCGGCCGAGGGCTACAACCTGCGCCAGATGCTGGAGATACTGCTGGCTCAGGGCACCCGGATCCGGCTTTGCAAGAGTTGCACCGATGCGCGCGGCATCACCCCGCTACCCCTTGTCGAGGGCATAGAGATAGGCACCCTCCCCTTGCTGGCCCAATGGACTCTGGCCGCCGACAAGGTGCTGACCTTCTAGCCGTCAGGGCCCAGCCCGGACCAGCGCAGGGCGCGAGGTCCGGGTACTCAGACCATAGAGCATCAGGATCACCAGGCAGAGCAGCGCCATCAGAGCGTAAAGCCAGCTCCCGCCCCAGTGGGCCAGCACCCAGCCTCCCAGCAAGGCCCCCATGGCCACCCCGAGTCCGGAGATGGAGGCCGCCCCGAAATAGCTCCCCTTCAAATGACCAGGCGCCATCTGATCGATCAGCACATTGAGCAAGGGGAAGAGGATGCACTCCCCGACGCTCAGGAGGATCACCGCCACTATCCAGTGCCACCAGATGGCGGTATCCCCCAGCGCAAACTGCAACTGGGCGCCGAGAAAGAGCGCCACCCCGAGTTGCAGCTTGCGCCGCGTGGACCAGCGGGCAGTCAGGTGCAGCAGGGGGAACTGCAGCATCACTATGGTCAGCGCGTTGGTCGTCACCAGCCAGCCGATGAGCCGCTCCACCTCCGGCGTCCCCGCGCGGGTCAGATACTGGATGAGGGGCGACTCGAACTGTGCATAGACCAGCATCAGCAGCAGATTGGCCATGATCAGCAGCAGAAACCCCCTGTCCTGCCAGAGCACCCGCAGCACGGCACGCATGCCGGGCCCGGCCGCCTGGCTGGTGTGGCAACCCGCCAGCCTGAACCCGATGACAAAGACGATGCCAAGCAGCAGATAGCTGGCACTGAGCAACAGGAAGGTCTCCTGACGCGCGCTCAGGCCATAGGTGACGCCGAGCAGAGGACCGATGGCCGCCCCCAGGTTGAGCAGGAAATAACGCAGGTGCAGCGCCAGCTCACGGGCTTTGGGCTCGGCCAGATTGTCGGCCATCAGTGCCTTGCCCGGTGAGTCGATGAGACCGTAGGAGAGTCCGCTGCCGATCACCCCGAGTGCCAGCCAGCCCACCTGGTGGGAGAGGCCGAGCAGGGCCACGCTGGCGGCGGAAACCAGGCAGCCGAACAGCAGGATGTTGCGCCGCCCCCATTTGTCCGAGAGCCAGCCGCCATAGAAGCTGACGAGAGTGGAAAGCGCCGCCGTGGCCCCCAGGATGGCGCCTATCAGGGTCGCCGAAAGTCCGTAGTCACGGTAGAGCAGGATGGAGAGAAAGGGCCAGACCATGAAGAAGGTGGTACGCACCATGAAAGTGCCCAGGATGACGATCCAGACCAGGGAAGGAAACTGCCTGAGGTAGGCCCATGACATGCTGCAATTCCTTTTGCCAACGAAGCGGGGTCGTCCCTTATATCAAGGGGCGCCAAAAGGAACAAGGAGACAATCTGCGCCATGCCGGGCGACAGGCACAAAAAAGCCGACCCAAGGGTCGGCTCTTTTACATACGGCAGCCTTATTCGGCAGCCGGCTCTTCGACGGCAACGGCAGCAGGAGCAGCAGCCGCTTCGGTCGGTGCGTTCGCTTCCTTGATGGAGAGACGCACACGGCCCTGACGGTCCACTTCCAGTACCTTCACCTTCACCACGTCGCCGATTTTCAGGAAGTCGGCCACGTTCTGCACGCGGGCATCGGTGATCTGGGAGATATGCACCAGACCGTCTTTACCCGGCAGGATGTTGACGAAGGCGCCGAAGTCAGCCAGGCGCACGACCTTGCCTTCGTAGATGCGGTTCACTTCGATCTCGGCGGTGATGGCCTCGATACGGCGGATCGCTTCCATGGCGGCTTCGTTGGCCACGGCGGAGATGCGAACGGTACCATCATCATCCAGCTCGATGTTGGTGCCGGTCTCTTCGGTCAGTGCACGGATCACGGAACCACCCTTGCCGATCACGTCCTTGATCTTCTCAGGATTGATCTTGATGGTGTGGATGCGCGGTGCGAAATCGGAGATCTGAGCACGGGGAGCCTGGATAGCTTCGTCCATCACTTTCAGGATGTGCAGACGAGCGCCACGAGCTTGCTTCAGGGCAATCTCCATGATCTCTTTGGTGATGCCTTCGATCTTGATGTCCATCTGCAGCGCGGTCACACCTTCGCTGGTACCGGCTACCTTGAAGTCCATATCGCCTAGGTGATCTTCGTCACCCAGGATGTCGGACAGCACGACGAAACCTTCTTCTTCCTTCACCAGACCCATGGCGATACCGGCAACGGAGGCCTTGATCGGCACACCGGCATCCATCAGCGCCAGGGAGGAACCACAGACAGACGCCATGGAGGAGGAACCGTTGGATTCGGTGATTTCAGAGACCACGCGCACCACGTACGGGAACTCGGCGGCGCTCGGCATCACGGCAGCAACGCCGCGCTTGGCCAGACGGCCGTGACCGATCTCACGACGCTTCGGGCTGCCCATCATGCCGGTCTCGCCGACGCAGTAGGGCGGGAAGTTGTAGTGCAGCATGAAGCGATCGGCGCGGTTGCCGGTCAGCTCGTCGATGTTCTGGGCGTCACGCTCGGTACCCAGAGTGGCCACCACGATGGCCTGAGTTTCACCACGGGTGAACAGGGCAGAACCGTGGGCACGGGGCAGGATGCCGGTACCGACGGAGAGGGCGCGGATCATTTCCGGATCGCGACCGTCGATACGCGGCTCACCACGTACTACGCGACCACGGACGATGCGGCTCTCCAGGCTGTGGAACTCTTCGCCGATCTTCTTGGCATCTTCTTCCACGCCGGATGCGATGACTTGCTCGACGACGCGGCCCTTGATGGCAGCGATGGTTTCGTAACGAACAGCCTTCTCGGTGATGCGGTAGGCTTCACCCAGTTCGCTGGTCGCCAGTTCGGCAACTTTGGCTTTCAGCGCTTCGTTGACGGCAGGCGGGGTCCAGTCCCAGGGCTTGGTACCGACGTCGGCAGCGAATTCATTGATGGCGTTGATCACGGTCTGCATCTGCTCGTGACCGTAGACCACGGCGCCCAGCATCACCTCTTCGGAGAGGATGGCCGCTTCGGATTCCACCATCAGCACCGCATTGGCAGTACCGGCAACCACCAGATCCAGATCGCTCTGGGGCAGTTCGGTAGTGGTCGGGTTCAGCACATACTGACCGTTCATGTAACCCACGCGGGCTGCACCGATCGGGCCGCCGAACGGGATGCCGGAGATGGCCAGGGCCGCGGAGGCACCGATCATGGCAACGATGTCGGGAGAAACGGCCGGGTTCACGGACATGACGGTGGCAACCACCTGAACCTCATTGAGGAAGCCTTCCGGGAACAGCGGACGGATGGGACGGTCGATCAGACGGGAGATGAGGGTCTCACCCTCGCTCGGACGGCCTTCACGACGGAAGAAACCACCCGGGATACGACCAGCAGCATAGGTACGCTCCTGATAGTTGACGGTCAGCGGGAAGAAATCACGGCCGTGATCGGCCTCTTTCTTGCCAACGACAGTCACGAAGACACAGGTATCGTCCATGCTGACCATGACGGCCGCAGTGGCTTGACGGGCCATCACACCGGTTTCCAGTGTGACGGTGTGTTGACCGTACTGGAATGACTTTACAATAGGATTCACGTGAATTTCCTTTTAACAATTTGGCGCTTTAAATTCGCGTGCAAGTATACTTGATTCGCATCAAAAGGTAAGCGCGGACGTCAATTCTGTGAGGCAGGCAACGGCCTGCATCCTGTTTGAAACGGGCAATAAAAAAGGGGAACCTCGCGGTTCCCCTTTTTTGCGAAATCTGATGGTCGATTAACGACGCAGACCCAGCTTGGCGATCAGAGCAGCGTAGCGCTGAACGTCTTTACGCTTCAGGTAGTCCAGCAGCTTACGACGCTGGGAAACCATGCGCAGCAGACCGCGACGACCGTGGTGATCCTTGGCGTGCTCCTTGAAGTGACCTTGCAGATGGTTGATCTGGGCAGTCAGCAGGGCAACTTGCACTTCGGGGGAACCGGTGTCGTTGGCGCCACGAGCGTTGTCGGCAACGATTTGAGCTTTGATCTCAGCATTTAGAGACATGGTATTACTCCAGTAGAGTGTTTAAAGGTTCACAGCCAATCTCTAATTCAGCCGTGAAATGAGGGCGGTATCATAATCGTCCCGGCCCCTTTTCGCAACGGGAAAGACGCGTGACAGACCGATACCACCTGAGGATCACTCCTCGTCGTGGTAGCGAACCAGACGCTTGGGCGCCACGCGCCCCTCGTCATCGATCTCGCCAACCCCGATGAATTCGCGCTCCGGGCCAACCGTCATGCGGACCTGGCCACTTTGGGGGCTACCTGCCACCTGCACGGCCTGACCCTGGTTCACATAGGCGGCCACGGCGACCAGCATGTTCACCTCGGGCAGAGAGGCCACAGCGGTGTCCATCGGCAGCAACAGGGGATCCAGCTGCTCCCGTGGCGGAATGCTTTCGGCCTTGGCCTGCTCGAAGATACACTCGAGCTGCTCCAGGGTCAGCATCCGCTCGTAGGGGTAGCTCGCCACCTGGGTGCGACGCAGCTGGGTGACGTGAGCGCCACAGCCCAGCACTTCCCCCAGATCGTCCACCAGGGAGCGGATATAGGTACCCTTGCTGCAATGCACTTCCAGCTTCACCTCGTCCCCCTCGAAGCCGAGCAGCTTGAGTTCGAAGATGGTGATGGGACGGGCTTCCCGCTCGATCTCGATCCCTTCACGGGCATATTCGTAGAGCGGGCGGCCGTTGTGCTTGAGGGCGGAGTACATGGACGGCACCTGCATGATGGGGCCGCGGAACTGGTCCAGCGCCTCGATCAGGGTGCCCACCGCCACGTTCACCGGGCGGGTGGAAACCACCTCGCCGTCGGAGTCGCTGGTATTGGTGCGCTCGCCCAGCTTGGCGGTCACCTCATAGCGCTTGTCCGCTTCCAGCAGATACTGGGAGAACTTGGTGGCCTCCCCGAGGCAGATCGGCAACATGCCGGTGGCCAGGGGGTCCAGGGCGCCGGTATGGCCAGCCTTGGCGGCGTTGTAGATCCGCTTGACCTTCTGCAACACATCGTTGGAAGTCAGGCCGGTCGGTTTGTCCAGCAGCAGGATGCCGTGTACGTCACGGCCTTTGAAACGACGTCTACGAGACATCTCAGGCGTTATCCTCAGTCGTGTCATCCGGTGCGGATTGCTCTTCGTCACGACCGGCTTCAGTCATGCGACGCTTGTCTTCACGCACAGTGTTGGTCACCAGGTTGGAGAGGCGCATCCCCTCGACCAGGGTCTGGTCGTAGTAGAAACGCAGCTCGGGCACCACCCGCAGACGCATGGCGCTGCCCAGCAGGCTGCGGATGTAACCGGCAGCCTCGGTCAGGCCCTTGAGCCCTTCCTTGATGCGCTCGGCGTCATTCTCCAGTTGCAAGAAGGTGACATAAACCTTGGCATAGTTGAGGTCCTTGGAGACCTCCACGTCGGAGACGGTCACCATGCCGATGCGCGGGTCTTTCACCTCGCGCTGCAGGATCAGCGCGATTTCACGCTGGATCTGCTGTCCGACCCGACGGGTCCGGCTGAATTCTCTGGCCATATTCTATCCTGCGATAAAAGGGGGCCGCGGCCCCCTATTTTGTCTAACTCTCGGCTTACAGAGTCCGTTGGATTTCAACGGTCTCGTACACCTCGATCTGGTCGCCTTCGCGCACGTCGTTGTAGTTCTTGACCGCGATACCACACTCGTAGCCGTTGCGAACTTCGTTGACGTCATCCTTGAAGCGGCGCAGGGATTCCAGCTCGCCTTCATAGATAACCACGTTGTCACGCAGAACGCGAATGCGGTTGGAACGCTTGACCACACCTTCGGTGACCATACAGCCAGCAACGGCGCCGAACTTCGGCGACTTGAAGACGCTACGCACTTCAGCCAGACCGATGATCTCCTGACGATACTCAGGAGCCAGCTTGCCGCTCATGGCCTGCTTCACTTCGTCGATCAGGTCATAGATGACGGAGTAGTAACGCAGATCCAGGCTCTCGGATTCGATGACCTTGCGCGCAGAAGCGTCGGCACGGACGTTGAAGCCCACCAGGATGGCGCTGGAAGCCGCGGCCAGGGTCGCGTCGGTTTCGGTGATGCCACCTACGCCGGAACCCACGATCTTCACCTTCACTTCGTCGGTGGAGAGTTTGACCAGCGCATCGCAGATCGCTTCCACAGAGCCTTGTACATCGGCCTTGATCACCACGTTCACTTCCGACACTTCGCCCTCGGTCATGTTGGCGAACATGTTTTCCAGCTTGGCCTTCTGCTGGCGAGCCAGCTTGACTTCGCGGAACTTGCCCTGACGGTAGAGCGCCACTTCACGGGCTTTCTTCTCGTCACGCACGACCGTGGCTTCGTCACCGGCAGAGGGAACGCCGGACAGACCCAGAATTTCCACTGGCAGAGAGGGACCGGCTTCCTTGATCTCGCGACCCAGTTCGTCACGCATGGCGCGAACCCGGCCGTACTCAAGACCACACAGCACGATGTCGCCCTGACGCAGAGTACCTTCCTGTACCAGCACGGTGGCAACCGGACCACGACCTTTATCCAGGAAGGATTCGATCACGACGCCGTTGGCCATGCCGTCAACCACCGCTTTCAGCTCCAGGACTTCGGCCTGGATCAGGATGGCTTCCAGCAGGTCGTCGATGCCTTCGCCAGACTTGGCGGAGACGTGCACGAACTGGCAATCGCCACCCCAGTCTTCGGACATGACGTTGTAACGGGCCAGCTCGGTCTTGACGCGATCCGGATCCGCTTCAGGCTTGTCGATCTTGTTCACCGCAACAACCAGCGGCACACCGGCTGCCTTGGCGTGCTGGATGGCTTCGATGGTTTGCGGCATCACGCCGTCGTCAGCTGCAACAACCAGAACAACGATGTCGGTCGCCTTGGCACCACGAGCACGCATGGAGGTAAACGCCGCGTGACCCGGGGTATCCAGGAAGGTGATCATCCCGCTGTCGGTCTGGACGTGGTACGCACCGATGTGCTGGGTAATGCCACCGGCTTCGCCCGCCGCGACCTTGGCTTTACGGATGTAGTCCAGCAGCGAGGTCTTGCCGTGGTCGACGTGACCCATGATGGTCACGACCGGCGCACGCGGCTTGGCTTCGGAGGTCTCGTCACGATCGCTAAGTACCGCCTCTTCCAGCTCGTTCTCACGGCGCAGCACCACCTTGTGACCCATCTCCTCGGCGACCAGCTGAGCGGTCTCCTGGTCGATCACCTGGTTGATGGTGGCCATGGCACCCATCTTCATCATCACCTTGATGACTTCAACGCCCTTGACGGCCATTTTGTTGGCGAGCTCCGCCACTGTGATGGTCTCGCCGATGACGACGTCACGGTTGACCACGGCAGCCGGCTTGTTGAAGCCGTGTTTCATGGCGTTCGGCATGGCCATCTTGCCACGCTTGCCTTTGCGGGCACGGGGATCGCGGGAGTTGCGGTCATTGCGGTCGTCTTCGCGACGGCCGACTTTCTTCGGCGCCTTGGCAGCGGCAGCCGTGCGACGGCTGGTCTCTTCCTTACGATCCAACTCATCTTCGGCCGCTTGCGCGTGCTTGTTGGTGGTCAGATGGTAATCGCTGCTCTCTTTGGCGCGAGCCGCTTCTTCTTCAGCCCAGCGGGCCGCATTCTGTTCCGCCATGATGCGAGCCTCTTCGGCTTTCTTCGCGGCGAGTTCTTCAGCTTTTTGCAAAGCTGTCTGTTCCTGTTGGCGCTTCAGTTCTTCTGCTTCGCGCTTGGCCATCTTTTCTGCCTCTTGCTGAGCTGTGCTACCGGCTGCTTTGGCGGGCTGTTGAGCCTGTCGAGCCTTCTGTTGTGCCTCGATCCGCGCCTTTTCCTCAGCTTCACGACGAGCCTGCTCAGCCTCACGGCGAGCCTTCTCTTCAGCGTCGAGGCGGGCCTTCTCTTCGGCCTCGCGACGAGCTTTTTCTTCTGCTTCCAAACGCGCTGTTTCCTCGGCTTCCGCCTGGCGCTGTTCATCTTCCAGCGCCGAGCGTCTTACATAGGTGCGAGACTTGCGCACTTCTACCTGCACTTCCTTGTTCTTGCCACCAGTCCCCTGAACACTCAGAGTGCTCTTGGTCTTGCGCTGCAAGGTCATGCGAGCAGGTGCGGTGACCTCGTCACCTCCATGCTGTTTCTTCAGATGTGCCAGCAGAGTCTGTTTCTCAGACTCGCTGACCATGTCGTCGGCCTTGCTCTTCACGATACCGGCATCGACAAACTGCTGGAGAAGACGATCAACCGGCGTGTCGATGTCAGTGGCAAGTTGCTTAACTGATACTTCTGCCATTCATTTTCCTCCGTTTGACCTTATTCAGACTGCTCTTCTCCGAACCAACAGATATTGCGAGCAGCCATAATGAGCTCACCAGCCTTCTCGGCGGTCAACTCTTCGATGTCGGCAAGGTCATCGATACCTTGCTCTGCCAAATCTTCCAGGGTGCCGACGCCGCGAGCGGCCAGGGCATAGGCCATTTCACGACCGAGGCCGGAGAGATTGAGCAGTTCTTCGGAAGGCTCGACGCCTTCAAAGGATTCTTCTTTGGCCAGGGCCTTGGTGGTCAGGGCATCCTTGGCACGCTTGCGCAGCTCTTCGACCATGTCTTCATCCAGACCGTCGATGGCCAGCAGCTCGTTGACCGGGACGAAGGCGATCTCTTCCAGGGTGGAGAAGCCCTCTTCCATCAGCAGGCCGGCGAAATCGTCGTCGATATCGAGGGTGCTGGTGAACAGCGTCAGGATGCGGTCGTTCTCGGCCTGGTGCTTGGCACGCATGTCCTCGACGGTCATCACGTTCAGTTCCCAACCGGTCAGCTGGGAGGCCAGACGCACGTTCTGACCGTTGCGGCCGATGGCCTGGGCCAGGTTGGCGGCTTCCACGGCGATGTCCATGGTGTGGTTGTCTTCATCAACGATGATGGAAGCCACATCGGCTGGCGCCATGGCGTTGATCACGTATTGGGCCGGGTTGTCATCGTACAGCACGATGTCGGCACGCTCACCGCTCAGCTCGGCGGAGACGGCCTGAACGCGGGCACCACGCATGCCGATACAGGCACCGATCGGGTCGATACGACGATCGTTGGTCTTCACCGCGATCTTGGCGCGGGAACCCGGATCACGGGCAGCGCCCATGATTTCAATCATCTCTTCGCCGATTTCCGGCACTTCGATGCGGAACAGCTCTTTCAGGAAGTCCGGGCTGGAGCGGCTGACGAACAGCTGGGAACCACGGGCTTCCGGACGCACGGCGTAGAGCAGGCCACGGATGCGGTCGCCGGGACGGAAGGTCTCACGGGGCAGCATGTCGTCACGGAAGATCACGGCTTCGGCATTGCTGCCCAGATCCAGGATCACGTTGTCGCGGTTGCTCTTCTTGACCACGCCGCTGATGATGGTGCCTTCCTTGTCCTTGAACTGGTCAACGACCTGGGAACGCTCGGCCTCGCGCACTTTCTGCACGATGACCTGCTTGGCGGTCTGGGTGGTGATACGGTCGAAGGTCACAGAGTCAATCTGGTCTTCAACATAGTCGCCGATCTGGATATCCGGCTGCTCGATCTGAGCGGCTTCGAGAGTGATTTCCCCGTACGGGTTCTCCATGGAAGCCTGATCGGCCACCACGACCCAACGGCGATAGGTGTCATAGTCACCGGTCTTGCGATCGATCTCGACACGCACTTCAATCTCGCCTTCGTATTTTTTCTTGGTCGCAGTCGCCAGCGCAGTCTCCAGAGCCTGGAAAATCTTCTCGCGTGGGACAGCCTTCTCGTTGGACACAGCGTCAACGACCAGCAAAATCTCTTTATTCATATCCGATAGCCTCGTTAACCAAAGTTCGGCACTATGTTCGCTTTTTGGATATTGGTGAAAGCCAACACCTCGTCCTTACCATCTACCGTCAGAGTGATCATGTCCCCCTGCACGGCTTTGATTACGCCTTTGAACTTGCGGCGGTTGTTTGTTGCCATCCGAAGCGTTACCGCCGCCTCCTGGCCAACGTATTTTTCGAACTGGGCGACCTTGAACAGTGGACGATCCAGACCCGGGGAAGACACCTCAAGGTAGTACTCCTCGGTGATGGGATCTTCGACATCCATGATGGCGCCGACCTGGCGGCTCACCTCGGCACAGTCTTCCACCGTCACGCCTTGCTCCGAGTCGATGAAAACGCGCAAGGTCGAGTGCTTACCCGCACGGATAAACTCGATACCCCACAGTTCAAAACCCAAGGCAACGACCGGAGCCTCGAGCAGATCGGTCAAACGTTGTTCCAACGTAGCCAAAGTCACCCTCCGAAAAACGAAAAAAGGGCATATAGCCCAGATAGAAATAGATTCAGAGTAAATTGCACATAACAAAAAGCCCCGATGTCAAATCGGGGCTTGGCGCTTTACCCTGATTGTCGCCTCGCAGCGACCGCCTTCCTGAGCGTAGGAAATGCGTGAAATTTGGTTGCGGGGGCCGGATTTGAACCGACGACCTTCGGGTTATGAGCCCGACGAGCTACCATGCTGCTCCACCCCGCGTCCGAAATCGTGCGAGATTATAGCCACTTCACTCTCGTGAGACAAGACTCAGCGGCTATAACATCCCGGTTACCCGGGTTCACTGCTTAATTGGTGCCGTGGGCGGGACTCGAACCCGCACACCCTAGAGCACTACCCCCTCAAGATAGCGTGTCTACCAATTCCACCACCACGGCAAAACTCTTATTCGGGAACGTCAGTATCTTTCTTCACTGGCGCTTTGCTCTGCTCAACTTGTTGAGTCTGTTGCAGATTTTCCCATTCACTACCCTGCTTGACCTTGTTGCTGGACATGGAACCCAGAACCAGACTAATCAAGAAAAACAGAGTAGCCAAAATCGCTGTTGTGCGGGTCAGGAAGCTGCCTGAACCACCGGATCCGAATACAGTATTCGATGCCCCTGCGCCGAAGGAGGCGCCCATATCAGCCCCTTTACCTTGCTGAATCATCACCAGACCAATCAGAGCCAGCGATACCAGCAGATAAACGACCAAAAGAATCTCGTACATTTAACTTGCACCCTTTGCCGCTTCAACTATTCCTAAAAACGCCTCGCCATCAAGACTTGCCCTGCCTATCAGACCGCCATCAATATCGGGCTGTGCAAACAAATCTTGTGCATTGGCCGGTGTCACGCTCCCACCATAGATGATTCTGACTTTCTCACCTATTACCGGAGTATCCTCCGCCAAGCGACTGCGAATAAAGGAATGAACCTCTTGTGCCTGCTCGGGTGTGGCGCATTTACCTGTACCTACAGCCCAGATTGGCTCGTAGGCGATGATAGCATTATCGAAAGCCATCGCGCCATTTTTCTCTATGACGATGTCCAGTTCCTCGGCAATCACCTCGAAGGTTCTTCTTGCCTGCCTCGCTGCGCCTGACTCACCCAGACAAAGTATGGGTACCAGACCTGCTGCTCTGACTGCCGCAAACTTCTCTGCGACGATAAAACTGGTCTCACCAAAGAGACGCCTGCGCTCGGAGTGGCCAACAAGTACATATCGGCAACCTGCCTCGACCAGCATCTCACACGAGATTTCACCCGTATAAGCGCCCTGTCTGTGCTGACTCACGTTCTGAGCCCCCAGCTTCACTCTTCCCTGCTCACCGAGCAGTTCGGCCGTGAAACCGAGATGCACATGGGATGGACACAAGACCACATCTACGTCTTCATCAATGCGTTCTGTGCACTGACTCGTAAACTGCTCTAACTGCGACCTACTACCGTGTAACTTCCAGTTGGCTGCTACAAACGGCTTGCGATGTCCCATCGGCAACTCCCTTGCGAAAGCGGGGCTGATAATATCCAGAGGATGCTCAGCTGACAAGTGCTATTTTCAAATTTTCGAATCGTTTGAACAAGATACAACCAAGGCGACTAAAAAGCCGCCTTGGTTGTTCATTAAAACGCCGATTCGACCTGTTTGGCGATGCGCTCTGCCATATCGCGCACCTGCTGTTCGTGTTCACCTTCGACCATGACCCGGATCAGGGGCTCGGTGCCGGATTTGCGCAACAGCACCCGGCCACGGCCGGCCAGTTCCAGCTCCACTGCCGCCACTTCCTGCTGAACGGCACTGGAGGTCAGCGGATCCTTGCCTTCGGCGAAGCGCACATTGACCAGCACTTGCGGGAACTTGCTCATGCCCGAACGCAATTTGGCCAGCGGCATCTCGGCACTGCGCATGGCCGTCAGCACCTGCAGGGCGGCGACGATACCATCCCCCGTGGTGGTCTGATCCAGGCAGATGATGTGACCGGAGTTTTCGCCCCCGATGCGCCAGCCCTTCTCGTTCATCATCTCAAGCACGTAGCGGTCACCCACCTTGGCACGGGCAAAGGGGATGCCCAGGGTCTGAAGTGCCAGCTCCAGCCCCATGTTGGCCATCAGGGTGCCCACCACACCGCCCTTGAGGCGGCCATGGCGCAAGGCATCCCGGGCGATGATGTAAAGAATCTCATCCCCGTCGATGATGTAACCAGTGCTGTCCACCATCACCAGACGGTCGCCGTCACCGTCGAAGGCGACGCCGAGATCGGCCTTGCATTCCTGGACCTTGGCGGCCAGCGCCTCCGGTGCGGTGGAACCGACGCCGTCATTTATGTTGAGCCCATCCGGGCTGCAGCCGATGGCGATGACTTCGGCACCCAGTTCGCGGAAGACGGAAGGGGCGATGTGGTAGGTGGCACCATGACCGCAATCCACCACCATTTTCAGCCCTTCCAGGCTCAGATTGGAGGGGAAGGTGCTCTTGCAGAATTCGATGTAGCGACCAGCCGCATCATCGATGCGCTGCGCCTTGCCAAGCTCCGCGGACTCCACGCACTTGAGTTCGTTGTCGAGCTCGGCTTCGATGGCCAGCTCGACATCATCGGGCAGCTTGGTGCCGTCGGCGGAGAAGAACTTGATGCCGTTGTCGTAATAGGGGTTGTGGGATGCACTGATGACGATGCCGGCTTCGGCACGGAAGGTGCGAGTCAGGTAGGCAACCGCCGGGGTGGGCATGGGTCCCATCAATATGGCTTTGAGACCGGCGGCGGAGAGCCCCGCCTCCAGTGCCGACTCCAGCATGTAACCGGAGATACGGGTATCCTTGCCGATCAGCACCTTCTTGGTCCCTTTCTTGGAGAGCACCTTGCCGGCGGCCCAGCCCAGTTTCATGACGAAATCCGGGGTGATCGGGTATTCACCCACCTTGCCGCGCACGCCGTCGGTGCCGAAGTACTTTCTGGTCATTGTCTGTTTCTCGTTTTTCTATTTGGATATGAAATCTTGTCCCGTCATGGTCATCCAGCCTGTACGCAAGACATCCATGGTGGCCCGCACGTCGTGCACCCGGATGATCCTGGCGCCATGTTGCAACCCGATCAGGGCACAGGCCAGACTACCAGCCAACCGCTCGGCTACCGGGCGGTCAAGCAGGTTGCCTATCATAGACTTTCGTGACATGCCCACCAAGAGCGGAAGTTGGTAATCGAGCAGTGACGCCTGCTGGGCCAACAGCTGATAGTTGTGCGCCAGCGTCTTGCCAAAGCCATAGCCTGGATCCAGTACCAGATGCTCACGCGGGATACCGGCCCCCAGACAAGCGGCAATCCGCTCGTCAAAGAAGGCTCTCACCTCCCCCACCAGATCGTTATAGCGCGGCTCCACCTGCATGGTACGGGGCTGCCCCTGCATGTGCATGAGGCATACCGGTACGCCAGCCTCGGCCGCCGCGCCCAGCGCTCCCGGCTCTTGCAGGGCGCGGACATCATTGATGAGGTGACCACCAGCAGCACAACCCTCCCGCATGACAATCGCCTTGGAGGTATCGAGGGAGATCATCACATCCAGCTCGGAGACCATGCGCTCCACCACGGGGATGACCCTGTCCAGCTCCTCCTGCTCGCTCACGTCGGGGGCGCCCGGGCGGGTCGACTCGCCACCTATATCGATAAGGGTGGCCCCATCGGCCACCATGTCGCGGGCATGACCCAACGCCAGATCGATCTGCTTGAAGCGGCCACCATCTGAAAAGGAGTCCGGCGTCACATTGAGAATGCCCATGACATGGGGACGGTCGAGAGAAAGGGTACGTCCCTTGCTGATTAACTGCATTGCTTCAACTACCTCCAACAAGAGCGGCAAACTCTTCGTGCAAAGAAAAACCCCGGGCAAGCCCGGGGTTTGTATCATGACAACTTATTTGGCCGGGACATCGTTCGCCTTGTCGATGTCACTCAGAGGTGCACTGCCCTCTTCAGCCGGCGCCTTGGCCTCCGGCTCGTTGTTCACGCTGGCACCACCTTGCGGGGTGTCACCGTGCTCATCATGCCAGTTGCTGGGAGCACGGACCTCGCGACGCGCCATCAGATCATCGATCTGCTTGGCATCGATGGTCTCGTACTTCATCAATGCATCTTTCATGGTGTGCAGCACATCCATGTTGTCCAGCAGGATCTGCTTGGCACGATCGTAGTTGCGATCGATGACCTGCTTGACCTCTGCATCGATGATGCGGGCGGTATCGTCAGACATGTGCTTGGCCTTGGCCATGCTGCGGCCGAGGAAGACTTCACCGTCCTCTTCTGCGTAAAGCATGGGGCCGAGACGCTCGGACATGCCCCACTGGGTCACCATCTTGCGGGCGATGTCGGTGGCACGTTCGATGTCGTTGGATGCACCGGTCGATACCTTCTCGGCACCGTAGATCAGCTCTTCCGCCAGACGACCGCCATACAGGCTGGAGATCATGGACTCCAGATGCTGCTTGGAGTGGCTCCAGCGGTCCTGTTCCGGCAGGTACATGGTCACACCCAGCGCACGGCCGCGCGGAATGATGGAGACCTTGTAGACAGGGTCATGATCCGGCACCACGCGACCAATGATGGCGTGACCCGCTTCATGATAGGCCGTCATCTCCTTCTCGGACTCTTTCATCACCATGGAGCGACGTTCCGCCCCCATCATGATCTTGTCCTTCGCCTTTTCGAACTCCAGCATGGAGACCACTCGGCGGCTCTCGCGAGCAGAGAAGAGGGCAGCCTCGTTCACCAGGTTGGCCAGATCGGCACCGGAGAAACCAGGGGTACCACGGGCAATCAGCGCCGGATTGACGTCATCCGCCAGCGGCACCTTGCGCATATGCACTTTCAAGATCTGCTCACGACCGCGAACATCCGGCAAGCCGACCACGACCTGGCGGTCGAAACGACCTGGACGCAGCAGCGCAGGATCCAGTACGTCGGGACGGTTGGTGGCGGCGATGACGATGATGCCCTCATTGCCTTCAAAACCATCCATTTCAACCAGCATCTGGTTCAGGGTCTGCTCACGTTCGTCGTGACCACCACCCAGACCGGCACCACGCTGGCGACCGACCGCATCGATCTCATCAATGAAGATGATGCAGGGGGAGGATTTCTTGGCCTGTTCGAACATGTCACGCACCCGGGAGGCACCGACACCCACGAACATTTCCACGAAGTCCGAACCTGAAATGGTGAAGAACGGCACCTTGGCCTCGCCTGCAATGGCTTTGGCCAACAGGGTCTTACCGGTACCGGGAGGACCTACCAACAGGACGCCGGTCGGGATCTTGCCACCCAGCTTCTGGAATTTGGTCGGGTCACGCAGATAGTCGACCAGCTCCTTGACCTCTTCCTTTGCCTCGTCACAACCGGCTACGTCGGCGAAGGTAGTCTTGATCTGATCTTCGCTCATCAGGCGAGCCTTGCTCTTGCCGAACGACATGGCACCCTTGCCGCCGCCGCCCTGCATCTGACGCATGAAGAAGACCCAGACACCGATCAACAACAGCATCGGGAACCAGGAGATGAAGATGGACGTGATCAGGGACGGTTCTTCCGGCTTCTCACCCATCACCTTGACGTTATGGTTGAGCATGTCGTTGAGCAGTTGGGGATCCGGCGCAGGAATGATGGTGGTGAAACGTTCACCGGTGCGCTTGACGCCATTGATGACCTTGCCATCCATCCGCACTTCACGGATCTGCTCCTGGGTCACTTCTTTCACGAAGCTGGAATAGTCCAGCTGGCGACTGGTGGTATCGCTGGGGCTGAAGCTATTGAACACCGACATCAGCACGACGGCGATGACCAGCCACAGGATTAGGTTTTTCGCCATGTCACTCAAATCAATGACCTCGCAGACTGACAGTTAACGATGAGGGTTAGGGTACTACAGTTTAAAACCGGTAGCCACAATGTAGACTTCTCGTGAACGGGCACGGGACGAGTCTGGTTTTCGAATCTTGACGACAGAGAAAAGTCTACGTATTTCATTGAGATAGGCATCAAACCCTTCCCCCTGGAACACCTTGACTACAAAACTGCCATTACTGCTCAGGACCTGATTGCACATGTCCAGCGCCAGTTCCACCAGGTACATGGCACGGGCCTGATCCACCTGCTGGGTACCGCTCATGTTGGGCGCCATGTCCGACATGACGACATCCACCTTGTCGGGGCCGACTCGCTCAAGCAAGGCGCCGAGTACAGTTTCCTCCCGAAAGTCCCCTTGCAGGAAATCGACACCGGCAATGGAATCCATCGGCAAAATATCGCACGCAATGACGCGCCCCTTGTCACCGACCTGGTCGATGGCAAATTGGGACCAGCCACCGGGAGCAGCCCCCAGGTCCACTACCGTCATCCCCGGCTTGAGCAGCCGGTCTTTGCCCTGGATCTCATCGATCTTGAAAACGGCGCGAGAGCGCAGTCCCAACTTCTGGGCTTTCTTGACGTATTGGTCGTCGAAATGTTCTTTTAACCAGCGGGTTGAACTGGGGGAACGTTTTTTCTGGGTCATGATTGTCGACTTTAAAAAACCACAAGGGTTATTAGTATTAAGGGCTAAGTGGGGGTAGAATACGCCCCTTTCAACCCTGACTTATGAAGAAATTGCCATGATTCTCAACAATAAACAGAAACAGTATCTCAAGGGCCTGGCCCACAGTCTGAAGCCGGTCGTCCTGCTGGGACAACACGGTCTGACCGAAGGGGTGCTGGCCGAGATCGATCTGGCCCTGAACCACCACGAGCTGATCAAGGTTAAGGTTGCGTCTGAAGATCGTGAGATGAAACAGCTGGTGATGGATGCCATCGTTCGCGAGACCGGCGCCATCAAGGTACAGAGCATGGGCCATGTACTGACCATCTACCGTCAGGCCAAAGAGCCCAAGATCCAGTTGCCGCGCAAGTAACAGGAAAGAGCATTCGCTCTTTCCTTCATTTCCCTTCTTCCCAAGTCGCTTGCCAAAATAGTTGTCAGGCCCTTAACCTGCGATGAATAGTCGCGGACACCCACTATGGACAAGCATCAGCTCCTCACCGATGAAGAACTGGCCATGCTGCGGGACCTGGGAAACGATGAAGACATTGCCACCAGCCAATACCTGCGCGGCACCCTGCCCCTTCCTCTCCAAAGCCTGTTGCAGCGAGCCAAGCCTCTGACACTCGAAGCCCGCATCGCCGGCTACCAATTGCGTTTCCCGCTCCACTGCACCCATGCAGAGGAGGGCCACGCCGAGCTGCGCATCGCCGCGCCGACCATTACCGAGCTGGGTTCGCCCCATCTGCGCGCCTGGCGACTCGACGAAAAGGCCGTGCTCTGCACCGAAGACGCGGAGTACGAGGTATACAGCCTCTCCCTTGGCGGTCTCATCGTGGCCGGCTTGCCGGACTCCTTTGCCAAAGGAGATCCACTTGGCGGATACCTTCGCATCGAGGATCTTCCTCCCCTGGCCATGACAGGCGCCCTCATCAGGCACGTGGATGCCAATCAACATCACCATGACTGGGCCGTCCAGTTACGACTGGGCAAGGAGGATCAGGAACAATTGCGGGACTGGCTCTTCCTGCGCCACCAGGACGCCTTCGTCCAGGCCTATCAGGGTGACTAAAGACAACAGGGGAGCCCGGCTCCCCTGTCTCTTTCCCCGCCGTTCAATCAGAGATAGGCAACTTCCAGGATCTCATACTCCACATCGCCACCCGGCGTCTTGACGATGGCAACGTCATCCACTTCCTTGCCGATCAGGGCGCGGGCAATGGGGGAGTTCACGGAAATCATGTTCTGCTTGATGTCCGCCTCGTCGTCACCCACGATGCGGTAGATTACTTCCTCTTCCGTTTCACTTTTGAGCAGGGTCACGGTTGCGCCGAAGATGACACGGCCATTGTTGGCAATCTTGGTGACATCGATAATCTGGGCATTGGAGAGCTTGCCTTCGATTTCCTGAATGCGGCCTTCACAGAAACCCTGCTGCTCGCGGGCGGCATGGTATTCGGCATTTTCTTTCAGATCGCCATGTTCACGGGCATCAGCAATCGCTTCGATAATCTGGGGACGCAGCTCGGTCTTGAGATAATCGAGCTCTTGACGCAGCTTTTCAGCGCCGCGAACAGTCATCGGAGTATGATTCATAGTCGAAACCTGGGTTGCTTTATAAAGAGAAGCTGCGGCAATCAAAAGAGAGCCGCAGCTGTCGGTTCGGATGGGGCATCTTAATATGAAGCCGCCACAAAATCCATGTCAGCCCCTGCGAGCGGGATCCCGCTTTGGGCCAGCGTTACTTGGATTCCGAGACGCCAAGCGGGGCCGACACCGTCGGTTTGCCCTGCATGATGGCGATCTCGACACGTCGGTTCATGCGCCGATTCTCCGGGCTGTTGTTGGGCACCAGCGGCTGGGAATCAGCCATCCCTTGCACCACCAGACGATTGCCGTCAAAACCGGGCACCTTGATCATCTGGTGGGCAACCGCCACCGCCCGCTGGGATGAAAGCTCCCAGTTGGACTGGAACAACTCGTCCTCGGTGGCCACATTGTCGGTGTGGCCGGAGACGGTGATCTCCCCCGGCACATCCTTGAGCAGCGCAGCCACCTTGCGGATCACCGGCCAGAACTGGGGTTGCAGGAAGGCGGATCCCGCCGGGAACGCCGCTTTCTCACGAATGCGAATGATGATCTGCTGACCCAGCGCCTCTATCTCGATGGCCCCATCCTGGATCTGGGCCTGCATCTGCTCCGCCAGTGCCTTGGCCAGGGTGTTGGACTGTTCCTGCGCCTTCTGGGCCTCCTGGGCGGTATCGCCACCGCTCTGCTGGCCTTCGGTCTTGTCATGTCCACCCGCCTTGTCCGCATCCCCAGGCTGGAAATCCAGCTCGGTCTGGGTCATGTCGATGGTCTGCTGCATGATGGTGTCAATAGGCGTCGGCTCGGGGCGACCAGGACGAAACTCCTGGGCGATGACGGAGGTTCCCTTGGGGATATCCTTGACCTCCAGGATGTTCTGCACCCCGAACGCCTTCTCCATGGAACCGGCGATCTGCTTGAACTTCTGCACATCCATCTCGGCAAAGGAGAGCAAGAGCACGAAGAAGCACATCAGCAGAGACATGAGATCCGCGAAGGTTCCCATGTAACCGGGCAATCCGGGAGGCGGGCACTTGCACTTTGCCATCTGTGCGCTCCTATTCGGTCCCGTTGTTGCGTTTGGACTGATTCAGGTAGTTCTGCAACATGGCCTGGATCACCCTCGGGTTCTGTCCATCCTGGATCCCCATGATGGCGTCGAGGATCAGGGTGCGGCTCAACTGTTCCTCGCCGCTGCGCAGTTCCAGCTTGTCCGCGATGGGGATGGCAATCATGTTGGCCTCGATGGCGCCATACAGGGTCGTCAGCAAGGCCACCGCCATGGCCGGACCGATGGATTTGGGGTCGCTCATGTTGGCCAGCATGGCCACCAACCCCACCAGGGTACCGATCATGCCCATGGCCGGGCCGAGATCCCCCAGGGAGCGGAACACCTTGATGGCCGTGGCGTGACGCTCGGACGTCAGTTCGATGTCCTTCTCCATCACCGCACGCACCACGTCGGCATCATGGCCGTCCACCAGCATGTCGATGCCCTTCTTCATGAAGGTATTGGGGATCTCCGCCGCCTCCAGAGCCAGAAAGCCCCCCTTGCGGGCCGCATCCGCCAGTTCCACCGCCTTGGTGATGAGATCGTCGAGCTTGTCCCCCTTGTACATGAAGGCCTTGCCCGCGACCTTGAAGGCCATCAGAAACTGACCGAGGTTGAACTTCATCATGCAGATGAACACGGACCCCAGTATGGTGATGTAGACCGATGGCATGTCCACATACATGCTCATGGGGCCGCCCAGCAACATGCCGTACACTACGACCCCGAACCCCAGCACCAAGCCTATCAGACTCCCTAAATCCACATCCCTACTCCTGTCGCCGAACGTGCCGTCTCATTATATTGCGTTGAATTTTCTGCTATTGCGTCCCCGGCAGCAAGCCCGGCACACCGCAATCGCCGATCGGCAATGCGTGGTTGCATGCCCGTTCTTATCGGCCAGGGTCAGGATAGTTTGAGGACGCCGCGTTTTTCTGCCTCCCCCCTGTGGCCGGTCGATGTTAAGATGAGCCGTTTTTTTCAATCCCCGAGGATGGACATGGCCAGTAAAAAAATCGACCGTCTGAGTTTTGATGCCACCCTGGAAGAGCTGGAAACCATAGTGCATCAACTGGAACAGGGTTCGCTCCCCCTCGAGGAGGCACTCAAACATTTCGAACAGGGCATCCATCTGGTGCGTGCCGGCCAGCAGAAGCTGGAGCAGGCCGAACAGAAGATCCAGATCCTGCTGACCCAGGCCGACGGCAGCGAGCAGGCGGTCCCCTTTCAGTCAGAGCAAGGAGAGGAGTGAGTGACCCTGGACGATTTCTCCCGCCTGCATCGGCGCCGCATCGACGACTGCCTCTCGGCACAGCTTGACGCCCTGCCCGCCATGGCGCCACGTCTGCGGGACGCGATGAAATACGGCCTGCTGCTCGGTGGAAAACGGGTGCGCCCCTTCCTGGTCTATGCCGTCGGCGAGATGCTGGGCGTCAAGAGCGAACTGCTGGATGGCCCCGCCGCCGCCGTGGAGTGCATTCACGCATACTCCCTCCTGCACGACGACCTGCCCGCCATGGATGACGACGACCTGCGTCGTGGCCAGCCCACCGTACACAAGGCCTTCGATGAAGGCACTGCCATCCTGGCGGGCGATGCCCTGCAGACCCTGGCGTTTTCCATTCTGGCCGACCACCCCATGCCCGATACATTGATGGCCAACCGGGTGCGGATGCTGAGTGCCCTGGCCCGCGCGTCCGGCTATCTCGGCATGTGCGGCGGTCAGGCACTGGATCTGGACGCCGAAGGGCGCCGGATCAGCCTCGCCGAGCTGGAGCAGGTGCACCGCCACAAGACCGGGGCCCTCATCGAGTGCGCCGTGACCCTCGGCGCCCTGTGCAAGGCTGACGTGGAACCTGCCACCCTCACCGCCCTGCAAACCTATGCCGCCGCCATCGGACTCGCCTTCCAGGTGCAGGACGACATCCTCGACATCACGGGCGATACTGCCACCCTGGGCAAGCCGCAAGGCTCGGATCTGGCGCTGGAAAAGAGTACCTATCCGGCCCTGCTCGGACTCGACAATGCCCGTGAGCTGGCTCGCGAACTGCATGACAAGGCCTTAACAGCCCTGCAATCCTTGCCCTACAATACCGACATTCTGGAAGCGTTTGCCGATTACATCATCGAGCGAACCCACTAAACGCTGGATAACAGTAACAATATGAGCGTTGATATTAGCGATTTCCCCAACCTGGCCCTCGCGGACACGCCGGTCGATTTGCGATCCCTCCCCTTCGAGCGGCTGCCCGTGGTGTGCAACGAGCTGCGCGAGTATCTGCTGCGCTCGGTGAGCCGCTCCAGCGGCCACTTCGCCTCCGGCCTTGGCACCGTCGAGCTGACGGTCGCCCTGCACTATGTCTACAACACCCCCTTCGATCGGCTGGTGTGGGACGTAGGCCACCAGGCCTATCCCCACAAGATCCTGACCGGACGACGGGAGCGCATTCACACCATTCGCCAGAAAGATGGCCTGCACCCCTTCCCCTGGCGGGAAGAGAGCGAGTACGACGTGCTCAGCGTGGGCCACTCCAGCACCTCCATCGGGGCGGCGCTCGGCATGGCGGTGGCGGCCGAGAGCGAAGGGCTTGGCCGCAAGGTGGTCGCGGTCATCGGTGATGGCGCCATCACCGCCGGCATGGCCTTCGAGGCCCTCAATCACGCCGGCGACGTCCACAAGGACATGCTGGTGGTGCTCAACGACAACGAGATGTCCATCTCCGAGAACGTGGGGGCCCTGAACAATCACCTCGCCAGGCTGATGTCCGGCAAGCTCTACACCACCATTCGCGAGGGGGGCAAGAAGGTGCTGGCGGGGCTGCCGCCGGTCAAGGAGCTCGCCAAGCGGGCCGAGGAGCACCTCAAGGGCATGGTGGTACCGGGTACCTTGTTCGAGGAGTTCGGCTTCAACTACATCGGCCCCATCGACGGTCACGACATCCATGCCCTGGTCGAAACCCTGCGCAACATGCGCAATCTCAAGGGTCCCCAGCTGCTGCACGTCAAGACCAAGAAGGGCAAGGGCTACGAGCCGGCGGAAAAAGATCCCATCGGTTATCACGCCGTCCCCAAATTCAACCCGGATGACTGTGCCCTGCCCAAGAGCGCCGGTGGCAAACCCACCTTCTCCGCCATCTTCGGTCAGTGGCTGTGCGATATCGCCGCCAAGGACGAGCGCGTGGTCGGCATCACCCCCGCCATGCGCGAAGGCTCCGGTCTGGTGAAATTCAGCCAGCAATATCCGGATCGCTACTTCGACGTGGCCATCGCCGAGCAACATGCGGTCACCTTCGCCGCCGGTCTCGCCATCGCCGATCAGAAACCCGTGGTCGCCATCTATTCGAGCTTCCTGCAGCGGGCCTATGACCAGCTTATCCACGACGTGGCGCTGCAGAACCTGCCGGTGCTCTTCGCCATCGACCGGGCCGGTCTGGTGGGGGCCGACGGCCCGACCCATCAGGGGGCGTTCGACATCAGCTTCCTGCGTACCGTGCCCAACATGGTGGTGATGACCCCGTCCGACGAGAACGAGTGCCGCCAGATGCTCTACACCGGCTATCTGTGCAACGGGCCAGCGGCGGTGCGCTACCCCCGTGGCAGCGGCACCGGTATCCAGGCCGAGAGTGAGATGCAGGCCCTGCCCCTCGGCAAGGGACGTGTCGTTCGCGAGGGCAAGGGGACCGCCATCCTGGCGTTCGGCACCCTGCTGCAACAGGCCAGAGCAGCCGCCGAGGCGCTGGATGCCACCCTGGTGGACATGCGCTTCGTCAAACCCATGGACGAGGCGCTGGTGCTCTCTCTGGCCGCCTCCCACGATCAGTTCGTCACCCTTGAGGACAACGCCATCATGGGCGGTGCAGGCTCTGCGGTGAACGAGCTGCTGATGGGCTGCAAGCAGTGCAAACCGGTGCTCAACCTCGGCCTGCCGGACCGCTTCATCGAGCAGGGCACCCAGGATGAGATCTACGCCCTGCTGGGGCTGGACAGCGTGGGCATTCAGACCCGCATCGAGAGCTGGCTGCAGGCCTGACAAGGGTTATCGCAAGCAATAAAAAAAGGGCGCCTGATGGCGCCCTTTTTTGTTATTCACTGTGCCAGACCAACCCTGTTCACATACTGTCGCGAGAAGGCCGTCAACAAGGTTACAAGCCGCTCAGGAACCGAGACATACCTGAACACTCCTTGGTTCCACATAAGCGAGCAGCACTTGAACCTTGATCACGGCCTCGCAGCCAGTTCGTGGAAAGGTTTATCAGCCCTTGTAGATCTTCGGGTTGAACACATCCCGCAGCCAGTCACCCAGCAGGTTGATCACCAGCACCAGCACCACCAGGCAGAGGCCCGGGAAGGCGGTGATCCACCAGGAGCCGGAGAAGATGTAGTTGAAGCCCACGCTGATGAGCGACCCCAGGGACGGTTGATCAACCGGCATCCCCAGACCCAGGAAGGATAGGGCCGCCTCGCTCATGATGGCGTTCGCCACCTGCACGGTGGAGATGACCAGGATGGGGGACAGGCAGTTCGGCAGAATGTGGCGGAACATGATGCGCGGGGCGCGGAACCCCATCACCTGAGCCGCTTCCACATACTCCTTCTTCTTCTCCGCCAGCACGGAGGCGCGCACCGTCCGGGCATACTGGGGCCACTCGGCGATACCGATGATCACCACCAGCATCAGGATGGCGAACTTCGAGTAGAACTCGGAGCCAAATGTCGCCTGGAAGATGGCGGAGATGATGATCGCCACCATCATGGTGGAGAACGACAGCTGCACATCGGCAAAGCGCATCAGCAGGTTGTCGATGCGACCACCAAAGTAACCGGCCATCAGACCGATGACGATACCGAGCACCAGCTGCAGCCCCACCGCGAACAGACCAATGGTCAGCGAGATGCGGGCGCCATAGAGGATGGTGCTCCAGATGTCGCGTCCCTGGTTGTCGGTCCCGAGCCAGAAGCGGGCCTCGCCCCCTTCCAGCCAGGAGGGGGGCAGCTCCGCATCCATCAGATCGAAGCTGGTCTGGTCATAGACGTTGTGCGGTGCGATCCAGGGTGCCAGCAGGGCCGCCAGCACGAAGACGACAAACACCGCAAAACTGAACATGGCTACCTTGTCCCGCAGGAAGTAGTAGACGATGTCGGAATTTTTGAAGCGTGCCCAACGGCTTGGGCTTGCAGTTACAGCATTAGTCATCTGTTACCCCTTGGCGGTCAGGTTGACGGTCGGGTTGATCAACCCGTAGAGCAGGTCGACCAGGGTATTGGTCACCACGAAAATGAGGCCCACGAAGATGACGTAGGCGGTGATCAGCGGCGTATCGACCCGGTGGATCGCCTCAAGGAAGAGGAAGCCGGTCCCCGGCCACTGGAACACGCTCTCGGTCAAGATGGTGTAGGCCACCATGGTCCCGATCTGCACACCGCCCACCGTGATGACCGGCAGCATGGTGTTCTTCAGGGCGTGCTGGTAGTAGACCTTGTTGTTGTCCAGCCCCTTGGCACGGGCAAACTTGACGTACTCGGAGGAGAGCTGCTCCAGCATCTCCGAGCGCACCAGCCGGATGAACAGCGGCAGCATGATGGAAGAGAGGGAGACCGCAGGCAGCACCAGGTGCAGGATACCGTCCCAGGTAAAGAAGCCCGACTCCCAGCCCAGCAGGTTGTAGGTCTCGCCACGGCCATAGGCCGGCAGCCAGCCCAGCTGGATGGAGAAGAGGTACATCAGCATGATGGCGGTCAGGAAGACCGGGATCGAGATGCCGATGCTGCTCACCGCCATGATGACCTTGGTGAGGATGCTGCGCGGTCTTATCGCCGAATAAACCCCCAGCGGAATGGAGACCACGACGATGATGAGCGCGGCGGCAAACACCAGCTCAAGGGTAGCCACCAGCTTGTCGAGGATAACCTCGAGGGCTGGTCGCTTGAAGAAATAGGAAGTGCCCAGATCCCCGTGTACCGCGTTCTTCAAGAAGCGGCTGTATTTCACGAGGAAGGGATCATTGAGTCCCATCTTGTCGCGCAGCTCCTGGCGCACGGACTCGGAGACGGATTGTCCCACCAGCTCGCGCAGCGGATCCCCCAGGTTGTCCTGGATGGAGAAGGCGACCAGGCTGATGACGAACATCACTATCACGGCCTGATAGAACCGTTTCAGCAGGAATGTAAACATGCTTGTCCTTCTACGTGGCCTGTGTCTTGGCACAGGCTTCTGTTAATGGCGGGGCAACCATGGGTGCCCCGCCGGGTCCTTCCTTAAGCGCTTCGCTTACTTGTTGACCACCAGGTCACCCAGGTAAGGGAAGTTCATCACGTTGACCACCGGCTTGATGTCGACGTTCTTCTTGGCGCCATAGGCCAGGTCTTCCCAGTGCAGCGGCACATAGGCGGCGTCGTCGATCAGCATGGCTTCCACCTTCTGCAGGATAGCGGCACGCTTGGCAGGATCGGTCTCGGTGTTGGCTTCCATCACCATCTTGTCAGCTTCCGCGTTGGCATAACCGCCGCAGTTGTACTGACCCATACCGGTCTTGGCATCCTTGGTGAAGGTCAGGAACTCGAAGAAGTTCGCACTGTCTTCGGTGTCGGAGTGCCAGCCGATCAGCTGCATGTCAGCGGCGCACTTGTCAAACTCCGGCCAGTACTGGGCCACCGGCATGGTCTTCAGATCCACCTTGATGTTGATCTTGGACAGCATGGCGGAGACAGCCTGGGCAATCTTGACGTCGTTGACGTAGCGGGCAGCCGGGGAGATGAAGCTCATCTTGAAGCCCTTCTCGTAACCGGCTTCCTTCATCAGCTCCTTGGCCTTGGCCAGATCATACTGGGGCTTGAGCGCCTCGTTGTAGCCTGCGTAGCCTTTCGGGCTCAGCTGGCCGGCCGGGGTACCGAAGCCCTTGTTGATCTTGTCGACGATGCCCACCTGGTTGATGGCGTAGTTGATCGCCTGACGCACACGCTTGTCTTTCAGCGCCGGGTTGGTGTTCTGGTTCAGCTCGATGATGATGGCACGGGTACCGGACAGGGTGACCAGCTGGGAATCCTTGCCGTTCTTCACGCGCTCCAGATCGTTCGGGGCAACCGGGTAGATCATGTCCACGTCGCCGCCCAGCAGGGCTGCAACACGGGTGGCGTCTTCCTTGATCGGTACCACGGTCAGGTTTTCGACGTTGCCCTTGGAGGCCTTGTCCCAGTAGTTGGCGTTGCGCACGTATTCCAACTTCACGCCCTGCTCGCGGAACTTGACGCTGAACGGACCGGTACCGGAGACATTGGTGGAGGCGAAGGAGTCACCGTTCTTCACGATCTCGGCCTTGTCCTTGCCCGCCTCGGTCTTGCCGCTATAGAACTTGGAGTCCATCGGGAAGATGTAGGTGACAGTCTGCAGCACCAGCGGGAACGGCTTGGCGGTGACGAGATCCACGGTGAAATCATCCACCTTCTTGGCTTCGGCGATGGGGTCGAAGATCGCCTTGAAGTCCGGGGAGGCCTTCAGACGGTTGACGGTCCATACCACGTCATCGGCGGTGAAGTCGTTGCCGGAGTGGAACTTCACACCCTTGCGCAGGTGGAAACGGACGGTCTTGTCGTCGATGCGCTCATACTTCTCGGCCAGACGCGGCTCGAACTGCAGATCCTGGGTGTAACGCATCAGGGGGTCGAACACCAGGTGAGACATCTCCAGGGTCTGACCGGAGAGCTGCTCCTGCGGGTCCAGCGAGGTGGCGTCGGACGCGACGGCGACCTTGATGTCGGCAGCAGAAACGTTGAACGCGAGACCAGCGGCGAACAGCGCCATGGCGATCTTGGATAATCCTTTCTTCATGTCTTTCTCCATGCTTTTGGCTTTTTATTGACAGACAAACCGGCGAACCGGTGCTTTCCTAGCTTGCGATTTCCAGCCCCTCGCGGGACATTCCCTTGAATTCCGGCATGAGGGAGATCAGCTTGCGGCTGTACTCATGCTCGGCATTGGTGAACAGTTTCTCGGTCTCGGCCACTTCCACCAGATGACCGTGCTGCATCACACCGATGCGGTCGCACATCTGGCGGATGACCGGCAGATCGTGACTGATGAACAGCATGGTGAGCCCAAGCTCCTGTTGCAAGTCTTTGAGCAGGTTGAGGATCTGGGCCTGCACCGAGACATCCAGCGCCGAGGTTGGCTCGTCGCAGATGAGGAAGCGCGGGCGGGTCGCCAGGGCGCGGGCAATGGAGATGCGCTGGCGCTGGCCACCGGAGAACTCGTGGGGATACTTGACCCCGGCGCCGCGGCCCAGGCCCACGTGATCCAGCAGGTCCCCGACGATCTGCTCTATCTGCCGCTCGCTCTCGGCGAGGCGGTGGAAGCGGATCGGCTCGGCGATGATGTCACGCACCTTCATGCGCGGGTTCATCGAAGAGTACGGGTTCTGGAACACCATCTGCATCTGGCGGCGCAGGGGGCGACGCTCGTGCTCCCCTTTCAGGGCGGTGAGATCGATCCCCTCGAAGACAATCTTGCCGGTATCGGGCGGATAGAGCCCGGTGATGGCACGGGCGATGGTGGATTTGCCGGAGCCCGACTCCCCCACCAGACCGAAAGTCTCCCCCTCGAAGATCTCGAAGCTGATGTTGTTGCAGGCGCGCACGTACTGGCGGCGGCTCGGGAAGATGGAATCCTTGGTGACGAACTTCAGATCCACGTTCTCCACCCGCAACAGCGCGCCTTCATAGGTGCGCTCGTCCTGACTCTGGCCGAGCCAGTGGGTCTTGAGATCGATGCTGGTATCCGCCGCACCGGCATCCTCGATATAGGAGACCAGGGGGAAGCGTACCAGCTTGACATCCGAGCGGGGCACCGCCGAGATGAGGCTGCGGGTATAGGGGTGATTGGGGCGGCCCAGCACCTGTTCCGTGGTGCCGAACTCCACCAGATCGCCGCGGTACATCACCGCCACCTTGTCGGTGACGTTGGAGACCACCCCCATGTCATGGGTCACCAGCATGCAGCCGACCTGGCGCTCTTTGCACAGGTTGCGGATGAGCTGGAGGATCTGATCCTGGATGGAGACGTCCAGCGCCGTGGTCGGCTCATCGGCGATGATGAGCTCGGGATCCCCGGAGAGGGCGATGGCGATCACCACCCGCTGGCGCATGCCACCGGAGAACTGGTGAGGATACTGCTTGATGCGCACGTCCGGGTTCGGGATCCCCACCGCCCCCATCAGCTCGAGGGCCTTGGCAAAGGCCGCCTCGCGGGACAGGTCGGTGTTGGCGAGGATGGTCTCCACCAGCTGCTGCTCCACGGTGAACAGCGGGTTGAGGGAGGTCATGGGATCCTGGAAGATGAAACCGATGCGCGAGCCGCGAATGGCCCGCATCTCGTTCTGGCTCTTGCCGGAGATGAGCTCGCCGTTGAGGTAGATGTCGCCACGGGCGATGCGACCGGGCGGGCTCAACAGATCGATGACGGCGTTGCCGATGGTGGATTTGCCAGCGCCGGACTCACCGACGACGCCGACGATCTCGCCCTTTTCAACAGAAAAAGAGAGATCCTTGACCGCGGCAAGCACCCCGTAGCGGGAGGGGTACTCGATCCGCAAGTTTTTGACTTCAAGCAAGGACATGGTTACCTCTGCGGGGGACATCCGTCCCAAATAATTCGTCCGTAAATCAGCCGCAGATGCTGGTTGTGCCTTGGTACTGCTCGAGAGCCGTTGTTGTGTAATTAACGCTCAATCCATGAGGCAGCCAAACCAGCGATCCGGGCGGGTTTTTTGCATTTTTTTGGAATAACCCGCGAGTAAGTTAGTCGGTTTGCCCGCGGGTGTAAATGATCCAGTTATACAATTTCGCAATACTTTGCCCAGAGAATGCCGACACCCTGGGGTTAAAATGTCGATAAAAGTCACATTACCAGAGATTACGCTGGCAATGCGAGACCATCAACCAATTATGTTTCAACAAAATAGCAACAAACCATCTTATTCACTATCAGCATTATGCTGGCGAGCTTCGAATGAGTAGTGAATATTTATGTGAAATGATTTTTTGACGGCAGCATATCTGGAGTAAGTAAAAATAGGCAGAGCTAAATAGGGACAATGCAGAAGGATCAACCTGGGCCACAGACCCGCCGGCACGGCAAGCCGGGAGGGATTGCATACAAAAAAACGCAGGCCCCTCAGGGCCTGCGTGTGCGGTATATCCGACCTCTTTGCAAGGGAGAGGAGTGAAAAACAACGAGACGGGCGTTCGGGAGCCGCCTCCCCTCACCAGTGGGCAAGCAGTTGCATGCAGGCCAGGGCGAACAGGCCGGCGATGAGATCGTCCAGCATGATGCCAAGCCCGCCGTGAATGCGGCGATCGAACCAGGAGATGGGCCAGGGCTTGAGCACGTCGAACAGGCGAAACAGCATGAAACCCGCCAGCACCCACTCCCAGCCGGCCGGGGCCGCAATCATGGTGACCCCGAATCCGATGACCTCGTCCCAGACGATAGCCCCGTGATCCGGCATCCCGATGGCGTCGGTGGCGCTCTGGCAGATGCGGATGCCCGCCACGAAACCCACCACCAGCAGGACGATGAACCAGGAGGTCGGCAGCCCGCTCACCAACAGATAGAGCGGGATGGCTGCCAGGGTCCCCATGGTGCCCGGCGCCTTGGGGGAGAGGCCGGAGCCAAACCCAACCGCAAGGAAGTGGAGCGGGTTTTTAAGGTTCAGCCGCGTCAGTTCGGGCTTTATCTTGAAAGACATCATGCGAAGTGATCCCAGCCCTTGAGGTGCAGTTCGACGGGTTGTTCGTCCTGCAGGTAGTCGATGCCAGGCTCCCCGGCCAGGATGCGACCGATGCGGGTGAACTTCACGCCACAATTGGCCAGCGCCGTGTCCAGGGCGCCGTGATGCTCCTGGGGCACGGTGAAGCAGAGCTCGTAGTCATCGCCCCCGGACAGGGCCAGCTGCCAGGCATCCATGGCCGGCACTGCATCCTGCAACACGGGGGAGAGGGGCAGCAGGTTGAGATCGATCTGGGCCCGCACGCCGGACGCCTTGAGGATGTGGCCGAGATCGGACGCCAGGCCGTCGGAGAGATCCAGGGCGCTGCTGGCCAGCCCGCGCAGGGCCTGACCGGCCAGGATGCGGGGATGGGGATGGTCGAGGCGCGGCAGCACGGCCGCCAGCTGGTTCTCGTTGAGGGTGCGCTTGCCCAGCAGGTGGGAGAGCGCCAGGGCGGCATCTCCCAGGGTACCGGTCACGTAGACCCCGTCACCGGCCTTGGCGCCGCTGCGCAGCAGGGCGCGACCTGCCGGGACCGATCCTTTCACCGAGACGGTGATGGAGAGGGGCCCGCGGGTCATGTCTCCCCCCACCAGCGCCACGTTGTAGTACTCGGCGAGCTCGAGGAACCCTTCGGCGAAACCGGCGACCCAGCGCTCGTTGATGGCGGGCAGGGTCAGGGCCAGGGAGACCCAGCGCGGCTCGGCACCCATGGCGGCCAGATCGGAGAGATTGACCACCAGCGCCTTGTAGCCGAGATCCACCGGATCCATGTCGGGGAAGAAGTGCACGCCGCTCACCAGGGTGTCCGTGCTCACCGCCAACTGGGCGTCGGGGGGCAGGGTCAGCAGGGCACAGTCATCTCCAGGGCCCATCACCACGTCCTTGCGGGCGTGGGGGACCTTGAAGTACTTCTCAATCAGCTCAAATTCACCCATACAGTAAAAAGCCAGCAATAAGCTGGCTCCTCTCTTAATTGCTGACGGACAGCAGGATCAGCGCTTGGGCAGCGTCTTGATCACCTTGTCCAGGACGCCGTTGACAAACTTGTGGCTGTCATCGGCGGCGAAAGCTTTGGCCAGCTCGATCGCTTCGTTGATCACCACGCGCGGCGGCACATCTTCACGACGGGTCAGCTCGTAGGTCGCCAGACGCAGGATCGCCTTGTCCACCATGTCCACTTCTTCCAGCGGACGGGAGAGGAAAGGCGCGAACACCTTGTCCAGCTCGTTGCAGTGGACCGCAACCCCGAACAGCAGATCGCGGAAATAGTTCAGGTCCACACCCTTGGTGTCCTGATCGATCTTGAACTGCTCTTCGATGTCGCCCACGTTGGCCTGGGTCATCTGCCACTGGTAGATGGCCTGGGTGGCGCAATGGCGGGCCTTACGGCGCTCGGACGGTTTCAATGCATTTCTCCTCGTTACACGTCCAGTTGTTTCAGGACGTTGATCATTTCGAGCGCGCTCAGTGCAGCCTCTGCACCCTTGTTACCCGCCTTGGTACCGGCGCGTTCGATGGCTTGTTCAATGTTTTCGGTGGTCAGCACGCCGAAGGCAACGGGAATGTCGTATTCCATCATCACCTGGGCCAGACCCTTGCCGTTCTCGCTCGCTACCAGTTCGAAGTGGTAGGTACCGCCGCGGATGACGGTGCCGAGTGCGACGATGGCGTCGTATTGACCGCTCTTGGCCAGCTTCTTGGCCGCCAGGGGAATTTCGACGGCCCCCGGTACGCGCACCAGGGTCAGATTGCTCTCCTGGACCTGACCTTGACGCTTCAGCACGTCCAGCGCGCCGTTCACCAGGCTGTCATTGATGAAGCTGTTGAAACGGGCAACGACAATAGCAACACGCGCCTCGGGAGCGGCGATATTTCCTTCGATAATCTTCATTGGAAATCCTGTCTCTGTGCAATCAATTAGGGGCCGGGCTCAAAAGTGCACGCATTCTAGCACAACAGAGCCGCGACAAAAAACCATGGCCGCAACGGGCGGCCATGGTGATGAATTCAACCGTACGCAGCGCTTACTCGCCGACGTACTCCACCACTTCCAGACCAAAGCCACCGAGGGCATGGTACTT
This sequence comes from Aeromonas sp. ASNIH2, assembly GCF_002934795.1. Taxonomy (NCBI): domain Bacteria; kingdom Pseudomonadati; phylum Pseudomonadota; class Gammaproteobacteria; order Aeromonadales; family Aeromonadaceae; genus Aeromonas; species Aeromonas sp. ASNIH2. The sequence goes on along the minus strand of NZ_CP026406.1, from coordinate 3,341,145 downwards.
CTTGGGAGAGCTCAATAGGCGCATCTTGCCGACCCCCAGCGCCTTGAGGATCTGGGAACCGACGCCGACCCGGCGCGAGGTGCCCTGCCACTTGGCCCCTTCCGGCGCCAGCCCCTTGTCGGCGGCTTCAAAACCCTTGACCCTGGCCAGCAGCTCGGCGCCATGGGCTTCCGCCCCCAGGATCACCAGCACCCCGCCCTCGTCGGCGATGCGGGCCATGGATTTGGGCAGCGGCCAGCTGCGGGCGCTGTGGCGGTCGGTGAGCAGCAGATCGCTCAGCACGTCGTGCAGGTGCACCCGTACCAGGGTCGGCTGGTCGGCCTTCACGTCCCCTTTCTTCAGGGCGAAGTGGACCTGGTTGTCGATGGTGTCGCGGAAGGTGACGAGGTCGAACTCGCCGTATTCGGTGGGCAACTTGCACTCGGCCACCTTCTCTACCGTGGTCTCGTGCTGGTTGCGGTATTCGATAAGGTCGGCAATGGTGCCGAGCTTGATGCCGTGCTGCTCGGCGAAGATCTCGAGATCCGGGCGCCGGGCCATGGTGCCGTCTTCGTTGAGGATCTCGACGATGACGGAGGCAGGCTCGAAGCCGGCCAGCCGGGCCAGATCGCAGCCCGCTTCGGTGTGGCCGGCGCGGGTCAACACACCGCCATCCTGCGCCATCAGCGGGAAGATGTGGCCGGGCTGCACCAGATCGGCGGCCTTGGCATGGGGCGCCACCGCAGCCTGCACGGTGACGGCGCGGTCGGCGGCGGAGATGCCGGTGGTCACCCCTTCCGCCGCCTCGATGGAGACGGTGAAGGCGGTGGAGAACTGGGCATTGTTGCGATCGACCATCAGCGGCAGCGCCAGCTGCTTGCAGCGATCCCGGGTCAGGGTCAGGCAGATGAGGCCTCGACCGTAGCGCGCCATGAAGTTGATGTCTTCCGGGCGGACACAGGAGGCGGCCATGATCAGGTCCCCTTCGTTCTCCCTGTCTTCGTCATCCATCAGGATCACCATCTTGCCAGCCTTGATATCGGCAATGATTTCCTGGGTCGTGCTCAGCGCCATGGGCTACTCCATCAACATGCTTGGGGATTGAGCCAGTCGGCTCGACTTGATACTGCGTATTGTGCTCTAGATGGGGGCACGCGGCCCCGTTTCAATCCGCGCGGGATCACAGAACCGCGTTTTCCCGTCAAAACGGCTCACAAGAATCCGGACTGGGCCAGCTTCTCCAGGGTCAGGGTAGAGGCATTGCTCTGCTCGCGCTTGTCCGTCATCAGCCGCTCCAGATAGCGGGCTATCTGGTCCACCTCGAGGTTGACCCGGTAGCCGGGTTTCCAGCGGGCGATGGTGGTCTCCTGGGCGGTGTGGGGCACGATGGTCAGCCGGAAGAGATCCCCCTGCACGGCGTTGACGGTGAGGCTGATGCCATCCACTGCAATGGAGCCCTTCTCGGCGATGTAGCGGGAGAGCTCCCCCGGCGCCTTGATCCAGTATTCGATGGCGCGGCCGCTGGACGATTTGCTCTTCACCTCGCCGATGCCGTCCACGTGGCCGGAGACCAGGTGGCCGCCGAGGCGGGAAGTGGGCATCAACGCCTTCTCGAGGTTGACCGGATCCCCCACCTTGGCGGCAGAAAAACCGGTGCGGGAGAGGGTTTCCAGGGAGACGTCGGCGGTATAGCTGTGATCCCCGAGCGCCACCACGGTGAGGCAGACGCCGTTGGTGGCGATGGAGTCGCCCAGCTTGACGTCACTGAAGTCCAGGGTAGGCGCGTGCACGGTGAGGGCCATGTCCTCCCCCTGGCGACGCAGCTCGGCCAGGGTTCCCACCGCTTCGATAATTCCGGTAAACATGCAGATCACCTTGCTGATGACGGGGGCGACGGATGCCCCCGTGAACATTGAAAAATCAGGCTATTTTCGCAGTGATGCGAATATCCTGGCCAAGCATGCGCACATCCTTGAGGTTGAGTTTGGGGGCCTGGAACAGCCGGGTCAGCCCCGGCAGATGGAACAGGCCGCGCCCCTCATCCCCCATCAGTTTGGGCGCCTGATAGAGCACCAGCTCGTCCACCAGCCCCTTCTCCAGCAGGGCGCCGCACAGCCGTGGCCCCGCCTCCACCAGTACCGAGTTGACGTTCTGTTTGGCCAGCAGCATGAAGAGGCTGACCAGATCCAGCTTGCCATCCAGCAGCGGCACCTCCAGCTGCTGCACCCAGGCGGGCCACTCACCGGATGCCTTGTGGCGGGCCAGCAGTACCGGGCTCTCGCTCTGGAACAGGGGCAGATCCGGGGTGAGCCGGTTTTGCGAATCCACGATGACCCGCAGTGGCTGGCGCAGGGTCTCTTTGGGATAGACCGCCTTGACCGAGGGGGGCAGCTCGTCCCAGCGCACGGTGAGGGAGGCGCCATCTGCCAGCACGGTCTCGGCGCTGGAGAGGACCGCATCGTGACGTGCCCGCAGCCGCTGCACGTCCCGGCGCGCCTCCGGAGAGGTGATCCACTGGCTCTCGCCACTCGCCATGGCGGTGCGACCATCCAGGCTCGCCCCCAGCTTGACCGTCACCAGCGGAAACGCGGTGCGCATCCGCTTGAAGAAACCGGGGTTGAGGGCCTCGGCTTCCGCGGCCAGCAGGCCGAAATCGGTCTTGATCCCCGCCTCGGAGAGCATCCGCAGGCCACGCCCGCCCACCTGGGGATTGGGATCCACCATGGCGGCGACCACCCGGGTCACCCCGGCCTTGATGAGCGCCTCGGCGCAGGGGGGCGTGCGACCATGATGGGAGCAGGGCTCCAGGGTCACATAGGCGGTGGCACCGCGGGCCTCTTCCCCTGCCGCGTGCAGAGCATAGACCTCGGCATGGGGCTCACCGGCCCGCTTGTGCCAGCCCTCCCCCACCACCACGCCGGCCTTCACCAGCACGGCGCCGACGCAGGGGTTGGGGGCCGTGGTATAACGGCCGCGCCGGGCCAGTTCGAGGGCCCGGCTCATCCATTGGTAATCGTCTTGACTAAACATCCGGGCTCCTGTGTCCAGCAACCTGTCCCCCGTGGCACGGCCATCCGATGGGACAAGAAAATAGGGTGTACGCGCTTGCCGCACGCCTTCTCGGGCAGATCGGCCATGGCATCTGACGCCATGGCGACGGGCACACACATCGCAGGATGCGGCCGCACGCCCTCATACTTTTTCACCAGTGCAACGATGCACTATCTGGATGTCTCACTGGTGTAACAACTGGCGCTGCCGCAACGGCAGCCCCTCTCTTGTTCACATAGGGAGCCGCAGGCCGGCGTTACTTCTCCAGCTTGGCGATCTCTTCCCCGAATTCGCGAATGTCTTCAAAGCTGCGGTAGACGGAGGCAAAGCGGATGTAGGCCACCTTGTCCAGGCTCTTGAGCTCATCCATCACCAGATTGCCCACCAATTGGGAGGCGACTTCACGCTCGCCGGTGGCCCGCAGGCGGGACTTGATGTGGTTGACCGCCTTCTCGATGGCCTCCATGCTCACCGGCCGCTTCTCCAGCGCCCGCAGAATGCCGGCCCGCAGTTTGTCTTCGTTGAAGGGCTCGCGGGAGCCGTTGGACTTGATGACGCGGGGCATGACCAGTTCGGCCATTTCGAAGGTAGTAAAACGCTCGTGACAGAGCAGGCATTCGCGACGGCGGCGCACCTGATGGCCCTCGGCCACCAGACGGGAATCGATCACCTTGGTATCAACGGCACTACAGAAAGGGCAATGCATCTGACCTCCGGCGTGGATGAAAATGGGCGCGGGCCCCGGGGGCTGGCGCTAGGCCGGCCAGTGTAACACGGCCATCCAGAACCGGTAAAAGCCCATGAAAACAAGGGACAACCAGCCAGACCTTCGGGCAGGACTCAGTCGTCATAGGGCAACGCCTCGGGGTCGCAATCCTGGTAATCGGGGGAAGGATCCGCCGCGAACCGGCGAGCAGCCACATGGCTGTGACCCAGCATCAGCGCCTTGCCCACCCGGTGCATGCCATCCATCACCCGGCCGGAGCTGTCCAGCAGGATGGGATAGGCGAGATCCGCCGCCATCATGAGCTGGCAATGCGACACCACGCTGCGCACCGTGGGCGTGGCGTCGCCATGGCCGTACCAGTGGTCGCGGTCAAGCTCGGCAATCTCGCCGAGTGCCACCGCCTGCACCGGCAGGTTGCGGCTCAGCCGGATCAAGCGGCGCACATCCCAGGCCAGCAGCCCCTGTTCGCTGGCGCGAAAGTGATACTGGGCGCGAACCGTCTGCCGCAGTGACGCCTCCAGCGCGTCCTCTTCCATGTCATTGCACATGGTCACCTCTGTCTCATCTTGCCAGGCGCTGCAAAAAACAATGCCACCCGAGGGTGGCATTGGTCTTCAACCTGAAGGTCAGGCTGATTATGCGTAGACCGGGAAGCGGCGGCAGATGTCCAGCACCTTCTCGCGCACGGTCGCCAGCACTTCTTCGTTGTCGTGGCTGTCCAGCACGTCGCAGATCCAGTTGGCCAACTGGATGGACTCGGCTTCCTTGAAGCCGCGACGGGTGATGGCCGGGGTGCCGATGCGCACGCCGGAGGTCACGAACGGGGAACGCGGGTCGTTCGGTACCGAGTTCTTGTTGACGGTGATGTTGGCCTTGCCGAGGGCTGCATCGGCATCTTTGCCGGTCAGCTCGCGACCGATCAGGTCAACCAGCATCAGATGGTTGTCGGTGCCGCCGGAGACGATCTTGTAGCCGCGCTCGATAAAGGTCGCCGCCATGGCCTTGGCGTTCTTCACGACCTGGGCCTGGTAGGTCTTGAACTCGGGCTCCAGCGCTTCCTTGAAGGCCACGGCCTTGCCGGCGATGACGTGCATCAGCGGGCCGCCCTGACCACCCGGGAAGACGGCGGAGTTCAGCTTCTTGTACAGATCTTCGTCGTCCGCGGCGGAGAGGATCAGACCACCGCGCGGACCGGCCAGGGTCTTGTGGGTGGTGGAGGTGACCACGTGAGCGTGGGGCACCGGGTTCGGGTAGACGCCAGCGGCAATCAGACCGGCCACGTGGGCCATATCCACGAACAGGTAAGCACCGATCTTGTCGGCGATTTCGCGCATGCGGGCCCAGTCGACGATGCCGGAGTAGGCGGAGAAGCCGCCGATCATCATCTTCGGCTTGTGCTCAACGGCCAGGCGCTCCATCTCGTCGTAGTCGATCTTGCCGGACTCGTCGATGCCGTAGGGGATGATGTTGTACAGCTTGCCGGAGAAGTTGACGGGGGAGCCGTGGGTCAGGTGACCGCCGTGGGCCAGGTTCATGCCGAGCACGGTGTCGCCCGGTTGCAGCAGGGCCATGTAGACGGCGCTGTTGGCCTGGGAGCCGGAGTGCGGCTGCACGTTGGCGTAGGTGGCACCAAACAGCTCTTTGGCGCGCTCGATGGCCAGGGTTTCAACCACATCCACATACTCGCAACCGCCGTAGTAACGCTTGGCCGGGTAGCCTTCGGCGTACTTGTTGGTCAACTGGGAGCCCTGGGCTTCCATGACGCGGGGGCTGGTGTAGTTCTCGGACGCAATCAGCTCGATGTGCTCTTCCTGACGACGGGTCTCGTCTGTGATGGCCTGCCACAGCTCTGGATCATAGCCGGCGATGGTCATGTCACGTTTCAACATCCGTTTATCTCCTGAAAATCGTTTGCGCGATAGGTGAAGTGGGCCCGCGCATTGTAACGTGAGCTGGATCAAAGAGACAGTCCAACCACCCAAAAAATTGTTTATAAAATGTAAAATACGTCGCAAATTTCGAATCCCGCCCCCTGGCTTCGCTCATCCCCCCGACCTCCCCACACCCGCAATCCGGCTCCAGCCATCTCCCCCGCTTCCCGGGCAAGGCGATAGAAACCAGAGCCAGATCATGGATATAGCATTTACTAACAGATAACATCTTTAGGCCATGGGACATCTGCACGAGCGGGTGTCGCTCCCTGCCATCCCGGAACACAAGGGGAAACGCCATGATGGATCATCTGATGCTGTTCGTGATTGTCGCGGTCTTCGCTCTCTTCTACTGGGTCTACTACACCGCCAGCCGCAAGGGTGCCTGCACCGCCAACTGGGAGACACTTCCCACCCGGGAGCAGTACCTGGCGGCCCATCCCGGCGCCGCCGACGGGGATCTCATTTTCTGCATCCATTGCGGTCATCATCAGCAGCGGGAGGTCGGCCTGGTGCACCAGATGGATTACCGCCGCCAGCACATCTGCCCCCGTTGCAAGCAGGTGCTCTATCGCGTCGAGGAGTAGGTCGGCCTCCTCGTCGCCCACGGCGATCCCGCAATAGCGACCCCCTCTCCTGGCGCTATCCGGCCAAAAGGCCCCATGAGTTTCCTTTATTTTTAAAGTCGTTAGAATCGGGGGCCATCAAGGCTCCCGATTGTCATCCACGGAGGAAAAATGCAGGAATTCATGGCGACCAGCGAACGCCGGGCCGAGCTTTACTGGTGGTTTTCCACCCTGTTTGCTGCCGAACTCAGTGATGCGCAGATCGCTGAATACGACACCTATGACGTGCGCAGCTTCTTGAAGAGCCTCTCTACTCTCGACCCCATGCGCGAAGCCGTGGCCGAGCTCAACGACGCCATCGCCCGCCTGCTGGTGCGCCCCGAGCGCCAGACGGCGCTGGCCGCCGACTTTGCAGGCCTGTTCCTGAGCGCTCCCGGGCAGGGTGCCCTGCCCTACGAATCCCTCTACCGGGGCGAAGGCAAGCAGCTGATGCAGGCCCCTATGACCGAGATGCAGGCACGCCTCGATCGCCTCGGCATCAATGTCAGCGACAAGTACAATGAGCCTGCCGATCATCTGGCCATCGAGCTGGATCTGATGGGCAGCCTCATCATCCGCGCCGCCGAGTCGACCACCGCCGACCAGCGCGAGGCGTGGCTTGGCGAGCAGGAGTCCCTGCTGCACGGTCACCTGCTGGGCTGGTTCGAGCGCTTCGAGCAGGCCTGCCGGGCCGCCGACAAGTTTGGCTTCTACGGTGCCAGTGCCCGCCTGCTGGGGGTGTTCCTCAAGATGGACGCCAACTACCTCTCCCTGGTCAAACCGGCACCGTCCGCCGACTGAGCCCGCCATGAAGACAGCCCTGCTTCTTATCGCATGCTGGCTGCTGGCCCTGATCCCGCTGGATCAGGGCGTCACTCCCCTCGTGACGCTGCTGTTCAACCCAGACCGAGCGCTCTACGGCACCGCCCAGCTCACCGGCTTTGCCGGCATCCTGCTGACCCTCTACCTCGCCAATCTCGGGGTGGAAGTGGTGCTGCGTCGCCGCTTCCAGATAGCGGGCATGCTGGCCCTGCTCGCCGCCTGGATAGATTTCATCAACAGCAGCGGCACCGAGAGCCACTGGCTGGTGCTCTACGCCATGGCGTTGCCGTTTCATCTGGTGGGCTGGCTGGTATTTGTTCGCGGGATCCAGGCGTTTGGCCGCCAGAAAGGCTGACATCTCGTTGATTTCACACCCTTCTCACACTTTCTTTCTCTCCTGACACTTCCTGCCATACTGCACAGTCGTCCTAATGACAAAGCAATCAATTCAGGAGCCTCCATGGAAAAAGTGCTGCCCGAATCGGTTCCGACACGGCATTTGTCAGGCCCGCTCTCTCCCTACGAGTTGCAACAGCTGTTCGCCCAGGCGCCCGTCGGGATTGGGGTCTTCGATCACGAATTCAGGTGTCGCGACGTCAACGGACGCTTTGCCGAACTGACCGGCCTCGCGCGGGCAGAGCACCCGGGCAAGACGCTGTTCGACATTGTCCCTGCCCAGACTCCCCAGCTGCTCCCGCTGTTTCAGCAACTGCGGCAAGGTCCCCCCCGATGCACATTTGAGGTGGAAATGGTCGGTCTCTCCCGCGCGGCCTCCCCGGCACGCTGGCAAGTGAGCATCAGCTCCGTGCTGGATGAGGACGGCTCCTTCAGCGGCATCTTCCTCGTGATGAGGGAATCCGCGCAGACAGGCCCCCACCTCGACGCACCCGCGTCACCCGGCCTGTAGGAGATGACCCACCGCCATGCACTGCGTCTCTATCAGGCCGAAGCCCGCTTGCAGCACCTCTCCTATTACGATCCCCTCACCGATCTCGGCAATCGCCATCTGCTGCAAGAGCGCCTCACTCTGGAGATAGAGACGGCCAGGGTGAACCGCCACGTCCTGGCGCTGCTGTTCATCGATCTCGACGGCTTCAAGCTCATCAACGACAACCTGGGGCACAGTGCCGGCGATCTGCTGCTCAAGCTGTCGGCAGACCGCATTCGCCACTGCCTGCGCCCCGGAGACATCGCCATCCGGCTGGGGGCAGACGAATTTCTGGTGTTGCTGCCCGCCATCAGAGACACCCAGGATCTACAGGGTCTCATCGAGGGGTTGCAACGCAGGCTGCACGATCCCGCCGACATCGCCCAGGAGCGGGTGAGGCTCTCCGCCAGCATCGGCGTCTCCCTCTATCCGGAGCATGGCCAGACCCCGGACAGCCTTATCAGCGCGGCGGACAACGCCATGCATGAAGCCAAGCGCCGTGGCCGCAACGGCTATCTGTTCCACTCCCCCGACATGACGACACAGACCAGGGAGCGGATGCTGCTGGAGCAGGGACTGCTCAAGGCCATTGAGCAGCAAGAGTTTCGCCTGCTCTACCAACCCATGACGGATCTGGCGGATGGTCATCTCAGCGGCCTGGAGGCTCTGATCCGCTGGCAGCATCCCAGCCTTGGCATGATATCCCCGGACCGTTTCATTCCGGTGGCAGAGGAGTGCGGTCTCATCGAACCGCTGGGCGAATGGGTGATGCGCACCGCCTGCCGGCAAGGGCAGCAGTGGCTGGCCGAAGGGCTCGCCGTGCCCCGGCTCTCGGTCAATGTGTCGGTCAGGGAGATGCGCTCCCACGACTACGTGGAGCGGGTGACAGCCATTCTGGCCGAGACCGGTTTTCCTGCCGAACGGCTGGAAATCGAGGTGACCGAGAGCATCATCCAGAGCGTGGATCACAGTCTGCGGCTCTTCACCCGTCTCAAGGCGCAGGGGGTGCAGATCGCCATCGACGACTTCGGCACCGGTTTCTCCTCCCTGAGCCTGCTCAGGAGCCTGCCCATCGATCGCATCAAGATAGACAGGGCCTTCGTCCAGGCGTTGCCCGACGACAAGCACAGCCGCGAGCTGTGCCGGACCATAGTCCAGCTGGCCAGTTCCCTCGGCATGGCCGTCACGGCGGAAGGGATAGAAACCCAGCCCCAGCGCCAGTTCCTGCAATCCCTGCGTTGCGAAGAGGGACAGGGCTACCTGTTCAGCCATCCCCTGCCAGAACCCAGCCTGCCTCCCCTGCTCCCCCTCCGCCATTGAGCCTTGGCCGCGCCACCACGCAAGCAAAGAAGGGAGCCCATGGCTCCCTTCTTTGCCCTCAACGTGTCCTCTCACCTGCAATCTTCGTCGCTATCCAAAAGTCTAATTGCCCTCGGGAACCAAAGGTATAAGTTGTTACTCAATCATTAAGAAAATGTATTCACAGGAGTGAGAGATGAGCGAGAGCAAGGTCTACCCGGTCAAGGCCCACATCGGCAACGGCGCCCTGCTGGACAAGGAAGGTTATGAAGCCATGTATCAGGCGTCGGTGCAGGATCCGGACGCCTTCTGGGGGGAGCAGGGCAAGATCCTCGACTGGATGACCCCCTACACCCGCGTCAAGAACACCTCCTACGATCCGGGCCACGTCTCCATCAAGTGGTATGAGGATGGTCTGCTCAACGTCTCGGCCAACTGCCTGGATCGTCATCTGAGCGAGCGCGGCGACAAAGTCGCCATCATCTGGGAAGGGGACAACCCGGCCGAAGATCGCAAGATCACCTATCGCGAACTGCACGCCGAAGTGTGCAAGTTTGCCAACGTGCTCAAAGCCCAGGGGGTCAAGCGTGGCCACATGGTCTGCCTTTATATGCCCATGGTGCCGGAGGCGGCCATCGCCATGCTGGCCTGTACCCGCATCGGGGCCGTGCACAGCATCGTCTTCGGCGGCTTCTCGCCGGAGGCGCTCTCGGGCCGCATCATCGACTCCGGCGCCTCCGTCGTCATCACCGCCGATGAGGGGTTGCGAGGCGGTCGCCCCATCCCCCTCAAGAAGAACGTGGATGAGGCCCTTACCCACCCGGATACCAAGGTCAGCAAGGTGATCGTCCTCAAGCGCACCGGTGGCAACGTGGCCTGGCACGAGCACAGAGACATCTGGTGGCATGATGCGGTCAACGCCGCCAGCCCGGATTGTCCGCCCGAAGCCATGGGCGCCGAAGATCCCCTGTTCGTGCTCTACACCTCCGGCTCCACCGGCAAACCCAAGGGTGTGCTGCACACCACGGGCGGCTATCTGGTCTATGCCGCCCTCACCTTCAAATACGTGTTCGACTACCACGAAGAGGACATCTACTGGTGTACCGCCGACGTGGGCTGGGTCACCGGTCACTCCTATCTGGTCTACGGGCCACTGGCCAACGGCGCCACCACCGTCATGTTCGAAGGGGTGCCCAATTACCCGGCCACCAACCGCATGAGCCAGGTGGTGGACAAACACCAGGTCACCATCCTCTATACCGCCCCCACCGCCATTCGCGCACTGATGGCCAAGGGCAAGGAGGCTGTCGAAGGCACTTCCCGCACCAGCCTGCGCATCATGGGGTCGGTGGGTGAACCCATCAACCCGGAAGCCTGGGAGTGGTACTACCGCACCATCGGCGACGAGCGCTGCCCCATCGTCGACACCTGGTGGCAGACCGAGACCGGCGGCATCCTCATCACTCCGCTGCCCGGCGTCACCGCGCTCAAGCCCGGCTCGGCCACTCGTCCCTTCTTCGGAGTACAGCCTGCTCTGGTGGACAACCTGGGTGAGCCGCTGGAAGGCGCCACCGAGGGCAACCTGGTGATCACCGACTCCTGGCCCGGCCAGATGCGTACCGTGTTCGGCGATCACGAGCGCTTCGAGCAGACCTACTTCTCCACCTTCCCGGGTCGCTACTTCACCGGCGACGGTGCCCGTCGCGACGAGGACGGCTACTACTGGATCACCGGCCGGGTGGATGATGTACTCAACGTCTCCGGCCACCGCATGGGCACCGCCGAAATCGAGTCCGCTCTGGTGGCCCATCCGAAGATCGCCGAAGCGGCGGTGGTGGGTGTTCCCCACGAGATCAAGGGACAGGGCATCTACGCCTATGTCACCCTGATCGCCGGGGAAGAGCCGAGCCGCGAGCTGCACAAGGAAGTGAAGGAGTGGGTGCGCAAGGAGATTGGCGCCATCGCGACCCCGGACGTGATCCACTGGGCCGAAGGGCTGCCCAAGACCCGATCCGGCAAGATCATGCGGCGTATCTTGCGCAAGATCGCCACCGGCGAAACCGACAGCCTGGGGGATATCTCCACCCTGGCGGATCCGGGGGTCGTGGACAAGCTGATCCGCGAGAAGTCGGAAGCGGCGTGAGTCTCTTCCCCACGTCAACAGAGCCGGCCACGTGCCCAATGCTGTTCACTTAAGCGGAGCCGCATTGCGATTTACCGGAAAACGGGTCTTTGATATCTTCACCGCCCTGGGTCTCGATGGCCTGGGGCGTTTTTCTATGAACATGACGCCTATGCAGCCCCGCAACTCCGCCAACCTCCGTGGCGTATGGGCTGGCGATAACGCGCCCGCCATCACTGCCATCTGGTTCGCGATGAACTGACAGGCAAACTTAAAGCTCACCTCATTGGGCGCTCGCTGATGGGCTACGGCGGCCTGGCTGGCCTCCCGCCTGACCAGATTGTATCCAAGCAGCAATCCCCACAGCTCCTGATAGACCAAGTCCACTTTCTTGCTTCTCAGCGTGATGGCGTTGTGCTGCATCGCGCTTTTGATATCCCGGTATCCCAGCTCGATTTCCCAGCGCTCGTGGTACAGGGTCGCCACCTGAGCTGCACTGAATCGCGCCACGGGCAGGGAGGTAAAGACCGTTTTCTCCTTGCCTGCCACCTCATAGGTCACTGCGCGAACTTGCCAGTGTGTCGGCAACGCCGGGTTTTTCTTGCTAGCCTGAGGCGAGACCGTCATTTGCAACAGACGGTCACCGTCGCCATAGCGCTCAAGTTCCGTGTATACCAGCCCCTTGCGTTCCGGGATGAGCCAGTGACGGTCGGTGTCTTCGGCCTGAATACGCAGCAACAGGTCGGCACCGAAGAAGCCTTTATCCAGCAGGGTCACTGACTTGTCCGGCAATGAGTGAATGAACTCGCTGGCCAGGGGGATTTCCCCTTTGCGGTACGGGCTGATGGCCGCGTTGGCAATGACATGCGAGCGGACATTCATGAGCGTGACCAACCGCAGCATCGGGTAGGGTGTCTGCCGGTTGGTTGAGGTGTTACCCGAGCCGAAATGTGCTCTGAGTTCAGGCATATCCTGGGTTCGGAACAGGGCCCCATCGATGGCAAAGACCTGTAAACCGTGCCAATGGTCTTCAGGATAACGTTCCCGCCCCCACACATCGGCGCACTGTTTGAACAGCCACTCGAGCGGCTGTTTGCCGAGTCGCTGACGGGCCTGAGACAGGGCACTGTCCGCGAGCAAGGCATCATTGGCCAACCCTTCTGCACAGATGTTGAGGCGCCGAGCGACCTCGGAGATGGGCTCATTGCGGAAAAAGGCCATCCCCACGACGAGCCACAAGACCATATCAGAAGGTAAGCGGCGTCGGCGGATAGTGGCCTTTTCAGACAAGGCGGCAGCGGCAGTAATCCATTCGTCGGGAATATGGTCGGCAAAAATGGCCAGCCGAGCCAGCATGTCGCCAGATGCCTCAACAACATCGTTCAGATCGTTTGCAATAGACATAAAAAATCCGGAACTAGTGATTGGTTCCGGATTGTCCTACAGCAGAAGGATCGGTCAATGGATCCTTAACTGATCAGCATTGCGGCCACGTGCCGGCTTTGTTGTCTTCGGGATCCGGACAGGGCAGAGTTCGGTGGCAGGCCGGGCTTGCGGGAAAAAAAGGCCAATAAATAGCCAGATGTAGAGATTAGACCAGTAAAATGCTGCTAATTTTCACGAAATCAATATAATTGCGAAATCTGTGTGTCAGGGCACACCGATTTGTGCAAAAATTGGCTAGATTTTTGGTAGTCCAAAGATAGCTGATAGATAGCAGCATAATCATCGAGGATGTACTCAATATGTCGCAACATCACCGAATCCTCCTGCTTAACGGCCCCAATCTGAATCTGCTGGGCAAGCGGGAACCGGGAATCTACGGCAGCAAGACGCTCGATGAGATCGTCGCCGATCTGACGCGCAGCGCCAGCGAACTCGGTGTTACCCTGGAACATCTGCAATCCAATGCCGAGCACGAGCTGATCGGCCGCATCCATCAGGCCATGGGCCAGGTGGATTTCATCATCATCAATCCCGCCGCCTTCACCCATACCAGCGTTGCCCTGCGCGATGCCCTGCTGGGTGTGGCCATCCCCTTTATCGAGGTTCACCTGTCAAACGTTCATGCCAGGGAGCCCTTCCGTCATCACTCCTATCTGTCTGATGTCGCCAAGGGGGTGATCTGCGGGTTGGGTGCCGATGGTTACCAATTCGCTTTAACCGCGGCCGTGCATCAGTTGCGCGCGGCTTGATAATCACTGATCAGATAAAGAAGAAAGAGAATGCTAATGGATATCCGCAAAATCAAGAAGCTGATTGAACTGGTTGAAGAGTCCGGCATCGCCGAGCTGGAAATCTCCGAAGGGGAAGAGTCCGTTCGCATCAGCCGTAATTTCTCCGGCCAGGTTAGCGTTGCCCCGCAGATGATCATGCCCCAGGCCGCAGCTCAGGTTGCCGCACCGGTTGCCGCTGCTCCGGCAGCAGCCGCTGCACCTGCTGCCGATGCCGCCCCGAGCGGTCATCTGATGCGCTCCCCCATGGTGGGCTCCTTCTACCGCTCCTCCAGCCCGGAAGCCAAGCCGTTCGTGGAAGTCGGTCAGCACGTCAATGTCGGCGACACCCTGTGCATCGTCGAAGCCATGAAAATGATGAACCAAATCGAGTCTGACAAGGCCGGCGTGATCAAAGCGATCCTGGTTGAAAATGGTCAGGCCGTCGAGTTTGACGAGCCGCTGTTCATCATCGAATAAGGGAAAATGCCACCCATGTTGGACAAAGTAGTCATCGCCAACCGCGGTGAAATTGCCCTGCGGATCCTGCGCGCCTGCAAAGAGCTCGGGATCAAGACAGTGGCCGTTCACTCCACTGCCGATCGGGAGCTCAAGCATGTGCTCCTGGCGGACGAAACCATCTGCATCGGCAAACCTGCCAGCGGTGAGTCCTACCTCAATGTGCCGGCCATCATCGCCGCCGCCGAGGTGACCGGTGCCGTCGCCATCCACCCGGGCTACGGCTTCCTCTCCGAGAATGCCGACTTCGCCGAAGTGGTCGAGAAATCCGGCTTCATCTTCATCGGCCCGCGTGCCGAGACCATTCGCCTGATGGGTGACAAGGTCTCCGCCATCGAGGCGATGAAGAAGGCGGGCGTGCCCTGCGTACCCGGCTCCGACGGCCCGGTGGACAACGATGCCAAGCGCAACGCCGCCATCGCCAAGCGGATCGGGTATCCGGTGATCATCAAGGCCGCCGGTGGCGGTGGTGGTCGCGGCATGCGCGTGGTGCGCAACGAGGCCGAACTGGCCTCCGCCATCGCGCTGACCAAATCCGAAGCGGGCCAGTTCTTCAAGAACGACATGGTCTACATGGAGAAGTACCTGGAGAATCCGCGCCACATCGAGATCCAGGTGCTGGCTGACGGTCAGGGTACCGCCCTCTATCTGGGTGAGCGGGACTGCTCCATGCAGCGCCGTCACCAGAAGGTCGTGGAAGAGGCGCCGGCCCCCGGCATCACCGAGGAGATGCGCAAGTTCATCGGTGAGCGCTGTGTGCGCGCCTGTCTCGAGATCGGCTACCGCGGTGCGGGTACCTTCGAGTTCCTGTACGAGAACGGCGAGTTCTATTTCATCGAGATGAACACCCGTATCCAGGTGGAACATCCGGTCACCGAGATGGTCACCGGCGTCGACCTCATCAAGGAGCAGCTGCGCATTGCCGCCGGTCAGCCCCTGTCGATCACCCAGCAGGACATCCGCATCCGTGGCCACGCCATCGAGTGCCGGATCAATGCCGAAGATCCGGCCACCTTCCTGCCCTCTCCCGGTCTCATCCAGCGCTTCCACGCGCCGGGCGGCCTGGGCGTGCGCTGGGAATCCCACATCTATGCGGGTTACAAGGTCCCCCCCTACTACGACTCCATGATCGGCAAGCTGATCTGCTACGGGGAGAACCGCGACGTGGCCATCGCCCGCATGCGTCACTCCCTCGACGAGCTGGTGGTGGAAGGGATCAAGACCAACATCGCCCTGCAAAAAGAGATCATGAAGGACGAAAACTTCCAGCACGGTGGCACTAACATCCACTACCTGCACAAGAAGTTGGGTCTGTAATGGCTTGAGACCCGACCCATTGAGCACGGTGGCAACACAGAACAGCCACTACCTGCACAAGAAGTTGGGTCTGTAATGGCTTGAGGCCCGGCCCATTGAGCACGGTGGCCGCATGAGCAGCCACTCCCTGCACAAGAAGTCGGGTCTGCAAAGACCCCTTTCATCGGGAAATTGCGCGATCCACCCGGATCGCCAACGTAAAAAAGGGCCATGGCGACATGGCCCTTTTTTGTTATTCTTGCGCCCCGCTCACTCGTCGGAGGCCACAGTGAACCGTTTCGCACTCGCCCGTCGGGAAGCAGCCTTCTGCCTGCTGCTGACCCTGCTCTACTTTGTCGCCTGGTATGGCTCGGCTTATTTCATCCCCGAGGATCTCGAGCTGTGGGACCTGCCCCTCTGGTTCCTGCTCAGTTGCATCCTGATGCCGCTGCTGTTCATCGGCCTCTGCGCCCTCATGGTGGATCGCCTGTTCGTCGATATTCCCCTGGATAGCGAGGTACCACCCCATGAATCTTGAGCTGATGCTGCCGCTCTGCATCTACCTGGTGCTGGTACTGGGGGTCGGTTTCTGGGCCAGTCGCCACCGGACCGGCGGCAACTTCATGCAGGAGTACTTCATCGGCAACCGCAGCATGGGGGGGCTGGTGCTCGCCATGACCCTGGTGGCCACTTATACCTCTGCATCGTCCTTCATCGGCGGGCCGGGAGCCGCCTACAAGGTCGGCCTCGGCTGGGTGTTGCTGGCGATGATCCAGCTGCCCACTGTCTGGCTCACCCTGGGGGTGCTTGGCAAGAAGTTCGCCATCATCGCCCGCCGGGTCAACGCGGTGACCATCAACGACATGCTGTGGGCCCGCTACCAGAGCAGGGCGGTGGTCGTGCTGGGCTCGGTCACCATCATCCTTGCCTTCATCGCCACCATGGTGGTGCAGTTCATCGGCGGCGCCCGCCTGCTGGAAACGGCGACCGGCCTCAGCTATCAGCAGGGACTCTTTCTGTTTGCCAGTTGCGTGCTGCTCTACACGGTGATCGGCGGCTTTCGCGCCGTGGTGATGACGGATGCCCTGCAGGGCATCGTCATGCTCATCGGCACTGGCGCCCTGCTGGCGGGCATCCTCATCGCCGGTGACGGGTTGCCGAATCTTGTCCACCAGCTCAAGGAGATAGAGCCCAAGCTGGTGAGCCCCCAGGGGGCCGGCGACATGCTGACCCAGCCCTTCATGCTGAGCTTCTGGGTGCTGGTCTGCATCGGGGTGGTGGGCTTGCCCCACTCGGCGCTGCGCTGCTTTGGCTACCGGGACAGCAAGGCGCTGCACCGGGGCATCCTCATCGGCACCATCGTCTGCGCCCTGCTGATGTTCGGCATGCACCTGGCCGGGGCACTGGGCCGCGCCATCCTGCCCGGCATGGACAGCCCGGACAAGATCATGCCCTCCCTGATGATGGAGGTGCTCCCCCCCTGGCTGGCGGGGGTCTTCCTGGCCGCCCCCATGGCGGCCATCATGTCCACCATCGACTCCCAGCTGATCCAGGCCTCCGCCACCCTGGTGAAAGATCTCTACCTCAATTACCTCAACCCCAGGCAGGAGAAGCTGGAGGTCCGGGTGCCGCGCCTCTCCCTGCTCTGCACCCTGATCCTGGGTACCCTGGTGCTGCTGGCGGCGCTCCAGCCCCCCGAGATGATCATCTGGCTCAACCTGCTCGCCTTCGGCGGCCTGCAGGCGGTCTTCCTCTGGCCCCTGGTGCTCGGCCTCTACTGGTCCAGGGCCAACGGCCCGGGAGCCCTGGCCAGCATGGTCTGCGGCATCCTCTGTTACGGCACCTTGAGCCAGTGGGGGATCAAGGTGGCCGGTCTGCACGCCATCGTCCCGAGCCTGGCCCTTGGCCTGGCGGCCTTTGTCCTGGTCAGCCTGCTCACTCCTGCCCCGGATCAGCGTGTCCGTCGATTGTTTGATCAAAATTAAGAAAAGGATCAATAAAGGAAGGCTCGCCTATTCCCAAATGGGGGCTCACGGGTAAAATGTGCGCCACGTCACAAATACCGTGCCCCCATGCCAGTCCAGAACGCCAGAAAGATCCTGACCCAGTCCCTGCAGCGCCTCGGCTATGCCCTGTTGCTGCCCGTCTCCATCCTGCCCCTGGCCGCCCTGCTCCACCGGCTCGGCCAGCCGGACGTGCTGGATCTCGCCGTGCTCTCCCTCGCCGGTCGCGCCCTGTTCAGCCAGATGCCGCTCATCTATGCGGTGGCCATCGCCTTCGGGTTGAGTCGCCAGGGGCAAGGAGCTCAGGCGCTCGCCGGTGCGGTCAACTTCCTGCTGCTGAGCTCGGCGCTGGGCACCCTGGTGCCCGGGCTGCATGCGGACATGATCTGCGGCCTGCTGGCCGGGCTCGTCACCGCCATGGTCTGCTCCCGGGCCCGCGCTCTGCGGCTGCCGGGCTGGTTGCGCCCCCTGCAGGAAGATCTGCCGGGCATGTTGCTCTCGGCGCTGGCCTGCCTGCTGCTGGTGATCCCCCTCTCCATCCTCTGGCCGCTGCTGGAACAGGGGCTCACCCTGCTCGCCTCCGATCTGCTCACCACGCCATTTGGCGCCTTCTGCTACGGCGTGCTGAACCGGCTGCTGATCCCCCTCGGTCTGCACCAGGTGCTGGGCAGCCTCATCGGGCTCGGGGAGAGCAACCTGCAAGCCCTCTCGACCGCCCAGCCACTGCATGAAGGCTATGTGGCCGGGCTCTATCCGGTCATCATGTTCGGCCTGCCCGGTGCCTGTTTTGCCATCTGGATCCATCGCCAGCGGATGCAGCAACTGCCCCAGGGAGGGCTGCTGCTCACCCTGGCGCTCACCTCGGCACTGGTGGGCATCACGGAGCCCATCGAGTTCCTGTTTGCCTTCACCGCTCCCTGGCTGTTTCTGGCCCATGCCCTGCTGACCGGGCTGTCGCTGGCCATCTGCAGCGGGCTCGACATCCAGGTGGGCAGCTACTTTTCCGCCGGATTGCTGGATCTGGTGCTGAGCTACCACGCCGGTCTGCACAGCTTCTGGCTTATCCCCCTGGGCATCCTCTTCTTCGTCGTCTATGCCCTGCTCTTCTCCCGGCTGCTGGAACACGCCCCCCTCAGTCTGCCGGGCAAACCCATGGCCGAGGATCTCTCTCGGCTCGCGACCGTGGCCCCCACCGATCCCCAGATGCTGGCTATCCAGTACCTCAAGATGCTGGGGGGCATGGACAACCTGCAGGCCATGAGCGTCTGCCTGACCCGCCTCAGCCTGCGGGTTCGCGACATGGCCCTGGTGGATCAATCCTGCCTGGCCAGACTGGGTTGCCTCTCCTGGATCGTGCTCAACGAACATCAGCTGGTGCTGGTGCTCGGCCCCCATGCCGGCCTCATCGAAGGGCAGATCCGCATGCTGGCGGAACGCCAGTCGGTCCCGCTCGGTCTCGAACCGGCTCAGGCTCCCCTTGGCCAGCACCAGTGATCAGGCGAAGGGAAGACGCTCGGCCACGAAGTCCATCAGGCTGCGAAGGGCGGGGGCCAGGTGTTCCCGGCTCGGGTAGATGAGATAGAAGGGGTTCACCGGGACCAGGAGATCCGGCAGCACCTTGAGCAGTCGCCCCGCCGCCAGATCGTCGCCGCAGACATGGGCCGGCAGCAGGGCAATCCCCCCGTCATGGAGTGCCAGCTCCCGCAGCGCCAGCAGGCTATTGCTCTGGCAGGCCCCGCGAGGGCGCCAGCCCCCTTCCTGCAATGGCCACACCGGCAAGGAGCCATGTACCAGGCAGGCGTGTCCGGCCAGCTCCGAGAGCTGGAGCGGCGTCCCGTTGGCCGCCAGGTAACCGGGAGATGCCACCAGATGGCGCGCCACCTGGCCGATGCGCCGGCAGATGAGGCTGGAATCTTTCAGCGGCGCCGCCCGCAGCGCCAGATCGTAACCTTCCCCCACCAGATCCAGCTGTTCATCGCAAAGGGTCAGCTCCAGCACCACCTCGGGGTAGAGGGCGCGAAATTCGGCCAGTATCCGGCCAAGCAGCAAGGTTCCCGTGGCTTCGGGAGCAGTGATCCGCACCCGCCCTCCAGGAGCCGCGCGCAACCGCGCCATCGCCAGATTGGCGCTGCGCGCCAGTGCCAGCAGCTCCTGACAATGGGCCACATAGACCTCCCCCTGGGGCGTCAGGCTGAGCCTGCGGGTGGTGCGTTGCAGCAACCTCACCCCGAGCCGGGATTCGAGGCGCGAGATCTTCTGGCTCACCGAGGACTTGGGCATGCCGAGCACCTCGGCCGCCCCGGTGAAGCTCCCCTGCTCCACCACGGTGGCGAACAGCCCCATCAACTCCAGTTCGACATTGTTCATATATTCAAACAGTCTTTACCAATTACCCATCTTAATCTTGATAATCATCCAGACTAGAGTGAGTGGCAATCCCGAACACTGCTATTTGAAAGGAAAAGCCATGAAAGCCATCGCCCTGACTCACTATCTGCCAAGCAACCACCCCCACTGCTTCATCGAGAGCGATCTGCCCGATCCGACACCGGGCCCGCGGGATCTGCTGGTACGGGTCAACGCCACCTCCATCAATCCGGTCGACACCAAGGTACGTGCCCCCAAGGACAAGGTCGAAAGCAACCCTCGCGTGCTGGGCTGGGACGCCGTGGGCGAGGTGATCGCCGTCGGTAGCGACGTCACCCTGTTCAAGGCCGGTGACAGGGTCTGGTATGCCGGCGACATCAGCCGCCCGGGCAGCAACAGCGCCCTGCAACTGGTGGACGAGCGCATTGCCGCCATCGCCCCAGTCACCCTGACCGATCTGGAAGCCGCCGCCCTGCCGCTCACCGCCATCACCGCCTGGGAAACCCTGTTCGAGCGCATGAGCCTTACCCGCGAAAGCACCGGGCGACTGCTGATCATCGGGGGCGCCGGCGGAGTCGGTTCCATCGCCATCCAGCTCGCCCGCCAGCTTACCGGCATGGAGGTGATCGCCACCGCATCGCGCCCCGAAACCCGGGAGTGGTGCCTGGACATGGGGGCACACCAGGTGGTGAGCCATCACCATCTGCAGGCGGAGCTCAAGGCGCTCGGCATCAGCGAGGTGGATGCCATCTTCTGCACCAACGCCACCGAGCAGCACTGGAACACCATGGCCAGCCTCATCCGTCCGTTTGGCCATATCTGCACCATCGCCGAGTCCAGTGAACCCTGGGATCTGGGTCTGCTCAAACCCAAGAGCGTCACCTTCAGCCAGGAGTTCATGTTTACCCGCTCCCTGTTCCAGACCCCGGACATGATAGAGCAGCACAACCTGCTCGGCCGGGTCGCGGCCCTGATCGATGAAGGGGTGCTCAAGACCACCCTCAGCAAGGTGGTGCCCGAACTGACGCCCCTCACCCTGGCCCGGGCTCATGCCGAGCTGGAAGCGGGTCGCATGGTGGGCAAGCTGGTGATCGACATGAGCGGTTTCCATCGCTGAGGCGCCGCCAGAGCGGGTATCGTCGTCCTGACTATTCCCTTGTAGGTAAATAAATGCACCATCATGGGGTGAAATCACCAGTGACAAGCCCCAAGAGTGCACAGCCCCGCAGGTAACCTTTGTCCCTGACGGGGCATCTCCCCCGAAAAAACCATAAAAAAGAGGCCATCCCGTCGGGATGGCCCTAAAAACCTGAACGTTGGGGTAACAATCACACACATATCCTTATGCAGGACATCTGTAACTTTGCAGATAGCGTGCCAATCTCTGCTTTTCCCCCCCAATTAACCGCTTTTCAGCGCACCGGCATAAAAAAAGCCACCCGAAGGTGGCTGAAAAAAGATGACGGAACTTCATAGAGCAAAGCATTCAGCGGGAACAAGTTGCTTCCCGTCACCCATGAAGGAATACATTAACCGTGCCAACTTGGCAGAGTTACCTCCCTTCCCCATGAGGCCATGGTCAAACCACGACAGCACGGGCCCATGATGATAGAATCCCGCGGTTTCACATTTATGAAGAGCCGACGCCATGCCCTGGATACAAATTCGAATCAACGCCACTGCCAAGACCGCAGACAAGGTGAGCAACATGCTGCTGGGGCGTGGGGCCCAGGCGGTGACCTTTATGGATGCCAAGGATGTGCCCGTCTATGAGCCCATGCCCGGTGAAACCCCGCTCTGGGGCGAGACCGAAGTAATGGGACTGTTCGATGCCGAAACCGATCCGGCTCCCACCATCGCCTTCTTCCAGCAGATCTTCGGAGAAGACGTGGGCTACAAGGTCGAACAGCTGGAAGACAAGGACTGGGTGCGCGAGTGGATGGATCACTTCCACCCCATGCAGTTCGGCGAGCGGCTCTGGATCTGCCCGAGCTGGCGCGACGTGCCGAACCCCGATGCGGTCAACGTCATGCTGGACCCGGGCCTGGCCTTCGGCACCGGTACCCACCCCACCACGGCGCTCTGCCTGCAGTGGCTGGACGGGCTGGATCTGGCCGGCAAAACCGTCGTCGACTTTGGTTGCGGCTCCGGCATCCTCGGCATCGCCGCCCTGAAACTGGGGGCTGCCCGGGTCATCGGCATCGATATCGATCCGCAGGCCATCCAGGCCAGCCGTGACAACGCCGAGCGAAATGGCGTTGCCGACCAGATCGAACTCTACCTGCCGGCGGATCAGCCGCAAGACGTCGAAGCGGACGTGGTGGTCGCCAACATCCTGGCCGGCCCGCTGCGGGAACTGGCGCCGCTTATCGCCGGCCACGGCAAGGCGGGCAGCCTGATGGCCCTCTCCGGCGTGCTGGAAAGCCAGGCGCCAGAGCTGGAGACCATCTATGGCCAGTGGTTCGAGATGGACCCGACTGCGGTGAAGGAAGAGTGGTGCCGCCTCTCCGGCCGCAAACTCGGCTGATAAACAACAAGCCACGGTGGCTGCCAACCCATCAGCCGCACACTCGGCTGATAAGCAACAAGCCACGGCAGTTGCCAACCCATCAGCCGCACACTCGGCTGATAAACAACAAGCCACGGTGGCTGCCAACCCATCAGCCGCACACTCGGCTGATAAACAACAAGCCACGGCAGTTGCCAACCCATCGGCCGCACACTCGGCTGATAAGCAACAAACCACGGCAGTTGCCAACCCATCGGCCGCAAACTCGGCTGATAAACAACAAGCCACGGCAGTTGCCAACCCATTGGCCACACACTCGGCTGACAAGCCACAGCGGCAACACTTAGGTCGTTTCCGGACGCCGTTCTCCTTCTGCCCACTCTGGGGAGAACCTCACGCTTCTCTGCCTCCCGATGGCTTATCCTCTCTTCCTCCACCCCATCGAGGCCCAGTCATGACCGAATACGAGAAGATGATCGCCAGCCAGCCTTACAACTGCATGGCGCCAGAGCTGGATCTGTTGCGCCGGGAGACGGCTCGCCTGTACCGCCGCTTCAATCGCAGCGACGAGGGGGATGAACAGCTGGCACTGCTGCTGCAGATCGTCGGCGAGCTGGCACAGGGTGCTTTCATCTGCCCGCCCCTCTACTGCACCTATGGCCGCCACATCCACCTTGGCAAGGGTAGCTACATCAACATGGGGGCCACCCTGCTGGACAATGCCCCCATTCGCATCGGTGCCGAGGTGATGATTGGGCCGAACGTGCAGATCTACACCGCCGCCCATGCGCTGGACGCCGATGAGCGCATTCAGGGGGTTGAGACGGCACTGCCGGTCACCATCGAAGACAGGGTCTGGATAGGCGGCGGCGCCATTCTGCTGCCCGGCGTCACCATAGGGCGGGAAGCCGTCGTGGGTGCGGGCTCGGTCGTGACCAGAGATGTACCGGCCGGTGCCAGGGTGGCAGGCAACCCGGCACGGCTGCTGCCAGTCAAAGGTTGAGCGGAAGGCCCGAGGCTCGCTCAGGCGCTTTCCAGCAAGCGGTCGATGCAGTGCACCACCTGCATGCTGGCGTTTTCCATGGTCTTGAGCTGCTCGACCATGCTTTTGATATCCCCCTGCTCGCGCGCGTGCAGGGCGGCCTTGCCGCTCTCGTGGACCCGCTTGTGGGGCCCATCCAGTTCACGAAAGCCCGGCTTGTGGGCGAAGAGCTCGGCCCCCTGCCCCTCTAAATATCATTTGCCCAGCCTGCACTGAGCGTGGTCGCTCACCGGCTCGTGAAAATGCTGCTGATCGATGAGCCGATAGATGGTGTTCTTCCAGACGGCGTGATCCAGCTTGGTGGTATTGAGGAAGGAGGTGGAGGCCGCACTGTGGATCACCTGCTGCATCCGGCCTGATTGTGCCAGCACCTGGGTCACCACCACATCGATCTGGGAGGAAGAGGTCGCCACCTCGGCGGCACTGGCCTGGTTGTCATCGATGATGGACTTGATCTCCTGTGCCTGGGCCACTATCTGCTTGACCAGCACCTCGATCTGGCTGCTGGCTTCATGAGCCTTGCTCGCCAGCTGACGCACCTCATCGGCGACCACGGCGAATCCTCGACCAGCTTCACCGGCCCTGGCCGCCTCGATGGCCGCATTGAGTGCCAGCAGGTTGGTCTGATCCGAAATACCCTGGATGGCGGTCACGAACTGGTTGATGGCGGATGTGCTGGCATCGAGCTGATGGACGGCCGTGAGACTGCGAACAGCCTCATCCGTGATGGCATGGGCACGATTGGAAAGACGGGTGATGGCGCCCCTGGTCTGGGCAAAGAGCTGATCCAGCTCGCAGAGTGCTCCCTTTTCCGCCATCAGGTGCTCGGCACTGCCGGCCAGCGCTTCCCGCACGCTCTGCAGCATCTCACCTCCCTGATTCTGGCAGGAGATCACCTGATTGAAGAGATCGCCACGCTCCCGGCTGGTGCGCTGCATGTGCTCGTATTCACCGATGGTGGCACGCAATTCGGCCAGCTCGCTCTGGTGCTGCTGCTCTTTGAGAAGCATCGCCTCCCTGAGCTGTTGATTCTCTTTTTCAAGCTTGCGGTTGAACCACATATCGCCTCCGGATGGCATAGGTGCGGGCAGTCGACGTCGAAGGGAAGCCTCTGGCTCTCTTGTCTCTGCCGATGCTGGCGGATCCCGGGCCGGATTTCACCTGCAAATGCAGGATATTTGACCCTGATCCTGATTCCAATCGAGGCCACATCAATGACTGTGCAAAAGATCGCCACAAAGAGGCCGGGTGAGGTAGAGAAGAGGCAAAGGAGAAAGAACGCTGACGTGCCGATCCCGCAAAAAATGAAGCCCAATGTCATCAAGACGTTGGGCTCTAAAAAGGTGCTACGGAATTGCGACTCTCATCGCAGAAAATTAGAAGGGGTCACCTTCTAAACTGGCAGTGGGATAATAACGTGGCGCAAACGTTTTACATAGCGTAATAAACCAGGAGTGAGAAGAATCTCTCACAATTCAAAAAATGTCCGGCCAACCCCCTTCTACCCTCTTGGCAAGTGCGCATTTATCAGTACAGCCTGACGGCTTTGTCAGAAAACAAAAAAGCCCTTAATAATCAGGGCTTTTGGCGTTCTGTGCTTCAGAAGTTGCGCACGAAGTCCTGAATGGGCAACTCGCGCAGCTTGCGGGCCTCCAGCATGGGGGTGCCAAGGTAGAGGAAGCCCACCAGTTGATCCTCCGGTGCCAGCCCCAGTGCACCATGGATCTGCTCGTCGAAGATGAACCAGCCGGAGCGCCAGATGCCGTTGAAGCCCTGGGCCTGGGCCGCCATCTGCATCGCCATCAGGGCGCAACCGGCAGAGAGCTCCTGCTCCAGTTTCGGTACCTTGGGGTGCGCCTGATAACGGGTCGCCACCGCGATCACCAGGGGAGCACGCAGTGGCGCGACGCGGCACTTCTCGACACTGTCCGCATCCTCGCCACGGGCATGGGCGGCATCGGCCAGCAATGTCCCCAGACGCTCACGCCCCTCCCCTTCAAACAGGATGAACTGCCAGGGGGTCAGAGTGCCGTGATCCGGCGCCCGCAGCCCGGCCTTGAGGATATTGTCGAGCACTTCGCCACTCGGGGCAGGCTCGGCCAGACGACCACAGGAGTGGCGATTGAGTAACAGATGGAGGGCATCCATGGGGCAGTTCCTTGTCAAAGGCGATGATGGCGTTACCTTAGCACAGCACCAGATGAAGAAAACCCCTGAGGTTCAGGGGTTTGTCAGGATACGAAAGGGCCGGGAGGCTAGATGACGGCAGCCAGCTCCGCCCCTTGACGGATGGCGCGTTTGGCATCCAGCTCGGCGGCCACGTCGGCACCGCCGATGATGTGCACCGGCTTGCCAGCAGCCTGCAGACCGGCCTGCAACTCCTTGAGGGGCTCCTGTCCGGCACAGATGATCACCTGATCCACCGGCAGGCACTGCTGCTGGTCGCCCACCTGGATGTGAAGCCCGGCATCGTCGATACGCAGGTACTGGACGCCGGAGAGCATCTGCACCTTGCGATTCTTGAGCACGGTGCGATGGATCCAGCCGGTGGTCTTGCCAAGGCCGTCGCCCACCTTGCTCTCCTTGCGCTGGAGCAACCAGATCTGGCGCTCGGGGGCATCGATTTCGGGGGTAGTCAGGCCGCCGCGCTCACCCAGTTGCTTGTCGATACCCCACTCCTTGAGCCAGTGATCGCGATGGCTTTCAGCATCCGGCGATCCTCTCTTTTCCACCAGGTATTCGGCCACATCGAAGCCGATGCCGCCGGCGCCGATGACCGCCACCTTCTCGCCCACCGGCTTGTGATCCCGCAGCACATCCAGATAGCTCAACACCTTGGGGTGCTCGATACCCGGGATATTGGGGGTGCGCGGGCGGATGCCGGTGGCGAGGATCACCTCGTCAAAACCGCCGCCCAAGAGGCTCTCGGCACTCTGGCGCTGGCCCAGATAGAGCTCGACGCCGCACTTCTCAAGCCGTTTGGCAAAGTAGCGCAGGGTCTCGTGAAACTCCTCCTTGCCCGGGATCTGCTTGGCAAAGTTGAACTGGCCGCCGATTTCGCTCGCCTGATCGAACAGGCTTACCTGATGGCCCCGCTCGGCGGCGTAGCAGGCAAACGCCAGCCCGGCAGGACCCGCCCCCACCACCGCCAGCTTCTTGGGCTGGGGCACCCGGCCAAACGTCAACTCGGTCTCAAAGCAGGCGCGGGGATTGACCAGGCAGGAGGCACGCTTTTGCTTGAACACGTGGTCGAGGCAGGCCTGGTTGCAGGCGATGCAGGTGTTGATCTCGTCCGCCCTGTCTTCAGCCGCCTTGATGACGAATTCGGGGTCTGCCAGGAAGGGGCGCGCCATGGAGACCATGTCCGCTTCGCCGCCCGCCAGGATGCGCTCCGCCACCTCGGGGGTGTTGATGCGGTTGGTGGTGATGAGGGGCACCTTGAGGTGCTTTTTCAGCTCGGCGGTCACCCAGCTGAAGGCACCGCGCGGCACGCTGGTGGCGATGGTGGGAATGCGCGCCTCGTGCCAGCCGATACCGGTGTTGATGAGGGTGACCCCCACCTGCTCCAGTGCCCGGCCAAGTGCGATCACTTCCTCAAGGGAGGAGCCCTGCTCCACCAGATCCAGCATGGAGAGGCGGAAGATGATGATGAAATCCGTGCCCACCCGCTCACGGATGGCGCGGACAATCTCCACCGGGAAGCGCATGCGGTTTTCGCTGCTGCCGCCCCAGCCATCGGTGCGCTTGTTGGTGCGTTCGCAGATGAACTGGTTGATGAGATAGCCTTCCGAGCCCATCACCTCGACCCCGTCATAACCGGCCGCCTTGGCCAGCGCCGCAGTGGCGGCGAAGTCGCGAATGGTGCCGCGGATCTGCCGCTCGCTCATGGCCCGCGGCTTGAACGGGGAGATGGGAGCCTTGAGGGCGCTCGGCGCCAGGCTGAACGGATGGTAGGCGTAGCGGCCCGCATGAAGGATCTGCAGCGCTATCTTGCCCCCTTCCCGGTGCACTGCCTCGGTCACCTTGCGGTGTTTGGCTACCTGCCAGGGAAAGCTCAGCTGGGAGCCGTGGGGCTCCAGCCGCCCCCGCAAATTGGGGGCGATACCGCCGGTCACGATGAGACCGACCCCGCCACGGGCCCGCTCGCCATAGAAGGCGGCCAGCTTGTCAAAGCCCCCCTTTTCCTCCTCGAGGCCGGTGTGCATGGACCCCATCAGTACGCGGTTGCGCAACTGGGTAAAACCCAGATCGAGGGGGGTCAGCAGCGTGGGATAACGGCTCATGATGCACTCCTTGTCGAGGTCGATGTGCACGGGGTCATGCTCCAGCCTTCCTGGCTGCCTCGGGTGACGGGCAGTAAAAAGAAGGGGTAGGTGGAGGTGGGGCCGGCTCATCGGGCCTTTCAGTTAATTTTTTGTTATCAAACTGGAGCTAGAGTAAAGAATCGAAAACTCTTTTTCAAACAAATGTTTGGACATTTTTTCAGCGAACAGCTGTGTTCCGAAGTGGCGGGGAGGCAGTCGACTCAAGGGGAAATGGCAATTGGCTGCGCAACTGGTTAATAATGGCTGCTCTCAACCCATTAACAGGGCGACAACGCAGCTATGTCTATTTTCAAAGGTCTGGGATGGCTCTTTCGCAGCCTCTGGCGCCTGCTCAACTTTACCCGCTTGATGCTGGTCAACCTGCTGTTTCTTCTCGTCGTGCTGGTCATTGTCTTCAGCGTCAGCCAGAGCGAGACCCCAAGCACCCCCATCGAGGGGGCGCTCACCCTCAATCTCTCCGGTGTGCTGGTAGAACAGCGCACCCAGACCGATCCCACGGTGCAACTGCTCAGGCAGATGGACAAGGGGGACGAGCAGCCAAGCGAAATCGTCCTCTCCGATCTGCTGTGGGCCATCAAGAGTGCGGGGAATGACGATCGCATCAAGGCGCTGGTGATCAAGCCCCAGGGTCTGCAAGGGGCCAGCCTCTCCAAACTGCAGGAGGTGACGGCCGCCATCGACGCCTTCAAGGAGAGCGGCAAGCCGGTCATCGCCATGGCGGACTACTACAGCCAGGGGGCCTATCTGCTCGCCGCCCACGCCGACCACGTGCTGCTCAACCAGAGTGGTGCCGTGCTGATCGAGGGGCTGGGTGTCTACCAGACCTACTTCAAGTCGGCACTGGAGAAGCTCAACATCACCCCGCACGTCTTCAAGGTCGGCACCTACAAGTCCTTCGTCGAGCCCTACACCCGGGACGAGATGTCCCCCGAGAGCAAGGAGGCGAACCAGCGCTGGCTGGATCAGCTGTGGCAATCCTATGTGGCCGACGTGGCGGAGCAGCGGGAGATCGAGCCGGATGCCGTCGCACCGAACAAGGATCACTTCCTCGAACTGCTGCGCAAGGCCGGTGGCAATGCGGCCAGCTACGCCCTCGACAACGGTCTGGTGGATCAGCTCGCCACCCGCGACGAAATGACCCAGGCGGTGATCAAGGAAGTGGGCGAGGACGATGATCACGGCTGGAAGGGCGTGGGCCTGAAAGAGTATCTGGCCGCCATCCCGGAGCAGTACCCCCAGAGCGGCAAGGATGAGGTAGGCCTCATCACCGCCAGCGGCGCCATCATGGATGGCGTCCAGCCTGCCGGCACCATCGGCGGCGACAGCCTTGCCGATCTGCTGGCAGAAGCCCGCCGTGACGATCAGGTGAAAGCCGTGGTGCTGCGAGTGGACAGCCCGGGCGGCAGCGCCTTCGCCGCCGAGCAGATCCGCGCCGAATTGCTGGCCCTGAAACAGGCGGGCAAGCCGGTGGTCATCTCCATGGGCAGCTACGCTGCCTCCGGTGGCTACTGGATCTCCGCCGATGCGGACAAGATCTTCGCCTCCCCCACCACCCTCACCGGCTCCATCGGGGTGTTCGGCATGTTCGCCACCATCGACAAGGCGCTCTCCCAGTACGGGGTACACACCGACGGCGTCGGCACCACCGACTTCGTGGGGGTCGGGCTGACCCGTGCCCTGCCGGATCACGTGGGTGAAGCCATTCAACTGAGCGTGGAAGACACCTATCAGCGCTTTGTCGGCCTGGTGGGCAAGGGCCGGGGCCTTAGCCCGGAAGAGGCGGAAAAAGCCGCCGAAGGCCGGGTCTGGACCGGGCAGGATGCCAAGGCACTGGGGCTGGTGGACGAGTTTGGCAATCTGGATGACGCCCTCAAGGCGGCCGCCGATCTCGCCAACCTCAAGAGCTGGCAGGTCACCCCCATCGCACCGGAAGAGTCTGCCAGGGACAAGTTCCTGCGCGAGCTGTTTGACAGCAGCGCCCAGGCGCTGGCCCCGCACCTGCAAAGCTGGCTGCCCGCCGGGCTTGGCAAGGCGCTGCTGGAGATGAACCGCACTCTGGACCCGCTGACCCGCTTCAACGATCCCCAGGGCACCTACGCCTTCTGCCCGGTCTGTCTCCCCTGACGCCGGGGACAGCCATAAAAAAACCGCCGACAGGCGGTTTTTTTATGGGGCAAGCGGCCTTGTCAGGTCAGCAAGCCGGACGCTTGCCAGCGGTGCAACTCTGCCAGCACCCGGGTCTCTCGCGCCGTCCACTGGGGACAGGGACCCGCCAGCTGGGTCTTGTTGGTTTGCAGGGCCTCGGCCAGGGGGAACCAGCCCGGCGTGAAGCCGAGGCGGATCTCGTAGGGCTGGGGGCGCGGCGCACTCCAGTCCTCCCCGACCCGGCAGAGGTAATATGACGATCGGATGCAGTAGGCATCGTAATCCGGCTCGCGCGCGGCACGATACTCCCGGGTCTCTCCCAGCAGGGGGCCCACGGCCACCAGCTCGGCGCCACACTCTTCCCGCAGCTCCCGGGCCAAGGCCGCATCGTGCGCCTCCCCGTGCTCGATGCCGCCACCGGGGAACATGAGATCCCCGTTGACGCGGGAGTGCACCAGCAGCAGTTGATCACCACGCATCACCACGGCCCTCACCGTGGCCCGTTCAAGCACCCTGTCCTCGCCGCGGATCTGGCCGTGGACGAGGCGGATATCGAAGGGATGGGCCCACTCCCGGACCTCTGTCAGGGTCGGATTCATGGTGTGCGGTAGCTCCCCTGCCTGAGTGCGTCGACGATGGTGGACGCCTGGTCGTCCAGCGTCTCCTGCTCCTCCTTGCCGATGGCATGGTAAATGCCGAGCCGGGTGGCGGAGACCTCGGGGCTCTCCTGGAATGACTCGCTCACCTTGCCCCACAGATAAGCCTGATCAAATCGCTTCTGCCCCATGTAGAGGGTGCTGAGGGCGGTGAGGATCCGGCTGTTGACCTTGTCCCCCTCCCGATAGAGGGAGAGCGCATGGTGCATCAGCCTGATGGCCTTCTCGGGCTCGCTCTTGGCATAAATGCCGCCGAGCGCCAGTTGCAGCTCGGGCTCCTCGAGGCTCGGCGTCCCCTCCTGCGCGAGGAAGCTGGCGCGGGCCTCGGGACTGGTGTTGTTGGTCCAGTGCCAGAGCAGCAGGTAGGGATCCTGGGAACCCCGGGTCTGAGCGTCCAGTTGCTCCAGTTGACGGCCGGCGGCCAGCATCCCTTCCACTCTGGGGCTCTTCTGCTCCCTGGCACGCTTGTACTCGATATTGGTGGAGTGCTCGGCGCACTGCAGATAACGCTCCAGGCCGCGCATCAGATCGTACTTGCGCCTGTCCGTCCCCTCTTCCTGGAGATAGTAACGACCGCGAATGACGTCGCTGCGCTCATAGCGACACCAGCCGTCGTCCACCAGGTCCGCGCACAGGGCGGGATATTGGGAGCAGATGTTGTGGATCCTGTCGTCGTCGCAGGCCGTCAACGTCAGGCAACAAGCGAGGGAAAGCAGTAACGGACGCTGTGAGAATAGGGTCATGGTTCACATCTGGTTGATAACAATCGCAACCCGCACCGGCCACCGCCAACTAGCAAACAGGCTACATATCCATTACAATGCGCGCGCCGTATAAGGCCGCGATTGCAGAATAATATAACGAAACCATCAGCCCTACACTGATCTGCCTTCGACGAATTTCAATTTGCCCAGGCAACTTGCTTCAACAACGTGAAATAAAAGGATCTGGTTAATGACCCACGAGCACTACTTGCAGGCGTGGCAGGAGAGCCAGGAGCTCGCCGAAGCCATGCAACCCTTGATAGGTCGCCTCTACCGACAGCAAGGGATAGAGATCACCCTCTACGGACGCCCCCTGCAAAACGCCTCCACCATCGATATCCTCAAGGCCCACCGGGTCGTTCGCCGCCACCAGGGCACCCCGCTGCCCATCCAGCAAAGCTTCCCTCTCCTGCGCGCCATCGTCGCCTTGAACCCCACCGCCGCCGAAGTCGATCTCGGCAAACTGGCCGTGGGCTACTGGCAGGATCACCAGGATGAAGCTGGCATCGAGGACTATCTGCGCGCCAAGCTGGCACCGGCCCTGAACCGCAGTACCGTGCCCGCCCCGACCGACGTGGTACTCTACGGCTTCGGTCGCATCGGCCGCCTGCTGGCCCGTCTGCTCATCGAGCGCACCGGCGCCGCCAACTCCCTGCGCCTGCGCGCCATCGTGGTGCGCGGCGGTCGCGACGGGGATCTGGAGAAGCGTGCCAGCCTGCTGCGCCGCGATTCGGTGCACGGCCCCTTCAACGGCTCCATCGAGGTGGATGTGGAACGCAGAGCCATCATCGCCAATGGCACCTTCATCCAGGTGATCTACGCCAACAGCCCGGCCGACATCGACTACACCGCCTACGGCATCGACAATGCGCTGATCGTCGACAACACCGGCGTCTGGCGTGACGAGGCGAGCCTGTCCGAGCACCTCAAGGCCCGCGGTGCCGCCCGGGTGCTGCTGACCGCCCCCGGCAAGGGGGAGATGAAGAACGTGGTGTTCGGGGTCAACCACGAGGTGATAGGCCCGGATGACAAGATAGTCTCCGCCGCCTCCTGCACCACCAACGCCATCACCCCGGTGCTCAAGGTGATGCAGGACAAGTACGGCATCCGCCACGGCCACGTGGAGACGGTCCACTCCTATACCAACGATCAGAACCTCATCGACAACTATCACAAAGGCGAGCGCCGCGGTCGCAGCGCAGCCCTCAACATGGTGATGACCAGCACCGGCGCCGCCAAGGCGGTGACCAAGGCGCTGCCGGAGCTCAAGGGCAAGTTGACCGGCAACGCCATCCGGGTGCCCACCCCCAACGTGTCGCTTGCCATCATCAACCTGTCGCTGGAACAGACCACCGATCGGGAGAGCCTCAACGCCTATCTGCAGCAGATGGCACTGAGCTCGGCCCTGCATCGCCAGATCGACTTCAGCGCCAGCACCGAGCTGGTCTCCTCCGACATGGTGGGCTCCCGTTTTGCGGGCATCGTCGATTCCCAGGCCACCATCGCCGAGGGGGATCACTGCGTGCTCTACGTGTGGTATGACAACGAGTTCGGGTACAGTTGTCAGGTAGTACGGGTGATGGAGCAGATGGCTGGCGTAGTCCGCCAGGATCTACCGGTATAGTCCGACAGGATCTGCCCGCCTGAACCCGTGTTCATGGCTCAATTTTCAAGGAGAGGCCGGATGTCGTCTCAGCAAGTGACGTTTCAACAAGCGATAGCGCAGATGCCCAAAGAGGTGTACGAGCGACTCAAGACTGCGGTCGAGCTCGGCAAATGGCCGGATGGCAAGCCCCTCACCGAGGAGCAGAAGGCCACCTCCCTGCAGGCCGTGATGGCCTGGCAGGCGATGCACCTTGAGAACCCCGAGCACATGAACATCGGCCGTGACGGCGAGATCGTGATGAAGAGCAAGAGCGAGCTCAAGCGTCAGTATCGCGACGAGGAAGAGATAGTACGGGTCGACCTTAGCCACTGAGGCAGGCCGCACGTCACCTATCGCGGTAACGAAACGAAAGAGGGGAGCCATAATGGCTCCCCTCTTTTTTCCTCTCTATGCAGGATGACTCATCCCCGGCCCTTCTCCCACCAGGGGAGAAGGGAGCTGGCACGCACCTGCGAGCAGTCAGCGGGCCACCTGCCGGCGATCTTCATGGCAAACCTCGCCACCTCGATCTATCCCCTCTCCCGCTGGGAGAGGGTTAGGGTGAGAGGGAAAGTCAGGGGGTCAGTTCACCCCGCAGGGACTGCTGCATCAGCTCACGGATGCGCGGCGCCGGCAGATCCTGGCTCAGCAGGAAGTGCAGCTTGGTGAGCGCTGCCTCGGCTGTCATGTCAAAGCCCGAGATGACTCCCGCACGGGAGAGGGCGTTGCCGGTGGCATAGCCGCCCATGTTGACCTTGCCGTGCAGGCACTGGCTCAGGTTGACGATGATGACGCCCCGGGCAGATGCCTCGGAGAGCAGGGCCAGCATGGCCGGGTTCTGGGGCGCATTGCCCACCCCGAAGGAGAGCAGGATCAGCGCACGCACCGGCTGTTGCAGGATGTTCGCTATCACCTCCGCCGATATCCCCGGGTAGAGGGTCACCACCCCGATGGGCTGGGGGGTGATGTCGTGCAGCACCAGGGGGCGATCGCACGGCACGCCCAGCTCACCTGCCTCCAGGGAGATGGCGATACCGGCATTGAGCAGGGGCGGGTAGTTGGGCGAGTCGAAGGCGTGGAAGCCGTCGGCATGCACCTTCTTGCTGCGGTTGCCGCGATAGAGCTGGTTGTTGAAGAAGAGCGTCACCTCGTGGATCGGGTAGTTGGCCGCGATGTAGAGGGCGTTGAGCAGGTTCTGCTGACCGTCCGAGCGCAGCTCGGCCAGGGGGATCTGGGAGCCGGTGATGATGACCGGCTTGTGCAGATTTTCGAGCATGAAGGAGAGCGCAGACGCGGTGAACGACATGGTGTCGGTGCCGTGCAGAATGACGAAACCGTCGTACTTGTCGTAGTTGCCCTTGATATCCTCGGCGATGCGCTGCCAGTCTGCCGGCGTCATGTCGGAAGAGTCGATGAGGGGGGCATATTCGTGGATATGGTAATCGGGCATTTCCGGTCGATGGAACTCGGGCATCCGTGCCAGACAGTCCTCCATGAAGCCCGCCATCGGTACATAACCGTGGTCGGAACGCTGCATCCCTATGGTGCCGCCTGTGTAGGCAATGTAGATGGACTTCTTCACACCCTCTCCTCTCTCTGGACTGGAAACCGGCAAATCAAACAGGGCTCAACCGATACAGCCCCCGTCCTTCAGATGGTGCGGGCGGGCTCAATATCGGTCATCCGCAGACCTCTTGAGGGTCTGTGTCCTCCCGTGGGGGCGGAACCGGGCGAATTATAAAGAGTGCCGCTGCAAATGACAGCCGCAGCAGCATTGTTGCGATCCGGAGCACACTCGGCGAGGCAGTTTTAAATGCCATGTTAACACCATGTTTTAATCATTAATGTGACATATGTGGATGTACTTGGTGTTTTTTGCTAGTATCCGGCGGATTTTTCACAAATCTCATCTGGACGCCCGACGAACACGGGCTCGTGTCGACCCCCTCTTTTGCAGAGGGACGGGGCTGCGGCCCCTCTGTCACTGGCGCGTTCGCCACTCTGTTTCATCCCGGCTGGATCCGTGAGTCTTTCTCGCCAAAGACACAGCCGATCAACATGGGAGCACTGAATGCTACAACTTGATGCCTACGCCACCCTGGTCGCCGCGACCCTGGTGCTGCTGCTTGGCCGCCTGCTGGTCAACAAGATAGGACCCCTGCGCACTTTCAACATCCCCAAACCCGTGGCCGGTGGCCTGGTGGTGGCCCTGGTGCTGCTGGTGCTGCGTTCCACCCTGCAGATCGAACTGCAATTTGATACCAGCCTGCAGACGGCCCTGATGCTGACCTTCTTCGCCTCCATCGGCCTCTCCGCCGATCTGGGCAGCCTCAAGCGCGGCGGCAAGGCGGTGGCCACCTTCCTGCTGGTGGTTACCGGCCTGCTGCTGGTGCAGAACACCCTGGGGGTGGGTCTGGCCACCCTGCTGGGGCTGGATCCCCACATGGGGCTGCTGGCCGGCTCCATCACCCTCTCCGGCGGCCACGGCACCGGGGCGGCCTGGGGCTCCATCTTCACCGAGAAATACGGCGTGCAATCCGCCGCCGAGCTGGCGATTGCCTGTGCCACCTTCGGCCTGGTGCTGGGGGGCCTCATCGGCGGCCCGGTGGCCCGTTATCTGGTGAAGAAAGTGCAGGTGCCCGGTGAGGAGCACAACCGTGACGGCGCCCCCCAGGGCTTCGAGATGCCGGACATGGAGCGCCCGCTCACCACCTTCAGCCTGATCGAGACCCTGGCACTCATCGCCATCAGCCTGAAAGGGGGCGAAATGCTGGCCCTCTACCTCAAGGGCGGCGTCTTCGAGTTGCCGATCTTCGTCTGCGTGCTCTTTGTCGGCGTGCTGCTGCGCAACCTGCTCACCCTGCTCAACTGGCACGAAGTGAGCGACCGTGAGGTCTCCCTGCTCGGCAACGTCAGCCTGTCGCTCTTCCTCGCCATGGCGCTGATGAGCCTCAAGCTGTGGGAGCTGGCAAGCCTGGCCCTGCCCATCTTCATACTGCTGGCCGTGCAGACGGTAGCGATGGCGCTCTACGCCATCTTCGTCACCTTCCGGGTCATGGGGCGCAACTATGATGCGGCCGTGCTGGCGGCGGGTCACTGCGGCTTCGGCCTCGGCGCCACCCCCACTGCCATTGCCAACATGCAGGCCATCACCCAGCGCTTTGGCCCCTCCCACCTGGCCTTCCTGGTGGTGCCCATGGTCGGTGCCTTCTTCATCGACATCATCAACGCCGTGGTGATCAAGCTGTTCCTGGCCCTGCCCTTCCTGTGATCCCGGACGCAGGCCCCGTATGACAGAGCCCACCTTGCGGTGGGCTCTTTGCTTGCTGGTCCCTGGACGCTGCCCCGACCCCCACCAAGGGGCCGATGACAGGCAACAAAAAGCCCCGCACCAAGGTGCGGGGCTTTTTACTGACGCCACGGTAGGTAGGACTGCGGCCTGACCTTCCTTACAAAATAAAGGTCGACACCTGCTGGTTCAGGTTGGTGGCACGCCCCTTGAGGTTGTGCGCCTGATCCAGGTCGCGCATGGCGGAAGCGGTGATCTCGTCGCTCACATCCTTGATGGCGGTGGTGTTCTGGGTGATTTCACCGGTCACCTGGGTCTGCTCCTCGGCGGCGGTGGCGATCTGGCCCGCCATGTCGGAGATGAGGCTGACGGCCTGGGTGATCTCCTCCAGGGCCGCAGCGGCAGCGTCGGCATCCTTCACGCTGTTGTCCGCCAACCCCTGGCTGGTCTGCATCAGGCTCACCGCGCGGGCCGTGGTCTGTTGCAGGGTTTCGATGGTGGACTGGATCTCCTGAGTGGAATCCTGGGTACGGCGCGACAGCACCCGCACCTCGTCCGCCACCACGGCGAAACCGCGACCCTGTTCACCGGCACGGGCCGCTTCAATGGCCGCGTTCAGCGCCAGCAGGTTGGTCTGCTCGGCGATGCCCTGGATGGTGGAGAGGATGCCGGAGATGGCCTGGGCGTGACGGCTCAGCTCACCGATGACACCGGTCGCCTGCCCCACTTCCTCGGCCAGGTTGTTGATGGACTGGCGAGTCTGGTTCACCAGGATCTTGCCCTGTTCACTGCTCTGGGCGGATTGCTGGGCGGCGGCAGCGGTGTTCTCGGCGTTGCCCGCGATCTCCATGGTGGCACTCGCCATCTCGGTGACGGCGGTGGCGACCATGGTCACCTCCTGTTGCTGGCGCTGCAGCTCTTCCACCGCGGCCTGGTTGGTCACCAGACTGCGTTCGGCATCGGCGTTCAGCTCGTTGGCAAGCTGACGGATGTTGGCGATGAGCTGATGCTGGCTGCCCACGAAGCGATTGAAGCTGCCGGCGAGCTGGCCCACTTCGTCATTGGCGTCGATCTTGATGCGCTGGGTCAGATCGCCGTTACCGTCGGCGATGCGGGCCAGGGCCTGGGACACCTTGGTGAGGGGACCGAGCAGCAGGCTGACCAGCCAGGAGATGGCGAGAATGCTGCCCACCAGCACCAGCAGGGCCAGGCCGAGCTGGGTCATCAGCAGGGAGGAGAGCGGCGCCTCCAGGGTGCTCTTGTCCAGTACCAGCACCAGCTCCCAGTCGGTGTCCGGAATGTCCGTCGCCCACAGCAGCTTGTCACGCCCCTCGTTGTCGAAGAAAGCAGGCACCAGGCTGTTGCTCGCCTTGCTCTGCTCGATCAGGGCATTGGTCAGATCGTTGTCGATCTCGCTGGCCGGCTTCATCGCCTTGGCCGCATCCTTGTAGGCGATGACGGTGCCATCCTTGTGCATCAGGATGGCGAAGCCGTCCGCAGGCAGCTTCATCTTGGTGATGTCATCCACCAGGGAGGCGATGGAGAGATCCCCCCCCACCACGCCGCCCTGGGCCGGCTGGGCCAGGGTCACCACCAGAATGTTGTAGGCCACGTCGAGGTAGGGTTTGGTGACGATCATGCCGCCCTTGGCCATGGCTTCCTGATACCAGCCACGGGAGCGGGGATCGTAACCGTCGCGGTTGATGGAGGGGTCGGAGTCGTTCATCTTGCCGCTGCCCTCACCAAAATAGGTGAGCTGGAAACGGCCGGACACCTGGGCCTGTTGCAGGGCGTTGAGGGGCTCGGCACCGGCCTTGTTGCCAAGGGCCTGGATAACGTCACGACGGGCGGCAAGCCAGTCGCTGACGCTGGCGGCCTGCTGGCTGCCAAGGCGTTGCACCTGTTCCTGACTGTCTTGCAGCAGCATGGACTTCTGGCTGCTGTAGCTCTGCCAGGAGAGCAGCAGGATCACCAGTGACAAGGCGATGACCACAGACAACAGTATCTTCAGCTTGAGTGATAGGTTTTTCATCGTGTTTTCTTCTTATGGGAGTCGGGAACAGGATCAATCGGGAGTGCGTGGCACTGTGTGTTGTTAGCGGCCAATCCGCACAAAACTGAAGCGGAGAATGGCGTGAGTGACGATATTTTACGCGGAAATTTTAAAAATGCTGCGGAAAATTGGAGCAGGAAAAAGAGCGAGGCCAGCCAACCCTGTTTATTCCTTCTGCAATTGGCTAGAATATCCCGTTTTTAAATCACATCGACCCCGAGAGTTTTCACGATGTTTGAAGTCAATCCTGTATTAAACAAGCTTAAGGAGCTGTCTGAGAGGACCGAGCTGCTTAGGGGGTACCTTTGACTATGACGCCAAGAAAGAGCGTCTAGAAGAGGTCAATGCCGAGCTGGAACAGCCGGATGTCTGGAACGAACCCGAGCGCGCGCAGGCGCTGGGCAAGGAGCGCGTCTCCCTGGAGAACGTCGTCAGCACCATCGATACCCTGACCCAGGGCGTCGATGACGTCGAGATGCTGGTCAGCCTGGCCGTCGAAGGCGAAGACGAAGAGACCTTCAACGAAGCCGTGGTCGAAGCGGACGAGCTGGAGGCCAAGCTGGTGGATCTCGAGTTCCGTCGCATGTTCTCCGGTCAGCACGACGGTTCCGACTGCTACATCGACATCCAGTCCGGTTCCGGCGGCACCGAGGCCCAGGACTGGGCCAACATGGTGCTGCGCATGTACCTGCGCTGGGGTGATGCCCACGGCTACAAGCCCGAGCTCATCGAATGCTCCGAGGGCGACGTGGCCGGCATCAAGTCCGCCACCATCAAGTTCACCGGCGAGTATGCCTTCGGCTGGCTGCGCACCGAGACCGGCGTGCACCGCCTGGTACGCAAGTCGCCGTTCGATTCCGGTGGCCGTCGCCACACCTCGTTCTGCTCCGTGTTCGTCTACCCCGAGATCGATGATGACATCGAGATCGAGATCAACCCGGCTGATCTTCGCATCGACGTCTACCGCGCCTCCGGTGCCGGTGGTCAGCACGTCAACCGGACCGAGTCCGCGGTGCGTATCACCCACGTGCCGACCGGCGTGGTGGTGCAGTGCCAGAACGACCGTTCCCAGCACAAGAACAAAGATCAGTGTATGAAGCAGTTGAAGGCCAAGCTCTACGAGCTGGAAATTCAAAAGCAGAACGCTGAGAAGCAAGCCCTCGAAGAGACCAAGTCCGACATCGGCTGGGGCAGCCAGATCCGCTCCTACGTACTGGATGATTCCCGTATCAAGGATCTGCGCACCGGCGTCGAAACCCGCAATACCCAATCGGTACTCGACGGCGACTTGGACAAGTTTATCGAAGCCAGCCTGAAATCAGGCCTGTAAACAGAGCAGCAGGAATCACCATGTCTGAACAAATCACCACCCCGGAAGTCGACCAGACTCTCGAACTGAACAACGAGATGCTTGAGCGTCGCTCCAAGCTGGCCGCCTTGCGCGCCCAGGGCAACCCCTTCCCCAACGATTTCCGTCGTGACAGCCTCTCCGGCGATCTGCACGCCGAATTCGGCGACAAGAGCAATGACGAACTGGTCGCCCTGGGTAAACAGGTGAAGATTGCCGGTCGCATCATGACCCGCCGGATCATGGGCAAGGCGTCTTTCGCGACCCTGCAGGACATGGCTGGCAAGATCCAGATCTACGTGACCCGTGACGATCTGCCGGAAGGCTTCTACAACGAGCAGTTCAAGAAGTGGGATCTGGGTGACATCGTCGGTGTCGAGGGTACCCTGTTCCGCACCAACGCCGGTGAGCTCTCCGTACACGTCTCCACCATCCGCCTGCTGACCAAGGCCCTGCGCCCGCTGCCCGAGAAGCACAAGGGTCTGACCGACCAGGAAGCCCGCTGCCGCCAGCGTTACCTGGACCTGATCGCCAACGAAGAGTCCCGCAAGACCTTCGTGACCCGCACCAAGGTGGTGGCTGGCATTCGCAAGTTCCTGAACGACAAGCGCTTCATGGAAGTGGAAACCCCCATGATGCAAGTCATCCCGGGTGGCGCTTCCGCACGTCCCTTCATCACCCACCACAATGCGCTGGACATCGACATGTACCTGCGTATCGCTCCGGAACTCTACCTGAAGCGTCTGGTGGTCGGTGGTTTCGAACGTGTCTACGAAATCAACCGCAACTTCCGCAACGAAGGCATCTCCGTTCGCCATAACCCCGAGTTCACCATGCTCGAGTTCTATATGGCCTACGCCGATTACATCGATCTGATGGATCTCACCGAAGAGATGCTGCGCACCTTGGCACAGGACATCCTGGGCGATACCAGGATCCGTTACGCCAAAGAGGGCGAAGAGGGCCTGACCATCGATTTCGGTCAGCCGTTCCAGCGCCTCTCCATGGTCGACTCCATCCTGAAGTACAACCCGGGTGTGACCCGTGACGATCTGGCCACTCTTGAGAAGGCCACCGCCGTCGCCAAGGGTCTGAAGATCGAGCTGATGAAGAGCTGGGAGCTGGGCCACGTGATCACCGCGATCTTCGAAGAGACCGTGGAACACATGCTGCTGCAACCGACCTTCATCACCGAGTACCCGGCCGCCGTCTCCCCGCTGGCCCGTCGCAACGACCAGAACCCGGACGTCACCGACCGCTTCGAATTCTTCATCGGCGGCCGCGAGCTGGCCAACGGCTTCTCCGAGCTGAACGATGCAGAAGATCAGGCCGAGCGCTTCCAGGCTCAAGTTGACCAGAAAGCCGCAGGCGATGACGAAGCCATGTTCTACGACGCCGACTTCGTCACCGCACTGGAACACGGTCTGCCGCCGACTGCCGGTCAGGGCATCGGTATCGACCGTCTGGTGATGCTGTTCACCAACAGCCACACCATCCGCGACGTCATTCTGTTCCCGGCCTTGCGTCCACAAAAGTAAGAGCCGCAGAAACAGGGCCGCAGCAAAACGCTGCCGTCCATGGCAATCAAAACGCCCCGCAATTGCGGGCAATGCTGTTCACTTAAGCGGAGCCGCATTGCGATTTACCGGAAAACGGGTCTTTGATATCTTCACCGCCCTGGGTCTCGATGGCCTGGG
The DNA here is from genome assembly GCF_002934795.1 of Aeromonas sp. ASNIH2. Lineage (NCBI taxonomy): Bacteria > Pseudomonadati > Pseudomonadota > Gammaproteobacteria > Aeromonadales > Aeromonadaceae > Aeromonas > Aeromonas sp. ASNIH2. The sequence continues at coordinate 3,299,810 of NZ_CP026406.1, read as the reverse complement.
GCGTTTTTCTATGAACATGACGCCTATGCAGCCCCGCAACTCCGCCAACCTCCGTGGCGTATGGGCTGGCGATAACGCGCCCGCCATCACTGCCATCTGGTTCGCGATGAACTGACAGGCAAACTTAAAGCTCACCTCATTGGGCGCTCGCTGATGGGCTACGGCGGCCTGGCTGGCCTCCCGCCTGACCAGATTGTATCCAAGCAGCAATCCCCACAGCTCCTGATAGACCAAGTCCACTTTCTTGCTTCTCAGCGTGATGGCGTTGTGCTGCATCGCGCTTTTGATATCCCGGTATCCCAGCTCGATTTCCCAGCGCTCGTGGTACAGGGTCGCCACCTGAGCTGCGCTGAATCGCGCCACGGGCAGGGAGGTAAAGACCGTTTTCTCCTTGCCTGCCACCTCATAGGTCACTGCGCGAACTTGCCAGTGTGTCGGCAACGCCGGGTTTTTCTTGCTAGCCTGAGGCGAGACCGTCATTTGCAACAGACGGTCACCGTCGCCATAGCGCTCAAGTTCCGTGTATACCAGCCCCTTGCGTTCCGGGATGAGCCAGTGACGGTCGGTGTCTTCGGCCTGAATACGCAGCAACAGGTCGGCACCGAAGAAGCCTTTATCCAGCAGGGTCACTGACTTGTCCGGCAATGAGTGAATGAACTCGCTGGCCAGGGGGATTTCCCCTTTGCGGTACGGGCTGATGGCCGCGTTGGCAATGACATGCGAGCGGACATTCATGAGCGTGACCAACCGCAGCATCGGGTAGGGTGTCTGCCGGTTGGTTGAGGTGTTACCCGAGCCGAAATGTGCTCTGAGTTCAGGCATATCCTGGGTTCGGAACAGGGCCCCATCGATGGCAAAGACCTGTAAACCGTGCCAATGGTCTTCAGGATAACGTTCCCGCCCCCACACATCGGCGCACTGTTTGAACAGCCACTCGAGCGGCTGTTTGCCGAGTCGCTGACGGGCCTGAGACAGGGCACTGTCCGCGAGCAAGGCATCATTGGCCAACCCTTCTGCACAGATGTTGAGGCGCCGAGCGACCTCGGAGATGGGCTCATTGCGGAAAAAGGCCATCCCCACGACGAGCCACAAGACCATATCAGAAGGTAAGCGGCGTCGGCGGATAGTGGCCTTTTCAGACAAGGCGGCAGCGGCAGTAATCCATTCGTCGGGAAAATGGTCGGCAAAAATGGCCAGCCGAGCCAGCATGTCGCCAGATGCCTCAACAACATCGTTCAGATCGTTTGCAATAGACATAAAAAAATCCGGAACCAGTGATTGGTTCCGGATTGTCCTACAGCAGAAGGATCGGTCAATGGATCCTTAACTGATCAGCATTGCCGCAATTGCGGGGCGTTTTTTTATGCAGAAGTCACACCGTGACGAGCGGTCATCGGTCCGCTGGTACGCCAGGCGGCAGCAGCCACTCCCCCTGCCACAGGGTCAGTGCCCGGCCCGCCATCAGCACCCGTTCCTCCTGCAATTCCAGCCTGAGATCCCCGCCCCGGGCCGAGATCTGGCGGGCCCGCAGCTGCTGCTTGCCGAGCCGCTCGGCCCAGAAGGGCACCAGGGCGCAGTGGTTGGAGCCGGTCACCGGATCCTCGTCTACTCCGACCCAGGGGGCGAAATAGCGGGAGACGAAGTCGTCCTCTCCCCGGCTCGATAGTGCCGTCACCATGATCCCCCGGCCCGGCAGCGCCCGCAGGGCGTGAAAATCGGGGGTGAGCGCGCGGACCGCCTCCTCGCTGGCCAGCTCCAGCAAGAACTTGGCGCCGGCCGCCAGGGTTTGCAGCGGCTGGCAACCGACCGCAGCCGCATAGGCCGGATCTAGAACGAGCGGCGCCAGGGCAATGCGCGGAAAATCGAGCCAGATCCACTCCCCTTCCCGCCGGGCCACCAACTCACCGCTGCGGGTCGCGAAGCGGATGGGGAGATCCCCCGACACCGCCCCCGTCTGCCACAGCACATGGGCCGCCGCCAGGGTACCATGGCCGCACAAATCCACCTCCACTTGCGGGGTGAACCAGCGCAACCCGTAATGCCCCTCTCCCAGTTGGGTCAGAAAGGTGCTCTCAGAGAGGTTGAACTCCGCTGCCATGGCCTGCAGCTCGGCGTCGGGCCGCGCTTCCCCCAGCACCACCACGGCGGGGTTGCCTCCGAAGGGGTGATGGCTGAAGGCGTTGACATGATAGAGACGGGACATGGTTGCTCCTTGGGGCATGAGAGATCCCCGGGACAGGGGGCTCGGCAAGGCCATTTTTATATCACGGGCCCCCCGGGGCTGAGATGGATTTTGGCTTTATAAATTCATAAATCGCATAAAGAAGATATTTTTATTCTTTGTTGTTATTCATTACACCCCTTACCCTGACCAAAAATCAGACCATGGAAGACATGTGTGATGCCATTGACAGCCCCCACCCTGAGCCCGCTCTCTGACGAACAGCAGCGCCAGCTCAACCAAGTTCTCACCACCCTCAATACCCAGCAACTGGCCTGGGTCAGCGGTTATCTCTACGGCCTCTCCCAGGCGGGCGTCCAACCCGTGGCGAGCGCAGGCGTAGAAGTCGCTGCTCCCGGCGGCAGCCTGACCATTCTCTACGGCTCCCAGACCGGGAATGCCAAGGGCGTGGCCAGCGCCATCAAGGCCCAGGCCGAGGCCCGCGGCCTGCCGGTGACCCTCACCTCCATGGCGGACTACAAACCCAAGCAGCTCAAGAAAGAGAGCCACCTGCTGGTGGTAGTGAGCACTTACGGGGAGGGGGAGCCCCCCGAGAGTGCCGTCGATCTGTTCGAGCAGCTCAAGAAGGGTAAGGTCGGCAAGCTGGAAGGGCTCAAGTTTGCCGTGCTGGGGCTGGGTGACAGCTCCTATGAGTTCTTCTGCCAGACCGGCAAGGATTTCGATGGCTTCCTCGCCAAGGCAGGGGCAGAGCGCATCCATGAGCTAGCTAGCCTCGATGTGGATTATCAGGATGCTGCCAAGGCCTGGGGCGAGCAGGCCGTTGCGGCGGTCGCCGCCACCCTCTCTGCCGGCGCCGCGACTGCCAGCGTGGCGGGCTCGGTGCAGGCCGCCGTCGGCCACAGCCAGTACAACAAGGAGAACCCTTTCCCCGCCAGACTCTCGGTGAACCAGAAGATCACCGGCCGCGACTCCACCAAGGACATCCGTCACATCGAGATCAACCTGGAAGAGTCCGGCATCACCTATCAACCGGGGGACGCGCTCGGCATCTGGTTCGACAACGACGCCGATCTCGTGGGGGAAGTGCTGGCCCTGACCGATCTGACCGGTGACGAGGCTACCCCCCATGGCAGCCTGCGCGAGGCGCTGACCCGTCACTACGAGCTGACCCGGCTGCACGGGGGCCTGATCACTGGCCTCGCCGAGATCACGGACAACGCGGCGCTGAAGGATCTGGCCGGTGACAAGGCCCAGGTCAACGCCCTGGTGGCCAGCGCCCAGGTGGTGGACGTACTGAAACGCTTCCCGGCTTCCTTGAGTGCCGATCAACTGATCGCACTGCTGCGTCCCCTCACCCCCCGCCTCTACTCCATCGCCTCCGCCCAGAGCGAGGTGGAAGAAGAGGTGCACCTGACTGTCGGCGTGGTGCGCTACCGCCAAGAAGATGGCACAGTGCGAAGCGGCGGCGCCTCCTCCTATCTGGCGGACCGTCTGCCGGAAGATGCCGAGGTCCGGGTGTTCGTGGAGCACAACGACAACTTCCGCCTGCCCGCCAATCCCGACACCCCCGTCATCATGGTCGGCCCGGGCACCGGCATTGCCCCGTTCCGCGCCTTCCTGCAGGAGCGGGAAGCACAGGGGGCAGAGGGCAAGAACTGGCTCTTCTTCGGCAACCCCCACTTCACCCAGGACTTCCTCTATCAGGTGGAGTGGCAGCGTTATGTGAAATCGGGCCTGCTGTCCAAGATCTCCCTGGCCTTCAGCCGGGATCAGGCCAACAAGATTTATGTGCAGGACCGTCTGCGCGAGGCAGGGCTTGAGCTCTACCAGTGGCTGGAAGCAGGCGCTCACTTCTATGTGTGTGGCGACGCCAACCACATGGCGAAGGATGTGCAGGAAGCCCTGCTGGAAGTGATTGCGGAACACGGCCACAAGAGCCGTGAGGAAGCAGAAGAGTATCTGAGCGAATTGCGTCGTGCCAAACGTTATCAAAGGGATGTCTATTGATGAGCAAACAACTTATTCCGGGACCGGTCGAAGGGCCGCTGGCTGACAACGAACGCCTCAAGCGCGAGAGCAACTTCCTGCGCGGCACCATCGCCGAAGATCTGCAGGACCCGCTCACCGGCGGCTTCAACGGCGACAACTTCCAGCTGATCCGCTTCCACGGCATGTATCAGCAGGATGACCGCGACATCCGCCCGGAGCGCGCCGCCCAGAAGCTGGAGCCCCTGCACAACGTCATGCTGCGCGCCCGCCTGCCCGGCGGCATCATCACCCCGGCCCAGTGGCAGGTGATCGACAAGTTCGCCGAAGAACACAGCATGTACGGCAGCATCCGCCTGACCAACCGCCAGACCTTCCAGTTCCACGGGGTACTGAAGCGCGACATCAAGCTGATGCACCAGACCCTCAACAGCACCGGTATCGACTCCATCGCCACCGCGGGGGACGTGAACCGCAACGTGCTCTGCACCAGCAACCCGGTGGAGTCCGAGTTGCACCAGGAGGCCTACGAGTGGGCCAAGAAGATCTCCGAACACTTGCTGCCCAAGACCCGCGCCTACGTGGAGATCTGGCTGGATGGCGAGAAGCTGGGGGGTGACGAGGAGCCGATACTGGGCTCCAACTACCTGCCGCGCAAATTCAAGACGACCGTGGTGATCCCGCCCCACAACGATGTGGACATCCACGCCAACGATCTCAACTTCGTGGCCATCGCCGAACACGGCAAGCTGGTGGGCTTCAACGTGCTGGTGGGGGGCGGTCTCGCCATGACCCATGGCGACACCACCACCTACCCGCGCAAGGCGAGCGACTTTGGCTTCATTCCGCTCTCCCACGTGCTGGAGGTGGCGGCCGCCGTGGTCAGCACCCAGCGCGACTGGGGCAACCGGGTCAACCGCAAGAACGCCAAGACCAAGTACACCCTTGAACGGGTGGGGGTCGAGGCCTTCAAGGCCGAGGTGGAGAACCGCGCCGGCATCCAGTTCGGGCCGGTTCACCCCTATGAATTCACCAGCCGTGGCGATCGCTTTGGCTGGGTGGAGGGGATCGACGGCAAGCACCACCTGACCCTGTTTATCGAGAACGGCCGCCTGCTGGACTTCCCGGGCAAGCCCCTCAAGACCGGCATGCTGGAGATCGCCAAGGTGCATCAGGGGGACTTCCGCCTGACCGCCAACCAGAACCTCATCATCGCGGGCGTGCCTGCCGGCGAGAAGGCCCGCATCGAGGCGCTGGCGCGCCAGTACGGTCTGCTGGATGACGGCGTGAGCGAGCAGCGCAAGCAGTCCATGGCCTGTGTAGCCCTGCCCACCTGCCCCCTGGCAATGGCCGAGGCCGAGCGCATGCTGCCTGCCTTCGTCACCGACATCGAGGGGCTGCTGGCCAAGCACGGCCTGGCGGATGACGCCATCATCTTCCGGGTCACCGGCTGCCCCAACGGCTGCGGCCGCGCCATGCTGGCGGAAGTGGGTCTGGTGGGCAAGGCGCCGGGTCGCTACAACCTGCACCTGGGGGGCAACCTCGAGGGGACCCGCATCCCGCGCCTGCACCTGGAGAACATCACCGAGCCGCAGATCCTGGCCGAACTGGACGCCCTGATCGGCCGCTGGGCGAGCGAACGCAACCCGGACGAGTGCTTCGGCGATTTTGTCATTCGCGCCGGGATCATCGCCCCGGTTATCGACTCCGCGAGGGACTTCTATGCAGCCTGAACAGACTGATACAGCCCGGCTGGCGCGCACCGCCGACGGCCGGCTCGACCTCGACGCCCTCCTGGCCCTGGGCCGGGAGGAGCAGGTCGAGGCGCTGGCCCCCCTCAACCGGGCGCTGGACGCCATGAGCGCCCCCGAGCGGGTGCGCTGGGCCCTGGCCAACCTGCCGGGGGAGCATGTGCTGTCGTCGAGTTTCGGCATCCAGGCGGCGCTCATGCTGCACCTGGTGAGCCGCGAGCGGGCCGACGTGCCCGTGGTGCTGACCGACACCGGTTACCTCTTCCCCGAGACCTACCGTTTCATCGACGAACTGACCGAGCGTCTCGCGCTCAACCTCAAGATTTACCGGGCCGAACTCAGCCCGGCCTGGCAGGAGGCCCGCTTCGGCCTCCTGTGGGAGCAGGGGGTGGAGGGGATCACCCGCTACAACCAGCTCAACAAGGTGGAGCCCATGGACCGCGCCCTGAACGAGCTGGGTGCCCGCACCTGGTTCTCGGGCCTGCGCCGTGAGCAGTCTGGCAGCCGGGGCAAGCTGCCGGTGCTGGCCATCCAGCGCGGTCGCTTCAAGTTCCTGCCGGTGATCGACTGGAGCAACAAGGACGTCTTCTACTACTTCAAGGAGTTCGACCTCCCCTACCACCCCTTGTGGGAGCAGGGCTACCTGTCGGTCGGCGACGTGCACACCACCGCCAAGTGGGAGCCCGGCATGAGCGAGGAGCAGACCCGCTTCTTCGGCCTCAAGCGCGAGTGCGGCCTGCATGAGGAAGGTGGCGAGAGCGACGGCTCCGGCATCTGATCCCCGGCCCGGCCATGTGCTGCGCCCCGCCCACAAAAAAACGCCCGGCAACTGCCGGGCGTTTTTCTTTGCGCAAAAGGGTGATGTACCGCCCTTCATTACATGGCGGCGGCGCGCGCCTGATTCAGCCAGTCGTTCACCAGCGCCTCGTGGCCCTTGAGCCAGGCATCGGCATGACGTTCCACGTCCGCCGGCTTGTTCTGCCCCTTGTTCATCAGGCCGTTCTGCACGTTGATGTCATTGAGCGGCAGCTTGACGATGGAGAAGAGCTTGGCGGCGGCCGGATTGGCCTCGGCAAACCGCTTGTTGGCAACGATGTGCATGGTGTTCACCGCAAAGCCGTAGTTCTTGCCGTTCGGCAAACGGGTCTTGGCCGCATCCGGGGCATCGGCGGGGACTTCCAGCCACACCACATCCTTGCCCGGCACCAGTTCGCTGCTGAGCCAGTAGGGGGTCCAGGTGTAATAGAGCACCGGCTTGCCGGCCTGGTAGCGAGCCAGGGTATCGGCGATCAGCGCCGCGTAGTTGCCCTGCTTGTGGGCCACCGTGGGGGTCAGACCAAAGGCGTCGAGGTGATGGTTGATCGCCCCCTCGCAGCCCCAGCCGGGGTTGCAACCGATGAGGTCGGCCTTGCCGTCGCCATCCCCGTCAAACAGCGCCGCCACCTCGGGATCCTTGAGCTGGCCCAGGTTGGTGATGCCGTATTGGGTCGCGGTCTTCTTGTCGATGAGGTACCCCTGGGCGGCACCGGCCACATAGGTGCCCTCACGGAAGAACACCTTGTCGCCCCCCGCCTGCTCGTACTTGTTGTCCTGCAGCGGCACCCAGTTGAACGCAAGGAAGGTGCCGTCTCCCTGGGCCACCGAGGCATAGGCCACGTTGTAGTCCACCTCCTGGGCGGGCTGGACATCGTAACCCAGACGCGCCATCAGCTTGCTCACCAGCAGGCTCTGGAAGGCCTCTTCCGGCAAGGAGCTCTGCAGGGGCTGAACGCGAACCCCCTCCCCCGGCAACTCGGCGCTGGCCATGGCGAGCGGGCTCAGCAGTTGGGTACTCAGCAGCAATGTGCCCAGAGTCAATCCTTTGGTGATCGGTCTCATGCATTTACTCCTTTGTAATCGATTTTCTTGTCACGACCGGCCAGGCGCAGCAGCAGGGCGGCGGGGCCATGCTGATACCAGCGGCCGGTACGGGTGCGATCCGGTTGCCCCATCGCCTGGGTGAGGCGGTCGAGCACGATGGCCAGCAGCACGATGCCGAGGCCGCCGATGGAGGCGAGCCCCATGTCGAGCCGGCCGATGCCGCGCAGCACCATCTGGCCGAGGCCCCCCACCGCGATCATGGAGGCGATCACCACCATGGAGAGCGCCAGCATCAGGGTCTGGTTGACCCCGGCCATGATGGTGGGCATGGCGAGCGGCAGCTGTACCTTGAACAGCAACTGGGAGGGGCTGGCACCGAACGAGTGGGCCGCCTCAACCAGATCGGCGGGCACCTGGCGAATGCCCAGCATGGTGAGCCGGATCATGGGCGGTAGGGCGAAGATGACGGTCACCACCACCCCGGGCACGTTGCCGATGCCAAACAGCATCACGATGGGGATGAGGTAGACGAACGCCGGGGTGGTCTGCATGGCATCCAGCAGCGGCCGGGTCCAGGTGGAGAGCCGCTCGCTGCGGGCCAGCAGGATGCCGGTGGGCAACCCCAGCAGCACACAGAAGAACAGCGAGGTCAGCACCAGGGACAGGGTCACCATGGCATCGGACCAGGCCCCGATGAGCCCGATCCCCACAAGAGATACGAGCGTGCCGAGCGCCATGCGGCCGTTCACCAGTTGCCAGGCAAGCAGAGCCAGGAGCCCCATCATCAGGGTGGAGGGCACCGTCTGCAGCAGATGGGTCATGGCGTTCAGGGTCAGCTCCACCGGTGCGCGGATCAGCTGGAACAGCGGCCGCAGGTTCTCCACCAGCCAGCCGATGCCCCCTTCCACCCAGGTATCCAGCGGCACCAGCGCCTGCTGGAAAGGATCCAGCCAGTCGATGGTGGTTGTGGTGTCGGCGGCTTCGATCTGGTTCTGCCAGTCGGTGGCCTGGGTGTCGGTACTGCCCCAGGGATCTGACACCTCGGTGGACGCAGGCGCGCTCCAGGGGTCTGCCGCCACCTCATCGGCCCGCAGGGAAGGGCTCGCCAGCAGCACCAGGGCCAGCAGCCCGCTCAGCAAGAAATGGGGATTCATCAGCTTCATGCCGGGGTACTCCTGTCCAGGGTATTGAGCAGATTGGCCTTGGAGATGAGGCCGAGGTAAGTGCCATCCTCCTCGACCACGGGCACCTGACAGGGAGCGGCCGCCACCTGGCTGATCAATTCATTGAGGGCGGTGTCCGCCAGAATGGGCTGAATGTCCCCCAGCAGCGCCTGCTCCAGGCTGCCTTTGGTCCTTACCGCCTGACCGAGCGACTCCACCGAGACGACCCCGAGGAAGCGGCGGCTGCGATCCACCACGTACCCGAACTCCCGCTCAAGCTCCTTGAGCTGGCGCAGGGCGTTGCCCGGCCCGTCGGTGGTGTGTTTCTTGATGAGGGGCACCTGCTTGCGGCTGGCCACATCGCGGGCGCTGAACACATGGGCCAGATCCACACCGCGAAAGAAGGCGCGCACATAGTCGTTGGCGGGCTGGTTCAGGATCTCGTCCGGGGTGCCCACCTGCACCAGCTGGCCATCCTGCATGATGGCGATGCGATCGCCGATGCGCATCGCCTCGTCCAGATCGTGGGAGATGAAGACGATGGTGCGCTGCTGGCTGGCCTGCAGCTTGAGCAGCTCATCCTGCATCTCGGTGCGGATCAGGGGATCCAGCGCGGAGAAAGCTTCGTCCATCAGCAGGATGTCGGGGTCATTGGCAAGGGCCCGGGCCAGCCCGACCCGCTGCTTCATGCCGCCGGAGAGGGCATCCGGATAAGCCTCTATCCACTGTCCCAGCCCCACCTGATGGAGCGCCTGACGGGCGCTCTGCTGGCGCTCCGCCAGCGGTACACCGGCCAGCTCCAGCCCGAAGGCGGTATTTTCCAGCACACTCAGGTGCGGCATCAGGGCGAAAGACTGGAATACCATGCTGATCTTCTTGCGGCGCACCCGGCGCAGCTCGCGCTCCGAGATGGCGGCGATGTCCTCGCCATCGATCAGCACCTGGCCGCGGGTCGGCTCGATCAGCCGGTTGAAGAGACGCACCAAGGTGGACTTGCCCGAACCGGAGAGGCCCATCACCACGAAGATCTCCCCTTCGTTGATGGACAGATTGACATCCTGGACCCCCAGGGTCTGTCCGGTCTTTTTCAGGATACTGGCGCGATCATGCCCTTTCGCCAGCAATTTGAACGCTTTATCCGGCTGATCGCCGAAGATTTTGTAGAGGGATTTGACCTCGAGTTTGACTGTCATATTGTCCTTTTTTCTTGGCCGACGCCTTGCCTGGCAAACCGTCGAACGTGAGCCAATTACTTTTAACACTAAGCAATTTCACACCCAAATAAAAGAATCAATTGAAGCCAACCTGGAAAGGTTAAATTTAACTCATTGATTTTTATTGGTTATTTTCATTCATAAAAATCCATTAAATCACGATAAAAACGCCTATAACAGACAGAGCCACCACAGTATCGATGCACTTGCAGCACATTTCATTAATGATTAAAAGGCGTTAGCAGCAGGCGAAAAGAGAGGGTGGGGAGGATGGCCCCCATCGGAGCGATTAATGGCCATTTAATTACATTACTAATCATTTTGATGCCGCGCACTCGGTATTGCTTCAGGCACCTTCAACCATGCCGGTTCAGCCCCCTTCTCTTTGCGGCAACAGGGCACAAAAAAGCCCCCTGCTGTCGCAAGGGGCTCTTCATGGCATCAGAGGGATCAGCGCCGCTGCCAGGTCTCGAAACAGTAGAGATGGGGGTTCTTCTCGTCAGGCTGATGGGACTCGCGCTCGATGCAGGACCAGTCGCCCTCGTCAAAGGCCGGGAAGCGGGTATCCCCCTCCACCGCCAGATCGATGCGGGTCAGATAGAGCCTGTCGGCCCGTGGCAGCAGCTGGCCGTAGAGATGACCGCCCCCGATCACCATCAGCTCGGCCACGTCGCTGCCCGCCAGCAGCGCCAGCGCCGCCTCCACCGAGTCGATAACCTCCACGCCGTCGGCCCGGTAGTCGGGGTTGCGGCTGATCACCAGATTGCGGCGCCCGGGCAGCGGTCGTCCGATGGACTCGAAGGTCTTGCGCCCCATCAACACCGGCTTGCCCAGGGTCACCCGCTTGAAGTGGGCCAGATCCGCCGGCAGATGCCAGGGCATCTGGTTGTCCAGGCCGATCACCCTGTCCTGGGCCATGGCGGCAATCATGGAAATCATCATGGGGTCAACCTCTCGCACCGTCGTCAGATAATGGGGCGGTTACGGTACACGACCAGAGACGGAATCGCCAAACCGAAACTCAGGGCCCCCACGATAAACAGCGCCTTGAGGCCGTTCTCCACTGCGCTCTGAAGCAGCTCCATGGTCACTCCGGAGATATTGAGCTCCACGATGGCGATCATGGTCTTGAACGCATAGCTGCCCGGGATCATGGGGATGATGGAGGCGACGCTGAACACCGGGCGCGGTGCCAGCAGGCGGCGCGACCAGTAGACACAGACAAAGCCGACCGTGGTCGCCGCTGCCAGGGTGGCCCACTCGATGGGCATGCCATAGTGGATGAGCAGGGTACGCAGGCTGTGGGCCAACGCTCCCCCCATGGCGCAATATTTGAGCATCCGTGGCGGCACGTTGAACAGCATGGCAAAGCCCACCGCCGGAATGGCCGACCAGAAGGCATCCTTGGCCAGCAGCCAGAGCAGTTCCATCATACCTTCCACCCCCAGATACCGGTCACCGACATGGCGAGAATGATCCCTATGGCTGCGCTGATGGTCAGCAGTGTCGCCGTGCCCCAGCGGGCCAGCCCCATGTTGAAGTAACCCTTCACCATGTCGGAGACCGCATTGATGAGCGGGAACCCCGGCACCAGCAGCAACACGCTGGCGGCCATGGCGAGATAGGGTTGTTCGCCCCAGCCGAAGAAGGTGGCGCTGGAAGCGAGCAGGGTGGCGATAAACCCGGTGGCGGCAAAGTTGATGAGGGGGCTGTGGTGATGGCGGGCAATGAGCTGGCGCACCCGCATGGCGACCGAGGCCGAGCAGCAGGTCACCAGGAAGATGGGCCAGTCACCGCCAAACAGCAGGCAGAAGGCACCGCAGGAGAGCCCCACCATGGGCACCACCAGCCAGGGGTGATAGTGGAACGGCGTGATGGCCTCGAGGCGCTGACGTACCTCGCGCGCGCCGATAAGCGACTTTTCCGTCATGATGCAGATGCGCTGGATTTCGCACACCACCTGCATGTTGATGCCGTGCTCCCGCACCCGGCGGGTGGTGGTGACGCAACTGCCCTGGTAGAGGCTGGTGAGGACGATGGCGCTGGAAGAGATGGCCATCTCGACGCTCTCCAGCCCGAGCGCCATGCCCAGGCGGACCGTGGTCTGCTCGATGATGCGGCTCTCCGCCCCAAACTGGGCCAGCATCTGGCCCGCCTTGACGATGATCCGGGTGATCTCCGTCTGCTGCTCTCGCGACAGCACCCTTCCTGGTGTGATGCTTCTCATGATCCCTTTGAGTCATAGCAAGATGAAATGTGTCTGGATATTACCCCAAAATAAATACACCTTCATCCATCTCTATCGGACTGCGGGCACTGGTCACTATTATTCAGCCGCCCGGGGAATATTTGCAGCAAATAAAAAACAATTCACCCAACTTGCTTAACAACTTGTTTGAGAAGGGGTGAAACAAATTAATAAACACCCTGTTTTTTTATATCTTGAACAGGGCCGTGAATTATTTCCGTTTCAGATAACTGGAAAACGCTATCACATTATCCGGCAGCGGGGGCTCTGCCATTTCCTGACAAGATTCGTTCTGCAGATCCAGAATGTGCTGGTGCATGGCGTAGACGGAGTCATGCATCATGTTGGCGATACGGATGCAGCTGTCGAGGTTGTTTCTGGCCAGACGGCGCTGGCAGTCGATGCGAAATTGCAGACCTCGCAGCCGACGTTGCCGCTCTGGCCCCACCTGGGCGATCAGGGTCTCTATCTGCTGGTGCAGCAGCGCGTCGAGTCGCTCCGGCTCGGCCAGCGCCCAGTACTTCAGGGTATCGAAATCAGGCAGCTCCATATACCCTCCTGGCCGGACCTCGCCCATGGAATGGAACGACGCCGGGCACATCACTATTTCACTGTCCCTAAATAGCTGTTCCGAATAGTAGATCACCGGAGGAAGGGAACTCAGTCCAGTTTGTGCGATCTGATTAGTCGCTAAACAAAACAAGCCACACCCAAAGGACTGAGTTGATGCCTATCCTACCACCTCTGCCACGACCACAACGGCGCCGCATTCACAAAATCATCCATGCCACCCGTGATAAAGGACATGCTCGTCGCTTGATGGCCATCTTGCTGTTACATGAAGGACGCACGATCACCGATGTTCATCACCTTACCGGCGCTGCGCGCTCGACCATCGGTCGTTGGCTTCGGTGGTATCGAGATGAAGGCATAGATGCGCTAGAAGCCTTACCGGCTGGCCGTGCCCCAGTCTTACCTATCGCCAAGATTGTCACCTTACTGGTGCTGCTCATGCAGTTTTCTCCGCAAGATTTTGGTTATCAGCGCAGCCGTTGGTGTACTGAACTATTGGCTATAAAAATCAATCGATTAACAGGGCTCAATGTGGCAGCCTCCACGCTCCGCCGATGGTTACCTCGTATGGGCATTGTCTGGCGCAGGCCCGTGCCGACCTTGCGGATAAAAGACCCAGCCTATCAGGAAAAAATGGCGAATATCGACGCCGCGCTGGCCCGCTGTGATGCCGATAATCCGGTGTTTTATGAGGATGAAGTCGATATAGACCTCAATCCCAAATTAGGAGCCGACTGGATGTTCAGAGCGCAGCAAAAGCGGGTTGTCACACCGGGGCAGAATGCCAAGCATTATCTGGCAGGCGTTCTCCACGCAGGCAACGGAAGGGTACTTTACGTCAGCGGGATCAAGAAAAACTCATCGCTGTTTATTGCCATGCTGGAAAAGCTGCGCCACCACTACCGACGAGCCAAAACCATCACGTTGATCCTCGATAACTACATCATTCACAAAAGCAAACAGACCGAGCGATGGTTGAAGAAGAATCCCAAGTTCTGCCTGGTGTTCCAGCCAGTTTACAGCCCTTGGGTTAATCACATAGAACGGCTATGGCACAAGTTACATGAAACCATCACGCGCAATCATCAATGCAGAGGGATGGCAAACCTGCTGGCCCGAGTGAAACACTTCATGGATACCGTGTCTCCTTTCCCGGGGAATGGCTATGGCACAGCGAAGGTGTAGCACTATTGGGATCAGTTATTTAGGGAAGGTTATATAGGATGGTGGCGATTTTGGGTCATTCACCGCCGAGCCACAGGAGTCCGGTTTTTGGCACGAATTGCGCGTCGTTGGCGGAAAAAATCATTTATTCCTTATGATTCATGAAATTAACCGAATCCGGCCTGCGTCAGTTTTTTTATAAAATTTCAGCGCCATTTTTCTCGGCCTTATGCCTTATTAAGGGACTTTCCTCAAAATTGTTTTTCATTCGACTCTCTCCCTGACTCGATGCCCTCCCGTTGCCTCATCCGGCGGTTTAACATATCTCACTGATTATGTTATTTTATTTACCACTTTATTGCGGCAACCAAGGGCAGACCATGAGCAAGGCAAGAATCGGTATCGTCACCGTCAGCGATCGCGCCAGTGCAGGCATCTACGAAGATCTCTCCGGCAAGGCCATCATCGACACCCTGAACGCCTACCTGACCTCGGAATGGGAGCCCGTCTATCAGGTGATCCCCGACGAGCAGGATCAGATTGAGGCGACCCTGGTTCGGCTGGTGGACGATGAGCAGTGCTGCCTTGTCGTTACCACGGGGGGCACCGGGCCGGCCAGGCGGGATGTGACCCCGGAGGCCACCGAGGCGGTGTGCGATCGCATGATGCCGGGCTTTGGCGAGCTGATGCGGGCCGAGTCCCTCAAGTTCGTGCCGACCGCCATCCTGTCGCGCCAGACCGCCGGCCTGCGCGGCAGCTCGCTCATCGTCAACCTGCCGGGCAAGCCCAAATCGATCCGCGAGTGCCTGGATGCGGTCTTCCCCGCCATTCCCTACTGCATCGACCTGATGGAAGGGCCCTATCTCGAGTGCGACGAGGCCATCATCAAACCGTTCCGCCCGAAGAAATAAGCACTGGGCGGGGATTTCCCCCGCCCTTTGCTCATTTGCGCCCGTACACCTTGACCCCCGCCCTGCTCCCTTCCGAATTGCCGTACACCTCGATGCGCTTGATGCAGAGTCGGCTGCCGAGGGATTGCCACCCCGACTCCTGATCCTCTCTCAACACCTTGTCGAAATAGAAGGTCTTGCTGCGATCGTTGCCGTAGAACACCTTGACCCGCTCCAGGGTCAACTCCCGCCCAGCCTTGACCATGATGGATTTGGTCGGCCGGCAGGCGAGCATGGGAATGATGGCGGGATGATCGCCGACCCCGAGCAGAATGGTCTGCCCCAAGCGGATATCCTCGTCGGCCATGGCCGGGGGAACAGCAGCCCCCAGCAGCGCCATGGGTACGCAGATGCGCAACGCGCGGGCAAGAGTGGACGAGGAGTGAAGGGAAAACAGCGCTGACATGATGCCTCCTGAAAAAAGGAGTCATGATAAGGACCCGATGCCAGACCCAAGCTGTACTGGCCCTGTACCAGGGACCATGACAATGGCCGGAAGCCCGTGTGGGTAACGGGGGCCTGGGCCCCCGTTACCCCTGCCGGACGCGCTAACCGCCCCACATGGCCGACAGCCGCGACTCCATGGCCTCTTCCTGCTCATCCGGCAGCTCGGTGAAGAAGTCGAGTCCGGTCTGCTCCTCCACCTCATCCACCGTCACCACATAGTCCGCCAGCCGACTGGCCGAGACGTTCTCTTGCGGCAGGATGAAGGCGATGGCCCGCTTGCCCGCCAGATCCATCACCACCCGGTAGTAGGCGTGGGGCACGGTCACGCCGTTGCCGATGGCGCCATCGGAGTGGGTGAAGATGGGGCCGGTGATCACCTGCACGCTCTTGTAGGTGATGGCCCACTGCCGGGTCTTCTCCTCCAGGATGCGCCAGGCCCCCTGGTTGAGCGCCGGCAGTTGCGGGGTCATGTTGGTGAGCAGGAAGCTCTGTTTCATGGTGTTGGCGGTGGAGCGCATGTCCGCCGCCGGTGCCTGATGGCCGCGGTCATAGCCCGAGCCCTTGTAGTCGGCCAGGGTGGCGCGAAACTGCACCGGCACCTCCTTGTCCTCGGCGAAGGCATCCTTGCGCGGCACCTGGCCCTGGGCGCTAGCGGCCGTCATCCAGTAAGAGACCCAGTCAGAGACCTTGGTGTCGTAGTTGTACCCGGCGGCATAGCCCTCCCGGCACAACAGCTGACTGGATTGACCGGGTACCCCAAGGGTGACGTGCTCCCCGCACTGGAATCCCGCCGCCAGGCTCGGGAAGGTGGTGAGAGTGAATCCGATAGCCAGAACTAATTTATTGATATTATTCATTATTATGCCACTCCTTGTGTTAGGCGGAGTGATTTGACACCAGGTCGGATGAGTAAGGCAATCGCACAAATAGCGAGCAATCCGGAAATGTGAAGAGGACGGCAAAACCGCAAACAAGGCGCCGCCAACCGGGGGATTGTCATCCCGCCGTCACTGTGCTGAGGGGGGAATTTCTCCAGCACTATCAGAGGGATAAGGGGTCAACACCGAGGCACTCTGTCAGCACAGCGCCCGGCTCCCGCCACGCACGCCCCTGGCCGGGTCAGGGAATATCGAAAAAATCCCAACGAAATAAGGGATCCTCAAGCCCGATAATTAGTCCGCGCTTGTTTGCTCGAGATCAAACGGAGCCATGAAAAGTGCATATTCCCACGCATGGCGATCGCTCAATAACATTCATGCCGATCACGTAATAACATCCATGCCGATCACTCAATAACATCCCACGCCGATCACTTTTTACCCTCGATGGGAAACCATGATCGGCATCCATGTTATTGGTGACTTTTTCTCCCCGCTTCGTTAAACCCGCACTTTCCCATCTGCTCCAACAGAGGAACGTGCATGTCTGCGAGGCCTATCACTGTGAGAAAACTCAAAGAAATTCTTCGCCTTAAATATCAGGCTCAACTGGCTCATCGGCAGATCGCCCTCAGCCTGCATATCTCTCCTAGCACCGTATCCTATTACCTCAACCGGGCGGCTCAACTGGGTATCATGACCTGGCCCCTGTCTGAGTCCTGGGATGATGTCTCCCTGGAGCGCGCATTTCTCAAGACCTGCTCTGTCCATAAAACTCAGCACAAACCCACTCCCAACTGGGCCTTGTTGCATCAGGAACTCAAAAAACCAGGTCAAAAAGGCGTGACCCTCGAGCTGCTATGGCAGGAGTACGCCGAGCGCCATCCAGGCTCCCACTACAGCTACAACCACTTCTGTCGGCTCTATAAAGAGTGGGCGGCGCTGCTGCAACCCTCGATGCGGCAGACCCATATTGCGGGCGAAAAACTCTTTGTCGACTACTGCGGCCAGACCATGCCCATTGTCGATCCGCATACCGGCGAGATCCTTTACCGGGCCCAGATCTTTGTCGCCGTGCTGGGGGCCTCCAACTACACCTTTGCCGAGGCCACCCGCTCCCAGCAGCTCGATGACTGGGTGATGAGCCACAAGCGCGCTTTCGAGTTCTTTGGCGGTGTGCCGCAATTGGTGGTACCTGATTGCCTCAAGAGTGCCGTCAGCGTGGCGCGCAATACCGATCCGGATCTCAACCCTACCTACCAGATGCTGGCGGCCCATTTCGGTACGGCGATCATGCCCGCGCGGCCCCGCAAGCCGAAGGATAAGTCCAAGGCGGAGGTGGGCGTGCAGATCGTCACCCGCTGGATCCTGGCGGTGCTGCGTCATGAAACCTTCCATAGCCTGGCCCAGCTCAATCAGCGAATGGGTGAACTGCTGACCCGGCTCAACCAGAAATCCTTCCAGAAGCTGCCTGGCTGCCGTGCCTCACTGTTTGCCGAGCTCGATGCACCGGCGCTCAAGCCGTTGCCGGATTATCCCTATCACTACACCAAAGTAGTGCCGGTGCTGGTTGGTAAGGACTACCACGTCGATCTGGAAAAGCACTATTACTCAGTGCCCTATGCCTTGCAGGGCAAGCGGCTGGAGGCGCATCTGGCCGAGCATACCGTCACGCTGTACCACGCGGGCAAGATCGTGGCCGAACACCAGCGGAGTCATCACAAAGGCCAGCACAGCAGCCTGCGTGAACACATGCCCGCGCATCATCAGGCACTGCTGGAGTGGTCGCCAGAGCGACTGCTTGGCTGGGCGGCGTCCATCGGCCCCTACACCACGCATTGGGTGGATGGCTTTATCCGGCAGGCAGAGCATTCGACGCAAGCGGTGCGCCCTTGCCTGGCCTTGCTGGGGCAGAGCAAAACCTATGGCAAGGAGCGGCTGGAAGCGGCCTGCCTCCGGGGGCACCTGACCGGCGCCAACCGGCTGCACAACATCCGCAGCATGCTCAAGCATGGCCTGGAGGAGCAACAACTCATTGCCAACGAGCGACAGGATCCGCTGCAAGACATCCGTCATGACAATGTCCATGGCGAGCACTACTTCCACTAACCCCACGGATCAGGAGAAGCCGATGCAATTACACCTCGATGAACAACTAAGCCGCCTGCACTTGAGCGGCATGAAACAGGCTCTGAACCAGCAGCAGGCCCAGAGCATGCTGTACCTGGATATGGGTTTTGAAGAGCGGCTGCAACTATTACTGAGCCATGAGCTGGTGCAGCGGGAGCAGAGGAAAACCAACCGCCTGGAGAAGCAAGCCCGGTTCCGGCTAGCCGGACAGGTGGAGCAGCTCGACTATCGGGCGGGTCGAGGCGTGAGCAAAGCGCAGATCCGCCAACTGCTGGAAGGACACTGGCTGAGTCATCAACAAAACCTGCTGCTAACGGGCGCGGCAGGCTGTGGCAAGAGTTACCTGGCGTGTGCCCTGGGCCGTTACTTTATCCGGCAAGGAGTGGGCGTGCGGTATTACCGGCTGAAAACCCTACTTGAAGAGATGCGACTGGCCCAAGCGGATGGCAGCTATCCGAAACTGCTGGAGCGGGTAAGCAACATAGGGGTACTGATCCTGGATGACTGGGGCATGGAGATGCTGGACGCGAGCGAACGCAGCAACCTGCTGGAGATCATCGATACCCGCTACGGCAACGTCTCAACGATAGTGGCGAGCCAATTGCCGGTGGAGAAGTGGTACGGGATGATCGGAGAGGCAACCTTCGCCGAGGCGATCTTGGACCGACTGATCCACAGAGCGGTGCGCGTGACCTTAACGGGAGAATCGATGAGAAAACAGGGCGCCAACTTGACCGATGCCGATCAGGCGGAGTAAAAGGAAGACGCTATAAACGCGGGCAGAAAAAAAGTGATCGGCATGATGTTATTGGCTGATCGACATGATGTTATTAGCCAAAAAGCCCTCTAGAATCAGCCCGTCAGCTATTTGGGGCACCATGAAAGGGGGCCGTTCATGGCGAAAATGCCCGCAGGATTTCTCCTTCATGAATAAGCGGGCCCCGTTGCCGGAATACATCATGGCGCCGCCTCATGCCACGCTTCAAATAACGATGACGACAGACCTTTCATAACAATTAATCCAGTCTGGCACCGCGTACCCTGCGTTTCCAACGATGCCATTGACGAGGCCTTCCTGCCGGAAGGCCAGGAATGGCCGTGCTTTTCAATCAGGATAAGGATGCATGATGAAAAAGTCCCTGCTGGCTGGCGCCCTGCTGCTCTGCCCTGCCGCCTTTGCCGCCACCACACACTGGGAATACAGCGGCGAGGCCGGCCCGGCGAAATGGGCCAGCCTGACCCCGGAATATGGCCAGTGTGCCGGCAGCAACCAGTCGCCGGTCAACCTCTCGGGTCTGGTGAAGGCCGATCTGGCCCCCCTGCAGTTCCACTATCAGGCGGGTGGCAAGACGCTGGTCAACAACGGCCACACGGTGCAGGTCAACTATGCCCCCGGCAGCACCCTTGAGCTCGACGGCATGCGCTTCGAGCTCAAGCAGTTCCACTTCCACGCCCCCAGCGAAAACCTCATCGAAGGCAGGTCCTACCCCCTGGAGGGTCACCTGGTCCACGCCAACGCCAAGGGGGAGCTGGCGGTGGTCGCCGTGATGTTCGAACCGGGCCGGGCCAATGCCGCCCTGAGCCAGGCCTGGCAGGCGCTGCCAGCCAAGGCGGGGGAGAGTCACGAGCTCAAGGAAGGGGTCTCGGCAGAGGCACTGCTGCCCGCCAAGCGGGACTACTACCGCTTCAGCGGGTCACTGACCACCCCGCCCTGCTCGGAAGGGGTGCGCTGGCTGGTGATGAAGGAGCCGGTGCAGGTCAGTCAGGCCCAGATCGATGCCTTCAAGGCGGTGATGCACCACCCCAACAACCGCCCCGTCCAGCCTCTCAACGGGCGACTGGTGCTGGAATAAGGGGGTCACTTCACCGATTAACGCAATAAAAAGAGGGCCTGCCGGCCCTCTTTTGCATCTTTCGCAAAGGTGTTTACAGACTGGCAGCGATGCGCGCCCCCAGCGCGGCGTTGTTCAGCACCAGCTGAATGTTGGCCGCCAGGGAGTTGCCGCCGGTCAGCTCGCACACCCGGGCCAGCAGGAAGGGGGTGGATTCCTTGCCCTTGACCCCCTGCTCGTCCGCTTCCCGCAGCGCCTGCTTGATGGCCGCGTCGATGTCCGCCTTCGGCATCGCAAACTGGGCCGGGATCGGGTTGGCCACCACGGCACCTCCCGCCAGCCCCAGCTCCCACTTCAGGCGCAGCGCCTCGGCGATCGCCGCCGGGGTGTCGAGGCGGTAATCCACCTTGAAGCCGCTCTCCCGGGTATAGAAGGCGGGCAGCTCCTCGGTCTGGTAGCCGATGACCGGCACCCCCTGGGTCTCCAGGTACTCCAGGGTCAGGCCGATGTCGAGGATCGACTTGGCACCGGCGCAGACCACGGCCACCGGGGTCTGGGCAAATTCCTGCAGGTCAGCCGAGATGTCGAAGGTCTCCTGGGCGCCGCGATGCACGCCGCCGATGCCGCCGGTGGCAAACACCCGGATCCCGGCCATGGCGGCCACTATCATGGTGGAGGCCACCGTGGTGGCCCCCATCCCCTTGTTCGCCAGCACGAAGGGGATGTCACGGCGGCTGCACTTGATGGCGGCGTGGCCGGCCTTGCCCAGCGCCTCCAGGGCCCCCGCATCCAGGCCCACCTTGAGGCGGCCGTCGATGATGGCGATGGTGGCCGGCACGGCGCCGTTGTCCCGCACCACCTGCTCCACCTGGCGCGCCGTCTCCACGTTCTGCGGATAGGGCATGCCGTGGGAGATGATGGTGGACTCCAGGGCAACGACGGGTTTGCCGGCGGCAAGAGCTTCGGCGACGACCGGTTGGATATCGAGGTAAGCGTTCAACATGGGTACTCCTCCAGCATGCGTTCAACGGCGGCCTTGGATAGGCCGGAAAAGACGGTATCGGAACAATTGACGGTGAGGGCGGCGCAGCCGAGGGCGAACCGGGTCGTCTCGACGATGTCCTGCTCCTGCAACCAGGCGTGGGCCAGCCCTGCCATGAAGGCATCGCCGCCGCCGGTCACGTTGACGACCGGGCTGCCGAGCACGGGCAGATGGCCCTGGCACGCCCCGTCGCTATAGAAGATCCCCTGATCGCCGAGGCTCAGGAAGAGCCGCTGCACCCCAGCGCGGTGGAACCAGGCCGCCGCCATGGGCCAGGTGTCGGGCCCGGCGATGGTGAAGCCACACAGTTGCTCGGCTTCCGTGCGGTTCGGTTTCAGGGTGTGGATGCGGTGCAGCCAGGGGCGGATCTTCTCCACCTTGGCCACAGAGACGGTGTCCACGAAGATGATGTGCTCCCCCTGGCGCTCGAACAGCCAGTCCAGGGTGTGGGTGGCGAGGTTGGTGTCCAGCACCCAGAGCCGGGCCGCGCCGAGGAAGCCGCTCAAGGGGGCAAGCCGGGCCGGGGTGAGCTGCTCGATGATCCCCATGTCGTTGACGGCGCAGCTCATCTCGCCGCTGCCATCGTGCAGGCTGAGGTAGCAGGAGGTCGATTGACCCTCCAGTACCAGTACCTGGCGCACGTCGACCCCGGCGCGCTGGCTCACCTCCAGCAGGTGGTGGCCGTATTGATCGTTGCCCACCGCAGTCAACAGCCGGGTGTCGGTACCAAGGCGCGCCAGGTTCTCGGCGATGTTGCGCCCTACCCCACCGGCGGAGGTGCGTACCCGGCCCGGGTTGGAATCCCCGATGCGCAGGTTGTCGTGGCTGCAGCCGCAGATATCCATGTTGGCGCCGCCTATCACCACGGCGTAGGGGCCTTCGCGCAGCACATAGCCGCGCCCCTGCACATAGCCCTGGCGCATCAGGCTGGAGATGTGGCTCGCCAGCGCGGAGCGGCTGATGCCGAGCCTGTCCGCCAGCTCCTGCTGGGCAATCATGGGATCCTGGCGCAGCAGGGCGAGGATCTCTTGTTCACGTTCCGTCATAGACAAACATCCAGTTGCAAACGTTTGTCCATTATTTCCGAAAAACGTTTTCCCGCCATCCTCTCGTGCAAGAAATGTCGGGTCGCGCACAAAAAATCACCGGGCAAGCCCGGTGATAGAAAAACGGTTTTCATATGGAGCCACTCACCCCAGCTGTACCCAGACCTCGCTCCCCTCCAGTCGCACCGGCCAGCAGGCGACGCTCAGGGCAGGATCGTCCAGACAGCGACCGTCCATCAGGGCGTAGCGCTGCTTGTAAAGGGGTGAGGCGACCACGGGCTCCCCACCGGCATCCCCCACCAGACCACGCCCCAGCACCGCCACGCCGGCCAGGGGATCCACCCCGTCCAGGGCATAGACATGCTCCCCGAGGCGAAACAGCGCCAGCACCCGCCCCTCCAGCCAGGCGCTGCGCCCGGCCTGCTCCGGCAGCGCCGCCAGCTCGCATACCCTATGCCAGGCTCCAAGTTCTGACTGTAAGGTCTCTTCTTTTATGTCGCTCATACCACCTCCTTGATAGCGATATCCGGCACCCATTGCCCCCGCTCCTCACGGCGCGGCGGCGTCTCGTCCTCGGGCCGGTTGACGAAGGCCTCGAACAGCTTGAGCTTGTCCGGATCCGCCAATGTGCTCTTCCACTCGCACTGCCAGGTGCCGACTATCCCCTCCATCATGGCCTCCAGCTCGGCACCGATGCCGAGCCTGTCCTCGATGATCACCGACTTTAGGTAGTCGAGCCCCCCTTCCATGTTCTCCATCCAGACCGAGGTACGTTGCAGTCTGTCCCCGGTGCGCACATAGAACATCAGCAGCCGGTCGATGTAGCGGATCAGGGTCTGCTCGTCGAGATCCGTGGCAAAGAGGTCGGCGTGGCGCGGCCGCATGCCGCCGTTACCACACACATAGAGGTTCCAGCCCCGCTCGGTGGCGATGACGCCGATGTCCTTGCTCTGGGCCTCGGCGCACTCCCGGGTGCAGCCGGAGACCGCAAACTTCAGCTTGTGTGGCGCCCGCAGTCCCTTGTAGCGGTGCTCCAGGGTCTGGGTCAGGGTCATGGAGTCCTGTACCCCGTAACGACACCAGGTGGAGCCCACGCAGGACTTCACGGTGCGCACCGACTTGCCGTAGGCCTGACCGGTCTCGAAGCCCGCCGCCACCAGCTCACCCCAGATGGCGGGCAGCTGGTCGACCCGGGCGCCGAAGAGATCGATGCGCTGGCCGCCGGTGATCTTGGTGTAGAGGCCGTACTTGCGCGCCACTTCGCCGATGGTGATGAGCCCCTCCGGGGTGATCTCCCCCCCCGGGATGCGCGGCACCACCGAATAGGTGCCGTCCTTTTGCAGGTTCGCAAGGAAGGCGTCGTTGGTGTCCTGCAGGGCGCGGTGGGGCTTCTCCAGCACGTGCTCGTTCCAGAGGGACGCCAGGATGGAGGCCACCGTCGGCTTGCAGATGTCGCACCCCAGCCCCTGGCCGTGCTTGTCCCGCAGCGCCTCGAAGCTCTTCAGCTCGCCCACCCGGGCCAGGTGATAGAGCTCCTGACGGCCGTAGGCGAAGTGCTCGCACAACCCCTTGTCCGCCTCGACGCCAAGGTCTGCCAGGGTCTGATCCACTACCTGCTTGAGCAGGTTGCTGCAACCGCCGCAACCCGTGCCGGCCTTGGTGCAGCTCTTCACCGCCGACAGCTCGTGATTGCCCGCCCGAACGGCGGCTACCACGTCCCCCTTGCTGACGTTGTGGCAGGAGCAGAGGATGGCGCTGTCCGGCAGCACCAGGGGCGCGGGAGCGGCCCCTGCCTCCCCCACCAGCAGGGAGAGCGGCGGCTGGGGCAGCGCCACCCCGTTCTGGTAGTACTGCAGCAGCCGCTCATAATCGGCCCCGTCCCCCACCAGGATGGCGCCGAGCAGGCGATTGCCCTCGCCGTCGGTCACCAGCTTCTTGTAGATGCCGTTGACCCTGTCCAGCAGCAGCAACTCCTGGGCGCCGGCGGTGTTGGCGTGGGCATCGCCGATGGAGCCCACGTCCACCCCCATCAGCTTGAGCTTGGTGGACATGTCGGCCCCGATAAAGCGGGTCTCGCCGCCGCACAGACTGGCCACTGCGGCCCGGGCCATCTGGTAGCCGGGAGCCACCAGGCCGAAGATGCGCCCCTGCCAGAGCGCGCACTCGCCGATGGCGAGGATGGCGGGATCCGAACTGTGGCAGCCGTCGTCGATGCAGATGCCGCCGCGCTCCCCGACCTCCAGCCCGGATTGCCGGGCCAGGGTGTCGGCGGGGCGGATCCCCGCCGAGAACAGCAGCACGTCGGTCTCAATGTGGGAACCGTCCTTGAAACGCAGGCGATGACGGGCCTGCTCCCCCTGCTCGATGCACTCGGTGGCTTTCTCCACCAGCACCTCGACCCCGAGGGCCTGGATCTTGTCCCGCAGCACGGCGCCGCCGCTCTCGTCGAGCTGCACCGGCATCAGCCTGGGGGCGAACTCCACCACCTGGGTCTTGAGGCCGAGCAAGCGCAGGGCGTTGGCCGCCTCCAGCCCCAGCAGGCCGCCACCGATGACCACGCCGCTGCGGGCCTGGGCGCAGGCATCGCGGATGGCGGCGAGATCTCCCAGGGTACGGTAGACGAAGCACCCCTCTCGCTGATGACCGGGGATGGGGGGCACGAAGGGGACCGAGCCGGTCGCCAGCACCAGACGGTCGTAAGGGAACTGCTCGCCGTTGGCCAGCGTCAGGGTGCGGGCCGCCCGGTCGAGCACCTCCACCTCGGCCCCCAGTCGCAGCGCAATGCCGCTCTCCTCATACCAGGCGGGATCCGCCATGCGCAGGGCCTGGGGCGCCTTGCCGCCGAATACCTCGGACAGATGCACCCTGTCGTAGGCGGGGTCAGGCTCGGCGCCAAACACCGTCACCTCAAACCGCTCGAGGCCGCCCGCCGCCACCAGCTGTTCGACGAAGTGATGGCCCACCATGCCGTTACCCACCACCAGCAGCCGTTGCTTGTCGGCCGTGTCGGCGGAACCACTGTTCTGGCGACCGAGCAGGCCCATGCCGTCCTCTGCCACCCACTGTTGCTCTTTGTCAGTCATGTCTCTCTTCCTTGAATCCGGCGGGCTCAGGCGCGCAGCTTGCTGCGCACCTGCCCGGCTGCCTTGAGGGGGGTCACCTTGCGTTGCTTCTCGTAGAGGAAGCGCAGCACCTGCTGGCGCAGCTTGTGGTAGTGGGGATCGTCCGCCAGGGCGACCCTGTCTCTGGGCCTTGGCAGGTCGACTGTCAGGATCTCCCCGACAGTGGCGCTGGGGCCATTGGTCATCATGACGATGCGATCGGAGAGCAGCACCGCCTCGTCCACGTCGTGGGTGATCATGATGACGGTGTTGCCAAGCTCCGCCTGGATCGCCATCAGCGCGTCCTGCAGATGGGCCCGGGTCAGAGCATCGAGGGCGCCGAACGGCTCGTCCATCAGCAGCACCTTGGGGGAGAGCGAGAGGGCGCGGGCGATGCCGACCCGCTGCTTCATCCCCCCCGACAGCTCGTGGGGCATCTTCTGGCTGGCGTGATCCATCTGCACCAGGGAGAGGTAGTAGTCCACCCGCTCCGCCACCGCCCGCTTGTCAGACTCCACCTGGGCCACCGCCAGCGCCACGTTCTGCTGGACGCTGAGCCAGGGCAGCAGGGCGTGGTTCTGGAACACCATAGCGCGCTCGGGCCCCGGGCCCGCCACCTCGCGACCATCGAGAATGATGCCCCCCAGGGTCGGCTCCAGCAGCCCGGCCACCAGGTTGAGCACCGTGCTCTTGCCGCAGCCCGAGTGACCGATGAGGGAGACGAACTCCCCCTTCTCGATGCGCAGGTTGACCCGGCTCAAGGCCTCGAAGCTGCCCTGCTCCGTCTCGAACGAGATGCCGACGTCGCTTATCTCCAGATAACTCTTCATTGGCTCTTCTCCTGCCTGAATAGAAATGTGATTAACGCAGCACCTGGCGCTTGTCCCAGGACAACCACTGCTGCAGGGCCAGCATGCCCCTGTCCAGGGCGCAGCCGATGAGGCCTATGGTGATCACCGCCACCATGATGCGGGCCAGGGAGGCCGAGCCACCGCTCTGGAACTCGTCCCACACGAACTTGCCGAGCCCCGGGTTCTGGGCCAGCATCTCCGCCGCGATCAGCACCATCCAGGCCACCCCCAGGGAGAGCCGCAGCCCGGTGAAGATCATGGGCAGGGCCCCGGGCAGCACGATGCGCCGCACGTGGGTCACAAAGGAGAGGCGCAGCACCCGGCTGACGTTGTGCAGATCCCCATCCAGCCCCGCCACCCCCACAGCCGTGTTGATCAGGGTCGGCCAGAGGGAGCAGAGAGTCACCGTCAGGGCCGAGGTGAGGAAGGACTTGGCAAGCCAGGGGGCGGGATTGGCGTAGAGGGCGCTCACCACCAGGGTGATGAGGGGCAGCCAGGCCAGCGGCGACACCGGCTTGAGCAGCTGGATCACCGGGTTGGCGGCGCGATAGAGCCCCTGATTCATGCCGAGCAGCACCCCGCACGGAATGGCGATCAGGGTCGCCAGCGCGAAGCCGCACAGCACGGTGAGCAGGCTGGTGGCTATCTGATCGAAGAAGGTGGGGCGTCCTGTGTAGGGACGCAGCTTCACCTCGGCCGCCGGATCCGCCGCCAGCCTTGCCGCATTGCGCACCTGCTGTCGTTCGAGGAAGGCCGCCGCCTTCTCCCGCTCCTGCAGATGCTCCTGCCCGAGGGACCAGAGCTGGCTGGCGGTGGCGAGCGGCCCCGGCAGGGTGCCCAGACTGGTCTGCACCTGGCTCGCCCCCCACTGCCAGAGGCCGAGGAAGAGCAGCACGCCGAGCAGGGGCTGCACCATGATTTTCCAGTTGATGGCTTTTAAATGGATGAGGGGCCATGTGTGTCGTTTCATCGGGATCTCCTTGCTCATTGCACCCGCTCATCGCCCTTGAGGCCGATGGCGAACTGTTGCAGGTAGGCGTTGGGGTGGCGGCCGTCGTAGATGAGGCCGTCGATGAAGCCATCCTGGGGGCCGCGATAGCCCTGCTCGCTGGCAAAGTCGGGGAAGTCACTGGCCTTGAGCTTGCCCTCGGCGATCAGCGCCTCGGCGGCCTGGCGATAGACGTCCGGTTGATAGACGGCCTTGGCCACCTGCTCGAACCAGGCGTCCGGTCTGGCCTCGGGGATCTGGCCCCAGCGCCGCATCTGGGTCAGATACCAGATGGCGTCGGAGTAGTAGGGATAGGTGGCGTGGTGGCGGAAGAAGACGTTGAAATCCGGCACCTGGCGCTTGTCCCCCCTGGCGTACTCGAAGGTGCCCGTCATGGAGCTGGCGATCACCTGCTCGTCCGCCCCCACGTACTCGGGTCTGGCCAGCAGCTTGGCCGCCGCGCGCCGGTTGCCGTTGTCGTCTGCATCCAGCCACCAGGCCGCCCGCAGCAGCGCCTTCACCAGCCGCACATGGGTGTTGGGGTGACGCTCGGCCCACTGCCGGGTGACGCCGAACACCTTCTCCGGGTTGTTGCGCCAGATCTCGTTATCCGTGATGACGGGCACCCCTATGCCCCTGGCGACCGCCTGCTGGTTCCAGGGCTCCCCCACGCTGTAGCCAGCGATGGTGCCCGCCTCCAGGGTGGCGGGCATCTGGGGCGGCGGCGTCACCGACAGCAGCACGTCCGCCTGGCGCTGGCCCGAGTTGTCGCCGAGCCGGGGTGCATAGAAACCGGGGTGCAGACCACCTGCCGCCAGCCAGTACCTCAGCTCGTAGTTGTGGGGGGAGACGGGGAAGACCATCCCCATGTTGAAGGGCTTACCCCCCTGGCGATACTCCGCCACCACGGGCTTGAGGGCGGCGGCGCTCACCGGGGGCGGCACCTGGCCCGCCTGCGGCCTGGGCAACTGGGGCGCCATGGCGGCCCAGACGCTGTTGGCCACCGTGATGGCGTTGCCGTTGAGATCCATGGCAAACGCCGTCACCAGCTCGGCCTGGGTGCCGATGCCGATGTGGGCCGCCAGGGGCTGGCCCGCCAGCATCTGGGCACCGTCCAGCTCGCCGTCTATCACCCGATCCAGCAGGATCTTCCAGTTCGCCTGGGCTTCGAGGGTGACGTAGAGTCCCTCATCCTCGAAATAGCCACGCTCGTAGGCCACCGCCAGCGGCGCCATGTCGGTCAGCTTGATGAAGCCGAGCCTGAGCTCCTCCTGCTCCGGGGCTCCCAGTGCCAGCACCGGCAGCGACAACGCCGCCAGCAGCAGCCCCGCACATCCTTGTCGTCCGTTCATTGCATCTCCTCCCTCGGTTCCGGGTCAGGGCCATGGCGCCAGGCTGCCTGGAATCGCAGTGCCACCTCGTTGCAGCGCTGCGACCCAAGGTGCGTCGCGACCAAAAAAAAGCCCCGCCGATCCGGGATCGGCGGGGCTTCTTTGCCCTGTTGCGGGTGAGTGACCTGACCGGCCCCTCACTGCGCATCGTTACTTCATTGCTATCGTGTTTTTGTTATTCACTTTCCGTGCCAGCTCGTCCAGGGTGCATCAGGCGGCCCTTTGCGGCCTGTGGTGCCCTGATCCTCCCTCAAATTTGCCTCAATTAGGCGCAGTTGCACCAAAACGGTTGGCCACGGGAGCGCTCAGGCGGGCAAAGCCTGCAGCAGTTGCCGCGCCAGCTCCCCCAGGCTCAGGTGACGGCTCATGGCGGTGCTGCGCATCAGGCGATAGGCCTCGTCCTCGTCCAGCCCCTGATGGCGCATCAGGCGTCCCTTGGCCTGCTCGATGAGCCGCCTATCCTCCAGCTTCTGGCGCAGCTCGCTCTCGGTCTGCATCAGGGCCTGCACCATGGCGAGCTGACTGCGGGCCAGGCGCAGCCACTGCTCCACCGGCTCACGCTCGCCGCAAGGGTGGGGCACCAGCAACACCCCCTGCTGCAACAGGGCGAGCTGGGTATCGCCCCCCAGCCGCTCGCAGAACAAGAGGCGCGGCATGTCGGGCCAAAGGGAGAGGCCAAGGCGTACCTCGGCGCTGAACTGGCGGCAACTGACGAGCAGGGCATCCCCCCTCTGCGTCGGAGTCAGCAACTGGCGGGTATCGAGGATCTCGGGCTGATGGCCGTAGTGACTGACCAGCAGGGCCAGGCGGTTCGCCTGGCCCGGGTCATCGGCGTGGATCAACAGCCGGGAAGCGGGGCCGTCCTGGCCCCGGGTGGAAAAAGTAGTCATGGCGCTCCTTGCCGGCGACGATCGCGTTCTGTCTGGCGAAAATACCGCAACATGAAGGCCAACTCTTTGAATCTACCTCCTTTTTATCTATCAGGAGGTAGTGGGGGTAGAGGGAAAATCGCCCCTCAGGCGACCCGTTCCAGGGCCTCCGTCAGCAGCCCCTGCAGCTCGGCGCGCAGCCGCACCACCTCCCCCATGATGATCAGCACCGGGCTCTGGCCCAGCAGGGCACGGGCGGCCTGCTCCAGGCCATCGAGCGTGGCCTCGTGCACCTGCTGGCGGGGGCTGCAGCCAGCCACCACCAGGGCCACCGGCAGCGCGCCCGGGGCCCCCGCCCTCAACATCCCTTCCCGAATGCGGGCCGCCCGCTCCAGCCCCATGTAGAACACCAGGGTGTGGCCCGCCCGGGTCAGCCCCTGCCAGCCCTGATAGTCGCGCTCGTCCATCAGGTGCCCCGTCACCAGGGTCAGAGAGCGGGCCAGCCCCCTGTGGGTCAGGGGAATGAAGCTGCTGGCGGCGCACCCCAGGGCCGCCGTGATCCCCGGCACCAGCTCGGCGGCGATGCCGTGCCGGGCCAGGTGCAGCGCCTCCTCGCCGCCGCGCCCGAACACCAGGGGATCCCCTCCCTTGAGGCGCACCACCCGCTTGCCCGTGCGGGCCAGGGCCAGCAGCAGGGCGTTGATCTCCTCCTGGGTCGGGCTCGGCTCACCGCAGCGCTTGCCCACGTCGAAGCGGGCCGCCCCGTGGGGAATGCGGGCCAGGATCTCGCTCCCCACCAGGCGGTCATAGACCACGACCTCTGCCGCCTCCAGACGGTGCAGGGCGCGCAGGGTCAACAATTCGAGGGGCCCGGGGCCCGCTCCCACCAGACTGATTTGGCTCATCTCAGGCTCCTTGTGTCCTGGCACCGCACTAAGCGGATGCCAGGAAAACATGTTTGATCAACAGCTTGTCGATTTCGGGCAGACAGGTGCCGCAGTTGCTGCCACAGCCGAGCAGGGCCTGCAGCCCCGCCAGCTCGCTCACCCCCTGCCGGGTGATAGCATCGACGATGCGCTGCTCCGAGACCCGCAGGCAGGAGCAGACCAGCCGGCTCTCCCCGGCCAGGGCCTGGCTCAGGGTCTGGCTCAGGGCCCCCGCCTGGAGCGGCGTGCCGAGCAGACTGGCCAGCAGGTCGACCTTGATGTCCGGGCGCCGCCCCCCCACCAGCAAGATGCCCTCGATGCGATCCCCTGCCAGGGCCACGGCCAGCCACCCCTCCTTCATGGGCAGCCTGAACCAGTGCCCCTCGGCCCCCAGCCGTTGCCACAGGCTCTCTGTGCTCTCTGACCAGGAGGCCAGCAGGGTGCAGTTACCCTCGGGCAGGGGGCGCCTGGCCCACCAGTCCACCGGCTCGCGCCACTCACCCCGGCCACACCAGAGCCCTTGCCAGCGGGTGAGCTGCGCCCTGGCCTGCACCCGCCCCTGTTTGAACATCGGCTGGCCGGAAAGGGGATCCACCACGGGGGCGATGAGGCGGTTGACCGCCCCCTGGCTGCACTGGCTGTCGGTCCAGTGCATGGGCAGGAAGGCCTCCCCCTCCCTGAGCCCCTCATCCAGCCCCACCAGCAGCAGCGCCTCCCCAAGCCCGTTGCAAAGGCGCACCAGGTCCCCCTCCTTCACGCCAAGCGCCAGCAGGCTGGCGGCTCCCATTCGTACCCTGGGCCAGGGCTCGGCCTCCTGCAACCGGGGCACGTGGCCGGTGCGGGTCATGGTGTGCCACTGATCCCGCAGGCGGCCACTGTTGAGGAGCAGGGAGACAGCCCCTGCAAGCAGGGGCGTTTCTGGCTGCTCGGGGAAGCGCTGGGCCAGGGGCAGCAGGCGGGCCCGGCCATCCGGGGTGGCAAAGCGCCCATCCTCGAACAGGCGATCTCGTCCACGGGGCCAGTCAGCGTTGACGGGCCAGCGCAGGGGTTCCAACGCCTCGAATTCGGCACGGGTGAGACCCGCCAGCCCGGAGATGTCGAACTGGCGGGATCCGTCGTTCTCAAACCCGGAGAGGGCTGCATGCTCGCAGAAGATCTCGTGCTCGTGCTCATAGGCGAACCCCTCGCCAAAGCCGAGCCGACGGGCGAGCCGGGTCAGGGCCCACCAGTCGGGCCAGGCCTCCCCCGGCAGGGGCAGGAAGGCGCGCTGGCGGCTGATGGTGCGCTCGGAGTTGGTGACGGTCCCGCTCTTCTCTCCCCAGGCGGCGGCAGGCAACAGCAGGTGGGCGAGGCGCGCCGTGTCGGTGTTGGCCGTCACCTCGGAGACCACCAGCAGCTCGCAGCGGCTCAGGGCCTCGCGCACCCGGTTGCCGTCCGGCAGGGAGACCGCCGGGTTGGTGCCGAGCACCCAGAGCGCGCGGATCTCCCCCCGGTGCACCGCCTCGAAGAGCTCGACGGCCTTGTGCCCCGGCCCGCGCACCATGGTCGGGCTTCCCCAGAAGCGCTGTACCCGATCGCACTCGGCCTCGCCAAAGCCCATGTGGGCGGCGAGCTGGGTCGCGAGCCCCCCCACCTCACGCCCTCCCATGGCGTTGGGTTGCCCCGTCATGGAGAAGGGAGCCGCCCCCGGCTTGCCGATGCGACCGCACATCAGGTGGGCGTTGATGATGGCGTTGGCCTTGTCCACCCCCTGGTTGGACTGGTTGATCCCCTGGCAGAACAGGGTGACGGTCTTGGGGGTGCGGGCAAAGAGCTGGTAGAAACCGAGCAGATCGCTGCGGGAGAGGCCGCAGCTGCGGGCCACCTCGTCCAACTGCCAGGCCGGATCGTCCAGCGCCCCCGCCAACGCCTCGAAGCCGCTCACGTGCTGCGCCACATAGGCCTTGTCCCAGCCATCTACATCGAGCAGGTAGCGGCACAGGCCGTTCCAGAGCGTCACGTCGCTGCCGGGTTTGAGTGCCAGATGCAGATCCCCCTGCTCCGCCGTCATGGTGCGGCGGGGATCCAGCACCACCAGCCTGAGCTCGGGGCGCCGCGCCCTGGCCTGCTGCAGGCGGCGAAACAGCACGGGATGGGTCCAGGCGGTGTTGGCACCGGTGAGCACCACCAGATCGGCGAGCTCGAGATCCTCGTAGCAGGCGGGCACCAGATCCTCCCCGAAGGCGCGCTGGTGGGCCACCACCGCCGACGACATGCAGAGCCGGGAGTTGGTGTCCACGTTGGCACTGCCCAGGTACCCCTTCATCAGCTTGTTGGCGACGTAGTAATCCTCGGTGGTCAGCTGGCCCGACAGATAGATGCCGATGGCATCCGGCCCGGACTCGGCCAGGATGGCGGCAAAACGCTCCGCCAGGGTGTCCAGGGCCTCCTCCCAGCCGATGCGCTGCCCCATCCAGCGCGGATAGAGCAGGCGATCGGGAAAGGCCAGGCTCTCCAGCAGGCTGGCTCCCTTGACGCACAGGGCGCCGCCATTGGCCGGATGCTGCTCATCCCCCTGCAACTGCCAGTTGTCGCCCTCCCGGCTCAGCCGGATGCCGCACCCCACTCCGCAATAGGCACAGGTGGTCTTCATTCCCTTGCTCCTTGTCATGTGTCTGACGAGGGGCCCATAAAAAAAGCGTCCGCCCCCCTGCGGGGACGGACGCCTTTGTCCGGATGCCTCATCGTCTTGTATGGGGAGGTGACTGCAAACCCCGCGCCAGGATGCAAGGGGCGCCGCCATTGCGCATCAGGGTGTCGGGCTGCGCCACCACGGTGCAGCCGCCCCCTTGTTGGGCCCGCCTTGCGGGAATCCGCCCCGCACGCTGGGCAAGGGGCCCACCGGGGGTATAATGCGCCGCCACACAGGAGAGAGAGATGAAAGTGTCAGATGAAGGCGCTGCCGGGCAGCACCGGGCAGATGCCCGGGAGAGAGGGGACTATTGCGCCATCGGGTTGGTCAATCCCAAATCCCCGGAGAACGTGGGCGCCGTGATGCGGGCCGCCGGCTGCTACGGGGCGGACGAGGTCTACTACACGGGGCAGCGCTTCGAGCTGGCACGCCGCTTTGTGACCGACACCAAGCAGATGGTGGAGAAGATCCCCCTGCTCGGGGTCGAGGAGCTGCTGGACTTCGTGCCCGAGGGCTGCACCCCTGTGCTGGTGGATTTGATCGAGGGGGCCACGCCCCTGCCGGATTACGTGCACCCCGAGAGAGCCTTCTACATCTTCGGCCCGGAGGATGGCACCCTGGAACCCGCCCGCTTCGCGGCGGTGAAGGAGGTCATCTATGTGCCGACTCAGGGTTGCATGAACCTGGCCGCCTCGGTCAACGTCATCCTCTATGACAGGTTGGCCAAGACGCTCAGAGCCAAAGGCTGAGGCAGGACAAGAGGGGCCCGATGACGGCATCAGGCCCAACAGCTAGGGCTGTGGCTTGTTCGCCCGCACCACCTGTTCCCTGAGAAAGTCCTGGTAGTAGTCGTAGAGCTTGTTCTGCCGATAGATCTCCGCCAGCTTGCCCTGCCTTATCAGTGTGCGCATGCCGGAATCCCAGAGCCCGTGCAACTGCCTGCCCTTCGGGGTATCGGCGAAGATGGGGTAGGTCGGGATCCAGCGCAGGAATACCTGTACCAGCTCGGGGGGAAGGGAGCCTTCGGGGTAGAGGGCGCCGTCGGGCAGGTAGTAACGGTAACGCCCCTTGAGCAGCAATTGCAGCGCCATCTCGTGGCTGTCTATCTCGAACCAGCGCATCGGCTCCGGGATGAACTTGTCAAAGGCCCACCCCCTCAGCCAGCTCCTTGAGGCTGTGCTCCCCTGCCCAGTGCGGCAGCCAGCGCTTTTGCATCACCACGCTCACGTAGTCCGCCGAGTCGGGGTAGTCGGGCTGATGGACCCCGGGCACTTCTCCCCGATAGACCCCCATCACCATGTCCCCCTCCTTTTGCGACACCACCGCCAGTGCCCGTTTGTAAGGCACCATGTGAAGCTTCACCTCGTGCCCCAGGGGTTCATAGATGGCTCGAACCACATCCAGATAGACCCCCTTGCCGTCCCGGTGACAGAAGCCGGGCCAGTCGTCGCAATAGACGTGTATGGTGTCTGCCCGCACGAACGAGGTGATCAGCAGGCAACAGAACAGAAAAAGACGAACCATGAATATCCTCAGTGATATGGCACTCGGCAGATGCTCACCGCCGGACGGCCCGTTCAGGCATACAGATAGCATAGAAAAACAGAGTCCCGGCCGACATTTTCCCCATTTTGCGAGCGGGTCGAGGGTTATTGTCGCCCCACAGCGTATCATGGCAAACAAGATTCATTAGTAGCCCAACTTGAGGGGAGATTCTCATGCCAACCATCAAATCCCTGCTCTGCCCCGTCGATTTCTCCGAGATGTCCAGAGCGGTACTCGACTACGCCGTCTTCATGGCCAACACCCACCAGGCCGAGCTCAAACTGGTCCACGTGGTGGATCAGCTGCACGGCTTCGACAGCTACAAGATCCTGCACATGACGGCCATCGAGATCACCCACGAGATGGAACGCCAGGCCAAGAGTCAGCTCAAGGAACTGGTCGCCTGCCTGCCCATTCCGGCCAAGTTCGAGGTCCGTTTTGGCCGCGCCGCCGATGAAATCGTCCTCCAGGCGAAGGAAGACAAGGTGGATCTCGTGGTCATGGGCAGCCATGGCCGCTCCGGCATCACCCACCTGCTGGTGGGCAGCGTGGCGGAATCCGTGGTGCGCCACGCTCCCTGCCCTGTGCTGGTGGTCCGCAAATAATCCCCGCCTGATGCGCCAAGGCCAGCATATGCTGGCCTTTTTGCTGTTCATTGCCATGGGATACTCATCTCAGAACCGGTGCACGAGGGATAACGTGAGGTCGTCGGCAAGGTAGAGCGCCGCCCACCAGTCCTGGTGACGCCCTCGCAGCAGGCTCACGGGCAAGGTCTCAGCCATGGGCATAGATGACGCTCCCTCCCTTGATGGTGTCGATGATGGCCCTGGACTGCTCCCTTGGCAGGGCCGGGCATCCCCAGCTGCGCCCCAGCTTGTCAAACTTCTGCAGATGCCTGGGGCTGGCGTAGTCCGCCCCGTGCACCACGATGGCGCGCTTGCGGGCATTGCTGTTCTTGCCGGGACTGAGGCCGTCGAGACGCAGGGAGTAACCGTGCTTGCCCTGATAGGTCTCGGCGGTGCGGTAGACCCCCAGGGAACTTTGCCGGGAATTCATCTGATTGGAGAACTGGCGGGCGGCCAGCTCCCCCGAATTGCGGCCGTGGCTGACCCAGGTGTGGTAGAGCAGCTTGTGGCGCTTGACGTCGATGACGAACAGCCGGCGCATGGTCGAGGGCTTGCTGTAGTCGATGATGGTGAGAATGGGTTTTCGCTTGTGGCGCACGCTCTGGTAACCGTCCAGGGCCTTGCGAAACACGCGGCTGTCGAGCTTGCCGGCCAGGCCGAGCTGACGATAGAGATCCTGGTCCCTGCTGGCGTGGCTGGCGCCGCTGAAACAGAGCGCCCCCAGCAGCAGTGGCAGGCTCAGCCAGAGGCTGCCCCACCACGCACTCCTATCCTGTCCCTTCATCCTTGAAGTTGCTCCCCTTGCTGTCGCTGGCCTGATGCCCCGGGTGACACCGCATCCTGCTGGATAGTTATATGCAAGCCATTGATTGCGAGCAATAAAAAAGCACAAAAATGCCGACCTGAGTCGGCATTGTCCTGCTTGCTCAGCGTGCCTGGATCAGGCACGGCTGAGATAATCCGCCTGCCCCACCCACTTGTAGCTGGTGAGTTCGGTCAGCCCCATGGGGCCACGGGCGTGAAGCATCTGGGTCGAGACCGCCACCTCGGCCCCGAGGCCAAACTGGCCACCGTCGGTGAAGCGGGTGGAGGCGTTGACATAGACCGCCGCCGAACCGGCCCCGTTGACGAAACGCTCGGCATTGGCGAGGGAGTTGGTCAGGATGGCATCGGAGTGGCCGGCGTTGTGCTCGCGCATATGGGCGAGCGCCTCGTTGACGTCCGCCACCACCTTGACCCCCAGGGTCAGCCCCAGCCACTCGGTGTCGAAATCTTCCGGCCCCGCGTCGCACAGGTTGTCGCTGCCAGCCAGCAGCGCCATGGCATTGGGCGCGCCCACCAGGGTCACCTTGCGCTCGTTCATCAGAGCCACCAGTTGCGGCAGCAAGGTGGCCGCCACCTTCTCGTGTACCAGCAGGGTATCGAGGGCATTGCAGGCGGAGGGGCGCTGCACCTTGGCGTTCTCGATGACCGCCAGGGAACGCGCCAGATCGGCGCTCTCGTCCACGAAGATGTGGCTGATACCGAACCCGCCGATGATGACGGGGATGGAGCTGTTCTCCTTGCACATCTTGTGAAGACCCGCACCGCCGCGGGGGATGATCATGTCCACGTAGCGGTCAAGGCGCAGCAACTCGGCCACCAGCGCCCTGTCCGGATTGTCGATGTACTGCACCGCCGCCTCGGGCAGGCCGGACGCTGCCAGGGCATGCTGGATCACCCGCACCAGCTCCAGGTTGGAGTGGAAGGTCTCGCGACCGCCGCGCAGAATGCTGGCGTTGCCGGTCTTGAGGCAGAGGCTGGCGATGTCGATGGTGACATTGGGGCGCGCCTCGTAGATGACGCCGATGACCCCGATGGGCACCCGGCGACGGGAGAGGCGCAGGCCATTCTCCAGCACCCGGCTGTCGATTTCGGCCCCGACCGGATCGTCCAGGGTGATCACCTTGCGCACATCCGCCACTATGCCGGCGAGGCGCGCCGGGTTGAGCAGCAGGCGATCCAGCATGGCTTCCGTGAGCCCCGCCTCGCGCCCGGCGGCAATGTCTTTCTCGTTGGCCGCCAGGATCTGGGCACTGCGTGCTTCCAGTTCATCGGCGATGGCCGCCAGCGCCCGGTTCTTCTGTGCCGTGCTGACGGTGGCCAGTTGATAGGCGGCTTCACGGGCCGCCTGCCCCATTTTCTCCAGACTCATCACAGTTCCCTTTTGTTCATGCGGTGCCGCCCTGTTCAGAGCAGCACCATGTCATCACGGTGGATGGCTACGGCCCCATAGCCGTAACCCAATACCTGTTCAATCTGATCCGAGTGGACACCCCGCAGCCGATCCAGCTCCAGATGGTCGTAACGGCAAATGCCGCGAGCCAGCTCACTCCCCTTGGGATCCAGGATTCGCACCACGTCGCCACGCACGAAATCTCCCTTCACTGCGACGATGCCCTTGGGCAGCAGGCTGGAGCCCTTCTCCTGCATGGCGGCCACGGCCCCCTGATCCACCTGCACTTCGCCGTGAGGAGGGGGCCCTGCCAGGATCCAGCTCTTGCGCCCTTCCAGGGGGGATGCCAGGGCCGGGAACAGGGTCCCCACCCGCTCCCCGGCGGCGAGGCGGCCGATCACTTCCGGGATCTGGCCGGTGGCAATCACAACGTCCACCCCGGCGCGGCGTGCCACGTCGGCGGCCTGCAACTTGGTGGCCATGCCACCGGTGCCAAGGCCGCTCACGCTGTCACCGGCGAGGGAGCGCAGAGTGTCGTCTATGGTCTGCACCTCTTCGATGAGCTGGGCATCCGGGTTGGTGCGCGGGTCGGCGGTGAAGAGCCCCTTCTGATCCGTGAGCAGGACCAGCAAGTCCGCATCCGCCAGGATGGCCGCACGGGCGGAGAGGTTGTCGTTGTCCCCCACCTTGATCTCGGCGGTGGCCACGGCGTCGTTCTCGTTGATGACGGGGATGATGCGGTGATCGAGCAGGGTGCGCAGGGTGTCGCGGGCATTGAGGTAGCGCTCCCTGTCTTCCAGGTCGGCGCGGGTCAGCAGCATCTGGCCGATGTGCAGCCCGTAGAGGTTGAACAGGTCCTGCCATACCCGGATGAGCTGGGTCTGACCCACCGCCGCCAGCATCTGTTTGTTCGGCAGGGTAGGCGCCAGCGGAGGGTGGCCCAGATGCTCACGACCGGCGGCGATGGCCCCCGACGTGACCAGCACGACACGGTGCCCGTGTCGATGCAAGGCGGCACATTGTCTGACCAGCTCGACCATGTGGGCACGGTTGAGGCGGGCAGATCCCCCGGTGAGCACGCTGGTGCCCAGTTTGACGACTATGGTTCTGTTTTCCATGGGAACGAAGGGTTAGAAAAGTAAGGAATCCCTTTATACCCACGGCCCTCCTGCCCTGCAAGGCAATTAAGCCTCGCCAGGCAGTTGCGGGCTCGGTGACAAAGCATCGGGGTACCCCGCACCGGGAAGATGCGGGGCTTGGGGATCAGGCTGCCGTCACGCTCAGTTCGGCGGTCACCTGCTTCGCGGGGGAGAGGGTGCACTCCAGCTGGGTCAGCTTGCCGCTGATGAGCTTGTAGAAATGTTGCAGGGTGCGTTCCACTTCCGCCTGATGCTTCTTGGGCAGCGCCTTGTCGATCCACTCCCCGTCCGCGTTGTAGAACCCCGTCTGATAGTGGTAGCTGAAGCTGTGATCCGCCTGCTCCAGTACCAGCCACCAGCCCCAGAACTCCCGCTTGTCCGGGGCAGGCTTGGCGCTGACACAGACGGACAGGCAGTCAAAGCGGTAGCGGCCCTCCTCGCACAGGTCTTCACGCAAATAGGGGCCAATGGCCGCGAACTGCCGCAGCAATCGCTTGTAAGTCACTCTTTCTGACATGCTAACCTCCCTGTTGAACAAGCCATACCATCACATGGTGATGTTACATTTTTTGTTTTATATCATGTACATAAGTGCTTTTTGAGCCAGTCTACCGTCTCTTTCAGTGCCTCGTCATAGACCTCGAGCAGTGGCTGCTTGTCAAACACCACCGCCTTGCCGTTGCGACTCGCAGCGGCCAATGCCCGGACATCCTGCTCGGGACAAATAAAATCTTTCTTGTGCCCGATACTCAATATCGGCACGGAAGTGCGACTCCCCAGCAATCCCTGGGTCTTGAGGGAGAAGACCTGACACTTGGTGCGCAGCAGATCCCACTGGGCCGCGTCCGCCCCCAGCCGGTTCGCCAGCCCGTCGCGCATCATGCGCGGGCAGCGGGCGAACATCTCCTGATTGGTGAACACCTGGTTGATGCCGGCACCGATGCAGACCACGGTCCTAAGCTTGAATGGCTCGACGAAGGCGAGACGGGCCGCCACATTGCCGGCGAGGCGGAACCCCACCATGGCGATGCGCTGGTGATCGACCCAGGCCACCTCCGAGAGGTAGTTGAGCACCGCCTGGTGCAGGCGGCTGGTGTCCTGCACCAGGGGCCAGTGCTCGGCATAGCCGGTGCCCGGCATGTCCAGGGAAAGCATCCCGATGCCATGGGGCTCGAGACACTTGAAATAGAAGTTGAGGAAGTCCACCTGAAGCGAATCGATGCCACCGCTGACGATGACCAGGGGCACAGGTTTCTCGGTGGTGGGCAGATGCAGGTAGCCCTGGATGGTCTTGCCCCGAAACGGGACCTGCAACTCCTTGAGGGGCACCTTGAACAGGCGTCCGGCCTCGCGATAGGCCATGTTGCCGAGCAACTGGGCCTGATCCGCCAGCTCGTCGTGCTTGAGGTGGGGGTAGCTTGCGATGGAGTAGTAGCGCACTGCCTTGAGCAGGCTCTTCAGCGCCGCGGCGCGATCCCCTTCCCCCAGCAGCGTCCGCCCCGTATTGAAATAATGGCCGGCGAGCTGGCTCCACTCATAGACCCAGTTGCCGGGCACATAGCCCTTGATGGTGTCCAGATAGCGTTCGTGACTGCGCTCCCCCTGCCCCATGGCGATGTGCGCCAGGGTCTGCTCCACCTCGACGGGATCGGCCCCCTGCCAGGCCCAGGTCGGTCTGCGCAGCAGGCGATACCAGCGGGGCGACAGGGCGCCATCGATGAAGCTGTCAGACAGTGCGCTGTCTTGCTCGTCGACGGGGCTCGAGTTGGAGACTTCGGAAGTTTCCAATACCTTTTTGACCCGGGTAAACAGCTTTTCCGTCAGATTGGTATCGTCGTTTGGTTCCAAAATGGTGGCTCTTCTGTCTCAAACAATGTCCCATCTTAACCACTTTTCACATCGAGCAGCCACACCAGAAACGCATTGAGCCCCAAAAGGGGCTCAATGTGGTCAACCTTGCATCACGACGGATCAGTCCGCTTCCGAATGCCGGGGAGTCACTGGTCGCGACCGGTGGGGCGATTACGCTTCGTCGCAGATCGGCTTGGCGAACTCCAGCGCCATGTCCCAGGGCTGTTCAATCCAGGTATCCTGCGGAATGGCGACTTCGAAGTCATCCACCAGGGGTTCGCCCATGGGCTTGGCGAAGATGGTGATGAATTTGGCTCTGGGGTAGAGCTCGCGGATCGCCTTGGCGGTGCCGCCGGTGTCAACCAGATCGTCCACCACCAGCCAGCCTTCGCCGTCACCTGCGGTGGTGGCAGCCTTCACCACCACCAGCTCGCGCTGGTTGTCGTGGTCATAGCTGGAGATGCAGAGGGTTTCGACATTGCGAATGCCAAGTTCGCGGGCCATCAGGGCCGCAGGCACCAGACCACCGCGACTGACGGCGATGATCCCTTTCCACTGGCTGACAGGCAGTTGACGACGGGCCAGACGGCGCGCTTCGCGTTGCAGGTTATCCCACGATACATAAAATTTCTTAGGCATAGTAATTGGCTCAACGACTTACAGTTAAAACAAAGGGTTAGCGCGCAACATCACGCGGTATCACGCATTCCGTGCGGAGCTCTGTCGCCACTTTGCCGCCATTTTTCACCTATGAGTGAGGGCTGATCAGAGGGTTTAATCTGACCGCGTCATCCAAATGTTCGGGGGCAAAATGGGCGTACCTCATGGTCATGGTGATGGTGCTGTGACCGAGGATTCGCTGTAGGACAAGGATATTACCACCATTCATCATAAAATGGCTGGCAAACGTATGTCTGAGCACATGAGAAAGTTGTCCCTCCGGCAGGTTCACCCCGGATTTTTGCGCGGCATACTCAAATGCGTCATAGCAGGGAGGGAACAACCTGCCTTCATGGATGCCGCGTTTGGGGATCAGTTCATAGAGCTCTGGCGAGATGGGGACCGAGCGATTGCGCTTGCTCTTGGTCTGGGTGAACGTCAGCCGATACTTGCTCACCTGGGCGCTGGTCAGCCCCTGCACCTCAGACCAACGCGCCCCGGTGGCCAGACAGAGTTTGACCACCGTGGTCAACGCCGGCACCCGGGAGGTCGCGCAACTGGCCAGCAGCATGTCGATTTGCGCTGCCGTGAGGTAGGTCATCTCCGATTCATGGGTTTTGACCTGGCGCAAGCCAGTCAATGGGTGGGGGTTCACCCACTCCCCCAATCGGATCAGCTCCCCAAACACCGCATTCAGCAAGCGCTGTTCGTCGTTCACCGTTTTGGGCCCAGCGGCCCGGTCACGGCAGCGGCCAGGGAAGATGATGGCCCCGGTGAGTCGCCCTTCCCGGTACGTGGCGAAATGCACCTTGTTGAGATCGACCGCGTAAGGGTTGCCCATCGCCTCGGCCATCAAGTCGAGTTTGCGCTTGACCTGTTCGCCAGAGACCAGAGTCTGCCCATGCAAACGGAACCAGAGGTCGATGACGTCGGACAAGCGCCGCTTGTCTTCGGTCACCTTGTTGGCGGTGAGCCAGGGGTTGCTGTTGCTCTCTTCCAGCAACCACTTTTCCCAAGCCAGCGCCTCGCCCTTGGTGGCGAAGCGCTTGCGCTTGCGGGGGCCTTCACGGCCTTGGGGATAGACTTCGGCAAGCCAGAGCTTGGGCTTGCCGTCGTCGAGCTTGCGGACGGTCATTTCAAGTCACCAACCCCACACCAAGGCTCACTACTTGACCTATCAGCACCCTGGCCGTTTCCCCCATGCCACTCTTGGCAGCTTCCTGCATCCGCTCACCAAGAGATTCTTGCAGGCTATCGGGGGTGGCCTTTAGCACCTCAAGCCCCTTGGCTGTCAGTACCGCATCGGCAATGCCGTCGTCTGCCTTTGGCTCACCGTGGAGATACCCCGTCTCAACCAGCCAATGCATACACTCAAACGCAAACTGTTTGCGCTCAAAGTAGGGATCTCTAGAGTCCAATTCAGCTTCTTCGCGCGATGAAAGAGCTTCGGCTATCTGGCCGTCATCGGTTAGCATGAACTTGCTGGCTACCAAGGCCTTGCGCACTGGAAAGCGAGCGTAAAGCTCGGCCAATACCAGCACCACCGTGCGATCGAACCGTTCAATATTGGAGATCATATGA
The DNA here is from genome assembly GCF_002934795.1 of Aeromonas sp. ASNIH2. NCBI lineage: Bacteria > Pseudomonadati > Pseudomonadota > Gammaproteobacteria > Aeromonadales > Aeromonadaceae > Aeromonas > Aeromonas sp. ASNIH2. The sequence goes on along the minus strand of NZ_CP026406.1, from coordinate 3,256,930 downwards.
AGCCTTCATTAGGAGAGTCATTGTCGGAACATCAACGCCGCTATGAACTGACTGACATCATGCGCCGCAATATCGTGTCGCAGCTCAACGGATCCTTGGACGCCGTGCGTGCCCGCGCCTTTTGGCGCACTCACCTTCCAAACCTCGCCGAACCGGAAGGGGCCGAAGCACTGGCCGAAGCGCTGGCCGGTGCACTGGATGAGGTGCGCCGAAAAATCACCCCTGCCATCGTGCGCTGATGCGCTCATTGAGTCTCGGTATACGACTCGGGCAGTTCGCCGGTCTCGACTAGCAGTCGGATTTGCTCGTGGCGCACCAATGGCACTCCGAGCTCATTGGCCTTTTTCATCTTCGACCAGCCAGCATTGTCACCGCAGCAGAGGAAATCGAGTGACGCCGATACGCTGGTAACGACCTTCATCCCAGCCGCCTCAGCCAGCTCGGTTAACTCGGCTTTGTCGGCCTTGGCGAACCCGGTGAAGCAGACCTTGAAGGAGTAGTCTTTCGGGGGCAACTTGCGACCGTGATAGCCAGGGTCAGATTTGATTTGCAGGATCCGGTCAGCATAAAGCGTCTCGGCCTTCTCAAATGCTTGAACGGCCTCTTCATGTGTATCGAACACATCGATCACTCGGTCGGTACGCAGAGAGATAAAGGTCGGGAACTCACCGGATAATGGTTCAATGTCTGCGGCAATAGTGACCTGATGACCGTAGGCAAGATTGCGATCTTGATTGATATGGTAAACCGCCACTCTCTTGGCAGAGAGCACGCCTTTATTGTTCAAATAGAGAATATTGAACACTGGCACTTCTGTGCCCTGATACCGGATTGACTCAGAAGCATGCAGATCAAACACGGTTAGCCTCCTGCTATATCAGAATTTCTTCCCTGCCCATGCCACGCGGCCGACGATATGCACATCGGCCCGCTGGTCCTTGGTCACCACCTGGGTTTCATAGCCAGGATTGTCAGAGATGACCTTGATCCCGCCGAGCACATCGAATTGCAGCCGCTTCACCAGCAGGCTGTCGCCAATGCGCAGCACATAGAGGCCATCGCGCAGGGCATCGCCGTTGCACAGGTTCACCAGGATGATGTCGTTATTGCTGATGGTGGGCTCCATGCTGTCGCCCTTGGCCCGGATAACCGCCAGCCGTTCCGGTGCCAACCCCTCTTTCTTGAGCCAGTCGGTGCGAAACGCCATGGGCTCGGTTTTCAGCTCGTCGGAAACGGTGGCGCCGAACCCGGCCGACGCAAACACCTGGTAGCAGTCGACCAGGGTGTAATCCTGCATCTGGTGGTAAGCAGCGCTGGATTCTGCGAGCCCAGTCACGTCGTCACCCTGAGCTGCACGTGCATAGATGGGGACTTCGGGGTGCTCTGTCGCCTGTTCAGGTTGTTCTCCCAAACCAAGGCAGAGCCAGAGGAACAGCCGCGGTTCGTGCCCGCAGATTTGAGAAACCAGCCCGATGGAGGGCATCGTTTCACCTAGACAATATTTCCTGACAACCGCATCACTCACGCCGACTCTCCGGCCAAATGAACTATAAGTCTCTCGACCTACCAGTTGTTTCATCCTCTTGGCAAAATCTTCCAAATCAAAGGCTGTGCCGTTAAGAATCTCCATAGATTTACACCCCTGATCACAGACTCACACTTTTAGGTTGCGCGATATCGCATCAGCGGATACTCTTACTTAAAATCAGCAGTGCACACCAATTGTCGGAATCGTGAGTGCATTTCTGTCTACAGGTAAAAAGTAAACGCATAGGGGCGCAGTATGACGCAACGTGACACCGAAAAACAGCCTTTAGGGGTGCAAGCCACACCGATAGGTGACGCGGTTCAACCGCAAGTTGACGCACTGGCAGAAGTGCTGCGCCAGTTGGAAACCATCAAACAGAGCCTTGCGCTCACCATGCTGCCGGCCATTCCGCTGGACGCCTTCCTCACCATGCTGCGGGACGAACTCAAGTTCGACCTGCCACTGCGCACCGCCCAGGACATGATCAGCGACGGGCGCCTGCCCATCGTTCCCAAACTGCGTGCTGGCGATAAGCCATGGGTCAATCTGCACCGCTGGCGCGAGATGACCAAGGAGCCGGAACACTACTTCAAGTTCGTTCATGAGAACTCCCGTCGTCGTGTGGCCAAGGATTCGACCAGCAAGTCGCGCCAGCGCGCTGCTGCTTGACCTAACGGTAGCGATTGAGCACAGGGGGATAAAGTGTCAAACCAGCGCACTCGTTCACACAGCCACTTTGCAGGGGCCTGCGACCTGTTCAAGCAGGCGCACAATATCAGCCAATTGGCTGAAACCATCGGCATGTCACACCACGTGCTGCACAACAAATTCAACCCGGCGTGTGAGCGGCACAACCTGACTGCGCACGATCTCATCGCCCTCTACCACGCCACCGGCGACGACACCCTGTTTGATGGCATGCTGTTTGACTGCCAACTGACCGCCGTTCGTCTGCCGGATGCCGCCCAGGTTGCCCCAGAGGCCCGCGCCCAGCAGGCGCTCAATGCAGGGGCCCAGATCCTGGGCGTCACGGCCCAGGCCACCACTCTCCTCGCCGGTGACCGCGTCACCAAGTCACACCGAAACACCGTCGTCACCGGCATCTGGGCAGGCATCGAGCACCTTGTGTTGCTGGCTACCGAGGTCGAGGACCGCTTTCACGCCATCCCCAGCCTTGCGTGCGCTGCTGATATGGCCCGCGCCGCCATCGGCGCATAGGAGACCAGACCATGAGATTGATTTGCCCCCACTGCGGTTACCACGCGAATACCCGAAACTCCACCAAAATGAGCCCGCTGACAGGCCACGCCTATTACGCCTGCAGCAATGTCGACTGCGGCCACACCTTCAAGGCGGCGTTTGAAATCGTCGGCACCATCAGCCCATCCGCCATGCCCAATCCGGCCATCGTGCTGCCGTCCTGCAAGGGCGTGGGCAAAAACCACAAAACCATGTCGAAGAGCGTCCCGCTCAAGGAGTCAGCATGAAACTGCGCGCCGAGCAGCCGGGGCTGATCCCGCTGCCGTTTTTGCTGTTCAACCGCGCCACCGTCGTCACCAGCGGTGACGAGCCGGTGATGCGCAACACCACCCGTTTCGACGGCAGTTATCTGGAAGACAGCCAGGGCCGCCGTGGCGCGCTGCGCTTCCAGCCGTGCCATCAACCTCGCCCGCACTGGCTGACCAAGCTGCTGCAGGCATAACCGGAGGGCCGCCCCATGAACACCGCACAGATTTTCGAGCTCGTTCAACAGCCCAGCGCCGCAGAGGTGGCGCTGGCAGAGATGCGCGCCCAGTTCGGCCGCAATGGGGCGGCCAGCCGCTGGTCACGCCTGCCGACCCGGGCCCGCGCCGTCATCTGTTACGCCGCCGGGGTGTCGACCACCCAAGCCGGGCGCGAGCTGGACCAGTTCGACTTTGACCAACAAGAGGCGATCCGCCTCGCCATGGGTGAGCTGATGGCAACCCTGCATGAGTTTGATGGCGGCGTGCTGCACCGCCGCGAGTGGCACCGCACCACCCGCCGTATTGAGGGGCCGACCCGCAGCGAGCAGGAACAGGCAGAACACGAGAACAAGCGCCGGGCCGAGCTCAACAAGCAGGCCGGCATGTTGGAAAGCCGCAGAGCGGTTTTGCAGAAGGTGGCCGGAAGCGGCCAATAAAAAACCCCGCTATCGGTGTTGGCGCACCAGCGGGGCTTTCAATCAATCAGCGAGGAAAACCTCATGAACAATCTTACAGCAGAACAGGCGATCCGCAAAGTCGCGAACAGCCTCATCAATACCCACCGTCCCCAGCTCGGGGCATGCCACAGCCTCGCCGTCGAGGCGAGCCTCGAAGCCCTGGCCGAACTGGCCGACGAGCTGGCCCTGCTCGACATCTACGCCGAGCTGACCAAGCGCCTCGAGATCCTGCGTGGTGGCCAGCGCCCCCACATCATCGGCGTGGACATGGCCAGCGGCCCAGACAGCACCGCGATATTCCAGCCGCCCTTTGCTCATGAGCTGCAAGGGGGTGCCCTGTGACTGACGACATGTTCGAGCTGGAGCCGCGGGTCGATGAGCTGGGTGGCGCCGAATCTGGACCCGCCCATATGCAGCCGCCCGCACCGGTCAGCCCACTGACCAAGCACTGGGAAGCAGCGCAGGAGGAGTTCAACACCTCGGGCAGTGATGCCCGTCGAAACCGCAACATCGCCCAGGAGTTGCTGGCCCTGGGCGCCATCCGCGCCGTGTATTGGCTGGCGCTGGGTGGCGGTGAAGTCGCACTGGCCAAAGAGATCGCCGAGTGGTGGGCCGAGTGCGAGCCACTCCACGGACTGGGGGAGACCATCAAATGATCCACGACTTCTGGCTCGATGCCATGTTGAGCGACGCGGCGCGCCGCCGGGAATACCAACTCGAATTACTGGATGCCCGTCGCCGTCCCTGCCGCCCCCACCGATATATCAAAACCCTGCTGGTCATGGTGCGCTCTGCCCGCCGTTGCGAACGCCAATCTGCCGCCCGTCTGCGCCAGTCATACAACGGAGGCGCCATCTAATGACTCACCAAAAACCAGCCGGGCTTGCCCCGGCTTTGGGCATCGCGCGCCCTGCAAACAGCCATATCGTGACGCTGGAGCCCTGCACCAAGTGCCGCCAGATGGCGGTTTGTCTGCCGGTTGCGGGCCGACACGGTCGCCGCTCTTACCCCTACTGCGTCGAAACCTGCTGGCCGCTGGCCCGCGCCGCCAGTGAAACCGTGGTGAAGACCGTCCCGGCCAACGCCCGCCCCTCAATGCGCTGCAGTTGTTGCGGCGAGTTCGGCCATGTGCGCCCGGTCATCCTCTCCGGCAACCGCATGACCAGTCTGTTTTTCTGCGAGTCCACCTGCTGGTCTGATCGGCTCGCCACCCTCGACATGGTACCGACCTGCTCCACCTGCGGCCGGTACCTGCAACCCAACGAGTATGTGAACGGCAAGTGCGGGGTGTGTAAATGATGGACGCCATCACCAACCTGCACGGCATCCAACTCCCCCAGCACTACCTGGTCGGGCACCACGCCATCAACATGGCCGGGGCGGCCGAACAACTGGCCCGCATCGAGTGGCACGTTGCCAAGCCGCTGGCCGCGACCTTCCTGCGCCGCTACCCGGCCAATCCCAAGACCGCCAACATCTGGCTGCGCCGCATGGTCGACGCCTGCGCCGCCGCACAGAGCCGGTTCCCGGTACCGGTGATCGACCTGCGCAACGACGTGCGCCGCGAGCTGGTTGCCGCCGAGTGGGCCCGTCGCTGCCAGCAACTGCTGGCGGCGGCGGGCCATGAGCGCACCGCCACGGAGCTGCTGGCCGATATCGGGGCCCAGGCCAAGGCGTGGCACTTCTGCCCTCCCCTCCCCATTCACCCGCGTACCAAGGTGGAGCGCCTGCTGCGCCGCCCTCTGAGCCAGAAAGAGCGGGATGATCTGGCTGACGAGGTGGACAAGTTCGAAGGGGCCGCCGCCAGCCTGCTGGTGCGCCTGCTCGACGAGTCGTGGTGGCTGCGCAAGATCAACCGCGCCTGGGCCATCTACTGCGAGCTGATTGCCATCCTCACCGGACAGGTGCGCAAGGGGGTCAGCCCCTACGCCAGTGCGCACGCCGTGCGTGAGTTCACCCAGCGTAAAGCAGCCCAGCAAGCCTGGATGGCTGGCATGAGCGCCGTCAACGAAGAGCTGGGGCAAGAGATTGACCTGGTCGATGCGGTGATGGGCTCGGTCGCCAACCCCGAGATCCGCCGTCATGAGCTGATGGTGCGCATGCGGGGCTTTGAAGACATGGCACAGGAGCAGGGCAAACTGGGCTTGTTCCTGACGCTGACCGCCCCCTCCAGCTATCACGCCTGGCGCCAGGGCAGCAAAGACAAGGCGAAGACCTACCAGAATGAGAAGTTCAACGGCGCCTGCCCGACCGAGACCAACCGCCTGCTGTGCAAACAGTGGGCCCGCTTTCGTGCCGCCTTGGCCCGCGAGGGGATCATGGCCTTCGGTTTTCGGGTGGTGGAACCGCACCACGATGGCACCCCGCACTGGCATTGCCTGCTGTTTATCAACCCCGAGCACCAACGCGACTTTCTGACCCTGCTTGCCTACCACTTCACCGCCGCCGAACGGGCAGAGCTCAAGATGCCCAACGGCGACCAGCTCGATGCGCTGGCCGAGATGAAAATCCGCAACAAGATGCCGCGCATCAAGAGGCTGCTCGATGTGAGCAGCCCGGCGGTGGTCAAGGCCATCAACCCCCGGGTGAATTGGAAGGAGATCGACCCAACCCAGGGCAGCGCCACCGGCTACATCGCCAAGTACATCGCCAAGAACATCGACGGCCACAAGGTCGGGATGGATTACGAGGCCGAGGCCCCGGTCGACCACACCACCATCGCGGTCGCGGCCTGGGCGAGCTGTTGGCGTATACGCCAGTTTCAGCAGATAGGCGGCCCTGCCGTGAGCGTATGGCGCGAACTGCGCCGCCTGGGGGACGAGGTGATCGAGTGGGATTGCATCCTGGAAGCCGCCCGCGCCGCCGCCGACAACAACCGCTGGGGCGACTTTATCAACGCCATGGGCGGCATTGACCTGCCCCGCAAAGAGCACCTGATCCGCCTCTCCAAGCGCCTCGATGAAGCCGCCAACAAGTATGGCGAGGATGTGCTGCGCCTGATGGGGGTGATCACCGACATCGGCATGACCACCGCCGTCACCCGCACCGAGGGCTGGCAGATAGTGCGCAAGGGGGTCAACGGGTCGGGTTTGGGCGAGCAGCGCGAGCCTGCAGTGGGCGAGCGCAGCGAGTTGCACTCAGGCGGCGGCAGCCGCCCCCCTCGGAGTTCTGTCAATAACTGTACGAAAGGATCCAAATCAGGGGTTAGAGGATCCACTCTGGCTAAAGAGCTGGCCCGAATGGGGCTTGATGAGAGCAACGCCGCCCTGCTGCTGCACGGCAGCATCATCCACGCCGACGGCCAATATGTGCGACTGGTCGGCGATCGGCTGATTGTGACCCGCAACTGGCCGGGTGCTGGCGATGCGGTGGCCGACCAGCTGACCGCCGAGGTCGAGGCAGAGCAGGCCAGCAACCGGGCCGCCAGCAGCAACACGCTGAAACAGCAGGCCCGCGAGCTGATGCACTCCGGTGGCAACGTCACGGAATGGCTGGCCGCCCTGCCGCTGGCCCAGGCCGAAGAGGCGGTCGCCATCTTCACCCGCCTGCTGGATGACGAAGAGGACCGGGCCAGTTACCAGCCCACAGAACAGGAGCAGGCCCGCGTCGCGAGCATGCAAGCCGACAACGACCGCCATCAGGCGGATATTGCCAAGGCGCGGGCGCGCCTGGGCTTTAACTGAGGGAATGAAGATGAGAAACGTAATGCTGGATCTGGAAACCATGGGCAAAGGCCCGCGCGCGGCCATCGTCACCATAGGAGCTGTGTTCTTTGACCCGATGACAGGTGAGCTGGGCGCCGAGTTTGAGGCGCATATCGACCTACGAGATAGCGCAAAGTTTGGGGAGATAGACCCTGACACCGTGCTGTGGTGGCTGGGGCAGAGTGATGAAGCACGCGCGGCCATTGCCTATAACGTAGATGGCGAAAAGCGGATGGCGCTTCTCCAGGCACTGCAAAAGTTTCAGGAGTGGCTGATGCAAGAAGGCAAGCGCCCCTGTGTATGGGGTAACGGTGCTGGGTTTGACTGCACCATCATGGCCAGCGCCTATGATGCGGTGAACAAAGTGCGTTTTATTGGCTACTGGAACGGATTTAAGGATCGGGATGTGCGCACCGTTGTTGATATGGGGCGTGACCTTCTGGGCTTTGACCCTAAGAAAGACATGCCATTCGAGGGTGTGGCCCATCGCGCGCTGGACGACGCCAAGCATCAGGCCCGCTATGTCGGCGCCATCTATCAGCGGATGCAGGCAGCGATCAACAGCTGCGGCATGGTAGGGGGTGCGGCATGAAAACTATCAACTGGAATCAGGCCAGCGAACTGGGCCTTATCGTTCGCATCAACCGCGAGATTCTGCACCCGCTGGGTCTGTCAATGAGCCGCGATCCAAAGGGCCAGAAGCAAAGCTTTGTGGTATTCGGGATACAGGCACCAGAGGCAGATAGCTCGAAGCCATCAATGCAACACATTGAGATGCTGGCTGCTGCGCTGGTTGCACAGGCACAGGAACTCAGAGACTGCGGGCCGGCAGAGTGGTCATCGTTCAGCGACATGGTCGAGGGCGCGCTCAACAATATCCGGGTCGATGTGGGGGTGCTGCGTGACTGACATCATCAGCCGCGGCGACGTCGAACGCCTGCTGCCACTCTGCCAGCAGCTTTGGTCCACCATCAAGCAGCACCCGCCGGGATCGGCGGGTCGTGCCGCTATCACCAGCACGCTCGACAGCATGCCGGCCACTGACCGTCATATCTGTGATCTGCTGCTCGACCGCATGGAGCGGGTCATCCGGTTCGAGGATGCCTGGTTCCCCTTCTACCAGGGCGAGCTGGACACCATCACCCCACCCAAGAAGGCAAAGCGGGTGCTGCCTGTCGGCCCAGCTCCCAAGCAGGTATGGAAGGCCACCCGGGCGCGACAGGGGGCGTTTACCAGAAGGAGGGCTGTATGAGCAAACCAAAGGAGGCGAAGGATCGAAAACAGGCCCAGCGTGCGAGGCAGGCCGCACTCGGCATCAAGCGGGTCGAAGTAGCCCTCTCCACCCGTGAGCGCGAGCAACTTGAGCACCTATGCCGGGCGCGCGCCGGATCCGGCGAGCCCTACAGCGCCGACGAGTACATCAGTACCCTGCTGCGCCGCGACTGGGAACGCTGGCAGCAACAACAAGCAGAGCTGGCCGCGCAGACCTGCCCGAACTGCGAATGCGCTCTGCCTGCTGGATGCGGCGGTGCATTCAAAGGGCAGCAAGAGTGCTGGCACACCGCCGGGGATAAAACCATCACGCTGTAACCGAGCACATTATAAAAGTCAGTGAAGTGTGACCGGTCACAAAGTCATAGGATTGGCCGGTCACATTGCGGCGAGTACCATGGCCGAGGGTCATGCTTAAGGGGAAAATAATGAGCACTTATCCGCAAAGAGTTCGTGACAACATCCTTCCATTGTCTGTTGGAAGTACGTTGCCAGAGGCATTCGAAGAATGGACGTTCACCGAGCACACAGAAGATCATGAGCAACCCATAGAAACCTGCCAACTATGTGAGCAAGAGTCGCTGCGTTATCACTTCGAGATTCGAAACAGCCTTACAGGGAACACCCTATGGGTTGGTTCCCACTGCATCCTGAAGTTTGGCCTCTCAGTTTTCGAAAATGGTCGCAGGCTCTCAGCGAGCGATGCCAAGAAAAAGCTGGCACGACTAACGCAACAAATGCATCAGCAATCTTGCATTAAGTCACTGGAGACCCTGGCCAAAGCAGAGAACGATGAGCGACTGATAGGTGCTCTCGATTACTACAGAAAGAACCATTATCTAACCCCAAAGTACGCATTCATCGTGCTGTGGCGGCTCCAGTGTCACAAAATCGACCACAGCCCATCTTTCTTCAAGGTCAATCTCAAGCGGGATAAGTACCAGCAAGACCTTTCCGCCATGAAGCTAAGTCACGTTCATACCATCTGGCCTGCTCTCTCCTCGACACAGAGATCCATGGCAATACGCTTCGGACACACTCCGCCGTCAGATGAAAGGATCTGACGGAAAGTGAAGGATCGCGGAGAGGATCTAGAATCCCGCGCGCGGCCAGCGCTGGCGCGGGGAGCCGTTTCCCGACCACAGTCGTTCACCTGCATGATTTTCCACACATAAAGCGGGCAGGCGAGGCGGGGTCTTGCGGCGCGCTCTCGCTGCGCGGCAGGGTCCCAACCCCCCAGTCGGCCACGCCAGCGAGCGCAGGGCGCACGTGCTGGATCCGGCCTTGCGGGCTGCGTGGGTTTGAAGCGCGATCGCACAGCAAGCCGCTAGTGTACGTATGCGTGGGGTGACTGAGGCAATGCCTGAACTTTGGCCGGTCAGGTGCTGCCTGGCCAGTGACAGGGCAAAAGAAAACCCCGCATGATGGCGGGGTTGTCGGGATGGGCTGGCCGGGTCAGCGCCGCTGATCACCCTGGCTGGCCGGTTCGGTACCGGCGGCGAGCTTGTACGGATTGAACCTGATGATCTCCTCCCCTGCCCAGTCGTTCATCGCCAGCAGGCTGGCCTTGATGCTGTCGATCTCGTTGACGTCGAACACCTGGGCAGCCTCCGTCACATTGCCAAACCCGCCAGTGCTGTTCGGCATCACCCCCATCAGCTGGGGCGGTACCCGATGAGTGGCCAGCTGGTCATCCCGGCTCACGTTCTTGATGCTCAAGAAGTCATCCTTGGCCGCCACCTCGGCCACCGGGATCAACTTCACCCCGTCCTTGCTGCCGCCAGGCGTGTAGAGCAGCAGGTTGCGGAAGTTGCCGGGCCCCTTGCTCTGGCGCAGCGCCTCTTTAAGGTCCTTGATATCCTGCTCGTTCTGCGTTGGGTCGGTGATGTGCATGATGAAGCCGGCATGGCTGCCGTTCTCATAGTACCGGCGACGAAACAGGGTGGCTGACTCGTTCAGCAGGGTCGAATTCAACCCGCCCACATAGTCGGGGATGCCGTAGATCTCCTGGTTGATGTCGCTCTCCATCACGTGTCCCACCCGACCTGCAGGCAGCTCCTGCTCCTGGCCGGGTTGGGCAATCCACCAATACTGGTTCAGATCCAGCCCGCGCCGGGTGTACTTGGCGCGCAGATGGTCATAGCGCAGCACCCCGCCGATCCGGTTCTGCACCGCCTGCAGGTAGCCGTTGCCAAAAATCAGATAGTCCAGTGCCAGCCCGGTAAAGCCTGCCAGGCTCAGTTTCGGATGAGGGATAAAGCACGAGCGCAGGATGTTGCGCTTCACCTGGATGGCCGAGGCATGGTGCACCCCGGCCCGATAGACCCGTGATAGCCCGTTGAGGGAGAGCGGCGGCTCATACCAGCGGCCGTTGTGCATTGACTCCAGGTAATCGAATACCTCCCGCTGCGATAAAACCGGTACCGGCTCGCCAAAGGTGAATGCCTCCATGGATCTTCCGGGTTGTTGGGTTGCCATCACCGGTGGCGTGGGGGATGAAGAGGGTCGACGAGTACGGCGTTTGCTCATTAGAAAAACTCCATAGAACTGGTATTGGCACCGTTGGCACCTGCCAGCGGCTCATGTAAAAGGGCCTGCATCGTTGCCCAGGCAATATCGGCGTGGCTGATCTCCTCGGAGCGGCTGGCCTCAAAGGTCGGCATCCTGCCGCTAGCCGTTAACCCTCGACGGATACTCATAAACGCTTGGGCCAAGTCAGTAAAACCGCTGTCAAACTCCAGCCGCCCCTTGTTCATCACATCCTGCGCCTTCATCACCATCTGCATTTTTACGTTGGCGCTGTACTGAATTGCAGTCACCGCGGGATAGAACTGGCGCACCAATTGCAAAACGCCCTCCCCGATACCCGTTGAGTCGATGCCGATATAGGTAACGTTGTAGCGATCGCACATGGCCCGGATGGCCTTAGCCTGCGCATCAAAGTCCATCCCGCTCCAGCGGTGGCGCTCCAGCACCCGGAACTTGCCGCCCGGTGCAGCCGGCGGGGCCAGCACGGCGCAGCCCGCGCTATCACCCTTACCGCCCTTGGCCGGGTCATAACCGATCCACACAGCGCGGTTGCCAAGTGGACGCAATGCGTGAGGTTTGTAGTCCTCCCACAACTCCCAGCTGTCGACCATACAACGCTGCAGGGTAGCGAGCGGGAACACGCTGGCCGTGTCGTCCATGAACTCGCACATCAGCAGGTTGCTGTATTCATCATCGGAATACTCACTACGCAGCTGCTCCAGATCGAACAGGTCGCAGCCGCCGAGCACCGCATCCTCGACAGTGACAATCTGCCGCCATTGGCCATCGGCACAGAGCTTGCCGCCAGACAGATTGGCGTGACTCAGATCTATCTCGACCCGGTCGGCCTTGGCCTTGCCCCGGTTGAAATTGGCGCCGGACCAGAACGCATAGGCGGGATGGGAGAGGCTGGACGGGGTGGAAATGTAGGTCTGGCGCCACTTCTTGTGCATCGCCATACCAGAGGCCACCTTGCGGAACTCAAGAAAGCCATGGATCCAGAAATACTCATCCATGTAGATGTTGCCGTGGTAACTCTGGGCGGTGCGGGCGTTGGTACCAAGAAAATACATGTGCGCCCCGTTCGGCAGCACCATGGGGTCACCTTTCAGCTCAACCCCCTCCTCCTTGGCAAACTGGATGATGTACTGCTTGAACACATGGGCCTGCGCCTTGCTGGCAGACAAGAAAATCTGATTACGCCCGGTCACCAGGGCATCAATGAACGCCTCGAAGGCAAAGAAGTAAGTGGCCCCAATCTGGCGCGACTTGAGCAGATCGCGGATCCGGTGCAGCTTGCCAGCTTCGTACCAGGTGCGTTGATAGCCAAACATGGTCGACTCGAACCGCTCGATTAACCGCTCTTGCTGCTCGGGCTCTACCACATTGCGCTCGGGCGCCTTCTTCGGCCCCTTGTTGCGGTTCGCCACCTTGGGATTGAGGTCGGTTTCATTGCCGCCATTGCTGTATTTGTTGACCCGGGCGATGCGCTCCAACTGCCTGCCAAGCAGGTCAATCTCCTTGAAGTCGCCGCCGCTCTTCACATCCTTGGCGATCAACTGGCACATCCGCGCCTCAATGGCGAAGTCGACCCGGTCAATGGGTTTGATGTCATCCCAGCCGTCGCGCTTCTTCCAGGTCGAGACTGTCCCCTCCGGCGTCTGCAGCAATTCAGCAATGGCGCGGAGCGGGTAGCCCTGAAAGAACAGGTGCATGGCCTGCCGTCTGGGTTCGATATGGGGGAAAAGTAAGGGTGCTGTCGTCATGGCGCCAGTCTACCCAGCCGCTACCGCTCCAAACTCCACCGCGCCAGTGTGCCAGCGCCGTACACACTGGCCGCCGATTGCACGATCCCGCCTGTCACCAAGACCATAACCGCGACATCACCACCCAATCACAAAAGGGATCCCAGCTCATGGCTAAGTCCAAATTTTTCCGTGTTGCCGTCGAAGGGGGCACGACCGATGGCCGCACCATCACCCGCGAATGGATTGAACAGATGGCCAAGCGCTATAACCAGTCCACCTATGGCGCCCGGGTCAATATGGAACACATCCGGGGCTATGACCCGACCGGTCAGTTCAAGATGTACGGCGACATCACCGCCGCCAAGACCGAAGAGGTCGATATGGAAGGTGAAAAGCGCCTGGCCCTGTTCGTGCAAATCGACCCAACCCCTGAACTGGTCGAACTGAACAAGAAGCGTCAGAAGGTGTTCACCTCTGTCGAAATTCACCCCAACCTGAACGAGAAAGGCGCCTACCTGATGGGGCTGGCCGTTACCGACAGCCCGGCCAGTCTCGGCACCGAAATGCTCCAGTTCTGCAGCAAGGCATCGACCAACCCGCTGGCCGAGCGCAAGCAGTACAAGGAATGCCTGTTCACCGAAGCGCTGGAAACCGTCATCGAATTCGAAGACGAAGCCGACAAAGGCCCCACCCTGGCCGAGCGCATCACATCCATATTCAGCAGCCACAAAAAGCAATCCACCGCGGATATCGGTGACGTGCATCAGGCCGTCGAAGCCGTGGCCAAAGAAGTGACCACCATCGACGCAGCCCTGCAGAAGAAGTTCACCGCACAGGCCGCCACCATCACCGAACTGACCAGCCAGCAGGAAGCCACCGCCAAAGCGCTGGCTGACCTCACCGCCAAGCTGGAAGGCCAGGAAGATTTCAGCCACAAGCGCCAGCCCGCCACCGGCGACAAAGGCTCCACCATCGAAACCGACTGCTAAGGACCATGCCTAATGCGTAACGAAACCCGCCAGAAGTTCAACGCGTTCACCGGCCAGCTGGCCAAACTCAACGCCATCACCAGCGCCATGGTGCAGTTCAACGTGCAGCCCAGCGTCCAGCAGACCCTGGAAACCAAAATGCAGGAGTCGGTCGAATTCCTGCAAATGATCAACGTCATCCCGGTACCGGATATGAAGGGGCAAAAGGTCGGTATCGGTATCGGCAGCACCATCGCTGGCCGCACCAATACCAGCGACAAAGACCGCGAGCCCAATGACCCGAGCGCCCTCTATCCGCATGACTACGAGTGCGCAAAGACCAACTACGACACCAGTCTGGGTTACAACAAGCTGGATATCTGGGCCAAGTTCCCCGACTTCCAGACCCGCATCCGCGACGCTATCCTCAAACGCCAGGGGCTCGACCGCATCATGATTGGCTGGCACGGCACCAGCGTGGCGGCAGATACCAACCGCACCACCCACCCCATGCTGGAAGACGTCAACATAGGCTGGCTGCAACACATCCGTGTGGATGCACCGGCCAAAGTGATGGATGAAGGTACCGAAGGCTCCGGCAAGATCTACATCTACCAACCGAAGGGGGAGGCCGACACCAAAGAAGGGGACTACCACAACCTCGACGCCCTGGTGTTCGATGCCGTTAACGAGGCTATCGCCCCCTGGTATCAAGACGACACCGATCTGGTGGTCATCTGCGGTCGCAAACTGCTGGCCGACAAATACTTCCCCATCATCAATAACGCCGACAACAACCAGGACAAGCTGGCCGGTCAGGTGCTGGTGAGCCAGAAGCAGATTGGCGGCCTCAAAGCCGTGCGCGTCCCCTTCTTCCCGGATGACGCCATGCTGATCACCACGCTGGAAAACCTGTCCATCTACTGGCAGGAAGGCGCCCGCCGCCGTCACATCGAGGAAGAGCCCAAGCGCGACCGTATCGTCAACTACGAAAGCTCCAACGATGCCTACGTGGTAGAGGATTACGACTGCGTCGCCCTGATCGAAAACATCGTCATCGGGCCGAAACCGGCCGCTGGCGGTTAAGGGGGCGACATGACATCACCTGCCCGTCGCAACCGCGAACGCAAACTGGCCGCCCTGCAAGGGGCGGCCAATCCTCAGTTCGACCAACAACGCGCCAATGCCTACGAGCTGCAGCTGATGCAGCTGGCCGAACACCGCCGCACCCTCAAGGGCATCCAGAGCATCGAGCGCAAGATCGACGCCAAGCGCACCATGCTGCCGGTCTACAAGCCGTGGATTGACGGACTGCTTGCCGCTAATCGCGGCGGCCAAGATGACGTCCTTGTGACCATCATGCTCTGGACCCTCGACACCGGCGATCTGGAAGGTGCCCTACCCATGGCGTCCTACGTGATCCGCCATGGGCTCAGTACCCCCGATCGCTACGAGCGCACGGCCGCCACCATGATCGCCGAAGAGGTCGCCGACACCGCCATCAAACAACAAGAAGCCGCCGCGGGTCCATCAACGTCGTTGCTAGGCCAATACATGGCCCTGCTGCACGGTAGCGACATCTTCGACCAGGTGCGCGCCAAGCTGCTCAAGGCAGTAGGGCGCGCCTGCCTCGCCGATGGGCGCAAGCAACTAGCCGCCGAGCACTACCGCCGCGCCATCGAACTACACGACAAGGTCGGCATCAAGAAAGAGCTCGAAGTGCTCGAGCGTGAACTGAAAAAAGAACAGCAGCCCGACGCCCAAGGCGGCGGCAGCTAACCGAGCGAACCCCGCACCCTGGGCGGCTCGGGCCTGACGAATGCCAGCGGCATACCAGACGGCCCGACCACCGCCCAACCTGCGGATAAACAAACACAGGAGCCCCATGAGCACCGGATTCATTGCCAATGCCCCCACGTCGCCAGCCGAAGGGGAGATAGACTCCAGCCCCTTCTGGCCGGCGATCTCGCTGCCTGACCTGCGCGAGACAGTCCGGCTCGATGGCACCGTCACCACGGCCCGCCTCAAGCATGCCGTGATCGACGCCATCACCAGCGTCAACCGGGATCTGGCTGACTGGCGCCGCGCCCGTCAGGCAGAAGGGCACGCCACTCTGGCCGCCGTCCCGAGCGAGGTCATCAATGGCGAATCGGTGCACCTGCACAGCTACCGGCGCGCCGTCTACGCCATGACTCGCGCCAACCTGCTAGAGCGTTACACCGACTACAGCGCCACCGGTGACGGCGCCAAAGGGGCGGATGCCAAAGTCATCAGCTCTGACGACCTCTACCGCGACGCCCGCTTTGCCATCCGCGACATCCTCGGCACCACCCATAACACGGTGGAGCTGATCTGATGCAACTGCGCAGCCAGCAGGGCGACACCCTCGATCTCATCCTGTTCCGGCACTACGGCTATACCGCAGGCATCACCGAGCAGGTGCTCGCACTCAACCCCGGTTTGGCCGCGCTCGGCCCCATCCTCCCGACCGGAACCCTCATCACAATGCCAGCGGCCCCCACCCAGGCCGAGCAGCCGCTGATCCAGCTATGGAACTGACCATGAGCCGCCTCGACGACGAACTCGAACGACTGGCCGACATCAGCGAGCAGCAACTGGCTGCCCGCATCCACGCCGCCCGCATCAGTGGCACCGGCCCGCACTACTGCATCGACTGCGAAAACACCATCCCGCAGGCGCGCCGTGAAGCGATCCGGGGCTGCGAACGCTGCGCCGAGTGCCAGACCATCCACGAATTTCAAACCGCTCGCCACTACGGCAGCAAACGATAGGAGAGCACGATGCCAGAACCCATTTCATCCAGTGCAGCAACCAGCACCCTGAGCGCCTTGGCGTTGCTGTCCCTCTTCCCGGGCGTTGACCCCGGCGTCCTGCTCGGTGCATTCGCCGGGGCGCTGGTGTTCATCGCCACCACCGCCGAGCTGGGCAACCTGCGCAAGGCGGGCCTGTTCGTTGCCGCCTTCGTGGCGGGCGCGCTGGCTGCGCCACTGGTTGCCGCCATGCTGGCCAGCGTGCTGCCGCTCAGTGTCGAAGTGCCCAGGGCCGTCGGCGCAATGCTGGCCTCGGCGCTGGCCGTCCACCTGTTGCAGTGGATCCTGCGCAAAACGCCGGAAGACCTGCTCAGACTTCGCAAAGGGGGCTGATATGCACCAACAAGACAGTAAAGCCTTCTCCAAGGTCTTGTGGATTGTGGGGCTACTGAAAGTTGTTGAGAAATCAGCGTGGCAATGGGCAGCTGTCTGCTTGTTGTTGATGTTGGTTGAACTTTTGAGAGGCGCACCATTCAACCCGCTGAATTCCTTCGTAACGTCGGTCGTTTGCGCATTAGCTTGCGCATTCGTAATTGAACTGACGCGAGTGGTAATCCAGTTCATCAAATGGGCTCGGCGTAAGCGCCAAGCCTGCAAAGGGGGCTGACATGCTGACCATCCTCTACGCCATGATCTGCGCCGCCATCGCCCTGCGAGTGGCTACCTTCAACCGCAATGGGGGCGACTATCGCCCCCTGCCGGCCCTGTTGGCATGGGTCATCACCGTCGCCGCTGGGTCCGTGCCGCTGCGCGTCCTGCTCGGTGTCATGCCCGCGCCAGATCCAGCCGCGGTGCTGCTGGCCGCCGTACTGCTCACAGCCCTGATCGGTTCTCGCGGATCCGTCATGCGCCTGCTTCCGCGCCGTCGTCAGCAACCAACCACCGCCAGCCATCTGAACGGGAGGTTTCAACCATGAGCCTGAAAAAAGGGGATACCGGCGCCGCCGTCGCCGACCTGCAGCGTCGCCTGGCCAAAGCCGGTTATCCGCTCGATCCGGATGGCTGGTTTGGCGATGCCACCGAGCGCGCCCTGCTCGCCTTTCAGCGGGACTACATGATCACCGCCATCGGCCAGGCTGGCCCCCGCACCATGGCCGCCCTGCTCGGCAGCGAGCGGGGCAACCAGTTGCGCATCGGCGACATGCAGGCTGGCGCTGACCTGCTGGGCCTGCCGCTGGCCACCATGGCCACCGTCGCCCAGGTCGAGAGCATCGGCGAGGGGTTCACCACCGACATGCGCCCGGTGGTGCTGTTCGAGCGGCATGTGTTCTACAAGCAGCTCACCCAGCACCTGGGCAAGGCCGCCGCCGACCAGATGGCCGCCCATTACCCCAACCTGGTCAACCCCAAGCGCGGCGGCTATGCGGGCGGGGCGGCCGAGTGGGAGCGGCTGCAACTCGCCATCAGCCTGCACCGGGATGCCGCCATCGAGTCGGCCAGTTGGGGGATGTTCCAGATCATGGGCTACCACTGGCAAGCGCTCGGCTTTGCCTGCGCCAGCGACTGGATGGGTGCCATGCAGCGCAGCGAGGTCGAACACCTCACCGCCCTGTGCCGCTTCATCCAGCAAGATCCCGCCATGCACAAGGCCCTGCAGGGTCGAAAGTGGGCTGACTTTGCCCGCCGCTACAACGGCCCGGCCTACAAGGACAATGACTACGACACCAAGCTCGCCAAGGCATACGACCACTTTGCCAAGGTCTACCCGGTGAAGGAGGTGGCGGATGTGGCGTAGCCTCCTGCGCTCCCCCCTCACCTGGTTGCTGCTGGCCTTGGCCATCGCCTTGGCCGGCTGGGGCTGGTCGGCTCGTTCTGCGGCGACCGCCAAGGGCCAAGTCTCCACCCTGCAAAGCGACCTCAACGCAGCCAACGACAAGGCCGTTGAGGCCGAGCGGCGGGAGAAGACCAAAGACGGGGCCATAGACACCCTCACCGGCGAGCTGGACGCCCAGGCAACCGCCGCCGCCACGCTGCAACGCCAGCTTGGCGATCTGACCATCACGGCCGCCACCCGGGCCGACACCATCAAGAGGCTCAAACGTGAAAATGCTGAACTCAAGGAGTGGGCTGATCGCCCTCTGCCTGATCCTGTTGTCAGGCTGCTCCAGCGCCCCGCCCTCACCGGCGCCGCAGATTATCAGGCTCACCTGTCCAGCCCCGGCGCCCTGCCAACTGCCACCGGCCAGCCCGGCCAATAACGGCGACCTCATGGATCAGCTGACCCAGACCGAGGCCGCCTGGGCCACCTGCGCCGCCCAGGTCGATAGCCTCATCACCTGCCAGCAACGACACCAGAACGGGAGGGAGCATGGAAAAGCCAAAACAGATCCGTGAGGTGCTGCAGCAGTGCGTCCCGCTGCTGCGCCAGAACCCGGATCACATGATGATATTCGTCGACAAGGGCAAGCTGGTTGCCACCGGCGCCGCCAGCCTGTCGTTTGAATACCAGTACGAACTGACCATCATCGTGGCCGACTTTGCCCAGAACGTGAACACCGTCATGGTGCCGCTGCTGGCGTGGATCAGGCAGTACCAGCCAGAACTGATGATGAACAGCGACAAGCGCGAAAACGCCATGCGGTTCGAAGTCGAGATCCAGAACAACGAAACCTGCGACATCGAAATCAAATTGCCGCTGACCGAGCGGGTCAAGGTTTGGAAGGATGAGCAGGGCCTGCACTTCGAACACCTGCCAGAACCGCCAGAAGACCCCTACGACGGCATCACCTGGGAACTGTTTATCAACGGGGAATATCAGCCATGGCCGCCGATCTCGACCGACTGACCCACTTTGCCGCCAGGGTAGAGCTGATCCGGGCCAACCTGTCACAACGGGAACTGGCCCGCTTTGCCGACGACATGGCAAAAGAGATGCGCGAGAGCAACGCCGCGCGCATCAAGGCCAACGTCACCCCCTCCGGCGAACAGATGGACCCGCGCAAGCCGCAGCGGGGCAACAGTGAAATCAAATTCATCTACTCCATGAGTGGCACCGAAGTCCGTCATCTAAAGAGTTGGCGCGGCACCCGCAGCCAAATCACAGGCTTCGACATCATGCGCGGCGCCATTCGCACCTTCAAACGATCCCGCATCAAGCGCTTCATCAAGGTCGATGCAGGCAAGGGCGACGCCATCAACAAGAGCAAACTCAAGCGCAAGATGTTCTCCCGCCTCATTAAATCCAAGTGGCTCAAGGCCAAGGGCTACAGCGATCGCGCCGAGGTCTACTTTGCCAGCACCGCCGAAAAGGTGGCCCATATCCACCACTACGGCCTGAAAGACAAAGGCAGCAAGGGGCAAGACATCCAGTACCCAGAACGGCCCCTGCTGGGCATGGATGCCAAAGACATCGACAAGGTCGAAGACCTGCTGCTCGCCCAACTCACCAAAGGACTATAACCACCGCCGCCAGTGTGCCAGCGCCGTACACACTGGCCGCCCCTCGCCTTACTCGCCATTGCCCAAAACAATGGCCCCATGCAACCGACCCCGACCGAACTCCAACGCCTGATCGACAACCTGATCCGCATCGGCACCGTCACCGCCGTGCGCTCAGGGGAATGTCGCGTCAAGACCGGCGACCTCATCACCAACTGGCGGCCCTACGCAACTGCGCGGGCCGGGAAGAATCGCACCCGCCATCGCCTCTCCATTGGCGAACAGGTGCTGATGCTCTCGGTCAGCGGCGATTTGCGCAATGCCTACATCGTCGGTCCCATCCACTGCGACGCCTTCCCTGAACCGCTGGCAGGCGATGACAATCCGGACCTCGACCGCACCGAATACAGCGATGGCGCCATCATCGAATACAACCCGGCCACCGGCGCGCTCAACGCCACCGGCATCAAGACCGCCACCCTCTCGGCCTCCGTTACCGTCAAGCTGATCACCCCCATGGTGGAATGCACCCAGGCACTCAAGGTCGGTTCGACCATCGAGGCGGGCGGCAAGATCACCGCTCCCACCGCCAAGATTGGCGGCATCGAGGTGACCACCCACAAGCACGGCAACGTCAGCACCGGCAGCGGCACATCCGGGGGCCCGCAATGAACTGGCTCGGCATGAATGCAGCCTCTGGCCGCGCCATCAGCGCCACCGACCACATCGTGCAGTCGGTGCGCGACATCCTCATCACCCCGGTGGGTTCCCGGGTCATGCGCCGCGACTACGGCAGCGAGCTGTTTTACCTCATCGACCAGCCACAGCATCAGGCCACCCGCCTGCGCCTGATGGCCGCCACCGTGCAGGCCCTCATCAACTGGGACCCGCGCATCACCATCACCCGGGTCGATGTGCTGGGCGGCGGCATGGATGGCGCCCTCACCGTCGAGCTCACCTGGCAGCGCAAAGACGGCGGCGCGCCGGGTACCGGAACAGAGAGCGCCACTATTGCCATTCCCACAGGAGCCGCCAGTTGAGCACCATCACCCTCTCCCAACTGCCCCAGCCCGATGTGATCGAGCTGCTCGATTTCGAAACCATCCTGGCCGAGCGCAAGGCCTATTTCGTCAGCCTCTACCCGGCTGACCAACAAGCCAGCGTCGAAGCCACCCTGGCCCTCGAATCAGAACCCATCACCAAGCTGCTGCAAGAGAATGCCTATCGCGAACTCATCCTGCGCCAGCGCATCAACGAAGCCGCCGTCGCCAACATGCTGGCATGGGCCAAGGGGAGCGATCTCGACAACCTGGTGGCCAACTGGAAAGTCACCCGCCTCACCATCCAGCCGGGTGACCCCACCGCCACACCGCCGGTACCGGAAATCAAAGAAGATGACGAGGCGCTGATCCTGCGTGCCCTGATGGCGTGGGATGGCCTCAGCGTGGCGGGCCCGACGGGCGCCTATGAGTATTTCGCCCTCTCGGCTGACGGTAAGGTGGCTGACGCCAAAGGGTCCAGCCCAGCGCCCGCCGAGGCGCTAGTCACCATCCTCAGCACCGAGGGGAACGGCAGCGCCGATGCGGCGTTGATCACCAAAGTCACCCAAGCCCTGAGCCAGGAAGACAGGCGCCCGGTGGCCGACCGGCTCACGGTGCAGAGCGCTGGCATCATCAACTACACCATCACCGCCAAGCTGCACATCGACAGTCAGGGGGCCGAGGTGGATGTGATCCTGCAGGCTGCCCGCGAACAGCTCGCCGCCTTTATCAATCACCGCCGCCGCATCGGGGTCGAGGTGCCGCGCTCCGCCATCGATGCCGCCCTGCACGTGCAGGGCGTGCGCAAGGTCGAGCTGACAGGCTGGGTCGACATCACCCCGAGCGCCACCCAGGCCGCCTACTGCACCGGCTTCACCGTGGAGCGGGCACCATGACCACCCTGCTGCCACCCAGCACCAGCCGCACCGAACGCAACCTGGCCACGGCGGGCGCCGCAGCCCAGCAGTTGCCAATCCCATTACGCACGCTCTGGTCACCCTGGACGTGCCCCGCTCACCTGCTGCCCTATCTGGCTGCCAGCTGGAGTGTTGATCGCTGGGATGACAACTGGCCAGAGGCCACCAAGCGCCAGGTCATTGCCAACAGCTACTTCGTGCACAGCCGCAAGGGCACCATCGGCGCCATCCGCCGGGTGGTGGAACCGCTGGGCTATCTGATCCGGGTGTTGGAATGGTGGCAGGAGACGCCCGCCGCCACCCGGGGCACCTTCAAGCTCGACATCGGGGTGCTCGATACCGGCATCACCGAAGCCATGTATCAGGAGCTGGAGCGGCTGATCGCCGACGCCAAGCCCATGACCCGCCACATGACGGGCCTCGCCATCAGCATGGAAACCCGCGGCCAGATCTACATGGCCGCCGCCTGCTACCTGGGCGACGAGTTGACCATCTACCCCTACAGCCCTGGCGTTATTGAAGTCAGTGGCCAAGCGTGGCACGGCGGCATCACCCACACCATCGACACCATGACCATTCAACCGCAACAGACAGGAGGTGCTGCTTGAGCGCTATCTACTTCGCCATCCTCACCGATGCCGGCAAGGCCAAAATTGCAAACGCCCTCGCGCTGGGCGTGCCGCTGAAAATCACCAACATGGCCGTCGGCGATGGCAACGGTCAGCCCGTCACGCCAAACGCCGCCCAGACAGCACTGGTCAGGGAGCGGCGGCGCGCACCCATCAACACCCTGTTTCAAGACCCCACCAACCAGTCGCAGTTGGTCGCTGAGCAAATCATTCCGGAAGACGTGGGGGATTGGTGGATCCGTGAAATAGGTGTGTTCTCGGAAGATGGCACCCTGGTGGCCATCGCCAACTGCCCCGACACCTACAAGCCACTGCTCAGCAGTGGCGCGGGCCGCACCCAGGTGATCCGCATCGTGCTCATAGTCAGCGACACCAGCGCGGTAGAGCTCAAGATTGACCCGGCCGTGGTACTGGCAACCCGCAAGTATGTCGATGACCTGATTGCCGCCCACAAACAAAGCCGCGACCACCCGGATGCCAGTGAGACAGCCAAGGGTTTTACCCGCTATGCCACCCAGGCCGAAGTGAATGAGACTGTCACCGCCAATCAGAAAGCCGATGCCGTTGTCACGGCGAAAACCTTGTGGGGCTGGGTCAAGCAGGCCAGTGAAAGCGTGCTCGGCATGATGAAGGTGGCGACTCAAGTGCAGACGGATGCGGGGGCAGCAGATGATGTGGCAGTCACCCCCAAGAAGCTGCGCGCCGGGTTTGCAGCATCCTTTGCCACTGCCGGGTATCTTGCATTTCCGACATGGATGGGTGGGATGATCATTCAGTGGGGGACAGTCATTGGGTCTTCGTCTGGCCCCGCAACCTACCCGTTCCCAATAGCATTCCCAACTGCTTGCCTGTGCATCTGCGGGTCGATGGCAAAGGTATCGGGCAGCGCCCGTGGCGCTGCTGTAATTGTGTCTAGATCCCAATATCAGGTGTCCGCATTATTGGCTCCCAACACGTACTACGAGGATCAGATTGCGTGGATTGCGATTGGGAAATAAGCAGGAGAAACTCAATGAAGTTTTATAGCAAAGAAACGAACGGCTTCTACGACGATGCCATCCACGGCAAAGACATCCCAAGTGATGCAGTAGAAATCAGCAACGACATCTATATCGAGCTGATTCAGAGTGGTAAGCCGATAGCTACAAACGATATCGGCTATCCCATTGCTATCGCCCCGTCCGCGCGAGTTCGTTCGCCAGCGGTCGTGCTGGCCGCCGTCGCCGAAAAACGCTGGCAAGTCGAAACCAGTGGTATCGTCGTGGCGGGCAACCTCATCAAGACGGATCGCGAGTCCCAGGCGCAGATCTCCAGCACCTACACCTCGCTCAAAAGTGAGCTCATCCCGGACACGCCCTGGAAGACGGCGGACGGCACCTTTGTGCGGGTCACCCTCGCACAGATTGAGCCCATCGCCCAAGCCGTGGCCTCGCACGTTCGCGCATGCTTCGCCGCCGAAGTGGTGCACTGCCAGGCCATCGCCGCCCTGCAAACCCAGGCCGAACTGGACGCCTACGACATCGGCGTAGGTTGGCCAACAGGCCAGTAATCCCATACCTTCAACAACCACCCCACCCCGCCCTGTGCGGGGTTTTTCGTTACTTCCATCATCCATCACCTTGTCACCGCCTCGCCAGTGTGTACGGCCCTCACACACTGGCCGCCGCTCGCCTGTCATCCTCTGCCCCTGCATCCTGACCCTGCTCGCATCACATGCATTACCTACGCACAGAATGCTCCGTCCGGACAACAGGAGAACCTATGGCACTGGACCAATTTCACCACGGCGTGCGCGTCGTGGAAGTCAACGAGGGCACGCGCACCATCCGCACCGTCGCCACGGCGGTGATCGGCATCATCTGCACCGGCAGTGATGCGGATGCCGCTTACTTCCCCCTCAACAAACCCGTGCTGATTGCCAACCTGCCGGCGGCCATCGCCAAGGCGGGCAGCACCGGCAACCTCAAGCGCTCGCTGCAAACCATCTATGACACCGTCAACACCATCGTCATCGCCGTACGCGTGGCCGATGGCGCCGACGCCGCCGAGCTGACCAGCAACATCATCGGCACCATACTGCCGGATGGCAGCTATACCGGCCTCAAGGCGCTGGAGCGGGCCGCCCCGGCCACCGGCGTCAAGCCCCGCATCCTCTGCGTGCCGGACAACTGCACCTTAGCCGTAGCCACCGCCCTGGCGGGTGCGGCCAAGAAGCTGCGCGCCTTCGCCTATGTGCCAACCATTGCCGACACCGTCGAGGCGGCGCTCGCCTACCGCGAGAACTTCTCCAGCCGCGAACTGATGCCGATCCACGGCGACTGGACCGCCTGGGACACCACCGCCAATGCCAGCATCAAGCTCGATGCCTGCCTCAAGGCAGCTGCCATGCGGGCATTCATCGACAAGGAGATTGGCTGGCACAAGACCCTGTCGAACGTCGGCGTGACCGGGGTCGACGGCATGACCAAGGCCCTGTTCTGGGATCTGCAAGACCCCGATACAGAGGTCGGCCTGCTCAACGCCAACGAAATCACCGCCCTCATCCGGTCCGATGGTTTCCGTTACTGGGGTAACCGCACCTGTTCCGATGACCCGCTGTTCGCCTTCGAGAACTACACCCGCACCGCCCAGATCCTGGCCGACACCATGGCCGAGGCGCACATGTGGGCCAACGACAAACCGCTCACCCCCACCCTGGTGAAAGACATCATCGAGGGCATCAAGGCCAAGGGCCGGGAACTGGTGGCAGGCGGTTACCTGCTCGGTTTTGACTGCTGGTACAACGAGGAGCTCAACGACAAAGACACCCTCAAGGCCGGCAAGCTGCGCATCGATTACAACTACACCCCGGTGCCGCCGCTCGAAGACCTCGGCTTCATCCAGCGCATCACCGACACCTACCTCATCGACTTCGGCGCCCGCGTCGCGGCCGCCGCATAAGGAGCCACCATGTCACTGCCACGCAAACTCAAACGCCTGAACGTCTTCCTCAATGGCGATAACTGGGTCGGTGAAGCGGAAGATTTCACCCCGGCCAAGCTGTCCCGCAAGTTTGAAGCCTATCGCGGCGGCGGTATGGGGGGTGCTGTCAACATCGACATGGGGCTGGATGACAGCGCCCTCGATGTCTCATTCACCTTCGGCGGCTACGGCGAACCCCTGCTGAATTGCATGGGTGAGCCCAAAGCCGACGGCGCCAGCCTGCGCTTTGCCGGATCAGTCCAGCGTGATGACACCGGCGAAGTGGTCGCCGTCGAGATCGTCTGTCGTGGCCGCTTCAAAGAGCTCGACCGCGGCACCCTCAAGGCAGGCGACAACACCCAGGCCAAGGTCAGCATGGTCAACACCTACTACAAAGAGACCATCAACGGCCGGGTGATGCACGAGATTGACCTGATCAACATGGTCGAGATTGGCCCCGACGGCGTCGACCGCATGGCCGAACACCGCAAAGCCATCGGCCTCTAACCCACCCAACAACCCAACGGGCGGCCCTTATCCCAACAGAAAGTGCCGCCCTCACCACATCAACAACAGGAACAAACACCATGGAAAACAAAACCATCACCCTCGACACCCCCATTCAGCGCGGCGACACCACCGTTACCGAACTGACCATCCGAGCCCCGAAAAAGGCCGGCCACCTGCGCGGCCTCAATACCATGGACATCGTGCAGATGAACGTCGATACCCTCATCAAACTGCTGCCACGTCTGACTGAGCTGAGCGAAACCGAGGCCGCTGACCTCTCCCCAACCGATCTGCTCAAAGCCGGGGTAGTGGTGACCGGTTTTTTGATGGGCTCGCAGCAGGAGGATTACCTCACTGCATAGATGACCTGATGGCCGACATCGCCATCATCGCCCACTGGCCGCCGTCCGAGATGGCGGCCATGGAGATCAGCGAGCTGATGGGCTGGCACCAACGCCTCGTTGAGATTCACAACCGCGTCAACGGGGCCGAAGAACAATGAACCCTCTCAAACTGCAAATCCTGCTCGGGGCGGTCGACAAACTCACCGCCCCCCTCAAAACCATCAGCGGCCAAAGCCGCACCACTGCCCAAGATCTGATCGCCGCAAAAACTACCGTCCGTGACCTTGAAAAGCAGAGCGCCAAAATTGACGGTTTTCGCTCCCTCGGCAGAACCATCGGTGCCACTCGTGCCGAACTGCGCAAAGCCCAAGGGGAAGTCGTGCAGTTGAGCCTGGGCATAGCATCATCAGAGCGCCCGACCCAAGCCATGACGCGGGCACTGGAAAAAGCCAAGCAGGCCGCCAGCGCCCTAGAGCAGAAAGAGCGTGCGCTGGTCCATCGCTATAACGAAACCAAACAATCGCTGCAATCAGTCACCATCGGGGCAAACAGCCTGACCGCCGCCCAAGAACGGCTAAAAACCGCAGCCGTCGCGGCCAACACCAGGCTCGACCAACAACGCACCAAGCTCGGCCAGTTGAGAGAGCAGCAAGAGCGCCTGAATCAGGTCAAGGCCAACTACCGCCAGACCCAGGAGCTGCGCGGCCAGATTGCTGGCCACGGCGCCACCGCGCTGGCCACCGGCACAACCATGGCACTGCCCATCGTCAGCACCATCAAGGAATATTCGCGTTTCGAAGATGCCATGAAAGGGGTCGCCAAGCAGGTCGATGGCGCACGCGACAGCAATGGCAGACTCACCAGCATCTATTACGACATGGCCAAGGAGATAAAGGCCATTTCAGAAGAGATCCCCCAGCTCAATGGCGCAGTCGACATCGCCGCCCTGGTCGAAGGGGCCGCCCGCATGGGCATTCAGGGCAAAGACAACTTGCTCACCTTCGCCAAAATAGCGGCCAAGGCGGCCAGTGCCTTCGAGCTGCCAGCCGACCAGCTCGCCGAAAACATGGGCAAGATAGCCAATCTCTACAAGATCCCCATCGGCAACATCGAACAGCTCGGCGACGTCATCAACTACCTCGATGACAGCGCCCAATCCAAGGGCAGCGACATCATCAACGTGCTGCAGCGCATGGGCGGCGTCGCCGACAAACTCGATTTTAAAAAGGCCGCCGCGCTCGGCTCCACCTTCCTGACCCTCGGGGCCACCGCAGAAGTAGCCGCCTCGGCCGCCAATGCCATGGTGCGCGAACTCGGCATCGCCACCATGCAGGGGGACAACTTTGGTGCAGGGTTGGATGCGCTGGGGCTAAATGATAAAGCAATCCAGAAAGCCATGAGCACCGATGCCATGGGCACCATCGTCAAGGTGCTGGAGAAAATCAAAACCCTCAAAGCCGAAGACCAGATGACCGTCACCACCCAACTCTTTGGCAAAGAGTATGGGGATGACGCCGCCAAGCTAGCCAACAACCTGGACGAACTCCACCGCCAGCTAAAGCTGGTGAACGATGAAAAGGCCAAGGGCTCGATGCAGCGGGAATCCGACATCGGCAACGACTCCCTCTCGGCGCAGTGGCTGCTGCTCAAGGCGGGGCTCGATAACGTACAGTCCGCCATCGGCGCACAACTGCGCGGCTCCCTGATGGACATCATCAGCTTCATCCAACAAACGGCGGGAGCCGTGCGCCGCTGGGTCGAAGCGAACCCTGAACTGGCCAACACCATCATGAAAGTGGGGGCCGTGGTTACCGCCGTCACCCTCACCTTCGGCGGGCTGTCCCTGGCCGTCGCCGCCCTGCTTGGCCCCATGGCCATCATGAAATTGACCATTGGCACACTCGGGGTGAGCTTTGGCGGACTTTCAACCTCTACCGGAAAAACGGCGGAGGGAATGTCCATGCTCGCTCGGTTAATGAGCCTGAACAGCCGCATGGCCGCCCCGCTGCTGGCGAAATGGGCAGCCTTGGGGACCGCCATCAAAAGCCTGACGTTCGCCGGGATGGGGGCTGGCATGAAAACCATGCTGACAACGATCACCAGCATGCCATCGAAGATTGGCGCAATGACTGCCGCAACATGGCGCTATGTGACGGCACAATTGGCAGCCTCAAAGGCGGCCGCAGCAGCCAAGTTCGCGTCAATAATAAACGGGCTCAGGGGTGCTATCGCCGCCACCTATGCCTATGTCGCGGCCAATGGCGTCATGGGGACATCAATGAACCTGCTCAAGGGGAGTGTGGGCGGCGTCATCTCCCTCCTCAAGGGTGCTTTCGTGGGCGCCCTGCGACTGGTGGGCCAGACCATCGCCTTTGTTGGCAGGCTGCTGCTCATGAACCCCATCGGCCTGCTGGTCACCGCCATCGGCATCGCAGCCCTGACCATCTACCGTTACTGGGAGCCAATAAAAGCATTCTTCTCGGGCTTCTTCCAGGGGCTAAAAGAGGGGCTTGGGCCGGTCGCTGCCGTGTTCGCGCCCGCGTTTGAGGCGATGGCCAGCGCCCTCAGTCCACTCAAACCGATATGGGACGGCATCAGCAGCGCCCTCA
The DNA here is from genome assembly GCF_002934795.1 of Aeromonas sp. ASNIH2. Classification (NCBI taxonomy): domain Bacteria; kingdom Pseudomonadati; phylum Pseudomonadota; class Gammaproteobacteria; order Aeromonadales; family Aeromonadaceae; genus Aeromonas; species Aeromonas sp. ASNIH2. The sequence continues at coordinate 3,227,780 of NZ_CP026406.1, read as the reverse complement.
GTACGGCATGGGAATGGGTGACCAACCTGTTAACCCCGCTCAAAACCACCCAGCAAGAGTTGGACGGCGCAACCAACGCAGGACACCGGTTCGGGCTGTGGCTGGGCGGGCTTGGCAAATCATTCATCCAGGTGATCGCCGACTTCACCCAATTTGGCTCTGACTTGATAGATGGCCTGCTCAAGGGGATCTCTGATAAGTGGGCAGAGCTGAAAACCAAGATCAGCGCCATGACCGACCTGCTGCCGGACTGGTGGAAGGGCGGTTCGGAGGTGAAAGCATCGGTGAGCCAGTCGGGTTACCTGACGGGCAACCTCTCCCAACCCGCACTGGCGGGGGGTAATGGCTATGGCCACCGTATCGCCGACACTCCGAAGCTCAAGCCCAAGGTCAGTACCACCACCATCCACAGTCAGCCGTTCTACCAGCTCACCGTCAACCCTGCGCCGGGAATGAACGAAGCTCAGCTCGGCAAACTGGTGATGGACAAGCTCAAAGAGAGCGAGCGGGCCAACCAGGCACAGGGCCGCGCCCGATTTGGCGACCGCAACTAAGGAGCAACCACCATGATGATGACCCTGGGCTGGTTCGTGTTTATGCGCTCGACCCTCGCCCCCCTCTCTCAACAAGACGAACGGGCATGGCGCCACCCGGGCAATAACCGGGTCGGCGCCCGCCCGGCTTATCAGTACCTCGGCCCTGACGATGAGACCAGCACTCTGAGCGGGGTGCTGCTGCCAGAGCTGACCGGCGGCCCTGTCTCCCTCGACATGCTCAACCTGATGGGCGACAGCGGCCAGGCCTTCCCCCTGATCCAGGGGGATGGCGTGATGCGCGGCTCGTTCGTGATCGAAGGCATCAGCACCACCCGCAGCGAGTTCTTCGCCGATGGCACCGCCAGAAAAATCGAATTCACCATCAAGCTCAAGCGGGTTGATGACAACGACAGATCCCTTGGCCAGACCCTGCTTGGACGCACCGCGGGCAACCTCTTCGGCCGCCTGGGTCTGGGCAAGCTGGTCGGCAGTATCGGCAACAAGCTCGGGGGGCTTCTCTGATGGGGGCATTCGACCAGTTCGGCACGCGATTGGCAGAGAATTTGGGGCTGACCAATCCGCTCGACACCTTGCGCCAAGGCCACCCGGCACCGGCTTACCAGGTGCTGGTCGATGGCAAAGACATCTCGGCCGCCATCAGGCCGCGTCTGATGTCGATGACCATCACCGACAACCGGGGCTTCACCGCCGACACCATCGAGATCACCCTCGATGACAGCGACGGCCAGCTCGACATGCCTCGCCGTGGGGCAACCCTGCGTGCCTTCATCGGCTGGCAAGGCAGCGCCCTGGTCGACAAGGGCACCTACAAAATCGACGAGGTGGAGCACGGCGGGGCCCCGGATGTGCTCACCATACGGGGCAAGTCAGCCGACCTGCGCGGCGGCATGAACAAGCTGCGTGAGCAAAGTTGGCACCAGACCACAGTGAGCGGCATCGTCAGCCAGGTCGCCGCCCGCTACCAGCTCACGCCATGCGTAGGTGACTCACTCAAGGGCATGCTGATCGACCACATCGACCAGACCAACGAAAGCGATCTCGCTTTCCTCACCCGCCTGGCTGGTCAGTGCGATGGCATTGCCACCGTCAAGAATGGCCGCCTGCTGTTTATCAAAGCTGGCCAGGGCACCACCGCCAGCGGTCAGCCTCTACCAGCCATCACCATCACCCGCCAAGATGGCGATCAGCACCGCTTCTCAGTGGCTGACCGGGATGCCTACACCGGCGTGACCGCATACTGGCAAGACAACAAGGAGGCGGAAAAGAAGAGAGTCGAGGTGAAGCGCAAGAAGAAGAGCAAGCCATCGCCGGAACGGCCCTTGCCCCCGGGGGTCATGGTCAACAAGCAAGAGAACGAACTGCTGGTCGGTAGCAGCGAGAACGTCAAAGAGCTGCGGCATGTCTATGCCAGCCAGGCAAATGCCATGCGGGCCGCCCGGGCCGAATGGGAAAAACTGCAACGCGGCGTGGCCGACTTCCAGATCACCCTGGCGATGGGGCGCCCTGAACTCTACCCGGAGCAACCCACCACCGTCAGAGGGTTCAAACCCCAGATTGACGAGGCCGACTGGCTGCTCACCCAGGTGATGCACGACCTCACCAATCAGGGCTACACCAACCGCGTACAACTCGAAGTGAAGCTGGAAGAGCTGCCAGAATGAAAAATGGCGGCAGAGCTTACACTCTGCCGCCACTCTCGATCATCAATTTTTCCGCCGCCACTTTGCCGCCACCGAGACCATCACCACCTCAGTGAACAACAATAAACTATTGATTTACATCAAATAAAATAACCAATAAACCAGCACACCAAAGAGCGTAGAACTTTTTTGGCATGCTATCGATCTCAACGAGTTATAAAGCAATCACTTATGAGGCGAAACCCGGCAAAGAGACGGGTTCAGGTCAATTCTGGCACCCCGTTTCCCGAATTTTGCTTGCACTTTTTCGGCCTCGGGGCTGACGCCTCGGCGGCAAAAACGGATGCAATGCGAACAGGGATGGGGTGTAGCTGGCGGCCATGTCGGGTGGACTCCCGATCTCGGGCCGGCTGTTGGGCCGGTATGATAGCACTCTTTATGGATAAATTGAGCGGCAAACGTATGCAAAAAACAGGAAATGTCCGCCATCTCCCGCTCTGTCGCCCTTTTGGGAGGGCTCCGGCGACACCGACAGGTTAGCCGTTTGACACACATTCCATGACATTCGGGCAAAAAAATAGCAGGGGGAGGAGAGGATCCTCACGCACCTGCTGCTGTTACCTGTGACGCCTGCGAGCCTTAACGGCGGGTGGCGTAGGGATTCGGGTAGTTGAAGCCCTGGGTATAGAGAGATTGGGCAAACCAATAGGTTGAATTGCTGCCTGACATCATAAACTCCTGATTGCTTAACAAGTTACGTACCTTAATGCGGGTTCACATCCTTGAACTGACACTCGGTTCCATGGAGGCGCACTTGCTTTGCTTCGGTTCCCTGGAGGCATTGATTGTCATCCTGACAAGTGGGCTGGCCACGGCGGCTAATTTACCACCCGCCACCAAAAAGACAATATTTTTGTGACCAACATCACATAATTGATGTTGTGCTGACACGAATAAGGCAGGCAGTGAAGTTCGCCATCCATGCTCCCTTTCCCAGCACAAGCAGAGCGTCATTTGCGCTGATCGCTCACATTTTTGCGTGATTGACTGTATTATCGTTATCCTCTTCCCCGGCCCGCAGAGTGGGGCCCGACATTTTCCATGCTGGTAAGGAGTCCCGACGTGGCACAGCTCAGTTCTCTGTCTCCCAAGTTGATTTGGCAATTCTTCGAGCAGATCTGCTCCATCCCCCACCCCTCCAAGCACGAAGCCCAACTGAGCGCCTGGATCGTCGCATGGGCCCAGGGAGAAGGCCTGGCGGTCAAGCAAGATGCCGTCGGCAACATCATCATCAAGAAACCGGCCACACCGGGGATGGAAAACCGCAAGGCCGTGGTGCTGCAAGCCCACATCGACATGGTGCCCCAGGCCAACGCCGACACCCAGCACGACTTCACCACCGATCCCATCGATGCCTACATCGATGGCGAATGGGTCACCGCCCGCGGTACCACCCTGGGTGCCGACAACGGCATGGGCATGGCGGGTTGCCTGGCCGTGCTGGCCGACAAGACCATCAAGCACGGTCCGCTGGAAGTGCTGCTGACCACCGACGAAGAGACCGGCATGACCGGCGCCTTCGGTCTGGAAGCGGGCTGGCTTGAGGGCGAGATCCTGCTCAACACCGACTCCGAAGAGGATGGCGAGGTCTACATGGGCTGCGCCGGCGGGGTGGATGCCAATATCCGCTTCCCCCTGGAGCGGGTTGCTGCCACCGAGGGTGAAGGTTTCGAGCTGCAGGTCAAGGGCCTGCGCGGCGGCCACTCCGGGGTCGACATCCATCGCGGCCGCGGCAACGCCAACAAGCTGCTGGTGCGTCTGCTCAAGGCCGCCGAACCGCTGGGGGTGCGCCTTGGCGATCTCAGTGGCGGCACCCTGCGCAACGCCATCCCCCGCGAGGCCCGTGCCAGCCTGCTGGTGCCCGCCGCCAGCGTGGCTGACTTCAAGGCCCTGGTGGACCGCTACGCCGGCATCTATCAGAGCGAGCTGGCCGCCACCGAGGCCAACCTCACCGTGCTGCTCACCGCCCGGGAGAAACCGGCCCAGCTCATGAGCGAGTCCCTGCAAAGCCGCCTGCTGGATGCCCTGATGGCCTGCCCGAACGGGGTGATGCGCATGAGCGACGCCATCCCGGGCGTGACCGAGACCTCCACCAACCTGGGTGTCATCAAGACACTCGAGGGGGAAGTCTATGTGCAGTGCCTGATCCGCTCCCTCATCGATTCCGGTCGCGAGAACATCGAGCAGATGACCCGCTCCCTGTTCACCCTGGCCGGCGCCAGCTGCGAGTTCACCGGCGCCTACCCGGGTTGGGCCCCGAACGTTGACTCACCGGTCATGGCACTGGTGCGAAGCAGCTACCAGACCCTGTTTGGCGAGATGCCGAACGTCATGGTGATCCACGCAGGCCTCGAGTGCGGTCTGTTCAAGAGCGCCTACCCGGACTGGGACATGGTCTCCTTCGGCCCGACCATCCGTGGCGCCCACGCACCGGGGGAGAAGGTACACATCCCGGCGGTCGAGCGTTTCTGGCAACTGCTGGTTCACGTGCTGGAACATATCCCGGCCAAGTAAGCCAACTCACGACCATACCGATGCCCCGCCCCGTGCGGGGCATCTTTTTTGTCCTCCCTCCTCGGCCACCTCTCTCATATCCCCGACTCCATACGTGGCACTGGCATGAAACCGTATCCATGAACAGGTCTGCATTTGAAAACCCTTTCCATGATTTATGTAAATTTACAACACAAAAAGTTGATCCAGCTCACATATGCCCCTAGGATCAGAACGTGACCAAGGTCACACAACCCATGAACCACAGAGAAACGAGGTCATCATATGTTCGAGAATCTGGCAGTGCTGTTCCACCTGAAGGGTGCAACCAGCAAGAAAGGTGCTGAAGAGAAAGACACTTATGCGCCTGCAACCCGCAATTACTACTTCCGTTATGGCGCCTGATATCGCCTGTCCGGAAGTTGAAATTAGCAACGTAATAAAACCACAAAACAACTCAGCAATCCACACAGCAGCCACCCCCATCGGGGCGCTGTCCTGCCCGGGCCAGAATTTCCACGGCCAAACCTGAACTCCAACCATGAAGATGGGGCCCGCAGGCCCCATTTTTTTATCCCGTTTCCGCCTTTATTGCGCCTCCTCGGTGCCACCTTGCAGCGATGCCGGTCGCGACGCGGCGGGCGCCGGCATCATATCGCCTTTCCCAACGGGACCGCCTCCTGCACGGGCAAGGGGAAATGGCAGGCCACCTGATGCCCCTGCCCGCCGCACGCCTCAAGGGCGGGCGAGCGGGTGCGGCACAGATCCGTTGCATGGGGACAGCGCTGGTGAAAGTGGCAGCCACTCGGCGGCGAGATGGGGGACGGCACATCCCCCGTAAGCAGGATGCGCTGGCTGCGCCGCCGTGGATCCGGCACCGGAATGGCGGAGATGAGGGCCTGGGTATAGGGATGGCGCGGTGCCAGGTAGAGTGCCTGGGCCTCGGCCAGCTCGACGATCCGGCCCAGATACATCACCGCAATCCTGTCCGAGATGTGCTTGACCACCGACAGGTCATGGGCGATGAAAATGATGGCGAGGTTCATCTCCCGCTGCAGATTGAGCAGCAGGTTCACGATCTGGGACTGCACCGACACGTCGAGCGCCGACACCGCCTCGTCACACACCAGCAGCTTGGGCTTGAGGGCGATGGCGCGGGCGATGCCGATGCGCTGTCGCTGGCCGCCAGAGAACTCATGGGGATAGCGATCCACCGCGCTGCCGGGCAAACCGACTTTCTCCAGCAGCTCCTGCACCCATGTCCGGCGCTGTTCGGCGTTGCCCTTGCCGTGGATGATGAAAGGCTCCTCCAGGATCTGCCCAACCGTGTGGCGGCTGTTGAGGGATTCTGCGGGATCCTGGAACACGATCTGCATCTCCTGACGCAGGGATCGCATCTCCTTGGGCGAGAGGTGGGTGATGTCACGCCCCTCGAAGGTGATGGAGCCGGCGCTCGGCTCGAACAGCTTGAGCAACGAACGCCCCAAGGTGGATTTGCCGCATCCCGACTCTCCCACCAGGCCAAGGGTCTCCCCCTGCCTGAGATCAAAGCTGATGCCATCCACCGCGTAGACGGTGTATTGCTTGCGCAAGAAACCGCCACCCATCTTGAAATGCTGCTTTAAATTGCTTACCGACAACAAGCTGGTCATGACTTTCATCCCCGACGATTCATGGCAGCAGACGACCTGGTCGCCTTCCCGCCGCCTGGCTGCCCTGCGACACCCCGTACCCACACCAGGCCGTTCATAGGCTCACCTCCTTCCAGTGGTGGCAGGCCACCCCGTGGCGTTCGCTCAACTGCTCGGTCATCGGTATGGTCTCCACGCAAAGGGGCGTGGCATGGGGGCAGCGGTTGGAGAAACGGCACCCCGCCGGCATCTCGTGCAGGGCGGGCACCTGACCCTTGATGGTCTTGAGCAGGCTCTTTGGCACATCTTCCAGACGCGGGATCGAGGCCATCAGACCATGAGTATAGGGATGGCGCGGGTGGTCAAACAGTTCATAGATATCGGCCCGCTCCACCGCACGCCCGGCATACATCACCACCACCTCGTCGCACAGCTCCGCCACCACCCCGAGATCGTGGGTGATGAAGATGATGGCCATGCCGGTCTGGGCTTGCAGCTCCTTCATCAGATCCAGGATCTGGGCCTGGATGGTCACATCGAGCGCCGTGGTCGGCTCGTCGCAGATGAGCAGGGCAGGTTCGCAGGCCAGCGCCATGGCGATCATCACCCGCTGGCGCATGCCGCCGGAAAGATTGTGGGGATAAGCAGCGAAACGCTGGGCAGGCTCGGGGATCCCCACCTTCTTCAACATGGCGATGGCGGCGTCACGGCGCTGGGCCTTGCTGTAATCGGGGCGGTGGAGGCGAAACACCTCCATCAGCTGATCGCCGACCGTCTGCACCGGGTTGAGGGCCGTCATGGGCTCCTGAAAGATCATGGAGATACGGTTGCCACGCACCTTGTACATCTGCTCCGGCGGCAGATTGAGCAGCTCCTCCCCCTGAAAGCGGATGGAGCCCGCCACCACCTGACCGTGGGGCCTTGGCAGCAACCCCATGATGGCCAGCGAGGTGACGCTCTTGCCGCAGCCGGACTCGCCGACTATCCCCAGGGTCTTGCCCGGGGCGACCTGGAAGCTGACCCCGTCGAGCACCTTGATCTTGCCGTCGTCGACGGCGAACTCCACCTCGAGATCCCGCACCTCGAGGATGGGGGACAGAGACTGCCCCTCATGATCGCTGGTGCCGGGGGCGGTGACCTGTGTGTTGGGCATGACTGCTGCTCCCTTCTGGGCCACATCAATGATGTGCATAGGTCTTGTCGATCAGGGTGATGGGGGCCAGCGCCTTGCCGTCAGCCTTGGCTTTCTGGGTCTCCTCCTTCACCTTGGGATCGATCCAGAGCAGGCCGCCACTGCTGTGGGGATAGCCATCCATGGGCCAGTAGAGCAGATCCGGGGTGTTGCGGGTGGCGGGCACCTCCGGCAGCATCACATAGCGCCAGCTGCTGGCTCGCACGTAGTTGAGCTGAACCCCGGGCACGAAGATGGCGAGATCATAGATCCGCTGCTGGATCTGGTGGGAAAGCGCGGCCCGCTTGTCCATGTCGAACTCGACGTTGTAGGCGTCGATCAGGCTGTCGAGCGCTTTGTCAGCCACGTTGAACAGGTTGTTGGTCTGGGGCTTGTTGGCGTTGTCGGAGTGGAAGGACTCCCAGTATTGCGGATAGAGACCGCCGCCCCCCCAGCCAAGCCAGGCCGCCTCGTGTTTCTTCTCCAGCATCACCTTGAAGCCGGTGGCGCCATCCACCAGATTGAGCTCCAGATCCAGGCCCGCCTTCTTGGCCTCTTCCTTGAGCACGGTCAGCCGCTTGGAGTGCTCCTGGCTGGTGTAGGTGAGGGCCAGGGTGAGCCGCTCTCCCTTGTCGTTTTGCAGGATGCCGTCCGGTCCCTGCTTGCCGTAGCCGCCCTTGGCGAAGTACTCCCGTGCCTTGGCGATGTCGTAGGCCCGCTCTGGCAGCGCGATGTCGGTGAAGGCCCCGAAGCCAGACCCGAAGGTGGTAGCGCGGTCATAGTCTCCATGCAGCACCGTCTCTATCATCTTGTCGATGTTGAAGGCGTGCTGGATGCCGAGCCGCACGTTGAGATCCGCCAGCTTGGGATTGGCCACGTTGAGGTGAACCCCCTGCCCCCCCTGCTTGGTGTCGGTCATGGCCATCACCTTCTGCACGTATCCCTGCTTGTACTCCGGTGTGACCGCCTTCTCATGCCACCAGTTGGGCAGGATCATCTCGAAGGTGTCCAGCTCCCCCTTGAGGAAGTGGCGGAACGCGATGTTGTGGTCGCGGATCACCTGCACCTTGATGGTGTCGAGGTTGAACCTGTGCTGGTTGTAGCGATCGTCTTTTGCCCACCACTCCTTCTGCTTGCTGAAGGTGACGGACTTGCCCTTTTTTACGTCGCTCATCACGTAGGGGCCCGTGGTGGGTACCACGGCCCAGTTGTACTGCTTCACCCAGTTCGGGCCCATCTTGTAGTAGTGCTTTGGCTGGGGCCACAGTTCGGTGGTGTTGAGGAGATCGAGCTTGGCCTTGCGGCTGCCCGCCTTGACCAGAATGGTGTGGTCGTCAATCTTCTCCACCGCCACCACCTCGGTGGTGTAGTAGTTGTTGAACCAGGGGCCCTTGATGTCCTTGGAGCGCATCATCTCGTAGCCGAAGGTGTAGTCATCGGCGGTGACCGGCTTGCCGTCGGACCACTTGGCGCGCGGGTCGAGTTTGAAATAGACGGTCTGGCTGTCCGGCGCGATGGCCCAGGCATTCGCCAGGGCCGGAATGGGGTTGCCCGTGTTGGGATGGAAGCTGATGAGCCTCATCTGGTTGTCGAGGATGAAGGAACGGAACGAGCCGTTGGAATCCGGCCCCACTGTGCGAAACGTCAGCGGGAAGCTGTCGACGAAGAGATTGAGGTTGCCGCCGGGCAGCGCCTTGGGAGAGGCGAACACGGGGTCGGTGTCGTTGGTCTCCCACGTCAGATCCGCGGGCAGGCTGGCCGCCCACACCCAGGATCCGTTCACCAGCAGAAAGAGAGCACCTGTCCATTTGATTTTATTGTTCATGTTTGACTTCCTGGTCATGCCCCTGCACTGGGGGCGTCTTCATTAAGGGTCCTGTCGATGTGCCCTGGCAAGGCACCATCGCTCACTGATAACGGGTAAATTTGCGCGGATCGAACGCCTCCCGGATGGCCTCCCCGATGAAGGAGACCATGATGAGCACCAGGCTCACCGCCGCCACCACCGAACTCACGATCCAGATGGCGTCGAGGTTGTTGATCCCCTGGGAGAGCAACTCCCCCCAGCTCGGGGTCGGCGGCGCCAGGCCAAAACCCAGGTAGTCCAGCGCCGTCAGGGTGGAGATGTTGCCCACCACGGCAAACGGGGCCAGGGTGACGATCATCATCAGGGTATTGGGCAGAATGTGGTTGAAGATGATACGCCTGGTGCTCGCCCCCTGGGCCCGCGCCGCCATCACGTAGTCCCGCGCCCGCTCCTTGTAGGTGAGGGTGCGCATGTACCAGGTGATCCCCATCCAGCCGAACAGCACGTTGATGCCGACGAACAGGCCGAAGTTCGGCTTGGCCAGGGAGACCAGGATCATGATGACGTAGAGGAAGGGCACCTGGGACCAGATCTCGATGAAACGCTGCATCAGGAGATCGAACCGACCGCCGAGGAACCCCATCATGCAGCCGATGCTGACCCCGATGACATAGCTCGCCACCAGCGCGATGAAGGCAAAGCCGATGGCGATGCGAAAGCCGTAGACCAGCCGTGCCAATACATCGCGACCGCTGGTGTCGGTGCCGAGGAAGTGGCGCTCCGCCAGGCTCGGGGCATAGGGCGGATAGGCTTCCTCCTTGAAGTCCTGCTCATAGGGGTTCCAGGGGACCAGGGGCAGCAACACCCAATCCCCCTTATCTTCCTTCGCAAATTGGCTCTTGAGCTGGCGGTAGTTGGTCTCGTACTCGTAGTCGAGCCCGAAGTGCTGGCCCGGGATCACGTCCCCATAGGTGGGGAAATAGAGCTCCCCCTGATAACTCACCGCCAGGGCCCGGCTGTTGACCAGCAGTTCCGCCAGCAGAGAGATGACCACCAGGACCGAAAAGATGACAAAGGAGTAGTAGCCGCGCTTTATCGACTTGAAGCGCTTGAGTTTTTTCAGCGTTACCGGATTCAGGTTCATGCTCACTCTCCAAACCGCACGCGGGGATCGACCAGGGCAACGCAGATGTCGGAGACAATGTTGCCCACCAGCATCAGCATGGAGGTGATGGCCAGAATGCCCATGACGGTGGGGTAATCCCGCTCGACAATGGCCTCATAACCGAGCAGGCCGATGCCGTCGATGTTGAAGATGGTCTCGATGAGGAAGGAGCCCCCGAAGAAGACGGTGAGCACCGACCCTAAGTGACTCGCGATGGGGATCAGGCTGTTGCGCATGGCGTGATCGGTCACCGCCTTGCGAAACGGCAACCCCTTGGCCACGGCGGTGCGCACATAATCCGCCGACAGGTTCTCCATCAGGCTGTTCTTCATGGTCATGGTGAGGATGGCGAAATCCCCGATGGCGTAGGCGATGAGCGGCAGCAGCGCGTGGGCGAAGACGGTGCGGATCTGATCCCAGCTGCTCTCCATCCCGTCAAACTCGTCCCCCGGGAAGCCCCCCATGGGCAACCACTCCAGATGGAACGCAAAGACGGTGATGAGGAAGATCCCCACCACGTAGGCGGGCAGCGCATAGGCCATGTAGATGAGCATGGAGCTCAGGGAATCGAAGCGGCTGTTGTGCCTGAGCGCCTTGGCCACCCCGAGCGGGATGGAGACGGCATAACTCAGCAGAAAGGTGGCGAGCCCGAAGAAGGCGGTCACCGGCAACCTCTCCTTGATGAGATCCCACACCGGCTCGTAATAACGGGTCGACTCCCCGAGATCCAGCACCGCCAGCTTCTGCAACCAGTCCCAGTAGGCGACCAGCATGGGCTTGTCGAGACCGTAGAACGCCTTGAGCTCTTCAATCTGTTCGTCGGAGAGTGCCTGCGCCCCCTTGCTGCCACTGGAGCGGCCGGACTCGTTTTGCGAGACCTGCGCCTGCAGCAGCATGCGCTCGACCGGGCCGCCCGGCACGAAGCGGGTGATGGTGAAGACGAGCAGGGTGATACCGAGAAACGTCGGGATGATCAAAAGCATCCGACGTAGGAAATACGACAGCATGGTGGAACCTCGTCCTTGTTGTTCTTTTATGGCCAGTCACATCCGGTGACGGGCCTATCCTTACCTGGCATTACTCACTGAATTGACTGGCATTGACAGACAATCCGGCTCGGTCACTGTAAAAGCTCTGCAACAAAAATCAAGTAGAACTCTGTCTGCAACCGGGAATGTCCCCCCGCAGCATATCCCGCGGATGATTTTTTCCAAAAAACCCAACTTCAATATAAAAAACTGCTACGCCTACCCGTCCAACTCGATTTTAATTATTAAAAAATTAATTACACAGGTGTTTTAATCCATATCAAGCAGAACAAAATCAACAAGTTAAGGATAAGTCGGGTTATTTTCTCATTTACCTATAAAAGAAGAGGGATAGCCGCCCCCACCCTCCGTTCCCCGGAAAACGCTCTCGCCATAAAAGCAGATGAAAATACTGCAAAAAATCGTTTTTTCGATATCGGTACCGGAGTGACAAGCGACTTATCGATAAGTTCAAAAATAATCAATAAAATTGTAAAAATCGAACTTAACAACATCTTTACATAAGTTGACGCGGCATTTACGGAATAAAACGCCAAAAATATTCCATCAAGTGCATATTCCCATCTAATTCCCCCTGCAGCCCCCATCCCCGCCGCTCCATTTGACGTCCATCACCAAACCTTGATAAGCCTTACGCACCGCTCCAACGAGGGCGGTAATGGAAGCAAACAATAAACAATCAGGAAGGATACTAGCGATGCTTAGGAAAAGCAGACTCTCTGCTGCCGTAGCGTTTGCCTTGGCGAGCGCGGCAGTTGTGGCCACCCCTGTCCTGGCCGAAGAGGGCCAGAACGTAGAAAAACTGCAAAAAATCAAGGTCACCGGCTCCCGGATCTCCCGGGTCGATGTGGAAGGCTCCACCCCGGTCGTCTCCGTGACCAAGGCGAAAATCGAGCAATCCGGTCAGCAGACCGTCGCCGATTACCTCAAGCAAGCCTCCTACAACTCCTTTGGCGGCGTCTCCCCTGCCTCCGGCAGCTCCTTCCAGTCCCAATCCACCGTCGGCCTGCGCGGCCTGGGTTCCGAGCGTACCCTGGTTCTGCTGAACGGCAAGCGGGTAGCGGGTTCCCCCACCATGGGCGGCACCTCCATTAACCTCAACACCATCCCCATGGCCGCCGTTGAGCGGGTCGAGGTCAACCTGGACGGCGGCTCCGCCATCTACGGTTCCGACGCCATTGGTGGCGTGATCAACGTGGTGCTCAAAGAGGGCTACGAAGGGCTGGACTTCCAGGGCCGCATTGGCTCCCCGAGCGAAGAGGGCGGCGACGAGAAGAGCGGCTCCATCGTGGCAGGGGTGGCCGGCGAGAAGGGCTCCCTGATGGCGGTCTACGAGCACGACAAGAAGGACGTCATCTACAGTCGCGATCGGGACTATCTTGCCAAGCAGGGCAACGACTCCCCCAGCGCCTACGGCCGCAACGTGGAGGGGATCACGGGTCTAGACGCCAACGGCGACCCCATCTGGAAATACGGCCCCCTGGCCGGCGCCACCAATGCCGACGGCTCATGCAAGGAGCCCTTCGTCGGCTTCGAGGGCGGCTGTAACTTCAACTACGGCCAGGTCGCGGCCACCACGGCCTCCCGCAGCCGTGACACCCTGTACGTAAACGGTCGCTACCACATCAACGACAACGTGGACTTCGTGCCGCAGATCATCGGCTCCCGGGTCGAGAGTTTCGGCCGCTTCGCCCCGGCCGCCGGCGCCTTCACCATTGACCCGGCCAACCCGAAGAACGCCCAGTTCTTCACCGACAACGGCCTGGATGCCGCCGCCACCCAGGGTCTGGGTGAGGCTGCCTACGCCTACTACCGCTTCAGCAACGTCGGTCCCCGTGACAACTATGTCACCGACACCACCGGCAGCATGAACCTCGGCTTCGAAGGCACCATCGCCACCGAAAGCGTCGGCGACATGCAGTGGAACGCCGGCTACATGTACTCCAAGACCGACAACAAGGAAAACGGCACCGGTTACGTGCTGAAGTCCGCCGCCCAGCAGGCGATCGCCGACGGCAAGTTCGTCGGTGGCGAGTTCGACCCCCAGAGCACGGCCTCCATGGCCGCCGACACCAGCCGCCGCGCCACCATGGACTTCTACCAGTGGTACGCCGGTGTCCAGTGGGACATGGGTGAACTGCCGGCCGGTCCGGTCAGCTGGTACGCCGGTGCCGAGTACAACGACTGGGTCTATGCCGACAAGTACGACGCCCAGTCCGAAGCCGGCAACATCATCGGCTCCGCAGGCAACTCCTCCGGTGGCGTGCGTGACGTGACTGCCGCCTACATCGAGTCCCTGGTGCCCATCACCGAGCAGATCGAGCTGAACGTGGCCGGTCGCTTCGACAAGTACAGCGACTTCGGCAGCGCCTTCTCCCCCAAGGCGAGCCTGCGTTACCAGCCGCTGGACAACCTGATGCTGCGCACCTCCTGGTCCCGTTCGTTCCGCGCCCCCAGCCTGAGCGATCTCTACTCGGCTGATTCCGAGTCCGCCGACTGGGCGAAGGATTACGTCTACTGCGAGGCCAACGGCATCTCCGCGGCAGACTGCCCGAACCGCCAGTACACCACCACCCGTACCTCCAACGAGGATCTGAAGGAAGAGACCGCGGACACCTGGAACTTCGGGGTGGCCTACAGCCCGGTGGATGACCTGAACCTCTCCCTGGACTACTACACCATCAAGATCGAGGACGTGATCCAGCTGAACTCCCTGCAGTCTCTCATCTATGACGAACTGAACAGCGGCAGCTCCAGCAGCATCACCCGCAACAGCCAGGGCAAGATCGGTAGCGCCATCGCTCCCATGGTCAACCTGGGGACCCTCGAGACCTCCGGCCTCGACCTGAAGGTGGATTACACCTACGACCTGAACTACGCCACCGTGCGTTATGACCTGGGCGGTACCTACATCCTGAAATACAAGGAAGGTCTGTACGCCGGTGGTCCCGTCATCGACAAGATCGGCCAGAACGGTCTGCCCCAGATGCGCTTCAGCTCCGGTGTGGGTATCAACGTTCCCCAATGGTGGAACATGGATACCTACCTGAGTGCGAATTACATCGACTCCCAGAGCCAGGACTACATCGCCAATACCGGTGAGGAAGTGGGCCACATCGCGTCCCAGACCACCTGGAACCTGAACGTCGGTGTGGAAGCGCCCTGGAACGGCAAGATCCAGGTCGGCGTGAAGAACATGTTCAACGTGGGCCCGTCCCTCGAGAGCGATGGCTTCACCTATGACGACGAGCTCTACAGCATCGACGGTCGCATCTACTACCTCGACTACAGCCAGAAGTTCTAATCCACCAGCAAACCACAAGCCGGCCCGTTCGGGCCGGCTTTGCCCAAGGTCCCAAGGAAGTTACGGAGATAGGGTAATCCTATGAAGACAAGGACAATTACAATGAAGAAAGCGCTCCTCGGCAGCCTGATTTCGGCTGCCTTGCTGACCAGCTTCAATCTGAGTGCCGCCACCGCCGGTCAGGCTGTGGACGCTCAAGCCGCCACCGACAATGCATCCAAAGTTTCCCAGCAGAAGATCGACAGCTACGCCGAGTCTGCCGAGTCTGCCCTGGCCCAGTACAAGGCCGCCCTGCGCCAGGTGGACAGCCTGCGCGCCTACAACGAGCAAGTGGGCAAGATGGTCGACTCCCAGAGCGCCGAACTCGCCTCCATGCAAAAGCAGATCGCCCAGATCGACCAGACCAGCACCGAAGTGGTGCCCCTGATGCTCAAGATGATCGACTCCCTCGAGCAGTTCGTCTCCCTGGACCTGCCGTTCCAGAAGGTGGAGCGTGAGGACCGCGTGGCGGCCCTGACCGATCTCATGAACCGGGCCGACGTCACCATCTCCGAGAAGTACCGCAAGATCCTCGAGGCCTACCAGATCGAGGAGGGCTTCAGCCGCACCATCGAAGCCTACAAGGCGAGCCTGGACAAGGATGGGGACGAGAAGACCTACGAGTTCCTGCGCGTCGGCCGCATCGCCCTGCTCTACCAATCCCCGGATGGCAACGAGACCGGCATGTGGAACAAGAAGACCCGCCAGTGGGAAGTACTGCCCCAGGAGTATCGCAGTGCGGTTGAACAAGGCCTTCGCATCGCGAAGAAGCAGGCGCCCCCCGCCCTCATCAAGCTGCCGGTTCAAACTGCGGAGAAAGCATCATGAAAGGAATCAAACTTGCCATCGCCTCGCTGATCGCGGGCGCTACCCTGGTCACCCTGCCGGTGACCGCCGCCGAGAAGCCGGTGGATCTCAACGCCCTGCTCAATCAGGTCAAGGCCGCCAGCACCAGCGAATCCCAGCTCAACAAGGAGCGGGAAGCCCGCTTCCTGGCTGACAAGAACGAACAGGGGGCCCTGCTCGCCAAGGCCAAGGCGGATCTCGCCGCCGAAGTCGCCAGGGGCGAAAAGCTCAAGGCCACCTTCGATGCCAACGACAAGCAGCTCACCGAGCTGACCGAGACCCTGCGCCAGCGCTCCGGCAACATGGGCGAGATGTTTGGCGTGCTGCGCCAGTTCGCCGGCGAGTTCAAGGGGATCTTCAACGCCTCTGCCCGCCGGGTCGAGCATCCGGAGCAGACCGCCCTGCTGACCCGCCTGGCCGAGAGCAAGGAGCTGCCCTCCAGCGATGACCTGACCGCCTTCTGGACCACCACCCTCAGCCGCATGGTCGACGGTGGCAAGGTGAGCCAGATCCCGGCCACCGTGGTCTATGGCGAAGGCAACCAGGCCGAGAAGACCGTCACCCAGATCGGTGAGTTCAACACCGTCTCCGAAGGCAAGTACCTCACCTTCGTGCCGGAGACCGGCAAGTTCGAGCAACTCTCCCGCCAGCCCGAGAACGCGGTGCTGGAACCGGTCGCCAAGTTTGAACATGGTGGCGGCAGCGTCGAACCCATCTTCATCGACCCGTCCCGTGGCGTGATCCTCTCCCTGCTGGTGCAGTCGCCGACCCTCAAGGAGCGCATCGATCAGGGTGGCTCCGTGGGCTACGTGATCCTGGCGCTGGGTGTCATCGGTACCCTGCTGGCCCTGTTCTGCGGTGCCCGTCTTTCCCTCATCGGCGGTGCCATGCGCAAGCAACTGAAATCCGAGCAGATCATCAAGGGCAACCCCATCGGCGAGATGCTGGGTGCCTACCAGGATCACCGGGGTGACAACATCGAGGATCTGGAATCCAAGCTCGACGAGATCATCCTGCGCAACGTGCCCAAGCTGGAGAAGGGCATCAGCCTCATCAAGCTGATCGCCTCCGTCGCCCCGCTGCTGGGCCTGCTGGGTACCGTGGTCGGGATGATTGCCACCTTCCAGGCCATCACCCTGTTCGGTACCGGCGATCCCAAGCTGATGGCGGGCGGTATCTCCGAGGCCCTGGTGACCACCATGCAGGGTCTGGTCGTGGCCGTGCCCATGCTGTTCCTCTACACCATCGTGCAGACCCAGAGCCGCCGTCTGATCCAGGTACTGGAAGAGCAGAGCGCCGGTTTCGTTGCCCGTTATCAGGAACGTCTGCACGCCGCCAAAGCCGCAGCCTAAGGAGTCACCCATGTGGTTCTGGTTGATTGAAGAAGTCGAGTCGGTCCGCCGGTTTCTGGGATTGGGGGGCGACGTGCTGGTCGCCCTGTTCTTCCTGACCCTGATGATGTGGGCCCTGCTGCTGGAGCGCTGGTTCTACTTCATGGCGGTCTATCCCCAGCAGGTGAAGCAGACCAAGACGGCCTGGCTGGCCCGCACCGATCACCTCTCCTGGTCTGCCAGGCAGATCCGCCGCGAGCTGGTCTCCCGGGTCGCCATGGCGGTGGACAAGGGGATGCCGATCATCAAGGTGCTGATCGCCCTCTGCCCGCTGATGGGGCTGCTTGGGACCGTGGTCGGCATGGTGCAGGTGTTCGATACCCTGGCCATCACCGGCACCGGCTCCCCCAGGGCGATGGCCTCGGGGATCTCCAAGGCGACGGTTCCGACCATGGCGGGCATGATTGCCGCCCTTTCCGGCCTGTTTTTTGTCAACCAGCTCGATCACAAGGCCAAGCTGGCCGTGCAGAAGCTGGAAGATAACCTGAAACACGGCTGATGCAGGATGCACATCCCCGGCCGGGCCATGCCCGCCGGGGCACAGAACAAGCAAGGAGTTTTTTGCCATGAGAAAACGTCACAGCGACAGCGGTGCTGACGAGGCGGCCATCGATTTGACCCCCATGCTGGACATCGTGTTCATCATGCTGATCTTCTTCATCGTCACCACCTCGTTCGTCAAGGAGTCCGGCGTGGAGATCAACCGCCCGAGCGCCAGCACGGCCGAGACGGTGAAGAAGGGGAACATCATGGTCGCGGTCCGCGAGAACGGTCAGGTCTGGGTCGACAAACGGGTCGTCGAAGTGGGTGCCGTGCGCGCCAACATCGAGCGGCTGCGGGCGGAGAACCCGGAGAGCGCCGTGGTGATCCAGGCCGACAGCGAATCCCGTTCCGGTCTGGTGGTGCAGGTCATGGACCAGATCCGCATGGCCGGTGTCCAGAACATCTCCATCGCCGCCGACAAGAGCAGCTGATGCCGGAGCGAATGCCATGAGATACCTGATATCGTTAGCGGTCTCCTGCGTAGTGGTGTTCTTCCTGTTCCTGGGAATGAACAAGCTCATCACG
Organism: Aeromonas sp. ASNIH2; assembly: GCF_002934795.1. Classification (NCBI taxonomy): domain Bacteria; kingdom Pseudomonadati; phylum Pseudomonadota; class Gammaproteobacteria; order Aeromonadales; family Aeromonadaceae; genus Aeromonas; species Aeromonas sp. ASNIH2. The sequence continues at coordinate 3,209,559 of NZ_CP026406.1, read as the reverse complement.
CCGGATCACCGGGAGCTGACGGAGCGGGAGGACGTCACCATGACCGACTTCATCCGCCTCAAGCCTCAGGAGACCTTGCAAGAGAAGCAACGGGAACTGCCCAAGCCGCCGCCCCCGAACCGCCCGCCGCCCCCGCCCGAGATGGAGGTGGCGAGCACGGACAGGCCGAAGATGGACAGCTCCCCCATGGACATGCCCAAACTCGACATCCCGGTCAACATCGGTGGCGGCAACGCCCTGGGTGCCTACAGCACCGGCGGCGGTGGCGGCGGCATGGGCGGCAACAACGGCGCCATCCCGATGGCGACCTTCGAGCCCATGATGCCCCGCAAGGCGGCCCTGGCCGGTCTTGCGTCCGGCAAGGTGCTGGTGGAGTTCACCGTCACCGAGCGCGGTACCGTGAGCAACATCCGCATCGTCAAGGAAGAGCCCCGCAGCTATGACCTCGGCAAGGCGGCGCGCCAGACCATCGCCAAGTGGACCTTCAAGCCGGCCATGGTGGACGGCAAGCCGCAGGCCAGTCGCATGCAGCAAGAGATCGAGTTTGCGACCAACTAAGGAGGGTGGCGATGAAAAAGTTACATACCCTGATCCTCGCCCCGGTGGCCATGGCGGTGCTGCTCAGCACCGCCACCTGGGCCGCCGAACAACCCGCCCTGTCTGACCGCGCCTACCGCGCGGTCAACAAGGCCCAGGCGTTGATCACCGAGAAGAAATACGGCGAGGCCAATGCCAAGCTGCAGGAGGCGCTGTCCGGCGCCGGCGAGCGGGTCTACGACAAGGGGGTCATTTTGCAGACCCTGGGCTTCGTGGCGGCGCAGCAGGAGAAGTACGGTCAGGCGACCAAGTACTTCGCCGACGCCATCGCCACCGGCGGCCTGCCGCCCCCGGTGGCCCAGCAGGTGCGCTACAACCTGGCCCAGCTCTACATGGCGGAGGGGAACTTCAAGGGTTCCATCAACACCATGAAGGAGTGGTTCGCAAACCTCGGCAAGGACGAGAAGCCGACCCCGCACGCCTACATCACCCTGGCCAACGCCCATGTGCAGCTCAAGCAGTACCGGGAAGCCATTCCGGCAGTGGACAACGCGATCAAGCTCTCCGCAGGCAAGGCGCCGGAGTCCTGGTACCTGCTGAAGATGGCGGCCCACTACGAGCTGAAACAGTACAAGCCGGCCACCGAGGTGCTGACTGCCCTGGTGGACCGCTACCCGGAGAAGAAGAAGTACTGGACCCAGCTCTCGGCCATGCACATGCAGGCGGGCAACGATGCCAAGGCCCTGGCGGCACTGGAAGGGGCCTACAACCTCGGCATGCTGACCGAAGCCAACGAGTTGCAGCGGCTCGCCAACTACCTGGCCTTCGCCGGCATTCCCCACCGCGCCGCCCGCGTGATGGAGAAGGCCATGAAGGAGGGGCAGATCGAGAGCACCGCGGCCAACTACAAGACGCTGGCCAACTACTGGCATCAGGCCAAGGAGCTGGACCCGGCCATCGACACCCTGGCCAAGTCCTACAAGCTGGCCCCCAATGCCGAGCTGCAGCTCAAGATGGCGCGCATGATGATCCAGAGCAAGCGCTACCAGGATCTGGTGGCCTTCGCCGCCAAGCCTGCCGCCAACGCCAGCGGCGAGCAGCGGGCGGATCTGAAGTTCCTGACCGGGGTCGCCTATTTTGAGCAGCAAAAGCCCAAGGAGGCGCTCTCCGCCTTCACTCAGGCCGCCCAGAATGGCAACGTCAGTGGTCGTGCTTCCCCCTGGATCAGCTTCTTGAAAGAGCAGCAGGGCGGCGCCGTCACCCAATAAAGCTGCGCGGCCCGGCTGGCGGGGCGGGGATCTCCCCGACTCGGCATCCGGGCCGCGACACATCGACAAGGGGGTCACCCCGCAGATTGCCTTGGTGGCAATTGGCCGCTCTTCGGAGCGGTCTTTTTTATGGCACCGCCCCTGCCCTTTTCCCCCTCCTTCTCCTGATACAAGGCACAAAAAAATCCGGAGCCTGGGCCCCGGATTGGGTCGTTGCGTTGGGAGGGGGCAACCCCTTCAACAGGTCATCAGTCACTGCATACCAGCGTCCAGCTGCCGTCGCCCGCTCTGAGCTCGCGGCTGGTACAGCAGCCGGGACAACTCAGTAGTTGCACACCAGCTTCCAGCTGCCGTCGCCCACTCTGAGTTCGCTGCTGGTACAGCAGCCGGGACAACTCAGTAGCTGCACACCAGCTTCCAGCTGCCATCGCCCGCCTTGGGCTCGCTGCTGGTCCACCAGTTGGCCTGCCACACCGCCTTGCCGTTGGTCATGCGGTCGTTGCCATTGGCGTGATCCCCGCGCGGCCAAGTCGGATAGGCATTGTAGTCCGCCGGGTTGACGTTCTGGCTGGCACAGGTGGTGCCACCGCTGCCGCCGTCACCACCGCCACTGCTGCCCAGCACCGCCTCGGCCAGGGCCGGGAAGTCGGACTTCAGGCCTATGGTCTGGCTGCCGGCAATCAGGCGCATGCCGCTCGGCACGCCGGCGGCCGGCAGGTAGTAGGTCATGGCCACTTCCACGTCGGTGCCCGGCGTCCAGGCTTTCCAGGCCGGCAGCGTCAGAGCCACCTTGTGGAAGTCCTTCTCATTGGCGATGCCGTCGGAGTTCTGGTTGCCGCCGCTCTCCACCACTTTCAGCCCCATGCCGCTCTGGTCGGTGATGGTGTCTGAGGTGGAGGTGGGCATCAGGAACTCGATGCGGGTGCCGCCCGGAATGGTCTGGGTCGACTTGTTGGTGAGCTTCAGGGTCGGGTTGATCGGGTAGTTGGAGTCCCCTTCCTTGAAGCCGGAGAGGCTCACGCCGATGTCGAGCTGGGCGGCCGGAGCCGGCAGATCATTCTGCTTCAGGGCCGCCTTGTCGGCCTTGCTGAACTTCTCATACGCCAGGCTGTGAGGGTGCTGCCCATCACGTACTCGTTCTTCGCGGCGTCGAAGTCATAGTCCCCCGCCATCTCCCAGAACATGACGCCCCCCAGGCCCCGCTTGACGATGTAGTCGAGCTTGTGACCCATGGACTCTTCATCTTCGGTGGAGAGGAACACCTTCTTCTGCTCGTTCCAGAGCCAGGGCGCATGGGCCTTGCCGTCGTAGTAACGCACATACTGGCCTTGCATCACGTGGGCCGGGTTGTTGGGATCCAGACCCCAGGCCTGGCCGTAGCTCGGCAGGGTGGTGATGCCGAGGCTGGCCGCGTGCTCCAGGTTCTTGGCATGCCACATGGGCACGGCGCCGCCGCCAATCTCCTTGCCGTTCTTGTCAAGGTCATGCCAGATGTTGTCGATGCCGACCGCCCCGTTGCCGCAGGGGACAATGCTGCCCCCCGTACCCGGCTGACAATCGCTCTGGCTCGGCAGCGCCGCCTTGCCCCCCAGGCCATGGGTGCCACCGGTGACCCCCTGCCAGCCGCGGGTGTAGTAAGGCACCCCTATGTTGATCTTGCCCGCCGCCATGGCACCCCGGAAGTAGTGGGCCGCCCAGGCGGAGTTGAGATAGCCGATGCCGCCAAACTGGGCCTGGGTGTAGACACCCCACTGGGACAACTCGGGATCCGCCTTGTTGTCGAACAGGGCGGCGTTGTGACCGACGAAGTGGTTCCAGGCACCGTGGAAGTCATAGGTCATCAGGTTGACGTAGTCGAGGTACTGGGTGACCTGGAAGTTCTCCATGCCGCGCAGCAGGTAGGCCGAGGCCGGCGAGGCGATGGTCAGCATGTACTTGCGACCGTCCTCGGTGCCGGCTGCATATTCCCACGCATGGCGATCGCTCAATAACATTCATGCCGATCACGTAATAACATCCATGCCGATCACTCAATAACATCCCACGCCGATCACTTTTTACCCTCGATGGGAAACCATGATCGGCATCCATGTTATTGGTGACTTTTTCTCCCCGCTTCGTTAAACCCGCACTTTCCCATCTGCTCCAACAGAGGAACGTGCATGTCTGCGAGGCCTATCACTGTGAGAAAACTCAAAGAAATTCTTCGCCTTAAATATCAGGCTCAACTGGCTCATCGGCAGATCGCCCTCAGCCTGCATATCTCTCCTAGCACCGTATCCTATTACCTCAACCGGGCGGCTCAACTGGGTATCATGACCTGGCCCCTGTCTGAGTCCTGGGATGATGTCTCCCTGGAGCGCGCATTTCTCAAGACCTGCTCTGTCCATAAAACTCAGCACAAACCCACTCCCAACTGGGCCTTGTTGCATCAGGAACTCAAAAAACCAGGTCAAAAAGGCGTGACCCTCGAGCTGCTATGGCAGGAGTACGCCGAGCGCCATCCAGGCTCCCACTACAGCTACAACCACTTCTGTCGGCTCTATAAAGAGTGGGCGGCGCTGCTGCAACCCTCGATGCGGCAGACCCATATTGCGGGCGAAAAACTCTTTGTCGACTACTGCGGCCAGACCATGCCCATTGTCGATCCGCATACCGGCGAGATCCTTTACCGGGCCCAGATCTTTGTCGCCGTGCTGGGGGCCTCCAACTACACCTTTGCCGAGGCCACCCGCTCCCAGCAGCTCGATGACTGGGTGATGAGCCACAAGCGCGCTTTCGAGTTCTTTGGCGGTGTGCCGCAATTGGTGGTACCTGATTGCCTCAAGAGTGCCGTCAGCGTGGCGCGCAATACCGATCCGGATCTCAACCCTACCTACCAGATGCTGGCGGCCCATTTCGGTACGGCGATCATGCCCGCGCGGCCCCGCAAGCCGAAGGATAAGTCCAAGGCGGAGGTGGGCGTGCAGATCGTCACCCGCTGGATCCTGGCGGTGCTGCGTCATGAAACCTTCCATAGCCTGGCCCAGCTCAATCAGCGAATGGGTGAACTGCTGACCCGGCTCAACCAGAAATCCTTCCAGAAGCTGCCTGGCTGCCGTGCCTCACTGTTTGCCGAGCTCGATGCACCGGCGCTCAAGCCGTTGCCGGATTATCCCTATCACTACACCAAAGTAGTGCCGGTGCTGGTTGGTAAGGACTACCACGTCGATCTGGAAAAGCACTATTACTCAGTGCCCTATGCCTTGCAGGGCAAGCGGCTGGAGGCGCATCTGGCCGAGCATACCGTCACGCTGTACCACGCGGGCAAGATCGTGGCCGAACACCAGCGGAGTCATCACAAAGGCCAGCACAGCAGCCTGCGTGAACACATGCCCGCGCATCATCAGGCACTGCTGGAGTGGTCGCCAGAGCGACTGCTTGGCTGGGCGGCGTCCATCGGCCCCTACACCACGCATTGGGTGGATGGCTTTATCCGGCAGGCAGAGCATTCGACGCAAGCGGTGCGCCCTTGCCTGGCCTTGCTGGGGCAGAGCAAAACCTATGGCAAGGAGCGGCTGGAAGCGGCCTGCCTCCGGGGGCACCTGACCGGCGCCAACCGGCTGCACAACATCCGCAGCATGCTCAAGCATGGCCTGGAGGAGCAACAACTCATTGCCAACGAGCGACAGGATCCGCTGCAAGACATCCGTCATGACAATGTCCATGGCGAGCACTACTTCCACTAACCCCACGGATCAGGAGAAGCCGATGCAATTACACCTCGATGAACAACTAAGCCGCCTGCACTTGAGCGGCATGAAACAGGCTCTGAACCAGCAGCAGGCCCAGAGCATGCTGTACCTGGATATGGGTTTTGAAGAGCGGCTGCAACTATTACTGAGCCATGAGCTGGTGCAGCGGGAGCAGAGGAAAACCAACCGCCTGGAGAAGCAAGCCCGGTTCCGGCTAGCCGGACAGGTGGAGCAGCTCGACTATCGGGCGGGTCGAGGCGTGAGCAAAGCGCAGATCCGCCAACTGCTGGAAGGACACTGGCTGAGTCATCAACAAAACCTGCTGCTAACGGGCGCGGCAGGCTGTGGCAAGAGTTACCTGGCGTGTGCCCTGGGCCGTTACTTTATCCGGCAAGGAGTGGGCGTGCGGTATTACCGGCTGAAAACCCTACTTGAAGAGATGCGACTGGCCCAAGCGGATGGCAGCTATCCGAAACTGCTGGAGCGGGTAAGCAACATAGGGGTACTGATCCTGGATGACTGGGGCATGGAGATGCTGGACGCGAGCGAACGCAGCAACCTGCTGGAGATCATCGATACCCGCTACGGCAACGTCTCAACGATAGTGGCGAGCCAATTGCCGGTGGAGAAGTGGTACGGGATGATCGGAGAGGCAACCTTCGCCGAGGCGATCTTGGACCGACTGATCCACAGAGCGGTGCGCGTGACCTTAACGGGAGAATCGATGAGAAAACAGGGCGCCAACTTGACCGATGCCGATCAGGCGGAGTAAAAGGAAGACGCTATAAACGCGGGCAGAAAAAAAGTGATCGGCATGATGTTATTGGCTGATCGACATGATGTTATTAGCCACCGGCGCTGTCGAGCTTGTTGCGCAGGGTCTTCATCAGCACTTCATAGTTCGCAAAGAGCTTGCCGCGACACTGGTTGGAGAGCGGGAAATCGTTGGGGTTGCCCGCATCCTTCATGGAGGTGGGGTACTCGTAGTCGATATCCACCCCATCGAAGCCGTACTGGCGGATGAAGCCCACGGCCGAGTCGGCAAAGGCGTTGATGCCGGCGGTGTTGACCGAGCAGTCGCCCTTGGTGGTGGCGGCGTAGAAGCCGCGGGTATCGGCCCAGCCCCCGACGGAGATGAGGGTCTTCACGTCCGGGTACTGCTTCTTGTACTTCGACAGCAGGTTGAAGTGACCCTGATAGGCAAACTCCGGATCCATCTCGGCGCTCGGCACTCCGTTCCAGGTCAGCTTGGTGGCGGCGTCATCCACCTTGATGGTGTGACTCTGCTCGTCCACCGCCGCGAAGGCGTAGTTGATGTGGGTGATCTTGTCCCAGGGAATGTCGCTCACCAGGTAGGCGGGCAGGCCGTTTTTGCCGGTGCGCCAGGAGGTGAAATACCCGATGACGCGGCGGCCGTGGTCATCCCCCATGCACTCGCTGCCGTCGGCGCGGTAGATCTGGCGCACGTCACAGGAGAGGTTGCCGCCGGTGGGGGGCAGGGCCGCCTCTTCCACCTGCACGTCCACCTGGGCCGACTCGCCAGAGAGGTTGGTCTTGTCGGTCGCCACCAGCTTGAGGCCGGTCAGCCCCTTGTTCTGGGGCGTCCAGCTCAGTTGCCAGGGGGCGCTGGTGTCCTCGCCAACCTTCTGGCCATTCACGAAGAGCTCGACCTTGGCGACGTCGTCATTGGCGTCGGTGACATTGCCGCTCACGGTGAGGGCGCGGCCCAGGGTCACCCTGGCACCGGCGGCGGGGCTTGCGATGCTCACCCTGGGCGCCTCTGGCGTCACCACGGCGGCGACCTTGAAGCTCGAATCCGCCTCGCTCAGCACCTTGCCGTCTTTATCCAGCGCCCGGGCCTTGAGGGCGTGATTGCCCGCACCGGCGGCAGACCAGCTGGCACTCCAGGGAGAAGCCGTGGCGGTGGCGACCAGGGTGCCGTCGATGAGGTATTCCACCCGGGCGAGCGCCGTGACCGGGCCGCTCAGCGTCACCGCCAGGGCCACACTGGCCCCCTCACTGACGCTGGCACCCACGGCGGGGGAGCCGATGGCGACGACCAGGGACGGTGGCGGCACCTCGCCACCATACAGCTTCCAGGCATCGGCCCAGACCACACCCACCCCGGGGGCATAGTGATAGGGGGACGCGCCGCACCAACCGGAGTAAGGGAATTCCTTGCATTCATAGAGGGCGCCTGCGTTGCTGACGATGTCGCCAGCCTTGTAGGCGGTGCCGGCCTGATAGGCGGGGTAAGCGGCCTGCGCCCAGGCAGGGACGGCCGCAAGGGCGACCAGCATGGCAAGCCTGCTGGGCCTCAAGATCTGTTGCATATTGTTATCTTCCTTGTTTTGTCTTGGCTTCAATGCCGGGAAAAGCGCAATCGCAACAGGGAACAAGGGAGCGACAACAGGCCATGGACGGGCCACAAACCCTCAAGTCACCCTGGGTCGGGAATTCAGATAATAAGTGCGACACTCATGGATGAATGGCGAGAGGTGGCCAACTGCTGATTGGTGGTACCCTTCTGCTCGCCAAAGTAAAAGCAGTATCACCATGAGCTATCAGCAGTTGACCGAGGGGCAACGATACCAGTTATCGGTGCTTCGCGCACAGGGGATGTCCATCCTTGCCACCGCACGCGCCATTGGCGTTCATCGCTCCACCCTCTACCGGGAGCTGCGTCGTAACGCCGGGCCGCAGGGCTACCAGCCAGACAATGCGCATCAGCACGCCACCCACCGACGGGCCAGTGCGGCCAAATCTCGGCTATCTGCCGATGTCATCCAGTTTGTCGAGCTGACACTCGCCTGGTGGTGGAGCCCGGAGCAGATAAGCGCGGTGGGCAAGCAGATAGGCCTCATGGTGAGTCACGAGTGGATATACCGCCATGTGGCCGCCGACAAAGCCCGGGGTGGCCAGTTGTACCGCCATCTGCGCCAGGGCCACAAGCGCTACCGCAAGGGGGCGAGCAGCCTGCGTTCTCCCATCAAGGAAGCCCGCTCTATTGATGAACGGCCGGCTATCGTCGATAGCCGGGAGCGGCTCGGTGATTGGGAGGCGGACACGGTGCTGGGCAAGCAAGGCACAGGTGCACTGGTCACCCTGGTGGAGCGCAAGAGCCGGCTCTATCTGGTCAAGCGGGTCGCGAGTAAACAGGCTGGGGTGGTGCGGGATGCGATAATCGAGATGTTAACGCCCTACATCGAGCAGGTGCATACCATCACCTTTGACAACGGCGGCGAGTTTGCCGAACACAAGGCGATAGAGGAAGCGCTGGGTGCCGAGACTTACTTTGCGCACCCTTACTCTTCGTGGGAGCGCGGTCTGAACGAGAACAGCAATGGGCTGTTGAGGCAGTTTATCCCAAAGGGAACAGACCTGAGAGAGGTCACGGACGAGGATGTCAGGAGAGCGGAGCAGTGGCTCAACCTACGACCTCGGAAATGTCTCGGATTCAGGCAGCCTGTCAAGGTATTCGAAGAGTACTGTCAGGCGGCATAGGCGAGTGTCGCACTTCGAAGTTGAATTCGCGGGTAACCCCGCTGTCTGGCCCGGATGGGACAGATCGGAGGCTTTGCGTCCCGGCATCACTGCCGGTTTGCCCTTTGCCTGGGTTCCGTGAGGAACGGCTCGAGTATAGGAAGCAAGTGACCACTGCTCAATCTTTATTCTCGAAGGAAAATATGTGAATGCTGGCGGCCTCACACTTTTCGCTCCCACCTGATGACAAATAGATCATCAATATCAAACTGTTAGCCACGTCAAAAAATGGCAGATGGGCTCCTTTGTCTCCTCATAATGTGCGTTGGTTCACTGGTCAGAGCTGCCAGAAATGTGACAATGCGCACCCTTGGCCACGATGCCAAGGCTATGGAAACACTGGCAAAAATAAAAAAAGGAATACCCATGAAAGGAACACCTACCCTGCTGTCGCTGGCCGTGGGGCTCGCGCTCGCGTCCCCCTCTCTCTACGCCGCCGGCTTCAGTTGCCCGGCCGACAGTGCCCTCACCCCCATCCCCGCCATCCAGGGCAGTGGCGACAAGAGCCCCCTCGTCCCGGACGATCAGTTCGAAAGCGCCCAGAGCGTCTCGGTCAAGGCAGTAGTCTCGGGTCTGGGGGAAAGCCTCAACAAGGGCTTCTACCTGCTGGATGTGCAGGGGGACGGCAACCCCGAGACGTCGGACGGCATTTTCGTCTACCTCAACGACAAGAACTTCGCCAGCAAGTACCCGGACATCCAGCCGGGCGCCCTGGTCTGTCTGGAGGCCAAGGTCGAGGAGTATTACGGCCACACCCAGCTCAAGCCCCTGTTTGACGGCAGCACGCCGCGCCTGACAACCCTGGCCCAGGGCGCCGCCCCGGCCGCCACGGCGCTGCGGGTACTGGAGGGGGAAACCCTGGCCCGAGCCCTGGAGCGTCACGAAGGGATGCGAGTGCGCCTTGACGCCGACAGCGCCCTCAAGATAAGCCGCAACTTCAGCTACGACTATGCCGCGCGGCGCAACAACCTGGTGCTCGCTCACGGCGCCCCGCTGATGAAGCCGACCCAGCGCCATGTGGCGAGCAGCCCCGAGGCCGTGGCGCTGGCCGAGGCCAACGCCAGCAACCGCGTCTTCCTCGAGTCGGACTTCAAGGCGGGGGACGGCAAGCTCCCCTGGCTGCCCGCCTGGGAGCCGGAGCAGGGTTACCTGCGCATCGGCGATGCCCCGATCAATCTGGAGGCCATGGTCGGCTACAGCTACAACGAGTACCGCCTTATCGTGCCCCGGGATCAGACCATCACCGCGGGGGATCTGCTGCGCACCGGCGACAACGACCGCCAGAGCGCCCCGGCCCGCGTGGATGGCACTGACCTTCGCATCGGCAGCTTCAACGTGCTCAACTACTTCACCAGCCACTCCAGCGTGGGGGGCGCCCTCAACGTGCTCTGTGCGGATCAGGCGGATGCGGACAGCGCCAAGGGTTGCAACCGCGGCGCCAAGAGCCTGGAGGAGTTCCAGTTGCAGCGCGCCAAGATCGTCAACGCCATCACCGAAATGGACGCCGACCTGCTCGGCCTGATGGAGATGGAGAACAACGGCTTTGACGAGCACGCCGCCCTCCACGATCTGGTGGAGAGCCTCAACGCCAGGCAGAAGGAGGCGAGCAAGCACTACGCCTTCGTCACCCTGCCCAAGGCCCTGCTCACGGAGGATCGCTTCTTTGGCGGCGACGCCATCATGGTGGCCATGATCTACCGCCCCGCCCTGCTCACCCCGAGCGGGGATGCCGACGTCATCCCCCTGCCCCAGCAGCGCTACACCACGGGCGGCGTCACCAAGAGCGCCGGTCAGCGGGACTCCCTGGTCCAGCGCTTCACCGTGGCGGGCAGCGACGCCCCCCTGACCCTGGTGGTCAACCACCTCAAGTCCAAGGGGTCGGGCTGCTATGAGAACGGGGATGGCAAGACGGAGCCTGCGGATCGGCAGGGCAAGTGCACCGAGTTTCGGGTGAGCGCCGCCAAGGTGCTGGGGGAGGCGGTGAGCAAGATGCCGGGCCAGGTGCTGCTGGTGGGGGACTTCAACTCCTACGCCAAGGAGGATCCCATCCGTGTGCTGACCGACTATGCGCCGGTCGCGGGGGAGCGCCAGATCCGCTCCGCCTCCCACACCTACATCGGCGACAAGCCCTATGAGCAGATGGGCCGGACGGTGGCCAAGGGTTACGGCCTGGTGGATCTGAACGTCAAGTTCAACCAGGAGAAGGCCATCTCCTACAGCTACGAGGCCGAGCTCGGCACCCTGGACTACGCCCTCGCCAACCCGGCGCTGGCTGACAAGGTGGTGGCGGTGGCCGACTGGCACATCAACTCCTTCGAGAGCAACCTGTTCGAATATGGCAGCGCCTACACCGGCGATCTCATCAAGTCGGACAACCCCTTCAGCGCCTCGGACCACGACCCCGTCATCGTCGACCTCAAGCTCAAGGAAGCGAGCAAGGGGGGTGGCGGCGCCATGGGCGCCCTGCTGCTGGCCCTGTTGCCGCTCGCCTGGCGGCGCCGTCGCTAAGACGCGGCATCCTCGATGCCAGGTGCAAAGCCCGCGATGATCGCGGGCTTTTTTTTGTGCCAAGGCCATTTGAAAAACAAATGCAAAGGGCCACATCATGGGATTAATAAATGCCCTGTTGCCCCGTCTCACCCCTTTCCCGGGGGGCTGGCACCCTGCCGACGGGGAAACCCGGTGCTGACTCCAGGGGCCGGATAGCGTATCCCGCAGGTTGCCGAATGAACCAACCGCCACACGGCAGAGGATGGCATCGCGCAGCCCGCGCCTTGGCCATGGCTGCATCGGCGCCAATCTCCACCCTCACCCCCGTCAGCGGCGGCCAGGGCCGCTGATACCCTCGCGGACAAGGTGAAGCGCCATCGCAGGCTGCCGAACGAGCCAACCGCCACGCGGCAGAGGATGGCATCGTGCAGCCCGCGCCATGGCCATGGCGGCATCGGCGCCAATCCCCACCCTCACCCCCGTCAGCGGCGGCCAGGGCCGCTGATGCCCTCGCGGACAGGGTGAAACGCCATTTGCCAGACAAATGCAAAGGGCGAGATCATGGGAAATCCAAATGACAGGCAAACAAAAAGGCCACCGCAATGCGGTGGCCTTGGTGCTTTCTTGCGAAAGATGGTGGAGCTACGCGGGATCGAACCGCGGACCTCTTGCATGCCATGCAAGCGCTCTCCCAGCTGAGCTATAACCCCGATGTGTGTGAGTGACACTGAATCACTCTGAATTTGGTGGAGCTACGCGGGATCGAACCGCGGACCTCTTGCATGCCATGCAAGCGCTCTCCCAGCTGAGCTATAACCCCAAATTCGGTACTCAATGAATGGTTCTGGCGGCCATTCATCCTCAATAATGGTGGAGCTACGCGGGATCGAACCGCGGACCTCTTGCATGCCATGCAAGCGCTCTCCCAGCTGAGCTATAACCCCACAAAGGTCGGCCTGGGTGATACACACCGCACTGCCCTGGGTACTTCATGTCAATCGGGAACCTGGTGGAGCTACGCGGGATCGAACCGCGGACCTCTTGCATGCCATGCAAGCGCTCTCCCAGCTGAGCTATAACCCCTTGGATTCCAGATTGTTCGAGAAGAATTTGGTGGAGCTACGCGGGATCGAACCGCGGACCTCTTGCATGCCATGCAAGCGCTCTCCCAGCTGAGCTATAACCCCAACTCACCTCGGCGCTACCAAAGTTATCTCTGGCAACGGAGGCGCATGATAGGCATCACCCGCTTTGCTGTCAACCCAAAATTCTCGCCCACTGGAGCGTTTAGTCAAAATTCAGGCAGTTAGCTGTTTTTACCGCCAACCTCGTCGCTATGTCGCTGTTTTACGTCGCAAATCCGCTTGAGGCCAAAATACGAAGGGCCCCCGTCAGGGAGCCCTTTTCATGCCATGGCCAATGTTTATTCAGCGGCCATGCGCGCTTCGATATACGCCAGGGCGCGGTCGATACGAGCGAGGACCCGCTCCTTGCCCACCAGCGCCATCACGGCGTCGGCGATGCCAGGGGACTGGCCCGTACCGGCGTTCTGAATTACTCGGCGGCCATGCGCGCTTCGATGTACGCCAGGGCGCGATCGATGCGGGCGAGGACCCGCTCCTTGCCCACCAGCGCCATCACGGCATCGATGGCAGGAGACTGGCCCAGACCGGTGACGGCCACACGCAGCGGCATGCCGACTTTGCCCATGCCCTGACCCAGCTCGGCGGCGGTCGCTTCAATCAGCTCGTGCAGCGCCTCGGTGGTCCAGGTCTCCAGGGCCGCCAGCTTGGTCTTGGCCAGAGCCAGCGGCTCGGCAGCCACACCGCGCAGATGCTTCTTGGCTGCCGCTTCGTCGATGGCCTCGTACTCTTCGAACAGGTAGCGGCTCTGGGCCGCCACCTCCACCAGGGTGTTGCAGCGCTCGGCCAGCAGGGTGACCACGTCGGCCAGCACCGGGCCATTGCTGGTGTCGATCTGCTGGTGTTCCATGTGCCAGGCCAGATGCTTGGCAACATAAGCCGGATCCAGGCTGCGCATGTAATGGTTGTTCAGCCACAAGAGCTTGTCGGTGTTGAAGGCGGAGGCGGACTTGGAGATGGCATCCAGGCTGAACAGCTTGATCATCTCGTCGAGGGTGAAGATCTCCTGATCCCCGTGGGACCAGCCCAGACGCACCAGGTAGTTCAGCAGCGCTTCCGGCAGGTAACCGTCGTCGCGGTACTGCATCACGGAGACGGCGCCGTGGCGCTTGGAGAGCTTGGCGCCGTCGTCACCCAGGATCATGGAGACGTGGGCAAACTCCGGTACCGGCGCGTTCAGTGCCTTGTAGATGTTGATCTGGCGCGGGGTGTTGTTGATGTGGTCTTCCCCACGCACCACATGGGTGATCTCCATGTCCCAGTCATCGACTACAACACAGAAGTTGTAGGTCGGCGCGCCATCGGTACGGCGAATGATCAGATCGTCCAGCTCGGTGTTGGCGAACTCGATGCGGCCACGGACGTGGTCATCGAACACCACGGAGCCTTCGGTCGGGTTGCGGAAGCGGATCACGTGGGGCGCATCGGCCGGGTGATCGTGGTCGCCATCCCGGCACTTGCCGTCATAGCGGGGCTTCTCGCCGTTGGCCATCTGGCCTTCGCGCAGCGCTTCCAGCCGCTCCTTGGAGCAGTAGCACTTGTAGGCGCGGCCGTCGGCCAGCATCTCGTCGATCAGTGCGTTGTAGCGATCGAAGCGCTTGGTCTGGTAGTAGGGGCCCTCATCCCAGTTCAGCTCCAGCCATTCCATGCCCTCAATGATGGCGTCGATGGCCTCCTGAGTGGAACGTTCCAGATCGGTATCCTCGATACGCAGCACAAACTCACCGCCCTGGTTCTTTGCAAACAACCAGGAATAGAGTGCGGTACGGGCACCGCCGACATGCAAAAAGCCGGTCGGGCTGGGAGCAAAACGGGTTTTGACTTTCATCTTTAAGCCTTGTGTAGAGGGCCTTGGGCCAATTCGTTAAAAAACCGTCGCATTTTAGCACCGACAATGACGGATGGGAAAACCATGGCGAGGCAGAGGGGAAAATAGGGTCTATTCACGCAAAAACCGCTGTTTTAGAGTGATGTCTCAGAATTTTCCCTTTTTTCCCGCTTAGCTAGGCGAGGTCGCTGGAGAGATCTCCCGCACAGCCGATACTTCAGTCACCCCGTCAACGAACCCTCAACGATACAAGGAACGCGCGAAGCAGTTTCGTTCTATCCAGAATCGTATCCTGGTACTGGCCGGTGTCGCCATGACCACGGCCCTGGTCATCCTGATCCTGCTCAACCAGTATTCAGGCCGGCAGACCCAGCAGCTCACCATCGACTCCAGCCGCGCCGCCCTGCAACAGGAGGCGTGGCAGAAGGTGAGCGCCAACGCCCGTGCCGAGGCCGCCACCATCACCCAGCTGCTGCAAAAGGGGCTCTCCTACACCCAGCAGATGGCCAGCGTCTTCGCCCGCCAGCAGGAGGGCAAGCTGCCGCTGGATCGCCAGCAAGCCACCGATCTGCTCAAGGCCCAGCTTGCCCTGGAGCCCCAGCTCTATGGCGCCTTCGCGGGCTTCGAGCCCAACGGCTTCGACGGCCAGGACGAAAGCTTCGCCGGCCAGAGCGCGCTCGGCAGTGACGACAAGGGGCGCTTCGTTCCCTATTTCTATCGCGACAAGGAGAGCATAGGCACCGACCTGCTGCTCTCCATCGAGAAGAGCGATCCGGACGAGTTCGGCAACCCGGCCAACGACTACTACGCCTGCCCGAAACGGGAGGGGCGCCCCTGCCTCATCGACCCCTTCAAGGTGGACATCAACGGCCAGCAGGTGCTGGTGAGCACCATCACCACCCCCATCCTTGTGGATGGCCGGTTCAAGGGCATCGCCGCGCTGGATTTGGCGGTGGATTCCATCAGCCGCCAGGCCCAGTCCCTCAACAGCAACATCTATGACGGCAAGGGGGAGACCCTGATCGTCAGCGCCGCCGGCGTCATCACCGGTACCAGCGGCGACGCCAGCCTGCTCGGCAGCCGCGCCGACAAGGTGCTCGGCAACGGCTGGCAGCAGTACCTCAAACCGGACGTGCAGCGCCAGGAGCTCACCGACGCGTTTCGCATCTCGGTGCCCATCGCGGTGCCCGGCATGGCCCGCAACTGGGCCATCATCGTCACCCTGCCCTACAAGGTGGTGCTGGCAGGAGCGGACGAGCTGGCACGCCAGCTCACCGACATGAACCGCGCCGCCATGACCCAGCAGCTCATCGGTGCCCTGCTGGTGCTGGTGCTGGCCCTTGGCACCATGCTGGTCATTGCCCGCAGCATCACGGGCCCCATCCGCCAGATGGTGAGCCTGGTGGATGACATCGCCGACGGCGAGGGGGATCTCACCAAGCGTCTGGAGAGCCGCTCCCGGGACGAGCTGGGGGCCCTGGCCCGGGGCATCAATCGCTTCATCGACAAGCTGCAGGCCCTGCTCGGGGATGTGCAGAAGACCGCCAGCGAGGTCCATCGCCACGCTGGGGATACCGATCGCATCGCCGGCCAGACCGACAGCAACCTGCAGCATCATCAGGCCGAGATGGAGCAGATGCTGACCGCGGTACAGGAGATGTCCTACGTCAGCCAGGAGGTGGCCACCCACGCCAACAACACCGCCGACTCCGCCAAGCAGGCCCAGAGCGCGGCGGACGAGGGCAAGGTACGCTTCCAGCGGGTGATCCACTCCATGCACAAGGTGGCCGCCGAGGCGGGCAAGGGAGCCGAAGTGGTGGAAGGGCTGGCTCACGACAGCGAGCAGATCACCAGCATCCTCACCGTCATCCAGGGGATCGCCGATCAGACCAACCTGCTGGCGCTCAACGCCGCCATCGAGGCGGCCCGGGCCGGCGAGCAGGGGCGCGGTTTTGCGGTGGTGGCCGACGAGGTGCGCAAGCTGGCGGGCAACACCCAGCAGGCGGTGCAGAATACCCAGGAGCTGATCGACAAGATCCGCCACAGCTCCACCAACGCGGTCAACGCCATCCAGCAGAGCCAGCAGCTGACCCATCAGGCGGTGGGGGAAGCGGATCAGGCGGAGGCAGCCCTCGGCAGCATCTTCCAGGCCATCGCCACCATCAACGACATGACCTACCAGATCGCCTCCGCCGCCGAGGAGCAGAGCTCGGTTTCCGAGACTGTCTCCGGCAATCTGTCAAAAACCAGCGCACTGGCCAACGACATCGCCAGGGACGCCACCAGCACGGCCAACGCCAGTCAGGCCTTGCGTCAGGCGGCGGAACGTTTGCAGCAATTGTTGGGTCAGTTTCGTCTCAGCTGATAATTTTCATGCTCCGGACTCTCCCCCTCGGGGGCGAGTCCGTTTACCATAGGCGGCATATTTGCCTGATGGCAGGCAATGTAGTGAGAGGTAAATGCCGTGCCCACCCCGGACCGTCGCCCACGTGGCCATAACAGACGAGCCCAGCAGCGTCGCCAAGACGAATCACAAGGAACCCTGCTCCAACGTATCAACGCGGCTACCCTGCCCCTGCGCCAGCGTCTCGGCCAGGGTATGAGTGGCCTGGGTCAGCGCAACAAGGAGCCGAAGGCGGCCTCGTTCAAGCTGGCAAGCCCCCTGCCCCGCAAACACACCATAGGGTTGCTGGTGCTGATCCCGCTCTGGCTGCTGGTGCTGGCCTGGGAGCCCGCCCCCGCCGCCCCGACCACGGCGCCGTCAGGCTCTCTGGCGGTCCCCCTGGCCGTGCCGGCCCAGGCCCTGACCGTCGGCAACGCCGGTGAGCCCCAGGCCGCCAAGCCCGTCGAGGAAAAAGTGGATGGCACCTGGTTGCAGCACGACGTGCAGGCCGGTGAAACCCTCTACTCCATCTTCCGCAAGTTCGAGCTGCCGGGGGCCGAGCTCAGCCGGCTCATCGCCATCGAAGGGCCGGACAGGCCGCTGACCCGGCTGCAGTCGGGCAAGTCGGTGTTCATCCTGGTGGACACCAGCCGCCGCATCCAGCGGGTCGAGGTCCGCTCTCTCGGTCAGGTCAGCTACCGCTACGACCGCCAGGGGGAAGGGTTCGCTCTCAAGGAATAAGGGGGCTCGACCACCCCCCCTTATGCAGACGGGAGGCCATGGCCTCCCGTTTTTTTTGATGTGAAGCATGAAACAAGCTGCTGACTTCACAATACTTTTAGCTCGCTCAAAAAATGAAAAGTGCCAAATTGACAAGGGATCGGGCTCCAGTACAATCGGTCAGGCTTTAGACAGGGATTGTGCTACATGCTACTGGGACAAAGAGACGTGGTCAGTCATGCTTCAACCCCTGACTTCCAGGCAAATGCTGCCCAACCAGGCTTAGTTTCATTTTGTTATAGATAGGACTTACCACATGTCTGACATTCGCACCGGCCAAGTAAAATGGTTCAACGAAACCAAGGGTTTTGGCTTCATCGAGCAATCCCAGGGACCGGACGTTTTCGTTCACTTCTCCTCCATCCAGAGCGCAGGTTTCAAGACCCTGGCTGAAGGTCAAAAAGTCCAGTTCACTGTGACCCAGGGCAAAAAAGGCCCTCAGGCCGAGAACGTCACCGTTATCTGAGCCAGCGCCAGTGAACCCGTAGGAGGAGCCATCGCCCCTCCTATTTTTTTGCCCGCGATTTCCCCTCCTCGATCGGCAGAGCTCTTGCCGGACTTGCCATCCCCACCTGCAAGCCGCTTATGGCCGCCACAGCCGCTATAAATCAAAATGATGAGTTTTGGTTAAATGCCCCGGTTTTAACTTATACCGAGCCACTGTCTGTCATTCAGGACCTGCCAAGCCTGTTAGCCGACCGCAAAGGGTTGTGCCCGATCTCCGGGAGGCTATTAGCAAGCAATACATTTTGGTCTTATGACTTGGGATGTGCGGGGAAGAGAGAAATCAGGCAAACGCCGGATACGACAAATCATCGCGGCGCGATGTGATGGGCAATTCAAAGGGATTATGAGAACGTCGAAGAGAGATTGGAGCGGGAAACGAGACTCGAACTCGCGACCCCAGCCTTGGCAAGCGCGGATCATGCTCTACCAACAGGACGCGGCAGTGATGGTACTGAGAAACTGGATTCGTGTACTTGGGGGAGAGATTGAATTCGAAGGGTTCGAAGAGAGATTGGAGCGGGAAACGAGACTCGAACTCGCGACCCCGACCTTGGCAAGGTCGTGCTCTACCAACTGAGCTATTCCCGCAACAGGATGTCATCTGCAAGTGATTGGAGCGGGAAACGAGACTCGAACTCGCGACCCCGACCTTGGCAAGGTCGTGCTCTACCAACTGAGCTATTCCCGCAACGGAATGTCACTTACACATATCTACCGGACACTGTTTGGAGCGGGAAACGAGACTCGAACTCGCGACCCCGACCTTGGCAAGGTCGTGCTCTACCAACTGAGCTATTCCCGCAACAGAATGTCATCTGCAAGTGATTGGAGCGGGAAACGAGACTCGAACTCGCGACCCCGACCTTGGCAAGGTCGTGCTCTACCAACTGAGCTATTCCCGCATCGGAATATCACTTACATATTTTTGGAGCCAGCAACGAGACTCGCGCTCGCTACCCCGACCTTGGCAAGCACTGAACATGCTCTACCAACGCGGTGACTCCGGCACTGCATATTGGAGCGGGAAACGAGACTCGAACTCGCGACCCCGACCTTGGCAAGGTCGTGCTCTACCAACTGAGCTATTCCCGCAACATGGATTGTCTTGAGGCTGTGCTGATGATTGGAGCGGGAAACGAGACTCGAACTCGCGACCCCGACCTTGGCAAGGTCGTGCTCTACCAACTGAGCTATTCCCGCATCGGAACGTCATCAGCAAACATTTTGGAGCGGGAAACGAGACTCGAACTCGCGACCCCGACCTTGGCAAGGTCGTGCTCTACCAACTGAGCTATTCCCGCAAAACCTGAAAACAGACCGTACAGCATTTGGTTGCTTGCGCTACTGTACGGGAGCCGAATTATAAGAGCAGACATTCCAATTGCAAGGGCTTTTTTGTCTGGTTGCAGCCGTTCGCTCAAAAGCTGGCCGAACTGCTGATTTTAGCAACCGAACGACGGCAAACCCTTGCCAGCCACTCAGATTTTGAAGACGTGGGTGCGGTAGAACTGCAGTTCGGCGATGGATTCGCGGATGTCGTCCAGCGCCTGGTGGGAGCCGCTCTTCTTGAACTGATCCAGCAGTTCAGGCTGCCAGCGACGGACCAGCTCCTTGATGGTGCTGACGTCCACGTTGCGGTAATGGAAGAAGGCTTCCAGATCGCTCATGTGCTTGACCATGAAGCGGCGATCCTGGCCGATGCTGTTGCCGCACAGGGGGCTGGTGCGCTCCGGCACCCACTGGCGAATGAAGGCGAGGGTCTCGGCAACGGCCTTGGCCTCGTCGTATTGACTCGCCTTGACCCGGGCCACCAGCCCGCTCTTGGTGTGGGTGTTGACGTTCCAGTCATCCATCTTGCCCAGCTCTTCCTCGCTCTGGTGGATGGCGATGACCGGCCCTTCGGCCAGCACGTTCAGGTCCTTGTCGGTGACGATGGTGGCGATCTCCAGTACCACGTTCTCTTCGGGGTCCAGACCCGTCATCTCCATGTCGATCCATACCAGGTTCTGCGCGCTGACTGTCATGATTGCTCTCTCTATTGGGAGGAATGGCGGAATTTTGCCAATTTGCATGTATCATACTGGCTTTGAATCTGTTCATAAACTGGCAAACCCCGTGGCAAAGAAAGCAAAACTCAATCTGGGTCAACAAAGGCGCGTCCAGGCCAACCGCGAGCGGCGGCTGCAAAAAGAGCACACCACAGTGGTAGATGACACCCTGTTCGGCCCCGCCATCGAAGGGGTGGTGATCAGCCGTTTCGGCCAGCATGCGGATGTCGAGGCAAGCGATGGTGCCATCCACCGCAGCAACCTGCGGCGCAGCAGCATCAGCAGCCTGGTGTGCGGCGACAAGGTGGTGTGGCGCCCCGGCCTCAATGCCGCGACTGCCGGCGTCATCGAGGCGGTGCACCCGCGCCACTCGGTGCTGACCCGGCCGGACTTCTACGACGGGGTCAAACCCATCGCCGCCAACATCGACCAGATCATCATCGTCTCGGCGGTGATGCCCGAGTTCTCCACCAACATCGTCGACCGCTACCTGGTGGCGGCAGAAGATGTGGAGATAGCGCCCCTCATCGTGCTGAACAAGGTCGACATGCTCGATGACGCGGCCCGCGCCCGTATCGAGCACCAGCTCGAGACCTACCGCAAGCTCGGTTACGAGGTGCTGCTGGTGAGCTGCGAGAGCGGTGAGGGCATCGACGCCCTCAAGGCGGCGCTCACCGACAAGATCAGCATCTTCGTGGGCCAGTCCGGGGTGGGCAAGTCGTCCCTCACCAACGCCCTGATGCCGGGGCTGGACGTGCTCACCGGCGAGATCTCCGAGAACTCGGGGCTCGGCCAGCACACCACCACCACGGCGCGGCTCTACCACTTCCCGAGCGGCGGCGATCTCATCGACTCCCCCGGGATCCGCGAGTTCGCCCTCTGGCACCTGGAAGCCGACCGCATCACCTGGTGCTTCGTCGAGTTTCGCGACTACCTGGGTGGCTGCAAGTTCCGCGACTGCACCCACAAGGATGATCCCGGCTGCGCCCTGCGCGCCGCGGTCGAAGCGGGCGCCATCAGCGCCGATCGCTTCCACAACTACCACCGCATCCTGGAAACCATGCAGGAAGCCCGCCACGGTCGCCAACAGGCGCGGCTGTGACCCGTTCAACTCATTCCCAGATGAAGATCATGAGCATCACTGACAACCTGAAAATTGCCGGTCAATACTGCCTGCCCAAACACGCCCTCTCCCGCCTGGTGGGCAAACTTGCCGCCGCCGAAGCGGGTAACCTCACCACCAAAGTGATCGAGACCTTTATCAAGCAGTACCAGGTCGACATGAGCGAGGCGCTGCACGAGAGCCCGGCCCACTACAAGAGCTTCAACGAATTCTTCACCCGCGAGCTCAAACCCGGCATTCGCCCCGTGGTGGAAGACGCCATGACCCTGGCCCTGCCGGTGGATGGCACCGTCAGCCAGCTCGGGCCCATCAGCCAAGGTCGCATCATCCAGGCCAAGGGCCACGACTACAGCGCCCGCGAGCTGCTGGGGGGCTATGAGGATCTGGTGGCCCCGTTCAAGGATGGCGACTTCGCTACCATCTATCTGGCACCCAAGGATTACCACCGCATCCACATGCCGCTGGACGGCGTGCTGGAGAGCATGGTGTTCGTGCCGGGGGATCTCTTCTCCGTCAACCCCCTCACCGCCGAGAACGTGCCCAACCTGTTTGCCCGCAACGAGCGGGTGGTGGCCACCTTCCGAACCCCCCACGGCCCCATGGCCCTGGTGCTGGTCGGTGCCACTATCGTGGCCAGCATCGAAACCATCTGGGCCGGCAACATAGCGCCGACCAAAGAGAAGAAGGTGGTGCGCTGGGACTACACCGGCGATGAAGCCATCACCCTGCAAAAGGGGGCCGAGATGGGCCTGTTCAAGCTGGGCAGCACAGTCGTCTGCCTGTTTGGCCCGGGCATGCTGGCCGGTTTCGAGCCGCACCTGGCCAACGGGGTCACCACCCGCATGGGTCAGCCCTTTGCCACCCTGGCGGCGCAGGTATGAGCGATCAACCCACTTCCCAGAAGAACAACCCGCTGCACGGGCTGACCCTAGAGGCCATCGTCACCGCCCTGGTCGCGCACTATGGCTGGGAAGCGCTGGGGCAGCAGATCAATATCCGCTGCTTCACCGATAATCCCAGCATCAAGTCCAGCCTGAAGTTCTTGCGCAAGACCCCCTGGGCCAGAGAGAAGGTCGAAAGCCTCTATCTGTACGTCCAGCGCAAGCAGGCCAAAGAGAAGGAGTGACGCCATGGCGTTCAAGATTACCTACACCTACAAGAAGCAGGCCAGGGAGATTGGCTATGCCAACGACAAGTTCAACAGCATCTATGATGCCGTTGCCGCCGCCGAGGGGATCGATCTGACCCGCTTCCACGCCATGGAAGAGCAGTTGGCCCAGGTGTGCCGCCGCGACAAGAAGAGCGTGAAGGATTACCGGGAGAACTACTTCAAGGAACTGGGCTTCTCCAACATCGTCATTGAACGGGACGCCAAGGAGTAACCATGCGCACCCTGACCCTGATGGCGGCCACCCTGCTGCTGGCCGCCTGCAACACGACACCGAAGGAGCCCCTGGTCGGCGCGGATCGCGACGAACATGGCTGCATCGGCAGCGCGGGCTATCAATGGTCGGCGCTGGCAGGCCAGTGCGTGCGTCTGTTCGAGCAGGGCATTCGCCTCAACCCGACCGATGCCGGTCAGACCGTCAGCGCTTTCGTGCTGTTCAATGCCGATCAGAGTCAGGCCGAGCTGACCCTGCCAGAGGGCGAGCCGATCCGGCTGATCCGCCAGGGCGAAGAGGGCAACTGGTCCTGGCAGGGCGGCGGCTATCAGCTCTTCCCCTGGAAGGGGTATGTGCTCAAGTCCGGCGACCATGTGCTCTATCACGGCGATCTGACCCCCTGATCCTCGTCATCCCTCCCCTCACGCCCTGATGGGCGCAGAGCAGGCATAAAAAAACCCCGTTGCACGCAACGGGGTTTTTCATGATACCCGGCAGGATCAGTTGCCGAGGGTGGAGAACAGGCTCTGTTCCAGGCTGCCGCGGGAGACGCACACCGGGGTGATGGAGGGAGCCAGCACTCGCTCGCCGGAGGACTCGACGAAGTAGAGCTGGGTATTGCCCTTGACATTCACGGTGGCGACGCTGTTGTTGCCGCTCTGGGTGATGATCAGGTTGATCTGCAGGTTGGGGTTGCCCAGCGCCACCTTGGACCCCATGGTGCCGCAATCCAGCCACTCCAGACCATCGGCCGAGTTTTCCACGTTGGCGGTCATCAGACCGGCACCACGCTGGCTGTTCTCGATGTTCAGGCCGTGATCGCCGAACCACTTCTCGGCACGGGCCCACACCAGATCCACCGGGATCGCCATCTCCTGGGTGTTGTTGGTTGCCTTGGCAACCGGCGGGGTATAGCGATACTGCTCGCCGCCGTTGTTGTCGCTCGCACAACCCACCATCAACAGGGCCAGGGCGCCCCCCATTATCTTCTTCATGCTGCTTCTCTCATCCATAAGGCCATAGGCCGACCGGCGGCTATTATGGCGATCGCGACACAGGCTGTCAGCAGGGATCCGCACAAATGGCGTACTCTTAACCCAGGCTTTACAAAACCCACCTGTTATCATAGATTTGCTCGAAGTCTCCCCCGTGAGTGCTCTCGTGACTTCTTCGCTCTCCCTGGCGCTGCTGCAGCAGATCATCGACCAGTTACCCATGAATATCTTCTGCCGGGACAAGCACGGAAGGTACCTGTTTGCCAACAAGGCATTCGCCAGAGAAGCCGGCCTGCAAGACCCGAGCGAACTCATTGGCAAGAGCGATGCCGAGATGCCCTGGGGGGATGTATTCCGGGAGGAAGATGACCGCCTGCTGGCCGACGGCAAACCCCTGCTGCACCAGCAGCTCCATTGCCACAGCGGCGAAGGCGCCAGCTGGATGGAGATCAACAAGGTTCCCCTGTATGACGAGCACGGCGATCCCATCGCGCTGTTTGCCATGGTCAGCGCCATCGATCAGCGCAAGGAGCTGGAGCAAACCTTCCGCCAGCAGCAGTTGCTGCAACGCCGCCTGCTGGATGCCATTCCCGACCTCATCCGTCTCGAGGATCACCAGGGCGTGCTCATCGACTGCAACCAGGCCTTTCTCGACTTCATGGGGCTGGTGGCAAGCGAGGCTCTGGGTCGGCGCGTCCCGCCCCGGCTGCCCGTCGAACAAACCCTGGGTCAGGGGGAGTATTGCGTGGTGGATGCCCAGGGCAGAGGCCGCCATCTGGAGGTCACCCGGGTCGAGGTGCCGGATGACGAGGGCAACTCCCTCGGCATTCTGACCCTTAGCCGCGACATCACCGGGCTGCGCACCACCCAGGCCCAGTTGCAGCAGGAGCAGCACTACGACAGCCTGACCGGCCTGCTCAAGCTCTCCCACTTCCTCCAGACCAGCCGTCATCTGGGCGCCCGCAAGGCCAGCCTGCTGCTAGTGGATCTGCAACATTTTCGCGAGATCAACGATCGCTTCGGCATACGGGTCGCCGACCGCCTGCTGAGCCAGGTGGCCCGTCGCCTGCAACGACTGGCGCCGCCCCAGTCCCTGCTCTGCCGGGTCGCGGCGGATGACTTCGCCCTGCTGCTGCCCGAGCTCCCCCTCTCTCTGGATGCGTGGAGCCGCAACCTGCAGCAGGAGCTGATGACGCCCTATCAGGTGGAAGAACACAGGATCCAGATCCCGGTGTTCCTCGGCATCGCCCATGGCAAGGCCAAGGATGCCGAGCGTCTGCTGAGCCACGCCGAGGCCGCTCTGGCCCAGGGCAAGCGCCAGCAGCAGCACTGCACCCTGTTCGACCCCGCACTCGATGCCAAGCTCAAACGCCGCCAGCTCATCGCCGCCCAGTTGCCACTCGCCATCAAGTCCGCCGAACTGACCGCCGTCTACCAGCCCATCATCTGTACCCACAGCAACCGGCTGCACGGGGCTGAGCTGCTCTGCCGCTGGCCCCATCCCGAATTCGGCATGATCTCCCCCGATGAGTTCATCCCGCTGGCGGAGGAGCTGGGGCTCATCGGCCAGCTCGGCCAGCTGATGCTGGAGCTCGGCTGTGCCCAGCTTGCCCGCTGGCAGGTGGCGGCCCCGGATCTGGTGCTTTCCATCAACCTCTCACCCCTGCAGTTCCGCGATCCCGAGCTCTGCCCGCAGATCTTCCACTGCATCGCGCGCCACGGGCTCGCCCCCTGGCAACTGGAGCTGGAGATCACCGAAGGGGTGCTGATGGAGAATGCCGACGAGATAGAGAGCAACCTGGCCAGCCTCATCGAGGCGGGCTTCCAGCTCGCCATCGACGACTTCGGCACCGGCTACTGCTCCCTCGCCTATCTTCCCAGGCTGCAAGTGGCGACCCTCAAGCTCGACAAAAGCTTCACCCAGGGGCTGGCCACCAACCAGGCCACCACCGCCATCGTGCGTTCCGTCATCGGGTTGGGCCATGAGCTTGGCATCAAGATCACCGCCGAAGGGGTGGAGACACCGGAGCAGCAGGCCTGGCTGGTGCAGGTCGGTTGCGATCGGCTGCAAGGCTATCTGTTCAGCCGCCCCCTCCCACCGGCCGAGTTTGCCCGCAGCTACCAGCTGCCGGAGCAGTAAGCCAGCAACAACAAGGCCACCCGAGGGTGGCCTTGTTGTTTTTGCAAAGCGTACGTGATCTGGCGCACTTACTCCTGGAAGTAGGTGCCCCAGCCGTCGTAGTCCACCCCGTATTTCTCGAGGATGGGCAGCATCTTCTCGATGTCGGCGACGATGGTGTCGATGTCCAGCTTGCACTCCACCATGGCGTCGAAACAGAAGATGGTGGCGCCGTCGTCCAGCTCCATCTCCTCGGCGTCGGTCACTTCGAAACCGGCCTTGAACAGATCGACCGCCGCCTTCTCCAGCAGATCGAACTTCTGGCAGGCAAAGTGGTGCTCAATCTCGTAATCCAGATCCGGGTTGCTGCCATCGGCCAGCAGCTCGTTGACGATGGCGGCGGTCTCTTCGCGCCACTCTTGCATATTGGTATTCATATAAACCCCAGGCGGTGTTGGATGGATGTCACCCCTGCCAGCCGCGTCGGCCCGGACCATGGCCAGGGGATGAGTGCGGCAAAGCATACCCGCAGAGCGCGGCAGGCTCAATCGATGGGCCAAGATAACTGGCGCCTCTCCCGGCTTGGCGCCAGCGGGCAGCCCTCGGCACGTCAGGCAGCTCGCCCCCTTCATGATGTTCTGTTGGCCGTCGGCCCACCCTGCCCCGCAGGCGCCCCTCTTTTCATGGTTAAAACCGGGAAACCGGTCCAATCACGGGAAGATTGCTCGGATATCGAGCGAACGGTACATCAATCTGCGGCCTGTGGTTGACACCTCAGTCCAGAAAGGGTTTAATGCGCGCCGTTGCCCAGATAGCTCAGTCGGTAGAGCAGGGGATTGAAAATCCCCGTGTCGGCGGTTCGATTCCGTCTCTGGGCACCAACTATTCCTCCTTAGTTCAGTCGGTAGAACGGCGGACTGTTAATCCGTATGTCACTGGTTCAAGTCCAGTAGGAGGAGCCAAATTCGAAAGGCCCGCTCAGATGAGCGGGCCTTTTTGCACCTGTCATTTACTCACATGCCGGGGCTAGTAGTGGTTTTCGTCCCCATGCCATACGTGTCCAGCCGAGCAGGCACGGGCGACTTCGTGACAGGGGTCGTCCGCATGGCGGCGGAAGAAGTGCTGATCCTGTTGCAGCAGGAGCGAACTCATCGAGTGGCTCATGCCAGCCAGTGCCTCGCCAGCGGTCAATCCTGCAACCCGGTGATCTGTGGCCAAATGAGCCAGGACTTTTTCACGACTGTTCATGATCGCCTCCCTCTGTGGATCCGGTCGTAAATTGACCATAGCAGCCGTGCTCTGCATACCGCAAACCCGCGCCAGCAAAGGGCTACAGGCAGGTCCCGACCTTCTGCTCCGGCATGAAAAAACCCGCTCATGACAAGCGGGTCTGTTTCACTCAGCTAAGGAAGGTGCGAATAAGCGGGGAAATTC
The DNA here is from genome assembly GCF_002934795.1 of Aeromonas sp. ASNIH2. Lineage (NCBI taxonomy): Bacteria > Pseudomonadati > Pseudomonadota > Gammaproteobacteria > Aeromonadales > Aeromonadaceae > Aeromonas > Aeromonas sp. ASNIH2. The sequence continues at coordinate 3,182,246 of NZ_CP026406.1, read as the reverse complement.
TTCTCGGCTGACTCAGTCATTTCATTTCTTCATGTTTGAGCCGTTTTTTCTCCCGTAAATGCCTTGAATCAGCCTATTTAGACCGTTTCTTCGCCATTTAAGGCGTTATCCCCAGTTTTTAGTGAGATCTCTCCCACTGACGTATCATTTGGTCCGCCCGAAACAGGTTGGCCAGCGTGAATAACATCGCCAGTTGGTTATCGTTTTTCAGCAACCCCTTGTATCTGGCTTTCACGAAGCCGAACTGTCGCTTGATGATGCGAAATGGGTGCTCCACCTTGGCCCGGATGCTGGCTTTCATGTATTCGATGTTGATGGCCGTTTTGTTCTTGCGTGGATGCTGTTTCAAGGTTCTTACCTTGCCGGGGCGCTCGGCGATCAGCCAGTCCACATCCACCTCGGCCAGCTCCTCGCGCTGTGGCGCCCCTTGGTAGCCGGCATCGGCTGAGACAAATTGCTCCTCTCCATGCAGCAGATTACCCAGCTGATTGAGGTCATGCTCGTTGGCCGCGGTGGTGACTAGGCTGTGGGTCAGGCCACTCTTGGCATCGACACCAATGTGGGCCTTCATGCCAAAGTGCCACTGATTGCCTTTCTTGGTCTGATGCATCTGCGGATCGCGTTGCTGCTCTTTGTTCTTGGTCGAGCTGGGTGCCTCAATGATGGTGGCATCGACCAAGGTGCCTTGAGTCATCATGACGCCTGCTTCGGCCAGCCAGCGATTGATGGTCTTGAACAATTGGCGGGCCAGTTGATGCTGCTCCAGCAGGTGGCGGAAATTCATGATGGTGGTGCGGTCCGGCAAGGCGCTATCCAGGGATAACCGGGCAAACAGACGCATGGAGGCGATTTCGTACAGAGCATCTTCCATCGCGCCATCGCTCAGGTTGTACCAATGCTGCATGCAGTGAATGCGTAGCATGGTTTCCAGCGGATAAGGTCGCCGGCCATTACCAGCCTTGGGGTAAAACGGCTCGATGACTTCCACCATGTTTTGCCATGGCAGAATCTGCTCCATGCGGGACAAGAAAATCTCTTTTCTGGTCTGACGGCGCTTACTGCTGAATTCACTGTCGGCGAAGGTAAGTTGATGACTCATGATGAACCCTGTTCCATGGCCCCAGATGACAAACATGATCTCATATCAGGAACTTGTTCGCACCTTCCCTAACCGCCGTTGCAGGCCGCCAGCAACAGAGTGGCACCACAGGTGGCGCTGAACACCAGCAAACCCGCCTGCAGCCCCCCCTCCGGATCCCTCTGTGTGCGTCTCTTGCGAACACGTATCCATCTCGGCTTCATCGAGCCAACTCCATCCAGTTTCCTGCACCCGGGGTGCTGACCTATCCCTGCCCATCCCGGCAGGCGGCTCATCTTTGTCCAGTTGCAGCCCGCCGTCAACTGCGGCGAAACCACACCTTGTACGGCACCGACCTCAGACTCCATCTCTGTTAACAATCTGGAAAACCGGCGTGACCCGCTCCTGCGCCAGGGCTATGATGAGGCCGACGATTTGCCTACCCTCAGGGAGACCCCAGATGAGCAGCCCCTTGCACTATGCGCTGGATGGCATCCATTGCGAGCCACACTTTTTTACCGTGCCCCTCGACCACCAGCATCCCGACGAGGAGGCGACCCTCACCCTGTTTGGCCGCACCCTCTGCCGCAAGGACAAGCTGGATGATGGCCTGCCCTGGCTGCTCTATCTGCAGGGGGGCCCGGGTTTTGGCGCACCTCGCCCGACCGCCGATGGCGGCTGGATCAAGCGGGCCCTGCAGGAGTTTCGGGTGCTGCTGCTCGATCAGCGCGGCACCGGCCACTCCACCCCCATCAGTGCTGACGCCCTGGCGGGGATGACCCCAGGTGAGCAGGCGGACTACCTCGGCCATTTTCGCGCCGACAGCATAGTGCGCGACGCCGAATGCATTCGTGAGATGCTGAGCCCGGGGCGCCCCTGGAGCCTGCTCGGCCAGAGTTTCGGCGGCTTTTGCAGCCTCACCTACCTCTCGTTGTTCCCAAGGAGCCTGCACGAAGTCTACCTCACCGGCGGCGTGGCCCCCATCGGGCGCAGTGCGGATGAGGTCTACCGCGCCACCTACCAGCGGGTAGCGGACAAGAACCGCGCCTTCTTCACCCGCTTCCCCCATGCCCAGGCCCTGGCCAACCGGCTGGCCAACCACCTGCACCACTACGATGTGCGCCTGCCCAACGGCCAACGTCTGACGGTGGAGCAGTTGCAGCAGCAGGGGCTGGATCTGGGGGCCAGCGGCGCCTTCGAGGCACTTTACTACCTGCTGGAAGACGCCTTCATCGGCGAACGCCTCAACCCCGCCTTCCTCTACCAGGTGCAGGCCATGCAGCCATTCAACACCAACCCGGTGTTCGCCATCCTGCACGAGCTCATCTATTGCGAAGGGAGTGCCAGCAACTGGGCGGCCGAGCGGGTGAGAAGGGAGTTTCCTGCCCTGGCCTGGGCGCCAGGCAGAGATTTCGCCTTCACCGGCGAGATGATCTTCCCCTGGATGTTCGAGCAGTTCCGCGAGCTCATTCCCCTGAAGGAGGCCGCCCACCTGCTGGCCCAGAAAGCGGACTGGGGCCCCCTCTACGATCCGGCGCAGCTGGCCCGCAACACTGTGCCGGTGGCCTGCGCCGTCTATGCCGAGGACATGTTCGTGGAGTTTGACTTCAGCCGCGACACCCTGAAGGGGCTTGGCAACAGCCGCGCCTGGATCACCAACGAGTACGAACACAACGGCCTGCGGGTCGATGGCGAGCGGATCCTGGACCGTCTCATCCGCATGAACCGGGATCGCTGATCCCGCCGGGCGCACGCCCGCAGCAAGACAACAAGTTCGAGGGCGGCCCATGAGCCGCCCCGCCCATGGAAGCAACACAAAACAACAAGGACACCCATTGGATCATCCGGAAATCTCGGCCGGCTGGCTGAGTCGCCTCTTCTATCGCTGGACCGGCCCGCTGCTGCGCAAGGGGCTGACCCAGCCCCAGGTCAGTCTCGACGATCTCTATCCCCTGCTGCCGGAAGACAGGCGCGACGGCCGCGCCGACGCCTTCCTCGCGCTCACCGCCCGCCAGCCGGTGCGCCCCTGGCCCCTGACCGCCTTTATCTGGCGCCATTACAAGGGACGGATTGGCCTGCTCACCCTGCTGCAACTGCTCGGCATGCTCGCCACCCTGACCAGCCCCTGGCTGCTCAACCACAGCATGACCCAGCTCGGCACCGATGCCACCACCGGCCACAAGCTGCTGCTGGCCCTGGCCCTGTTCGCCTCCGTGCTCGCCGCCGGCATGCTGGCGGAGCACTCCCTGCAACTGGCCCTAAAGATGCACGTGCCCATCCGCCGTCTGCTGGCCGAATCCCTTCTCGCCAAGGTGATGAAGCAGGGTGGCAAGAGCTTCGACGACAGGGCCGGCGGCCGGGTTCAGAACCTCATCAACCGGGACGTGTGGGACATCACTTGGATCCTGGCTGACCCCGCCATGCCGGTCACCATGGCGCTGCAACTCATCGGCACCATCGCCCTGCTGGTGTGGCAGGTGGGCAGTGCCGGTCTGGTGGGCTTCGCGGTGCTGGCCCTGCTGCTGCTCATCTCCACCCGGGTGGTACGGCGCATGAACCAGCAGGAGCAGCAGCTCAAGCGTCAACAGGACGAGCGCAACGGCATCCTGGCGGAATACATCAAGAAGCTGCGGCTGGTGCGCCAGAACGGGCTTGGCCCCTTCTTCACCCGGGCGGCCAACACCAAGCGCCAGCAGGAGTTGGGAGTGCTGGGCAGGGTGCTCAGGCTCGATGCTATCAACGAAGGGCTGATGCTGAGCACTCCCCTGCTGGTGACCCTGGCCACCTTCACCACCTACCTGGCGTCGGGCAACACCCTCACCCTGCCCCAGGTGTTCACCACCATCGCCCTGTTTACCGTGCTGCGCATTCCCATGATGCGACTGCCCTACCTCATCCGCACCCTGATCAACTTCAACACCGGCTTCAACCGGCTGTGCGAGTTCCTGAACAGCCCGGAACAGCATCGGGATCTCACCGATCCCAGCTTGCCGGTGGGCAGCCTGCGGCTCGACAACGTCACCGCCCTGCACCAGCAAAAACCGGTGCTCGAGGGAGCCAACCTCGCCATCGCACCGGGGGAGCTCGTGGGGATCACCGGGGCCACCGGGGCGGGCAAGAGCTGCCTGCTGCATCTGGTTGCCGGCTTTGACAGCGAGTTTGCCGGCAGCATCCGTCGCCACGGCCGGGTTGCCCATCTGGGCCACAAGCCCTGGCTGATGAACGACACCATCCGCAACAACATCCTGTTCGGCCAGCCCTGGCACGCCGAGCGCTATCGTTGGGTGCTCGGCGCCTGCGCCCTCACGGCCGATCTCGCGCTGCTCAGCCACGGGGATCAAACCCTGGTGGGGGAGCTCGGCACCCGCCTCTCCGGCGGCCAGCAGCAGCGGGTCGCCCTGGCTCGCGCCCTCTACGCCCGGGCCGATATCCTCCTGCTGGACAACCCCTTGTCTGCGCTCGACCCCATGGTCGCGGCCCAGGTACTGGAGCAGGGGCTCGCCTTCAAGCCGGGGCCGACCCGGCTCCTGGTGAGCCACGACCCGGATGTGCTGGCCAGGTGCGATCGGGTGATCCGCATCGAGCAGGGGCGCCTGGTGGAGCTCGATGCCCACCAGTTGGCGGATCTTGTCCAGCATCCCCAGCCCGCCCCGCCGGTGCCCCCTCAGGAGGCGGAGCAGTTCAGCGAGGAGAAAGTGGTGGAGGGCAAGGTGGACTGGGGGCTGTTTGGCTTCATGTGGCAGCGCCTCGCCGCCCCCGGTGCCATCCTGCTCGTCCTGCTGCTCACCCTGGGCCAGGAAGGGCTGCGCATCGCCTCGGATCTCTGGCTCGGCGGCAAGGCCGAGGTGAGCGACGTCACGACCCTGCTCGGCATCTATGTGCTGCTGGGGGCGGGCTCCCTCACCTGCATCATGGCGGTGCGAGTCATCAACTACAAACTCGGCCTCAAGCTGGCCTGGACCCTGTTTGACGGCATGCTGGGACGCATCAGCCGCGCCCCCATGGCCTTCTTCGACAAGGTCCCCCAGGGGCGCATCCTCAACCGCTTCGACCGGGATCTGGGGGAGGCGCAAGAGATGCTGCTCTCCATGCTGGTGGGACTGTTCGGCATGCTGGTGTCCGTGGCCTTGCAGGTGGTGGTGATCGGCATCAATATTCCCCTGCTGCTGCTCATCGCCCCCCTGGTGGGATGGGCGCTCTATGTGTTGCAGCGCCGCTACCGGGCGGTGCAACTCAAGCTGCGGCGCCAGTCCTCGGTGCTGCGCTCCCCGCTCTACATCAGCATCAGCGAGACCATCCGCGGCGCCCCCGCCCTGCGCCTGGCCGGGGCCGAGCGTTTCGCGCTGGACCAGGTGCTGCACCACTATGACAACAACCTACGCAGCTGGTACACCACCACCTCCATCAACCGCTGGCTCGGCATGCACCAGACCCTGCTCTCCGCCGCCCTGGTGGGGGCCGTGGCACTCATGGTGGCCTTTGGCAACAGCCCGCTGCTGGGGGCGGTTGCCATCACCTATGCCTTTACCGCTTCCGCCATGCTCAACTCCCTCATCCGCACCTTTGCCGAAGTGGAACAGGTGATGAACGCGGTAGAGCGGGTGCGCGAATACAGCGAAATAGAGAGCGAACGCCAGGAGGGAGAGGCCCTCGCCACCCCTCACCCCGCAGTGCGCTTCGACAACCTGGGGCTGCGCTACCCCCAGACCAGCCAGTGGGCGCTGCACAAGGTGAACTTCGAGCTGGCCCCAGGTGAAAAGGTGGGTGTGTGCGGGCGTACCGGGGCAGGCAAAAGCTCCCTGCTGGGGGTATTGCAGGCCATGTATCCCGCCTCCCAGGGGGAGATCTTCTACGGCAATCAGCCACTGTCACGACTTGCACCGGAGGCGGTGCGCGATCTCTACGACACCGTCTCCCAGATCCCGCTCACCTTCTTCGGTACCCTGCGGGCCAATCTGGCGCCCCTGACCGAGCATGAGGACGCCGTGCTTGAGCAGGCGCTTGCCCGAGTGGGCCTCGCCGAGCGCTGCGCAGGGCGGCTGGACGAGGATCTCGACAGGCTGCAACTCTCCGCCGGCGAGACCCAGCTGCTGGTGATCGCCCGCATCCTGCTGTCGCGCCGACCGCTCATCGTGCTGGACGAGGCCACCTCGGACCTCGATCACGGCGGCATGCGCAAGATGGCCGAGCTGCTCTACCGCTACCGGCCGGAGGCCAGCTATCTGGTGATCGCCCACCACCTGGAGCCGCTCTTGTCGGTGGACAAGGTGGTGGTGATGGAGGCCGGCACCGTGGTGGAGCAGGGGTCGCCGGTGAGCCTGCTGGCCAACTCCCACTCCCGCTTCCACCAGCTGTTTGCCGGCCAGGTCAACCGCCAGGTGCCCCAGACGGCATGAGCACCAAAAATAACAAGGGCTGCCCCCGGGCAGCCCTTGTTGCTTGAGGAGAGCCTCAACGCTCCATGATCTGGGTGATGTCGTCCTTGTTGATATGCACCTCCCGCCCCTCTTCATCGTAATAGCGATACATGCCTGTGGTCTCGTCCAACCTGGGTTTGCTGTCGGTGGCAATCATCTTGCCATCCTTGGTGCTCATGATGTATTGGGAGCTGCACCCCGCCAATCCCAACAGACAAACCAGCATCATCACAGCTTTCATCACTCTCCCCTTCTTCACGCTCACCCTGGCGGTGATAGATGAAGCCTAGCTCAACCGGATGGCCCGTTTACCTTGATTGCAGCAACAGGATTCACAGAAAGAATCCACCTGCTATAGCCATTGAAAATGATCTATCAAGAAAAGAAAGACCGGACATCTGTCCGGCCTGCTCTGGATTATTAGTTACTTGCCCGGCTTGCGCTCGCCGGTGACGGTGGGGTTGGCCGGATCCATGCTCCACTCGAACCATCCGCCGTCGTAGACGCTGATCCGCTTCCAGTCCATCAACCAGGCGTAGAAGAACGCTTCTGAGGCGCGCCAGCCGGTGCCGCAGTAGAAAGCGGCCTGCTGGGTCGGCTCGATATTCCACTCATCCCACATGGCGAGGATCTCGCGGGCGGGCTTCATGGTGCCGTCCGGGTTGTGGAAGTCGCTCATGCTGTTGGCATCCACCCCGCCATGACCCCATCTGGCCCCGGGAATGTCCCCCTTGGGCTTGATGTAGCTGTAGCCCGAGGTATTGCCCACGAACTCGTCCCAGGTGCGCACGCTGACCAGGGCGCCGTCCGGCTGCTTGAGCAGGGCCTTGGCCTGGTCAAGGGTGGTGTAGTACTCGGGATGGGCCGGGATGGCCACGCCAAACTCCTTGGCCGGGGTGAACTTGTTGGCCAGCCCGGTCTCGGTGCGCAGATGCTGCACGAACCAGGCCTCCAGCCCGCCGTCCAGCAGCCGCACATCCTCGACCCCCGCATACATCATCAGATGGGCCGCACGGGCCGCCGCCATGGTGTTGCGGCCATAGAGGATGACGGTGGTGTCATGACGGATGCCGTTCTCCAGCAGCAGCGCCTTGAGCGCCTCGTCAGAGACCTTGTTCCACAGCGGCTCCCCTTCCAGCCGGTTGGTGTCGATGTAGCCGGCTCCCGGAATGTGGCTCAGCAGATATGCCTTGGGGGATCCCCAGTCCACCTCGAACACCTTCCACTCCCCCTTGGGGGCGGCGATGACCGGTTTGCCTGCCTGCAAGTCCGCCAGCCAGAGCGGATGGACCAGCTGCTGCCAGCGTGCCAGGTGCTCCCGGGGCGCCTCTTTCCATCCCTGCAGCTCGAACAGCTGCTTGATGCCCTGCTGGCGCAGCAGACGGGCCACCTCGGCCACCTCGCGAGGGGTCCCATAGAGGGCGACGGGTTTGTCGGCCTTCAACCCCTTGCTCGCAAGCGCCACAGGCCACTCCTCGTCACTGTATTTCCACTCTGCGGAGAGCAGCTCGGCACCGGCCACATGGCCCCCCTGCTTCTCCCCGTCCATGGGCCAGCCCTGATAGAAATAGCTCGGGCGGGTATCCAGGATCACCGCCTCCTTCCCCTTGGCATCCGCCAGGGAGAGCGGGGGCAGCTCGGCGGCCAGCGCGGGCCAGGCACACCAGAGCAGCAAGGCGGTCAGGCAGCTTCGCCACAGTCCAGTCATTCGTTTCATGATGTCGTCTCGATGCATAGTGAAGAGAGTTAAAAAATGGAGCGGCCCAGGCGCTCGGCCAGCAGCTCCAGCGCCGCCGTCCCGGCCAGGGAGTTGCCCGCCTTGTTGAGCTCGGGTGACCAGACGCAGATGGAAAGCTCTCCCGGGATCAGCGCCATGATGCCGCCCCCCACCCCGGATTTCCCCGGCATGCCGACTCGGTAGGCAAAGTCGCCCGCCTCGTCATAGAGGCCGCAGGTGGCGAGCAGGGCATTGACCTGCTTGGTGGTCCGGGCCGGCAGCAGGGGCGTGCTCTCGCCAAGAGGGACACCCCGGTTGGCCAGATAGACGAAGGCTCGTGCCAGATCGACGCAGCTCATGCGGATGGCGCAGGCATTGAAGTAGCTCTGCAATACCTTGTCCACCTCGTTCTCGAAGTTGCCATAGGCCTTCATCAGATAGGCGATGGCGGCATTGCGGGCGGAGTGCTGGTACTCGGAGCGCGCCACCACCTGATCCGCCATGATGGCCGGGTTGCCGCACAGGCGGCGCACCAGCTCCAGAGTGCGTTGGCGAGGAGCGGTGAGCCGGGTTTCCAGCAGATCGCTCACCACCAGGGCACCGGCGTTGATGAAGGGGTTGCGGGGAATACCCTGCTCGAACTCCAGCTGGACGAGGGAGTTGAACGGCTGACCGGAGGGCTCCTTGCCCACCCGGGCCCAGATCTCCTCCTCCTGATAGAGGGTCAAGGCCAGCGTGAGGCTCAGGGCCTTGGAGATACTCTGGATGGAGAAAGGCTCGAAAGCGTCACCTGCGGTGAACAGTTCCCCTTCAACGGTACAGACCGCGATCCCCAGCCGGTCGGCAGGCACCTGGGCCAGGGCGGGAATGTAATCGGCCACCTTCCCCTGCCCGAGCAGCGGACGCACCTCTTCCAGGATGCCGGCCAGTAATTCGGATGACAACACCATTGGCTATTCCATGACGTGAAACGAGGCGGGGCCAGCCCACCGACAAAAATCCCGCCGGCGGCGGGATTTTCTATCTGCCCGGGAGGCAGTCAGATATCAGGCCGGCTCGCCGTACCAGAGATCGAACAGCTCGGTGACCACCACGGCCTCCAGCCCTTTGCCTTGCAGCCAGGTCTGAACGGCGGAACGGTCTTCGTCGGTGCACTTGCCGAGCTGCTGGGTGCAGATCATCCCTTCCCAGGCCAGGTGACCCGAGCCGGCGAAGGCCAGCTTGCGAGGCTCAATCACCTCGTCGATCAGCGCATCGACCACGGCATCAATGGTCTCTTCGGCGGTGCCGACCGGGAAGTTGAAACTGATGTCGAACCCCATTTCCTGGAATTCATCGACGCGCAGTTTCTTACGCAGACGGCGGCTACGGTTGGCCATGATAGCTCCTTAGTTGATACGTTGACTCAGTTGACTCGTTTGAAAATCAGATCCCAGACACCGTGGCCCAGACGATGGCCACGCTGCTCGAATTTGGTCAGGGGGCGCCAGTCGGGACGGGGCACCCAGTTGCCAGTGGCGGAGGTGTTCTCGTACCCCTCGGCGGCACTCATCACCTCCAGCATGTGCTCGGCGTAGTTCTCCCAGTCGGTGGCCATGTGGAAGACGCCACCGATGGCAAGCTTCTGGCGGATGTCCTGGGCAAAGGCAGGCTGCACGATGCGACGCTTGTGGTGGCGGCTCTTGTGCCAGGGGTCCGGGAAGAAGAGCTGCAGGCAGGAGAGAGACCCGTTCGGGATCATATGCTCCAGCACTTCCACCGCATCGTGGCAGATGACGCGCAGGTTGGTGACGCCCGCCTCCTGGGCGGTGCCAAGGCAGGCGCCTACACCCGGAGAGTGCACCTCGATGCCGATGAAGTTCTTCTCGGGGGCGTTCTTGGCCATCTCCACCAGGGAGGCGCCCATGCCGAACCCGATCTCCAGCACCACGGGTGCCTCGCGGCCAAACAGGGCCACCATGTCGAGCGGCTCTGGTGCGAAATCGATGCCCATGACCGGCCAGAGCTCTTCCAGGGCCTTCTCCTGCCCTTTGGTCAGGCGGCCTTCGCGACGGACGAAGCTGCGGATCTTGCGCATGAACTTGCCGTCTTCGTTAAACACATCTTGGGTCACAGACATAGTAAATTGCTCGTTATTGCATCGCTCTGGAACAGAGCCGACATAAATGGATCGCTCGTTATTGCATCAGTTCGCAAAAACAGGGGAGCGAATTATCCCAAGATAGGCACAAGGCGCAAGTGTTTCCCACAACAAATCCCCCGGGACTGCCCACATCCACCGGCAAGGTTGACAAATGCCACCCCCTTCACAGAATCTGCCGGACGTCGGGTTCATCCTGACGCGGAAAAATAAAACCATATACAACAAAGGATTGCAGTATGAAGAAAACCCTGTTGGCCCTCGTCCTGCCTGCCCTGCTGGCCGGTTGCAACCCCTCTGACAACGACTCCCAACCCCCTGCCCCCGCGGCTCAGGCCCATGAATTTCTGGTGCAACTGAGCTCTGGTGCAGAAGGGATAGGCGCTCGTCCCACGGGCACCGAGGCCGAAACCCGCGCCGCCGCCTGGATCCAGGATCACCTGGCCGGTTGGGGCTACGAGGTGCAGAACCAGCCGTTCACCTACACCCGGGGCGGCACAGACCGAACCTCCCAGAACATCGTCGCCGAGCTCAAGGGTCAGAGCGACAGGGTGATCCTCATCGGTGCCCACTATGACAGCACCGGCGAGAAGAAAGGATCCGAAGGCGCCACCGACAACGGGGCCGGCGTCGCCGCCCTGCTGGCGGTTGCCGAGGCACTCAAGGAAGAGACCCTGCCCTACACGGTGCGTTTCGCCTTCTTCGGCGCAGAGGAGAACGGCCTCAACGGCTCCAAAGCCTATGCCGCCAGTCTCGACACCGACGCCGTCGCCAAGCTGCTGGCCATGGTGAACTACGACACCATCGCCGGGGGTGACATCGTCTATGTCCACTCGGCCCACTCCGACGTGGCCGAGTACAACTGCGCCGACCCGAGCCGCTACAGCTTCGATCCCAAGGTGCGCGATCGCCTGCTGGCCATCTCCCAGCAGACCGCCACCCCGTTCGCCATCCACCCCAGCTACAGCGGCTACCCGGAAGGGGAGACCGGCAGCTGGTCCGATCATGCCCCCTTTGCCTGCCTGGGGGTGCCCATCGCCTACGTGGAGGCCACCAACTTCACCATCAACGGGGAAGATGGCTATGACGGCTACTCCCAGAGCACCAATCCGGCGCTGTGGGACTGCTACGACGACGCCACCAAGAGCGCCTGCGACCGGGACAGCGAGACCCAGTGGGGCAAGATCTGGCACACGGAGCATGATCGCCTCGACAAGATGGCCGAGCTCTTCCCGGGCCGGATCGAACAGCAGCTCGGGGCCAATACCGACTTGATGATCCGCTTCCTCAAGGCGCCGGGGCTCTGAGCCCCATCCCGCCCGATGCCCCCCTGACAGGGGTTTTTGCGCCCCTGACCGGGGTCGGGACGATAAAATTCGGGCAGGTGCCAAACCTGCCCTTTTTTATGGATTTTTGTGACAGCCATTGCCTCATTTCTGAAATCTGATACAAACGGATAACCTGGCGGTTGAATGGAGCGACCGCCACCTAGTCAGAGAGAACCCTATGCAGCCGTTTTTTGCCCAGCGCTTCGAGAAGGTCGAGCCTTCCTTTATCCGCGAAATCCTCAAAGTTGCCGCCAATCCGGAGATCATCTCCTTCGCCGGCGGCCTGCCCAACCCCCATCTGTTCCCGGTCAAGGCCATCGAGCAAGCGTGCCAGGACGTGCTGCGCGAGCAGGGAGCCGCCGCGCTGCAATATGCCACCACCGAGGGCTTTGCCCCGCTGCGCCAGTTCATCGCCGACCGCTACCTGAGCCGTCACGGCATGACCGTCAATCCTGACAACATCCTCATCACCAGCGGCTCCCAGCAGGCGCTGGATCTGCTGGGCAAGGTGCTGGTGAACGAGGGGCAGGATCTCATCATCGAAGAGCCGGGCTACCTTGGCGCCATCCAGGCGTTCTCCGTCTATCAACCGAATTTCAAGCCCATCACCCTGGCGGAAGAGGGGCTGGATCTGGCCGCGCTGGATGCGCTGCTGGAGCAGGGCTCCAGCGCCAGGCTGCTCTACGGCGTGCCCAACTTCCAGAACCCGAGCGGTGTATCCTACAGCCGCGCCAACAGGGAAGCCCTGGCGGAGCGCCTGGTGCGCCACGATCTGCTGATGGTGGAAGACGACCCCTACGGCGAGCTGCGCTTCGAAGGGGAGCACCTGCCCCCCATCGCCAAGCTGGCCCCCCACAACACCGTGCTGCTCGGGTCCTTCTCCAAGACGGTGGTACCCGCCTTCCGCCTGGGCTGGATGGTGGTGCCGGACTGGCTGCGCAAGAAGGTCACCATTGCCAAGCAGGCCACCGACCTGCACAGCAACGCCTTCAACCAGCAGGTGCTGCACCGCTTCCTGACCGACAACTCCCTCGACGCTCACTTGGAGAAGATCAAGGAGGTATATGGTCGCCAGCGTGCCGCCATGGAAGCCGCCCTCGCCCGCCACTGTCCGCCCGGCGTCAGCTACACCCGTCCCGAAGGGGGCATGTTCCTCTGGCTGACCCTGCCGCCCAGCGTCAGTGCCATGGCCCTGTTCGACGAGGCCATCAAGGAGAAGGTTGCCTTCGTGCCCGGCGCCCCCTTCTATGTGCGCCCCGAGATCCAGAACACCCTGCGCCTGAGCTTCTCCTGTGTGGATGAGGCGACCACGGAAGAGGGTGTTCAGCGTCTGTGCCGCGCCCTGGCCCGCATGCTCTGAGCCATCCGGCCATAAAAAAACCAGCGACCGGGTCGCTGGTTTTTTTTTGCCTCGCGCTTGCCCCTCAGCGCCCCTGCCCGGCCAGCTGGCTGACAAACTCCTTCATGGGCATGGGCCTGCCAAACAGATAGCCCTGCAGGAAGGTCACCTCGCGGGCCTTCAGATAGTCGGCCTGCACCTGATTCTCCACCCCTTCCGCCACCAGTTGCAGACCGAGCCGGGTCGCCAGATCGATGACGTTCTCCACGATGTGGCTGGAGAGCGCGTCCGACCCAATCATGCCGACGAAGCTCTGATCGATCTTGAGGAAGTCGACCTGGAAGGTCTGCAGGTAGGTCAGGCTGGAGTGACCGGTGCCGAAATCGTCGATGGCGATGAAGACCCCGAGGGCATGCAGCTCGGCAAAGAGCCGGTCCGTCGTCTCGTCCGCCACGATGAGCTCGCGCTCGGTCAGCTCCAGCACCAGCTTGATGGGGTTCCCCTTGAAGGCGTTGATGAAATCCCGGCAATCCTCCACCAGGCTCAGATCCTTGCAGTGGCTGGCGCTGATGTTGAAGCCAAAGTGGAACCCTCGCGGCAGATGGTGCGCCTTGCCCGCAAACTGTTCGCGCACCTGCGCCATCAGCAGCCGGGTCATGGGCACGATGAGACCACTGTCCTCTGCCAGGGGAATGAAGCGATCCGGCGAGATCATCCCCTGACGGGGATGTTGCCAGCGCATCAGCACCTCACAACCGCTCCATTGGCCGTCCTCCCCGTTCACCACGGGTTGCAGATAGGGGATGAACTCCTGCTGGGACAGTGCCCGTTTCAGCTCCTGGGCCGGCGAAGTCGAACGGCCCATCAGCCAGAAGACCGCCACCCCGAGCAGCAGGCTCAGCAGAGGATAGATAATGACGCCCACCTTGGAGTAGTCCCAGATGTGGGCACGGTACTCATCCACCGACACCGTGGTCACGACCTTGAACGGGTACCTGGTCGAGACCTGTTCGAGATAGCCATTGCGATCCTTGGGGATCAGCTTGTCGGTGAGTTCGCTGTTTCGCAGCAGCATCTCGTTGCCGACCACCAGCCCCAGTGGGGAGTTGCGGCTCAGCATGTCCAGGATGTTGAGCAGGTAGTAGCCGTCGACCCCCACCAGCACGCTGAACTCGCCCACCTCTTCCCGGTAGGCGATGAGGGGGCGATTCGGGGTGACCGGGTTGCCCTTCATCAGGTCGAGCCTGCCCCCGACATAGTCATCCAGTTTGATGCCGCCATCGACCGGGCCATAGAGGGAAGAGCAGTAGATCCGATCCCCCCTGGCCAGGTTGACGCTGCGCACATCCGGCACCGTAGCCACCTGATCCCTGAGCCCCTGCACCACCTCGAGACAGGGCCTGCCCAGGCTGCCGGTGAGGGCCGACGCCGCCAACTGGGCATTGTCCAGAGTGCGGTCGAACATGACCCTGGCATGTTCCAGGCGCGCCACCGCATCCTGTTTCACGCCGGTGGCGGTCTGCCAGATGACGATGACGAGCCCAAGGAGCATGGGCAACAGACCGGCCAGCAAGGCACAGAGCAGCCGGACATAGAATTGACGCACCTTCAAACGTCGAAATGGCATAACGGCCCTCATGAACATGGCGAAAAAGCGCTCGAGTTTACCCGCTGGCGCCCGTTTGGCAAGCCGGAATGAGCCCCTGATACCGCCGCGCCACGGCGCCCCCCGTGGTCGCAAAGCCCGGCAACCCCGTGGACAAAGGGGGCGGCGTCTTGGGAGACAAAAATCATAATGCTCATAAAAACAGGAGCTTGTCCATCGGGCACCCAGGCTCTAGAGTAGACCCTAGAGCGTCAGGGAGGCAGGACATGAAGATACTGATCACGGGGGGCACGGGGTTTATCGGCCGCCGTCTGGTGGCACACCTCAAGGTGGCGCACGAAGTAGTCGTGCTGACCCGCCAGGGCAGCCGGGCCTACGAGCTGCTCGGCCACGATGTCACCCTGCTGGACAGCCTAGACAGGCTGGATCACCTCAATGACGTGGACATCGTCATCAACCTGGCCGGCGAACCCATCGCCGCCGGACGCTGGAGCGAGTCCCGCAAGCAGTTGCTCTGCAACAGCCGCTGGCTGCTGACCGAACAGCTGGTGGATCTCGTCAAACTATCCAGCACGCCCCCCAGATTGCTGCTCAATGCCTCCGCCATCGGCTGGTATGGCCGCCAGGATGACGCTCCTCTGGATGAAACATGCCAGAGCCCTCACGACGAATTCACCCACCGTCTCTGTCAGCGGTGGGAGCAGCTTGCCCAGCAGGCCCGCTCGGCCCAGACCCGGGTCTGCATCCTGCGCATCGGCCTGGTACTCGGCATGGAGGGGGGCGCCTTGCCCAGGATGCTGCCCCCTTACCGCCTCGGCCTCGGCGGCCCCATGGGCAGCGGCACCCAGATGATGAGCTGGATCCACGTGCAGGATCTGGTGCGAGCCATGCTGTTTCTCATCGAGCACGGCGAGTGTGACGGCATCTTCAACGGCACGGCCCCGGAACCGGTCAGCAATCGCCGATTCAGCGAGACCCTGGCCGCCACGCTCCATCGCCCGCACCTCTTCTTCGTACCGGCCCCCCTCCTGCGACTCCTGATGGGAGAGGCGGCGGATCTGCTGCTCACCGGACAGCACGTGCTGCCCGCCCGCTTGCAGCAGGCCGGTTTTCACTTCAGTTTCCCGGCCCTGCCCGGCGCTCTGGACAATCTGCTGCACTCACCCCGTTGACCCAATGACACATCCCGACCGAGGTCAGGATGTGTCGAGCCATCAGAGCAGCCCCTGCCCCAGTCCCCTGAGCCGGTCGCTCAGGGTACCCGCCAGCAGTTGGCGGCGCATGCCCTGTCCGGCCAAGGTCACCAGCACGGCCCCAAGCAGGGGGAGTGCAACCCAGATGGCCCAGTGGAACTGCCACTGCGCTCCCTCCCACCACCACTGCAGACCGAAGGAGCAGAGCTCCACCACCATGGCGGCGCAGAGCCCTCCCAGGGCACCGCTCGCCACCAGCTCCCAGCGCAGCATCTTCTCGAGCAGGGCGCTGCCCGCTCCCAAGGTGCGCATCAGCAGCAGCTCCCGGCGCCGATGGGCCATGCCGGCCTGGGTCTGGGTCAGCAGCACCAGCAGGGCGGCTACCGTCACCAGCCCGAGCATCAACCCCAGGGCGCGGCTCACCTGATCGGAGACCAGGGTGAGGCGGCCTATCAGATCCTCCACATCGATGAGGCTCACCGTGGGGTGGCGGCGGATGAGTTCCACCTCTGCCCCTCGCCCCTCAGGCGGCAGACGATAGCTGCCGAGCCAGGTCTGGGAGAAGGGGGCCAGCACGTCCGGCGAGAAGATCATGTAGAAGTTCGGCCTCATGTTGTCCCACTTGATGGACCTCAGGCTGGTCACCCTGGCCTCGAACGCCCGCCCCTCTATGGTGAAGCCGAGCACGTCTCCGAGCGCGATGCCGAGCCGTCCCGCCAGCGCCTCGTCGACGGAGACCTCCCTCTTGCCGGCCAGCCATTGACCGGCCGTGACCTTGTTGTCGGCGGGCAGGGCCGATGTGGTGGTGAAGTTGAGCTCTCTGTCCACCCCCTCCCGCGCCGCATCCTCCCCCACCGCCTCACCAGCGATACGGGTCAGGCGCCCGCGCACCATGGGGTAGAAGTCCGAGGTGATGGCCCCGGCCCGGTGCAGATCGGCCAGGATCCCTTCCCGCTCGCTGTCCGCCACATTGACCAGGAAGCGGTTCGGGGCGTCGGCAGGCAACCGGGTGGAAAAATCCTCCAGCAGATCGACCCGCGCTGCCCACAGCAGCCCGAACAGCATCAGGGCCAAGGCGAAGCCCGCCAACTGGAACAGACCACTGCCCCGCTCCCGGGAGAGGTGATTGATGGCCAGGCGCAGGGCATGGGGCCCCTTGAGCCGACTGCCAAGACGCAGCAGCACGGAGGCGAGCAGGGCCAGCAGCGCCATCAACACCCCCATGCCACCAATGAGCCCGCAGGCCAGCCTGATGTCGGCGGTAAAGCCCCACACCAGGGCAAACAGCCCGATGAGCCCCACGGGCACCGTCAGCCAGGGAGGGATCCCCGCCTCCAGCTCCCGGCGCAGCACCCGCAGCGGCGGTACCTTGAGCAGCCTCAGGAAGGGGACGAACGCCAGCATCAGGGTGATGAAGAAGGCGACCGCGAGGCCCAGGGCGAAGGGTCGCCAGGAGGGGGGCGGCAGATCCGCAGGCAGCAGATCCCCCAGCAGGTTCAGGGTCAGCCACTGCATGGCGCTGCCCGCCACCAGCCCCATCAGGGCCCCCACCAGGGTCAGGGAGAACAGCAGGGTGCCCATCAGTTGCCACAGGGTGCGCCGCGAAGCCCCCAGGGTCTTGAGCAGGGCCACCATGTTGGTCTGGCGCTCGGCGAAATGGCGCACCGCTATCCCCATGGCCAGGGCGCCGAGCAGCACGCCGGCAAGGGATGCCAGACGGAAGAAGCGCTCGGCATTGCCCAGGGATTTCCCCACCTGGGTACCCTGATCGTCGGGTTTGACGAGCTTCTGCCCGGCGCTCAGCCTGGGGTTGAGCCAGGCCTCATAGCGGGCGATGGCGTCACGGGGCCCCTTGACGAGATAGCGCCACTGCTGGCGACTGCCCGGCAGCAGGGCCCCGGTCGCCTCGATATCGGCGCTGTGGATCAAGGCCCTTGGCGCCATCTGGAAGGGGCTGAACCCCTGATCCGGTTCCTGGCCCAGCTCCCCTGCCACCGTCAGCCGGGTGTTGCCGACCTCGAGTGCCTCCCCCACCTTGGCGCCGAGCAGTTGCATCACCCTGGCGGAGAGCCAGATCTCGCCGGGCGCCGGGGCGCGCTGGGGAGTGAGCTCAAGCTTGCCGTAGAAGGGAAAATCCCCGGGCCCGGCGCGGATGGAGGCCAGTTGCAGGGTATCGCCGTGAAACAGCATGCTGTTGAAGCTGACCGTGGTCTGCACGGCCAACCCCTCCTGATGCGCCTGCGCCAGCCACTCTGCCGGTGCCGGCGTCGCGGAGCGCAGCACCCTGTCCCCTCCGATGAAATCCCGCCCGGAGGCCTTGAGCCCCGCATCCAGCCGATCCGCCACCAGAGCCACGCTGAGCACGCAGGCGACGCTCAGCGCCAGCGCCAGCACAAACCAGCGCAGCTCCCCGCTGAACCCTTCCCGGCGCAGCAGCTTCAATCCCAGTCGCCACTGACTCATGACGCCTCCCTCACCGTCCATGCTGCTGCCAACGATCCCCTGGTGCAGCTCTGTCTCCAATGACTCATGACAGCTCTCCCACCCTGGCCGCCATGACAGCCTGAGCCTCCAGCCGCCCGGCTGACATCACCAGCTGTCGCTGGCAGCGCTGAGCCAGCTCATGGTCATGGGTCACCACCACCAGGGTGGTGTTGTGCTCGCGGTTGAGACGAAACAGCAGTTCGATCACCGTCTCCCCTGTCTTGCTGTCGAGGTTGCCGGTGGGCTCGTCCGCCAGCAGCAGGCTGGGGCGGGTCATGAAGGCACGGGCAATGGCGACCCGCTGCTGCTCGCCGCCAGAGAGGCGCGGCGGCAGGTGGTGCAACCGCTCTCCCAGACCGACCTGTGCCAACAGCTCCCGGGCACGGGGCTCGCTGTCGGTCTCCCCCCGCAGCTCGGCCGGCAACATGACGTTTTCCAGGGCGCTCAGGGTGGGCAGCAGCAGGAACGACTGGAACACGAACCCCACCTGCTCGGCCCGCAGCCTGGCGCGTCCCTCCTCGTCCAGCCGGGTGAGGGAGTGGCCGAGGATCTCTATCTCGCCGCGGCTCGGCAGATCGAGACCGGCCAGCAAACCGAGCAGGGTGGACTTGCCGGAACCGGACGCACCGACCAGCGCCAGCGTCTCGCCGGTATTGACTTGCAGATCGATCCCTTCAAGGATGGTGAGGCTTTCCTGACCGAGGCGAACGGTTTTACCGAGCCCCCTGACGGCGATAATGGGCGTTGAACTCATCTTGGGTATCCTGTTTGCCTGAACCTGTAATGACAATAGAACGTGGGAGTTGACTGCATGATGCGTCTCTTGTTTGCCGTGAGTTGCCTGTGCTGCTGGGCAGCGTCCGTCCAGGCCCAGACCCTGCTGGTACTGGGCGACAGCCTGAGTGCCGGCTACCAGATGCAGGCCGAACAGAGCTGGCCTGCCCTGCTCAATGAAAAGTGGCAGCAGCAGGGGGGAGAACACACCCTCATCAATGCCAGCATCAGCGGTGAAACGACCCAGGGTGGCCTGGCCCGCCTGCCCGCCCTGCTCGAAACCCACAAACCGGACTGGGTGTTGATCGAACTCGGCGCCAACGACGGGCTGCGGGGCTTTGCTCCCGCCATCACCCGGGCCAACCTGACCAAGATGATCGAGCTCACCCGGGCGCACCAGGCGAAGACGGTGCTGACCCAGATCCTGCTGCCCCGCAACTATGGGGCTCGCTATCTGCAACAGTTCGAGCAGATCTTCCCGGATCTTGCGAAGGCCAATGACCTGCCGCTGATGCCCTTCTTTCTGGATGATATTGTGCTGCGCCCTGAACTCATGATGAACGATGGACTGCACCCGACGGCCGCCGCCCAGCCCCGGATCCGCGACAAGGTCGCCCGCTTTGTCGAGCCTCTGCTGACACAATAGCCCGGTGGCCGGGCCCCTGGCCTTCCCCTTGCCCAGCAAAAAGCCCCCGCATGGCGGCAATGCTGATCAGTTAAGGATCCATTGACCGATCCTTCTGCTGTAGGACAATCCGGAACCAATCACTAGTTCCGGATTTTTTATGTCTATTGCAAACGATCTGAACGATGTTGTTGAGGCATCTGGCGACATGCTGGCTCGGCTGGCCATTTTTGCCGACCATATTCCCGACGAATGGATTACTGCCGCTGCCGCCTTGTCTGAAAAGGCCACTATCCGCCGACGCCGCTTACCTTCTGATATGGTCTTGTGGCTCGTCGTGGGGATGGCCTTTTTCCGCAATGAGCCCATCTCCGAGGTCGCTCGGCGCCTCAACATCTGTGCAGAAGGGTTGGCCAATGATGCCTTGCTCGCGGACAGTGCCCTGTCTCAGGCCCGTCAGCGACTCGGCAAACAGCCGCTCGAGTGGCTGTTCAAACAGTGCGCCGATGTGTGGGGGCGGGAACGTTATCCTGAAGACCATTGGCACGGTTTACAGGTCTTTGCCATCGATGGGGCCCTGTTCCGAACCCAGGATATGCCTGAACTCAGAGCACATTTCGGCTCGGGTAACACCTCAACCAACCGGCAGACACCCTACCCGATGCTGCGGTTGGTCACGCTCATGAATGTCCGCTCGCATGTCATTGCCAACGCGGCCATCAGCCCGTACCGCAAAGGGGAAATCCCCCTGGCCAGCGAGTTCATTCACTCATTGCCGGACAAGTCAGTGACCCTGCTGGATAAAGGCTTCTTCGGTGCCGACCTGTTGCTGCGTATTCAGGCCGAAGACACCGACCGTCACTGGCTCATCCCGGAACGCAAGGGGCTGGTATACACGGAACTTGAGCGCTATGGCGACGGTGACCGTCTGTTGCAAATGACGGTCTCGCCTCAGGCTAGCAAGAAAAACCCGGCGTTGCCGACACACTGGCAAGTTCGCGCAGTGACCTATGAGGTGGCAGGCAAGGAGAAAACGGTCTTTACCTCCCTGCCCGTGGCGCGATTCAGTGCAGCTCAGGTGGCGACCCTGTACCACGAGCGCTGGGAAATCGAGCTGGGATACCGGGATATCAAAAGCGCGATGCAGCACAACGCCATCACGCTGAGAAGCAAGAAAGTGGACTTGGTCTATCAGGAGCTGTGGGGATTGCTGCTTGGATACAATCTGGTCAGGCGGGAGGCCAGCCAGGCCGCCGTAGCCCATCAGCGAGCGCCCAATGAGGTGAGCTTTAAGTTTGCCTGTCAGTTCATCGCGAACCAGATGGCAGTGATGGCGGGCGCGTTATCGCCAGCCCATACGCCACGGAGGTTGGCGGAGTTGCGGGGCTGCATAGGCGTCATGTTCATAGAAAAACGCCCCAGGCCATCGAGACCCAGGGCGGTGAAGATATCAAAGACCCGTTTTCCGGTAAATCGCAATGCGGCTCCGCTTAAGTGAACAGCATTGCCGCATGGCGGGGGCTTTTTCATGGTTCGGCGTGCCGGTCTCAGCGGCCCAGGATCTGCCGCATCCGCTGCTGGGCCACATCCACCAGCAAGTCGGGCTGGAATTTGGAGATGAAGCGATCACACCCCACCTTCTTGACCATGGCCTCGTTGAAGTTACCGCTCAGAGAAGTATTCAGGGTGATGAAGAGATCGGACATGCGCGGATCGCTGCGCACCTCGTGAGTCAGGCGATAACCATCCATCTCCGGCATCTCGGCGTCCGTGATCATCAGCATGATCTCGTCGGTCACCTTCTTGCCCGCATCGCACCACCCCTTGAGCAGCTTGAGGGCCTGCAAGCCGTCCTGGCACTCGATGACCTCGAGCCCGAGCTGGGCGAGGGTCTCGCGCACCTGGTTGCGGGCCGTGCTGGAGTCATCGACGATGAGCACCCGACGTCCCTGCATCTGGGGCAGGATCTCCTCGTCCAGCACCTCGGACGAGATGCGCACGTCATAGGTGATGATCTCCGCCAGCACCTTCTCCACGTCGATGATCTCGACGATCTGGTCGACGCCCCCTTCCGGGATGCGGGTGATGGCGGTGAGGTAGTTGGCACGACCCGCCGAACGGGGCGGCGGCAGTATGTCCTTCCAGGTCATGTTGACGATGTGGGCCACCTGCCCCACCAGGAATCCCTGAATGGTGCGGTTGTACTCGGTGATGATGAGGTTGGACTCCTGATCGATGGCCATGGGACGCATCCCGATGGCACCGCGCAGGTTGATGACGGGGATGGAGACGCCGCGAATGTTGGCGACGCCGCTGATGTTGTGGTGGGACCCCGGCATCTTGTTCAGATGGGGCAGCTTGACCACTTCCCGCACCTTGAAGACGTTGATCGCAAACAGTTGCTGGGCACCCAAACGGAACATCAGCAGTTCCAGGCGATTCTCCCCTACAAGCTGGGTACGTTGATC
Source organism: Aeromonas sp. ASNIH2 (assembly GCF_002934795.1). Classification (NCBI taxonomy): domain Bacteria; kingdom Pseudomonadati; phylum Pseudomonadota; class Gammaproteobacteria; order Aeromonadales; family Aeromonadaceae; genus Aeromonas; species Aeromonas sp. ASNIH2. The sequence continues at coordinate 3,160,077 of NZ_CP026406.1, read as the reverse complement.
CACTGAATCCAATATGCTCGCCATATAACGCCCTTACGTCCATTTCCCGAAATTGCCCCGCACCGGAGCTGCGACATGCCAACCAGCCCCGCTTTCCCTGTCGGGACAACGCAAGCCTATATAGAAATAATGAAAAGCGTCGAGGAAAGATAGGATCTTGACCACGGGGCGTGATCATCGCCCCATCACTGCCTCATGGCAAGCACAGCCACGCACCGGCCCCGACAACAAGGGTATCGACCACACAGGGGCATTGCTGAACCCCGGCGTGCCGCTCTTGTCATCCAGCGCGGTCCGCCAGCAACGAAAAGACCGGCCACATGGGCCGGTCCTGAGATGTGCAGTGCGTCCGGGACGACTTAGAAGTTGTACTGCAGGGCCACGGCGACGATGTCGTCGGTGGACTTGTTCAGGCTGCTCTTGCCGGTGGAACCCACTTCGTCCAGCAGGTTGATCTTGTAGTCCACGTAGGCATTGAAGTTGTCGGTGAAGTTGTACCAGGCACCCACGGAGACGTATTCGGTCGCGGTGTCATCGATGCCGTGAGCGCTGTCCTTCACGTCGGTACGCAGGTAGGCCAGGGAGGGCTTGAACTTCGGCGTGATGTTGTACTGCACGACCGCTTCGTAGCCATCCATCTTCTCGGCGTAACCGCGCATGGAGCCGGTGTCCACGAAGAGGTGATCTTCACCGTGGGAGTAGGTGGCGGCCATGTAGAGGTTGCCGACGGCATACTTGGCGCCCACCCCGAACAGCTTGGCGTCGTTGTCGCCGCCGAAGCTCACGTTCTCGGCCTGTTCGTCGGTCTTGCCTGCCTGGTTGTAGGCGGCACCCAGGCTCAGGCCCATGTTGAAGTCATAGTTGGCAGAGAGGGCATACCCCTCGGAAGAACCTTTCGGGCTCCAGGTGCTGTTCGGACCGACGCGCTCGCTGCGGCTCGCGTTCTGCGGGTCGTTGTTGCCGGTGAACTGGGCCCCCAGGGTCAGCCCCTGCCAGTTGTACATGTACTGGGCCAGGCCGTTGGTACGACCGGTACCGAACACCTCGGTGTCCTTGCCCAGACCATCACCACCCCACTCCGGCAGCACGTCGGTGTAGTTGTTCACCGCCTTGGTGAACAGACCGTCCTGGCGACCGTAGCTGAAGGCACCGAAGCGATCGTGCTTGATGCCCGCATAGGCGTAACGCAGCTCGTCGTTGTCAGAACCGGAGACCGGCAGGTTGTACTCGGCGAAGCCGAACGCGGTCAGATCCTCGTCAACCTTGGTTTCACCTGCGATGTGCAGACGCAGGTAGCTGGCATCGCCTTCGGTGGCATTGTCATCGGTGCCGTAGTACATGCCGTTGACGCGGCCGCCGATGTCCAGTTTGGTACCATTCTGATCGTAAACGTTGGCGGCCTGTGCACCACCGGCCAGCAGCAGGCTGGAGATGGCCATCGTCAATGCTGTCTTTTTCATTGTTCTTTCCTCAGGTGTAAGCACTCTCTGTCAGACCAGAGTTCGGTCGTGATGATCGGTTGATGTGCCGATGGCCTAAGGTAGATCCGGAAACCTTGATGGGAACTGAAGCGGCGAACGATTAATTATAAAAGCATCAATTCGAGCTGACGCCGCGACATATAATGTCACTCGAATTAATTCTTGCGGAATTTATGACCAAGAAAATCAATATGGCAATACAAGTGATCTATAAAACGGGATAAATGCAGTTTAATACTTCAACATGGCGAGAAGCAGGGAAGCCCTGCCGGGCGACACGGGCTCCCCGCACACCTTCCCCGCCCCGTCAGACCGGCTGCCAGCCGCGCATGACCCTCAGCAGATCCTTCCAGCTCACTATGCCCACCAGGGCGCCGTTTTCCAGCACAGGCAGACAGGAGATCTGGTGCTCCAGCATGAGGCCGGCGGCCTCTTTCAGGGAGCGTTCGGGGGAGACGGTGATGGGTTCACGGCTCATGATCTGGTGGGCGCGCCGGTTGAGGGTCTCGGTGTCCCGGTTCATCTCGGCATCCGTGTCCAGATAGGGGCTGATGGCACGCAGCAGATCCCGGTCCGAGATGACCCCCACCAGCTCCTCTTCTTCCACCACCAGAAGGTGGCGGAAATGGGCCTGCTCGAAGATCTCCTTGATGACGCTCAGCCTGTCATCCATGGAAACGGTCGCGACCCGGGTCGTCATGATCTCTTTAATCAACATGGTCAGCCTCCTGCCCCCCAGATGTCTCTGTTATGACACGTTTTTCCGGCGGCAGCCATCCCCCCCGCCCTCAAGTGCAAATTTGTGTCATTTCACGTAAGATCCGCGCCAGTTTCTCTCCTTCAATCGAGCCAAGCAGACCCATCCATGATAGTTGCCAGTCAAATCGAACTGATCCGCGGCGGCCGCACGCTGCTGGACAACGCGTCCGCCACCATACACCCCGGCCACAAGGTGGGCCTGGTGGGCAAGAACGGCTGTGGCAAGTCCACCTTCTTTGCGCTGGTGCGGGGCGAGCTGGCCATCGACAACGGCAGCTTCAGCCTGCCCGCCGGCTGGCAGATTGCCGGCGTGGCCCAGGAGACCCCGGCGCTGGACTGCTCCGCCCTGGAGTACGTGATCGACGGCGACAAGGAGTTCCGCGCCCTGGAGGCCGAGCTCGCCCGGGCCGAGGCGGATGACAACGGTCTGCTGGTGGCCGAGCTGCACGGCAAGCTCGATACCATAGGTGCCTACAGCATTCGCGCCCGCGCCGCCGAGCTGCTGCACGGTCTGGGTTTTGGCGGCGATCAGCTCGACTCGCCGGTCAGAAGCTTCTCCGGTGGCTGGCGCATGCGCCTGAACCTGGCCCAGGCGCTGCTCTGCCGCTCCGATCTGCTGCTGCTGGATGAACCGACCAACCACCTGGATCTCGACGCCGTCATCTGGCTGGAGAAGTGGCTCAAGGGCTATCAGGGCACGCTGGTGCTCATTTCTCACGACCGCGACTTCCTCGACTCCGTGGTGAATCGCATCATCCATATCGAGAACGGCAAGCTCAACGAATACAGCGGCGGCTACTCCGACTTCGAACTGCAACGGGCCGAGCACCTGGCCCAGCAGCAGTCCATGTACGAGAAGCAGCAGCGGGAGATGGCCCACATGCAATCCTATGTGGACCGCTTCCGCTACAAGGCCTCCAAGGCCCGTCAGGCCCAGAGCCGCTTGAAGGCCATGGAGCGGATGGAGAAGATCCTGCCCGCCCACGCCGACTCCGAGTTCAGCTTCGAGTTTCGCGAGCCCTCCGCTCTGCCGACCCCGCTCATAGCCATGGAGAACCTCAGCGCCGGTTACGGCGACAAGGTGATCCTGGAGAAGATCAAGCTCAACCTGGTGCCGGGGTCGCGCATCGGCCTGCTCGGTCGCAACGGCGCGGGCAAGTCCACCTTCATCAAGAAGCTGTCGGGCTCCAACCCGCCCCTCTCCGGCAAGCTGGAGGTGAGCGCCGGGGTGAGCATCGGCTACTTCGCCCAGCATCAGCTCGAGACCCTGCGCCTCGATGACAGCCCCCTCGATCACCTGGTGCGCCTCGCGCCGGACAAGACCGAGCAGGAGCTTCGCAACTACCTCGGCAGCTTCGGTTTTCATGGCGACAAGGTACTCGACAAGGTGGCCCCCTTCTCCGGCGGTGAGAAAGCGCGTCTGGTGCTGGCCCTCATCACCTGGCAAAAGCCCAACCTGCTGCTGCTGGATGAACCGACCAACCACCTGGATCTGGAGATGCGCCACGCCCTGACCATGGCCCTGCAAGGGTTCGAGGGGGCCATGGTGGTGGTCTCTCACGACCGTCACCTGCTGCGCACCACCACGGATGATTTCTATCTGGTCCACGGCGGCCGGGTCGAGCCCTTCGATGGGGATCTCGACGACTACCACAAGTGGCTCGGCGAGCAGGAGAAAGAGGCCAATGCCAAGCCGGCAGATGGCACCGTCTCCGCCAACTCGGCGGTGGCGCGCAAGGATCAGAAGCGCCTTGAGGCCCAGTTCCGGCAAGCAACCCGGCCGCTGCGCCAGAAGCTCGAGAAGCTCGAGGCCAGCATGGAGAAGCTGCAGGCCAAGCTGGCCGCGGTGGAAGAGCAGCTGGCCGATCCCGCCATCTATGAAGAGAGTGCCAAGGGCAAGCTCTCCGAGCTGCTCAAGTCCCAGGGCCCCCTCAAGGAAGAGCTGGAGCACGTCGAGCTGGAGTGGATGAGCCTCTCCGAGGAGCTGGAAACCATGGAGCAGGCCTTCTTTGCGTGATGAAGCCTTGATGGCCAGCGAGCGGGTCAGCCCCGACGCCCTGCCCACCCCTTCCGAGTTCTGGACATGGAGCACAGGCGCCTATGGCCAGCGCAGCCAGGACTGGCTCCACGTGCAAAGCATGGGGGGCAACGTCAACCTGGCGCTCCTGCTGTACCACCTCGACCTGCTCCGGATCCCGGTCGACCTCACGGACTTGCAACCGGCCCTGGTACAGACCGAGGCGGTGCTGCTCCCCTGGCGCACCCTGCGCCAGCAGGCCAAGTCACGGGTGGGAACCGAGGAGTACCAGACCATGCTGGCCCACGAACTGGAGCTGGAGCGGCTGCAACAGGGGGTCTTGCTGCAGACCCTGCGCACCCTCGCCCTGTTTCGCGGCGACAGCCGCAACCTGTTTCACTATCTATCGTTACTGGGTGCCCAGCAGGGCCCCCTCAGAGATCTCATATGCTGAGCTACCGCCACGCCTTTCACGCCGGCAACCACGCCGATGTGCTCAAACACGCCGTCCAGGCCCTGATCATCGAGTCCCTCAAGAAGAAGGAGAAACCCTTCATCGTGCTGGACACCCATGCCGGTGGCGGTCTCTACGACCTGCGCGGCGACTGGTCCCAGAAGAAAGCGGAATACGCCGACGGGATCAAACGCCTGTGGGATGAGCGGGCCCAGTGGTCTGCCATGGCCTCCTATCTGGGTGTCATCGAGAAGATGAACAGCGATGGTCAGCTGCACTACTACCCGGGTTCCCCCGAGCTGTCCCGCCGCCTCATCCGCGATCAGGACAAGCTGGCGCTGATGGAGCTGCACAACAACGAGGTGGAGGATCTTCGCGCCAACATGGGGTACGACCCCCGCGTCGCCGTCCACCATCGCGACGGCTTCGAGGGGCTGGTCGCCCTGCTGCCCCCCACCCCGCGCCGCGGCCTGGTGCTCATCGACCCGCCTTATGAGCTCAAGGAAGATTACTTCGCCGTGGTCGATACCCTTAAAAAAGCGCAAAAGCGCTGGGCCACCGGCATCTACGCCCTCTGGTATCCCATCCTCGGGCAAGAGGCGGACAAGTCCCGCGACATGCTCAAAGCGATCAAGCGCGAGAACTTCGGAAACGTCCTGGTGGCCGAGCTGGAAGTGGCCGGCCAGACTGCCGATTGGGGCATGAACGGCTCCGGTATGCTCATCGTCAGCCCCCCCTGGATGCTGGACGAGCAGATCGAGGCCTTCTTGAAACCCCTGTGCGCCAAGCTGGCCCAGGGCCCCGGCGCCCAGTACAGGGTGGAGTGGCTGAGCAAGGCCGAGGCCTGATCCTCGGAACCACAGAAAATGGGGAAGGGCCTGCCACAGCAGGCCCTTTTTCATTGGGACAGATGACCCGGCCCGCTCACGCTGGCCAGCCGCTCGGGCAGGCGGCTCGCCAGCCAGTCGATGGCGAGCCGGGTCTTGAGGGGCAGATGCGGTCCATGGGGCCAGAGGGCGTTGATGGGATAGCGCCGACCCGGCAACCGGGCCAGCAGCTCGCACAGCTCGCCCCGCTCAAGGTGGGGCCGCGCCAGCCAGGTCGGCAGCCAGGCGAGACCAAAGCCCGCGATGGCCGCCTGGGTGATGGCGTTGAGATCGTCCATCTGCAACCGCCCTCTGGGCTGAACCTCGCGCCATGCCTCGGCCTCCTGCCACCACCACGACAGCACCCGCCCCTGGCGCAGATAGGCGATGCACTCGTGCTCCGGTAACTCGGCCAGGGTCACAGGTTCCCCCCGCTCGGCCAGATAGGCGGGCGAGGCGCAGAGCGTCATGCCGTGCTCCCCGAGCCTGCGCGCCGCCAGATCCAGGCTGTCCGGCGGCTCTGCGTTGCGGATCACCAGATCCACCCCCTCCTCCACCAGATCCACCTTGCGATCGCTGAACGACAGCTCCAGGGCCAGCCCGGGATGCGCCTTCGCCAGCGCCAGCAAAATGGGGGCCACGCACTGCTGGCCGAACAGCACCGGCATGGAGACCTTCAATCTGCCGTTGAGGGTGAGCTTGTTGCTGGCCAGCGCCGCTTCCCCAAGACGCACCTCCTCCAGCGCCCGCAGGCAGTGGCGATAGAAGAGCGCCCCCTCCTCGGTCAGGCTCTGGCTGCGGGTAGTGCGATGAAACAGTTGCACGCCGAGACGCAGCTCCAGCCGCGCCACCCCCTTGCCCACCGCCGAGCGGGTGAGGTGAAGCCGCTCCGCCGCCTGGGCGAAGCTGCCCGCCTCCACCACGGTGGCGAAGAGATCGATGCCGTTGAGCGTGTTTGCCATCTATTGCATACCTTTTGGAACCAATATGGCGAAATACTATCAGCACTGCGGAAAAAAATGACTGGTAAGCTCCCTTCATTCTTCACACGTTTCAGATGGAGTTTCCCTCATGAGCCAGATCCTGCTGCTGCAATCCAGCCTCAACGGCCCCGCATCCCACACCAACCAGTTGATGGAGCGCTTCCTGCAAACACGCCGGGAGCAGGGCCACCAGGACCAGGTAGTGGTGCGCGACCTGACCGCCCTCGACTTGCCCGCCCTCGACAGCCCGTTGTTTCACGCCCTGCGGGGGGCGGAACCTGCCAATGAGGCCATCCGGCAGGCGGTGGCGCTGTCGGATCGGCTGATTGCCGAACTCAAGGCCGCCGACCTGCTGCTGATCGGCGCCCCCATGTACAACCTCAACGTGCCGACCCCCCTCAAGAACTGGTTCGATCTGGTGGCGCGGGCCAGGGTGACCTTCCGTTACACCGACACCTACCCCATGGGGCTGGTGGAGGGGGTCAACGCCCTGGTGTTCAGCAGCCGCGGCGGCGTGCATCAGGGACAGGCGACGGATGCGGTCACCCCCTACCTCCAATCCGTGCTCGGCCTGATGGGCATCCCGGTGGAATTCGTCTACGCAGAGGGGATGGATCTGCGCCCTCACGGGGCGGAACAGGGAATGCGCGAGGCCCATGCTCGGATCGCTGGCCTCGGCAGGTAGGGCCATCACCCGATCTTGCCCCTTCCAACCGGCCACCTGCTGCGCGGGACATTACAAGTAAAAAAGCCCCGCAAGGGGCTTTTCTATGACTGCGGCAGTAGCGGAAGAAACTAGGCTTGCCTGGCATCGGCGCCTGCGGGCATGTCCCGCCAGAGCGCCAGAATGAGCAGCGCCAGCAGGGCAAAGGGCGGCACCAGGCAGAGCAGCACGCACAGGAAGGTGACAAGCCCCGGGTGGCGGCTCTTGCGCCGGGCCAGTCGCCATGCCACCACGCCGACGACGATCATCAGCAGCATGAAGAGAACAAACAGGTTGGAGTTGATGGTCATGAAAGCTCCTTTTTCATGGCAAAAGGCACACTCTAGCGCCGTTGCGGTCCCAGGCAACTCCCAATCTGGTGGTGCCTCCCCCGGTCGATAGGCATTTTCTATTTCGCCGATAGATGAGAATGGTTTTCATTTGATGGGGTTCTGGGTGATACTGCCTTCATCGCCAGAGGAGACACTACCATGAAAAAGACCATCAGCTTCGCCATCCTGCACTTCAGTGTCGCCTTCACCGTGGCTTACCTGCTGACCGGCGAACTGCTCACCGCCAGCCTGATCGCCCTCATCGAGCCCGCCGTGAACACGGTCGCCTTCTACTTCCACGACCTTGGCTGGCACAAGCTCAAGCCTGAGCACAGCCTGCAGGCCAAGACCAGCAGCTTCGCCCTGGTCCACTTCTCGGTGGCCTTCGGTGTCGCCTACCTGCTGAGTGGCGAGCTGCTCACCGGCGGCGTGATGGCGATGATCGAGCCTGCCATCAACACTGTGGTGTTCTTCTTCCACGAGCGGCTGTGGCGCGCCCGTCAGTCGCTGGCACTGGCCTGAGGGAGGGGCTGCGGCCCTTCCCCCTGAACAAGCTTCTCTCCCCCGGCAAGGTGACCACTCCCTGTCGTACTGACCAATTTGTTGATCCCGCCCCAACATTTATCACCTCGCTCTTCCCCTGCGCCCCCCTCTCGCTACCATACCCGAATGGCAATCCAAGCCTCGTCGGAGTCACCTATGAGCCCTCTCCGCCATCCCCGTTGGTTACAAAGCAGCAGACTGGAGGCTGAAATTCAGGGGCGGTAGCCATGTTATCGGTTTGCCAACCCCTGCCGCTCACAGCAAGGGGCCGGTCGGCGACTCATCCACAACATGCAAAGCAAGGTGGTGTATGGAAACACAAACACTGCATCGCGGTCGGCTGATCGACCATCTCCAGCTGGTGGTGCAAGACCTGGCTGCCAGCCAGCGTTTTTACACGGCCGCACTGGCCGCCCTCGATATTCCCATAGGCGGCGCCGGTGAGGGTTACTTCTGGGCAGACGAGTTGTTTGTCACCTCCATCGACAGCCCGGCGGCGCTGGGAGCATTGACCGGCCGCCACCACCTCGCCTTTCAGGCACAAGACAAGGCCATGGTGGAGCGTTTCTATCAGGCAGCCCTCGCCCATGGCGGCCAGGACAACGGCGCCCCCGGTGAGCGGGTATATCACCCCGGCTACTACGCCGCCTTTGTGCTCGATCCGGACGGCAATAATATCGAAGCGGTTTATCACGGTGAGGCAAAACGCAGTGCAAGATCTGTGGAGATTAAGTTTTAGAAAAAGGACTGAACGCCAGTGATATGGATTTCCGCGGTGACAAAAGATGGAATTCGTCTTGATCAAAATGGTGAGAGCCCTGACTTTTTATTAATTATGTTTTTACTGTGGCAATGGAAAAACCAAAAGAGGAAATGAATACAGCTAGGGAAGGTGCGAATAAGCGGGGAAATTCTTCTCGGCTGACTCAGTCATTTCATTTCTTCATGTTTGAGCCGATTTTTTTCTCCCGTAAATGCCTTGAATCAGCCTATTTAGACCGTTTCTTCGCCATTTAAGGCGTTATCTGCATATTCCCACGCATGGCGATCGCTCAATAACATTCATGCCGATCACGTAATAACATCCATGCCGATCACTCAATAACATCCCACGCCGATCACTTTTTACCCTCGATGGGAAACCATGATCGGCATCCATGTTATTGGTGACTTTTTCTCCCCGCTTCGTTAAACCCGCACTTTCCCATCTGCTCCAACAGAGGAACGTGCATGTCTGCGAGGCCTATCACTGTGAGAAAACTCAAAGAAATTCTTCGCCTTAAATATCAGGCTCAACTGGCTCATCGGCAGATCGCCCTCAGCCTGCATATCTCTCCTAGCACCGTATCCTATTACCTCAACCGGGCGGCTCAACTGGGTATCATGACCTGGCCCCTGTCTGAGTCCTGGGATGATGTCTCCCTGGAGCGCGCATTTCTCAAGACCTGCTCTGTCCATAAAACTCAGCACAAACCCACTCCCAACTGGGCCTTGTTGCATCAGGAACTCAAAAAACCAGGTCAAAAAGGCGTGACCCTCGAGCTGCTATGGCAGGAGTACGCCGAGCGCCATCCAGGCTCCCACTACAGCTACAACCACTTCTGTCGGCTCTATAAAGAGTGGGCGGCGCTGCTGCAACCCTCGATGCGGCAGACCCATATTGCGGGCGAAAAACTCTTTGTCGACTACTGCGGCCAGACCATGCCCATTGTCGATCCGCATACCGGCGAGATCCTTTACCGGGCCCAGATCTTTGTCGCCGTGCTGGGGGCCTCCAACTACACCTTTGCCGAGGCCACCCGCTCCCAGCAGCTCGATGACTGGGTGATGAGCCACAAGCGCGCTTTCGAGTTCTTTGGCGGTGTGCCGCAATTGGTGGTACCTGATTGCCTCAAGAGTGCCGTCAGCGTGGCGCGCAATACCGATCCGGATCTCAACCCTACCTACCAGATGCTGGCGGCCCATTTCGGTACGGCGATCATGCCCGCGCGGCCCCGCAAGCCGAAGGATAAGTCCAAGGCGGAGGTGGGCGTGCAGATCGTCACCCGCTGGATCCTGGCGGTGCTGCGTCATGAAACCTTCCATAGCCTGGCCCAGCTCAATCAGCGAATGGGTGAACTGCTGACCCGGCTCAACCAGAAATCCTTCCAGAAGCTGCCTGGCTGCCGTGCCTCACTGTTTGCCGAGCTCGATGCACCGGCGCTCAAGCCGTTGCCGGATTATCCCTATCACTACACCAAAGTAGTGCCGGTGCTGGTTGGTAAGGACTACCACGTCGATCTGGAAAAGCACTATTACTCAGTGCCCTATGCCTTGCAGGGCAAGCGGCTGGAGGCGCATCTGGCCGAGCATACCGTCACGCTGTACCACGCGGGCAAGATCGTGGCCGAACACCAGCGGAGTCATCACAAAGGCCAGCACAGCAGCCTGCGTGAACACATGCCCGCGCATCATCAGGCACTGCTGGAGTGGTCGCCAGAGCGACTGCTTGGCTGGGCGGCGTCCATCGGCCCCTACACCACGCATTGGGTGGATGGCTTTATCCGGCAGGCAGAGCATTCGACGCAAGCGGTGCGCCCTTGCCTGGCCTTGCTGGGGCAGAGCAAAACCTATGGCAAGGAGCGGCTGGAAGCGGCCTGCCTCCGGGGGCACCTGACCGGCGCCAACCGGCTGCACAACATCCGCAGCATGCTCAAGCATGGCCTGGAGGAGCAACAACTCATTGCCAACGAGCGACAGGATCCGCTGCAAGACATCCGTCATGACAATGTCCATGGCGAGCACTACTTCCACTAACCCCACGGATCAGGAGAAGCCGATGCAATTACACCTCGATGAACAACTAAGCCGCCTGCACTTGAGCGGCATGAAACAGGCTCTGAACCAGCAGCAGGCCCAGAGCATGCTGTACCTGGATATGGGTTTTGAAGAGCGGCTGCAACTATTACTGAGCCATGAGCTGGTGCAGCGGGAGCAGAGGAAAACCAACCGCCTGGAGAAGCAAGCCCGGTTCCGGCTAGCCGGACAGGTGGAGCAGCTCGACTATCGGGCGGGTCGAGGCGTGAGCAAAGCGCAGATCCGCCAACTGCTGGAAGGACACTGGCTGAGTCATCAACAAAACCTGCTGCTAACGGGCGCGGCAGGCTGTGGCAAGAGTTACCTGGCGTGTGCCCTGGGCCGTTACTTTATCCGGCAAGGAGTGGGCGTGCGGTATTACCGGCTGAAAACCCTACTTGAAGAGATGCGACTGGCCCAAGCGGATGGCAGCTATCCGAAACTGCTGGAGCGGGTAAGCAACATAGGGGTACTGATCCTGGATGACTGGGGCATGGAGATGCTGGACGCGAGCGAACGCAGCAACCTGCTGGAGATCATCGATACCCGCTACGGCAACGTCTCAACGATAGTGGCGAGCCAATTGCCGGTGGAGAAGTGGTACGGGATGATCGGAGAGGCAACCTTCGCCGAGGCGATCTTGGACCGACTGATCCACAGAGCGGTGCGCGTGACCTTAACGGGAGAATCGATGAGAAAACAGGGCGCCAACTTGACCGATGCCGATCAGGCGGAGTAAAAGGAAGACGCTATAAACGCGGGCAGAAAAAAAGTGATCGGCATGATGTTATTGGCTGATCGACATGATGTTATTAGCCATTATCCCCAGTTTTTAGTGAGATCTCTCCCACTGACGTATCATTTGGTCCGCCCGAAACAGGTTGGCCAGCGTGAATAACATCGCCAGTTGGTTATCGTTTTTCAGCAACCCCTTGTATCTGGCTTTCACGAAGCCGAACTGTCGCTTGATGATGCGAAATGGGTGCTCCACCTTGGCCCGGATGCTGGCTTTCATGTATTCGATGTTGATGGCCGTTTTGTTCTTGCGTGGATGCTGTTTCAAGGTTCTTACCTTGCCGGGGCGCTCGGCGATCAGCCAGTCCACATCCACCTCGGCCAGCTCCTCGCGCTGTGGCGCCCCTTGGTAGCCGGCATCGGCTGAGACAAATTGCTCCTCTCCATGCAGCAGATTACCCAGCTGATTGAGGTCATGCTCGTTGGCCGCGGTGGTGACTAGGCTGTGGGTCAGGCCACTCTTGGCATCGACACCAATGTGGGCCTTCATGCCAAAGTGCCACTGATTGCCTTTCTTGGTCTGATGCATCTGCGGATCGCGTTGCTGCTCTTTGTTCTTGGTCGAGCTGGGTGCCTCAATGATGGTGGCATCGACCAAGGTGCCTTGAGTCATCATGACGCCTGCTTCGGCCAGCCAGCGATTGATGGTCTTGAACAATTGGCGGGCCAGTTGATGCTGCTCCAGCAGGTGGCGGAAATTCATGATGGTGGTGCGGTCCGGCAAGGCGCTATCCAGGGATAACCGGGCAAACAGACGCATGGAGGCGATTTCGTACAGAGCATCTTCCATGGCACCGTCGCTCAGGTTGTACCAATGCTGCATGCAGTGAATGCGTAACATGGTTTCCAGCGGATAAGGTCGCCGGCCATTACCAGCCTTGGGGTAAAACGGCTCGATGACTTCCACCATGTTTTGCCATGGCAGAATCTGCTCCATGCGGGACAAGAAAATCTCTTTTCTGGTCTGACGGCGCTTACTGCTGAATTCACTGTCGGCGAAGGTAAGTTGATGACTCATGATGAACCCTGTTCCATGGCTCCAGATGACAAACATGATCTCATATCAGGGACTTGTTCGCACCTTCCCAAGTGAACAGCGCGTTTTCGCACTGAGCCTCAGTGCCATAGTCCTTGAGAAACTCAAACAGGCTGTAGCCTTTCTGGAATTGGATTGAGGTATCCTGATTTTCACAGACAGTCCCGATTGTTACGATGAGACAATCGGGGGTATTGAATGAAATCGAGAGAACACTATTCACCAGAGTTTCGGGCAGAGGCGGTTCGACTGGTGTTGGAGCAAGGCCTTGGCCAAGCTGAAGCCGCCAGAAGGTTGGGTATTGCCAAAGGCACACTGAGCAACTGGGTGGTCGCAGCCAAAGGAGGAAAGGATACATCGGCCATTCCCGGAGCGCGTTCTGTCGCCGAGCTGGAGGCTGAAGTGGCCCGGCTACGCAAAGCTCTCGCACAAGCCAACATGGAGCGCGACATCATAAAAAAGGCCGCCGCGTACTTTGCTCAGGAGTCACTGCCAAGTACGCGTGGATAGCCAACCAACAGGACCTCTATCCCATTTCCGTTATCTGTCGTGTGCTGGAGGTCTCTCGTGCGGGCTTCTACCACTGGCGCCACCGTCCACCGTCACAGCGCCAACAAGAAGATGAACGACTCAAGGTCGCCATTCGGGCTGCTCACAGCAAGACGCGCCAGACCTATGGCGCAGCGCGTTTACAAGCTGAGTTGGCCGCCGAAGGATTTTACGCTGGGCGGGACCGGATTGGACGATTGCGCCGTGAAATGGGGTTGTCTTGCAAACAAAAGCGCAAATTCAAGGCGACAACCCATTCTGCTCATTCCCTGCCCGTGGCGGAGAATCTCCTTGGTCAGGTCTTTGCGCCGACGAAGCCCAACGAAGTCTGGACCGGTGATATCACCTATATCGCCACCGACGAAGGCTGGCTTTATCTGGCTGGTCTCAAGGATGTGTTTACCTGTGAGATAGTGGGTTATGCGATGGGAGAGCGAATGACCACCGGGTTGGTCAGTCAGGCGCTGTTTCGGGCTGTGCAGCAGAAGAGGCCACCCGTTGGGCTTATTCATCACACAGACCGGGGCAGTCAGTACTGTGCCAAGGCTTACCGGGCTCTCCAGGTACAATTTGGCATGCAGACCTCCATGTCACGCAAGGGGAACTGCTTCGACAATGCCCCGATAGAAAGCTTCTGGGGGTCTCTTAAAAATGAACTGGTTCACCACCATAGATTCGAGACGAGAGCGGAGGCCAAGGCAGCGATTCAGGAATACATAGAGATTTTTTACAACCGCCAGCGTCGGCATTCACGACTTGGCAATGTCAGCCCGGCGGAGTTTAACAAGAGGTATTGGAGAACTGCTCAGGCTGCTTGATCCGGGACTGTCCGATCTTGTCAGGACACCTCAGATTTTGCTTTTGGCCATGATCTCGCACCTCGATAACTGTACGTAAGATCAGTATAGTTCGTGGTAACTGACTGCTAATCATGGGTAATCAGGTTTGCGAAAGCCATTGGTCTTCACAATCCAGATACACAGACACCACCGCAATATGGACCGCGTCATCTAGCTGAGTTTAGAGTCACCGTATGTGAGGAGCTGGGTTTGCCGGTTCCAAACCATGTTGATCGCGACGTTGTGTGGATTTTTAAGCTAGCTGGGTCGCAAAAAGATGCTGTGGGCTAAGTGGCCAGAATGCCCACCCCCTCGATCAACCGTACCTCGAGCGTAAAACGCGAATTCAACTTCGAAGTGCGACACTCGCCTATGCCGCCTGACAGTACTCTTCGAATACCTTGACAGGCTGCCTGAATCCGAGACATTTCCGAGGTCGTAGGTTGAGCCACTGCTCCGCTCTCCTGACATCCTCGTCCGTGACCTCTCTCAGGTCTGTTCCCTTTGGGATAAACTGCCTCAACAGCCCATTGCTGTTCTCGTTCAGACCGCGCTCCCACGAAGAGTAAGGGTGCGCAAAGTAAGTCTCGGCACCCAGCGCTTCCTCTATCGCCTTGTGTTCGGCAAACTCGCCGCCGTTGTCAAAGGTGATGGTATGCACCTGCTCGATGTAGGGCGTTAACATCTCGATTATCGCATCCCGCACCACCCCAGCCTGTTTGCTCGCGACCCGCTTGACCAGATAGAGCCGGCTCTTGCGCTCCACCAGGGTGACCAGTGCACCTGTGCCTTGCTTGCCCAGCACCGTGTCCGCCTCCCAATCACCGAGCCGCTCCCGGCTATCGACGATAGCCGGCCGTTCATCAATAGAGCGGGCTTCCTTGATGGGAGAACGCAGGCTGCTCGCCCCCTTGCGGTAGCGCTTGTGGCCCTGGCGCAGATGGCGGTACAACTGGCCACCCCGGGCTTTGTCGGCGGCCACATGGCGGTATATCCACTCGTGACTCACCATGAGGCCTATCTGCTTGCCCACCGCGCTTATCTGCTCCGGGCTCCACCACCAGGCGAGTGTCAGCTCGACAAACTGGATGACATCGGCAGATAGCCGAGATTTGGCCGCACTGGCCCGTCGGTGGGTGGCGTGCTGATGCGCATTGTCTGGCTGGTAGCCCTGCGGCCCGGCGTTACGACGCAGCTCCCGGTAGAGGGTGGAGCGATGAACGCCAATGGCGCGTGCGGTGGCAAGGATGGACATCCCCTGTGCGCGAAGCACCGATAACTGGTATCGTTGCCCCTCGGTCAACTGCTGATAGCTCATGGTGATACTGCTTTTACTTTGGCGAGCAGAAGGGTACCACCAATCAGCAGTTGGCCACCTCTCGCCATTCATCCATGAGTGTCGCACTTATTATCTGAATTCCCGAAACAGCTCGAGACCGGTTACCTCAAACGTTAAGAATAGGAATCATCGTGTTAGAAGTTACTTTTGAGGACATCAAAGCGACCTCAGACGAGTTTTTTCGGCGGCACTGGCTGATGTCAGAATCCAAAATCCCAACTTGGAATAGACCTTGGGATCTTGTTGGGACGCTACCGGGTCATGATATGCAAGGTATATTTATACTTCTAGGGAAACATGATGAGGCCCTATATATTGGTGTTGGCGCATCTTTAGGTGGTGGTAAGTACATAGGTCACGGACTTGGTTCAAGAACTAACAAATACACTCGCATGGTAGAAGGTCAAAAAGGTGTTCCTATATCGGAGAAAAAATACGCCCCACGGGGAATATGGGGCGAACGAGGCCTGTCCAAAATAATTACTTTAGGCTTTGAGCAGGACTATGCGTACTTGTCATACGGCTTAGAAGCTTATCTACTGAGAGAGAGCAAAACTCCTTATAACAAAATACGTTCAGCTCGTAGGTTAGAATAGAGAATTGTATTCGGACAATCGCGAATAACTCCGCCATGACATAGGCAAAGATAGGAGGATCCCATAGCGGGGCCCATATCGGCCGACTTGGGGCGGTGCAAGGCTCGCCGATGCCACTATTAAGCTTGATTTATGGGTTTTCTGCTGATGACCAAACTTTTGTGCTTACAGTGAAGCGCCTGACAGAGCCCACTCACTGGCCGCAGGGCCCTTGCTATATATTCTCCCACTTCTACGACACGCCGGGGAGGCGTTGATATGCAGCCACAGACTCACACTTTTATCGTCAATGACAGAACGCAGCCCTGCCCTGCAGGCTGGCAGCGGCAATCCGCCTTTACCAATAAGTTGCAGGAGTGGCAGATAAAACAGTACAAAACAGCAGCCTCATGGCACCAATTTGGCATCACTACACATTATCGGTTTGGGAAAAAATATGAGAACAGCAAAGCAGGTATTGGTCATTCCCTATTTTATTCGCGATGCTGTTCTGCAGATGGTGATATTAAAACGTGCCGACCTCGATATATGGCAGTGGGTGGCAGGAGGTGTCGAGGAGAACGAATCTCTTGATGAGGCCGCACGACGCGAGTGTAGCGAAGAGCTCGGTATAGCATGCTGTGATAATCCACTCTTGCCGCTCGAATCGCACTGCACAATCCCCAAGAGCCACTTTGATTTACAGGGCGCCGCTTATGAACATCTTTATACCATCACCGAGTATGCCTTTGCCATCGAGTTGAAGGTGAGTGACAAGATTGCGCTGAGTGAAGAACATTCAGAGCATATGTTTACCACTTACCCACAGTTAAAAGATCTAAAAATATGGGACAGCAATAGAACCGCTGCCTGGGAATTACGCCAGCGTTTACTGGATAACCATCTGATCGTGGCCTGATATCATCTTGAATAATGGTGTCTATCGTAGACGTAATGTACTTGTTTTTTGACAGTCCATAGATTCGAATAGCGAAGCGTATTCTGACAATCGCGAACAACTCGGCCACGAAAATCCATGACACCCACCACCTCGATAGCAGATTTTCCTGACACGGTGGGAGTCCCCTGTCAGTCACTGATTAATCATGCATTATATTTAAATCTAACTGGAATAAGTAATGAGATTCTCATTAAATTGGAAGCAGCCATTGCTATCAATGAGCAAACGGTTCTTTATATTTATCACATTGATGTTTGCAGGGGGCGCTGCACTCTCCACATACAAAACGCAACTCAACATGGAGTTGGGCATCTGGCTCTTTTACCAATATCTGAAAATACTGCTAGCAGCCTTCGTTGTATTGTTCGTAATGGCTCAAGCGTCCAGATTGTTTTCCGTCGAATTGAGATCTGAGGATGTAGTAGGTAGAAACCGATTTTTCCGAAAAGTATCCATACCATATACCGAGATGGTGGGGGTCAGCATGGGAAAAGTGCTTATCGTCGATTGCATGGTCATTCGAACCAACAGCCTCAAGCGTATTTACGCCCCTTTTGAACTGGACGATTTTCAAGGTCTTTCTGATAAAATCGATGCCAAGTTAAAGCATCGAAATACATCAAGTAGTGATTTTTAATTTCTGGCATCTACAGATCAACTAATCACCTGACACCGGCCTTAAGGCGGTGTCTTGCTGTAACAGATACCGGCAATAGTCTTATTATCATGACCAATTCAATCCAAGCTCTCGGCTAGGTCTATTTTCGTTTACAGAGGTCTGGGCCCCGCCCTTTCCAATACTCTATTAAAAAGCCCCGCATTGCGGGGCTTTTTGTTATGTAAAGTATCCAACTCAGTTGACGGTCACCGGCTGACCCAGCGCATCCGGCGGGGTCTGGAACTCGCGCTCGGCGTCGTCAAAGCGATCCAGCATGGCCTTGGAGGGGGCCTTGTCCATCAGGCTGAACAGCACGATCGCCAGGGTGGCGAAGACGAAGCCCGGGATGATCTCATACAGCCCCAGCCAGCCGAACTGCTTCCAGATGATGACGGTCAGGGCACCGGTCAGCATGCCCGCCAGGGCGCCGTTGCGGGTCATGCGGGACCAGAGCACGGAGAGCAGCACCACGGGACCGAAGGCGGCACCGAAGCCGGCCCAGGCGTAGCTTACCAGCCCCAGCACCCGGTTCTCCGGGTTCACCGCCACGGCGATGGCGATGAGGGAGATGAGCAGCACCATGGCGCGACCCACCCACACCAGCTCTTTCTGGGAGGCGTTCTTGCGCAGGAAGGGCTTGTAGAGATCCTCGGTGATGGCGCTGGAGCAGACCAGCAGCTGACAGCTGAGAGTACTCATCACCGCCGCCAGGATGGCGGAGAGCAGCACGCCGGCAATCCAGGGGTTGAACAGGATCTTGGAGAGCTCGATGAAGACCCGCTCCGGGTTGCCGGTGACGCCGGCCGCCTGCTCGGTGAAGGAGGAGAAGTAGGCCAGGCCGAAGAAGCCGATGGCCACGGCGCCACCCAGGCAGAACACCATCCAGGTCATGCTGATGCGACGGGCGCTGGCCATGGAGTGGTGGGAGTCCGCCGCCATGAAGCGCGCCAGGATGTGGGGCTGGCCGAAGTAGCCCAGGCCCCAGGCCATCAGGGAGATGATGGCGATGAAGTCCAGGTTCTTGAACATGTCGAGGTTGCTGGCGTTCTGCGCCGCCACCTGCACCATGGCGGTGTCGATGCCGCCGACCGCGATGATGACGAACACCGGGGTCAGGATCAGGGCGAAGATCATCAGGGTGGCCTGCACGGTATCGGTCCAGCTCACCGCGAGGAAGCCGCCGAAGAAGGTGTAGGTGATGGTGGCCGCGGCGCCGACCCAGAGGGCGGTGTCATAGCTCATGCCGAAGGTGCTCTCGAACAGGCGGGCACCGGCCACCACGCCGGAGGCGCAGTAGATGGTGAAGAACAGCAGGATCACCAGGGCGGAGAGGATGCGCAGCACCCGGCTCTTGTCTTCGAAGCGGTAGGTGAAGTAGTCCGGCAGGGTCAGGGCGTTGCGGTTCTTCTCGGTGTGAACCCGCAGCCGACCGGCCACCCAGCGCCAGTTGAAGTAGGCACCTATGGTGAGGCCGATGGCGATCCAGCTCTCGGAGATGCCGCCGATGAAGACGGCGCCGGGCAGGCCCATCAGGAGCCAGCCACTCATGTCGGAGGCGCCGGCGGAGAGGGCGGTCACCCAGCTCCCCATGCGGCGGCCGCCGAGAATGTAGTCGTCAAAGTTCTGGGTGGCGCGATAGGCGATAAAGCCGATCAACACCATCCCGAGGATGTACACCAGAAAGGTGATGAGCATTGGGGTGCTAGCTGTCATTCAAAACTCCGTTATGTGACGTCTGTGCCCGTTCTTGCGACGAACTCTTCCTTAAAAAACCGGCCTAGAGTAATCAGCAGATCGCCGGACCACAACCACTTTTAACAAATAAAAAACACATGGAAAACGTTTAACACCTAACCAAGCAACCACTCAATTGCAATAAGGCCGGATTTTATCCCGACCTGCCAAGGGTTTACCCTGATGATCCCCTCCCCCGCGCCATAAAAAAGCCCCGACAGTGGCCGGGGCTCGGAATACCGACGGGCGGGATCAGCGGTTGATGGCGATGGGCATGCCGCTGCGCTGCTCCAGGGCCTGCTTGACCAGCTGGGAGTCGCTGTCCGCGTGGGCGATGAAGCGGGTCA
Source organism: Aeromonas sp. ASNIH2 (assembly GCF_002934795.1). NCBI lineage: Bacteria > Pseudomonadati > Pseudomonadota > Gammaproteobacteria > Aeromonadales > Aeromonadaceae > Aeromonas > Aeromonas sp. ASNIH2. The sequence goes on along the minus strand of NZ_CP026406.1, from coordinate 3,140,271 downwards.
CGGCGGTGGACATGGGCAGCGGGGCCGGCAGGCTGGAGTTGAACTCCTCCTGGTTGCGGGAGAGGGGCTGGTGCACTTCCAGGTAGCGGCGGCCATCCGGCTCGACAGAGGCCTTGATGGGCTGGTTCACGAACTGGACGCGGGTACCGACCGGGACCTGTTTGAACAGGTACTCGATGTCGTCGTTGCGCAGACGCACGCAGCCGTGGCTCACCCGCAGGCCGATGCCGAACTGGGCGTTGGTGCCGTGGATGGCGTACATCTTGCCGATGTAGAGCGCGAACAGCCCCATGGGGTTGTCCGGACCGGCCGGCCAGACCGCAGGCAGGGTCTCGCCACGGGCGGCGTACTCGGCGTGCATCTTCGCGGTCGGGGTCCAGGTCGGGCCCGCCTTCTTGCGCTGCACGCTGGTCACCCAGTCTTCCGGGGTGTCGGTGCCGAGCTGGCCGATACCAATCGGCAGCACTTCCACCACCTTCTTGCCTTTGGGGTAGTAGTAGAGGCGCATCTCGGCCACGTTCAGCACGATGCCTTCACGGGGGGCATCCGGCAGGATCAGCTGATGCGGCACGACCAGCTTCTCGCCCGCCTGCAGCAGCAGGGGGTCCGCCTTGGGGTTGGCTTCCAGCATGTTGGTCAAGCCGAGCTGGAATCTGGCCGCTGCCGCTTCCAGGGGTTGGCCCGCCTCTTCCGGGGACACCACGTAGTCCAGGTTCTCCCCCACCAGGCGGCTGTTGGCTGCGGGCAGGGCATATTCGATGGCGAGGGCGGGCATGGCGGCCAGGATCAGGGAGCAGCACAGTGCGGCCGCCGTGTTGTGGAGGAGCTTCATAACTTTCCTGTGATAAAGGGGGTGGTTCAGCACTCTGGCCAGCGCGGAGGCGACGGGCGCGCCCGGGGCGAAGAGAAGGCCGCCATTTTTCTCCTCTGCCATGCAAATTTCAACCGCCACGTGCTGACGGGTCGGTGATTAAATACGGTGCCGCGCTGCGCCGCGGCACCTTGCCATAAGCGGGATCAGCCATTTTTCCAACTGTGCATGTCATAACCGGTTGGCGACTGATGCAAACGCAGATGGAATTGCTCAATTATCGCAAATATGTGGTCGAAAATATCAGCCTGTATCCCTTCATACTCGGCCCAGGCGGTGGTCGCCGTGAAGCAGTAGATCTCCAGCGGCAGGCCGTCCGTGGTCGGTGCCAACTGGCGCACCATCAGGGTCATGTCCTTGCGAATACCCGCATGAGCCCGCAGGTAGGCGTCCAGATAGGCGCGCAGGGTGCCGAGGTTGGTGAGGTGGCGACCATTGATGGGGCAGCTGATGGCATCGCTGAGCTGCTGGTTGTAGCTGCTGAGCTCCTGCTCCTTGCGGCTGAGGTAGGGCGCCAGCAACCTGGCCTGCTTGAGCTGCAACTGCTCCTGCGAGGTGAGGAAGCGCACGCTGGTCATGTCGATGTTGACGCTGCGCTTGATGCGGCGCCCGCCGGATTCGGTCATCCCCTGCCAGTTCTTGAAGGAGTCGGAGATGAGGGCATAGGTGGGGATGGTGGTGATGGTCTTGTCCCAGTTCGACACCTTGACCGTGGTGAGGCCGATGTCGGTCACCTCGCCGTCCGCCCCGTACTTGTCCATCTGCAGCCAGTCACCGACGCTCAGCATGCGGTTGGCGGAGAGCTGGATACCCGCCACCAGGCCCAGGATGGGGTCCTTGAACACCAGCATCAGGACCGCGGTCATGGCCCCCAGGCCGCTGAACAGGAAGAGGGGCGACTTGCCGAGCAGCAGGGCGATCATCAGGATGCCCACCAGGATGCTGGCCACCAGTTTCACCCCCTGGAAGATGCCGCGCAGGGGCAGATCCCGCCCAAGCCGGGTATGACGGCTCAGGGAGAGCAGGCAGTCGAGCAGGGCGAACAGGGCCAGCAGCAGGAACAGCAGGATCCAGAGCTGGGCCAGCAACTCGATAAGCGCCAGGCTCTCGGACGCTTTGGGCAGCCAGATCTCCGCCTGACCGAGCAGTACGGCGCCCTGGAACACGAAGGCGAGCCGGTAGAAGAGGCGTTGCTGCAACTGGGGCGGCAGCCACATCTGCTTGGTCTTGCCAAGCAGCCCCACCAGGCGCACCAGCAGGATGCGGTGCAGCACCAGGTGCAGCACCATGGCGGTCAACACGATGAACCCCAGGGCGATCACCAGGGCCATCATGGGGGTCACATCGACCCCCAGGCCTGACAACCAGTTGAAAAACATCTCTTTCATCGTTACCTCCGCAATATCACACAGCGGTCAGGGTACGCATCTGCTCCCCCATGTCAAATGACAGGCCGATCACTATTGCCGAAACGACAACGCCCGGCAGGGGCCGGGCGTTGTCGTCACCAGAGGGTGCCTTAGCCGACCAGGCTCAGGGCATCACGGGCGATCACCAGCTCTTCGTTGGTGGGCATCACCAGGGCCAGACGGCTGCCTTCGACGGTGATGGGGCCTTCACCGCCCAGCACGGCGGCGTTGTTCGCCTCCTTGTCGATCTTGAAGCCGAGCAGGGCCAGTCGGGCCAGCACCATCTCGCGCACCATGGCGGCGTTCTCGCCGATGCCGCCGGTGAACACCAGGGCGTCCAGGCGACCATCCATGGCGGCAGCATAGGCACCGACGTACTTGGCAACGCGATAGGTGAAGACGTCCAGCGCACGCTTGGCACCGGCGTCGGTGGCGTAGTTGCCGGTGACGTAGCGGCAGTCGCTGCTCTCCTCGGTCATGCCCAGCAGGCCGGATTCGCGGGTCAGCACCTGGTTGATCTTGTCCACACTGTAACCCAGGTTGTCGTGCATGAAGAAGACGATGGCAGGGTCGATGTCACCGGAGCGAGTACCCATCGCCAGCCCTTCCAGCGGGGTCAGCCCCATGGAGGTGTCGACGGACTCGCCGTTCTTGATGGCGCAGACGGAGGCACCGTTGCCCAGGTGGCAGTTGATGATGTTGAGCTCATGGAGCGGTTTGCCCAGCGCCTTGGCGGTCTCTTCGGCGATGAAGCGGTGGGAGGTGCCGTGGGCGCCGTAACGACGGATGCCGTTCTCGCGATAGAGCTTGTAGGGCAGCGCGTAGAGGTAGGCTTCCTCTGGCAGGGTCTGGTGGAAGGCGGTGTCGAACACGGCCACGTTCTTGTCGGCCAGGGCCGGGAACACCTTGAGGGCGGCACGGATGCCGATGAGGTGCGCCGGGTTGTGCAGGGGGGCAAACGGAATAGCGGCTTCGATGCCGGCGATCACGCCGTCATCGATGCGCACGGAACGGGAGAACTGCTCGCCGCCGTGCACGATGCGATGGCCGATGGCGACCAGCTGATCGGCCAGGGCGGGATCCTGGGGCAGGATGTGGCCCACGATGTGGTCGAGGGCTTCCTGGTGCGCAGCACCGGCGCCCAGCATGGCGTCGCCCTTGACCCCGTGGAGTTTCCATTTGATACGTGCGTCATCCAGATTGAAGCATTCGGCCAGGCCGGACAGCATGTCCTCGCCCGTTTCAGCGTCCATTACGGCAAATTTCAGGGAAGAGCTACCGCAGTTAAGGATCAATACCAACTTGCTCATGTTCTACATCTTCCTGTGCTTCGGCTTTACGCCGACAGTGTCGTGTCATCCAGCGATGGATGGGATTCCCCTGCCGGGGGCTTATGGTCGCAGGAGGGTGCGTCCAATTTTTCAAATCGTTGGGCGCAGACCGTTCGTCTGGCGCGCGCGTCGAATCAGCGATTCGCAACGGGCCTCTGTTGGCCCAATCACTCGGGACTCCAGGCCCCGGTTGCCACTCAGGCGCCGGTCAGCAGCGACTGGTGAACCTTGACGACCAGCTTCTTGACCGGACCTGGGGTCGTCAGGGTACAGAGGGGGCGATGCAGTTCTCCCGGCCAGAAGATGGCGAAGTCGCCGGGCTGCAACGCCAGATAACTGGTCTGCTCATCATCGACGAACCAGAGATCGGGGTGAGGATGGTCGGCACCGTCCCGGCTATAGGCGTGAGGGCCCACGCCGATCCACTCCTCGCCGCGCAGCAGCAGCTGGATGTCCAGATACTGCTCATGAAACTCGCCCCGGCGATCCGCCACCGGCTCTGTCAGATCCTCGCTCACCAGGCAGAACAGCGTGAGGCCGTCGACCTCCTGCTTGCCGAGGGGGGCGTGCAGCCAGCGTTCGACGCTTTGCACCACCTCGGCCACGATACGGTTCAGGGGGGCGGGCAAGGGGGTGCGTTGCAAGGTATCCAGACTGCCGGTGATCATGAGGTTCGCATCCTTAGGTATATCTGTGGTCTATCTTTGTGCACCAATGAAAAAGGACCATTGAAGGTCCTTTTATCGTCTCGTCTGCCATCCGTGCAGACGGGGGCGCTGTCGCTTCCAAGCCGATGGCGCCGAGTCACTGTTGCATACTCGTCCGCCCCTGCCAAGAGATACTCGCCCATTCACCCGATGATCGTACCAGTTGAAACAATATTATTCACTACCCAATCTCCCCCGACTTTGACCAGACGCAAAAACGGGAGCATCTGCTCCCGTTTTTTTTCCATCACCCGCTCAAAAGCGGTGCCATTCAAACCTTTCCGGCGTTTTCCACCGGCTTGGCGTACATGGCGCGCCAGATGGCCTTGTGCTCTTGTGGCACCTCGGACTGGCGAGTCAGGAAGGCGCTCTGCTCTATGGTGCTGGCCTTGCCGGGCACATCCGCCGCGAGGTAGTTGCCCGGGAAGAGGCGATAGCTGCTCCAGATCGCCTTGTCGATGAGCGCCGCCAGCTCGTCCGGATCGCTGAAGCCCTCGGTGATGGGGGCGCCAAAGGAGACATGTACCCGCCCCTTCTGGCCGACGATGCCCGCGACGATACTCTCGATGTCCTCGAACTCGCCCTTCTCGTAGCTGCCGTTGACCGACTTCTCGTAGAGCTCGCGCGCCTTGGCCTTGTCGGTAGGATCCAGCTCGTAGCTGATGCTCACCGGCACGATGTTGAGGCTGCGCATGTAGTCGACGAAGTCGATCTTCTGCTTCTTGCCGTCCACGTAGAACATCTTGAGGATGGCCGGATCCGTCTTGTCATCCCCGTCCTTGGCACGCCCCTCCTTCTGGGCGATCCAGATGGAGTGCCCCTCATGCACCGACTGGCCGATGTAGGCCGACAGCTCCCCGAGGGCCTTCATCATCTCCCGCGGTCCCTTGGCAGAGCGCTTGACTATGAAGCTCTTGTTGAGCTTCATCAGCTCGGTGGCGCAGGGCTTGCGCAGCAGGTTGTCGCCGATGGCGATGCGCACGGTATCGAACCCGTGGGTGTGCAGCCCCCAGTTGACGAACGCCGGATCCATGGCGATGTCCCTGTGGTTGGAGACGAACAGGTAGCCCTGCTCCTTCTTGAGGTGTTCGAGCCCGGAGAAGCTCACTCCCTGGGTGGAGGTGGCGATCATCCTGGTCATGTAGCGGGTCACCCCCATCTGTACCTGATGGATGGTGCTGACCTTGGCCCACTTGTGGCGCAGGAACTGGCGGATCAGCGGGCGAATGGCCCAGCCCAGCCAGCTCATCAGGGAACCGAAGCGGTATTTGGCGATGGCGCCGATAAACTCGTCATCCTGGATCAGCCGCTCGATGGCAGCCGGTACTTCTTCATCGCGATAGGGGCGAATGTCCGCGAATCTATCTACTTCTGTCACAATGTCTGCCTTGCATGTATGGAGTCGCGGCCTGCGTCTGCCGGCCGGGAAAATTCAGGGCGCAATTTTACACGCTTTTATCCCCAGGGGTATGAGAGGCGTACAGATAGTGCGATCTTGCAGTGAAAAAGCGATGGCGGTCACCCGCCAGCCCCCCTTTCGACAACGGCTCTGCTAGCCAGCGGGATTGATGAGCGCGGTGAGGACGTGGTCCTCCCAGCGGCCGTTGATCATCAGATAGTCCCGAGCGTACCCCTCCTGCTCGAACCCCAGCCGTTCGAGGAGCGCGCCGCTTCGCAGGTTCGCGGGCATGTAGCTGGCCATGATGCGATGCAGGCCCCGCTCCCGGAACAGGTGATCGATGCCTGCGGCCACAACCTCCTGCATCAGGCCCTGCCCCTCATGCTCTTTGTCGATGGCATAGCCCAGGTGGCACGCCTTGAACATGCCCATCACAATGTTCGTGAAATTGCAGGTGGCGAGCACCCGCTCCCCCCTGGGATCGAGCGCCACCAATTGCACGGCACTGCCCTCGAAATAGTGGCCGTAACCGTCGCGCAAGCGGGTCTGCCAGTGGGCAAGGGTGTAGAAGCTCTCCTCCCGCCTGGGCTCCCAGGGGGAGAGGTGGGCGCGATTACGCAGATAGAAATCCACCATCAGGCAGGCCCGCTCCGGGGTCAGCACGGTCAGCCGGGTACGGGGGGTGACAATGTGAGGCAGCGTCGTCATCTCGCCCTCAGGAGGTTGGAAGCAGACAAAAGGGTCATCAGAGATCCCTCAGCCTCAGCCACTCGTCCCGCAGCAGGCCGTAGTGCACGTGATCCACCACCCTGTCCGCCAGCCGCTCCGCCCGCCGGGTCATCCCCTCCTGGGTCATTCCCAGCCGCTCGCACACGGCCCGGCTCGCCTCGTTCTCGAGGGCGGCGCTGATCTCCACCTTCTCCATCCCCATCTCCTCGAAGGCGTGATGGATCAGGGCCTGGCAGGCCCGGGTGATGATGCCGTGCCCCTGCCAGCGCTCCGCCAGCCAGTAGCCGATGGTCACCTTGCCGAGATCCTGATCGATCTGGTTGTAACCGATGACGCCGACCACCTCCCCCTGATACTCGATGGCCGTGGTCAGCCCCTCCCCCCGGGCAAACTTCTCGATGGCGTGGCGAATGAAGGTGGCGCTGTCGGCGGGCTGCTGGATGTGGGGCACCCAGGGCAGCCACTGGGAGAGGTAGTCGCGGTTGCGCTGGCAGAGGCGAAACAGCTCGCTGGCCATGTCGGGTTGCAGGAACAGGAGCGCCAGCTCGTCATCCAGTTGCCATGAAAACATCGCCACTCCTCCCCGGTTCCGCTCCGGCCATCTGCCGGCATGGGAGCCAATGTAGTCAATCAATCCCTTGTTTGCCAAGGACTTTTCAACCGACTTCCCCGCAGGCAACCCCCATATGGCGATCCCCATGCGGGCACCTTGCCCCCCAGGTCATCAATCACCCCTCACAGCGGTTCAACATGCTGCCATTACCAGCATTTATGGATGATTGACGCTGTAAAAGTGAATCGTGCTACCTGTTTTCGCTGCCCTGTGACAAATGACAGGCCGTTATTTTGCCCCTTCCCACTAGTGTAAGAGCGCCGGGCAACGGACCCGGCGTGTAATCTTCATCGACTAAGGAAAGACGAGATGAACAAAGTCTATTTGGCCGTCATGCTGGCCTGCTGGGGAAGCGCCGCCATGGCGGCAGAACAAGTGGAAGTGAACCAGGTCTCCGACCTGACCGGTGCGGTGAGCGGCGCCGCCAAGATTGGCGCCCTTGGCGCCGGGGATGGCGAGTTTCGCAAGGTGCGGGCGGTGACGCTGCCCAATGGCCAACAGCGGATACGCTATGAGCAGACCTGGCAGGGGATTCCGGTGTGGGGCCAGGTCCTGGTGGCCGATCAGGCGCTGGGGGGCCAGGTCAATCAGGTGTCCGGCACCATGCTGCGCAAGATCGATGCCGACCTGACGGGCCCGGCCGTTGCCCTCTCCGCCAGCGACGCCGCACGCCAGGCTCGCAGCGGTGCCAAGGGGAGCAACGAACAGGTCAAGCTGTTCGTGATGCAGGATGAGACCGGCCAGGCCAGACTGGTCTATCTGGTCTCCTGGCTCGCCGCCAGCAAGGAACCGAGCCGCCCCTTCGTGATGATCGACGCCCAGACCGGCAGCGAGCTCAAACGCTGGGAGGGGATCAACCACAAGGACGCCACCGGCCCGGGGGGCAACGTCAAGACCGGCAAGTATTTCTACGGCGCCGACTTTGGCCCCCTCCAGGTGGATGACAACTGCCGCATGACGGGGACCAACGTGGACACCCTCAACATGAATCACGGCACCACGGGGGGTACCATCCACCAGTTCACCTGCCCGGAGAACACGGTCAAGGAGATCAACGGTGCCTACTCCCCTCTCAACGATGCCCACTACTTCGGCAACGTGGTGTTCGACATGTACCGCAACTGGTACAACACGGCGCCGCTCAGCTTCAAGCTCAAGATGCGGGTGCACTACAGCCGCAACTACGAGAACGCCTTCTGGGACGGCAGCCAGATGACCTTCGGCGACGGGGCCACCACCTTCTATCCGCTGGTGAGCCTGGATGTGGCGGCCCACGAGGTGAGCCATGGCTTCACCGAGCAGAACTCAGGACTGGTCTACTCCGGTCAGTCCGGCGGCATCAACGAGGCCTTCTCCGACATGGCGGGGGAAGCGGCCGAATACTACATGAAGGGCAGCAACGACTGGCTGGTGGGGGCCCAGATCTTCAAGGGCAACGGCTCCTTGCGCTACTTCGAGGACCCGGCCCGGGACGGCAAGTCCATCGGCCACGCCAGCGATTACTATGACGGCATCGACGTGCACCACAGTTCCGGGGTCTACAACCGCGCCTTCTACCTGCTGGCCAACACCAGCGGCTGGCAAACCCGCAAGGCGTTCGAAGTGTTCGTGCTGGCCAACCGCCTCTACTGGGGCCCCAACACCACCTTCGATCAGGGAGCGTGCGGGGTGACCAGGGCCGCCACGGATCTCGGCTACAGCGTGAGCGACGTGGCAGCCGCCTTCACCGCCGTCGGGGTCAGCGCCACCTGCGGCGGCACCACGCCCCAACCGGGCAGCGTGCTGCAAAACGGGGTACCGGTGAGCAATCTCACCGCCGCCAAGGGGGGCAAGCTGAACTTCACCGTCGAGGTGCCCGCCGGCAGAAGCCAGCTGGTGGTGACCAGCAGCGGCGGCAGCGGGGATGCGGATCTCTACGTGAAGTTCGGCAGCGCGCCGACCGCCAGCAGCTATGACTGCCGCCCCTACAAGAGCGGCAATGCCGAAACCTGTACCCTGAACGCCCCCAAGGCGGGGACCTGGCACGTGCAGCTGAGCGGGTTCAGCGCCTTCTCCGGCGTCACCCTCAAGGCCAGCTACTGAGTCTGAGCGGGCATCAAGGGGAATTAGCGAAGAGCGCCGGCCTGGTCCGGCGCTTTTTTATGTCCGCTTGCCCGACCAGCGCCGGGCCAGGGTACGGGCCGCCTCCAGCACCCGCTCCTTGGCGGGATTGGGGCGCTTGCCGCTGCGCCAGGCCATCATCACGTCCCAGTGATCCGGTGGCAGATCCACCACGTCCAGCTTCACCAGGCGACCGAACTCCAGATCCCGGGTGATGGCGAGCGCCGGCATCAGGGTGATGAAGCCGTGCTCCAGCGCCAGCTCCCGCGCCGCACTTGCTGGCTGGATGGCGTGCAGCGGGCTCGCCACCTGGCGCAGCAGACGCAACTGCAGGATCAGCTCGTCGCAGCCCGTCCCCCACTGCTGGGGCGCCAGCCGCTCGTTGGCAATGTCCTGCAGGGTCAGCCCCTGCCGCCCGGCCAGCGGGTGGGTGGCGCAGGCCACGGCGATGATCGGGGAACGGTAAAGCAGTTCGAGCTGGATGCCCGCGATGGCAGGGCACTTGAGAATGAAGCCCACGTCGGTCTCGCCGGTCAGCAACTCCTGCATGATGATGCCAGAGTGATCCGTGTTGCAGCGGATCTCGAAGGTCTCGTCCACCAGGGCCAGCAGCAGGGGGCCGAACACCGCCGTGGTCAGGGAGGGGAGGCAGGAGAGCCGGATCCGCGGCAATGCAGGCGCCCCCTGCATCGCCAGCCGCCCCCCTTCCAGTGCGCTCAGGGCCGCAGTCGCGGCAGGCAGAAACTGCTCGCAGGCCGGGGTCGGGGTGGCCCCCCGACGATGGCGACGGAACAGGGACTGACCCAGCTCCTGCTCCAGCACGGCAATGCGCTGGCTCACCATGGGTTGTGACCAGCCGCGAATGGCGGCCACCTTGCTGAAGCTGCCACGGTTGGCCACATCCAGCAGCAGTTGCAAATCGTCGAGGGTCATAGCCATAACCAAATCCAATATGAAATATAGCCAGTTGTCGGCTACCACTATATCTGGAGCCCCACCAGAATAGCAGCATCAATCGTCATGAATCGGCTGAACGCCACCGAGCCAGGGAGTTGTCATCCTCCTTGGCTCTGTTTGGTGACGGCGCCGTTCGGGCAAGAAAGACAACAATATCAGCGAAGCAAACAGAGGTATCAGGGTCATGGTGGATCGGGCGAGGCGGTTGGGGCGGTGGTTCTTGGCATTGGATTCCCTGCTGGTGATCCTGGGCTTCTTCGTGGTGATGCCCATGATCAGCCTGCGCTTCGTCGACCAACTGGGCTGGGCCGCCGGTGTGGTGGGACTGGCACTGGGGCTGCGTCAGCTTACCCAGCAAGGGCTGGGGGTCTTTGGCGGCTCCCTCGCCGACAAGTTCGGGGCGCGCCCCCTCATCGTCTGCGGCATGCTGCTGCGGGCGCTGGGGTTCGCCAGCCTGGCCTACGCCGAGAGCGGGCTTGAGCTGATCCTCTCCTGCATCATCTCCGGGCTCGGCGGCTGCCTGTTCGATCCCCCCCGGGCTGCTCTGGTCATCAAGTTCACCCGGCCACGGGAGCGGGGCCGCTACATCTCCCTGCTGATGATGCTGGAGAGCGCCGGTGCCGTGGTGGGAGCCCTGCTCGGCAGCTGGCTGCTCAACTTCGATTTTGAATATGTCTGCCTGCTGGGTGCCGGCCTGTTCGTCTGCGCCGCCCTGTGCAACCTGATGATCCTGCCCCCCTACAAGCTCTCGGTGCGCCCGACCCCGATCCGAGACGGCCTGGGCCAGGTGCTGGCGGACAAGGCGTTCTGCCGGCTGGTGCTGATCCTGAGCGGCTACTACGCCCTCTGGGTTCAGGTGATGCTGATCTTCCCCATCCTGGTCAAACAGATGGCAGGCAGCACCACCGCGGTGGGCTGGATGTACACCCTGGAGACCGCCATCTCCCTGGCCCTGCTCTACCCGCTGGCCCGCTACGGCGAGCGCCACTTCAAGCTGGAGAATCGCCTGATGGCGGGGGTCTTGTTGATGACAACGGGGATAGGTCTGGTCGCCTTCGCCACCACCCTGCCCGCGGTCTTCCTGCTGCTCGCCTGCTTCTACCTCGGCATCGTCATCGCCGAGCCGGCGCGGGAGACCCTGATGACCAAGCTCGCGCAGCCCGGTGCGCGCGGCAGCTACATGGGGTTCAGCCGCCTGGGGCTGGCGCTCGGGGGCATGACTGGCTATGTCGGCGGCGGCGCCCTGCACGACTACGCCATTGCCCAGGGACAGCCCTGGCTGCCCTGGCTGGTGCTCGGCACCGTCGGGGTCACCACCCTGCTGCTGCTGGCCAACTGCTTCCAGCGCGGCTCCCGCCTGGCAGGGGTCAACGCCTGATCCCTGAGCACACATGCAGTCGACATAGTCCCCCGGGCGCCCTCATTCGAGTCGGCGCCCTTCTTTTATCCGGCAACGCAGGATCGAGGACCAGCCTCCCCATGCTGGTCCCTCGTCCCTATTTTCCTCACTTCACTGACCGAATCGCGCACATAAAAAAAGCGGCAGATTGCTCTGCCGCTTTGTGTCCATCTGGCTGGGTTACTTGTCGATATCCAACATGTTGTTTTGCAACATGAAATCGATCACCTGGTTGGCCGTCGTCCCTGAACCGCCCGTCAGAGTGTCGAAGGTGTGGTTCATCAGCACTATCTCCTGGGTCACCGGCGCAGCACTGCTCTCCTTGACCTGCAGGTGCACCCCTTCGCTGTCCTGGAACACCGAGAGCAGGCTCTTCAGGGAGCTCTCGCTCTTGCTGCCATCGCTGTCGAGCAAGTCGCTCAGATCCAGCTTGTCCCCTTCCGACTTACTGAAATCGACGATGTAGTCCTTGGCCACCTTGCCAGCCTCGGTATCCCCCTTCAGCCAGGTGAAGGTATCGGCACCTGCATCCCCCATGAGGATGTCGTTGCCGGCCCCCCCGATCAGGATGTCGTTGCCCAGCCCGCCGCTCAAGATGTCGTTGCCGGTACCGCCATAGAGGGTGTCGTTGCCACTGCCACCATAGAGGCGATCGTTGCCGCTCTCCCCATAGAGGGTGTCGTTGCCGCTACCACCGAACAGGGTGTCGTTGCCGGCACCGCCGTACAGGAAGTCATCACCCCCCTGACCGAACAGGATGTCATTGCCATCACCGCCGAGGAGGGTGTCACCCTTGTCATTGGTCGACGACTGATCGAACTCGCTGGCGTGATCCGTGATGTAGGCGTGCACCTGGGCATCGGTCACCGACCCTGCCCCCAGCTTGCCGCTCACATACTGCTTGATGGCCGCATACCCTTCCCCGCTGATGCCGGTGAAGCGTACCGCGTCGCCAAACAGGATGTCGTCGCCCGCACCGCCATCGATCCGGTCACTGCCCGGCTTGTTGTTGATGGAGGTTCCCAGAATGGCATTGGCCAGATCGGAGGCTGATACGTTGAACTGCACCACCTGATCGCTATCGAACTGCTTCAGGGTATCGATGGAGACCTTGCTACCGATGCCGATGGCCTGCAGCACTACATTGTTTGCCTCCAGCAGCGGCAGCACGCTCAATGCGTTGTTTCTGGCTGTGTCATTGGTATACCCAGAAATGTAAGCATCTGAGATTTCGAAGCTTCCGTCTCCCTGGGGTTTAAGGGTTCCAATGATGCTATATTCCCATTTCTTTCCATTCTGTGACCACTGTCTGACATCGCCGTTGGCATCCACTATCACCCTCTGATCGCCCCCGATATTGGCGTAGAAGGCCTTGCCCGGTACGTAGTTGTTGACGTTGACAAAGGTATCCAGCCTTTGCACAGTCTTGGTGTTCACCACCGGATTGGTATTTTCGTTGTAGAAGAAGGAGTTGGGTGCCCCATCGGTGATGAAATAGGCCAGATTCTTCGCATTGGTGTTGTTCTTGGCTATGTCACTGTTGAACCAGTTCGAGGTCGCCTTGAGCGGGTCCTCATAGTTGGTATATCCCTCATAGCCATTCATCTGACTAATAACATCCTCCAACAACCCCGAAGCATTGGGATCTTTCAGATCCACGCTGACGGAACGCTTGACCTGGGTATCAAAATCGACCAGGAAGACGTTGACCTTGCCCGCAGCCTCCTTGCCCGCGCTCGCCTGAAGATCTTCGAACACCTGAATCAGCTGATTTCTAATCGTCGCCATATCGTCACCAATACTGCTCGATGTGTCGACCATAAAAGCAAGGTTGTAGTTCTGGCCTGGCAGCACCACGCTACCGTCCAGATCCCCCACCACGATATTGTGTTCACTGCCATAGGTCCGGTTCTGATCGCCAGGTTCACCTTCGGTGGACTGGAAGTAGCTCAGACGGATGCTGTCACTGTCGGTCGCGGTACTGGTTTGATCGGTACCCACCTCCTTGGCGATGGCCTCGACCTTGAGATCCACCAGACCGGCGCTGCTGCCCGGCACTCGCAGCGTCAGTCCGCTCAACTTCACATCCAGCGCGCTCGCACTCCACAGACCGCTGTTGACGGTGAGGGTAAGCTTGCCATCAACCCCGACGGTGCCCAGCAACTGGCTGCCCTTGTAGAGCTCGGAGCCTTTGGGCATCCCGCTTAGTACCAGGCTGTCGAGCACTTCGCTGCCATCCCGATCGCTCAGGGAGGCGCTCACCTCCAGCGGGTAGTCGACCACCACCGGCTGCACCAGGGTCAGCACGCCCGTATCCTGATTGATCTGGTAGACACCGTCGGCGAACTGGACATACTCCACGTCGTGCAGCGCCTTGGTGATGCCGACCCCCTTCTCCGTGACGGAGAAGTTGAACCAGCGATCATTGATCGAGTATCCGCTGCCCTTCGTGATGGCGTAGTCGGCACGGTTGCCGGACAGTACAGCGATATCTTTATCACCAGCACCGCCATAGAGTGTATCGCCACCCAACCCAGCGACCAGAATGTCGTTTCCAACGCCGCCGTCGAGGGTATCGCCCGACACTGAGTTGCCACCGACCAGCACGTCATTGCCGTTGCCACCGACGAAGTGGTCTCCGCCCCCCTTCTGGCTCACGATGTAGTCGTTGCCATCACCACCCACCACGGTTTCCTTACTAGAAGTGCTATCGGTCAGAGTGTTGGTGATCCCGAGGGCCCCCTTGTCGAAGTTGCCGGACTGGAACTGGCCCGTGGTGATCCCCGCGCTCGGGAAACTCTGGCTGTAAGACGGCATGCCATTCCCCATCAGGGTGACGTTGACCGTGGGCTTGTCGGCCACCGCCGCCACGTCGATCACCAGCTTGCTGCCGTTGCTGAGGTTGGCACCGTCGCTTATCTGATAGCCGATGCTGGCATAGTCGCCCTTCATGTTGCCGACCACGGCGCCGTTGCCGTTGGCGGCATGGGTGCTCGACTCGTTCAGACCGGGCACGAAGCGCAGATGGCCTGCGTTCACCTCGGCATAGGAGATGAGGGCTCCGGTTTGCACCGCAGCCCACTGCCCAGCTGCATTGAGGTATTCGAGGGTACCGTTCAGCGGCAGGGTATTGATCTTCACCCCGAGATCGGTCGCATCCTGATCGTCGCTGGCACCAAACTGGGCCCAGGTCAGGACCTGGGGCTGATCTTCGGCACCGGCGCTGTGGCCGCCAGCCGCCGTCGGCGCCCGATCGTTGTCCACTATGGTACCGGTCCCGCTCTGACCACCAATCGTCACCGAGAGGGTCTCGTTCGTCTCGACCAGGCGATCGTTCACCGTCGGGATGGTCACCGTGAAGTCTGTCACGCCCGCCGGTACCGTGATCTTGCCGGTGGTGCTGTTGTAGGTCAAGCCGTTGCTGAACTGGGCATTGCCCCAGTCCTGGTTGGAGGCGGGGTTGTTGCCCGATCCGCGAATGGCGAAATCGTATTCGGTCGCTTCCTGGGTCGCATCGGACAAGGTGACCTTGTGCAACAGGTTGCCCCCTTCAGTCACGCTCTCGCTGGAGACACCCTGAACCAGCGGCGTGAAGAGAGGCTTGGTGGCGAAGGAGCCAATGCTGGCGTCACCGTCACCATCCACCACCCGGATCTGGAAGTCGATGTCACCATCACCCAGGGGTTTGGACATGCGCTGGTACTGGAAGAACTCCCACTTGCCGGTGGCTGGCGTGAACTCCAGCTTGAAGACGAGGTTGCCGCCCGCATCCTTCCCGAGCAGGGTATTGGCCCCGCTGGCGGTGATGGCGATGGCTGAGCCGGAAGCCGTCCGCAGACCATTCTCGAAGGTCGCCGGGTCCAGCACCAGCCCGATGGAGCCCTTGCCGTCCGCCCCCCACTGCGGGGTCACGGTGCCGGAACCATAGGCGATGGCCTGCGCCGTGTTGGCACCGAGGAACTCGATGCTCTGTACGGTGAAGTCGCTGTTGTCGGAGGTATTGGTGTTGCCGTTGTTGGTCGCCTTGATCACCATGGTATCGAAGCCACCCTGCTGCACCTGGAAGTTCTGGTTGAACTCCCCACCCGATGCCTTGGAGTTGAATACCAGGGTGCTGATCAGCACACCACCGCGATAGAACTCCACGACCCCGCTCTCCAGCTCGCCGCCAAACATCTTGCTGAACTTGATGTTGGCGCCGTAGGCAACCTTGCCCGCATCCAGCCTGACGATCAGCTGCTCGGAGGCGGACGAACCGTCGGCAAAGTGACGGAAGTCAATCTCGTTGGCGAGGTTGTGGTAAGGCGCAGCACCGCTGGCCACCCCCAGCCCCGAGCTGGAGCCGTTGACATCCGCCGTTACCAGTGAGGAATCGGTTGCCGACTTGAAGCCCAGGGCGCTGATGGTAAAGCCCGCCATGTTCAGGGTGCTCTGGTTGCCACTGTACTTGGTCAGGTCGAAGAGCCCGGTCAGCACGTTCGGAATATCGGTCTTCACCACGGAAACGGCATCGCTGTTGCCAGCAATGGGGGAGTCGTCCTCGACGCTGACATCCAGCTTGCCCTTGGTGACACCGCAGCCATCGGAGACCTCCACGTCCAGCTGGAACGACAACTTGTCTTCCGAGGTCGTATCCCCGTGGTCGAGGGGGCCCTTGAGGGTCACGTCATAGGTCCACTCTCCCTTGCCACTGGCATTGGGTGCCGTCAGCTTGACCTCGACCACCGCCTTGAAATCGGCGCCGCCTATCACCCCCGTGTAGCCGACCAGCGTCTTGCTGCCCGCATCCCAGCTCCATTGGACCTTGGCCCCACCGGACGTCAGCCCGGCCGGTCCGTTCAGGGAGATGCTGAGCGTGCTGCTGTCGATGTCGCCCACCGAGAGGGTACCGGACGCCTTGATGGCGTTGGTGGTATCCGGGTTGCCGACCGTGTCGGCAATACCGTTTGCCAGACCCTCTTCGGAGACGGCAGCCCCATTGGAGATGGTCAGCGTCGGCAGATCGTTGACCGCATCCACCTTGATGGTCACGGTTGCGGGACTCGCATCCACGGCGCCGTCGTTGTCTACCGCCGCATAGTTGAAGGTGGTGTTGCCGTTCCAGTTCGCATTCGGAGTGAAGGTGAGCTTGCCGGCGTCCGCCACCGCAATGCTCTGATCCACCGTCACAACCACCCCGTTCAGATAGAGGATGCCGTTGGCAGGCAGGCTCTTGATGGTGAAACTCACCACGTTGCCATCGATGTCGCTGCCACTGAGGGTCGGAATGGCGATGCTGGCGGCATCTTCCTGACCGTTTGCCTGCTTGTTCGCCGTCTCCGGCGCTTCATTCAGGATCTGCGCGTTGTCGCTGCCCGGCAGGGAGACATTGCCCGCCTTGTCGGTCTGGGTCGCCGTCACCGTCAACGACTTGCCGTTGGCCGGGGTCGTCTCCGTCCAGCTGATGGTGCCATTATGATAGCCGTAGCTCTTGCCATTGCTTGCCAGCAGGGTGCCATCGGCCTTGAGCGTCAACTGGACAGTGCTGTTCACCCCACCATTGTTGATGGTCAGCGTCACCTTGCCGCCCGCAACCAGGTCTGCGTGATTGATTCCGGCGCGAACCTGGATCTGATCATTGCCAATCTCGGCCTTGGTCAGCATCTGGTCGTTGTTGGCATCATCCACGATAACCACGGTCGGCGCATTGGGTTCCTGGGTGTCGATCGCGGTGTCGTCACTGCCGCCAGTGCCCGCGTTGCCGTTGAGATCGGTGTAGCTGCCGTCCTTGACGATGACGCTGGCCTCGCCGGTATAGCCCGGGGTCGGGGTGAAGGTACCGGTCCAGGTCTTGCCGCCATCGGAGCTGGTCAGCCCGGTCACGGTGCCGCCCACCACGGTCAGGTCGCCCAGCTCGAACCCGGTCACCTGCTCGCTGAAGGTGAAGGTCACCGGACTGGTTTCGCCCACGGTCAGCTGGTCGTCAACAATATTGACCACCACGCTCGGGGCCAGGGTGTCGATCGCGGTGTCGTCACTGCCGCCAGTGCCCACGTTGCCGTTGAGATCGGTGTAGCTGCCGTCCTTGACGGTGACGCTGGCCTCGCCGGTATAGCCCGGGGTCGGGGTGAAGGTACCGGTCCAGGTCTTGCCGCCATCGGAGCTGGTCAGCCCGGTCACGGTGCCGCCCACCACCGTCAAATCGCCCAGCTCGAACCCGGTCACCTTCTCGCTGAAGGTGAAGGTCACCGGACTGGTCTCACCCACGGTCAGCTTGTCGTCAACAATGTTGACTTCCACGCTCGGGGCCGCCGTATCCACCGGGGCACGGTCGCTGCCGCCTGTGCCCGCGTTGCCGTTGAGGTCGGTGTAGCTGCCGCTGTTCACGGTCACGCTGGCCTCGCCGGTATAGCCCGGGGTCGGGGTGAAGGTACCGGTCCAGGTCTTGCCGCCATCGGCGGTGGTCAGCCCGGTCACGGTGCCGCCCACCACGGTCAGATCGCCCAGCTCGAACCCGGTCACCTTCTCGCTGAAGGTGAAGGTCACCGGACTGGACTCACCCACGGTCAGCTTGTCGTCAACAATGTTGACTTCCACGCTCGGGGCCGCCGTGTCCACCGGGGCACGGTCGCTGCCGCCAGTGCCCGCATTGCCGTTCAGGTCGGTGTAGCTGCCGCTGTTCACGGTCACGCTGGCGGTGCCTTCAAAGCCCGGGGTCGGGGTGAAGGTCGCCGTCCAGGTCTTGCCGCCATCGGCGGTGGTCAGCCCGGTCACGGTGCCGCCCACCACGGTCAGATCGCCCAGCTCGAACCCGGTCACCTTCTCGCTGAAGGTGAAGGTCACCGGACTGGTCTCACCCACGGTCAGCTTGTCGTCAACGATGTTGACGATCACGCTCGGTGCTTTGATATCGGCGCCGGCTGTGTCGCTACCGCCGGTGCCCGCGTTGCCGTTGAGATCGGTGTAGCTGCCCTCGTTCACGGTGACGCTGGCAGTGCCTTCGAAGCCCGGGGTCGGGGTGAAGGTGCCGGTCCAGGTCTTGCCGCCGTCAGTGGTCTTGAGGTCGGTAACCGTGCCGCCCACCACCGTCAGATCGTCCAGCTCGAACCCGGTCACCTTCTCGCTGAAGGTGAAGGTCACCGGACTGGTCTCACCCACGGTCAGCTTGTCGTCAACGATGTTGACGATCACGCTCGGTGCTTTGATATCGGCGCCGGCTGTGTCGCTGCCGCCGGTGCCCGCGTTGCCGTTGAGATCGGTGTAGCTGCCCTCGTTCACGGTGACGCTGGCAGTGCCTTCGAAGCCCGGGGTCGGGGTGAAGGTGCCGGTCCAGGTCTTGCCGCCGTCAGTGGTCTTGAGGTCGGTAACAGTGCCGCCCACCACGGTCAGATCATCCAGCTCGAACCCGGTCACCTTCTCGCTGAAGGTGAAGGTCACCGGACTGGTCTCACCCACGGTCAGCTTGTCGTCAACGATGTTGACGATCACGCTCGGTGCTTTGATATCGGCGCCGGCTGTGTCGCTGCCGCCGGTGCCCGCGTTGCCGTTGAGATCGGTGTAGCTGCCCTCGTTCACGGTGACGCTGGCAGTGCCTTCGAAGCCCGGGGTCGGGGTGAAGGTACCGGTCCAGGTCTTGCCGCCATCAGCGGTGGTCAGCCCGGTCACGGTGCCGCCCACCACAGTCAGATCGCCCAGCTCGAACCCGGTCACCTTCTCGCTGAAGGTGAAGGTCACCGGACTGGACTCACCCACGGTCAGCTTGTCGTCAACAATGTTGACTTCCACGCTCGGGGCCGCCGTGTCCACCGGGGCACGGTCGCTGCCGCCAGTGCCCGCATTGCCGTTCAGGTCGGTGTAGCTGCCGCTGTTCACGGTCACGCTGGCGGTGCCTTCAAAGCCCGGGGTCGGGGTGAAGGTCGCCGTCCAGGTCTTGCCGCCATCGGCGGTGGTCAGCCCGGTCACGGTGCCGCCCACCACGGTCAGATCGCCCAGCTCGAACCCGGTCACCTTCTCGCTGAAGGTGAAGGTCACCGGACTGGTCTCACCCACGGTCAGCTTGTCGTCAACGATGTTGACGATCACGCTCGGTGCTTTGATATCGGCGCCGGCTGTGTCGCTACCGCCGGTGCCCGCGTTGCCGTTGAGATCGGTGTAGCTGCCCTCGTTCACGGTGACGCTGGCAGTGCCTTCGAAGCCCGGGGTCGGGGTGAAGGTGCCGGTCCAGGTCTTGCCGCCGTCAGTGGTCTTGAGGTCGGTAACAGTGCCGCCCACCACCGTCAGATCGTCCAGCTCGAACCCGGTCACCTTCTCGCTGAAGGTGAAGGTCACCGGACTGGTCTCACCCACGGTCAGCTTGTCGTCAACGATGTTGACGATCACGCTCGGTGCTTTGATATCGGCGCCGGCTGTGTCGCTACCGCCGGTGCCCGCGTTGCCGTTGAGATCGGTGTAGCTGCCCTCGTTCACGGTGACGCTGGCAGTGCCTTCGAAGCCCGGGGTCGGGGTGAAGGTGCCGGTCCAGGTCTTGCCGCCGTCAGTGGTCTTGAGGTCGGTAACAGTGCCGCCCACCACGGTCAGATCATCCAGCTCGAACCCGGTCACCTTCTCGCTGAAGGTGAAGGTCACCGGACTGGTCTCACCCACGGTCAGCTTGTCGTCAACGATGTTGACGATCACGCTCGGTGCTTTGATATCGGCGCCGGCTGTGTCGCTGCCGCCGGTGCCCGCGTTGCCGTTGAGATCGGTGTAGCTGCCCTCGTTCACGGTGACGCTGGCAGTGCCTTCGAAGCCCGGGGTCGGGGTGAAGGTGCCGGTCCAGGTCTTGCCGCCGTCAGTGGTCTTGAGGTCGGTAACAGTGCCGCCCACCACGGTCAGGTCGCCCACTTCGAAGCCCTTGACCTGCTCGCTGAAGGTGAAGGTCACCGGACTGGTCTCACCCACAGTCAGCTTGTCGTCAACAATGTTGACTTCCACGCTCGGGGCCGCAGTGTCCACCGGGGCACGGTCGCTGCCGCCTGTGCCCGCGTTGCCGTTGAGGTCGGTGTAGCTGCCGCTGTTCACGGTCACGCTGGCCTCGCCGGTATAGCCCGGGGTCGGGGTGAAGGTACCGGTCCAGGTCTTGCCGCCATCGGCGGTGGTCAGCCCGGTCACGGTGCCGCCCACCACGGTCAGATCGCCCAGCTCGAACCCGGTCACCTTCTCGCTGAAGGTGAAGGTCACCGGACTGGACTCACCCACGGTCAGCTTGTCGTCAACAATGTTGACTTCCACGCTCGGGGCCGCCGTGTCCACCGGGGCACGGTCGCTGCCGCCAGTGCCCGCATTGCCGTTCAGGTCGGTGTAGCTGCCGCTGTTCACGGTCACGCTGGCGGTGCCTTCAAAGCCCGGGGTCGGGGTGAAGGTCGCCGTCCAGGTCTTGCTGCCATCGGCGGTGGTCAGCCCGGTCACGGTGCCGCCCACCACGGTCAGATCGCCCAGCTCGAACCCGGTCACCTTCTCGCTGAAGGTGAAGGTCACCGGACTGGTCTCACCCACGGTCAGCTTGTCGTCAACGATGTTGACGATCACGCTCGGTGCTTTGATATCGGCGCCGGCTGTGTCGCTACCGCCGGTGCCCGCGTTGCCGTTGAGATCGGTGTAGCTGCCCTCGTTCACGGTGACGCTGGCAGTGCCTTCGAAGCCCGGGGTCGGGGTGAAGGTGCCGGTCCAGGTCTTGCCGCCGTCAGTGGTCTTGAGGTCGGTAACCGTGCCGCCCACCACCGTCAGATCGTCCAGCTCGAACCCGGTCACCTTCTCGCTGAAGGTGAAGGTCACCGGACTGGTCTCACCCACGGTCAGCTTGTCGTCAACGATGTTGACGATCACGCTCGGTGCTTTGATATCGGCGCCGGCTGTGTCGCTGCCGCCGGTGCCCGCGTTGCCGTTGAGATCGGTGTAGCTGCCCTCGTTCACGGTGACGCTGGCAGTGCCTTCGAAGCCCGGGGTCGGGGTGAAGGTGCCGGTCCAGGTCTTGCCGCCGTCAGTGGTCTTGAGGTCGGTAACAGTGCCGCCCACCACGGTCAGATCATCCAGCTCGAACCCGGTCACCTTCTCGCTGAAGGTGAAGGTCACCGGACTGGTCTCACCCACGGTCAGCTTGTCGTCAACGATGTTGACGATCACGCTCGGTGCTTTGATATCGGCGCCGGCTGTGTCGCTGCCGCCGGTGCCCGCGTTGCCGTTGAGATCGGTGTAGCTGCCCTCGTTCACGGTGACGCTGGCAGTGCCTTCGAAGCCCGGGGTCGGGGTGAAGGTACCGGTCCAGGTCTTGCCGCCATCAGCGGTGGTCAGCCCGGTCACGGTGCCGCCCACCACGGTCAGATCGCCCAGCTCGAACCCGGTCACCTTCTCGCTGAAGGTGAAGGTCACCGGACTGGACTCACCCACGGTCAGCTTGTCGTCAACAATGTTGACTTCCACGCTCGGGGCCGCAGTGTCCACCGGGGCACGGTCGCTGCCGCCTGTGCCCGCATTGCCGTTCAGGTCGGTGTAGCTGCCGCTGTTCACGGTCACGCTGGCGGTGCCTTCAAAGCCCGGGGTCGGGGTGAAGGTCGCCGTCCAGGTCTTGCCGCCATCGGCGGTGGTCAGCCCGGTCACGGTGCCGCCCACCACGGTCAGATCGCCCAGCTCGAACCCGGTCACCTTCTCGCTGAAGGTGAAGGTCACCGGACTGGTCTCACCCACGGTCAGCTTGTCGTCAACGATGTTGACGATCACGCTCGGTGCTTTGATATCGGCGCCGGCTGTGTCGCTACCGCCGGTGCCCGCGTTGCCGTTGAGATCGGTGTAGCTGCCCTCGTTCACGGTGACGCTGGCAGTGCCTTCGAAGCCCGGGGTCGGGGTGAAGGTGCCGGTCCAGGTCTTGCCGCCGTCAGTGGTCTTGAGGTCGGTAACAGTGCCGCCCACCACCGTCAGATCGTCCAGCTCGAACCCGGTCACCTTCTCGCTGAAGGTGAAGGTCACCGGACTGGTCTCACCCACGGTCAGCTTGTCGTCAACGATGTTGACGATCACGCTCGGTGCTTTGATATCGGCGCCGGCTGTGTCGCTACCGCCGGTGCCCGCGTTGCCGCTGAGGTCGGTGTAGCTGCCCTCGTTCACGGTGACGCTGGCAGTGCCTTCGAAGCCCGGGGTCGGCGTGAAGGTGCCGGTCCAGGTCTTGCCGCCGTCAGTGGTCTTGAGGTCGGTAACCGTGCCGCCCACTACCGTCAGATCGTCCAGCTCGAACCCGGTCACCTTCTCGCTGAAGGTGAAGGTCACCTCGCTGGTCTCACCCACGGTCAGCTTGTCGTCAACGATGTTGACGATCACGCTCGGTGCTTTGATATCGGCGCCGGCTGTGTCGCTGCCGCCGGTGCCCGCGTTGCCCGCCAGGTCGGTGTAGCTGCCCTCGTTCACGGTGACGCTGGCAGTGCCTTCGAAGCCCGGGGTCGGGGTGAAGGTCGCCGTCCAGGTCTTGCCGCCGTCAGTGGTCTTGAGGTCGGTAACCGTGCCGCCCACTACCGTCAGATCGTCCAGCTCGAACCCGGTCACCTTCTCGCTGAAGGTGAAGGTCACCTCGCTGGTCTCACCCACGGTCAGCTTGTCGTCAACGATGTTGACGATCACGCTCGGTGCTTTGATATCGGCGCCGGCTGTGCCGCTGCCGCCGGTGCCCGCGTTGCCGTTGAGATCGGTGTAGCTGCCCTCGTTCACGGTGACGCTGGCAGTGCCTTCGAAGCCCGGGGTCGGGGTGAAGGTGCCGGTCCAGGTCTTGCCGCCGTCAGTGGTCTTGAGGTCGGTAACAGTGCCGCCCACTACCGTCAGATCGTCCAGCTCGAACCCGGTCACCTTCTCGCTGAAGGTGAAGGTGACGTCGCTGGTCTCGCCCACGGTCAGCTTGTCGTCAACGATGTTGACGATCACGCTCGGTGCTTTGATATCTGCGCCGGCTGTGTCGCTGCCGCCGGTGCCCGCGTTGCCCGCCAGGTCGGTGTAGCTGCCCTCGTGCACGGTGACGCTGGCAGTGCCTTCGAAGCCCGGGGTCGGCGTGAAGGTGCCGGTCCAGGTCTTGCCGCCATCGGAGGTGGTCAGCCCGGTCACGGTGCCGCCTACTACCGTCAGGTCGCCCAGCTCGAACCCGGTCACCTTCTCGCTGAAGGTGAAGGTCACGTCGCTGGTTTCGCCCACGGTCAGCTTGTCGTCAACGATGTTGACCACCACGCTCGGGGCCGCCGTGTCGACCGGTGCGGTATCACTGCCGCCAGTGCCCACGTTGTCGTTGAGATCGGTGTAGCTGCCAGGCTTGACGGTGACTGATGCCGTACCTTCAAAGCCCGGGGTCGGGGTGAAGGTACCGGTCCAGGTCTTGCCGCCGTCAGTGGTCTTGAGGTCGGTAACAGTGCCGCCCACCACGGTCAGATCATCCAGCTCGAACCCGGTCACCTTCTCGCTGAAGGTGAAGGTCACGTCGCTGGTCTCGCCCACGGTCAGCTGGTCGTCGGTGATGTGGACCACCACGCTCGGGGCCTGGGTGTCGACGCTGTAACCCTCGGTATCGGCCGCCGTGGTGCTGTTGCCCGCCGCGTCGGTGGTGGTCACCTTGGCGTCGATCACCTTGTCCCCATCGGCCACCAGCTCGCTACCCGGCACATTGATGCTGAAAGTCTTGTCGGCCAAGACCAGACCGGTGAAGGCCTTGCCATTGACGGTCAGGGTGACGGTGTCGCCCTCTTTCACGTCGCCACCCACGCGACCGGTCACGGCGATGTCCTGCTTGGACTCGGCCGCGTTGATCACATCGTCAGGGGTGATGTTGCCATCCAGGGTGATGCTGGCATCCGGTGGAGTGGTGTCGAGCAAGGTAGTGTCGTCGGTGGCGCTGGCCGGGTTGCCCGCCGCGTCGGTAACGCTGGCCACCACGGTCAGGTTGCCATCCGCCAGCCCGCTCAGATCGGCGCTGGTCTGGTAGTTGCCATCGGCATCGGTGACGGCGGTGACTGTCGCGCTCTTACCGGTGGCATCGCTGATCACCAGGGTCACGGTACGACCCGGGCCAACATCGGAGGTACCGCTGATGGGCGTGTTGGCCACATTGGCCGCGTTCACGTCATCCAGGCTCACCGTGATGTTCGCCGTGGTGTCCACGCTACCATCGTCGCTCGACGTGCCTCTGTTGCCAGCAGGATCAGTCACGCTGGCAGTCACGTCATAGCCCCCATCCGGCAACGGCGTCACGACATCCGCGCTGTAACTGCCATCCGGTTGTACCGTGGCGGTCAGGGTCTGCTGATTGCCGTTGGCATCGGTCACCATCAGGGTCACCGTGCTGCCGGGGGCGGCGTCCGTGGTACCCGTGATGGTCGGAGTGTTGTCATTGGTATTGTCCGGTGCATTCACCGTCACGATCGGAGCCGTAGTGTCCACGCTGCCATCATCGGTCGCGGTGCCGGTATTGCCGGCCGGATCGGTCACGGAAGCCGTCACCTGATAGCCCCCTTCGGCCAGCGGTGTGGTGACATCCACGCTGAAGCTGCCATCCGGTTGTACCGTCGCGGTCAGGGTCTGCTGATTGCCGTTGGCATCGGTCACCACCAGAGTCACCGTGCTGCCAGCGGGGGCATCCGTGGTACCGGTCAGGGTCGGCGTCCGATCGTTGGTGTTGTCGGGGGCAGAGACGGTGATGACGGGAGCGGTGAGGTCGACAAGCTCATCTTCGCTGCTTTGCGCATCCACCAGCGGCGCCGCGCCAGCCGGGTTCGCGCTGTCAAAGCCTGCGCTGGAGATGGTTGCATCACCGGTACGATCGATGGTGACGAAACCGCCGTTGCCGCTGGCACCAGCCACGCCCCCCGCATTGCCTGCGGCCGGGGCTCCACCCGCCGCCGACGCTTCGAATGCCTTGGTGGGGTCGGTTCCGTCCAGAATCGCTTGCTGCAAGGCGGCGATGTCATCGGGTGTCCCCGCGTTCGCCAGCACGGCGTCACCCTGTTCGGGGCGCTCGCCGGAACCCAGGGTGAACGTGGTCTCCCCTCCCTGGAAGCTGGCCCCTTCGGGCGCAAGCAATACCGCATCCTTGGGCAGTACATCGCCTTCTGCAACGAGTCTCTGGCTCCCGTCGGCGGCGACCAGATACATTTTGCCTTGCAAGTGGGTAACGACGACATCCTGATCCAATACGATGCGCTGATTGCTCATGGTTTCTCCTGAAATATCGAAGGGCATATTGCTCCAGCCCCCAATGTGCCCGTTTATCAGGCCATAAACCAGTGAGAAAAATCGAATGAACAGACCGAAATGAAGCCGGGTTTCGGGGTGAAAACGAAGGGACGCCGAAGATGAATAAAATTAATTAAATCAATAGCATCAATTGTGACAAAACGATGACGGGAGCCTCATCGGCTCCCGTCTCGTGAGGTGTCAGACACCGGCCCAGAGCAGGATGGCCAGCAGTTGGGGCGAGATGATCCGCAGGAACATCACCAGGGGGTAGACGGTCGCGTAAGAGAGTGCGCTGGCACCACTGGTGGGGTGCATGCCGTTGGCAAATGCCAGAGCGGGAGGATCCGTCATCGAGCCGGCCAGCAGCCCGCACAGCGTGAGGTAATTGAGCTTGCCATAATGGCGTGCCAGCACACCCACCAGCAGCAGCGGGATGAGGGTGATTGCCACACCGTACATCATCCATGCGGGACCGTCGCCGTTGATCAGGGTGTCGATGAAGCCGGCCCCGGACTTGAACCCCACCACCGCCAGGAAGAGCACGATGCCTATTTCCCGCAGCGCCAGGTTGGCGCTCGGCGGCATGAACCAGTAGAGCTTGCCGATGCTGCCGATACGAGACAGGATGAGCGCCACCACCAGCGGTCCCCCTGCCAGCCCCAGCTTGAGCGCCGCCGGGAATCCCGGCAGGTAGAAGGGAATGGATCCGAGCAATACCCCCAACCCGATACCGATGAAGACGGGCAGCATCTGCACCTGTTGCAGTTTCTGCTGCACGTTGCCCACCACGCTGGTGACCGCCTCGATGGCATCGAGCCGCCCCACCAGGTTCAGGATGTCACCGAACTGCAGACTGGTCTGACTGGTCGGCACCAGCTCGATGCCGGCCCGATTCAGGCGCGAGATGACCACATCGTATTTCTGCTTGATGTCGAGATCGCGGATCCGCTTGCCGAGCACCTGCTCATTGGTGACCACCACCCGCTCGACCCGCAGATCGGTCCCGCGGGTGGAGAGGGAGGTGTCTACCTCCTCTCCAAGCACCAGCAGCACCTTGTGCAGGGCATGGCGCTCCCCCACCAGGTGCAGCAGGTCGCCAAGTTCGATGCGCGAGTCGGGCTTTGGCACCATCAGCTCGTCGCCACGCTTGAGGCGGGAACAGATGACGTCCGCCTCGTCCAGACTCGGGATCTCGCGGAGCATCAGGCCATGCATATTGGGATTGCGCACGGCAATGTTGATGGTTTGCAGACTCTCCTTGGTCTTGCCTGCCTGCTGCTCGAAAGCGACCGCTTCCTCCTCGATCTTGATGTGGAAGAACATCCTGATGAGCCACATGGTGAGCAGGATGCCGCAGATCCCGAACGGGTAGGCCACCGCATAGCCCATCCCCATCAGGCCGGTGGATCCAGGATCCGCCCCGAGCTCCGCCAGGATCTGCTGGCCAGCCCCCAGGGACGGGGTATTGGTCACGGCCCCGGAAAAGACTCCGAGGATCACCGGCAGCGGTACATCGAACAGCTGGTGCAACGCTGCCGCCACCAGGCAGCCGAGCAGAACCAGCAGGGCCGCGAAGCCATTGAGCTTGAGGCCCGAACTGCGCAAGGAGGAGAAAAAGCCGGGACCGACCTGGATGCCTATGGTGTAGACGAACAGGATCAGGCCGAATTCCTGAATAAAATGAAGTGTTTGCTCATCCAGCTTCAAGCCGGACAATCCGGCGAAGTGGCCCACTATGATGCCGCCGAACAGCACCCCGCCGATACCCAAACCCACGCCATAGACCCGCCAGTTTCCCAGCCAGAGCCCCAGCACTGCCACCAGCGACAGCATGCTGATGGAAAGCGCGATCTCACTCATCGTTTGCATCCTTTCCAAACTGAACTGGCACTAGCTTGTCAGCAAACGAAGGGGGCAACTGTGGGGTGCCGCACGAATTCAGGCTTTCATGAGCACAAAAATACCAATTAAGGGTTAGCCATCAGATGTAGCCATAAATGGCCATGAAGTGGCACAGACTGCCACCCAGCACAAACAGGTGCCAGATGGCGTGGTTGTAGGGAATGCGCTTGGCCACATAGAAGATCACTCCCAGGCTGTAGATGAGACCACCCAGCCCCAGCAGCAGGAGCCCGGTACCATCCAGATGCAGATAGAGCTGGTAGATGACCACCAGCGACAGCCAGCCCAGCATCAAATAGGTAAATAGCGACACCTTCTTGAAGCGATTGATGAAGATCAGCTTGAACACGACCCCCGCCAGGGCCAGCCCCCAGATCACCACCATCAGTCCTTGCGCCAGCGGCGTATCGAGCGCCACCAGCAGGAAGGGGGTATAAGTGCCGGCGATCAGCAGATAGATGGCGCAGTGATCGAACAGCTTGCTCCAGCGTCTGGCCGTCACCGAGCTCACGCTGTGGTAGAGCGTCGAGGCGAGATAGAGCAATACCAGGCTGGCACCGTAGACGCCGTAGCTCAGCAGTACCCTAGGCCCCTGATCCCACCCCTTGTGCAGCAGCAAGACCAGTCCCAGTCCGCCCAGCAGCAGCCCCAGCCCATGGCTGAGGCGATTCGCCCACTCTTCCCATGGGGAGTACCCCGTCACATCCATCATTACCTCCAACCCATTACCGGCCCACTCTAGCGGTCGACGTTTCAGGCTACAAGCGTTAGCTGAAAATAAAGGGCGAGGAGAGGGAGGGCCAGAGATGGCTGTGCCCCCCGCCCCTTTGGTGTATGCTCTGCCGCCGACGCCGCCCATGCGGATGGCCGCGTCTGCCCGACAATCTGGTCTGGAGAACCCGATGAAGCTCACTGAACTGTTTACACAACCGGATCCTGATTTCGGCAAGGCCATGACGGCCCTGCTGGAGCATTTCCATCATTCCGACGACAGTCAGGCCCCCTATCAGCGGGGCAGCTTCACCCACCAGCTCGATCAGTCGTGCATGCCCGCCATCGGCATCTCTCCCCGGGACTATCTGGCACGGCTCGCCACCCTGGTACCCGGGGCATCGCACCTCACCTCTCCCCGCTACATGGGACACATGACGGCACCGCTGCCGGCCTTCACCGCCGAGCTCTCCCGGCTCTTGGTGATGCTCAACCAGAACCCGATGAAGATGGAGTCCTCCCGTTTGCTGAGCTTTCTGGAGCGGGAAGTGCTGGCCAAGCTGCACCGCCTAGTCTACCGCCAGGACGACGCCTTCTATGCAGCACAGATGCATGCCAAGGATGCAGCCCTCGGCGTCATGACCAGTGGCGGTACCATCGCCAACGTCACCGCCCTCTGGCTGGCCCGCAACCGAGCCTGTGGCGACAACCTGTTCGCCCTCGCCGAGCAGGGCTATCGCGGCGCCGTCATTCTGGGCTCGCGGCTGATGCACTACTCCTTCGACAAGGGGATGGATCTGCTGGGACTCGGGGGTCGCAGCGTCTGGCGTCTCGACACCGACGAGCACAACCGGCTCAGTCTGGCGGCGCTGGAACAGGCCCTTCAACAATGCAGGGAGCAGAAGCTCAAGGTGCTGGCGCTGGTCGGCGTGGCCGGCAGCACGGATTTTGGCTCCGTCGACCCGCTGCCGGAACTGGCCGCCATCGCCCGGCACGAGCAAATCCACTTCCACGTGGACGCGGCCTGGGGTGGTCCGACCCTCTTCTCGCCCCGCTATCAGGGATTGCTTACGGGGATAGAGCACGCCGATACCGTCACCCTTGACGGTCACAAGCAGTTGCTGGTCCCGCTCGGTACCGGCATGCTGCTCTGCCGCCAACCGGACCTGATGATGACGGTGAAGCGCGAGGCTCCCTACGCCATCCGCGCCACCTCCTTCGATCAGGGGCGCTTCACTCTGGAGGGGACCCGTCCCGCCAACGCGCTCTATCTGGATGCCGCCTTCCAGATGCTGGGACAGCAGGGTTATGCCCAACTCATCGACGCCAACTACGACAGGGCGCGGCGAATGGCCGCGCTCATCGACGCCAGCCCCGCCTTCGAGCTGATGTCGGCACCTGTCATGAACCTGCTCTCCTACCGGTGCATTCCGCCCCACCTGCAAGGTCAGGAGCCCGATGTGGCGGCCAACGAACAGATCAATCTCTTCAACATCGCCCTGCAAAAAGCCCAGCGCGCCGAAGGGCACAGCTTCGTCTCACGCACCCAGCGCGCAGTCTCCCGCTATGGCGAGCAACCGCTCACGCTGCTGCGCGCCGTCCTGCTCAACCCCCTCATCGAGGAAGCAGACATACGCGCATTGCTGGACGATCAGGTGCGCCTTGGCAACCAGATTGCCAGCCAGCTGTTCGAGTAACCCGCCGCCTCGGGAAAGAACTGCCTGCAGAATGGACGGTCTTATTCATTTGCCGTTGTCTGACGGGCAGGTAAACTGAGTGAAATTTTGAGGTTAGAGTCCAGCATGAAGCAGTTTATCGAGTTCATCCCCCTGATCGTCTTCTTCGCGGTCTACAAGTTTTACGACATCTACACCGCCACTGGCGCCCTGGTGGTCGTCACTGGCCTGCAACTCCTGTACAGCTGGCTTCGCTATCGCCGGGTCGAGAAGATGCAGTTGTTCACCTTCGTGCTGGTCGGTTTCTTCGGCGGCCTCACCGTCTTCTTCCACGACGATGCCTTCATCAAGTGGAAGGTGACCGTCATCAACATGCTCTTTGCCCTCGCCCTGCTCATCGGCCGCTATGGCTTTGGCAAGAACCTCATCAAGCAGATGCTGGCCAAGGAGCTCCAAGCCCCCGACCGGGTCTGGGACAACGTCAATCTCGGCTGGGTCGGCTTCTTCACCCTGTGCGGTCTGCTCAACCTCTACGTGGCCTTCAACCTCTCCCAGGAGATGTGGGTCAACTTCAAGGTGTTCGGCCTGCTGGGCATGACCCTGGTCTTCACCCTGCTCAGCGGCGTCTATCTCTATCGCCACATGCCGGCCGAGCAGAACGCAGAACAGAAAAAATAACCGCAACCAGAAAGGGATTGTTCCATGTGGTATCTGATCTACTCCGAAGATGTCGCGGGCAGCCTGCCCCAGCGCAAGCTGGCACGCCCTGCCCACCTGGCCCGCCTGCAAGCCTTGCAGGATGAGGGCCGCCTGCTGACGGCCGGCCCGAACCCGGCCATCGATGCCGAGGATCCGGCCGATGCGGGCTTCACTGGCAGCACCGTCATCGCCGACTTTGCCAGCCAGGCCGACGCCCAGGCCTGGGCCGATGCGGACCCCTATGTCGCGGCGGGGGTCTACGCCAGGGTGACCATCAAACCGTTCAAGAAAGTCTTCTGAGCCCATCGAGGCTGACAAGAAAAAGGCCGGACACTGTCCGGCCTTTTCGTATCCGATGATGACTCATGCCCTGGCCACAAACCAGGGATTGAGGATATCAGGCTTGTTGTAGCAAAGCGGCGAACCATCGAGCTGGGTGACGCTGCCCCCCGCCCCTTCCAGTACCGCCTGAGCTGCCCCCGTATCCCACTCGCAGGTCGGAGCGAGCCGCGGGTAAAGCTCGGCCTCCCCCTCGGCAATGATGCAAAACTTGAGAGAGCTGCCCATGGAAACCAGCTCGATCTCGCCCCGCTCCAGTTCGCCAAAACGGGCCAGATACTCGAGGGTTTCCTGCGACAGGTGATTGCGACTGCCCACCACGCGCCACACTTGCCCTGCGTCATGAGGACGGGTCTGGATGGTCTCGTGCCTGCCATCGGCCACACGCCAGGCGCCAATCCCCTTGCCCCCATACCAGAGCTTGTCCAGTACCGGGGCATAGACCAGCCCCCAGCGCGGGGTCCCCTGTTCAATCAGGGCGATATTCACCGTGAACTCGCCGTTGCGGGAGACAAACTCCTTGGTGCCATCCAAAGGATCCACCAGCCAGTAGCGGGACCAGCCGAGTCGCGCAGCCATCACCTCCGGGGAGGACTCTTCCGACAACACCGGGATGTCGGGAGTGAGACGTGCCAGCGCCTGAACGATCACCTCGTGGGCCCCCTTGTCCGCCGCCGTCAGCGGGCTCTCGTCCTGCTTGTACTCCACCGCAAAGGGCTGTCTATAGATGGACATGATGGCCTCACCGGCGGCGCGGGCGATGGGCTCCAGTTTGGAAATGGCGGGTAGATACATGGAAAAGAGTTCTCGCTCAAAGGGTTGGTCAGTGTAACCGAGTGAGTATCTTCGGCTTATAGCCGTTTGCACTGACTTATACAGTGTCAAAACTGACAGACAAAAAGTGGCGCAACACAGCTAATGATAAATGTGATACTAACGCCACATAAGGACATGACGATATGAACAAGAAGACCCTGATCGCCGCACTGCTGCTGGGCTGCCTCCCCCTGTTGAGCCAACCTCTGCTGGCCGCCGACAAGGCGGCGACCAAGCCTGTGGCCACCACCCAAGTCAAGGAGAGCGGCAAGATCAATCTCAATACCGCCAGTGCCAGCGAGCTCACCGCCCTGAAGGGCATTGGCGAGAAGAAGGCACAGGCCATCATCGACCACAGGGAGAAGCAGGGCAAGTTCACCTCCGTCGATCAACTGGCGGACGTCAGTGGCATCGGACCTGCCACGCTGGAAGCAAACCGGGACATGATTATCGTCAAGTAACCGGTTTGAATCCCTGTCATCCCAAGGGCAGCCTGTGGCTGCCCTATTTTTCTTCGGGTATCATGAGCCCACTTTGTATCTTCGGACTCACTCCATGAAAAAGACACCGCTCGTTGTTCGCAAGGCCGTTCTCCCCGTTGCCGGTCTGGGTACCCGCATGCTGCCCGCCACCAAGGCCATCCCCAAGGAGATGCTGCCCGTGGTCGACAAGCCGCTGATCCAGTATGTGGTGCGCGAAGCCATCGCCGCCGGCATCAAGGAGATAGTCCTGGTGACCCATTCAAGCAAAAACTCCATCGAAAACCACTTCGACAAGAGCTTCGAGCTGGAGGCGACCCTGGAGAAGCGGGTCAAGCGCCAACTGCTGGAAGAGGTTCAGCACATCTGTCCCAAAGACGTGACCATCATGCACGTGCGTCAAGGGGAAGCAAAAGGCCTGGGTCATGCAGTACTGTGTGCCCGCCCCCTCATCGGGGATCAACCCTTCGCCGTTCTGCTGCCGGATGTGCTCATCGACGAGGTGGCCAGCGATCTGAAGCAGGACAACCTGGCGGAAATGGTGCATCTGTTCGAAGAGGAGCAGATCAGCCAGATCATGGTGGAAGCCGTCCCCGAGAGCGAAGTGGACAAATACGGCATCGCCGACATCAAGGGGGAGGCCCTGAGCGAAGGCATGTCCCTGCCGATGCAGGCCATCGTCGAGAAACCCCCCCGGGATGAAGCCCCGTCCAACCTGGCCGTGGTCGGTCGCTATGTGCTCTCCGCCAATATCTGGCCCTTGCTGGAAAAAACCCCGGCCGGTGCCGGCGACGAGATCCAGCTGACCGATGCCATCGCCATGCTGATGGAAAAGGAGCAGGTCAATGCCTACTTCATGAAGGGACGCAGCCACGATTGCGGCAGCAAGCTCGGTTATATGAAGGCCAATGTGGAATACGCCGTGCGCCATCGGGAACTCAGCAAAGAATTCACCAGCTGGCTGAAGCAGTTTGCCAAAGAGCTGTAATCTCTAAATATTTACAAGATAAGCAGAATAAAAAACTGGGCATCATTCGATGCCCTTTTTCATTTTATAAGCAAATATTCAACCATTGATAGATAAAATATCGCTAAATCATAATATTGTAATTTAAAGTCGCTTGTTCTATAAGGATTAAGGCTTGTTCCTAGCCCTTGCATAAAATTTCTAAAAAAATATAAGACACAGGTGGAAGTTCCAATGAATAACCCGTCCAAAGGGACCTTTTTAGGTCACCCTAAAGGGCTTTTTTTGCTCTTTAGTACCGAACTGTGGGAGAGATTCTCCTATTACGGCATGCGTGCCGTGCTCGTCCTCTATCTGACCGACCTGACCGCCAACGGTGGCATGGGCTGGACCCAGGCCGACGCCCTCAAGCTGTACGGCATCTATACCGGTCTGGTCTACATCACCCCCATCATCGGCGGCTGGCTCGCTGATACCTTCCTGGGCCAGCGCCGTGCCATCCTGTTCGGTGCCGTGCTGATGGCCGCCGGCCAGTTTACCCTGGCACTGCCTCACGCCATGTTCCCTGACATGGTCAACACCGTCTTCTATGTCGGCCTTGGCTTGCTGATCGTGGGCAACGGCCTGTTCAAACCGAACATCTCCACCATGGTGGGCGACCTGTATAAAGAAGGGGATCACCGTCGTGACGGCGCCTTCACCATCTTCTACATGGGCATCAACCTGGGCTCCCTCCTGGCCGGCGTGATCTGCGGCGCCGCCGCCACCGCCTATGGCTGGCAAGCCGCCTTCGTCAGCGCCGGTATCGGCATGCTGCTCTCCCTGGTCGTGCAGGCCACCATGGCCCAGCGTTTCCTTGGCGACATCGGCCGTGTGCCCGCCGCCCAGCGTGCCGCCCTGCAGCGCTCCAAGGAGCAAAAAGCGCCCCTGACCAAACAGGAAGTGGATCGCATCAAGGTGATCCTGGTACTGGGCCTGTTCACCATCATCTTCTGGGCCGGCTTCGAGCAGGCCGGTGGTCTGATGAACCTGTATGCCCAGGAGTATACCGACCGCATGATCGGCAGCTTCGAAGTGCCGACCGCCTGGTTCCAGTCCCTGAACCCCTTCTTCATCATCACCCTGGCCCCTGTCGTGGCCGCCATCTGGATCAAGCTCGGCAAGAAAGAGCCGAACTCCCCGGTGAAATTCGCCATGGGCCTGCTGTTCCTGGCCGTCGGCTTCCTGTTCATGATCGGTGCCGTGCTGGAGCAAGGTGGTGATCAGGCTGTCAAGACCTCCATGTTCTGGTTGGTCGGTGCCTACCTGTTCCATACCCTGGGTGAGCTCTGCCTCTCCCCCATCGGTCTCTCCATGGTGACCAAGCTGGCTCCGCTGCGCCTGGCCTCCCTGATGATGGGTGCCTGGTTCGGTTTCGTGGCCCTGGCCAACTATGCCGCCGGCTTCATCGGATCCTTCGTCGGCGAATCCGGTGCCATGGCCATCTTCGGTGGCATCGCACTGGCCGCCGTGATCAGCGCCCTCATCCTGCTGACCATGGCCAACCGCCTGGTCTACTGGATGCACGGTGCCGAAGGCCCGGCCAAAGAGCCCGAAGAACAAGAGCAGAAACTGCAGTCTGCGACCGTTTGACCGGTCAGGACAGCAGAGACCAAACAGGGCGCCCATGGGCGCCCTGTTTGCATGTGTTCACTTCACGGCGTCAGTGGTGACGAACCTGCATCGTCAGGGCGCTGCCGCTGTCACTGCGAAACTGCAGATCAAAGGGCTCGTGCCAGCTTCGCCTGTGCAACGTGTAGCGACTGCTGCGCATCAAGCCGAGCGGCAACCCCCCTGCACGCATCAACCAGTGAGGTGAGGTGAGCCCGGCATTTGCAAAAAGCAGCCCATCCTCCTGATCGAACAGCAGGGCCGCCATGGCAAAGGAGTGACGCAGGCCCGACTCCAGCAGTTGCAGATTGAGGTAATCCAGCAATCGGTGTGGCTGGGTCAACAGCAGGCTCTCTTGTTGCTGGTATTGGCGATAGGGGCCGTTCATCAGGGATCGCACCAAGGCACCACAGAAGGCCGCATCCACACCGAGGATGGGCAATTCCATCACCAGTACCAGCAGCTTGTCGTCCAGTTTGAAGGTATCCGGGATGAAGAGATTGCCCATGCCGGCAAAGGTGACCTGCCAGGGCCCCCACTCCTGCATGCCAGGGGGGGCCAACCAGGCGAGCAGCCGGCTGCTCGCCAGATCGTGGCCACGGAAGAAGTCGATGTGCTCCATCAGCTCCAGTTGCTGGCTCTGATGCCCGAGGTTTGTCAGGCATTGCTCGATGCTGCGGCGGATCTGCTCATAGTCATTCACCGGTTTGATGAAGAAGTCCCTGGCCCCCGCCCGCAGCGCACGCTCGATCGCAGCCATCTGATCCTGACCGGAGATGACGATGACGGGCACCTGTGGATAGCGGGCGGTGAGGCAGGCAATCACCTCATGGCCATCCATGTTCGGCATGTTCAGATCACACAACACCACATCGGGGTGATAGAGCGCTGCGGCAGAGAGCCCCTCAATCCCGTCTTCTGCCTGAAAGACGCAGGCCCCGTCGTGCTCGAGATAAGATACCAGTGAGTGGCGAAAAACCGCTTCGTCTTCTACCACCAAGATCCGTAGTCCGGCTTTTGACATCTTGACAAAGCTCTTATTAGTCAAATGGTTATTTGAGCATTAAGACTAGATCATGGGCGCTGGATACCGCCACACAATATTGTCGAGCAGCGAGCCAGGTTGGCCTTGGTATCTGCCAAGCGTTTGAAATGGTCCGACTATTTTGCTCGCCCCCTTGCGCAGAGATGATCGGCAACCGTCGCCCGGCAGCCGTTCTCTCGCAGGTCGGCACCATGAATTGTATGAGGCACCGCCATGAGGGATAATGCCCTCCACTCCAGATCGTGAAGCAGACCATGACGCCAGCCGAATACAGCGCCCTCGCCCATCCCAGACTCTCCCATCCGGCCCGCAGCCTCTATACCCTGCAACTGCGCCGCTTGGTGCTGGAAAATCGGCTGGCCCGACTCAACTATCCCGAGCTTGGCCGGGCACTGGCTGTCGTCGATCCGGGCAATTCCGGTGGTTTCAGCTATCAGGTCAACGCTCGCCAGCTGACCGAACTGCTCGACGAGCTGATGGAGGCCGAACTGCTTCAGGTCGAGGCCCAGGCTGACAGTGAGCACTACCACCAGTGCCCTTTCCAGTTGCCGTTGCTGAGCCAGCGGGTGCGCAGCCCTCTGCCGGCACGCCCGTTCCAGATGCACCTGCAGTGGCGTCCGGACGAAGAACTGCCTGCTCTCGCACGCCTGTGCGGGGTGATCGATGCCAGCTACAGCGAAGAGGATCTCGGGGAGTTCATCGCCTATTGGCTCGGCCGCCCCGAGGTGTTCGACTCCCAGCACCAGTGGATGTTGAAATTTATTCGGGCCCTCAAGAGTCGGCGCTACGCCCGCCGTCCGGCGACCGTGGTCACCGGGTACCAGCAGGTCGCGCCAGCCCCGGTAGAGGCTGGCCCGAGCCGCCGGGCGCAAGAGATGATCGATGAGGCCAAACGGCTGGCACAAGCTCAGGAGCCGGAGAATGATTGATACCAGGCGGCCACGAAGTGCACGCCCATCCAGCCACAGCCCTAGCAGAAGGAGAATTCCATGACAGATCCGCACGACCCGATGCGCCAGGCACTGGAAGAGATCGAGGCCAAACGCCAGAAAATCGCCAAGGCCAGACAGGAGCAACGGGCTCATGATCCCGAGCTCAAGCGTCACGTCAGCAGCCTGCAGGAACGTATTCTCCGACTGCGGGCCGCAACCGGCGGCAGCCAGTACGACTACGAGACCCTGCGCAAGGAGTACGACGCCAAGGCCAATGCCGAAGTACGCGAATTGCAGAAGGCCGCCCGCCAGGAGCGGATCCAGAAGCTGATCGCCCAGGCCGACCTCAATCCGGACTGGATCTTCGACAAGATGGATTCCGGTGACCCGGCCCTGCAATACCCCATCGAGACAGCCCGCTACTTCATCAGCGGTTTCGAGCACTGGGAGAAGAGCGGCGGGGGCTGCATGCTGATCTACGGCGATTACGGCACCGGCAAATCCACCCTGGCGGGCGCCGTGGCCCACGAGTTGATCGCGCGCCACCAGAAGTCGGTGATCTTCCAGCAGTGGGCCTCCATCGTGGACAGGCTCTTCTTCAACGTCATCCAGGATCAGGAGGAGCGCAACCAGTACCGCCGCGCCCTGGAAGAGGTGGACCTGCTGATCATCGACGAGGTGGCGGCCAACCGTGCCAAGATGGCCGAGAGTCAGTCCAGCTTCCTCGGCCACCTGCTGCGCCGTCGTCGCAACCTGTCCAAAAGCGTCATCATCATCACCAACCACAGCCCCCAGAGCCTGCATCAGGCCATCGGTGATTTCAGCTATGAGGCGATCAAGGCGTTCAATCCGGTGGACATCCACCTGAGCGGACCCAGCCGCCGTCCCAGCATCGGCCATTACAACGGTTGATCCCGTCGGGCCGGCGTCCCTGATGTCCGGCCCTTCATATCCCCTGCACCTCACAAATAAAAACCACTCTCATTTACAGAGAGCCATCCAGGCTCTAGGCTTGCTCTTTTGTTCGAGAGGGCCTGTCATGCCAACCACACTCATCTTCGGTGCCAGTCGCGGACTGGGCCGCGCCTTCACCGACCACGCACTGCAACTGGGCCACAGGGTTGTTGCCCTGGTGCGCCATGCCGACATGGCCAGCGAGCTGCATACCCTGGGAGTCGAGGTCGTCATCGGGGATGCCCTGGACCCCCTGGCCGTGGCCCAGGCTTGCCGCTTGGCGGGCAGGGATGCCCGGGTAGTCTCCACCCTCGGCAGCTTTCGCCAGAGTGCACCGGTGGATTATCAGGGCAACCGCCATGTGATCGACGAGATGGAGTGCGCCGGGCTCAGCCGCCTGCTGCTGGTCACCTCCCTCGGTTGTGGCGACAGCTGGCAATACCTGCCCGAGCGGGCTCGCGCCGCCTTCGGACACGAGGTACGCCTCAAGAGCTTGGCGGAAAGCTGGCTGCAGACCAGCACCCTTGAGTGGACCATTTTACGCCCCGTAGGGTTGCAGGATGGGGAGCCCACGGGTCAGGCCATCCTGAGCCAGGGGCAAGAGAGGCATGGCCTGGTCAGGCGCCAGGATGTGGCAATACGGGGTTTGCAACTGCTCACCGACCAGGAGGCGTGCGGCCAGATCTATGCCATCGGCGATCCGGGTCTGAATCAGCCATGATCCCTGTGAATGGCAACACGGTCAGCCCAGTGGCTGACCGTGTTGTTGCAAGGCGCCTAGTCGGTGGAAGACGCTATCGCCCCATCATCCGGCCGCATTGCAGGGCACGGTTGACGCCATCGGAGCAACCAGCACGCCAGAGCGCCATACAGCAGCGCCAGTCCCCACAACTGCCACCAGTAGCGGGAGACCTGGGCAAAGTCGGCCCCCATCTGATTGAGGCGCAGGAATCCCTCGATGGCCGGCGTGCTCGGTGCCCACTGGGCCAGCCAGTTGAGGGGGGCCGGGATGAGCTCAAGGGGCCAGATAAAGCCGGCCAGGAAGACCAGCGGCAATGAGGAGACAAGCACCACCTGGGTCGGTAGATCACGGCGGGTGAACAGGGCGCCGAGCACGATCCCGAGCCAGGTGGTGGCCAGCAGGAACGGCAGGGTAAAGAGCCAGAGTTCGCCGGGTACAGCGGTGCGGGCAATACCGTAGTGATCGAAGCAGAAGCCGAAGAAGTAGGTCACCGGAAGGACGAAAAGAACCCCCACCACCAGGGTGCGGGCCAGCAACAAGGCCGGCACGGGGGCATGTTGCCAGTAGCCTGACTCGCCACGGCGGCTGCGCTGGTTCTGGGTCGCCCCCAGGATGCCGGTCCCCATCAGCAACACCTGATGCAGGATCAGCACGAATACCGCAGGCACCACGTAGTTCACATAGCCCATGGTGGGGTTGAATACCGGCAGCACATTGAGGGCCACCGCGTTCCAGCCCATGGCGGCCTGGGGCAGCGCCTCGCCCTGGCTCAGCAGCCTGGCCACCTTCACCTGGGCGGCGAGCGTGCCCCCCGCCTGGGCCAGCCCTTCGGCAATGGTGCCATAGACCAGGAAGTAGGAGGCATCCCCGGCATAACCCAGGGTCACGCTCCTGCCCAGCATCAGATCCCGATAGAAGTGGCGGGGAATGTGCAAGATGCCGCTCGCCTTGCCGGTCAGCATCATCTGGCGGGCCTCGTCGAGCGAACCGGCACGGGCCACCAGTTTGACCTGCGCCGTGGCATCGGCCATAAACTCCAGCTGGCGGGAAAGCTGGCTGCCATCCTCGCTGACCACCACCACGGGCTCTTCCCTGGGCAATTGGTGCAGGTAGGGCTGGGGGTAGAGGAAGGAGTAGAAGAAGACGCCGCCAAACAGGGTCAGCATGATGGCGCGATCCGCCAAGAGGGTGCGCAGCTCAAGGCGCACCAGATCCCAGAATCCCATCATGGCCTGGACTCCTCATGGGGCAGGGCCGCGCCCGACGGCGCCCGGTAGCGGTGTACCACCAGCAGCAGGGGCAGCAGAAACAGCAGCAGGGCCCCGAGCTGGGGCAGGGCTGCCGTCAACGGTTGACCGTAGTTGGTTTGCCCGATCTGCAGTTCCACATAGTGGGAGATGGGCAGCAGGCTGCGCCAGAACTGGGCCACATCCCCCATGGCGCTGACCGGAAAGGTGACCCCCATGAAGGCAAATCCCGGCGCCGTGTAGGCGCCGGCCAGAGAGAGCGCCCGCGCCGGATCCCGGATGATGCCGTAGAAGAAGGCCCCCATGGTGACGCAAGCGGCCGACGCCAGTCCCAGCCCCGCCGTCAGCACCAGCCAACTGCCTTGCATGGGGTACCCAAGCCCCTTGAACAGCAGCAGACTCCACGCCAGACCCCACCCCCAGCCGATGAGCACGTGGGGCAGCAGGGTACGCCAGAGGCCGAACCAGACCCCTCTGGTGGTCCAGTCCAACCCGAGGCGATCGGTGCGGGCCAGGGCGTTCAGGCCATAGAGCACAACCAGGATCTGCCACACTGCAGGCAGCAGGGCGCTCAGCAGAAACTGGGCGTAGCTGGAATTGATGTTGTAGAGCGCGGTAACCTGGCTCGCAATGGGTACGGATTGTCCCAGGGCACCGGGCAGCGTCTTGCCGCCGGCCATGGCCTCCAACACCCCTACCTGACCATTGAGAGTTCCCACCACCTGGGCCAGTGCGGAGTTGACCAGCTTGGCAATCAGGATGAACTGGCCATTGTTGAACACGGTGACCTGCGGCTGAGTGCCTTGCCGGGCATCCCGCTCCAGGTGATGGGGGATCACCACCAGGGCATAGATGTCCCCCCCTCGCAGTGCCCTGGCCCCCTCGTCGATGGCGTCAAACTGCTGCGCTATCTTGAGCCCGGCGGAGCCATCGAGAGAGAACGCCAGTTGTCGGGAGAGGGGGCTGCGATCCAGATCCACCAGACCGACCTTGAGATCCCGCGCCAGGCCGGCTGAAAAGATCCAGCACAGGATCCCTATCAGCAGCAAGGGGACCCAGCTCGCCAGCGCCCGGCCGAACGGGTCCTGCCAGAGCAACCGCCATTCGCGTCCCATCAGAGCTCGACCAGCACGCTCATGCCGACCCGCAGCCCGTCAACCGGCTGCAAGGGGCGCGCTTCCACCTGGAAGCTTTTCATGTCGAACCCCTGGCGGGTGTCGGTGGCACGCCAGGTGGCGAAATCCCCCATCACGGCCACATGGGTCACCTTGAAGCGCACCAGCTGATCCCCCAGGCCGGGAATACGGGCATCAAACTCGGTACCGACCGGGAACCTTGGCAAGAGGTCCTCACGGACATGGAACTGGGCCCAGGCATCCTTCATGTCGA
Organism: Aeromonas sp. ASNIH2; assembly: GCF_002934795.1. Taxonomy (NCBI): domain Bacteria; kingdom Pseudomonadati; phylum Pseudomonadota; class Gammaproteobacteria; order Aeromonadales; family Aeromonadaceae; genus Aeromonas; species Aeromonas sp. ASNIH2. Next base: position 3,098,991 of record NZ_CP026406.1, on the reverse strand, counting down.
GCAAGGTCACCACGGGGAAGCCCTGGGGAGCCAGCTCGCCGCTACGCAACAGCACCTGGGCAACTTCCCCCTCGTGTGGGCTGGCGATGCGGGTATCGGCCAGATAGGCTTCCACTTCCGCCACTCCGCCAGCCGCCATCTTGGCCTGCTCGCGGGCCGCTATCTTGGTCTCTTCCCGCGCCCCTTCCAGTGCCATCTGGTATTGCTGCCAGGCCATGCCCTCGCTGTACTTCGCCGCCTGCCAGGCCGTCCAGGCCTCGTCACGCTTTTGCAGCGACATCACGCCATCCCGATGCAGGCTGGCAATGCGCTCGTAGGTTTTGCCATGAAGCAGGGCAGCCGCCTTGGCCTGTTGCCACTGATCCTTGGCGGCCGCGATCTGCTGCACTCGCGCCCCCTTCTCGGCCTCTTCGGCCATGGCACCAGCCGCGGCCTGCCCGGCCTTGGCCTGACTCAGCTTGGCCTCGATCTCCGGGCTCGCCAGAGTGAACGCCAGTTGGCCCCTGGCCAGTTGATCCCCCTTCTTCACCAGTACCTCGTCGATGCGGCCCGCCACCTTGGAAGAGACCGAATACTGCTGCGCCTCTATCTGCCCCTGCAGACGCACCGGCTCCGGCTGATAGGCCAGCCAGAAGCGCCAGCCCAGCCAGAGCACAAGTAATACCAGCGCCAGTGGCAGCAGCCAGGGCTTGCCCTGGCTCATCTTCTTCTTGATGGGGGGATGACTCATGAATTCACCTCGGCAAACGGGCGACCCTTGACGGTCGAAACGGACATGAATAACGGAATGGAAGAGCGCGCGATCATGAGTTCACCTCGATCGCCTGGCCATGCTGATACTGGTTGAAACTGTTCATCTGACCGGAGAGTGCCAACAAGCGGGCCAGGGAGATCACGTATTGATAGGCAGCGGCGGCGCGCTGGGTCTTGACCCCGGCAAGCTGGGTCTGGGCATCGACCACATCAAGGGAAGTGGAGAGCCCCTGACCGAATGCCTTGTCACGCAACCGCACGTTCTCCTCGGCCAGCTCCTGGGTCGAGGAGAGAGAGTGATACTCCTCCAGTCCCTGGGCAGCCTCGCGCCAGGTCTTCTCGACCAGCAGCTCCAGATCCTGGCGGGTCTTGGCTTGCAGCAGGTTGACCTGGAGTTCGGCGCTCTTGGCTGCCTGGACTGTCTCGGAGCGGCCATCACGACTCACCAGCGGCATTCTGACCCCGACACCAACCAGCCAGTCCGGTGTGGTCTTGGAGACAATGGAATCATCTTCATAGAGGTTGTAGTTGCCGAACAGGAAGAGCTCGGGGGCGTACTTGCCCTTCTCCAGCTTGATCATCCCCTGGGCCTGCTCCTTCTTGGCCGTCAACAGCTTGAGACCGGGATGCACCGACAGGGTCTCCTCCACGAAGGGAGACAAGGCTGGCATCCCTTCGTTGATGAAGAGGGCGGTATTGGGCTCCGCCTGCTTGAGCTTGAGCATGTGGCCGAGCGCTAGCTGGGCGATCTCCAGGCTGCGCTTGGCCTTCTGGGTATCGATACGTGCCCTGTCATAGGCAGACTGGGCCGAAAGGCGCTCCACCTTGGCGATCTGCCCCTGGGCTTCGAGCTTCTTGGCATTATCCAGATGGTGTGCCAGTCCCTGCTCGATCTCCTGCTTGGTCTGCACCACCTGCGCCGCCAGCACCACCCCGAAGTAGGTCTGGGAGAGGCTCTCGAAGGTGGACTGCTGTTTGAGCACCAGCAACTGCTCAGCCTCGCTCACTTGGGCCTGACGAATATCCTGGGCCGCATCGATGCGCCCGCCGGTAAAGAGCGGCCATAGCATCTTGACCGAACTGGTCACCACGTTCTGCTTGGTGAGGGGGGTGACGAAATCGCTCGGGCTGAGGTTGAGTGCCTGCATCACAGGCCCCAGCACCTTGCCGAATTCCGGATGATTGGCGATGGGGTTGAGATCCAGCATGTCCAGCTCCATCGGCTGATCGAGATGGGTATAGCTGGCCCCCACATCCACCTTGGGCAGGTACATGGCCTTGGCCGCCTCCCGCAGTTGCTGGGCCCGCTCCACCCCGGCCTGCTCTGCCGCCAAGCCGTCATCCTGCTGGATGACCCGGCTCCAGGCCTCGGTAAAGCTGACCGTCTGCGCCTGAGCCGACCCCAGCACGATACCCAGCAGGCATGGGCAGAGCGACTTGATGAACTTTACCGTCATACATCCCCGATCCGTTTGTAATGAAATTGTGTAGAGTCTTTGCTCAATTCAGGCCCGCTATCATAGCCTAAACCGGCTTGAGAGGGAGACTCACAAATCACCATCCCCCTCACTCGCGCCCTCCTGACCATGGTCACAGACAATATGTCCGATTTTCAAGCACTCCTGAATTTGCAAGCCTTGGCGCGACGTTTTTTTCAGAAAAAAATGGCTGACGCTCAAATACTAACCTTTTCTCCTGACTAAAAAATGCGTAATATACGCCGCCCTAAGCCGATGGTAACCGTGGAATGCAGATAGGTCCCCACACGCTTGAAACTCCCCTGATCGTGGCCCCCATGGCCGGTGTAACAGACCGACCATTTCGTGAACTTTGTTTACGTTTGGGAGCCGGTATGGCCGTTTCCGAGATGCTGCTGGCCAACCCGGATGTCTGGGATACCCAGAAAACCCGGATGAGAATGGATCACTCTGCTGAAGGCGGCTTGCGATCGGTCCAGATTGCCGGTGCCGACCCCGAGATGATGGCGTTTGCTGCCCGCTACAACGTGGAGCAGGGCGCTCAGATCGTCGACATCAACATGGGATGTCCGGCAAAAAAAGTGAATAAGAAGCTGGCAGGTTCCGCCCTGCTGCGTCAGCCAGACCTGGTCAGATCCATCTGCCGGGCCGTGGTGGATGCGGTGGAAGTACCTGTCACCTTGAAGATCCGCACAGGATGGGATCCGGATAACCGCAATGGCGAGGAGATCGCCCGAATCGCCGAAGATTGCGGTATCGCGGCCCTTGCCGTGCATGGTCGTACCCGTGCCTGCCTCTACAAGGGCGAAGCGGAGTACGACACTATCAGGGCGATTAAGCAGGCCGTATCGATTCCTGTTGTCGCCAATGGCGACATCGATAGCCCGGAGAAAGCCCGGTATGTCCTCGACTATACCGGTGTCGACGCCGTGATGATCGGCCGTGCTGCGCAAGGACGACCCTGGATTTTCCGGGAAATCCGCCATTTTCTTGAAACGGGCACCAAGCTGCCGCCTCCCGACAGGGAAGAGGTTCGCACCCTGATGAACGAGCATGTCACCAATCTGCACCAGTTTTACGGTGCCTATCTGGGAGCGCGCATTGCCCGTAAACACGTGGGCTGGTATCTGGATGAAGAAGAGGCGGGCCGAGAATTCCGTAAGCACTTCAATGCCCTGGATTGTGCAGACGCACAACTCGAGGCACTCGAAGCGTATTTCGATGGATTAGGTTAACGCATAACTAAAGAGCCGACCGAATATGTTCGAACAAACCCTGACTTCTGATGCATTGGTAACAACTACTCACAATCACGCTGCCGAGCCGACCCAACGCCCCCTGCGTGACTCTGTGCAACAGGCCCTGCGTAACTACCTGGCCCAGTTGAACGGTCAGGAAGTGATTGATCTGTACGATATGGTTCTCTCCGAAGTCGAAGCTCCCATGCTGGACGTGATCATGCAGTACACCCGTGGCAACCAGACTCGCGCCGCCGTGATGATGGGCATCAACCGCGGTACCCTGCGCAAGAAACTCAAGCGTTACGGCATGAACTAAGCCATAACAGCTAAGCTATTGAAAATAAAGGCACCATCATTTTATTGATAGTGCCTTTTTCGTTTTGAACCCACATTTGAACCCACACCTACAAGACTAGTTATCATTGTCGACGACTCAACTCGGACTAGCCTGATGAACAGCGTTGACCACATAACTGTACCTATCCTCCCCATGTTGCCTAATGCAAGAGAGGGCCATTGGCCCTCTCTTGCTATCTATGTTGTTGGTCAGTGCAAACAGCACTGCTTGTACTTCTAGCCGCAGCCAAAGGGACACGGCTCGTTGCGGCCAATCTTGATGGGTACCACCACTGGTGTTCGCTACGTTGTGCCAGAAAGTGGGCATGAAGGATACGAGCAGCAAATCGGGCCTTGGTGGCTTGCTCTTGCAGGTGTTCATTGCTGAGCGCCTCCAGCGACGTAGACATGGTTTCTTAACCATGTGTTCTTTATGGTCTCTGTCATCCGGGGGATGTCGCTCCAATGGATAGGCATCTATATCGGTCTCAGGCACAATGTTCGATTAGATAGACCTGATAATGGGTAGTTCAGCTGATGGCACGAATATTAACCAAAGCGCAATTGAGTAAACTGGAAAGCAAAAGCCAAGCCGAGCTGTTGGCTATCGTGCTTGACCTGGCAACGCATCTTCCCCTCGCAAAAAAGCACCTGATTAACCAGTACCTTACTGCTGAGGATGCCTTATTGGCATTGGCAAAAAAAGAGTATAGCAAGCTCACTCGTCGCCCCCCTTCCTGGGATTATAAGGAGGTGGATGCCTTCTTCGATACCTTGCAAAATCAGTTTATTCCGTTGCTGGCCAAGGGGATCGTCGCCTCTCCAAGGGAGGGAGAACTCTTCGCCCTCGAGTTGCTGGCGAATGCCAGAGCCTTGTATGAAAAGATGGATACATCCAGTGGCAGCTGGGAGGACTACCATCTTGCGCTGGTCGAACAGTGGTTGATGGCGATCGCTGCTCAACGAGAGTCTGTCCCCCCAGAGGTGCTGGCTCGTCGATTGCGTGACGGATTGTCAGACATTGATCCATCGATCAGCATTACTTGCCTGTTTGATTACCGTGATGTGCTCGGCTCCCAAGTGATGCGAGCCTTGCGCGATAACTATGCGGCGGCAGGTCTATTGCCAGAGGCGTTGGGGTTGAGCTTTGAGTTGCGTGATATTGCATTCTTTGACTCGGTGCAACAGGCTGGTCTCTTTAGCCACCCCCGTCAGCAGATTGACTATGCCAGACTGCTGACCGACGAATTACGCGCCGATCAAGCCGTCGCGGTATTAGAGGCAATGGACTCGGCTCTGTTGCAGCGCCACCGCCAATTGAACCTGTGGCATCAAGTGTTGATCCGGGCCTATCTGGAAGAGGGACGCCGAGCTGACGCTCATGCTCAGGCATTACGCGCGTTTGCTAGCACACGGGCAAACTCGTTTTTTGCGAGTTATTGCCAAAGTGGAGATGAGCCTAGAGAAGTAGCATTAGGCCAGTTTGTTGCCATTGCCGAATCATGGGGGCTACGCGAGGTCTTGTTGCTGTTGGAGGAGGTTGATGCATGGCCACAACTGGCACAACGGCTTGAGCAATGTACAGATGCAGACTTGCAGGAGGATCTCTCACTCCTTGCTGGTTCAACCGTACGAACCTGGTCGAGCCGCCTCTATCAGCAGGGATTTATCGTGGTGGCAGTGCGGCTACGTCGTCAATTGGTGGCCAATGTCGTTAATCAGGGCAAGAGCACCTACTACACGGGGGCAGCCTCGGATCTGAAAAAGAGCCTGGATTATCAGGCGGCCTTAAAGGTAGAACAAGAGGATGGAGAGAGACCTCTCTGTTCGCCACAGGAGTATCTGAATCAGCTTTATCAGCAGCACAAACGCAAGAGCAGCTTTTGGGAGGCGGTTCGTCAAAAGCTACCGGTCATTACCATGTCGGCGAGCGGTGTGCAGTATCAGGCCGAGAATAAATAAGGCGCTAACACCTTTCACTCGGTCAGTCAGCTTGTGCTGGTGTTCCATGCGCCCTTGGCTGTCCAGCGCCTCGATAGCACTCATCTGGATGTCTCATTGCCACGACATCCTTCAAGCTACCCAAAACAAGAGAGAGCCATTGGCTCTCTCTTGTTTTCGAAATAGGTGTTTTCAAAAAATGTGTTTTCGAAAAAAGTGTTATCGAAAGAAGATCTCATCAAAGTCCGGCTCTTCATCCCAGATGGCGTGCTGACGTGCGTCCCAGCGCTCGGCCAGATAGGGTTTGAGGGTTGCAAGGGTGGTGATGGTCGCCAGTTGTCCATGCAACTGCTTGATATCCCGCTGTAGATAGTGCTGATGCTCCTCGAACGCGAGATCGGTCTTCTTCTTCGAGCGCTGTTTAAACTTGTGCAAGATAACCCCTTGCACTCCCTCCGGGCCACTATAAAAGCAGATCTCGAGCTCACGTTTTTTCTGCCAGAGCGCCGGATTGATGGCCACCAGATTCTCTTCACTCAGCAGCTTGTCTGCCTCGGGCAGATGGGTGTGAGCCAGGTGCAACAGAGTAAACATATCCCGCGTTTCCCACGCATGGCTGAGCTCGCCCATCAGGCGGCTCTTCTCTTCACGCTTGACCGGGTCTTGCTCCCGATCCGGGTGCAGCGTCATAGCCAGCTTGCGATAGAGCTGCTTAAGGCTTGAGTTATCGAGCAGTTGCTCAACCCTGGCAACCTCATCCGGATCGGCCATGTCATGATGATCCTGCCAACGTGCGAAAGCCTCGTCATTGGCAAAGGGGTCATCGCCACAGTCCGGCGCGTCGTCGTCCCACTCATGCTCATCACCGCCCTGTTTTTGGGCCTGGGCTTGCATATAGTCGCGCAGCTTCTCGGGATTTCTGACCATCTCGCGCAGCAGCTCGATATCATCGGGGCTCTCGCCAAACGCCTCTTGCAGCATGTCAGTGATAAAATCGCAGCTCGCCTCGAGCTGATCATCATCGAGCTGGCTGACGCTGCCCGCTTGCACCGCCATATAGAGTGACTCCAGATCCAGCTCCCCCCGAAACGGGTTGGATTCAAGATACCCCATCAATTCATCAATCCAGCCATGGAGCATCTCGCGCTGCCACTGGGTAAAACTTTTGCGGGCGGTGAAACCGGCCAGCCGCTGGCAAAGCTGAAAAATCAGCCCACACTGCTCACGCTCCAGAGGCTCAATGTCGCTGACAAAGCGCTGATAGATATCCGCCCCCTCTTGCTCCTGTTTGGCCAGCTTGGCCTGCAGCTTTTCGATGGCCTGCCACTGGCGATGAAAATAGGCAAGGGCCGGACTCTCGTGGCGCGGCTCGGCTTTTTTTCGCTTGGCCGAGGTTTTACTCTTGGTCAGTGACATGAAAACTCCAAATGAAAACGGGATAGTTGGCTACCGTGGCCACGGCAGATTATCAGAGGGGAGGAGATGCGCCTATCCTCGCGGTCTGCTGCCGGAGAAAAGCGCACGAGGTGTACCGAGGTTGTGGCTCCCGAGTCACCCGGGCAGGCACGCAATCGCTAGAGCTGACTGCGCAGTATGTTCACCAGTACAGGTGCGAAGGGCTCCAGCTTGCCTTGTTTGGGCTGGCTCAGATCTTCGATCAGCATTGTCAGCAATTGTGCATCATCTTCCAGCGCCAGTGCCTGCTGATCATCGCCATAGTGGGTCCAAATCAGGCTATCCACCAGCTGTTTACGCTTGGCAACCAGCACCTTGTTGCTTTGCTCCGTATCACCCAGATTGAGTACCCGGATCGCCTCTTTGGCTCTTTCCGTCAACCCCTCAACCCGACCACTCCATTTAAAGCGCAACTCGGTTTCGCACTCAGGCATCAGCGGGGTCAACGGCAGAGGCTGCGAGCCATGGGCGGCATCGCACTGTTTCGGTGTTTTGCAACTGGCTACCAGATTGCTGAAATCCATGGTGCGCTTAGGGGCGAGATCCCTAGCCTCAACATGCTCGTTCATGGTGTCTTCACTGGTGCCGCTGATGGCTTGGCAACAGTAGGCGCAGAGATGGAATTGCTCAGTAGTGCAAGCCTCCCGGATCTGCTGGCGAATTGCCTGACCCTCTTCATCGTTGGGTAGGTCGTGATATCGAGCATGAGGATTTTGACGTTTGAATGCCGCCAGACTTGCAGGTTCTTGTCCCTTATAAATCTTGCGCACGGCGCAGCTCCTCTTTGCGCAGCAGCAGGCTTGCCTTGGTCAGTTCCAGATTGTTGGCAGGCAGGTCAGCTTTCAGCTCGGCCAGCAAGGCATTGGCCTTATCGAAACGCCGATCTTGAATCAGATCGAGCAAGTCGTTGAGTCGGCTTGCCACTCGCTCATTGCGAATAGCGGTATCCATCACCTCCAGCAGCACCGAGTTCGCATCCTGACCATATTGGGACGGCACTTCGGTGAGTTCACCGTTATCAAGCGAATAGACCAGTACATCCTTGCAATCGCTGATCACCAGAGGGGAGTGGGTGGTCAGCACAAACTGACAGTTGGGGAAGGTATCGGTGAGCCGCTGGATGATGGCGCGTGCCCATTGCGGGTGCAGGTGCATGTCCACCTCGTCGATCAGCACCACCCCATCGCCGTGAAGGGGGTTTTCCAGCTCTGGGTTCATCATGGCGAGGCGGCGGGCAATATCGCCCACCAGCGCCATCAGGGATTTCTCCCCTTGCGACAGTTGCAACACATTGAGGGTCTGACCCTCCTTGTCGATGGACATATGCAGGCGCGGCTTACGGCGAACCTTCAGATTTTTAAATCCGGGCATAAAGTTGGCAATAGCTGTGCGCACCGCCGTCAACTGGCGATCTCTGGCTGATGCCTGTGCCTGTTGCAACTTTTGCCAAAGAGCAGGATCGAGCAAATCTTGAAGTTCATTGAGAACATCAGCAGGGATTACCGACTCATTTTCGCTATCTTCCCGCTCGCGAAACCACTCAAAGAAACGACGAAAATCGACTCCTTGACTCAGAGAATTATCATAACCATCGAGTTGGCGAAATGAATGTTTCTCTTTGATCTTTAGCGGAATATCCAGCACCACCCGTTCGACTGGATAGAAGGCGATCAGGGGCAAGCTGACATTTTCCAGCTCTGTCAATCGTGCTCGATACACATCGGCCAGCTTGCTGGCCTCGGTCAATATGGATTGCTCGTTGCTCTTGCGGCCAGCACGGGTCTTGGTGAGTGACCAACTGTATTCGTGCTGCTGATCGTGTAGTTGAAGAGAGACCACTGCGGTATTGGCACGATTGAGGATTACCTCCTCTGGAATGGGGCTACCGTTGCCTTTATCGCTGCGCAAACGGGCAACAAACCAGCTCAACGAGGTTGCCAATGATTTGAGTACCGAGGTCTTGCCTGCGCCATTGTTGCCGATCAGCACAGTCACATTCGAGTTGACGCGCTCTGTGGGGGCAAACTCGATGGCAAGACGCTCAAAACGCCCCAGATTTTCGAGGGTGAGTTGTTTGATTTCCATGCTCTATTCCTAATTCTGCTGCCAACACGACCTTATCTCGCCGGCACTTGGCTTACAACCCGTCGAATGTTGCCGATGGCTGCCCATCATACGAGCGGGTTAGTCCGTTGTGCGAGTCTTGCTGGTCCCACGCTTACCTTTTTTGCCGCTGGCGGTGGCCCGCTCGGTTTGAATGCGGGCCAGCAGGGCGGCAGTTTCTCGTGCGTCCGATTACGCTTCGCTAATCGAACCTACACCGCGGATGTTTTAGTTGCCCGTTTGCGCGGCTTGGTAGTGGCCCGCTCGGCTTGAATGCGGGCCAGCAGGGCGGCGGCACTATTGTCGCCACTGATCAAGTCCGGGTTGGCTGCGCGCCAGTCGGCGGTCAGCTCGCCACGAAATGCCTTGGCCAGAATGGCCTGGGTCAAGTTATCGACCCGCTCTTTGGCCGCCTTGGCCTGCTGCTCGATGGTATCGGCATAAGCAAAGAGTTGTTCCACCCGACGGACAATTTCGGTTCCTGATTACCCATGACCCTCAGCCAGCTTCAAGAGCCGATATGGCATCGGAGGGCTTGCCACGACTGCATGCCCCAATTCTACCAACATGCTATTGAGGTCAAAACGATGATTAAACCGGAAGCAGTATTCCGCAAGATGCCTTGGTAAATGCTTCGCTCCGAGCGTATGGCAACTGCCCCGCAGCGAGTTTTTCACATTTCCTATCATCGTGTTTACCCAGTTGAATGCCGGATGATCCAGCCAGTCCAGGTTGCCCCCGGTGACAACTCCCAGGTGCTCACAATTGGCCTCCTTGACCGCTTTGAAACAGGCCAATCCATCGGATATCACCGCGCTACCACTGGCAATATGCCGTTTTGCCCAATCAGCAACGGACTTGGTTTTGAAACCATCGACCACCGTCATCCGCATCTTGATTGGATGTCCTTCCTTGTTCAGGGCCACTGCTGCCACAAACGGCGTCTTGCCTGCCGCGCCCCGACCCCGTTTGCCACCACGGCGCTCGCCACCCCAGTAGACATCATCGAGCTGAATGATGCCGCTGATGGGCTGCTTGTCATCGGACTCTTTCATGGCTTGCAGCAGCTTGTGCTTGAGCATCCAGGCGGTGTCATATTTGACGCCCAACTGGCGCTTTAGCTCCATCGCTGACAAGCCTGTTTTGGTTTGTGACAACAGGTGCATTGCCAGAAACCACTTGGTCAGTGGGAGCTTGGTGTTTGCGAAAATCGTGTTTCCAGTCAATGACATCTGGTGACGGCAGTGATTGCATTGCCACACACGTGGCCGCCTTCTCAGGCGACAACAGGTCTTGTTGGCACATTCAGGGCAGACAAAGCCGTTAGGAAAACGCCAAGTGAACAGCGCGTTTTCGCACTGAGCCTCAGTGCCATAGTCCTTGAGAAACTCAAACAGGCTGTAGCCTTTCTGGAATTGGATTTTGCTTTTGGCCATGATCTCGCACCTCGATAACTGTACGTAAGATCAGTATAGTTCGTGGTAACTGACTGCTAATCATGGGTAATCAGGTAAATCTATTGTAGAGAAACAACATCGCTCTGTGATCTTTCTTTTCAAACCACAAGTTATTTTGAGTTCCCATACCAACCTCCATCAAAAAACTTCAAACAATAAAGTCACAAGCCTCGCACATACAACCTCCTTTCATTGAATCTCAATTGAGGCTCAATGGCCCTTTTGGGTCTTTGTTGTTGTGTTATTTGTGTGTAGATATTATGATTTTTTTTAGTATATCTCAATGTCATTTGCACAACATCTAAAGAAGGAAATGTGTCCATGCAATGATGATTTAATGTATATCTATGCGTGCTAAGTGAAGACGAGAACACTCTTGTACGCCGTGCAAAACGCCTCTTTTTCTCCCTAGTCTAAGTCCTGTTTAAGTCATCGACGAGCAGCCTTCGCCACAATCAATGCAACCACCTCATATGCTGACCCTAGATCGCGGGTCTTCATCATTGGCCTTCCTGATCCCCCCGTACCGAGGCTGATTACTGTTTTTTTCAACCCCCAATCCCTTCTGATGAACGAAACCCATACCATCAGGAGTACACCATGAACACGTCCCCCAAAGTACTGCGCATCAAAGACGTTATCCAAAAGACCGGCCTTGCCCGTTCAACTATCTATGACCGTATCAGCGATAAATCCCCTCGCTATGACAAGAATTTCCCCAAGCCATTTAAGTTGGGCTTGTCAGCTGTTGGCTGGTTTGAACATGAAATTGATACTTGGTTACACGTACAAGCATCAATAAGAGCATTTTAATTTAAGCCATAAAGGCTCCATAAGTTAACCTGCTGATTGTTTACTCCCAACTAACAGCTATAACGACAAACACACACCATTAAATGTCTTTATCTTCGCAAGCATGCCTACGGAGAGATACCCATTAATTAACGCAAGTTAAGGTGTTTATATTATTTAATGTCAATCAACATTATACCCATCTACTAACTACCTAACCTCAGCTAACCATACACTCCCCTTATAACATTAAACCTACTCTTCATTGAGGGATTACTCATGTCTGTCCACATCCTGCAATTTATTAAAAACTTAGAATCTAACTATCCAACTATAAACATCCATGTTTTCCAAAAAGCAATGGATGCTGTTACCAGGCATTACTATCACTACAGAGAGGCTAAGTCTGCTCATCCCTCGGTTGAGCTGTTCTTGAAATACTTTTACCCTTACCTGATTACCCATGATTAGCAGTCAGTTACCACGAACTATACTGATCTTACGTACAGTTATCGAGGTGCGAGATCATGGCCAAAAGCAAAATCCAATTCCAGAAAGGCTACAGCCTGTTTGAGTTTCTCAAGGACTATGGCACTGAGGCTCAGTGCGAAAACGCGCTGTTCACTTGGCGTTTTCCTAACGGCTTTGTCTGCCCTGAATGTGCCAACAAGACCTGTTGTCGCCTGAGAAGGCGGCCACGTGTGTGGCAATGCAATCACTGCCGTCACCAGATGTCATTGACTGGAAACACGATTTTCGCAAACACCAAGCTCCCACTGACCAAGTGGTTTCTGGCAATGCACCTGTTGTCACAAACCAAAACAGGCTTGTCAGCGATGGAGCTAAAGCGCCAGTTGGGCGTCAAATATGACACCGCCTGGATGCTCAAGCACAAGCTGCTGCAAGCCATGAAAGAGTCCGATGACAAGCAGCCCATCAGCGGCATCATTCAGCTCGATGATGTCTACTGGGGTGGCGAGCGCCGTGGTGGCAAACGGGGTCGGGGCGCGGCAGGCAAGACGCCGTTTGTGGCAGCAGTGGCCCTGAACAAGGAAGGACATCCAATCAAGATGCGGATGACGGTGGTCGATGGTTTCAAAACCAAGTCCGTTGCTGATTGGGCAAAACGGCATATTGCCAGTGGTAGCGCGGTGATATCCGATGGATTGGCCTGTTTCAAAGCGGTCAAGGAGGCCAATTGTGAGCACCTGGGAGTTGTCACCGGGGGCAACCTGGACTGGCTGGATCATCCGGCATTCAACTGGGTAAACACGATGATAGGAAATGTGAAAAACTCGCTGCGGGGCAGTTGCCATACGCTCGGAGCGAAGCATTTACCAAGGCATCTTGCGGAATACTGCTTCCGGTTTAATCATCGTTTTGACCTCAATAGCATGTTGGTAGAATTGGGGCATGCAGTCGTGGCAAGCCCTCCGATGCCATATCGGCTCTTGAAGCTGGCTGAGGGTCATGGGTAATCAGGTAGATTTATTGAGAATGCTGGGTGTTATAATGATCGTTCGCCAAGGCTTACGTTTAGGGAGACTACTTCTGCTTCATCCCAAAAAAGAATAAGTAGGTTAACTGACTTTATTGGTTTTGTTGTAGATGGGAAAGACGAGAGAAAAGACCTTATAGATGAATTAAGGTTTTTTGAAATTAATTTCAATAGAGATGATCTCAATGACCCGATTAAGGTAAAAAATTTAATGCTAGAGGTTTTTTATCAGTCATGCCTTGGGGATAAGGACTTTGCTTGGATCTCGAATTCTGATGATAGGCTAGTAAATTTCATCTGGGCATCAATTTTATTAATTAATGATGAAGATCAATTTCGCGATGGTGTATTTCAGTCTATATCAATAGATAAGCCTGAGCCACGAAGTTCATTTGTAGACGCGTTTGCTAATGATTCATTATATTCTTGTCTATGTTTAGATGAACACCCAACATCTAATCGGGATAAGATTTCAAACATAACCTTGTTTTTCGACCTGTGTCGCTTTGAATTAACGGAAAAAACAAGTCTGATGAGTTTTTTTAAATCCCGTTGGGGCGAAATAAAAAACAGCTCTAAAATTATAAATTGGTTATCCAAGAATGAAGAATTATGGGGGTGGGCATGGGACTACTCTTTTTCACGGTATTTAAACAGCAAAGCACCGATATGGCTAGAGTTAAATGAAACCGAAAGCTCTGAAATAGAAAAAAGTAAAAAAATGGCTTTGATAACCTTTTATGATCTTCTGAGATTAGAGCATCAACTGTTAGTTATCGCTGAATTAAAAAAATCAGGCGCTCAGCAAAAATATAGAATGAAGCTACAAGGGGAAGCTGCTTCACGGAAGATGGTTCAAATATCTATGAGTGTTTCGACTAAAGATAAATTGAAAAAATTAGCAGATAGAGAAAATCAAAAAATGAATACCATAGTTGAAATGTTAATCAACGAAAGATATTTGCAATTGTATGGTGATAATAAGTAGCTCTATCAATAGAGGTTACAACCATGCATCATTTCAGTATTTTTATACTATCTTATCATACGGCTTTGAACGTACAGAAAGGCCCCAAAAAATTGGAGGGGAAGCGGCCCGACGGGCCGCCGGTTGTTCTCCCTATCCAACTTGTAGATGCACAATATTATCTGCCGGTTTTTCTGATGGTTTCAAAATACCTCCCCATAACTCCAGAGCCATTTTTTGTTCCGGTAACCGAACCGTATGAACATAGTGAGCCATTACACCAGGTAGGGCATGACCTAGAATTTGTTCCACGACATGGGGGGCAATCCCAGCCTCGTTAAGGCGGGTCGCTAAGCTCCTTCGCAGATCGTGCCATGTCCAAGGGGCGTTATGCCCAATCCGTTTCCAAATCCCCCTTCCCCACTGACTTACCGCTTCTGGTCGCTTGAGCTCCCCTAGCAAGTATGAGGATGACTGTGCAGCGGCTGCTTTCAGCAAGAGCTCTATCGTCGGCCGAATAAAATCAGGTATTGGTCTCACGATTTTATTACCTGTTTTTGAGTTAGACGCAGGTACTGTCCATGTACCTTCGACTAGATTCCATTCTTCGGGTGCTGATAGCCGAGCTTCTTGAGTTCTTGCACCGAACGACAACAGAATCTTGGCCAAATTTCCGTAGTAGCAATATGGGCCTAGCTTCTCAGCCCACTTCCATAGTGTTTGCAGTTCTTCTAGCGTCAGAACCCTATCTCGCTTACTCGCTTTTTGCCCAACATCAGCAACAGTCAAGTCATCCAACGCATTACTGACTGCAAACTGTCTGACACGACAAAACTTCAGAGCATGCTTACAGTTTTGGAAACAATATCCACTAGCCACAGGCGCTACCTTCGAGTACTCGTCAAAGACGCTCAACCAGTGACGAGTATCACAATCTGACAAGGGAAGATCTCCGATACGTGGATAGACCCACTTCGCAAATTGCTGGCGATGCTTCTCACTGTTCGACCTTTTCTTATCGGCGTGATGGCAGAGCCAATACTCGAGAGCATCTTTAACTGTGACAGGTTTGAGCCTTTCATCTTTCCCGATCCGCGTCATCAAGGCGGGATCATTACCCTCTTCCAGCCAAGCTCGACATTGCGCCGCCTTTTTCCTTGCTTCGGAAAGCGATAGCCCCCCCTCCTGTCCGGTATATGAGCCTAGAGTCAGGTTTTTTGCCTTGCCTAAAATTCGATAGCGGTACACGAAGCTGACTTTGCCGCTATTCCTCCACAGAACAGAGAGCCCATCCCTATCCGCAACCTTTCTGGGCGTATCATCATCGTGACCACGTAGCATTGCTTTGAGTTTTGAATCTGAGATTGCCATTTTGAACCCACACATGAACCCACACTTGTCTTATATCCCCTAAGATGGCTTTAGACAAGAATGGAAAGTTAAATGATAAAAATCAAACAGATGTAGTTCATTTACGGATGACATCAAACAGCATTAGACCGGTGATGCGATAATACGGCATGAACTGATCCCGGTCATTCTGCTGCAGTGCAGACGAAGGCGTATCCCAGCGATGGGATACGCCTTTTTCTATGCCCGGTGTTTACCTGCTCACTCCACCGCCAGCTTGATACCGAGCCCCACGAACAGCCCCCCCATCACGCGATTCAGCCAGGTGGCCACCCGGGCGGGCAGTCGCACCTTGCGGCTTGCAAACGCGGTGGAAAACGCCAGCAGATGGCACCAGATCATGCCGTTGAGATTGAAAATGCAGCCCAGTACGATAAACGCCATCGCCTTTTGCGGTGAGGCGGGCTCGATGAACTGGGGCACAAAAGCGAGAAAGAAGAGCGCCACCTTGGGATTGAGGACATTGGTGAGCAACCCCTGCCGAAAGATGCGCCCATAAGAGAGCGCAGGCAGCACCACAGCCCCATCCACAGACGTTGAAGTGCCACTCTGCCAGAGCATGGACACGCCGAGATAGACCAGATAGAGCGCCCCCATCAGCTTGATGACGGCAAACAGCTCGGCAGAGGCACTCAACAGGGCAGACAGTCCCAGCGCTGCCGCCAACACATGCACCATGGTACCTGTCCCGATACCCAATGCCGCCATGGACCCTGCACGCCATCCCTGGGAGCCGCTGCGCAGCATGATGAGCAGAGAGTCAGGCCCAGGCATCATGTTCAACAGCAGGCCAGAAACGACAAACAACGCCAGATCGTGGATCCCCAACATACACAGCTCCTTGTACATGAAAGAAACAGTCTATGGATCCAGCTGGATTTGACCCCATAGGTCCAGACACTTTTTCCCGCTTAGGGTTGTGATACCCGACTGCGCAGAAATTCCCGTGGTGAACGGTATCCCAAGGCGCTGTGCGGGTGGTGCTCGTTATAATGCTCAAACGCGATAGCCAAATTGCCTACCGCTGTTCGGCTATCCGGTTTTGGCATCATCTCGATATAGTCTCGCTTCATCGTCTTCACGAAGCTTTCCGCTATACCGTTACTCTGTGGGCTTCTCACTGCTGTCGTTCTGGGCTCCAACCCGATTTCTCGTGCAAACGCGCGGGTCTCATGGGCTCGATACGCCGAGCCATTATCAGTCAGCCACTCCACCGGTGATGCCGGCAACGAATCCCCAAAGCGACGTTCGACAGACCTCAGCATGACATCTTGCACAGTGTCACTATCGTAACCCCCAGTACTGGCCGCCCAGTCCAACGCTTCCCTATCGCAGCAATCCATGGCGAACGTGACACGTAGTTTTTCACCGTTATCGCAGCGAAACTCGAAGCCATCTGAGCACCACCGTCGATTGCTCTCCTTGACGGCAACACGCCCCTTATGTGCCTGCTGGGCCAATGGTGCAGCTGGTTTTCTTTCCAGCAGCAAGCCATGCTCGCGCATGACGCGATATACCCGCTTAGCGTTTACCACAGGTTGTTCTGTTGCCTCAGACTGACGCCGTAACAGCGCCCAGACCCGGCGATAGCCATAGGAGGGAAGCTCTGCCATCGCCTCCATGATACGGCCAAGTAAGGCTGCATCATCACGCTGGCGATGATGACGACCATCTTGCCAACCCGGTTTTCGATGAACACGAACGGATAGCTGCGCACGCGATACATTAAGAGCCTGGCTCACAGCACTTAATCGTCGTCCCCCGGCAACAAGGGCGCATGCGCAATCCATTTTTTTGCTCGACCAACCTCCACGGCTTCTTTGAGGATCTCGTTCTCCATGGTCTTCTTGCGTATTCCGGCGAAGTTGAACAGCCATTCCGGCCAACGTGAACACCCTGATCCTTAACGCGCTCACGTCACCCCGTTTCTAACTCGAGTGTTCAGATTGGGTCAACTCACTTCTCCTCTTTCTCATCGATTCTCCCTTCAGTGACAGCCGGTGAGCGTTGTGCATCAGCCGGTCCAGGATCGCATCTGCCAGAGTGTTGTCCCCCAAGCTCGCGTACCACTCTTCCGTTGGCAGCTGACTGACCACTACCGTCGAGTATTTCCCGTACCGATCATCCATGATCTCCAGCAGGGCGTTGCGCTGCACGGCATTCACCGCTTCTAGTCCCCAGTCATCCAGGATCAACAGCTCTATCCTTGCCAGTTGACCCAGCAGCCTGGCGTAACTGCCATCTACCTTGGCCTGGCTCAGCTCAAGTAGCAGACGCGGCAGCCGGTAGTAACGAGTGCTATGCCCTTGCTGACAGGCTTGGTAGCCCAGCGCACAAGCCAGGTAGGTTTTTCCACAGCCACAGGGGCCGGTAATGAGCAGGTTCTGGCCCCGGCGCAGCCACTCTCCTTGGGCCAGGTTTGCTACCTGTGACCGCTCTAGGTTGCGTGCTGACTGGTAGTCCAGCTCCTGCACCGTGGCCTGGAGTTTGAGCCTTGCCTGCTTGACCAGCCGAGCTTGCTTACGCTGCTCCCTGCTCAGTTGTTCGTGTTCGACCAGCAGGCTTAGCCGCTCGATGAAGGGCAGCCCTTCGTAGGTACTCGCCTGTTCAAGTTGTTGTTGCACGGCATCCGCCATGCCGGTCAGTTTCAGGTTTCTCAGGCGGGTCAGGGTTTGTTGGGTCATGGGGCGTATCCTCTTTAGTGGAAGCTCTGGGGGCCACGGATGTTCTCGTGCTCTTGCGGTAACTCTGGGTAGCTCAGCGGGCTTGCGGGCAGTTGGTCGCGGCCACTGGTCAGCACCGACTTGAGCTGCTTGAGCCGCACCAGTCCTTCCCGGTTAGCCAACTGGCAGCAAGCCTCGACCCGTGATGGCGGATACTCTCGACTAAGACTCAGTAGACCCAGGCAGAGTCGGTATGCCTGCTCGGCATGGGCTTTTTCTTCCAGCCGTTCGCTAACCCAGCACAAGGTGCCCGGTCCGATGTCAGCAGCCCACTGCTTAAGACGCCCTGGCGTCCAGCGTTGCTGCTTGCTGTGACGTTCCGGCATGTGCTCAGGGAGCGTGCTCATCCCCGGGATGGTTTTACGTGGATGGCTCGCGACCAGCTGTTGCTGGTGATAGACCTGAAGCAGGGTATCGCCCGCATGGAGCTCCAGTTGCTGACCCACATACTGGTGCGGCACCGAGTAATGGTGCTGCTCATAGCTGACGTGATAGTCGATGTTGACCTTGACCGTTTTGATGGCGACATAGCGATAGGGATGCACCGGTAGTGACCCCAGTGCCGGGCGGTCCAACTGCTCAAACGCCTCGCGTCGGTTACCGGGCAGCTGCTTGAACGGGCGCTCGTTGAGCTCATTCAACAAAGCCCGGATGCACTGGTTGAGTTCGGCAAGCGAGAAGAAGGTCTGATGGCGTAGACGAGCCAGGATCCAGCGCTCGACGATCTGCACTCCCACTTCAGCCTTGGCTTTATCCTTAGGCTTATAAGGGCGAGCTGGCATCACTGCCACCTGATAGTGCTCGGCCAACTGCTGGTAGCTGGGGTTTAGCTCGGGATCGTAACGGCAAGCCTTGCTGACACCGCTCTTGAGATTGTCGGGGATCAGGAGTGCCGGGGTCCCGCCGAAAAACTCAAAGGCACGGACATGGCTTTGCAGCCAGTCCGGCAGTGACTGTGACCAGGTGGCCTCGGCAAAGGTGTAGTTGGACGCACCAAGCACGGCGACAAAGATCTGGGCCTGACGGATCTCACTCGTGGAGGGCGAGACGATGGGCACCGTGGGCCCGCAGTAGTCGATAAAGAGCTTTTCCCCCGCCTTGTGGATCTGGCGCATGGAGCGTTTTTGCAACTGACACCAGGACTTGTAACGGTCGCAGAACTGGGAGTAGCTGTAACAGCTATTGGGATAGCGCTGGGTGTATTCCTCCCAGAGCAGTTGTTTGGAGACCCCCTTGCGCTTGAGCTCCTGATGGACAGAGGGCCAATCCGGCACGACATGGCGGGCCGAGATGGTGGTATCGGCCTGCGGATAGAACAGGGCAGCCAGTCGGGCATCATCAAGCTCGGTGGGCAAGGGCCAGGTCAGGCCGAGCGCCTGGGCACTTTTGAGGAGTTTCTGGATGGAGCCAACGCTGACCTTGGTGCAGCAACTTATCTGGCGAACAGAGAGGTCAGCCTCCAGCCGCAGTCGCAGCACTTCACGAATTTTACGCATTGCAATCCTCTTGGCAGACATAGGCTCTTCCCTGGCAAAAGGGAGAGCGTATCAAAGGTTGTTAAATCAATGCGTTAAGGATGATTCCGGTGAATGTGAACAGTGATTCCGGGATGTTGAACACTGTTTCCGGAAAGGAGGGGCAAAGTGTTCAGGTTGAACCGGAATGAGCGTTCACATTGGTCCGGAAATGGTGTTCACGTTGAACCGGAATCGGTGTTCATGATCAGCCGGAATATGCACTTCTTCCCGAGCAGACGCTGAAGCTCTCGGATCTGCTTGATGGCAGCAGCCAACTCGGAAGCAGGAACAACATCCTCACCGGCGGTGATCGCCGTGAGAGACCCTTCTTGGAATTGCTTACGCCATTTGAAAAGCTGGTTTGCGTTGACGTCGTGCAAGCGAGCAACATGAGAGACGGTCATCCCGGGCTCAAAGGTCTGCTGCACGATGGCGATCTTTTCTTGTGGAGTCCGGCGTCGACGGCGCTCGGCCCCTGTTAACACTTCGACCATCTTCTCGTTGTGACTAGTACTGAACATAGCTCCAAGACTACCTCTTAAGTTAAGAGGGGCGAAGTGTCTGGATCTTCAAGGGGCCAATCTACCAGCCTTCCTTGTCATCCCCCGCAGCGGCAATAGTGATCATCGACGAATGGAATAGCTGAGCAGCTCAAGCATTACAAACTCTCAGATCCAGTAGCAGGGAGGAATGGGGAGACTTGAAAATGAAGAGATGAACATCGAGATATCGAGTGTTCGGCAGCCCCGCTGGAGCAATCACAAAGAAGGGGAAACGGTCTAACGGTAATAACTGGAACCAGAGCCAAGGCTGCAACACGCTGAATTTCAGGCAATAAAAAACCCCGCTCAGATGAGCGGGGTTTCTTGTATTGGGTGCCTGGCAGTGTCCTACTCTCGCATGGCGAATGCCACACTACCATCGGCGCTACAGCGTTTCACTTCTGAGTTCGGCATGGGGTCAGGTGGTTCCACTGCGCTATTGCCGCCAGGCAAAAATCTTCAATCTGAAAAAGCTGATTTAGTTATTCGTTCTCGGTATCTGCTACAAGTCTCTGAACACTTCTTGGGTGTTGTATGGTTAAGCCTCACGGGTAATTAGTATGGGTTAGCTCAACGTATCGCTACGCTTACACACCCCACCTATCAACGTTGTGGTCTCCAACGGCCCTTTAGGACCCTCAAGGGGTCAGGGATGACTCATCTCAGGGCTCGCTTCCCGCTTAGATGCTTTCAGCGGTTATCGATTCCGAACTTAGCTACCGGGCAGTGCCACTGGCGTGACAACCCGAACACCAGAGGTTCGTTCACTCCGGTCCTCTCGTACTAGGAGCAACTCCCTTCAATCATCCAACGCCCACGGCAGATAGGGACCGAACTGTCTCACGACGTTCTGAACCCAGCTCGCGTACCACTTTAAATGGCGAACAGCCATACCCTTGGGACCGACTTCAGCCCCAGGATGTGATGAGCCGACATCGAGGTGCCAAACACCGCCGTCGATATGAACTCTTGGGCGGTATCAGCCTGTTATCCCCGGAGTACCTTTTATCCGTTGAGCGATGGCCCTTCCATTCAGAACCACCGGATCACTATGACCTACTTTCGTACCTGCTCGACCTGTCCGTCTCGCAGTTAAGCTGGCTTATGCCATTGCACTAACCTCCTGATGTCCGACCAGGATTAGCCAACCTTCGTGCTCCTCCGTTACTCTTTGGGAGGAGACCGCCCCAGTCAAACTACCCACCAGGCACTGTCCGCGAGCCCGATTCAGGGCCCTGCGTTAGAACATCAAACATACAAGGGTGGTATTTCAAGGAC
>NZ_CP026406.1:2925000-3072500 GCF_002934795.1 Aeromonas sp. ASNIH2 | reverse complement strand
TCGTCGCCTCGTGGCAGCAGAGGAACGCCGTTCCCACCTGGACTGCGCTGGCCCCCAGTGCCAAGGCAGCCTTGATCCCCTTGCCGTCGACTATGCCCCCGGCGGCGATGACCGGGATCGCTACTGCCGCCACTACCTGTGGCAGAAGGGTAAAGGTGCCCTGCTGCAAGCTGAGATCCTCACTCAGGAAGTGACCGCGATGGCCACCCGCCTCCAGCCCCTGGGCGATGACGGCATCGGCTCCGTGGTCAGCAAGCCACTGCGCTTCTGCCACCGTGGTGGCGCTGGCAAACACTTTTGCGCCTGTGGCTTTTACCTGGGCAAGCAATTCGGGCTCGGGCAAGCCGAAGTGGAAACTGACTACGGCAGGTCTGAACTCTGCAAGCAGGGCCGAATGCTCGTCATTGAAGGGGGCCCGAGAGGGGGCTCGCGACGGCGCCGCGGCATCCACCCCGAACTCGGTGTAATAGGGTGACAGTACCTGGCGCCAGCGCTGCTCCGCAGCCGGTTCCGGCTCGTGCTGCCGATGGCAAAAGAAGTTGATGTTGTATGGGCCCGGCCCGCTGGCGGCGAGGCGGCTCAGCTCCTGGCGCAGCTCGGCACCACTCAGCATGGCGGCAGGCAGGGAGCCCAGTGCCCCCGCACTGGTCGCCGCCATCGCCAGGGCGCTGTTCTGCACGCCCGCCATGGGGGCCTGAATGACGGGATAGCGCATCCCCAGTTCGGCAAAGAGCGTCATATGACGGTTTCCTGTTTCTGATGGTCAGTCTGATTGTGCGCCAGAGGCGGGTTGAGTCGGCATAGCGCACCTGACGTGCTGACATGTCGTCTGGCGATATCGCCTGTCCAGTTCCCGGCCAGACATCCTGTCTTGGCTTTCATCCATCAGGCTCCTTGAGGTTCATGGCACATCGGCTCGCGAAGGGCCGAACGTGAAGTGTCAACGCACGCTGCGCAGCAGGAAGTCCGGCTGGCCACAGGAGCGGCGCTCCCGCTTCTGCATCTCGTCGGAGCAGGGAACGGCATCCGTCCCCTGCTTGTTGATGCAGATGTAGATCTCCCGCAGGAAACGGCCCCCATCAGCGCAGGCCACCGTGATGTTATCGGGGGCCAGCCACTCGTTGGCGCTCGCCAGATCGGCCTTGAGCTGGAAGCTGTTTTTGCGCAGCGGCTCTTCCGGCGATTGATAGGCGGCCGGGATCTTCACCTTCTGGCGCAGATCGCTGGCCAATTGGTGAAATGCCTCCTGGCTCAGACCGGAACAGGTGCCGTGCTTCTCCCATTCATGGCGATAGAGGAAGCGGCTGGGGTAGAGCCCGGCAAACTGCTGCTCCATGTCCGCATCCAGCCGCTCGCGGGTGCAGCTGGCGGGGTAGCCGCGCTGATACTGGGGCCAGAGCCCATGCAGCACGAACCCCAGCTTGCGGGCACACTGCTCCCGATCCCCTGGCTTGATGGCGCAATGCTCGGGCGACCAGGAGAGTGCCATGGCGTAATAGTCAAACTCCCCCGCATAGCCTTTGCCCTGGGCGGCGGAGATCCACAACAGCGACCCCACCAGCCATACCATGACCTGCTTCATCTCTCGTTCCCCCTCATCTCTTTGCACCCGGTGGCGCCCCATTTTGCGCCCTCATGCTCCCATAACAGGGAGTCAAAGAACAATCGCTCAAAATGGCCTTACTCACTGTGGGTCAGACCAGTAAAAGGTTTCCCCTGCCGGATCAGAGGCGTAAGCTGGCTCTCCGGCGGGCCTTCATGACGCGCCACGTTTCCCCGATTTCATCAGCAACAGGACGTAACATGATCCGCAAGAATCCCTCAGGTCACCTGCCCGTTATCGACGAATCCGCCTATATCGACAAGACCGCCATCATCTGTGGCAAGGTGATCATCAAGGAGAACGTGTTTGTCGGCCCCTATGCCGTGATCCGCGCAGACGAAGTGGACGAGAGCGGTGACATGGAACCCATCGTCATCGGCGCCAACTCCAACATTCAGGATGGCGTCGTCATCCACTCCAAATCCGGCGCTGCCGTCACCATCGGCGAGTTCAGCTCCATCGCCCACCGCAGCATCGTCCACGGGCCCTGCGAAGTGGGTAACCGGGTCTTCATCGGCTTCAACAGCGTGCTGTTCAACTGCCACATCGGCGAAGGGTCCGTGGTGCGCCACAACTCCGTGGTCGATGGCTGCGATATTCCCCCCGGCTTCTATGTCCCCTCCACCACCCGCATCAACCAGCAGAGCGATCTGGCGCAGATCCCGCGCGTCACCGTGGACGCCACCGAGTTCTCCGAGGATGTGGCTCACACCAACATCGACCTGGTCAGGGGTTACAAGGCGCTCTCCAACGAGTTTTGATCCGGTGAGCGGTTCACGACACACAACGGGCGCCACGGCGCCCGTTGTCACAACTGTAAAGAGGGCGAAAAGAGGGTGTAAAGGTGGTTGAGCCGGGCGCACGCGTCGCGTTTGATGGGGGCGTTCCCATCAATGGAGTCATCATCATGTCACGCTATCCTGTCGCCCTTGCCCTGCTGCTGGGCACCACGCTCCTTCATGCAGGCGAGATGCCGCCCCCGATGGGCGCCCGCCAGGGAGGTCCCATGACACCGCCCCCCTCCGTGCTCTATCACGCCAGCAAGCAGGGTGCGGATCCCCAGGCCCTGGTCCAGGCGCTGTCCAAAAACATTGATGCCGCCAAGCCGGATACCCGCTACGAGGTCACGGTCAGCGTGCGCGAACTGCCGCCCCAGCCACTCAAACCCCAGCCCGCCGGTGCGCCGCTCAAAGGGCAGTGAGATGAGTCTGCACCGCTCTTCACTCTGGCTGCTTGCCATGGCTATCGCCCTGCCCGCCATGGCGGGTCCGGGGAACATGGGCAGACCGGGCGGATGGGAGAGCCCTGCCCCGCAGTACGGCCATGGGGCTGGTCCTGGCTTCGGCCACCGCGTCGACAGGCTGCCGGGAGGGGTGGAAACCCTGCTGCTGGCCGGGCTCACCTACTATGTGCTCGACGGCATTTTCTACCGCCGGCAGGAGAACCACTATGTGGTGGTCTCCCCGCCTTCTCAGGTCCTGGTGGTGGCAGAGACAGGGCTCATCCCTCTTGATCTGGATGGCCGCCGCTATTACGTCAGGGAGGGTCACTACTACCTGCGAGAAATAGACGGGCGCTACACCGAGGTGCCGCCGCCAGCGGCGCTGCGCTGAATCGCACGGAGGAACAGATACGAGCAGGGGGCCTTGGCCCCCTCTTTCATTACAGGGGTTTTACCCCACTCGGGTCTGAGCCGCGTACCTCAGGACGGGTCATGCAGGGGCAGCGTCATGGTCACTCTCAGACCCCCCTGTGCGCGATTGCGCGCCTGGATGGTGCCCCCCTGCAGAATCACCGCCTTGCGGGCGATGGCGAGCCCGAGCCCGTAGCCCTTGCCCATGCGGGGTGAGCCGATGCGCACGAAGGGGTCGAAGATCCCCGCCAGCTTCCCCTCCTCCACCCCGGGCCCCCGATCGGCGATGGAGAGCTGCACCTCCTGGCCCAGGCGCAGCAAGCGAACACTCACCATCTGGCCCGACTGCGAGAAACGCAGGGCGTTGCGCACCACGTTCTCCACGGCGCGGCGCATCAGCTCGGCATGCCCCAGCAGGAGACAACCCTCCCCCAGCGCCTCCTCGAGCGCTATCTCGACTCCGGATTGCTGGGCTTCGAACTTGGCATCCTGGACGACGGTCTCCACCAGCGCCAGCAGGTCGTAGTGGCTCTGCTCAAGCCCGTGGCCCTGCTCGGCACGGGAGAGGGTCAGCAGCTCCCCTATCATCCTGTCCATCCGCTCCGTCTCGAGCCGGATCCGCGCCAGGGCGTCGCTTGCCTTCTCCGGGCGCTGCTCCGCCAGGCCGATGGCCATCTGGATGCGGGCCAGGGGGGATCGCAGTTCGTGGGAGACGTCGTGAAGCAGTTGCTCGCGCCCCTCGACCAACTGCTGCAACCGCTCCACCATGAGATCGAACTCCTTCGCCACCTCCGTCAGCTCGTCCCGGCGCCAGCGCAGAGCGGGCCAGAGTCTGACCCCCAAATCCCCCCTGGCTACCCGATCGAAGCTGCGCCGCAGGGCGTTCATGGGCCGGGTCAGGTGCCAGGCGAACAGAATGCTGAACAAGAGTCCCCCCAGGCCGCCAATCCAGAGCATGGGCGGGGGAATGTTGAGCCAGGAGAGGGGACCGGGAGCAGGCCCGCCGGGGAGAACGCGCGGGTCCGCTCTGGTCTGCAGCAGATAGGTCTGCCCGTCGCTGGCAATCACGGTGCGTGTCAGCACGCTGCCCGGGCCAGGTTCCCCGGAGGCTATCAACCTGGATGCCCGGGGCGCTGGCCGGGGAGGCGCATCGGAGACATCGAGGAGTGTTATCTGCAGCAACGGCGGCGACATGGCCTGGCTCAATGCCGTCGCAGCCTCGATTCCCCCCTTTGCCAGCACGGCTGCCGCCATCTCCAGATGCTGGCTCGCCAACTGCTGGGCCAGGTGCTCTTCCGGGGGGTCACGCTCGGCACGAAAACCGAGCCAGAGCAGTTGACTGACCAGCACTATGGCCAGCCAGAACCCCAGCAGAATCTTCCAGAACAAACGTCCCTTGAGGATCACCGTATCTTGTACCCTATGCTGCGCACCGTCTCTATGGTGACGGCCTCCCCCGCCTTCTGTTGCAGCTTCTGCCTCAGGTTGCAGATGTGCACATCGACGCTGCGATCATAGGCCTCCCGCGGGCGCCCCACCCCTTGCAGGGAGAGGATGTCCTTGGTAACCACCTGCTCCGGTGCTCGCACCAGCAACACCAGCATGTTGAACTCGGTGGCGGTCAGCTCCAGCGGCTCCCCCTGCCAGAGACAGACCCGGTTGGCCGGCGTGACCGTCAGATCCCCCAGGATGAGGGCATCCGGCGAGGGGGTTGCGCTCCCCCCCTCGTTGACCCGCCGCAGAACGGCCCGCAGCCGGGCCACCAGCTCCCTGGGGTAGCAGGGTTTGGGCACATAGTCATCGGCCCCCATCTCCAGCCCCACCACCCGATCCACGTTGTCCCCCTTGGCGGTCAGCATGATGATCGGCAGGCGACTGCGCTGGCGCACCTGGCGCAGCACCTCAGTCCCCCCCAGATCGGGCAGCATCACATCCAGCAGCAGGGCGCTGTAACGGCCGGAGAGGGCATGGTGCACCCCTTCCCCTCCGGTCAGCACCTGGGTGGTCTCGAACCCCTCCCCTCCCAGGTATTCACTCAACATGACGCCCAGTTCGGCGTCGTCATCCACCAGCAGGATCTTCATATAGGGTCTCCCTTGTCGGTGGCCATTTTCGCCGCTTGCTCCGCCCTTGGCAGCCATTTTTACGAAACCCTTACGCTTGGCGCAAAGAGCCTTAACCCGGCTCTGGGGTAGAGTGCCGCCGTGATCGTCATTCAGGATACAGGTTGTCATGCCCACGTTCTCCCCTCGTCTCTTTTGGCTGCTGCCTCTGTGCGCCCTCGCCCTGTTGCTGGCCTGGCGCCCCCAAGCCAAGGCACCCGCCAGCGACTACATCACCGCCAGTACCGAGACCCGGGATCTGGAGCAGCTCATCATGGCGGACGGCACCCTGAAGGCGCGCAAGCAGGTGAGCGTGGGCGCCCAGGTATCGGGCCAGATCAAGAAACTGCACGTGACTCTGGGGCAGGAGGTCAAACAGGGGGATCTGCTGGTCGAGATCGACGATCTGCCCCAGCAGAACGCCCTCAAGGATGCCCTGGCCCAGCGCGACAACCTCCAGGCCCAGCTGGATTCCAAAGAGGCCACCCTTCGCAATGCCCGCCTGGCATACCAGCGCCAGCGGCAGATCGTCGCAAGAGGTCTTGGCAGCACGGCCGACCATGACAGCGCCAAGGCGACCCTGGACGAGACCCTGGCCGATATCCGGGCCCTCAACGCCCAGCGGGTGCAGGCCGAGATCGCGGTGGACACAGCCCGGGTCAACCTGGGGTATACCCGGATCCTGGCCCCCCTCTCCGGTACCGTGGTGGCCATGCCGGTGGAGGAGGGGCAGACCCTCAACGCCAGCCAGAGCACCCCTACCCTGCTCAAGATTGCCCAGCTCGACACCATGACGGTGGAGGCCAGGATCTCCGAGGCCGACGTCATCAACGTCCGGGTCGGCATGCCGGTCTATTTCACCATTCTTGGCAACAGCCAGCGCCGCTTCGAGGGATCCCTGCGGGCCATCGAGCCCGCCCCCGACACCATCAATGACGACGACACCACCAGCAGCAGCGACAGCAGCGCCATCTATTATCACGGCCTGTTCGAGGTGCCCAACCAGGATGGTCAGCTCAGGATCAGCATGACGGCCCAGGTCTATCTGGTGGTCGCCCGGCTCAAAGATGCGCTGGTGATCCCGGCCATCGCCCTGCAGGGGGATCAGGTCAGGGTGATCGACGACGGAGGCCGGATCAGCCTGCGCCGGGTCAAGGTCGGCCTGAACAACAAGGTGGATGCCCAGATCCTGTCGGGCCTGAGCACCGGTGAGCGGGTCATCGTCAGCGAAGTGAACGCAGGCCAGAGCAACGCCGCCGGGGGCATGCCGCCCCCCATGGGGATGTGACCATGGGCACCTTGTTGCAACTGCGGGGCATCCGCCGCCACTTCAAAGAGGGTGAGCGCACCGTCACCGTGCTCGATGGCATCGATCTGGCGATCGCCCGTGGAGAGATGGTGGCCATCGTCGGCGCTTCGGGCTCCGGCAAATCCACCCTGATGAACCTGCTGGGCTGCCTGGATCAGCCGAGCGAGGGGGCCTATCTGGTGGCCGGGCGCGATACTGCCACCCTCAGCCGGGACGAGCTCGCCGCCCTGCGCCGGGAGCACTTCGGCTTCATTTTCCAGCGTTATCACCTGCTGGCGGATCTCGATGCCCGCACCAATGTGGAAGTGCCCGCCCTCTACGCCGGTCTGGATCCGGCCGAGCGACGCCAGCGGGCCGAGGCCCTGCTGACCCGCTTCGGCCTCGCCAGCCGGCTCGAACACAAGCCAAGCCAGCTCTCCGGCGGCCAGCAGCAGCGGGTCAGCATCGCCCGGGCCCTCATCAACGGCGGCGAGGTGATCCTGGCCGACGAGCCGACCGGGGCCCTCGACAGCCAGAGCGGCGCCGAGGTGATGGCGAGCCTTCAAGCTCTGCATCGCCAGGGCCACACCCTGGTGATCGTCACCCACGACATGGACATCGCCCGCCACGCCGAGCGGATCATCGAACTGAAAGATGGCCGGGTGATCGCCGATCGCCGCACGCGCGAGCCACAGGCCCTTCCCCAGGCGACCCAGGCCGCCACCAAGACGTCCGCCAGGGGGAAGACCCCGCGGATGGCGGGGCTCGGGAATGCCCTGCAGATGGCCCTCAAGGCCATGGTTGCCCAGCGTCTGCGCACCTTTCTCACCATGCTCGGCATCATCATAGGTATCGCCTCGGTGGTGACCGTGGTGGCCCTCGGCCAGGGCTCCCGGGAGCGGGTGCTGGAGAACATCAACGCCATGGGCACCAGCACCCTGGAGGTGTTCCCCGGCCGCGGCTTCGGGGACATGCGCTCCGCCACCATACAGACGTTGCGGATCGGGGACGCCGAGGCCATCGCCCGGCTGGACTACGTGCACAGCGTCACCCCCAGCCTCAGCACCAGCGCCACCCTGCGTCTTGGCAACACCGCCGTCTCCGGCACCATCAACGGCGTCGGCGCCCAGTTCTTCCAGGTCAGGGGCTATCGCCTGGCCCAAGGCATGGGCTTTGATCGCCAGAGCGAGGAGAGCCTGGCCCAGGAGGTGGTGATCGACGAGCACACCCGGGACAAGCTGTTCGCCCCGACCCAGTCCCCCCTGGGCCAGGTGATCCTGCTGGGGGATCTGCCCTGTCGGGTGATCGGGGTCGCCATCAAGAACCAGAGCGGCTTTGGCAGCGACGAGACCCTCAACGTCTGGATCCCTCATACCACCGCCATGAGCCGCCTGCTGGGGCAGAGCCATCTGCGCAGCATCAGCGTGCGGGTGCGGGACGAGGTGAGCCTGGACGCCGCCCAGGATGGCATCAGCCGCCTGCTCACCCTGCGCCACGGCAGCCAGGACTTCTTCCTGCTCAACACCGACAGCATCCGCCAGACCATCAGCCAGACCAGCGCCACCCTGACCACGCTGATCGCCCTCATCGCCCTCATTTCCCTGATCGTCGGGGGCATAGGGGTGATGAACATCATGCTGGTCTCGGTCACCGAGCGCACCCGGGAGATAGGGGTGCGGATGGCGGTCGGCGCCCGGACCCGGGACATCCAGCAGCAGTTCCTCATTGAAGCCGTGCTGATCTGCCTGCTGGGGGGCGTGCTCGGCATCGCCCTCTCCCTGGTGCTTGGCCAACTGTTCGACCACTTCAGCAGCGGCGTCCGGATGAGCTACTCCCTTGCCGCCATGGGGGTGGCCTGCCTTTGCGCCAGCCTGATCGGGGTAATATTCGGCTTCGCCCCGGCCCGCCGGGCCGCCAGGCTGGATCCCATCCACGCACTGGAGCGCGAATAGCCCGCATTGACGCCGGGGTGACGCCACTCACCCCGACACCGGATCAGGGGCCGATGCCCGGCCCCGCCACCAAGCCTGAACGCCCGCACTTCTTCCCTGAATGCGCGGGTTCTTTGACCGGGTCCCGTACCCGGTCTTTTTTTGTCTCCCGCCCGCCACACCCACAAAAAAAGCCGCCCGAAGGCGCAATGCTGATCAGTTAAGGATCCATTGACCGATCCTTCTGCTGTAGGACAATCCGGAACCAATCACTAGTTCCGGATTTTTTATGTCTATTGCAAACGATTTGAACGATGTTGTTGAGGCATCTGGCGACATGCTGGCTCGGCTGGCCATTTTTGCCGACCATATTCCCGACGAATGGATTACTGCCGCTGCCGCCTTGTCTGAAAAGGCCACTATCCGCCGACGCCGCTTACCTTCTGATATGGTCTTGTGGCTCGTCGTGGGGATGGCCTTTTTCCGCAATGAGCCCATCTCCGAGGTCGCTCGGCGCCTCAACATCTGTGCAGAAGGGTTGGCCAATGATGCCTTGCTCGCGGACAGTGCCCTGTCTCAGGCCCGTCAGCGACTCGGCAAACAGCCGCTCGAGTGGCTGTTCAAACAGTGCGCCGATGTGTGGGGGCGGGAACGTTATCCTGAAGACCATTGGCACGGTTTACAGGTCTTTGCCATCGATGGGGCCCTGTTCCGAACCCAGGATATGCCTGAACTCAGAGCACATTTCGGCTCGGGTAACACCTCAACCAACCGGCAGACACCCTACCCGATGCTGCGGTTGGTCACGCTCATGAATGTCCGCTCGCATGTCATTGCCAACGCGGCCATCAGCCCGTACCGCAAAGGGGAAATCCCCCTGGCCAGCGAGTTCATTCACTCATTGCCGGACAAGTCAGTGACCCTGCTGGATAAAGGCTTCTTCGGTGCCGACCTGTTGCTGCGTATTCAGGCCGAAGACACCGACCGTCACTGGCTCATCCCGGAACGCAAGGGGCTGGTATACACGGAACTTGAGCGCTATGGCGACGGTGACCGTCTGTTGCAAATGACGGTCTCGCCTCAGGCTAGCAAGAAAAACCCGGCGTTGCCGACACACTGGCAAGTTCGCGCAGTGACCTATGAGGTGGCAGGCAAGGAGAAAACGGTCTTTACCTCCCTGCCCGTGGCGCGATTCAGTGCAGCTCAGGTGGCGACCCTGTACCACGAGCGCTGGGAAATCGAGCTGGGATACCGGGATATCAAAAGCGCGATGCAGCACAACGCCATCACGCTGAGAAGCAAGAAAGTGGACTTGGTCTATCAGGAGCTGTGGGGATTGCTGCTTGGATACAATCTGGTCAGGCGGGAGGCCAGCCAGGCCGCCGTAGCCCATCAGCGAGCGCCCAATGAGGTGAGCTTTAAGTTTGCCTGTCAGTTCATCGCGAACCAGATGGCAGTGATGGCGGGCGCGTTATCGCCAGCCCATACGCCACGGAGGTTGGCGGAGTTGCGGGGCTGCATAGGCGTCATGTTCATAGAAAAACGCCCCAGGCCATCGAGACCCAGGGCGGTGAAGATATCAAAGACCCGTTTTCCGGTAAATCGCAATGCGGCTCCGCTTAAGTGAACAGCATTGCGCCCGAAGGCGGCTTTTGTCATCACGGGCCAGTCGGTTACCCCGGGCCATCAGGCGCCGATGATGCCGCCATCGTCCCGGGTGATCCGCAACACAGCGGAGCGGGGAATGGCGGTGCCGCCGTCCGGGAAATGGGAGGGCGCCCCCTCCTCACCCGGGTGCTGCACCCCGACGAACAGAGTGCGCCAGTCAGGCGTGAAGGTGAGGCCCGTTATTTCGCAGGCCACAGGGCCGGTCAGGAAGCGGCGCACCTCGCCGCTCGCGGGATCGGCGCACAGCATCTGGTTGTTGCCCATGCCGGCAAACTGCTTCTCGTTGGAGTAGTCGCCGTCGGTCTGGATCCAGAGCCGCCCCGCCTCGTCGAAGCCGATGCCGTCCGGGCTGTTGAACATGTTGTCCGGATGGATGTTGGCACTGCCCGCCATCAGCCCCTCCTTGTGCACGCCAGGGTTGCCCGCCAGCAGGAAGAGATCCCACTCGAAGCTGTCGCTCCCGTGATCGTCCCCCATCGGGCGCCAGCGGATGATCTGGCCATAGGGGTTCTCGGCCCTGGGGTTGGCGCCATCGAGAGGTTGGTTCTCCTTGAGGCCGCGGTTCTTGTTGTTGGTTAGGGTGCAGTAGACCTCGGCCCTGTGGGGATGCACGGCCACCCACTCGGGCCTGTCCATGGTGGTGGCACCGAGCCGGGTCGCCGCTTCCCGGGCGAAGATGAGCACCTCCCCCTGATCGGCGAAGCCGTTCTCCCGGGTCAGACCATGCTCGCCGTGTACCAGGGGCAGCCACTGGCCGGTGCCCTTGAGCTCCCCCTCCCTCGCCTCGAAGCGGGCCACATAGAGGGTGCCCTCGTCCAGCAGATCCCGGTTGGCGGGGTCATTGCCCGGCGCCACCTTGTTCTTCGAGACGAAGCGGTAGATGTGCTCCCCCCGCTCGTCATCGCCGAGGTAGACCACGGCGCGGCCATCCTGGTTGACGGTGAAGGCCGCATTCTCATGCTTGAAGCGGCCAAGGGCGGTGCGCTTCTTCGGGGTGGAGGCGGGATCGCGGGGATCGATTTCCACCACCCAGCCGAAGCGGTGCGGCTCCTGGGGATGCTTCGCGAGATCGAATCGCTCGTCAAATTTGTGCCAACCAAAGCCCGCATCCTCGGCGGCCAGACCGTAGCGGGCGGCGCGCTGGTCCAGCGCCGGCTTGCCCTCGCTGCCGAAGTAGCCGTTGAAGTTCTCCTCGCAGGTGAGGTAGGTGCCCCAAGGGGTCTGGCCATTGGCGCAGTTGTTGAAGGTGCCAAGGGCGGTGCGCCCCTCGGGATCGGCCTGGGTCTTGAGCAGGGCATGGCCCGCCGCCGGGCCGCTCAATGTCATGGGGGTCGTGGCGGTGATGCGGCGGTTGAGGGCCCCCCTGGGGTTGGCCTGCCACTTGCCACCGATGCGCACCAGCTCCACTAGGGAGATCCCGTGGGCCGCCTGGGCCTTGGCGACAGCCTCTGCACTGAGGGTCTTGCCGCCATCCGCAAACAGGTATTCGTAGTTGGTGTATTCGTTGTTGACGGCGAGCAGGGCGCGATCCGGGCCCAGGGAGAAGAAGCTCATGCCGTCGTTGTTGTCGCCAAACTGGCGGGCCTGGGCCTTGGCGTCATTGCCCTGGGCAAAGGCGGGGGCATCGGGGAAGAGGGCATCTCCCCAGGCGATCAGCACCTCGGCCTTGTAGCCGGGCGGCACCACTATGGTGTCGGCCACCGAGGCGGGCACGGCCTGGAAGCCAAGCAGCGGCCGGGTGGCGGCAGCCACGGCCTGGGCCACGGGGCTCGCGGCAAAGAAGGCCACCATGCTGGCGGCGCCCACCCCTTTGAGGAAGCCACGGCGGCTCAGGCCCGCCTCGATGAGGCGGTTGAATGCCGGCTCCTGCTCGCGGGGGTGGTTGGCACTGTCTTTCTCGTCAAAACGGCTCATCGGCTTTTCCTTGTTATCTCGGCGCAATCATTGCGTCATCACGGCGTCCGGCCACAGCATGGCAGCGCTTTATTAAACGAGGATGACAAATGATGAGATAACCGGCTGGCCCGGCAAGACGCCACCGCCAACGACAAGGGGCGGTGGACACCAGTCCCACCGCCCCAAGAGACACATCGCCGACAGAAGCTCTCCCCTCTATCTAGCCGCACGTCTTCAGACTGCTATGCCCGTTTGTACCGGATAGCACCCGCTGACAGCTGGCAGCCTCTAGCCGCACTTCTTCAGGCTGATATGCCAGTTGGCGCCGGATTGCACCTGATGTTTGGCGGCGAAGCTGTCCATGTTCAGCGCCACCGACACCTGCAACAGGCTGTTGAGGTAGACCAGGGGCTGGCCCTCCGGCACATCGCCAAAGCTGCTGACGTAGGGGGCCTTGCCCTCGTATTTCAGCGCATCCCCTTCGCTGATCCTGATGCAGGCGTTGTCCCCCTTGTGGATACCCGCCTTGGTCAGCAGGCTGTCGTCGATATTGGTCCAGACGTTGCCGTACTGCACGTCCAGGATCGGAATGGTGCCCTTGAGGGTACCGTCTTGCTCGGCCACCGCGGGCTGATAGGGGATGGTCACCACCTCGGCGGGCAGCAGAGGCCCCACCTGCTCGAAGCTGATGGCACCGGAGGCGAGGCGCGCGCCGGTGTAGGCGTAGACGTCGCGGCCGTGGAAGGTGTAGGACTTCTCGGAGCCCTTGAGGCGGTTGGTCTTCTCGTCTATCTGGCGCACCGCCTCGATGCCGAAGTGCTCCGCCACCAGGGTCAGGGTGCCGTTGTCCGGGCTGACGATGTAGTGGCCGCTCCTGGTCTTGAGTACCACCGACTTGCGTTCGGTGCCGACACCGGGGTCCACCACGCTGACGAAGACGGTACCCGCGGGCCAGTATTGCAGGGTCTGATAGAGGCGGTAGGAGGCTTCCCAGATGTTGTAGGCCGGGATCTCATGGGTCAGGTCATGGAGCGGCAGGGTGCGGTCCACCCCGAAGGCGACCCCCTTCATGGCCGAGACGGCGCCATCCTTGAGACCGAAGTCGGTCTGGAACACCAGAGCCTCGTTGGCAAGGGCACTCGCCCCCACCAGAGAGAGAGCGAGCACGAGGGCGCGGGGGACGATACGAATATCCATGTCAGGGCTCCTTTAAAGACGTTTGGACGTCCAGATTGCCACTCAAGGGGATCTTTGCAACCCCTGATGCCCGAATGGGGGGAAAAGACTCGCCAATCCGGACCGCTCGGGTGTATCCATGGGCATTCGACGACAGGAGAGCACCACATGACAGTAGAGAAACGCGACACCATTTTGCTGAGCCTGGGGGAAACCCGGAGCCGAATGCAGATCACCGGGGCGGACGGCGTCAGCCAGACATTTTCGCTGGCCCTGGGGCTGGATGCCCTGACCCCGGGTCCGTTTCGCCGGGACCCGCCGAGCGCCCTGGAGCTGGAGCAGGCCATCCCGGTAACGGAGGATCTGCTGACCCCCCTCGAGCTTGAGCAGGCCATCATGGTGGTGGAAGATGTGCTGATGCCCCTCGCGGCCCATGTTCCGCCTCACCCCCTGGTACAGCTGCAAAGCCCGGTGCCCCTGGCCGAGGTGCTCGGCAACCGGGTGCAGAGCCGGGAGAACATAGAGCGATTGTTCGGCCAGCTGGCCGCCATGGTGGAGGGGGATCCCCTGGCATCGGCCCAGTTGCCGAGGGAGAGGCGCGTCGCCGCCGCCCTGCTGATCCTGCGGGAGTGGATGCACCACCTGGA
The DNA here is from genome assembly GCF_002934795.1 of Aeromonas sp. ASNIH2. Lineage (NCBI taxonomy): Bacteria > Pseudomonadati > Pseudomonadota > Gammaproteobacteria > Aeromonadales > Aeromonadaceae > Aeromonas > Aeromonas sp. ASNIH2. The sequence goes on along the minus strand of NZ_CP026406.1, from coordinate 3,058,556 downwards.
TGCCGGGAGCGTCGCCCTGGTTGACTGAGCCAGCCCGGCCTGAAGAGTCAGCCGAGGCGCTGACAGAGGTATTTCACTGCATCTGACCCTGCGGCCCCGCCGGTCCGCCTTCTGCCCGTGCCGCTGTATCTGTTACCATGCCGGCCACTCTGATCGTTTCCGTCTCGGCCCCTGGCCGCGATAACCCCATACTGGTGCCCCTATGTCCAACGCCTCCTTTGCCGACCTGGCGCTCTCTCCCCGTTTGCAGCAAACCCTGAGCGAACTCGGCTACGCCACGCCGACCCCGATCCAGTCCGCCGCCATCCCGGCCATCCTGGCAGGCCGCGATCTGCTGGCGGGGGCCCAGACCGGCACCGGCAAGACCGCCGCCTTCGTGCTGCCACTGCTGGAGTTGTTGATGCAGGAGCCGCAAGAGGCGTCCCCTCGCCCCATCCGCGCCCTGGTGCTGGTGCCGACCCGCGAGCTGGCGGTGCAGGTTGCCGAGAGCGTCGAGCGCTACGGTCAGGGCACAGGCCTTGCAAGCGCCCTGGTCTACGGCGGGGTCAGCATAGCGGCCCAGGTGGAGGCGCTGAAAGCCGGGGTGGATCTGCTGATCGCCACCCCGGGCCGGTTGCTCGACCATCTGCGCCAGGGGGCGCTGCGCCTGGGCCAGCTAGAGTATCTGGTCTTCGACGAAGCCGATCGCATGCTCGACATGGGCTTCATGGACGAGATCACCGCCCTGCTCAAACAGATACCGGCGGATCGCCAGACCCTGCTGTTTTCGGCCACCTGCGACGACAACCTCTTTGCGCTCAGCAAGGTCTTGCTGCGCGACCCCGAACTGATCGAGGTGGCACCGCGCAACACCACGGCGGCCGAGGTGGAGCAGCGGGTCTATGCGGTGGATGGGGATCGCAAGGTGGCGCTGGTCGAACACATGCTGACCGTAAAGGGCTGGGCACCGGCGCTGATCTTCAGCCGCACCCGACAGGGGGCCGACAAGCTGGCCCAGCAACTCGGCCAGGCGGGCATCAATGCGCTGGCCTTCCACGGGGATCTGTCCCAGAGCGCGCGGGAGAAGGTGCTGCTGGAGTTTCGCGCCGGCACCCTGCAGGCGCTGGTGGCGACCGACGTGGCGGCTCGCGGGCTGGATATCAGCGATCTCAACCATGTGATCAATCTGGAGTTCCCCCATCAGCCGGAGGACTACGTGCACCGCATCGGGCGCACCGGCCGCGCCGGCAACAAGGGGCTCGCCATCACGCTGTTCAGCCCCGAAGATGCGCCCCTGCTTGAAAAAGTCGAAGCCGTGCTCGACGCCCGCCTACCCCAGCAGTGGTTCCCGGGCTTTGAGCCGGATCTCACCCGCTTCGACCCCGAGCCGCGCCGCGCCAGCAAGGGCGCCCAGAAGCAGAAGGCCAGAAAGCAGGCCCTCGCGGGCAACAAGGGCGGCAAGGGCGGCAAGGGCCGAAAGCCCTGACATGGAGGCTCTTGCGGGGGAGCCCCAAAGCACGGGTGCTCCCCTTTCCCTCACGCCGACCCGGGGAGAAACCCTGGCGCCGCCGACCCCCTCTCTTGCTCTCTCCCTTTTGCTCCCCTGACCAGACCGCCCCCAGGCAGATCCTTGCCACACTCTGCTACAAAAGAGGTAGTGAAGGGGCACACTTTCGCCACAAAGCAGGCGTGCAATGGAGGCATGGACAAGGAGGGCATCATGAAACCCGCATCCCTCGTCTGGGCCCTGCCCCTGACCCTCACCCTGCTCTGGCTCGCTGGCCTCACCCAGTGGCCCGCCAGCGTCTGGCCTTGGCGCCACGAGCTGCTGATCCTGACCGGCCTGATTGGCCTTGGCGCCATGACCCTCTCTTTGCTGCTCGCCCTGCGCCTGCCGAGGCTCGAAGCCTGGTGCGGCGGGCTGGATCGCATGTTGCACCTGCACCGCAGCAGCGCCCTCTGGGCCACCGGCACCCTGCTGGCCCACTGGCTGCTGGTGGAAGCCCCCAAGTGGGCCGTCGCCGCCGACTGGCTAACCCGGCCGGCGCGCCGCGGTGCTGGTGCTGGTGCTGGTGCTGGTGCTGGTGCTGGTGCTGGTAACGATGCCCTGTGGCACGAACTCGGCAATACCCTGGGGGAATGGAGTTTCTATCTGCTGCTGGCGCTGGTGGTGGTAAGCCTGCTGGCGGTGGTGCGCTACGAGCGCTTCAAGGTGGTTCACCGGCTGGCTCCGGTCATCTATCTGATGGGCTGGCTGCACGGGCTCTGCCTGCTGCCGCGCATCGGCGCCCTGACCCCGGTCGGCCTGACCCTGCTTATCGGCGGCGGGCTGGGGGCTCTGGGGGCGCTCTACTCCCTGTTTGGCCGGGTGGGGCGGGACGCACGCCGCCAAGGGGCGGTCAGCGCCCTCACCCCTCTGGACGAGCGCACCCTGGAGATCCGGGTTGGCCTCACCGCGCCCCTGCACGGCTACCGCCCCGGGCAGTTCGCCTTCTTCGACTTCGCCGGGCGCGGCGAGCCCCATCCCTACACCCTGGTCAATGTCTCGGCGGATGGCCGCACCCTGACACTGGCGGTGCGCGCCCTCGGGGATCACACCCGCTGGCTGCACCGCCACCTCAAGGTGGGGGATGGGGTCACCGTGACCGGCCCCTATGGCGCCTTCGCCCTGCCGGATCCCGCCCCCGCGCTCTGGGTGGGCGCCGGTATCGGCATCACCCCCTTCGTCGCCTGGCTGGAGGCCCTGGTGCGCCGCGGCGAAAAACGCCCCGGCACCACCTTGCTGCAATGCGCCCCCACCGCCGAGGCCGCCCCCTATCATAGGCGGCTGGCCGAGCTGTGCCGTAGGGCCGGGGTCGACTACCGGCTGCATCTGGAGTCAGAGCGTGGCCGACTGGATCTGGCCGCCCTGGGTGAACGCCAGCACACCCCTGTGTGGTTCTGCGGCCCCGAGCCCATGGCCCAGACTCTGGATACCCATCTGGCAGCCCCGCTGCACCGGGAGCTGTTCCGCTTCCGCTGACAGGCCAGCCCGGCGCGTTCAGTCATTGGCCTGATATTAGGGGAACTGGGAGACGGGCGGGCACGGGCCCCCTTGAGCGGGCCACGCCCCCGCCGCCCGCACGCTGCCGCCCCAGAAGCTCGCCACCAGTATCAAGGCCCCGGCCAGCCCGTATTTGATCCAGGATTTCATCGTCTTGCTCCCCTCTCGTTGGCCCTCGCCACTCTGTGGCAAGCGGGCCCATTTATCAGTGGGCAGAAGATAGAAGGGATATGTAAGGGGAGAATGAGGCTGTGTGAAGCCAAGGTGAAGTCTGGGGAAATTGCGGGTAGGCGTTATCACCAGCCCCGCAAAAGGCGATATAGAAAGCAATGACCAAACCACGCAGGGACGATTAGCGCAGCGTCATCGTCCGCATACCGCTGCACACCGAGTCATGGCAATACTGGCGGCCCCCTGTATTTCAGCAACCTCTCAGCCACGACCTATTCGCGATCGTCCGAATACGCTTCGCTCTTCAATCCAACGACCTGTCGCTTAAGCCAAGCTGACCGCTACGCCCCTATCAAAATGGTGGATGTCCCAAAATCTCTCAGGATCTTTCCCTTAAAATATATGTTCTTAGGGGATTGAACGGAATTTAAGCGACACTTACAATCCTTCATAATAAAAAGGAGAGTTGTATGGAAAAAGGACTGATTAGTTTTTTTGATGTTAGTCATTGTGGCTTTTATAAAATAAAACAAAAGCAAGACCATATCTTTCATAGCGGCTCAATGAAAGATATTATTTCTGCGGTTGAAACATGGGTGTCCAAACGAGAAGTAAGGAATACAATCCCATGGGATATTTCATCAAATCCATATAGGCGAAGAGTTTACTGCAAATCTACATTTCATAATAATGAAACAGATGACTACTTGTTTGTTTTTTGGAAACAGTATGGAGAAGATGGAGGTAATGTAAATGGTATTGTGGGGGATTCTGCTGTTGGAGATAAAGATGACGCCGCTCATTTAATAAATGCTAAGGTTGGGGATAGAGATCTTATTCTTGGCCAACCTATGTACTACTGGTTTATTCCATCAAAAAACATCCTTGCATCTATAAAATTCCCCCACTCATTATCTGATACTGATGATGTAGCTCAATATATAAGACATTGTGTCACGCTAAGAATTGATGATCCAAGAAAGACAATTCATGAATCACCAATTCACAACCATCATTCTGGAAGAGACATTATCACTAAACGAGTAACTTACAATGATCCTTCTGATGACTCATCACTTACATTTAAATTTAAAGCTGAGACTAAAGAACTTAGTGTGACAAAAGAAAAGATAAAATCACTAGCAAATAAAATATCTCACATCGTTGTTAGAGAGACTATTTCATCAACAAAGAGAGTCGAAGGAGATGGCATTTTCACACTGTGGGGTAAATTAAATAAAAAAAGAGACATAACGAATAGCAAGCAAGTTGAGATTATCACCGATGAAGAGCTAACACCTTTAGCATTATATGAAATGCTAGAGGTTTATCAGGAAGAAAGAAACCCTGATAGTATTTGGGATAAACTAGGCTTTAAATGTGGAGGAAGAGATAAACCTACAAAATGGTTTGATTCTTACATAGAGAAAAAAAGCATTCAACTATCAGAGAGTAGTAAGGTTAACAATAGCTACTTCCCTGCAAAAACAGTTCTGGATGCATTATCTAGTTGTCGAGAAAGCCTGCTCGACTTCACTATTGAAGATGATATCGATTGGGGTGACAATGAGAGTATTGCATCATGAAAAAGATTTATTTCATACAAGCATCTTTACTACTCATGAGTTTTATTATGTCTTGGTTAAGCTCAGGAAAAATAAGCTCAAGTGATTTGACATCTCTTTTGTCAACATTGCAGAACATCTCAGCAGCAGTCTTTACCACTGCAGGAATCTGGATCGCCTATATATACCCAGAAGCTATTTCCTCATTTACCAATCCAGATAAAATAGCTCTCATCAAAGGAACTGAAAGTACAGAGCAAGTTAAGAGCCTCGTCTTCACAGTAATAACATCCGCATCCGTACTGACATGCACGTTATTATTTGGAGTGCTTTCCCTTTTATATAAAAACTCAGATCTGGTAATCGAGAATAAAGGGGGGGTTGTGCTCATATCAACAACATTTGTTGTCTATCTATCATTAAATCAAACCAAAGCCATACTAGGCGTAATTATAAATACTCTACGATTCGTCAGTAAATTATTTTATCTAAAGACAGAAAGAGAAGTTAACGATGACCTTTAATATACAAGCCACCCATAATACGGGTGGCTTTAAATTTTATTACCTGGTCCAATAGGAACATTTAGCCCGTAACGAACATCACACCAACGGCGGCGTGCGCGGCGGCACCTGGCGCTTGCTGCCGGTGGACTCGAAGGCCGAGGCGAAGCGCAGCAGGTTGTTGTCGTCATAGGCGCGGCCGGCGAAGGTCAGGCCCACCGGCATACCGATATCGGCCATGATGCCCATGGGGACGGTGACGGTCGGCACGCCGAGGTGGCGAATGGCGAGGTTGCCGTTGGCAACCCAGATGCCGTTGCTCCAGGCGATATCGGCGGAGGCCGGATTCACGTCCGCGTCAGCCGGGGCGACATCGGCGACGGTCGGGAACAGCACGGCGTCGAGCTTGAGCCCGTCCATCCACTCTTCCAGATCCAGCTTACGGGTCTTCTCCAGACCACGCAGGCCGTCCGGCACAGAGGCAATCTCGTCGAAACGCTTGAGACCGCGCTTGGCCATCTTGACGTACTCGTCCATGCCGGCGGCGAGATCCCCCTCGCGGTTCGGCAAGGTGCCCGGATCGTGGGGGAAGATCTTCGGCCCATCGACATCTTCAAGTTTGTTCAACTTGGGATCGCCGTTGGCGCGCAGGAAGTCGTCGAACGCCCAGCCGGATAGCTCCCACAGCTCGTCGTTGAGAAACTCCGGGCTCACGATGCCGCGATTGAACACGGTCGGCGCGCCGGGTCTGTCCCCTTCGCAGTTGGAGACCAGCGGGAAGTCCACTTCGATGACCTCGGCGCCCGCGGCTTCCAGCGCCTTGCGCGCCTCTTCCCAGAGGGCAATCACGGCCTCGCGGGTATGGATGCGCTGACCGGTCGGGCCGCCGATGCCGGGGTTGTCGCTGGTGCCGGCCAGTTCATCTTTGTTGATAAACATGCGCGGCACGCCGAGGCGCTTGCCCTTGAGGGCGTCGGGCTTGGCAGCCAGATCCAGATAGGAAGCCGGACGCACTTCGGAGGCCTTGGGCAGTTGCACCCAGGGCTGCATGCGCCAGAGATCGCCACGAGTCTCGGCATCGTCGGCGACCACCACATCCAGCACTTCCAGCAGATCGGCCATGGTGCGGGCATAGGGCACGACGACGTCCATGGTCGGGGTCAGGGGCCAGTTGCCGCGCACCGAAATCACGCCACGGGACGGGGTGTAGGCACACAGACCGTTGTTGGAGGCAGGGCCCCGGCCGCTCGACCAGGTCTCTTCCGCCAGACCAAAGGCGGCGAAGCTCGCGGCGGTGGCAGTACCGGCACCGTTGGAGGAGCCGGAGGCAAAGGGCGCGGTCAGGTAGTCGGCGTTGTAGGGGCTCTCGGCACGGCCATAGACGCCGCGCTGCATGCCGCCATTGGCCATGGGGGGCATATTGGTCTTGCCAAGGCAGATGGCACCGGCGGCGCGCAGGCGCTCAACGGTAAAGGCATCACGCTGGGCCACCAGATCCTTGAAGGCCGGGCTGCCGGAGGCGGCGGTCAGCCCCTTGACCAGATAGCTGTCCTTGGCGGTGTAGGGGATGCCGTCGAGCGGGCTCAGGGTTTCCCCACGGGCGCGGCGGGCATCGGAAGCCTCGGCCTCTTTCAGGGCATCGGGGTTGGGCACCACGACGGCATTGAGGCGGGTTTGTGTCTCGGGGCCATTGTAGGCCTCGATCCGGGCCTGATAGGCCTCGACCAGTTCGACCGCGGTGGTGCGGCCTGATTCGAGCGCGGCACGCAGCTCGGCAATGGAAACCTCGGTCACTTCGATCATGGGGATCTCCTGTAAAAGGGTGACTGTTTGTCATGATGATCGCCGCATCGGCGCCTGCGACCATCACATTATCAAGAGATAAAACCCCACGGCGTGGGGTTTTGAATTTCTACACTCTTCGACCAGCTTATTTGCCGGAAGGGATCTGCTGGGTAATGCAGTGGATATTGCCACCGCCCAGCAGGATCTCGCGGGCCGGTACACCGACGACCTTATGCTCCGGGAAGATCTCTTCCAGAATGCGCTGGGCTTCGCCGTCGGTGGCGGCATCCAGCAGCGGGTAGACGATGCGATCGTTGGTGATAAGGAAGTTCACGTAGGAGCCGGCCAGACGGCCTTCTGCCTCGCGCGGCACACCAGTACCGCTCTCGACACCGGCAGACTCCTCTTCGGTGCAGAACAGCGGGCCCGGCTGGGGCAGCTTCCACACTTTCAGCTTGCGACCCTTGGCGTCGACCGCCGCTTCCAGCACCTTGAGGGCGGCCAGGGAGCGGGCGTACTGGGGATCGTTCTGGTCGTCAGTCCAGTGCAGGGCCACTTCACCCGGACGCACGAAGCAGCACATGTTGTCGATGTGGCCGTCGGTCTCGTCCATGTAGACGCCTTCGTCCAGCCAGATAAAGCTCTTCACACCCAGATAGTCGCGCAGGTGTGCTTCGATTTGCTCTTTGCTCAGGTGCGGGTTGCGGTTTTCGTTGAGCAGGCACTCGGCGGTGGTCAGGCAGGTGCCTTCGCCATCCACATGGATGGAGCCCCCTTCCAGAATGAGCGGTGCATCGTAACGATCCATGCCGTGCTGTTCCAGCATCCGGGCAGCGACCTCTTCATCCTGGTTCCACGGGTAGTAGAGACCACCCTTGTGGCCGCCCCAGGCGTTGAAGCCCCAGTCAACCCCACGGCACTCGCCTGCGGCGTTGGTGACGATGGTGGGGCCAGTGTCGCGGGCCCAGCAGTCATCGCTGGCCATCTCCACCAGGGTAACGTGGGCGGGCATGATGCCACGGGCCTGCTCCATAAACTGGGCCGGCACCCCCATAAAGACCGGCGTCGCGCCACCGATGGCATCCGCCACCTTGGCGAAGGTGGCCTGGGCGAAGCGACCGGCTTCCCGCCAGTTGTCCGGGCGGAACGGCCAGATCATCCAGACGGCCTGCTGGTGAGCCCATTCGGCGGGCATGGTGAAGCCGTCGGCGGCCGGCGTGGAATTTATGGTCTTGATGCTCATCGCAAGGCTCCTTGCATGGATTGAGGCCCCCGATTTGCCTGGGAACCCTGAAAAAATAAGAGTGGGTCGCAGTGTAAGAAGTTGCGCGCCCATCCATCAAATGAATAGGATTAATTGTCCCATAAACACGGCGAATAATCCCCCCCATGAAACTGCACCAGCTCGACCTCAATCTGCTGCTCGCCTTTGACGCCCTGATGACGCAAGGGAGCGTGACGCGCGCCGCCGAATCGCTCTTTATCAGCCAGCCCGCCATGAGCCACTCCCTCGGCCGGTTGCGGGCCTTTCTCGGCGACCCGCTGCTGGTGCGCACGCCCCAGGGGATGTTGCCGACTCCCCGGGCCCAGCGCCTGCATCTGGGGGTGCAGCAGGCGCTGCGGCTGCTGGAGCAGCAACTCTGGGAGGAGGACGAGTTCGCGCCGCGTCAGTCGAAGCGCCGCTTCGTGCTCTGCACCACGGATTACGTGGAGTGCGTGCTGATCCCGCCCCTTATCCAGCGCCTCAGGAAGCTGGCCCCCGGCGTCACCATCGAAATCCGCATCCTGCGCGATACCCTGCCCGAAGCCGAGCTGGCGAGCGGCGAGATAGATCTCGTGCTGGGGTTTGACGAGTACATGCAGGTGCCGGGGTATCTGGGCAAGGAGACCTGGCTCACCGAACCCCTGGCCGGTCTGGTGCGCGCCACCCTGGAGCTGGAGGAGGAGCGCATCACCCTCGACCAGCTAATCGAGATGCCCCATGTGTTCCACTCGCCGCTCGGCACCTCGGAGGCGAGCCTCGACCGCTATTTGCAGAGCCTGGGCCATAGCCGCACCATCTCGGTCAACAGCCAGAGCTATATGTCCGCCGCCGCCATCGTGAGCCAGAGCGATCACCTCTTGGTACTGCCCAGCATGGTGGCCGAGCTGCTCGCCAGCCACTGGCCGCTGAAAAGCCTGCCCCTGCCCGACGACGTGCCGGACTATCACCTCAACTGCGTCTGGCACCCGGTCCACGCCCAGCAACCGGCCTTGATCTGGTTGAAGGCGCTGATGAAGGATCTGGTGAATCCGGGCTAAGCGGCAGCGGCTGGCATACCAAAGCAGCATGCGCAGCAGCCGGCCCAGGTGTGGCTCAAGCATCTGATGAAAGAGCTGGTGACTCCTGAATAACCCGACGGCGTGTGACTCCCCCCTCATCCCCAACCCTTCTCCCGCAAGGGGAGAAGGGAGCGGATCTGCGCCACTGGCAGCATCGCAAACAACCTGTCTGCTAGGGCGGAATACATCCCACCAGCACATCGACCTGTCGATTCATCAGTTCATCAGTTCATCAGTTCATCAGTTCATCAGTTCATCAGTTCACGATGGCCCCGAGATGACCAACAAGATGACAACTGTCACTCGATCTGTCCCCTCTCCCTCTGGGAGAGGGCCAGGGTGAGGGGAAGCAACCCACTCAGTCACCAGACCGGGGAATGGCTATATCTAATAGGGTCAAACAGCTCTGGATAGGCACCATGAGAACCCATCCGTTTGCCAAGCGCATGAGGCGAGAAGCCACCCTTGCCGAACAGAAGCTGTGGCTGCAATTGCGCGACCGCCGTCTGGCCGGGGTGAAATTCCGTCGCCAGATGCCCATCGGGCCCTACATTGTCGATTTCATCTCTCTTGAGCAGAGGTTGATCATCGAGGTCGATGGATCGCAGCACAACGAACCGGCAGGGCGGCAACATGATGGCGCAAGAACGGCCTACCTCAATCAGCAAGGCTTTCGGGTGATCAGGGTGTGGAATAACGATGTGTTGAGTCGGATGGAGGCCGTACTGGCCCATATTTGGCTCTCATTGCGCTGAGCAGAGCCCTCCCCTTCATCCCCAGCCCTTCTCCCATTCTTTTGTAGATGAGCGGGAGAAGGGAGCAAACAACCCGGCGGCGTGTGGCATCCCCAGCAACAACCATGGCTCCCGCAAGGGGAGAAGGGAACAAACAACCCAGCGGCGTGTGGCCTCCCCCAGAAACAGCCATGGCTCCCGCAAGGGGAGAAGGGAACAAACAACCAAGCGGCGTGCGACCTCCCCCAGAAACAACCATGGCTCCCGCAAGGGGAGAAGGGAGCAAACAACCCGGCGGCGTGTGGCATCCCAGCAACAACAAAGGCTCCCGCGGGAGCCTTTGTTGTTTCCATCCTCGCCATCACGCCCGCAGGGCGCTCATCATCCGGGCGACGACACCGGCCAGCAGAGGGCGGTCGGGGTGGCACTGGGCGAAGGTGACCAGTCCCTGGATATGGACCTGCAAGAAGGCGGTCAGGGTGGGGATGTCCCCCTCTTTTGCCAGCTCCCCCTGCGCCTTTGCCAGGGCCAGCTGCCCGGCCAGATCCTGTTCCAGCTCGCCATAGATGGCCTTGAAGCGAAGGTGCAGCTCCTCGTCCTGCTCCGTCAGCTCCATCAGGGTGCGGGTCAGCAGGCAGGAGCCCTGCAGGGCATCGTCCACCACCTGCTCGAGGAAGGCGTGCAGCCCCGCCAGCGGGCTGGGCTGTGCCAGGCAGCGGCGGCGCAGGGCCCCCTTCTCTGCCACATAGTGATCGACCGCCGCCAGCAGCAGGCCGCGCTTGTTGCCAAAGGCGGCATAGAGGCTGCCCGGGTGCAGGCCGGTTGCGGCCACCAGCTCCTGCATGGTGGTCTTGGCATAGCCTTTGGCGCGAAAGGCTTCCATGGCGTTTCGCAAGACGGCATCCCGATCGTATTCGGCGCTGCGCATGGGGTCTCCGGTGGCAAGGTCCCGCGGGACGGAAAAAACAGGGCGGCAAGTTTACCCCAGCCTCCCCCGTCAATCCATGTTGAATGCTTGCTCAAAAAATACTTGCACACAAACCAAAAAACGTCTTGAATGCCCGTTCAAGAATCACTCCCTCAGGACAGACGATCATGAATACCCTGTTTCAGCCCTATCGCCTCAACGACACCCTCACCCTCGCGAACCGTTTCATGATGGCCCCCCTCACCCGCTGCATGGCGGGCCCGGGTCTGGTGCCCACCGAACAGATGGCCGCCTACTACAGCCGCCGCGCCGACATCGGCCTCATCATCTCCGAAGCCACCATCATCCGTCCGGACGGGCAGGGCTACCCCAATACCCCTGGGCTCTACAGCGCCGAACAGATCGCCGGCTGGAAGAAAGTGACCAGCGCCGTGCATGCCAACGGCGGCAAGATCTTCGCCCAGCTGTGGCACGTGGGCCGTCTCTCCCACCCCTTCTTCCACCACGCCGAAGTGCTGGCCCCCTCTGCCATCGCCCATGAGGGCACGGTGCCGCGCATGCGCGAGCTGGTCTATCAGGTGCCCCGCGCCCTGACCGGGAGCGAAATCGCCCAGCTGGTCGAGGATTACGCCCAGGCCGCCGCCAACGCCATCGAGGCGGGCTTTGACGGGGTGGAGATCCACGGTGCCAACGGCTACCTCATCGATCAGTTCCTGCACCACGCAAGCAACCTGCGCACCGACAACTACGGCGGCAGCCCCGAGAACATGAGCCGCTTCGCGCTGGAGGTAGTGGATGCCATCGCCGCCCGCATCGGCGGGGATCGCACCGGCCTTCGTCTCTCCCCCGGCGCCTATGTGCATCTGGAAGGGGATGCCCGGGATCGCGCCGTGTTCGACCACCTGCTGGCCGAGCTGAACCAGCGCACTCTGGCCTATCTGCACCTGGGTATCTTCGATGACAGCCTCACCTTCGACTACCTGGACGGCCACGCCTCCGACTACCTGCGAGCCCGCTACGACGGCCACCTGGTGGGGGTGGGCAACTACAGCGCCGAGACCGCGCTCGAGGCCATCGAGGCGGACCGCTTCGACCTCGTCGCCATCGGTCGCCCCCTCATCGCCAACCCGGACTACCTCGCCAAGGTGAAGCAGGGGGAGGCGCTGACCCCCTATGCCGACACCATGCTGGCAGAACTGGTCTAACCCTCGCCGGCGCCTTGCCTGACCAAGGATGGGATCCGCGCCCCCGCGCGGGTTTCCAATGTTTGGGCCCTCTCCCGGGCCCTTTTTTCTGCCTGCCTTTCGCCCTTTTTCACGCAAATAGTTGTCATCAACAACCAAAAGATGGTATTGGTTGCGCATAACAACCAAATGCCATCACAAGGAGACAACCCCATGGATCCCCGCCCCCTGCGCGCCCTGTCGAGGGAACTGGTACGCGAACTCGGCATGCTCTCCCAGCAGTGCGGCTCGCTGGCCCTGAGCCCCCTGGAGGCCCACCTGCTCATCGAGCTGGAGAACGGTCCCGCCACCAACCAGCAGCTTGCCGAGCGCCTTCGCATCGACAAGTCCAACGCCAGCCGCCCCCTGGCCCGCCTCGCCGAACGGGAGCTGATCGCCTGGCAACCCCACCCCTCGGACGGGCGCAGCAAGGAGGCGAGCCTCACCGCGCCGGGCAAGGCACAGCTTGAGGAGCTGCACCGGCAGATGGACGAGACCATGGCGGGGGCCCTGGCCCAGCTCTCCCCCGCCGAGTGCGAGCAGATCTGGGAGGGCATGCGGCTCTATCGCAGCGCCCTCTCCCGCACCCGCCGCCAACAGGGGTTCGTCATCCGCCCCATCACCCCGGCCGACAATCCCCGGATCGCCGCCGTGGTGCGCACCGTCTCCGCCGAATACGGCCTCACCGCCGACAAGGGGTACGGGGTGGCGGATCCCAACCTCGATTTTCTCCACGAGACCTATCAGGGGGAGCGCAGCCGCTACTGGGTGATTGAGGGACCGGACGGCGCCATTCTCGGCGGGGGCGGCATAGCGCCGCTGGCGGGGGCAGCGGATGTGTGCGAGCTGCAGAAGATGTACTTCCTGCCCGCCCTGCGAGGGCTGGGCCTGGGACGGCGGCTGGTGTTGCAGGCGCTGGCCGAGGCTCGCGCCCTGGGTTACCAGCGCTGCTATCTGGAGACCACCGCCGTGCTGCGGGAAGCCACCGCCCTCTATGAATCCCTGGGCTTCGAACACCTGCCGGGGCCCCTTGGCTGCACGGGCCACGACGCCTGCGAGATCTGCATGGTACTGGCGCTCGACTAGCTCAAACAACAACTAGGGGCCCATGGCCCCTAGTTGTTTCATCTGTCGCCCCCTGATCAGCCAGCGCTCTGCTCCAGGGTCCCAGCAGGCCGGGAAAGCGGCCGCTTGGCCCAGACCCCGGCCAGCAGCGAGCCGGACAGGTTGTGCCAGACCGAGAAGAGGGTACCAGCCATGGCCGAGGCGGGAGTGAAGAACTTCATGGCCAGCGCCGTGGCGAGGCCAGAATTCTGCAACCCCACTTCGAAGGCCACGGTGCGGCAGATCCGCTCCTCAAAGCCCAGCCAGCGACTGACCCAGTAGCCCGCCGCAATGCCGATGCCGTTGTGCAGGATCACCGCCAGCGCCACGATGGGGCCGATGCTGGCGAACTGCCCTGCGTTGAGGGCGACCACGATGGCGATGATCATGACGATGGCGGCCATGGAGACGAGCGGCAGCACGGGCTCGATACGTGCAGTCAGGGAGTGGAGGAAAACATTGGCAACCACCCCGAACACCACGGGTATCAGCACTATCTTCACCAGGCTCAGCAGCATGTCCAGCACCGGCACGTCGACGCTCTTGCCAGCCAGCAGCTGCACCAGCAGGGGGGTGACGAGCACCCCGAGCAGGGTGGAAAGAGCTGTCATGGTGATGGAGAGAGCCACATCGCCCTTGGCCAGATAGCACATCACGTTGGAAGAGGTGCCACCGGCGACGCTGCCCACCAGCACCATGCCCACGGTCAACTCGGCATCAAAGCCCAGCAACAGGCTGACCAGCAGAGCGGCCAGCGGCATCACGCTGAACTGCAATACCAGCCCGAGGCCGATGGCCTTCTTGTTGCGCACCACGTCGAGGAAGTTCTGGGGTTTGAGGGTCAGCCCCATGGCCAGCATGATGATGGTCAGCAGCGGCACTATCTGGCCCTTGAGGCCGACGAAGGGCTCGGGCTGCCAGTAGGCCAGCAGGGAAAACAGCAGGGCCCAAAGCGGGAAGAGGTGGGTGATGCGTCCAAGCATGGTGTACTCCTTGTTATTGTCCAGACGCGGGCAGACCAGGGGATGCCCGCAGGGAACTTTCTCTTATACCAGCTTTGTCGCCGGCAGGCCCGTGTAGCGGCGCTCAGGAAGGGAAATAGAACCAGGCGGTCTGGATAAGACCCTCCTTCACCTCGAACACCGCCACGCTCTCGATGGGCTCGGGGGAGAGGCCGTGGATCAGCTCGTGATCGAACACCTTGTTGCCCATGACAGTGCGTGACAGCAGCTCGGCCTTGAGCTGCGGGTTGTTGAATCTGTGCTCCGCATAGAAGGCCCGCAGCGCCCCCTTGCCGACTGTGCTCGGCGTCTCGGTCGGCATGCGATAGCCTTTGAAATCCGGGGCAAAGCAGGCCACGAAGGCGTCGAGGTCGTGGGCATTGTAGGCGGCAAACTGCGCCTCTACGGGTTGGGTGACGGACATGTCTCTCTCCATGTGTGAAATTTAAATCACTTATTCTTTATTTTTATTCACCCATCAAGCCCCGGATGGGGATCGCCGCCCCTTCCAATGAAACGCCCCATAACAAAAAACCCCGCCGAAGCGGGGTCTCTCTGGTCATCCGCCACCCGCTGTGCGCGGGCGGGGTGATCAGTGTTCGCGGGTCTGGCGGAAGTGAACGTCCGGGTGACGCTCCTGGGCCAGGCGCAGGTTGACCATGGTCGGCGCGATGTAGGTGAGGTTGTCACCCCCATCGAGGGCCAGGTTGACCTCGTTCTTGCGCTTGAACTCCTCGAACTTCTTGACGTCGGTCCCTTCCACCCAGCGGGCGGTGGCGACGTTGACCGCCTCGTAGATGGCCTCGACGTTGTACTCGCTCTTGAGGCGCGAGACCACCACGTCGAACTGCAGCACACCGACCGCACCGACGATGAGATCGTTGCTGATGAGCGGACGGAACACCTGCACCGCCCCCTCCTCGGAGAGCTGCACCAACCCCTTGAGCAGTTGCTTCTGCTTGAGGGGGTCACGCAGGCGGATGCGGCGGAACAGTTCAGGTGCGAAGTTCGGGATGCCGGTGAACTTGAGATCTTCACCCTGGGTGAAGGTGTCGCCGATCTGGATGGTGCCGTGGTTGTGCAGACCGATGATGTCGCCGGCACAGGCCTCGACCGCCTGTTCACGGTCACCGGCCATGAAGGTGACGGCGTCGGAGATGTTCACATCCTTGCCGATGCGCACGTGACGCATCTTCATGCCCTTGGAGTAAGTGCCTGACACGATACGCATAAAGGCGATACGGTCGCGGTGTTTCGGGTCCATGTTCGCCTGGATCTTGAACACGAAACCGGAGAACTTCTCCTCGGTCGCCACCACTTCGCGGCTCTCGGCCTTGCGCGGCATGGGGGCAGGCGCCCAGTCGGTCAGGCCGTCCAGCATGTGGTCGACGCCGAAGTTGCCGAGGGCGGTCCCGAAGAAGACCGGGGTCATCTCGCCGGCGATGAAGGCATCGTGATCGAACTCGGGAGAGGCGCCCTGCACCAGCTCCAGCTCGCCACGCAGCTGGGCAGCCAGATCGTCGCCGATGGCGGCATCCAGCTCGGGGTTGTTCAACCCCTTGACCACCCGCTTCTCCTGGATGGTGTGGCCCTGACCGCTCTGATACAGGTAGGTCTCGTCCTTGTAGAGGTGATAGACCCCCTTGAAAGATTTGCCACAGCCGATGGGCCAGGTGATGGGGGCGCACATGATGTTGAGCTCACGCTCCACCTCGTCCATGACCTCCATCGGATCGCGCACTTCGCGGTCCAGCTTGTTCATGAAGGTGAGGATGGGGGTGTCGCGCAGCCGGGTCACTTCCATCAGCTTGCGGGTCCGGTCTTCAACACCCTTGGCGGCGTCGATGACCATCAGGCAGCAGTCGACCGCCGTGAGGGTACGATAGGTATCTTCGGAGAAGTCCTCGTGACCCGGGGTATCGAGCAGGTTGACCAGGCAGTCGGCGTAGGGGAACTGCATCACGGAAGTGGTGATGGAGATACCGCGCTGCTTCTCCATCTCCATCCAGTCGGATTTGGCGTGCTGGCCCGAGCCACGGCCCTTGACGGTACCGGCGCGCTGAATGGCCTGTCCGAACAGCAGGACCTTTTCGGTGATGGTGGTTTTACCCGCATCCGGGTGCGAGATGATCGCAAAAGTGCGTCTCTTGGAGACTTCACTCAGAAATTCAGCTGACATAATTCGACGTTCTTCTATTGAGCGGCGGCCTGGAGCCACCGTGGGAAAAATGCGGGACAGCACCTTGGAATCAGGGCGCCCATGCAGACAACGACACCACGCGGGCGGGTCAGTGACCGCCGGTGGAGACAGAAGAAGCGCGTTGCATTACATGGGTCTGGCCCCGGATCAAAGCAAAATTGCGCGGCATTATACCCGCGCGAGTGAAAAATACCCAGCCCGCTATCACGGGGGCGCGGGGTCGGCCTTACCGCAATGCTGTTCACTTAAGCGGAGCCGCATTGCGATTTACCGGAAAACGGGTCTTTGATATCTTCACCGCCCTGGGTCTCGATGGCCTGGGGCGTTTTTCTATGAACATGACGCCTATGCAGCCCCGCAACTCCGCCAACCTCCGTGGCGTATGGGCTGGCGATAACGCGCCCGCCATCACTGCCATCTGGTTCGCGATGAACTGACAGGCAAACTTAAAGCTCACCTCATTGGGCGCTCGCTGATGGGCTACGGCGGCCTGGCTGGCCTCCCGCCTGACCAGATTGTATCCAAGCAGCAATCCCCACAGCTCCTGATAGACCAAGTCCACTTTCTTGCTTCTCAGCGTGATGGCGTTGTGCTGCATCGCGCTTTTGATATCCCGGTATCCCAGCTCGATTTCCCAGCGCTCGTGGTACAGGGTCGCCACCTGAGCTGCACTGAATCGCGCCACGGGCAGGGAGGTAAAGACCGTTTTCTCCTTGCCTGCCACCTCATAGGTCACTGCGCGAACTTGCCAGTGTGTCGGCAACGCCGGGTTTTTCTTGCTAGCCTGAGGCGAGACCGTCATTTGCAACAGACGGTCACCGTCGCCATAGCGCTCAAGTTCCGTGTATACCAGCCCCTTGCGTTCCGGGATGAGCCAGTGACGGTCGGTGTCTTCGGCCTGAATACGCAGCAACAGGTCGGCACCGAAGAAGCCTTTATCCAGCAGGGTCACTGACTTGTCCGGCAATGAGTGAATGAACTCGCTGGCCAGGGGGATTTCCCCTTTGCGGTACGGGCTGATGGCCGCGTTGGCAATGACATGCGAGCGGACATTCATGAGCGTGACCAACCGCAGCATCGGGTAGGGTGTCTGCCGGTTGGTTGAGGTGTTACCCGAGCCGAAATGTGCTCTGAGTTCAGGCATATCCTGGGTTCGGAACAGGGCCCCATCGATGGCAAAGACCTGTAAACCGTGCCAATGGTCTTCAGGATAACGTTCCCGCCCCCACACATCGGCGCACTGTTTGAACAGCCACTCGAGCGGCTGTTTGCCGAGTCGCTGACGGGCCTGAGACAGGGCACTGTCCGCGAGCAAGGCATCATTGGCCAACCCTTCTGCACAGATGTTGAGGCGCCGAGCGACCTCGGAGATGGGCTCATTGCGGAAAAAGGCCATCCCCACGACGAGCCACAAGACCATATCAGAAGGTAAGCGGCGTCGGCGGATAGTGGCCTTTTCAGACAAGGCGGCAGCGGCAGTAATCCATTCGTCGGGAATATGGTCGGCAAAAATGGCCAGCCGAGCCAGCATGTCGCCAGATGCCTCAACAACATCGTTCAAATCGTTTGCAATAGACATAAAAAATCCGGAACTAGTGATTGGTTCCGGATTGTCCTACAGCAGAAGGATCGGTCAATGGATCCTTAACTGATCAGCATTGCGGCCTTACCGGGCCGTCATCACCCGGTTGCGTCCCGCCAGCTTGGCCTCGTACATGGCCTCGTCGGCCCGGCGCACCAGCTCGCCCAGGTTGTCATCCTCGGGTTTGTACTGGGCACAGCCGATGCTGATGCGGATGGGGTGATCCGCAGGCACCCCCTCAATCTCGAGACGGGCGACGGCCTGGCGGATCCGCTCCGCCACCTCGACGGCCTCGTTCAGGAGGGTATCCGGCAGCAGCACCAGAAACTCCTCGCCGCCGTTGCGCCCCACCCTGTCGAGGCTGCGCAACTGCTCCTCGATGCACTGGGCCACGGCGGTGAGCACCCTGTCCCCCACGTGGTGGCCCAGCTGGTCGTTCACCTTCTTGAAGTGATCCACATCCAGCAGCAGCACGCACAGGGGTTTGCCCTCCTCCCGCGCCTGGGTGAACCATTTGCGCCCCTTGGCCTGGATCTGGCGCCGGTTGTGGATGCCGGTCAGTTCGTCCGTCATGGCGAGGCGCTGCATCTTGCGGGTGCGCCCGCGCTGGTGCACCACCAGGGTACCCATCACCACCAGCAGCAGGGCCACCACCAGGTATTGCCAGTAGCGCCGCTCCTGCAACTGCTTGAGTTTCTCCGCCTGCAACTGCTGCTGGGACCTGAGGGTCTGGTTTTCCAACTCCTTGCGGGCGAGATCGAACTCGAAACGCATCTGCAAGGAGCGCTGTTCCCGCAATCTGAGCTCGAGGGCCTGGCGGGTCTCGACATAGGTCTTGAGGCTGGTGAGGGCCGACTGGATATGCCCCTGACGCTCCAGCACCCGGGCCCGTGTCTCATGCACCCGGGCGAGGAAGCGCAGGTTCTGCTCCCGGGTAAAGATGGGCTCGGCCTCGTCCAGGTGCCGCAGCGCCTCGCCGGGTCGGTTCAGGGCCTCGAGGACCTCGGCCATGACGAGGTGCCAGTGGCCCAGGGTAACGCTGTCCGCCCCCTCCTCCTGATGAAGGGAGGCTGCCGCCTGATCGAGCTTGGTCATGGCCTGGTCCGGCTTGCCCTGTTTCTGCAGGATGGTGGCCAGCTCGATCCGGCTCCAGGCAAGGACCACTTCCTGGTTTGACCCCAGATAGTAACGCTCCGCTTCCGCCATCAGGGGCAGCGCCTTGTCGTACTCTTCGGTGTCGATGTAGAGGAGCCCCTGCTGGCTGTGAATGTCCACCAGGTGCTCCTCGACCCCGAGCTGCCGGTAGTCGTGCTCCAGCTCCTTGAAATAGCTCTCGGCCCGCTCATAGAGCCCCATCCTGCGATAGGCATTGGCAATATTGGCGAGCACCTCGCGCCCCTTGGCCTCCAGCCCGAGCGCCTCGTAGCGCTGGTGGGCATCGATGAGCTCCATCAGCCCCTCCGCCAGCTCCCCCTGGTAGGAGTACATCTCCCCCCGCAGGCTCAGGATGTCGGCACGCTGGCGCTCATCCCCGAGTCGGCGAGCCAGGGTCAGGGCGGCGTCGTAATCCTCCCCGGCCCCGGCCATGTTGCCGAGCAGTTGTCGGTGATAGCCGCGACAGGCGAGCAACCCCACCTCGGTGACCCTGTCCTTGCGGGCACGGGCCTGCGCCAGCCCCTGCTCGGCAAACGCCACCGCGCGGCGAAACTCCTCGTCCCGTTCACTCGGCTGGGCCCAGCACTGCAGCCGGGCAAGGCGGCCCTGCACCTCGAGCGGATAGTGTGCCTGTTCGGCAGTCAGGGCGGCGACGCGCTCGCGAAACACCTGCACCGGCATCGTCGACTCTTCCAGTCGCTGCAACGCCAGTTGCAACTCGTCCCCAGCCAGTGGCGTCGCCTGGGCCAGGGCAACCCCCAGCAACAGACCACCTCCCATCAGGATCTTCATGCGGACATTTTCTCCTCTTCACTGGCCGGACGCCGCGCTCACCGCTGTCATCATATCCCCACAGACTCTGGGCGCACAGCCGCCAGAGGGTGAGAAAACTCCTCATGTTGGACGAGAGCCTCCCCTATCCCCTTCTTTACAGAAGGAGAGAGTGCATCGACTATATATGCTTTCGAACAGGGGAAGGGATGAGGAATGACCTACGAGGAGCTGAGGGAGGCTTACGACAGGTTGTTGCTGGAGAACGAGCGTCTCAAACGCATCGCGGATGACGCGCGGGAGAAGCTGGACGCAGCCATGGACGGCACCGGCCTGTGCATCTGGCAGAACCATGTGCCCACCGGCAAACTCATCATCTTCAACCGGCGCTGGGGCTCCATGCTCGGTTACCAGCCCAAGGAGCTGTCGGCCCACTTCGACGTCTGGCGCGCCCACCTGCACCCGGAGGACAGGGAGCAGGTGCTGCAGGCCTTCTTCGATCATCTGGAGGGCAAGAGCCCGTTTTATCAGGCGATGCACCGCATGATCGCCAAGGATGGCAAGACCACCTGGGTGCTGGACCGGGGCCGGGTGGTGGAGCGGGATGATCAGGGCAACCCCGTCCGGGTGATGGGCACCCACATCGACATCACCCACGAGAAGGAGTACGAGCAGCAGCTCGCCCAGCTTGCCCACCGGGATCCCCTCACCGGCCTGTTCAACCGCACCGCGCTGCACCGCCACTTTCCCGGGGAGTACCAGGCCATCTGTTTCATCGATCTCGATGACTTCAAGCTGGTGAACGACAACCTGGGCCACCGGGCAGGTGACGAACTGCTGGTTTCCCTTGCCCAGCGCCTTCGCCACTGCTGCGGCGAGGAGGTACGGCTGGGGCGCATCGGCGGGGACGAGTTCGTGCTGCTGCTGCCCTGGGCGTGCGACGATCCCCGCACCAGCAACCTCGCCCGCCAGTGCATCGATGCCATCGCCACCCCCTTCGAGCTGCCCAACGGGGACGCCTCGGTGGGACTGAGCATGGGAATTGCGGCCATCCGGCCCCAGGACGATTTCGGCGCGGCACTGGCCCGGGCGGATCAGGCCATGTACAGGGTCAAGCGCAGCGGCAAGCGGGGTTTTTATATTGCCCAGCCAAGCGGTCAGCCGCTGCTGGATCAGGAGCAGGTCAACGAACGGGGCCTCTACCACAGGCCCACTCTCTGAGCCTGAGCACCCTCAATGGCGCTGCCAGCGCCGCAGCAGGCGTCCACGCAGGCCGCAATCGAGCAGCCAGCTGTTGTCGAACACCCGCAAAATGGCCGCCTTGGCGTGACGGGACATGGCGACCGCATGGAAGCGTGTCTGCTGCGCCCGTCGCCGGTTCATCCGCTCGAGCAGGGGGTGGGGCAGGTTCTGGGCGATGAAGTCGGAGATCACCAGCACGTCGGCCTTGGCAAAGGCGGGTTGTTCGAGCTGGGTCAGGGCCTGCTCCAGGCAGGGCACCAGATCGGTCCCTCCGTGAAAACTCATGGAGAGAAAGCGCTCCGCCTTCTCAAGCCCGGTGTCGGCGGTGATCTCCAGGGTCGCCACCTCGGTGGAGAAGAGCATCAGATAGCAGCCCCGCTTCTCCTCCATCGCCCCTTTGAGCAGGGCGAGAAACAGCGCCTTGGCGCATTCCTCCGGATAGCCCCCCATGGAACCTGACGTATCGACGCAGACGATGAAGGGGCCACGCGGCTGCACCTCCTGCCCTCCCTGCTCGGGGGAGCGCAGCATCAGACGCTGGCGCGGCAGGGTGCCCCGTGACTGGTAGCTCAGCAGGCGCCGCTCCAGATAACGGCGATAGAACTCCAGCTCCAGCTCCGGCAGCGCCAGCATCACCGCCTCGCTCGGCAGGAGGCGCATCAGATCGCTGGCCGGGTGCACCCCCACCAGATCGTCGGGCACATCGTCACTTTGCACCTCCTCCAGCTCGTGCACAGGCACCGGCGGCAGCGTCCTGTCCTCGCTGTGCCGCTCCCGCTCGCTGCGCCCAAGCAGGGCGGCGATCTCCGCGAGCAAAGGCTCCTGCTGCAACATGCGGGCGTACTGCTTCACCAGCGCCAGGCTGCGCTTGTGCCAGCTCCCCTGGGCCAGATCCCAGAGCCCCCCGGCGGAGATCTGGTGCGGATCCAGGGCATCGGCCAGGGTCCGGTTGGCCAGCAGTTGATCCTCTATCTCCTGGCGCTGCTTCTCCCGCTCCGCCTCCGCTATCTGCTGCTGCAACTGCAACAGGCTGCCCACCAGGCTGGCACGCCACTTCTCGATGAAGAGCTGGCGCAACCCCTCGGTGGGCTGGGCCACTATCTGGCGCACCAGGCTGCGGGCATCCCCCGCAAAAGGGCTGTGCTGCTCAAGGGCTTCCAGCAGGGCGGGCAGGCGCCCCACCAGCTCCGGCAGGGGCAGTTGCCGATGGGCCTGATAGAGCAGGTATTCCCGCTCGAGAGCCACCGGCACCGGCTTGTGACGCATCTCCTCCCCAAGCTGTTCGCTCCAGGTCTGGATGCGCTTTCTGAGCAGCTTGCCCTGCAGGGGCGAGCGCTTGAGGAACTCGGAGATCTTGGGGGTGGAGGCAAGCAGCAGCGCCATCTCCCCCGCCAGCTCCCCCTCCCCCATGAGCAGCCCCAGGTCCATCATGCCGATCTCTAGCATGGGCCACCCCGGATGTTGAGATGTGATGGAGTATCATGCTGACGAAACATGTTTTTCATCCTGTTTATTTCACCAATCCCACGTCGGGCGCGACGTCACCCCTGTGCATCGAGAAGAGGCAGACGATCCCGCCACTGCTGCAGCTCGGCCCCCAGCCGCTCCAGGTCCCGGCTCAGCACGAAGAAGCTGTCCTCCACCTGACGCAACCAGTTGTCCCCCACGAACAGATGGGGCTGGTGACGGTCGAACAGGTTGCGCTGACCCTTGAGATTTTGCAGCACCCGGTTCACCTGGCCCGTCAGGTCGTCCAGGGCCGACAGCCAGGGGGCCATCACCACCTCGGGGATGGGGGTGCGCTCCACCAGCATCAGTGGCACGGGCTGGCGCTGGATATCCAGCACGTGCAGCCGCAACTGCTCGTCCAGCACCAGCTCGTAGTGCCCCTCCTTGGGGTTGCCGAGGGGCCAGCCCACCAGCGCCTCCCCGGTGGGGTGCCAGTGAGAGAGCAGGGTGCGATCGAAGGTGAGGGTGCCGGTGAGGCGCTCGGGATCGCTGCCATCCAGGGGCGCCGGGGTGAGCAGCTGGAAGTGCACCAGCTTGCCGAACGGCCTGGCGTTGGCCAGCGGCAGTTCGGTGCCGCGGGCGCGGCGGCCGAACCACTGCTTGCGCTTGACCGCCTTGCAGCCGATGCGCAGGGCGACCGCCCCCTGCAACTGCTTGAACTGCTCGCGCAGGGAGAGCAGCTCCCGGGTCAGCGCCAGTTGCTGGTAGCCGTAGAGGCGGGAAAACTCGCCGATCATCTCCAGCAGCGCGGTGCGGGAAGCCTCGTCGTGCCAGAGGCAATCCTTGAACAGCAGCAGATCCAGGGGAGCCACCTCGTCGCGGCCATTGAAGAAGGCGCTCGCCTTGATGAGCCGCACCGCCTTCTTCCAGCGCCGATCCGAGACATAGCAGCCGTGCCCGAGCTGACTGTCGAGCTGCTGGCGCAGCTGGTAGATGAGTTCGAAACAGGCGTCCGGCAGGCGCACCTGCTCGATGGCATCCTGCCAGGCGTCGTACTCTTCCCCCCGAATCTGCACCGAGGGGGTCAGGTTCTGATGGGACTGGCCATCGCTCGCCAGCATGGCCTGGAAGTTGGATTTCTCCTGCACCCTGTCCATCCAGACCCGCACCAGCATGCGGTCGTAGAGCGCCTCCAGCCCGCTGTCCGGGGCCGGCAGCTCGTTCGAGGCGGTGACCAGCAGCCGCATGGGAATGGGATGCTGGCTGTCGCCGTTGCGAAACTGGCGCTCGTTGATGGCGGTGAGCAAGGTGTTGAGGATGGCGGGGCCCGCCTTCCAGATCTCGTCGAGGAAGACCACCTCGGCCTCCGGCAGGTAGCCGCTGGTCAACCGCAGGTACTTGCCATCCTCCTTGAGCGCCTGGATGGAGAGGGGACCGAACACCTCCTCCGGCGTACTGAAACGGGTCATCAGGTATTCGAAATGGCGGGCATCCTGAAACGCCAGCTTGAGGCGCCGCGCGATCAGGCTCTTGGCGATGCCCGGGGGGCCCAGCAGAAAGACGCTCTCGCCACTCAGGGCCGCCAGCAGGCCGAGCCGCAGGGCATCCTGGCGCTCATACAGTCCCTCGCCAAGGGCGGAAAGGAGCCGTGGCAGGCGCTCATGAATGGGGGTGGCACGAACAGTATTCTGGGCTAAAGGCGGCATAGGCACAGTTCCGAAGCTGATAGGTCATCCGTGGTGACGGGGTCCGGCCTCTGGCCCCGCCCCACTCTCATTGTCTGTCATCTCTGCCCCCGGGGGGCGCTCGTTTGCCATCGCCACAGGGCGAAAAGCGCACGTCCGGGGTGCAGCAAATCCCGCGAGAGTGTACTCTGCGCATCATTATTTACCCCAACGCAGATCAAGAGTGAGCCTTCGCCATGCAAGATCCCCTGCTGGACCCGCTGCGCCAGCGCATTCTGGCCCGCATGGGCATCCCCCTCTGGCAACAAAGAGGCCGACTCCTGGCGGGAGGCACCAGCCCCGACGGCGCCGCACAGCCGGCAAACACGCCCGCCGACGAGGTGCTGGCCCCGCAGGAGACTGCCCCTCTGCCGACCGGCAAGCTCTGGCTGCTGGCAGAGACGCTGCCCGCGCCCTCCCTGCTCGGGGACATCTGCCGCTGGCTCGGCCTTGGCACGGACGAGGTCTCCCTGTTGTCCGAGATGCCTTCCCTACCCGCGGGGGCCACTTCGCCCCTGCTCTGGCTGACGGCGCCGGACCCTCGCTGGCCCAATGCCCTGGTCTGCCCGCTCAAGCCCGATGGGGCACACAAGCGCGCCCTCTGGCAGCAGTGCCGGCAGCGCCACACCCCTTGATGCTCACGACCATGGCACGGCCATGGTGTCCATCGCAAGCCTGAATCCCGTCCGGAGTGACCATGTCTGACCTCTTGCCCCACTTTCGCCCCCTGCTCGAATCCGACTTCGAAGCCATCTACCCCATCGAGCAGGCCGCCCACCAGGAGCCCTGGAGCCAGGCCAACCTGCTCTCCTGCTTCGGGCCGCGCTATCTCAACGGCCTGATGCTGGTGGACGGACGACCGGCCGGTTTCTACATCTCGGATCTGGTGGCGGGAGACAGCTCCCTGATGAACATCTGCGTACACCCCGACTTTCAGGGCAAGGGGCTGGGGCGGGCGCTGCTCAGGGAGTACCTGGCCCGCAGCAAGGCCAGCAAGGCCGAGGCCTGGTTCCTGGAGGTCAGGGCCGGCAACCGCACCGCCATCAACCTCTACGAGAGCGAGGGGTTTGCCGAGTATTGCCGCCGTGCCGACTACTATGGCACCGGGCAGGAGAGGGAGGATGCCGTGCTGATGTCCCGTCTGTTCGACTTCGGCTGACAACCCGCTGCAGACCGCTGTCAGCGGGCAACACCCTCTCTGACCTCCCTGAC
Source organism: Aeromonas sp. ASNIH2 (assembly GCF_002934795.1). NCBI lineage: Bacteria > Pseudomonadati > Pseudomonadota > Gammaproteobacteria > Aeromonadales > Aeromonadaceae > Aeromonas > Aeromonas sp. ASNIH2. The sequence continues at coordinate 3,032,863 of NZ_CP026406.1, read as the reverse complement.
TCCCCCGCTTCGCTTCCCCCTCAGGGCAGGGGCGCGTTGTCGATGGAGGGGTCTTCCAGGCTCAGGGTCACCCTCAGCACGGCCTCGAAGGCGGCTCCCGAGAGAGGCATGAAGAAGCCTCGACCATAGGTGATGCCGGGCATCCAGATCTGTTCGATATCCACCGCGATCTTGATGGGGCGAAGCGGCTCACCCGGTCGCTGGACATAGATGCCAGGGGCCGTCGCAACCTGGGGGAAGCGGCGCAGAATGTGCTCGCTGCCATCCCCCGCATCCGGGTTGAGTCGCACCTTCACCAGCCCCGCCAGGGCGGATTGCATCTCGGGGGCACGCCACAGCCTGGTATTCAGCGCCTTGCAGCGTCGGCACTTGGCGCGCTCGATCACGTAGAGCAAGGGGTATCCTTCCCTCAGCGCCAGCCGCTGCGCCTGCTCATAGCCCTCGGCGCCGCTCAGCCAGGGATTCTCCTGCTTCCCCGCGCCCCCCAGCAGATACCAGAGGGCGCCTGCCCCCGCCAACAGCAGCAACACGCCGGTGAACAGGCTCTTGATCCCGATATTCATGGTGCAACTCCCTGAATGAATCCGATCCCTGCCCCCTATCATGCCTCACTCTCATCTGGTTGACGACTTTGTGATCCAGGACAAATGGCGCACACTTGTAAGCTGTAATGTTAGAGTTTAAACTCCAGCCCCGATTTTGGTGCCCCTGCGGGCGCACAACTGTTACTTGAGGATGCGTGAGATGTCGCAGTTTCATCTGGTTAGAGTGATGCGTGAGCGTATTGCCCGCCTTGGCAACAAGGCCGCCCTGCGCGTCCAGCAGGATGGCCAGTGGCGCGCCATCGGCTGGCGAACCCTGGGTCAGGCCATGGATTATTGCGCCCAGGGACTGATCCGGGCGGGCCACCAGTCCGGCGAGATGGTCGGCATCTATGCCCGCAACATGCCCGAGTGGACCCAGGCCGACCTCGGCATCCTGGCCGCCCGCGGCGTCAGCGTGCCCATCTACCCCACCAGCACCCTCGATCAGCTGCGCTACATCGTCAAGGATGCCGGCATCAGGATGCTGTTCGTGGGGGAGCAGCCCCAGTTCGATCAGGCGCTGCACCTCATCGACAGCGGCGAGATAAGCCACATCGTCGCCCTGGACGGCACCGTCGATCTGCGCGGCTGCGCCTCGGCCAGCCACTTCCAGGCCTTCCTCGTCTCCGGCAACCACCAACCCAGCGAGCAGGTGCTGCGCGAGCGCGAGCGCTACTACCGCATGGACGACCTGCTGACCCTCATCTACACCTCGGGCACCACGGGCGAACCCAAGGGGGTCATGCTCGATTTCGCCAACATGGCCGCCTGCTTCGAGATGCATGACGCTCGCCTCGACCTCAGCGAGCAGGATGTCTCCCTCTGCATGCTGCCGCTGAGCCATGTGTTCGAGCGTGCCTGGAGCTACTACGTGCTCTATTGCGGCGCCGAGAACGTCTACATTCGCGACCCGCAGAAGGTGATGGATGTCATCGGCGAGGTGAAGCCCACCGTGATGTGCGCCGTGCCCCGCCTCTACGAGAAGGCCTACGCCATGATCCAGGCCAAGGTCGCCCAGGCTCCGCGCCTGCGCCGCGCCCTGTTCGGCTGGGCCACCCGGGTGGGCAAACAGATGGTCGCCACCCGTCAGGCGGGCAAGTCCGCCTCTCCCCTGCTCTATGGCCAGCTCTGGCTTGCCGAGCGCCTGGTGTTTCGCAAACTGCGCGCCCGTTTCGGCGGTCGCACCCGCTTCCTGCCGGTGGCGGGCGCCCGTCTCGCGGACGAGGTGAATCTCTTCTTCCAGGCCATGGGGCTCAACCTCAAGTACGGCTACGGCATGACCGAGACCACCGCCACCGTCTGCTGCTATGAAGACACCCAGTTCAGGCTGGGCTCCATCGGCACGGCGCTAAACGGCATCGAGGTGAAACTCGGCGAGAACAACGAACTGCTGGTGCGCGCCCCCACCGTGATGCGTGGCTACTACAACAAGCCGGAGGCCACCGCCGAGGTGATGACCGAGGATGGCTTCCTGCGCACCGGCGATGCAGGCGAGCTGGATGACGAGGGCAACATCTACTTCACCGAGCGCTTGAAGGAGCTGATGAAGACCTCCAACGGCAAGTACGTGGCGCCGCAACTGGTCGAGGGGACCCTCGGCAAGGATCGCTTCATCGAGCAGATTGCCATCGTCGCCGATGCCCGCCACTTCGTGTCGGCGCTCATCGTGCCCTGCTTCGAATCCCTGGAGGAGTACGCCCGCTCCATCAACCTGCAGTACCAGTGCAAGACCGAGCTGCTGCGCCACTCCCGGGTGATGGAGTTCTTCGAGGCCCGCATTCAGGATCTGCAAAAGGAGCTGGCCAAGTTCGAGCAGGTGAAGAAGTTCACCCTGCTGCCGAGCGCCTTCTCCATGGAGCTCGGGGAGATCACCCCCACCATGAAGCTGCGCCGCAAGATCATCGAGGCCAAGTACCAGCGCGAGATAGAAGCCATGTACAGCCACGTCTGATCGACGGGCCTGATATGAAAAAGCCGCTCATGGAGCGGCTTTTTGCTGGGCGTCTCTCCCTTATGGCAGCTTGACCAGGGGTTGCTCGCGCAGCTCGGTGGCCCGACCGCCCTGGATCGCCAGGGCCTGCTTCACTTCGTCGGCATTTTGCAGCAGGCGATAGGTCAGATCGAAGGTCTTGGTCTCCCCCGGCTGGATCTTGGGGACCAGCCCGAGCGGGCGCTGGTACTTGGTGCTGTAGGCATAGCTGGTACCGGGTTCGATGCCGGTCACATAGCCCTGGGCCCGGGTGTCGGTGTTCTTCCACAGGGTCAGCACCGGCAGCTGTCGGGTGTTGTAGCCCACCGCCACTCCGGCGTTGCCGGCCCGGTTGTTCAGCACTGCCAGGGTATTGCCGTCGGCGTCGCTGTAGGGCACCAGGTTGAACACCATCTCGTCGAAGCCCTTGGTGGGCCCCAGATAGGTTTGCCAACCCTTGAGTCCGGCCTTGGCGTAGTCATTGAACGGGGAGATCTGCTTCACCGGCGTGCTCACCCTGGCTCCCTCCTCCAGAATGGGGGCCCCGAAGTTGCCGTGATAGATGATCTGGTACTCGTTCTCGTAATCCGCGTGGTTGGTCAGCTTGTCCTGCAGGGCAAACTCCGCCTGACCGGGCACCACGCTCAGCTGGGTCCAGGTGACCAGTTCGCTCATCTTGAAGGTGCGCTCGTCCACCCGGCCCAGCACGTGGATGGCATAGGGCGGCTCTTCGTCCACGGTCACGCTGACCACGGAGGCAGGAATGTTCTGCACCCGGCCATGCAGGCTCTTGAGGCGGCCGTCGTCATCCACTCCGGGATGACCCGTCCACTCGTAGCCGCAGCGCACCAGCATCTCGTTGAAGCCGTCGAGCCAGCCGAGACCGCCACGGCTCTCGAGATCGATGAAGGCGGGGTTGACCACCTCCTTGACCGGTGAATCCCAGCCTAGGCGCAGATCCGCCGCCTTGACCTCCTTGATCCCCATGCCGCGGGTCGGCACCAGGGTGATCTTCATGACGCCGTTGTCGACGATGAGCAGATCCACCCCTTCCTGGCGGCCGCCGTGCAGGCGTTTCTTCTCGATGGTGAAGGGAACCGGACTCTTGATGCCGAGCTTCTCGCTGGTGATCTTCCAGTCGCCCACATCCAGCCCTTGCTGGGAGTCGGTCAGCAGAAATTCGGCGGCGTGACCCGCGGTGGCGCCCAGGGCGAGCAGCACGGCAATGGAGAGTTTCTTCAACATGGATTTATCCTCGTGTCTCTTGTTTTTGTGAAAGCTGAATCGTTTCAGCGATCGAAAACTAGGCGTCTGACGCCCCGGACTCAAGAGACAAAAAGAGGAAATGTGAGCCGATTGACAATAAAAACGGCTTCAACCCTGCTGAAATGAAGGCTGACTCACAGTTATGAAAGGAGGAAAAAACAGGCGGGCGCCGAGAGGGGCGCCGCCCGCACCACATCAGGCAAGTGCCAGCGTCACCGCGGCTTCGGCGTGGATGGCGGTGGTGTCATAGAGAGGCACGGCGGCCTGGCACGCCCCCACCAGCAGGGCGATTTCGGTGCAACCCAGGATCACCGCCTGGGCACCGGCCTGTGCCAGATCGGCGATGATGGCCAGATACTCGGCCTGAGACGACTCGCGAATATCGCCGAGGCAGAGCTCGTCATAGATGATGCGGTGCACCCGCTCCCGTGCAGCGTCATCAGGCACCAGCACCTCCAGCCCGAAGCGCTCCTGGAGCCGCCCCTTGTAGAAATCCTGCTCCATGGTGAAGCGGGTGCCGAGCAAGCCTACCCGGGTCACCCCGTCGGCCTGGAGGCGATGGACAGTGGCATCGGCGATGTGGAGCAGGGGAATGTCGATGGCGGCCTCGATCTCCGGCGCCACCTTGTGCATGGTGTTGGTCCCGATCAGCAGGAAATCGGCGCCACCGGCCTGAATGGCCCTGGCCTCGGCCGCCAGCAGACGGGCGGTGGCGGGCCAGTCACCGGCGTGCTGCAACCGCTCTATCCCGGCAAAATCCACGCTGCTCAGCAGCACCCGCGCCGAGTGCAGACCGCCGAGCCGCTCGCGTACTCCCCGGTTGAGGGCCTGGTAATAGCTGACGGTGGACTCCCAGCTCATGCCACCCAGCAGACCGATACATTTCATGGGATCTCCTTATGTCACCCGATGGTGCAAACCAATGCTGCAATCCCTCAGGGGGCGCGTTTGATCGCACCGCCCCGGCAATAAAAAAGGCCCCGAAGGGCCAACAAGACAGCCGGTAAAGGCTCAGGCCGAGGCCTAAACCCAGATCATCAGCACGCAGGCCGCCGTGGCGAGCCCCATGCCCAGATTGAAACGACGCCAGCCGGTGGCGGTGCGGATGAGGCGGCGCACCTGGGCACCGAACAGCACCCAGAAGGCACCGGTATAGAGGCCGGTCACGAAGAAAATGCCGAGCACCCAGCCCGCGGACGGCCAGTAAGCCTCCCCCGCCAGGGTGAAGCCGCTGATGGCGGAGAGCGCCATCATCCAGGCCTTGGGGTTGAGCAGTTGCAGCATGGCCCCCTGATGGGCCGGGATGAGCGGCCGGTTCCCCTCCGCCGGGCCACTGGCGTTGGCCACCTTCCAGGCCAGCCAGAGCAGGTAGGCCGACCCCACCAGCTTGAGGCCGTCGTGCAGCAGGGGCAGACGCTCGAACACCACCCCGAGCCCCAGGGCCGTGGCCAGGATCATCAGGTTGATGCCCCCCACCACCCCCACCAGCAGAGGCACGGAGCGGCGAAACCCCTGGGCGGCCCCGGCACTGGTGAGCAGCATGTTGTTGGGGCCCGGCGTGCCACAGGTGATAAGGGCAAAGCCCGCCAGGGGGAGCAACCAGTTCAGATCCATCTCAACCTCGTTCAGATACGGCAAGCCTCCTAATATGCAGAGCCGACGCCCTGACGACAAGGTCAGCAATGCATTTTCTTTGCATGAATAATCAAGGTGCTGTTAATACCAGAGCATCACCACGCACAGGGCGGTCAAGGCACCCAGGCTGCCGTTGAGACGACGCCACCCCTTGTCCGAGTTGATCCAGCGGCTGAGCTGATGGCCAAACATCACCCAGGCGAAGCAGACCGGGAACCCCGCCATGGGGAAGACACTCATGATGCCCCACATGCTCGGCCAGTAGTCGCTCCCCGGCAGGCTGAACAGACTGATGGCCGAGATCCCCATCATCCACGCCTTGGGATTGAGGAACTGGAAGCCCAGCCCTTCAAGCAGGGTCAAGGGGCGGGCACGGCTGGCGGGATCTCCGGGGGCGCCTGCCACCGCGATGCGCCACGCCAGCCACAGCAGGTAAAGGCTGCCCAGCACCTGCAGGCTCAGCTTGAGCAGGGGCCAGCGCTCAAACAGCGGATAGAAGCCGAGCGCCAGCACCAGTTGCAACACAGGCTGGCCCACCGCCACCCCGATGAGATGGGGCAGGGTGCGCCGCACGCCGAAGTTGGCGCCGGACGCCGTCAACATCAGGTTGTTCGGCCCGGGCGTGCCGCAGGTGAGCAGGGCGAAGCCAAACAGGGTGGCATACCATTCGATGGTCATGGGGAGACTCCTTTCTCGCCACATTGTACCGATACAATGTGTGCTTGTTGGTTGTGTACAGGCTGATAATCACGCTATATTGCGGACAATCTTGGATCAATGGATTTATTGTCACCATGACAATCTGGACGCCCGACCTCACCCCTTTCGAGGGGCCCCTCTACCTCAAACTGGTCAAGGCCATCGAGCAGTCCATCTCCACCGGCATCCTCTCACCCGAGACCCGGCTGCCAACCCACAGGGCCCTGGCAGATAAGCTGGGGGTCACCGTGGGCACCGTCACCCGCGCCTACACCGAGGCGGAGCGACGGGGCCTGCTGGCGGCCCGGGTCGGGCACGGCACCTGGGTCAGGGGAGCGGCGGATCCCGCCAACGAATGGGTGATCCGCAATGAAGACAGCCAGCGCATCGAGTTGTGGCAGAACCTCCCGGTCCAGCTGGACAGGGGCGCCATCATCAGGCCCCTGCTCACCGAGCTGGCGCAGGGGGATCTCAACGGCCTGCTCGGTTATGACAAGGAGGCGGGACGCCCCGCACAGCGCCAGCTGTTCGTCGACTGGCTCGCCGAGCAGGGCATCACGGCGAGCGAAGATCGCCTGCTGTTCAGCCATGGTGCCCAGCACGGCATCATGCTGGCCCTGCTGGCCACCGGCTGCGTGGGAGAGACCCTGTTTTGCGAGGGACTGAGCTACCCCGGCATGCTGGGCAATGCACGCCAGCTCAAGAATCAGGTGGTGGGACTGGCGATGGATGAGGAGGGACTGCTGCCAGAGGCGCTGGATGCCGCGTGCCGTACCCGCCGGGCCAAGCTGCTCTACCTCACCCCCACCCTGCAAAACCCCACCACGGCCACCATGAGCCTGGCGCGACGCGACGCCATCGTCGCCATCGCCCGTCGCCACGATCTGCTGATCGTCGAGGATGACGTCAACGGCCTGCTGCCCGAAAGTGCGCTCCCTCCCCTGGTCAACCTGGCACCGGAGCGGGTCATCTACCTCGGCAGTCTCGCCAAGATCGCCTGCGGCGGCCTGCGGGTCGGCTTCGTGTTGTCCCCTCCCGCCCTTCGCAACGGCTTCGCCCAGGCGATGCGGCTGTCGAGCTGGATGGTGAGTCCGCTGCTCATCGAGCTGGCCTGCAAGCTGGTGAGCCAGCGCCAGATCATGCCGCTCATCGAACACCAGCGAAAAATCCTGGCGCGCCGGGGTGAGCTCCTGCACCACCTGTTGCCGGGAGCGCGCTGGCAGCCGGGGTCTATGCACGCCTGGCTGCCGCTGCCCGAGCCCTGGCGCAGCCAGGAGTTTGCGGAGGCCGCCAACGCCCTTGACGTGGGGGTCGCCAGCGGAGAACACTTCGCCGCCGGCCAGTTTGCCGCCCCGCAGGGAGTACGCCTCAGCCTGAGTCAGCCCGCCACCGACGCCCGCGTCGCCGAAGGGCTGGAGCGCCTCGCCGGGCTGCTGAGGGGCACGCCGCCCACCAATCCCCTGCTATAGTCATTGACCCTGGCACCCGAGGAACCTTCATGTCTGCCGTCCGTCCCGCCCTGCTGATCGCGACCCTGCTGCTGGGAGGCTGCGCCTCCCCGGCCCATCAACAGCTTGGCGCCGCCCTGAGCGGGCTGGAGGGGGAGCTGACGCGGCTGGAGGAGGAGTTGGCAGCCATGAACGGCCTTCACTATCAAAAAGCCATCGACGCCCCGGTGGCGCTGCGCCGCTATCTCAAGGCCCCCGCACCGACGACGGAGGGACTGGTGCCCGTGCAAAGCCGGCTGCAAGATGGCCCCCTGCTGCGCTACGACTACCGGCTGCCCGCCGGAATGACACAGCTGCCCACCGACAACCCCTGCCTGCGCTACGAGTTCGAGCTGCGCCGCCTCGGGCGCTTGGGCCAGCTCGAGCTCGCCTGGCAGGGAGAGTCGGGAGCCGGGGAGCTGCGTGTCCCCCAGCGGGACTGCCCCTTCTCGGCCAGGGGGCCCGGCCTTCAGTGATGCTTTCTTTGCCCTGCCCAAGGCTGGCACTGAGCCATTCCTGACCCAGGTGGGGTATTGACCCCCTCTGGCTCTCGCGGGAGAGTGGAGGCTACCTTTGAATCCAACCTCGCCACCCCCGACCGGCGAAGGAGCGTCAAAGATGCAGATCCTCCTCATCGAAGACGATGCCATGATGGGCTCGACCCTCACCCAGGGATTGAGTGATCTGGGGCTGCCTCCCACCGAGCTGTTCCACTGCAAAGAGATTGCAAGCCTGCCCGCCCTGCTGCGCCAGCACGCCTTCGATGCCATTCTTTGCCGCCAGTATCACCACCAGGCCCATGAGGGAGTCAGGCTGCTGCATGAAGCACACCACCTGGGCCTGCTCGCGCCCGGCTGCGTGCTCCTGCTGCTGGAGCAGGACGAGGACACCGGCCAGTTCCCCCCCTCCGACCTCTATTTCGCCCTGCGTCTGGCCGTGCCCTTCACCACGGAGCAGCTGGCGCACAGCCTGCAAGCGCTGCTTGCACTGACCACGGTGACCCGCCCCCTGGCCACCCCCATGGCGCTCAGGGAGTGGCGCAGCGCCTGCGCCCAGTGCGAGGATCTGCTTTACCGGCACGCCAGCCACAAGGGGCTGGAAGCACAGATGGACAGGGTAAAGGGCTACATGCTGCTGCAAGCCGGGGAACGGGTGCAGGCCGCCCAGCACTACGCCATCTGCACCACGGAGCACGATGCCTGGTGGCCACGCCAGGGGCTGAACCAGGCCCTGCTCGGGCTGAACCGGGTGGAGAGTGCCCACAAGGATCTGGCCCGCAACCGGGAGCGACTGCCCCCCGTCATCCATCAGGCGCTGGTTCTCGCCTGCCAACTGCACGAGGCGCAGTGGGATCCGGCCTGGGAAACCTTGTCAGGCTTGCTGCAACGCTGCCCCTGGCAGCCGCAGTGGCGCCAGGTGGCCATTTTGCTGGCCTTGCTACGAAGGGATGAAGGTCAGGTGCTGGCGCAGGCCAGCGATTTCATCCTGCGCTACTTCCCCAAACAGACGTTTCGCCACTCCGTCGAACGCTGCCTGCTGGATGCGACCCTGGCGGTGCTCTGGCATCCACCGGGAGAGGCCAGAGTTCATGAGCTGCAGCAGGCCCTGGAGGAGCTCGGCCAGCAGGCCGTGACCCTGCGGGCCCACGAGGAGGGGCTGCTGCGCGCCCTGATGCTGGGTCTGGATTATCGATTCGATGACGCCTTGATGCTGCTGGCCAAGCACCCGCCGGAGGCAGCGCGGGACAATCACCTCAACCAGTTGCTCGGGGTGGCCGTCAGCCAGTTCTGCGGGCTTCCCCACCATGCCCAGCGTTATCTGGCCCAGCTCGGCCAGTATCAGGGACCGGTGGCACAGACCCCGCTGCTGCAGGGGCTCATTTTGCAGGTGGTCGACGATCTGGCGCGGCAACTGGCGCAGCGGGAGCAGCAGCTGACCCAGCTGCGCGAGGAGCGGCAACGGGCCATGACCACGGGTCAGCTCCAGCTCGCCGTGCAGAGCGCACTGACCCTGCAGGAGCGATTCCCGGCCCAGGCGGGGGATGCCTGGCAACTGCTGGTATTGCTGACCCAGTGCTGGCCCGCTGGCATGGCGGCCCCGGCGGTGGCCCGCCTGGTGGACAGGCTGGAGCAGCGTCTCAACCACAGTGCCGCCTTCCTGGAACACCATGGGAACGCCTATCGGGAGACCCTGCAACAGGTGAGATCCCACCTGGCCCCCAAACTGCCGCCCCTCGGTCCCCATCAGGGCCTATAGCCATCCAGGGCGGTGCATGCCGCCCTGGCAGGTGTGTTACAACAAGCCCCGCACCAGGATCCCCGCGATCAGCAGGGGGGCGACCAGCCGCCAGCACCAGAGCAGCGCACCACGCATCAGCGGCGAGAGATCCGCAGGCACAATACTGTCCCCCAGCTTCCAGCCAAGCAGCAGGGTCAGCACCAGACCGAACAGGGGCATCATCAGGTTGGAGGTGAGGTAATCCAACATATCGAACAGGGTTTTGCCAAACAGGGTGTAGTCAGCCCAGGGCCCGAACGACAGACTGACCGGAATGCCGCAGGCCATGATGAGCAGGGTCAGCACCCGGCAGGCATTGCGGCGCGACCAGCCCCACTCCTCGGTGGTGAAGCGCACCAGGTGCTCCAGCATGGAGATGGAGGAGGAGAGCGCCGCCACCAGCAGCAGCAGGAAGAAGATCACCGCCAGCCCCTGACCGAACGGCAGGTGGTTGAACACCGCCGGCATGGTCATGAAGGTGAGGCCGGGGCCGGCGGCAGGATCGATGCCGGTGGAGGCCAGCACCGGGAAGATCATCAGCCCCGCCAGCACCGAGATGCAGCTCGCCAGGGTGACCACCCAGACCCCGGAGCGCAGCGCCCCGTCACTGCTCGGCAGGTAGGCGCCATAGGTGGTGTGTACCCCGAGGCCAATGGAGAGGGAGAAGAACGCCAGCCCCAGGGCGTCGAGCACCCCCTGCCCCGTCAGGTGGGAGAAGTCGGGCATCAGGAACTGGCGTACCCCGGCCATGGCCCCCGGCATGGAGAGCCCGGTCACCACCAGGAGCAGCATCATCACGAACAGGGCCGGCATCATCCAGCGCAGCGCCCGCTCCACCCCCTGTTGCAGCCCTCCCTGCACGAACCACCAGGTGAGCCCGGCGAAGACGAGATGGGTGAGGGCCGGCCAGAGGGGATCGCTCACATAACCGGTAAAGAGTGCGGTGAGGGTGCTCGCCTCACTCAGGTTGAGCTCGCCGCCCACGGCCAGGGCTGCATAGCCCACGGTCCAGCCCCCCACCACGCTGTAGAAGCTGTAGATGAAGAAGCCACACAGGATCCCCATGTAACCCATCCAGCGCCAGTTCGGCCCCACCAGCTTGTGGAAGGCGCCGAGCACGCCGCGCTGGCTGCGGCTGCCGAGCAGGGTCTCCCCTACCAGCACCGCGACCCCCAGGGTGAAGCTGAAGAGCAGGAACACCAGCAGGAAGGCACCGCCCCCGTTGGTGGCTGTCACATAGGGAAACTTCCAGATGGCGCCAAGGCCGATCGCCGAGCCGGCGGCCGCCAGCACATGACCAATACGGGAAGACCACTGAACCTGGCTCATACAACCTCCGGGCAAGACAACATCAGTTCGATACTCCATGGCTAGACGCGGTGTGCGCCGCAACAAAAAAGGCCGCCTGAGGGCGACCTTTGCAATGAACAGTCAGACAAACGACACCTGCAAGGTCACCTCTCCAGGAAGGGGCTAAATCGGCCACAGAGAGCGATAAGGGGTGACATGGGAGGGCGACGCCTGCACGGTAAAAAGGAGCCACAGCCTAAACCATGGCAAGAGAAGTTGACAGAAAATAGTCTAAAACAGAACCAAAAACAGATTTAACCAAAATAAAATATCTAAATTTCAGATCGTTACTCTGTTTATTTTTAATTAACAGATTTTTATAAAGAGTCAATCCTGCCACCCCACTCCCCGGCCAGCCCGGCCGGGGAGTGGCAGAGATGACCACCCCTCCCTACACCAGGCCGCGCACCAGAATGCCGCCAATGAGCAGGGGAGCCAGCCAGCGCCAGCAGCCCATCAGCAGGGCCCGCCAGTGGGGAGCCAGCCCTTCGGGCAGCGCCTGGCGACCGAGCCGCCAGCCCAGCAGCAGCGTCAGGGCCAGCCCGAACAGGGGCATCATCAGGTTGGAGGTGATGAAGTCCAGCAACTCGAAGATGTTCTTGCCAAACAGGGTCAGGGTGGCCCAGGGACCGAACGACAGGCTCACCGGGATGCCCCCCGCCATCACCAGGGCAATGACCAGGTTGCACGCTGCGCGGCGGGACCAGCCCAGGCTCTCGCACAGGAAGCACTGCAAGTGCTCCAGCAGGGAGATGGAGGAGGAGAGCGCCGCCACCACCAGCAGGGAGAAGAACACCACCGCCAGGCCCTGGCCGAAGGGCAGTTGCTGGAACACCGCCGGCATGGTCATGAAGGTGAGGCCCGGGCCCGAGGCCGGATCAATGCCGGTCGCCGCCAGTACCGGGAAGATCATCAGGCCCGCCAGCACGGCGATGACGCTCGCCAGCAGCACCACCCAGAGGCTGGAGCGACCGACCCCTTCACTGGAAGGCAGGTAGGCGCCATAGGTGGTGTGGATGCCAAGGCCGATGGAGAGGGAGAAAAAGGCCAGCCCCATGGCGTCCAGCACACCCGACATGCCGAGCTTGCTGAAATCGGGCATCAGGAAGTGGCGGACCCCGCCCATGGCGCCCGGCAGGGTGAGGCCGAAGGCCACCAGCAGCAGGATCATGATGAAGAGGGCCGGCATCATCCAGCGCAGGGTGCGCTCCACCCCTTGTTGCACGCCGCCCCGCACGAACCACCAGGTCAAGCCGGCAAACAGCAGGTGGGTCAGCACCGGCCAGAGCGGATCACCGACGTAGTCGTTGAAACGGGCGGTCAGTGCCGCGCCGTCCCCCTGTTGCAGCTCCCCCGCCAGGGCCATGCCCGTGTACCCCAGGGTCCAGCCGCCCACCACGCTGTAGAAACAGAAGATGAGCAGGCTGCACAGCAAGCCCATGGCACCGACCCAGCGCCAGCGCCTGCCCATCAGTTCGCCAAAGGCGCCCACCACCCCGCGCCGGGTCAGGCTGCCGATCAGGGTCTCCCCCATCAGCACCGCCACCCCCAGGGTGAAGCTGAACAACAGAAAGACCAGCAGGAAGGCGCCGCCACCGTTGGCGGCGGTGACATAGGGGAACTTCCAGATGGCGCCGAGACCGACCGCGGAACCTGCGGCGGCCAGGATGTAACCGAGCCGGGATGACCATTGGGACTGCTTCATAAGAACTCCACGCGAAAGGCCTGCCAGCGAGGCCCGAAATGGCGCTCAGAGTACGCCCGCGGGTGCGCAATCACTCGGCGTATATCCGATATAAAACTCAGTTTTTAGCATCATTGACCAATAAAATTCGGATAACCCACCAATCGTGCCACAAAATAAAAACCGGAGCGGGGATGCTCCGGTTTGTTGTCTGCCCGGGTCTGGCGGGATTAGATCACCCCCAGCTCCCGCAACCGCTCCATCAGATAGCTGTGGGCGGTGTGACGCTCCGAGAGCACCACATCCGGACGGGGGTGCAGGAAGAGCGGCAAGGAGATGCGGGACTTGGCGGCACTGCCCCCGGTCGGGTTGATGACCCTGTGGGTGGTGGAGGGGTAGTAGCCGCGGGAGGCCTCCTGCAGCATGTCACCGATGTTGATGATGAGGGTGCCGAAATCGCAGGGCACGTCCATCCACTCCCCGTCTGAACCTTTCACCTGCAGGCCCGGCTCGTTGGAGGCGGGCAGAATGGTCAGCAGGTTGATGTCTTCATGGGCGGCGGCGCGGATGGCACCCGGCTCCTCGGTGCCGTCGAAGGGCGGGTAGTGCAGCACCCGCAGCAGGGTCTTTTGGCTCTCTTCGATCATGGAGGAGAGCGGGCAGCTGTAGTGGGCGGCGATGTCACCCGGGGTGTGCTGCTCCACCCAGCCCAGCAGCTCGGCGGCCAGATCGTTGGCGAGGCGGTAGTACTCCATCGCCTGCTCTTTCAGCTCTGCCGGCATCTGGCCCCAGGGATAGATGTGGAAGTACTCCTTGATGTCCTTCTGGCTGTGGCCCTTGGCCACCTCGGACACCGAGGGCGGGAAGTAGCCGTCCTGGGTCTCGCGATTGAACAGGAAATCCTGCTTCTGTTCGCTCATGAAGAAGCGATACCAGTTGTCATAGATGGACTGCACCAGCTCCTTCGGGATGGGGTGGTGAGTCAGCACTCCGAAGCCGGTGGTGCGCAGGGATTCGGTGAAGCGCTCGGCCGCATCGGGGGAGCGATAATCGACGGTCAGGACTTTCATTGTTTTTATGTTACATGCCAGTTAAAAGTAGGCGCAGTTTACCCTGCCTCCCCCGGCAAGAAAAGGCTGCCAAAAGCCCGTCTACAACGGCTTGAAAATACTGATAAAAACATCATGATACGGCCCCCTCGCCCGGAGCTTGTCCCGGACGGGCCTCCTCTTCTAGAATGCCCCACCCCTATGCTGTCGGAGCCCCCTCATGTCCCCCAAGATCCTGTTGTTGACCCTTCCCTTCCTGCTCGCCGGGTGCAGTTCCCTCTCGGAGGAGGAGTGCCGTGCCATGAGCTGGTACAACCAGGGCTATCAGGACGGGGAGCAGGGCAAGACCCGGAGCGCCACCCGCGACTATCAGAAGACCTGCGGGGAGTACGGCCTCAGGGTGGATGAGGCGGAGTGGCAGCGCGGCTACGCCAAGGGGCTGGAGCTCTATTGCATCCCCGAGCTTGCCTACAGCAAGGGACGGGAGGGGAGCGAATACCTGGGGGTCTGTCCCAACGACACCAGCTTCCTCACCCAGTTCGAGCGCGGCCGCAAGGAGTACCTGCTGGAGCAGCGCCTCGGCGAATTGCAGCAGGAGCTGGAGCGCACCGAGCGGAGCATCCACCAGCTGGATCAGCAGATCCGGGGCGAGAGCGACAGCCGCCAGCGCGACTACTACCGTGCCCAGCGCGAGCGCGCCATCCGTCACTACGAAGGGGTATACCGGGACTATAACCGGCTGCGCTTCCCGGATCGGGTGATCCAGTTCTCCTTCGGGAGCTGACAAAAAGGGGCCGACATGGTCCCTTTCTGTTTATGCCGCAGACTGTTTTTCCCCTCAGGCGGGCAGGACCCAGCGCTGCAACGCCAGGGCGATGCCATCCTCGTTGTGATCCGCGGTGACCCGGTCTGCATGGGCCTGGATCTGGGGCGCCGCATTGCCCATGGCCACCGCCAGCCCCACCTGCTCGAACATGCTGATATCGTTGTTGTTGTCGCCAAAGGCCACCAGGTTCTCCATGGCGATCCCCTCGCTCGCCGCCCACTGGGCCAGCCGGTTGCCCTTGCTGCAACCTGGCTGCACCAGCTCCACCGCATAGGGGGCCGCCCAGTCACGGGTGAAGGGCAGTCTCTCCACCACCTCCCCGACGAAACGGTGCAACCGGCCGGGGTCCTGGTTGAACAACTCCAGCTTCCAGATGGGGGACTGCAACCAGGACTCGATATCCTCGGCGGGCAGCAGGGAGACCTTGAGGTGATCCGGCTGGGTTGCCGACCAGCGCCGCATCCGGCCCACGTGCTCCTCGCAGCCCAGGTAGCCGATGCCGTCCCCCAGGTGGAACAGCGCCCCCATCTGCTGGGCTTGCACCTCCTCCAGCAGGGCGGTGAGAGGCGCCACGGCCAGGGGATCCCCGGCGAGGATCCTCTCCTGTACCGGATCATAGAGATAGGCCCCGTTGCTGCAGATGATGGGGGTGTCGAGGGCCAGCTCGTGGTGGAAGGGACGGGCCGTCATGAAGTGGCGACCCGTCACCAGCAGTACCTTGATGTCGTGGGCCCGGGCCTGGGCCAGGGCCGCCCGGGTAGCGGACGAGATCTTGTGATCCCGGTTCAGCAGGGTACCGTCCATGTCCAATGCAATGGCCTGATAACGGCGTTGTTGATCAAATCCGTCGCTGGATGGCCGTTCCCCAACCCGTTGATACCACTCAATTCACTGGCTGGCGAACAGGCATACCAAGCCCTATCAGCTTGTTCATCACCTTCACGCCAGCCAGGATTTCGCCCACCTGGGCGTTGTAGTTCCGCAGGCTCAGCGTTGGCCCGATGAGTTGCTTGAACCGGTACATGGCGGTCTCGGCTATCGAGCGCTGGTGATAGCCGGAGTCTTTCTTCCATTGCTTCAGTTCACCGGCCTTGAGCGCCGTCACCGCCTCGTTGCGGGGATGGCCTTCCTCCCACGGTGCCGCATTTTTTCTCGGCGGTATGGTGGCTTTCGCCCCCTTCTTCTTCAGTAGCGCATGACAGGCCTTGGTGTCATACGCACCATCGGCGCTGACCTGTTTTATCTTGCGTCGTAAGGGGTTGAGCAACGTCGGTAACACCTCGTTATCCGCCACCGTCTCCAGGCTGACTTCGGCAGCGATGACCGCATGGGTTGTGGCATCCACCGCCAAGTGGAGCTTGCGCCACACTCGTCGCTTCTCCTTGCCGTGTTTGCGAATTTTCCATTCGCCTTCGCCATAGACCTTGAGGCCGGTGGCATCAATGACCAAGTGAGCCACCGGGCCTTGGCTGGGGACGCGGTACTTGATGTCGACGGTCTTGGCGCGCTTGCTGATACAGCTATAGTCCGGCGACTGCAAAGGCACCGCCATCAGTTGGAACAACGAGTTAATGAAGCCTTCTAGCGCCCGCAGCGGCAACTTGAACAAGCCTTTTAGCATCAGGGCCGTCTCAATGGCGGTGTCACTGTAGTGGAAACCTCTCCCTCGGCGGCCATGGTGGACCAGGCAATGCCACTGCTTAATGGCTTGTTCGTCCATCCAGATGGTCAACGAACCGCGTTGCACCAAGGCTTGGTTGTACTGCTGCCAGTTGCTGATCTTGTGCTTGGACTTGCCCATCTGATGCTCTCGGAGACTGCGCTACAGGATCAGATCACCGAGATGACAGATAGTTCCCCGATTTGAGCAACAAGGCCCCTGATAACGACTCATATCACCTCCAGGAATGTCGAGACGGGTGCGGCGCCATCCCCTCCCGTTTCCAGTGCCATGACGACACATCTCACCGCCGGGAATGCGGACTGGGCATGGCAAGGCCCATGATGGGAGACGCGCTCGCCGGGGGGCGGGAACAGCGGAGCAAAGAGCCATACCGTCCCAGACTCGGCGCCGCGATGCAACTCCGGCCCGCCATCCCGTCGCCGAACTGTGATCCCCGCGCCCTTCGTCAGCCCGCCTCGGCGCACCCGGCCACGGCGTTTCGCCTGTCCGCCCGTCTGCGCAATCCGTAGAAACCGAGGGCACAGATCACGCCGCAGAGGCCGGCCAGGTAGAAGGGCCACTCGGTCCCCGCCAGCAGCACCAGGCTGCCCAGCACCACCGCCAGGATCTCGCTGCCCACCGCCAGACCGCGGTAGAGCCCCATCGCCTGCCCCTGCTGGCTGGCATGGCTGCGGTTGGAGACCGCCACCGAGGTGGCCAGCTCCCCCAGACTCATGCCGATGCCGGTCGGGATGAAGGTGAGCGCGAGCCCCCACCACTGGGTCGGCAGGATGAACATCAGCATGCCCGCCGCCATCACCAGGTGGCCGACGATGCCAAGGGAGCTGCCGCGCCAGTGCCGTGCCAGCTGCTCACCGATCCAGGAGCCCAGCATCATGGGCACGCTCACCAGCACGGCGGCCTGGGCCAGTTGCACCGGATCCCATGCCAGCCGCTCCACCAGCCAGACATTGAAGTAGGTGAAGTAGAGCTGCACCGCCCCGTAGCTTGCCAGGGTCAGGGCAAAGTAGGGCAGGAGACGAGGTTGCAACAGCAATTGGCGGGTCGAGAGGGGGGCCTCATCCCGGGTCGCCGGCACCGGGGGACGATTGGGCAGCAGCCAGAGCACCAGCAGCAGGTTGATCACCGTCATCCCCACCGCCAGCCAGGCCGCCAGGCTGTAATCCCCCGAGACCACGGCCGCATAGCCTCCGATCATGGGGCCCACCACCCAGCCCAGGTTCATGCCGATGTTGATGCGGGCGAAGTTGCGGGCCTTGGTCCTGGCCGTGCTCATGTCCGCCGCCATCGCCTGCACGATGGCGATGTCGCCGTTGAAGAAGCCCTCCACCACCCGGCTCAGCAGCAGGAGCGGCAGGGAACGCCAGGCGATGCCGAGGGCCATCAGCACATACCCCGCCAGCACCCCCACCAGACAGAGTGTCAGCACCGGCTTGCGCCCATGGCGATCGGAGAGGCGGCCAAGCAAGGGGGCCCCCAGCAGTTGAAACAGTGGATAGAGCCCCATGATGACGCCAAGCCACACCTTGCGGCTCCAGTCCGACGCCTGTGGCGTCAACATGCCCTGGGCCGGATCCAGCAGCAGCGGCGCCAGGACGGGGGAAGGCAGGCTGAATCCCGCCACCGCCAGCGTCACCGTCATCACCAATACCCAGAGGGTCACCTGTCCCTTGATCCCTTCCATCTTCACCTCATTAAATAAAGTTATCGGTTTATTTATATTGTGAGGGGTCGTCCATTAAGTAAAGCAGATTGTTGATTTAAATCGCCCTGCTCCCCATAATGACCTCATCCAGGCGGTCACCGCACCGATACCCACCACCGGAGCCCCCATGAACGCCAGTACCGACAAGATCCTCTATCTGCTGAAAACCCGCGGCCCCCAGAGCGCCGCCGAACTCGGCGACCAGTTGCAGATGACGTCCATGGGGGCGCGCCAGCACCTGATGGCCCTGGAGTCCGAGGGCTGGGTGGGGTTTAGCGACGAGGCCCGCGGCCGCGGTCGCCCGGTGCGTCTGTGGCACCTCACCGACCAGGCCTGGCAACGCTTCCCCGACACCCATGGCGATCTGACCCTGCAGCTGATCGACGACATCCGGCAGGTGTTTGGCGACGCGGGCATGGAGCAGCTCATCGCGCGGCGGGAGCAGCAGATGCAGGCACGCTATGAATCCAGGCTGACCCAGCCGGCGCTGGCAGACAGGCTGATGACGCTCAAGGCGCTGCGCACCCAGGAGGGGTATATGGCGGACATGTCGCAGGAGGAGGACGGCAGCTGGCTGTGGTGGGAGAGTCACTGCCCCATCTGCAGTGCAGCCAGGGCCTGTCGGGGCTTTTGCCGCAGCGAGCTGGCGCTGTTTCGCCGGTTGCTGGCGCCGGCCGAGGTGGAGCGGGAGCAGTATCTGCTGGAGGGGGACAGCCGCTGCCTCTATCGCATCCGGCCGCCCCGCCCCTGAGCGGGCGGAACGCAAAAACAACAAAGCAGGCGCCGGGATGCCTGCTTTGTTGCCTTCGGGGAGGGGGTGCTCTCGTTCCAGCCCGTTGTTTCCCGATAAGGTCGAACGGCTGATGGGGCTCTTGACCCGGTAAGGTCCTTCACCACAGGTGCCTGGTCGGGCGCCTGTCTTGCCACCGGAAGATGTAACCATGGTACTCCCCGCGATGCGGTGAGTGGTTGTGAAGTAGCAGGTATTTTCAGTTGTTTTTGCAATAGTTCACCCTTAATCTAGGAAAAGTGGATTAATAATTGCGAAGAGGTACGGAGAATGCTGAAACTTGATCGTATAGACAGGCATATTCTGGAGCTGATGCAGGAAAATGGCCGCATCAGCAACCTGGAGCTGGCCGAGCTGGTCGGGCTCTCCCCCTCCCCCTGCTCGCGCCGGGTCAAGGCGCTGGAGGATGCCGGTCTCATCGATACCCATGTCACTCTGCTCAATGCCCGCCAGCTGGGGCTGACCCTCACCGCCTACATTCACATCTCCATGGACAGGCACACTCCGGAGCGGTTCGAGAACTTCGATCGCGCCGTCAAGGATCTGCCCGAGGTGCTGGAGTGCGACCTCATCACCGGCAACGATGCGGATTACCAGCTCAAGGTGGTGGTGCGGGACATGGAGCACTACCAGCACTTCCTGCTGGACAAACTGACCCACATCTCCGGCGTGACCGGGGTGCGTTCGAGCTTCGTGCTGCGCCGTATCAAGCACAAGACCGCCCTGCCCCTCAACCACCTGGGCTGACAACCCACCCCTCATCCGGGGAGCACCAAAAGCAAGAGGAGGCCCGGGCCTCCTCTTCTTGTCTCTGCTATCAAGGGTATTCGCGGTCAACACCGCCCCGCGGGCGCCATCGCGCCGCCAGGTGGCGAACGCCTGGTCATGCCTCGACCTGGCTGACGTCCTGCACCTGCAGCAACCAGCCGCTCTGCTCCTGCAGGGGTTCGCCGCGCAGCCGAAGCCGCTCACCGGTCGACACCCACTGCCCTTTGGGCAGAGAGATTTCCAGGCTCTCGCTGCCGTTGTCGAACACCCAGCGATCGGCGCCCAACGACTCCATCAAGTACCCTTCCATCTCCACTCTGGACTCGGCCTGCCAGGAGGGGGAGGCAGTATCACGGCTCTCGATGAAATCCCCCTGTACACCAAAGCTGGCCAGCCCCCACAGAATGGAGAGCCCGACGATGGATGAGTGCATCTCTCTCTCCTGTTGGTTTGCTACCTTGAGGGCCAGTATGGGAAGAGAAAAATGAGTGCACCATGAACAAGGTGCCAAAGTGCTGGCAAGATCGCGAAAAAAACCGGCTCCATGGCCGGTCATGTCATTTTATGTCGTACAGGTCACACTACTTGGCCGCTTCTTCTGCCATCCGTGCAGCCCTTGGTTTATTTGTCCACATGGCCACCCCGCGGTGATCCGCACAGATCCCCTCGTCGGTGACCGCCCGCACCCGGACCCCGCCCTTGCAGATGGCCTGCCAGGCATCGGCATCGTCGATCTGCAGCTCGGAACGGGGATAGGAGGTATCGGCGCAGGCGCACAGCAGGATGGCGAACAGAGGGAGCAGGGATTGCATGGGTTTCATCGGGTCACTCCTGACGGGGAAAGGGATCAGCGCCCCAGCTGCGCCGCCACGCGATCGCAAAGCTGCTTGAGCTGGGCCAACTCAGCATCGGCCAGATCCACCTGATTGCGCAAGCTGTCCGCCAGACAGCACTCCCTGACCTCCTGCTGCAACTGGCGTCCCGCCTCGGTCAGGCTGATGCATTTTTGCCGCTCATCCTCGTGGGAGACGGTGCGGGTCAGCCACCCCTTGCTCTCCAGCCGCTTGACGATGGGGGTCAGGGTGCCCGCATCCAGTCCGGTCTCCTGCCCTATCTCCTTGAGGCTGACCTCGTCCCGGGCCCAGAGCGAAAGCATCACCAGGTACTGGGTATAGGTGAGATCCAGCTTGTCCAGCAGCGGCCGATAGGCACGCATCACCGCATTGGAAGCGCTGTAGAGGGCAAAACAGACCTGCTTTTTCAATTCGCTCATGGAGGACCTCGCTGACGACAAGGGGGGCAGTATACCCCATCAACTTCGGGGCTGAATAGTTTGCACACAAAGCAGTTGCCAGCCCCCGCGTTCAGGGCTACCCTGATTTTAGTTTGCACACAAACAAAAATGCCAGGCCGCCGCCCGACGCGCGGCCCCACTGCCGGAGAATGCCCATGAATGCCATCAGCCATCAAATCCAACTGCTGCGTCGCCCCACCGGTCTCCCCACCCTGGAGGACTTCGCCCTCCGGGACGTGCCCCTGCCCGCCCTGCAGGAGGGAGAGGTACAGGTCGCCAACCAGTGGCTGTCGGTGGACCCCTACATGCGCGGCCGCATGAGCGAGGCAAAAAGCTACGTTCCCCCCTTCCCCCTCAACGGTCCCCTCGACGGCGGCGCCATCGGCACGGTACAGGCATCGCGCCATCCCGATTTCAAGGTGGGGGACAAGGTGAGCAGCATGCTGGGCTGGCGGGATGCCTTCGTGGCAAACGCCGCCCAGCTCACCCGCCTGCCCGACACCACCCTGCCGCCCCAGCGCTTCCTCGGCGCCCTCGGCATGCCGGGCATGACCGCCTGGGCGGGCCTGCACAAGGTGGCACACCTGAAGGCCGGTGAAACCCTGCTGGTCTCGGCAGCCTCCGGGGCGGTCGGCACCATGGCGGTCCAGCTCGCCAAGCAGGCGGGGGCCAGGGTCATCGGCTCCACCGGCTCGGCCGACAAGGTCGCCTACCTCAAGACCCTGGGAGCCGATGCGGTGATCAACTACCGGGAGACCCCGGATCTCGACGCCGAGCTGGCCCGCCTCGCCCCCGAAGGCATCCACGTCTACTTCGAGAACGTGGGGGGCGCCATGCTGGATGCCGCCCTCAACCACCTGGTGGTGCACGGGCGCATCGTGCTGTGCGGCCTCATCGAGCAGTACAACAGCAACGGCCAGGCCAGCGGCCCGCGCAACCTCTCCCAGGTGATCCGCAAGCGCATCCTGATGCAGGGGCTGCTGGTCTCCGATCACTGGCAACACTACGGGGCGTTCCTGGCCGAGGCCATGCCGGCCTTCGAGGCGGGCACCCTCCAGGCCGAGGAGACCGTCAGCGAGGGGCTGGCCAGCATGCCGCAAGCCTTTATCGGACTGTTCCAGGGCCGCAATACCGGCAAGATGCTGGTCAGACTGCCCTGATCCGGAGGCATTTCCCATCTATTTAACAGATAGAATATCGCCAGACCCATCCATTTAAGCGATGGAAAATCGGCATCCGATCGCCCTTGAACAGGCGGCTTGCACAACGGGCCCATCCCCCCTAAGGTAGGCCCGTTTTCCCTGGCGCACCCCGCCGTCTCAGCAAGGAGCCTCCCCTATGTCTACCCCCTATCCCCGCGTCGGTGTCGGCGTCATTCTCACCAATGGCCAGGGCCAGGTACTGCTTGGCAAGCGCAAGGGCAGCCATGCCCCCTACTGGTCCATCGCAGGCGGTCATCTGGAATTGGGGGAGACCTTCGAGTCGGCAGCCATCCGGGAGGTGGCGGAGGAGACCGGCTTCGTCATCCACCAGCCTCGCGTCATCGCCGTCACCAACAACCTGGAGACCTGGCGCGAGAGCGGCCTGCACTACATCTCGGTCACCTTGCTGGCAGAGGTGGACGGGGAGCCGCAACTGCTGGAGCCGGAAAAATGCGAGGGCTGGAGCTGGTGCGACCCGCACACTCTGCCCGAGCCTCACTTCGATGCCAGTCGCCAGTCCATCGCCTGCTGGCTGGCGGGACAATGCTACCTGCCCCAGGCACAACCGGCCCCCTGACCCTCACCGGCAGGCTGCCGCGCGTCACCCCGGTACCTCTCGTCTGCTGGCGGAGGCGACCAGCCCCCCGCCAGCCCCTGTTGATGGCAGGCAGCGCGGGAGGGCGTACCGTCACCAAACTGTCACTTTTTTGTCATATTATCCGGGCCAGGATGATGACGAGGAGGGGAAGATGGGA
Organism: Aeromonas sp. ASNIH2; assembly: GCF_002934795.1. NCBI lineage: Bacteria > Pseudomonadati > Pseudomonadota > Gammaproteobacteria > Aeromonadales > Aeromonadaceae > Aeromonas > Aeromonas sp. ASNIH2. The sequence goes on along the minus strand of NZ_CP026406.1, from coordinate 3,009,839 downwards.
CAGGTATTCATGCAGTTCTTGTGGCTGGGGTGCATCAGTTTTGGCGGGCCGGCCGCCCATATCGGCTATTTTCAGCGCACCTTTGTCCAGCGGCTGGGCTGGCTGAGCCAGGCGGAGTTCGCCCAGTTGCTGGCCCTGTGCCAACTGCTGCCGGGTCCGGCCTCCAGCCAGCTCGGCTTTGCCATCGGCCGCCACCGCGCCGGCATCGGCGGCGCCCTGGCCGCCTTCGTCGGCTTTACCCTCCCCTCCTTCCTGCTGTTGCTGGCTGCCGCCGTCGGCGTGGGCCTGCTCAGCAACAACCTCTGGCTGGAGGCCGCTCTGCACGGTCTCAAGCTGCTGGCGCTCATCGTGGTGGCCGATGCCGTGCTCACCATGAGCCGCCAGTTCTGCAAGACCACGCTGCAACAGGGGGTCATGGTAGTGACCGCTGCCGCCCTCTGGTGGCAGCCCGGCCTGCTGACCCAGCTCGTCCTGCTGCTCGGGGCGGCCCTGCTCTGCGCCTATCGTGAGCAGGCCGAGGCGGCGCAGGCCCCATCAAAGGATCTGGCGAGCCAGCCTCACTGGCCGACCCTGCTGCTGTTCGCCCTGCTATTTGTCGGCCTGCCCCTGGTGGCCAGCGGCCCCGCCAGCCAGCTGATCGCCGACTTCTACCGGGCGGGCAGCCTGGTGTTTGGCGGTGGCCACGTGGTGCTGCCCCTGTTGCAGGAAAGCGTGGGGCACAGCCTCAGCCAGCAGCAGTTCCTGACCGGCTACAGCCTGGCCCAGCTGGTGCCCGGCCCCATGTTCACCCTGGCCACCTACCTCGGAGCCATGCTGCTGCCGGAGACCCCGCTGGCGGGCGCCCTGCTGGCCACCCTGGCCCTCTTCCTCCCGGGCTTCCTGCTGCTGTGGGCCATGGGCCCCTGCTGGCAACGCTGGCTTGCCCAGCCTCGCCTGGCGGGGGCCGTGGCGGGGATCAACGCCGCCGTGGTGGGCCTGCTGCTGGCCGCCCTCTATCAGCCGGTGTGGCAGAGCGCCGTGCTGGCCCAGACCGATCTGGCGCTGGCCGCCGTCGGCTTCTATCTGCTGCGCGTGCAGAAGCTGCCCATACTGGCGCTGGCCTCCCTGCTGGTAGGCGCCGCCCTGTTGCAGGCCTGAGGCTGAGACGGCAAAAGAAAACGGCGCCCCTGCTGGCAGGGGCGCCGTTTTTTGCATTCGAGGCGGGCAGCGTCAGGCGTCGGGATCGAAGTCCAGGCTCAGGCTGTTGACGCAGTAGCGCTGGCCGGTCTCGGTCGGCCCGTCCGGGAAGACGTGACCCAGATGGGAGCCGCACTGGCGACAGGTGATCTCCACCCGTTTCATGCCGTGGCTGTTGTCCTCTGTGTAGGTTACTGTCCCCTCGATGGCCCGATCGAACGAGGGCCAGCCGCAGCCCGAATCGAATTTGGCATCCGAGTGAAACAGCACGCTCTTGCAGCAGACGCACAGGTAGTCGCCGCTCTTGCGGTTGTGCAGCAGGGCGCCGCTGTAGGGCCGCTCCGTCCCCTTCTCCCAGCAGACGTGAAACTGCTCGGCGCTCAACTTGCTGCGCCACTGCTCGGGATTGTTACCGCTCATACTGACTCCTCGTCATGCTGACCGGGCAGATATGAAACTGCCCGGTTCTCGGGATTGCTACGCCACCGTCCAGGATTATTGCCATTCATATGGACTCCTTGCCATGGGTAGCGGTGACCAGCATACCGAGTCAGGCCGTTTCACTCTACCCCGCCAGCGGGAACTGTGATCCCGTTGGCAACACGGCGGCAACATCCTGCGTGGCGACTACCCCCTCCCTGGCCAGGGCCACCGCCGGCAGGGCGACCCGCTCCAGCAGCTTGAGGGAGTGGGCGCGCCCGACCGCCACCTGCCGCTTGATGTCGTCCGGCAGGAAGGGCAGGCCGTCGTTGGTGGCGGTGTCGATGGTCTGGATCCACTCCATCCCCTCCCCCGGCGGTGGCAGGCGGAACTGGATGTCGTAATCGCTGGCGTTGAACAGCACGAACCAGCGCTCGCCGGTGCAGCCGATCATGCCGATGTCCATGGCGAACGCCTGGCCCATGGGGGCATGCCAGTCCTGATCGGTGAGCTGGTGGCCGTCCGGGTGGTACCAGTTGACCTGGTGGCAGCTGGTCGCCTTGCCATTCCAGCTGTCGTCGCTCAGCTGCAGGTTGGAGAAGACCCCGGATTCCGCCCGCAGCGCCATCATCTGACGGGTGAAGGCGAGCAGCCGCTCGTCCTCCGGGCGCAACTGCCAGTTGACCCAGCTGATCTGGTTGTCCTGGCAGTAGGCGTTGTTGTTGCCAAGCTGGCTGCGGCCCATCTCGTCCCCGGCGAGGAAGTGCGGCGTCCCCTGGGAGAGCAGCAGGGTGGCGATCAGGTTGCGCTTCTGCTGCTGGCGCAGGTTGTTCACCCTGGGGTCGAGCGTCGGCCCCTCCACCCCGTGGTTATGGGAGAGGTTGTGGCCGTGGCCGTCTCTGTTGTCCTCGCCGTTGGCCTGGTTGTGGCGCTGGTTGTAGGAGACCAGATCCTCCAGGGTGAAGCCGTCGTGATAGCAGAGGTAGTTGACGCTGGTGTGGGGGGCGCGCCAGTTCTTCGGGAAGAGATCCCGCGAGCCCACCAGCCGGGTGGCGAAGTCCCCCATCTTGCCCGCGTCGCCGCGCCAGAAGGCGCGCACCGTGTCGCGATAGCGGTCGTTGATCTCCAGCCACTGGCTCGGGAACTGGCCGAGACGATAGCCGAAGGGGCCTATGTCCCAGGGCTCGGCGATGAGCCTGACCCGCGCCAGCACGGGATCCGCCATCATGGCCTTGAAGAAGGCGCTCATGGGATCGAACTCCCCCGCCTCCCGCGCCAGGGTCACCGCCAGATCGAAGCGGAAACCGTCCACCTGCATCTCGGTGACCCAGTAGCGCAGGGCGTCGAGCACCAGCCGCAGGGTGTTGGGATGATCCAGATTGACGCTGTTGCCACAGCCGGTGACGTTGGCGTGACGGTGGTAGTCCGGGCCGTGGGCCCCCGACTCGAAGGCGTAGTAGCCCGCGTTGTCGAACCCCTTGAACGACAGCATGGGGCCGTCGAAGCCGGATTCCGCGGTGTGGTTGTAGACCACGTCCAGGATCACCTCGATCCCGGCCCGGTGCAGCTCGCGCACCATGGTCTTGAACTCGGTTACCGCCTCCTTCGCCGCGTAGCGCGGCTCGGGGGCGAAGAAGGCGATGGGGTTGTAGCCCCAGTAGTTGGTAAGCCCGAGCTGCTCGAGCCTGGGCTCGGACATGAAGGCCGCCACCGGCATCAGCTGCACCGAGGTGACCCCCAGCGACTGCAGGTGCTCGATCATCAGCGGGTGGCTGATGCCCAGATAGGTGCCCTGCAGCTCCTTGGGGATCCCGGGGTGCTGGCGGGTGAAACCCTTGACGTGGGTCTCGTAGAGCACGACCCGCTCGGGCGGGATGCCGGGCTTGCCGACCCCCTGCCAGTCGAAGGCATCGTCCACCACCACGGACTTGGCCACCATGGCCGCGCTGTCCCCCTGATAGAGGGCGTCGTCCCAGTAGGTAGGACGGCTCAGTGCCCTGGCATAGGGGTCGATCAGCAGCTTGTCCGGGTCGAACAACAGGCCGTCCTGGGGACTGCCATGGACCCGATAACCGTAGCGCTGACCGACCTTGACGCCGAGCACATGGCCGAACCAGTACTGGCCTCGCCGGCCGGGCAGGGCCAGCCGGGCCTGCTCCTGCTCCTGTTCGTCGAACAGGCAGAGCTCCACCTTGTCCGATTGCGGTGCCCAGACGCAGAAGTGGCAGCCCGTCTCGTCGAGCCGGGCGCCCAGCGGGTGATCCACCCCGTTTTCCATTGCGAACATCAAGACTCCTGTTTGATGAACAAGGTCGCGAGCGGCGGCAGATCCAGCACTATGCTGTGCGCCATGCCCTGCCAGGGCGTCGGCTCGGCGACGAAGACCAGACCCACATCATAGTTGCTGCCCCAGTAATGCTCGCTGTCGGTGTTGAGCACCACCCGATAGTGGCCGGCCGCCGGCACCCCGAGGCGATAGCCGACCCGAGGCACCGGGGTGAAGTTGCAGGCCACCATCAGGGGATGCGCCCCCAGCTTGTCCGCCCGTAGCCAGGCGAAGATGCTGTTGTCGGCGTCGTTGTGATCCAGCCAGCGGAAGCCGGTCTGTTCATAATCGGCCTGATACAAGGCAGCCTCGTGACGATAGAGGTGGTTGAGATCCCGGATCAGCCGCTGCTGGCCGCCGTGCTTGGGATACTGCAACAGGTGCCAGGGCAGCTGGGCGTCGTGGTTCCACTCGTTGCTCTGGGCGATCTCGGTACCCATGAAGTTCAGCTTCTTGCCGGGGTGGGCATACATGAAGCCCATGTAGGCACGCAGGTTGGCGGCCTGCTGCCACTCGTCCCCCGGCATCTTGTAGAGCAGGGAGTGCTTGCCGTGGACCACCTCGTCGTGGGAGAGGGACAGAATGAAGTTCTCGTCATAGTGGTACACCATGGAGAAGGTCATGTCGTTGTGGTGGTAGCGACGGTGAATGGGCTCTTTTTGCATGTAGCTGAGGGTGTCGTGCATCCAGCCCATATTCCACTTGAAGCCAAACCCCAGGCCACCGAGGAAGGTGGGACGGGAGACCCCGGCAAAGGCGGTGGACTCCTCGGCGATGGTCATGGCGTGGGGGTACTTGCCGTACACCTCCTCGTTGGTCCACTTCAAGAGGCTGATCGCCTCGTAGTTGTGGTTGCCGCCATCGACGTTGGGCACCCACTCACCGGCGTTGCGGGAGTAATCCAGATAGAGCATGGAGGCGACCGCATCCACCCGCAGGCCGTCGATGTGGAACTTGTCGAGCCAGAACAGGGCGCTGGCCACCAGGAACTGGCGCACGGTGTCGCGACCGAAGTCATAGATGTAGGAGTTCCAGTCCGGGTGCCAGCCACGGCGCGGATCTTCGTACTCGTAGAGCGGCGTGCCGTCGAAGCGGGCCAGGCCGTGGGCATCGGACGGGAAGTGGGCGGGCACCCAATCCAGAATCACGCCGATCCCCGCCTGGTGGCACTGATCCACGAAGTATTTGAAATCGTCGGCCGTGCCGTAGCGACTGGTGGGGGAGAACATGCCCACCGGCTGGTAGCCCCAGGAGCCGCTGAAGGGGTGCTCGGAGACCGGCAGCAGCTCGATGTGGGTGTACTCCATCTCCTTGATGTAATCCACCAGTTCCACCGCCAGCTCGCGCCAGCTCAGGCTGTCGCCGTTGGAGTGACGCTTCCAGGAACCCACGTGCAGCTCGTAGATGGAAAGGGGCTGTTCGCGCTTGTCATTGAGCTGACTCTCGCGCCAGGCGGCGTCCTGCCACTGGTACTGGCCGTGGTCATAGACCACGGAGGCGAACGAGGGGTACTGCTCGCAGTAGAAGCCCACCGGGTCGCTCTTGTGGGGCAGGCGATTGCCCGCCGGGTCCTTGAGTTCGAACTTGTAGCGATCCCCGGCCTTGAGCCCCGGCACGAATAGCACCCAGTGGCCGCACTGGCTGCGCTGCATGGGGTGACGGCGGCCATCCCAGAAGTTGAAATCCCCGATGAGGCTCACCGCCGTGGCGCTCGGCGCGTAGACGGCAAAGCGTACCCCTTCCACCTGCTGGCCGAGGTGCGTCACGGTGCGCAACTGGGCGCCGAGGGTGTGGTAGAGGTTTTCCGGTTGCCAGGTCAGCTCCGCCAACCCTTCCCAGGCGGCGGCCTGGAACTGGTAGGGGTCTATGATGTCGGCACTGGCGTCGGCGTAGCTGGCGATGAGCTGGTAGGGAAAGGGATTCTTGCGGCGGGTGAAAACAGTTTCAAAGAGGCCCGCTTCGTCAGCGGCGGTCAGGGTGGCAACTATCTTGCCTGACTTGAGGTCTCTGACCCGGACCTCGAGCGCATCGGGCAACCAGGCGGTGAGTTTCAGGCCTGGCCCATCCGGATTGGCCAGCAGGCCTAGATGGGAGAAGGGATCGGCACAGCGGGCGGCAACTAAACGTTCAACGGGCATCGACATTTCCTTTGATGGCTGAACATCCGCTTCGGCCTAGGCCGAAGCGGATGAAAGTGAGTCACATGTTGGCGATTAAGGCTCAACGGCTGGCCTCGTCACGGGCCCGGCTCATCTTGCCCGCCAGATTCTTGAGCGCCTCGTCGGCGAAAATATCCTCCAGATCCCGGGAGAGCTTGCGACGCCAGTTGGGGTATTCGTAACTGGTGCCCGGCACGTTGACCGGCTTGTCCATCTCCAGCCAGTCTTCCAGCTGGGTGCTGAACAGGGCACAGCTGCCGCGGGACATGTGCAGTTGCAGACCGTGGTTGAGCTCGGTGTTCATGCCGACCCAGTTCACGTCGTGGCTGATATTGCCAGAGATGACCCCATGGGCATGCAGGCTGTCAAGGATCCGCTGCTTGGCCTGGTGGCGATCAGCATACAGGGTCTTGAGCACCTCTTCATCCGGATACAGGCCCAGTTCGCGTCCCAACGCCAGATCGTCGCAATGCCAGAAGCCCTTGAGGGTCGGCATGTCGTGAGTGGTCAGGGCCGACATCGCCTGCTCGGCGTAGTGGGCCGGGGAGATGAAGCCGCCATCGTCCTTGGAGCGCTCAAAGAAGAACACCTTGTAGGAGTGGACGCCGTTCTCCTTCAGGGTCACGTCGATCCCCTCCGGCACTGTGCCGAGATCCTCGCCGATCAGCAGGCACTGGTTGCGGTGGGATTCGAGGGCCAGGATCCCCAGCAGATCGTTGACCGGGTAGTAGATGTAGGCACCCTTGGCGGCGGACTCTCCGGGCGGCACCCACCACAGGCGCAGCAAGGCCATCACGTGGTCGATACGCAGGGCACCGCAGGAGCGCATGTTGGCGCGGAACAGATCCACCATGGGCTGGTAGGCCGCCTCGAACAGCTGGTTCGGGTTCATGGGGGGCAGGCCCCAGTTCTGGCCGAGGGGGCCGAGGATGTCGGGCGGCGCACCGACCGAGGCTTTCGGGCAGTAGAGATCCCGGTTCGCCCAGATCTCGGTGGAGCCTTCGGAGACACCCACCGCCAGATCCCGGTAGATCCCCATCACCATGCCGGCGGCCTTGGCGCGGGCATCGGCCTGGGCCAGCTGCTCGTCGGCCAGGAACTGCAGGTAGAGGTAGAAGGCCACGTCCTGGTTGTGCTCGGCCATCCAGGCGGCAACGGCCGGGTTGTGGTAGTCACGGAACTGCTCAGGCCAGACCGGCCAGCCCCAGGCGTTGTCGCCCTTGGCATAGAAGTGGGCCTGCAGGGCATCGAACGCCGCCTGCTGTTGCAGGCTGTCGCCACCGGCGGCCACGAAGGCATCGAACGCAGCCTGACGCTCGGCACTGAAGCTGGCCTGGTCGAACACCTGGCGCAGCATCCCGATCTTGGTCTGGATGACGCCGGTGTAATCCACATTGTCCTTGACCCGTAGGGAGGTGAGGTGCTGCTGGAAGGCCGGGCTCGCCACTTCCGCTTTCAGGCGATCGTTGCCCAGGAATTCGGGCACCGCTTCCACGTCGATATAGGCGACGTTGAGCCAGCGACGGGAAGAGGGGCTGTAAGGGCTGGCACTCTCCGGGTTCGCCGGATAGAGGGCGTGGATGGGGTTGAGACCGACGAAGTGGGCTCCCCAGGCGGCGGCATTCTCAACCAGCTGGCCGAGATCGCTGAAATCGCCGATGCCCCAGTTGTGGCGGCTGCGCAGGCAGTAGAGCTGGACGCTCGGGCCCCACACCTTGCGACCATTGGCGATGGGCGCCTGCTTGTAGCAGGATTTGGGGGCGACGATGAGACGCATGGTGGCCAGCGGCTCGTCATTGCCCTCTTCAAGCAGGATGAGCTGGTGATAACCCAGCGCAGGCTGCACATCCAGGGTGACGCGATAGGCCTGGCACTCCATCTCCTCGAACTCGGCCACCCCGACCAGCTCACCCTCGATGGGGGTGAGTTGACCGGACAGCACTGCACCCTGCTCCTGCTGGAGCTGCCAGGTGAGGGCATCGTTGACGAATTCGATGGGGAGGCGAACCTCAAGAGTAACGGCGTCGCCGCTGCGTACCACCATCACGGGATCCAGCGCGCGCAGCCAGTGCTGGCGGTGCTCCTGCTCAAGCTGTTCGGACAGGGCGGCCTCGTCGTCGACGCGGTAGCCCATGGCGCCCAGCATGGCGGCCTTGCTCTCTTCCGATACCAGGGCCGGCTGGCCCCAGGCATCAACATACTCACTGGCAATGCCTTTGGCGGCAGCCAGCTGTTCAATCAGGGTGGTCATAGTTTGAGAATTCCCGCTGTGGATTCTGTCTACGCTATTTTGTGATTAATTTTTATGGTTGGTACTTGAACAGTGGCTCTTTGGCCATGCTGAACCGCGCACATTTTTACATATCTCCCCGGCTGGATGTGTGACCGGGCAGGCACTATTGTTGTTCTCTGCCACCGACTTTGCTGATGATGCATTCAACAAAAGTTGGTAGCCAGTTACATAAACCGAAAATAAATTTCACAGTTTTTCATGATATAGCGCAATTTCGCGCAGATTGTTGGTTGACTCGCGAGGGAGTTCTAGTAAATTTACAAACGGAATTTTCTTTGACTACTGAACAGTTAGGTAACCAATTATGACTATCAAAGTAGGTATTAACGGTTTTGGCCGTATCGGTCGTTTCGTTTTCCGTCTGGCCGCTGAGCGTGCTGACATCGAAGTGGTTGGTATCAACGACCTGATCGACGTTGACTACATGGCTTACATGCTGAAGTACGACTCCACTCACGGTCGCTTCAAGGGCACTGTTGAAGTCAAAGACGGCAACCTGATCGTCAACGGCAAAACCGTACGTGTTACCGCTGAACGTGACCCGGCCAACCTGAAATGGGGCGAAATCGGTGTTGACGTTGTTGCCGAAGCAACCGGTCTGTTCCTGACCGACGAAACCGCTCGCAAGCACATCGCTGCCGGTGCCAAGAAAGTCGTACTGACCGGTCCGTCCAAAGACGCTACCCCGATGTTCGTCATGGGCGTCAACCAGGATTCCTACGCTGGCCAGGACATCGTTTCCAACGCTTCCTGCACCACCAACTGCCTGGCCCCCATCGCCAAGGTTCTGAACGATACCTTCGGTATCGAATCCGGCCTGATGACCACCGTTCACGCTACCACTGCTACCCAGAAGACCGTTGATGGTCCGTCTGCCAAAGACTGGCGCGGTGGCCGCGGTGCGGCTCAGAACATCATCCCGTCCTCTACCGGTGCTGCCAAGGCTGTTGGCGTGGTCATCCCGGAACTGAACGGCAAGCTGACCGGCATGGCCTTCCGCGTGCCGACTCCGGACGTGTCCGTTGTTGACCTGACCGTCAACCTGAAGAAAGAAGCGTCCTACGCTGAAATCTGCCAGGCCATGAAGGCTGCCTCCGAAGGCGCCATGAAGGGCGTGCTGGGCTACACCGAAGACGAAGTGGTTTCCACCGACTTCCTGGGTGAGCGTCAGACTTCCGTGTTCGATGCCAAGGCTGGTATCCAGCTGAACAAGACCTTCGTGAAAGTCGTCTCCTGGTACGACAACGAAATGGGCTACTCCAGCAAGGTTCTGGACCTGATCGCTCACATCTCCAAGTAATTTGGGATGCGCAATCGCGTAGCTTGAAAAAAGGCGGCCAATGGCCGCCTTTTTGTATTCTGAATCACGGACCCTTTCTGAATGTCCCCGAGCACTGGAGCCTTTATGACACCGACACGTACGCTGACTGCCCACTGCACCCTGAGCCAGGATGGCCTGCCCCTGCTGACCATAGACAATGAGCACGCCAGGGCCGAGATAAGCCTGTTTGGCGCCCATGTGCTGCGTTACCAACGCCATGGTGAACCGGCCTCTCTCTGGCTCAGCGACAAGGCGATACTGGATGGCAGCAAGCCCATTCGCGGCGGCATTCCCCTCTGCTGGCCCTGGTTCGGCCCCTCCCCCGCTCGCGTTGGCAGCGGCAAGCCGGCTCATGGCTTCGCACGCAACTGCCTGTGGACGCTGGATGGGGTCTCCGATCACGGGGATGGCACACTCGTCCACCTCTCCCTGCGTGACAACGATGCCAGCAGGACGCTCTGGCCCCATGCCTTCGAGCTGGAGCTGGACGTACTGGTCGGCAAGGAGCTTTCCCTGGTGCTGACCACCCGCAACACCGGCAAGTCAGCGCTCACCTACAATGCCGCCCTGCACACCTACCTGCAGATCAGTGCGCCGGAAGCGGTAACCGTGACCGGCCTCGGCGAACCCTATCTGGACAAGCTGACCGGCCGCAACGAACTGCAACAGGGAGCGCTGACCGTCACCGCAGCCATGGATCGCATCTACCGCCAGCCCGATGCCATGGTCAGCGTGCAGGATGGTGAGCGCACCACCCGGGTGGTCAGCGGCAACCACGACAGCGTGGTGGTCTGGACCCCCTGGCAGGAAGGGGCCAGCGCCATGGCCGATATGAGTGACGACGGTTATCGCACCATGCTCTGTGTCGAGGCGGCCATCACCGCCGAGGACGGGATCACCGTCCCGCCCGACGAGGAGCACAGCTTCTCCACCGTCATCATCTGACGATACAGATGACGGATAAATAAAGAGGGCTCCCGCGGGAGCCCTCTTTGCATCTTGCCATCAGCGTCAGTCAGGCGTTGCCCTGGGTCTTGAGCTTGAGCTCGGCGGCGAAATCCAGCATGCGGTCGAGCGGGACAAGCGCTTTGAGACGCAGTGCCTCATCCACATGGATCTCGTGACGCTCGGCGCCGTCGGTCAGGGCCTCCTTGATGGCCACCAGGCCGTTCATCGCCATCCAGGGGCAGTGGGCGCAGCTGCGGCAGGTGGCACCATCGCCGCCGGTGGGCGCCTCCACCATCTCTTTCTCCGGGCAGGCCTGCTGCATCTTGTAGAAGATGCCGCGATCGGTCGCCACGATCAGTTTCTGCTGGGGCAGCTCTTTGGCGGCCTTGATGAGCTGGCTGGTAGAACCCACCGCATCCGCCAGTTCGATGACGGAGGCCGGGGACTCCGGGTGCACCAGCACGGCGGCATCCGGGTTCTGGGCCTTGAGCTCGCGCAGCGCCTTGGCCTTGAACTCGTCGTGCACGATGCAGTGACCCTGCCAGCGCAGCATCTCGGCCCCTGTCTTCTTCTCGATGTAGGCGCCGAGGTGTCTGTCCGGGCCCCAGATGATCTTGTGACCCTGACTGTCCAGATGTTCGACGATCTCCAGCGCAATGCTGGAGGTGACCACCCAGTCGGCCCGCGCTTTCACCGCTGCCGAGGTATTGGCATAGACCACCACGATGTGATCGGGGTGGGCATCGCAGAAGGCGGAGAACTGGTCGATGGGACAACCCAGATCAAGCGAGCACTCGGCCTCCAGCGTCGGCATCAGCACCCGCTTGTGGGGGCTCAGGATCTTGGAGGTCTCTCCCATAAAGCGCACACCGGCCACGATCAGGGTCTGGGCCGCATGGTCGCGACCGAAGCGGGCCATCTCCAGGGAGTCACCCACGAAGCCACCGGTGGCTTCTGCCAGGGCCTGGATCTCGGGATCCGTGTAGTAATGGGCAACCAGCACGGCCTGGCGCGCCTCGAGCAGCACCTTGATCTCGGCGATCAGGGTCGCCTTCTGCTCGGGAGTCAGGGGCTGTGGTTTGGCCGGGAAGGGGTAGTCCATCTCGACTACCGGCGGAATACTGCTCAGTGCATTGCTCATTGCGACTGTTCCATCAACGCTCGGGAAGGCCAAAATTATAACCAGAAGCCGTGCACAAACCCATCAACAAATCCAGTACAGTACAACTGTCAGGACCCGCTCCGACCATATCGTTGTCATTCTTGCCAAAAGGAGTTGTCGAATGAAACAACGTTCGCTCAAGACCAAGTTGTTGTTGCTCACGCTGGGACTTTTTCTCGCCAGTGGCGTCGCCATGACATGGATACAGTCCTCCTCGCTGAACGGCCTGCGCGATGACATCATGGCGCAGACCCGTGGCGCCCTGGAGCAGGAGGTTTCCCGTTCCCTGCAATTCCAGGCAGAGCGGTATGCCGTGCAGATCGAAGACCAGTTGCAGCAGGCCTATCAGATACCGCTCGGCATGGCGGCGCAGCTTGAAGGAAGCATGGCCCAGCCGGACCAGCGGCTGAGTCGCCCGCAAGTGGAGCTCCTGCTTGGCAGCCGCCTGCACCAGGCAAACGGGATCAGCTCCATCTACGCCCAGTTCGAACCCAACGGTTACGACGAACAGGACGCCGACTGGCAGACGGGCGCCAGCCATTCGGTTGCCGGCAAGGGCAGTCTCGAGGTCTACTTCACCCGGGAACAGAACGGAAACATCGCGCAGCAGACCATAGATGCCGCCACCAGTGACACCAAGTTCGACACCTCGCGCAATGAATTCGGCATTCGCAACAGCGAGTGGTATCTCTGCGGTCGCGAGACACGTCGCCCCTGCCTGATGGAACCCTACCTCTACGAGATAAGCCCTGGTCAGAAGATGCTGATGACCAGCCTGACGGTGCCCGTCCTCAAGGATGGCAAGTTTGCCGGGATCACCGGGGTCGACATGAACCTGCCCATCTTCCAGCAACTGGCCGAGCACCTTGGCAAGAGCCTCTATGACAACCAGGCCGAGGTCACCCTGGTCAGCAAGACGGGCTTCATCGTCGGCAGCAACCGCCATTCGGACAAACTGGGGCGCCCCCTGACAGAGGCCGGACTGGTTGCCCCGAATGGACACCCCGCCGATACCGACAGCGATTTCATCCTGCAGCAGCCCATACGGATCGAGGCTGCCGACAACCAGTGGTGGCTGATGATCAAGGTGCCCAAGGCCCTCGCCCTCAGCCAGGCCAACACCATCAGCCAGCAGCTCGGCAGCCTGTTGCAGGCGACCCAGCAGCAGCAGCTGATCGCCATCGTTGTCATCACCCTGGTGGCCCTGGGGCTGCTTGTCTGGTTCATCCAGACCATCACGGCGCCCCTCTCCCTCATCAGCCGCCACGTCTCCCACCTCGCCAGCAATGAGGGCGACCTGACCCAGCAGATGCGCATCGACACCCACCAGGAGCTCATCGAGCTTGGCAGGCATCTCAATGCCTTCCTCGGCAAGCTGAGGGCCATGGTGCAGGGCAGCAAGCAGATTGGGCAACAGGTGCATCAGCAGGCCAGGGGCATGAAACAGACGGCCGATGCCATGCGCAGCAGCCTGGATGATCAGAGCCTGGAGCTGGAGAGCGTGGTCAGCGCCATGCACGAGATGAGCACCACGGCAGTCAGCGTGGCGGGCTATGCGGAACAGGCGGCGCAGGAGTCGGAAGCGGCGACCCACCATGTCAGCACGGCCCAGCAGACCTTGAGCAGGGCCCGCAACGAGATCCATACCCTGGTTGAGGACATGCATCAGGCCGACAAGGCAGTCGCCCAGGTCGCCCAGCGCAGCACCAATATCAGCCACATCCTCGATGTGATCCGGGCCATTGCCGAACAGACCAACCTGCTGGCCCTCAACGCAGCCATCGAGGCGGCGCGGGCCGGCGACATGGGCAGGGGGTTTGCCGTCGTGGCGGACGAGGTGAGGGCGCTGGCCAACAAGACCCGCTCATCCACCGACGAGATAGGGCAGCTCATCGGCAGCCTGCAAACCGAGGTCACCAGTAGCCAGCAGTTGATGAGCACGGGGATCGCCCGCTCGGTGAGCACGGTTGAAGGCACGGAGCAGGCCTTCGAGGCACTCAATCAGGTGGTCACCCAGATCCAGCAGATCCATGATCACATCAGCCAGGTGGCGACCGCCGCCGAGCAGCAGAGTGCCGTGAGCGACACCATCAACCAGAACCTGATGCGCATCGGCGACGCCGCCACCACCCTGGGACAAGAGGCCAATGCCAGCCAGCGCCTGAGCGAGGCACTGGAACAGGCGGCCACCACCCTGGCAAGCGAGCTGGATCGACTGCGAACCTGATGGGAGACGGAAACGAAAAAGCCCGCATCGCTGCGGGCTTTTCTATATGGTGGTCGTTACTGGGCTCGAACCAGTGACCCCCTCCTTGTAAGGGAGGTGCTCTCCCAGCTGAGCTAAACGACCTGGGACAAGACTGAAATGATGGTGGGTCGTGCTGGATTCGAACCAGCGACCAATTGATTAAAAGTCAACTGCTCTACCGACTGAGCTAACGACCCATCTAAATCATTTTTAAAGCATGGTGGTCGTTACTGGGCTCGAACCAGTGACCCCCTCCTTGTAAGGGAGGTGCTCTCCCAGCTGAGCTAAACGACCTGGGATAAGACTGAAATGATGGTGGGTCGTGCTGGATTCGAACCAGCGACCAATTGATTAAAAGTCAACTGCTCTACCGACTGAGCTAACGACCCATCGAAATCATTTTTAAAGCATGGTGGTCGTTACTGGGCTCGAACCAGTGACCCCCTCCTTGTAAGGGAGGTGCTCTCCCAGCTGAGCTAAACGACCTGGGATAAGACTGAAATGATGGTGGGTCGTGCTGGATTCGAACCAGCGACCAATTGATTAAAAGTCAACTGCTCTACCGACTGAGCTAACGACCCATCTAAATCATTTTTTAAAGCATGGTGGTCGTTACTGGGCTCGAACCAGTGACCCCCTCCTTGTAAGGGAGGTGCTCTCCCAGCTGAGCTAAACGACCTGGGATATGACTGAAATGATGGTGGGTCGTGCTGGATTCGAACCAGCGACCAATTGATTAAAAGTCAACTGCTCTACCGACTGAGCTAACGACCCATCTAAATCATTTTTAAAGCATGGTGGTCGTTACTGGGCTCGAACCAGTGACCCCCTCCTTGTAAGGGAGGTGCTCTCCCAGCTGAGCTAAACGACCTGGGATTCAATGTTCAGAGTGGTGGGTCGTGTAGGGTTCGAACCTACGACCAATTGATTAAGAGTCAACTGCTCTACCGACTGAGCTAACGACCCACATCCTGAACCTTTCACCAACCGCATGTGGCGGCCAGTATTACAACATGGTGGTCGTTACTGGGCTCGAACCAGTGACCCCCTCCTTGTAAGGGAGGTGCTCTCCCAGCTGAGCTAAACGACCTGGGATTCAATGTTCAGAGTGGTGGGTCGTGTAGGGTTCGAACCTACGACCAATTGATTAAGAGTCAACTGCTCTACCGACTGAGCTAACGACCCACATCCTGAACCTTTCACGAACCGCATGTGGCGGCCAGTGTTACAACATGGTGGTCGTTACTGGGCTCGAACCAGTGACCCCCTCCTTGTAAGGGAGGTGCTCTCCCAGCTGAGCTAAACGACCTGGGAATATTGTCTTCACCTGCTGTGAAGAAATGGTGGGTCGTGCTGGATTCGAACCAGCGACCAATTGATTAAAAGTCAACTGCTCTACCGACTGAGCTAACGACCCTCACCACGACCAGTGCCGACTGTATTACTGCTCCGGCTCTGACGGCGGCCTATATTACGGATTTATCATCCTGGCGCAATAGAAAAATCTTAAATTAAATCTGATTGTTCACTGCGCATACAAAGCAGAGAGTTCTTTACAAGAGTGTTACGAAAACAGTGACATGCAGCAATGTCACAGCTTGGCCAGACTCTGTTTGGCCAGCTGGGCCGGCGAGGTGTTGGGGTAACCCTTGATCACCTGCTCATAGAAGGCCTTGGCCTCTGTTTTTTTGCCGTCAAGCTGGGCGAGCATGCCGAGTTTCAGCAGGGCATCGGCCCGCTTGGGTGACTTGCTGTATTTGTTCGCCACCGTAGAGAACTGGCTCGCGGCCCCCGCCCTGTCGCCCTTGTTGAACATCAGCTGGCCAAGCCAGTAGTGGGCATTGGGAACATAGCTGGAGTTCGGGAACTGCTTGATGAACCCTTCGAAGGCAGGAATGGCCTTGTCATAGTTCTTCTCCTTGAGCACCATGTTCACGGCCGCGTCGTAGGCCTGGTTCTCATCCTGGTTGGTGGAGTAGTTGGCTGCCGCGGCAGGAGGCGTTGCAGCACCTGCAGCAGGTGTTGCGGGCGCGGCGGCAGGCTGGCTGTTGGCCACCTTGTCGAGCTCTTGGTAGAGTTGGCGCTGGCGCTCCTGGGACTGCTCCATCTGGTAGGTCTGCTGTTCCAGCTGACCACGCAGCTCGGAGACCTCCCCTTGCAGGGAGTCGACCTGTTGCTGCAGTTCGGCCTGCAGACGCAGACGGGCATTGAGGGTACGCTCCAGCAGAGCAACCCGGTCTTCCAGGCTACCGGTCGGTACGATGGCACCATTGTTGCCGCTCAGCACCACGCCGCTGCTGCCAGAATCCCCGCTCAGATCGCTCACCGGTGCCGCCGCTTGCGCATTCAAAGCAACCAACACGGCCAGCGCAACACCAGCTTGCTTGTACACAGATTTCATTCGGATCAAACCTTAGCGTTTAGTGCAAATAAAACGGCCAGCGCATAGTCGCTCGCTGATACAGATTTCATTCGGATCAAACCTTGACGTTTAGTGCAAATAAAACGGCCATCGAAATGGCCGCTTGCATATAAACGAACTTCGTTCGACTCAAACCTTAGTAAACCAGGACCGCACGGCGGTTCTTGGCAAAGGCTTCCTCGGTGTGGGACAGATCCAGCGGCTTCTCTTCGCCATAGCTGACGATGGAGAGCTGCTCGGCCTGCACACCCAGGGTTTGCAGATACTTGGCAACAGCCTTGGCACGACGCTCACCCAGCGCGATGTTGTATTCCGGCGTACCGCGCTCGTCGGCGTGGCCTTCGATCAGTACCTTGACGCTCGGACGTTCACGCAGGTAGCTGGCGTGGGCATCCAGCAGGTCGGCGTACTGACCCTGAATGTCGTAACCATCGTACGGGAAGTAGATCACGTTGTCGCGTTGCAGCGCTTCGAACTTCTGACGCATCTGCTCTTCCGGGGACAACATGCCGTTGGCGCCGCCGGTTTGTACACCGCCCATGCCGTCGGTCATGCCGGACTCGGCGCCAGCGGCGTCGGAGTCGGAAGAGGAGCTACAGGCAGCCAGGGTGAACAGTGGCAGTGCGATGGCCAGACCCTTGAGCAGTTTATTGAGTTGCATGCTATTTCCTTAAACCTTTATAACAAAACAAAAAACAATCGATTTTTATCAATTCAAGAAGGGCGACCAAGCTGGTGCACGAATTTCACCGCTACTGGTCGGAAGCACTGCCTTGAAGCGACCGTCGGTCGACACCAATGCAAGACTCTTACGACCCTGATAGATGGTGGCATAAATGATCATGCTGCCATTGGGAGCCACACTTGGCGATTCATCCAGAGCACTCTGGGTCAGTACCAGCATGGCTCCATTTTCCATATCCTGGCGAGCGATGCGATATTGTCCCTGAACCCGGGTCACCATCACCATGGACTTGCCGTCCGGTGTGATGGATGCCCCCTGGTTGGAATCCCCTTCCCAGGTCATCCGGCGAGTCATGCCAGTCGCCAAATTTACGCTATAAATCTGGGGTTTGCCACCACGTTCAGAGGTGAACAGCAAAGTTTGACCGTCCGGCATCCAGGAGGGTTCGGTGTCGATGGTGCGGTTATTTGTGACTCGAGTGAGTTGCTTGCTAGCAACATCAACGACATAGATGTCAGGCTGCCCATCTTTGGACAGAACAATAGCCAAACGACGACCATCTGGAGACCACTCCGGCGCACCGTTGATGCCACGGAAGCTGGTGATCAGACTGCGCTGCTGGGTGTAGATGTCCTGCACATAGATCTCGGACTTCTGGTTCTCGAAGCTCACGTAGGCCAGCTTGCTGCCATCCGGCGACCAGGCCGGGGACATCAGCGGCTCGCGGGAGCGCAGCAGGGTCTTCTCGTTGTAGCCGTCGTAGTCGGAGATGCGCAGCTGGTACGGGAACTGGGTGCCCTGCTGGACCGACACATAGGCCAACCGGGTCAGGAAGGCGCCACGCTCACCGGTCAGACGCTCGTAGACGATGTCGGAGATGCGGTGGGCAAACTGGCGCATCTGGGCACCCGGGATGGTCGCCATGCGGCTGTCCAGGATGTAACCGTTCGCTTCACCGCCCTGGGTCTTGGCCAGCTGGCCCTTCAGCACATCGACCAGCTCGAAGTTGATCTTGTAGGTGCCGTCACCCACCGCGGCGATGGAGCCGACCACCACGGCCTCCACCCCCTGGGAAGCCCAGGGCGCGAAGTTGATCTCGCCGCTGGTGCTCGGGGTCTGCGGCATCTGGCTGCGGGACAGGGGCTTGAACTTGCCACTGCGCATCAGGTCGTTGGAAACCACCTCGGCGATGTCCTGCGGCAACTGGCCATTGCCCTCCCACTTGAAGGGGGCGATGGCGATGGGGCGCGCACTGTCGATACCGCCGGTGATGACGATGTCCAAGGCCGCCTGAGCGCTCTGGCCTAGCAGAAGGCAGCCAACCAAAGCAAAAAACACTTTTCTTATCATGGCTTAAACTCTCAGTTCCAATTTGAGATTCGACTCTCTGACCAACAAAATATTGTTAACCAAAGCAGCAGTGCTTTCTTTGTAATCACTTAAATTTTCGGAGCCAACTGAAGACTCAACTCCTTCATCATTTCGAATGCCGCCGGATCCTTCGGCACCGGCAACTGATTGGCCTTCAGCACCGCCGCCTTGCCGGAGCGGCAGACTGCCGGGTCGCCCTGGCCGTTGTCCACCGAGATGACGAAGCCGCTGCTGGCCAACTTGACACCGATAGTACAGGTTTTGCCCCGCATGGTGGGATCCAAAATCATGTAACGCTCGACCGTGGCCTTGATGAGGGCGGCGTACTTGTCGACCTCGCCCTTGGCGGCAGCAGACGCAGCCTGACTGCGCGCATTGGCTTCAGCCGCCAGTTGCTGCTCCATCATGGCTTCCATCTCTTTTTGCAGCTTGGCCTCCTCGGCCGCCTTGCGTTTGCGCTCCGCCTCTATCTTGGCTTTCTTCTCGGCCTCGGCCTTCGCCTTCTTCTCTGCGTCAGCTTTTGCCTTCTTGTCAGCCTCGATCTTGGCCTTCTTCTCGGCCTCCGCCTTGGCTTTCTTCTCGGCTTCCGCCTTCGCTTTCTTCTCCGCTTCGGCCTTGGCCTTCTTCTCGGCCTCCGCCTTCTTGGCCTTGGCCTCTTCCGCCTTGGCCTTCTCCTCGGCCTGCTTCTTCTCCAGCTCTTTCTTTTTCTTCAGCGCCAGCGCCTTGGCCTCTTCCGCCGCCTTGCGTTCGGCTTCGGCCTTCTTGGTCTTCTGCTCCTCGAGTTTGCGGGCTTCCTCGGCTTTCTGGGCCTTCTCTTCCGCCTGCTTCTGTTCAGCCTCTTTCTTCTGCTTGTCGGCCTCGGCCTTGCGGGTCGCCTCCTCGGCCTGCTTGCGCTTGGTCTCGGCGATGCGCAGGCGCTCCTGCTCCTGTGCCAGCTCGCGCTTGACGCGCTCGGCGTCTTCCTTGTCCTTCTGCTGCTGTGCAGCCTTGGGCTGGGCCTGCTTCTGCTGCTGGACCTGCTGCATCTGCTGCTCCAGCATTTCGCTGTCCATCATGACCGCATTGACGATCTGTCCCTTGGACTCGGGGCGCTTGGGTTTGCTGAAGTCGATGCCAACCAGCAGGATGATGCCGATGATCAGATGCAGCAGCAGCGACGCGACGAGATAACCGGAAATACCACGCTTCACATCCATCTCCGTCAGTTCACCGGATCCGTCATCAGACCAACCTGAGGCACACCGGCTTTCTTGAGGGCCACCATCAGCAGGATCACCTCCTCGTAGCGCACGGACTTGTCACCGGCGACCACCACGGGTGCGTTCTGGTTGATGGCCAGATAGCCCATGGCCTTCTCGGTGATGTACTGCTGCATCGCCTCTGGGGTGCCACTCGGTACGGGTTCGTCATCCGCCTCGCCGGCCTTGATGACGTACTCACCCTCGGTATTGACGCTGACGATGAAAGGCGGCTTGGAGTCTTCCGGCAACTGCTCGGACTCCGCCTGAGGCAGGTCGACCTTGACCCCCTGCGTGATCACGGGCGTGACCGCCATGAAGATGATGAGCAGCACCAGCATGACGTCGATATAGGGCACCACGTTGATCTCGGCGACCTTCTTGCGTTTGAGCCGCTGATAGGTTTGCATTACTTCTCACCCTGCTGTGCGATTTGGCGGTTCAGAATGGTGGTGAACTCGTCCATGAAGTTGGCGTAGGCGTTTTCCAGCCGTTCGACCTTGTTGGTGAAGCGGTTGTAGAAGATAACGGCCGGGATGGCGGCAAACAGACCCATGGCGGTGGCGATCAGCGCTTCCGCGATACCCGGTGCCACCATCTGCAGGGTCGCCTGCTGAACCTGACCCAGAGCGATAAAGGCGTTCATGATCCCCCAGACGGTACCGAACAGACCGATATAGGGGCTGATGGAACCGATGGTCGCCAAGACCGGTAGGTTGGACTCGAGATCGTCCACTGCACGGGACAGGGAGACGCGCATGGCACGATAGGTACCGTCCATCACCGCATCCTGACCACGGGCACCGGCCTTGAGCAGGCGGGCATACTCCTTGAAGCCGGAGTAGAAGATGTCTTCCATGCCTTCGATGTCGTCACGACGGGAGGAGGACTCCTGGTAGAGACGATTGAGGTCGACCCCGGACCAGAATCTGTCTTCAAACTGCTCCGAGGCGAGGTTGGCCGCCTTGATGGCCTTGGAGCGCTGGATGATCAGCGCCCAGGAGACGACCGACATGCCCATCAGGGTCATCATGACCAGTTTCACCAACAGACTGGCTTGCCAGAACAGGCCAATAAACGAAATTTCAGCGTGCACTTAACAGCACTCCCTTGATTTTTTCAGGTATTGCAACAGGTTTCATTTGCGGATGACTGACACAGGCGATCTGTACCATGGCCTGAGTGATCAGCCGTCCATCAGCCGCCAGGATCTGCTGTGAAAAACGCATGGAAGCGCGTTTCACTTCAGTTACTTGCGTCATTACGGTCAGCAGTTCATTGAAACGGGCCGCCGCGCGGAAGTCGATTTCGGTGCGACTCACCACAAACGCGATCCCCGCCTGCAGCAGGACATCCTGTTCGATGCCGCCTGCGCGCAGGAATTCGGTGCGGGCCCGTTCCATAAACTTGAGATAATTGGCGTTGTAGACGATGCCTCCGGCATCCGTGTCTTCGTAGTAGACACGCACCGGAAACTCAGAGACTTCCCCCATAAAAATCTGTGATCCATTCGACAGTCAGATGGGGGGCTATCATAGCGCAGGGCTGAATAGGAAAGAAGCAGGGGGAGACAGGGAAATCCCCTCTCTCCCTGTTTTTTATGGTGTGCTGCGGCGCCGACAGGCCGAAGACCACAGGGCTGTCAGCATAGCAAGAAAAGCGGACAAGAGAAGTGGCTGCGAGCGGCGTGACGAGCAAGGTTCGGTCGCTCTGACCGGGCGACGGCACGCCCCTCAAAAAAGAAGAAGGAGGTGGGCTCATGCCGACCTCCTTCATCATTTATGGCAGGTAGTAGCTGCTGGTCAGCCAGAGCCCGCAGAGCAGGCTGGGCAGGGCGAGCCAGGGGAAGAACAGCACGCGACCCACCAGGCTGCGCGGGTGAAACCCCAGTCCATGCATGACACCGCAACAGACCGCCCACATCAGCCAGGGCGCAAGCCAGAGGCCGTGCTCACTGGTGTTGGCCGCGACCAGGTTGGGCGCCTGCAAGATGGCGACAGCCAGCAGGGCCGCCGCCAGCAGCATCAGACCTTGCCATGGCTGGCGCTCCAGAGGAGCGGCCAGCCGGGCGAGCCTGTCACTTGTCTTCATCAATCTGACGATCCAGGTTCTCGGTGTGCTCCAGCCAGAGCGCATTGATAATCCCAAACGCACAGGCCAGCAGCAGCCCCAGGATCCAGGTGAAATACCACATATCAGGGCACCTTCTTAGTAGAGCGATTGTTGGTTGTCTTCGATGTGCTTGTTACTCACCCGGCCGAACATCTTGATGTAGGTCCAGATGGTGTAAGCCAGCACGGTCGGCACGAAGACGACTGCGACTACCGTCATCACCTTGAGGGTGTTGAAGGAGGCGGTGGAATCCCACATGGTCAGGCTCTGGGACGGCTCGAGGCTCGAGGGCATCACGAACGGGAACATGGAGAAGCCCGCGGTCAGGATGATGCCGGCGATGGCCAGGGAGGAGAACAGGAACGCCACCCAACCCTTGTCCAGCTTGGCCGCCACGGCGGTCAGCAGACACATCACCAGACCCAGCACGGGTGCGGCAATCATCCAGGGATAGAGGTTGTAGTTCTGCATCCAGGCACCGGCCTGCACCACCACTTCCTTGTGAAGGGGGTTGGTGACGGCGTCGGTGGCGACGGAGCCCACAATCACATAACCATCCATGCCGCTCACCCAGACACCGGCCAGGGCGAACAGCACCAGGGTCAGCAGGGAGAAGATCATGGCGGCGGTGCGAGAGCGCGCCAGCACTTCACCTTCGGTCTTCATCATCAGCCAGGTTGCACCCTGGGTGATGATCATGAAGAGGCTCACCAGACCGGCCAGCAGGCCGAACGGATTGAGCAGACCGAAGAAGTTGCCGTGATAGGTCATCATCAGGAACTGGTTGAAGCTGAACGGTACACCTTGCAGCAGGTTGCCGAACGCCACCCCGAAGATGACAGGGGGAATGGCGC
Organism: Aeromonas sp. ASNIH2; assembly: GCF_002934795.1. Classification (NCBI taxonomy): domain Bacteria; kingdom Pseudomonadati; phylum Pseudomonadota; class Gammaproteobacteria; order Aeromonadales; family Aeromonadaceae; genus Aeromonas; species Aeromonas sp. ASNIH2. Next base: position 2,987,104 of record NZ_CP026406.1, on the reverse strand, counting down.
TACCGGCAAACAGAGCCCAGTCCCAGTTGGAGCGCCACTTGGCGTCTTCCTGCAGGGAGCGGTATTTGAAGCCGACCGGACGGAAGAACAGCGCCATCAGGGTCAGGATCATGGCGATGTAGAAGCCGGAGAAGGCCGCCGCATAGACCATGGGCCAGGCGGCGAACAGGGCACCACCGGCGGTCACCAGCCAGACCTGGTTGCCTTCCCAGTGCGGCCCCATGGTGTTGAGCATCACGCGACGCTCCACATCCTTCTTGCCGACGAAGGGGAGCAGGGCGCCCACCCCCATATCGAAACCGTCGGTGATGGCAAACCCGATCAGCAGCACGCCGACCAGCACCCACCAGACCAGACGCAACAGTTCGTAATCAAACATGGGTCACTCTCCTTATGCCTTGCTCTGTTCGAAGTGGTACTTGCCCGTCTTCAGGCTGCTTGGGCCCAGGCGCGCATACTTGAACATCAGGTACATCTCGATGATCAGCAGTACGGTGTAGAACAGGAAGATCCCGATCAGAGAGAACCAGATCTCGGACGCAGGAATGTTGGATGCAGAGACATAAGTCGGCAGCATCTCGGCGATGGTCCAAGGTTGACGACCGTATTCAGCGACAAACCAGCCCGCCTCGATGGCGATCCAGGGCAGCGGAATGCCGTACAGCAGCGCCTTGAGCAGCCACTTGCGCTCGCCGATCTTGTGGCGGGTGCTGTCATAGAAGGCCAGACCGATCAGCACCAGCATCAGGATGCCGCAGGCGACCATGATGCGGAAGGCGAAGAACAGCGGCAGTACCTGCGGGATGGAGTCATCCACGGCGGCCTTGATCTGCTCGTCGGTGGCGTCGGTCACGTTGGGGGTGTAACGCTTGAGCAGCAGACCATAGCCCAGATCCTGCTTCACTTCGTCGAAGCGGGCGCGGGTATCGTCGGACTTGTCACCGGATTGCAGCTTGGTCAGCAGGTCGTAGGCGGTCATGCCGTTGCGCACGCGCAGCTCGTGCTCGCTCTTGAGATCCTTGAGACCGGTCACCTGACCGTCCAGGGAACGGGTGGCGATGATGCCGAGGGCATAGGGGATCTTGATGGCGTAGTCGGTGCGCATCTCCTCCTGGTTCGGGATCCCGAACAGGGTGAAGGATGCCGGAGCCGGCTCCGTGTTCCACTCGGCCTCGATGGCCGCCAGTTTCACCTTCTGCACTTCCCCGGTCTCGTAGCCGGACTCGTCACCCAGCACCAGCACGGAGAGGATGGAGGCCATGCCGAACGCGGCCGCGATGGCGAAGGAGCGACGAGCGAACGCCACATCACGATTCTTCAGCAGGTAATAGGAGGAGATCCCGAGCACGAACATGGCGCCCGTGGTATAGCCTGCCGCCACGGTGTGGACGAACTTGACCTGGGCAACCGGGTTGAACACCAGGTCGGCGAAGCTCACCATCTCCATGCGCATGGATTCGAAGTTGAACTCGGCACCCACCGGGTTCTGCATCCAGCCGTTGGCGACCAGGATCCAGAGTGCGGAAAGGTTGGTCCCGAGCGCCATCAGCCAGGTAGCCGCCAGGTGCTGGCGCTTGCTGAGACGATCCCAACCGAAGAAGAACATACCGACGAAGGTGGACTCCAGGAAGAAGGCCATCAAGCCTTCGATGGCCAGCGGGGCCCCGAAGATGTCGCCGACATAGTGGGAGTAGTAAGCCCAGTTGGTACCGAACTGAAACTCCATGGTGAGCCCGGTGGTAACCCCGAGGGCAAAGTTGATACCGAACAACTTGCCCCAGAACTTGGTCATGTCCCGGTACACTGTATTGTTGGTCATCACATAGACAGACTCCATGATCGCCAGGATGAAGGCCATCCCCAGCGTCAGGGGTACAAACAGGAAGTGATAAAGGGCCGTCGCAGCAAATTGGAACCGCGATAGGTCTACCACATGCTCAGCAATCATGATGTTTCCTCACCGATTATTGGCACGGCTATTTTAAGTTTTAAGGACAAAGCTTCCATTGGAAGTCCCCGAACGGTCGGTCACCCCTCGCGGTCTGACCGGATTCGACTGCCACTACATTAACAACAAGGCAATATACAGGAACAAAAAAAGCTAATGTTTAACATCTAATAAACAATAACCAGGGTTCTATTCCCGCCTATAATGATCGCTGTTTTATATCACCTTTATTTGATTGAAATCAATGTAAAACCACCCTCAATACATGTTTTTTCAAGGTAACTTATAGGGCTTTTCCCATTAATTATGGGAGCTTCATCACAAAAAACACCAATCCGTAAATAATTGATTTAAATCAATTTTATGACATACCGAAATAGTTTCAATTCTGTTAAACAAATACGCAACCCCGGGAATAAAGCCTTCGCATCTCGATTATTTCAATAAATGGCCAGGCTCATCCAAAAATCAATTTAAACCCAGTAAAAACACATGTTTATGCGGATTGACACCCCCACCAAAGTCATTAGTTTATCTAATCAAAAGCCCATAGATTTTCTTGTTTGCCCCACCCGGAAAGAGCTCCTACAATGCGCCTCGCAGTGAGGGCATACCTCTGAATACAGGCCGGTCATTCCGGGTTCCCGGTACGTATTCGATGAACATTTCGAACCTGTTTGTTGGGATTAATGATGAAAAAGTTTGTTGCCAAGACCATCCGTTACTACAAGCTTTCTTTCGTTCAACTCTATCAAATGAACCGACTCTGAAGCCTCGCGACGGCTCCTCTGTTTTTTCCCGACCGGTCTGCAGACGCGCTCACTGTCTGTGAACATCCATCCTGAATTGTCTTTGCCCACCGCCTGTGCCGTGGGCTTTTTTTTGCCCGCAAAACAAAAAGCCGCCTCAAGGGCGGCTTTTTGGTTCATATCGCAACGTCTACTGATCTGCCGGTCGTTCCAGGCCAAAGTGTGCGTAGGCTCTCTGAGTTGCGATCCGCCCTCTGGGTGTACGTTGCAGATAGCCTTGCTGGATCAGATAAGGTTCCAGCACGTCTTCTATGGTGTCCTTCTCCTCACCGATGGCGGCGGCCAGGTTGTCGAGCCCGACTGGCCCCCCCATAAACTTGTCGATGACGGCCAACAATAGCTTGCGATCCATGAAGTCGAAACCTTCGTTGTCCACGTCCAGCATGTCCATAGCTCGGGCCGCAATGGGTCCGTCAATTCGCCCGTCAGACTTCACCTGGGCAAAATCTCGTACCCGCCTTAACAAACGGTTAGCAATCCGCGGTGTCCCCCGGGAGCGACGGGCTACCTCGAGAGCGCCGTCTTCCGTCATGTCGAGCCCGAGGCAGCGGGCGCTGCGAGAGACGATGTCGGTCAGGTCCTTGACGTTGTAAAACTCGAGGCGCTGCACGATGCCAAACCGATCCCGCAGGGGGCTGGTGAGGGAGCCGGCCCGGGTGGTGGCACCGATCAGGGTGAAGGGAGGGAGATCGAGCTTGATGGAGCGGGCCGCTGGCCCCTCCCCTATCATGATGTCGAGCTGATAATCCTCCATGGCCGGATAGAGCACCTCCTCCACCACCGGGCTGAGACGGTGGATCTCGTCGATGAAGAGCACATCGTTCGGTTCCAGGTTGGTGAGGAGCGCCGCCAGATCGCCGGCCTTCTCCAGCACGGGGCCCGAGGTGGTCTTGATGTTGACCCCCATCTCGTTGGCGACGATGTTGGCCAGCGTGGTCTTGCCAAGGCCGGGAGGCCCGAAGATCAGCAGATGATCGAGGGCCTCCCCGCGCTGGCGGGCGGCCTCGATGAAGATCTCCATCTGATCGCAGACGTGATCCTGTCCGGTGTAATCGGCCAGCTTTCTGGGCCGGATGGCCCGATCGATGATCTCGTCCTCACGGGCAGCACCGGCCGAGATGAGGCGATCCGCTTCAATCATTGTCTACCTCACACCAGGCTGCGCAGGGATTCACGAATGATCTCCTCTACCGACATGCCGTCGGCAGCCACCTTGCTGACGATCTGGCTGGCCTGCTGCGGCTTGTAGCCGAGGGCCACCAGTGCACTGGCCGCCTCCTCGCTCGCATCTGGGGCACGCAGCGGGCTCTCTTTCGCGGGCAGGGTGATTTCGGCCGGGGAGAAGAGATCGTGGCTGACCCAGCCCTTGAGGCGGTCTTTCATCTCCACCACCAGGCGCTCGGCGGTCTTCTTGCCCACGCCGGGCAACTTGACCAGGGAGCTTATCTCCTCGCGCTCGACGCTCATCACAAACTGGGTGGCCGTCATGCCGGAGAGAATGGCCAGGGCAAGCTTGGGGCCGACCCCGTTGGTCTTGATCAGCTCGCGAAACAGCGCCCGCTCCTGCTTGTGGTTGAAGCCGTAGAGCAGCTGGGCATCTTCACGCACCACGAAGTGGGTGTGAATGACGGCCTCCTTCCCGAGTTCGGGCAGATCATAGAAGCAGCTCATGGGCATATGAACCTCATATCCCACCCCTCCGACTTCCAGCAACACCTCGGGGGGTTGCTTCTCGATGATGACGCCTCTCAAGCGACCGATCATGTTCTTTTCCTCGCCACGCAGACTCTCGCAAATTGGGTCATAGCATAAAGAATAACTGGATAAGTATCCAGCATAGGCCCATGCAGATCATGGGATGACCCGCTCTTCATACCCGTCCATTTCCCTCGTTGAGAACACTGTCTGTCACTTTATTTTCCATCGGGGATGGCACATCTTCGTCATTGATTGAACACTGAAATGGTCTTGTTCGGCACCAGGGATGGCTTGAATCATGAAAATTGTCACCACATCCAACCTCGGACTCACCATTCTGCTCGGCTGCACCCTGGGCATGGGGGCGATCGGCTGGTATGGCAGCCAGCGGCTGGCTGATCTGCTCTCCTACGTCCTGGGTGCCGCCTGGCAGACGGCAGATGGTGCCATGGAGGGCTCCATCGAACTCGGCAACCAGTCGCTCTATATCCAGAAGATGCTCTCGGGGATCCCCCTCGACGCACCGGAGCTGCAACGGGCAAAAGAGGCGGCCAGCGACGCTTTGCGCCGGGTGGAGCAAGGCGGGCTCATCGATGCGGCAGCCATCACCACGCTGAAGCAGCATGAGCAGACCTATCAGCAAGAGCAGGCACAGCTGCTGACCCTCTATCGCACCTTCACGAGCGCCGATGAGGCGTTGCGCGCCAGTTCTGAACGCATGTCACGCCTCTCGACCAGGCTGGAGGTGATCGGTGACGAGGCCGTCGAGAGCCTCACCCGCTCACCGGATCAGGCCATCAGCTGGAACGGCGGCCTTGCAACCCGCTGGCAGGCGGCCGATGGCGGCATGGAGGCCAACATCGGATTCCTGCGCCAGCTCTATGCGCTGGAGAAGATGCAGAGCGAAGGCCTCACTCCTGCCATCCAGGCCGAGCTGGCACAAGCCACCCGCTTCTATCAGGACGCGGTTGACGGCATGCTGGCAACCGGCCAGTTCGATGTGCCCGGCGACGGGGAGTTTGCAGGCCAAATGCTCTCCACCCAGTATCGTGCCCTGCAAGCCGACAATGCCCGCCTGATCCGTGAATGGACCACAGCCCTGAGCGCTTATCAGAACCAGCTGGCCCGTTACGAACACAGTGCCGACCAGCTCAGGCTGGCTCTGGTCGAGGTCGAGGCCCAGGGGGACGCCACCGTCGAGGATCAGGTTCACCAGCTCAACGCCATCATCGACTACACCAGGGGACTCATCCTGGGGGGCTTGCTGCTCAGCCTGCTGATCGTCACCTGCTGCGGCTTCTGGCTGGTGCGCACCATTGTTCGCCCGCTACTCCAGGTCGACAAGCGCATGCAGGACATCGCCGCCGGGGAAGGAGATCTCAATGCCCGCATCAACCTCTCACGCGACGACGAGATTGGCTCCCTGGCCGGCAGCGTAGATCGCTTCATCGAGAAGCTGCAGAAGATGATCAGCGCCACCATGGACAACAACCAGCACATCAACCAGCACGTGCACACCTCGGTCAACCGGGTCCAGGCCATCAGCCAGAGCAGCCGCCAGACCGCTGCGCATGCCCAGGCGCTGCACCACGACAGCGAGCAGATGGTGCAGGTGGCCACCACCATCTCGGACAACTGCAACCTGGCGGCACACAACGCCAACGAGGTGCGCCAGCTCACCACGCAAAGCAGCCAGTATGTCTCTTCCGCCACCGCCGGCATGCAGCGGGTGGTCATGGAGGTGAGTGAATGTGCCACTGCCATCAATGCCCTCAAGGAGCAGGCAGGGCAGATTGGCCAGATCATCTCCACCATCAGCAATATCTCGGAGCAGACCAACCTGCTGGCACTCAATGCCGCCATCGAAGCCGCCCGGGCGGGCGAGATGGGGCGCGGTTTTGCCGTGGTGGCCGACGAGGTGCGCACCCTGGCCAATCGCACCGCCACCTCCAGCGCCGAGATAACGGATGTGATCAACAGCATCCAGCAGCAGACAGAGCAGGCCTATCTGATGATGCAACGCAACCTGAAAACCGTGGAATCGGGTATGGCGGACTCCGACAACACCAAACAGATCCTGTTCAAGGTAGAAGAGGCCATCGATCAGCTCGCCGACATGGTGCAACAGGTGGCAGAGGCGACCAGCCAGCTCTCCCACACCCTGGGGCACACCACGGGCAAGGTTTCGGATATCAGCCTGCAGGCCCAGACGGGCGAACAGGAAGCCCAGGAGTGCCTGCAACTGGCCTCCTCCCTCCATCAGGCCAGCCAGCAGCAACAGCAGTTGCTGTCGCAATTTCGGGTCTAGTGCGGGCGAGGCAAGGCCCCCGCCCTCCCCCCAGCGCCGCTGAATTTAGCCCTTGGGCCGGGGGGCTTCGCCTGTTAAAATTCCGCACTTGAAATTTTCCAGGGCCAAGCCGCCCGAACTAGCGAAGGTCTACCGCGATGCGTACCAGCCAATATCTGCTTTCCACTCTCAAGGAAACCCCCTCCGACGCTGAAGTTGTCAGCCACCAGCTGATGCTGCGCGCCGGGATGATCCGCAAACTCGCTTCCGGCATGTACGCCTGGCTGCCGACCGGCCTGCGGGTCCTGAAGAAGATTGAAAACATCGTCCGCGAAGAGATGAACAATGCGGGTGCCGTCGAAGTGTCCATGCCGGTGGTACAGCCCGCCGAGCTGTGGCAGGAGTCCGGCCGCTGGGATGACTACGGCCCCGAGCTGTGCCGCCTGACCGACCGTCACAACCGCCCCTTCGTGCTGGGTCCGACCCACGAAGAGGTGATCACCGCGCTGGTCCGTTACGAAGTGAACAGCTACAAGCAACTGCCGCTGAATCTGTACCAGATCCAGACCAAGTTCCGCGATGAAGTGCGCCCCCGTTTCGGCGTGATGCGCGGCCGCGAATTCCTGATGAAGGATGCCTACTCCTTCCACATCGACAAGGCCTCCCTGGTCGATACCTACGAGAAGATGCATGCGGCCTACTGCACCGCCTTCACTCGCATGGGTCTGAACTTCCGCCCAGTGCAGGCCGATACCGGCTCCATCGGGGGCACCGGCTCCCACGAATTCCAGGTGCTGGCCGAGAGCGGTGAAGACTTGATCGCCTTCTCCGATACATCCGATTACGCCGCCAACATCGAGATGGCCGAAGCCCTGGCACCGGCTGGCGAGCGCGCTGCCGCAACCAAAGCCCTGACCAAGGTGGCCACCCCGGCCGTCCACACCATCGACGAAGTGGCCGCTTTCCTGAACGTGGCGCCGACCGCCATCGCCAAGACCCTGCTGGTACTGGCCGAGGAAGACGAGCACGGAAAACAGGCCGTCATCGCCCTGGTACTGCGTGGCGACCACGAGCTGAACGAAATCAAGGCCGAGAAGCTTTCTGGCGTGGCTAACCCGCTGACCTTCGCCAATGACGAGCAGATCAAGGCTGCCGCCGGTTGCGACGCAGGCTCCATCGGCCCGGTCGGCTTTGCCGGTCGCATCATCGTCGATCGCAGCGCCGCCCATCTGAGCGATTTTGTTTGCGGCGCCAACGAGACCGGTTTCCACCTGACCGGTGCAAACTGGGATCGCGACATCGCCTCTTACGAAGTGGCCGACCTGCGCAACGTGGTGGAAGGTGATCCGAGCCCGTGCGGCCAGGGCAAGCTGCTGCTCAAGCGCGGTATCGAAGTGGGCCACATCTTCCAGTTGGGCACCAAGTACTCCGAAGCGATGAAGGCGAGCGTGCTGAACGAAGGCGGCAAGTCCGTCACCATGGAGATGGGTTGCTACGGTATCGGGGTTTCCCGTCTGGTGGCTGCGGCCATCGAGCAGAACAACGACCAGTACGGCATCATCTGGCCGGATGCCATCGCCCCGTTCGAAGTGGCCATCGTGCCGATGAACATGCACAAATCCGAGCGCGTGGCCGAGCAGGCGCAGCAGTTCTACGCCGAGCTCAAAGCCGCCGGTGTGGACGTGCTGTTTGACGACCGCAAGGAGCGCCCGGGTGTGATGTTCGCCGACATGGAGCTGATCGGTGTGCCCCACGCCATCGTCATCGGTGACCGTGGTCTGGACAACGGCGTGGTTGAGTACAAGTGCCGCCGCTCCGGCGAGAAGCAGGAAGTGGCGATCAAAGAGATCGTTGCCCTGCTCAAGGCCAAGCTGGGTCGCTGATAACGCCGACACCGCCTTTCGCTTTTCATAGGAAAGCCCCGAGTGCCACGGCACTCGGGGCTTTTTATATGGCTCTCAGCCATGATGCACAAAAATGCGTCTCCAGCGTGAACCAATGAGATAACTGCATTGCCCTGTACACGGCACGGCTGATTTCCTAGACTGGCGCTCTTTACCCAGCTTGCCCGAGAAGTTATGTCCATCGCCTCAGCCAATACCGTTGTCGTGCTCGACTTCGAGACCACAGGGCTTTCACCCGGACAAGGGGATAGAGCCATCGAGATCGGTGCCGTCAGAATCAAGGATGGCCATATCAGTGAGCGTTTCTCGGCATTGATGAATCCGGGCTTCAACGTGAGCAGCTTCATCGAGCAATATACCGGGATCAGCAATGCCATGCTGAAACAGGCTCCCCCCTGTAACGAGGTGATGGCGGATTTCGTCGACTTTATCGGTGATGACAATCTGGTCGCCCACAACGCCTCCTTCGACAAGCGCTTTCTGGATGCGGAAATAGAGCGATTGCCGGCGCAATACCGCGGCCAGTTCGCCTGTTCCCTGCTGCTATCGAGGCGCCTGTTTCCCGATGCCCCGGATCACAAGCTGGGTACCCTGGTGCAATACCGGAGCCTGCCCAATGACGGGGTGTTTCACCGTGCCCTGGCGGATGCAGAGGTGACGGCCCACCTCTGGCTTGCCTTGTTGGAAGAGCTGGCGTGCCGACATGGCATTATCGACCCGGACTTTGAATTGCTGCTGACCCTTGGCAAGAAGCCAAAACAGGTGATTCCATCCTTCCTGCGGGAATATGCGACTCGGAAATAATAAGTGCCGACATGCATCATCAATCATCCATGCCATGTCGGCACTGAATTTACCCGCCTTCACATCCATGATGGCCCGGCGTAAAGAGAGGCAGGCAAGCAGATAATTTAGCACTGCACATCAATGAAAAAGCGCGCCAAATGGCGCGCCTTTTGTTTCTGCTCTTCTGGGCGGCAAGGGCCGGAGCCCACTATCTCAACTATTGCGACCGATAAAGAGATCGGTCACATGGCAGCTGCTTCTCGCGGCCAGCGCATCCAGCATGTAGGCTGCCGCGTCCTCCGGCGTCATGAAGCCACTCGAATCCACGTGATCCGAATTCTCCCAGAACTCGCTGCGGATCCCGCTCGGATAGAGGTTCACCAGTCGCAGGGGAGCACTCTTCAGCTCGGCCCGCAAGGATTCGAGAAAGCCGCGCATGCCCCATTTGGAGGCGCAATAGAGGCTCTCGTTGGCCTTGCCGGTCTGGGCAGCGGAGGAGAGCACATTGGCCAGCACGCCGCCCTGGTCGCCGATGAGACGCACCGTCTGCTGGGCCACCAGTATGGTAGAGATGAGATTGCTCTCCACCACCCGGCGGATCTGCTCGGCGGTGTAGACACCCACCGGGCCGAACTCGCCGACACCGGCACAGTGGATCACCATGTCGGGCAGGCCGCCCCACTCCACCGCAGCGGCAAAGGCGACATCCACCTCTTCGTGGTGTGCGAGATCGGCGGCAATGCCGATCACCGCCTTGCCGAGCAGCTCTTCCTGCTCCTGCAGTTTCTGGTAACGGCGACCCATCATGGAAACCTGATGGCCGCGTTCAACCAGCCCTATGGTCAGGGCGCGGCCCAGTCCGGACCCCGCGCCAGTCACTATGATGTGGCCCATGTGTGCTCCTCAGGGAGATCAGAAGGTGAATTCACCACCGATGAACCAGCCGTCGATGGTCTGATCGACGCGATCGAAGTCCATCTCGGCCTCACGCCAGCCGGCGCGGATCTTGAGCGGCACGGAAGAGAACTTGTAGGAGCCGCCCAGACGGTAGTCGTAGTTGTCGGCATCCTGCACGCGGGCATCGCCGAAGGCGGCAAAGCCGGTCCCCGGGATGCGCACTTCGGCGCCGGTGTAGGCCATCAGCACATCCTTGTCATAGGAGTAGTGCTGGGTGTTGAAATCACCGTCGTAGCGACGACCGGTCAGACCCAGGTCGATCTGGAACAGGTCGTTGTTGAACAGGCGATAGTAGAGGCTCAGGTCGTAAGCCAGCAGATCGTTGTTGAAGCTGCCGCCGCTGCTGCTGAAGTCGGACATTTCGAACTTGGCGTTGGGCAGCAGCAGGATGCCGTGCTCCAGTTGCAGGTAGCCGCTCCAGTTGTAGTTCTCGTCGTAGCTGCCATCGGCACCCACGCTGCTGACCTGGCCACTTCCCTGGGCATTCCACAGATCGGCACCCGCCGCAAAACGCCAGTCATTGGCGGCCATGGCCCCATGGCTGAGCAGAGCCATCACAGTGCCGGCAATCAGGGTCTTCTTCATCACTTCGCTCCATTTTGGACTGGAAAGGCCATCATTTTACCCGCTGGGCAAGGAATACCTAGAGTAAAAAGCTGAACAAGCGTCCATAAATGTCAGTGCTTCATCCCTTTCATGGGTTCGACCGGCTTCACGGGCAGACTCAGTGACAGCGTCTGGCCATCGTCCAGGGTCAGGGTCAGCGGGAAGGGCGTGCCCTGGGCCAGGGTATGGATGTCGAACAACATGATGTGCAGGCTGCCGGGCTTGAGCACGGCCTCCCCCTTGGCCGGGATCTCGATGCTCTCCACCTGGCGCATCTTCATGACGCCGTTCTCGTGCAAATGGGTGTGCAGCTCGACACGGCCCGCCTCAGGGGACGCTCCCGCCACCAGTTTCACCGGTTTGTCCCCATCGTTCCTGAGCACCATGAACGCCGCCGTGTTCGGCGAGCCAGGGGGCAGCAGACGCACATAACCATCGACTGCGTCGACCTTGGCCAGGGCCGGGGCGGCCAGAAGCAGTGCCATGGTGGAATAAAACGCACGTTTAAACATGGTTGAAATCCTTTTATGATGTTGTTAAACGAGACAAAGCTTACCCCTGTGGCAAGCTTTTGACAGCCCCCGACAACAAGGATTCAGACATGGCCCTCACAATTCTGGCCGAACAGCAGGACGGCTTGCTCACCCTGACCTTCAATCGCCCGGAAAAGCGCAATGCCCTCAACACGGAGACGTATCTGACGCTGACCGACGCACTGCGCCAGGCCGCCCGGGACGAAGAGGTCCATGTGCTGCTGTTGCAAGGCCAGGCGGAGTGCTTCACCGCCGGCAACGATCTGGCCGACTTTGTTGACAAGCACGCCCTTGAGCCGGACGATCCCATCCTGCAATTTCTGCACACCCTGGCCGACTTCCCCAAACCGGTGATCGCCGCCGTGGGCGGCCCGGCAGTCGGCATCGGCACCACACTGCTGCTGCACTGCGACCTGGTCTATCTGGGTGACAACGCCCGGCTGCAGCTGCCTTTCGTCGAGCTGGGACTGGTGCCGGAGTTTGCCGCCAGCCTGCTGCTGCCACGCACCGTCGGTCACCTCAAGGCGGCGGAGCTGTTGCTGCTGGCAGAGCCCATCGATGGAGAAGAGGCGCTGCGTCTCGGGCTCGCCAACCGGGTGCTGGCCCCGGCGGACCTGCTCCCCTTCGCTCGGGAGCAGGGACTGAAACTGGCGGCCAAGCCGCCGATGGCGCTCCAGAAGAGCAAGGCGCTGCTCAAGCAGGAGCTCAAACAGGCGGTGCATTTCGTCATCGACCTGGAAGCGCGCGCCTTCGCCCTGGCCCTCCAAGGGGAAGAGGCGCAAAGCCGCATCGCCAGCAAGCTGCAAAAACGGCGCTGAACTCAGTTGAGACGGAACCGGCCTATCAGCTCGCAGCCCTGCACCCTGTCCTGCACCTGGATAAGCCGGGCGATCTCCGGATTGGGGTGGCGCTTCAAGAAGGAGAGCAGGGCGGCGCGGCAGCAGCCCAGCTCGCTGATGAGAGATTCGCACTCCCGGTTGGGGCACTGGGGCACCAGGGCGGTGACCAGTTCGGAGGCGAGCTTGAGGTAGCGCAGTTCATAGGCGGGCTCTTCCATGGCACGCCAGAAATCGGCCATGCGGTGACAGGTGGCGACCCGCATGCTGGCCAGTTCGTCCAGATCCCCGGAGGCCAGCTCATACACTTCCCCCAGAGCCTGCTGATAGAGGCAGATCGCCGTGCCCAGAGCCCCCATGCCAAGGGCATTCTCCGCCTCCAGCATGTAACGTTGCCAGTTCTGATGTTCCATGTTCCTCTCCTTTGCCGACACGAGTGGAGTCTGTATCATGGCCAATCGAGAACAAATATCAACCAGACCCTTTGTGCAGGATCCCTTAACCCGCCGTTCTGGGCTGATTGACGCGACACTGCTTGCCGGGGTAACCAGGCAGATCCGCCGCCTTGCTGCTGCACGCCAGCCGTTTGGCTTCGGCGAGGCGATCCGCGAGGTTGACCTCATCGATCGGCTGCCAGGCCATCTGCTGGCCGAGCCAGCTGGCCCAGGCAAACTCGACGAAGTAGACCTGATCCTTCTTGCTGAAGTAGCCCGCATCCTGCAACAGCCCCGCCAGGGTGCGGTAGGGATAATCCGGCAACTCACCGATATGGCCGGGCAACTGCTCGGGAGTCAGGGGTTGACCCCGTTCATCCTTGAGCCAGGCCCAGTGGTTGTTCTGCATCTGGCTCCAGAAATTGGCCCTGTCCTGCAACCGTGCAATCACCTTTACCCTGACCTGCTTCACCCCTTGCTGCCACAGCGCCTTGGTCAGGTGGTGCCTGTCCACCAGCCAGTAACCCCCATCCGGCGCGATGACGATGGGGATCTCTTTCTTTTTCATCAGTTTGTCGAGCTGCTTCTCGCTCTTGTCCGCCAGCTCCCGGGCAGTGGTATCCACCTGCAACTGCCCCACACCGCCCTGGGTGGGGTGCAGCGCCTCGATGTTCACCTCGCACCAGCTTCCCACCGGGCTGCTCTTCTCGCACGGGGCCAACGCCCAGGCGCCCTGGCTCAGCACGCAGACCAACAAGATCCATGCTCTCATCATTCTCTCCTTTTCCCGGCGCTCACGGCGCCCCTTCGTTGACAGCCGCATCGGATATCAATGGGACTCATGCTGGCGGTCTGACCAGCAAAGGGGATATCATGATTTCCCATCTGCCGGCGATGCATTCTCGCCGAGTTTTCTCCCCGCTTCACACATTTTGAAGGATTCACCATGAAAGGATGGAGCCCCCTGTTGGCCCTGCTGGGCTGTGCCTGCGTCCAGGCTGCCGATGTGCCACCCGGCACCCCACTCGCCGCCGAACAGGCTGTCGTCCGTCATCTCAAGGATGAACCGGCGAGCCTGAGCCCTCTCAAGCTGGTGGGACTGCCGGAGCTGCAGGTCCTCAGAGACCTTTACGAGGGGCTGCTGACCCAGGGGCCGGACGGCAAGGTGCAGCCCGGGGTGGCCGCCAGCTGGGACAACCAGGGCAACCAGCGCTTCACCTTCCATCTGCGACCGGACGCCCGCTGGTCCAACGGCGATCCCGTGCAGGCCGCCGACTTCGTCTATGGCTGGCGCAAGCTGGTTGACCCCAGGGAAGCCGCCACTTTCGCCTGGTTTGCCCAGCTTGCCCGCTTCGACAAGGTGGACGACATAGTGGCAGGCAAGCTGGCCCCCGATGCGCTCGGGGTGGAGGCCGTCGATGACCATACCCTGAAGGTGACCCTCTCCCAGCCGGTGCCCTATTTCCTGAGCCTGCTGACCCATCCCAGCCTGTCGCCCCTGCACCGGGCCAGCATGGAACAATATGGCAACCAGTGGACCCAGCCCGGCAAGCTGGTGGGCAACGGCGCCTTCGTGCTGAGTCACCGGGTGGTGAACGAGAAACTGGAGCTGACGCCCAATCCCTACTACTGGGATCGCGCCCACACGGTGCTGACCCGCGTCACCTTCGTGCCCATCAACCAGGAGAGCGCGGCCACCCACCGCTATCTGGCCGGGGATCTGCACATCACCGAATCCTTCCCCAAGGAGCAGTACCAGAGCCTGATGGCCCAGATCCCGGGGGAGGTCTATACCCCGGAACAGCTCGGCACCTACTACTACGCCTTCAACACCCAACGCCCGCCCCTCAATGATGTGCGGGTGCGCCAGGCGCTCTCCTACACCATCGACAGGGGCCTGATTGCCGACAAGGTGCTGGGAACCGGGGAGAAACCGGCCTACCACTTCACCCCGGACGTGACCGCCGACTTCGACCCCAAGCCCAATCTGCTCTCCACCAGCAGTCAGCAGTCGCTGGACGAGCGTGCCAGAGCCCTGCTGAAAGAAGCGGGCTACGGCCCAAGCAATCCCCTCAAGCTGACCCTGCTCTACAACACGGCGGAAATTCACAAGAAGATGGCACTGGCCATCGCCAACCAGTGGAAACAGAAGCTGGGGGCCCGGGTCGAGCTCACCAACCAGGAGTGGAAAACCTATCTCGACAGCCGTCAAAGCGGCCAGTTCGAGGTGATCCGCTCCTCCTGGGTCGCCGATTACAACGACCCCTCCGCCTTCCTCGGGCTCTGGGGATCGGGCCACAGCGGCAACATGGCCCGGTTCGCCAACCCGGCTTACGACAAGCTGCTGGCGCAGGCGGCCAACAGTCAGGATCCCGCAGAGCGGGCTCGCCTGTTTGATGAGGCCGAGGCCATCTTGCAGAAGGAGGCCCCCATCGCCCCCATCTACCAGTACACCAATGCCCGGCTCATCAAGCCCTGGCTCAAGGGGTATCCCATCAACAACCCGGAAGACGTGGCCTACAGCCGTCAGCTCTACCTCGTCAAACACTGAGTCCGGGGAGGGGTCGGGACACCTGACCCCTCCTGGCACTGTTCCTGTTCAAGTTCCCGGCATATAATGCCGCCTCTTTTCATTCATCAACCCCGTGATCCGATCCTGCCATGCGTGCTCTGCTCCTGATTGCCCTGTTTGTTGCCCTTCCCGCCAAGGCCGCCGATGAAACCGAATGCCGTCAGGCCTTCCTCGAATGGATGTTGAGCCAGCAGAAGCAGTTCAGCGACCGCAAGGCCAGCAAGATGGAGCGGCGCAATGCCGAACGAGCCATCGATCAGGCCCGGGATGCCTTCGCCAAGCAGGAGAGTTTCTGCCAGGCCATGGCCTGGGTCGCCAGCGCAGAAGACAATGACCCCCGCTTCAAACCGAGGACGGGGGAGATCCACGACTTCACTCCCCGCGGCTGAGCCCGCCATCTACGACTTTTTTCAGCCTTTCCCGTGTTGATTTATTGACCCAAGCCAAGGTGGTGTAACAGTCCGCATCTACAATGACGCCGTAACAATCACAAAAATAAAAAATAACTTTATCAGTTACTTGGCTCATTCAGGATGGGCACATGACCACAACCCGGCACGAAGGGGAGATCCGTTTCCCCGATCACATATCACTGATCTCGACCACGGATCCCGCCAGTCACATCACCTATGCCAACCAGCACTTTTGCGATGTGGCGGGCTACAGCGCGACCGAAATGGAAGGGGAGCCCCACAATCTGGTCCGCGACCCCGACATGCCCAAGGCCGCGTTCGCCGACATGTGGCGCCGCCTGCAACAAGGCAAGAGCTGGATGGGGCTGGTAAAGAACCGCGCCAAGAGTGGTCAGTTCTACTGGGTCAACGCCTACGTCACGCCGATTCTCAACGATCAGCAGCAGATCATCGAATACCAGTCTGTCCGCACCCGTCCCCAGGATCACGACATCGCCTGGGCAGAGCAGCTCTATGCCCGGATCCGTGACGGCAAGGCACTGCCCTGGCTGACCCGGCTGACCCTGGAGCCGGGGCAGCTGTGTCTGCTGCTCTCTGGCACCGCCCTGCTCGGCATGGGGGCCAGTCTGGTCACCGGCCAGCCGGGGTGGGGCGTCATCACCCTGCTCTGCTTGCTGGCCCAGATGGGGCATGGCTGGCATCTGCAACGGCGGCTGACCAGGCTGCTGGCCATGGCGGGCGAGGAGCAGGGCAGCGCCCTTTGCCAGGTACTCTATGCCAGGCGTCAGGACAGCCTGGCCGCCCTTGAACTGCTGCTGCGCATGAAGAAGGCGGAGCTGCGCGCCGTGGTGGGTCGCAGCGCGGACACCAACCAGCAGATCCTGCAGGCGGCGGAGGATGACAGGGGGCATATCCAGACCATAGACACTCACCTGCAACAGCAGCGGGCCCAGAGCGAGCAACTGGCGGCGGCCATCACCCAGATGAGCCAGTCCATCCGCGATGTGGCTGACAATGCCCACCAGGCCAATGCGCTGGTGGGCGAGGTCCAGCAGGTTTCCGCCAGTGGCCAGCAGGCGCTGGCCACCACCCGGGATTCGGTCGACAGGCTTCATCAGGAGCTGGACGCCAGCCAGGGCGTGCTGGCGCGCCTGACCCAGGACAGCCAGAAGATCAACGGCATTCTGGAGGTGATCGGGCAGATTGCGGATCAGACCAACCTGCTCTCCCTCAATGCGGCCATCGAGGCGGCACGGGCCGGTGAACAGGGGCGCGGCTTTGCGGTGGTGGCCGACGAGATTCGGGCCCTGGCCCAGAAGACCCGCAGCTCCACCGGCGAGATAAGCGACATGATAGGGGCGCTGCAACAGAGCACCCGGCAACTGTCCGATGGCATGGAGCAGGGGGCCCAGACATCAGTGCTCTGCCAGCAGCACATGGGGGCCACCGCCGAGGTGCTCGACCAGATCAACCGGATGCTGGCCCGGGTGACCCACACCAGCGACGAGATAGCCCAGGCGGTGAGCCAGCAGGCGGATGTCACCAGCACCCTGGATCAGGGGATCCACCAGATCCACCAACTGGCGAGCCATACCGCGGACAACAGCCGTCAGGCCCTCGATGGCATCACCCTGCTGGTGGAGCGGTTGCAAAACCTCTCCCGCCTGATCAACCAGTTCCACGACTGCCCCCCTTGCCGTGTAGTTTGGCGCGCCCCCGGGCGCGCTGCCGATCTCTCCTCTCCTTCACGACGACAGGCTCCCGCCGGGGGCAAGAAGTCCGTCTCAGGATTTGCCCTTGAACTGCTTGATGCTGCGCTTGCCCTGGGTGCGACGGTTCGCCTGCTTGTCTCTTGGCGCCCGTTTGCTCTCCCCGCTGGCGGGTTTGTCGGTCACCGGGAAACCTGCCAGCGCCGCCAGGGGCAGGGGCCGACCGGTCAGGGCCCGGATCCCCTCGAGCGCCTCCCCATCCCCGTGGCAGGTAAGGGAGATGGCCAGACCGCTCTGCCCGGCACGGGCGGTACGACCGATACGATGCACGTAGACGGGCGCATGCTCCGGCAGATCCAGATTGATCACCACCGGCAATGCCTCCACGTGGATGCCGCGCGCCATCAGATCCGTGGCCACCAGCACCCGCACCCTGCCCTCCTTGAAATCCGCCAGCGCCTGCTCCCGCGTGGCCTGATCCTTGTTTCCGTGCAGGGCTGCCACCGTCATGCCAGCCCTGGCGAGTTTCTTGGCCACCCCGTCCGCGCCGTCCCTAGCACTGATGAAGACCAGCACCTGGGGCCACTCTCCGGCCTCCAGCAGGGCGATCAGCGCAGGCACCTTGCTGCTCCTGTTGACCAGATAGAGCCGCTCCTCGATGTCGTTCACCAGGCTGTTGAGCGGCTCGGCCTCGATGCGCACCGGATCCTGCAGCAGGCCCGAGGCCAGGCTCTCCAGCTCGACCGGCAAGGTGGCGGAGAAGAGCATCTGCTGCCGCGCCTCCGGCATTGCCTTCATCAGCCACTGGATATCGGGCCAGAACCCCATCTCCAGCAGGCGATCCGCTTCATCTAGCACCAGCATGCGCAGGGCACCCAGCCCCAGCGTCTGCTGGGCCAGCAAGTCCCGCAACCGTCCGGGGGTCGCCACCAGCAGTTGGGGGCCGAGAGCCAGTTCCTGCTCCTGCCACTCCTGGGCCACCCCGCCACACAGGGTCAGAAGGCGCACCCCCAACCCGTCGGCAATCTCCTGCAGGGCGGCGCTCACCTGGCTTGCCAGCTCCCGGGTGGGGACCAGTACCAATCCCTGTACCCGGTCACTGGCTGCGTCCAGCCTCTGCAGCAGCGGCAGGCCGAATGCCAGGGTCTTGCCACTGCCGGTCCTGGCCAGGGCAAGCAGATCCCGTCCTGACAAGGCAGCAGGAATGGCTAGCTGCTGAATGGGGGTCGGTTTTTCCAGCGCTGCGGGCAGCAGGGGCAACAGGGCGGGGTCAAGGGCGAGTTCGTCAAACGTCATGGGGATCGCAGATACAAGCTGAACGAGGATGTGGAGGCGAAGTCTAGCCAGACCCACCCCATAAGTAAAAGGTTCGGGAGCGCAATAAAAACGGCCTGCCCCGTGTGAACGGGGCAGGCCGTCAGGCAATCAGCCTGTGGCGCGACTTACAGAACGGCCAGGGCGGCGGCGTAGTTCGGCTCGTCGGCGACTTCGGCCACCAGCTCGCTGTGCAGCACCTTGTCATGCTCATCCAGTACCACGATGGCACGGGCAGCCAGACCCACCAGCGGACCGGAGGAGAAGGCCACGCCGTAGTCCTGCAGGAAGGAGACGCCAC
Source organism: Aeromonas sp. ASNIH2 (assembly GCF_002934795.1). NCBI lineage: Bacteria > Pseudomonadati > Pseudomonadota > Gammaproteobacteria > Aeromonadales > Aeromonadaceae > Aeromonas > Aeromonas sp. ASNIH2. The sequence goes on along the minus strand of NZ_CP026406.1, from coordinate 2,967,997 downwards.
GCAGGGTGGAGAGGTTCACCACCTTGTCCAGACCCTCGGCGCCGCAGAAACGGGCCTGGGCGAACGGCAGGTCGGCGGAGATGCACAGCACGACGGTGTTGTTCAGGGCGCTTGCCTGCTCGTTGAACTTGCGTACGGAAGTGGCGCAGGTCGGGGTGTCGACGCTCGGGAAGATGTTCAGGATCTTGCGCTTGCCGGCGAAGGTCGCCAGGGTCGCATCGGACAGATCGCCAGCAACCAGGGAGAAGGGCTTGGCCTGCTCACCGGCAACGGGGAAGTGGCCGGAGACGGAGACGGGGTTGCCTTGCAGGGTGACGGTATTGCTCATGTTAGGTCCTTGATGATTGATGTGGGATCCAGGGTCCCCAGTATAGGCCCGCCACGGGATGACAAACACCCGCTAATGAAAGGGATTTGGCATCCCTTTGCATCCCCCCTGCTCCAGAGGCAGCTCAGCGGCCACTGACATGGCCCCGGACAAAGAGGAGAAGAGGGCTTGACCTTGGACTTTACACCAAGGTTTACACTCGGCTCAGTCATCCAGGATCCCGCAGGGGCGGGATCCCTCAAGAGGAACGCATCATGAGCAAATCCTGCTGCAGCCATCAACACGCCGCCGCCTCCATCAAGGCCGTCAGCAAGGCCGCCACCCCACAGGCCGGGCACAGCCACACCAGCCACTGCTGCGACAACGCGGCACAGGCCAGTGGTGTCGCCAACCCGATCCGCCACGATCATCAGGGGCAAAGTGGCGCAGACGGCTCGAGTGATGAAGAGCCCCCCAGAGGCACTTGCGCCACCGACACAGCCCACGACCACGATCATCATGAGCAGGGGCACGCCCACACGACCGCCGCGACCGAGCCGCCGCTGGCTACCCCCGAGCAAAACAGCCGCCGCCATAGCTGGCAGGTGCTGGGCATGGATTGTCCCAGCTGTGCACGCAAGATAGAGACCGCCGTCAGCCGGGTGGAGGGCGTACAGCAGGCTCGGGTGCTGTTTGCCACCGAGAAGCTGGTGGTGGATCTGGCCCCCGGCCTCTCCCCCGACCCCGTTACCGCCGCCGTGCTGGCCGCCGGCTTCCAGCTCAAAGGGGGCGTTCAGAACACGGCTCGCAGCGAACCGGGCCGCAGCCCGCTGATGCAGAGGGTCAGTAACCTGCTCGGCAAATACTGGCAGCCCCTGTCGCTCGCCGGATTGATGGGGGTGGCGGCCCTGTTGCCGGCCCAGCTAGGTCAGCCGCTCTTTACCCTGGCCACCCTCTGGGGACTGTGGCCCGTCGCCCGCAAGGCGTGGGCACTGACCAGAAGCGGCTCTCCCTTCGCCATCGAGACCCTGATGACGGTCGCCGCCGTGGGGGCCCTGTTCCTCGGCGAAACCGCCGAAGCGGCCATGGTGCTGCTGCTGTTCATGCTGGGGGAACATCTGGAAGCCTACGCCGCCGGCCGCGCCCGCGCCGGGGTCACCGCCCTGATGGCGCTGGTGCCCGACAAGGCGCTGCGCATCCGCACCACTGCCGAGGGCGAGGTACGGGAAGAAGTCGCTGCCGACCAGCTGCGCCCCGGTGACATCATCGAAATCGCCCCGGGTGCCCGCCTGGCCGCCGATGCCCGCCTGCTCGACCCCCTCGGCGCCTTTGACGAGAGCGCCCTGACCGGCGAATCCATCCCGGTGGAGCGCCGCCGGGGTGACAAGGTCCCCGCCGGCAGTCTGGCGGCGGATCGGGTGCTGCGCCTTGAGGTGGTATCAGAGCCCGGCAACAACGCCATCGACCGCATCCTGCACCTCATCGAGGAGGCCGAGACCCAGCGCGCCCCCATCGAGCGTTTCATCGATCGCTTCAGTCGCTGGTATACCCCGGCCATGATGCTGGTCGCCCTGCTGGTGGTGCTGGTACCGCCGCTCGCCTTCGGCCAGATCTGGGACGAGTGGGTCTATCGCGGGCTGGCGCTGCTGCTGATCGGTTGCCCCTGCGCCCTGGTCATCTCCACCCCGGCGGCGGTCACCTCGGCACTGGCGGCAGCCACCCGGCAGGGTGCCCTCATCAAGGGGGGCGCCGCGCTGGAGCGCCTCGCCCACATCGATACCCTGGCCTTTGACAAGACCGGCACCCTGACCCTGGGCAAGCCGCAGCTGACCGAACTGGTGAGCCTCGATGGCCAGCCGGAGGCCGACCTGCTGGCGCTGGCGGCGGCCATCGAGCAGGGCTCCCACCACCCGCTGGCCCGCGCCGTGGTGACGGCGGCAGGGAAGCGGGGTCTTGCCCTGGCGGCGGCCCAGGAGCTGCGCGCCCTGCCCGGCATGGGGGTAGAGGGTCGCATCGACGGAGTCCTCTGGCAGCTGCTGGCACCGAGCCGGGTCGCCACCCTGGATGCGGCGATGCTGGCCCGGGTCGCCACCCTGGAGCAGCAAGGCAAGACAGTGGTGGTGCTCGGTCAGCCCAACGCCGCCCCGGCCGCCCTGCTGGCCCTGCGCGACCAGATCCGCCCCGAGGCGGCTGCGGCGCTGCAGGAGCTCAACCAGCTCGGCCTGCAGAGCATCATGCTGACCGGGGACAACCCCCGCGCCGCCGAGGCGATCGCCGGCGAGCTCGGCATGGGCTGGCGCGCCGGCCTGCTGCCGGAGGGCAAGGTCGATGAAATCGCCAAGCTCGGCCTCAGCCAGAAGGTCGCGATGATCGGCGACGGCATCAACGATGCACCGGCCATGAAGCGGGCCAGCATCGGCATCGCCATGGGAGGCGGCACCGACGTGGCGCTGGAGACCGCCGATGCGGCGCTGACCTACAACCAGCTCGGCGGGGTCGCCGCCATGATCCGGCTCTCCCGCGCGGCACTGGCCAACATCCACCAGAACATCGCGCTGGCGCTGGGGCTCAAGGCCATCTTCCTGGTCACCAGCCTGCTCGGCATCACCGGCCTGTGGATTGCGGTGCTGGCCGACACCGGCGCCACCGCCCTGGTCACCGCCAACGCCCTGCGCCTGCTGCGAAAACGCTAGGCCGGCCGTAAACTGAACAACCAACAGCCGCTCCAACGGGGCGGCTTTTTTATTGCCTCGCCCACGAGCAAAGAAAAAGCGCGGCTGCCGGTCGGCAGTCGCGCTTTGCTTACTCTCTCGGTGTTATCCCGCCCTTGGCGAGGCGGAATTCAACCCGGGGGCTGCCGAGCCAGCCCCGGGCTCGATGGGAAAGACTTACTTGGCGCTGCACTCCTGGATGATGACGCTGCCCACCTCGCCGGAAGTCTGGGTCGGGTCAACCTTCACCAGGAAGCTCCACAGACCCTGTTCCAGCGTGATGCTGTTGTTGCCCATGCCACCGTCGCCGTGCTGGAGCGGGTAAACCTGCTCGGGCTCCAGTGCGATCAGGGTGCCACCGGCATCCTTCACGAAGAACTGCTTGCTCCAGTTGCCATCGTCGTTGGCAAACTTGAAGTCAAAGCTGCCCGCGTAGTTGAAGGCGGCCTGATAGATGGCGAGGTTACCTTCCATCCCCTTGTAGCTCAGCTGGTAGGCCGGCTGGGCGTTCCAGTCGCTCAGACTGCCGCGCACATAGAGCGGGAAGCCGAGCGGATTGCCCGCGACGGTATCCAGCACCTTGCAGCTCTGCGCCGGTTCGGTGTAGCTGACACTCAGGGTGGGCTTGTCCTTGTTCATGGCGGTGAAGACAAACTTGTAGGTACCAGCCTTCTCCACGTTGAACGGCAGATCCCCGCCATTGGCACAGAGCGTATTGACCTGGCCGGTCGCAAGCTGGTCGGTATCGCTGCACTTGCCGTAATTGACGGGGCCGCTCCACTCGTTGCCAGCGATCTTCACCTGGGTCGACCCCAGCTGATCCGCCGTCACCTCGGTGGTGAACTCATAGGTGAAATTGCCACTGAAGTTCATCTTGTTGACCGGATCCCACTGATTCAGGAAACCGCGCACGAACACCTCGGTGTCACCGAAGGGAGGCAAGGTGCTCAGATCCGTCTTCTTGCTCACCGGCAGCCCCGCGCCCTGGGCACCGCTCTGCGGCTTGACGAACACCGCCGCCGACCAGGCGCCAAGGGTCAGCTGACCGCTGTCATTGGCCGCACCGCTGGCGATGCTGTCGGAGTCACGGTGGGCACCGCTCAGGACCATGCCGGTCAGATCGATGGGCTGATCCTTGCCGTCACGGAAATCGCCGATGCTCTGGGGCTGATTGGTGGCGTTGATCATCACCACCAGGCCGTCGATGGCCGGATCCAGATCCGCACCGGCGCCCACCCCGTCATCCACGCTCATCACGATGAGACCCGGGATCTGCTCAGGGCCGGTGTTGCGGAAGTCGACCCGCTTGATCACCTCGGCGCCGCTGCCAAGACGCAGCAGACGAGAGGATTGACGCAGTTCGGAGAGCTCCTGGTAGAAGTTCACCATCTGATGCATCTCGGCCGAACCCGGCTTGGCGTGCTGGCCGAGCACCTGCTCGATCAGCTCGTAGTTGGCCTCGTCCTTGTCCTTGCGCGGCAGCCCTTTGTCAAAATTATTGTCACTTAAGCCGTAGTCGACCCGGTTGTACCAGTCACCGGAGTCGTAGCTGTCCCGCTCCATGGACTTGGAACGCAGCAGCTCGACACCCGCGTGGGTGAAGGGAATGCCCTGACCCAGCATGGCGGTCGCCAGAGAGACCCCCTGCATCCGCACCAGGTCGGCCCCGGCGGGTGCCTTGTACACCAGGTTGTCGAACAGGGTCTGGTTGTCGTGCTTGTCGACATAGTTCTGGATTTCGGTCGGATCCTGGGCATAGCCCGCCGGTTGACCGTTGTAGTCGATGTCGGAGCCTTTCTTCGGAATGCCGTCCTTGTCGGTCAGCACGAACTCCTTGAGATTGCCCGCCATGCCGAGGCGCACCAGATCGGACTGATGCAGGGCAGTGGCGAGATCGACGCCGTCCAGCTCGTTGGCATCCACCAGGGCGCCGTTGCCAAAGCCCTGGGTCTTGCGAATGGCTTCGCCGCCGTCGAACGGGCTGCCGCCGCGCACCGCATCACGCAGCCGGTCGGAGAAGGATCCGATGCCGGTACCGGCCAGGTGCTTCTGGGTCGCCTGCACGAAGCGCTTGTCATCCTGCACCTCGCCGAAGTTCCACCCCTCGCCGTAGAAGTACATGTCCGGATTGACCTTCTTCACCTCGGCCAGGGCCTGCACCATCTGATCTTTCGGGTGATGGCCCATGAGGTCGAAGCGGAAGGCATCGATCTTGTAGTCCCGTGCCCAGGTGACCAAAGAGTCATCCATCAGCTTGGCGAACATGGCGTGTTCCGGCGCCGTGTTGGAGCAGCAGGTGGAGTTTTCCACCGAACCGGTCTCCGGATTGAGGCGCTGGTAGTACCAGGGCACAATCTTGTCGAGCACGGATTTGGAACCGAGACCCGCTTCGTTGGTGTGGTTGTAGACCACGTCCATCACCACGTTCATGCCGATGTTCTGCTTGATGGCCTGCACCATCTCGCGGAACTCCTTGATCCGGGTCGTCCCCTCCGCATTGGTGGCGTAGGAGCCTTCCGGGGTGGTGTAGTGGTAGGGGTCATAGCCCCAGTTGAAGGAGTCAACCCCACGCAGGTAGCCGTACAGCTCCTGCACCACGGGGTTTTCCTTGCTGTCGCTGGCTTGCAGATCACCGAGCACGGCTTCGATGGTCTCGCCGCCACCACAGTGGCTGGCAAACCTGGAGTTCTTGACCTCGGGATTGACCTCGCACAGCTTGCTGAAGTCATCACCGATGTTGGCCACCTTGGCCGGATCCTCGTTGACGGTGGCGATGTCGAACACCGGCAGCAGGTGCAGGTGGCTAACGCCGCTCTTGGCCAGGGATTTCAGGTGGGTGACGGGCACGCTGTCGCTGTCGGTCAGCCCGAGGAACTTGCCGCGGTGATCCACCGGCGTCGACTCGTCGTTGCCGGTCAGATCCCGGACGTGGGCCTCATAGATGGTGATGTCGGCGGGGTTCTTCTGGCTGTGGGGGGCCTTGAGGCTGTCCCAGCCTTCCGGCTTGAGGGCCGGATCGTCGAGATCCACCACCTGGCTGAACTCGGAGTTCATCGCCAGGCTCAGGGAGTAGGGGTCGGTCACCTGATAGGATTCCAGCTTGCGGCTGACCGGGTGATAGACCTGGATATCGTAGCGGTAGTATTTGCCGACAAGATCGCTGCCCCCCTGTACGCTCCAGCTGCCGCTGGCCTCGTCCAGGGTCATGGCGCGCTCGCCAAGCGACTTGTGCTGCTCGTCGAACAGCGCCAGCTTGACTGACTTGGCGGTCGGCGCCCAGAGCCGGAAGGTGACATTGCCTCCCTCCACCACGGCGCCGTAGGCCAGCTTGGTGGCCGCTTCGCTGTAAAGGGCATCGAGGGCACCGGCACTCTGCACCAGGGTCGCCCCCTGCAGGATGCCGTCCGCATCGGTCCCGATGGCGACCAGCTCACCCTTGAGCAGGGGCTTGAGATCTTTCCCCGCAGGCAGGGCGAAGGCGGCGGCATCCTTGAGGTGCGGGTATTTGGCCTGCTGCTCTTCGGTCAGGCTGGTCGGGGTCAGCTTGAGGTAGGGAAAATCGAATACACCCTCGCTGTTTGCGGTGATGGTGCCTGACTCTGTGTAGTAGAGGCGCACATAGGGCTTGTCCTTGCCCCCTTGCCAAATCAGGGTGTTGTCGTCGATGAGATGGGCACTGGCCCCCGCCACGCCGAAGGCGGCGGTGAAGGCTTCCGCCCGGCTGCCGAAGATCTCGTTCTTGCCGGCGACGATGGCCACGGTGCGATCCGGGTGATCACTGAAGACCACCTTCATGTCGCTGCCGGTCAGGTTCGCGAGATCGCCGTTGCGGGCGATGAAGTTGATGCAGCCTTCCATCTTGGAGAGCGGCACGACCCAGGCCGGACCAAAACTGTCCGCCGCGGACGGCGTCTTGCTCTTGTCATCCCAACCGGTGTTGAGGCCGCCCTCCGAGGTCGAGTTGCAGGCGTCGTTGTTCCACAGGTGCAGGTTGTGGCTGGCGAACGGGCCGGTGACACCGCGCGCCGCGCTGGTCTGGGTATCCACCAGGGCGATGACCGCTTCGTCGGGGCCGGCCGTCAGCAGTTCGGCCGGGGGCTGGACGTTGGGAAGACGAGCGACGGGCTCATCCTGAGGGGCAGGAGCAGAAGAACTGTTGTCGTTACAGCCTGACAAAAGCGCGAGCAGTGAGGCTGTTACCAGCGCCACTTTGGTCTTTTTCATATCCATTTTTTTATAATTCCCGCTGTAGTTAGTCTCGATATCCGAGTACCCGGTCATTGCCGAGCGGTGTCATATTAATCAGCGGGAATTGCCGTAAATGTGAGCAGATGGGCAAAAAAAACCAATCCGCATCAACAAGATAACGTTTTCATAACGAAAACTCGATCGCGCTCACAGACCTGGCACCGCTTTCGGCCCATACCAGCGGAAAGAGGGGAGCGAGTGACGAAATCAATGTCCAATCAAATGGATAGAGGGGGCTGGGTGATGAAACGGATTGAGGAGCAGGCCAGGCGGCTGGACCAGGAGTATCAGGGCATTGCCCAGTTGTTCGATCAGTTCTGCCAGCAGGCCGGCGTACTCGCCGAACGCTATCACTTCTTCAACTGGCCGGATTATGAAGAGAGCCCGCCCCTCGCCCGCGCCTTCACCCTGCTGGGGGAACCACGGGAGCTGCGGCTGCGCTGTCAACCCGGCGAGGGGGGTTCCCTGAACGGCCTCCTCCAGGTGTGTGGCGAGGAAGGCAAGGTTCACGCCAGCCTGGGCTTTCATGCCGACGGCCACCTGCTGCTGGAGCCGGGCCGCCTGCTCGACGACCCGCCGGGACTGCTGCTGAGGCTGATGCTGGGCTCCCTCTGGCAGGATCAGGGGAGCGAGCCTCCCCGCTGACCCCCGCCAGGGGCGTCAGTCGGCAGACACTTCGATGGTCAGGTGCACCAGCTCCTCGTGGATGGCAAGGCGCTCGCGGATCGCCTGTGCCGGGACCGGGGTCGCCATCTGCAACGACATCGCGGCGGCATACTGCATCTGCCCCACCCGCCAGACGTGCAGATCGCGGATCTCGATGCCAGGCAGCTCGGCAATCACCTCGCGGATCTCGTCCACCAGGGGCGCATCCATCTCCGCATCCAGCAAGACGCGCCCGGTATCACGCAGCAGCCCCCTGGCCCACACCGCCACCAGCACGGCCCCGGCGATGCCCATCAGGGGATCCAGCCAGTCCGCCCCCCACAACATGCCTCCCACCAGCGCCAGAATCGCCAGCACCGAGGTGGCCGCGTCCGCCAGCACGTGGAGGTAGGCGGCGCGCAGGTTGAGATCCTGATGGCCGTGGTGGTGATCGTGCGAGTGGTCGTGATGACCGTGATGGTGGTCGTGACCATGGTGATGGCCGTGATCGTCCCTGAGCAGCCAGGCACAGGCCAGATTCACCAGCAGGCCCAGCAGGGCAATGCCGATCGCCTGCTGATAATGGATGGGGCTGGGGTCCAGCAACCTGGCCACCGACTCGAATAGCATCAATCCCGCCACCCCCACCAGCAGCAGGGCGCTGCTGAAGCCCCCCAGCACCTCTATCTTCCAGGTACCGAAGCTGAACCTGTGATCCCGCGCGAAGTGGCGGGCAGCGCGATAGGCCAGCACCGAGAGGCCGAGGGCCAGGGCATGGGAGCTCATGTGCCAGCCGTCGGCCAGCAGCGCCATGGAGTTGTAGAACCAGCCGCCACCGATCTCCGCCACCATCATGACGACGGTGAGCAGCACGGCCCAGCGGGTCTTCTGTTCGGCCAGGGGATTCCCTTCGTGGACGACGGGGTGGTGGCAGTGGGATGAGGCGAGGGATGGCATGGATTTCTCCTGAAAACAAGGATGCCATATACTATACCCCAGTATAGTTTTATTGATCGAGAGGATCCTGCATGTCACACACGGTTCACGACAAGAAGAAGCTGCTGGCACGGGTCAGGCGCATCAAGGGGCAGACCGGTGCCCTGGAGAGCGCTCTGGAACAGGAAACAGACTGCGCCGCCATCCTGCAGCAGATTGCCGCCATCCGCGGCGCCGTCAACGGCCTGATGCTGGAGGTGCTGGAGGGACACATGCGCGAGCATCTTGGCGCCGAGGAGGCGACCCATGCCGAGCGGCTGGAGGATCTGGATCAGGTGGTGAGGGTACTGCGTTCCTATCTGAAATAAGGGCGCCCGGTGATGACGGGCGCCCCTGTCAGTCGAAGTCCGCGTAGGGAGTGAGAGGCCTTGGCGGCATATCGAGATCCCCTTGCCAGGGCTTGAAGGTGTAGCGCAGGAACAGGGTGACATGGCTGGGGGCATAGTCATCCGCCTGCTGGATGTCCACCCGGCCACCGATGCGCCAGTGCTCCGTCAGCCTGTGTTCCACCACGCCATTCAGGGTGTAGCCGAATCCACTGCTGCTGCCCCCTTTCACAGGCGCATTTCTGTCTGGCAAACCGCTTGGCAACAGGCCTTCCAGCGGGTAGCGACGGCTGTCGTCGGTGCGGGCGTAGGACCAGGATCCCGATCCTCCCAGCTCCCATGACCAGTCCGGGGTACGCTGCCGGTAGCTGACCGGCACCGAGAGCGAGAAGTACCCCTGCGGGCTGTAATAACCCCCTTGTCCCAGGGTATAGCCCCCCAGATCCTGCTGGTAGTGCCACAGCATGGTGCTGAGCCCCACGCTGGCACGGCGATGGGTCTCGTTGACGAACTTGTAATAGCCCCCTCCCATGAGCTGGGTGCGCCAGTTGTCGGGCACGTTCTTGCCGGTCAGCAGATGCTGCTGGGCGCTGCCCCAGAACCCGACGGCCCCTCCCAGATCCCGGCTGAGATCGAGGCGGACCCCGTTCGCCCGCACCCCGCCCCAGCTGATGCCCGTGCCCGGATCCACCGTTCCCCCATAGGAGAGCAGCGAGCTGCTGACGGGCCGACGCGAGAGGGTCATCCCCCACCCCAGCGTGTGCCAGTCACCGGTCAAGGTGGCACCACCAACCCAGTCCACCACCTCGAAACCGAGGGGCGTGGTCCCCAAATCGAACGCCCAGGCCCCCCGCTGCCAGCCTGCCGCCAGGGTGGTCCCCCGGCTCTGCTGGTGCGCGGCCCCGCGGCAGTCCCTGGCCGCACAGGTACCGAACTGCGCCCGGTAAGGGGAGTCCGGCAGATCTCCGGCATCCATGTCGACCAGCTCAAGGCGGCCGAAGGCGGTACCACCGGCCAGCGGCGTATCCAGTTGCGCCATCTGGGTCAGCGCCCGCAGATCCGAGTAGCCCCCGGTGCCGCTGGAGCCCCAGTAATCGCTGTCCAGGGAGAAGGTGGTCTGGCTCTGCCGGTAGTGCCTGTCGAGATCGCTGCGCAGGCCGGATGCCAGCCACCCCTCCCCATCCTGACTGCGTGCCAGCCGGGTCAGCTCGCCCCCCTCCAGATCCTCGCGGGGGGCCAGACCTGCGGCCACCAGCCCCTTGCGATCCCGCACCAGAGCCCCTTCCACATCATGCTCGGCAACGCGCTGGCGGGCGGTATCGCGCCAGAACAGCGCCGTCTGCTGGGAGGCCGGTTGCATCGCCACCAGGGGTTCGTAGTCGGTGAAGATGGCGCGGGCTGTCTCGCCCTCTCCCAGCGCCTGATAGAAATTGGCTACCCGGCGGTAGTAGTTGGCCCCCTCCGGGGGCAGCGGGCTGACCGGCCAGGCGGGCAGCCAGTGACGGGCCTTTGCCAGATCGCCCCTGGCCCTGGCCAGTTCGGCCATGCCAAGCCTGGCCTCGGGCTGTTGCGGCGTGCGGGCAAGCACCTCCTGATAGCGCTGCTCCGCCAGTGCATAGGCCCCCCGATCCGTGGCCCACTCCGCCAGCATCAGGCTCGCCTCTTCATCCGGCTGCAACAGCTGAAGCAGGCGTTCGGCCCCCTCATCATCCCCGGCCTCGTGACGCGCCCTCGCCCTGACGAGCACCTCGCCGCGGGCGAGGCGCTGATCCAGCGCATCCATGTCCTGTGTCCAGCCGGACCTAGGGATGGCGGCCAGCACCCCTCTCGCCTCCATCATCTTGTCCTGCCCCGAGAGATAGAGGGCGGTGGCGTAGCGCAGGGTGGCATCCTGCGGGTGCGCCGCCAGCCGTTCCCGCAAGAGCCGCTCCCCGCTACCGGCTTCCCCGAGGCGGGCCCGGGTATCGGCCACTCGATAGGCCAGCCACACCTCTTCCGGGGTCAGCGCAAGTGCCTGCTCGCGAAGGCGCAGCGCCGCCGCCACCTTGCCGGCCCGATCGAGCTGATCGGCCTCCTCCTGCAACAGCCCGGCCCGCAGCCGCCGCCCTTCGGCCTGCATCCCGGGGGTGCCCTGCTGCTCCAGCAGGGCCAGGGCACGCGCCGGATCCTGCTCCTTGTAGAGATCGAACAGGCGGGCCAGGGCCCGCTCCCGCGCGCTCCCCATGGCGAGCGCCTTGCGGTAGGCGGACCCCGCGTCGGCATCGCGATGGCGGCCACGCTCGCTGTCTCCGAGCCCCAGCCAGGCTTCGGGCTCACGCCCATCCTGGGCGATGGCACGGCGATACAGGGTCGCCGCCTCATCCCACTGCTCCCGTTCCAGGGCGCTGCGCCCCTGGCTCACCAGCAGCCAGTAGCGGTTGGTGGCCAGCAGGCTGCGCCATTTGTCCTTGTCGGTCACCTCGGGGTGTGCCAGCACCCGTTCAAACTGGGCGATGGCCAGCGCTCGCTGATCGTTGCGGGAGTAGGCCTGCCCGAGGGCCCCCATGAGTTCGGGATCCCCCGGGTTGGCAGCCAGGGCACGCTGCAAGCGGGAGATGGAGGCACCACCTCCCGCCGTGCTTGCGAGCGCCGACTGGCGTGCGCGATAGGCAGGCGAGGCCCACTTCTCCTCCTGGGTCGCGAGCAGCTGTTCCGCCTTGGTGGTATCCCCTTCGCCAAAGAGCACCATGTACTCCTGCAAGGCAGCGATGCTCCCGGGACCGATGGGCAGGGATTCGATGTCCGCGAGCCAGATCTCGGCGGCCTCGTCCCGCTGATAGGGGTCTCGCGCCATCTCGCGCAACAGGTTCTGCGCCCCCTGGCGCCGACCCTCCGCCAGATAGAGGCGAGCCAGCCCGCCCCGCACTCTGGGCTCACCCGGATATTGCCGGTTGAGTGCCTCCAGGGCCGCCAGCCCCTTTGCCTTCATGGCCGGGATCCGTGTCTGCAACAGGGCATAATCCACCGCCACGTCGAGATTGGGGGGCAAATCACCGGAGAACAGGGAGCGATAGAGACGCTCGGCCTCCTCCAGCCTGCCGGCGCTGGTCAGCAGCCTGGCTTGTTGCAGTTGCTGGCGCCTGGCCGGTTCGTTCAGGGCCAGGTTGGCCATGCCCTGACGATAGAGCGCAGAGTCGGGGTCTTGCTTGCCAAGGCGGGCCAGCAGTGTCCCGGCCTCCTTGACCTTGCCTTGGCGCAGGGCCTGACGGGCCTGGGCTGCCAGCAGCTCCGGATGATCGGGCTCCACCAGGGAGAGGGAATAGAGGCTGTTGCTGACGAGATCTTCCCGCCCACGGGCCTCGCCAATCCTGACCTGCTCCAGCAACCAGGCCACCGGCTGTACCGTCCCTTGCGCCAGGGCTCCGCTCATCAGGCAGGCGAGCAGGCACCCAAGGGTTACTCTGCCTGACATGACTCGCTCCAATCCGGCTGCAGGGTACCGTCGGCGGCAAAGCGATAACGCCCCTGATCCCAGCCTGCGCCGAACAGGGTCAGCACGCTGCCGTAGTAGGCATCCGCATCCAGCCCGTGATCGGAGACCTGCTTGCGCAAGGTGACCTGCGCCGGCAAGCCCCGTGACAGGGGCAGGAGGGCGGCGGCAAAGCCGCTCGGCCCCTTGCCCTGAACCTGACCACTTTGGCTGGAGACCCGCTCGGGCAGATGACCCGATTCGGTCAGCTGCGCCAGCATGGGGGCAAAGTGGGCCACCAGGGAAGCCCTGGCGGGATCCTCTTCGCTCAACATGCCGAGCCAGAGATAGACGCGGATGGCGTCATAGCCACCGGTGTCGCCCTTGTCCGCCGTCACCTGCCATCCCTTGTCGGCCTGCCAGTCCACCCAGTCCGGGGCAAAGCCACGGGGCGCACTCTCCTGCAACAATTTGGGCAAGAGGGCCCGCATTTCCCCCCAGGGCCCCTTGAAGGAGGCGAATCTGGCCAGCAGTTGTGGAGGCAGATAGCTGGGGTTGAGGGTCCAGCGTCCCTCCCCCTCATAGCCTTTCGCCCCTGGCAGCAACACGGGGCCGAGACCCGGCAGCGTGGCGACCTCCTCCCGGGCGATACGCCGCAGCAACAGGGTGCCGAGGGCAGAGTAGCTGTGGTTGTCCCACAGGCGACCTGCCTCCAGCAGGCTGTAGGCTATCCAGAGATCCGAATCGGACGCGCTGTTCGCGTCCAGCACGCCCCAGTTGCCGTCCTGCTGCCTGCCCCAGAGCCAGGATGGCAGGAAGCCGGTCAGATCCCCTCGGGCGAGCTGCCGCTCCGTCCAGTCGAGCAGGCGGGCAAAGGTCTCCCTGTCATCGTTGACCAGGGCGAAGAAGAGGGCATAGCTCTGGCCTTCCGAGGTGGTGATGCGGCGCCCCTCGGCAGGGTCGATGACCCTGCCCTCTTCGCTGATGTAGTGCTGGCGAAAGTGATCCCACTCCGGCCAGTGGCAGACGGCCTGCGCCGGGAGGGAACAAAGGGCCCAGAGGAGCAGGGCACCACAGACATTTTTCATCTGAGTCATCTCTTAATCTTCCTTCAGACGGCGGCGGCTGGCACTGGCAAGCAGCACCCGCAGGCCCCAGCCCAGTACCAGCATGCAGAGCAGGGTCAGCCCGGCAAGACGCACCGGATAACGGGCAAACAGTTGCCAGAGACGCTCCCACCACGGCAGGTAACCCACCTCGTAGCGATCCCCCACCACCAGGCTCTTCACCCCGGATTCCCGGATGATGGCCACCGAGCCCGCCACCTGATCGCGCAGGGGCCGAGTCTGCAGGGCCTCATTGAGCAATGTGACCCCCGCCGGTCCATCCGCCAGCAGTGCGACCAGGCTGCGCTGATCATGGGTCGGCGATTGCAGCCCCAGGATGACGGCGATGGCCCGGTTGCCCGTCATGCCCACCCGGGCCTGGGGCTGGCGATCGGCCATGGTGTGCAGCAGATCCCCCTTGTGCTGGCGGGTTGGCTCGTTGACCCAGCTGCGCGTGGATTGCAGCAGGGCGTCGGGAGCCAGATCCCCTCGAAACTCCTCCGGCAGGGTGCCAATGAGCAGGGTATCCCGATCCGCAGTGCGCGCCCGCTCCCAGTCGTCCAGAACCTGCAGGGAGAGCGCCGGATACCCGGTCTCGGCCCCGATGGCACCGACGGCATCGAGCAAGGTGGTGATCTGCCCGGGATGGGGTCTGGCCGGCATGACAATCTGGGTGTCGGCGAGATCCGCCATCCGGCTGAACGGGAAGCCGGCATAGGCGAACGCCTTGAGGTCGGGCATCTCGATGAAGTGGCGATAGCCGGTGAAGTCGATGGTGGAGCCCTCGTCGATGCGCACCTGATGGGCAGGCGGCATCACCAGGTCGCAACGGCCATCCTCCGTCCCTCCCATGTATTGCTGGGCATACTCGAACGAGAAGCTAAGGCTGTTGGCCTGGGTGGTCTTGAACCCGGGCATGCGCAGCGCCATGGTGTCGCCGTCGTCGGCAAACCAGAGCGGCAGGGTCAGCAACCGCTCACTCTTGACTTCGCCGGGCTCGAGCGTGAACGACTTCATGAGCTGGCCGTTGACTCCCACATCCAGCCGGAAACCGTCGCGCAGGGTGGGCGAGGTGTGGTGATACTTCAGCTCCGTCCTGATGCCGTTCTCCCCCAGCAGATAGAGATCCGGCGGCAGGCGCAGCGTCAGGCTCATGGGCCACAGCGTGCGCCCCGTTGCCTGCAACTGGCCCGGGTACTCCGTCAGTTCATCAAAGCGCATCTTGCGATCCAGTCGCACCCAGTTCGGGGCATCGTAGGGCTGACGCGGGGAGAGCGGCTTCACCTCGTCCACCATGACGCTCTGGCCACGCAGCATGACATCGCCTCGCGCCAGCCCCTGCACCGCCGTCAGCAGGTCCTGCTGATCCCGCCCCAGGATCAGCAGCAGCTTCACATAGGGGTTGTCGGGGGAGCTGATCATGTCGATGGTGGGCCCCTTCACCTCGGGATAGTCCACCAGGAAATCGGGGCGCGCGTCATTGGTGGCAAAGATCACGGCGTTGCGATCCGGCAACTGGTTGATGAGCACAGGGAAATGCTGGCCCCGCCACTGGGCCTTGGTGCCGAACCAGGAGGCCAGCACCGCCGCCGCCTGCTGCTGCTCCGGGGGCACTGAGCCCGTGAACACCATGGGCAGAGTCAGCTTGCCATTGTCCCGCACGTCGAGGAACGGCATGGGAAAGAAGGAGAGCTCGTTGCGCACCGGCAGGGTCTGCAACTGCAGGGTCAGCTTGCTGTCCCGGTTGACGTTGAGCCAGAGGGTGTCGCTCGCCGGGTTCTCGCACACTTTCTGATAGTGGCCGACGAAGCTCACCTTGAGGCGGTTGAAATCCTTGGCATAGCGGGGATCCAGCTCGATGCTGGCATGGGTCATCGTCCCCATCTGATCCTGGTTGAGGGCCGTCACCCCCATCAGCTCGTCATTGAGATAGACCTTGACCTGGGAGATGAGCGGCAGCAGGGAGGGCGATGGCGTGAAGTTCAGATCCAGGGTGGCCCGGGTCACCACCTCGTCCCGCCGCACGGTGAAGTCGGCCAGTCCGTCTGGCGCATTGCCGCGCAGGGAGAGGGTGCCTGGCGATGATGCCATCTGTTCGAAGCTCATCCCCTGGGTGCGCACCGGAGCGGGAACGGGCGGCAGGGGGCCGACGGCCTCGGCGGCGGTCGCACCCTGCGCCATCAGCAGGAGAGGAATAAGGTAGCGTTGTGGTTTCATCATCCTTTCACTGTCTGTGAGGTCGGAGTCCCGGCCCGGAAATCTGGGGAGACGCGACGGGGAACGAAGGAGAGGAGCCAGCGAGCCAGCTTCTCGAGGAGGATACAAACAAAGCCGATGGGTGAGGTACGGGCCAGACGCCAGTAAGCCCCCCAGCCGAGCAGGGTAATGTCGATCAGGCTGTGGAGGGGGGCGATCCTTGCCCAGACGCTGCTGCCACAGGGACCAGGTATCGGCCCGGGCGAAGGTGCACTGGATGAACTCGACATGCTGTGCCTGCGCCATGGGCTCCAGCTCCAGTCCCAGCTTGCAGCCGAACACCCGCTGCACCTTGGCGGCGAACGCCTGCTCCCGCTGGTCATGGCGCAGCAGCAACCAGACCCTCTCCTTGTCGGCCAGGGGCAGGGGCGCCTCGAGCAGCACCCCGACCCCCCCGTTGGAGTAATCCCTGACGGTACAGGGGTAAAGGTGACCGTTCGCCAGCCTGATGGCCGCCGGCATCACCATCTCCACCCTGGGATTGGCACGGACCTGGCGCGACTCGAAGGCCACCGCCAGGGCGCCGCCCAGTATGGTCATGTTGTAGAGGGTCCAGATCATGCTGAGGATCAGGGTCGGCACCTCGTCGGCAGGGCCGGTGCCGATGCGCCAGAGGCCGAACCCCAGCCCGCACAGATTGAGCAGGATCAGCAGCAGATAGGGGCGGGAGACCGACAGATCGAGGAACACCTCCTCCGTCATCCCCCCCTTGGCAGTCACGTTGAACGTCCCCTTGTGAGGTGCAAAGAGCGCCACCGTGGTCGGCCTGGCGATGTACCAGGCCAGCACCGTCTCATAGACCTCGCCCCAGAAGGAGTGGCGCACCTTGCCCTGCAACCGGGAGTTGGTCAGGGCGCTGTGGAAGATGTGCGGCAACATGTAGAGGGCGATGGCCGCCGCAGGGGCATAGATGATGTAGGCGTGCAGGATCAGGAAGGCGAGCGGTGCCGTCAGGAAGATGAGCCTCGGTATGCCCGAGAGGAAATGCAGCATGGCATTGAAGTAGCACAGCCGCTGCCCCAGCTTGAGCCCCTTGCCGAAGAGGGGGTTGTCCAGACGCAGGATCTGCACCATGCCGCGCGCCCATCGGATGCGCTGACCGATGTGGGCAGAGAGGCTCTCGGTGGCCAGCCCCGCCGCCAGCGGGATCCGGATATAGGCCGAGGTGTAGCCGAGGCGGTGCAGCCGCAGGGAGGTGTGGGCATCCTCGGTGACCGTCTCCACCGCGATGCCGCCGATCTCGTCAAGGGCAGTGCGCTTGATGACGGCACAAGAGCCGCAGAAGAAGCTGGCATCCCACATGTCGTTGCCATCCTGCACCAGGCCGTAGAAGAGAGCCCCCTCGTTCGGCATCTTGCGAAACCGTTGCAGGTTGTGTTCGAACGGATCGGCGGAGAAGAAGTGGTGGGGGGTCTGGACCACGCCCAGACGGGGATCCCGGTAGAACCAGCCCACCGTCATCTGCAGGAAGGAGCGGGTCGGCAGGTGGTCACAGTCGAAGATGGCGACCAGATCCCCGGTGGCCATCTTGAGGGCGTGATTGATGTTGCCCGCCTTGGCGTGCTCATGGGTCGACCGGGCCACATAGCGGATCCCGGCCTCCTCGGCGAAGTCGCGAAACGCCGCCCGCCCCCCGTCGTCAAGCAGCCAGATGGTCAGCTTGTCGGCGGGCCAGTCGAGCCCCATGGCGGCGTAAACAGTCCCCTTCACGATGGCGAGATCCTCGTTGTAGGTGGGGATCATCAGATCCACGCTGGGCCACTGGGCCGGATCCGTCGGCAGTTGTGCCGGAGGGCGGTGCAGGGGCCATGCGGTCTGCCAGTAGCCGAGCAGCAGCACCAGCCAGGCATAGGTCTCGGCGGCCAGCAGCAGGCCGCAGGCCAGGCTGACGGGGTCGAACCAGTCGAGGGTCGAGGTGTAGCGCCACCAGATGTAGCGGCAGGAGATGGTGAGGGAGAGCACCATCATCATCAGCATGGGATAACGGCCCGGCACGGCCCGCAGGATAAAGGCCATGGCCGCCAGCAGGAGGACGAACACCAGCTGTGCCTGCAGGGTGAACGGCTGGGTGACGCAGAGCAGGGAGAGGCTCCCGGCCACCACGCAGAGCAGCACGCTCTTCCAGCGCGCCTCGCGGGGCGTGGCCCTGGCGGCGGCCAGCCCTTTCTCCTCCTGGCGGGCCAGGAAGCCCCCGAGAGCCTGAGTGCCCCTATGCCAGATCCGCTGCCAGGAGGCAGGCCAGCGCAGAGGGATGGGCTGTGGGCGACGCACTATCATCCAGAGGCTCTGCAACAGAACGCGCAGGGGATCCCCCACCCGGGGGTGCGTCAGCTGGGGATAGAGCCCCCGGGCATGGCCCAGCACCCATTGCCAGCCATGACGCTCGAGGGGGAAGAGAGCCCAGGCCAGCAGCCAGCCCAGGGTCAATGCGGCCGCCCCCGGGCGGGAAGCCCCCCGCTCACGCAGTGCGCGATAGCGCTGCGAGCACCAGAGGCCCGCAGCCGGCGTCAGCAGCCGCACTCTCATCGGGGGGCCTCCCCCTCTGCCAGACACCAGGTCGCCAGGGCGGCCAGCTCGTGGGCAACCAGACTGGTGGGGGCATAGCGGCCGACCGGCAGCTTGGCGGCCATGGCCTCCGCCATGGCTTCGTCCCTGTGCAGATGAAGATTGAGCAGAGGGAGCCCCCCTGCCAGCCAGAGATCCAGCAGCCCCTGCTGCAGGGCCCGCTGGCTGGAGAACTGGGTCACCAGCAGACGCTCATCGGCCGCCCAGGGGTGGCGGTGAAGCCGCACATGGCAGTTGGCATCCGCATTGACCACCAGCAAGCGCCTGCAGGGGATGACGGGGGCCATGCCCAGGGGCAGATCCAGCAGCACCAGATCATAGCCATCGATCCCCGCCAGCCACTCGGCCGACGCCCCCTCCTCCCCGCCATGGGAGAGCAGATCCAGTCCCTCCTCCCGGCGGTGAAGCGCACCTCGCCACTCCCGCGCCGGCTGGGTCAGCCGGCTCCAGCCTCCCGGATCGTCATGGGGCAGGCCAAGGTGGATGCCAAGCTGATTGTCCGGGCAGAGATCCACCGCCAGCACCCTTGCCCCCTGCTCATGGGCAGCCTGGGCCAGTCCGGCCACGATGGCGGTGGTCCCCACACCTCCCCGGATCCCCTGCAGGGCGATCACCTTCATGCAGACCTCCCCTCGCCAGTCCCCTCGGGCCCTTTCACTGCCACCTCCGCCAGCAGGGGGAAGCGTGCGCACAAGGCGGCGAGCCGCTCCCTGGCGGCAATATCCTGATAGGAGAGGCTGACACCAAAGGCCTGCTGGACCATGGCCACGTCATTGATCACCGTGCCCTCCACCAGGACGCCGAAGGGGGTCTGCATGTCTGATTGCCGTTCGCTGCGCATCGTCACTTCCGGTCTCATTGGGGATAGGGGACCCAGTCCCCCTGCCCCAGCTTGATGTGGTACTTGCCCTGATATTCGATCACCACCGAGCCCTGGTTCTCGGACACCGACGGGGTCTGCGGCAGATCGCCCAGCAGGGCATCCCAATCAATGGTCTCGCTCCCGAACACATCCCTCCCCACCAGCCTGGAGACCAGTTCTGATACCGCCAGGAAGCTGCTGGGGGTGTCCACGTTGCGGGTCGCCTCGTGGGGCGCCTTGGTACCGAGCAGGGCAACCCCCACCGGCACCAGGGTGATGCTCGGGCTGGGAATGTCCCGCAGCCCGGCCATCTGCATCTTGTCGCCGGTGAGAGCGGCGCCGTGCTCAGGCACCATCACCACGGCCACCTTGCGGCCGGATTGCTCCAGCGTCGTCATGAAGTCGTCCAGCTGATCCAGCAGGGTCTTGAGCCTCGCCTTGTAGGGCGCTATCTGGCGGCTCGCCACATAGCGGTTGCCATCGTGCAGGGCGATGAGGTTGAAGAAGGTGACGTTGCGTGCCGCCTGACTCTGTGTCCGCTCGTTCAGCCAGCGGCCGAACAGGGCATCCCCGCGATAGATGGGCTCGCCATCGAAGGAGGCGAGATCATGGGCCAGTCCCTTCTTGTCCATGGGGGTCACATCCAGCCCGGCATACTGCTGCAGGCCGGTCAGGTAATTGCCAAAATCCCCCGAGTGATCCATGGCCACCTGTTTGGCAAAGCCGAGCTGGGCAAGGTTCTCGAACAGCAGACACTGCTTCGGCGCCGTCACATAGAGCCCCTGGTGGCTGGTCTGCCCGCAACTGGCCCGCAGCAGGCGAATGGAGCTCGGGCCGCTGTAGGAGGTGGCGGAGTTGAAGCGGTTGAAGCGAATGTCGAAGTGGGACCAGACCGGATGCCCGCTCAGGCCGCTCGCCTCCACGTCATGCCAGGCCAGGGAGCAGACATTGATGATGAGCACATCGAAGGGGGTCGCCTGGGCTGGCAGGCTCTCCGGGAAGTGCACCAGTCTCTCCTGCTCCTCCCGATAGAAGTCATCGAGATAGGCGTTGAGGTTCTCGTTGGTCGGCGGGGCACTCTGGTCAAGCTGCTCCTCCATGGGCAGCACTGAAGAGCGGGTCTCCTCCCGGGACGTGTTCAGGGCATGCTCGCTCGCCCCCTTGCTGCTCGCGAAGGGATTGCTCACCTGGGGCGAGACCCAGAGCCAGAGCAGCGCCAGCAGGATCCAGGGGGTGAAGCGCAGCCACTGGGCGATGAACAGATAGAGTGTCAGCAGCACGAACCCCGCGCCGACCATCTCCCAATTGATGAAACGCCCGAGCAACTCCGCCCAGTAATCCAGGGTGAAGGAGAAGACCTGGCTGCCCTGGGCACGAATGCTCTCTATCCCCGGCAACCAGGTATCGTGATAGAAGATCCCCGCCCCCACCGGCAACGCCAGCCAGTGCCGCGCACGGCGCCACCCGGCCCTTTGCAGGGGAAAGATCAGGAAGGCGGCAAACACCAGGTTGATCAGGGGGTGGAAGTTGAGATATCCCCCCCAGAGCAGGGCGAACTTGGCAAGAAAATAGACATTCCAGCCACCCAGGCCGTGCCAGTCCAGCCAGGGAGAATCGGCATCAGAAACGTGTCAGGTCATCCGCGATGAGTCACCTGTTATCGTGGGCCCCCCGAAGGGGCCGGGCACACTGCAATGGTTGTCAAAAGAATAGCCTGACTATTATGCAACTATTAATTTGTCTCAGGTGGCGCTGAACCTGACTCCCCCGGATGGGTGTAAGGGGAATGAGAGGGGCCGTATGTATCCATATATTGTCCAAACGATCCCGATAAGGCAGCCTTCTCTGACAAAATGGGGGGAACGTGCAGACGGGATGCAGGATCCTGGCAAGGGCCCCGCGCTTACCACTGCGACAGACTTTGTCAGCCCTGTCGCCATCTCGAACAACTTGAGGCCACCTCTGGATTGCGCCATCATATCGGCCCGGCTGATGGCCGGCCGAATTGGACAGTCAACTTCAAGGACCCCCCATGTTTGAACACGTCGATGCCTATGCTGGCGACCCCATACTGACGCTAGTCGAGACCTTCCACAAAGATACCCGCGAGCAGAAGGTGAACCTGGGGATTGGCCTCTATTACGACGAGCAGGGCCGCATTCCGCTGCTGCCGTCAGTGCAGCAGGCCGAAGCGCAGCGCGCCGCCGCCCCGGCCCCACGCCCCTACCAGCCGATGGAAGGCGCCGCCAACTACCGTACCGCGGTGCAGCACCTGCTGTTCGGTGCCGACCACGAAGCGGTCAAGGCGGGTCGCATCGCCACCATCCAGACCATCGGCGGCTCCGGCGCGCTGAAGATCGGCGCCGATCTGCTCAAGCGCTACTTCCCGACCTCCGAGGTGTGGGTCAGCAATCCCACCTGGGACAACCACAAGGCGATGTTCGAGGGGGCCGGCATCAAGGTGCACGACTACCCCTATTACGATGCGGCCACCGGCGGCGTGCAGTTCGACGCCATGATCGACTGCCTGAGCAGCCTGCCTGCGAAAAGCATCGTGCTGCTGCACCCCTGCTGCCACAACCCGACCGGGGTGGATCTCTCCCGTGCCCAGTGGGACCAGGTGATCGCCCTGGTGGTCGAGAAGAACCTGATCCCCTTCATGGACATCGCCTATCAGGGCTTCGGTGACGGGCTGGAAGAGGATGCCTACACCATTCGTGCCATGGTGGCCGCCGGCGTCAGCTTCTTCGTCAGCAACTCCTTCTCCAAGAACCTCTCCTTCTACGGCGAGCGCTGCGGCGGCCTGTCGGTCATCTGCCAGGATGCCGAAGAGGCGAGCCGGGTGCTGGGCCAGATGAAGGCCACCGTGCGCCGCAACTACTCCAGCCCCCCCACCCACGGCGGCCAGATCACCGCGGCGGTGATGAGCCTGCCCGAACTGCACGCCATGTGGGTCGGTGAGGTGACCGAGATGCGCACCCGCATCAAGGCCATGCGCCAGAAGCTGTTCGAGGTGCTGAGTGCCAAGGTGCCGGGCCGCGACTTCAGCTACTTCATCAACCAGCGCGGCATGTTCAGCTACACCGGCTTCACGCCGGAGCAGGTGGACCGTCTTCGGGAAGAGTTCGCCGTCTACCTGGTGCGCTCCGGTCGCATGTGCGTGGCGGGCCTCAACAGCCGCAACGTCGACTACGTGGCCGACGCCATGGCCGCCGTGCTCAAGGGCTAAGCCCGCAAGCCCCGCTCAGGCGGGGCTTTTCATTTGTCCCCTTGCCCGTGGAACCGTGACGGATCTCATTGCCCTCTCCCGCCTCGGCGGTCGCCACCTGGTGACCCTGCATCTGCTGCTCGACACCCGCAGTGTCACCCGCAGCGCCGAGCGCCTCTGCACCACCCCCTCCACCGTCAGCAAGACCCTCAACCAGTTGCGCGAACTGCTGGGGGATCAACTGCTCTACCGCCAGGGCAACCAGTTGCTGCTGACCCCGTTTGCCGAACGCCTCGGCCCGACGCTGCGCCGCCTGCTGGGGGAGCTCAACGGCCTCACCAGCCAGGAAGGATTTGCTCCTGCCAACTGGCAGGGGGAGCTGAATCTGGCGATGCGGGAGAGCAGCATGATCTGGCCCATGGGGGCCGTACTGGGTCAGTTGATGCAGGAGGTGCCGGGGCTGATGCCCGTCGTGCGTAACAAGGACGAGCAGGGACTGGCTGCTCTGGCGGCGGGCAAGCTCGACTTCGTGATCCTGCCCCACGATCAGAGCCAGCCCGGGGTCAATCAGCCCGGCCTCGTCTGGGAAACCTTGCGGGAGGACGAGCTGGTCTGCCTGATGCGCGCGGATCATCCGGCGTTGACGCGCCCCTGGGATCTCGATGCCTACCTGAGCTGGCGCCACATCGCCATTCGCGATCAGGAGCTGGCCGATCCCTTCTTCGAGCAGAGTCTGGCCCAGCGCCAGGTACGGCGCAGACTGGGGGCCACCCTGCCGGATTTTGGCAGCGCCGCCGCCCTGCTGCGCCAGAGCGATCTCATTCTCACGGCCGTGAAGGGCTGGGCTACCCGGGCTTGTACCCAGGGGCTGGTGAGCCGCCCCGTTCCCTTCGATTACGGCGCCGTGACCCACAGCCTGGTGTGGTATGGCCCCCTGGGGGAAGATCCCGCCCTGCGCTGGTTCCGTCAGCGCATCCTGCAACTGGCCCGGGAGCTGGACGCCCCAAAATGATGCCTGGCCGCAGGACTCAGGGCTTCTTGGTATAGATGGGGCCTGGGAAAGAGGTGACGTTGTTGCCCAGTTCGGTGATGCGGGCGGCCCCCTGCTTGCGCACCTGATCGACCCGCAGCACGTGGTGCATGGGAATAAGGGTGCGGGTGACGTCGGCAAATTCGCTCTTCAGCTTCTCGTGGCTGGGGTCGACGATGAGCGCCGTGTGGGTGTCCCACACGAAGTGGGCGATCTCGATGAAGCCAAACAGCTGGCCCTGATTCACCTCTCTTACATAGACTTCGTAACGCTCGCTGTGACAAATGAACTGCACTCGATAAAGGGCGTTGGATTCACTCATGGGTATCTGTTGGTGATGGACGGTTTGCCCATTCTAGCCGTCCCCTCGGACAGCCCCTATAGACAGAGTTCACAGTTGCGTCATATCGGGTCTCAGCATCCCGACGTGCCGCAGAGCTCAGATCGCAGGCAGCATCACCGACCCAAATCCCTTGGCCTTCAATGCGTTGGCAAGCACTGTCAGGTCAGCCGACCCGGCTTCTGGCCATGACAGCGCCTCCCCTCGCACCCCGTGGTGGCGAAAGCCGTTGAGGCGGATGGGCACGGGCCCCAGCGACAGCAAGAAGGCCGTCAACGCCTCCTCCAGCGCGCCGGTGGCATCGAGAAAATCGCTCCGCCCCGGCACCAGCAGCAGCCGCACCTCCGCCAACTTGCCCGCCTGCGCCAGCAGTTGCAGCGATGCCAGCACCCGCTCGCGGCCCCGCCCGGTCAGGGCCAGATGCACAGGCTCGCGCCACCCCTTGAGGTCTATCATGGCGCCGTCCAGCACCGGCAACAGCCGCTGCCAACCCGTTTCACCCAGGGATCCGTTGCTGTCGAGCAGGCAGGTGAGACGGGCCAGATCCGGCGCAGCCTTGATGGCCGTGAACAGGGCGATCACGAACGGCAACTGGGTGGTCGCCTCCCCGCCGGAGACGGTGACGCCGGTGAGCAGCGGGCCATAGCGGCGCAGCAGGGCCAGCACCTCGGCCACCGACATCTGGCGCGTCTTGGGGCTGGCGTGGCGAGGGCAGACATTGAGGCAACGGTCGCAGTGGGTACAAAGCTCGGCTTGCCAGCTCACCCGCCCCTCCTGCATCGCCAGGGCTCCGCCCGGGCAACCGGGCACGCAGTCACCGCAGTGATCGCACAACCCCATGGTGTGGGGGTTGTGGCAGCCGGGGCAGCGGAAGTTGCAGCCCTGCAAAAACAGCACCAGCCGGTTGCCGGGGCCGTCCACGCAGGAGAAGGGCAGCCAGCGGCTCACCGTCGCCCTGAGCTCGGCCCCCTTCTGCCTGCCGTTCTCAGTGCTCATTCAAGAGGGTCTCGATAGCCACCACCCGCGGTGCCCGCTGGCGGATCCCGGTCAGCTCGCTCGCCTTGGCGCCGAGGCAGGTGGTCTGCAGCCGCGAGCCTTCTGCCGCGAAGCGGGCCACATCGCGCTTGCGGATCATGTAGCCGGTCACCCGCACCAGATCGCTGTCCGCCACGTTGGCACTGAATTCGCGCATGCCAAGGGCGAAGGCCCCCTTGCAGAGTTGCAGCAGCGCCTGCGGGTTCTGGCGTATGGTGGGATCCAGGGTCAGGATCTCGCTGATCCCGGAGTGATAAAAGCCGTGGTGGGGCGCCAGGGCCAGCAGGTGACTGGCGGGATCCGGCTCCTCGCCATAGGGGATCCGTACCCCCGGGGTCACGCCCCTGTCCACGCTGAGTCCCCCCTGGGCGTGGAGCAGGGCACGGCCGCCCCAGGCATGGGTCTGGCCCCTCCTGGCCACCCACTCGGAGAGGCGGGCCGAGATGCGATAGCCAAGCTGGTTGGCCTCATCGTCATGGCCATAGCGCCACGGCAAGCCTCCCTTTTCCATCAGCAGGTTCACCGCCTCCGCCATGCCAAAGATGCCGAACATGGGGACGAAGCGCGCCTCCTCGATCAGCCCCTCCTCCACCAGGAAGCTGTCGAAGAAACCCGACTCCCGGTGCAGGAAGGCGGCGCGCACCTCGATGAGTCGCGAGGCCTGCTCGCAGTAGTGAGGCAGTGTGCGCGCCATGAAATCCTCAACCCCTGCGCTCTGCCCGGCCACGCCCTTGAGGGAAAGGCGCACCAGGGTATTGGCACCGCCCCCCAGGGGCAGGGCATTGTAGCAACTGACGATGCCAAAGCCGCGTTCGTCGAAGGTGTCCCTGTGCAGCGGATAGTTGACGATGTGGGGCTTGCTGCAGGCCGAGATGTTCTCGACCCCTTGCAGCAACAGGTTGTCCGGGGTCTGCACCGGGTCGTGGAACAGACTGAGATTCGGCGCCACCTGCTGGAGTTCCCTGTCGATGCGCAGGATCAGCCGGCAGATCCGGTTGTCGTCGGGGCCGATGTTGACGTGCATGAAGGCATCCGGCAGCACCCGATCCAGATAGATCCAGAAGGCCTTCAGCTTGCGATGGAGCGTTTCATCATCCAGCTCACCGACGAAGGGCAGCAGCAGGTGATCGAGGCGCCCCAGCCAGACCGGCATGCCGGTGACGGAGGGCACGTGATGGTAGAGGATGCGCAGGGCATCGAGGGCCTCGTCGAAGTCCAGGGGTGGCGCCAGCTCCAGCCAGGCCGAGCCCTGTCGCAAAAACCGCTCGTAATCCGGCAGCACGTAGCGCGGTTTGTGGGGAGCGTGTCCCTCGAACATGTCGCACAGCACCCCTTGTGCCATGGCATCCTGCACGGCGGCAGGCAACTCGGGGTAAGGCAACGCGTTTTCGGCGGCGAGCGCCAGGGCCCGACCCTTCTGGGCCGGTGAGAGCAGAGGGTCGCGCACGATGCGCTGGCAGGTTTCGGTGAAGGACATGGTTCACTCCGTGGCGGGTGGAACCAAAATCTTCACACTTGGGAGGTCTTTTTTGAAGTGACATTCCCAACAGGGCGGATATCCCATCAAGACATCCGCCATGCCGGATCACGGCACATCCTTCACCAGGGCCAGAACAGGGCCACGCCCCCCAGCCAACGCAGCAGGAAGAAGCCCCCCATGCCGACGACCACCACCACCAGGGTAGGCAGGCGCAGCAGGGTCAACACCGTCACCAGCAGGGTGGCGGCCAGGTAGTCCGGATCCCAGTCCAGCCCGCGGCCGGGCTCATAGCTGAAGACGATGGGCAGCCAGATGGCGGTCAGCACCGACTGGGCCGAGAAGCTGAGGAAAGCCCCCATTTCGGCCCCCGGCTGATAGCGGGTCAACCGCGAGAAGAAGGCAAAACGGTTGAAGAAAGTGATCAGGGCCAGCAGCCCTATCATCAGCCAGCCCATGATCACCTCCTCATCCGGTGCAGCACATAGCCCACCACCATGCCGGCCAGGGCCGAGACGATGATGTGGATCTCCGCCAGCAGCGGCTTGGTGACGAGCGCCGTCCCGCCGCTCACCAGGGTGGCCGCCACCATGGGCAGGTTCTTCATGGCGGGGAGCGTCATGGCGATAAAGGTGGCGGCGATGGCAAAGTCGAGCCCCATCTTGTCCAGCCCGTCAATGTACTGGCCGGCGGCGATGCCGAGCAGGGTCGCCATGTTCCAGAACAGATAGAAGACAAAGCCCGCGATGAGCGCATAGGCGGGATTGAAGGCGCCGCTGCGCTCCCTGTCTTTCAGCGCCACCGCAAACATCTCGTCGGTCAGGAAGAAGGCGAGACTGGCCCGCCAGCGCAGGGAGAGCGGCAGCACGTCGCGCCGGAAGGTGAAGCCATAGAGCAGATGCTGGGAGGTGATCACCATGGTGGAGCCCATGATGGGCAGCAGCGGCGTCCCCGCCCCGAACAAGGTGGTGGCCGAGAGCTGGGCCGCCCCCGCATAGACCAGCAGCGACATCAGCTGTGCCTGGAGCGGGCTCATACCCGCCTGAAGCGCCAGGGCGCCACACAGTATTCCCCAGGGGATGACGGAAATGGAGAGCGGGAGCATATCCAAGGTGGCACGCCACCAGAGCGCCCCCGTGCGCTCGGGCACAGGGGGGCGGGTTTCCGACATCATGGGATCATCCTTGTCACAGCCAATGCGAACCGGAAAAACTAGCACGGCGCAGGAGGCAGTGTCACGTCATGGTCTGCGACAAATGCAACGCCCGCATGAGAGCGGGCGTTGGCAGGCGGGATCAGGGCTCGATGATGATGGGGGTGCCGGGCTCGATGGCGTTCCAGATCTCGTCCATCTCGTGGTTCAGCACCGCGATGCAGCCATTGGTCCAGTTGGACGGCTGCACCCTGCGATCCCCCAGGCTGTTGCGCTGGCCGTGGATCATGATCATGCCGCCCGGGTTCACACCCAGCTCGTTGGCGCGCTTGATGTCGTCCAGATTCGGGTAGTTGATGTGAATGGCCTTGTAGAAACCGGAGTTGCTCTTCTTGTAGTCCAGGGTATAGCGACCTTCCGGGGTACGCTGATCCCCTTCACGCTGCTTGTGTCCCTTGGGAGCCGGGCCCAGGGCAATCCAGTAGCGCTTCACTTCCTTGCCATCCTTCATCAGGGTCAGGCTGTAACTCGACTTCTTCACCACCACCATATCGGCGGACAGAGTGGCAAAACTCAACGCGGGCCACAGCCCCAGCAAACACAGCAATACGGCTCTCACTATCCATCCCTCTGCGAGCCTTCTGGGCTCTCTTGTTAGCAAATCATCTGAATGCCGCCACCCTCTGGTGGCGAGCGAGCGCCATGATATGGGATCGCCGTGAATACTCAATATATCGGGAGAAACATATCTGTGGCCAGCAGGGGGAAATGGCCGTCAGCCCGCCATGCAGACACCCTGCCAAGGGCAGGGCGTCGCCTATTGCCCGCAACTGGGCGCCTCAGCGCTGATCGTCAAGGCCAGGAAGATGGCGCAGGAAGAAAAACCAGCGGGCAGCGCCGTCAAGGACACTTGAGCCTGTCCACCAGCCAATCCAAGGCTGGCGCCATGGGGTCAGGCCATCTCAACCCACAAAAAAGAGCCCCTGATGGGGCTCTTTTGATAGTGCGACACTGGGCTCAGGCCAGGGTCACTGGTTCGGCGGTCTCGAGGCGCCGGATCCAGGCCTCGAAGTCTGTCAGCATGCGCGCCTCGGACTCGCTGTTGTCGGCGATGAGCTCGGCCCCGTGTACCACCCGGATATGGGCGTCGAGGGGCGTCCCCTCCCCTGCCGGTGGGCGCTGCCGCGCCGCCGCCATGCACGTCTGTGCCTGTTGCCACGCCTCGGCGGCACTCCGGTTGCACGCCTCTGCCAGCGGCACCGCGCTGAAACCCTCGCCGGTGAGGCTCTGCAGTGTCTCGTCATGGGTCATGCCGTTGCCCGGTCCCCAGTAGTGGGCGGCCAGATCCGGTCCGATGCGCGGGTTGTCGGTGAGGTAGCCGTCGCGTTTCAGGAAGTAGGCGCGGGTCTGCTCCACCGCCATCAGCGCCAGCAGATAGCCGTGATAGGCGCAGGCCGACTCCTGGTTCAGAAGGTGCGGGATGGCCAGCAGCGGGCGCGGGCTCTCCACCCCCAGGATCTTGCGCTCCCACTTGCGGGCCAGTGCCAGCACGGCGGCCGGGGTACGCTCGCTCTCTGCCATGGCGTAGAGATCCCGCTCGAAGTAGGCCACCAGCGCGATCTGGCGCTCGTTGAAGGCGCGAAATGGCTGGCGCGCTTCAATCATTGCCTGGATAAGCGCATCGGGGATGGGTTCTCCCGCCGCGTTTCTGGCATAGCGCTTGAGCCAGTCCGCATCGTCCAGCAGGCTGTCGCAGAACATGGACTGGGTCTCGGCATAGGCCATGGAGGTGGGCGGAAACTCCTGGGAGAAGCAGGGGGCGTTGCCGGTGACGTTGGCAAAGTGCGCCGCGTGGCCGCCCTCGTGGAACAGGGTGTTGAGCCCGCTCCAGCCGCTGCCCACCTGGGCCGGATTGGCCAGGCTGGTGAAGTTGACCACCGCTGGCACCCACTCCCCTTCCTGCCAGAAGCTCGGCACCGGGCCGTGACAGAAGCCGTTCTCGTATTTTCCCTCCCGGGTCAGCAGATCCAGGGTGAGGGTGGCACCACGATACTGGATGCCGAGGCGGCGGAAGCTCTCGACCCAATCCTTCAGCGCCCGGGAGAAGGGCACGTAAGGGTCGAGCTGGCGGGTCACGTCACCACTCACGCTGTAGCGCAGGTTGTGGGGCAGCAGGGCTGCTTCCCCCTTGGCCGCTTTCAGCTCCGCCAGACTCTGGTGCAAGCGGGCATCGGTACGGGCGATGAAGTCGTCAAGAATGGCAAACAGCTGCGCCGGGCTCATCTGCTCGTTCTTGTGCACCTTGTAATCGAAGTAGTCGCGATAGCCCATGGCACGGGCGAAGCGGTTGCGCAGCGCGACGATGGCCAGATAGCCGTTGTCGACCACCCACTGCTCCAGGGTGTGGAACATGGCGAGCGCGCTCTGGCGCACCGCCTCGTCGCGACTTGCGGCCAGCGCCGTGCTGGCGGCGGGCAGACTGCCGGGCACCTGGCGGCCCTGCTCGTCCAGCAAGGTCAGCTTCAACCCCTTGCGACGGGCGAAGAGATCCGCCTCGGCGGCCACCAGCTCGTCCATCAGGGCGGAGGCACCGGGATCTTCGATGACGTTGCACTCGAAGAAGGCGATCCAGCCCCCCAGGCCGCGCCTGAGATCCGCCTCTTCGGCCTGGGCATGCATCTCCCGCAGCACGGTCAGGCGGGCAGGATCGGCACAGAACGCCTTGTAGGCCTGTTCGGCCGCGGTGAAGCCTGCCTGATCGTCGCTGGTGCCCATGTAGGTGGACCAGAACAGGTCCTCCTTGCGTCTGTGCACCTGCAGGTAATCGGCATTGAGCTGGTTGAGATAATTCCTGGCAATGGAACTCATAACTTCCCTCTTGTTATGGGGCAACCACGGGGGCGCCCACTCCTTTTTGGTGAAATGCCAACCCATTCACACTTCTTGCAAATGGAGCAGACAAATTGTGCGCCGGGATGCGCGCCATCACGCTATCAAAAGCGAGGGTTTCTGTCTGCTGGCTATACTGGTTGTCAAACTGCTCAATTGGCTGTTTTCCACCGCAACCCATTGAAAGTTAACGATATGTTAAAAATAATAACAATCAGGTCCGGCCGGCAGTTCGGCCACAATCAGACCCGCATGGGAAAGTAAGGATAAGACTATGTTCAAGCTCGGTGATATTGCCG
Source organism: Aeromonas sp. ASNIH2 (assembly GCF_002934795.1). Classification (NCBI taxonomy): domain Bacteria; kingdom Pseudomonadati; phylum Pseudomonadota; class Gammaproteobacteria; order Aeromonadales; family Aeromonadaceae; genus Aeromonas; species Aeromonas sp. ASNIH2. Next base: position 2,937,096 of record NZ_CP026406.1, on the reverse strand, counting down.
TGAGTCGCAAGCTGATGCTGCTGCTCTCACTGGCCCTGGTCGGCTTCATCGCACTGCTGCTCATCTCGGCCAGTGCCCTGCACCGCAATCTGATGAGTGAACGGGAAGCCAGGCTGCAGGCGGTGCTGGATCTGGCCATGAGCCGGATCCAGGCCCTGGCCGCCACCCTCCCCCCGGAGCAGGCCAAGGCACAGGCCAAGGCCATGCTCGACAGCATGCGCTTTGACGGGGACAACTACCTGTTCGTGTTGGATGAAGATCGTCGGGTGGTGGTGCATCCCGCCAAACCCGAGCTGGTCGGCCAGCAGATGGGCAACAACCCTGCCGAGTCCCACTGGCAGCACATGGTGGATCTCGGCAAGGGCGGCCACCAGGGCAGGCTGGAGTATCAGTGGGTCTCCCCGTCCGGCGAGGCGGCCCAGAAGATGTCGCTGGTGACGGGCTACCAGCCCTGGGGCTGGATCCTGGGCTCCGGTGTGTTGTTGCAGGACATTGAGGCCACCATGTGGTCGCAATATGAGTGGATGGGTGGCGCCACCTTGCTGGTGATCCTGTTGATGGGGCTGCTGGGACTCGCCATCAGCCGCTCCATCGTCAATCCCCTGGCCGAGATCAACAAGGCCATGGCCCGGGTCGCGGCCGGCGATCTGGTGGTCAGCATCCCGGTGCTGGGCAGGGATGAGCTCGGCGCCGTCGCCAGCTCCACCAACCAGGGGCTGGATGCCATCCGCCGCGCCCTGCTGGAGGCGAGCCAGGGGGCCCGCAACGTGGCGGATGCCGCCCTGCGCATCGCCGCCTCCGCCGAACAGACCAACCAGGCGGTCAACAGTCAGCGGGATCAGCTCGCCCAGCTCGCCACCGCCATGAACGAGATGAGCGCCACCATCGCCGACGTGGCGGGTCACGCCGAAAACACGGCCCGTGACACCCAGGATGCCACCAGCGAGGCCGGGCTCGGCAACCAGGATGTCCATGCCAGCGTGCACGGCATCCAGGCGCTGGCCACCGAGGTGGATCAGGCCACCTCGCAGGTCAACCAGCTCAAGGAGGGAGTGATGCAGATAAGCGAGGTGACGGCGGTCATCAGCGCCATCTCGGAGCAGACCAACCTGCTGGCCCTCAACGCCGCCATCGAGGCGGCCCGGGCCGGCGAGCAGGGCCGTGGCTTCGCCGTGGTGGCCGACGAGGTGCGCCAGCTGGCCAGTCGCACCCGCCACTCCACCGAGGAGATCCAGAGTACCATCACCCAGTTGCAGCAACGGGCTGTCACCGCCGCCAACGCCATGGACGCCAGCCGCAAGCTGGCGGAGAGCAGCGTCAACCAGTCCGAGAAGGCGGGGCAGGATCTCTCCCTCATCGTCAATCACATCCAGCACGTGAGCGACATGGCGACCCAGATCGCCACGGCGGCGGAGCAGCAGAGCATGGTGGCGGAAGACATGAACCGCAACGTCAGCGGCATCAACGACTCGGCACTCGAGATGTCCCAGGCGGCCTCCCAGTTGGCCCAGGAGAGCGAACTGCTGGCCGGTCTCTCTCGAAGCCTCGACGAGCGACTGGCGGTGTTCAAGCTGGACAACGCCCAAGCCCAGGGCAGGATGATGCGACCGACCCAGGCGTCCTCTTCCCGAGCAGGCATGCAACCCCGCCACTGAGTGGCCCCATGAGCCCCTGCCAGGCTTGCAGGGGCTCCTTTCCTGTCATGGCCACGGGAGCCTCTCCCGGGCAACCCTCTCGCACTGAACCAGCGCGCAGATCCCGATGGAGTGATCTGCCGCTGATGCGCTGCTCCGATGAGATGGCACTGTCAATTTTTACACTTAATTTTTTAACAAAATATAGTCATGATGAGTGGTCGCCACAGGCGGCACCATGATCCTTTCTGTAGTCATTTGGCAAACTGGTTGAAAGGCCAGGACGCAAAGCCTCCGGTCTAAAGACAAGCTGTCCAGGATAGCGGGGTTGCAGCACCGTGTTTCGGGGAACTCCCCTGCCAACGTGACTGCCCACATCACCGAACAGAGGAATGTATGGCAGCAAATATCCGACTCACCCATCTCGCGGCAGCGCTGGCGCTGCTGGCCAGTGGCGGCGTACTCGCTCACGGCTACATCAGCCAGCCCGAAGGGCGCAACTACCTGTGCAAGACAGGGGGCAACAGCCAGTGTGGCGCCATCCAGTGGGAACCCCAGAGCCTGGAAGCCCCCTCCGGCTTCCCCGATGGCGGCCCCGCCGACGGCCAGATAGCCTCGGCCGGTCACCCCCAATTCGGCGAGCTCAACACCCAGACCCTCGATCGCTGGACCAAGCGTGAAGTGCAGGCCGGCCCCTTCGCCATCAGCTGGACCTTCACCGCCAACCACGTGACCCGCAACTGGCGCTACTACCTCACCAAGCAGGACTGGAACCCGAACCAGCCCCTCACCCGGGATGCGTTCGATCTCAATCCCTTCTGCGTCATCGAGGGCAACATGGTGCAGCCCCCCAAACAGGTGACCCATCAGTGCACCCTGCCCCCGCGTACCGGTTATCAGGTCATTCTCGGGGTGTGGGAGGTAGGAGATACCGCCAACAGCTTCTACAACCTGATCGACGCCCGGTTCAAGGATGGCACCCAGCCACCGCTGACCTGGAGCCAGGGAGGGACTATCTACCCCTCCATCGACCTGGTGGCGGGTGACAAAGCCAGAACCCGGGTGTTCGATGCCAATGGCGAGCGCACCGATCTCCAGACCGAGCTGACCATCGCCAGCTCCGGACAGGGCCAGAAGAACAACTGGGCCCACGCCCTGGCGAGCAAGATCAACGCCGAGCAGAGCCAGATCCGTGCTGGCCAGCAAGGTACGGACGGCCAGTTCAACCCCGTCTACGGCCAGAACCCGGTCTACCTCAAGGCTGGCAGCAACCTGCAACGGGTCGAGATCCAGCTTGAGCAACAGCAGCCCCCGGTTGAGAACGGGATCAGCGTGAGCGGTCTGGCGAGCGACTACACGCTCGACAACGGCAAGCTCACCCTGACTTTCACCGTCACGGCCCAGGGGGATCTCGCCATCACCAACACCCTCTATGACCACGGCGGTGTCGCCAGGGGACAGAGCAGTGCCGACATCAAGGACGGCAGCCAGAGTTTCTCCATGGCACTGACCGGCTTGAGTGCAGGCCACCATCAGCTGGTGATCGAGGGCAAACCCAAGGCCGGTGGTGACGCGGTGCAGCAGACCCTGGACCTCATGTTCAAGGATCCGGCAAGCGGGGGCGATTACCAGTTCACCTTCCCGGACGGCCTCAAGTCCTACACCACCGGAACCCGGGTGCTGCAGCCGAAAAACGGTAAGGTCTATCAGTGCAAACCCTTCCCCTACAGCGGCTGGTGCAGCCAGTGGGCGAGCACGGCCACCCAGTATGAACCGGGCGTAGGCTCCCACTGGCAGGAGGCCTGGACAGCGCAATGATGGGACGTCTCCGATCTGACGGAAACCCGCTCGGCGCTTCCGGTGCCAGATCAGGTCAACATCAAACAAACGGGGAGCCCATGGCTCCCCGTTTTTCATCCACCCCTCGGTTCAGATCTGATAGTCGAGCAGGGGCTCGTTGCTCATGGCGCGGGCCTGGATCTCCGCCAGCGCCAGCTCGGGGTTGCAGAGCTGGATGAACTGCCAGGCAAAGTTGTGCTGGAACTGCCCCTGCTTGAGGCCGATCCAGGCGGTGTGCGGCGCAAACAACCGACTGCCGTCCAGTTGCACCAGCCCCTTGTCCCGCTGGGAATCGAACGCCATGTCCGCCAGTATGCCCACCCCCATCTCCAGCTCGACATAGGTCTTGATGACGTCTGAGTCCTGGGCGGTCAGCAGGATCTGCGGCACTATGCCCGCCTCGGCAAAGGCATCATCCACCCGTGCCCGACCGGTGAGGCCGGCCTGATAGGTGACGATGGGCCAGTGGGCCAGAGCGGCCAGGGTCAGCTCCCGCTCGGCGGTGAGGGGGTGCTGCTCCGGCACGACGATATTGTGGTGCCAGCGGTAGTAGGGAAAGGCCACCACCCCTTCGCTCTTGTCGAGCTGCTCGCTGCTGATGCCGATGTCCACCTCGCCGGTCTGCACCAGCCGCACTATCTCCTCCGGGCTCCCCTGACGCAGCTCCAGCTGTACCAGAGGAAATTGCTCCCGAAACGCCTTCACTACCCTCGGCAGGGCATAACGGGCCTGGGTATGAGTGGTCGCGATGAGCAGCCGGCCCGAGTCGCGATTGGCAAAGGTGCTCGCCAGTTTGCGGATGTTTTCGGCATCCCCCAGGATACGCTCGGCGATCACCAGCAACTCCTTGCCCGGCTCGGTCATGCCGAGCAGACGCTTGCCATAGCGAATGAAGAGGGCGAGCCCCAGCTCCTCCTCCAACTCGCGAATGTGGCGGCTGACCCCGGACTGGGACGTAAAGAGGGCATTGGCCACGTCGGTCAGGTTGTAATCCCGCCGTGCCGCCTCCCGAATGATTCGCAATTGCTGAAAGTTCACCTCATCGCCTCCTGCGCTGAGTGGCGGTGGCTCGTGCCACCGTCCTCTTGTTATGGATTGCCGGGATCATGGCCCGGCAGCAAGCCTGAAAGAGGGCCGCACCTCGCGGCTTGACCTCAGATCTGGTAGTCGGGATAGAGCTGTGCCTGCCTGGCCACCAGACGCACCCCCTGGCCGGGGGCAAAGGCCCGGGCGGCCTCCTTGCTCAGTTCGGCCTCGTAGTGGGCACCTCCCGTCTCCCCATCGCCACGCAGTTCCACCCGGATGCGCGGCCCCATGGGCAGCAGGCGGGTAATGGTGGCGCGAATGCCACCGGGGGCATCCGAGGGCAGGATCTCCAGCTCGTGGGGGCGCACATAGGCGATGGCCGCACTCCCTTCTGCCAGATGGGAGGGGATGGGGCCACCCAGTTGCTGCTCACCGATGCCAAGCCCCTGCCCGGCCACCCTGCCACGAAACAGGTTCACGCTGCCAAGGAAGCTGTGCACGAAGGCACTGGCGGGCTGATCATACACTTCGGCAGGGGTGCCAATCTGCTCTACCTTGCCGGCGTTCATCAGCACCACCCGATCCGCCACCTCCAGGGCCTCTTCCTGATCGTGGGTCACGAACAGACTGGTGACATGCAGCTCGTCGTGAAGCTCACGCAGCCAACGGCGCAGCTCCTTGCGCACCTGGGCATCGAGGGCGCCGAAAGGCTCGTCCAGCAGCAGCACCTTGGGCTGCACCGCCAGGGCCCGGGCCAGGGCGACCCGCTGGCGCTGACCACCGGAGAGCTGGGTCGGGTAGCGTGCCGCGACATGGCTGAGCTGCACCAGATCCAGCAGCTCCTTGACCCGGGTGCGGATGGCCGCCTCGTCCGGGCGTTCGCTGCGCGGCTTGACCCTCAGGCCAAAGGCCACGTTCTCGAACACCGTCATGTGGCGAAACAGGGCGTAGTGCTGGAACACGAAGCCAACGTTGCGCTCGCGCACATGGAGATCCGAGGCATCCTCGCCGCGGATGATGACGCTGCCACTGTCCGCCTGCTCCAGCCCGGCGATGATCCGCAGCAAGGTGGTCTTGCCGCAGCCGGAGGGGCCGAGCAGGGCGACCAGCTCACCGTCGTGAAAATCGAGGTTGATGTCGGCCAGCGCCGCGTACTGATTGAAATGCTTGTTGAGCCCTTGAACCTGAATGCTCATGAATGCCTCTCCTATAACCGTTAATTCGGGATCAATGGGACTGGGTCGGTTGGCCGCGCAGCCTGGCCAGCAGGGTCTCACCCAGCAGGGTGAAGATCCCGAACAGCGCCAGCAGGCTTGCCACCGCGAAGGCGGCACCGGTCTGGTACTCGTTGTAAAGGATCTCGATGTGCAGCGGCAGCGTGTTGGTCTGGCCGCGAATGTGGCCGGAAACCACGGAGACAGCGCCAAACTCCCCCACCGCCCGGGCGGTACAGAGCAGCAGGCCATACATCAGACTCCAGCGGATGCCGGGCAGGGTCACCCGCCAGAACATCTGCAACCCGCTCGCCCCCAGCATGATGGCGGCCTCCTCTTCCTCCGGGCCTCGCGCCTCCATCTGGGGCAGCAGCTCGCGTACCACGAAGGGCACAGTGATGAAGGTGGTCGCCAGGATGATCCCCGGGGTAGCGAAAATGATCTTGATGTCGTGCTCGCTGAGCCACTCGCCGAACCAGCCGCGACTGCCGAACAGCAGCACGAACATCAAGCCCGCGATGACCGGCGAGACCGAGAACGGCAGATCGATGAGGGTGATAAGCAGTTGCCGGCCAGGAAAGCGGAACCGGGCGATGGCCCAGGCGGCGGCCAGCCCGAACAGCAGGTTCAGGGGCACCGAGCAGAGCGTCACTAGGGCGGTCAGCCCCAGGGCGCTCAGGGCATCCGGCTCGCTGATGGCGTGCCAGAAGAAGGCCAGACCCGGGCTCAGCGCCTGGATGAAGACGGTGGCCAGCGGCAACAGCAGCAAGGCGGCAAACCAGCCCAGACCGACGGTGACCAGCAGCCATTTGACCCAGACCGGTTCATGGGTCACCGGGGGATGACGCGCCGGGGTGGCCGGAGCGGACTCCTGGGCCTGATCGAGATGTGCAGTAGAGGCGTTCATATACGGCTTCCTCCGATGCGAGCCCAGCTCCAGGCTTGCAACTTGTTGATGAGCAACAGCAGCACAAAGGAAATGAGCAGCATGACGGACGCAATGGCCGATGCACCGGCGTAGTCATACTCCTCCAGGTGACTCATGATCATCAGGGGGGCAATCTCGGACACCATGGGGAGGTTGCCGGCAATGAAGATGACAGAGCCGTACTCCCCCACGCCGCGAGCAAACGCCAGGGCAAAACCGGTGAGCAGCGCAGGTACCAGGGTCGGCCACAGTACCCGGATGAAGGTCTGCCAGCGGTTGGCACCCAGGCTCGCGGCCGCCTCCTCTTGCTCGCTCTCCGCTTCCCGCAGCACCGGCTGCAGGGTACGCACCACAAAGGGCAGCCCGATAAAGGTCAGGGCAATGACCACCCCTATGGGGTTGTAGGCAAGCTCGATGCCCAGCGGAGCGACCCATTGGCCAATCCAGCCGTTGGGGGCAAAGATGGCGCACAGGGCGATGCCGGAGACGGCAGTCGGCATGGCAAAGGGCAGGTCGATCAGCGCATCCACCAGTCTGCGGCCGGGAAAGGTATAGCGCACCAGTACCCAGGCCAGTATCAGACCGAACAGACTGTTGAGCAGGGCGGCAATGAAGGCGGCGCCAAAGCTCAGGCGAAAGGAGGCGAGCACCCGGGGGGAGCCGATCACCTGCCAGAACTCGGCGGCGCTCAGGTTGTTCACCGCAAACAGCACCAGTGCCGAGAGCGGCAGCAGCACCAGTATGCCCAGATAGAGCAGACTGAAGCCCAGCGTTGGCCCCAAGCCTGGCAGGACGGAATAAGAACTTAATCGCATAACACATCCGTTTGTTATAAATACTTTGGATGTGACGATTTTGCTCACGGCGGCCAGGGACAACAAACACCAATAATGCCTTTGCTAAGCACTTTTTTATCTAACAATGGTGGAACAAGGCTTTTAGAGCGATAAGCATAAAAAAGGTCTTTTATATAAATAAAAGACCTAAATGACGGAGCGGTAAAACCGGGAACATGCAAAGTCAGTCACGCTGGCCAAGTTGCCAGCCTGTCTGGAAATCGTGCCGAGACAATCCGAGGGTCCCTCATCGAAAACTGAGTGCAGCCTGCTTGCCCCACTCGGCAGGAGCAGGCTCCACCACCATTTCGGCACGGCGGTATAGGGTGCCGAGCAAAGCGAGGCCCTGGTGCCACTCCCCATGGCCGGACTGGGCATTGATATGGCCCACCTCCCCCGCATCGAACAAGGGCACCTGCCACTGCCGGCTCCAGAACTCTGCCCGCTCGAAACTCATCCAGGGGTCATTGCGGCTGGCGATCAACTGGGCAGAGACCTTGATGGCCCCCGCCAACACCTCATCCGGGATACCGAAACGGGCAGGATCGGCAGGGGCAACGATGAAGATGGAGGAGACCTTGTCCGGTTGCAGTCTGGCGGCAGCGATGGCCGTCAGAGCGCCGAAGGAGTGAGCGACCAGGTGGACCCGGCTGCGCCGGCTCCTGAGCTTGCTCGCCAGCTTGGCGCTCCAGACCGTGAGATCCGGCTTGTCCCAGGGCAGACCCATCATTCTTTGCCACTGGGGAAATTGCTGGTGCCAGCGGCTCTGCCAGTGATCCGGCCCACTGTTGTGCAGACCGGGAACCAGAAGGATCTTGTTCATCGTGGTACTCCTATCTGTTGTCACAGGGGCCTGCGTCTCTTAGCGGCCCGGCTGGTAAATCTGGTCAAACGATCCGCCCTGGGCGAAGTGCTTCTTCTGTGCCTTGTCCCAATCTCCTTCCAGATCCTTGACAGTAAAGAGCGTCAGGTTGGGGAACTGGGCCGCAGTCTCCTTCAGGATCGCCGGATTGCTCGGACGATAGTGGTATTTGGCGATAATGCGCTGCCCTTCGTCAGAGTAGAGATACTCGAGGTAAGCCTTGGAGACGGCCTCGGTACCATGCTTCTTGGCTACCTTGTCCACCACGGCTACCGGCGGCTCGGCCAGGATGGAGACCGAGGGCACCACCAGTTCGAATTTGTCGCTGGTGCCCGGCTGATTGAGCACCAGCAACGCTTCATTTTCCCAGGCCAGCAACACATCCCCGAGCCCGCGTTCGATGAAGCTGGTGGTGGCGCCACGAGCCCCGGAGTCCAGCACCCTCACATTCTTGAACAGATCGCTGACAAACTGTTTGGCGCCCTCTTCAGTGCCGCTTTTCTTCAGGGCATAGCCCCAGGCAGCCAGATAATTCCAGCGCGCACCGCCGGAGGTCTTGGGGTTGGGGGTGATGATGGCGACATCCTTGCGCACCAGGTCGCCCCAATCCTTGATCTGCTTGGGATTCCCCTTGCGCACCAGGAAGACGATGGTGGAGGTATAGGGAGAGGCATTGTTGGCCAAACGCCCTTCCCAGTCGCTGGCGGTGAGACCTGCCTTGACCACCGCATCGACGTCATAGGCCAGCGCCAGGGAGACCACGTCAGCCTCCAGTCCGTCCACCACGGCACGAGCCTGTTTGCCTGAGCCACCGTGTGACTGGCTCACCACCACATCGTCGCCGGTTTTGGCCTTCCACTCCTTGGCAAAGGCACTGTTGTACTCCTGGAACAGCTCCCGCGTCGGGTCATAGGAGACATTCAGCAGCCGCACCTCGGCGGCCTGGACCTGACCGAGAGCCAGCAGGGAGAGAACGGTGAGAGCGGTCATTCGCAGTTTCATGGTGATACTCCATATCGTTGGGTTGAGTACAGCATGCCCGCTTATGCATATTCCATGAAGAAAGAAAAAGCGCTTTGCTTATCTCTTATCCGCATATGAGCTCCCGATGGTCCTCTGGCACTCTCGGCCAGAGCGTATTCGCGTGCTTGCGATGCTCATCTCCAGACTCGACAAAGCCCGGTCGATTGGCCGGGTTGGGAAAAGATGGGGGAACGAAGGCAAACCAGAGCGAAGGGTAAGCCCTGGGTAAAGGGACAATGCCAGACACGCAAGCACCACAGGGGGGAAGAGGCGGGTTGTCAGTAACAGGCGGCAGACCCGTCGGTTGCCTCTTGTTCCCTGAGCTCTTATCCAGACGCCAGAAAGCAAAAAGGCCTTCCCGATAGGGAAGGCCTTTCAATTTAGTGGCGGAGCGGACGGGACTCGAACCCGCGACCCCCGGCGTGACAGGCCGGTATTCTAACCGACTGAACTACCGCTCCGCATTCGGTTAGCTTTCGCTAAATCATTTGCCGCTTCTATGAGGTGTCATCCTCGCAGCCAGCCATGTGATTCTTCACATCACCGTTTAATTGGGTGCCTGGCAGTGTCCTACTCTCGCATGGCGAATGCCACACTACCATCGGCGCTACAGCGTTTCACTTCTGAGTTCGGCATGGGGTCAGGTGGTTCCACTGCGCTATTGCCGCCAGGCAAAATCTTAATCCAGAAAGCTGACGTGAATAACGACTTTGCTAGTTGCTTGTCATTATCACTGAATTTGTAAGTAGTTCACTCATTCGCTACAAGGCCAGAAACACTTCTTGGGTGTTGTATGGTTAAGCCTCACGGGTAATTAGTATGGGTTAGCTCAACGTATCGCTACGCTTACACACCCCACCTATCAACGTTGTGGTCTCCAACGGCCCTTTAGGACCCTCAAGGGGTCAGGGATGACTCATCTCAGGGCTCGCTTCCCGCTTAGATGCTTTCAGCGGTTATCGATTCCGAACTTAGCTACCGGGCAGTGCCACTGGCGTGACAACCCGAACACCAGAGGTTCGTTCACTCCGGTCCTCTCGTACTAGGAGCAACTCCCTTCAATCATCCAACGCCCACGGCAGATAGGGACCGAACTGTCTCACGACGTTCTGAACCCAGCTCGCGTACCACTTTAAATGGCGAACAGCCATACCCTTGGGACCGACTTCAGCCCCAGGATGTGATGAGCCGACATCGAGGTGCCAAACACCGCCGTCGATATGAACTCTTGGGCGGTATCAGCCTGTTATCCCCGGAGTACCTTTTATCCGTTGAGCGATGGCCCTTCCATTCAGAACCACCGGATCACTATGACCTACTTTCGTACCTGCTCGACCTGTCCGTCTCGCAGTTAAGCTGGCTTATGCCATTGCACTAACCTCCTGATGTCCGACCAGGATTAGCCAACCTTCGTGCTCCTCCGTTACTCTTTGGGAGGAGACCGCCCCAGTCAAACTACCCACCAGGCACTGTCCGCGAGCCCGATTCAGGGCCCTGCGTTAGAACATCAAACATACAAGGGTGGTATTTCAAGGACGGCTCCAGCGCAACTGGCGTCACGCCTTCAAAGCCTCCCACCTATCCTACACATGTAGGTTCAATGTTCAGTGCCAAGCTGTAGTAAAGGTTCACGGGGTCTTTCCGTCTAGCCGCGGGTACACCGCATCTTCACGGCGAATTCGATTTCACTGAGTCTCGGGTGGAGACAGCATGGCCATGGTTACACCATTCGTGCAGGTCGGAACTTACCCGACAAGGAATTTCGCTACCTTAGGACCGTTATAGTTACGGCCGCCGTTTACCGGGGCTTCGATCAAGAGCTTCGCTTGCGCTAACCCCATCAATTAACCTTCCGGCACCGGGCAGGTGTCACACCCTATACGTCCACTTTCGTGTTTGCAGAGTGCTGTGTTTTTGATAAACAGTCCCAGCCATCTGGTCACTGCGACTCCCGACAGCTCCATCCGCAAGGGACTTCACCATCAAGAGCGAACCTTCTCCCGAAGTTACGGTTCTATTTTGCCTAGTTCCTTCACCCGAGTTCTCTCAAGCGCCTTGGTATTCTCTACCCGACCACCTGTGTCGGTTTGGGGTACGATGACTTGTAATCTGAAGCTTAGAGGCTTTTCCTGGAAGCAGGGCATCAATGGCTTCCGCACCGTGGTGCGTTCGTCTCGTGTCTCAGTGTTGTGTCTCCGGATTTGCCTAGAAACACCACCTACGCACTTTCACCAGGACAACCGTCGCCTGGCCCACCTAGCCTTCTCCGTCCCCCCATCGCAATTACAAGTCGTGCAGGAATATTAACCTGCTTCCCATCGATTACGCCTTTCGGCCTCACCTTAGGGGTCGACTCACCCTGCCCCGATTAACGTTGGACAGGAACCCTTGGTCTTCCGGCGAGGAGGCTTTTCACCCCCTTTATCGTTACTTACGTCAGCATTCGCACTTCTGATATCTCCAGCATACCTCTCGATACACCTTCGCAGACTTACAGAACGCTCCCCTACCACTCACGCTTAGCGTGAATCCGCGGCTTCGGTGCCTGGTTTGAGCCCCGTTACATCTTCCGCGCAGGCCGACTCGACTAGTGAGCTATTACGCTTTCTTTAAATGATGGCTGCTTCTAAGCCAACATCCTAGCTGTCTGAGCCTTCCCACATCGTTTCCCACTTAACCAGAACTTTGGGACCTTAGCCGGCGGTCTGGGTTGTTTCCCTCTTCACGACGGACG
>NZ_CP026406.1:2480000-2920000 GCF_002934795.1 Aeromonas sp. ASNIH2 | reverse complement strand
GGGTGGCAATGGCGGCGATCTGCAGACCCGTGCCCTGCGCTACCTCTATCCCGAGAAGATCTTCCAGCAGTTCGAAGGCGACAACGCTACCTGGACCCAGTTCGACCCGCGCGTCGAATGGTTGCTGGAACTGCTGCTCTCAGCCCGTCAGCAGAAGGTGCTGGTGATCTGCTCCGAAGCAGCCACCGCCATCGCGCTGGAGGAGGCGCTGCGCACCCGTGAAGGGATCCGTGGCGCCGTATTCCACGAAGGGATGTCGATCCTCGAGCGGGACAAGGCCTCCGCCTATTTCGCTCAAGCTGAGGGGGGAGCTCAGGTGCTGCTCTGCTCCGAGATCGGCTCAGAAGGTCGCAACTTCCAGTTTGCCAGCCATCTGGTGCTGTTCGATCTGCCACTCAACCCGGATCTGCTGGAACAGCGTATCGGCCGACTGGACCGTATCGGTCAGCAGAATACCGTCGAGATCCACGTCCCCTATCTGGAAGGGACTGCCCAGCGCGCCCTACAGCTCTGGTATCACGATGGTCTGGATGCATTCGAGCAGACCTGCCCGACCGCCCGCCCGGTGTTCGAAGCGGTACGTGACGAGCTGTTCGAGCTGCTGGCTGCCAACACCGGCGAGCAGGGCCCCCTCGACGCCCTGCTGGTCAAGACCCGCGAACTGCACGAGCCACTCAAGGCCCGGCTGGAACAGGGTCGCGATCGCCTGCTGGAAATCCACTCCAGCGGTGGCACCACCGCCCAGCAGCTGGTCGAGAAGCTCGCCGCCGAAGATGACGACACCGGCATGATCTCCTTCGCCCTCAAGATGTTCGACGAGATCGGCGTCAACCAGGATGATCGTGGTGAAAATGCGCTGGTGCTGACTCCCGGGGATCACATGCTGGTGCCGAGCTTCCCGGGCCTGCCGCAAGACGGCATGACCATCACCTTCGATCGCAACACCGCCCTGTCGCGGGATGACATGGCGCTGCTCTCCTGGGATCACCCCATGATGCGCGGCGGTATCGACCTGATCCTGGGTTCCGAGATCGGTGCCACCTCGGTGGCACTGCTCAAGAACAAGGCGCTGCCGGTCGGCTCCATCTTGCTTGAGCTGATCTTCGTTGCCGAGTCCGCGGCTCATCCCCAGCTCTACCGTTTCATGCCGCCGACGCCGATCCGTCTGCTGATGGACAAGAACGGCCAGAATCTGGGCGAGAAAGTGGCGTTTGATGCCTTCAACCGCCAGCTGACACCGGTCAACCGCCACCTTGGCAGCAAGCTGGTTACCGCATCCCAGCCGGTGATCCACGGACTGATTGGCAAGGGCGAGGTCATTGCCAACGAACTGAAAGCCGGGATTGTCGACAAGGCCCGTGCCCAGATGGCGCAGACCCTGCAACAGGATCTGGACAGGCTGGAGGCACTCAAGGCGGTCAACCCGAATGTGCGCGACAGCGAACTGGATTATCTGCGCAATCTGCAGGCAGAATTGCACCACCTGATCGACCAGACCCAACTCAAGCTGGATGCCATCCGCTTTATTGTGGTTACCCATAACTGATAAAACGGTGCAGGCATCATCTGGTTGCTAACGACCAGACCCAACTCAGGCTGGATGCCATGCACTTTTTATCGTGGTTACCCATAACTGATGGGGGCTTGCCCCCCGCTTTGACTCAAGATGCGAGACGCTATGTTTGTATACTCCCCGCCCCTGGAACCCTGGCTCGATATCCTGTTCAAGGACAAGGACATCATGGTGGTCAACAAGCCCACTGGCCTGCTGAGCGTCCCCGGGCGCGGCCCCGAGAATGAAGACAGCGTGCTCCATCGGGTCAAGCAGCAGCACCCCAAGGCGGCGGCTGCCCATCGCCTCGACATGGCGACCACCGGCGTGCTGGTGATCCCGCTCACCCCCAACTCCCACCGGGAGCTGAGCCGGCAATTCCGAGAGCGGGAGACCGAGAAGCACTACCTCGCCTGGGTGTGGGGTGAACCGGCGCTGGATGCGGGTGAAGTGGATCTGCCGCTCTGCGTCGACTGGCCCAACCGGCCGAAGCAGAAGGTGGATTTTGAGGAGGGGCGTCATGCCCTGACCCTGTGGCAAAAACTGAAGGTGGAGAACGGCAACAGCCTGATCAAGCTGACCCCGATTACCGGTCGCTCCCATCAGTTGCGGGTACACATGCTGGAGCTGGGTCACCCCATCCTCGGCGACAACCTCTACGCCAACCCGGATGCGCTGGCGGCTGCACCGCACCTTTATCTTCATGCTGCCAGCCTGACCATCAGCCACCCCCGCAGCGGCGAGCGGATGACCTTCGAGGCACCGGCCCCTTTCCCGGTCTGAGCCTGACAGGTAACAGCCCAATAAAAAGAAAGCCCCCATCGAGAGATGGGGGCTTTTTTATCGCTCAGACGCGGATATCGATCTTGCTTCCGAGGGAAGCGCTGGCCGATGTCGGCGCTGCCGGAGCGGATTGCGCTGCTGTTTCCAGCAGTTTCAGTGCGGATTCGCCTTCCTGGGTCTGCTGCTTTTTGGCCAGGCTGGCCACCATCAGTGCAGAACCGAACGACGCATTTGCAGAACTAGAAATATCCATTGTGTACCTCCTGCCAAGAGACTATCGGCCGGGACCGGTGAGACATGAGCCATATCGTTCAACGCAGATATGCCTTGTCCGGCGAGCGCCGGGCCAACCAGCGCTCTTCCATCTCCAGCAATGTCTGATAGGCCTTTTCAGCATGCTCCGGGCGACTGAACAGATATCCCTGCCCATACAGATGTATGTCGGTCAATGAGCGCAGCACATCGAGCTGCCCCTGGGTCTCGATCCCTTCACATACCAGTTTCTTGCCAAGCATGGAGCCCATACGGCAGATGTTGGCGACCAGTTCGGCCGCCTCAATGGAGGTGTCGATACCCTGGATGAAGGACCTGTCTATCTTCACCTTGCTCACCGGCAGCTTCTGCAGGTAGCTGAGGGAGGAGTAGCCGGTGCCGAAGTCGTCAAGGGCCAGATGTACCCCCTGCTGGCTGAGATCCTGCATCAACTGCAGCGAGTTCTTGACCTCGCGCATGGTGGTGTCTTCCGTCACCTCCAGCACCAGGCTGGACGCAGGGATATGGTGCTCCATCAGCGCTCTGGCCACCAGCTTCAACAGGTTGCGCTGGTACATGCCCGGGGAGATATTCACGCACATCTGCAAGTCCACCAAACCCAGGTGCTGCCACTGATGCAGTTGTTCACATGCGGTATTCAATACCCAGCCACCCAGTTTCTCGGCCAGCTGGAACTCTTCCGCCACCTGGATCACCTCGTTGGGGGGAATAAAGCCAAGCTCGGGATGGCGCCAGCGCAGCAGCGCCTCCACGGCTTCACAGCGGCCACTTTCCAGATTGACGATGGGCTGGTAATAGAGCTCGAGCGCATTGTGCTCCAGCGCCATCACCATGTCAGACGCAAGATGCTTGCGCCTGGCCGTCTCGTTGAGCAGGGAACTGTCATAGATGACATAGGGAACATGGGTCTTGCGGCTGTGAGAGAGGGCCTGCTCCGCCCGGCTGAGCAACTCCTGGGTCTGGTTGCTGTCGGTCGGGAAGAAGGCGATACCAATACCGACCTCAAGCCGGAAAGGGTAGTTGTCGATGATGATGTCTTGCTTGATGGAGTGGAGCACTCTGGCCACGAGCTCCCTGACCTGACGAAGATCGCTCCCCTCCCGTTGCAGCATGGCAAGCTGATCTCCCCCCAAACGCGCCACCCACTCCCCGTTTTCGCACAGGGCGCGCAGCCGCTTTGCCACCTCCTGCAGCAGGAGGTCCCCTGTGTTGTAGCCAAACTTGCTGTTGATATCACGAAAGTCGTTGATGTCGACCAGCACCAGTCCGAAGGAGGTGTCACGGGTGACATAGGCATCCATCTTTTCCAGCAGCGCCAGCCGGTTGGCGAGCCCGGTGAGGGGATCGATCCTAGCGGTCCTGAAATGGCGCCTGGCTTCTCGCACCAGCAGGCCGCTGAGCAGAATGACGGACACCACCAGCCCCGACACCATGAACAGCAGGGCATTGCGCAACTGGCCAAAACGCGCGTCGTTGCCCGTATAGACGTTGATATTGTTCTGCATGACGGAAGCAAGAGAGTAAGAGAGGGGTTCCTGCAAGGGCGCAAGTGTCATCATGACTTGCTGGTAATCCGGCGTCCCCGGTTTGAGCTTGACCAAATCAGGCTCCAGCTTGCGAATGCTGCTTTCGGTCAGTTTCACCAGCCGCAGCGTCTTCGGATTGTCCGCGAGGCTTTTTCTCAGTTGGCCGCTCAGGAGGATGGGGGTACGACTCCAGAGAATGTCATAGCGGAGCAGCAGAGCTTCCTGGTCTATGCCACCATAGTGGTAAATCTCGACGGCATTGAGAAAGCGGCCCAGCTCGAGCTGCAACTGCATCAATGCCCAAGAGACGTCATAGGTGTACTTCTCCATCACCCGGGTCGCATTTTGTATCTGCACCAGGCAATAGAGGGTGCTACCCGTGAACAACAGAATGGATAGATAAAGAACGCCGAGTAAGGGCCAGGCCCTGGTCTTCGCTTTCACCCAGTACTCCCGTAAACCACCGTTTTTACTGCTGAATGTCGATCGCACTCAGTTGCCAGATCATCATGTCGGTGAACTCGGAACGCCTGAGTTCGGGATGCTGATCCAGTGGCAGGATAAACCAGAGCGGCCCCTTGTCACGTACCCGCATGGTCATCCCGTCATCCTGCCAGGCCAGGATAGGATCGTATTGCTTGACCTTATCCCAGTTGATCCGGATCTGGAAACTGTTCAGGGCGGTGAGCGTGATGCTCTTGCCGTTGGCCTTCACCTCAGTCAGCACGTCCGCCAGTTTCGGCCCCACGTACTTGTGCGGTTTGTCCACCCAGGGATTGCTCGTCACCACCTCATGCTGCGGCAGTGCCTGGATCATGGCCATATCGAACAGCACCTCTCCATCTGCCGGATCGGCAGGGTCCAGATTCCCCGTCACCTTGAGAATGACCGGCCCTTGTGGTGTCGCCTGCGCCATGCCCGGCAAGGCCAGGGAAAGGAGTAACGGGAGAAGCCCTAAGTATCGCATGTTCACCTCAGATCATTTCACTATCAACAACTTCAGCTTAGTAGCACTAAAAAAAACGGCCCGCAAAAGCGAGCCGTTTGATGACTTGACGGGATTACATCATACCCATACCGCCCATGCCACCCATATCAGGCATGGCAGGTGCATCTTTCTTCGGCAGCTCGGAGATCATGCACTCTGTGGTGATCATCAGGCCGGCGACGGACGAGGCGAACTGCAGGGCAGAACGGGTTACCTTGGTCGGATCCAGGATACCCATGGCCAGCATGTCTCCGTACTGTTCGGTGTAGGCGTTGTAACCGTAGTTGCCTTCACCGTTCTTCACGGCATTGGCGATAACGGAGGCTTCTTCGCCGGCGTTGATGACGATTTGACGCAGCGGGGCTTCCATGGCGCGCAGGGCAACCTTGATGCCGACGTTCTGGTCTTCGTTGTCACCACGCAGGGAGGCCAGCTTGGCAGCAACGCGCACCAGCGCTACACCACCACCGGCAACCACGCCTTCTTCCACGGCTGCGCGAGTGGCGTGCAGGGCATCGTCAACACGGGCTTTCTTCTCTTTCATTTCAACTTCAGTGGCAGCACCCACCTTGATCACGGCAACACCGCCGGCCAGCTTGGCCACGCGCTCTTGCAGCTTCTCACGGTCGTAATCGGAAGAGGTCTCTTCGATCTGCTGACGGATCTGGGCCACGCGGCTTTCGATCAGGGCAGCATCGCCCACGCCATCGATGATGGTGGTGTTCTCTTTGGTGATGACGATGCGCTTGGCACGGCCCAGATCTTCCAGGGTCGCTTTTTCCAGCTCCATGCCCACTTCTTCGGAGATCACGGTACCACCGGTCAGGATGGCGATATCCTGCAGCATGGCCTTGCGGCGATCACCGAAGCCCGGCGCCTTGACGGCGGCCACTTTCACGATGCCACGCATGGTGTTGACCACCAGGGTCGCCAGTGCTTCGCCTTCCACGTCTTCGGCCACGATGATCAGCGGTTTGCCCGCCTTGGCCACACCTTCCAGCACCGGCAGCATTTCGCGGATGTTGGAGACTTTCTTGTCCACCAGCAGGATGAAGGGGTCATCCAGTTCGACGGAGCCGGTTTCCGGCTTGTTCACGAAGTAAGGGGAGAGGTAGCCGCGGTCGAACTGCATGCCTTCTACCACCGCCAGCTCGTCGTCCAGGCCCTGACCGTCTTCCACGGTGATGACGCCGTCACGGCCGACCTTGTCCATGGCTTCGGCAATCAGCTTGCCGACCTTCTCGTCGGAGTTGGCGGAGATGGTGCCTACCTGGGCGATGGCATTGTTGTCGGCACAGGGAGTGGACAGTGCTTGCAGCTCGGCAACGGCTGCCACAACGGCCTTGTCGATACCACGCTTCAGATCCATGGGATTCATGCCGGCGGCAACGGCCTTCAGGCCTTCGTTGACGATGGCTTGAGCCAGTACGGTGGCAGTGGTGGTACCGTCACCGGCGGCGTCATTGGCCTTGGAAGCGACTTCCTTGACCATCTGGGCACCCATGTTCTGGAACTTGTCTTCCAGTTCGATTTCACGGGCAACGGAGACGCCATCCTTGGTGATGGTCGGGGCGCCGAAGGACTTGTCCAGCACCACGTTGCGGCCTTTCGGGCCCAGGGTCACCTTGACGGCATCGGCCAGGATGTTGACGCCTTCCAGCATTTTGATGCGAGCTTCGTTGCCAAACTTAACTTCTTTAGCTGCCATGTTCTTCAATCCTTAAATCAATTCGGGAAAAGAGGGAGGGTGATTACTCTTCGACAATCGCCAGGATGTCGGTCTCGGACAGGATCAGTACGTCCTGGCCATCCAGCTTTTCGGTCTTCACGCCGTAGCCTTCGTTGAAGATCACCTTATCACCCACCTTGACGGCCAGTGCTTTGACATCCCCATTGTCCAGAATTCGACCAGTCCCCACGGCAAGAACTTCACCACGGGTGGACTTCTGGGCCGCAGTGCCAGTCAAGACGATGCCGCCAGCGGATTTGGCTTCAGCTTCGATGCGCTTGATGATGACGCGGTCGTGCAGTGGACGAATTTTCATCGATAACTCTCCCAAAATGAGTCTCTGTGTTGCTTGAGGAATGGCCGCAATCGGCCAAATTTGTCATGCCCCTGATCTGGGGCAACAGGGCTAGCCCTTCAAGGGCAAATACAAAAAAAATATTTTCACGTACTATGAACACCTTCGATGGATCACCCATCCCCAATCAGGAAGGCGGATGGAGACGGCCAGCATTCAGGCCCAAAGCACCTAGAGACTCTGCCTTGAGCCGACCCAATCCCATGCTGACCGCTCCCATGACGCCCATGCTGCTGCGCATGACGGGTCCCATGATCCTGGGCATCATCGCCATCCTGGCCTTCAACCTAGTCGATACCTACTTCATCGGCATGCTGGGTACCCAGGCGCTGGCCGCCATCAGCTTCACCTTCCCGGTCACCTTTGTCGTCACCTCCCTGACCATGGGGCTGGGGGCGGGCCTGTGCGCCCTGCTCGGTCATGCCCTGGGGCAGGGTCGCCATGACGAGGCAGCCCGCATCACCACAGACTGTCTGTTCCTCGCCGTCATCCTGGTGAGTCTGCTCGCCGGGCTGGGGGCATTGACCATTACCCCCCTGTTCACCCTGCTGGGGGCCAGCCCCGAGCTCATCTCCCTCATCCACGACTACATGCTCATCTGGTATCTGACCGTCCCCATGCTGGTCGTGCCCATGGTCGGCAATGCGGCCATCCGGACCACGGGGGATACCAAAACCCCCAGTCTGGTGATGGGGGTCGCCGGTCTGGTCAACGGCGTGCTGGATCCTCTGCTCATCTTCGGGCCGGGCCCCTTCCCCGAGTGGGGCATTCGGGGAGCCGCCATCGCCACTTCCCTCTCCTGGCTGATGGCCATGCTGGTCAGCCTCTATATATTGCGCCACCGCGAGGGCCTGCTGCGCTGGCGCCTCTCCCCGCGCCCGCAGTTGCTGGCCCACTGGCGCGCCCTGCTCCATGTGGCGGTGCCCGCATCGTTTACCAACATGCTCAACCCACTGGCCAACGCCGTGTTGATGATCATTTTCGCCGGGCTCGGAACCGAGGTGGTCGCCGCCTACGGCGCGGCATCCCGGGTCGAGGCCTTGCTGCTCATCGTGATGATGGCGCTCTCTTCCGTGCTGGCCCCCTTCATCTCGCAGAACTGCGGCGCCGGGAATCCGGCCCGAGCCAAGGCCGCCCTGCTGCTCTGCATGCGCTTCGCCCTGCTGTTCCAGCTTGGGGTCTACGCGCTGATCTGGCTTCTCGCACCCTTCATCGCCGATCTGTTCAGCGATCATCCGCAAGTGGTGCGACTCATCGTGCTCTATCTGCATCTGGTCCCCATCGGCTACGGCTTTCAGGGCATGGTGATGCTGCTGGCATCGGCCCTCAACGGCGTCAGGGCATCGACGGTGTCACTGCTGATAAACGGCATCAGACTGTTTGGCTTCTTGCTGCCAGGGGCCTGGCTGGGGGCAAAACTGGGGGGAGAACAGGGGATCTATCTGGGGATGCTGCTGGCGAACCTGGCCGCCGGATTGCTGGCATGGGGGTATGCCCGCCACAGATTCGAGCGGCTGTGCCATCAGGGGAGATCCTGACGGCACAGCCCGAGGCTCGCGATTACTCTTTGCGTTCGAACTCCCCTTCGATGGTGTTGCCACCCGCTCGCGGGGATTGTCCGGGCCTGTCATCGCCGGGACCCGGCTCGAACGGCTGCTGGCGAGCCTGGAAGCCCCCCATCTACATCCTGAACTGATTGCTGCCAATCAGCTTGTCGGCCAGCATGTTGCGCAGCCAGGGCTGCAGCAGCAGGATGCCGACAATATCGCTCACAAATCCCGGGATAATCAGCAGCAAGCCCGCCAGCGCCAGCATCATGCCACCCATCACCTCGCGGCCGGG
The DNA here is from genome assembly GCF_002934795.1 of Aeromonas sp. ASNIH2. Lineage (NCBI taxonomy): Bacteria > Pseudomonadati > Pseudomonadota > Gammaproteobacteria > Aeromonadales > Aeromonadaceae > Aeromonas > Aeromonas sp. ASNIH2. The sequence goes on along the minus strand of NZ_CP026406.1, from coordinate 2,910,952 downwards.
CATCTCCCCCAGCTGCATCTTCTGCTGGGCAGTGAGCAGGGTCTTGATCCCCTCGCTGCGCACCAGCGACGATCCCAGCACGGCGGTCAGCACCAGCAAGCCAACGGTCGGCAAGGCCCCGATCACGGAGCCCACCTTGATCATGACGGTGAGCTCCAGCAATACCAGCCCGACCAACAACAGTAACAACTTGCCCATAGCAACCTCGGAGCGATGAATGAATGGACCCGGGGTGTCCGGTCGGCAGCCGCACATCGCGGATGCTGGCGCGCCGGGTTCAGGTCTTCTGACATTAAAATGGGGCTGGTTGATCATTTTTCAAGCCTCTCCTGCCGCAGGCCCCGGAATACGGATAAATATTTGTCCGCCCAACTGGGATTGAGGTGGTTGTTCTGTCAAAGTTAATCGCCCGATTGCAATATCTGTTTAATGACCACAAGAAATTTGAGGTTGCCTCAAATTTAGTGATCCAGGTCTAATACCGGATACCTCAATTGGGGTAACATCAACACCAGTCATTGCACAGGGAGCAACTGGCTCCCAACTGCCCCACCCGATGTGTGGTGCTTCAGGATGAAATGTGCGTAGGGAAATCGCGACCACTCGGTGAGGATCGTTTCCATTTATTTGATTTCTGAGGCATAACAATGAGCGACATCAAGAACGTCCGCATTGAAGAAGACCTGCTGGGCACCAAAGAAGTTTCCAACGACCTCTACTACGGCGTGCACACCCTGCGCGCTGTTGAAAACTTCAAGATCAGCACTCAGAAGATTTCTGACGTTCCCGAGTTTGTTCGTGGCATGGTCCTGACCAAGAAGGCAGCTGCACTGGCCAACGGTGAGCTGGGCACCATCCGTCCCGAGATCGCAGACAAGATTGTCGAAGCCTGCGACCTGATGCTGAACACCGGCAAGTGCTTCGACCAGTTCCCGGTCGATGTCTATCAGGGCGGCGCCGGTACCTCCGTCAACATGAACACCAACGAAGTGCTGGCCAACATCGCCCTCGAGCTGATGGGACTTGAAAAGGGTCGCTACGACGTCATCAACCCCAACGATCACGTCAACAAGTGCCAGTCCACCAACGATGCCTACCCCACCGGTTTCCGCGTGGCCGTGGTCAACAGCACCGACACCACCCTGCACGCTCTGGAAGCCCTCATCGCGGCCTTCGATGTCAAAGCCAAGGAATTCAAACATATCCTGAAAATGGGCCGTACCCAGTTGCAGGACGCCGTGCCCATGACCCTGGGTCAGGAGTTCCACGCCTTCGCCGTCACCCTGCGTGAAGAGATCAAATCCATCAAGCGTTGCCAGGAGCTGCTGCTGGAAGTGAACCTGGGCGCCACCGCCATCGGTACCGGTCTGAACACCCCGCCCGAGTACTCCGGTCTTGCCATCAAGCGTCTGGCCGAGATCACCGGTCGTGCCTACGTGCCGGCAGAGGACCTCATCGAAGCGACCTCCGACTGCGGCGCCTATGTGATGCTGCACGGTGCGGTCAAGCGTCTGGCCATGAAGCTCTCCAAGATCTGTAATGACCTGCGTCTGCTCTCCTCCGGCCCGCGCACCGCGCTCAAAGAGATCAACCTGCCGGAAATGCAGGCTGGCTCCTCCATCATGCCCGCCAAGGTCAACCCGGTCATTCCGGAAGTGGTCAACCAGTCCTGCTTCAAGGTATTCGGCAACGACGTCACCATCACCTTCGCCGCCGAGGCCGGTCAGCTGCAGCTGAACGTCATGGAGCCGGTGATTGGTCAGGCCATGTTCGAATCCCTGAGCCTGATGGAAAAAGCCTGCATCTCCCTGCGCGAGAAGTGCGTGGAAGGCATCACCGCCAACCCGGACATCTGCATGAACCACGTGCTGAACTCCATCGGCATCGTGACCTACCTGAACCCCTTCATCGGTCACCATGAAGGCGACATCGTCGGCAAGATCTGTGCCCAAACCGGCAAGAACGTCCGCGAAGTCGTGCTGGAACGCGGCCTGCTGACCGCCGAACAGCTGGACGAGATCCTCTCCATCGAGAACCTGATGAACCCGCAATACAAAGCCAAGCGTTACACCCGCGAAGCCACCGTATAAGCGAGCAGATGGGCCGGGGTGATCCCGGCCCATTTAAAGTCAATTCCCGAGCGGTCTCCCCACAGCCCCATCGGGAATTGGCTTTTCAGCCTAATAAAACCTAAAAAAACTGGAAAATGGAGTGTTCGCTATGATTGGAATCGAGTTACTTGTGGTGCTCGCCGCTATCTATCTGGGGGCCCGGATAGGCAGCATAGGTATCGGCTTTGCCGGTGGTCTGGGGGTACTGGTGCTGACCTGGGGGCTGGGCATGCCCATCCCGAGCGATCAGCTGGTGACCTATCTCCCGTGGGACGTGATCATGATCATCGCGTCCGTCATCTGCGCCATCGCCTGTATGCAGCTGGCCGGCGGGATGGATTATCTGGTGCACCTGGCAGAAAAAGCCCTGCGCAAGAATCCCAAGCACATCACCTTCGCCGCGCCGGTCGTCACCTACCTGATGACCATGCTGGCCGGTACCGGTCACACCGCCTTCTCCACCCTGCCGGTGATCGCCGAAGTGGCCAAGGAGCAGGGCATTCGCCCCTCTCGTCCGCTCTCCATCGCGGTCGTTGCCTCCCAGATTGCCATCACCGCCTCCCCCATCTCGGCAGCCGTGGTCGCTTTCTCCGGCATGCTGGAGCCGCTTGGCGTCGACTACCTGACCCTGCTGGCCATCTGCATCCCGTCCAGCTTCATCGCCTGTCTGCTGGGGGCCTTCATCGCCAACCTGCTGGGCAAGCCGCTGGATCAGGACGAAGTCTATCTGGAGCGCAAAGCCAAGGGACTCATCAAGCTGCGCGGTACCAGCCAGGTTGAGATCAAGCCTTATGCCAAGCTCTCCGTCGGCATCTTCGTCGCTTCCATCGTGGCCGTGATGGCCTATGCCACCGCCATCTCCGGCAACGTCGGCCTCATCAGCAGCCCGCCGATCCCCCGCGATGGCGCCATCATGGGCATCATGCTCTCCGCCGCTACCCTGATGGTACTGTTCTGCAAACTGGACGCGGCCCAGATCACCAACATGCCGACCTTCAAGTCCGGTATGTCCGCCTGTATCTGCGTGCTGGGCGTAGCCTGGCTGGGCAACGTCTTCGTGAAGGGCAACATGGTCGAGATCCAGGCGTTCGCCGGCGATCTGCTGAGCCAATACAGCTGGCTGCTGGCCGTGGTGCTGTTCTTCTCCTCCATGCTGCTCTACTCGCAAGGTGCCACCACCAAGGCCCTGATGCCTGCCGCCCTGGCACTGGGTGTCAGCCCGCTGGCGGCCATCGCCTCCTTCGCCGCCGTGAGCGCACTGTTCGTGCTGCCGACCTACCCGACCCTGCTGGCCGCGGTCGAGATGGACGACACTGGATCCACCCGCATCGGCAAGGCCGTGTTCAACCACCCCTTCTTCATCCCGGGTGTGGCCACCATCGCCATGGCTGTGGCGCTCGGCTTCTTCTTCGGTGGTCTCATCCTCTGACCGGTGAACCACCCCATGCAAAACGGCCCGAACGGGCCGTTTTTTTATGCCAGGCCACCGCCGGGCTCCCATGAAAAAGCCGCTCCCGGGAGCGGCTTTCGTCATCCTGGCGGCATCCTCAGACCGTGGTCTGGCGGGTACCGAAATAGTCAGCCAGGAAGTCGTCGAACGACAGACTGTCACTGCGTTCCCGCTCCCGCTGCTTGGCCAGGGAGTCCCGTGCCTCGCCGGCAAAGTAGGCCTCGTCCCAGTATTGCAGCTCGCCGGCCAGCATCTCTTCCCGATAGCGGCTCGCCAGCGCATCGCCGAAGCAGCCGTTGTCCTGACCGCTTGAAAGCAACTGCTTGAGCAGGCGGGCGGAGTAGGTCTGCTCGGGGTCGAGCAACTTCTCACGGTGCATCGCCAGCGTCTCGCGATAGCGGTTGCGACCGCAGCAGCGATCCAGCAGCGCTGCGACCTCGGCCAGCTCGTCGAACAGCTTGAGGCCGTACTCCTTGAGGCCGATGGCATTGCCCTGCTCATCTTCAAGCGTCAGGCCGGGGCGACGCCCCTCCAGCACTACCTTGTTCTGGTTGCGGCGGTTGCGGGCAACCTCGTCATCCGAGAGCACGGGGGACGGGCGCAACAGGCACCAGACCAGGAAGAGATCGAAGAAGCGGATCTGATCCACCTCGATACCGAACGGGGTGAAAGGATTAACGTCCACCGTGCGCAGCTCGATGTATTCGATACCGCGCTGCTCCAGCGCATCCGAGGGCTTCTCGCCGCTGCGGGGAGTACGCTTGGGGCGGATCGGCGCGTAGAGCTCGTTCTCCAGCTGCAGCACGTTGTCGTTGAGCTGGCGGTACTCGCCGTTCACCTTGACCCCTATCTTGGCGAAGTCGGGATCATGGGTATTGATGGCCCGGCGCAGGCTGCTCACATAGGCGGGCAGGCTGTCATGACTGATCTTGAGCCCCGCCTGGGCGCTGTTGGTGTAACCGAGATCGGACAGGCGCAGAGCCGTGGCATAGGGCAGGTAAAGGGTGCCCTTGCCAGTCTTCTGGAACGGCAGGCTGCTCTTGCGCCCCTTGAGGAAGGAGTCGCAGATGGCCGGAGACGCGCCGAACAGATAGGGCACCAGCCAGCCGAAGCGGTAGACGTTGCGAATAAGCCCCATGTACTTGTCGGAGATGAAGCGCTGGCTGCAGCAGCCCTCTCCCACCAGATCCTGCCACTCGCACCAGAAGCTGTCCGGCATGGAGAAGTTGAAGTGCACCCCGGCGATCACCTGCATCAGGCTGCCGTAGCGGTTCTTCAGACCCTGGCGATAGAGGGTCTTCATCCGCCCGATGTTGGAGCTGCCGTACTGGGCCAGGCGGATGCTCTCCTCGTCACCGACGAAGCAGGGCATGGAGAGGGGCCAGATCCGCTCCTCTCCCAGATGATGAATGGTGTGGCGGTGAATGTCGCCGAGCTGCTCGATCAGGCTCTCGATGGAGTCGGTGGCCGGCGTGATGAACTCCAGCAGGCTCTCGGAGTAATCGGTGGTGATGTTGGCATGGGTCAGGGCCGACCCCAGGCTTCTGGGGTGATCGGTCTGGGCCAGGGTCCCTTCGGGGGTGATGCGCAGACATTCGCGCTCGATCCCGCGCCGGATCCCCTTGAGGGCGGTCACCCGTTCCGGGGTGCCCAGCGCAGCCAGCAACTCGGTGAGCGACAAGCTAGTAGTAGTCATATTCACGGCTCATGTGTGGCCGCCCCACCCGGGGCGGCACTTATTGTTGCGACGCCCCTCAGGGCAGTTGCAGTGGATAGATGGGAAGATGAAGCTCGCTCAGGGGTTTTTCAAGCTTTTGCTTGTCTCCCACCACCACAATCACCATCTCGGCCGGATCCAGCCAGCGGGCTGCACTGGCCTTCAGCGTCTCGGGTGACACTGTTTTGATCAGGTTGTTCTGGGCCTGCACATAGTCCGGCTTCAGGTCGTACATGATCATCTGCAGCAGGAAGCCAGCCTTCTGCCCCAGGGTCTCGTAGGAGAGCGCATCCTGCTGGGAGACGGCGCTGCGCATGTAGGCCAGCTCCACCGGGGTCGGCCCGCTCTTGCGGTAGCCGTCCATCTCCTTGAGGAACTGGCGGATGGCATCCACGGTCGCATCGGTGCGCACATTGGCGCCGGTCGCGAAGACACCCGCCTCGCGGTTGGCCTGGAAGCCCGAGCTGGCACCATAGGTGTAGCCCTTGTCTTCCCGCAGGTTGAGGTTGATGCGGCTGTTGAAGTTGCCACCCAGGTTGAAGTTCATCAGGTTGGCGATGAAATAGTCTCCCGTGGTGTCAAACGGCATGGCGCGACGGCCGATACGGATCACCGACTGGGGGGCCCCCGGCTTGTCCACCAGATAGATGCCTGGCTTGGCCTGCTCTCCCCCGGGCTTGAGATCCCCCAGGGTCGGGGCGGCTCCCTGCCACTGGGTCAGGAAGGCGAGACCGGATTCCACCTGCTGGGCGGTCACATCACCTGTCACCACCACCTTGGCATTGGTCGGATTGTAATAGGCCTCATAGAAGCGCTTCACATCCGCTAGGGTCAGCTTCTCCACGTCCGCCAGCACCCCGTCAGAGGGTTGGCCGAGGCGGTTTTGCTTGCCATAGACCAGTTCGCGGAACGCCTGACCCGCCAGCCACTCGGGTTGCTGCTCGCTCTGTTTCATGCCTTGCAGCATCTGGGTCTTGAGCCGCTCGAAGTCCGCTTCCCGCAGGCCGGGTTGCAGCAGCACTTCCCGCACCAGCGCCAGGGTTTCGGGCAGCTTGTCCGCCAGACTGCTGATGGTGATGAGATTGTTGTACTGGGCGCTGGAGATGCTGATGCTGGCGCCGAGTTTTTGCAGCTCGTCGCTCAGCTCGGCCTCGGAGAGGCGCGTCGTCCCCTGCTCCAGCATGGCGGCGGTGAGGCTGGCCAGCCCCAGTTCTCCCTTGCCTTCGGCCCGGATGCCACCCGGCAGGGCGATCATGATGGAGACGGCCGGGATCTCGTCGCTGTGGGTGCCGATGATCTCGATCCCCTTGTCGAGCTTGCCACGCCAGATGGCGGGCACCTTGACACTCACCGCATCGGCCGCCTTAGGCTGCACGCTGCGATCGAAGTCATCTTTCACCGGCCGCTCGGCCAGCACCTTGTCATGCTTGCTGTAATCCGGCAGCTCCCGCTTGGCGGGAGTGAAGTTCGGGGTCGCGGCCTGCCAGTCGCTCTTGCCCTTGGGCACCACGCTCAGCACCACGGCAGGCTTGTTCTGGATGAACTTGTCGTAGGCAGCCTTGACGTCAGACCCCTTGACCCGGGCGATGGCATCCAGATTCTTGAACACATAGTCGGGATCCCGGGCCAGCACCTGCCCCATGGCAAGCTGGCTGACCTTGCCCTCGATGCTGTCGAGTCCCCAGATGGCGGACGCGCGATAGCTGCTGATGGCCTTCTCCAGATCCGCGGGCTTGATGCCGCGCTGGGCGAACTCGCCGATCACCTTGTCCACCTCGCCCTTGAGGGTCTTGAGGCTGCCATCCGCCGCCGGATTGGGGTAGGCATAGACCGTCAGGGTACAGGCAAGCTCTTCGCAGGAGTGGGAGGCACCCGCCTCGATGGCCTTGCCGGTTTTCACCAGGGACTGGTAGAGCATGGAGCTGGCAGAACCCCCCAGCACATCGGCAAAGATGTCCAGCGCCGGCTCCTGCGGGTCACCCAGGGAGACGGTCGGGTAGCTGATATACAGGAGCGGCAGATGCACCTTGTCTTCCAGCGTCACGTAGCGGGTTGCCGGCAGGGTGGCAGGCTGGGGCGTCGGTTCTGCCACATCCGGACCGCGCGGGATGGAACCGAAGTACTGCTCAATCCAGGCCAGCGCCTGCTTGGTATCAAAGTCGCCGCCCAGGGTCAGGGTCGCGTTGTTGGGACCGTACCAGCGCAGGAAGAACTGCTTGAGGTCGTTGACGTCGACCCGGTCGAGATCCTCCACATAACCGATGGGTTGCCAGGAGTAGGGGTGGGTGCGCGGATAGAGTGCCTCCCCCACCCGCTCGCCCACCAGGCCATAAGGCTGGTTATCGATACGCTGGGCCCGTTCGTTCTTGACGGTGGCGCGCTGGATCTCGAACTTCTTCTGGCTCACCGCATCGAGCAGGAAACCCATGCGATCCGCCTCCAGCCAGAGCACCTTCTCCAGCTGATTGGCCGGCACGGTTTCGTAGTAGTTGGTGCGGTCCTTGTTGGTGGTGCCGTTCATGTCACCGCCCGCCTCGTTGATGATCCGCATGTGTTCCTGATCACCAACGTGCTTGGAGCCCTGGAACATCATGTGCTCGAAGAAGTGGGCAAAGCCCGACTTGCCCACGGTTTCCCGGGAGGAGCCGACATGATAGGTGACATCCAGATGCACCAGGGGATCGGAGTGGTCGGGGGCAAGGATCACGGTCAAACCGTTGTCCAGCTTGTACATCTGGTAGGGGATGCCGAGTTTGCCCTCTTGTTTGACCTGCTCGGACACCAGGGTCGGGGCCGCCAGCACGGGAAGGGAGAAGCCCAGCAGCATGCTTAATGGAATGAGTTTGTTCACGGGTACCTCGTGAGTGACAAAAGGGCTAGAAGATCTGACTGGCCAGCAGAAACACCAGGGCATAACGAAGCAATTTGCCGAGCCCGATCAAGATGAGGGAGCGCCAGAAGGAGAGGCGCAGCCAACCAGCCAGCAGACAGAGACCATCGCCGACCACAGGCGTCCAGGCAAGCAGTAGACACCAGTGGCCATGACGTTTGAGCCAACCAAGGGCTTTTTGTTCCCCACGGCCTTGAAAATCTTCCGGTTTTTTCTTGTGGGTGGCGAGCCAGCCGAGCCACCAGGTGGTCATAGAACCCAGGGTATTGCCCAGCGTCGCCCAGAAAAGCAGGCTGGTCATGCTCCACTCCCCCTTGGCCGCCATGGCGCCCAGCAGCACTTCCGAGCTGCCGGGCAACAGGGTGGCGGAGGTGAAGGCGCTCAGAAACAACCCTCCCAGCCCCATCCCGGTGAAGTCTATCATCCGGGCTGGCCGTCTGCGGCGGACATGCGCAGCAACAGCTTGCCGCGCACATGGCCCTGCTCGATGGCCTGATGGGCCAGCGCCCCTTCTGCCAGCGTGTATTCACCGGAGACAGTGATCTTCACCTCCCCCTGGCGAAGCAGCGTCAGCATCTGGGTCAGCTGCGTTCGATCGGGATGGACCAGCATGCCGACAACCTCGACGCCGAGCTCGGCCCCCGCGTCCTTGATCTGCTGGGCCGTGATGGTGGGGACCGTCACCAGACGGCCGCCCGGCTTGACGCAGGCCAGCGCCGCCTTGCCGCTCTCGCCCCCCACCAGATCCAGCACCAGATCGAACGGACCATCGGTGATCGCTTCGGTGCACCACCCGGCCTGGTGGTAATCCACCATCCGGCTCGCCCCGAGACTATGAAGGAAGCTGTGATTGTCGCCGCTTGCCGTGGCAACCACGTGGGCACCATAGGCGGCGGCAAACTGCACCGCCAGGTGGCCGACGCCACCGGCACCGGCCAGGATCAGTACCCGTTGCCCCGACTGCAGGCCACCGTGCTCCAGCAGCCCCTGCCAGGCGGTGAGACCCGCCAGCGGCAGGGCCGCTCCCTGCCTGAGGCTCACCCCATCGAGCTTGACCAGCTCCTCCTCGCGGGCCACCACGGATTCGGCATATGCACCGGCGGCGAGGGGGAAACCCACCATGCCGCACACCTGATCCCCCTCGGCCAGGGAGGTCACGCCGGGCCCCACCTTTTCCACCACGCCGGAGACGTCATAACCCGGCGTCCAGGGCAGGTTGTCCTTGTTCTGGGCGGCCGCCCAGCCGAGACCGGCCCGGGTCTTGGCATCGATGGGGTTGACCCCCGCAAAGCAGATGCGCACCCGGACCTCTCCCTCCGCGGGCACCTTGTCCAGGGAAGGGTTGAGCCTGAGTACCGAGGGGTCGCCGAATGCGGTAATCTGTAGCTGCGTCATTGCACAATCCATCCTGTTGATTGATCAAGGGTCAACAGAATAACAGCGAGGACACCATGGCTCGAATGTTTCTTATTCCTCTGTTGCTGGCCCTGGGGTGGTGGGCGTTTCTGCTCTACTTCCGTATTCCGCTCAAACAGGGGGCCAAGGGCTTTTACTGGATCATCGGCATCGGCGGCGGGCTTGCCGCCTTCCTCAGCCTGATGATGGTGCTCACTCACTAGGGTTCGGGGACAAGGGGGAAGAAGAGAAGATGCTGCATGGACTGAACCATCTCACGCTGGCAACCGGCGATCTCGACAGCAGCGTTGCCTTTTATGTCGACTTGCTGGGATGTCGCCCCAGGGTGAGATGGGCACGGGGAGCCTATCTCACCCTCGGCGATCTCTGGCTCTGTCTCTCCTGCGATCCTCCCCAACCGGCCAGAGATTACAGCCATGTCGCGTTTGGCATCTCGCCTGAACAGTTTCCAGCCTTCTGCGCCCGTCTGCGCGCGGCGGGCGTCGTGGAGTGGAAGAAGAACAGCAGCGAAGGGGATTCACTCTATCTGCTGGATCCCGACGGGCACCGACTGGAAATCCATGCAGGCAACCTGGATAGCCGCCTCGCCTCTCTCAGACAGCAACCCTATGAGGGTCTTATCTGGTTCGACTGAGCCGGATCACCCCTGCTCGGCACGAAGATGGTAGTGACGATTGCTGCCCTGCCCCAGCACGCCCTGCGCCAGCAGATGCTGGAACACCCGGTCCACCTCCTCCAGAGACAGTGACAATGCCTCTGCCACCTTGCGTTTGCTGCATTTGAGCTCGCCGCTCTCCAGCGCGCCGCGCACCTGGGCGACCACGGCTGGCTCGGGCATGGGTCTGCTGATGGCTGGCGGCTCCGGGGTCGGCACTGCGACCCGGGCCTCGGCTTGCGCCTTCTCCCGTTGCCACATCCATTGACGGCGGAAGCGGTTCTCCTCACCGATCAGGCTGACGAAAAAGGCACCAAATGCATCGAGCAGGATAGACAGGAAGCAGACCAGCAGGAACTGCACCTGGCCGATGCTCATGCCCACCCCGTCCGCCAGACTGCTCATCAGCCCCAGCATGGAGGACTGCTCCCCCAGCGGCTTGGCATCACGCTCCTGGCGCAGCTCGTCCTGACGCAGCCTGAGCTTGGTGTTGGCCTGCTGCAGACCGCTGACGCCGCTCGAGATACGCGCCATCTCGATGTATTTGCGGGCCGCCTCTTCGTTGAGCTGGATCTGCCGCTCTATGCTGGCTATCTGCTCGTCGAAACGGGCTATCTCCCGCTCGTGACGCGCCTGCTGGCTCAGGATGGTGTTGGTGGCGCTGTTGATGCCGCCGATACTGCCCCCGATGGAGATGGCGGCCAGCACGCTGTAGAACAGCAGCGACCAGAAGGCGCCGCCCAGATCCCGCCTCGCCTTGCACTCGCCATACTCGTACCAGACGTAGAACTTGCCCAGCTCGAAGATGATGGCCAGCCCGCCGAACAGCCACTTCATCAGGGGGTTTTCGTCGATGGAGAGAAACAGCAGCAGGGAGAAGACGATGGAAGCCAGAATGGCCAGCCCGGTAAAACTGTAGACAGTCGTGAGGGCGAACCATCCCTTGGGGTAGCGCAATGCGGCGCAAGCCTGTGTAGTCATGATGAAGCGGGAAACATCTGAAGGAAAAGTTGGCTACCGATTATAGTCGCCACTCCCCCGGAGAGAAGGGCAAATCCCCGAATTCCCGCCCATGGACGATCAGCTGCCCAGAGTGCGACCAAAACGTGCAAATCGACAGCAGAAAAACACTACAATCGACCCCGTACCTGAAGGACATCTGCGGTTATGCTCGGGTTAAGCCCGCCGCATTACACTCATTTCCACCGAACACGACTCGAGGACATCATGAACAGAACGACGGCTTTGTTACTCTCTCTTTTTCTGATCACCGGTAGCGCCCTGGCACAGGACGATGGGAGCCAGACCTTCTCCGTGGATGCGCTGACCTTCAATCTGGACTGGAATGACACGCAGTTTGACTGGTCCCAGAGCAACTGCTTCGATCTCGGGAGCGGTGACGCGGCCGCCGCCGACTGCAAGAGGACCAACCTCAATCTGGAGGACGAGACGCAGCGCAACCAGCCCCCCAGCACCAACCAGATCAGCACGCAACCGGATCAATGATCCCCCTGACAGGAGCCTTGATACGATGACCCACATGACCATGACTTCCTGCGGCGCACTGCTGCTCTCCCTGCTTCTGGTTCAGGGAATGGCCTTTGCTGCCCACCCTTCCAAACACGATGACGACATCCGGATCTCCACCGACCGGGGCCGGGTAAGCCTGGATTGGGACGACAAGGAGTACGAGTGGTGGCAACACAACTGCCTGGATGTCAGCACCCGGACCAGCCGCATCCAGCTCAACTGCGACAACATGGATGGAAAATACCGCGACCATTACAACCGCAGCATTCACAGTGGCAACAACCCGGGTCAGGGCCATGACAAGCCCAAGAACAAGCACGGCGGCAACGGCCACCAAAAACACTGACCAGCATGCCCATGGACATGGTTGAGGGGCCTGTGGCCCCTGGAGTCATCTCCCCTACCAGTAGTTTTCCATGCTGATATTGCCGGGGGCGCGACGCAGGTTCTTGGCAAGCCCCAGCCCGAGCAGGGTCTGCTGGGTTTCTTTCACCATGGCGGGGTTGCCGCAGATCATCACCTGGCTCAACTCGGGGGAGAAGTTCAGCCCCACCCTCGACTGCAAGCTGCCATCGACGATGGCTGCCGGGATACGCCCTGCCATCGCCCCCGGCCAGGTCTCACGACTCACGAAGGGAACATAGCGAAAACGCTCGCCATGCTGCTCGGCAAAACTGGCGATAAGCGGCTGATAGCTGAGCTCTTCCCCTTTTCTCACCCCGTGTACCAGCACCAGATGCTCGAAGCGGTCGAAGACCTGTCCCTCGGCCAGCATGGCGAGGAAGGGGCCGATGGCGGTGCCGGTTGAGAGCAGCCAGAGATCCCGTCCCGGGGGAATCTCATCCAGGGTCAGGAAACCGGTGGCCTGGGACTGCACCAGCAGGCTGTCGCCCACCTGCAGGGAACCGAGAGAGGGACTCAGCTCACCGCCGGGGATCTCCACCAGATAGAATTCGTGATAGGGCGTGCCGGGAGGATTGACGAAGGAATAGGCACGCTGGACGCGATGCTCGCCCTGCTCCAGGGCCAGCTTGGTGAATTGACCCGCCTTGTAGGGGGCAAGTTCCGCCTCCACACGCAGGGAGAGCAGGGTGGGTGTCCACTCGATGCGCTCGATGACCCGACCTTCAACCCAGGCAGCCATAAAGGTTCTCCTCCAGAGGAACAGACCTTCACTTTACCCCTTGATCTGAAAATAAAAAACCCGCGCATGTGCGCGGGTTTTTCTGCAAGAGCGGAACGCTATTACAGAGCAACAACCTGGATTTGTACGGTTGCTTTGACGTCAGCGTGCAGCTGAACAACAACTTCGTACTCACCGGTGTTACGCAGAACGTTGCCCATGCGGACTTCGCTCTTGGCAACGGCTACGCCGGCAGCCGTGATGGCTTCAGCCACGTCACGGGTGCCGATGGAACCGAACAGCTTGCCTTCGTCGCCAGACTTGGAGGCGATGACAACGGCAGCCAGCTCACCCAGCTTGGCAGCGCGCTCTTCGGCAGCAGCCTTGTTGGCAGCCAGTTTGGCTTCCAGCTCAGCGCGACGAGCACCGAAGGCTTCGATGTTGGCCTTGGTGGCCATAACAGCTTTGCCTTGCGGGATCAGGTAGTTACGGGCATAACCAGCTTTTACGGAAACTTGGTCACCCAGACCGCCCAGTTTGGCGATCTTATCGAGCAGGATAACTTGCATTACCTTTCCTCTATAAATTTCGTTGAGTTAGGCGTAAGCGCCGGGCCGATTCTTACTTGTTGTGCAGATCGGTGTACGGCAGCAGAGCCAGGTAACGAGCACGCTTGATGGCGCGTGCCAGCTGACGCTGATACTTGGCGCGGGTACCGGTGATACGGCTCGGTACGATCTTGCCAGATTCAGTGACGTAGTTTTTCAGAGTAACGATATCTTTGTAGTCGATCTCGGTAACGTTCTCGGCGGTGAAGCGGCAGAACTTACGACGACGGAAATAACGTGCCATGGCCTTTATCCTCTAATGCGGTGATCTAAGAATTACTCTTCGGAAGACGCTTCAACAGCATCTTCGCGACGCTCGTCGTCACGACGGGTGAAGCGCTCTTCCTTGGCCTTGGCCATCGGAGAAACTTCAGTCACGGCGTGCTTGGTGCGCATGATCATGTTGCGGATAACGGCATCGTTGAAGCGGAAGTTGGTTTCCAGCTCATCGATAACGGCCTGTTCAGCTTCTACGTTCATCAGAACGTAGTGAGCCTTGTGCAGCTTGTCGATCGGGTAAGCCAGTTGACGACGGCCCCAATCTTCCAGGCGATGAATGGTACCACCAGCGGTGGTGATAGCGCCGGTGTAACGCTCGATCATGCCAGGTACTTGCTCGCTCTGGTCCGGATGAACCATGAAGACGATTTCGTAATGACGCATTTTAGCTCCTTACGGATTAATTCAGCCTCCGCCCAGGTGCAGCCAGACCTCGGAGGCAAGGAACATAGTGATGTTTAGACGCTGCTTTCTAGGGCGGCGTATTGTACGAAATCACCTCTCCCACTGCAACTGGCGAAGCAAGATGTTTTTCTCGATGAGCCCGATACAAAACTTTAATTGATAACAATTATCATTTAGATCCATACTCTCCTCATATCCCCACGGAGGATGACAGTATGCAACCTGCGCTCACCACGGCCATCCCGGCCCGCAAATTCAAGCTGACCCTGCTCGGCCCCGCCTTCATCGCCGCCATCGGTTATATCGACCCGGGCAATTTTGCGACCAATATCCAGGCCGGCTCCACCTTCGGCTATCAACTGCTGTGGGTAGTGGTGTGGGCCAACCTGATGGCCATGCTGGTGCAGACCCTCTCGGCCAAGCTCGGTATCGTCACTGGCAAGAACCTGGCGGAACACATTCGTGATCGTCTGCCCAGGCCCGCAGTCTGGGCCTATTGGGTGCAGGCCGAGATCATCGCCATGGCCACCGATCTCGCCGAGTTCATCGGCGCTGCGGTCGGCTTCAAGCTGCTGCTCGGCATCACCCTGCTGGAAGGGGCCTGCATCACCGCCGTGGTCACCTGGGGGATCCTGATGCTTCAATCCCGCGGCCAGAAGCCGCTGGAGTTCGTGGTGGGGGGCCTGCTGCTGTTCGTGACCGCCGCCTACATCGTCGAGCTGATCTTCTCGCGCCCCCACCTGCCGAATCTGCTGGAAGGGGCACTCTTCCCCGGCCTCCCCAATGGTGATGCTGTCTATCTTGCCGCCGGCGTGCTTGGTGCCACCGTGATGCCCCATGTCATCTATCTCCACTCGGCCCTGACCCAGCACACCCAGGAGCAGGGCACGGTGACCCAGCGACTGCACAGCACCCGGGTCGACGTGGCCATCGCCATGACCATCGCCGGCTTCGTCAACCTGGCCATGATGGCCATGGCGGCTGCCGCCTTCCACAGCTCCGGCAACCAACAGGTGGCCGAGCTGGAATCGGCCTACCAAACCCTCACGCCCCTGCTGGGCCCGGCAGCCGCCACCCTGTTCGGCCTCTCCCTGGTCGCCTCCGGTATCTCCTCCACCGTGGTGGGGACGCTGGCGGGACAAGTGGTGATGCAGGGCTTCGTGCGCTTCACCATTCCGCTCTGGCTGCGCCGAGCCATCACCATGGCCCCCGCCTTCGTGGTGATCGCCATGGGCCTCAACACCACTGAAATCCTGGTGTTGAGCCAGGTAGTGCTGAGCTTCGGCATCGCCCTCGCTCTCATTCCGCTGCTGATCCTGACCGGTGATCGCGCCCTGATGGGGGCACATCGCAATCACCCCGTCACCCAGGCCGTGGGGCGCCTCATCGTCGCCCTGGTGATCGGCCTCAATGCCTATCTGCTGGTCACCACCCTCTAACGCCATCTTGAGGCTCATTGACCCGGGTTGATAAGCCTCTTCGCACTTTCGCGTATGCTGCCTCTTTCCCTTCTCATCATCTCGTTGCGGGAGCCCTGCCATGGAACATACCCGAGCCAGCTTCGTACTGGGCCACCATCAGGAACAGGCCAGCGTCGTCTGTTGCAAACAGGGGGATCCGACCCTGCTGGTCACCGACCTCACCCCCTTTCATCCCCAGAGCCACCTCTGGCCCGATCAACCCGGTGACGTGGGCACTGTGCGCTGGGAAGGGGGGGAAGCGGCCGTGGGCCCCTGCCGCATGGGCGCCATCAGTCCCGAGGGCGAGCTGTTCGTGGATACGGAGATTCCGGTCAAGCGGGGGGCGGATGGGTGGGCTTTCGTGGTGGTGCATCCCCTCGCCGGTTCCCATCACCTTGCCATTGGCTCGCCTGTGGAACTGACAGTGGATGCCGAGGCACGCCATGCCCTGAGCCTGGGCCACAGCGCCTGCCACCTGGTGGCACTGGCCCTCAATCGGGCGCTCACGCCCTATTGGCGAAAGGAGACGAGCGAGCTGGACGCTCTCGGGCAGCCGGATTTCGACCGCCTCGCCATCCAGCACTCCCGGGTCGAGCCCAGAGGATCAAAGGAGCAGTACCGGATCGGCAAGAGCCTTCGGAAAAAGGGAATCAACAGCGAGGCATTGCTGGCCGACCTCGACAGGATAGCGCTCCAGGTCAACGAGCAGCTGATGCGCTGGCTCAAAGAGGGAGGCGAGATCCGCCGCAGCCGGGCCGGTGATGCCATCATCGATTCCCGCTACTGGCATGGCATGGTGGACGGTCGGGAGATCACCATTCCCTGTGGCGGCACCCATGTGGGCAGTCTGACCGAGTTGGGCCAGGTTCAGGTGACGCTGGCCTCCAGTGAAGAGGGATTTACCCTCACCACCCGGGTCACCCCCTGAACCACCCCAGCCCTCCTGATGCCGCACCGCCCCGACCGGGGCGGTGTCCCGACAGAGAGACCGCAGGCAGATCAGCGCGGCGATATCTCACCCCGGACTGACGACCACATGACCACGGGGTAGCAAAAAACCATGCGATGCACCACGGATGAGGGGCCACTTGCCCCTTTCCTGGCGCCTGACGATGTCAGGCAGGCTCCCTTCGCATCCCCATGTGAGGGATGTCATCTTCCAGATACCCTTCCCCTTCGGCCACGAAACCATGCTGGCCGTAAAAACCTTGCAGGTGGGCCTGTGCACCGAGCCAGATGCTGTGTGCAGGCCAGCGTGCCTCGCACTCTCTGACCGCTTGCGCCAGCAGGCGGTGACCCAGTCCGCCCCCCCGCGACGTGGGAGAGGTGACCACGCGGCCGATGGCGGCGCCGCTGTCATCACCAATGCCGGGTGCCATGATGCGGGCATAGGCCGCCAGGTGATCCCCCTCACGACCGAGCAGATGCAACACGCCGTCACGGCGATCCAGCCCGTCCAGATCCTGGAAGGGACAGGTCTGCTCCACCACGAACACCTCGGCGCGCAGGGCAAGCAGCTCATACAATTCATCCGTGGTCAGCTCGGACCAGGATTTCATACTCCAGTTCATGAATGACTCCTGTTTAATGGGGTCTGACAGCATAATCTTGCTCCCGACGAGGGGCATTAACCTTGGTTAAGTTGGCCCCCTTCTCATCCAATGCGGACATGGCCGGCAAAGAGCCGATCTCTGCCCAGGTTCATCGGCAACCCCTTCTGGCTCAACCCTGATCGCGCGTTTTCAGCCGCCTGCGGATGCGGCTCAGGCTGATGGGGGTGATCCCCAGATAGGCGGCAATCTGGTGATCCGGGACCCTGGCATCCAGCGCGGGGAAGCTTCGCAGAAAATGCTGATAGCGCGCCTCTGGGCCCCCGGTCAGCCGCAACAGCTCTTTCTCCTCCTTGATGCGCAGTTGCACTTCAAGGAGATGGTGATACCAGGCGGGCCAGCAAGGGAGTCGGCGCAGATCCGCCAGCGGAAGAAGCTGCAGTCGGCAAGGCTCCAGCGCCTCCACGCTGTAGCGGGCGGGCTCACCACTGAGCAGGTGGTGGAAGTCGATAAACTCGTCCCCCTCCCAATAGAACTCCTTGATGTACTCGCGGCCATCCGCCAGCACCACCTTGGCCCGCAGCAACCCCTCCTCCACCCTGACCAGCAGCGCCGGACTGTCACCGGCATGCCAGAGGCAGGTGCGAGGGGGCAAGGTCAGGGAGCGGACAAAAGAGAGGAGGCGCTCGGCCTCCTGCTCATCTGCAACCCGTTCCCAGACAAAGGGGGGTCTGTCGGTCATCGTCTTGTCAGACGCGGCGCTGGCGCACGGCTTCGAACAGGCAGACACCGCTCGCCACCGAGACGTTGAGGCTGGATACCGCCCCCGCCATCGGGATGCTCACCAGCTCGTCGCAGTGCTCGCGGGTCAGGCGGCGCATCCCCTTGCCTTCGGCCCCCATCACCAGCGCCATGGGGCCGGTGAGTTTGGCCTGATAGAGATCGTGATCCGCCTCGCCGGCGGTGCCGACGATCCAGACGCCGCGCTCCTGCAGCTCGCGCAGGCTGCGGGCCAGGTTGGTGACCTGGATGAGCGGCACCACTTCGGCGGCGCCACAGGCGACCTTGCGCACCACGGACGTGAGGCCGGTGGCCTTGTCCCGCGGCACGATCACCGCATGCACCCCGGCCGCATCGGCACTGCGCAGACAGGCACCGAGATTGTGCGGATCGGTCACCCCGTCCAGTACCAGCAGGAAGGGCGCTGTCTCTTGCGCCGCCAGACCGTCCAGTAGGCTGGCCAGGTCATGCTCGGCCAGCTTGGGCGCTTCAATCACCTTGGCCATGATGCCCTGGTGATTGTTGCCTTCCGCCTTGTCATCCAGCGTCTTGCGGTTCACGCTCTGCACCCTGATACCGAGGGACTCCAGCTCGGCCAGCAGGGGATGCAGCCGCTCGTCATCGCGGCCCTTGAGAGCCCACACCTCGATGAAGCGCTCGGGGGTACGCTCCAGCAGCGCGGAGACGGCGTGAATGCCGTAGATCAGTTCAGTACTCATTTAGTGCTCTTGGCCTTGTCGCGAGCCTTTTTGCTCGGTCGTCTGTTGCTGGGCTTGGCACGGCCACCCTTGTCGGATTTACCGCTCTCCTTGCCCTCTTTGCGTTTCTCGTGGCGCTGGGCGCTCTTGGCCTTCTCTTTCTTGATCTCGGCCTGCTTGCGCGCCATCTCCTTGGCGTTCTTGCCGGTGGCCTTGAGGGGCTCTTCCACCATCACGAAGTCGATCTTGCGATCGTCCAGGTTCACGCCTATCACCTTGACCCGCACCTTGTCACCCAGACGATAGCGACGGCGGAAGTTCTCGCCGATCAGCTGCTGGTGCAGGGGGTCGAACTGGTAGTAGTCGTTGGTGAGGGTGCTGACGTGCACCAGACCGTCGATGTGGATCTCCGCCAGACGCACGAAGAAGCCAAAGCCGGTGACGCTGGCGATGACGCCGTCAAACTCGTCACCCACGTGATCCAGCATGTACTCGCACTTGAGCCAGTCTGCCACGTCGCGGGTGGCGTCATCAGCACGGCGCTCCGTCATGGAGCAGTGCTCGCCCATCGGGTCCACTTCTTCCAGCTGGTAGTGGTAGCCACCGCTCGGGGTCCACTTGTGGCGCAGGTTGCCCTGCTGCTCCTTGGCGGTCTGATACTTGATCGCCCGGTGCAGGATGAGATCCGGGTAGCGACGGATTGGCGAGGTGAAGTGCGCGTAGGACTTCAGGGCCAAACCGAAGTGACCGATGTTGTCGGCCTGATAGATGGCCTGACGCATGGAGCGCAGCAGCATGGTGGAGAGCAGTTCCGCATCCGGGCGCCCTTCGAATTTGGCGGCCAGGTCGGCAAAGTCCTTCGGCTCGGGCTCCAGGCCCCCCTTGAGCTCCAGACCCAGTTCGGCCAGGAAGTCGCGGAAACCGGTGAGACGCTCCTCGCCCGGGCGGTCGTGCACCCGGAACAGGGCGGCGGCCTCGTTCTTCTCGATGTAGCGGGCGGCCGCCACGTTCGCCTGGATCATGCACTCTTCGATGATCTTGTGGGCGTCATTGCGCACCAGCGGTACGATACGGTCGATCTTGCGCTGGGCGTTGAAGATGAAGCGGGTCTCCTCGCTTTCGAACTCCACCGCACCGCGTTGATGGCGGGCATGCTTGAGCGCCTTGTAGAGGTTGCTCAGTTCCTCGATGTGGCCCACCAGCGGATCATACTGCTGACGCAGCTTGGGATCCCCGTCCAGGATCGCCGCTACCTTGGTGTAGGTCAGGCGAGCGTGGGAGTTCATTACCGCTTCGTAGAACTTGTAGCCGGACATGCGGCCGGCGGCGGAGATGGTCATCTCGCACACCATGCAGAGCCGGTCGACCTGCGGGTTCAGGGAACACAGACCGTTGGAGAGCACCTCCGGCAGCATGGGCACCACGAACTCGGGGAAGTAGACCGAGTTGCCGCGCTGATAGGCTTCAGTGTCGAGGGCGGTGCCCGGCTTCACGTAGGCGGAGACGTCGGCGATGGCGACCCACAGGCGCCAGCCGCCACCGCGCTTGGCTTCACAGAAGACAGCGTCATCGAAGTCGCGGGCGTCTTCCCCGTCGATGGTCACCAGCGGCAGGGCGCGCAGGTCGATGCGACCCTCTTTGGCCTTCTCCGGCACCTGCTCACCGAGACCGGCGACCTCCTTGGTCACCTCTTCCGGCCAGGTGTGCGGAATGCCGTGGGTACGCAGGGCGATCTCGATCTCCATACCGGGCGCCATGTTCTCACCCAGGACTTCCAAGACGGTACCGACCGCATTGAAGCGGGCAGTGGCGCGCTGGTTGATGCGCACGACTACGACCTGGCTCTGGCGAGCCCCCTTGTTCTCCCCTTCCGGGATGATGATGTCCTGGCCGATGCGGCTGTCATCGGGTACCACGAAACCGACGCCGTTCTCGACGAAGTAACGACCGACGATGTCCGCCTCCCGGGATTTGAGCAGGCGCACCAGACGCGCTTCCTGACGACCCTTGCGATCGATCTCGGTCGGCTGCACCAGGGCATAGTCGCCATGCATCAGGCGCTGCATCTCGCGGTTGTTCAGGAAGAGATCCGCTCCACCACCCTCGGGGCGCAGAAAACCGAATCCATCTTTGTGGCCAAGCACATAGCCTTTGACCAGATTCAGGCGATCCGGCAGGGCGTAACATTGGTTGCGGGTGAACACGAGCTGCCCGTCGCGCTCCATGGCGCGCAGACGACGTCGCAAGGCTTCCAACGGCTCTTCATCGGTCAGCTTGAGGACCTTGGCCAGCTCTTCCCGGGACATGGGTTTCTCATGGCCCTTGATGAGCTCCAGCAGCATCTCGCGACTGGCGATGGGGTTTTCGTATTTTTCGGCCTCGCGTTGGAGGAAAGGATCTTTTTGAGACATAAGCAGGCCTTAGGGTAGGTAATAACGCAGACATTATATCGGAGGGGGGAGCTAATGGCATCCATCGACTGCCTTTTGGCCATTCTCTCTGTCATACTGGACACAGTTTGCAGGTATGTGAGACTCGGAACTCATGAGCAAGGACTCGTTCGCCCAATCTGCCGCCTATTTGAAACAGGCGGTTCCCCTGATGATCAAGTATCAAATTCCCACCACGCCGAACAACTATCACCTTTGGTACAGCTATGTCTCCGGCGACATGCCCGAACTCAACCATGCCGTCGATCAGGCGATAAAACAACAGGGGACCTTCTCCCTGACCACCTGTGAGCGTCTCTACCACCAGCACCTTGCGGCTCAGGACGAGCAGCAGATCGAGGCGATGAAACTCAACCTGGCGGCCATGGCCAGCGAGCTGAGTCACTCGATGCAGGATGCCATCTCCGATACCGGGCTGTTTCAGGAGATGCTCGACAAGAGTTTCGACAAGCTGAGCAAGATAGACGACGAGGGGCTCAGCCTGGAAGACACCATGGGGATCCTGCGGGATCTCGTGCGCGAGTCGCATGACGTACGCATGTCCACCCTCCACTTTCGCAACCAGCTCAGCAGCGCCGAGAAAGAGATAAAGGAGCTGAAACAGGCCCTGAACGAGACGAGGAAGCTGGCCACCGAGGACCCGCTCACGTCTCTGCTCAATCGACGCGCCTTCGATCTCGAGATGGACAGCCTCATTCGCAGCAAGCAGCCCTTCTCCCTGATCCTGACCGATATCGATCGCTTCAAGAACTTCAACGACGAATACGGACATCTGCTGGGGGACCAGGTGCTGCGCATCGTCGGCAAGCGGCTGCGAGAGGCCAGCAAGGAGGGCATAACCGCCTATCGCCTGGGGGGTGAGGAGTTTGCCCTCTTGGTGCCAAACCGCGCCCTGGCGCTGACCCGCCAGATGGCCGAGAGCCTGCGTCGCGTCATCGAGCGGATGTCGATTCTGGATCGCAAATCCGGGCGACGCATCGATCACATCACCGCCTCGTTCGGCGTGGGGGAATACACCCCTCAGGAGACGGCAGACACCCTGATCGAGCGTACCGACAAGCTGCTCTACAAGGCCAAGGAGCTGGGACGCAATCGGGTGATGCCACTGCCCTCCTGATCCCACCAGATGCAAAAAGGCCGGTCATTGACCGGCCTTTTTCATGCTTCCCTTCTCGGGATCAGAGGCTTTTCAGCTTCTCTTCCGGCAGGGCAAGCTCGTCATTGTGGTTGACACCGATACCGCGCTCCAGCACATGGCGGGCGATGGCATGGGCCTCTTCCAGCGAATGCATGCTGTAAGTACCGCACTGGTATTCGTTCAGCTCGGGGATCTTGCCCTGATCCTGCACGGTCAGCACGTCGCTCATGGCGGCCTGCCAGGCAGCGCCAACACGGGCTTCATCCGGCGCACCGATCAGGCTCATGTAGAAGCCGGTGCGGCAACCCATGGGAGAGATGTCGATGATCTCCACCCCATTCCCATTGAGATGGTCACGCATGAAGCCGGCAAACAGATGCTCCAGAGTATGGATGCCGCGCTCGGAGAGGATCTCCTCGTTCGGCACGCAGAAACGCAGGTCAAACACGGTGATGGTGTCCTTGTTCGGGGTCTGCATGGTCTTAGCCACCCGCACTGCCGGGGCGGCCATGCGGGTATGGTCGACGGTAAAACTGTCCAATAACGGCATTTCTGACTCCTGATTTGGTTACCAGAACCAGCCCCCGCTGGAGAGCTGATCCTTGCATTGTCGATACTGGGCACCGTAGCGCTGGGCACGGGCCTCCACCTTGCGGGAGACCTTCATCAGCCATCCCTTGCTGCGGTAGCTGCCACGTCGGTAGCCCCCCCAGCCTTCGTGATAATTGAGATACTGGCCATAGGCATCCCACTTGGACGTGCCGTTGAGCCGCTGTGCCTTGTGAGTGTACCAGCCCATGAAATCGATGGCGTCGGCAAAGTCGTCGCGATCGCTCCAGCCGTTGCCGGTTTCCCGCTGATAGTCGGCCCAGGTTTCGTCTTTCACCTGGGCATAGCCGTAGGCTGAACTGGCCCGCCCGGTGGGGATGAAGAGGAAATACTGCATCGGCGGCTGGGCATCATGCACGAAGGAAGATTCTTGGTACATCATGGCCATCACTACCTGGACAGGTGTCCCCCACTTCTCGTTCATCTTGAGCGCCGCCTCGTGCCACTCGGGTTTCTCCCGAAAGATCTGGCACAGGTTTTCCGGCTGGGCCGGCGGCCGGGTACTGCACGCGGTGAGCGCCATCAGGCACGCCGCCACGACCCCGATACGGTAAAACGACATCAGAGCGACAGACTCTTGCTGTTCATCACAGGGCACATCCACCACATCAGATCGCGTCTTCGTTCTCTTCACCAGTACGAATACGAATGACGCGCTCCACCTCGCAGACGAAGATCTTGCCATCACCGATCTTGCCGGTACGCGCTGTGTTCTGGATGGCTTCCAGGCAGGCATCGAGATCCTCGTCCTGCACCACCAGCTCCACCTTGACCTTGGGCAGGAAGTCGACCATGTACTCGGCACCGCGATAGAGCTCGGTATGCCCCTTCTGGCGGCCGAACCCCTTGACCTCGGACACTGTCATGCCGTTGATGCCGATCTCGGCCAGGGCCTCGCGCACATCGTCCAGCTTGAACGGTTTGATGATGGCTTCAATCTTCTTCATGGTGACTCCTTACCAGTTCTGTTTGCCGAACCCGGATGTGATGGGATAGCGGCGGTCCTTACCAAAGTTGCGAGCCGTGATGCGGGGGCCGACGGCGGCCTGACGGCGCTTGTATTCGTTGAGATCCACCAAGCGGATCACCTTGCGTACCACCGCCTCTTCGAAACCTTCCGCCACCATGTCGGCGACAGACGCATCCTCTTCCACGTAGCGCTTGAGGATGGCATCCAAGATGTCATAGGGGGGCAGGCTATCCTGGTCCACCTGATCCGGTGCCAGCTCGGCCGACGGGGGACGATCGATGACCCGCTGCGGGATCACGTACTCCACGCTGTTGCGATATTCGCACAGCTTGAAGACCAGGGTCTTGGGGACGTCCTTGAGCACATCAAAGCCACCCGCCATGTCGCCATACAGCGTGGCGTATCCCACGGCCATCTCGCTCTTGTTGCCAGTGGTCAGCACGATACGGCGGCGCTTGTTGGACAGCGCCATCAAGAGCACGCCGCGGCAGCGGGCCTGCAGGTTCTCTTCGGTGGTGTCGCGGGCGGAGCCTTCAAACAGAGGTGCCAGCTGGGTCATGAAGCCTTCGAACATGGGTTCGATGGAGATGATGTTGAACTCCACCCCCATCCGCTCGGCCTGCTCCTTGGCATCCTCCACGCTCATCTGGGCGGTGTAGCGGAACGGCATCATCACCGCCTGCACCTTTTCCGCCCCGATGGCATCGGCCGCAATGGCCAGGGTCAGCGCCGAGTCGATACCACCGGAGAGGCCCAGCACGGCGCCCTGAAAACCGTTCTTGGTGACATAGTCGCGCACCGCCAGCACCAGGGCCTGATAGGTCTCGGCCAACGGCTCCAGCGGCGCCGAGGGTTCCCGCTCCTTTACCGGCTGACCATCGGCAAAGCGCACCAGCGCCAGCTCTTCGGCAAATGGAGCAAGCTTGTGGGTCAGCTCGCCCTGGCTGTTGAACACCTTGGAGCAGCCGTCGAAGATCAGCTCGTCCTGGCCGCATACCTGGTTGAGGTAGATGAGCGGCAGGCCGGTCTGATCGCAGCGTTCCGCCATCAGCTCGCGGCGGATCCAGGGTTTTTCCTGATCATAAGGAGAGGCATTGATGGTGAGCAGCAGCTCGGCCCCCGCCGCCTTGGCGGCCAGCGCCGGACCCGGCTGCCAGAGATCTTCGCAGATGAGCAAACCCAGCTGATGGCCACGGAACGGCACCACACAGGTATCGGTCGCCGCAGTGAAGTAGCGCTTCTCGTCGAACACCCCGTAGTTGGGCAAGTCCTGTTTGAAATAACGTGCCCGCAGTTGCCCGCGCTCATAGAGAGACGCCGTATTGTAAAGCGCCCCCTCTTCGCGCCAGGGATGGCCCACCAGAATGGCACATTGGCCCTGCCATGCCGCGATGCGGGACAGCGCGGCCTCGACCCGGACCATCAGGTCGGCGCGCAGCAGCAGATCCTCAGGCGGGTATCCTGTCAGGGCCAGCTCGGAGCAAACCAGCAGATCGGCCCCTTGCTGATCGGCATGGGCTGCTGCCGCCAGTACCTTGTCACAGTTATCTTCGATGGCGCCTACCGTCAGATTTAACTGGGCAAGCATCAGAGAGAGGGCTTTTGCCATGGCGATGCATCTTGAATTCGAAAATGATGGGGAATGATAAAGAAAAGGCGCTGGCTGTGCCAGCTCAACACTTGGGCTTTGCGCTGGTGTTCTGGCTGTCTGGAGATAAGATGTAACTAATCGAGGGAGATATTGCCATGATCAAGGACGAGAAAGGATTCACCCTGCTGGAACTGATGATTGCCGTCAGTCTGGGGGTCATCTTGCTTGGCATTGGTGCACCGGCCATGTCGAGCCTGCTCAATGAGAATGCCTTGAAATTTGAATCTCGCACACTCTTGAAATATCTGCGTTTTGCTCGTAGCCAAGCCATCGACAACCAGCAATCTGTCACTGTGTGCCTTGCCAATGCCAGTGACAATTGTGTCACCGCCAATCCGACCCAATTCCTCGTGTTCGTCGACGGTAATGGCAATGACATTTTCAATAACGGTGAGCAGATCCTGGCAAGAAGCCCTCAGCTATCTGACTCGCTGACTGCTGCAAACAATCGAACTTCCACTACCTTCAGCCCTGATGGCACCAGCCTGGGTACCAATGCCACCATCACGCTGTGTCGTTCAGGAAATGCCCAGATAAATCTGGTCATCTCTCCCTCCGGCCGCACCACCCAATCTACCCAGGCAAATATCTGCCTCTGAATGAAGTCCTTCGCTATCGCAGTTGACGGGCATCCTGTTGCTGACCCTCTTTTGACTGGAAATTTTCCTCCGCAGTGCGGCATTCCAGGATTTTCTTCACAGGCTGTACCGCACCATCCACCTCGTATCCTCTTTGTTTGAATTTATCCTGCACCGCCTTTGGCGTGTTGTCTGCCACAGTACCGTGCAGAACAACCTTCTGGCCGTTAACCAGCTCGACATAACATTTTATGTCATCTGCCAAGACGGACCCGGATAACAAGAGACACAAACCCAACACCCCGCTGCGTGTTTTCATTGCGCCTCTCCTTCGTAGAGGTAAATTTTCTTGGGCGACATATCCATCTCAGCCTCCTCTGCCCCCTGGTTGCACTCTCCCGCTCCGGTACAACGCTCTGGCTCGCCATCCCCTTCATCTTTCAGGATGACCTCTTCCCCGACACCACCTCCAATAATGCGGATCTTGGCATCGTCTCCTGCATGCACCACCAAATCGTCGGCAACCTTGTTCTGTACTTCGACATAACGCTCAGGTGTCTGGTTGCCTTCAAGATCAACCACATAACGGAAGGAACTGCCATAATGCATGTCTACCATGTATTGCCGTGCAGCCCCGATGGATTGAATGGTGCATTGCTGGAACGACTGCACTTGCGGCAGGAACGAGGTGAAGTAAAGCTTGCCCTGAAGTACGACCCCGGCCCCCATGGATTTCTCACCCGGTTCGTTCAACCAATTGACCCACCCTTTGGCAGTGGTAATTCCCGCCTTGGTCGCCAATATTCCATCCGTGTTTGTCTGGGCAGACAAAGGATCAGAGGTCACATCATAAAGGTCAGTAATCAAAATGGGGCTTCTCGCCAGCGCATTGGCGGCACGCGGCACGACATCGTAATCACGCAACATGAAATAGCCATTGCGGACAGTCGCTTCCGATGAGGGGCGATTGCGGTCTCCACTCCCAATCAGCACTGCATCAAAGGGACGATCCTGATAGGAATAGACCACATTCCCTCCCACAACGGTGCGAGTGACCTGCTTGTTGATGGTACGCACCACGATAGGCTGGGTGAAGAAACGGCGATCATCGGCTTGAGTGACATCCGACCCCAGGCTGGCAAATTTGAAGACGCGCCAGTCAGATTTGTTGGTGCCAGGGAGATCCATGCGCCAGATATTGCCCCCCGTATCACCCACATAGATGCGATCGACTTTGCCATCACCATCGCTGTCAAGCGTAGCTACCGATCCGGGCATGCTGTCGGTCATCTCCGTGACCCTGAGGTTGCTGGTTGAAGTCGCTGCTGGGGTCGCACTGAATATCAGCGCCCCTGTATCGGCATTGACGATGTAGATACCTCTGCCCATGCTGTCACTGGTTCCCAATCCCAGCACGCTCTTGTTCACGTCATAACCGCCAGCAAAAAAAAGCACGGGATCACTGACTCCCGGCACAAACGCGACTTCCGGCACCGACCAGGTCAGCCCCAGCTCACCAAAACCAGTCGTCAGACTGTTCAGACGCCATTTCAGTGTCGGCGTATCCGGGCTGGAAACGTTGAATGCATAATAGGCTTTGCCGCCGCTCCTCAAGCCGGTGAATACCCAGACAAAATCGCTCTCCGAGGATTTCAGCACCCCGTTGCGATTGGCATCTTTGATAAGGGCCACCGGAGAAGAGTCAACACCGTAGATATGTTCGGCTGATTCCGCATTGAGACGCAGCGCCTTCTGATTGGCCATGAACTCATAAGGTATCGCCGCCCAGCTTTCGTCTATGGTGCTCCCCATGTCCTTGAACATATGCAGGAAACCGGCATTGGTCCCAAACAGAATACGCAAGTCCGGTGCATCCGTCGGGTTACCGGATTGCGGGCCATAGTTCAGCACCAGGGGACGGGAGTGCAGGGGGTCACCCATGATATGGGCGCGGATCAGGGTTGATGTATCAAAGTCCTCATCGTCGACATCCAACCCCTTGGTCCAGTTGATCAGGGAATCGAGTTCAGTCGTCGTAACTGCCTGCATGAAGGTCATGAGCGCGGCTTCACTGCCAGCCTGCGTTACCAGATTTGCCTTGGTCAGCTGATCGAGACGGTTCTGGGCATTGTTGATGACATAGAGGCTGCGGTTGCTTTTCCCCGCCAACATCTCTTGCGCCCCACCTTCGG
Source organism: Aeromonas sp. ASNIH2 (assembly GCF_002934795.1). Taxonomy (NCBI): domain Bacteria; kingdom Pseudomonadati; phylum Pseudomonadota; class Gammaproteobacteria; order Aeromonadales; family Aeromonadaceae; genus Aeromonas; species Aeromonas sp. ASNIH2. Next base: position 2,882,692 of record NZ_CP026406.1, on the reverse strand, counting down.
CCACAACGTTCCCGTCACGGCCGGATGACCAGAAAGTCTGGGCACTGTCGATGATGGTGCCATCAAACTTGATAGCAGGCAGTCCCCGGCTGTCAGCCACATAACCGTCAGGAGAAAAGATCAGTTTTTTCAGATTGCCCCGCCATCTGGGACCATCATCCGGCTCAAACATGGCGTAATAGATGTTGTTGAGACTGCGTGTCCGGTCAAAGTTGTTGCTGGCAATGGCGGGGGACACCAGCGAGGTATTGATCCGCAGGATCGCTAGCAGCGATGCCTTCAACGCATCACTCAAGGCAGAGGCGTTGGTTGCCGGATAATAAACGCCGCCACCACGACGGGCAGTTTCAGCAAGCAAATTACCGGCCCCGCTTATCGCCTCGTCACCAAACCCGACGGTAAAGGTCGTGACTGTCTGGGTACCAGGGGAAACGGCATTCACATCCTTGTGTTTCATATAACCCGCCAATGCGGCCAGATAGCTGCTGGACCTGTTCCCTGACCCATAAGTAACGGTAGTGCCATAAGCCGCTTTTTCATCGCTGGACAATGTATTTATCAATCCCTGGACAAAGGTATTGGCATCCCCATCCTGAGTCGGCTCTCCATCGGTGATGTATATGACGTAACCGTTGTTTGAGCAGTTGTCATAGGGGGCTTGATAGGTACCTGTTGGGCTTTCGGCGGTCGTATCTCTCGTGCCTCCTTGCAAGCCATAAACAACGCTTCGTCCCCCGAAGAAGCGATACGCCTCACTCAACGTCTCGCATAATGGTGTGTTGGTACTGGCAGTCAGTCCTTCGACCCTGTCGAGCAGGTCTTGTTCTCCGGTCTTGCCATTCGACAACGTGATCTCGCTACCCAGAATATCCCGGACAACTCTGCCGCCATTGGTACTGCTACTGTCATTCCTGTTGAAAATAGCCAGACCAAAATCAACCCCGGGGGCAGATGATATCAATCCTTTGACTGCATCTTTGGCAATACGCAGCCGGGATTCTATAGAATAACCCGTAGGCCCGTAATACCACCTGATATAGTTGGCAGAATAAAGCACCACGGCCGTATTGCTGGCATTAACAGAGTCTCTTGTTGCCGCTGTATAAAACCATGAGCCTTGATTATTGCTGGTTTTATTGACCGGATACCCGGTGCCAACACTCCAAGTACCTGTGTATGGGTTGGCAGGGTTATCTGCGGTCACATCCTGCTTGCAATCGACCAAGTCGATGTTGTTTTCCTGATAACCACTAATTGAATACCAGCTTCCCCTCCCTCTCCCGGGAGGGTTGCCACTTGTCACTTCATAAGTCCAGACTTGCGACTGAAAATAACCGATACTTGCAAGAGGTCCCTTGGAGGTGGCACAAGCGTTCAGTTTGTCGGAGAAACGCTTGTTGCTATTAATAGCGGGAATGCTCCCATCGGTTGAAAAATAGATATATCGTTTAGTATTGCTTGTGTCGGGATCATTGCTCAAGGCTGGATAGACAGTCGCTGGATTATAAGCTTCCTTTATCTGTTCCATGGTGTCAGCCATACTGCCGGAGTTATCAAATATCAACAGCACTTTAGGTCTGAAATCACCAGCCTTATTAAAGTCGTATATAAAAAGCTCGGTGTCATCGGCTCGTGTTGACGTCATGCCAAAAACAAGACTGCACCAGCATAAAATTGAACCGAATCGTTGTAACCACATATCCTTCGCTCCTATTTTGTGAGCAGTGGCTGTTCCACACCCGCAGTCCAGGTCAGCGGGCGAGAATATTTTCCATAATTGACACCGGCCTGTAGCTCGACATATTTGCATACAGGAACCTGATTACCCATGATTAGCAGTCAGTTACCACGAACTATACTGATCTTACGTACAGTTATCGAGGTGCGAGATCATGGCCAAAAGCAAAATCCAATTCCAGAAAGGCTACAGCCTGTTTGAGTTTCTCAAGGACTATGGCACTGAGGCTCAGTGCGAAAACGCGCTGTTCACTTGGCGTTTTCCTAACGGCTTTGTCTGCCCTGAATGTGCCAACAAGACCTGTTGTCGCCTGAGAAGGCGGCCACGTGTGTGGCAATGCAATCACTGCCGTCACCAGATGTCATTGACTGGAAACACGATTTTCGCAAACACCAAGCTCCCACTGACCAAGTGGTTTCTGGCAATGCACCTGTTGTCACAAACCAAAACAGGCTTGTCAGCGATGGAGCTAAAGCGCCAGTTGGGCGTCAAATATGACACCGCCTGGATGCTCAAGCACAAGCTGCTGCAAGCCATGAAAGAGTCCGATGACAAGCAGCCCATCAGCGGCATCATTCAGCTCGATGATGTCTACTGGGGTGGCGAGCGCCGTGGTGGCAAACGGGGTCGGGGCGCGGCAGGCAAGACGCCGTTTGTGGCAGCAGTGGCCCTGAACAAGGAAGGACATCCAATCAAGATGCGGATGACGGTGGTCGATGGTTTCAAAACCAAGTCCGTTGCTGATTGGGCAAAACGGCATATTGCCAGTGGTAGCGCGGTGATATCCGATGGATTGGCCTGTTTCAAAGCGGTCAAGGAGGCCAATTGTGAGCACCTGGGAGTTGTCACCGGGGGCAACCTGGACTGGCTGGATCATCCGGCATTCAACTGGGTAAACACGATGATAGGAAATGTGAAAAACTCGCTGCGGGGCAGTTGCCATACGCTCGGAGCGAAGCATTTACCAAGGCATCTTGCGGAATACTGCTTCCGGTTTAATCATCGTTTTGACCTCAATAGCATGTTGGTAGAATTGGGGCATGCAGTCGTGGCAAGCCCTCCGATGCCATATCGGCTCTTGAAGCTGGCTGAGGGTCATGGGTAATCAGGTACAGGAATCACATTGCTGCTGCTGGCATCCACCTTGCGTTTGCAGACAGTTTCCGTGCGATTGGTGAGGGCCACACTGGCTGAATTATTGCTGCTATTGACACTGATGGCAGCACTAGCCCCCAGAGCAGACCCCATGCCTGCAATCACCGTCGATATGTTATTGCTCTGTACCGCCGCTTCGATGATGCCTTCCAGTCTGTGTTCTGCCTGCCTGAAATTGGCCGCAGAGCCTGCCATCTTGAGATCCTGCCCGGAGGACTGCATCACCACCACGGCGATCAGCGTCAGAGGTACCAGGATGATCAGAGCGACGATCAGGGCAACGCCATGCTGAGACCTCATGAACCACCTCCAGTCATAACCACCGGGTTGCGCAGCGACACGCTGCTCTCCAGCAGCAAACGACGAAATCCATCCCCATTGCCTGATACGCTGGTACTGCCTACCTGATAGATGTTGTTGTTCACATAGCTGCTGGATGCTTGCGACGACCGCACCAGAATAAAGACACGGGCAGCAACGACACGCCCTTCGCTCCATTCCTGCTCGGTCACGTTTGTAGACGCGACATAGCGATCAATGACCCCATCGGCAACAGGAGTGTCGTCAACACCAAACAGCACCGTCATGCGCTCAATCCCTTCCGCCATGGGGCCTCCGATCAGAACCGAGCCCCCATTGGCAGTCAGGTAACGCTTTCTCAGCTCCGGGTTGCCTGAGGCATTGGGAGCGAGATAATAGATAAAGTGCTGGTATTCCCAGAGCTGACGAGCCGGCATATCTGTCATCGTGGGCACTGTTTCTCCCCCTTTGAACATCAGCGCCGCTTGCGTCGTAGTAGCAAGATAGAAGCGATTGCCAGTAGCTGCGGCATCGGCCAGGGGCTGCCCAATCAATCGCTTGATGCTGATGACATCCGTATTGGCAACACGTGACGTCACGGGAATACAGGCAAAAGCCCCCCCGTTAATCGCCCTGTTGTTGTCCACCCGCGCGACCCAGACCCCCCGATTTGTTCCCACGCTGGGCGGCAAGCTGCCACGCCCCAAATTGTCCAGACAATCGTTCGCCGAAAGCACCGCAGACCCGCTGCTGAGAGTCACGCCTTGCCCCGTTGCCATGGGGGAACCGGTGTAGTCCCCCCAGAAGCCCGCCCACTTCAGGTCCTGTGTCACCAGACGCATCGCAATACGCCCGTTCTCCTGCAACTCGCTCTGATCGAAAGCATCCTCCGTTGTGGCACGGGAAGCCACGAAGATGCTCAAGCCGCCACCGACCAGAAATACGCCGATCAACATGGCAATCAACCATTCAATCAGGGTGAAGCCGCGGGCATTCATAGTGTGGTCGTCAGTACGAACTGACGCCTCTGTCTGTCTGCCGCATTGCCCAACCCACAACTGTTGCGCACCGCGGCCACTGCACCTGCACCATCGGACAAAGACTCCCGCCCCTGCCAGAAGATCCCTATGGTCAAACTGTTGTTGGCGCCACGGATCACGCAGCCGACCGGAGATTGCAGAGGTGACGCGGCACCGGATACTGCGGTTCCCAGCAGGGACTGCTGCCAGTAGAAGAGGTCCAGTGCCTGCCGCTCTGTCCTGCTGCAATCCGACATGGTGCCATTGTTGTTGGCACAGCTCGGCATATCCAGGATCGCGTTGCCGGATACCACTGTCGTTCCCTGACCAGCCCAGCTGTCTTTGTTGATCCTGGCGCGTTCGACCAGATCATTGGCTAGCCAGTTGGCGATGGTGCGCTGACGCGCTTCGTAGCTGGAAAACTTGGCGGTGACCTGCATGGCAACCAATCCCAGCAAGCCGAAGGAGAGCACCACGGCCGCAATCATCACCTCCAGCAGGCTGAATCCCCTCGTGTGTCGATGGTGCAGTGGTTTCATCGCCTAGTCCCAGCAAGCATTGTTGACGGTATCTCCGAGCCGGGTGGCACTCCGGGTGCCATCCTGGTTGATGGAGAAAATGATGCAGTCGCTGTCTGACCCTTGCGCACCAGAGGCCGTGGCAAACAAGATGTATGTATTGACCCCGGCCGAGATGACCAGGTGATAGAAGCCGGATTCGGAGTTCTCCGAGATATTTAAGTCGGCTGCGGATGAGGTATACCGATTGAAATCCATAAAATAGGTTTCTTGTCTGTTGGCGGCGTCCAACAGCATTTTTTTGGCATCAATTCGGTGGCTGGACAGCAGGTAACGCTGATAGGAGGGATAGGCAATAGTGCCAAGAATCGCCACGATTGCGACGACAATCATCAATTCAATGAGAGAAAAGCCTCGATAGAACCCAATCATATCCCATCCTTGGTGACTGGCGGTTCATATAGTCTAATGCCGGATAGGTCGCAACGACAAATCCGGCATCAGGAACATAACTCTTTATTCTCAGGCCATCCTGGCCACATTTAAATAATTCTAAGCTCGGGCGGCACTTCAAACACCACATTCTCTTCCCGGCCAGGATGCTCGGTCACTATCTTGCCTCCCAGCTCGCGCAGACGGGCAATGACATTCTGAACAAGCACATCGGGGGCTGACGCACCCGCCGTGACCCCGATACGGGCAACTCCGTCCAGCCATTGCGGCTCAATCATGGAGGCGTCGTCGATGAGGTAGGCCTTGGCGCCCACCTTCTCGGCCAGCTCCCGCAGTCGGTTGGAGTTGGAAGAGTTGCGCGATCCCACCACCAGCATGGCATCCACCAGCCCGGCCATCTCCCGCACCGCATCCTGGCGGTTCTGGGTGGCGTAGCAGATGTCATCCTTGCGCGGCCCCTGGATCTTGGGGAAGTGCGCACGCAAGGCATCGATGACATCCGAGGTCTCGTCCACGCTGAGTGTCGTCTGGGTAACGAAGCAGAGGTCATCCGGGTTCTTCACCTTGAGCCTGGCCACGTCTTCCTGTGTCTCCACCAGATACATGCCCCCCTCACTGTTCTCGTACTGTCCCATGGTGCCGATCACCTCGGGGTGGCCGGCATGGCCGATGAGCACGGCTTCGGAACCCTTGCGGCTGGCACGATGGACCTCCATGTGCACCTTGGTCACCAGCGGACAGGTGGCATCGAACACCTTGAGGGCGCGGGATTTGGCCATCTCGCGCACGACCTTGGCGACACCGTGAGCAGAGAAGATGACGATGCTGTCATCCGGCACCTCGTCCAGCTCTTCGACGAAAACGGCACCCGCCTCCTTGAGCTTGTTCACCACGTAGCGGTTGTGCACCACCTCGTGACGGACATAGATGGGGGCACCGAACTTCTCCAGCGCGCTCTCGACGATGCTGATGGCCCGGTCGACACCGGCACAGAAGCCACGGGGGTTAGCCAGCAGAATATCCATCAGTGCACCTTCTCCTCGTCATCAACCCCCAGGATCTCCACCTCGAAGGTGACGGTGTGACCGGCCAGGGGGTGGTTGAAATCGACCGTGACCGACATCCCTTCCACCGCCCGGATGATCCCGGGCAGTTCGCTGCCGTTGGGCTGATCGAACAGGATGATGGTACCCACCTTGGGCTCAACTTCGTTACCGAACTTGGCGCGATCGAGATGGTAGATGTTGTCGGGATTGGAAAGGCCGAACGCCTCTTCCGGCGCCAGGGTAAAGCTCTTGCTCTCCCCTTCGCGCAGCCCCAGCAGGCATTGCTCGAAGCTCGGCGTCAGGCTGCCGTCTCCCATCCGCAGACGGGCAGGCTTGCCGTGCAGCGCCGTGCTGTCCGCCACCGAGCCATCTTCCAGTTTGATAGAGAAATGGAACAGCACGCTGCTGTCCGCAGCAATCAGCTGGCTCATAAGGTCGCGTCCTGTTTTTTCTCACCACGGAAGCCGTCCAGCACGATCATGGCGGCACCGATGAAGATGAAGCTGTCAGCCAGATTGAACGCCGGCCAGTGGGCGCGCTGCCAGTAAAAGTCGAGGAAGTCGACCACATGGCCCAGCACCAGCCGGTCAAACACGTTGCCGAGCGCCCCGCCGATGATCAGGCTGTAGGCGATACCGCTCCAGCGCTGGGTGACCGACTGCTTGCGCAGCCAGTGGATCAGCAGGCCGCAGATGGCGAACGCCAGCACCGCAAAGAACCAGCGCTGCCAGCCTCCCTGATCTGCCAGGAAGCTGAAAGCCGCTCCCTTGTTGTAGACATGGACCAGGTTGAAGAAGGGGGTGATCTCCACCCCCGGGTAGCCAAACGGCAGCAGCTTGACCACGGCGAGCTTGCTCGCCTGGTCCAGTACGAAGGCCAGCACCGCCAGCCACAGCCAACGCAGGCCGCTTTTATGTTGAGTCATGTTCATCAGGCAAATTGACGCGTTTCGCCGTCACCCTCGACGTTGGTGACGCAGCGGCCACAGATCTCTTCATGACCCGCAATGGTGCCCACGTCTTCCACATGGTGCCAGCAGCGGTCGCACTTGGCGGCGGCAGACTGGGCCACGCAGAGCCACAGGTCATCGCACTCGGTCGCCACGGCCTCTGCCGGTGCGACATCGACGCTGACGACCTTGGCCTTGGAGGTGAGCAGCACGAAGCGCAGCTCATCGGCCAATGCGTTCAGACGCGCGGCCAACTCAGGCTTGGCGAACAGGGTCAGCTCGGCCTGCAGAGAACCGCCGATGCGCTTCTCGCCACGGGCCACTTCCAGCGCCTTGTTCACTTCACCGCGCACGGTGAGGATCTCGGCCCAGAACTCGTCGTTCAGCACTTCGCCCGCTTCAAGCCCGAACAGGCCGTCGTACCACTCCTCGGTGAACACGAACTCACCGCGCTCACCCGGCAGCAGGGCCCAGATCTCGTCGGCGGTGAAGCTCATGATGGGCGCCATCCAGCGCACCATGGCTTCGGCAATGTGATAGAGGGCGGTCTGGCAGGAGCGACGGGCCAGGCTGTCGGCCTTGGCGGTGTACTGACGATCCTTGATGACGTCCAGATAGAAGGAACCCATCTCGATGGAGCAGAACTGCATCAGCTTCTGGGTCACGCCGTGGAAGTTGTACTCGTCGAACGCGGCCACGATCTCGGCCTGTACCGCTTTGGCACGGCCCACTGCCCAGCGATCCACCACCACCATGTCGGCAGGCGCCACCATGTCGGTCGCCGGATTGAAACCGTTCAGGTTGGCCAGCAGGAAGCGGGCAGTGTTGCGGATACGACGATAGGCGTCGGCGGAGCGCTTGAGGATCTCGTCGGAGACGGTCATCTCACCGGTGTAGTCAGTGCTCGCTACCCACAGACGCAGGATGTCGGCACCCAGCTTGTTCATCACGTCCTGAGGGCTTACCACGTTGCCGATGGACTTGGACATCTTGCGGCCCTGACCATCCACGGTGAAGCCGTGAGTCAGCACCTGGTTGTAGGGAGCCTTGTCTTTCATCGCCACGCCGATCATCAAGGATGACATGAACCAGCCACGGTGCTGGTCAGAGCCTTCCAGATACATGTCGGCCGGCTTGCCGTTGAACTCGGGACGGGCATCGACCACGGAGGCATGGGTAGAGCCGGAGTCAAACCAGACGTCCAGGGTGTCGGGTACCTTCTCGTAGTTGTCGGCATCGACGCCCAGTAGCTCGGCCTTGTCCAGATCCCACCAGGCCTGGATGCCGGACTGCTCGACCCGCTTGGCCACCTCTTCCATCAGGCGCACGGAATCCGGGTGCAGCGCCTGGGTATCCTTGTGAACGAACAGGGAGATGGGCACGCCCCAGGTACGCTGACGGGAGATACACCAGTCGGGACGGTTCTCGACCATCGCCTGGATGCGATTCTTGCCCCAGGCCGGGACCCAGCCGCTCTGGCCGTGTTCGGCAATGCCCTGAGTCTCGATACGCTCGATCTCTTCCAGAGCACGCTTGCGCAGACCCTTCTGCTCCATGCTGATGAACCACTGGGGGGTGGCACGGAAGATGATCGGGGTCTTGTGACGCCAGCAGTGCGGGTAAGAGTGGTTGAATACCTTGTGGTGCAGCAGGGCACCGCGCTCGGTCAGCACCTCGACCACGGCCGCATTGGCCTTGAACACATGCTGGCCGGCAAACAGTTCGGTATCCGGCAGATAGACGCCGTTGCTGCCAACCGGGTTGGCCACTTCCAGACCATACTTCTGACCGACCACGAAGTCTTCCTGACCGTGACCAGGGGCGGTGTGGACCGCGCCAGTACCGGCGTCCAGGGTCACGTGGTCACCCAGCACCACAGGTACGTCGAAGCTGTAGAAGGGGTGGTTGAAGCGCAGCAGCTCGAGTGCGGCACCCTTGGCATAGCCCAGGTTGTGGAAGTGCTCGATGCCGGCGCGATCCATCACGTCCTTCACCAGCTCAGCGGCCAGGATCAGACGCTCGGGATTGTCGCCCTCTACCTGCACCAGCGCGTAGTCGAGATCGGCATTCATGGCGATGGCGCGGTTGGCCGGCAGGGTCCACGGAGTGGTCGTCCAGATCACGGCAGAGAGCGCGCCCTTGCCGGTGTGGCCTTCGGCGCAATCAAACTTGGCGGCAACGGCAGCCTCGTCGACGGCCTTGAAGCGCACGTCGATGGAGGGGGAGTTCTTGTCGTAGTACTCCACTTCCGCTTCAGCCAGCGCGGAGCCGCAATCGGTACACCAGTGCACCGGCTTGGAGCCTTTGTGCAGGTGGCCGTTTTCAACGATCTTGGCCATGGAACGGATGATGTTGGCTTCGGTCCCAAAATCCATGGTCAGGTAGGGGTGTTCCCAGTCACCCAGCACACCCAGACGGATGAAGTCGGTCTTCTGCGCTTCGATCTGGGTTTTGGCGTATTTGCGGCACTCGGCGCGGAACTCGGCGGCGGAAACCTTCTCGCCCGGCTTGCCGACCATGCCTTCCACTTTCAGCTCGATGGGCAGACCGTGGCAATCCCAGCCCGGTACATAGGGGGAATCGAAGCCAGAGAGGCCTTTGGACTTGATGATGATGTCTTTGAGGATCTTGTTGACCGAGTGACCGATGTGAATGCTGCCGTTCGCATAGGGGGGGCCATCGTGCAGAATGAAAGAAGGCTTGCCCGCTTTGGCGCGGCGAATGGCGCCGTAAAGATCCTGATCGTACCAACGTTTCAACATGTTGGGTTCGCGTTTGGCCAGATCGCCACGCATCGGAAACTCGGTTTCCGGCAGATTCAGGGTGTGTTTATAGTCGCTCATCAGTCCTGGGTTCCCTTCTTTTCTAAAAGAGTGCTGGGTAAATGAAATTGTGGCAGCCCGAACCAGGCTCGGGCCGCCAGGGCATCTCGTTCGATCTGCTCTTTCAAGGCGGTGAAAGAGTCAAATTTCTGCTCTTCGCGCAGCTTGTGGCGAAGCAGCACCTTGACCTGCTGACCATATAGATCACCAGAAAAATCAAATAGATGTACTTCCAATCTGGCTTGTGTACCGCTCAAGGTCGGACGTACACCCACATTGGCGACACCGGGGAAAGTCTTGCCGGAACATATCACTTCCACCGCAAACACGCCACCGACCGGGACAACCTGGCGTTTGAGGGCCAGATTCGCGGTGGGAAAACCTATGGTGCGCCCCAGCTTGTCGCCATGGGCCACCCGGCCGCTGATGGCATAGGGGCGACCGAGCATCAACTCCACCTCCGCCATGCGGCCCGCTTTCAGGGCCTCGCGCACCAGCGTACTGCTGACCCGCTGGCGGGAAAGCTGGAAACTCTGGGTGCTGATCACCTCGAACCCGAAGCGCCGACCGGCCTCCTCCAGCAGGTGGAAGTCCCCTTCCCGCCCCTTGCCGAAGCGAAAATCGTCGCCGACCACCAGATAGTGCACACCGAGTTTCTCCACCAGCAGTTGCTCGATGAAGGTGCTGGCCGCCTGCTCGGCAAAACGATGGGTGAAACGCACGCAGAGCATGCGATCGATCTGCATTCCCTTGAGGGCTTCGTACTTCTCCCGCCAACGGCTGAGGCGGGCGGGCGCGGCACTGCCCGCAAACAGCTCCAGCGGCTGGGGTTCGAACAACATGACGCAGGCGGGCAGGCCAAGTTGGGCGGCCTTCTCCTGCAAACGGGCCAACACCGCGTGGTGCCCCTGATGAACCCCATCGAAGTTGCCTATGGTCAGTACACAGCCCCGGTGACGGGGCTTGATATTGTGAATGCCGCGAATAAGCTCCATCAGTGCCTTGTGCGTTGCTGCCATGGAAATCGGCGGATTATATATCAGGCAGCAGGCAGGGTCAGCCCTGCCGTTGAGCCGATTTAGCCATCCCGCCCACTTCTAGGACTCGGCCAGGAGCATCGCACCTCGTTGGCGGGCCAACTCGACAGCCCCTGAGACCGCTCCCCCATCTCCCCTGTACTGTCCCCCTCCCTTGCAGCTGGCTCCTTATTGCTGATCGGCTCTCAGGTGCCGTGGCCGGATCCCCAATGCCAAGAGGACAATGCCATACAGTGCTCCGCCCAGGCAGAGCAGCAGGGTCAACTCCAGGCTGGCCTTGCCCATGCTCCAGGCGCCCCACTGGGCGAGATCCGGTGACAAATAGGCCAGAAGCCCCCCCATCAAGACCGTTGCCGCCAAGAGCTTGAGGCAGAACAGCCCGGTGTTGCGGGAAGGGCGATAGACATCCTGCTGATAGAGCCCCTTGAACAGCAGTGCGGCGTTCAGGGTGCCGGAACAGGCGGTGGCGAGAGCCAGCCCCACGTAGCCGAGCGGATAGATGAAGATGAGGTTGCACACCATGTTGGCAACCATGGCCATGATGCCGATACGCACCGGCGTCCTGGTATCCTGGCGGGCGTAATAACCGGGGGCCAGCACCTTGATGAGCATCAAGGAGAGCAGCCCCGTGGTGGAGGCCAGCAGGCTCGCACTGGACATGCTCACCTCGTGCAGACCGAACTCACCGCGCATGAAAAGTACCCGCAGTATGGGCTCGCGCAGCACGGCGATGCCGACCATGGCTGGCAAGCCGAGCAGCATCACCATGCGTACCCCCCAATCCATGGTGCGAGAGAAATCAGCCGGATCCGCATCCACGTGTTTTCTGGCCAGGGCAGGCAGGATCACCGTGCTGATGGCCACCGCAAAGAGACCGAGGGGAAACTCCAGCAACCTGTCCGAGTAATAGAGATAGCTGATGGCACCGGTAGCCAGGAACGACGCCAGCATGGTGTTGATCAGCAGGTTGATCTGGCTGACCGAGACGCCGAACAGGGCCGGGATCATCAGGGTACGGATCTTAACCACCCCGGGATGGTGCCAACCCCACTTGGGCCAGACCAGCATGTTGAGCTGGCGCAGAAAAGGATACTGGAACAAAAACTGGACCAGACCGCCGAGGAAGACACCGATCGCCAGGGAGATTTCGGGGCGCTCCATCAAGGGCGCGATCCACCAGGCCGCCGCAATCATGGTGATGTTGAGGAATACCGGCGTGAAGGAGGACACGGCAAAACGGCCAAAGGTATTGAGAATGGCCCCCGCCATGGCGGTGAAGGTGATGAACCAGAGGTAGGGGAAGGTGATCTTGAGCATCAGACTGGCCAGCTCGAACTTCTCCGCCGCCGGTCCGCCATGCAGCCAATCCCAGAACCAGCCCCAGCCAAAGAGAGCCGTCAGGACACCGGAACCCAGCACCCCGAGCAGGGTGACCACGGTGACGATGCCACCCAGGGTGCCCGCCACCGCCGCCAGCAGCTCCCGAACCGCCTGCTCGTCACCATTTTTCTTGTACTCCGTCATCACGGGCACGAAGGCCTGGTTGAATGCCCCTTCGGCAAAGAGCCGGCGCAAGAAGTTAGGAATGCGATTGGCGAAGAAGAAGACGTCTGCGGCCACCCCGGCACCGAGCAAATTGGCGATGACCACATCGCGCACCAAGCCCATCACACGGGATGCCAGCGTCATTCCGGACACTATCATGCCGGATTTGATCAATTTCTTACTCAAGACGAGGCCTCTGGAACTGTCGGAAAGAAAAGAATGCTGTTAGAATCGGCCGACAGTTTAACCGTCTCCCATCTGACACACCACCGGGGGGCGGTGTTTATTTGCACAAATCATTTGACAATATGTGGTTGGGAAGGCATATTTCCGGGCCTTTTCAATACACTCGCTAAGACAGTTTTAGGAGTTTTACCTTGGCTAACATCAAATCTGCTAAGAAGCGTGCTCTTCAGTCAGAGAAACGTCGTCAGCACAACGCCAGCCGTCGTTCCATGACCCGTACCTACCTGAAGAAAGTGATCGCTGCCATCGCCTCTGGTGACAAGGCTGCTGCCACTGCCGCTTTCGCTGTTGCTCAGCCGATCATGGATCGTATGGCGACCAAAGGCCTGATCCACAAGAACAAAGCTGCTCGTCACAAGAGCCGCCTGTCTGCCCAGATCAAAGCCATGGCTTAATCAGCATCCGCTGATGAAAGCTGAAAAAACCGGCCTAGTGCCGGTTTTTTATTTGGGGTCGCTACAGTACAGTCTGTGCAACAATCCGATCATCTCGCGCACCTCATGGCTGCGCAGGGAGTAATAGACCGTCTGGGCTTCCTTCCTCGTCGCCACCAGCTCATCCCGGCGCAACACCGCCAGATGCTGCGACATGGCTGACTGGCTCAATCCCAAGACCTCGTTCAGCTCGCCGACCGACAGCTCCCTATCCAGTAACTGGCACAAGATAAACAGCCGTCGCTCATTGGCCAATGCCTTGAGCAGGGTGACGGCACGCCCGGCATTCGCTTCCATCTCTTCCAATCGCATCTCACCCTCATCTTCCAAGACTGGCATCATAGCGCCGTCACCCTCGATTTAAAACGAGAGGCTTGCCGGCTGAATGGCCGTGAAATCCTCCTGCCCCGCAAAGAGGAAGGAGAAATCACTCTCGCATACCCGCTTGACCGCAGGATGCTGGATCATCCGCTCGGCAAAGATGACGTAATACTCCTCCATCAGATCCTGGGTTTCACCCAGCAGCATCACCTCCTCCCCCTCCAGGATCTCCTCCCGATAAATGGTCGGTGCCATGAAGATGCCCTGGTTAAAGAAGCCGAACGCCTTCATCAGCGCCGCATCGTCGAATTCTCCCAGAATGCTGGGGGAAATTCCCTGCTGCTCGAACCACTGGGTCAGTTGACGACCCATGGCGGTGCGACGGCCCGGGATGAGCAGCTTGCGCTCTTCCAGGCAGGCAGGGAAAGGCTGGGAGGGCAGAGGCGCCTTGCAGAAGAAACTGACGCCGCATCCCCCCAGACGCTTGGACAGCAACCCGGCATGCTGGCTGGAGTCCACCGGGCAATCAGAGAGGATCATGTCGAGCTTGTGCTCGCTCAACTGCTCTAGGAGCAGTTCATGGGTCGACTCGAAGCAGCGCAGGTGAATGGAACCATCATTGGGGATCACGGAGAGCAGCACCCGGCTGGCAAGACGCTTGGAGAGTGCATCGGCGATGCCGACGTCGAACAGGATCTGGCTCTCCTTGCGGTAGTTGACGATATCCAGCATCTCGTAGGAGAGGCTGAACATCTTGTCCGCATAGCGAAATACCAGTTGGCCAAGCTCGGTGGCCTCAAGGGAGCGCCCCTTTCTGATCAGCAACTTGCCGCCAAGACGCTGCTCAAGCAGTTTGATCTGACCGGTCACGGTCTGTGGGGTCAAAAAGAGGGCTTCCGCCGCCTGCGTGACGGAGCCCTTCTTCTGAGTCATCCAAAAATAGTAGAGATGGTTGTAGTTAAGGTGTGACATCCGATGGGGTTCCCGCGCCAGGCGGGCTCCGGTAGCAGCTGAGTTCAACCGCCAGAATGTCATACATGTCGCTGATCGAGTCAACCTTGTTCGCGTCGAACTGTGCCTGCAGATGGGCCTTGAGACGACCGGCATCCGGCATTCGCTCGGTGCAGTAGCGCTTGTTGGACAGCTTGACTCGCTCGCCGGCACGACTGCTCAGTGCCCGTTCGGCGAAGGTCTCTCCGAACCGGGCTTTTACCTGAGAGTCCCCCAGCATGAGTGCGCTGTCGACCACCCCGTTGAGATAGGCAGAACAACTTGCCGAGGTGGCATCCCGCTGACAATCGGCCAGACTATCTGCCCAGAGTGCAGGGCTCGCCAGCATGACTAACCATCCTAGTTTTCTCATAACCCCTCCGTACTTTGATTCGCCTCCCGATTGGGCAGCGATATCCGCAGGGCGATGTAACCGATCACGGCCGCGAGTGTGGAACCTGCCAGGATCCCGAGGCGCGAGTAGCTGCCGTAGTCCAGTCCGCCATGCTCGAATGCCAGCGATGCGATAAACATCGACATGGTGAAGCCGATGCCACACAGGATGCTGACGGCAAAGATCTGTCTGAAGTTCACTCCTTGCGGCAATTGGGCAATGCCTGATTTCACAGCCAGCCAGCTGATGGTGAAAATCCCGAGCGGCTTGCCGACGAAGAGCCCCAGGATGATCCCCATGGGGAGCGGATTGAGCAGAGCCGAGAAGTTGATCCCCTCCAGCGATACCCCGGCGTTGGCGAAAGCGAAAAGCGGCAGGATCAGGAAGGCGCTCCAGGGGTGCAGCCCATGCTCCAGATGCTTGAGTGGCGATGCGTAACGCTTGCCGTTGAGGGGGATCATGAAGCCCACGATAACCCCCGCCAGGGTCGCATGGACACCGGACTTGAGCACGGCAACCCAGAGCACCAGGCCGACCAGCATATAGAGTCCAATCCTGTCCTCACCACGGCGATTCATCCAGAGCAAGGTCAGGGTGGCCACCACACCTATCGCCAGCGCAGTCAGCGACAGTTGCTGGGTGTAGAAGAGGGCAATGATGATGATGACCCCCAGATCGTCCATGATGGCCAGCGCCAGCAAGAAGACCTTGAGGCTGGTCGGTACCCGCTTGCCCAGCAGCGCCATGACCCCGAGAGCGAAGGCGATGTCGGTTGCGGCCGGAATCGCCCAGCCAGCACGGGTAGCTTCGTCTCCGTAGTTGAAGAAGCTATAGATGAGGGCCGGTGCCAACATCCCACCCACGGCGGCAATGGCCGGGAAGGTTGCCTGCACCCGGGAGGAAAGCGCCCCCTCTAGCATCTCTCGCTTCACCTCGAGACCCACCAGAAGGAAGAAGATCGCCATGAAGCCATCGTTGATCCAGAGCAGCAGCGGCTTGTTGATGTCGAGCGCCGCGATGCGAACCTGCACCTCGGTATTGAGGAAGCTCTGATAGTGTTGCGCCAGTGCCGAATTGGCCAGGCCGATGGCAAGCAGGGCGGCCAGGATCAGAATGATCCCGGAAGCAGACTCCAGTTTGAGAAAACGCTTGAATACATCGCTCATATCTAACTACCCATAAGATTCCATTTTTTCAGTCTAGGGCCCGAGTAGCTCAATGAAAAATCGTTTCTAACGGCCGATAACAACGAAAAAACCGAAAGCAAAACAGATAATGCCTGCTATAAGCCGATTACTACCCTCTTTCAAGAGCCTTCTCTCCACCCGGAACATCGCATATAAATTCACATAAAATGCAAAAGGCGCCCGCAGGCGCCTCTAACAGCTGAGTGTCAATTCATCGTCACCTGAGAGGCGGGACTCGCCCCAGGCTCATTACTTACTCAAATAGCGACAGGCGCCTTGATCCCAGGATGGGGATCATAGCCCTGGATCTCGAAATCCTCGAATCTGTAATCGAAGATGGAGTCAGGTTTGCGCTTGATCACCAGTTGCGGCAAAGGGCGCGGTTCGCGGGTGAGTTGCAGTGCGGTCTGCTCCATGTGGTTGGAATAGAGGTGCACATCGCCACCGGTCCAGACAAAGTCCCCCACTTCCAGATCGCACTGCTGCGCCATCATGTGGGTCAGCAGCGCATAGCTGGCAATGTTGAACGGCAGGCCAAGGAAAACATCACAACTGCGCTGGTAGAGCTGGCAGGAGAGCTTGCCATCCGCCACATAGAACTGGAAGAAGGCGTGGCAGGGTGCCAGCGCCATCTTGTCCAGCTCGCCCACGTTCCAGGCGGAGACGATGATGCGGCGGGAATCCGGGTTGTGCTGGATGTCATCCACCGCTTTCTGGATCTGGTCGATGACAGACCCATCAGCCGCCGACCAAGAGCGCCACTGGGCGCCATAGACAGGCCCCAGATCACCGTGCTCGTCGGCCCATTCATCCCAGATGCTGACACCGTGCTCTTTCAGATAGGCGGTGTTGGTATCGCCATTGAGGAACCAGAGCAGCTCATGAATGATGGAGCGCAGGTGGCACTTCTTGGTTGTCACCAGCGGGAATCCTTCCGCCAGATTGAAGCGCATCTGATGACCGAACAAGGAGACTGTCCCGGTGCCGGTGCGATCGGATTTGACGGTCCCTTCATCCAGAATTTTCTGCATCAGGTCGAGATAGGCACGCATTACTTCGCCTCCTTCGGTGCATTGCCGAACAGACGGGGCTGCTTGTAGGCGGCCCAGACCATGAGCCCCCCCGCCACTATCATCGGGGTAGAAAGGATCTGACCCATGCTGATCTCATTGAAGTAGAGACCCAGCTGGCTGTCTGGTTGACGAACAAACTCCACCAGGAAGCGGAACAGACCGTAGAACAGCAGGAACATCCCGGAAATGGCGCCACGGGGTGGGTGCTTGCGCCAGAACAGGTTCAGGATGATGAAGAGCACCACCCCTTCCAGCGCGAACTGATAGAGCTGGGACGGGTGACGCGGCTCGGGACCCGCCTCGGGGAAGATGATGGCCCAGGGGACATCGGTGACCCGCCCCCACAACTCGCCGTTCATGAAGTTGCCGATGCGGCCAACACCGAGGCCGAACGGAATCAGCGGCGCCACGAAATCCGCCACGGTGAAGAAGTGGCGCTGGGTTTTGTGGGCAAACCAGATCATGGCGGTGATCACCCCGATGAGGCCGCCGTGGAACGACATGCCACCGGTCCATATCTTGAACAGATAGGTCGGGTCGGCGAGGAAGAGATCGAAGTTGTAGAACAGCACGTAACCGATGCGCCCGCCCAGGATCACCCCGAGGAAGCCATAAAACAGCAGGTCGGATACCTCGTTGCGGGTCCAGCCGCTATTGGGTGCATCGGCACGGCGACCAGCCAGCCACATGGCGAAGGCAAAACCGAACAGGTACATGAGACCATACCAGCGTACCGATAATGGTCCCAAACTGAATGCTACGGGATCAATCTGCGAGAAAACCCAATATCCGTCGTGCTGCATAGGCGGCCCCAATCATAAGAAAAGCCGCATTCTCCGATCATTCTTACGCAGTAACAAGGTGGAATATCAATCGGGCAGCCTGACCTTGTGCCCAGCCCGCAGCAATCCGCCCAGACCGTGTTCTTCCAGATAGCGGGCAAACAGGCCGCGCAGCACGTGAGGATTGTCATGCTTGAGACCATCCGCCATCAGCGCCTTCAACTCACCAAGGTCGGATTGCCGCAGCACGTATTTGATACGGGAGATGTTGTGGGTATTCATGCTGAAACGGCGATAGCCCATGGCCAGCAGCAGTAGCACACCGACCGGATCGCCAGCCAGCTCGCCACAAACAGAGACCGGCTTGTGATAGCGCCGGGAGGCATCGACCAGCAGTTGCAAAGCGCGGATCACAGCGGGATGGAAGGCATCGTAGATGCTGGCGACACGGGCATTGTTGCGATCCACCGCCAGCAGGTATTGGGTCAGGTCGTTGCTGCCCACCGACCAGAAGTCGATGAGCGGCGCCATCTCCGGCAGGATGTACAGCGCGGAGGGGACTTCGATCATCACCCCGAGACTGGGGTAGCGGATCACCGCATCGCGGCTGGCCGCTTCTTCCGACACCTCGCGCCACGCCTGATCCAGCAGACGACGGGAGGCCTTGATTTCACTGACGCTGCTGATCATCGGCAGCATGATCGCCAGATTGTCCAGCCCTTCGCTGGCCCGCAACATGGCCTTGAGCTGAACCAGGAAGAGCTCGGGGTGATCCAGGGTGAGCCGGATCCCCCGCCAACCAAGGAAGGGATTTTCCTCCACGATGGGGAAATAGGGCAGTTGCTTGTCCCCCCCCACGTCCAGAGTCCGCATGCAAACCGGGCGATCCCGATAGGTTTCCAGGATCCCGCGATAGCGGGCAGTCTGCTCCCACTCCGAAGGGAAGCTGTCCTGCAGCATGAAGGGGATCTCGGTGCGATAGAGCCCGACCCCGTCCGCCAGATGATTGAGGGAGATCTCGGTATCCGCACTCAGCCCTGCGTTGAGCAGCAGAGAGACCTTGGTGCCGTCGGCAGTCTCGGAGGGCTGGTTGTCGACGCTGCGCACCAGGGTGTCGAGTGCCCGCTCCTCGCTCAGCAGTTGCCGGTACTCGGTCAGGATCACCTGGTTGGGTTCGATGAAGAGATCGCCGCTGTAGCCATCGATGACCAGAGTGCGCCCGCCTATGTCACCGAGGGGCAGATCCACCCCCATGATGGCCGCCACCCCCATGGCACGGGCCAGGATGGCGGCATGGGAGTTGGTCCCGCCCTTGAGCGACACCACACCGCTCAGAAATTCCCTCGGGATCTCCGCAAGGATGGTGGCTGTCACTTCATCGGCGACCAGCACCACGGGTTCGCCGATGGTGAGCTGCTCGGGTTCGTCCTGCACCAGCCGGCTGATGAGCCGCTGGGCGATGTCTTTCACATCGGTGGAGCGCTCCCGCAGATAGGGATCTTTCATCCCCTTGAACTGCTCTATCAGCCGATCGCTGATGAGTTTGACCGCCGAGATCGCCGTCCAGTGTTCCTTGCTGACCTTGTTGCGGATGGGCTTGATGTAGCCGGGATCGTTCAACAGGTGCAGATAGATGTCGAAGATGGCGACCGAGTCCTGGCTGTAGCTCTCGCGAAAACGCAGTGCCAGGCTCTCCAGATCGTGGCGCACTTCCTCCACCGCCAGCTCGAGACGGGCAAGCTGCTTGGCATGATCCTCGTCCTTGCGCGGCGTGATGGTATTGAGCGCCTTGCGCGGACGCCACACCCAGGCCTTGGCGATGGCGATGCCACTCGCCCCGGCAATACCGCGCAGCGGCTTGCTCCAGTCGGTCTTCTGCAGCCACCCCTTGGCCTGGGCCTGGGCGATGCGGGCAGCCAGCTGAGCCGCCAGGGTGACCATGAAGGACTCCTCCCCCTCATCGAAGAGGCGGCTCTCCTTCTGCTGCACGACCAGAATCCCCACCACCTGACGCTGATGCATGATGGGAGCGCCGAGGAAGGAGCGAAACGCCTCTTCAGCCACATCGGGCAGGAACTTGAAACTGGGGTGAGAGGGGGCATCGGCAAGGTTGATCAGCTCTTCACGCTGACCCACCAGGCCGACGATACCCTGCTCGAACGGCAGGGTGGCCTTGCCCACGGCCGATTCGGCCAGACCATCGGTCGCAGCCAGTCGATAGCGGCGCATGTCCGGCTCGGCCACATAGACGGAGCAGCAGTCCACCGTCATGGCGAGCCGGGTCTGGCTCACCAATGCTTGCAAGGCCTGTTCGAGGGTGTTGGCCTCGGCCATGCTTTCCACGATGCGTCTGAGTTCCGTCAGCAACTAGTTGTGCTCCTTAACGCGAGCGGTTGCGCCGCCCATCTTTTCGGTTAGCCTGCACCACGGGGACTGGCATGGCCAGCGGGGCAAACTCCTTCATCACCCGGCGGTAAACCTCCCGCTTGAAGGAGACGACCTGACGAACCGGGTACCAGAAGCTGACCCAACGCCAATCATCAAATTCCGGGTGACCATGACAGCCAAACTGGATCCTGGACTCTTTGCCAGGATCGAGCTGCAACAAAAACCATTTCTGCTTCTGGCCAATACAGACCGGTGAACTGTCCCAGCGGACGAGTCGTTTGGGTAAGCGATACTTCAGCCAGTTGCGACTGGTCGCCAGTATGGTCACATCGTCCTGCTTGAGGCCTATCTCCTCATACAGCTCACGATACATGGCCTGTTCCGGCGATTCACCATCATCAACCCCCCCCTGCGGAAACTGCCAGGAGTGCTGCCCATAGCGCTTAGCCCACAATACTTGTCCGTCACGGTTACAGATCACGATGCCGACATTGGGACGAAATCCGTCACCATCTATCACGTGATCACCTTATAAAGGCTGAATCTATAACGAGATTGTTCCACATTCACCCCGTGGCGGCAAACAGGGACTGTCATCTTCCATTCATGAATAACTTGGCTTTTCAAGAAAAGTTATAAACAAATTGAAGGTTCATGCTAGGCAAGTTGCCCACCCAGACTGTGCATAAACCTGTGATAAAGCAGGTATATACAGTAGTTTTATACTGTGGCATTGCACGGAAGCATATCATACCCGATTCACTTAAAAACAAAATATACATTTAAATACATAAGGTTATAGTTTAATTGCTGGATCAAAATCCATGTCTTTTGCCTAAGAGGATCCAGCCTGTCAATTGTGAACAAGTTCGACTGCTCAAAGATCCACCAAGACGGATTTATCCACAGATATGGCGCATTATCTGCACCGAAATGGCGCTGAAAATCAGCGTACTCTCACATTTATTTCTGGTGCCACGCTTCCTTTCACCACTTTACGCCAGTTATCCAAGATTTCTGTGGATAACTGTGTGCAACAGCTCGCACAAACCCTTGGACAACTCGTTTATGCGGGGATCCGGCGGGCCAACATACTGGATAAATAAAGTAAAACCCTTTAAAATCATTTAGATATGTTTAATTCTGTCACCCATGTCTCCCTGTGTATAGTCGGGCGAGGATCGGTTATAAAATCAGCGATACCATGCAAGGATCCGTATTGCGATGTCTATTATCTCCAGAGGAGCCCTCATGCCCGCCAATCCCCAGTCAGAACAAGAGCTGCTCAGTCGAGCCTACGCCATGGCTGGCTTCACTCTGGCCCAGCTTGCCGCAACGGCGGGCATCCCCGTACCGCGGGATCTCAGGCGTGACAAGGGCTGGACAGGGCAGTTGATCGAGTGGCAGCTGGGGGCCAGTGCAGGTAGCCGTCCCGAGCAGGATTTTCCGGATCTCGGTATCGAGCTCAAGACGATCCCCGTCGATCCTCAAGGGCGCCCGCTGGAAACCACCTTTGTCTGCGTGGCCCCCCTCATCGGGGTCAGCGGCCAGCGCTGGGAGGAGTCAAACGTGCGCAACAAGCTGTCGCGGGTGCTCTGGATCCCAGTGGAAGGCAGCCGCGACATCCCTGTCGGTGACCGTCGCGTCGGCATGCCGCTGCTATGGAGCCCGAATGAAGAGGAAGAAGGACTGCTGCGCCAGGACTGGGAAGAGCTGATGGACATGATAGTGCTGGGGGAAGTGGAGCAGATCAGCGCCCGCCACGGCCAGGTATTGCAGCTGCGCCCCAAGGCGGCCAACAGCAAAGCGCTGACCCGCGCCATCGGCCGCAATGGCCAACCCATCATGACGCTACCACGGGGCTTCTACCTCAAGATCGAGTTCACCCATCAACTCCTGCAGCGCCATTTTGCCCTCCCCCTTTGATCCTGTTTATCAACATCCTTGTCATAAAGTGATATAAAAATAACCAGCGCTACTTTCTTCGCAGCCAGTGACAAGGAGTCCATATGCCGATCAACAAGCAATTCCTCAAATCGCGTCCCGAGGTCAAGGTGACCTTTGCCGTCGAAAAGGAGGCCGCCGGTGATGCCGAGCAGGTCTTGCTGCTGGGTGAATTTAGCCAGTGGCAGCCCATTGAACTGAAGAGGATGAAAAACGGGGAGTTCAAGGCGACACTCAACCTGCCGACCGATGGCCCCAGCCATTTCGAGTATTGCTATCAGCTAGTGCAACCCGATGGTGAAACCCTTTATGACAACGACTGGGAGGCGGACGACTATGTGCCTGGCCCCTTCGGGCGTGACAACTCGGTGGTGCGGGTCAGCCAGCCAGGTTGAGCTGGAACACCCGAAAGCGGATACAAAAAAGGCTCGCCATTGGCGAGCCTTTTCACTACCTGTCGAGCTTTTCGCCGACATACCGACACCAATTCGAATCGAATTAGTTGAGCTTCTCTTTGATACGAGCAGCTTTGCCGGACAGGTTGCGCAGGTAGTACAGTTTGGCGCGGCGAACATCACCACGACGCTTCAGTTCTACACTGTGGATCAGCGGAGAGTGAGTCTGGAATACACGCTCAACACCTTCGCCGTTGGAGATCTTGCGAACGGTGAAAGCAGAGTGCAGACCGCGGTTACGCTTGGCAATCACGATGCCTTCGAAAGCCTGCAGACGCTCTTTACCACCTTCTTTAACACGAACTTGAACACGTACGGTGTCGCCCTGGGCAAAAGCCGGGATGTCGGTACGCAGTTGCTCTTGTTCAAGCTGCTGAATAATCTTGCTCATTGTCTTTCCTTACCTAGGATAAACTGAAAACTCTACTTAACGCTGTCACGCACTTCGCGGACATACTCGGCAAGAAGTGATTCTTGCTCGTCAGTCAGAGCTAGGTTGTTAATAAGTTCCGGCCTTCTCTGCCAGGTTCGTCCGAGCGATTGCTTGAGTCGCCAGCGCCGAATCACTTCGTGATTGCCGCTTGTCAGCGCCTCGGGCACCGTCAGCCCATCCAACACCTCCGGCCGAGTATAGTGGGGATGATCCAGCAGCCCATCCGTGAAGGAGTCCTGCTCGGCACTGGCCTGATCGCCCAAGACCCCCGGGACCAGACGCGAAACCGCATCGATCAGGGTCATGGCAGGCAACTCACCACCACTTAACACGTAATCCCCGATAGACCACTCTTCGTCGACTTCGGTTTGTATCACGCGCTCATCGATACCTTCGTATCGACCGGCGACCAGAATCAGTTTCTGATTCGTCGCCAACTCGGTCACGCCCGCTTGAGTCAGCTTGCGTCCCTGAGGAGAGAGATAGATGACTTTCGCCCCGTCTCCCGCCGCTTGCTTGGCTGCATGAATGGCATCACGCAGCGGCTGAACCATCATCAACATGCCGGGCCCACCACCATAAGGACGATCATCGACCGTACGGTGTTTGTCGTGGGTGAAGTCCCGAGGGTTCCAGCACTCAATTTGCAGCAGGCCACTCTTGACGGCCCGACCCGTTACCCCGTGCTCGGTAATGGCTCGGAACATTTCCGGGAAGAGGCTAATGACCCCAATCCACATAAGAAACCTCCGGCACCCGTGTTAGCGCGGGAAACTAGAAACCAGGATCCCAATCAACTTCGATTGTTCGAGCAGTCAGATCAATATTCTTGATCACCTGCTCTTCCAGGAACGGTATCAACCGCTCCTTTGCACCAAAGGCATCTTTTACATTGGCCTCAACCACCAACACATCGTTGGAGCCGGTTTCCATCAATTCGGTCACCTTGCCCAGGTCGTATCCCTTGGTGGTTACCACGGTGCAACCAATGAGGTCACGCCAGTAGAACTCCCCTTCGGGCAACGCAGGCAACAGATCGGCGGGGACGCCAATCTCGACGTTGGTCAATGCCAGGGCATCCTCACGCACATCGATACCATCGAGTTTGCAGATCAGACCCTTGTTGTGACGCTTCCAGGATGACACCCGGATTTCACGCCACGCCCCGTTCTGATTGATCAGCCAGGGGTTGTAATCGAAAATCGCTTCGGCAACATCGGTGAAGGAGTTCACTTTAAGCCAGCCCTTGATCCCGTAAACGGTTCCCAGGGTGCCCAGAACTACAGGTTTTTCCACCTTAACTCCCTACCGTTTGGCTGATTAAGCAGCTTTGGCAGCGTCTTTGATCAGCTTGGCAACGCGGTCAGAAACAGCGGCACCAGTAGCAACCCAATGCTCGATACGAGCCAGGTCCAGGTTCAGCTTTTCAGCGTTACCAGCAGCAACCGGGTTGAAGAAACCGACGCGCTCGATGAAACGACCGTCACGGGCGTTACGGCTGTCAGCAACTACTACCTGGTAGAACGGACGCTTTTTCGCGCCACCACGTTGTAAACGAATGGTTACCATATCGTCCTCATAAACATCTAATGAACAAGGCCTGCAAATACGCAGACCCTAGCTTAAAATAAGCCGCGTAATTCTACTTGGATTCGTAATAATTGCAACCAAGCCAGCTATTTTTTGCGCAGGGATTGGCATGAAAAAGGCTCACCAGGGTGAGCCTTTCTACCTGACCAGCAGGAAAATCAGAACGGACCGCGACTGCCACCACCGAATCCGGGGGGCAGCATGTTCTTCATCTGGCCCATCATCTTGCGCATGCCGCCCTTGCCGGACATTTTCTTCATCATGCGCTGCATCTCGGTGAACTGCTTGAGCAGCTTGTTCACATCCTGGACCTGCATGCCGGAGCCCGCAGCGATGCGGCGCTTGCGGGAGCCCTTGATGAGATCGGGATGGGCACGCTCTTTCGGCGTCATGGAGCTGATAATGGCCTCCATCCGCACGGTGAGCTTGTCATCCATCTGATCCTTGATGTTGTCCGGCAGGCCGGACATGCCAGGCAGCTTGTCGAGCATCCCCATCATGCCACCCATGTTGCGCATCTGGGCCAGCTGCTCACGGAAGTCTTCCAGGTCGAAGCCCTTGCCACTCTTGACCTTGCTGGCCAGCTTGGCCGCCTTCTCTTTATCGACGTTGCGCTCCACCTCTTCGATGAGAGAGAGCACATCCCCCATACCGAGGATGCGGGAGGCGAGACGATCCGGGTGGAACGGCTCCAGCGCGTCGGTCTTCTCGCCCATACCGATGAACTTGACCGGTTTGCCGGTGATGTGGCGCACCGACAGTGCGGCACCACCGCGGGCATCACCGTCTGCCTTGGTAAGGATCACACCGGTGAGCGGCAGCGCCTCGTTGAAGGCCTTGGCGGTATTGGCAGCATCCTGGCCTGTCATGGCATCCACCACGAACAGGGTTTCGACCGGCTTGATGGTGGCGTGCAGATCCTGGATCTCCGCCATCATTTCACCATCGACGTGCAGACGACCGGCAGTATCGACGATCACCACGTCATAGAACTTCTTGCGCGCCTGATCGATGGCTGCAGTGGCAATGGCGATCGGTTTCTGGCTGGCATCACTCGGGAAGAAGTCGACACCGATGTCGCCCGCAAGGGTCTCAAGCTGCTTGATCGCCGCCGGACGGTAGACGTCCGCACTGACCACCAGCACCTTCTTCTTGCTGCGCTCCTTGAGCAGTTTGGCCAGTTTGCCGACCGTAGTGGTCTTACCGGCCCCCTGAAGACCTGCCATCAGGATGATGGCCGGCGGCTGGGCAGCCAGGTTGAGCTGTTCGTTGGCCTCCCCCATCACGGTGACCAGTTCGCCATGGACGATCTTGATGAAGGCCTGGCCCGGGCTAAGGGATTTGGCCACTTCCTGGCCCACGGCTCGTTCCTTGACGCGCGCCACGAAATCGCGCACCACCGGCAAGGCGACGTCCGCCTCGAGCAACGCCATGCGGACTTCGCGCAGGGTATCCTTGATATTCTCTTCGGTCAGACGGCCGCGGCCGCTGACGTTGCGCAGGGTGCGCGAGAGTCGTTCAGTCAAATTCTCAAACATGACGCTTTCCGGTTCTTGGCGTGACACTGGGGGCATTATACCCCGGTCAGCACTCTAGGGACGATTACTCGCCGCTTGCCGCGGCGGCCTGCCATCGAACGGGCAGGTCAACAAATGGAGGGCAGTATACCCCAGTCAACGCCGGAGGACGATTATTCGCCGCACGGTGACCATCAACGCCTACTTATATGTGGGCAGTTAGCCTCTGGCACAACTGGCGAGCATATCTTGTGCAAGGTATACTGCCCCTCTTATCCATAAAGCTTGTTTGACAACGACCTGGTTATGATCGTGATCTCTGTTCTGGCCCTGGCGTTTTACCTGCTGGCCATCATCGCCTCACTGCACATGCTGCTCAGCGCCAAGCCCGTCGGGCAAGTATCGCTGTTCGCCTGTGTCGGCCTGGCCCTGACCGCCCATGGCATGGCGGTGGGCAGCGAAGTGCTGGTCACCCATTCCGGCCAGAATCTCAGCATGTTGAACGTGGCGTCCCTGGTCAGCCTTATCATCAGCTGCTTCATGACCTGCGTCACCCGACGCTTCAACGGCTGGATCCTGCTGCCCGTCGTCTACAGTTTTTCAGCCCTGCTGCTGGCGGCCAGCGCGCTCATTCCCGGGCGCTACATCACCCATCTGGAAGCGCACCCCCAGTTGCTGCTGCACATAGGCCTCGCGCTGATGGCCTATTCGGTACTGATGATCGCCTGCTTGTTTGCCCTCCAGCTTGCCTGCCTGGACAGGCAACTGAAATCCAGAAAGATCAGTCACCTGCCAGCCATGCCACCCCTGATGACGGTGGAGAAGCGCCTGTTTCAGCTCATTTCCGCAGGTCTGCTGCTGCTGACTCTCTCCATCGCATCCGGCCTGTTCTTCCTGGAAGACATGTTTGCCCAGGGCAAGTCCCACAAGGCCATCCTCTCTATCCTGGCCTGGTGCGTCTACGCTCTGCTGCTCTGGGGTCACCATACCCGTGGCTGGCGCGGCCGCAAGGTCATCATGCTGAGCCTCATCGGCAGCTTCATCCTGACACTGGCCTATTTTGGCAGCCGCTTCGTCAAGGAAGTGCTGCTTAGCTGACACACGCACATTCCCCAACCACCCTTACAGGAGCCCTTCTTGGACAGTATCTCAACGAGTACATTGCTGATTGTTCTCGTTATCTTGATCCTTTTGTCAGCCTTCTTCTCCAGTTCCGAAACCGGTCTGATGTCGCTCAACCGCTACAAGCTGCGGCATCTGGCCCAGACCAAGCACAAAGCTGCCCGCCGGGTCGAGAAGCTGCTGGCCAGGCCGGACCGCCTGCTTGGCCTCATTCTCATCGGCAACAATCTGGTCAACATCCTGGCCTCCGCCATCGCGACCATCGTCTGCATCCGGCTGTTCGGGGATCTCGGCGTCGCCATTGCCACCTTCGGGCTGACCCTGGTGGTGCTGGTATTCGGGGAAGTCACCCCCAAGACACTGGCGGCCATGTTCCCCGAGCGGATAGCCTATCCTGCCTCCTGGATCCTCAAGGGGCTGATGGTGCCGTTCGCTCCCCTTGTCTGGCTCATCAACAGCATCACGAACCTGCTGCTGAAACTCTTGCGTCTAGAGCACAACAAGGATGACTCCCTCAATTCCGAAGAGCTGCGCACCATCGTCAACGAGGCGGGCAATCTCATTCCCAAGCACCACCAGGAGATGCTGATAAGCATCCTGGATCTCGACAAGATGACGGTGGAGAACATCATGGTCCCGCGCAGCGAGATCTCCGCCATCGACATCAATGACGACTGGAAGATCATACTGCGCCAGCTGGCCCACTGCGCCCACACCAAAATCCTGCTCTATCGCGACAACATCGATGACGTCGTCGGCTTCCTGCACTCACGGGATGCCCTGAGACTGGTCGCCCGGGATCAGTTCAGCAAGTCCAGCCTGCTGCGGGAAGTCGACCCCATCTATTTCATCCCCCAGGGGACCCCCCTCAACGTGCAGTTGGCCAAGTTCCAGCGCAACAAGGAGCGAATTGGCCTTATCGTCGACGAATATGGCGATATTCAGGGGCTGATCACCCTGGACGACATCCTGGAAGAGATTGTCGGTGACTTCACCACCTCCATGACACCGACCCCGAGTGACGAGATCCATCCCCAGCCGGACGGCTCCTTCCTGGTCGAAGGCTCCGCCAGCATCCGCGAGCTGAACAAGGAGATGGACTGGCACCTGCCCATGGACGGCCCACGGACCCTCAATGGCGCCATCCTGGAGTACCTTGAGGAGATCCCCCAACCCAACATCAGTGTCAGGCTGGCGGGCTACCCTATCGAGATTCTCGAAGTGGAGAACAACATGGTGAAGATGGCGAGGATCATGCCGCACCTGTACCGGGACGATTCAGGGTACGAGGATTGAAAAAAGGCTGCCAATGGCACAATGCTGATCAGTTAAGGATCCATTGACCGATCCTTCTGCTGTAGGACAATCCGGAACCAATCACTAGTTCCGGATTTTTTATGTCTATTGCAAACGATCTGAACGATGTTGTTGAGGCATCTGGCGACATGCTGGCTCGGCTGGCCATTTTTGCCGACCATATTCCCGACGAATGGATTACTGCCGCTGCCGCCTTGTCTGAAAAGGCCACTATCCGCCGACGCCGCTTACCTTCTGATATGGTCTTGTGGCTCGTCGTGGGGATGGCCTTTTTCCGCAATGAGCCCATCTCCGAGGTCGCTCGGCGCCTCAACATCTGTGCAGAAGGGTTGGCCAATGATGCCTTGCTCGCGGACAGTGCCCTGTCTCAGGCCCGTCAGCGACTCGGCAAACAGCCGCTCGAGTGGCTGTTCAAACAGTGCGCCGATGTGTGGGGGCGGGAACGTTATCCTGAAGACCATTGGCACGGTTTACAGGTCTTTGCCATCGATGGGGCCCTGTTCCGAACCCAGGATATGCCTGAACTCAGAGCACATTTCGGCTCGGGTAACACCTCAACCAACCGGCAGACACCCTACCCGATGCTGCGGTTGGTCACGCTCATGAATGTCCGCTCGCATGTCATTGCCAACGCGGCCATCAGCCCGTACCGCAAAGGGGAAATCCCCCTGGCCAGCGAGTTCATTCACTCATTGCCGGACAAGTCAGTGACCCTGCTGGATAAAGGCTTCTTCGGTGCCGACCTGTTGCTGCGTATTCAGGCCGAAGACACCGACCGTCACTGGCTCATCCCGGAACGCAAGGGGCTGGTATACACGGAACTTGAGCGCTATGGCGACGGTGACCGTCTGTTGCAAATGACGGTCTCGCCTCAGGCTAGCAAGAAAAACCCGGCGTTGCCGACACACTGGCAAGTTCGCGCAGTGACCTATGAGGTGGCAGGCAAGGAGAAAACGGTCTTTACCTCCCTGCCCGTGGCGCGATTCAGTGCAGCTCAGGTGGCGACCCTGTACCACGAGCGCTGGGAAATCGAGCTGGGATACCGGGATATCAAAAGCGCGATGCAGCACAACGCCATCACGCTGAGAAGCAAGAAAGTGAACTTGGTCTATCAGGAGCTGTGGGGATTGCTGCTTGGATACAATCTGGTCAGGCGGGAGGCCAGCCAGGCCGCCGTAGCCCATCAGCGAGCGCCCAATGAGGTGAGCTTTAAGTTTGCCTGTCAGTTCATCGCGAACCAGATGGCAGTGATGGCGGGCGCGTTATCGCCAGCCCATACGCCACGGAGGTTGGCGGAGTTGCGGGGCTGCATAGGCGTCATGTTCATAGAAAAACGCCCCAGGCCATCGAGACCCAGGGCGGTGAAGATATCAAAGACCCGTTTTCCGGTAAATCGCAATGCGGCTCCGCTTAAGTGAACAGCATTGTGCCAATGGCAGCCTTTTTGTTTCACTCGCTCTCGTCATCCGGCTCCAGCACCAGAGTGGGGATGAGCTCACCGAACACCTGCTGCAACTCGTCACGGTTTGCCAGCAAATCCTGCAGCGTATAACCATCCATCACCGCGAGGAAGGCGTTCATCGCCTCCTTCAAGGCACTCTTGAGCAGACAGACGGAGACGATATGGCAGACCGGGGAGCTGCAGTCGATCCCGTCCAGATTGCCTTCCAACGCCCGGATCACTTGCCCGATATTGATCTCGTCGGGGGAGCGCGCCATGCGGATGCCACCATTCTTGCCGCGTTGTGACTGCAGATAGCCCAGTTTTACCAACTGGTTCACCACCTTCACCATGTGGTTGCGGGATACGTCGTACAAGGCGGATACCTTGGCCACGCTCGACAGTTCCCCCTCCGGCAGGGTAGCCAGATAGAGCAGGGCCCTCAATCCAAAATCGGTATAGCTCGTTAGTCTCATAGTGCCTGTAGCGCCTAGCGCGAAGAATTGATGATTGATCCAGATCAATTAAACATTTAGGATGCAACTTAATAAGTAACATTCCAGATGTTCAATTAGAAAGGACCTCCTATGTTAGACCAAGCCACCATCGCCGTCATCAAGAGCACCATTCCTTTGCTCGAATCGGCGGGCCCTGACCTCACACGGCACTTTTATCAGCGCATGTTCAGCCACAATCCCGAGTTGAAGGATCTCTTCAACCTGGCTCACCAGCGTAGCGGGGGACAGCCCTTGGCACTGTTCAGTGCGGTGGCGGCCTATGCCAGGAACATCGACAATCTGGGGGCCCTGGCCGGAGCCGTTGAACGCATCGCCCACAAACACACGGGTTTCCTGATCCAGCCGGAACAATATCACATTGTGGGTAGTCATCTCTTGGCCACGCTCAAAGAAATGGGTGGCAACGCTGTCACGGAGGAGGTCCTTACCGCCTGGGGCAAGGCGTACGGTGTGCTGGCCGACATCTTTATCGGCCGGGAGAGCGAGCTCTATCGGGAGAAGGCAAGCCAGGACGGTGGTTGGCAGGGAACCCGCCCTTTCATCATCAAGGAGAAGCGTCAAGAGAGTGAACTCATCACCTCTTTCGCCCTGGCACCCCTCGATGGCAACCCCGTGTTGCGTTTCAAACCGGGGCAATATCTCAGTATCAAGCTGGTTCATCCCGCCCTCGAGCATCAGGAGATCCGCCAGTACTCCCTCTCGGACGCCCCCAATGGCCGCGACTACCGCATCAGCGTCAAGCGCGAACCCAGGGGGCAGGCCTCCAACCTGTTGCATGATCATCTTCACATCGGTGACACGGTCGACATCATGCCGCCGGCCGGCGACTTCTTCCTGCAAGAGGTGACAGACACGCCTGTGGTGCTGATCTCCGCCGGTGTCGGCCTCACCCCCATGCTGAGCATGCTCAACCACTTGCTGGCCGAGGGCCCGGATATGGATATTCGCTGGCTTCACGCCTGCGAACACGGCGCCCACCACGCGTTCAGGGACGAGATCCGGGCAAAGAGCAGGCAACACGGAAAACTGGAGAGCCGGATCTGGTATCGGGAGCCGAGGGAGCAGGATGTCAAAGGAGAGGATTACGACTTCAGCGGCACTCTGGCACTGGAGCAGGTCACCGACCTCATTCCGGCCAACGCCCACTACTATTTCTGCGGCCCTGTCCCGTTCATGAAAGCAGTCAAAGCTCAGCTGGAGAATGTGGGCGTGCCTGCAGGGCGGATGCATTACGAGGTCTTCGGCCCCCATCAGGGCCTCTGATCCCTCCCCTGACCGGGAAAATGCACAAGGCCCACAAGCACAGCTTCGTGGGCCTTGTAATATCAAAGCGGGCTACCAGAACTCAGTGCATCGCCTTGGCACGGGCGATGGCATTGGCGGGCATCCGGTTGCCGAGCCGGCTGAGCAGGCTCGCCGCCTTCTGGTGCATGGCCTTGTCGCCGATGACGGCGCCGTGCAGCCAGTGATACGCCTCCTCGTAATCCAGGGGACTCCCCATGCCCTGCAGCAACATCTCCACCCACTCCATCTGTGCCCGCAAGAAGCCGAGGCTCGCGGCTTCCCGCATCAGGGTCTCGGCCCTCACCAGATCCTTCTGAACCAGGATCCCCTTCCAGTAATAGCGGCCAAGCTGTTCCAGCGCCGGCGCCAGCCCCTGGTTGGCGGCCTCCCACATGTACTGCACCCCGATCTGGGCGTCCGGCTTGGTGCAAACCCCCCAGGCCAGCATGTCCCCCCAGAGGAACTGATAGGCAGGGATCTTCATCACCGAGGCCCGCGCCTCGATATCCTGGGTGAGCTGGCACCTGTCCTGCTTCACCCGGGCCAGATGGCGCCCCTGCTCTATCCAGTTGAGCAGTTCGTCCTGGCGATAGAGCGGCACGGCCTGCAACTCTCCCGCAGCAGCGGATGCCTGTGTCGTCGCCCTGGGCAGCGGCGCAGCTGCCGGTGCGGACGGTACAGGTTCAGATTCGGATGGCGCCCTGGCTGGCGCAGCTGACACAGGGAGGGATGGCGTGGCGACAGAAGAGGCTGGCGTCAGGGCTGGCTGGGCTGATGATGAGGCCGGTGACAAGGGTGCAGACGCCGCGGATGGCGGCGCGGCTGCAACCGCCACCGCCTGGGTGGGCGCGGCGGCCGAGGTGGGCTCCGCACCCTGCAAGGGGAAGCTGCACACACCGATAATGGCGATGAGGGTTCTTGGTTTTATCATAGGGATCTCCTGCTGCCTTCTGTTATCGGCAGCCAGGGCCATCTCCTTAGCCCGCTACACCCAACCCCGAAAATGACAAAGGGGAGCCTGGGCTCCCCTTGCGGTCGACGTATAGACTTACTTGACGAAGTCGACGCCCAGCTGGATGTCAGCCTTCAGGGTGGCCAGCATGCTGTCCATCGCTTCCTGCTCGAAGGCGCTCAGCTTGCCGTAGTCCAGCACGGTTTCGACACCGTTCTTGCCGAGCAGCACCGGCTGCGCGAAGAAGGTGGCGTGCTCACCGTTGCCTTCCACATAGGCACACTCGATGACGTTGGCTTCCCCTTGCAGACCCTTGATGAGCGACAGACCGAAACGGCAGGCTGCCTGACCCATGGAGAGAGTGGCGGAACCGCCACCGGCCTTGGCTTCCACCACTTCGGTACCGGCATTCTGAATGCGCTTGGTCATGGCAGCCACTTCCTCAGCGGTGAAGCTGGCGCCTTCAACCTGGGAGAGCAGCGGCAGAATGGTCACGCCACTGTGACCGCCGATGACGTTGACACGTACCTTGTCAACGTTCAGGCCCTTGGCTTCGGCCACGAAGGTCTCGCCACGGATCACATCCAGGGTGGTCACGCCGAACAGGCGACGCTTGTCATAGACACCGGCTTTCTTCAGCACTTCGGCGGCGATGGCGACCGTGGTGTTGACCGGGTTGGTGATGATGCCGATCAGTGCTTTCGGGCAGGAAGCAGCACACTTTTCCACCAGGTTCTTGACGATACCGGCGTTGATGTTAAACAGGTCGGAACGGTCCATGCCGGGCTTGCGCGCCACGCCGGCAGAGATCAGCACGACATCGGCGCCGACCAGAGCAGGGCTCGGATCTTCACCGCAGAAACCTTTTACTTTCACGTCAGTCGGGATGTGGCTCAGGTCCGCCGCCACGCCCGGAGTGACCGGGGCAATGTCATACAGGCTCAGTTCGGAACCGGCAGGCAGGCGGTTTTTCAACAGCAGAGCGAGGGCTTGGCCGATGCCACCGGCGGCACCCAGAACGGCAACTTTCATGATCAACTCCATGTCTAAGCGTAGGTTTAAGGTTGTTTCTAGTTGGGTTAACGCTGATTCTTATTGTGCGCCTCACCTTAAAGGATCCCCTCCTAAAAAACAATCTGATAACAGTTGTAATCACGGGTTCTGTGAGCCAGGGAACAAGCGGCGATGAAAGCGGAGAGGAATATGCGATAAATGGGAGGAAAGACACAGATTTCCTGTGCTTCCCTCATCATTAAGAGGTAAATGTGACTGCTTCAGGACTGGAAAGCCAGTGCCCGACGCTCACACCAGCGGAAACCAATTGTTAACAATCCATTCATGGTCAGATAGAGCGCTCCGGCCACGGTGAACACCGCCAGGGTGTCATAGGTCTGGGCGTTGAGACGCTGGGCCAGCCCCATGATGTCCATGATGGTGATGGTACTGGCGAGCGAACTCCCCTTGAGCACCAGGATCACCTCGTTGGAATAGGCGGGGACCAGCCGACGGGCGGCATGGCGGGTCTTCATCCACAGGGTCTGTCCGGCCGAGAAGCCGAGCGCACGGCAGGCCTCCACTTCACCGGCGGGGATGGCGTCGAGCGCCCCTTTGAACAGCCGGGTGGAGTAGGCTGCGGTATTGAAACCGAGCGCCAGCACGGCGCAGAACCAGGGTTGCTTGAGCAGCGGCCAGAGCGGCCCCGCCTTGAGCCATTCAAACTGGCCAGGCCCGTAGTAGATGAGGAAGATCTGGATGAGCAGCGGCGTACCGGTAAAGACCAGTACCCAGAGCTGCACCAGCTGGGTCGCCACCGGAATGCGACGCTCCAGCACCCAGGTCATGCCGGCCGCCATCAGCACGCCCAGCAACAAGCTGAACGCGGTGAGCTGCAGGGTGATCGCCAGCCCTCCCAGCAGGGTCATCAGGTAATCCTGCATGGTCAGCCTCCGTAACGGCGGGTATAGCGGGACGCCTGCTTCAAACCGAATTCACTCACCAGACTAATAGCCAGATAGATGAGGGCGGCAGCGGCGTACCAGGTGAAGGGTTGATAGGTGCTGGCCGAAGCCATCTGTGCCTGACGCATCATCTCGTTCACCCCGATGAGGGAGACCAGAGCGGTGTCTTTCAGCAGCACCAGCCACTGGTTGCCGAGCCCGGGCAGGGCGTGACGCCAGGCCTGGGGCAGCACGATGCGAAAGAAGGTGTGCCCCTTGCCCAGGCCGAGCGCCTGCGCCGCCAGCCGCTGCCCAGGGGGCACCGCATTGAGGGCGGCACGCAGGGTCTGGGTGGCGTAGCTCGCAAACAGCAGGGAGAGCGCCAGCACACCGCAGGCGAACGGGCTGAACTCCACATACTCCCCGGTGATGAGGAACAGCACCTGGGTCGAGCCGAAGTAGATGAAGAGCACCACCAGCAACTCGGGCAGACCACGAATCAAGGTGGTCAGGGTGGCCACGGGCCACACCAGCCAACGCTGCTTGCTCAACTCAGCCGCACTGAATGCCAGTGCCAGCACCATGCCACCGACCAGGGATGCCAGGGCCAGCCCGAGGGTCATCCAGGCTGCATCCAACAACAGGCTCAACATGGCTTACTGCGCGAAGTACTTGTCATAGATCTTCTGATAGGTGCCGTTGGCCTTGATCTCGGCCAGCCCCTTGTTCAGCTGGGTCAGCAGTTCCTGGTTGCCCTTGGCCACCGCGATGCCAAAACCGGTACCGAAGTACTTGGCGTCGGTCACCGGGGTACCGACCACGGCGTATTCCTTGTGCTGCTTGAGCCAGTCGGCGGCCACCGCCGTATCGGCAAACACGCCGTCAGTACGGCCATTCATCATGTCCAGGAAGGCGCTCTGGTAGCTGGCGTAGGGCACGGTCAGCAGACCCTTGCTCACCCAGTTGTCCACCAGATAGGACTGGTGAGAAGTGCCGTTCTGCACGCCGACTGTCTTGTCCACCAGATCGTCCGGCCCCTTGAAGGTCTCTTTCTTGGCGACGAACACCGCGGAGTTCTCGTAATAGATGTCGGAGAAGTCGACCTGGGCGGCCCGCTCCGGCGTCACGTCCATGGCGGCGATGACGGCATCATAGCGACGGAACTTGAGGCTGGGGATCAGGCTGTCGAAGGCCTGGTTGTGGAAGCTGCACTCCAGCTTGGCCTGCTCGCAGACAGCGCGGGCCAGATCGATGTCAAAGCCCTGGAACTCGTTCTTGTCATCCAGGTATTCGAACGGCGCATAGGTTGCCTCGGTGGCGAACTTGATCTCTTTGGCCAGCACAGAAGTGCTCAGCAGACCCATGGCGGCGATCAGCAACAGACTCTTTTTCATGACAGCTTCCTTATCGACTCAATATCAATGCATCAAGAATTCGGCAAACCGGCTGGTTTGCGGGGACTGGAAGATGGCGGCGGTGCCGGATTCGATGATCCGCCCCTTCTCCAGATAGATCACCTGACTGGCCACCTTGCGGGCGAACTCCACCTCGTGGGTCACCACCACCTGGGTGATGCCGGTCTGGCTCAGAGTGCGGATGATCTCCGCCACCTCTTTGGTAATTTCGGGATCCAGGGCAGCCGTCGGTTCGTCAAACAGCAGCACCTGGGGATCCATCATCAGGGTCCGGGCAATGGCGACCCGCTGCTGCTGGCCACCGGAAAGCCGTGCGGGCCAGGCGTCCCGTTTGTCGGCCAGTTGCAGCTGGGCCAGCAAATAGGCCCCTTTCTCGATGGCCGCGTCGCGGCTCATGCCGAGCACCTTGACGGGCGCTTCAATCAGATTCTCCATCACGGTGAGGTGCGGCCACAGATTGTACTGCTGGAACACCATGCCCACCTTGCGGCGCAGCGCCTGTGCCTGACGGTTGAATTCGGCAGTAGAGAGGCTGGACGGGAAAGAAAATTCACAGTCTGCGATGCGCAACACACCGGCATCCGGCGTGTCCAGCAAGTTCATCATGCGCA
Organism: Aeromonas sp. ASNIH2; assembly: GCF_002934795.1. Lineage (NCBI taxonomy): Bacteria > Pseudomonadati > Pseudomonadota > Gammaproteobacteria > Aeromonadales > Aeromonadaceae > Aeromonas > Aeromonas sp. ASNIH2. The sequence continues at coordinate 2,845,759 of NZ_CP026406.1, read as the reverse complement.
GCAGAGAGCTCTTGCCTGCCCCGCTCGGGCCCAGCAATACCAAGGTCTCGCCGGGAGCAGTCCGAAAGCTCACCTGCTGCAGTACCGGCACCTTGTGCCAGGATTTTTCGATGCCGATTAATTCGATACCCATACAGCCCAATTGAATAAGTTTTCAAAATTTCGTCCTGATTCTAGCGCCAGCATAAGTTGATGCAAGCTATATTTGAATCAATATGCAGAACAAGCGCCGCTTCCTTGCCAAAACAGGCATATGAATGCAAAATAGCAGCGCTGTTCGTATCTGCCGCCTGAGCGTGACAGGCGGTCACTCCCCTCATTCGTGAGTCCAAGATGAAACATAACGACAAGCAAGAAAAACTGGCCAAGGCCTTTAAAGCCTTGCTGAAAGAGGAGCGTTTCGGCTCCCAGGCAGAGATAGTGACTGCCCTGCAAGAGATGGGCTTCGAGAACATCAACCAATCCAAGGTCTCGCGCATGCTGAGCCGCTTCGGCGCCGTTCGCACCCGCAATGCCAAGATGGAGATGGTCTACTGTCTGCCGGTGGAGCTGGGCGTGCCCACCACCTCCAGCCCCCTCAAGAACCTGGTGCTGGATGTCGACCACAACGGCGCTCTGGTGGTGATCCACACCAGCCCCGGCGCAGCCCAGCTGATCGCCCGCCTGCTTGACTCCCTCGGCAAGGCCGAAGGGATCCTCGGCACCATCGCCGGTGATGACACCATCTTCATCACCCCGACCAGCGATACCGACATCGAGGAGCTCTACCTCTCCGCCCTCGAGCTGTTCGAGCAGACGCCCTGATCCGGTCGCCTTGGGCGATCCGCACAAAAATCCCGGCCTTGGCCGGGATTTTTTGTTTTGAGCGGTCGGCAGGCCGGGCTTATTTGCCCTCGGCCACCAGAAAATCGACGGAAGGGGCGAAGAAGGCCGCGCCGGTCACCGCCCGGGTGAAGCGCAGCAGGTGATCGAAGTGGCTGCCTTCCCCTTTGTACATGCTGGCCAGCATGGCGTTGAAGTGCAGCGGCGTGCGGCAGCAGGAGATGAAGTAGAGCCCCTGCTCGCTCATGGTGCCCCAGGGCATGCTCTGGCGCAGGATCTCCATGGACTCCCCCTTCGGGGTCTTGAGGTTGACCCGCTTGATGTGGGAAGTGAGCGGCTTGTCGGCGGACTCGTATTCGATGTTGTCGACTTTGGTGCGGCCTATGATGTCTTCCTGCTCCTTCAGGGCCAGCTTCTCCCAGTCGCTCATGGCGTGGACCCAGCGCTGCACGTGGATGTAGGAGCCACCGGCGAACTCGCCGCCGTCCAGCAACGCCACCACGGCGCGGTGCTCATCCTGCGGGTTCTCGGTGCCGTCGACGAAACCGGTCAGATCCCGGCAATCCTGGTTGCGAAAACCGCGGACTTCCTCGGCCAATTCAACAAGCCCGGCCAGAAGGGCCATGACGCGATGACCGGCATGATGCAGCACGTCCACCCGATCAGCACGCAACTGCACGAACAGATCGAACGGGGTATTGGGGGCCTCCTGACCGTTGGCGGATTGCGCCATGAAACCGCGGAACTGGGGCGGCCGGGCGGCAGGATAGAGATCATCCCAGGCGTCGGCCCCGACGGCGACCAGACCGCTGAAGGCAGCATCGGGGAAGTCGGCGCTCACCGCCTCCCAGAGTGCTGGCAGGCTGGCCAGGCGGGAGGTCAGGGCAGCGGCGTCACCGGTGCGATTGAACATCAGATAGAGGGCGTGCAGATTCGGCTCTGCGCAGATCCCGGCTTGGGCTTTCATGTCTCTCTCCAAGTGCGTTGGCTATGGGCGTGGCGCGATTATAAACCAGCGCGCTTCCAGTTCATTGATTTCACGACAATACCACGCACTCAGGGCAAGGGGTCAAACAACACCAGGGCATGAGGCGCCACGGTCACCCGCGCGCGCTCCCCTTCCAGAGGCTCACCGATGCTGGCTTCCAGTTGCTGGCCGCCACACTCCACCAGTACCCGGCAGTGATGGCCCAGGAACTGTTGCTCACGCACCCGGAGCTCACCGTCATCCGCCGCCGTCAGCGCCAACTGCTGGGGTCTGAGCATGAGCTGCAGCCGCTCCCCCACCGCGCGGCCATGGGGCTCCTGACCGCAGATGGTTCCAAGGAGGGTCTGCACGCAGTGGCTGTCCACCACCTCGGCCGCCAGATAGTTGACCCCGCCGAGAAACTCCGCCACGAAGCGGTTCCCGGGGCGGCGATAGAGCTGCTCCGGCTCCCCCACCTGCTCGATGCGACCGGCGCGAAACAGGGCCAGCCGATCGGCGAAGGCGAAGGCCTCTTCCTTGCTGTGGCTGACGAAGATGGCGCCAATGCCCTGCTGTTTGAGCAGGGTGCGGATCTCGAGGATCAGCTTCATCCGCACCTGGGTGTCGATGTTGGAGAAGGGCTCGTCCAGCAGCATCAGGCGCGGCTTGCACACCAGGGCGCGGGCGATGGCCACCCGCTGCTGCTGGCCGCCGGAGAGCTGATGGGGATAGCGCTCCCCCAATCCCTGCAGGTTGACCAGCGCCAGCGCCTCTTCCACCTGCTGCAGGCGGCTGCCGCGATCCTGCCCGGTCAGGCCGAAGCCGACGTTCTCGGCCACCGTCAGGTGAGGAAAGAGAGCGTAATCCTGGAAGATCATGCCGATATGGCGGGCCTCCGGCGGCACACTCACGCCGGGGGCATCGAGCAGGGTCTCTCCCAGCCGGATCTCCCCCTGGGCCAGGGGCAGCAGACCGGCCACCGCCTTGAGCAGCGTGGTCTTGCCACAGCCGCTGGCCCCCAGCAGACAGACGATCTCGTTGTCGGCCACCTGCAGGGAGAGCTGCTCCAGCACGGGGCGGCCATTGTAGTGACAGCTGACCTTCTCGATATTCAGGCAGGACAAGGTTCTTTTCCTCTCGCGTAGTGATGCCGGACGGGGCCGCTCAATGGCCTGGACCATCCAGGGTACGGTTTATCCACAGCAGGGGAATCAGCCCCACCAGCACGATGACGATGGCACCGAGCGCCCCCCGCTCCAGCATCTCGTCCGAGACGAACTGATAGACGTGGGTCGCCAGGGTTTCGAAGTTGAACGGCCGCAGCAGCAGGGCGGCGGGCAGCTCCTTCATGGATTCGATGAACACCAGCATGGCGCCGGCAAAGAGGCCGCGGCGTACCAGCGGCAGGTGAATGCGACGCAGCATGCCGCCCGCCCCCTGCCCCAGAGAGCGGGCCGCCATGTCGAGGCTGGGGGAGATCTTGCTCATGCTGCTCTCCACCGACCCGATGGCGATGGCGACGAAGCGCACCAGATAGCCGAACACGATGGCGGTGAGGGTGCCGGTCAGGAGCAGACCGGGGCCCGGCATCCCGAGCCACTCGGCCAGATCGTTGATGCCAAAATCAAGGGCCGTGAGCGGCACCAGCACGCCGATGGCCAGCACGGTCCCCGGCATGGCATAGCCCATGGCGGCGAGGCGCAGGGGCAGCAGGCTGCGAGTCCCCCCATCGAGGCGACGGAAGAAGCCGAGCAGCAGGGCAATGGCCATGGCCAGCAGGGCGGTCAGGGCCGAGATGGCGAGGCTGTTGCCCGCAAAGCGCACGAATTCGGGCGTCCACGACAGCGCGAAGTAACGCACCCCGTAATCGAGCAGGATGACGAACGGCAGGGCAAACCCCGCCAGCACCAGGCCCCAGCACCAGAGCCCGGCCAGCACGCCCCTCAGGCCCCCGAGGGGGTAACGCAGGGGCTGCTCGAAGCCCATGGACTTCTGGAACACCTGCTGGCGCTGGCGGGAGCGGCGCTCCAGCGCGATGAGCAGCACCACCGCCAGCAGCATCAGACAGGAGAGCTTGGCGGCGGTCGCCAGGCTGCCGTAGCCGAGCCAGGTGTCGTAGATGGCGGTGGTCAGGGTGTTGATGGCAAAGAAGTGGACGGTGGCAAAGTCCGCCAGAGTTTCCATCGCGACCAGAGATGCCCCCACCATGATGGCCGGGCGGGCCAGGGGGAGGCTCAGGCGGCGAAAGCTCTGCCAGGGGGTGCAGCCGAGCAGACGGCTGGAGTGAATGAGGCTGACCGACTGCTCCAGGAAGGAGGCCCGTGCCAGCAGATAGACATAGGGGAAGAGCACCAGCGCCAGCACCCAGGCGGCGCCCCCGAGGGAGCGAATGGCCGGGAACCAGTAGTCGGTCGGTCCCTGCCAGCCAAACAGGGCACGCAGCCCCGCCTGCAGCGGGCCCGAGTAGTCGAGCAGGTCGGTATAGACGTAGGCAACGATATAGGAGGGCATCGCCATGGGCAGCATCAGCGCCCATTGCAGGGCGCGGCGCCCCGGCACCTCGCACATGGCCACCAGCCAGGCGGTGGGCACTCCGAACAGCAGGCTGAAGCAGACCACCCCCAGCACCAGGCCGGACGTGTTTCGCAGATAGTCCGGCAGTACGGTATCGGCGAGGTGGGCAAACAGTTCCCCATCAGCCGAGAAGGCGGAGAAGACCAGGGCGAGTACCGGCAAACCCAGCAGCAGGGCGGTGGCCCAGCTGCCGGCAATCCATCCAAAATGTTTCATGAGTCCACAGAAGTTGATGGGGCCGTTGGCCCCATCTGATTACAAGTCGAATTTCACTTCATCCAGCAGTTGCAAGGCGTCCTTGCGGTGCTTGGCATAATCGCTGACCGGCATGGGGTCAGACTTGAACGTGCCCCAGGACTTGACCATGGCAGAAGGCTCGACCCCCGCCTTGACCGGGTACTCGGCATTCACATCCGCATACATGTGCTGGGCGGTATCCCCGGAGAGGAACTCCATCAGCTTCTGTGCTGCGTCCTTGTTCTTGGCATACTTGGTCATGGCCACGCCGCTCACGTTGACGTGGGCACCGCGATCACCCTGGTTCGGGAAGTTGATTTCCACCGCGTCGGCCCAGGACTTCTGCGCCGGGTCCTTCAACATGGCACCCAGGTAGTAGCTGTTGCCCAGGGAGACATCACAGATGCCGTCCTTGATCGCCTTGACCTGATCACGGTCGTTGCCCTGGGGCTTGCGCGCCAGGTTGGCCTTGACCCCTTCCAGCCAGGTCTTGGTGTCCGCCATGCCGTGATGGGCAATCATGGACGAAACCAGCGTCACATTGTACTCGTGCTTGCCGCTACGGGTACAAATTTTTCCTTTGAATTCAGGCTTGACCAGATCTTCGTAGCGGATGGTGTCGAGCTTGCCAAGACGCTCCTTGCTGGAGTAGATGGCACGCACCCGGGTGGTCAAGGCGAACCAGCGGTTGTCCGGATCGCGATAGATGGCGGGGATGTTCTCCTGCAGCGTCTTGCTGTCCACCGGCTGCACCAGGTCCTTGTCCACCAGCTCGGTCAGACGGCTGATGTCCACGGTCAGCATCAGATCGGCCGGAGAGAGCTTGCCTTCCCGTTCCAGACGCTCGTTCAGCCCCTCTTTGGCAAACACCACATTGACCTTGATCCCGGTCTCCTTCTCGAACTGCTGGATGATGGGCTTGATCAGCTCATCCTGACGGTTCGAATAGACGTTTACCTCCTGGGCGGCGAACGCCGACTGGGCGACAAGCGTGGAGAAAGCCAGTGCCAACATCTTCATTTTCATCATCCGTTCCTTGTCTGCGTAAAGAGTGATAACCATTTTCGTTTGCATTCTGCATGAATCGGGAGGAGAGGATCAAGGCTGTTTGCTGGGTTGGAACGATCTATTTAATCAGCGGCCAAACAAAAAGACCGGATGGAATCCCATCCGGTCTTTCGACGACCACCCCTTCACACTGTCGGCAGAACCTGCCCGGACCTTTGCCCGACCCGGCCGGGCAAAGGAGCGTACTCAGAGCGCCTCGTCGTCGCTCTCACCAGTACGAATACGCACCGCTTGCAGCAGGTCATAGACGAAAATCTTGCCGTCACCGATTTTGCCGGTATAGGCAGCCTTGCAGATGGCCTCGATCACCCCTTCGACGTTCTCGTCTGCGGTGGCGATCTCCAGCTTTACCTTCGGCAGAAAGTCGACCTGGTACTCGGCCCCCCGGTATAATTCGGTGTGCCCCTTCTGGCGACCAAAACCCTTCACTTCGGAGACGGTCAGGCCTTCCACCCCCAGGTTGGCGATGGCCTCGCGCACGTCGTCCAACTTGAAAGGTTTGATAATCGCAGTAATCAGCTTCATCTGGTTGCTCCCAATCCATGGTATGTCACGAATGGGTCATCAATTCTTGTGCCAAGTATTTTTATCGTTTATTTTCATATAGATAGATATGACACTCTGAGCCAGAAAGGCTCAGGATCACCAAGGAAGCGCATCTCGCCCCATAATGAGGCACCAAGCTGCACCAGACTCCCTTGATGCACCAAATGAGAGCATCACCCCATGTTAGTCATCTCCAACAGCGTGATCATCCCCTGGCATGAACTGCAATTCCAGACCATGCGGGCCCAGGGCAATGGCGGCCAGCACGTCAACAAGACCGACTCCGCCGTCTGGCTGCGCTTCGATTATCGCGACTCCCCCAGCCTGCCGCCGCTCTACAAGGAGGGACTGGAGCGGCTCAGCGACAGCCGGGTTCACGACGGCTTCATCCAGATCAGGGTCGAGACCCATCGCAGCCAGGACATGAATCGCAAGGAGGCCATGAGCCGCCTGACCGAGCTGCTGAAAAAAGCCGCGTGGCGCCCCAAGGCCCGCCACGCCACCAAGCCGACCCGCAGCTCCCAACGCAAGCGGGTCGATGCCAAGAAACGCAAGGGAGAGATCAAATCCACCCGCGGCAAGCCCGTACTGGAGTGACCTGCCACATGCCCGAGGACAAGAGAATGCAGTACAGCTTTTGTGAATGCGCCAAGGGGCCCCTGCTCATCGCCATCGATGGGGCCGGGCTGCGCCACGTGGAATTCATGCAAGGGGAGCGCCCCGTCCTGCCGCAACCGGAGTGGCAGCGGGATGATGCCGCCCTGGCCCCCTTCGTCGAGCAGTTTTCCGCCTACTTTGCCGGCCGCCTGCGGCGCTTCGATCTCCCCCTGGCCGCCACGGGCACACCATTCCAGCAGGCCGTGTGGCAGGCGTTGTGCGACATCCCCTACGGCGAGACCGTCAGCTACCTCCAGATTGCAGAGGCCATCGGCAACCCCAGGGCCGTGCGGGCGGTGGGCGCCGCCAACGGCCGCAATCCCCTCAGCATCATAGTGCCCTGCCACAGGGTCATAGGGCGCAGCGGTGAACTGACCGGCTACGGGGGAGGCATCCCCATCAAGCGCTGGTTGCTGGCACTGGAGCAGGAGACCGCAGACCACTTCGCGCTGACCCCATGAGAGGGTGCGCCTCCTGTCAAATGCGGGTTGCGGGTGCTGGCACCACAGACCACAGGCCACTCGCGCGGATCCTCTGACGAGCGGCATCTCCATCACATACGAGTTGCTGGTCCCAATAGCAGACCGCGTTGCACTGCTCATGACGGGCAACACCCCAATCACATGCTGGTTGCTTGCCATCTTGCAGCATGGTTACGTGATGCGTTGAGCAGGCATCGGGATAATATTCCGACGGAACCGCCCCATGGCAGGAGCATGCCCACCACCCCGATTCATCTTTCCTTTGAGCCGCACAATAAAATAAATCACTGATTATTTATTTCATTTCAGCATCAATCATTTAAAAATCACATTGCAGCAGCATTTTGAAAATGAACACAGTATGAAGAATCGCCTCAGAAGCGCTTCAGAGAGCATCAGGCATCATGGCTTCACACTTGGATGGGACGGCTCATCCCTCATTCAGGTGGCACCCATGTGACGCTTCCAATCTGTCTTTTCCCCGCGCCTCCCCAGAGGCGCTTTTTTTGCCTGCAAGCGGGTGCAAAAAAGCCCGCCGAAGCGGGCAATGACCGGAAGGTGCTGACTTCCAGGGTCTATCAGAGGGCGAGGAACAAGCCTGCCAGGGAGGCGCTCATCAGGTTTGCCAGCACCCCCGCCAGGATGGCGCGCATGCCGTAGCGGGCAATGAAGGACTTGCGCTCCGGCACCATGGCCCCCAGGCCGCCGATGAGGATCGCCATGGAAGAGATGTTGGCGAAACCGCACAGGGCGAAGGTGACGATGGCCTTGCTCGACTCGTTCAAGGTCTGATCCTGCACCAGGGCAATGAAGGCGACGAACTCGTTGATGACGATCTTGGTGCCGATCAGGGCACCGGCCGCCTGGGCCTGATCCCAGGGGACGCCGATGAGCCAGGAGACGGGGGCAAACAGCCAGCCCAGGATGATCTGGAAGCTCAGCTCCAGCCCCACCAGGTCGACGGCCCAGCCCAGCAGGCCGTTGAGCAGGGCGATCACGCCGACGAAGGCCAGCAGGGTCGCCCCCACGGCGACGGCGATGTTGAGACCCGCCATGGCGCCATCGGCGGCCGCTTCAATGACGTTGGTAGCGCGGGGGATCTCCACGTCTTCATGGTGATCTTCCTCTTGCGCGGCGGGCGGCACCAGGATCTTGGCCATGGCAAGCCCGGCAGGGGCGGACATGAAGGCCGCCGCAATCAGGTATTTCAACTCGACCCCGATGCTGGCGTAGCCCACCAGGGTGCCGCCGGCTACCGAGGCCAGCCCGCAGCTCATCACCGCAAAGAACTGGGAATCGGACATCCTGGAGAGATAGGGTTTGACCACCAGCGGCGCTTCCACCATGCCGACGAAGATGTTGGCGGTGGCAGAGAGGCTCTCGGCGCGGCCGGTGCCCAGCAATTTCTGCAGGCCGCCGCCGAGCAGGGCGATCACTTTGGGCATCAGGCCGATGTGATAGAGGATGGCGATCAGCGCGGAGAAGAAGATGATCACCGGCAGCACGTTGAAGGCGAAGATGAAGCCCAGCTTGAACTTGGCCAGCTCCCCGAACAGGAAGGCAATCCCCTCCTGGCCGTAGCCGATGACGCTGCTGACGCTCTCGCTGACACCGTTCAAGACCTGCTGACCGGCGGGCAGCCAGAGCACCAGGGCGGCGAAGAGCACTTGCAGGCAGAGGGCAAAGCCCACTGTTCGCAACGGGATACGACGACGATTATCAGAGCAGAGTGCGGCCAGGGCCAGGATGCTCAGGATACCAAGCAGGGCAATCATGGGGATTCCATCCAGTGAGGCTGAAGATGGGCGCGGATTCTGCTCCCCTCCCCTCACCGCCGCAACCCTGCCGGGTTACAACCCTGTTAGCAAAAACGTTTGCACGATATCGGTTGCGCCAACTGACTGATTTGAAACAACTTTGAAACCGCACTCACGCCAGTGTTCTTGTATGGAAACGATTATTCCTCGGTGCCGGACAATTTCCCCCCGAGCCAGGGTGCGAGTCGCTGCGCCCAGTAGGGCCCGGGTCCGAAGCTCTCCTTGAGGAAGTCGATGAACAGCCGGATCTTGGGATCCAGATGCTCTCGCCTGGCATAGACGGCGTGCACCGCCATCTTCTGGTTCGGTTGCCACTGGGGCAGCAGAGGGATGAGCTGACCAGATTGCAGCTCCTTGTCCAGCAGGTAGTTGGCCACATAGGCGATGCCGAGCCCGGCCAGGGCGGCGTCCCGCACCGCTTCCGCCAGATCCACCCGATAGTTGCCCGCCACCTGCACCGTCTGGCGCTCCTTGCCCTGGCGAAATGACCACTCGTGGTAGCGCCGCTCCCGGCTCTGGTAGGTGATGCAATTGTGATGGGCCAGATCCCTGGGGTGCAGTGGCGTGCCGTGACTCAGCAGATAATCCGGCGAGGCCACCAGCACGAAACCGATGTCTGCGAGTCGCTGCCCTACCAGGGACTCGGGTTTGTCCTCGTAGGTGGTGATCCAGAGATCCAGCCCCTCATCCACCAGATTGGTGCGGTGATCGAACAGGGACACCTCCAGCTCCAGATCCGGATAACGTGCCTGAAACGCCTTGAGGCGCGGGATCACGTGCAACCGCCCGAAGGATTGACCAACCCCCAGATGGAGCACACCGCTCACCTTGCCACGGCGCTCCGCCACCATGGATTCCGCCTCCAGCGCCACCGCCACCAGAGCGCGGCAGTGGCGGGCATACTCCTGACCCAGTTCGGTGAGCCCGAAACGGCGGGTAGTGCGCTGTACCAGCTGGGCGCCGAGCGCGGTTTCCAGCAGGGCGAGCTGCTTGCTGATGTGGGATTTGGAAACCCCGAGGCGGCGCGCAGCCGCCGAGATGCCCTGTTCACGAACCAGGGCATCGAAGATCACCATTTGGGGAAGACGTTGCAGCACGGTGTCACCGGAGTGGATGGCGGGGCCGCATTATTCCAGAGCGGCCCGCCATGGGGTAGGGTCAGTGCCCCAGGGCATCGATGATCTGCTGTTTGAGAGGATCATCCGACGGATTCTGGTTGGCGCCATAGCTCGCAATCAGCTTGCCGTCCCGCCCGACCAGGTACTTGTGGAAGTTCCAGTTGGGCGCATCACCGTCGGCAGCAGCGGTCAGCCCCTTGAACAGCGGCACCGCATCCGAACCCCGCACCGCCACCCGGTTGAACATGGGGAAGGTCACCCCGTAGTCCCGGCGGCACACCTCGGCGGTTTTGTTCTCGTTGCCCGCCTCCTGCCAGAAATCGTTGGAAGGGAAACCCAGCACCATCAGTCCCTTCTCCTTGTAGCCCTGATAGAGGGCTTCCAGATCCCGGAACTGACCGCTGTAACCGCAGTAGGAGGCGGTGTTGACCACCAGCACCACCTTGCCCTCGGTCAACTGGCAGAGGTTGTGGCGCTGGGTGCTGTTGAGCTCCCGCATCTCCACGTTGAAGTAATCGGGGCAGGCGGCAGAGACCGCACCCGAGCCGAGCATCAGCAGCAGGGTGAACCATTTCATCGACGTGACTCCCATTGTTTTGTCCATCATACGCAAGACCCCGGAATCTGTTTCAGGGATCAGTGCAGGGGGATCCCGGTCAGCCAGCCGTGTCCCCAGAAGATAAGCAGAGCCGTGAGGGCCAGCCCCGCACCCAGACTGATCCCCGTCCCCTGCCAGGTGGCGGCGGCACGGGGGTGACGACCCCACTCCCGCATCGAAATCCAGACGATGCTGATGAGAGCCCAGAGACCGAGCCCGCCAAACAGCACCAGAGAACGCGCCTCGCTGTTCACCGCCAGATGGGCCCCCGACCAGAGCAGCACCCCGAGCAGCTGGGGATGCACCAGCCAACGGCGGAAATGGTTAGCCCCCTGCCCCGCGCACAGCAGGACAAGGGCGATCGGCATGACCCCCATCACCAGGGTGGGCCCCCAGACAGGCAGAAAATAGAGGGGCATGGGGCTGGCACTGCGCCAGCCTGCGAGGATGCAGCCGATGGCGACGAACACCAGCAGCGAGAAGAGCCCCTTGTAGCGGTTCTCCCCCAGCCGCTCCCGCAGACGGGCGCGGTGCTGTGCCGCGAAACAGGGGTAAAGATGAGTCAGGGTGAACAACACCACCCCCAGGGTCAGCAGGATCATGGCTCGCTCCTCGCATATTGCCCCCCGGAATGGGAAGCCCTCCCTCAGGCGGGCCTTGTTTCTCGTGGCTCCCTCACTGTCGGGAGATCACTATGCCGCAAAGCCCCTTGTCAGAATACAAAAACCATATGAAAGACAGCAGGATAATAAAAAAAGCCGACCCAAGGATCGGCAAGTGCGTCAGAGGTGCCACGCCGGGCCGCTCACTCTGCTGCACGGGGCAAGGTCAGGCCGATGCACCGCATCGGCCAGGAGAGAGGGTCATTTGCGCAGCAGGTAGAGAGCCGCCACGTTGCGGGCCGTGAGCTGCAGGTTGGTGGTGGCGGTGGCCAGCGCCTCCGGCAGGGACATGGCCCGATTGACCACGGCGAACACCGCATCCAGTCCGTGCTCGTGCACCACGCCGCAGTCATCGGTGAGGCATCCGGCGATGCCGATCACCGGCTTGCCGAACTGCTTGGCACAACGAGCTACCCCGATGGGCGTCTTGCCATGGATGGTCTGGCTGTCGATGCGGCCCTCGCCGGTGATGACCAGATCCGCATCGGCCACTTCATCGGCCAATTTCAGCGCCTCGATCACGATCTGGATGCCGGGTTTGAGCTCGGCACCGAGCAGCCCCACCAGGGCTGCCCCCATGCCGCCTGCGGCCCCCGTTCCCGGGATCTCCTTCACCTGCTTGCCAAGCGCCTGCTCGATGCAGTCCGCGTAACGGGCCAGATTGGCATCCAGCTCGGCCACCATCTCGGGAGTTGCCCCCTTCTGCGGACCGAACACGGCGGACGCCCCTTTCGGGCCGCACAGCGGATTGTCCACGTCGCAGGCCACCTCGATGGTGAGTCCGCTCAGACGGGGATCCAGCCCGCTCAGGTCGATGGTGGCCAGCTCGGCCAGACCGGCACCGCCCGGCGCGATGGGGGTATCATCTGCTTTCAGGAGCTTGCCGCCGAGTGCCTGGATCATGCCGGCACCGCCGTCATTGGTGGCGCTGCCGCCGATGCCGAGGATGAGGTGGTCCACCCCCATCTCCAGCGCAGCCAGGATCAGCTCCCCGGTGCCGACACTGGAGGTGAGCCGCGGATTGCGCAGCTCGGGCGCCACCAGATGGAGGCCGGAGGCCGCCGCCATCTCGATGACGGCCCGCTTGCCATCCCCCAGTAGGCCCACGAAGCCCTGCACCCTGTTGCCGAGGGGGGCGGTCACCTCGACTGGCAGGATGCGACCACCGGTGGCATCCACCAGAGACTGCACCGTCCCCTCGCCGCCATCGGCCATGGGCAGCTTGACGTAGGTGGCATCCGGCAGCACCTGCTTGAAACCGGCCTCGATGGCATCGGCCACCGCCATGGCGCTCAGGCTCTCCTTGAATGAATCGGGGGCGATCACAATTTTCATATCAGTTCCTTAGGCGAGGCCAAACACGCCAAACATCAGGGTGGAGACAACGGCGATGGTCAGACCGACCGCGGTTTCGTAGGGGATGAGCTTGAGTCGCTCGCCGACGCCCATGTGGACGCTGCCGCCGGTGGCATGGAAGAAGGAGCCGTGGGGCATGTGGTCAAACACGGTGGCGCCGGCGTGGATCATGGCGGCCCCTGCCAGGCTGCTGATCCCCAGTTCAATCAGAGTGGCGCTGAACACGTTGGAGGCCACCACGGTCCCGGCCGTGGTCGAGGCGGTCGCCAGCGACATCAGGGCACCGGAGATGGGGGCCAGCAGATAGGAGGGCAGACCGGAGGCGGTCAGGCCGCTGATGAGCACATCTTTCAGGCCGGAGTTGGCGATGATGCCCGCCAGGGTCCCCGTCCCCAGCAGCATGATGGCCACCGGCGCCATGCGGGCCAGGCCTGAGACGGCAAACTGGTTCACCTTGGTGAACTTGCCCATCATCAGGGCCCCCACCAGGCCGCCGAGGGGCAGCGCAATGAGCGGGTCCACCACGATGCCGGCGATGGGACGCAGGGCCAGCAGCAGGATGGCGACCAGGGGCGCACTGATGGCGGCGGCAAAGCCGGGCAACTTGGCACCGTCAAAGCTCACCACCTCGTCGGCGGCCACCTTGCTGCCCTTGTTGTTGAGGCGCTTGGCGAGCCAGTAGGCCATCACCAGACCAAACAGGCCGGGAATAATGCCCGCCGCCATCACCGAGGTGAGAGGCAGGTGGAAGGCATCGGCTGCCGCAATGGCGTTGGGGTTGGGAGACATGACGTTGCCCGCCTTGCCACCGCCTATCATCGCCAACAGGATGGCCGCCTTGGAGAGATCGGCACGGCGGGCGATGGCCAGCGCAATGGGGGCGACCGTGATGACGGCCACGTCCACGAAGACGCCGACCGCGGTCAGGATCAGGGTGGCCAGCGCCAGGGCCAGCAGGGCGCGGGTTTCGCCGAGTTTCTTGACGATGGTCTCGGCGATGGTGGTGGCGGCGCCCGATTCGATGAGCACCCCGGCCAGCACACCCGCCGCCAGGATCCGCATCACCGCCGTGGTGATCCCCTGGGCGCCGCCGATCATCAAGGCAACGGTCTGGGTCAGGTCGGCGCCACCGATCAGGCCACCGGCCAGGGCACCGACAATCATGCCGTAAGCGGGCGGCACCTTCTTCAGGATGAGGAAGATGGCGATGGAAAGCGCGGCGAGCGCGCCGAGCGCGGAGACTGGGATCATGACGGGCACCTTGTTGTTGTAATGAGTGGCGCCATTATGGGGATCCCCGCCTGGAATGCTTTGGCCATAAAACCAAAAAAAGCATTTGCCGGCCTTGTATTTTTGTTGGAAAAGACAAATCAGCTATCGAGACTGAGCCCGAGATAGAGCAAAAACTTGTCATCTAACTTGTTGAAATTCAAGCCGGTTATCTGCTCTATCCGGGTCAGTCGATAACGCAGGGTGTTGGGGTGAATGAACAGGGCTTCGGCACAGGGATGCAGATCACAATCCTGCAAGAAATATTGGCGCAGCGTCTTTTGCAGCGTTCCCTTTGTGTCCTCCTGCGCCAGCTTTTGCAGCGGAGCCCGCAGCTGATCCGCCTGCCAAGAGTCCGCCAGGGTGCCGAGCAGCACTGAAAGCCGGTAATCCTCGAAGAAATAGACCTGCTTGCGGGGCGACTGGCGCATGCCACGGCGCAAGGTGTCTCGCGCCGTCTGGTAGGAGAGCGCCAGCCCGGGGATGCCGGCGAAGTAATCACCCACCCCGATGCGAACCTTGAAATGGGGAATACGAGAGAGCAGCTGCCGGATCCGGCTGCGCTCCTGCGCCGACTGCCAGACGCCGTCGCTGAGCTGGGCGGGTTTGAGCACCACTATCTCGTCCAGGCCGTTGATGGCCACCAGGTTGTCCCGCTCCGGGTTTTCCAGCAGGTGAACCAGCTCCCTCACCTGGGCGGGCTCGGCCTCCTCCAGCGCCAGCACGGCCACCACCCGGGGCTGGGCGAGATCCAGCTCGAGGAAACGGGCCACCTGTTGCAGTTGATCGGCCCGCCCTTCGCCGCGAATGAGCTGCAACACCAGCTCCTCCTTGTGGCGCTTGTCCCACTGCAACTGCTCGGTGAGTGCCGCCTGTTCCAGGATGAGCTCGGCGGTCATGCGCACCAGCTCGGCGTAAGCACGCACGATGTCCGGATCCCCCGAGATGCCGATGACGCCGAGCAGCTCCCCCTGATAGGCGATGGGCAGGTTGATGCCGGGCCTCACCCCCTTGAGCTCCCGGGCGGTGGCCTCGCTTATCTCCACCACCCGGTTCTCGGTCAGGGCCAGCACAGCCCCCTCGTGGCGCTGGTGCAGCCGCTCCGGATTGCCGGACGCAATGATGAGTCCCCGCTCATCCATGACGTTGACCGAGAACGAGAGGATCTTCATCGCCCGGCTGACTATCTGATGCGCGAGCGCGTCGTTGAGCTGCATTGCCTCTCCATACCATTCGTTGACAGGGTCCCCGGCGTGCGCCATCACCGGGATCACCCGTTAAAGATCCCACATCATCAAGACAAGCGCGGGGGGGATCGCTAGAATAGGCCACTTTACGCTATCAGTGCCCCACCATGGATCAAGGATCCGGCATCATGCCGCTTTGCGCCGTGGTGGTTTCACCCTCCGATATGGACTCCGCTATGGATTATGAATTTCGCCGCGACCCGTTCGGTGGCTATCGCGCCCGGTTCTCCATGGGCCATGAAGCCATCGGCCAGTGGTTGATCGACGAGGTGGGCAAGGACGAGGAGAAGCTCGACGAGCTGTTCGCCATCATCGACCAGCTCTCCAGCCGGGCCCGCACCGAATACCGGCTGCTGGGGGGCGACTACTCCCTGCTGCTGACCCACGAGGAAGCCGAGGTGAAGGCCAATGTACTCAATATCGAGCAGGACGAGGATCTCGACGATCTCGCCTACTACGATGATGAACAGCTGGCCATGTGCGGGCTGGAAGATTTTGCCCAGGTACTCGGCTCCTGGCGCGCCTTTATCCGCAACGAGGATATGGGCTGATTACCCCCATTCGGGCGAGCATGCCCCTTGCAACCCAACAGGATTGACTATGTCCATTTACGATTTTGATGACGAACTGCCGGAAGACGAGCTGGATCAACCGAAGAAACCCGCCCAGCCCAAGAAGAAGGGCAAGCAGGTGCTGAACACCCAGGTCAACCTGAGCCCGCGCGATGCCAGCCGCCTGAACGGCATGCACGTCGAGGCCATCACCACCCTGGATGACGTCAGTCTGCCGAAGAACGTCATCTTCAAGGCCGGTCTCATCGCCCTGGGCGAGCTGGAAGCCAGCAAACGCGCCGACATCATCGCCCGGGTCATCGCCGAGTCAGGTCGCTGATACGGGAAGGCCATCGCCTCTCTCGGTGACATCTTGCCGCCGCCCAAGCCGGAGCCCAGCTCCGGCTTTTCATTGCGCGTCTTCTGCCGGCCAGTCCCTTTTCCTTGAACCAGACCATGGGGATCGTTAAGGTGCGCCCTTCATTCATACAAGGAGACTCGATGTTACCACTCCCCGATATCCTCATCTGGCTCGTCCTGGGGCTCGCCGTACTCTGCTGCCTCGCCCGCCGAACCAGGCCCGGCATGCTTCTGTTGGGACTAGCCCTGCTCACCGCCCTCTGGCTTGAGCAACTCGCGCCCCTCGCCGCTCTTGTCAGCCTCGCCGGTCTGCTGCTGGCCTGGCGTACCCCCACCCTGCCCCCACCCTGGCGTGGCGTCGCACTGACGCTGATCCTGCTGTGGTCCCTCGCCCTGACGCTGCATCTGGTGCCCGGCTTTGACAATCTCAGGGTGCTCGACAAGGTACAGGCGGGCCCGGCCAGCGTACCCTTCACCCTCTACCTCAATCTGGACAAGCCGCTCATTTTCTTCGCCCTGCTGCTGGCCATCCCCAGCCTGCTCGGCCCGGGTGGAACGATGCGCTGGCGGCCGCTGGCCCTGCTCATCCTGCCGCTCGCGGCCCTGCTCATCACCGCCTGGCAACTGGGCGCCCTCAAACCCGAAGCGGGACTGCCCCACTGGTGGTGGCTGTTCGCATTCAACAACCTGCTGTTCACCTGTGTGGCGGAAGAAGCGCTGTTCCGGGGATGCATCCAGCAAGGGGTGGCAAGCCGAAGCACGCCCTGGGCAGGTCTCCTGGTCGCCAGCCTGCTGTTCGGCGCAGCCCATCTTGCCGGTGGCCCGTTGCTGGTGTTGTTCGCCGCGCTGGCGGGGGCCTGCTATGGCCTGGCGTTCCAGCTGAGCGGGCGCCTCAGTATCGCCATCCTGCTCCACTTCCTGTTCAACTTCGCCCACCTGGCCCTGTTTACCTATCCCCTGGCCAGCCACTGACGTCGAGTACCGGTTCACCGGGCAAAAAAATGCCCCGCCCCCGTAGGGGCAGGGCATCTGCATTCACCCTGCAATCTAGTCGACGTAGAAGGTCTGCTGGAAGGTCAGCGTCTGCTGCTGCCCCTCCCCCATGATCTTCAGGGTGAACTGGTAGGTGTCCTCATTGCGATAGGGCAGCACTGCCAGGTAATAGATCGCATTCCCCTCTTTCACCTCCTGAAAATTCAGGGTGCGAAGGGTGCCGGTCAGATTGCGGGCTTCGCCGCTGATCCCCACCGCCTGTGCCACCCCCTGCTTGTTCTGCACCGCGATATTGACGATGCCGTTATAGCGGCTGCGCTCCAGGCCATAGGTCCTGGCTACCTTGGGGGTGAGGAAGCTGGAGTTGAACGCGCTGTAGTGCACTTTCCAGGGGCCCAGCTCCTGCATCTGCTCAGCCCGCAGCGGCAGCGTCATCAGGAGTGCCAGCAGGCAACTCATCCAGGCTGTTTTCATGATGTCATCCCTCTCGTATCAACCCTGATTATCGAGCAGAGCGGCAATCTCGGCGGGGATCTGCTTTGGCGCGTCGATGGCGACCGTCTTGTGCCGACCCAGCTCCCCCCGCAGGATGCGAACCTGCCCCTTGGCCACCTTGCACTGCTTGGCCAGGTACTTGATCAGGTGACTGTTGGCCTGACCATCCACCGGCGGCGCCGTGATGGCCACTTTCAACTCGTCACCGTGCAATCCGATGATCTGATCCCGGCTCGCCTTGGGCTGGATCATCAGATGCAACACCAGCTCGTCCCTTTCCAGCAGGACGGCGGGCATCAGATCATCCACCACAACTGGCCGAACAGATCCCCCATCAGGTAGTTGATGGCCTGCAGCGCGATGAAGGCGACCAGCACGGAGAGATCCAGCCCGCCCAATGCAGGCAGGATGCGGCGAATGGGGGCCAGGAAGGGTTCAGTGAGCTGGTGCATCACGTATTCAATGGGGTTGCGACCCTGGCTGACCCAGCTCAGGATGGCGCGGATCAGCAGGATCCAGAAGATCATGGAACCCGCCTTCTTCAACACGGTGAGCGTCGCAAACAGACAGAGAGTGAGCCAGTCCGCCTGCAGCACATTCATGCTCTTGAGCAGGACCAATTTGCCAAAGGCGATCAGCAGCGCCAGCAGCACAGAGGCCATGTCCAGCCCGCCAAAACCCGGGATGACGCGGCGCAGGGGCACCACCAGCGGGTTGGTCAGCTTGACCACCATCTGGCTCATGGGGTTGTAGAAGTCGGCCCGCGCCCACTGCAGCCAGACCCGCAGCAGCACCACCATAAGGTAGAGATCAAAGACAGTGTTAATCAAAAAGTAAGCCGTGTTCATCCGGGCTCCTTGCTAAAAGGGATTCAGAAAAGGGTTTCCATTTCGCCGGCCCGGGTAACGGCCGCCTGCATGGCTCTTGCGGTCAGCGGCATCAGCCCCTGCTCCTGGAATGTCTTGACGGCCTCGGCCGTGGTCCCGCCCTTGCTGGTCACCTGCTCGCGCAGGGTCTGCAGCGACAGCTCGGGATTCTGCTCCACCATGGCGGCCGCTCCCAGGGCGGTTTGCTGCACCAGCAGGCGGGCCTGCTCCGGCGTAAAGCCCATGGCCTCGGCCTCCTCGGCAATCGCCTGCATGAACAGGAAGAAGTAGGCCGGGGCACTGCCCGCCGCCGCAATGACGCCGTTGATGCCGGCCTCCTCATCCACCCAGAGGGTCTTGCCCACGGATTGCATCATCTGTTCGGCCACCGCCCGATCGGCCTGCCCGATGGCGGGCGGTGCATAGAGCCCGGTCATCCCCAGCCCCAGCAAGGAGGGGGTGTTGGGCATGGTACGAATAATGCGATCGTGACCACCCGCCATCTCCTGCAAGCGCACGACGCGAATGCCGGCAGCGATGGAGATGAGCAACTTGCCATCCAGCGAGCCAAGCTCGGCCACCAGCGCCGTCAGCATGCCCGCCATCAGCTGGGGCTTGACCGCCAGCACGATCACCTCGGCCTCACGGGCCGCCTCGGCGTTGTCCTGGGTGATACGGATGCCGAACTGGCTGGCCAGTTCGTCCAGCTTGGGGCGGCTGGGATTGGCGGCGATGATACGCTCTGCCGGGTAACCCGCCTGGATGAGGCCGGCAATGATACTGCGGCTCATGTTGCCTGCCCCGATGAAGGCGAGGGTTCTCTGCTGCATCAAACACTCCTGTTACTGACATCGCAGCGGATGCCGACCCAGCCTGTGCGGGCTGACAGCATCACACGCGCCTGTTTACCTGAAAAAAGCACGACCGGGGTGTTTCTCGCCCCGGCTCTTGCTCATGAATAGTCACGGGCCCCGAAGATGGCGGTCCCGACCCGCACCATGGTGCTGCCATGGGCAATGGCAGGCTCAAGATCCTCGGTCATCCCCATCGAAAGGGTGTCGACGCTCGGGTATTGTTGCGCAAGCTCGGTGAACAGAGCCTGCATGCGCGCCATCTGGGCCGCCAGCACCCCCTCGTCGCGGGTATGCTCGGGGATGGCCATCAGACCGCGCAACCGCAGCCGCTCGCTTTGGGCCACCAGGGAGGCCAGGTGGAAAATCTCTTGCTCCGACGTACCGGATTTGCTGCTCTCTCCGCTAATATTGATTTGCAGACAGATATTTAGCGGCGCGAGCCCACTCGGTCTCTGGTTGTTGAGGCGTTCGATGAGCTTGTCGCGATCGACACTTTGAACCCAGTCGAACCGCTCCGCCACCAGCTTGGACTTGTTCGATTGCAGCGGGCCGATAAAGTGCCACTCTATGTCTGTACAGGCGTTCTGCTCGCGCAAGGCATCAATCTTGAGCGCGGCCTCCTGGGCGTAGGATTCGCCAAAGCGCCGCTGACCGGCGGCATAGGCAGCCTGAATGTCCCCCAGCGGCTTGGTTTTGCTGACAGCAAGCAACTGGATGTGATCTGGGCTGCGGCCAACACGCCGGGCAGCCTCTACAATACGTTCCTTTACCTGAAGCAGGTGCTGGGCAATCTGGCTCATATTTCGTTCGTAATCTTGTGATGGGAGAATAACAAATCTATGGATATCACAGAGTTATTGGCATTCAGTGTAAAGCATAAGGCCTCGGATCTACACCTCTCGGCCGGGGTCCCCCCGATGATCAGGGTTGATGGGGAGGTTCGCAAGATCAATTTGCCCGCCCTGGATCACCGGGAAGTCCATGCTCTCATTTACGACATCATGAATGACCACCAGCGCAAGGAGCTGGAGGAGAACTTCGAGGTGGACTTCTCCTTCGAAGTACCCGGCATGGCACGCTTTCGGGTCAACGCCTTCC
Organism: Aeromonas sp. ASNIH2; assembly: GCF_002934795.1. NCBI lineage: Bacteria > Pseudomonadati > Pseudomonadota > Gammaproteobacteria > Aeromonadales > Aeromonadaceae > Aeromonas > Aeromonas sp. ASNIH2. The sequence goes on along the minus strand of NZ_CP026406.1, from coordinate 2,825,122 downwards.
AGCAGGCGCGCGGCTCGGGCGCCGTGTTTCGTACCATCCCGAGCACCGTTCTGACCCTGGACGATCTGGGGGCGCCAGAGATATTTCGCAAGATAGCGGAGTACCCTCGCGGCCTGGTGCTGGTGACTGGGCCCACCGGCTCGGGCAAATCCACCACCCTGGCCGCCATGGTCGATTACATCAATGACAACTTCCACCACCACATCCTCACCATCGAGGACCCCATCGAATTCGTGCACGAGAACAAGCGCTGCTTGGTGAACCAGCGGGAAGTACACCGCGACACCAAGAGCTTCAGCAACGCCCTGCGCTCGGCCCTGCGGGAAGACCCGGATATCATCCTGGTAGGTGAAATGCGGGACCTCGAAACCATCCGTCTCGCCATGACCGCCGCTGAAACCGGTCACCTGGTGTTTGGCACCCTGCACACCTCCTCGGCCGCCAAGACTATCGACCGTATCATCGACGTCTTCCCCGGCTCGGAGAAGGACATGGTGCGCTCCATGCTCTCCGAATCCCTGCGGGCGGTCATCTCCCAGACCCTGCTCAAGCGTATCGGTGGCGGCCGGGTGGCGGCCCACGAGATCATGCTGGGGATCCCGGCGGTGCGAAACCTCATCCGGGAAGACAAGGTGGCCCAGCTCTATTCCGTCATCCAGACCGGGATGACCCACGGCATGCAGACCATGGACCAGAGCCTCAAGCAGCTGGTCAACCGGGGGGTCGTCGCCTCCCTCGATGCCAAGGCCAAGGCGGTCGATCCCAATACCATTTAAGCTCGCACACCCAAGGAGTCGCCATGAACATAGATGTTCTGCTCGCCGCACTGGTTGAACAAAAGGGCTCGGATCTCTTCATCACGGTCGATGCTCCCCCGACCCTCAAGGTCAACGGGCGTCTGGTGTCGCTCGGGCCGGCTCCCCTCGACAAGACGACGGCGCTGGCGTTGATCAGAGAAAGCCTGGACGAGACCCACTTCGAGCGCTTCCTGCACACCCGCGAGGCCAACTACGCCATCCAGCGAGGCTCGCTGGGGCGCTTTCGGGTCAGCGCCTTCTGGCAACAGGATATGCCGGGCATGGTACTGCGCCGCATCGAGACCCGCATCCCCACCTTTGACGAGCTGGTGCTGCCTCCCATCCTGCAGGAGGTCGCCATGGCCAAACGCGGGCTGGTGCTCTTCGTCGGCGCCACTGGCGCCGGCAAGTCCACCACCCAGGCGGCCATGATAGGCTTTCGCAACCAGCACGGTGACGGCCACATCCTGACGGTGGAGGATCCGGTGGAGTTCGTCCATCAGCACGATCGCTGTCTGGTGACCCAGCGGGAGGTGGGGATCGACACCGCATCCTTCGATGTCGCCCTCAAAAACTCCCTGCGCCAGGCCCCGGATGTCATCCTCATCGGTGAAATCCGCTCCCAGGAGACCATGGAGTTCGCCATCCAGTTCGCCGAGACGGGGCACCTCTGCCTCGCCACCTTGCACGCCAACAATGCCAACCAGGCGCTGGATCGCATCCTGCATCTGGTCCCCCAGGAGAAGCACCGCCAGTTCCTGTTCGATCTCTCCTTCAACCTGCGCGCCATCGTCGCCCAGCAGCTGCTCCCCTCCGCTCACGGGCAGCGCCGGGTCGCCGCCTTCGAGATCCTGCTCAACACCCCGCTCGTCACCGACATCATTCGCAAGGGAGAGATGCACAGACTCAAGGAGGTGATGACCAAATCCGGCGAGCTTGGCATGCAGACCTTCGATCAGGCGCTGTTCACCCTGTTCTGCACCGGCCAAATTGGCTACAGTGAGGCCCTTGCCCATGCCGACTCCGCCAACGACCTGCGACTGCTCATCAAGCTGTCGGGTCGCGAGCAGCTGGGCGCAGGCACTCTCGACAACGTGACCCTGGATGAATGAGGGGCGTGCGTCATCGCTAGTAAAGGACAGTTATGCTGATTGTGGTTTCCCCGGCCAAGACGCTGGATTACGAGTCACCCCTGGTGACCCCCCGTTTCACCCAACCCGAACTGCTGGACCACTCCGCAGCACTGATCACCCGGGCTCGTCAACTGAGCCCGGACCAGATCGCCAGCCTGATGAAGATCAGCGACAAGCTCGCCGGCCTCAACGCCGCCCGCTTTGCCGAGTGGCAGCCTGACTTCACGCCGGCCAACGCCCGCCAGGCGCTGCTGGCCTTCAAGGGGGACGTCTACACCGGTCTGGCCGTAGAAGATTTCAGCGAGGCCGACCTCGACTTCGCCCAGACCCACCTGCGTATGCTCTCCGGCCTTTATGGCGTGCTGCGGCCGCTTGACCTCATGATGCCCTACCGCCTGGAGATGGGGATCCGCCTCGACAACCCGCGCGGCAAGGACCTCTACCAGTTCTGGGGCGACATCATCACTGCGCACCTGAACAAGGCGCTGGCGGCCCAGGGGGACGACGTGCTGATCAACCTCGCCTCCGACGAGTATTTCAAGTCGGTGCGCCCGAAAGCCCTGCAGGGGCGCATCATCACACCGGTGTTCAAGGACGAGAAGAACGGCCAGTTCAAGATCATCAGCTTCTACGCCAAGAAGGCCCGCGGCATGATGGCACGCCACATCATCAAGCATCGGCTCACCCGGGTGGAACAGCTGACCGGTTTCAATGCCGACGGCTACTACTTCGTACCGGAAGAGTCCGACGCCAATACCCTGATGTTCAAGCGCGCTGAAAATTAATTACACATTCAAGGGAACCAAGTCGGAGATCCTCGGGTCTGACTCTGTGAATCCTCTGTTGTAAGCACTTTTTGTTGGCCGACGTCCTTGCGTCGGCTTTTTTCTGCGCCTCTCTCAGGCCACTCCCCAGGCAGCAGACAGCAAAACGGCCATCCTGGGATGGCCGTTTCAACTGTGCTCGGGGGCATTACTTCTTTTTCTTCTTTGCCGACTTCTTGGCATCCTTCGGCTTTTTCTTCTTCACCGGCACCCGCGCTTCCTTGTGTCTGGGGCGCAGCTCATCGATCACCCGACGCTTGAGGCGCTCCTCTGTGTAGCGTTCGATCTTGGCGACCATGGCCATGTCGTGAGCTTCCACCAGGCTGATGGCGCAGCCACGGTTGCCGGCACGACCGGTACGACCGATGCGGTGCACATAGACATCCGCGCCGTAGGGCATGTCGTAGTTGATGACATGGCTGACGTTCGGCAGGTCGATGCCGCGGGCGGCCACGTCGGTGGCGATTAGGAAGGGCACCTCCCCTTCATGGAACTTGCGGATAGACTCGATGCGCTTGGCCTGCTCCATCTCGCCACGGATCCAGGCGCAGGGCACGCCTGCCGCTTGCAACTGGCCGGAAAGCTCCGCCAGTCGCTCACGGGTCTTGACGAAGATGATGGCCTTCTGGGTCTCCGGGTTTTTCAGGATGTGCACCAGCAGAGCCAACTTGTGGGCGGCATCATCGGCCAGGTGGATCCACTGGGTGATGGGGCGGCGCTCGCTGCGGGGCGGCTCGGCGTGCAGCTCAACCGGGTCTTTGAGGATCTCGCTCGCAAACTTCTCGAGGCCGGCCCCTTCCAGGGTGGCGGAGAAGAGCATGGTGTGCTTGCGGTAGCGCGCCTCTTCCACGATGCGGTTCACGTCCTTGATGAAGCCCATGTCCAGCATCCGGTCCGCTTCATCCAGCACCAGCACCTCGATGTCGTGGCTCTCGAACTCCTCTTTCTCGATGTACTCGAGCAGACGGCCCGGGGTGGCCACCACGATGTCGGTGGTCTTGGTCAGGGCAGGCAGCTGCTCTTCATGGCTGACGCCACCGATGATGGTCTCGATGCTGAGATGGGTGTGCACCGCCAGGGCCTTGGCGTGAGCACTCACCTGCAGCGCGAGCTCGCGGGTCGGAGTCAGGATCAGCATGCGGCACGGACCCGGCTTGCGACGCGGGAAGTCCAGCAGGTGCTGCATCGCGGGCAGCAGGAAGGCGGCGGTCTTGCCGGTTCCGGTCGGCGCAGAAGCCAGAATATCGCGGCCGTCCAGGGCTGGCTCCAGCACCATCTGCTGGATGGTGGTGGGGCGGGTGAATCCCATCTCGGCCAAGGCCCGACTGAGGGCTGGATTCAGGTCGAAATCATCAAAGGACTGGCTCATGGCAATACTCGGTCATTAAGGAAGCGGCAGATTATAGGCGATTATGCCGCCGGCTCCTATGGTGACTGTGGCTTAGCCGCTATAATCGCCGGCCATTTTCCGCGGGCAGGCACAGGAGGAGGGCCGAATGGGGCGCAACAACGGTTTCACGTTCAAGCAATTTCACATCGATCACGACCGCTGCGCCATGAAGGTCGGTACGGACGGCATTCTGCTGGGAGCCTGGGCGCCGGTCGACAGCGCCCGCCGGGTGCTGGACATCGGCACCGGCAGCGGCCTCATCGCCCTGATGCTGGCCCAGCGCAGCACGAACGACTGCCACATAGACGGGGTGGAGCTGGATAAGGATGCAGCCATGCAGGCCCAGGAGAATGTGGCGGCCTCCCCCTGGCGTGAGCGGGTCACCATCATAGAGAGCGCCATTCAGGATCACCTCGCCCCCCCTTACGATCTCATCGTCTCCAACCCGCCCTATTTCCCGGCAGGCCAGACACTTCGCGATCCGGCCAGGGCTCTGGCCCGTCATACCGGGGGGCTCGACCCAAGGGGATTGCTGGCCGCCAGCGATCGCCTGCTGAGCCGTACCGGGCAACTGGCCCTGGTGCTGCCCACGGCGATGGCGGATGAAATTTTATGCATTTCGTCGAGTTATGATCTGTATGAACGTTGTTATCTGGCTGTTACCACCAGAGATGGGAAAGAGGCAAATCGTGTTTTATTGCTGCTTGGCAGAGGATTAAACAAGTGCGAGAGGGGTGAAATTGTGATCCATTCTGCCACAGGAGGCTATTCCGACAGATATATCCAACTAACCAGCCCCTTCTATTTGAAGATGTAAATTTTGCCTTGAACTATTTTTTCACATCATTATGCTGACTGCTAAATGAGCGCCCGCTCAAGACCAGTTCAAACCACTGGTCGCGATGAAAAAACCAGCGGGGCTCTTTTTTTTACCTCCGGAAAGTGCCGGTCACTGACAAATAAAAAACTATAACAAGCAATAGTTTACAAGACAGACGAGGTTGAACTTGACGAAATCACTCACATTGTCCGATGTACTCGGATTGGGCTTCATGACCTTTGCGTTCTATCTGGGCGCAGGCAACATCATCTTCCCGCCCCTGGCCGGCTTCATGGCGGGTGAGCACCTCTCCCTGGCCATGCTGGGCTTCCTGGTCACCGCCGTGGGCCTGCCCCTCATCACCATCATCGCCGTCGCCAAGGCTGGCAACGGCTGGGCCGGCATGACCAAGCTGCTGCCGGCCGGCGTGGCCACCGCACTGGCCGTCGCCATCTACATCATCATCGGCCCGGCCTTCGCCGCCCCCCGTACCGGCCTGGTGGCCTACGAGATGGGCCTCAAGCCCTTCCTTGGCGACATGGGACCATCCGGTCTGGCTGCCTATACAGTACTGTTCTTCGGCGTGGCCATCCTGGTCTCCCTGAACCAGGGCAAGCTGATGGATGCCATCGGCAAGTACCTGACCCCGCTGCTGATGCTGCTGCTGCTGACCCTGGCCACCGGTGTCTTCGTCGCACCGCAAGGAAGCATGCCTGCCGCATCCGGTGACTACCAAAGCACCCCCTTCGTGAAGGGCATTCTGGAAGGCTACAACACCATGGACACCCTGGCGTCCCTGATGTTCGGCGCCCTGATCGTCGACCTGCTGCGCCAGAAAGGCATCCATGACTACCAGAGCCAGTTCAAGTACCTGGCCATCGCTGGCATCATCTCCGCCATCGGTCTCTCCGTGGTCTATGTCTCCCTGTTCCAGCTGGGTAACACCGCTGCCGGCGTCGCCACCGACGTGAGCAACGGCGGTGCCATCGTCAACGCCTACGTGCTGAGCCTGTTCGGCCAACCGGGTCAGTTCATCCTGGCTGCCATCATCACCCTGGCCTGCTTCACCACGGCCGTCGGCCTCATCTCCGCCTGCTCCGACTTCTTCCACAACCTGACCGGCATGAGCTACAAGAAGCTGGTCGTGCTGCTGGGTGTCATCTGCGGCGTCGTGGCCAACGTGGGCCTGAGCCAGCTCATCAGCCTCTCCATTCCGGTGCTGGTCGCCATCTACCCGGTTGCCGTGGCGCTGGTGCTGGTCACCTTCCTGAAGGGTTACTTCGGTCGCCCCCGCCTGGTGTTCCGCTCCGTGCTGCTGGTCGCCTTCCTGTTCGGCTGCCTGGACGGCCTGGGCGCCGCCGGCATGAAGATGGATGCTTTCGCCTTCCTGCCGCTGTTTGACAAGGGCCTGGCCTGGTTGCTGCCGACCCTGCTGGCCTGTGGCCTCGGTGTCATGGTGCGTGGCAATGGCAAGCTGGCTGCAGAAGCGGCCTGATAACAGATCTTGACCCAAAAAAGAGGCCAGCATTTGCTGGCCTCTTTTTTGTTGGTGCAATCTGGTTCATCCGTTGTGGAGAGCGCTCTTCAGAGGACGGTTGCTGGCTTGGGTTTGCCTGCAAGACCGTACCAGTGATGCTCAAACCGGCCCTCATGCCAGCGCAGGGTGCACCAGGGCTGGTCAGCCTGCCAGCGCGGGAAGTTGATCTCCACGCGGTTGTCTTCGTACTTGTAGAGAGAGGTGCTGATCTCGATATCCGACAGGATAAGCAGCACCACCCCACCGATGACACTCCATTTCAGCATCTTCCACATGGCGATTACTCGAAGCAGATCTCGATGGTGGCACGGCCATACTCCGATTCGAACGGCATCATGATCTTGGCGCCGTCTGCCCGGTGAGTGATGGTGTGATTGGGACCGGAGACGATGACCGGGGTCGCCATGTCGAACTCATAGCCCTTCTCCCCCAGCATGCGTTTGGCGCCGCCCGTCACCATATTGGTGATCTCGCCCACCATGTCGGTCACTTCCTCGTTGATGGTGGCCGGCGCCTCCCCCAGCATGCGACGCATGATCTCCAATGCCAGCCCCTTCTCGAAACTGATGGAGAGGGAGCCCCGGGTCTGCGGACCCACCATGCCAATCAGGCCGGAGACATCTCCCCGAGCCAGCTCGTCCGTCTTGCGCTTGGGCGCGCCCGGTTTGAGTTCCAGCTGTGCCATGGTGGAGAGCACGTTGAGCAGGGAGAGCAGGAACGGGTTTACAAAATCAGCCTTCATCTTGACTTCCTACGGTAACGGAACAGCGGGCACATTGACCATGGGCTTCTATGGTCTTGTTGGTAATAGTAAAACCATGCTGATGAGCCTGCTCGGAAAAGGCGCCGTCGATGGCGGGATCGTGCAGCTCCACTACCTCACCGCAACGATCGCAGATCAGCAGTTGCATCGGGTGGGCATGGTCGAAGTGGCAGCAGAAGATGAAGGCGTTGAGCGACTCCACCTTGTGGGCAAAGCCCTGTTCGAGCAGGAAGTCGAGCGCCCGATAGACGGTAGGCGGTTTGGCATGAGCCTCGGTCTGCTGCAACTGGGCCAGCAAATCATAGGCACTGATGGCATTGCCGTGGGCGGCAAGCAGCCGGAACACCTGGCGCCGTGTCGGGGTGAAACGGATCCCTCGCTGCTCGCAGAGGCGTTCCGCTCGTTGTAGAAGTTGGTCTTGATTCATGTTCACGCAGATACCCTGTCAATTAGCCGGATACTATCACAGGGCCCCCAGTGCGCGGCGACAAAATTCATTTTCTGGGGCTGTCTCACGTTGTGATAGAATCCCGCCCCTTGTTTGGCCAACCCGGATGATTTTTATGCAGGCGCAGCGCTTTTCCATCGCCCCCATGCTGGATTGGTGAGATTTTTTCTCTAGCCCTTACCAGGCGTGGCCTTCAATTTCCATGGGGCAGATATGGGGCAGGTGGCTGCCAAAACGGCTTTAATCAGGGGTTTTCTCAAGCCTTTCAACTCTTCTTGTCTACTCTGCGAATATGTCCCAACAACTTTGTTCGTTAAAGACAAAAATCAACATCATCAACAGGTTATGTTGATGACCATTTGATTATACCCACTCCAGATCTTAAGAGCGAATAGGAGGGAACATGGGTAGCAGCAGCATCATACGGTTCTGCCTATGTGCCTTCCTTGAGCTGTTTGCTGTGCTAGCAGGAGCGTCTACCACCTGACCCAGGCCACTGACAAAGACCAAAAATGAAAAAAGCCCGCGATTCGCGGGCTTGCCCTTCCAGAAGCTTATCTTCGAGCCTCCATCTTCGTGATCGCAGTTAGCCTACGCACTTCTTTCTCTCTCTGCTGCTCAACCCCTTACGACGCAAGATAAAACAGGTCAGCGCCGATGGTGCGTATGACACCAAGGCCTGTCATGCGCTACTGAAGAAGAAGGGGGCGAAAGCCACCATACCGCCGAGAAAAAATGCGGCACCGTGGGAGGAAGACCATCCCCGCAACGAGGCGGTGACGGCGCTCAAGGCCGGTGAACTGAAGCAATGGAAGAAAGACTCCGGCTATCACCAGCGCTCGATAGCCGAGACCGCCATGTACCGGTTCAAGCAACTCATCGGGCCAACGCTGAGCCTGCGGAACTACAACGCCCAGGTGGGCGAAATCCTGGCTGGCGTGAAGGTGATGAACAAGCTGATAGGGCTTGGTATGCCTGTTCGCCAGCCAGTGAATTGAGTGGTATCAACGGGTTGGGGAACGGCCATCCAGCGACGGATTTGATCAACAACGCCGTCAGTTTGTTGTCCCCGGGCACAGGAGACCCTCCGTCTTTGGCGTGTTTGCGCCAATTATACAGAGTGACCTCGCTGATGTTTTCCTGCCGAGCCAACTCGGCCACCGACATATTGATGGGCGGCAGCAGCTTCTTGAGCAAAGCAGCCTTGCGCTCACTTGAATAACGAGCCATTCGACACTCTTTATCCGCCCCCGGTCTTCACATTTAGATTATTCAGATTAGGCGACAACTATTCTGACACCGGGGGAACCTTTGCTGTTGCTCTTCAGTGTAGCCTTTAGGTAATTCTGCTTTGGCGAACACAAACATTAAGCGTTGTGGCTCAGTCTGAGCGTTTGCTTCGCGGATTAAGTCGGCATAAGATTCAATATTCATATTTAACAAGCTCTATCACTATTTTGTTTAGTTTATCAAACCTATTTGTGGTTTACATTGACCATCTTGGGGGGAGCGATGCAACCATTAATAGGTAGATTATCGGTTAAGCGCTGAATAACGATTAAGCATAGAACAACTAAATTCAGTTCGAACTAAAGCGAAAAAAGCACCACAGCAAAGCTGTAGTGCTTTTTATTAGTTTGTTTAACTTAGCTGCTAATTTGCTTAGCTGCTTTAGTGTCAAACACCCCTTTAACAATTTGCCAGCTTACCGCTAAGGCACCTATGATAAAGACCACGTCACCTATAGTGCGGATCCAACGTAGTGTATGCAGTAAATCACTTTGCATAAAGGCTTCACTTCGTGCATACCATAAGCCTTCTGTGGCACTAGCATAAAACTGGATAAAGCCTATTGGTAATAAACTAGTGAATAGCATTAATACTAAGCCCACGTTTAACCACCAGAATGCGGTCTTCATTAGCTTTTCGTCAAACTGCAACTGTGGCCGAATGTAGCGCAATATTAATAAACAGAAGCCTAAGGCTAAGAAGCCATAAACACCAAATAATGCGGCATGAGCATGAGTTGGCGTGGTGTTTAAGCCTTGAATATAATACAGCGCTATAGGTGGGTTAATCATAAAGCCAAACACGCCAGCGCCTAACAAATTCCAAAATGACACGGCAACAAAGAACATTAATGGCCATTTTAAATCTGCCATCCAAGGCGCACGGTTTTTCATCCGCCACTGTTCAAAGGCTTCATAACCTAATACCACTAAAGGCACTACTTCTAAGGCACTAAAAGTTGCCCCAACGGCCATAACCGGGGTAGTGGTACCCGAGAAATATAAGTGGTGGAAAGTACCAGGAACACCGCCTAGCATAAATAAGGATGCCGAGGCTAAGCTAGCACTAGTTGCCATAGTGCGTGACACTAAGCCCATACTATGGAAAATAAAGGCTAAAGATACAGTAGCAAACACTTCAAAGAAGCCTTCTACCCATAAATGAACTACCCACCAGCGCCAGTATTCCATTACCGATAAGTTAGTCCGTTCGCCGTAGAATAAACCGGCGCCATAGAACAAACCAACACAGATAACCGAAGCACCAAATAAAGCTAATAAGTTTTTATCACCTGGGGCTTTAAAGGCGGGCACTATGGCGCGTAGCATAAGCACTAACCAGAATAAAATGCCGATGTATTTAATGATTTGCCAAAAGCGACCAATATCAATGTATTCATAACCTTGATGGCCAAACCAGAAGCTATATTCATGCGGCATAATTTGCATAATGGCAAAGTAGTTACCGGCGAATGAACCTGCCACTAAAACCACTAAGGCCCAGAATAAAATATCTACGCCAAGCTTTTGGAACTTAGGATCTTTACCGCCATTAATAATAGGTGCTAAAAATAAACCTGCGGCTAAAAAGCCCGTCGCAATCCAGAACATAGCCGCTTGTAAGTGCCATGTACGGGCTAGGCTGTAGGGTAGCCATTCGGTTGTATTTAAACCATAGAAACCATCACCTTCAATGGTATAGTGAGCAGTAAAGCCACCTAAGAACACTTGCAGGGTAAATAGTGCAACTACCACTACAATATACTTGCCCAACGATTTTTGTGAGGGGGTAAGTTTAAGGTTAGCTATAGGATCGAACTTTGGTGACACCGGCTCTTCGTCATCGTGTTTGCGTAAGAATGCCCAAGCCCAAACTAAGGCTCCAACACCAGCAATTAATAAAATAATACTAATTAAAGACCAAATTAAATTTTCAGCTGTAGGCTTATTATCAATTAACGGCTCATGGGGCCAGTTGTTGGTATAAGTGGCTGCATCTGGAGTACGCTCAGTTGAAGCAGCCCAAGCCGTCCAGAAGAAAAACTGTACCATTTGCTCTCTGCGCTCTAGTGAAGGCAGGGTGTTGTTTTTCATTGCATAGTTAGCACGGGTTTCGCTTAACGACGGATCATTACCAAATAATTTAATATAGTGATCAGCAGTTGTTGCAATGGCCTGTATACGGCGACTTGACAGCACTAGGGTGTCAGTGGCTTTATCATAAGTGTTAGTACGATAAGCTTCTTTTAACGCAAACTGTAAGCCATTTTGCTCAGCTGGCGTTAAACTGTCATAAGCTTTGTTATATTGATCTTGAGCGGCAAGCTCTAACCAAGCCAGTAATTCACGATGTAACCAATCTGCAGTCCAATCTGGTGCTTGGTAAGCACCATGACCCCAAATAGAGCCTAGCTGCATACCCCCGACAGATTGCCAGGCAGTTTGACCATCTAAAATACTTTCATTGGTCATTAACACCTTACCATCTTGGTTAACTACTTTCGCCGGAATAGGTGGAGCAGAGCGGTAAACTTCTGCACCAAAATAACCCAGCACACCAAAGGTAATTGCTAAAACGGTGATTAATACCCACCAGAGTTTACGATATCCAGCCATAACCCCTCCAAAAACTACTAATAAAGCGCCAACAAGCCATTTAAAACTCCTATTATTATTGTAACAATGCATTAGATAGCTATCTAATACTCTAGCAGCAATACAAGAGTTAGGCCAGTTTTTAACCGCAAATTCAGATAATAAGTGCACCACTCATGGTTGAGTAGGTGGCGAGAGATCAACTGCCCATAGGTGGTATTCTAAGGAAGGTGCGAATAAGCGGGGAAATTCTTCTCGGCTGGCTCAGTCATTTCATTTCTTCATGTTTGAGCCGATTTTTTCTCCCGTAAATGCCTTGAATCAGCCTATTTAGACCGTTTCTTCGCCATTTAAGGCGTTATTCCCAGTTTTTAGTGAGATCTCTCCCACTGACGTATCATTTGGTCCGCCCGAAACAGGTTGGCCAGCGTGAATAACATCGCCAGTTGGTTATCGTTTTTCAGCAACCCCTTGTATCTGGCTTTCACGAAGCCGAACTGTCGCTTGATGATGCGAAATGGGTGCTCCACCTTGGCCCGGATGCTGGCTTTCATGTATTCGATGTTGATGGCCGTTTTGTTCTTGCGTGGATGCTGTTTCAAGGTTCTTACCTTGCCGGGGCGCTCGGCGATCAGCCAGTCCACATCCACCTCGGCCAGCTCCTCGCGCTGTGGCGCCCCTTGGTAGCCGGCATCGGCTGAGACAAATTGCTCCTCTCCATGCAGCAGATTACCCAGCTGATTGAGGTCATGCTCGTTGGCCGCGGTGGTGACTAGGCTGTGGGTCAGGCCACTCTTGGCATCGACACCAATGTGGGCCTTCATGCCAAAGTGCCACTGATTGCCTTTCTTGGTCTGATGCATCTGCGGATCGCGTTGCTGCTCTTTGTTCTTGGTCGAGCTGGGTGCCTCAATGATGGTGGCATCGACCAAGGTGCCTTGAGTCATCATGACGCCTGCTTCGGCCAGCCAGCGATTGATGGTCTTGAACAATTGGCGGGCCAGTTGATGCTGCTCCAGCAGGTGGCGGAAATTCATGATGGTGGTGCGGTCCGGCAAGGCGCTATCCAGGGATAACCGGGCAAACAGACGCATGGAGGCGATTTCGTACAGAGCATCTTCCATCGCGCCATCGCTCAGGTTGTACCAATGCTGCATGCAGTGAATGCGTAGCATGGTTTCCAGCGGATAAGGTCGCCGGCCATTACCAGCCTTGGGGTAAAACGGCTCGATGACTTCCACCATGTTTTGCCATGGCAGAATCTGCTCCATGCGGGACAAGAAAATCTCTTTTCTGGTCTGACGGCGCTTACTGCTGAATTCACTGTCGGCGAAGGTAAGTTGATGACTCATGATGAACCCTGTTCCATGGCTCCAGATGACAAACATGATCTCATATCAGGGACTTGTTCGCACCTTCCCTATCATCGCCACCATCTGCATTCCCCAGCTCTTGGCGTCGGACTGTCTGCCAAAGGTTCGGGATTCTCGGTATACTACCTCTTCGCCTTTATGTTCCCTGACGGTAGAGCGATAGCGTAACTCGCCTTTGCTGGTCTTACGTTTTTCTATTGTGTAGCCGGCCATAGATACCTCGTGGAGTACACCTGCCCCATGAAATGGTGGGGCAGATATGGGGCAGGTTCAATCAACAAATGTCTGGAAACACCCGCAAATGACTCAGAAACAAATCAGTGAAAATCCCGTGAAATCAGGCTCTGAGGCCATATCTGGCAAGCCTGCCCACCGCCAGACATTCTCGATTGCCCCCATGCTGGACTGGACTGATCGGCATTGCCGTTATTTCCACCGTCTGATGACCCGCCAGACCCTGCTCTATACCGAGATGGTGACCACGGGCGCCATCATCCACGGCAAGGGCGACTATCTGGGCTACAGCGAGCAGGAACACCCTCTCTCCCTGCAACTGGGTGGCAGCAACCCGGCAGACCTGGCCCGCTGCGCCAGGCTCGCCGAGGAGCGCGGCTATGACGAGGTCAACCTCAACGTCGGCTGCCCTTCCGATCGGGTGCAAAACGGCCGTTTCGGCGCCTGCCTCATGGGCGAACCCGCGCTGGTGGCTGATTGCGTCAAGGCGATGCGCGACGTGGTCGACATTCCGGTCACCGTGAAGACCCGTATCGGCATCGACGAGCAAGACTCCTACGAGTTCTTGCAGGCCTTCATCGAGCAGGTTAGGGACGCCGGTTGCGATACCTTCATCGTCCATGCCCGCAAGGCCTGGCTGAGCGGCTTGAGTCCGAAAGAGAACCGCGAGATCCCGCCCCTCGATTATCCTCGCGTCTACCAGGTCAAGCAGGATTACCCGGATCTGACCATTGCCATCAACGGCGGGGTGACCAGTCTGGAACAGACTCTTGAACATCTGCAGCACCTCGACGGGGTCATGATGGGCCGCGAAGCCTACCAGAATCCCTACATTCTGGCCCAGGTGGACAATCTGGTGTTCGGCGGGAACCATGCCGTGCCAAGCCGCCACGAGGTGGTGCGGATGATGCTGCCCTACATCGAACAGGAGCTGGCCAAGGGCAACTACCTCTCCCACATGACCCGCCACATGCTGGGGTTGTTCCAGAACATGCAGGGGGCGCGCGCCTGGCGTCGCCATCTGAGCGAGAATGCCTGCAAACCGGGGGCCGACATTCAAGTGGTGCTGGACGCCATGGCCAAGGTGCCGGAGTTCGCGCCGGCCGACGCGGTGGAGTGATCATGTACCGCTTCACCGGATCCTGGCTGCACAAGGCCTGGTGCGTCTGTGCGCCGGCCTGCTCACCATTCTCGGCATCAAGCTCAGCGCCTTCTATTTCATCGGGCTGCTGATCGTGCTGGGGCTGCACCGGGACCAAATCCTGGGCTGAACGCCACCTCTCCCGAACAAGAAAAAGCCGGCCCCCTGCGCCGGCTTTTTTGTCACCACGAAGGCGACCCGACAGTCTGGCTTACTCCTCCTGAACCATGAACTGGAGTTCAGGGGGAGAAGAGGTCAGCACATCGGCGCAGTAATCCCAGGTCGAGATGCGGTAGTGCTGCAAATCTTCATCCAGGTGCAGCCCATCGGATTCCTGATGGAACCAGCTGGCGAAACGGGACGGGGTGATGAGCTGGATCTGCTCCTCGATGACGTGGCTGTCACGCCCCTCCGCCAGATCGCAATCCTCCATCACCCGCACCGCGAAGATGTGGCGAAAACTCACCCGGCACAGGGGCAACGGAGGCAGATCGATGCTGCGAGCACGCCCCAACATGACGGTCAGGGTGTCGCTCCAGATATCCTGGTGCAGTTCGGCCACGACCAGGCCGGGAGGGAGTTGACGAGAGGGAGCCCAGGGGACGGCTACCTGCCGAATGGCATTTTTCTGTTCCATATCCACCTCGCTACAGCGCATGCCATATCCTGAGTGTATCTGAAACAAATTTTGACGAAGATGGCAAGAAAAAACCCGGCACAAGCCGGGTTTCATTTGATTACAAGACGACCTTATTTGACGGCGTCTTTCAGCGCCTTGCCAGCCACGAAGGACGGCACATTGGCAGCTGCAATCTGGATCTCTTTACCGGTTTGCGGGTTGCGACCGGTACGGCCCGCGCGATGGTTGACCTTGAAGGTACCAAAACCCACCAACTGAACGGCATCGCCCTCTTTCAGGCTCTGGGTAATACCATTGATGATCTCTTCCAGAGCGACTTTGGCCTGAGCTTTGCTCAGGTCTGCTTTGGCGGCAATTGCATCGACAAGTTGAGCTTTGTTCATAACATTTCCTTTATGATCGGGCATTTAGCACCGGGCCACTCTATTCAAAAAAAAACACTCAGGCAAAGGCTTTATCAGCCGGATTGGCTTGAATGCTGGGGTTTTCATCAAGATCTGCGGAAATAGTCACATATATCGCCCCCTTGTCCCCTGGATGGGCGACAGGATGCGAAGTACAGGTGGGGAGAGGCATGCAAATCCCCGCCTGATGTAACAATATCCCTACACTCCTATTGACGGTCAACTGGATTTTCCCTAGTTATAGGAGTGTCGTCAGTCGATGAGAATGACCGGAGGCGTGCGACGCGAGTGCCGCATGCCATACCCATGGAGGGACTATGTTAACTGAACTGGAAAAAACCAAGCGCGCACTGGCAGGCAAGCACAGAGCAATAGATGACTGGCTGGATGCCAGACAGGCGTTGCTGGTCGAGTACATGCGACTGGCAGGCCTCATGCCCGCCAAGTGCAAGCAACGCACCCTCCCAGGTCACGTCGAACTGCAACGTTTTTGCGAACAACTGGTCGATTACGTCAGCGCAGGCCATTTCGAGATCTACAACCACGTCGTCACCGCCTTTGAGCAAGCCAGCGGCGACAAACTGGAGCTGGCCAAGCGCATCTACCCCCATATCCGTGCCTGTACCGAATTCGCGTTGGAGTTCAACGACAAGTACAGCAACGCCGACGAAGCCCAGTTGCTGCAACTGGACGAGGATCTGAACCAACTCGGCCCCGTGCTGGAGGACAGGTTCAAACAGGAGGATCGGCTGGTCAAGGCGCTGCAGGTGGTGGAATCCCTCAGCCATCAGCAGGTCTGATATTCAATATCGGAGCCAGTTCAATATCCTGGCGTGCCAGCTGGATTACACTCTGCAACATGAAGAATGAGCATCTTGCTCGCACGCAGACCGGAGACGACCATGGCCGAGCGCCGCCACTTTACTCGGATTTTCTATTTGACCGCCGCCAAGCTCACCCAGGGTGAACACCAGTGGCGCACCCAGCTGGTCGATGTCTCCCTGCAGGGAGCCCTGCTGCTCAGACCCGAGGATTGGGTCGCCAGCGAGGACAAGGAGTACGAAATCTGCTTCGTGCTCGGGGGCAGCGACATCGAGATCAAGATGCAGGTCGAGCTGACCCACGAAGCCAGCAAGAAGCTGGGGTTTTACTGCCACCACATCGACATCGACAGCGCCACTCACCTCAAGCGGATGATCGAGCTGAACATCGGAGAGGAGCAACTGCTCCATCGCGAGCTGGAGCAGTTGCTGCAAGAGCACCGAGACCACGTCCCCCCCGAATCCTGAGCGGGCGGGCAGAAAAACAAAGGAGCGTTCATACGCTCCTTTTTCATGGTTGGTTACAGGGCCTCGAGGGCATCGGAGAGTTTCTTCACCGGCACCACCTCCATCCCCTCGATGGGATGTTTGGGCGCATTGGCATGCGGGACGATGGCTCGGCGGAAACCGTGCTTGGCCGCCTCCTGCAGTCGCTCCTGACCCGAGGGCACGGGCCGTATCTCGCCGGAGAGTCCCACCTCACCAAAGACCACCAGATCCTTGGGCAGGGCCTGATCCCGGAAGCTCGACACCATGGCCAGCAGCAGCGCCAGATCCGCGCTGGTCTCCTCGACTTTGACGCCACCCACCACGTTGATGAACACATCCTGATCCGCCATCTGCAACCCGCCGTGACGATGCAGCACCGCCAGCAGCATGGCGAGACGGTTGTGGTCCATCCCCACCGCCACCCGGCGCGGATTGGAGAGCTGGGAGTAATCCACCAGCGCCTGCAACTCCACCAGCAGGGGGCGCGTGCCTTCCCAGATCACCATGACGATTGAGCCCGGAGCCTGCTCCTCCCCGCGGCTGAGGAAAATCGCGGAAGGGTTGCTCACCTCCTTCATTCCCTGCCCGGTCATGGCGAAGACCCCCAGTTCGTTGACCGCACCGAAGCGGTTCTTGTGGGAGCGCAGGGTGCGAAAACGCGAGTCGTGCCCGCCATCCAGCAGCACGGAGCAGTCGATACAGTGCTCCAGCACCTTGGGACCCGCCAAAGTGCCGTCCTTGGTGACGTGGCCCACCATGAAGATGGCCACATGATTCTGCTTGGCATAGCGTGTCAGCAGCGCCGCCGACTCCCGCACCTGGGAGACGGACCCCGGCGCAGACTGCACATCCGCCACGTGCATCACCTGGATGGAGTCGATGACCATGATCTGAGGTTGCTCCTGCTGGGCGATGAGGCAGATCTGCTCGACGCTGGTCTCGGACAACATGCGCAGCTTGTCCGTGGGTAGACCCAGCCGACCGGCCCGCATCGCCACCTGTTGCAGTGATTCCTCACCGGTCACATAGAGGGTCTTCATGCGCTGCGCCAGGCCGCACATGGTCTGCAGCAACAGGGTCGACTTGCCGGCCCCGGGGTTGCCGCCGATGAGAATGGCCGAACCGGGGACCACGCCGCCACCGAGTACGCGGTCCAGCTCCTTGAAGCCCGAGCTGAAACGGGGGATCTCCGTGGTGGCGATCTCCGCCAGGGTCTGCACCTGGCTGCCGACGGCGCCCGCATAACCGGTATAACGAGCGCTCTTGCCGGGTGTCGTCACCCCCAGTCGCACCTCGGTGATGGTGTTCCACTCCTTGCACTCGCTGCACTGGCCTTGCCAGCGGGTGAAGTCGGCTCCACATTCGGAACAAACATAGGCGGTTTTGTTTTTGGCCATGGATAACTCGGGGACAGGATGAATTCCTGCTTGATATACTTGTTTGCGACCGGCAGATCAAACCCAGAATCGGAAAAGTGACTTTCCGCGGCAGGAATACATGGATTCAGAACAACCACTACATCTGATAGAACAACTTGTCCCCCTGCTCCGGGAAAAGGACTTCGACGAAATCTTCAACCGTCTGACCCAGAACGAAAATACCAACAGCCGGTTCCTGCTGAAGATGGAACTCAAACGCAAGTGCACCCCCTGTCGGCGCGTCATCGACATGCGCAACGAGCTGGGCACCCTCTGTCAGGTGCATGAGTTCGACGGGGTGACCCACTTCATGCCCGCCGAGGCCATCGAGCTGTTTCAATCCCAGTGCTACCTCTACCGGGACAGCTACACCCTGGGGGTCTACGAGGCGCTGCAAGCCTGGTACAAACTCAACCAGGGGCGCAGCGACAATCTGGCACTGCCCATCAGCCCGTTTCGTCCGTTCGATGTCAGTGCCATCCCCTTCGCCAGCCATTACGGGCGACAGGAAGAGCGCATGCACTTCAGCTCTCCCATGGTGCTCCAGCTCGCCAACGGCGAGAAGATCCTCGCCAAGAGCTCCGACATCTCCCTCGGCGGCATCCGGGTATCCGTGCCCTATCTGCCCGACTACCAGACAGGCGACCTGATAGCCGTCTTCTTCACCGGACTGGAACGCGATCATCCCCATCCCCTGCTGCGTGACCCCGTCAGCTACCAGATCCTGGGGGAGGAGAGAAAAGAGGACAAATTCTGGCTCAGGCTGCTCAAGAACGGCGAGCATCCGGTGTTCGACGAGTTCCTGCGCGACTTCATCGAGCGCAACCGCAGCCGCTATCGCGTCAGCGTCGACTACCTGCTCTCCGCCGCAGTCATCAAGGGGTATGAGCAGTTCTATCTGCCGCGCATGACCGGCATGCCCCTCTATTTCGGCAAGGGCAGCATCCCCGCCCTCGAGATCGCCCTGCGCACCGAGAACAACCAGCACATTCTCGAATACTGGCGCGACGCCAAGAACCGCGACATGCTCGCCAGCCTCTTCACCGCTGCCCGCATGCCCTCGTTGCTCCCGGGCAAAGAGGGGCTGCGCGAGACGCTGATCTACAGCTTTACCCATGCGGTACGCAGCCACCTCTACTTCTTCTCCGCGACCCGGGAGGAGCTGGAACAGAGCGGACTGACCGCGCTCTTCTTCCAGATCGGCGCCCGCCGCCCCAGCTGGCGGGTATACAAGTTCAGCATGGAAGCCAGCACCCTGCGGGAGGCCGACCTCGACAACCCCCAGGGCGGGGCGAGCCAGTTGCAGGACAGGCTGCTGCGCGAGCGCCTGGCCCAGCTCGGATACGTGGGCATGCTGCAGGAGATAAACCTGGACAACCAGCGCGACGAGTTCCAGCGAGAGACGGGTCAGGAGCCGCTCAACGCCAACGCCTTGCAGCGCTTTGGCCATGACATCCATGCCGCCCCCTTCGAGATAGAGACGCTGCACTATGTGCAACTGCGCAAGGAGGCGCGCTACATGCACAAGACGGCCATCGTCTTGCATCACAAGGAGCGATCCTGGGTCGGCTGGACCCGAGACATCTCGGCCCACGGCATGCAAATCGAGCTGGAGGAGCCGTTCGACGGGGAGAAGGGAGGCATCATCACGGTGGCTCTGCCCCGCTTGCAGGAACTCGCCAGGAACATGGACCTGCAACGCCTGCCCTATCGGCTGGTCAGCCTCAACCTGAGCAGAACCGTGCTGCATCTGTGCATCGAGGGGACGGCCGAGCGCCATACCGGCCACCAGTTCTTCAGCCTGCTGATCGAAAGCAACCAGAACAAGCTCAAAACCACCCGGGAGTTCAATCGCTATCGCGGCATGGCCAGGGCGCTGCGCAACCTCTACACCCACCACCTGTTCAACACCCCCGTCTATGTGAACAAGCTCAAGGCCGCCCCGAAACTGGCCGCGGCCGGCCTCTCGCCACAACCACGCAGCCTTTCCCGTCTGCTGCGCATCTGTGCCGAGCAGGATCAGCAGTTGAACCTGTATCCCCTGTTCCAGGGGGCACTGCTCAAGGCCCTGCTGCTCAATCCCCTGCGCGCCATCGAGCGGGAAGACAAGCCGGAAGAGGAGGAGGTCTACATCGCCGCCCTCCACTCCCAGGGGGGAACACCCCTGTTTCGCAGCCACCTGGCCAGCAGCTTCAGCTCACCGGATCAAAAGCGCCGCTTCATCGAGCTGGCCCGGCAACAGGGCGAGTTCTATTCGGTACTGGTGGGTATTTCGCGCACCGGCCGCCCGGACACCAGCTTCATCGCGGGTGAACTGGACTACATCGCCAAGTTCGCCATTCACAAGGCCAAGAAGCTGGAAGAGGAGCTCTGGAGTGTCGTGGGCGTGGGTGAACTGACCGATACCACCGAGGCGACCCTGTTCCGCCTTGGCATACCATCCGGGCCCCGCTAGCCAGCAGGGCAGGGAGACAACAAAAAACGGGCACGCAAGTGCCCGTTTTTTGTCTATCAGGCAGCCTGGGGGTTGCGCAGCCAGGCGAGGATGTCGGGGAAGTGATCCTCCTGTGCCTGGGGCGCCGTCAGCATGTTGATGTGGTCGTAATCGAGCCGGTTGCCGTTGTCCCGCCCAAGGCGGGTGTGGCGGGCGGCCGAGCCCATCTCGTCGCTGAAGCGGCGCACGTCGACGGGGTGGCCAAGTACCTTGTCAGCCTTGGCGGAGATCATCCAAAGCGGGGGCCAGTTGACCCGGCTCGCCGCCTCGTCATAGGCGAAACCGTCAAAGGGATCCTGCCAGGGCCCGCACTTGACCCAGGGGATGGTCTCCTGCAGGTAGCGCAGGGGCTCATCATCGGCCCCTATCTTCAACCGGCGGGCGGCCAGAAACCCCTGGCGGCGCGCCAGCCAGGGGGCGAGCCGGTTCCAGATCAGATCCACCTTCAACCAGCGCTCCGGGTTCTGCACCGAGACCCCCCGCTTGGTGCCGAAGAACACCAGGCTGGCAACCTGCTCCGCCAGCTCGGGGAAGCGCACCAGGGTCGAGGCCATGATGACGCCGCCCCAGGAGTGGGCCATCCAGTGCACCCGGGCACCGGCATGGCGGGTCGATACCCAGCGCTGCAAGGCGGGCAGATCCTCGGTGATCAGCTCATGCTGGCCGTGGCCGGCCCGCTCGGCGATGGTCGGTGTGCTCAGACCCCGACCACGCAGATCCGCCACATAGACCTGATACCCGTGGCGAGCCAGAAAGCAGGCCAGCCCCTTGCCCGATTCGGTGTAGAAGATGCGGCCGTTCTCGATGGCCCCGTGCACCATCAGGATGGGGTCGGCATGCACCGCGACACCGGGCTGGATATGGCGCACATGGAGTCGATGCTCACCGCAGGGGACAAACAGGGATTGCTGTAACAGTTCCATCTCGTGATCGGCTCCTCCTTGAGCGGGATCAGCACCAGCGTCGGTCGCGACAAGCCAGGGCGCCGAGCAGGCAGAGCACCCCTTCCAGATCGTGGTGATTGAGGGTCGCCGCCGCCTGGGCACGAACCAGGGGTTTGGCATGAATGGCAATGCCAAGCCCCGCCACCCCCATCATCTTGAGATCGTTGGCACCATCGCCGACCGCGACCGTCTGGGATGCAACCACCCCGTACTCCGAGGCCAGCTGTTGCAGTGCCTCGGCCTTGGCGGCGGCATCGACGATGGGGCCGCTCACCTTGCCGATCAGCAAGCCCCCTTCCACCGCCAGCTCGTTGGCGAAAATGGCATCCAGACCCAGAGCACGCTGCAACTCGCCGGCAAAGCGGGTGAAGCCACCGGAGGCGATCGCCACCTTCCAGCCAGCCTGCTTGAGGGTATCGACCATGAGTGGCAGGCCCGGCATCCAGGGCATGTCGGCCGCCACCTCGTCGAGGATGGTGACCGACGCCCCTTCCAGCAGCGCCACCCGGGCACGCAGACTGTCGGCAAACTCCAGCTTGCCCTGCATGGCCGCCGCGGTAACGGCCGCCACCTGCTCACCGACCCCGGCCAGCCGCGCGATTTCGTCGATGCACTCTATCCTGATCGCGGTGGAATCCATGTCCATCACCAGCAGACCGGGCTCACTCAGGGTGGGCAGGGCGGCCAGATGACACAGGTCGATGTCCCACTCCTGGGCTTTGAGCGCCTGCACCAGCTCGGGGGAGAAGCGGTTGGTGCCAAGCAGCAGCAGTGGAATACCGGCCTGCTCCCCTGCGGGATAGAGGCTTGACTCAAGCCCCAGGGCATCCAGCTGCTGGGCCAGGCGGGCCAGATGACCGGCCTCCAGCCCCTTGCCAAACAGGACAATCCAGGCGCTGTCGTGGGCGTTGGCCGCGGGCAGCAGGGCTTCGTTGGTGAGCTGCCAGCAGGGAGCACAGCTCAGGGCCCCGGACCAGTCGTGCAGGGAGCGGGGAAGTTGGGACAACAACATAAGAGAGACGCCTTCCTTGGAAATCATGGGGTTCATCATGCGGGCCCAGAGTAGCGTATTGCTTTTTGTACAGGCAAGCGCCAAGATCCCGCCTGCGGTGCGGGCAGACATGGAAACAGACCCCCCAGTTTCCCGCTTCGCGACACCGGGGCACCAGCCAGCCCCGCTCATCCATTACCAGAGGCCCGGTTCTGTGCGTCATCTTCCCATCAAACGTGTTGTCAGCCTGGCGGCGGGAGTCCTGCTCGGTCTCTGGGTGCTGGTGCTGCTCATTCACATGCAGGGAGAGAGCCAGGCCGCCCTGCACGCGGCGGCACGGGACAGAGCACAGGCGCTGGTCGCCTATGCCGCCCGGGACATGCGCCGCTGGATCAAGGAGGACAAGGAGAGCGAACTGGAGAGACTGGCGCAGGATCTGGCCGCCGAGCCTGACATTCTGGATGTCACCCTCTATGACGCCCGCGGTATTCCCCTCGCCCAGTCGGACAACGCCCTGCCGCTGGACAGTCTGCTGCCCATCGGCAGCGACAACAAATCCCTGCCGGAGCAGGGCAAGGGGCGCATCCAGTTCGTCCAGGAGATCCAGGACGGAAACCTGACCCTGGGCTATCTGAGGATCACCCTGGAAGAGCAGAAACTGCTGGCCGCACAAGATACCCATCTCAAGGTCAACCAGGAGAAACAGCGCCTGATGCTGCTGGTGATGCTGCTGGCCGGCCTGCTCATCTCCTACGGGGTGCGTCGCAACTACATGCGGGTGCGCAAGCACAAGAAACAGAGCAAACCCGCCGCTCCGCAATAAGCGGGAGTGGATCACATCCTCCGGCTTGTATATAACACTGGCAAGATCACTGGCAGGAGAGCCACATGATTGCCCCCCCCTTGCCGCTGGATGAACACAGTCGACTGGAACGACTGCGCATCCTCGGCCTGCTCGACCACGAGCCCATCGATCAGCTTGATCGCCTCACCCGGCTCATCACCCGCCATTTCGCACTCCCCATCGCCATGGTCTCCCTGACCGACGTGAACAGGCAGTGGTTTCTCGCCCGCACCGGGGTCGATATGTGCGAGATCAACCGGGAGCACTCCTTCTGCGGTCATGCCATTTTGCGCCCCGACATCATGCAGGTACCGGATGCCAGACGGGATCTCCGCTTTGCCGACAATCCGCTGGTGACCGATGATCCCGGTGTGGTCTTCTACGCCGGCCGCCCCCTGCGGGCGCTGGATGGCGTGGTGCTCGGCACCCTCTGCCTGGTGGACCATGTGCCGCGCCATCTCGACGAAGATGCCTGCCGGGATCTCGACGACTTCGGCCGCCTGGTGGAGAACACCCTGCACGATCTGGAGCGGCGCCACCAGGTGCGCACCCTCAACCAGGTGCTGGAAGACAAGGAGCATCTCTTCACCCTCACCTTCAACCAGTCGTCGGTGGGCATGGCCCTCTCCTCCCTCGAGGGGAAATGGTTGAGAGCCAACCCGGGGCTGGAGCGGCTGCTCGGTTACAGCGAGCATGAGATGCTGAGCCGGACCTGGCTCGCCATGACCCATCCCGAAGATCTGCAACGGGAGCAGCCCCTGTTCGATGCCCTGATCGCGGGGCAACGGCAGGATTACCGGCTGGAGAAGCGGATGATCCGGGCCGATGGTACCCAGTGCTGGGTCCAGCTCAGCGTGACCCTCTGCCAGAGCCGCACCATGGCCCCCCACATGATCGCCGTGTTTGCCGACCTCACCGAGCGCAAACAGGCCGAAGCCGAACTCGTGCGGCTGCAGCAAGGGCTCGAGCAGCAGGTGCAGTCACGGACCCGGGAGCTCTCCCGCACGGTGGAACAGCTGCATCAGGAGATGCGCGAGCGCGGCGCCATGCAGCAGCAGCTGTGGCAGGAGCAGCGCCGCTTGCAGCACATGCTGGAGCACACCAGCAATGCCTTCCTCGAGCTCGATGCCGATTTTATCATCACAGGCTGGAACCCGGCCTCCACCACCCTGCTCGGCTGGCACGCCGACGAGATGCTGGGCCGCTCCCTCTCAGGGCTGCTTGGCGCCGATCACCCCCTGCTGAGCCTGTCAGGCAACCCGCAGAGTCCGCCACGGCGGCTGGAATGCGACATCATCACCCGCACAGGCCGGCACATCCCGGTCGAGGTGATCGCAGAGCGCTACCAGTTCGACGGCAAGGTGCGCCTCGCCCTCTTCCTGCATGACATCTCCGCCCGCCGCCAGGTGCTCGCGGAGATCGAGCGTGGCCGGGCCCGGCTGCGGGCCATCACCGATGGCCTGCCGGTCACCATCAGCATGGTGTCACCCGAGGGGCGTTACCTCTTCGCCAACCAGGCCTATTGCCGCTACTTCGGGCTCGATACCGAACAGATACGGGAGATGAGCGTGCGGGACGTCATCGGCGAGGAGGCCCACGACAGGGCCATGGCCTATGTGGCAAAGGCCCTCGCCGGTGAACAGGTGAGTTTCGAGCGCCGCTTCGATCTGCCCATAGGCCAGCGTGACCTCAGGATCACCATGATCCCGAGCCGGGGCGACGAGCCCGGGGTCTACATCCTCGGCAGCGACATCACCGAGTTCAAGGCGCTGCAAAGCCAGCTGGAACACGAGGCGGCTCACGACCCCCTCACCGGCCTGCCCAACCGGCGCGCCTTCACCCTGCGCCTCTCCCGGGAGCTGGAGCGGGTGCGCCAGAATGCCGAACCCCTGGGCCTGCTGTTCCTCGATCTCGACGGCTTCAAGGGGATCAACGACAGGCTGGGACACCACGTCGGCGATGCCCTGTTGCAACGCTTCGCCCAGGTGCTGAGTGCCGAGGTGCGCCCGGGGGACATGGTGGCGCGCCTGGCCGGCGACGAGTTCACCATCATACTGCCCGCCCTGCGCCAGCCGGAACTGGAGCTGCCCGCCCTGTGCGAGCGGCTGCTGGCGGCCATGGCGGTTCCTGGAGACGTGGCCGGTCACCGGCTGCCCCTTGCCGGCAGCATAGGAGGCGCCCTCTGCCACTCGGGCCAGTATTGTCACATCGACGATCTGCTGCACCGGGCCGATGCCGCCATGTACCGGGCCAAGCAGTCGGGCAAGGGGCGCTTCGCCCTCGATCTCTGACCGTGCTTCGCAAAAATGCAAAACGGCGGCCCGAGGGCCGCCGTTTTTTTATGCGCGAGGGGGATCAGTTGTCACCCAGCAGGACGGAGTCCAGCGCGATTTCGATCATGTCGTTGAAGGTCAGCTGACGCTCTTCGGAGGTGGTCTGCTCACCAGTACGGATATGGTCGGAGACGGTGCAGATGGTCAGCGCCTTGGCACCGTACTCGGCGGCCACGCCATAGATACCGGCGGCTTCCATCTCGACACCCAGGATGCCGTATTTTTCCATGACGTCGAACATGGAGGGGTCCGGGGTGTAGAACAGATCGGCGGAGAAGATGTTGCCCACGCGCACGGCCACGCCCTTGTTCTTGGCGGCCTGAACGGCATTGGCCACCAGGTCGAAGTCGGCGATGGCGGCGAAGTCGTGGTCCTTGAAGCGCAGACGGTTCACTTTGGAGTCGGTGCAGGCACCCATGCCGATCACCACGTCACGCAGTTTCACGTCTTCACGCACGGCACCGCAGGAGCCCACGCGGATCAGGGTCTTCACGCCGTAGTCGGTGATCAGCTCTTTTGCGTAGATGGAGCAGGACGGGATGCCCATGCCGTGGCCCATGACGGAGATGCGACGACCCTTGTAGGTGCCGGTGAAACCGAACATGTTGCGCACGTCGCACACCTGCTCGACGTTCTCCAGGAAGGTTTCGGCGATGTACTTGGCACGCAGGGGGTCGCCCGGCATCAGCACGGTATCAGCAAAGGCGCCATCTTTCGCATTGATATGAGGAGTTGCCATTCTCTTTATTCCTTCACACTAGGTTGAGTTTTATTGTCTTTATGGATTGTCCGCTGCCTGCGCGGCGGCGGTACATTACAGGAAACCGGGGCCCAGTGGCACCCCGGGCAGGCGAACCGGCCCGGGGTCACCATCACAGGAAGCTGGTACCGTATTGCAGCTTGGGCAGGCCGTGGTAGGCCGCGATGCTCTGGCCGATGTCGGCGAAGGTCTCGCGACGACCGACGGAGCCCGCCTTGACCGGCTTGCCGTAGAACAGTACCGGAATGTATTCGCGGGTGTGGTCGGTACCGCTCCAGGTCGGGTCACAGCCGTGGTCGGCGGTCAGCACCACCACGTCGCCATCCTGCAGCAGGTCGAACAGCTCCGGCAGGCGGGAGTCGAAGTACTCCAGCGCATCGGCGTAGCCCTTGACGTCACGGCGGTGACCGTAGGAGGAGTCGAAGTCCACGAAGTTGGTGAAGACGATGGTCTGGTCACCGGCCGCTTTCACCTCTTCCAGAGTCCTGTCCCACAGCTCGGTCAGACCGGTCCCCTTCACCTGCTTGGTGATGCCCTGCTGGGCATAGATGTCGGCGATCTTGCCGATGGAGACCACCTGGCCACCCGCTTCCTTCATGTAGTCCAGCACGGTCGGCGCCGGCGGCAGCACGGAGTAGTCGTGGCGGTTGCCGGTGCGCTTGAAGTTGCCCTTGCCGCTGCCCACGAACGGACGCGCGATGACGCGGCCGATGTTGTAGGGCTCCAGCAGCTCGCGCACGATGTGGCACAGCTCATAGAGCTTCTCGAGGCCATAGGTCTCTTCGTGGCAGGCGATCTGGAACACGGAGTCGGCGGAGGTGTAGAGGATCGGCTTGCCGGTGCGCATGTGCTCTTCGCCCAGATCGTCCAGCACCTGGGTGCCGGAGGCGTGGCAGTTGCCCAGATACCCGGGCAGACCGGCCTTCTCGACGATGGCATCCAGCAGCTCCTGCGGGAAGCTGTTGTGATGGTCGTGGAAATAACCCCACTCGAACAAGACGGGCACGCCGGCAATCTCCCAGTGACCGGACGGGGTGTCCTTGCCGGAGGAGAGCTCCTGGGCAAAGCCGTAGGCACCGATCACCTCGACATCCTTGTTCAGTCCGGCCGGGAAGGCGCCGCTGGCGAGTTCGCCCGCGTGGCCCAGACCCAGCTTGCTGAGGTTTGGCAGGTTGAGAGCGCCACGGCCCTCGATCTCACCGGCGGCGCACGCCTTGGCGATATGGCCAAGGGTATTGGCACCCACGTCGCCGAACTTGTCGGCATCGGCGGCAGCACCAATACCGAAAGAGTCCATCATCAGAATAAAGGTACGTTTCATGGGACTTCCCCTTGTTACAAATCAGCCAGACCGATGCGACGGTAAACCTCGGGCAGCGCCTCTGGTCGGGTGTCGCCGATCTTCACGGCAGCCTGCACCATGCGGGCAGCCTCGGCAAATTGAGCTTCTGTCTGAGCGTGGATCAGGGCGAGCGGCTTGTCAGCATCGACGCTCTGACCCAGGCGGATAAAGTCGGTCAGACCGACCGCATAATCGAGTTTGTCGGCGGCGGCGCGGCGACCACCGCCCATGGCGACCACGGCCAGGCCCAGTTCACGGGTGTCCATGGCGGTGACGAATCCGCTGTGGGCCGCGTAGACGGGGCGCACGATGGCGGCTTTGGGCAGGTAGGCGTCGTAGCGCTCCATGAAGTCGGCGGGACCACCGAGGCCGGTCACCATGCGCCCGAAGATCTCGGCTGCCTTGCCGTTGTCCAGCACCGCTTGCAACCTGGTGCGGGCATCGCCGTCATCGCTGGCAAGACCGGCGGAGATCAGCATCTCGGCGCACAGGGCCATGGTCACTTCGTGGATGCGCGGGTTGCGATACTCACCGGTCAGGTAGCGCACCGCTTCGCGCACTTCCACGGCGTTGCCGGCGCTGGAGGCCAGCACCTGGTTCATGTCGGTCAGGAGTGCAGAGGTGCGGCAGCCGGCACCGTTGGCCACGGCGACGATGCTCCTGGCAAGCTCTTCAGAGGCTTCAAAGGTCGGCATGAAGGCGCCGGAGCCCACTTTCACATCCATCACCAGCGCTTCCAGCCCGGAGGCGAGCTTCTTGGAGAGGATGGAGCCGGTGATCATGGCAATGGACTCGACGGTGGCGGTGATATCCCGTACCGCGTAGATACGCTTGTCGGCCGGTGCGAGATCGCCGGTCTGGCCGATGATGGCGACCCCCGCCTCTTTCACCACTTTCAGGAAGCGATCGTTGTCGACCGAGGTCTGGTAGCCGGGGATGGCATCCAGCTTGTCCAGGGTACCGCCGGTGTGGCCGAGACCACGGCCGGAGATCATGGGCACGAAACCGCCGCACGCAGCGACCATGGGGCCCAGCATCAGGGAGACAACGTCACCCACGCCGCCGGTGGAGTGCTTGTCGACGATGGGGCCGCCCAGGTTGAGGTGGTCCCAGGTCAATACCATGCCGGAGTCGCGCATGGCGCAGGTCAGGGCAACCCGCTCATCCATGGTCATGTCCTTGAAGTAGACCGCCATCGCCAGGGCCGCAATTTGCCCCTCGCCGATGGTGTTGTTGGTTATGCCCTGGACGAAGAATTGAATCTCTTGGGTACTGAGCGCTTCACCGTTGCGCTTCTTGCGAATAATTTCTTGAGGCAAAAACATCTTTCATTCCCTCCGTGCATCACGCACGAACACAGACCGAACCAGATCCGAAAGGGGGCGGCGCACCGCCCCCTGCCACCGCTTAGTAACCGCTGGTATTGGCAGGCTTGTCGCCATGCCCCAGGGTCGCCAGCAGGCTGGCCAGCAGGCTGGAGGCGCCGAAGCGGAAGGTGCGGGCGGATACCCAGTCCTTGCCCAGGATCTCTTCGGCCATGGCCAGGTACTGACCCGCCACGGCGGCGTCTTTCACGCCACCGGCCGGCTTGAAGCCCACTTTCGGGTTCTTGGCCTTGATCACTTCCATCATGATGCGGGCAGCTTCCGGGGTCGCGTTCACCGGCACCTTGCCGGTGGAGGTCTTGATGAAATCGGCACCGGCGTCTATGGAGATCTCGGAGGCGCGACGGATCAGCGCCTCTTCCTTCAACTCGCCGGTCTCGATGATCACTTTCAGCAGTACCTTGGCGCCGCAGGCTTCCTTACATGCTTTGACCAGATCGAAGCCGACCTGTTCATTGCCGGCCATGAAGGCACGGTACGGGAAGACCACGTCCACCTCGTCGGCACCGTAGGCCACGGCGGCGCGGGTCTCGGCCACGGCGATCTCGATGTCGTCGTTGCCGTGGGGGAAGTTGGTCACGGTCGCGATGCGCACGTCGGCGGCGCCGATGTCACGCAGGGTCTTGCGCGCGATGGGGATGAAACGGGGGTAGATGCAGACGGCGGCGGTCAGGCCGGCCGGAGACTTGGCCTTGTGGCACAGGTCGATCACCTTCTGATCGGTGTCGTCATCGTTCAGGGTGGTCAGGTCCATCAGGTTCAGGGCGCGTTGGGCGGCCACTTTCAGATCAGTCATGCTATGTCTCCAAAGTCTTGTTAAGCCCCATCACCCGCGATCGGCTTCACCGAACACCAAGGGTCGGCAGAGACGTTCCCGGAGCAACGGGATATGGAATTGCAGCGCAAATGCACAGGCAATACGGCTGCAAATAAGGCAAGAGCCCTGTCACTTTCTTACAAAAGTGCGGACTTGGTTCCATGAAGACTTGAGAAAGGCCGACTACGCAGACCCGACTTCCCAATCAATTCCATTTGACCGCCAACACCCGGATTCACCGGGCATTAGTCAATGCCAGCACCCTGCTGGCATCGCCTATTTCAGCCGAGATACCCCGTGTTTGCAAGCCGGATTTGCCAATTTCAGAGGTACCTCACACCCGGCAAATCCAGCGCTGGAAGGCGCTTAAGAGAAGAAGCGGGTCAGGATCCAGGAGTAGGCAATGCCCCCCAGATAGACCCCCACGATCCCCATGACGCCGGAGAGGACGGGCGGCGCCGGTATCGGCAACTTGAGGAAAGAAAACAACACCCCAACGATAAAGCCGGCCGCCATAGCCAGTAGCACTTCATTCATAGAACCTCCGATTTGACTCACTTTATTATTAGTCTTGACAGGAAAACGGTTGTCACCACCCCAAACGAGAACGCCACAGCAAATCGCTGTGGCGTTCGTCTTTATCCTGTCAGTCAGGCGATGTTACATGCCGGACAGCGCCAGGAAGAAGCCTGCGATGGTCGCAGACATCAGGTTGGACAGGGAACCTGCCAGCACGGCCTTCAGACCGAACTTGGCGATGGTGCCGCGACGGTTCGGTGCCATGGAGCCCAGACCACCCAGCAGGATGGCGACGGAGGACAGGTTGGCGAAGCCGCACAGGGCGAAGGAGATGATCGCCTTGGTGTGCTCGGACATGGCCACACCGTTGATCAGCACTTCATCCTTCAGGTAGGGAGCGAAGTTCAGGTAGGCCACGAACTCGTTGACCACCAGCTTCTGACCGATAAAGGAACCGGCCACGACCGCTTCGCTCCAGGGCACGCCGATCAGGAAGGCCAGCGGGGAGAACAGCCAGCCCAGCAGCAGCTCCAGGGAGAGTTGCGGGTAACCGAACCAGCCGCCCACACCGGAGAAGATGCCGTTGATCATGGCGATGAGGCCGATGAAGGCCAGCAGCATGGCACCCACGTTCAGGGCCAGTTGCAGACCGGCGGAGGCACCGGCGGCAGCGGCGTCGATCACGTTGGCCGGCTTGTCGTCCAGCTCACCTTCTGCGGTGTTCTCGTCGTAGCTCGGGGTCTCGGTTTCCGGTACCAGCAGCTTGGCGAACAGCAGACCACCCGGGGCAGCCATGAAGGAGGCGGCGATCAGGTATTCCATCTTGACGCCCATGGAGGCGTAACCGGCCAGCACGGAGCCGGCAACGGAAGCCAGACCACCACACATGACGGCAAACAGCTCGGAGTCGGTCATCTTGGAGATGAAGGGACGTACCACCAGCGGGGCTTCGGTCTGACCGACGAAGATGTTGGCAGTGGCGGAGAGGGATTCGGTACGGGAGGTGCCCAGCACCTTCTGCAGACCGCCGCCCAGCAGCTTGATCACCCACTGCATGATGCCGAGGTAGTAGAGTACCGCGATCAGGGAAGAGAAGAAGATGATGACGGGCAGGACGCGGAAGGCGAAGACGAAGCCACCGCCACCGAATACTTCGAACATCTTGTTGCCAACCAGACCACCGAACAGGAATTCGATGCCGTTCTGGCCATAACCGATGACGCTGGAGACGGCGTCGGACACGCCCACCAGGATGTCACGACCGACCGGCACGTAGAGCACGAAGGCCCCCAGACCGGCCTGGATGGCAAAGGCGCCACCTACGGTACGAATTTTGATTGCCTTGCGGTTGCTGGAGAACAGCACCGCAATAAGGATGAGCGTCGCCATCCCTACCAGACCCATTATCAGATTCATTATTAACACTTCCTCTTTAGTAGCACCTGCCAGCTTGTTAACGATTTGTGTATTGAAGCCGCTAATCAAGGGTGCGCATTATACTAATTACGGTGCGACAAAATAGAATACTGGTCACATTTTATAAGCCACAAACGGCCTGAACATCGTTTAATTAGACCGCAAACGATTTTTATGGGCCCTGTTTTTTATCACTCGGTCATCATTTGATGATCAAATGTTAATTTCATGATTTCCCGGGGGGAACAGCCGCCGGGTGGAGTCATGTAACACCGAAATAACATCCTCCAGCGATTGCTGCCGCAATTGTGCCAACAAGCGGGCTATGGTCGGCAGGCTGGCCGGCGTGTTCACCTCCCCCTGCTGGCCCTGCAGCGGCATGTCGGGAGCGTCGGTTTCCAGCAGCAAGGCCTCCAGCGGCATCTGGCGTATCGCCTCCCGGGTCTTGTTGGCCCGCTCATAGCTGATGACCCCCCCGATCCCCAGCCTGAAACCCAGTTGCCAGAACACCTCCGCCTGATGCAGGGAGCCGCTGAAGGCATGAATGACCCCCCCTTGTGGCGGAGTGAAGCGCCGCAGGATCTTGGCGACCGTGTCGTTGGCACGCACCGAGTGGACGATGAGGGGCAGCGCATGCGCCATGGCCAGCCGCACCTGCGCCTCGAACATCTCGACCTGCCCCCCCTGCGGCACATGGGAGCGCAGATCCAGCCCGCACTCCCCCACGGCCACCAGCCCACGGGGCCGACTCGCCAGCAGGGTCTCCAGCCGGGTCAGTGCATCCCGGGGCTGCTTGCCCACATACCAGGGATGGATCCCCAGGCCATAGCGGATGTCGTCGTGGCGCTCGGCCAGCGCCATCACCCGCCCCCAGTTTTCCTCTCCCACGGCGGGGATGATATACTCGCCCACCCCCAGCTGGCGCCACCGGGTCAGCAGCGCCTCCCTATCGGCGTCAAAGACCGGAAAATCGAGGTGGCAGTGGGTGTCTATCAATTCCATGTCGCGCTTACCTGTCTGTCGTACTCAATGGGTTCATTCCATGCCAACACACGTTTCCCGAGGCTTTACCCTGATAGAACTGGTGCTGGTCATCATCGTGCTGGGGATCCTGGCCGTGACCGCCCAGCCCCGCTTCATCAACATCCAGGACGACGGGCTCAAGAGCAGCGTCTCGGCCACGGCGGGCAGCTTTGCCAGTGCCGCCCGGCTCGCCCACGCCGGCTGGGCGGTCAAGGTGAAGGGGGAGCCCCTGGCACTCTACAACTTTAGCGGCATGGGCAGGCAGGATCTCGACATCAACAGCCATGGCTGGCCGGTTGGCACCAAGGAGGACTAGGGAGGTCAGGGGCCCGATACCGTCTTCCCCGGTGGCGACAGCGATCAGATCTCCGTCAGCAGCCGGGACGACTGCGAGAGCCTGTTTGGCGCCCTGCTCGATACCGATCTGACGGTGGCCGATGAGTTGCACCAGGATTCGGACAGTGACTACATCTCCCGGCTCATCCCGGCAGACGCTCAGGCTGACGGCGCCCTTCGTCACGACAACTGCCGCTATACCCTGCGCAGCTCCGTGGGCCGCTTCCCGGCATACCCCGACGGGCTCTCGTTCGACTACAACAGCGTCACTGGCGCCGTGACCCGCCAGTTCCAGTGAGGTCGTCGCCCTTCTCCGGGCGCTTCTCGTCTTCATCATGGCGTACCGGCGCGCAGCAGCGCCGGTTCTCCGGTGTGAGTCCCCACTCCTGGCACCAGGCATCGTAGCGAGCCAGCCAACGCAGCAATATCCCCTTCATGGGCGCCTCCTTGTCTTGATGGTTTCCCCACAAGCCTGCCCCAATCCAGCGCCCCAGACCAGCATCTCGGGGCCAGCGGCGTCATGGCCTGTCCAGCGGCAGCAGCAGCCCCATGGAAATCTCGTCCACATAGCCCTCGTCCAGCCGATAGGCCTGCCGTCTCACCCCTTCCTCCACGAACCCGCACTTGCGATACAAGGCGTGGGCCACCTCGTTGTGGGCCATCACTCCCAGCTCCAGCCGGTGGATACCGAGATCCCTCGCGGTCGCGATCAGGGTACGCAGCAACCGTTCCCCCCATCCCTGCCCGCGCGCCCCCGAACGCAGCCCCATCACCACCAGGGCGCAGTGGCGGTTGCGTGCCAGGCCGCCACCAAGGAGCGCGGCAAACCCTTGTACCTCCCCCGCCAGCTCCAGCAGCCACATGGCCTGATTGGGGGCCGCGGCCATGGCCTCGAGCCGCCTGCGCTGCCCCTCGATGTCCGAGGGGCGCTCTCCCGCTTCATACAGCATGAAGCGGGTCTCCCTGTCCAGTTGCCCGAAGAAGCTGTCCAGCGCCGCCGCATCCTCCACCCCTGCCATACGAATCATCACGCCGACCTCCCTGCCTGGTGGTTCTGCCGACCACGACCATAAAAAAAACGACTCCCTCAGGAGTCGTTTTTATCAGAGCCATCTGGCTAACGCCACGCCCTCGGCCCGATCAGGCTTTCGCTGGCAGGCTCAGGCGAGCAACGGCTTCCACGTGCATGGAGTGCGGGAACATGTCCACCGGCTGCACCTCGTCCAGCACGAAGCCCTGCTTGACCAGCCAGGCGAGATCACGGGCCAGGGTCTGGGGGTTGCAGGAGACATAGACCAGACGGCGCGGCGCCATGGCCACCAGGGTCTGCAATACCGCCTTGTCACAGCCCTTGCGGGGCGGATCCATCACCACCACGTCGGCACTCACCCCGTCGGCATGCAGGGCAGGCATCAGCTGCTCCGCCTTGCCCACGTGGAACTCGGTCTGCTCGATGCCGTTGAGGGCCGCATTGCGACGGGCGTCGCTGATGGCGCTCTCCACCGACTCGATCCCCACCACCTTGGCGGCCTTGCCTGCCAGGAACAGGGAGATGGTGCCGATGCCGCAATAGATGTCGAACACCGTCTCGCTGCCGGTCAGCTCGCAATACTCCAGCGCCTTGGAGTAGAGCACGTCGGTCTGGCTCGGGTTGTTCTGGAAGAAGGAGAGGGGCGAGATCTCGAATTCGAGCTCGTGGATCTTGTCGCGGATCACCCCGCTGCCCAGCAGCACCCGGTTCTTGTCACCCAGGATGCGGTTGGTGCGCGCCTCGTTGATGTTCTGCACCAGAGTAGTGACCGGCAGATCCGCCAGGGCCACCAGCAGCTCGGCTTCGAACGGCAGCGCTTCGCCCAGGGTCACCAGCACCACCATCAGCTCGCCGCTCTTGAAGCCCTTGCGGGTCATCAGGTTGCGCACGCAGCCGGTGTGGGCCACCTCGTCATAGGCCGCGATGTCGTGCTCGCGCATCCAGTTGCGTACCCGGGCATTGAGCTCCACGTGCAGGGAGTCCTGCACCGCGCAGTCATCGGCGGTGATGAGGTCATGGGAGTGCTTGCGGTAGAAGCCGATCTCGGCGCCCGCCTCGCTGCCACGCACCGCGTACTGGGCCTTGTTGCGGTAGGCAAACGGCGTCTCCATGCCGAGGATGGGGTTGACCACGGCCTCACCCAGCCCGACCTGCTCCAGTGCGCTCTGCACCAGGCTCTGCTTGAGGGCAAGCTGGGCCGGATAGGCCAGCGGGCGCACCTGGCAGCCACCACATTCGGTGTTGGGGCAAAAATCGGCCACCCGATCGGCAGAGGGCTGGGTCAACTCGACCAGCTTGCCGTGCAGGTAGTTCGGTTTGACCTCGGTCAACTCGACCAGCGCCTGCTCACCGGGCAGCAGACCCTCGACAAACAGGGGGCGATCGAACAGGCGACCCTTGCCATCCCCCTTGTCGGTCAGTTCCAGAATATCGATCTGATGTTGGTGTCCCACTAACGGCATGAGCGGCTCCGAAGGCATGAAAGAGAGGGTGACGACGGGGCAGACCCGGCGACCCCGAATAAAGGGTGGCAGAGTTTAGCGGAGATCCGCCCAAAATGCAGGCATAAAAGACCCTGCAAACACAAATAGCGACCCCGGCCACCAGCGGCCCGGTCCGGGCAGCCTAGCCAGCCCGCCCCAATAAAAAAACCGCCGGACGGGGCCGGCGGTATGACATTCATGGCAGCAGGATCAATGGCTGTAGGCTTTCTCGCCGTGGCTGGTCACGTCCAACCCTTCGCGCTCGGCATCTTCCTTCACCCGCAGACCGATCAGCAGGTCCACCAGCTTGTAGGCCACGGCCGAGACCAGGGCGGTCCAGACCACTGTCACCCCCACGCCGATGACCTGTACCTTGACCTGGGCCAGGATGGAGTATCCCTCGGCCACCTGGTTGGTCACATAGTCCCACACCCCGGTGCCGCCCAGATCCGGGCTGGCGAACACCCCGGTCAGCACGGCACCCAGGATCCCGCACACCCCGTGCAGGCCGAACACGTCCAGGCTGTCATCGGCCCCCAGCAGACGCTTGAGACCGTGCACGCCCCACAGACCGGCCACACCGCTGAGCAGGCCGATGATGAGGGCCCCCCCCACACCGACGAAACCGGCGGCAGGGGTGATGGCGACCAGGCCCGCCACCGCACCGGAGACAGCGCCAAGCAGGGAGGGACGGCCCTTCATCGCCCACTCGGCGAAGGTCCAGGAGAGGGCGGCAGCGGCCGGTGCGATCCAGGTGTTGGCGAAGGCCAGGGCCGCCGTGCCGTTGGCTTCGAGGGAGGAGCCGGCGTTGAAGCCGAACCAGCCGAACCACAGCAGGGCGGCCCCGATCATGGTCATGGTCAGGCTGTGGGGGGTCATGGGGTCACGGCCATAGCCAACCCGTTTGCCCACCATGAAGGCCCCAACCAGACCGGCCACCGCGGCGTTGATGTGCACCACGGTGCCGCCGGCGAAGTCCAGAGCGCCGTGCTGGAACAGATAGCCTGCGGTGGCACCGGCCGCTTCGGCGGCGGCCGCATCCGTGTAGGCATCCGGACCCGCCCAGTACCACACCATGTGCGCCATCGGGATATAGGCGAAGGTGAACCAGATCACCGCGAACAGCAGCACCGCCGAGAACTTCATCCGCTCGGCAAAGCCGCCGACGATGAGCCCGCAGGTGATGGCGGCAAAGGCACCCTGGAACACCACGTAGATGAACTCGCTGATCCCGACCCCCTTGCTGAAGGTGGCGGCGATGGAATCCGGCGTCACCCCCATCAACAGCACCTTGTCGAAGGAGCCGTAGAAGGCGCCGCCCTCGGTGAAGGCCAGGGAGTAGCCGTAGACCACCCAGAGGACGGTGATGAGGCAGAACAGGGTGAACACCTGCATCAGCACGCTCAGCATGTTCTTGGCGCGCACCAGGCCGCCGTAGAAGAGGGCGAGGCCCGGCACGGACATCAGGATCACCAGGGCCGCCGCCACCATCAGCCAGGTATTGTCCCCCTTGTTGATGGTCACGGTCGCGGCCGCCTGTACCACATCGGCCTGCGCGGCCACCTCTTCGGCCCAGCCCGGGGCGGCCATGGTGGCGGCCAGCGCCAGCAGGCCAGTCATTACGAGTCTCTTGAACATACAGCCCTCTCCTTGTCGTCCCGGCATCCGGGTCCATTTCCTGATATGCATTTCCAACCTGGCCACCTGCCCACCGCACCTGTGTGGCTCACGGAGACATCATGGCGACATGACATGGGGAAAGCATAAAGCAGGCCAAGAAAAATAATCCTTTTATTTCATTGATTTATGTTTTTATCACATTCAACACGCACCATCTTGGCGCACGATGCCCGGTTACAGGGGGAAAATCGCACTTTGGCTGTGCATTGCCGGGAAAATGCACCAGGATGACCCAATCGCCTCACAATGACAGGGCGAACCCGTGGTGATGTCACCCTGGCAGGCTTATCTATCCCGCTAAGGTATTTATGAAATAAATGAAATGGGCCATACCATGGTGAAATCAAATGAGGCTGACGGCCAATATCCCCCCACCCGAGGGGCACAAGCACGATAAGAGTGCAAACTCGTGCCATTCGTCTGGCTTGCCCCGAAATGCCCGGTCATACTGGCAAGCCATCTTCCCCTGTTCCCAGCGCCGCGAGGAGCCCATGCCCAATCTCAACGTGACCGAAATCAAGGCCTTCGTGCCTGCCCGGGATTTCACGCTGTCAAAGCAGTTCTATCAGGATCTCGGCTTTACCCTGGCCTCCGATGGCGACGGCGTGGCCTATTTTCATCTCGGCAACGCAAGCTTCCTGCTGCAGGATGGCAACCCCCCGGGGCTGGCCGAGCAGCTCATGATGCACCTCCTGGTGGAGGACGTGGCCGCCTGGCGGGCCCAAGTGGAGGCGAGCCAGATCGCCGCCCGCTACGGCGTCCGGGTCACGGAGCTCGTCACCCAGCCGTGGCGCATGAAGGAATTCTGTCTGTACGATCCCGCCGGCGTGCTGTGGCGCATCGCACAGAACATCGACTGAGGGGATGGCAGTCCGAGAGGCTGATGGCCTGAGAGCCTGTGGGTCTGAAGGTCTGAAGGTCTGAAGGTCTGAAGGTCTGAAGGTCTGAAGGTCTGAAGGTCTGAAGGTCTGAAGGTCTGAAGGTCTGAAGGTCTGAGGGTACACCTCTTCGCACCGCCCGGAAAAACAAAAGGCCATCCGCGAGGATGGCCTTTTGTCATGGAATCTGATGGTGCCCGGGGTCGGACTCGAACCGACACGTATTGCTACGGCGGATTTTGAATCCGCTGCGTCTACCGATTTCGCCACCCGGGCAGCTGCGAGGGATTATACGAATGGCGCTTGGCCATGCAAGGTGTTTTTCTTGCGCCCACCGTTGTTTGCTCATTTATTCAACGCCTTGCCGATGCCAAGCCAGTTACATAGAATGCCCGCATCATATTAATGGAATAATCATCATGGCCAAGCGCAAGACCCCCTCCCCTCTCCAGCCTGCTCCCCGGCATCCGTCTGCCGGTCTGCTGCGCCGTCTCGGCGCCCTGCTCTATGACTATCTGGTGGTGATTGCCCTGCTGATCATCGCCGGCTTCATCGGCATGGGGGTGGCCCACCTGCTGCTGGCCACCGGCATGGCGCACGTTCCCGAGGGCAAGGATGCCGCCTGGCTGCTCACCAGCCCCCTCTACAGCGCCTGGCTGGCCTTCGTCATCTGCGGTTTCTACACCTGGTTCTGGGTCCGCGCCGGCCAGACCATTGGCATGCGGGCCTGGCGCCTGCGCATCCAGAACCTGGACGGCAGCAACATTCGCGTCACCCAGGCCCTGATCCGGCTCGCCACCTCGGCCTTTGGCCTGGGCAACCTGCTGTGTGTGTTCAATCGCGCCCGCCCCCGCGCCTTCCAGGACATCTGGGCCGAGTGCGAGGTGGTGGTGCTCGGCAAGGCGGAAAACCTGGAGCAGCTCAATCGCTGATCCCAAGGCGGCAACGAAAAAGGGCACCCAGAGGTGCCCTTTTTGCTGACCAGAACTGACTGCTTGCAGCCCAGAACCTTGACGGAAACGGTGCATCGAGAGCAATGGCCGCCTTTTGTCAGCAGCCCGCCGTCCTTCAGGCCGCTACTGCTTGCGGCTCAGGATATAGAAGGAGATGCCGCCAAACAGCAGGCTGGGTGCGATGGCCGCGAGGATGGGCGGGACCGCATAGACCAGGCTGACCGGGCCGAACACCCTGTCGCTCACATAGACCGCGAAGCCGGTCATGATCCCCATCAGCATCCGCGCCCCCATGCTCACCGAGCGCAGCGGGCCGAAGATGAAGGAGGAGGCGAGCAGTATCATGGCCACCACGGAGAGCGGTGAGAGCAGCTTGCGCCACATCTCCAGCTTGTAGCGTCCGGCATCCTGCTTGTTGGCATCCAGATAACCGATGTAGTCCCGCAGCCCCGAGATGGGCAGGTTCTCGGGATCGATGCTGACCACCCCGAGCTGCTTGGGGGTCAGCTCGGATTGCCAGGCCATCTGGGCATGCTGTTCGTCCTGGATCCGGGTGGGATCGTCAAACCGGGTGATGTGCACCTGTTTCAGCAGCCAGTGGTGATCCTCAAACACCCCCTCCTTCGCCTGCACCACGTCGATCAGATTGCGGGACGGAGTGAAGCGGTAGAGGGTGATGCCGGTCAGGGCGCCATCGTTGCGCACCCCGTTGATGTTGACGAAGTTGTTGCCATCCCGTGCCCAGACCCCGTAGGCCGAGACCGTGAGTCTCCCTTCCGACATGGCCCCCGCCTTGATGTCATCCGCCATCCGCTTGGCGGCCGGTGCGACGTACTCGCCCATCAGCCCCACCAGCAGCATCAGGGGAATGGCGGTCT
Source organism: Aeromonas sp. ASNIH2 (assembly GCF_002934795.1). Lineage (NCBI taxonomy): Bacteria > Pseudomonadati > Pseudomonadota > Gammaproteobacteria > Aeromonadales > Aeromonadaceae > Aeromonas > Aeromonas sp. ASNIH2. Next base: position 2,784,899 of record NZ_CP026406.1, on the reverse strand, counting down.
TGAGCGCCGCCATGACGATGCTGATCTTGGAGCGTCCCGCCGCCTGCATCACCACCAGCTCGGAGCTGGTCGCGAGCTGGCCCAGACCGATGAGGCCACCGAGCAGGGCCGCCAGGGGGAAGAAGAGCACCGCCTCCTTGGGCATGGAGAGCAGCACGTAGTAGAGGGCGTTGAGCATGTCGTAGTTGCCTTCCCCGACCGCCTTCAACTGCTCCACGTACTTGATGAGCGCGGCCAGCCCGACCAGGGTCAGCTCGCACAGCAGGATCGACATGAAGATGACCCTGCCTATGTATCTATCGAGAATGCCGAACATCAGCAGAGACTCCCAGGTTGCAGCATCATGCTGACTTTCTCTTGAACAATTGCCCTTTGACCCCGTTCCACCAGCTGGTGCCCTGCAGGTTGAGAGGCAACCCTATCAGCAGCAGATAGACCAGGGGCACCAGGAACATCCCGGGCCAATGGGGCAGACGCCCGCTGTCGATGGCCGACCGGGCGGCACTGAGCAGCAGGAAATAGGAGAGATAGAGCAGGATGGCCGGCAGCAGCTTGGCGTAACGCCCCTGACGGGGATTGACCCGCGCCATCGGCACCACCAGGAAGGTGAGCACCAGGATGGAGAGGGGCAGCGACAGGCGCCACTGCAATTCGGCCATCAGCTGGTTGTCCTGGGTGCCGAGCAATGCCAGGGTCGGCTTGGCCGCCGCCTTGCGGTTGGATCGCTCCATCTCCTGCTGGCGGATCACCAGGCTGTATTCACGAAACTCCGAGACCTGGAACTGCTTGCCGGTGAAATGCCCCTCGTAGCGCGAACCATCCTTCAGGGTCAGCCACTGCAAGCCGTTGCTGTCGGCGGTCACCTGCCCCTCGTTGGCCACCACCACTGACGGGGGTGAGCCACCCTCGGCCCGTTGCAGCACGAAGATTTTCTGCAACTCCGACCCCTTGTCGTTCAGATCCTGGATGTAGGCCACCAGGCGCCCCTTGTCGAGCTCCATGAAGCGGCCGGCCTGCAGGAAAGAGATACCGGGATCGGCCTTGAACTCGTCGATCACCTGGTACTCCCGCTCCTTGGCCTGGGGGGCGACCCAGCCGGTGTTGAACGCCGCGACGGCGGCGGTCAGCAAGGCCAGCACCAGAGCGCTGCCCATGATGAAACGGTGACTGAAACCCACCGCATGCATCACCGTCATCTCGCTTTCCGCGTACAAACGGCCGTGAGCAAACAGAATGGCTAAAAACAGACTGATAGGCAGCATCAACAACGCCATATTCGGCAGGTTGAGCAGCAGGAGGGTGGATACCAGGCGCGTCGGCACCTCACCATCGGCGGCATCGCCAATGATCTGGATAAATTGCTGGCTGACGAAGATAAGCAGCAGCACGAACAGCACCGCCAGCTGGGTTTTCAGGGTCTCCCTGAACAAATATCGGAAAACGATCACAGTCATTCCCAAGTAAACTTGTGTTTTTAGTCGAATGCCTGAAAAATAGGGCCCTATATTGGATTTTTACCAGTTTGAACTGCGGAGCCTGTGACTGTTCGCTCCGCCTCTGATACCCCAACAAGCACCGCATTATTCAATAAATGGTGCCTTTTGTCTTTAGGATGTAGGAGATTCCATGGAGTTCAGTGTAAAGAGTGGCAGTCCTGAGAAGCAACGCAGTGCCTGCGTCGTGGTCGGCGTTTTTGAGCCCCGCCGCCTCTCTCCGGTTGCCGAACAGCTGGACAAGATCAGCGACGGCTACCTCAGCTCGCTGCTGCGCCGTGGCGACCTGGAAGGGAAACCGGGCCAGATGCTGCTGCTGCATCAAGTACCGGGCGTGCTCAGCGAGCGCGTACTGCTGGTCGGGTGCGGCAAGGAGCGCGAACTCGACGAGCGCCAGTACAAGCAGATCATCAACAAGACCATCACCACCCTGAACGAAACCGGCTCCATGGAAGCGGTCTGCTTCCTGACCGAGCTGCACGTCAAGGGTCGGGATACCTACTGGAAGGTGCGTCAGGCGGTGGAAACCACCAAGGCGGGCCTCTACAGCTTCGATCAGTTCAAGACCAACAAGGCCGAACCGCGCCGTCCGTTGCGCAAGCTGGTCTTCAACGTGCCGACGCGTCGGGAACTGACCATAGGCGAGCGCGCCATCAACCACGGCCTGGCCGTGGCGAAAGGGGTGCGCATCTGCCGCGACGTGGCGAACATGCCGCCCAACGTCTGCAATCCCGCCTACCTCGCCTCCCAGGCCCGCCGTCTGGCGGATGCCTATGACAACATCACCACCAGGGTGGTAGGGGAGCAGGAGATGGCCGAGCTCGGCATGAACTCCTACCTGGCAGTGGCCCGTGGCTCCGAGAACGAAGCCATGATGGCCATCATCGAGTACAAGGGCAACGCCGACGCCAAGCCCATCGTGCTGGTGGGCAAGGGGCTGACCTTCGACTCCGGCGGCATCTCCATCAAGCCGGCTGACGGCATGGACGAGATGAAGTACGACATGGGTGGCGCCGCCTCCGTGCTCGGCACCATGCACGCCCTGGCCCAGTTGCAGCTGCCCATCAACGTCATCGGCGTGCTGGCGGGCTGCGAGAACATGCCGGGGGGCAACGCCTACCGCCCCGGTGACATCCTCACTACCATGTCCGGCCAGACCGTCGAGGTGCTCAACACCGACGCCGAAGGCCGCCTGGTGTTGTGCGATGCCCTCACCTATGTGGACCGCTACGATCCCGAGACCGTGATCGATGTGGCGACCCTGACCGGTGCCTGCATCATCGCCCTGGGCCACCATACCTCTGGCCTCTTGGCGAACCACAACCCCCTGGCCCACGAGCTGCTCAACGCCTCCGAACAGGCCGGCGATCGCGCCTGGCGCCTGCCCCTGTTCGACGAGTATCAGGAGCAGCTGGAAAGCCCGTTCGCGGACATGGCCAACATCGGTGGCCGTCCGGCCGGTACCATCACCGCCGCCGCCTTCCTGTCGCGCTTCACCAAGAAATACAACTGGGCTCACCTGGATATCGCAGGGACCGCCTGGAAGAGCGGCAAGGAGAAGGGCTCCACCGGCCGTCCTGTGCCCCTGCTGACCCAGTTCCTGCTCAACCGGGCCGGCGTGGCGGACGTCGAAGACAAGGAGTGATCCCCTTCCCCATCGACTCGAAGAGCGATGCGAGAAGGCGTTACCCTGTATCACAAGGAAGAGGCCTGCCTCTTCCTTGTTTCATTGAGAGAATCCGGGAAGTCCGTGCCAGACGCGGCTCCCGAAGACGGCCAATCGCTGTCCGTCACAGCCAAACGGGACCGACCTGATGAGCCAAGTGACCTTTTACCTGATGAGCCAGCCCGATGATGCGGATGCCTCCGCCGTCGAGCGCCTCGCCTGCCAGCTTGCGGCCGATGGCTGGAGCGCAGGCCACCTCTATCTGCTGTGCGAGGACGAGGCCCAGGCCCTGCGTCTGGACGAGCTGTTGTGGCAGTTGCCGCCCGATCGCTTCGTGCCGCACCAGTTGCAGGGGGAGAGCGGTCAGGCCCCGGTGGAGATAGGCCATCAGCAGCCACGGCGGCGCTATGCCTGCCTCATCAACCTGGCCCGGCAGACACCTTTGTTTGCAGGACACTTCGCTCAAGTGGTAGATTTTGTCCCCACTGACGAAACGCAAAAGCAGCAAGCCCGCGAGCGCTACAAGCATTATCGCCAGGCGGGCCATACCCTCGAGATGAGGGATCAGCCCGTCCTTGCCGCACCGGATCCGGCGCAGCCCTGACTGTGCCACCCTCGATCCACGACGAATCAACACCAGACTCCATCCATCCAGAATACGGCGAGACCATGGAAAAGACTTTTAATCACAACGCCATCGAACAGGCGCTCTACCAGCACTGGGAAGCCCAGGGTTACTTCAAGCCCCACGGCGACACCAGCAAAGACTCCTTCTGCATCATGATCCCGCCGCCGAACGTCACCGGCAGCCTGCACATGGGCCACGCCTTCCAGCAGACCCTGATGGACACCCTGATCCGCTACAAGCGCATGCAGGGCAAGAACACCCTGTGGCAAGCGGGTACCGACCACGCCGGTATCGCCACCCAGATGGTGGTTGAGCGCAAGATCGCCGCAGAAGAGGGCAAGACCCGCCACGATTACGGCCGGGAAGCCTTCATTGACAAGATCTGGCAGTGGAAGGAAGAGTCCGGCGGCACCATCACCCGTCAGATGCGCCGTCTGGGTGACTCCGTGGATTGGGAGCGCGAGCGCTTCACCATGGATGAGGGCCTCTCCGCCGCCGTCCAGGAAGTGTTCGTGCGCCTGTACGAAGACGGCCTGATGTACCGCGGCAAGCGTCTGGTGAACTGGGATCCCAAGCTCAACACCGCCATCTCCGACCTGGAAGTGGAAAACCGCGAGATCAAGGGCCACATGTGGCACCTTCGCTACCCGCTGGCCAACGGCGCCAAGACCGCCGAAGGCCAGGATCACCTGATCGTCGCCACCACCCGTCCGGAAACCATGCTGGGCGATACCGCCGTGGCCGTGAACCCGGAAGACCCGCGCTACAAGGCGCTGATCGGCCAGCATATCCTGCTGCCGCTGGTGAACCGTCTGATCCCCATCGTTGCCGACGAACATGCCGACATGGAGAAGGGCACCGGCTGCGTGAAGATCACCCCGGCCCACGACTTCAACGACAACGAAGTGGGCAAGCGCCACAACCTGCCGATGATCAACATCTTCACCCTTGACGCCCACGTGCGTGCCGAGGCCGAAGTGGTCGATACCAATGGCAACCCGAGCACCGCCTATGACGCCGCCCTGCCGACCGAGTTCGCCGGGATGGAGCGCTTCGCCGCCCGCAAGGCCATCGTCGCCAAGCTGGACGAGCTGGGCCTCCTGGCCGAGATCAAGGATCACGTGCTGCAACAGCCTTACGGCGATCGCGGCGGCGTGCCCATCGAGCCCATGCTGACCGACCAGTGGTACGTGCGCGTGGCCCCCATGGCCAAGACCGCCATCGAGGCGGTGGAAGATGGCCGCATCCAGTTCGTGCCGAAGCAGTACGAAAACATGTACTTCTCCTGGATGCGCGACATTCAGGACTGGTGCGTCTCCCGTCAGCTGTGGTGGGGTCACCGCATCCCGGCCTGGTATGACGATGCCGGCAACGTCTACGTGGGCCGCAACGAAGAGGAAGTGCGCGCCAAGCACAGCATCCCGTCCGTGACCGTGCTGCGTCAGGACGAAGACGTGCTCGACACCTGGTTCAGCTCCGCCCTGTGGACCTTCTCCACCCTGGGCTGGCCGAACAACACCGAGGCGCTCAAGACCTTCCACCCGACCGACGTGCTGATGAGCGGCTTCGACATCATCTTCTTCTGGATTGCCCGGATGATCATGATGACCATGCACTTCATCAAGGACGAGAACGGCCAGCCGCAAGTCCCGTTCAAGACCGTCTATATCACCGGCCTAATCCGTGACGAAGAAGGCCAGAAGATGTCCAAGTCCAAGGGCAACGTGCTGGACCCCCTCGACATGATCGATGGCATCTCCCTGGAAGACCTGCTGGAGAAGCGCACCGGCAACATGATGCAGCCGCAGATGGCCGAGAAGATCGCCAAGCGCACCGCCAAGCAGTTCCCGGAAGGGATCAATGCCCACGGCACCGACGCCCTGCGCTTCACCCTGGCGGCGCTGGCCTCTACCGGTCGTGACATCAACTGGGACATGAAGCGCCTGGATGGCTACAACAACTTCTGCAACAAGCTGTGGAACGCCTCCCGCTATGTGCTGATGAACACCGAAGATCAGGATTGCGGCTTTGCCGGTGGCGAGATGCAGTTCAGCCTGGCGGATCGCTGGATCCAGTCCCAGCTGCAAGTTGCCATCCGGGACTTCCGTACCGCCCTCGATACCTACCGCTTCGACATCGCGGCAGGCGTCTTGTACGAATTTATCTGGAACCAGTTCTGTGACTGGTATCTGGAGCTGACCAAGCCGGTACTGACCAAGGGTTCCGAGGCCGAGCAGCGCGCTGCCCGCCACACCCTCGTCAGCGTCCTCGAGACCCTGCTGCGCCTGGCTCACCCGATCATCCCGTTCATCACCGAGACCATCTGGAAATCGGTCGCCCCGCTGGCCGGCGTACACGCCGACACCATCATGATTCAGGCCTTCCCGGAATTCGACGCCGCCAAGGTGGACGAAGCCGCGATGGCGGATCAGGAGTGGGTGAAGGAGTTCATCGTCAGCATCCGCAACATCCGCGCCGAGATGAACGTGGCCCCGAGCGTCCCCCTCAACGTGCTGCTCCAGTGCGATGCCAAGGATGCCCAGCGCGCCCAGGGCAACGAGGCCTTCCTCAAGTCGCTGGCCCGTCTGGAATCCATCCGCGTACTGGCGGACGGTGAAACCGCCCCGCTGTCGGTCAAAAAATTGATCGGTGCTACCGAGCTGATGATCCCCATGGCTGGTCTCATCGACAAGGATGCCGAGCTGGTCCGTCTGGCCAAAGAGGTTGCCCGTCTGGTGGGCGAGTGCGGCCGCATCGAAGGCAAGCTCGGCAACGAAGCCTTCGTCGCCAAGGCGCCGGAAGCGGTCATCATCAAGGAGCGCGAGAAGCTGGAAGATTACCGTCTCCAGCTGACCAAGCTGGAAGCCCAGCAGGCCGAGATCGCAGCGCTCTAAGCCACTGCGCAACATGACAAGCCCCCGTTTATCGGGGGCTCTTTCATGTCATGGGTTCAGTTCTCCCTCTCCTGCCCCGCAGTTTTATCCCTCCCGCCGGGACGATATTCAAAAATTCACGAGCCAAATCACCTCCTTTCACAAGCGCAGAGCCCGCAAATTCATTACACTGCCAGCGGTCTTTTCTATCGGGAGTGCTGCTGCAGTATGGAAATATTGATCCTGTTTGGATTGATTTTGCTCAATGGCGTCTTCGCCATGTCGGAAATCGCCATCGTGACGGCACGCAAGGCACGCCTCGCCAAAATGGCGAGCGAAGGGAGCCGCTCCGCCGCCATCGCCCTCAAGCTCGGGGAAGATCCGACCCATTTCCTCTCCGCCGTGCAGATCGGCATCACCAGCATCGGTCTGCTCAACGGTATCTATGGCGAGTCCCTGCTGGCCCAGCCCTTCGCTCTCTGGCTGCAGGAGTGGGGGCTCTCCCCCAAGAGCAGCAGCCTGCTCGCCACCGTCATCGTGGTCGTGCTGGTCACCTATCTCTCCATCGTGGTAGGGGAGCTCGTGCCCAAACGCCTCGGACAGCTCAGCGCCGAGCGCATTGCCTGTCTGGTAGCCCGCCCCATGCTCTGGCTGGCGACCCTGACCCGTCCCTTCGTCTGGTTGCTCTCCGCCTCCACCAACGCCAGCCTGCGGCTGCTGCGGGTCGATCAGCGCAGCAGCAACAACGTCACTCAGGAGGAGATCCACGCCATGCTGGTGGAGGGCTCCGAAGCGGGGGTGATTGAGGACCATGAGCACACTATGTTGCGCAACGTGTTCCGCCTCGACGAACGCAGCCTGGCCTCCCTGATGGTGCCGCGCAGCGACATCCGCTATCTGGACCTGTCACTGCCGCTGGAAGTGAACCTCCAACGTCTGGTGGAGTATCGCCACAGCTTCTTCCCTGTCTGTGACGGCAGCCTGTCGGATCTGGTGGGCATCCTCAACGTCAGCAAGGTGCTGCACGCCTACATCAAGGGAGAGCCCATCGATCTGGCGGCGCTGACCCAGGACGGCAGCCTGCTGCCGGAGACCCTCAACGGCCTGGAGCTGCTCAACCACTTCCGTACCCACTCCGAGCACATGGTGCTGGTGGTGGACGAATATGGCGAGCTGCAGGGGCTGGTCACCCAGCAGGATCTGCTGGAAACCCTGGCCGGCGACTTCCAGCAGGAAGATGGGGAAGACAACTGGGCCTTCCAGCGCGCCGACGGCAGCTGGCTGCTCGACGGCCTCATTCCGCTGCCAGAATTGAAGGACTGTCTGGAGCTGGTTCGTCTGCCGGAAGAAGAAAAACATCACTATCACACCCTTGGAGGGCTTATCATGCTGCTCCTTGGCCGCCTTCCCCAGACCGGAGACCTGGTCACCCTGGAACAGTGGCAACTGGAAATCGTGGATATGGACGGCCTGCGTATCGACAAGGTGCTTGCCATGCCCTTGACCGACCAACCCAGCTAACCTGCGGAGTTTGCATGTATGGAGCAGTTTTACCACCTGGCTCACGCCTTTATGCATCAGGATCTGGCGACACTCTCTGATCCCAAGATGGTCTTCATGGTCTATGTCGTCCTGCTGACCTTCCTGGTGCTCGAGAATGGCTTTATCCCCACCGCCTTCCTGCCAGGGGATACCCTGCTGATCCTGACCGGCGTGCTGATCTATCAGGGGGTGTTGCCGATGGCGGTGGTCCCGCTGCTGATCATGGCGACCTTCGTCGGCACCTGGCTTGGCTACATGCAGGGGCGTTTCCTCGGCCACACCCGGATGTATCACAGGCTGATGTCCCACCTCGATGACAAACACAAGGAGAAGGTGCATTACCTGCTCAACAAGTACGGCATCATCACCCTGATCACCGCCCGCTACATCGCCTTCGTGCGTACCGCCTACCCCTATATCGTCGGCGCCAACGAGATCCCCCAGGGGCGCTTCCTGGTGGTCAACCTGATCAGCTCCATCATGTGGATCTGCCCCCTGGTCGGGCTGGGTTACTACCTGAGCCACACCAAGCTGGCCGCGCAGTATGAGTCCCAATTTCTCAGCGTCATTATCTACCTGCCGGTCATGCTGCTGGTGGGCGGCCTCATCGCTCTGGTCTGGCGCTGGTGGAGCAGACGCAAGCCCGGCGTCTCCAGAGAGTGAGACAAACCACAGGGTCGCCCACAGGCGCAATGCTGTTCACTTAAGCGGAGCCGCATTGCGATTTACCGGAAAACGGGTCTTTGATATCTTCACCGCCCTGGGTCTCGATGGCCTGGGGCGTTTTTCTATGAACATGACGCCTATGCAGCCCCGCAACTCCGCCAACCTCCGTGGCGTATGGGCTGGCGATAACGCGCCCGCCATCACTGCCATCTGGTTCGCGATGAACTGACAGGCAAACTTAAAGCTCACCTCATTGGGCGCTCGCTGATGGGCTACGGCGGCCTGGCTGGCCTCCCGCCTGACCAGATTGTATCCAAGCAGCAATCCCCACAGCTCCTGATAGACCAAGTTCACTTTCTTGCTTCTCAGCGTGATGGCGTTGTGCTGCATCGCGCTTTTGATATCCCGGTATCCCAGCTCGATTTCCCAGCGCTCGTGGTACAGGGTCGCCACCTGAGCTGCACTGAATCGCGCCACGGGCAGGGAGGTAAAGACCGTTTTCTCCTTGCCTGCCACCTCATAGGTCACTGCGCGAACTTGCCAGTGTGTCGGCAACGCCGGGTTTTTCTTGCTAGCCTGAGGCGAGACCGTCATTTGCAACAGACGGTCACCGTCGCCATAGCGCTCAAGTTCCGTGTATACCAGCCCCTTGCGTTCCGGGATGAGCCAGTGACGGTCGGTGTCTTCGGCCTGAATACGCAGCAACAGGTCGGCACCGAAGAAGCCTTTATCCAGCAGGGTCACTGACTTGTCCGGCAATGAGTGAATGAACTCGCAGGCCAGGGGGATTTCCCCTTTGCGGTACGGGCTGATGGCCGCGTTGGCAATGACATGCGAGCGGACATTCATGAGCGTGACCAACCGCAGCATCGGGTAGGGTGTCTGCCGGTTGGTTGAGGTGTTACCCGAGCCGAAATGTGCTCTGAGTTCAGGTATATCCTGGGTTCGGAACAGGGCCCCATCGATGGCAAAGACCTGTAAACCGTGCCAATGGTCTTCAGGATAACGTTCCCGCCCCCACACATCGGCGCACTGTTTGAACAGCCACTCGAGCGGCTGTTTGCCGAGTCGCTGACGGGCCTGAGACAGGGCACTGTCCGCGAGCAAGGCATCATTGGCCAACCCTTCTGCACAGATGTTGAGGCGCCGAGCGACCTCGGAGATGGGCTCATTGCGGAAAAAGGCCATCCCCACGACGAGCCACAAGACCATATCAGAAGGTAAGCGGCGTCGGCGGATAGTGGCCTTTTCAGACAAGGCGGCAGCGGCAGTAATCCATTCGTCGGGAATATGGTCGGCAAAAATGGCCAGCCGAGCCAGCATGTCGCCAGATGCCTCAACAACATCGTTCAGATCGTTTGCAATAGACATAAAAAATCCGGAACTAGTGATTGGTTCCGGATTGTCCTACAGCAGAAGGATCGGTCAATGGATCCTTAACTGATCAGCATTGCGCCCACAGGCGGCCCTTTTTTATGGAAAATAGTGGCGAATTCTCCCTGCTCGCTCTTGTAAAGCAGGGGCAAAAATGAGTGAATCTAGCGCCTTTTTTCGCTGTGGATGGAGTTGGTTGTATGGGGTGTTGGATTCGCGCAATCGCGCTGGTAGGTGGATTGATGGGACTGCTGGGTTCGCAGACAGCCCTGGCGGCCCCCGACCCGGCCAAGCTGCAGCTCAAATCGGGCAGTGCCCTGGTGATGGACGTCAACACCGGCAAGACCCTGTATCAGAAAAACCCCACCCGGGTGCGCCCCATCGCCTCCCTCACCAAGCTGATGACGGCGCTGGTGGTGCTGGATGCCCGCCAGAACCTCAATCAGACCCTGACCATCGATCAGAACGACAGGGACAACATTAAGCACACCTATTCACGGGTGCGCATGGGCACCCAGGTCAGCCGCCGCGACGCCCTGCATCTGGCGCTGATGTCCTCCGAGAACCGCATGGCCTCGGCGCTTGCCCGCCACTACCCGGGGGGTCGCCAGGCCTTCATCCGCGCCATGAACAACAAGGCCAGACAGCTCGGCATGCGCAACACCCGCTACTATGACTCCACCGGTCTCTCCACCCGCAACGTCTCCACCGCCCAGGATCTGGCCAAGCTTCTCTCTGCGGCCTATCGACAGCCGCTGATCCGTGAATTCACCCAGGACACCAGCAGGGAGATGCGCTTTCACAAGCCGGCCTACAGCCTGATGTTCAACAATACCAACCCGCTGGTGAAGAACCCGGACTGGGATGTACGCCTCTCCAAGACAGGCTATACCGACGAAGCGGGCCGCTGCCTGCTGATGCGTGCCAAACCGGATCGTCAGGAGCTCGCCATCGTACTGCTCAACTCGGTGGGCAAACGCACCCCTGTCGGGGATGCCAACCGCATCCGCAAGTGGCTGAAAAGCTGATTCTTTCCACGAAGACATGAAAGGATGCCGCGGCATCCTTTTTTATTGCCCGCCAAATGCCTCAGCAGGCCGCCAGAGGGCGCCAGCCCCGCACAGCATAGTGCGTTATGGTAAGGGCACCCAGATCCACAGGCACGGCCACGGGATGCGTCAGCAGCCTGCCAGGCAAGATACGTGGAGAGTGGTTACCCAGGGGCACGTGCAGCCAGGGGGAACCGTCCCCCGTGGGGGGGGTCAGGGAGAAGGACACGAGAGAGACAACCCCATGATGAGGAGGAGAATATCGCCCATAAAAAAACAGCCCCGACTGACGTCGAGGCTGTCTGTATGGTGCGCCCGAGAGGATTCGAACCTCTGACCACCTGGTTCGTAGCCAGGTACTCTATCCAGCTGAGCTACGGGCGCTCACAACTTGTTGCACTGCTTGAAATATGGTGCGCCCGAGAGGATTCGAACCTCTGACCACCTGGTTCGTAGCCAGGTACTCTATCCAGCTGAGCTACGGGCGCTCATAAATTGTTGCACTGCTTGAAACATGGTGCGCCCGAGAGGATTCGAACCTCTGACCACCTGGTTCGTAGCCAGGTACTCTATCCAGCTGAGCTACGGGCGCTCATAAATCATTGTATTGCTTGAAATGGTGCGCCCGAGAGGATTCGAACCTCTGACCACCTGGTTCGTAGCCAGGTACTCTATCCAGCTGAGCTACGGGCGCCCTGTTTTCAAACGATAAAAAAAGCTTACTCAACAGTAAGCCTTCTTTAGTGCCGACTTGCTTATGGTCAACACATGACTCCAAGAGTCAAATGTGGTGCGCCCGAGAGGATTCGAACCTCTGACCACCTGGTTCGTAGCCAGGTACTCTATCCAGCTGAGCTACGGGCGCAAAATGGCGGAGAAGGGGGGATTCGAACCCCCGATGCGGGTATAAGCCGCATACTCCCTTAGCAGGGGAGCGCCTTCAGCCTCTCGGCCACCTCTCCGTTTGCGGGGCTGATAATACTTCACAGGGATTTTTAGTCAAACACTTTTTTGGAGAAAACAGAGCGTTCGCTCAGCATTTGGCCAAAGAGTGGAATATTCAAGCAATATCGACACTTACCCAGTAGTTTCGCGCTCTGCAGGCCGATTTGCAGGCCCCTGAAAAACAAAAGGCGACATCCAGGATGTCGCCTTCAGGCAGCCATGAAATGGCTTAGAAATTCGGTTGGCCCGGGACTTTCTCGGCCTGTATCCGCATGTAGATCTCTTCGCGGTGTACGGAAACCTCTTTCGGTGCATTCACACCGATACGAACCTGGTTCCCTTTGACGCCCAGTACGGTAACGGTTACTTCGTCACCAATCATCAGGGTTTCCCCTACACGACGAGTCAAAATAAGCATTCGCTTGCTCCTGTATCCTGTTTTGTATTTATATCGATATGCGCCATTATCTTACAAAGATACCGATATGGTAAATGGTTGAAACTAAATCAATCAGGGATTGTTTCCCAAGGGCTGCTCATGAGGCTCTTGATCCAACCCGAACGCCGAGTGCAACGAACGCACGGCCAGCTCCAGGTACTTCTCGTCAATCACCACGGATATCTTGATTTCAGAGGTGGAGATCAGCTGCATGTTGATCCCTTCCTCACCCAATACCTTGAACATGGTGCGTGCTACACCAGGATGATTCCACATGCCGACCCCGACGATGGAGACCTTGGCGATCTCTCCGTTGCCCTGCACGCAGGCGGCCCCCAGCTCGCTGGCGGTCTCCTCCAGCAAGGCGCGGGCCCGGCGATAATCATCGCGATTCACCGTGAAGGTGAAATCGGCGGTGCCATCCCCCATGGTGTTCTGCACTATCATGTCGACATCTATGTTGGCGTCGCTGATCGGATTCAGGATCTGCGCGGCCACGGTCGGCCTGTCCGGCACACCCAGAATGGTCAGGCTGGCCTCGTTGCGATTGAACGCAATGCCGGATACCAGGGGTGCTTCCATCCTCTCACCTCCATATGTGATTAAGGTTCCCTCTCCGTCGACGAAACTCGACAGCACCCTTAGCGGCACGCGGTACTTGCCCGCGAACTCGACCGAACGGATCTGCAACACCTTGGCACCGAGACTCGCCATCTCGAGCATCTCCTCGAAGGTGATGGTATCGAGGCGACGCGCCTTGGGCTCGATGCGCGGATCCGTGGTATACACCCCGTCCACATCGGTAAAGATCTGGCACTCATCGGCCTTGATGGCCGCAGCCACGGCCACCGCGGTGGTATCCGAACCACCTCGGCCCAGGGTAGTGATGGCATTGTGCTCATCGCGCCCCTGGAAACCGGCAATCACTACCACCTTGCCGGCACCGAGTGCGGCTTCCACCTGCTCGGTGTCGATACGGGTGATGCGCGCCTTGCCATAGGCGGAGTCGGTGTGGATGCGGACCTGATCACCGGTCATCGAGACTGCGGGGCAACCGCGCTTGTTGAGCGCAATCGCCAGCAGCGCAATGGTGACCTGCTCGCCGGTGGAGATCAGCACATCCATCTCGCGCCGGTTGGCATCCTGGTCCAGCTGCTGGGCCATGCCCAGCAACCGGTTGGTTTCGCCCGACATGGCGGAGACCACCACCACCACGTCATGTCCCTGGGCACGGGTCAGTTGAACCCGCTCAGCAACTGCCTCGATCCGCTCCAGCGTGCCGACCGAGGTGCCACCGTACTTCTGTACATAGAGTGCCACAGATCACCTCGCCCGCTTACAGGCGCTCTTCCAGCCAGGAGTGAACGGATTGCAGCGCCGCCGGCACCGCCTCAGGCTGGGTACCACCCGCCTGTGCCATGTCGGGACGACCACCGCCCTTGCCACCCACCTGCTGGGCCACCAGATTGACCAGCTCACCAGCTTTGACCTTACCGGTCAGGTCATTGGTCACGCCCGCGATCAGGTTGACCTTGCCATCACTGCTGGTTGCCAGCAGCACGACACCGGATTTCATCTGGTTCTTCAGCTCGTCCAGCATGCCGCGCAGGGATTTGGGGTCGACCCCTTCCAGGGCGGCAACCAGCACCTTCTGGCCATTGATGTCGATGACCTGACTCAGCAGGTCGTTACCCGCCTGCGCCGCCAGCTTGGCTTTGAGCTGTTCCAGCTCGCGCTCCATCATCTTGGCCTTGTCCAGTACCTGGCGCACCTTGTCGGCGATGGAGAACTGATCGCCCTTCACCAACGCGGCGGCCTCTTCGATCTGTTCACCCAGCTGGTGCATCAGATCGATGGCGCTCTTGCCGGTGACCGCTTCGATACGACGCACGCCAGCCGCGATGCCGCTCTCGGCAATGATCTTGAAGAAGCCGATGTCACCGGTGCGCTTGGCGTGAGTACCGCCGCACAGCTCGGTGGAGTAGTCGCCCATGCGAACCACACGCACATCGTCTTCATATTTCTCGCCAAACAGCGCCATGGCACCGGCTGACTTGGCCTCTTCCAGCCCCATCAGCTGGGTGGCCACCTCGTGGTTGGCACGGATCTGGGCGTTGACGAGCTCCTCGATCCGGCGAATAGTCGCCATGGTCAGCCCTTCGAAGTGGGAGAAGTCGAAGCGCATGCGCTCGGCGCCCACCAGGGATCCTTTCTGGGTCACGTGCTCACCCAGCGCCTGGCGCAAGGCCGCGTGCAGCAGGTGAGTCACGGAGTGGTTAAGGGCGATGGCCTGACGACGGTCGCCATCGACCACGGCCTCGACCTCGGCTCCCTTCTCCAGGGTACCCAGTTCCAGATAGCCCTTGTGGATGATCGCCTTGCCCGCTTTCTGGGTGTCGGTGACGGCGAAGATGCCGTCATCCACCTTGAGGATGCCGCTGTCACCCACCTGACCGCCGGACTCCGCATAGAAGGGGGTCTCCGTCAGCACGATCACGGCCTCTTCACCGGCGATGAGGCCATTGACCTCGACACCATCCTTGTAGATACCGACCACCTGGGTGTTCTGGCTCAGTTGCTTGTAACCGGTAAAGGGGGTCTCGAAATCGAGCTTCAGCACGTCGTTGTAGTTCACGCCGAAACTGGAAGCCTCTTTCGCACGGGCGCGCTGCTTTTCCATCTCGGCCTTGAAGCCCTCTTCGTCGATGCCGATCTCGCGCTCGCGCACCACATCGGCGGTCAGGTCGGCCGGGAAGCCGTAAGTGTCATAGAGCTTGAACACCACTTCACCCGGGATCACCTTGGCATCACCGAGGTTGGCCAGGGCGTCTTCCAGCAGCAGCAGACCTCTGTCCAGCGTGCGGACGAACTGCTCCTCCTCGATGCGCAGCACACGCTCGACCAGCGGCAGCTGGGCGATCAGTTCCGCCGCCACATCCTTCATCTGCACGGCCAGCTCGGCAGCCAGTTTGTAGAAGAAGACGTCGGTAGCACCCAGCTTGCGGCCGTGACGCACGGCGCGGCGGATGATGCGGCGCAGCACGTAGCCGCGACCTTCATTGGAGGGCATGACTCCGTCAGCCACCAGGAAGGCGCAGGAACGGATGTGGTCCGCGATGACGCGCAGGGACTGGTTGCTCAGATCCGTGGTGCCGACAATCTCGGCCGCCTTCTTGATCAACGCCTGGAAGATGTCGATCTCATAGTTGGAGTGCACCCCCTGCATGATGGCGGAGATACGCTCCAGACCCATGCCGGTATCCACGGACGGACGGGGCAGCGGCTCCATGGTGCCGTCAGCCTGACGGTTGAACTGCATGAAGACCACGTTCCAGATCTCGATGAAGCGGTCGCCATCCTCTTCCGGTGAACCGGGAGGGCCACCCCAGATGTGATCGCCGTGGTCGTAGAAGATCTCGGTGCAGGGACCGCATGGGCCGGTATCGCCCATGGCCCAGAAGTTGTCGGATGCATAAGGAGCACCCTTGTTGTCACCGATGCGCACGATGCGATCGGCCGGCACGCCGACCTCTTTTTCCCAGATGTCGAAGGCTTCGTCGTCAGTCGCGTAGACGGTCACCAACAGGCGCTCTTTGGGCAGCTTGAGGGTACCGGTCAGGAATTCCCATGCAAACCGGATGGCGTCCTGTTTGAAGTAGTCACCGAAGCTGAAGTTGCCCAGCATCTCGAAGAAGGTATGGTGACGGGCGGTATAGCCGACGTTTTCCAGGTCATTGTGCTTGCCGCCAGCCCGCACGCAACGCTGGGCCGTGGTGGCACGGTGATAGGCACGCTTGTCGGCGCCAAGGAACACGTCCTTGAACTGGTTCATCCCTGCGTTGGTGAACAGCAGGGTCGGATCGTTGTGCGGTACCAGCGAGCTGGAAGAGACAACCTGGTGTCCCTGGGTGCGGAAATACTCGAGAAACGCAGCGCGAATCTCTGACGTGGACATGTACATGGAAAATCCTGCTTGATTCGAATACGGACTTTTAACCGCATTAATGTAAGTTTTCTGCAGGGTAAAGTAAAACGTGGGGACCCTTGGCGGGTGAAATAGCCCCCAAGGGGCCAGCGTTTGGCAGCAGCACCCGCAAGGACGTCACAACAGGGGGGCTTCAGGATGCCTCGCTCGACCACAGGGCCGCCATCGACAGACCCGGCGAAGGGCTGATATTCCCCACCAGCCGTACCGCACGCCAGTTGCTATAGGTGTTCAACCTCGGCGCGCCACTATTGCTCACCTTGCATGGCTGATAGGGCGTAACGGGCTTGTTCCTGGGTAAAACCACGCCCCATCAGATATTTGAGCCACTTCATGCGCAGTTTGAAGTCGGCAAGGTCGGTCGCCTTTGCCCGACGCGACAACAACGCAAGCGCCAGTTCGAACCAGTCGAGCTCGGGTTGATCCAGGGCAGCCTCGATCTGGGTGTCATCCAGCCCCTTGCGACGCAGGTCGAAGCGGATCCTGAGCGGACCATGGCCTTTGGCCGCACCAGCACGCACCGCCATGGCACCGTAACGCTCGTCATTGACCCAGCCATAGCCACGGCAATGGTCGAGTACAACGGCAACCACCTCCTCCTCGAATCCCTTCTGACGCAGGCGTCTGGCCAGCTCCGACTCGGCACTCTCGCGACGGGCCAGGCTGCGCATGGCGTAGGCACGGGCGGCCGCCAGCTGCTCTTCAAAGGCCAATTCGACGGGCTCGCCCGTTCCGTTCACAGATTCATCCGCCATAAACAACAAGGCCGGGTATCAACCCGGCCTTTCCTCATTCCTTATTCGAACTCTTGTTCGTTTTCAGCTTCAAACTCGTCGTATTCGGCAGCCGTGGCCTTCTCTTCCACCGGCGCGGCGCCAGAGAGCAGCAGCTCGCGCAGCTTCACTTCCACCTCGGCAGCCAGTGCCTTGTTTTCGGAGAAGAGCTTCATCACGTTGGCTTTGCCCTGGCCGATCTTCTCGCCGTTGTAGCTGTACCAGGCACCCGCCTTGTCGATCAGCTTGTGCTTGACGCCGAGATCCACCAGCTCGCCCTCCTTGGAGATGCCGGCACCATAGAAGATCTGGAACTCAGCCTGCTTGAAGGGTGGCGCCACCTTGTTCTTGACGACCTTGACGCGGGTCTCGTTACCGACCACTTCGTCACCCTCCTTGATGGCGCCGGTACGACGGATGTCCAGGCGCACGGAGGCGTAGAACTTGAGCGCGTTACCACCGGTGGTGGTCTCCGGGCTGCCGAACATGACGCCAATCTTCATCCGGATCTGGTTGATGAAGATACACAGGCAGTTGGCGTTCTTGATGTTGGCGGTCAATTTACGCAGCGCCTGGGACATCAGACGAGCCTGCAGGCCGACGTGGGAGTCACCCATTTCGCCTTCGATTTCCGCTTTCGGGGTCAGGGCCGCCACGGAATCGACGATGATGACGTCGACGGCATTGGAGCGCACCAGCATGTCGCAAATCTCCAGTGCCTGTTCACCGGTATCCGGCTGGGAGATGAGCAGGTCGTCAACGTTGACGCCCAGCTTGGCGGCATAGATAGGATCCAGTGCGTGCTCCGCATCGACGAAGGCACAGGTCTTGCCCTTCTTCTGGGCTTCGGCGATCACCTGCAGGGTCAGCGTAGTTTTACCGGAGGATTCCGGACCGTAGATCTCGACGATACGACCGCACGGCAGACCACCGATCCCCAGCGCCACGTCCAGAGAGAGAGAGCCGGTGGAGATGGCTTCGATATCCATGGTCTTGCTGTCGCCCAGACGCATGATGGAGCCTTTGCCAAACTGCTTTTCGATCTGGCCCAGCGCAGCCGCCAGTGCCTTCTGTTTGTTCTGATCCATGCCAATCTCCGCTGGGAATCGTGAGTAAGAAGTGAAGTTGGGCTAAGTATACTGTTTATGCATACAGTATCAAGCCCAATTTATTTGAGCAGTGCCAGGAGTCCGGACAAGGCCTGTCTGACCGCCTGCTGGCGCACCTGATGGCGATCCCCATCGAAACGGGCAAGCAGGGAGTGGTGACGACCGGTACGATCTGCCCAGGCAAACCAGACAGTGCCGACCGGTTTCTCCTCTCTGCCACCACCAGGCCCGGCGATACCGCTGATGGCCACGCAGATACCCGCATCGGAGCGGGCCAGGCAGCCCCGGGTCATCTCCAGCACCACGGGTTCGCTGACGGCGCCGTGGCGCAACAGGCTGTCGATGCTGACGCCGAGCATCTGCTGTTTGGCTTCGTTGGTGTAGGTCACGAAACCGCGATCGAACCAGGCAGAGCTGCCGGCAGTATCCGTGATGGCAGTGGCAACCCCGCCGCCGGTGCAGGATTCCGCCGTGGCGGCCAGCCAGCCTCTGGCCAGCAGTGCCTCGCCCAATTCCCGGGATAAGCGGGAGATCTCTGCTTCAAGTCCCATCATCGCGTCCTCTTCCGGCCTCTTCCAGGCGAAATATGGCGCTCATTATGCAGTTGCCCCGCCCCTCGGGCAACCGACCCCGGGGCCACTGCGTCAGCAAGTTGTCGTCGCTTAAGCTCCAGTACATGGCTGCTCGTTATCATGTTCCAACACCGCCATGCATGCGGTTTCCATCCCATCAGACCAAGGAGAAAGCCGGATGAAGCATCCGTTCAACGTCGCCATGACAGCCCTCGCAATGTGTATCGCCACCCATGCCTTTGCCACCGAGGGTACCGCCGAGCTGCAGAGCGAGACCACCCTGGCCCAGGAGCTGAACCTCTCCAGCGCACAGGTGGAGCAGATCAAGGGGCTGCGCGAGCAGGCCACCAGGGAGCTGGGCTCAATCAAGCTCGACGCAATCGGCCAGGACGTCATCGTCAACATGATCAAGTCCGGCAAATGGGATGAAGTGGCGGCGAGAAAGCAGTTGCAGACCATCAGCGACGTACAGGCCGAGGCCCGCTACCATCGCGCCCACTACCTGTTCGAGGTGAGCCGGGTGCTGACGCCCGAGCAGAAAGCCAAACTGCACGAGATGCTGAGCGGCGACGAAGCCATGTACTGAGGGCGACACTCTCCCCGTCTCTCCCATCCCCGCATCCGTGCGGGGATGCTATTTCTCCTCCCCCATGCCTCTTCTCGGCCAGGCTCCCCCCAGGCCACTCTGGTCAGCATCAGCCGGATGCACAGATCCGCGACGGGACGCCGGCTTTGCCCCCAAGACGGAGATTCCTCCTCACCATCTTGCCTCGAGCATGTAGAATGGCCCCCAGATTCAGACCCATGACGGCAGACGTTTGCCCGCAAGAGCACCTTCTGGAATAGCACATGACAGCACAATACCAAGCGCCAGGCGCCAACTTGAGCGCCCACACCCCCATGATGCAAGGGTATTTACATGTTGATTTTAATGCGTTTTTTTGAAATTTATTTACCTGCCTACGCTTTAGCCTACGCTATAAACACCCTTCATGATTGAGCCTCTTTTACCAATCCTGCACCCACATCTCCAATGAAGGGCATTGTCCAAACATAACAACCTGTATGCTGCTTAACAGCACACACAAATAAAAACACGACTACATCCTATTCAATAAACTTTCAAACCTACATCACCTCCATGAGTTAGCAGGCTGATGTCTGCATTTCACAATTCCTGGAGGAGATATGGCTCACCTGATCGACACCATGGCCTACACCGGCCAAACCCCTTGGCATGGCCTTGGCAATGTCTTGCCCCCGCAACAATCTCTCGATATCTGGCTGCAGGCAGCCGGGATGAATTGGACCATTGAGCAGAGTGACGTAATGTTTAACGTCGCCTCCGATGCACTGCATATCCGTCCCTACAGCGATAGCAAGGTGCTGTATCGCTCCGATACCCTCGCCCCCCTATCGGTGGTCTCAAGTCGCTACAACGTGGTACAGCCTCACGAGGTGCTGCACTTCTATCAAGATCTGGTAGAAGCCGGTGGCTTTGAGCTGGAAACAGCAGGCTCGCTTAAAGGCGGCCGCAAGCTGTGGGCTCTGGCTAAAACAGGTCAGGACCTAAAGCTCAAAGGCAATGACTTGGTAAAGTCCTATTTGCTGCTGGCGACCAGCTGCGACGGCACGCTCTGCACCACGGCGCAGTTCACCTCTTTGCGGGTGGTTTGCAATAACACCCTGCAGATGGCACTGCGTGGCGCTACCGGCGCCATCAAGGTGCCCCACTCCACTCAGTTCGACGCCGCTGCTGTCAAAGAGTCGCTTGGGCTGGGGCTCTCCCATTGGGATGAGTTCAAAATCCAGACCAAGGCGCTGGCACAGCGGCCCGTAGCCCCCGAAGAGGCGCTGCGCTTTTTCAGCGACTTGCTGGCGCAACCGCTCGATGAGGAGAACATCATTCTCACCAAGCCGGTACAACGGCTGCATGAGCTCTATCAGGGCGCAGGCATGGGCTCAGAACTTGCGAGCTCCCGCAATACCGCCTGGGGGCTGGTCAATGCGGTCACTGAATACGTGGATCACCACCGCCGTGCCCGCAGCCAAGATCACCGGCTCGACTCCGCCTGGTTTGGTCAGGGGGCCCAACTCAAATCCCAAGCCCTGAATCAGGCACTCACTCTGCTGCAGTAATTACGCTTCCCCATTCAAATCGCATAACGACCTCACCCGGACTGGCGCAAGCCAATCCGGGCGTAGCCATTTATGCCGTCAACAAGGAATAGTCATGAAAGCAAAAGCCAAATATGGCCAAGCCCTGCGGCTAGCCTCTACTACCCAGTTAACCCGCGAGCAGTGGCTCGCTATCCGTAAACTCGGCATTGGTTCCTCCGATGCCGCCGTCGCAGTGGGGCTCTCCCCCTACAAATGCCCGCTCAGCCTCTGGCTGGAGAAGACCGGTCGCAAGGAGCCGGAGGATATCTCACACAAGGAAGCCGTGCTGTGGGGCATTGAGCTGGAGCCTGTGTTAGCGCAGGTCTATGCCAAACGCACCGGCTTTCGTGTGCGACGGGTCAATGCTGTGCTGCAACACCCCGAGCAACCCTTCATGCTCGCCAACCTCGATCGGGAGGTAGTCGGCCATCCCGATGGGCCGGGCATTCTGGAGATCAAGACCGCCAGCTATCACAGCGCCCCCCAGTGGGAGGAAGGTGTGCCGGTGGCTTATCAGTGTCAGGTACTGCATCAATTGGCGGTTACCGGCCATGCCTGGGCTGAGGTGGCAGTGCTGATCGGCGGCCAGGATTTTCGGATTTACCGCATCGAGCGCGATGAGGAGAAGATCCAGGATCTCACCGAGCGGGAAGCGCAGTTCTGGCAGATGGTGCAACAAGACCAGCAGCCCGATCCTGACGGCTCCAGCGATGCCGCCAATGCCCTGAGCTGGCTCTTTCCCCGCGATGATGGTCAGACGCTGGATCTCTCGGATTCTCCCGAGTTTAACCAGCTGTTTGGGGAGCTACTGCGCTTACGTCAGCAAAAGGAAGCTGTCGAGCTGCAGGAGTCACAACTCAAACAGCGGCTGCAAGCGACCTTGGGTGAAGCGACAGCCGGGCTGTTTGCCGATGGCAAGATCACCTGGAAGCGCAGCAAAGACCGGCTAGCACCGGATCTCGAAAAGCTCGGTCAGGATCATCCCGACCTGCTCACCCGTTACGTCAAACCGGTGCCCGGCGTGCGCCGTTTCACCATTCAACCCTTGAGGCAAACACCATGATCAAAGGACTGGCGATCACCCCGCCCGTGATCGGGCGGATCTGCATCGGCAAGCTGGTGCAAAAACAGGATAAGTGGGTACCGGAGAAGGACGACAGCTTCACCCTCACCACCCAGATACAGCACAAGGGGGGATGGTTGCTCCATCCCCTGCATCAACACTACTCATCGCAAAAGAGTGGCCAAGGGCAGGAGCAGACCAAGATCCGCGCCATTCCAGTGAGGGTGCTGTTCAACGACAGCGACTTGAATCTGCGGGCGGAATACAGCGCCTTTGACCGGCAAACCGGCAGGCCGCTCTGTGTCGGGAATGGGGAGGTGGCGAGACGTGTGGGGGCGCAAGGCATGGAGGAAGTCAGCTGCCCTGGACCAGAGCGCTGCGCCTTTGCAGGGCAACAGGGCTGCAAGCTGTACGGACGACTGAACCTGTTTGTGGAGGGGCAAGGGGATGAGCTGGGTAGCTTTATCTTCCGCACCACCGGCTACAACTCGGTGCGCACTCTGGCGGCTCGACTGAAGTACCTGGAGGCAGTGAGCGGGGGCCATACCCGCTATCTGCCGCTCACCCTGCGGTTGCGGGCCAAGAGCACCACCCAGTCGTACCGCACACCGGTCTACTACGTGGATTTGACCTTGCGGGAAGAAACCAACCTGACTGAGGCAGTCAGGCAAGCACTGGAGGCCGCCCGGCGTGATCAAGAGGCGGGGCTCGCCATCGACCAGATGGAGCAGGCCGCTCGCGACCTGCTGCGCAATGGCCAATTTGAGGATATCGATGAAGAGGTGCCGATGCTGCTGGAGGAGTTCTATCCCGAAGCCAACAGCGACGAGACGGCGAATGGAAACGCAGGGGCAGAGGCGGCTACCTCGCGTAACGCACCGCAAAGCCAAGCAACCATAGCGTCACAGAGGCCGCAACCAAGAAGGAGCCCACTCACCAATAAATTGGGGAAAGGGAACCCATAACCTCCCCAGTGAATGGTGGATGATCAGCTGGGACGCGCCAACCGCTCCACCAACCGTTCTACCGTTTCCAGCAACAGGGTTCGGTCAGCATCATCGAGCCGAGCCAGTTGCTGGCTCAGCACAATGCCCTGCTCGGTCGGGCGGTTACTGGTCTCGCGCAGGAAATCCGCCAGCTCACAGCCAAACAGTTGAGCGAGCTCCGCCAGCCGCACCACGGTCGGCACCACAATCCCCCGCTCCATCCGGGAGACGGCTTCCATGCCGATATTGAGGTGTTCAGCCACATGCTCTTGCGTGAATCCGGCTTGAGTACGCTTGTGGCTGATCGCCTTGCCAACGCTCTTGGCTAACAGCTCAAGGTTGATATCTGTCATGGGTCCTCCAGTCAACCTCTATGGTTGACCATGGACCCATTGACGATAAGGACTCAAAAGGTAGACTAAAGACTTAATGAGTCCACCAGACAGCAATTGATGCTGATTTGACACGGATGCGAGGCCCTCAGCCAATAAACCATCGTGACTAACTCGCAACAGGTGGGCTCCATAAGACGCTCTTACTACACGACCAAGGACACAAAACATGGAAAGACTGACTTATGAAGATCTGGGTACTGACAAGCTGACCTCACTGATCCGTGCACGAAAATCTTTCGAAGTCGTGGGGCTATCGGGGCGAATGAGCGCCGCTGTGACAAAACTTGAAAACAGCATCGAACCTGCTGGGCTGAAATGCCGGGTCTATACCAAGGGTCGGATCGCCGCAGCAGGGGCCAGCGTCTTTGGCGGTATTACCGGTCTAGCCGGGATCGCATCTGCCGTCACTATCGCGGCACATAATCTCGCCACTTACAATCCAGACTATGAAATCGTTAAGCACTTGGTGGATAACTCACTCAGCGTGCTTTACAAAAAATAACCACGTTAATGGCTCATCTAAATCCTTGAGCCTTTAGGAGTCACAGGGATGAAAAAACTCTTCATTACCTCAACAGCACTGCTGCTGTGCGGCAACGCCTTTGCGTATGGCGAGGCCGGACGCTGGAGCAGTGGCTGGGGTCAGGGCACCAGCGAATACACGGCGGTGGTCAACGAGCAAAACAACCTCTATATCGCCTGTAATGACACCCGCAAGGTCAGCATGACGGCTACCGTGCAGGGCAAGGAGTACGGCTCTTATGCTGGGCAGGCTTTCACCATCATCGTCGATGGCAGCCAATACGATGCGCCCTATGAGACCGAGTCCCGTGTCGGTGAGAACAATTTCTTCGACATGTGGGGCAAGCTGCGCAAGGCCAAGTCGATCAGCATTTTAACGGCTGACGGCAAGCAACTGGCACTGCCAACCAAAGAGGTCGCATCTGTACTGCCCGCCACTAATACCCCTGAGTTTGACTGCTTGATGTGGGACCAATAGCTCACATCCATTCCCATCCAAGAGGAGGCATTTGCCTCCTCTTTTCATTTCTGCCATTCACCCACCTGTGAAGGAGACACACTATGCCCCCCTGCATTCCCCCTGAATGCGAGCCGTTCGATCACCCAGGCTTTTGGCACAAACTCTGGGCCTTTGCCAAACGTGCCGGTCGGCCCTTTATCGAGACCTGCTTGCTGCTCTACTACACCAGCCAGAAGGATGACTTACCGCTCTGGGCCAAACTGCTGATCTACAGTGCGCTGGCCTACTTTATCTCACCGATCGATGCGATCCCGGACGTGTTGCCGATGGGGCTCACCGATGACATCGCGGTGCTAAGTGCGGCACTCGCCAGTATTACCGCCTTTATTGATGAACAGATCCGTGCCCGTGTTGCCAAAAAAATGCGCGAGCTGTTCGGCCAAGATTAACCCCCACAAGGAGTACACCATGACCATTCCCTTTTTCCGGGACGGCTTTGCCATGCCCGTTGCACAAGCATTGCTGGTTCAGCTTAACCAGGAAGTCGCTAAAACCGAGCTCAATCTTGAGCGCTTAACCCAACTGACCTTCAACTTTCGCAATCCCGGCTACAGCGCCGAGCAAGGCGGCGTGCACCCGGTCGAGATCCGCCTGATCCGCGGGCTCGATGGCTGGCTGTTCGATTACGTCACCGACTTCAGCTACCAAGGGCTCGCCCAGGATGCCGAGCTCTGCAAAGAGCTCGATTTCAACTTCCTCGATGGGGAACACACCATGTTGGGCTGGGGACCACTGCGACTGGCCGAAGCGCGGGAGCTGTTCGATATCTGGCAGAGCAACTTCATTGCCTGCTGCCGGTTGGAGTGTTTCAGCGTCACGGTCGCAGGAGATTAGGAGGACACGATGAGCCAAGAATTAGCGCTCTCCCACTACTCACGTCAATGGTTGGGACAAGTTGCCGCCAACGCCAAGATAACCCCTACCCGCAGTAGTCAGCGCTGGCTGCTGCACCTGACACCGGATAGCCCACCAGCCCGCACAGTCACCTTGCAAGTGCGTTGGTCTGGCGTGCAGTGGCAACTGCTCTCCCTCACCAATGCCGAGGACTGGCACACCATGAGCCAGCCCGTGGATGAAATCTGTGTGGACCCTAAGCGTCGCTGTTTCTGGCGCAGCCAGGCAGGAGCCGTCCCACTCTCTGAGCAGCCCCGCGTGCTGGGAAGCTTTATGAGTGACCTGCAGCGTGCCTGCATCCATCACGGCTATCGTGTGGAGAGTGACCCCTTACCCCAAGAGGAGGCACAAGATGCCAAAACAACCGGTAGCCGTTGAACTTGAAGCCATCAATCGTAATGGCGAGACGCAAGTGGTTCGGGGCAGCGCCCTGCCCGTGCACGGCTACGGCGTTTACTTGCGAGCGGTAGAAGCCAGTGGATTGGCGCTGGCTACCTGGATAGCTGACTACGACACTATCGGCCAAGCCTATGAGCTGGCGGAACGGCTGAGCGTTGCGCTCGCTATGCCGCTCACCCTGCAGGTCCCCGGATTGCTGATGCCGGTGAAGCGTGCCCCTACAGCCTGAGCAGGAGCAGAAGCCGCCACCAAGACCAACTGAACTACCCTCAAAGTGAACCAACAACCGCTCTACCTTTAACCCCGACATGCTTCATGCGTGCCGGGGTTTTGTTTATTTGGAGAATTCCACTATGCGTTATCACAAGCTGAAAGCCGGGGAATGCCCCGGCACTTATGTCGTCACTGAACCCGTGACCGAACAAGACCTGCTGCGTATCGCCAACCAGATTGCCCGTAAGCGCTTGGCCAAAGGCACCGCCATTACCAGCACCACCGAGGCCGCCGAGCGGCTGCAAACCCTGCTACAGGACCGGGAGCATGAAGTGTTTGGTGCACTGTTCCTTGACTCCCAACACCGCGTACTGGCTTTTGAGGAACTGTTTCGCGGCACCTTGGACAGCGCCAGCATCTACCCACGGGAAGTAGTCAAGCGGGCCCTGATACTCAACTGCGGGGCCATCATCGCAGTGCACAATCACCCAAGCGGTGACCCTGAACCCAGCCAATCTGACCGGGTCTTTACCCAAGCCCTCAAGGAGGCCTTGGCGCTGGTCGATGTGCGATTGCTCGACCATCTGGTGGTCGGTGCCGAGGGCGTGGTCTCGCTGGCCGAAAGAGGTCAGCTATGACTCTAACCCTAGGTAAGTCACACCTCACCACCCTCGACATCCTCCTCGAGCTGCGCGGCTGGCTTGCAGACAACGTCGAGATGCAGGCCGAGCCTGCCATCGTGGCTCACCTGCCTAACGGCTATCAGCTCACCCAGAGCGATTGTGTCGAGGCCATTGATGCACTGCTCCATCAGCTACGCCCTTAACCGAGCCAAGAAGGGATAAACACCATGCGATTACCCAATCCCTATTCCCTTGAGGAAACCCTCGAGAAGCTACGCCATAGGCTAGCAGCCGCCTGCAACGAGGATGCGCTGACATTGCTGGAGAAGGCCGTCACCAAGGCACATGATGACGAGGCCTATGCCAAGCATTTTGAAGAGACCTTGCTGCAGGGATCCACCATCGAGATCCGCGAGTGTCTCAGCTGCTTTGGTGACTACTTTGAGCGATCCCGAGACACGCCGCCCTATTACCCGCATCACGATGCCGTCAACGGCATTGATGGTGCACTCTACGCCATCCTGTTCGATGCGGCTCTCCCCAGCACAGAGCAGGCGCACGAATAACGCCAGCATTCCCAAACCCGGATCATTAGGTCCAACACCAAGATCCGGATATTCCGATCCCCCCAACAAGGCCACCTCACTACAGGTGGCCTTTTGCATTTCAAGGAGTCATCCCCATGTCTGCTTTCATGATCGATCGCAAGGACTACCTTGCCTTTGCCGTTCAGTTACACCGTTTTTGCAATGCCCCCATGCCACCGCACTACACCCTTGAGCTGCTGCGCTCCCTCTGGTGGAACTCGCCAATGGATGTCACCAGTACCTGGACGTGGCGGGTAGACCGGCTGGTACGGTTGATGATGCTCGCCAACCGGCGGGCAGTCTGGCATCGCTATCAGTTAGGACGCCAGCAAGAGCAGAAGGAACCACGCCAGCACTGCTCGACCAAGCTGGGACAGATTAAACCTGCCCACAGTTACCACCAGGCACCACTCACCGATAGCGAGCTGGTTGCCCTCTACAAATTCACCTGCTGCGCCCTGTACCAATCGAGTGAATGGAGCGGGAGCCCTGAGCAGGCACCTCGGCTTGTGAAGGTACTACAGCAGTTACAGCAAGCGCTGGCGCAAGACGTGCTGACTCGACTGTCACTGTGGGAGCAAGCCACTTGGGGAGAGATGTGATGAACCTTTCCATCACTCTGACAGTGACAAGCTCACCACCGAGCTCAACGGCCCATATAGCCCAGCGTATCGCCGATGACATGGCACACCTGCATCATCGTCTGGGTGATGGGGTCAGTGATGAACTGGGAATCAGCATCAGTTACCTGGTCGAACAGTTTGCGCTGCTGGCAGCGGCCTACCGTTCACCTGCTGAAAGGGAGAATCACCCATGATTGAATTTACCGACAGCTTTAGCCAGGCCGCCGTGGCAGAGGCCATGTGTGCCCATCCAGGGCTTGCCAAGCTCATCAGTCAGCAGTTGATGCTGCCGGGCTTTGCCTATGCCCACGATGTGGAGGGGCGACGTATTGGCGGGCCACTGGTTGCGCCCAACCCGGTGCTGCACAAAACCTCGCTCTTTGTCAGTCCCCGCGATATGCGCGAGTACCTGCCGCGAGAGATTAACTTCGCCCGCTTTCGCTGCGCCTGTAATGCAGTGGGTCAGCCGGTCGGCGAGTGGCAACGGGTAATTGTCGGGGCCTACGTCAACCATGGTAGTAATGACAAGCCGGATTGGAGTAGTCACACCTGAGCCACGGCCACCAGCACACACAAGACCTCTCACAGCCCCTCACGCCGAGGGGCTGTTTGCATTTGAAGGAAACCCCACCATGCACGACCTACGTGATTACAAGACTCTGTCCGCTCGGCAGATCACCACTGCCATCGGTCAGCTCAACCACAACACCGCGCCGAAGATAATGACCCATCTGGCATTACGGGCCAGGCAGCCGCAACCGCTCGGTAATGGCCGTAGCAGAGCCAAGGCCCTCAAGCTGCTGCGCCGGGTCAAGAAGGCTCACCAAGCGGGGCGTATCCAGTTTGAGCTCACCGTGACGGGTTGCCGCATCGACCGGGGGAGCCATCAGGCTGACCGCTATTACTACGACCGCACGCTATTGGCTCAAGGTTGGCAGCAATACGACACCGAGGAAGACGCCTGGTACTTTGGCATCTGGATTAACACCGAGAAGCTGGAGACCTTTACTTACGCCGAGGGGGATACCAGTCATGTAATTGCGCCGAACGTCGAGGCGTTTCGTGCCGAACTGGCGCGGCTCTACCAATACCACCCGCAAGCCCCGGCGTTTATCAGCATCGACCCGGAAGCGGGCGTTGTGACCCACCACTTTGAACGCAAGCCGGAGGTGTGAAATGGCGAAAAACATCACCATCAAGGTGCCCGGCAAACATCCGCAAACCGGCGAGATCACCACCTTCGAGCTCAAGGGTCAGCGCATCGATATCGGCATCGGCGGACAGGCAGTGCCCTTCCTCATTCACGGGAGGGGAATAGGAACGTCCCTCACCCACATCCCGAGTGGCTACCGCATTGCGCTGCTCGGCGGTTGGCTCACTGCTCGTTACGCCATACCTGAAAATAAACCCAGCAGAACGGCCTGCGCCCAGATGGCCATAGACCGACTGGTAGCCCAGTACGGTTCGCTGCATCTGCTGGACCGTCTTAATTGCAAGCCGGTTATCAATCAGCTGTAACCCACAGCCCAGACAACAAGGAGCGATGTAATGACCAACACCATCCCTGCAACACCTGACTCACTGGCAGGCCATTCGGTAATGCAGATGCTGGATGTCGCCATGAGTTCCATCATCGGCGATTACGATGACGCTGACCTGGTACCAGAATGGCAATGGGTCAAGCGTATGGCCTCCCATGAACATGTCGGCGTGAAGGATGACTCCGCCTATGAGTTCACCCTGAACCTGGCCATGGAGCTCGATGCCATCCCGCCAGCACTGCAACCCTTGCTCACTGCTGCCCAGCAGGCCGGTGTGAACTACATCCTGTTTTACAACGGCTAGCCACCGCGACCATCTCATCGCTCATCAACAAACAACATAAAGGGCCAGCCCTCACAGGCTGGCCCCTTGCATCATTGGAGTCACCGAACATGACCCGTCTTATCACCGGACTCGAGGTGCATCGCTATGCCCCCGAGCTCAACAAACTGCACCTGCGAAACCGTCAGACACTACCCGCTCCCGGCATCACCACCATCAAGCAAGCCAAAGCCCGCCTGTTTGCTCGTTGGCAACCTGGGCATCAGGTGACCATCACCGTGAGCCATCCCGACTACATCAATCTTTCTCGGCTCTACCGGGGGCGGCTGACAAACCTGACCGAACTCCCTGAGCACCTGACCAGACTACGCCAGCGCCACAACGTGCCCGGCACCTGCATCGACATTCAACTGAGGTATCGCTAATCATGACCACGACAACCACCCACACCAACAACCAACACCCCGTAGCGCCAGACCACCCCACTCGGATTTTTGCACAGTGGGGTTTGCCCCATACCGTGACGCCACGCTTTGGCGCTCGTCTGATACAGAGTCGCTACCGGCTCGATTTTCTATCCGATCGGGCCAGTCTGATCGGTGAATGGAGTGAGACGCAGATAGCCAAGCTCGACCTGGCTTTCCCGGAGATCATCAAGGCTCTGGAAGCCAAGCTGATAACCGGCGAGCTGGATGCTCAACGTCAGCACTGCATCACTATCCAGCACGGCGGCTTTACCTGCGAAGCCGACACCCTCGGAAGCCATGGCTATGTCTATATCTGTATTTACCCTGCGGCGAGCATGGACGCCAATCCTGACCGCAAGGCGTGACCACACATCCGCTTGTGGTAACATTTTTAAACCTACTCGTCCGTGATAAGTGGGTGGGTCTTGGGGAAGGCCAATTCATGGCCTTCCCTTTTTTTGGTGACGCTGTTTTTTTTGAGGTTGCTCCCAGTGACTTCGATACCAACTGGCCCCAAGCAGGTCGCTGTGACAAGATAAGCCCCTGTTTTATCTCGATCTGGTTGCCCGATGAAAGAAACCCTGCCCAGCTATGAAGCCATGATGCCTGCCGTGCTCAAGGTATTGGCCGATGGTGTCGCCCGCTCTCTACGTGAGGTATTCGAGCGGGTTTGCCAGCACTACGCCTTTACTCCGGAGCAGTTGGCTGACACCTTGCCCAGTGGTCGCCAAACCACGCTGCGCAGCCGGGTTGGCTGGGCCAAGACCTATCTGGTCAAGGCAGGACTCATCGAGCAACCCAAGCGGGGCATTTGCCTTATCACCGAACGGGGTAAGGCGGCGCTAGTCTCGGGACATACTATCGACAACCGCTATCTGGCCCAATTCAACGAGTTCGTGGCGTTTACCCTGGCCTCCAGTGAGAGCGCAGGCAATACGCAACAAGCCATGGCGATCCCGACAGACACGCCAACACCAGAGCAGGCCAGCACCCCTCAAGAGCAGATTGAGCAGGCACTATCTGCCATCAATCGCTCCCTTGCCGATGACCTGCTTGCCGAGATCTTGGGCCTTTCCCCTCGTTTCTTTGAACAGCTGGTGGTCGATCTGATGGTGGCCATGGGCTATGGCGGCAGCCAGCAGGATGCCGCCCGCACCACCCGTTACCAAAGCGATGGCGGCATCGATGGCATCATCAAGGAAGACCGGTTGGGCTCGACTCCATCTACCTGCAGGCAAAGCGCTACACCGACAAAACCGTGGGGCGTCCCGAGATCCAGTCCTTCGCGGGGGCGCTGGATCTGCACAAGGCCCGCAAGGGGGTCTTTATCACCACCTCCAGCTTTAGCCGTGAGGCGCAGGAGTATGTCGGACTGATTGAGAAGCGCATCGTGCTGATCGACGGTGCCCGTCTTGCCGCCCTGATGATCGAATACGGCGTCGGCGTCACTACCCGCCAGACCCTCACCATTAAAACCCTGGATTCAGATTACTTTTTGGAAGAATAAATCGTGGCTAAACCAGCCCTAATACCCCCACCGATTAAATGCCAGCGGCATCTTGTTGAGCTTCTCGCGATGCTCGCGCCAGTTGGGCAGATGGGTATCCATCAGTGTGATAAATCGCTGGTTATGTTTGCGCTCTAACAGGTGAACCAGCTCGTGCACCACAATAAATTCCAGGCATTCGGGGGGCTTCTTGACTAATTCGAGGTTGATCCAGATGCGGGATGTATCTGTTTTGCAGCTCCCCCACATGGTCTTCATCCGTTTGATACCGACAAACGAAGGGGTGACGTTGAGCAAGGCCTGCCACTTGGCCATCAATATCGGCAGCCGCTGGCGTAGCAATTGGCGATACCAGCCCAGTAGCAAGGCTTCTCGCTTCGCGGCGTCATAATGAGCGGGAACCCGCATCCGGATCCACCCCCCTTGTAGCTTGACGCTGTGCGCTCCCTCAACCGGGATCACCTCCAATCGATAGCCCCGTCCCCAAAGGTAGTGCGTCTCGCCGCTGCACATCTGGCGCTCGCTCTGACGTGGCTGCGCCTGAAAGTGGGCCTGTTGCTGCCGGATCCACGGCAAGCGTCTGACCACGGCCATTCTGATGGCCGTCTGTGACAGCGACGCCGGGGCCGAGACGCGCACGCGACCATCAGGGGGCAGCACATTGATGTGCAGGTTCTTGATCCCCTTATGCTGCAACTCCAGCGTGAGCTCACCAATGGTGATCAGGGGCATCAGTGGTACTCCTGCTGCGCTTTCACCAGCTCCATCACCTCGGCAACGGTCACATCGTATCCCTTGGTTTCTTCGGCAATGGCAAACGCGATCTCCCGCTCCTTGAAGCGATCGCCATACCAATCGGCCTTCTTGGTATAACGCACAGCGGTATCAATCCTGGCCACCAGCAGCTCATCCTTGCCCAGATTGTCATAGAGTGCCCGTTTGGCTGCCGTGTCTATGCTCTCTGGGTAGGCGCTCTGGCTATGGCTCTGTGGATATTTCACCTGCTTGGCCAGCTCGCGGACCTTTTCCAGATACTCCTGATAGGAGATGGCCTGCTGGCGGCGCAGATCGATCAGCTCATCGAGCAGCACCGACATCCTCTCGTAGTATTTGGGGTTGACCGGGTTCTCATCGACGATGGTCCGGCGCACGTTGTTTTCAATCGCCTCGGCCATCGACTCCTGATTGTCGCGCATCTCCTTGGGCAACCCATCCAGCGCCTCGGGGCCGCGCTGGATAATGAGCTCCAGCAGCCCCAGCTCCTCAAAGTCCATCAGCGTCTCGCTGGGGTCGGCATCCACCCACAGATCCAGCATCTGGCGCATGCCCGGCTCGAACTGCTTCATATCCACCAGATCACCACTGGCCAGCTTGATCTCATCCCGGACCTTGGCGAAGTGTTCGACCTCCTGCTTGATCGAGGCGGCCTGCGAGGCGCTGTAACCCGCCTCCTCCAGCTCACCCGCCAGATTGGTAAAGGCGCGGATCAACTTGGCCACCAACTGATAGAGGGTCAGCCGCAATGCCTCTTTCTCGCTCAACGTCTCTTCATCGGCTCCCGGCTCACAACAGAAATAATGCTGATAATCGAGTTGCGACTTGGGCGCCTTCACCGGCTCACACAATGCACGGACGGCTTCCAGAGCGTTATCCAGATCCTCTTTGGCCTGCGCCAGTCGATCCTTGAGCAGCCCGGCCACATCCTCCTTGTCATAACCCGCGAAGGCCTCGGCCGTATAGTCGTTGACCGTCTTCTCCAGCGACTTGAACAGGTCTTTGTAATCGATGATGTAGCCGTACTCCTTGTCGTCACCATCCAGCCGATTCACCCGACAGATGGCTTGGAACAGGTTGTGATCAGCCATCTTCTTGTCGATATAGAGGTAGGTGGCAGAGGGGGCATCAAAACCGGTCAGCAGCTTATCCACGACAATGAGCAGCCGCATCTGGCCCGGCTCTTTGATAAAACGCTGCTTGACCAGTTTTTCAAACTCTTCAACCCGCTTAGCCGCCTCATCCTCCGGCTGCTCGAAATAGTCGGCCAGCATCTTGCGATAGATGTTGTACTTGGCCAGCTTCTCCGTCAGCCCCTCGCCCGTCTCCTCGCCCTTGATCTCGCTGGCATTGGGTTGGTAACTGGTGACGATGGCGCACTTGCCAGCAAAACCGGCCTGGCTGAACATCTCGTAACTTTTGCAGGCTTGATAGACGCTGGCGCAGACCAGCATGGCATTGCCACGACCATCGGCCAGCCGGGGCTTGCGCTCGAAGTCGAGCAGAATATCGGCCACTATCTGCTCCAGCCGCGAACGACTGGAGAGCAGCTTCTGCATTGAGGCCCACTTCTGTTTAAGCTGCTGCTTGCCCAGCCGCGAGAGATCCTTGGTCTTGGTATCGAACCACTCATCCACTTTTTTCTGGGATTTGACCCGCTGATCGATATCCCGCGCCTCGTAGCGCAGATCCAGCACCACGCCATCACTCACCGCCTCGTTGAACTTGTAGGTGTGAATGTAGGGGCCAAAGACCTCGATGGACTTTTTTTTGTCCTGCTTCATCAGCGGTGTGCCGGTAAAACCGATAAACAGCGCCTCTGGCAACAGGCTCTTCATAGCCCCATGCAGCTTGCCGGACTGAGTGCGGTGGCACTCATCGACAAACACAAACAGCTGGCCCTTGGGGCTGAAATCCGAGGGCAAGCTGCGGCGCATATCAGCAATAAAATCATCAGAGCTGCCGTCATCTTCGTCATCCGACTCGCCTTCTGGTGTGCGACCGAACTTATGCACTAGGGAGCAGATCAGCCAGGGATTATGGGCATGCAGACGGGTCACCAGATCGGCACCGCTCTTGGTACGCAGGATCTCCTCTTCCACCCCACTGAATACCTTCTCGATCTGCTCATCGAGTTCGGTACGGTCGGTGATGATAAGCACACGGCTGTCGGTCACATTTTCGCGGATCCACTTGGCTAGCCAGACCATGGTCAGGCTCTTGCCGCTGCCTTGGGTGTGCCAGATGATGCCGCCATCCCGGCGGCGGATATAAGCCTTGGCGGCACGGATGCCGAAATACTGGTTATGGCGGCAGGTTTTCTTGGTGCCCGCATCAAACACGATAAAGTCGTGGATCAGCTCCAGAAAGCGCGCCTTACTGCACAACTGCGTCAGATGCTGGTCCAGCAGATTGGCACCCGGCAGATCGACATGGTCGGAATGGATTGGATCGGCTGGCTCTTTCCACTCCAGATAGTATTTCTCGTGGGTTTCGATAGTGCCGTAGCGCACCCCTTGGGTGTCGTTGCCCGCCATCACCAGCTGCATGGTGGTGAAGAAGTTACGGATAAAATCCTTCTTCTGGTTATCCAGGTTCTGGTGGATACCTTCGGAGACAGAGACGGTAGATCGCTTGAGTTCAATGACGCCAAGGGCAATGCCGTTGACATAGAGCACCAGATCCGGCCGTTTCTTATGCTCGCCTTTGACCGTCACCTCTTCGGCAATGGCAAAGTCGTTGGCCTGCGGATTGGCCCAGTCAACAAGCCAGACAGTCTGGTTCTGCTCGCCCGCCCCGACTTTTTCCTTCACGCCATAACGCAGCAGGCGATAGACCTCCTTGTTGGCATCATAGAGGAGGCGCCCTTCGCCCAGGCTCGCCGCCCGATCCAGTTGCCTGAGTACCTTGGGGATCAGCGCCGCGTCCACGCCCCGCCCCACCAGCCAAGCGGTCAGCAGCTCCGGCTCGACATTGCGGTTGTTCTCCCGTGTATGCCAATCCCCCAGATAGCGATAGCCCAGCTCCGCTTGAAATAACTTGATCACGCGGTTCTGGGTTGCCCGCTCCCGTTGGCCAACTGAAATCATGCTCTCTATCCCTGTTATTCTCTCAAGCCGCCGCGACAACCTCGCAGCCACTCTTATTTGTTACACCCACTTCGTTACACCAATCCCTGCTGCAAACGGGTCAAGGCGATCTGCAGGCTGCGATCATCAAACAGCCGCGCCTTGCGATCACCCCACGGGGTTCCCGCTGGCCAGCGGTGCAACCCCTCGCGCAGCGCGCTCAGTGTCGGCGCACAGCCCTCTTCGACCATCAGCCAGTCCACCGTGGCCAATAACTCCATGCCATAGGGCGACTCAAAACCATCGATTAACGCGGTCGTCTGCTCCAGTATCGGTAAAAATGCTTTGGCCTCGGTATTGAGATAAACGGCAAGCTCTTGTTTTTTAGCCTCATTAAACCAGATGACATCAAACGGCTTGCTATCCGGGATGCGCTTGTCGGACTGCAGATAACTGCCGTCCATCGCATTGAGCAGATGGGTCAGATTGTTGGCATAAGGGCCATAACGATGGGCCTTAAACTGCAACTGCAGCGGATCCCCCAGCGGGTTAAGGCCAATGACCCGAGCCAGAAACCAGGCCAGTTTCTGGATCTCCAGCAAGCTGCACTCCATCCCTAAAAACCAGTAGCGACGCACCAGTTCAGCAATCAGGGCCCGGGCCGGAGTCAGCTCCGCCACCCCGCCGCGCTTGGCCACATTTTGGTATTGGCTACTGGGCTCATAGAGCAGGATATCGATATCCAGATCGCCCAGTGCCGTTTCGATCGCCTGTTTGACCTCCGGCCAAGGCAGACCACCGTTGCCAGCCCCCAGTGGTGGAATGGCAATCGAGGAGACCTGCTGCGCCTGTAACCAGGCCCGCAGATCCTGCAAACCGTCCTGGATCCACGCCATCTGTGCCGGATTGCGCCAGTGCTGTTTGGTCGGAAAGTTGACGATCCAGCGCGGCCCTAGCAGCTCAGGGCGAAACAGCCGCTCACAGCTGGCGTAGAAGTTGTTTACATCAACGAGCGCTATAGCCATCACGCTGCCTCAGATTGCCAATCACATGGGTGACCACTCCGAACAACTCCAGGGAGAGACTCATACAAGGGTCGATAGGCGCGAACGCCGGATTGGCTGGCAGCAGCCGCAACCTCGGCTTGCCGGCCTCGACCAACCCCTGGGTGGCGCGCTCCAGGTACACCGTGTTCCACAGCACGATAGCCGCCGTCACCAGGTTGAGGCCGCTGGCCCGGTAGCGCTGCTGCTCACGGATCAGCGCACGCTCGAACTCGGCGAAGGCCCCCATCACCGACAGCATCAGGTTGGCCATCGGCGAGTCCTCGCCGGTGAATACCAGCCCCTCCTTCAAGAACTCGATGCGTACGCCGCGCTGGGTCAGCTTCTGTACAAGGCGGCGCAGGTCGTCGAGGTTGCGGGCCAGACGATCCATGCTGTGCACCACCACGGTGTCGCCCTCGCGGACGAAGCTCAGTAGCGCTTCGAGCTGGGGGCGCTGGGTGTCCTTGCCCGAGGCTTTGTCGGTGAACACCTTGCTCACCTGGGTCTGTTCCAGCTGGCGTTCCGGGTTCTGGTCGAAGCTGCTGACCCGGACGTAGCCGATGCGGTGCCCCTGCACGATGTCTCCTTGGTTGAAGGCGGCTTAAGTGCTCCTTCTGTTCCGTTGTGCCTCAAACCCCGTTTCTGTCAGGCTGAAATCTATGACCTTCGCGGGCATGTGTCAAAAAATGCGAAAGATGACTCTATTCTGACGAAGCGGCGCGGCCTTGCCTGACATCCAGTTAGGGTATAACCTAGATTTACATGCGCAATGCAACCCTTAACTTGCTGCACCTATCGTGTCCATGCTAGCTTTATCGTAACGCTAAAGAAATTGGGCTTAATGCCGAACACAATAAAATAAAACAGCCAACTCTTGAGGCTCTTATGCGCCAGAATTTACCAGTGACGGGTCGAAACTTAGAACTCCCAAAAGATGCCAATATTCTTTCGACTACCTCCCCTCAAAGCCATATCACGTACGTTAATCCTGACTTCATTAAAATCAGTGGTTTCACTGAGGAAGAACTATTAGGCCAGCCTCACAACATCGTAAGACACCCAGATATGCCGCCTGCTGCATTTGAGCATATGTGGAGTACATTAAAATCTGGCCGCTCATGGATGGGGCTAGTAAAAAATCGCTGTAAAAATGGCGACCACTATTGGGTAAGTGCTTATGTAACGCCAATAGCTAAGAATGGTTCGATTGTTGAATACCAGTCTGTAAGGACCAAGCCTGAACCTGAGCAGGTTTTGGCTGCGGAAAAATTATATGCTCAATTGAGAAGCGGGAAGGCCGCGAGGCCGAAATGGGTTGCTAGCTTTTCCGTGAAAATACTCTTGCTCATATGGGGTAGTATTATATCAAGCGCAATGGCTGCCGGCATGCTTACTGATACATCAATAAACAGCTTATTGTTAGCTACTTTAATGTCAGGAAGCTTAAGCTCTGTTAGTGTTTTGGCTATTCTCTCTCCTCTTGGAAGACTGGTTGAAAGAGCCAAGAATATTTCCAATAACCCATTAAGTCAATCCGTCTACACTGGGCGCACCGATGAGTTTGGCCAAATAGAGTTTGCTTTACGAATGATGCAAGCTGAAACAGGCGCCGTAGTAGGTCGCATAGATGATGCATCAAATCGGCTTAGCGAACACACCCGAGGCCTACTAAAGGATATTGAGTCAAGCAATGTACTTACAGTTGAGCAGCAGGCAGAGACAGATCAAATAGCAACGGCAGTAAACCAAATGACTGCAAGCATTCAAGAGGTTGCGAGCAATGCACAGCATGCTGCAGATGCGGCCGGAAGAGCAGACACTGAGACGGCATCTGGCCAGCGTCTGGTAGCCCACACAAGCCAGTCAATCACTGCCCTTGAAGGTGAAATTAGGCAAGCCGCTCAGGTTATTCATGAGCTTGAAGGTCAAAGTAACGAGATATCAAAAATTCTTGACGTTATACGAGGGATCGCCGATCAAACGAATTTGTTGGCACTCAACGCAGCAATTGAGGCCGCGCGTGCTGGTGAGCAGGGGCGTGGTTTTGCTGTTGTCGCCGATGAGGTTCGCAGTCTTGCTGCTCGCACCCAGCAATCGACAACGGATATTCAAAGCATGATCAGCGCTCTACAAGAGCGAGCGCAATCCGCTGTTACAGTCATGGAGCAAAGTGGTCGGCAAGCGCACACGAGTGTAGCTCACGCAGAGGAAGCAGCTACAGCTCTTGATGGAATTGGCCAACGTGTTAACGAAATTACCGACATGAACGCGCAAATAGCGACTGCGGTCGAGCAGCAGGGAGCAGTAAGTGAAGACATCAACCGCAGTATTAACAATATACGCGATGCTGCTGATACCAATGTACAGACCGGGCAGAATAATTTGCAAAGTGCGAAATCTGTCGCTCAGTTAACTAGCGCTCTGAGCGAACTGGCAAAACAGTTTTGGGAAAAACGAGGATAACGCTTTTCAGTATCTCGACAGGGATAACTTACTTTACCATCGGTTATCCCTTCCTGATTACCCATGATTAGCAGTCAGTTACCACGAACTATACTGATCTTACGTACAGTTATCGAGGTGCGAGATCATGGCCAAAAGCAAAATCCAATTCCAGAAAGGCTACAGCCTGTTTGAGTTTCTCAAGGACTATGGCACTGAGGCTCAGTGCGAAAACGCGCTGTTCACTTGGCGTTTTCCTAACGGCTTTGTCTGCCCTGAATGTGCCAACAAGACCTGTTGTCGCCTGAGAAGGCGGCCACGTGTGTGGCAATGCAATCACTGCCGTCACCAGATGTCATTGACTGGAAACACGATTTTCGCAAACACCAAGCTCCCACTGACCAAGTGGTTTCTGGCAATGCACCTGTTGTCACAAACCAAAACAGGCTTGTCAGCGATGGAGCTAAAGCGCCAGTTGGGCGTCAAATATGACACCGCCTGGATGCTCAAGCACAAGCTGCTGCAAGCCATGAAAGAGTCCGATGACAAGCAGCCCATCAGCGGCATCATTCAGCTCGATGATGTCTACTGGGGTGGCGAGCGCCGTGGTGGCAAACGGGGTCGGGGCGCGGCAGGCAAGACGCCGTTTGTGGCAGCAGTGGCCCTGAACAAGGAAGGACATCCAATCAAGATGCGGATGACGGTGGTCGATGGTTTCAAAACCAAGTCCGTTGCTGATTGGGCAAAACGGCATATTGCCAGTGGTAGCGCGGTGATATCCGATGGATTGGCCTGTTTCAAAGCGGTCAAGGAGGCCAATTGTGAGCACCTGGGAGTTGTCACCGGGGGCAACCTGGACTGGCTGGATCATCCGGCATTCAACTGGGTAAACACGATGATAGGAAATGTGAAAAACTCGCTGCGGGGCAGTTGCCATACGCTCGGAGCGAAGCATTTACCAAGGCATCTTGCGGAATACTGCTTCCGGTTTAATCATCGTTTTGACCTCAATAGCATGTTGGTAGAATTGGGGCATGCAGTCGTGGCAAGCCCTCCGATGCCATATCGGCTCTTGAAGCTGGCTGAGGGTCATGGGTAATCAGGTAGCTAATTGATTAAATTCACGATCTTTTTCTGGGATCATGAAGGGGCAAAAATCGCTTTACGGGTCTGATGGCGCTTGCTGCTGAATTTACTGTCGGCGAAGATGATTTGATGACCCATTATGTCACGCTGCGATAGAGATCTAGATGGAGATCACGATCTCAAGGTATTATTCGCATCATCGATTAAACAGACGTTATGCTACAAAAAGTCAACGCAGTACCGATAAGGACAAGATATGAACGATGTAACACTATCAGTTCAACGGTTAGCTTCATACAGAGAAGCCATAAAAAAAATTAAACAAGGCAAATGTTCCTTATCTTTCCCGAAGGATACCAACATAGAATCCATTCTCGATTTTGAATCTGATCTTGTTCAGTTGGCTGCCTGGCTTGATGCCCGACTTGATGGGTTTAATAAAATTCAAGAAATATCCACTGAAATCAGTAAAGGCAGTGTTCTTGATGAGGTTTTAAATCGCATATATGACACATTTCATGAAATAATACCTTACGATAGGATCGGCTGCGCATTAATATCTGATGATTATGAGCGGGTTTTCGCTCATTGGACAAAAAGCAATTACCCAGAAAAAGTAATGATCAAAAATGGATATACTGCTTTTTTAAGTGGTAGTAGTTTAGAGGGGATACTAACCTCGCAACAACCCCGCATTCTTAACGACCTGCAACTATATTTAGCTGAAAACCCTAACTCATTATCAACTAAATTAATAGTTGCTGAAGGCATTCAATCAAGTTTAACCTGCCCGCTCATTGCAGATGGTAAGCCTATCGGTTTCATTTTCTTCTCTAGCAAAGAAAAAAACACATACATTGATGCCCACCAAAAAATATTTATTAACCTTGCAAGGCAAATATCATTTTTAGTCGAAAAAAGCCGTCTTTATCAACGCATCTATGACATAAACAATCAGTTGGTAAATGCATTGGCGCAACTCAAAGAGCAGTCTTCTCGGGATGCACTTACTGGTGTTTTTCATCGGGGCGCTATAATGGAATTCCTAAAAAACACCATCGAAAAAGACACAAGAAAAAAACAGCCTACTACTGTAATACTTGCTGATATAGATCATTTCAAACATGTCAACGACACATATGGTCATGTTGCTGGTGATACAGCGCTGAAGGAGGTCAGTAAAAGTTTAACTAACCACTTAAGGAGTCATGATTGTGTTGGGCGTTATGGTGGTGAGGAGTTTTTAATTATACTGGGTGAAACCAATGCCACAGATGCTCTGTTAATTATAGAGCGTATCCGTCAAGCAATTTCTGATCTAAAGTTTGAAAGGAATGAAGGCAATTTTTCTGTCACCATGAGCTTTGGTATTGCCTGTTCAGATAATACCTCACATATAAAGACTGAAGAAACATTACTACTAGAAGCGGATAGTGCTTTATATCATGCAAAAAACGAAGGTAGAAATCGTGTATGTATCGCATAAAAAGATTTAATTTGGCTTGAATAGTGAGAATCGCGGTTGCCATACGCTCGGAGCGAAGCATTTACCAAGGCATCTTGCGGAATACTGCTTCCGGTTTAATCATCGTTTTGACCTCAATAGCATGTTGGTAGAATTGGGGCATGCAGTCGTGGCAAGCCCTCCGATGCCATATCGACTCTTGAAGCTGGCTGAGGGTCATGGGTAATCAGGAAACTTTTTGCGTCTCCGACGGAGGCGATCAAGGCACTCGCGGTGAGCGGGCCGATCCCCGGGATCTGCGCCAGCTTCTTGCTGGCGACGTTCTCACGATGCCAGCTCTGGAGTTGGACCTCTAGTTCCTGAACCTGCCGGTCGAGCGCCTTGAGATGCTCCCCCAGGCGCTCGAGCAATTGCCGAAACGTCCCTGGCAACCCGTCCTCGTACTCCTCTAGGATCTCGGGCAGATGCTTGCCAATGTGGGCAATGCCTTTAGGGATGATGATCCCGTGTTCTGCCAGCAGACCACGTAGCTGGTTGGCCTGTGCGGTCCTCGCCTTAACAAAGCCTTGTCGGGCGCGGTGCAGCGCTAGGACGGCTAACTGCTCACTACTCTTCATTGGCACAAACCGCATGTTCGGCCGGCTCACCGCTTCGCAGATCGCCTCAGCATCCGCCGCATCGTTCTTGTTGGTCTTCACGTAGGGTTTAACAAACTGCGGGGCCATCAGTTTAACGGTATGTCCTAGCCCTTGCAG
Organism: Aeromonas sp. ASNIH2; assembly: GCF_002934795.1. Classification (NCBI taxonomy): domain Bacteria; kingdom Pseudomonadati; phylum Pseudomonadota; class Gammaproteobacteria; order Aeromonadales; family Aeromonadaceae; genus Aeromonas; species Aeromonas sp. ASNIH2. The sequence continues at coordinate 2,742,366 of NZ_CP026406.1, read as the reverse complement.
TTTTCTGGCCCAATAGTGGGCGCTGCTACAGGCTTCCATGCCAACCAGACAGGGTGGCAGATTGGCAAAAAAGCTGATCATTTGTGCCCGCTTGAGCTGCTTGTTAAACAGGCACTTACCGTGTTCGTTCACACCGTGTATCTGGAAAATCGCTTTCGCCAAATCGATCCCGATAGTTTTAACGTTCATGTTGATCGCTCCGCTCACATTGATGAATGTATCGTCCCACACGTTGGCACAGGTGCTGCCAGTTTAGGAGGGGCGACCATCCCATTAGCTGTATCAGCAAGCGCGCCAAGACGGTCGAAATCAAGTACCGCCTATCGAGCCATGGCCCAGTGGCTCACCTGGTCATCGATGCCACCGGACTCAAGGTCTATGGCGAAGGCGAATGGAAAATTCGCAAGCACGGCAAGGAGAAACGCCGCGTCTGGCGCAAGCTTCACCTGGCCGTAGATGCGGCGACCCATGCCATCGTTGCAGCCGAAGTCAGCCTGGAAACGGTGGGCGATAACGAGGTGTTGCCCACGCTGCTCAACCCCTTGCGCCGCAAGATAGAACAAGTCAGCGCCGATGGTGCCTATGACACCAGAGCCTGCTATACCCTACTGCAAAAGAAGGGCATCAAGGCCACCATACCGCCGAGAAAGAATGCGGCATTCTGGAAGAAAGGCTATCCACGCAACGAGGCGGTTGCCGCGCTCAAGGCAGGAGAGCTGGAGCAATGGAAAAAGGACTCTGGCTATCATCAGCGCTCGATAGCTGAGACCGCCATGTATCGCTTCAAGCAGCTCATCGGTCCGAAACTGAGTCTGCGGAGCTACAACGCCCAGGTGGGTGAGATCCTGGCTGGGGTAAAAGTCATGAACAAGGTCATAGGGCTTGGTATGCCCATTCGGCAGGCCGTCAACTAAGCCCGCCCGGCGGGTTGGGGAGCGAGTATCCGACTTTGGATTTGATCAACAAGGCCCCATCAGACGAGGGACCTGGTTCGCAGGGGGAGCCATATGCACCAACTGCTCGCCTCGATAGATACCTACACCACCGCTACGCCAGAGACCCGCATCATCACAGAGTCCACGCATCAGGAGTATGTGAGCACCGAGTAGATCATCAGCGGAAGCCGGATCCCAATCAGGCATTGCTTCATAGGCCGCAAACGCATTACCGACTTCTTGGATTTCCCGTGGAAGCCCAAGCACCGTCTTTCCCTCAATCACTGCCGTCACCTGTTCAACACTCAGTGTGTTGTGCTCAATCGCCAAGGAGGCTTGGATAGTGCGGATCCGGTTCTCTCGACGCAGCATCGGCACCTGGGAGCTCTGAGCAAACCGCCACTGCCCCACCAACTCGGCGATCTCCGCCACCCGACTCAACATGGCGTGGGTCAGGGTGAAGGGAGGGGAATAGGCTGCCATGGGTTACTCCAACTGATGCGATAACAAATGAGGGATTAGCTTAACAGATCCGGGAGCAGAAACTCCCGAATTGAATTTGAATGGCCGAGCGTCCCCGCTAGGGCCAGTGAATTAAGTGTAACATTACCTTATCAGTTGACTACGCCCGTAATTACGTTCACCTCGTACTTTCGTGCGTAACTTAAATAAATACGCGGTCCTCTCCAAGAATTTATAAAATTTCTCATTATGCAGGTCAGCATCTCGGCGATCAAATCGATACTCTGCATCGTCAGGGAAATGCACCAAAGACGCATAATCAGGGTATGCGAGCCTCAATGCACTACACCAAGCTTTACGGATACGCGTAGCCATGTTATCTCCATCGAAATTAGAGTAATCCCCAAGATGACCGTAATCATCTCTGTTAAATAGTAGCACCACGTGATAATGAGGGTACTGGCTTGTTACTTGCTCCTTCACCCAGATAAATCCAAAGAAGAATGGTTTACCCGTCTTACCCTTACGGTGACGTGCCGCCTGTATTTGGCTTTTTAGTGAAGCTATAAAGCGCTTAATAACCTTTTCCTCCTCTACCTCCGGTGGGAAGCTTGTCGGCATATCCGGATCATCCATGATGGATATCAGGGGGAAGCGTAGGTCAACGCGCACTGCAAACACTCGTGGGTGTTTATTCAAGAAGTTAGCGATTACCTCCACGGATGTTTTCAACTGCTCAAAGGATATTGAACCATACTTGGCCTCAGCCACACCTCGTAAGTTTTCTAGCTCGTCGGCTATTAAATGATACCCGACTTTTGATTTCATATAAGTTCCTATAGCTCGCATGGAATACCTATACCCGTTGGTTAGATACTCAGGTGACTTCACTTATCATCATTAATGAGGATTGCTACGTAAAACTTTACGGACAACTGATACTGTTCTCTCTTATCAAACCACTAGGTTGATATACCAATCTGCATTTAGCACTCTGTGCATTACATATACTTTGCTATGCAGATCTATACAGCTAATGGCTTGTATCTGATGTACAAGCCTGATGTGCATCTGATTGGTATACACGAAGTGTATATATCACATGTTCTCGTTCACATACCCTGTGATACACTCTGATGGTGTATCACTCTCACCCTCGATATATCTCCTGCCCCCTCTGCCTTGTTATACACTTTGTGTGTATATGTAATACTATTACCGAACTAAGTAGCCGACTAAATCACCGAAAAGAATCGTAGGTATTTTCGATAAGGTCTCGATAATACCGAGCATTAGAATAAAAAACTTACTCTGAACTTAGCCTCAACGATCAAGCAATTATTCTATGCCATAAACTTAATCTGCACAGCAGATTGACAGCCTTCATTTACTGGCTCCAAATAGACCATAATGAAACCATTAAACTTAAAAAACAGCTCCCAAAAAAGGGAGCCAAGATATTATTAGTTATGATTTTTTCGCTCCATTACCAATTTGCGAATCCAGTCTTCTACTTCTGATTTTTCCCATGCTACCGTCTTTGGCGATGTTTGGAGTTGTGAAGGGAACTTCCCTGCCTTGATTAGCCGATAGATTGTTGGGCGAGATAGCTTAGTCATCGCGATCAATTCATTTATTTTAATGAGACCCATTTTACTCTCCTTAAGTTTTTTCATACCTAAGGTGCTCTGTGTTCATTTTTACATATCCCAGACTCCATCATCACAGCAGCTTCATTGCCCCACCATTTATACTCAATAATCCACAGCCAATACCAAATCACCAACGACTCATCGATGCTACTACAGGTCTTCACATACAAGCTCTCTGTAAAAAACAATGATGAACAGACTCACACCAATCACGAGCCCCCAGTGGCAGGGGAGTTGTCGCCTGATTTTTTCACTGGGGGACGAGAGGCTACACACAACACTCTCTAACTCATAAAAAATGCATACATATCAATGAAAATCGACAAAAAACTGGGCTGGGAGCCCATAAAAAACACTATTTACATACTAGAAAAACCCTATAATGACACTTGACTGACACTAGAAAAACACTAGTATCAAACCTAAACAATATTTAACGCGAGTGGATTTATATGAAATTACCAAGCCATGGGCTACCAATAAAAAATGACTCTAAATACCCATGGGGCGATCGCTTCAATAGACTGAAAGCTACGGAGGAAATGAGAAGATTTGCAGAATATATTCTGTATCAACTACATTTTGACACCATCAACACTGATTCTGACTCAATTTTATTAATTTTTAATGACTATTTCAAAACCAAACAAGATTATGTTATCGCAAACTACATTCGGAAAATAGATAACGCCATCCAGTTAGAGAACACTGACGCAATCGCAGAATTTCTATTCAAACAGTTCAGTAGAAACTGTCTAGAAATGGAGCACTTTTGCTGGATACAGGTAACGAACCCAAGAGTGTGTAATTTTGCATTCGCTATAACCAATAATTGGAGTTATTTTTTTGATAAAGATAGTGACCTTTACAAAAAAAACCTCCCAAATCTTAGTCAACCAGGGCCAGCTTATTTTAGAAGCAATTCTTTTGAAGATGTAATATCATTAAGTCACATGCGTTTTACCAATAGCCACCCAAGAGCCAAAACCTCTCGTCAAAAAAAAGAAAGGGTGATTGAGTATTTTGATCGCTTAGACGATGGCATCGCTATAAAGTCCAAACACCTTCAGTTTATTGAATTGCTTTGGAGTAAAATAATTAAAAAACAAAAACCTAAAAGCTGGTTGAACTTTAAAGGATTAGATAATGAAGATTTGTTATGGATAAAAGACCAGATAGATCAAGATGACATTTTTTTAAAAATAATTGACGGCAATAGCAATGATGATATTTCTGAAGCCATTACAACTTACTTTGATTTACTCTTCATATTTAAAGAAAGTGACTGTATAGTTAAATTTGATAGACTTAAAAAATCCCTAACCCAAAAAAAATACAGAAAGAACAATCCAGACAGCAAACAATATAATTTCATCATGAGTGTAGACATTGAAAGAAAATTAAAAGAAATTACAAAGGCAAAGGGAATAAAAAGAAATGCAGTCATAGAAAAACTAATTAACGATGCGTACTGCAGCATCAATCCTGATGGGTAGTTGCATCAATGTTTCAGCTAGCTATAAAAATTGCATGTTACATGGGGGCACTTACGCCCCCACGGAAAACTATATTTAATCGAGGAAAATCATCTATATCGCAGTTAATCTGTCTAAATGATCCGCCCACTTTTGCAACCACTCTTTGCACTCATCATTGTATCTGTGGAGGTTGTATGTTCCTTCTATGCCCTTTGGGGCATGACCTAATATTGCTTCTGCAATATCACTTGGACATTTCAGCTTTGCAAGCCCTGTTCTAACGGTACGCCGAAGGTCATGTGGTGTCCACGAAGGTATATCAATCATTACATTGTCTTTGCGCAGTCGCCACGCAGTTTCAGTTAACAATTTTTGAGGTATCGGCTTTTTAGTCAAAAGCGATGGAAATAAACAATCACCTGTAATTAATTTCAGTGAATGAAGAAAGTCGATAGCTTGTCTTGGAAGCTGAACATATCGCTCGGTATCAGTTTTCGTTTCTTTTAAATGGAATGTGCCATTACTTAGATCAATATCTCGCCAATAAGCACCACAGATTTCTCCGGTACGACATCCTGTCCATAACGTCATTCTGAGCACGTTTTTCTGTGGAATAGTAAAACCAGAACTTGGTAACCAGAGAAGAAATTTTTTTAGCTCTTCATCACTAAGAATTCGAGTTCCTTTTTGACATGTTAAACGCACTTTCGCTAATTTTAATCTTTTCTTTGCGTTCGTAACTGGGTTTACAAAGTGCTCATCCAGTTTGCCCGTTCCAATTGCATAATCGAAAGCAGCTGACAGCTCACGCAGAACACTACCAGCTTGCACATTCGCTCCCCGCGCAACAATCTCCATGACCAAAGCCACGATATCGTTAGCTGGCACCTCTGTGGCTAACCTCTCTCCGAATGCACGCACAGGATCGTTATAGAGAGTCCTTCGTGTTTCTGCTTGCCCTTTGGGTTTACGGGCTCCAAGTAAAATTCCTCCTTCCTTGGCATGCCGATCTTCGATGTGCTCAGTCAGGTAAAGCTCGATCATGTCAGTGATGGTAAACGGTGCAACGACTTCAGATTCTTGGTCGCGCTTGACTTTAACTGCGCTCAGCTCTGTAGCCGGACAGACACCTTGATGCCTCATGAGCTTCAATTCCTTGAACTTGGTCCTGGCCTCCTCCAAGGACATGGCAGGAAAGACACCTAAGGTGACTTGCTTTTGCTTACGCGGATTCAAAGGGTCGTTGTAGCGATAGTAAAAGCTTTTCTTTCCCGTTTTTCCACACGCGACTCGCAATCCTCGGTAATCACCGACGTCGACTTTATCTTTGTCTCCTGGCTTCATCGACTCAATTGCCTTGTAAGAAAGCGGTTTGCTATTCTGGGGCGCGGCCATCACTTACATCCTTTCATATCGTTTTTTATGAGAGCAAAAGCGTAGGTTTTCATTTCAACCACGTTCATCATCACATAAACCTACGCTTTAACCTACGCTTTAAAGCAAGATTTAGTGAGCTTTGATGAGACAAACTGAACCATGCTGAGCCTTAACAATGAAAAAGATAAGTGCAATAACAGCAACTTAATGGCGAACAGACATTGATAACAATAGAAAATTTACACCAGCACACACCTATGATGCAGCAGTATCTGACCCTCAAGGCCGAGAACCCGGAGATCCTGCTGTTTTATCGCATGGGCGACTTCTACGAGCTCTTCTACGACGACGCCCGCAAGGCCTCCCAGCTGCTCGACATCTCCCTGACCAAGCGCGGCCAGTCGGCCGGCAGCCCCATCCCGATGGCCGGGGTGCCCTATCACGCCATCGAGGGGTATCTCGCCAAGCTGGTACAGCTCGGCGAATCGGCCGCCATCTGCGAGCAGGTGGGGGACCCCGCCACCAGCAAGGGGCCGGTGGAGCGCAAGGTCATTCGCATCATCACCCCAGGTACCGTCTCCGACGAGGCGCTGCTCAGCGAGCGGCAGGACAACCTGATCGCCGCCGTCTACCACGATGGCCGCCGCTTCGGTTACGGCACCATGGACATCGGCTCCGGCCGCTTCTTCATCAACCAGTTCGAGGAAGAAGAGACCCTGCTGGCGGAGCTGCAACGCACCAATCCGGCGGAGCTGCTCTACCCCGAATCGTTCGCCTTCCTGCACCATGTCGAGGGTCGCCGCGGTCTGCGCCGCCGCCCGGAGTGGGAGTTCGAGCTCGGCACCGCCCGCAAGCTCTTGTGCCAGCAGTTCGGCACCCAGGATCTGGTGGGCTTTGGGGTCGAGCAGAGCGAGACCGCCCTGTGCGCCGCCGGCTGCCTGATGCAGTACGTGAAAGACACCCAGCGCACCGCCCTGCCCCACATTCGCAGCGTGCGCCTGGAGCAGCCCGATCATGCGGTCATCATGGATGCCGCCACCCGCCGCAATCTGGAGCTGACCCAGAATCTGGCCGGCGGTCACGACAACACCCTCTCCGCCGTGCTCGATTGCACCGCCACGCCGATGGGCAGCCGCCTGCTCAAGCGCTGGATCCACCAGCCGATCCGCGATCGGGTGATCCTCAAAGGTCGCCAGAGCACCATCAAGGAGCTCATCGAGCAGAACCTCTATGACGAGCTGGGGAGCCTGCTGCGCCAGGTCGGCGACGTGGAGCGGGTGCTGGCGCGTCTCGCCCTGCGCAGTGCCCGCCCGCGCGATCTGACCCGGCTGCGGCAGGCTTTCGCTCAGCTGCCCGAGTTGCAGCGTCTGCTGGCGGAGAGCGAGCACGAGGCGGTGCAGCAGCTGCGCGAGCGGGCGAGCACCTTCCCCGAGCTGTTCGACCTGCTGGAGCGTGCCGTGATGGAGGTGCCGCCGGTGCTCATCCGCGATGGCGGCGTCATCCGTGAAGGGTTCAATCAGGAGCTGGACGAGCTGCGGGATCTGGCCAATGGCGCCACCGCCAGCCTGGCCCGCATCGAGGAGCGGGAGAAGGCGCTCACCGGCATCAACACCCTCAAGGTGGGCTACAACAAGGTGCACGGCTTCTATATCGAGGTGAGCCGCGCCAACAGCCACCTGGTGCCGGCCCACTACATCCGCCGCCAGACGCTGAAAAACAACGAGCGCTACATCATCGATGAGCTGAAGAAGTACGAGGACAAGGTGCTCACCGCCCAGGCCCAGGCGCTGGCGCTGGAAAAACGTCTCTACGAAGAGCTGCTCGACGCCCTGCTGCCCCACCTCGGCGATCTGCAGGAGTCTGCTGCCGCACTGGCGGAGCTGGACGTGCTGGCCAACCTGGCCGAGCGGGCAGAGACCCTCGACTATCGCTGCCCCACCCTCATCGACGAGGATCAGATCCTCATCGAGGCGGGCCGCCATCCGGTGGTGGAGCAGGTGATGACCGACCCCTTCATCGCCAACCCGATACGGCTGGAGCGGGAGCGGCGGATGCTGATCATCACCGGCCCCAACATGGGCGGTAAATCCACTTACATGCGCCAGACCGCACTCATCGTGCTGCTGGCCCATATCGGCGCATTCGTGCCCGCCGACAGCGCCCGCATCGGCCCCATCGACCGCATCTTCACCCGCATCGGAGCGTCGGATGATCTCGCCTCCGGCCGCTCCACCTTTATGGTGGAGATGACCGAAACCGCCAATATCCTCAACAACGCCACCGCCCGCAGTCTGGTGCTGATGGACGAAATTGGCCGCGGCACCAGCACCTACGACGGCCTCTCCCTGGCCTGGGCCTGCGCCGAGCAGCTGGCAAGCAAGATTGGCGCCTACACCCTGTTTGCCACCCACTACTTTGAGCTGACCCGCCTGCCCGAGCTGATGAGCGGGCTGGCCAACGTCCACCTGGATGCGGTGGAGCACGGCGACACCATCGCCTTCATGCACGCGGTGCAGGAAGGTGCGGCCAGCCGCTCCTACGGCCTGCAGGTAGCGGCGCTGGCCGGGGTGCCGAAATCGGTGATCCACCAGGCCCGCCACAAGCTGCACGAGCTGGAGAGTGCAACTCCGGTGGCCGCCGGCGAAAGCCGTCCGGCTCCGGTCACTCTCGCCCCGCAACCCCATCCTGTGGTGGAGGAGCTGGCAGCAGTACGCCCGGACGAGCTGACCCCGCGACAGGCCCTTGACCTGCTCTATCGACTCAAGCAGATGCTGTAGCTACCGACCGCCGAACAGGCATGAAAAAGGGGAACCGCGAGGTTCCCCTTTCGTTTGACCGAACCTGTCATCAGCCCGGACCGATGCGATCCATCAGGCTCAGATTGACCGACCCCGGATGGCGCTTGAGCTTCTGCCTGTATTCGAACTGGTGCTGGCTCTCCTGTTTGAGCCCCTGCATCAGGGAGTAGCACATGGCCAGCATGATGACCGAGAAGGGCAGCGCGGCGATGATGCTGGCGGCCTGCAGGGCGGCAAGCCCGCCGGAGACCAGCAGAATGGCCGCGACCAGCCCCTGCCCCAGTCCCCAGATGGCGCGGTGCAGCACCGGGGGATCCTGATCGCCGATGGAGAGCAGCGTCGTAATCACTAGCGTGCCCGAATCGCTGGAGGTGATGAAGTAGGTGCAGATAAGCAGGGTCAGCACCCCCTTGGCAATCCAGCCGAAGGTCTCCCAGTGCAGCAGTTCCACCGTCTTGTAGAGCGCCATGGTGACATCCTGATTGACCGCTTCCACCACGCCGCCGCCACCGAACAGCTCCAGGTTCATGGCAGTCCCGCCGAACACGGTGAGCCAGAACATGCCGAGCAGGGAGGGCACCAGCAGAACACCGAGCACGAATTCACGGATCGTGCGGCCCTTGGAGATGCGCGCGATGAACATGCCGACAAAGGGTGCCCACGCGATCCACCAGCCCCAGTAGAACGCGGTCCAGCTAGACTGCCAGGCCGAGGTGCCGTTGGCTTCGGTATTGGTCCAGAAGCTCAGCTTGACGATGTTCTGCAGATAATCACCGATGTTCTGCACATAGGCGTTGAGGATGTAGGTGGTCGGCCCCAGCACCAGGAAGAGGCCCAGCACGAACACGCTCAACCAGATATTGAGTTCGGAGAGGATCTTCACCCCGCGCCCGACGCCGGAGATGGCCGACAGGGTGGCAATCAGGCTGATGCCACCGATGAGCCAGAGCTGGTTCGCTTGTGACACGCCCATGCCGAACATCTGATTGAGGCCGGTGTTCATCTGGGAGACGCCCAGCCCAAGGGAGGTCGCCACCCCGAACACGGTACCGAACACCGCCAGCACGTCGGCGGCATGGCCCCAGAAGCCGTAGATGCGATCGCCAAGAATGGGGTAGAGCACGGAGCGGATGGCCAGCGGCAACTTGCGCCGGTAGCTGAAGAAGGCCAGCGACAGGCCGACGATCACATAGATGGCCCAGGGGTGCAGACCCCAGTGGAAGAAGGTGAGGCGCATGGCGATCTGGGCCGCTTCCGGCGTCATGCCTTCGGTGATGAAGGGGTTGCCCTGCAGGTGATACATGGGCTCGGCGATGCTCCAGAACACCAGGCCTATGCCCATGCCTGCGCTGAACAGCATGGAGAACCAGGCAAAGTAGCCAAACTCCGGTACCTGGTCGTCGTCGCCCAGCCGGATGCTGCCAAAGCGGCTGAACATCAGGTAGACGGCGAAGAACAGGAACAGGGCGACCACCAGGATGTAATACCACTTGAAGCCAGCAATGATGGTGTCCTTGGCCCCGGTAAACCAGGTGCCTGCGGTATCCGGATCAAAGACGCCGAACAGCAGGAAGAGGGTCACGACGGTGAGGGCCGTCATGGCCATGGTGGGATTGAGGCCTTTCAAAAGCCCTTTGGTTGCTCGCATCGGGCCTCCTTAGTCGTTGTTGAAAAAGTCTTCACCCACGTGATCGCCGGCACCGCCGATGGCGCGATAGGCCAGACGACCTGCCACCTGCTCACGGTGATCCACCAGGGTCACCGACGGCTGACCGTTCACTGCGTGGCGTTTGCCAAGGAAGATAGCCATCGGCACCCCCAGATTGGAGACACCGCTGGTGATCCAGAGGCGGTTGAAGTCATAGGAGCCACCGATGAACTCGAGCTGTGCCAGCCCATTGTCCAGACCCGCCAGATAAAAGTTCATGGCACTCTCGTCGGGGAAGAGGTGAACCAGCACATAGGCATAGCGCAACTCATTGACCAACTCCTTTAGACTGAAAGAACCTGTGTTGCTACAAGAGAGCGGCAGCTCACCATCGTAGTGGTGTACCTTGAGGTTGTTGGGGTCCTCGTCATAGGCAGGTTGATAACGCACAAACGCCGCGGTATCCGGCAGTTCATAGCGAACTCTGACCACACGCAGGTCGGCAACCAGGGACTTGATATCCAGGTCGTCATGCATGATTTCACTCCTCAAATATCGGGTTGGAATGGGGCAATTGTCCGATAACCTAACACAATGTTCATTAGAGCTAAAACCATTACATCAAAAACCATATTGACCTTGTTATGGATTAGGCGGAGAATTTCGCGCCTCTCCACAGCCCTGCGATGACCCAGACCCCATGGAAAAACATGATGAAGTGCTGATCGCCCTGCGCCAGATCATCCGTGCCATCGACATGCACTCCAAGCGCTTGATCAAGGAGGCCGGCCTGACCTCGCCTCAGCTCCTGCTGCTCAAGGGGATCGACGAGCTTGGCCAGATCTCCATGCGCCAGCTGGCGGATCACACCAACATGAGCCAGGCCACCGCCACCACCATCATGGACCGGCTGGAGAGCCGCCAGCTGGTGCAGCGCATTCGCAGCGAAACCGACAAACGCAAGGTGCATGCGACGCTCACTGACGCGGGACGCGCCCTGCTTGCCCAGGCTCCAACCCCCTTGCAGGAGAGTTTCATTCAACGCTTTCAGGCGCTGGAGAACTGGGAACAGGGGTTGTTGCTCTCATCCCTGCAACGCATCTCCGCCATGATGAATGCCGACGGCATCGATGCCGCCCCCGTGCTGAGTGTCAGCCCCCTGACCGAAGAGCGGGCCTGAGCCGCAGCCATAAAAAAAGCTCCCGACCGGGAGCTTTTTTTATGGGCAGTACGCGATGGCGTTACGCCTCCAGGCTGATGCCGATGTTGGAGACGCCGTCCTGGGCCGCGAAGGCGCGGATGGCAAGGATGCGGTCGCTGTCCCGTTCATGGGCCACCCGTTTGAGCAGTTCGACCTGGAACTCCAGCTCCGCTTCCATGTACTCGTGCTCATAGAGCTCCTCATCGCTGAGATCCCGCTCTTCCAGCATCTCGATGAAGCCGGCGACCGTGCCGACAGACGCATGGCTGGCGTCGTTGGCCTCTTCCCCCACCCGACAGATCACCGAGTTGTAGGCACAACCCAGCGCCACGCAGGCGTCCAGTGCCGGATAGGCGCCGTAGGATTCAAACTTGCGGGGATCGGGAATGTAGACTTCAAACGCTTCCAGAATGGCACCAAGATTGACGCGGGATCCCTTGACCGTCAGGTAGTTCCACATCTGATCCAGCGCGTGACGGAATGCCCTCGCATCCCCGAAACCGGAGGCCTGGGTAAAGAGCACATAGTTGGGGTACATGCGCTCTGCCAGCGCCAGGGTATAGACGGTTTGCTGCCAGGGCTGCAGCTCGGCCAGTCGCTTATAAAACTTGTCACCAAACACTGGAGTCGGATCCTTTGCAAAATGTGGGGCAGATTGTAGCCCACGAGGGCCCCGTCTAAAAATGAAAAAGCGCCCTGCTCGACTATCTTGCCCGATCAACTGGGGTAAGATGGAGACAGCATCCCTCTCGCCTTGCCATAAACACGATAAGGAACAAGAGTATGAGCCAACGTACCCTGCTGCTGTTGAGTCAGGACAACAGCCACTATGAACGCCTGCTCAAGGCGGCCCATCTTCCCCATCTGCACATTCTTCGGGCCGACAATCAGGCCGAGGCCGAACAGCTTATCGGTGACGCTCATATCCTGATGGCCGAGCCTGCCCGGGCCAAGCCGCTGCTGGCCAAGGCCGGCAAGCTCAGCTGGCTCCAGTCGACTTATGCCGGGGTCGATGTGCTGCTGGACGCCAGTTGCCGCCGCGACTACCTGCTCACCAATGTCCGCGGCATCTTCGGCCCCTTGATGAGCGAGTATGTGTTCGGCCATCTGCTCAGCCTGACCCGCCAGTTGCCACTCTATCGCGAGCAGCAGCAACAGGGCGTCTGGCAGAGCCATCCCTATCAGGGCTTGAAGGGAAAGACGCTGCTGCTGCTCGGCACCGGCAGCATAGGGCAGCATATCGCCCACACCGGCAAACATTTTGGCATGAGGGTGCTCGGCATCAGCCACAGTGGCCGTGAGCGTGCCGGGTTCGATCAGGTGTACCAATTGCCGGCACTCAACAAGATGCTGGCCCAGGCCGATGTCATCGTCAGCGTGCTGCCCGCCACCCGCGAGACACGCCATCTCTTCACCGCCGAACGCTTCGGCCACTGCAAACCGGGCGCCATCTTCTTCAACGTCGGCAGGGGCAATGCCGTCCATGAGGGGGATCTGCTGGCGGCACTGCAAGCCGGCAAGCCCGCCATGGCGGTGCTCGATGTGTTCGAGCAGGAACCCCTGCCCGCTGACAGCCCGCTCTGGCACCAGCCCAATCTCATCGTGACGCCCCACAACAGCGCCTACAGCTTCCCGGAAGATGTGGCCCAGATCTTCATCCGCAACTACATCCGCTTCATCGATGGTCAGCAGCTGGACGGCAGGATCGACTTTGACAAGGGTTATTGAAGCCGTTCTGCAATGAAAAGGCCCCGCCAGTTTGCGGGGCCTTTTTCGTCAGGAGGGAGCCGTTCAGCCCGCCTCCATCTCTTTGCGGTAGCTCTTCACCTTGGCGAGGAACTGACGCTTGTCCTTACCGGAGAGCGGCTCCGCCATCGGCAGCTTGATCTTCATGGGATCCACCGGGCGGTTGTTGATGCGCACCTCGTAGTGCAGGTGAGCACCGGTGGAGCGGCCCGTGTTGCCGGAGAGGGCAATCTTGTCACCCATCTTCACCTTCTGACCCGGCTTGACCAGCAGCTTGCTCAGGTGCAGATAACGGGTCATCAGGGTACGGCCGTGCTTGATCACAACATAGGTGCCTGCCAGCGGGTGGCTGGTTGCCTTGAGGACCACACCATCACCGGTCGCCATGATGGGCGTGCCTACCGGCAGGGCAAAGTCGGTCCCCTCATGGGGCCGGACCTGCCCGGTAATGGGATGACGGCGATTCGGGTTGAAACTGGAGCTGACCCGGTAACGGCTGTGAGTCGGATAACGGCGGAAGCCGCGCTCCAGGCTGTTTGCCTGACCGTCATAATAGTTGCCATCTTCCGACAACCAGGCTGACACGGCCTTGCCCTGGCTGAACACCTCGACCCCCAGCAACTGGGTATTGCCCGTACTCTTACCGTCGACCGTCTCCTGACGGACCAGCACCTTGAACTTGTCACCTTTTTTCAAATCCTTGGCGAAGTTGAGGCGCCACTGGAACAGGTTGGCAATCTTCTGGATGTGGTTGGCCGGGATACCGGCATTGCGGGCGCTGACGTAGAAGCTGCCGTTGATGACACCGTCATAGCTCTTCTGCTGCCACTCTACCTCTTCATTGAGCATGTTGGCGCTATAGGTGTCGTCGGTACGCTCCAGCACCAGGGTCTGCTTGATGTTCAGGCGGATCTTCAACTGCTGCAGAATGTTGTCCTGATCGATCAGCAACTCGATGGTCTGACCGGGTTTGAGACGCGCCAGGTTGTTCTTGGCATCCGCATCCAGCACCTTGTAGAGGGTGGTGGTGGACAGCCCCAGGTTGTTGAAGATGGTGGTCAGGTTCTCGCCATTGCGAACCCGGTAATCTTGCCATTGAGGCGTGGCATCCGCCGGGATGTCGTCTTCGGGAGCGGCTGACTCGACCAGCTCGTGATCCGGAATGTCGTTGAAGTCGGTGTTGTCTTCGTTGGTTGCGGTGCCCGTGGTGGCGATCGGCAACTCCAGACGCAGTGGCCGCTCCAGGATGTCACCGGGAGCTGGCAATACGGCTACCGCTGACAGCGTCATGGCCGTGAGCAATAGCATGGCATAGAAATGCTTGCGGGGAACCGGGGGTTCCCAATTGGCAGCCTGGGCTACCAAGGGACGGAGACGTTTCATCCGCTATCCTGTTATTAGATCTAAGGGTGGTGGTTGTGGATCTGTTTTTATGAGTTTTTATTATGAAAACCGAATATCTGGCTTTTAGACCTAAATACTTACAAAAAGTTCATAGCTCCATGCACGAAACTCACATTTTATGCATAACCTTCCAGCATGGGCAGAAATGATCGTCATTTTCAGCCATTTTTTTCTATTTTTAAGAACCAAGTCCGGTTGTGGTGCTCTCCGGCCCAGAAAATGTTGCAAAAACATCTCCATGGAGTGGGTATGTCATTGGCAAAATTGTTAAATGTAATCATCCTAATCCTCTTCACCATCGGCGCCGCGCTGCTGCTCGTGCTGGAGATCACGACGGTACGACAGTCTATTCTCGACCAGATGTCGGCCAACCTTGAAACCGCCATCACCGCACTGGGGCTGGTGCTGCAGGGCACTCTGCTCAACGATGACAAGGTCCTTGCCGAGACCATAGTGAACGCCATGTTCGACGGAGGCTTCGTCAACTCCGTCGTTCTGCTGGATCCGGATGGCCAGGTGCTGTTCCAGAAGGTGTTCCACACCGCACAGCAAAATGTTCCAGGCTGGCTCCCCTCAGTTATCGACATGCCACCGGTCAAGATTGAGCAGGAGTTGACCGACGGCTGGCGCATTCTCGGTACCCTCACGCTCGAGGGACACAAGGGTTACGCCTACCAGCATCTGTGGAACGCCATCAGTCGTACCGGACTTGCGCTGCTCGCCGGCCTGCTGGTGTTCAGCCTGGTGATCACCTGGGTGTGCCGCCGCCTGCTGCGCCCCCTCGAACAGATCAGTCTGCAACTGGCCCGGATCCGCAAACGCCAGTTCAGCGGCAACCTGCCAACCCCGTGGCTTCGCGAATTGCAGGAAGTCGTTGTCTCCATCAACCAGCTGGTCTCTGAACGCAAGCGGGACCTGCTGCAACAGCGGCTCAAGATCACCCAGCTTGGCAAGCACGACGCTCTCCCGACCCACCAGAAGCTCGTTGGGCTGGTCGACACCGATGGCAACACCTATCAGCAGCATTTCTTCTCCACTCAGGGGAGTATCAGGCTCTACAGCCGCCTGCTACCCAAGCACCCCCCCACCACGGACAGTTCGCCGGATGAAATTCGGGGGCTGCTCAACAACTGGCTGACCCAGAAGGCGGAAGGGCTCCAGCTGCCTCTCAGCCTGCTCGGCCACCCAGACTGGGCGCAGTTTGCCCCCGTGCTGACCAGCGCTCGTGGCAAGACGCTGGACTGGCGCTGGGATCTGGCGATCTTCCCCCCCTGGCCGAGGAACGACTGACCGCACTCCAGTCCCAGGGGATTGAGCTGGCATTCAGCAACATCCCGATGAACAACGACAATCTGGCCAGGCTCGACCCCATCAGACCCGTCTTCATCAGTTGCCAGCTCACCCAGTCCCCCCTTTATTGGAACCTGCTCTCCCAATGCCTCCATGCTTCCGGCTACACCTTGCTGGCGGAAGCCGGCGACGTAAGCGATGTGGACATGCTGCGCAGTTGGGGCATCGATGGTTATGCCACTCAGGAGAATGCATCATGAGGATCCCGCTGCTGCTGCTCGCCCTGCTGTGGCAACCGACCCTGCACGCGACCACCATGACCATAGGCACAGGGGGGGAGCAAGGCATCTATTACCAGGTCATCAAGGAGTTCTGCAGACTGGCCAAAAAAAGTGACCCCACGATGCCCTGCAAACTACAGGCCAGCTCCGGGTCCATCGAAAATCTCCGCCAGCTGAAAACGGGAGAGGTACCCTATGCGCTCGTCCAGTCCGACTGGCTCTATCAGGCCAGCCAGGGCACCGGGCCTTTCGCTGCCCAGCCACAACCCGAGCTGAGGGCGCTCTTTGCCACCCACGCCGAACCTTTCACCATAGTGGTGCGAGCCGATGGGGATATCACCACCCTGGAGCAGCTCAAGCTGGCCCCCATCGACATGGGCCTGAAGAGTTCAGGGACTCGTCAAACGGCATTGGCCCTGTTCAATGTTCTGGGCGCAAAGGAGCAGGATCTCGATTTGAAGAGCGTCGCCAATCTCTCCGAAGCGTTGTGCAATAAACAGATCGATGCCTATGGCCTTGTCATGGGTCATCCCAACCGCATCGTGCTGGACACCGCCAAGCGCTGCGCCGTGCGCTTCCTGGCGATCGAGGGGCCCGTAAGGGACCAGCTGCTCAAAGGGGTCAGGTATTACCAGCGCAGCCAGGTGCCGGCACGCATCTACCCGGGCAACCTCAAGGCAACCCCCACCTTCGCCATCGCCGCCACCCTGGTGACCAATGCCGCCACTCCCGATGACGAGGTCTATCGGCTGACCCGGGCCATGCTGAGCCAGCAAACCAGTTTCAACGAACAGACCTATGGCTATGCGAACCTGTTTCACAAGGCGCGCAACAAAATAGGCCCGGTGCTGAGTGTCGAACAGCATCCGGGCGCGGGAAAATATTTCGAGGAGTTGAAGGCGGCGGGCAAGTTATAGCTGGCGACGGGGGGAGCGCAGATGCTCGCTGGAGAACCGGCTCTGCATCGAGGTCCACTGGGCCAGGCGATCGGCACTCCCCGCCAGGGTTCCCTCGCGGCGGGATTTCATGATCCAGATGCTTTTGGCATCGAAACTGTAAACCGGCTGCAGATCATTGCGCTTGCTCCCCGGCAGGATGCGGCCATTGATGTTGTCCAGCACCAGGGGATCTGACTTGATGGTCGGGAAGTACAACGTCACCATGTGGAACTGGTTGTAACGAATTGCCTTCACATAGGCCAGCCGCAGCTTCTTCTCGTCGACCCCCAGCTCCATCAGGGTGTAGTACTTGGCGATGCTGTAGTCCTCGCAATCCCCCCCTCTCGCCCCGATGAACTCCAGCGGATTGGCCCAATAATCATCATCCCCCCACAGTCTGGGATCCTCGCTGTAGGTCAGGTTGTTGAAGTAGTTGTTCACCAGCTCCAGCTTCTGCTGGTCCGTCGTTCCGGCCCTTGGCGTCAGCAGACGAGAGAAGGCCTCGGACCGCTGGATCGCTCTGGCGCCATAGACCGCCTGCATTTTTGCCCTGAGTTCCGGGCTGGCGATGTGTTCGGAAAGACCGGATGCCTGTATGCCGGATCCCAGCAGGGTCAGCGTGCAGGCAGAGATGAGCAACCATTTCATGACTGACACTCCATATCAGATGCTGGAGGTCAGTATAGTTGGCCGCGCCGCCTCTATCGTCAATGTCGGGCAAGGCCTAGCGGCACTGGGCGAAGGCATCCGCCAACTGCTGCATGAATTGCGGATAACCGTCCGGACCGAGCGGCACCCGCTCGCCGACTTCGTCCAGCAGCAGCACCTTGGCCCCGGTATTGCGGGCAACCGACTCGATCACCGCCGGGGAGAACTGCGGCTCGGCGTAGATGCAGCTCGCCTTTTTCTCTTCCAGCGCCTTGCGGATGTCAATCAGCGTCTTGGCTCCCGGGCGACGCTCCGGGCTCACGGTGAAGTGTCCCTTGGAGCTCATGCCGTAGTGACGCTCCCAGTATCCATAGGCTTCGTGGAACACGAAGTAGCCCTTCTGATCCACCGCCTTCATCTGCACGGCGATCACCTTGTCCAGGGCGTCAACCTTGCCCTCGAAGGCCGCGAGATTGGCGGCATAGTGCGCCTGGTTGGCAGGATCCAGCTTGCCCAGTTCGGTCGCGATCGCCTTGGCAATCACCTTGGCCTGGGTTGGACCCAGCCAGATGTGGGGATCCACCCCTTCGTGGTGGTGCCCTTCATGGCCCTCGTCGTGCGAGCCGTGGTCGTGGGCGGCATGGCCATGATCCTTCTCATCATGGTGATGATCGTCATGTTCCCCCTGGGTCGCATAGTTGTACAGCGGCATGCCGGGAACCTGGGTCAGGGTCAATACATGAGGATGCTGGGCCAGGGGTTTGGCCATGAAGCCTTCCAGCTCGGGACCGACCCACACCACCAGATCGGCCTCCTTGATATTGCGCATGTCGGAAGGGCGCAGGGAAAAATCGTGGGGCGACGCACCGGTGGGCAGCAGCACCCCGGGCTCGCTCACGCCATCGGTGATCGCCGCCGCGATGAAGCCCAGGGGCTTGATGGTGGTCAGCACCTCGAGGGCACGGACAGGCAGACTCACCGCCATCAGGGCAGTGATCAGAGCAAGAATTCGCATAGAGGTCTCGTCAGGGAGTATGTGTGTGATAATATAACAAACCAACGTCGCTGTTATATT
Source organism: Aeromonas sp. ASNIH2 (assembly GCF_002934795.1). Classification (NCBI taxonomy): domain Bacteria; kingdom Pseudomonadati; phylum Pseudomonadota; class Gammaproteobacteria; order Aeromonadales; family Aeromonadaceae; genus Aeromonas; species Aeromonas sp. ASNIH2. The sequence continues at coordinate 2,723,433 of NZ_CP026406.1, read as the reverse complement.
ATAACTCTCACAGGCTGTAAACCCCGGAGCTGTCATGACCCAACTGGTGGAGCTGAAAGAGGTCTGTCTCTCATTTGACGGACGACTCGTGCTCGACAAGGTCTCCTTTACCCTGAACAAAGGCAAAATCACCACCCTGGTCGGCCCCAACGGGGCAGGCAAGAGCACTCTGAGCAAGCTGGTGCTGGGTTTGCTCAGCCCAGATTCGGGGGACATCGTCCGCCGCCGCGATCTGCGGGTCGGCTATGTACCCCAGCGCCTCTATCTGGACCCCACCCTCCCCCTGACGGTGCGCCGCTTCCTGCAGCTTGGCAAGAACAGCCGCCTCTCCATCGAGGAGGCCCTCAATCGGGTCGGCGCCCAGGATCTGCTGGACAACCGGATGCAGAAGCTCTCCGGTGGCGAGATGCAGCGGGTACTGCTGGCCCGCGCCCTGCTGGTCAAGCCCGAGCTACTGGTGCTGGACGAACCGGTGCAAGGGGTAGATATCACGGGCCAGATCGAGCTCTATGCCCTCATCAGCCAGCTGGCCGCCGAGTTCCACTGCGCCGTGCTGATGGTCTCCCACGATCTGCACCTGGTGATGGCCAGCACTCACGAGGTGATCTGCCTCAATCGCCACGTCTGCTGCCACGGCGAGCCACAGAGCGTGGCCCGCCACCCGGAATTTGCCCGCCTGTTCGGGCGACCGGAGCGGGAGGTGCTGGCGGTCTATACCCACCATCACCACTGCGATGGCGAACACCATCATCATGAACCGCAGGCTCCCGTCATCCGCCTGCCCTCTCGCAACAACTAGGATCTTCACGTGGACAGCTTTCTGTTATACGCCCTCGCGGCCGGACTCGGCATCGCCCTGCTGGCCGGGCCGCTTGGCAGCTTCGTGGTGTGGCGCAAGATGGCCTATTTTGGCGACACCCTCTCCCATGCCTGCCTCTTCGGCATCGCCCTCGGCATCCTGCTGCAGGTGGACCTCACCCTGGCGGTCGTGGTCTGCTGCCTCGCCATGGCGATGCTGCTGGTCATCATGAGCCGCAACCAGCAGGTGGCCACCGACACCCTGCTCGGCATTCTGGCCCACAGCGCCCTGTCGCTGGGTCTGGTCACCCTGAGCTTCATGGACAACGTGCGGGTGGACCTGATGGCCTACCTGTTTGGCGACCTGCTCTCGGTGCAGCCCATGGACCTGCTCTGGATCTACGGCGGCGGCGCCCTGGTGCTGCTCACCCTGTGGCGACTCTGGGACCCCCTGCTCTCCATGACCATCTCGGAAGAGCTGGCCCGGGTGGAAGGGGTGCGGGTGGATGTGCTGCGCTGCGTGCTGATGCTGCTGATAGGCCTGGTCATCGCGGTGGCCATGAAGTTCGTCGGGGCGCTCATCATCACCTCCTTGCTGATCATTCCCGCCGCCACCGCCCGCCGCTTCAGCCAGACCCCGGAGCAGATGGCCGGCTTTGCCGCCCTGACAGGCTGTCTCGCCGTGCTGGGGGGCCTTGCCCTCTCCTGGTATCAAGACACCCCGGCCGGTCCCTCGGTCGTAGTCTGCGCCACCACCCTCTTTGTACTGAGCCAGTTCAAGCGCACCTGACCCGCTCCTGATGGCCCTGGTCTCGCCAGTGCCATCAGGCCCCCCCGAAGCAGACTCCTGCGTCGTGGGCTGCGCCGTCCATTCTGCATAGGGCCCCCAGCCCGCTCAGACGCGCCTGAGAGGCTCGTTTTCCCCGGGTCTCAGGCTCGCCTGCGACTCCTGCCACAGCCACTGACGCAACCGGCTGATGGCGGGTTCATGGGCGCGCGAGCGTTTGAAGACGAAATAGAAGTTGTCGCCGGTCTCGAGGGCGTGCAGGGGCAGTCGCACTAGACGCGGATCCTCCGGCTGCAACATGTAGTCATTGATGAGCGCCATTCCCTGGTCCCAGTTCGCCGCCTCCAGCGCGAGCAGGATATGGCTGAAATGGTGCACCCTCGCCTCGGGGGGAATGGTCAGTCCCCCCATTTCGGCCCAGCGCCGCCAATCTTCCCCCTTCTCGCGGTAGATAGCCTGGATGGAGAGCAGCGGCAACTGCCACAGGGTGGCGGGCCACTCCCCTTCCACCTGCTGCCACATCCGCCGACTGCACACCGGCATCAGCCGCTCCCGATAGAGCAGATCGTGCATGTAACCCGGCCCTTCGGGGGAGACGGTGATGAAACCGTCCGCCACCCTGTCGGAGAGCTCGGGATCTTCCGCCACCATCTCCAGGCTGAGATCCAGCTCGGGATAGAGCTGGCGCAGCCCGGCCAGGCGCGGTATCAGCCACTTCACCGCAAAGGAGCTGTAGACCGCGAGCCGCACCCGCATCTCGCCGCCACCGCGCAACTGCTCGCTGCTCTGGGCAATCTGGACCAGCCCGGCGGCGATCCCCTCGAAATAGATCTCCCCCTGGGGCGTCAGGGAGAGCAGCCGCCCCTGGCGCAGCAGCAGCCGCTCCCCCAGAAAATCCTCCAGCAGACGGATCTGGTGACTGACCGCACTCTGGCTGACATTGAGCTCCAGGGCGGCGCGGGAAAAACTCAGCAGGCGGGCAACCACCTCGAAATATTGAACGGCGCGCAGGGGGGGCAGCTTCATTATCCAAATTTCTCATGCGTGATGATTTTTTATCATTTTACTGGATAACAGGCCGCGGGCTACCCTCCCCTCATCTGAATCTGGAGGTGGTATGAATGCAGTCGGAATAGGCATCCTCTATCTGGTGCTCGGCAACATGGTGGCGGTCTTCTCCGATGCCCTGGTCAAGGTGCTGGAGCCGGACCAGCCCATTTTCCAGTTTGTCTTTTTCCGCCAGCTCTCCGCAGCCCTGCTGCTCGCCCCCTGGCTGCTCTGGTCCTGGCGGCGCAACCCGCCGGTAGCCCTCAAGTGGCACCTGCTGCGGGCCCACATCTGGGCCGTCGGCGTCTGCCTGATGGTGGTCGCCCTCACCCGGCTGCCGCTCGCCACCGCCAACGCCCTCTTCTATGCCGCCCCGCTGCTGATGGTGCCGCTCGCGGTCTGGCTGGCGGGGGAGGCACTCTCGCGCCAGAAGGTGCTGACGGCGCTGCTCGGCTTCGTCGGGGTACTCATCGTGCTGCGCCCGACCGAAGTTAACTGGGCCGCCCTGGCGGCGCTCGGGGTGGCGCTCTCCCTGGCGGTCAACAACCTGCTGATCAAGCGCATCCCGCTCCAGCAGCCCATCGCCCAGACCCTGTTTTTCACCAATGTGCTGAGCATGCCCTTCATCCTGGCGCTGGCCTGGTGGGAAGGGGGCGAGTGGCAATGGCAGATGTGGTGGCCCGCCTTCGGCTCCTCGGCGCTCATCATGGTCTACGCGGGGCTGTGCGTGATGGCCTATCGCAAGGCGGAGGCGAGCAAGATCGCCTCGGCGGAGTACACCGGGCTGCTGATGGCGGTCGCCATCGGGGTCTGGCTGTTTGACGAACAGCCAGGGCTGCCGCTGCTGCTGGGGTGCCTGTGCATCATACTGCCGCTGGTCGCCATGGCCCGCAGCAAGCCCCAGGCCGAGCCGGCGCTCTAGCCGGCAGGGGCAAGCAGGGGGGCGACCCTCTGCTGCAGATGGGGGATCACGGCCTGCTCGAACCAGGGGTTCTTCCTGAGCCAGAGGGTGTTGCGCGGTGACGGGTGCGGCAGCGGCAACCAGGCCGGGCCAAAGTCCGCCCAGTGTCGCACCGTCTCGGTGAGGGATCCTTTCGCCGCCTCCCGCAGGTAGTAGGCTTGCGCGTACTGGCCGATGAGCAGGGTCAGCTCGATGTTGGGCAACAGCATCAGCACCTTGTCGTGCCAGGTGGGGGCGCACTCCGGCCTAGGGGGCAGATCCCCCGACTTGCCCCGGCCCGGGTAACAGAGCCCCATGGGCATGATGGCGATGTGGGATTCGTCGTAGAAGACGCTCTTGTCCACCCCGAGCCACTGGCGCAGCCGATCGCCGGAGGGGTCGTCCCAGGGGATGCCGCTGGCGTGTACCCGGGTCCCCGGCGCCTGGCCGATGATGAGCAGACGGGCGTGCTCGTTGCCGCGGATCACCGGCCTTGGGCCGAGCGGCAGGTGGGCCTCGCACAGGCGGCAGGCCCGGATCTGTTCAAACAGGATATCGAGTCGGTTCATGGACCCGATAGTACCAGAGTTTTCTCCCCGCTCCCGCTTGTGAAAGTGGCGGCGGATACTTATCATGCAGCCGCCATTGTTTAGTTTAATAAACGGAGAGCGATGAAGAACTGGATGGGCACCGGCAGCGCGGCCCTCTCATTCGTGCTGTGGGGCATGCTGCCCCTCTATTACCAGTTCATGCCCGAGGTCAACATGTGGGAGCTGCTCTCCCACCGGGTGCTCTGGTCCGTGGTGCTGCTGGGAGGCCTGTTGCTGCTGCTCGGCCACCGGGTACCCTGGGGGGCCCTGCGCGGCGATCCCCGGCAGCTCGGTCTCGTGCTGCTGGCGGGCCCCGTGATGTCCATCAGCTGGTGCATGTTCACCTGGTGCCTGACCACGGGTCAGGTGCTGGCCACCAGCCTCGCCTTCTTCATGACCCCGCTGTTCAACATCGCCTTTGCGGTGCTCTTCCTGAAAGAGAGGCTCACCCCGCAGAAACACCTGGCGGTGGCGCTCGCCCTGGCGGGGCTCGCCTACATGCTCTTCTCCTACGGCGAGCTGCCCTGGTTCTCCCTTGTGATGGGGGCCAACTTTGCCCTCTACGGCCTCATCAAGAAGAAGGTGAGACTGGACGCCGGCACCAGCCTCTATCTGGAGTCCCTGGTGCAGTTGCCCGTCGCCCTGCTCGTCATCGGCTGGCTGACCTTGCAGGGCACCAGCCAGTTTATGGCAGGAGACTGGGCCGACAAGCTGCTGCTGATGGGCAGTGCGCCCGCCACCCTGCTGCCGGTGGGGCTGTTCTGCTACGCGGTGGCGCGCACCCCCATGAGCACCGTGGGCCTGTTGCAATACATAGAGCCCAGCCTCGCCTTCCTGCTCGCCCTCTTCTGGTTTGGCGAGATACCGGATCCGGTGAAATCCGTTGGCTTCGCCTTCGTCTGGGCCGGCCTGCTGGTGAGCCTGCTGCCCCTGCACCGGCTCGGGGGTCGGCGGGCAAGGTGGCGCACCTCGTGACCCTCGCCACCGGCACGCCCTCCCCCTGGTTTGTCTATCTGGTGCGCACCGGCGCCGGGGCACTCTATGCGGGGATCAGCACGGATCCCGAGCGGCGCCTGCGTCAGCACCAGAGCGGCAAGGGGGCCAGAGCCCTGCGCGGCAAGGGGCCCCTGACGCTGGCGTGGCAGCAGGAGGTTCCCGGCAAACCCGAGGCGCTGCGCCTCGAGTACCGCCTCAAGCAGCAGAGCAAGGCGTTCAAGGAGCGCCTGGTGCAAGAGCCGGCGCTGTGGCACGACTGGAGCCTTTCCTGGCTTGCCACCCCGCACACCGAACCCGTGTCGCGCCCATAAAAAGGGCCACTGCAAGCAGTGGCCAAGGAAGGATGCGAGATCAGGGAGGCTTAACGGTAGGTGTTCGACTGCCTGCGCCTGTTGCCAAGCAGCCAGCACACCACCAGCACCAGCAGCAACCAGGGCGCCAGCTTGATGATGAGGGCAAACATGCCGGCCAGGGCGCCAAACAGCACGAAGACCCCGCTCACCAGCAGCATGGCCAACACGGTGAATCCGGTCAGCGCCATGCCGATCAGCACCAGGATCAAGACGATAAATTCCAGCATGTTGTGCTCCTCACGGGCTTGCACTTGCCGACGGGGCGATCCGGAGATCACCCCAGCCAGCGTTGAAGTTCACGGCGGGGAGGCATGACGAGCACCCCCACCAGATAGAGCGCCAGGGCCAGCGGCGGCATCAGGATCAGGGCGAGCAGGGCCACCACCCGCACCGTCACTCTGGACACCCCCAGCCCTCTGGCAAGACCGGCGCAGACCCCGGTCAGCTTGCGATGGGCGAGATCCTTGGGCCAGGGTGTCATGTTATGCCTCCACCTTCTGACCCTTGAGCCGGGCCAGTTCCCGCTCAATCTCGTCGTTCAGCTCCAGCTCGCGGAACTGGGCCTCAAGGGACGGATTCTGCCCCAGGGTCGCCGCCTCCAGCTGGGCCTCCAGCTGATCGACCCGGTTCTGGAAGCCGTCGAAGCGGGCCACCAGCTCGTGCATGCGCTGGTTGTCCACCTGGGCACGGGCGCGGATGCGGCTGTGGGCGGTCTGCTCGCGCAGGGTCAGCATCTTCTGCTTCTCCCGCGCCTCGGTCAGCTTGGCCGCCAGTCGCTCGCTGTCGGCGGTGAGCTGGGCCAGCACTTCGGCCACCCGCGCCTTGTCCTCTTCCAGCCGCTCGCACTGCTTCATCTCCGCCAGCTTCTCGGTGAGGGCGGCACGGGCCAGATCTTCGCGGCCCTTCTGGATGGCGAGTTCGGCCTTGGCTGCCCACTCCTGGATCTGGTTGCGCAGCGCCTGCTGATGGCGCTCCAGCTGTTTCTGTTCGGCGATGACGCGGGCGGCCTGGGTTCTCATCTCGACCTGGACCTGCTCCATCTCCTCGATCATCAGGCGCAGCATCTTCTCCGGCTCTTCGCTCTTGTCGAGCAGGCTGTGCAGGTTGGCATTGATCACGTCGGTCAGGCGGCTGAATACGCTCATGGTCTGGCTCCTTGTTGATGGGGTGTCACTCTCTTCCCATGACATTACAAGAGCCGTGCCAGAATGCTTTTTTCCTTTATTTACAATTAGATGAAAGTTAACGATGGATGTTCAACGGATACGGCGTGGTGAAAAAAACCAACAAGATGGTGATTTTCACCAATAAAAAAGGGAGCCAGCGGCTCCCTCTCTTCTCTGCAACCGTGCTCAGGCCGCCGGCCGATGGCCAAGCTTGCCATCCAGCTCCGCCAGCTTGGCTTCCATCTTCTCCCGGCAGGTGTCGGAGAGCTCGCGGATGCCGGCGGCGCCGTGCTCCTTGCTGCACACCGGGGCCATCACTTCCAGCAGCACCTCGCCGTTGTCCCAGCGGTTGAGATCGACCTGACCGAAGTAGCTGGAGCAGACGATGGGCACCACGGGCACCTCGGCCTGGACGGCAGTGTGGAAGGCCCCCGCCTTGAACGGCAGCAGACCACGCCCCTGGGAGCGGGTCCCCTCCGGGAACATCCAGATGGAGGTGCCGCGATGCTTGATGCGATCCACCACCTGGCCGATGGTGCCGATGGCGCGGGAGCGGTTGGAGCGGTCGATCAGCACGTTGCCGGAGAGCCAGAAGATGAGACCGAAGAAGGGGAGCCACAGCAGGCTCTTCTTGCCCACCGCCACCACGCCGGGCTGCACGGCGCCGGTCACGGTGAAGATGTCGTAGTTGCTCTGGTGATTGCAGACGTAGACCGCCGGCCCCACCGATTTGACCTCGTCGGCCACCGTCACCCGGACCTTGAGGCCGATCAGCGGGCAGACCGCATGATACATGCGGGCAAAGACATAGACGTTGTTCGGGTGGCGCGGGCGCACCAGACAAAGCAACAGGCCGAACAGGAACCAGAAGACGAGCAGCAGTGCCAGCAGCAGCACACGGGCAAGTTTGAGCATCGAACACCTCGGAATTTGACTCGGCGCAGTATACTGGTCCCCCTTTTAGCGAACAAGCGTTCGCCAGACAGAACCGACCAGCCCCGGACGCCACCGGCCACCCCGGCTTGCCCCACCCGCCATTGCCCGCTAGGATGTGGCCATCTTGATGAACGGGGCGAGCATGATTTTGCAACAACGCGCGGCGACACGACTCCTGCTGCTGGTCTGCCTGCTGGTGCTCAATTGCGCGGCCCAGCCGCTGGCCCGCCTCGCCCTGCTCGATCACGCCGTGAGTTGCCAGACCCTGCCCCAGTTCGCCTCAGCCGACGACCAGGCCGACAAGGGCACGCACGCCAGTGTGCAGCCCAGCAGCTGCCAGCTCAACGGCAAGTGGCTGAGCGCCGTCAGTCTGCTGTGCGTGGAGCAACTCTTCTTCGCCATCGCCTTCGTGATTGCCCTGCTGGTGCCCCTGTCACGGCGCGCGCCGGCACTGCCTCCCCCCATCAATGTCTCGCCGCCGGAGCGGCGACTGCACCTCACCCTCTGCGTCTGGCGGGAATGAGTTCAGCCGCGCTTTTTCAGCCTGCTGTCACTCATTTTTTTGCGAGACCCAACACATGTCGAATCTCTTCAAGGCGGCCCTGCTACTGGGCAGCCTGCTGTGGCAATCCAGCGGATTGGCCAGCGATACGGGGTGGCTCACCCGCCCCCAGAACAGTCACGCCAAGGTCAGGCTGCAAGCCGACCGCAGCGTCCCGGATCAGACCCGCATCCTGCTCGATGTCCAGTTGGCGTCAGGCTGGAAGACCTACTGGCACAGCCCGGGTGAAGGGGGCATAGCGCCCCAGATCCTGTGGGATGAGCCGGTCGGCGACTTCCAGTGGCACTGGCCCACGCCGCGTCCCTTCGAGGTGGCCGGGCTCAGCACCCAGGGCTATCAGGAGCAGGTACGCTTCCCCCTGAGCCTGGGCTACCCGGCCGGGCAGCCGCTCAAGGGCACCTTGCGCCTCTCCACCTGCAGCAATGTCTGCATCCTGACCGACTACCCCTTCACCCTGGCGGCGGATGGGCAGGCGCCGGCCGGCTTTGACTTCGCCTGGGCCCGGGCCATGAGCACCCTGCCACAGACGCTGCCCGCCGACACCCGGGTCGAGCTCGGCTACCAGCATAACCAGCTGCAACTGCGGGCCGAGCGGGCAGAAGGCTGGCAGGAACCTGCGCTCTTCATCGATGCGCTGGAGGGGGCCGAGTTCGGCAAGCCCGCGCTCGAGGTAAGCGGCACCACCCTGATTGCCCGGGTGCCGGTCAGCGACGGCTGGCAGGGTGATGCCCCTGACTTGCGTGGTCAATCCCTCGGCCTGCTGCTCACCAGCGGCGAGCAGGCCTGGCAGACCCGCGCCACCATCGCCGGGCCCCTCGCCCTGCCGGCCCCCGAGCAGCCACTTCTCTGGCTGCTGGGGGCGGCGCTGCTCGGCGGTCTCATCCTCAACCTGATGCCCTGCGTGCTGCCGGTGCTGGCCCTGAAACTCGGCTCCGTGTTGCAGCAGCAGGGGCGCGAACAAGGAGGCGTGCGCATGCAGTTCCTCGCCGCCAGCGCCGGGATAATCACCTCCTTCTGGGTGCTGGCAGCCATGAGCAGCCTGCTGCGCGCCACACAAGGGGCGGTCGGCTGGGGGATCCAGTTCCAGAGCGCCGGTTTCATCGGCTTCATGGTGCTGGTCACCCTGCTGTTTTGCGCCAACCTGCTGGGCTTGTTCGAGATAAGGTTGCCCAGCAATCTCAGCACTCGCCTCGCCACCTGCGGCGGCAAGGGGCTCGGCGGCCACTTCCTGCAAGGGAGTTTCGCCACCCTGCTCGCGACCCCCTGCTCCGCCCCCTTCCTCGGCACCGCGGTGGCCTTTGCACTGGCGGCGCCCCTCGGCCAGCTCTGGCTCATCTTCACCGCCCTCGGCCTTGGCATGAGCCTGCCCTGGCTGCTGGTGGCGGCCCTGCCACGCCTTGCCCTCTGGCTGCCCAAACCGGGGCGCTGGATGGGGCGACTGCGCATCCTGCTCGGGCTGATGATGTTGGGCTCCAGCCTCTGGCTGGCGAGCCTGCTTGGCAACCATCTGGGCACCACGGCCACCGGCTGGCTGATGGCCGCCATGGTGCTGGCGCTGCTGATGGGCATCCTCTGGCGCTATGGCCTGCGCGGTTTCACGCTGGCCCTCTCCCTCTCGGCTCTCATCGGCGGCGCCCTGCTGCTGGGGGGCGCCCTCACGGTGAAAGGGAGTGGCAGCGTCGATCGCATCGCCTGGCAGCCGCTCTCCGAACAGGCCATCGCCGACGCCCTGGCCCAGAACAAGCGGGTCTTCGTGGATGTCACCGCCGACTGGTGCGTCACCTGCAAGGCCAACAAATACAACGTGCTGCTGCGTGACGAGGTGCAGCGCGCCCTGTCGGCCCCGGACGTGGTGGCCCTTCGCGGCGACTGGAGCCGACCGAGCGATGCCATCTCCGCCTTCCTGCGCCAGCGTGGCGCCGCCGCCGTTCCCTTCAACCAGCTCTACGGGCCCGGCCTGCCGGAAGGGGAGGTCCTCTCTCCCCTGCTGGACAAGGCCGACTTGCTCGACAGCTTGCACAAGGCCGGCCTCGTTCAGGCCGATGCCACCCATTTCTAAGGAGAATGCCATGAGACTGCGAACCCTGACCCTCTGCACCGCCCTGGTCGCCGCCACCCTGGGCACCCCCACGCTGCACGCCGCCCCCTTCACCCCGGAGCAGGAGGCCCGCATCAAGGAGCTCATTCGCGAGACCCTGATCGCCAACCCCGGGATCCTCGACGAGGCAGCCGAATCCTGGGAGAAACAGAACGCCGCGACCCAGCAGGCCCAGATGGGTGACTTCATCAAGGGCAACCAGGATGTGCTGTTCAACAGCCCCACCAGCCCGCGCCTCGGCGCCAAGCATCCCAAGCTGACCCTGGTGCTGTTCACCGACTACAACTGCCCCTACTGCAAGCAGTTCGACCCGGCGGTCGCCAAGCTGCTCGCGGCCTATCCGGACGATCTGGGGCTGGTGATCAAGTTGCTGCCGTTCAAGGGGCAGACCTCCGCCAAGGCGGCCCAGTACAGCCTGACCCTGTGGCAACAGGATCCTGCCCGCTTCCTCCCCCTGCACGACAAGCTCATGAGCAAGCAGGGGATGCTGACCGAGACGGACATCAACAAGGCGCTGGCCGCCACCGACAACCTGACCCTCAAGCCCGCAGGCAAGGCCACCGAAGAGCTGCGCAACAGCCTGCGCATCGGCACCCTGCTGGGCGTGCAAGGCACCCCGGCGACCCTTATCGGCAACCAGCTGGTGCCAGGTGCCATTCCCTATGACGAGCTGGAGCAGCTGGTGAAAGCCGAGCTGGCCAAGCGGAGCTAAGCCATGGCCGAGGATGCAGGCATAAAGGCCCCCCGCTGGCGCCGCTGGAGCAAGGAGGCGCTCTGGCTGCTGCTGATGGTGCTCGTCATCACCACCCTGGTGGATCTGTGGCGCAGCCCCACCCTGCCGGCGGGGGCCATGGAGGCCCCCTTCACCCTGCAGGACGGCACCACCACCACTCTGGCCGAGCAGAGCCGCGGCAAGCCCCTGCTGGTCTACTACTGGGCCAGCTGGTGCGGGGTGTGCCGCTTCACCACTCCCACGGTGGAGCAGCTCTGGCAGGAGGGTGAAAATGTGCTGACGGTGGCCCTGCGCTCCGGCAGCGATGAGCCGTTGCGCGCCGGGATGGCGAAGAAGGGGCTGACCTTCCCCACCCACAACGACGAGTCCGGGGATCTGGCCGCCCGCTGGCAGGTGGGGGTGACGCCAACCTTCCTCGTCATCAAGGATGGGGCTCTGGTGAGCAGCACCACCGGCTGGAGCAGCGCCTGGGGGCTCAGGTTGCGGCTGCTCTGGGCAAGCTGGTAGCCCCCTTCTATGCCAGAGATGCAAAGAGCCCGGTATCGCTACCGGGCTCTTTTTCATCAGAGGGCTGACAACCCGCCCTATTGGGCGGCCTCCATCGCCCGCTTCTCCAGATTGGCCTTGATGTCGAGACGCTCAGACTCTCCGATCACCCCGTCACCGTTTTTGTCCAGGCGAGAGAAGAGCGCCTCCTGCCGCGCCATGAACTGGGCCCTGGTGACATCCCCCATCAGCGGCGAGGTGGGCAATATGTCGCTGGCAGAGGCGGCACTGCCTGCCAGCGCGAGCACGAAAAACGCGGACTTGACCATGGCGATGACTCCTTGTGACGGCAGAATCCGGATGGTTCGGACAAGAGGGGGCCGGGCAACGCCGGGGCCTGCCGCCCCCCTCTGCCAGTGTAGCCCCGCCGCCATCTCGCACCGCCCGCTCTTTTCGTACAGAAAGACCGCACTTTCATGGCAGAGGCGCCGGCTTTCCGTTAAAATCTCCGGTTTTTGCCGAGCCTGGTTTGCCGACGTTGCGCCACCAGGTCGACACAGGATGAATTCCACCATGCCAGTGAGGCAGGATCCGTCATGAACAACTACTTCCGGGTGTTGGGCGTCAAGTCCAACGCCAGTGAAAACGACATCAAAAAAGCCTATCGACGGCTGTCGAACCAGTACCACCCCGACAAGCTGCACGGGGCGAGCGAAGAAGAGAAAGAGCAGGCAGCCGCCCGGCTGCACCAGGTAAAGCAGGCTTATGAAGTGCTGTCCGATCCGAAACAGCGGGCCGCCTTTATCAAGGATTTCAACAACGTCATCGTGACCGATCCCGCTGCTGCCATGCAGGAGATGTGGGACCAGTTCTACCCCTGAGCCACCAGGCAAGAAGAGCGACTATGCAAAAAAAATGGGACCAGGCACGGCTCAAAGCCCTGCAAAGCGATGCCAGCGAGAACATCGAATCCTACCGGGATCAGGATGACCCCAAGGGGCTCGAGCAGTTCACCGACCAGATGAAGAGCCTGCTGCTGGCCGACATGAGCATGCTGGAGTTCATGCCCGAATACCTGCCGCTCGCCCTCTATGGCCGGGTGCAGTTCCCGGCCAAGGCCAAGTCGCAGTGGAACAAGTGGCTCGCCAGCGGCGAGCAGCCCTCCTGGGACGAGTTCAAGGTGAGCGTCGGCTTCAACAACGCCATCCTGCCGCTGGTCAAGGCGGTGCGGGCACAGAGCGAAGATCAGCTGATGGAAGCCTGCGCCGTGCTGTTCCTGCTGGACAACCCGCTGCCCCGCGGCAGCCACCGCGGCGATGACGACTATGAGCTGCGGGACGATGAAGAGGAAGACGGGGAAGATGCCGACGCCGATTACCACGGCGGTAGCGACCGCTATGGTGATGACGACGGCGATCAGGATATGTACGACGAAGTCCGTTTCTAATTGGGGCAAGGCATGAGCAACAGTCTGATAGAAATTACCGCCATCGAGATCAAAGAGCTGGCCGTCATCGAGCCGAAGCAGGCCAGCGAGAAATTCGAGCTGATCGCCAAGACCATGTCTGACGACCAGCTGGCAGAAGTGATTGAAAACATTGATATCGTTACCCTGACCCAGATCAACGGCCAGCACGACATCTCCTTCCCCTCCATCATCTCCGAGCTGATGACCCCGGAGCGGATCCGCGACATCGTCTGCCAGCAGCCCCTCTACTGGGAAGAGGCGATCAAGAACAACGCCGACGAGCTGCAACAGCACACCTTCGACTTCCTCAACTACCTGATCCGCACCCAGGAGAGCGAAGCCAAGCAGCGGGAGATCCTCGAGTGCGTGGCCGAAGATCCGGCCGGTCTCTTCTACCTCGCCATCCCCTTTATCGAGTTCTATCGCGGCGATCGCTATGAAGAGGACGAGGGCTATCGCGACGTGCTGCACGCCGAAGAGGAAGATCTCGAAGAGTCCCTGCGCTACAGCGAGCGCCAGCAGGCCGAAGACAGCCACGACTACGCGCTGGACGACCCGCGCAGCCTCTTGATGCTCATTCGCGAGCTGGCCCCCGAGGTGGAAAAATCCATCAAGTCGCTGCTGCGCAACGAGCACTCCACCTGGGACGGCATCATCAACAAGTTTGCCGCCGAGCTGGTGATGCAGGCCAAAGAGAAGAACAAGGTCGAGGAAGACGAGTACGGTGACGTCGACGACATGTTCAGCTTTCTGGATTAAGGAGCCCATTCATGCAGTTAGTCATTCGCGATGCCAACCAGGGCCCCTTTCTGACCCAGGTGCTGCGCTTTGGCCGCGACAATGAACGTTTGACCGAGCAACAGCTCGCCGCCATCAAGGGCAAGGCGGTGCTGATGAGCCTCAAATTCGCCGACAAGTACTACAACAAGTACAAGATGCACCTGCTGGAGCAGGCCGCCCACGACGTCATCGGCGTGGTGAGCCTCGGTCTGCAGGAGCTCTCCCAACGGGATCCGGCCAAGGCCCTGGCCCTGCTGCAGGCGCCGGAAGGCCCCATCAAGCCGTTCCAGAAGGGCTGGTCGATGCTCATCACCGTCAGCCCCAAGCAGGCTGGCAACAGCCTATACGGTGACGTGGATGCGCGCCTGCTGGACAAGATCTCCAGCCCCCCCGATGTGGAGGAGTGGCAAGGGTGGCAGGAGTACGAGAAGGCGCTGACCGAGCACAACAAGAGCCGCCTGATGGCGCTCATCGACCAGCACTTCTTCGCCTGCGAGAGCGACCACCCCACCATGGAGGACAAGCTGGCCGAGGCGCTGCTCTACCGCATCCTCTGCGGCAAGGGCAGTGGCGCCGCCCCCCTCAAGGTGAAGCAGGATCTCAAGCGCAAGCTGGCGCGGGAGATTGAGCTCGACGAGGGCTGGTACGACACCGACTACCTCGCCGCCCAGCTCACCCTGATGCTGAGCGCGTTGCCCGCCGACATGGCCGCAGCCCTGCGTCAGGAGCTGAGCCCGGGCTTTGTGCCCAACCTGCTGCATACCCTGGGGTTTGTGCGTCAGTACCAGCAGTTGCAAAAAGAGGACGCCTCGCCGGAGAAGCTCGACAACATGGAGATGCGCGCCGGTCTCAAGCATCCATTGCTCGGCTGGCCCCTCTACCACGACTTCTGATGACGGGCTTTCCCCTTCACTCTGTTCCAACGCCCGGCTTGCCGGGCGTTGTCATCTGTGCAGCTCGCAGATGGCGGCGCCGACCCTATCGGGCAATGGTCCACATGGCGCTCTGCATCCCGGTCTCCCGAAAATCGATCACCACGGGATAGACGTTGTCACAGCCCGTCACCGTCCAGCGCTCCTGCCAGTGGCGACTGCCCGGCTCCCCCTCGGGAAGGTGCAACACCACGGGCACGAAGCGCTCCGGCGCGTCACACCCCTTGGTGGCCACCCAGGATGCGACCCCCACCATGGCATCCCGGATCAACTGCTGATTGGCCAGGGTACCTTCCTGCACGGGTTCACTCGGGCTGGCCTCGGCCTGGCACACCAGGGGAAAAAGCAACAGCAGGGCACAGGGTCTCATCACACCTCCAGAGGGGTCAGTCAAAAAGTGGTTCGTTCGGGGCTTTCATCATGACCCGAAACGGCGCCAGACAGAAGAGGCCACCAGGGGGGAAGCAGGCGCAGGATCCGGGGCGCGGTGGCGTGCACGCAAGGCGGACTACCTCCTAAGCGTCATTGGCCCACATTTTGTCAGGGATATAATGACTCCCCCATACAAGCCGCCGGGGAGCCAGACCGTGAGCAGAAAGCCGGACCGCATGACCGCCATGCAGCAGATCATCGACGCCGTGAAGGCGGAATTTCCGCTCTATCAACCGGATACCTTCAAATGCGGGCCGGACAACACCTGCATCGGCTGCCCCAAGAAGCTGATGGAGCTGGAGGATACGGACCTCTGCTACTGGCAATATCAGATCGATCGCGGCATCCCGCCCAGCTTCGACGAGCTCAACCGCTTCGGCAAGATGTGCAAAAATATCCGCCGGGCCCTGGTGCGCAATGGCCGCATTCCCGCCTGACGAAAAGCAATATGCTGCCTTCATCGGTTTTTTGTGATGGTTTTATCCACCAGAATGAATCACCACCTTATTTAATGGCTAGGCATACCTTGTTCACCGCCTATCGTGCTGATGGCCGACGCAGGTTCATTGCCCCAAGGAGCACTATATGACTCAGGAAAGTATCCAGACCCGCTACACGCTGGATCCCGCCCTTGCCAGCGCCACCGAACTGGAGCAGGCCATCGCCCGGGCCATCGAGGCCAACAAGCAGGACTTCTTCCCCCTGCTGGAGCGGCTGGTGGATGTGGGCGACAGCCGGGTCAAGCTCAGCCAGAAGGATCCCCTGCGGGTGCTGGGGGTGGAACTCGACGAGGCTCGCACCGGCGGCACTGCCCGTCTTGGCTACGAATCCAACTTTTCCGAGAGCTGCCGCCTTATCGACGAATACGACCAGCACCAGACCAGCGTGGCCTTCACCCTCGACGGGGATGCGCTTGTCTTCGACTTTGAGCTGCCCATCGCCTGGAACTTCGACAACTGATTGGCGGCGGTGCCATTCCCCTGGCTTGTTGTACCCAGCGGCGCCTCCCCTCACCCTCTCCCAAGAGGAGAGGGGATCGTATCCCGCCAGCCAACCGGTGTAGCTGTCACACATTCCAAAATTGCTGCGATCTGGGCTCCCTTCTCCCCTTGCGGGAGAAGGGTCGGGGATGAGGGGAGCAAACCATCGACAAGCAGCAGAATGTTAAAGAAAACAGAGGGAAGCGCGAATTCAACTTCGAAGTGCGACACTCGCCTATGCCGCCTGACGGTACTCTTCGAATACCTTGACAGGCTGCCTGAATCCGAGACATTTCCGAGGTCGTAGGTTGAGCCACTGCTCCGCTCTCCTGACATCCTCGTCCGTGACCTCTCTCAGGTCTGTTCCCTTTGGGATAAACTGCCTCAACAGCCCATTGCTGTTCTCGTTCAGACCGCGCTCCCACGAAGAGTAAGGGTGCGCAAAGTAAGTCTCGGCACCCAGCGCTTCCTCTATCGCCTTGTGTTCGGCAAACTCGCCGCCGTTGTCAAAGGTGATGGTATGCACCTGCTCGATGTAGGGCGTTAACATCTCGATTATCGCATCCCGCACCACCCCAGCCTGTTTGCTCGCGACCCGCTTGACCAGATAGAGCCGGCTCTTGCGCTCCACCAGGGTGACCAGTGCACCTGTGCCTTGCTTGCCCAGCACCGTGTCCGCCTCCCAATCACCGAGCCGCTCCCGGCTATCGACGATAGCCGGCCGTTCATCAATAGAGCGGGCTTCCTTGATGGGAGAACGCAGGCTGCTCGCCCCCTTGCGGTAGCGCTTGTGGCCCTGGCGCAGATGGCGGTACAACTGGCCACCCCGGGCTTTGTCGGCGGCCACATGGCGGTATATCCACTCGTGACTCACCATGAGGCCTATCTGCTTGCCCACCGCGCTTATCTGCTCCGGGCTCCACCACCAGGCGAGTGTCAGCTCGACAAACTGGATGACATCGGCAGATAGCCGAGATTTGGCCGCACTGGCCCGTCGGTGGGTGGCGTGCTGATGCGCATTGTCTGGCTGGTAGCCCTGCGGCCCGGCGTTACGACGCAGCTCCCGGTAGAGGGTGGAGCGATGAACGCCAATGGCGCGTGCGGTGGCAAGGATGGACATCCCCTGTGCGCGAAGCACCGATAACTGGTATCGTTGCCCCTCGGTCAACTGCTGATAGCTCATGGTGATACTGCTTTTACTTTGGCGAGCATAAGGGTACCACCAATCAGCAGTTGGCCACCTCTCGCCATTCATCCATGAGTGTCGCACTTATTATCTGAATTCCCGAAGTAGGGTCGATTAGCGAAGCGTAATCGTCCGCACCGCAATCTCGGTGGCTATAGACATAGAGAAGAGATCAGCTGGAGCACCAGCAGAATTACGGCGACCTGTTTTCGCGATCGTCTGATTACGCTTCGCTAATCAAACCTACGGCCCTATATGCCTTAAACTTTTTTAATGTTAACTTATACAAGTTAACATTATTCATAAAGAAATATCATGAATCGATATAATGATATTGTTGAGTTATTAACCGAGGTTCACTTCAACATAACTCGACTTGAAGAAAAGTATGAAAAAGCAAAGAGGGATGAATCGATAAAAGATATCCTCAGACCATTAGTGAAAACGTGCCTAGAGCACCTAAGAAGTGCACTTGAGTATTCCGCACAAGATATTTGGGAATCATATAACAACTGTTCAGCTAAATTATTTTTTCCCTATGGTGAAACTGAAGCGCTATTCAAAGCCAATGTGAAACGAAATCTTCCAAAGCTCCATGAACAGCGAGAGTTATATAATATAGTAGAGTCAATCCAACCACATGCCTGTGGGAACATCTGGTTGATTGAATTATGCAGACAAACTAATTTCAATAAGCATATTTCACTAGGAAGACAGGTGCGCGAGAATTCAAAAGAATCAGTTACTCAAATAGGAGGGCTGATTCGTATGGATTCAAGCAGCACAGTAACATTTAAAGACTGTAATTATAATGGTATGCCATTGGGGTGGGGGAAGCCAGCGGTCATATCAGGAGATATGTCTACCGAGGAAATCCGGAGGAATATAGCAATACCAATCCCGGTATCCCGTGAATTCGAGTGGGTGGAATTTAAATTTGAAAACTCAGAACTCGACACTTTAAATCTTATAAAAAGATCACATGATGAAATCACTCAATATATTGAGCGCCTAAAACTTGAGCTAAGCAAACACAAATACGTATAGATACTTATTCACTTCATAAACAGAAAGGGCGCTTTCGCGCCCTTTCTATTAATTACCCTTCCTGATTTTCCCCGGCTGCCGGTTCGGCACCGGCAGCGGGTTCAATCTCGATACGATCGACGCGCTGCAAACCGCGGGGCAACTTGGCGCCGCGGCGGCCGCGCTCGCCGCGGTAGTAGTCGAGGTCGGACGGTTTGAGGGTCAGCTTGCGCTTGCCGGCAAACAGGGTGACCGACTGGCCCTGCGGGATCACGGCGGCCATCACCACGAACTCCTCCCGCGCCTTCACCCGAGCAGAGGGGATGCTGATGAGCTTGTTGCCCTTGCCCTTGCCGAGCACCGGCAGGGTATTGAGCGGGAACAGCAGCATGCGCCCTTCGTTGGAGATGGCCATGCAGAGATCGGTGTCCGGCGCGCCTATCCTCTGGGGCGCCATGACGATGCCCCCTTCCGGCACGGTCAGCAGCGCCTTGCCGTTCTTGTTCTTACCGATCAGGTCGTCATATTTGCAGACGAAGCCGTAACCGGCGTCAGAGCAAATGAGATACGGCTCGCCCTCGTTCCCCATCACCAGATGGCGTACCTCTTCCCCGGCCCCCAGCGCGAAGCGGCCGGTGAGCGGCTCGCCCTGACTGCGGGCGGAGGGCAGAGTGTGGGCCTCCAGCGAGTAGGTTCTCCCCAGGGTGGAGAGGAATACCGCCTGCTGGTTGCTGCGGCCATGGGCGTGGGCCAGATAACCGTCCCCCGCCTTGTAGGAGAGACCTTCCACATCCACGTCGTGGCCCTTGGCGGCGCGCACCCACCCCTTGTCGGAGAGGATCACGGTGACCGGCTCGCTCGGGGTGAGCTCCTTCTCGGTCAGCGCCACGGCGGTGGCACGCTCCACCAGCGGAGTGCGGCGATCGTCACCGTACTTCTCGGCATCCGCCAGGATCTCTTTCTTGAGCAGGGTGCTGAGACGGCGCTCGGAACCCAGGATCAGTTCCAGCTTGTCGCGCTCTTCCGCCAGTTCATTCTGCTCGGCGCGCAGCTTGAACTCTTCGAGCTTGGCCAGGTGGCGCAGTTTGAGCTCGAGGATCGCCTCGGCCTGGGTCTCGCTGATGTTGAAGCGCTCCATCATCACCCGGCCCGGCTCCTCCTCGGTGCGGATGATCTCGATCACCTCGTCGATATTGAGGTAGGCAATGAGCAAGCCTTCGAGGATGTGCAGGCGGGCCAGCACCTTGTCGAGACGATACTGCAGGCGGCGGCGCACCGTCTCACGGCGAAAGCTCAGCCACTCGGTGAGGATGGTCTTGAGATCTTTCACCTGGGGCCGGTTGTCCAGACCCAGGATGTTGAGGTTGACCCGGTAGTTCTTCTCCAGATCCGTGGTGGCGAACAGGTGGGCCATCAGCCCCTCCACGTCCACCCGGTTGGAGCGCGGCACGATCACCAGACGGGTCGGGTTCTCGTGGTCCGATTCATCGCGCAGATCGGTCACCATGGGCAGCTTTTTGGCCACCATCTGGGCGGCGATCTGCTCCATGATCTTGGCGCCTGAGGCCTGATGGGGCAGCGCGGTGATGACGATGTCGCCATCCTCCTCGCTCCACACCGCCCGCTGCTTGATGGAGCCCTTGCCCGTCTCGTAGATTTTGCGGATGTCGTCGCGGGGCGTGATGATCTCGGCGTTGGTCGGGTAGTCCGGCCCCTGTACATGGGCCATCAGATCGTTCAAACCGGCGTTGGGATTATCGAGTAGCGCCACGCAGGCGTGGGCCACTTCCCGCGCGTTGTGGGGCGGGATATCGGTCGCCATGCCCACCGCGATACCGGTCACCCCGTTGAGCAGGATGTGCGGCAGACGGGCGGGCAGCACCACAGGCTCTTTCATGGTGCCGTCGAAGTTGGGCGTCCACTCCACCGTGCCCTGGCCGAGCTCGGAGAGCAGCAGCTCGGAGAAGCGCGACAGCCGCGCCTCGGTATAACGCATGGCGGCGAAGGATTTGGGATCGTCCGGCGCCCCCCAGTTGCCCTGACCGTCCACCAGCGGGTAGCGGTAGGAGAAGGGCTGGGCCATCAGCACCATGGCTTCGTAACAGGCGCTGTCGCCGTGGGGGTGGTACTTGCCCAGCACGTCACCCACGGTACGGGCGGACTTCTTGTGCTTGGACAGCGCCGACAGCCCCAGCTCGCTCATGGCGTAGATGATGCGCCGCTGCACGGGCTTGAGGCCGTCGCCGATATGCGGCAGGGCCCGATCCATGATGACGTACATGGAGTAGTTCAAGTAAGCCTGTTCGGTAAAGGTGCGCATCGGCTGGCGCTCCACCCCGTCCAGACTGAGCTCGATAGCATCACTCATGTGATTATCTCTTTCGGTTCGGGAGCCGCCACAGGGCGACTCCGGCTAAATGCTTGCTGGCCCTGTCCGGGCCAGCCGACGGCTTAGATGATGGCGAGGTTGCCCTTCTCTTCCAGCCATTCGCGACGATCACCGGCGCGCTTCTTGGCCAGCAGCATGTCCATCAGTTGCAGGGTCTCGTCCCCATCTTCCCCTTCTGCCCCCCCTTCCGCGCCCATGGTGAGCTGCACCAGGCGGCGGGTGTTGGGATCCATGGTGGTTTCCCGCAGCTGCTTGGGGTTCATCTCACCCAGCCCCTTGAATCGGGTCACCATCACCTTGCCCTTCTTCTTCTCGGCTTCGACCCGTTGCAGCACGCCGTTCTTCTCGTCCTCGTCGAGGGCGTAGAAGACCTCCTTGCCGATGTCGATACGATAGAGGGGCGGCATGGCCACATAGACATGGCCCTTTTCCACCAGGGCGCGGAAGTGCTTCACAAAGAGGGCGCAGAGCAGGGTGGCGATGTGCAGACCGTCCGAGTCCGCATCCGCGAGGATGCACACCTTGCCGTAGCGCAAGCCACTGAGGTCGTCGGAGTCGGGGTCGAGCCCGATGGCCACCGAGATGTCGTGCACTTCTTGCGAGGCGAGCACCTGACCGGCCTCCACCTCCCAGGTGTTCAGGATCTTGCCGCGCAGGGGCATGATGGCCTGGAATTCGCGGTCGCGCGCCTGCTTGGCACTGCCGCCCGCGGAGTCACCCTCCACCAGGAAGAGCTCCCCTTGCATGGGATCGGCGCAGCCGCAGTCGGTCAGTTTGCCGGGCAGGGCCGGGCCTTGCGTTATCTTCTTGCGCACCACCGTCTTGGCGGCGCGCATCCGGCGCTGGGCGCTGGAGATGCAGAGCTCCGCCAACTGTTCGGCCAGCTCGGTGTTGCTGTTCAAGTAAAGGCTGAAGGCATCCTTCACCACGCCCGACACGAAGGCCGAGCTCTGGCGGGACGACAGTCGCTCCTTGGTCTGCCCTGCAAACTGCGGGTCCTGCATCTTGATGGAGAGGATGTAGGCGCAGCGATCCCAGATGTCTTCCGGGGTCAGCTTGACCCCGCGGGGCAAGAGGTTGCGGAACTCGCAGAACTCGCGCATGGCATCGAGCAGCCCCTGGCGCAGGCCGTTGACATGGGTGCCACCGAGCGCGGTGGGAATGAGGTTCACATAGGATTCGGCGAGGCACTCGCCCCCTTCCGGCAACCAGCACAGGGCCCAGTCCACCGCCGACTGCTCGGAGCTGAAAGAGCCGACGAAGGGCTGCTCCGGCAGGCAGGTGAACTGCTTGACCGCATCGATAAGGTAATCCTTGAGGCCGTCTTCGTAGCACCACTCCAACTTGATGCCGGTGTTCTTGTCGAGGAACTTGATGGTGAGGCCCGGGCAGAGCACGGCCTTGGCTTTGAGCAGGTGCTCGAGCTTGGAGACCGAGAAGCGCGGCGAATCGAAGTAGCGCGCCTCTGGCCAGAAGCGCACCCGGGTGCCGGTGTTGCGACGGCCGCAGGTGCCGGTGATGGTCAGCTCCTGCACTTTCTCGCCCCGCTCGAAGGCGATGTCATAGACCTGGCCGTCCCGGCGCACCGTCACCTCGACCCGATCGGAGAGGGCGTTCACCACGGAGATCCCTACCCCGTGCAAGCCGCCGGAGAACTGATAGTTCTTGTTGGAGAACTTGCCCCCCGCGTGCAGCTTGCAGAGGATCAGCTCCACGCCGGAGACCCCTTCCTCCGGGTGGATGTCCACCGGCATGCCGCGACCGTCGTCGATCACCTCGAGGGACTGATCCTCGTGCAGGATCACCTCCAGATTGCGGGCGTGACCCGCCAGCGCCTCGTCGACGCTGTTGTCGATGACCTCCTGGCCGAGGTGATTGGGCCGGGTGGTGTCGGTGTACATGCCGGGGCGGCGACGCACCGGTTCAAGGCCATTGAGGACCTCAATGGCATCCGCATTGTATTGAGTGGACATGGAGGGCCTTGCGAATTGACGTTTGGGGGGAATCTTACTCGCTGGGAGGGCCCGGGACAAATGGGGCGCTCGCAAAGGGTGATCCAGAGGGGCTCCGGCCTCCCCGCCCGGGATCAGGCGGGTTCCCCGGGCAGGGCCTGCACAAGCTGGGAGAGGGAGCAGTGGAGTCGCCACACCAGCCCCGCCAGAGCCCGGGCCGCCGGATCTGCATGTTCCCCCAGCCCCAGGCTGATGCGGTCCAGCTCCGCCAGGGTGCGCCCCAGGGTCTCGTGTTGCACGCCCCCTTCGGTCAGAATCCCTTTCAGGCAGCGCAGACAGCCGTCCCGCACCAGATAGAGGGCCGGATCCCGGCTGCGCCAGAGCCTGAGCTGCCAGACGATATGGCTGCAATTGAGCAGCACCACGCCCCAGCGCAGCACCCAGAGCCGGGCCCCCTGATCCTGACTCTGGCTGAGCTGGCTCACCGCGTGATAGACCCGGGATTCAAACTCCCCCTCGCTCTGATGCGGGGCCGGGGCCAGCTGGTCCACGAAATCCCGCCGCAGACGATGCATCAGGCGGCGGCTCTTGCGCCGATCCGAGCTGGGCCTCAGGAGCTGGAACGCCAGTCCGGCGCTCATCACCCCCAGTGCCTGCGCGAGGCTGCTGTTGACGAAGGCGAGGTAGTCGTAGCTCGGCGGATTGGTGATGGCGAGGAAGGAGCCGAGCAGCACGATGAGCTGGCCCCAGAGCGCCGCCCCCTGGGGTCGCTGCAATTTCAGCAGTTGCAGGGTGATGAGAGCGGGGAACAGCAGGGCGCAGAAGATCCAGAAGTCGTCGATGCGGATCATCAGCCCGAACTTGACCCCGAAGCAGATAAAGCTGAGCAGCACGATGGCCTTGAGCATGGTCTGGGCCCCCTTGGCCGGGGCCGGGGTGGCGGAATAGAGCACGCAGCAGATGGCGAGCAGGGTCAGGGCCGCAGCGCCCGCATCCCACTGGGTGTGGATCCAGAAGGTGCAGCCCAGCATCACGCAGAGGAAGGTACGCCCCCCGTTGTAGGCCGCCTCCAGACCGTCGGTGTGGCTGGTCAGAGAGCTGTGGCGCGGCGGCGCCGGCCACTCCTGACCATCGTGGCGGGCCAGCCTTTCCAGCCAGCGCTGACACTCCAGGTAGCTCCAGCAGAAATGGCGTAGCCGCAGCCAGAAGGCCTGACAGCGATAATCGTCCCCCGAACAGGCCACGAAGGGCGCCATCAGGCGGGCGATGCGCAGCTTGTCGCAGCCCCCCTGTCCCAGCTCCCGCAGCACGGCGGCCAGCATGGGGGCCGGGTCGACTGCGCCCTCTGGCCAGTGTTGCAGCATGCGGCGCAGCCCCGAGATGAGGCTGACCATCCTCAGCTGGCGATGGAGCAGATAGTTCAGCAACTGGTTGTGGCGGCGCAGGCGGTGGTGGCTCCAGACGGCCTGGATGCGCAGCACGTTCAGGGTGAGGATCTGACCGATCACCCCCTCGTGGGCGGTGCGCACATCGGCGCCCGTCTCCCCGAGCCAGAGCAGCTGGGCATGTTCCAGCAGCCGGGTCTGGCTCTTGCCAAGGGAGTCCAGCAGGGTCTCGCCATCGGAGAAACTCGGCAGGATCATCATCATCAGGCCGCCGCAGAGGATGCCGACGATCACCTCGCTCACCCGGGCCTGGGCGATGTCGAAGATATGCTGCGGGTCGGTCAGGTTGACGCAGGAGAAGGCGATGATGGCGGCGGTATAGCCCGCCAGGGCGAAACCGTAGGAGACGTTGTTCTGATGGTGGTTGGAGATGTAGGTGCAACCCCCCAACCAGAGGGCGATAAGCAGGCTGAAGAGCCAGGGATCACCGATGCCAAGGCCGGTGATCATCACCGCCGCCATGGCGCCGATGAGGCTGCCCACCACCCGCCCCAGGCTCTTGCTGATGACGCCCCCCACGGTGGGAAAGCTCACCACGGCGGCGGAGGTCATGGCCCAGTAGGGAGAGTCGAGTTGCAGCACGAACGCCAGCCAGAGCGACAGGCACATGGCAAGGGCATTGCGCAGGGCATAACGCCACTGGCCGCCGTTGGCCTTGCCCCAGGGGGTCTGGCGCCAGAGCGAGGGGATCACTCTAGTCCCCTATGGTGATGGTGCAGGTCGTGCCCGCGATCAAGACCAGATCCGGGGGAATCGCCAGCAGCCTGATCCGCACTGGCACCCGCTGGGCCAGACGCACCCAGGGCACGTTCGGCTTGACGTCGAGCAGCAGCCCCTCGCTGCCTTCCAGGCTCTGATCATGAATGGCGCGCCCTATGCTTTCCACCTCCCCCCTGAGTACCCGATCCCCGCTGTAGAGCACCACCTCGGCCGGTTTGCCGGGGGCGATGTGCCTGAGCTTGGTCTCTTCGAAATAGCCCTGCACATAGAAGGAGTGGGTGTCTATCAGGGCCACCAGGGGCACCCCGGCGGTGGCGTAGTTGCCGACCCTGGCCTGCAGATTGGTGATGTAGCCGTCGCTCGCGGCGTGGACCTCGGTCCGGGCAAGGGACCATCTGGCCTGCTCCAGATTGGCTTGGGCCACCTCATAGGCCGCCTTCATCGCCTGGGCATTGAGCCTGGACTCATCCACCGCCTCGGCGGAGAT
Organism: Aeromonas sp. ASNIH2; assembly: GCF_002934795.1. Lineage (NCBI taxonomy): Bacteria > Pseudomonadati > Pseudomonadota > Gammaproteobacteria > Aeromonadales > Aeromonadaceae > Aeromonas > Aeromonas sp. ASNIH2. The sequence continues at coordinate 2,698,144 of NZ_CP026406.1, read as the reverse complement.
GACGGTGCGGGAGAGGCTCTGGCGACGGTTCGCCTCGTGCTCCGCCTTGTCGAGATCCGACCTGGCCTTGGCCAGGGCCGCGCTGGCGTTGTCCAGCGCGATGCGATAGGGCTCGGGATCCAGAGTGAAGAGCAGGTCCCCCGCCTTCACCAGCTGGTTGTCCTTGACCCCTATCCTGACGATCTTGCCCGACACCTGGGGCGTGATGCTGACCAGCTCGGCCCTCACCTTGCCATCCCGGGTCCAGGGACCCTGCATGTAGTCGTTCCACAGCCACCAGAGCGACACCAGCGCCAGGGCAAAGACCAGCAGGGTGGAGAAGTATTTGAGGGTCGCAAGGGGTGATTTAGCCATGTAGCAATATCCATAGGGCGCCGCTGACGGCGAGGATGAAGAGGGAGAGATCCATCAGCAGGGGGTGCCACACCTCGCCGCCGTAGAGCCAGTCCCGCAGCAGATGGTGCAGTGGCAGCCAGCCCAGCAGGCCGAGCAGCACGGCCTTGAACAGGGGCGGAAAGTAGAGCGAGGCCCCGAGGATCAGATCCGGCAGCGCTGAAGCAGTCGTCACGGGTGTGCCCCCTGTTGGCAGAGATGGAATGAAGAGAGAGGCCGGGGTCCGCCGGGAGACGGACAGGGCAAGGTTAACACAGCCATTGCGGGGGCTACACCAGCAGATGACCCCCTGAGGCGTCGTCACGGGAGTGGCGCGGCAACGCCTCGCCCGTCCTCTCCGCCACCCGTCGGGGCAGTCACCTCGCGTTCAATCGGCTACGGTATCTGCTGGGTGATGCACCCCGTCGCGGGTCGGCACCTCTCCCAGATCGAACGGGTTGACCCCCTCCAGACAGGCGAGGTTGTAGCCATATTCCGCCGGATTGGATCGGCGCTGGTGATGGGTGTAGATGCCGCAGACGCTGCAAAAGTAGTGTTTCGCGGTGCGGGTGTTGAACTGGTAGCAGCGAAGCGCCGCCTCCCCTTGCAGGATGCGGATGCCGGAGAGCGGCACCGAGGCGACGATGGCCCCACGCCGCCGACAGAAGGAGCAGTCGCAGCGGCGCGGATCCACCACGCCATCCGGCAGGGTCAGCTCCAGCACCACGGCGCCGCAGTGGCAGCTCGCCTTGTGTTTCTTCTGGATGGGGGTATTGCCGATGCGTGTGATCATGCTGCCTCCTTGCCGCAGTGTCAGGCTGCGAACCGATTAATCGAACAGGGTATCCCGCCGCCCTTGTAAAAGATGGTCATGCAGGGTGCGTAGCTGGGACGCCACCACCCGGTGGCGGGAGAGTTCGGGCAAGGCGTCGATGGGGAAGTACCCCGCCCCTTTGGTTTCATCGGTGTCGGTAAGCAGAGCGCCCCCCGTCACCTCGCACAGGAAGAACGCCTTGTGGGCGTGGGGCAGCTGAGGTGGATGGGGATGCTTGAGCTTGTCGAACAGGGCCAGCAGTTGCACCGCCCGACAGGCGAGGCCGGTCTCCTCGCTCACTTCCCGCACCACGGCGTCCGCAGGCGAATCGCCGATGTCGCACCAGCCCCCCGGCAGGGTCCAGCAACCGTCGCTGCGCTCCTGCACCAGCAGGACATGGCCCGCATCGTTCTGAATGAAGGCCCGCACATCGAGCTTGGGGGTGGGATAGCCGCTGTCGAGGGCAATCCAGTCGCCGATGGCGTCGGGGGCCAGCTCGCTCTGGCTGGCGATGAGCGTCACCGTGGCCGCTCGCAGCGCCTCGAAGCGGGCGATGTCGAAGGGATCGCGGGAATAGGTGAGCCCCGCCTGGGCCGTGGCCAGCACCTGTTCGAGGAAGGCGGCCAACGGCGGCTGCACGGCTAGAACCCGAGGAAACGGACGATCTGGGCGGGGTAGCGCTCGAAGCCTGTGAAGGCGTGATCGCCGCCGCACTCCAGGGAGAGACGGGCAAAGCGGTATTCGTCCAGCGCCTTGCGATAGTCGAGCACCTCGTCCTCCTGCTGTTGCAGCACCCAGAGCCGCTCGGGAGCAGTCACCGGCACCGCCAGCGCTCTGAGCTCGTCCATGTGTCCGGGCAACAGTTCATAGCGTTCGCCGCTGTAGGGGTTGGTCTGGGGGCCGAGGTAGTCGCAGAGCAGCTCGTGGGGGCGCACCGCCGGGTTGATGAGGGCGGCTCGGCAACCGTATCGCTCGCTGACCCGGGTCGCCATAAAGCCACCGAGGGAGCTGCCCACGGCGCCCAGTCGCAGGGCGCTGCCGTGGCGGGCCTTCAGGTCGGCGATGGCCTGCTCGATGGCAGCCCAGGCGGCCGCCGGGGTGTTGGGCTGGGCCGGGATCACCACCTCGATATCGGGCCTGTTCTCTGCCACCCAGGCCGCCATCTGCTGCGCCTTGGCAGAGCCGGGGGATGAATTGAAACCGTGCAGGTAGAGGAGTACGGGCTTCATGGCAACCCCTCAGTAACCTGTGGCATTGGGGTCGGGCACGAACTGCCCCAGCGGCAGGCGCCACACCTGGCTCGCCACCCGGCCATCCGGGTGCAGGGTGAGATAGCGCCAGCCCGGGCCGGATTCGTCCAGTGCGAAACCGTCGGAGAGCGGCTTGAACTGGATGCAGGTAGAGGGGCTGGCGATGAGCCGCACTCCGTGATGCACCTCGTCAAACTCCTGATGGACGTGGCCGAACAGGATGGTCTTCTGCTGCGGGTGGCGGGCCAGCACGGCGAACAGGTCGTCGGTATTCTTGAGGTTGTGCTGATCCAGCCAGGCGCAGCCCACCGGCACCGCCTGATGGTGCAGGGCGATGAGGGCGTGGCGCTCGGGATGCTGGCGCAGGGCCTGATCCAGGGCCGCCAGCTGGTGATCCCCCAGCACCCCGTGGGGTTTGCCGCGCACCTGGGTATCCAGCAGGATCACCTGCCAGTGCTCGCCTACCAGTTGCTTGGCCTCGCTGATGCCGGCCGCATGGAGGTATTCGGTCATCAGGGGGCCGTCGTCGTGGTTGCCGGGCAACCAGTAGATGGGGCGAGCCAGGGGGGCCATCATGGAGGCGAAGCGCTGGTAGGACTCCGGGCTGTGATCCTGGGAGAGATCCCCGGTGGCGAGAATGAGATCGAACGGGTGCTCGTTGGCCTGCACCCGCTCCAGCACGGCGGCCAGGCTCTGCGCCGTGGGTACGGCCAGCAGCCGCCCCTCGGCACTGGCGAAGAGATGGGTATCGGTAATCTGTAACAGGCGCACACTGCCGTCCGGCGCCTGAGGTAGCTCTGTTTCCAAAATCACGCTTCTTTTTTATGGGTTCGACTAGAGGATGTTAATCAGGCTGGTGCCGTGTTTGAGACAAAATCTCAACCAATCGGCCAAGAATAGATTTACCTGCTCCTTTTCATCCCTGTGATGCATTTTTTGATTGGGATAATCATAACGTGGTTGCAACATTGAAATCTGTTGCGCCGCACACACTTCCGCCATTCGCACATCATGATACAAACGAATCTCTATCCGGGCTTGCAAGTAGCTCGGCAATTCGGGGTTGTGCTGGGCCAGGATCACCCGGCTGGTGAAGCGGCTCTCCTCGGTCACCGTGAGCTGGAACTGCAGGCCGTTGCCGACCTGATAGCGGCGCTCAGCACCTACGCTGCCGCCGGGCGGCAACAGTTTCATCAGCGCCATGTAATTGACCTCGCAGGTACGCTGCAAGGACATCAAATCAGGCACATAGCGCTTCATCGGGCTCTGGACTAATGACATGTCGCGGCTCCCTCAATCAGGGTCCATGAAGGGTGGACCCACTGCACAGTGTGCCAGTCGGACACAGGGCACCTGACCCGGGTCTGAACGAGCATCACCTCAGCGCCCCGCCAGCCAGCGTGCCCGCAGCTCACCGTGGTTCAGAGCCAGCCACTGCAGGGCGATGACGGAGGCGGCATTGTCGATGCGCCCCTCTTTGAGCCAGGCATAGGCCTGCTCGCGGCTCACCACGTGGACCCGGATATCTTCCCCCTCTTCCGCCAGACCGTGGATCCCCTTGGCCTGACTGGCATCCACCTCGCCCACGAACACCTCGATGCGCTCGGTGCTGCCACCCGGGCTCACCAGATAGCTGATGGCGTGTTCGCAGCGTCCCACCTCGATCCCTGCCTCTTCCACCGCTTCGCGCCGCACCACTGCCTCGGCGGTCTCCCCTTCATCGATGATGCCGGCCACCAGCTCCAGCAACCAGGGGGTGGCGCTGGTCTCCATGGCGCCGATGCGAAACTGCTCCACCAGCACGATCTCGTCCCGCACCGGATCATAAGGCAGCAGGGCGGCGGCATGGCCACGTTCGAACAGTTCCCGGACGATGGGGGCGTTCCAGCCACCAGCAAACAGCCTGTGTTGCAGGCGGTAGACATTCACCTTGAAGAAGCCATTATATCCAGCTGATTTTTCTATGATTTTCACATCATCGCTGGAGTAGTGGCAGGTTTGAGGCAAGGCTTGCTGTGACATTCGAGACTCCTGCCAGCTTGACTTGGCTTGGTTTGACCATAATATTCGGGGGCATGAATGAACATTCATTCACTCGCTCTCGCCGACGATGAGGGAAGGATTTTAGCAGCCACAGGGCATTTGGCTAGGCGCGTTGCCGAGAAAACTCGCCCCGGACCTTGACGTTTCCGCAGCTGGAAAAGAGACAGTTCGCAATGAAATCTGCTTATAGTAGAGTGGTTAAGCTGAAATCAAGCTTGGTCGGTGACAATCCCCCCTTCATCCAGCGGACAGCTTTGGGTTGATACAAAAGGTTAAAACTATCATATGAAAAGAACACTCTTGTCAGTCATGGTGATGCTGGGTGTGAGCGCCGCCGCTCATGCCGAAAACCTGCTCGATATTTACCAACAGGCCCAGATCAAGGACACCCAGCTGCTGGAATCCAAGGCCAAGCGGGACCAGGCCTTCGAGAAGATCAACGAATCCCGTGCAGCCCTGCTGCCCCAGATCAACCTGGGCGCCGGCCTGAACTACCTGCAAAACAAGAACGACACCATGACCAACACGGGCGCTACCGGCTCCGTGACCCTGGATCAATCCATCTACCGTCGCAGCAACTGGGTCAACCTGGATCTGACCGAGAAGAGCGCCACCCAGTCCGACGTGGCCTACAACCTCGAGTACCAGAACCTGATGCTGCGTACCGCCCAGGCCTACTTCGACGTGCTCAAGGCCATGGATACCCTGGAATTCGTGCGTGCCAACAAGACCGCGGTCGAGCGTCAGCTTGAACAGACCCAGCAGCGCTTCGAAGTGGGCCTGACCGCCATCACCGACGTGCACGAGGCCGAGGCCGAGCGCGATCAGGCGCTGGCGGACGAGATCAATGCCGAGAACACCCTGGACAACAGCTACGAGAGCCTGCGCGAGCTGACCGGTATCGACCACCGTCAACTGGACGTACTCAACACCGATCGCTTCAGCCCGCAGAAGACCGCGTTCAACTCCGACAAGTGGCTGGAACTGGCCCTGGACAAGAACCTTGAGCTGCACAGCGCCCGCATCGGCAAGGACATCGCCAAGGAGCAGATCGATCTGGCCAAGACCGGTCATGAACCGACCCTGGATCTGGGCGCCGGCCTGAACGCCGGTTACAACGATTACAAGGACGAGATCCGCAACCCCGAGAGCAACAGCAATCAGGGCAACATCGGCCTGAACTTCAAGCTGCCCATCTACACCGGCGGGGCCACCACCTCCCAGGTCAAGCAGGCGCAGTTCAACTACGTGGCCGCCAGCGAACAGCTCGAGCGCAGCTTCCGCTCGGTGCAGAGCACGGTCCGCTCCTCCTACAACAACGTGAACGCCAGCATCGGCTCGGTCCGCGCCTACAGCCAGTCCGTCATCTCCGCCGACAGCGCCCTGAAGGCGACCGAGGCCGGTTACGAGGTGGGCACCCGCACCATCGTCGACGTGCTGGACTCCACCCGCAAGCTGTATCAGGCCAAGCAGAAGCTCTCCGAGGCCCGCTACAACTACATCCTCAGCATCCTCTCCCTCAAGCAGGCCGCCGGCATCCTGGAGCAGAAGGATCTGGAAGAGGTGAACCAGGGTCTGATGCCCGCCGCCCAGGTCACCAAGAAGTCCTGAGCCAGGCGCACACCATGAGAAAAGGCGACCCCGGGGTCGCCTTTTTCATCTCTGTTCGCCGCTGGAAGTGCGTTGGTCGGGGCCTGCCAGGCAGCGGCCATGTCACCGACCCGGCAGCCCCATCAAAAAACCCGGCCTTGGCCGGGTTTTACGCTTATCCGCGTTCGCGGATGGTCTTGATGATGTCGGTGGTGGAGCAGCCGTCCTCGAAGTTCAGCACTCGCACCTCGCCGCCATTGGCGGTCACCTCGGCGTAACCGGCGATCTCTTCGGGCTTGTAGTCGCCCCCCTTGACCAGGAGGTCTGGCAGGATCTCGGCGATCAGACGCTGGGGAGTGTCTTCGCTGAAGGGGACCACCCAGTCCACGGCACCCAGGGCCGCCAGCACAGTCATACGGCGCTCGGTCGGGTTGACCGGGCGACCCGGCCCCTTGAGGCGACGCACGGACTCGTCGGTGTTCACCGCCACGATCAGGCGATCCCCCAGCTTGCCCGCATTGGCCAGATAGGAGACATGACCCGCGTGCAGAATGTCGAAGCAGCCGTTGGTCATCACCACCTTCTCGCCGCGCAGACGGGCGGCCTGGACGGCCACCTTGAGCTGGGCCTCGGACATGACGCCAAAGCCGGTCTCCTGCTCGGTGTAGAGGGCGTTGGCCAGCTCCACCGGGCTCACGGTGGAGGTCCCCAGCTTGCCGACCACGATGCCGGCGGCGGTGTTGGCCAGGGCGCAGGCCTCATCCAGACTCTTGCCCGCGGCAAGGGAAGTCGCCAGGGTGGAGATGACGGTGTCACCGGCACCGGTGACGTCATAGACCTCGTGGGCCTGGGCCGGCAGGTGCAGCTCGGGCTGCCCTTCGCGGATCAGGGTCATGCCGTTCTCGGAACGGGTGACCAGCAGGGCGTCCAGCTCGAAGCGCTTGACCAGCTCCAGCCCCCTGGCGACCAGATCTTCTTCCCCCTTCACCTTGCCCACCACGGCCTCGAACTCGGACATGTTGGGGGTCAGCAGGGTGGCACCACGGTACTTCTCGAAATCGGTCCCCTTGGGGTCGACCAGCACGGGAATGCCGGCGGCGCGGGCACGCCGGATCATGCCGGGCACGTCGTTGAGGGCGCCCTTGCCGTAGTCGGAGAGGATCATCACGTCCGCCTGGGGCAGCGCCTGCTCCACCTTGCCCATCAGCAGGCTGGCATCCACGTCGTGGAAGGCCTCTTCGAAGTCGAGACGCAGCAGCTGCTGGTTGCGGGACAGCACTCGCAGCTTGGTGATGGTCGGATAGTCGGTCAGGCGCACGAAATCACAGGCCACCTTGACCCCGGCCATCTGGCTGGCGAGGGCATCGGCGGCTTCATCCTGACCGGTCAGGCCCAGCAGCACGGCCTGGGCGCCGAGGGCGGCGGAGTTGAGCGCCACGTTGGCGGCGCCACCCGGACGCTCCTCGATGTGCTCGACCTTGACCACGGGGACCGGCGCCTCGGGGGAGATCCGGCCGGTAGGGCCATGCCAGTAGCGATCCAACATGACATCGCCAACGACCAGGATGCGGGCTTTTTCAAACTCGGGCAGGGTGATTTTCATCTGTATCGGCTCTCAAAACCTGAAAAATTCAGCGGCCGATTTTATCACACTCTTTTCCGGGGCGTGAAAAAAGCACGGCCCTGCCCCCTGACGCCCCCTCTGACCAGATGACGGCGATTCGCGCCCGCCCCCGCTTTTCGGATAGAATCCTCCACATGCGAGTGACCGCATCCGCGCCGGGCCACCCCACACAGGCCCCCCGGTTCGGTCGGACTCCCCCCTTTGCCTTTGCGAACAAGAGACTCTTCATGGCCCAAGAACACGCTCCCCGCCTCGAACCCCGTCTGTTCCATCCCCGTTACTGGGGGAGCTGGCTGGGCCTCTCCCTGCTCTGGCTGCTGGTGTTGCTGCCCTGGCGCAATCAGATGTGGCTGGGCCGCCAGCTCGGCACCCTGGCCCGCAAGCTGCTGAAATCCCGCGTCAAGATTGCCCGCCGCAACCTGGAGCTGGCGATGCCCGAGCTCAGCCGGGATGAGCGCGAAGCCCTCCTGGTGCAGAACTTCGAGAGCGTGGGCTGCGCCATCTTCGAGGTGGGCATGGCCTGGTTCTGGCCAGACTGGCGGATGCGCCGCCTGATGAAGGTGGAAGGGGAAGAGCACGTCATCAACGCCATGGAGAAGGGCCAGGGGATGCTGCTGCTCTCCTGCCACTTCCTGACGCTGGAGCTCAATGCCCGCTGCTTCGGCCTGGTGCGACCCGGGGTCGGCGTCTATCGCCCCAACACCAATCCGGTGCTGGAGTACGCCCAGTACCACGGTCGCTGCGCCTCTAACAAATACCTGGTGGATCGCATGGACGTGAAGGGGATGATCAAGGCGCTGCGCAACGGCGATGCCCTCTGGTACGCCCCGGATCACGACTACGGCAGCCACGCCAGCGTCTTCGTGCCCTACTTCGCGGTGGATCAGGCCGCCACCATCACCGGCACCGCCACCCTGGCCCGGGTGAAGAACACCGTCACCCTGCCCTGCTACAACATCCGCACCCAGGAGGGCTACACCCTGCATATCGGGGCGCCGCTGGAAGACTACCCGAGCGGCGACGACCTGGTCGATGCCGCCCGCGCCAACCGAGAGATTGAAGCCGCCGTGCGCAAGGCCCCCGAGCAGTACATGTGGCTGCACCGCCGCTTCAAGACCCGCCCCAATCCGGAGGATGCGGGTTTCTACTAAGCCCTCCCCCACGAAAAAGCCCTCGCACTGCGAGGGCTTTTTTGTTGGCTGCCAGCGTCTGCCTTACTGGCGGATCAGGCGGTAGATGGCGTAGCCGGGGTGCTTGGCGTCATCCATCGGCAGGGTGGACTGGTACGACAGATCCGCCCCCGCCAGGGCCTTGGCCTCGTCGGTCGGCGAGGAGTAGAGGCGCACGTCCACGTTGGCGGGCAGGGCCTTCATGTGCCAGTTGTTGTTGGCCGCCGGGCTGAAGCCGGCCGGGTTGTCCGCAGACTGGGCCTTCAGGTACTGGGCGATGATCTCCCGCGTCTCGAAGGGATCTTCATGGACGATGTTGCTGCCGTCGATGCCCGGGAAGTGGCCGCCGCCGCTGGCGCGGTAGTTGTTGGTCACCACGTAGAACTTCTGGGCCGGGTCCACGGGCTGGCCGTTGAAGGTGAGGCCGCTGATGCGCTGGCCGTCGCTCACCTTGACCCCGTCCTTGCTGTAGCGGGCCGGCTGGGTGATGTCCACCTCGTAGTTGACCCCGTCAATCACATCGAAGTTGTAGGTGGGGAAGCTCTCGTTCACCAACCACTGCACCTCTGTCTTGCCGGTGTCGATCTGGTTGAACTGGCCAGCGCTCATCTCCAGCCACTCCTTGACGGTGGCCCCGTTCACCTCGACCACCTGCAGGGTGTTCGGATAGATGTAAAGGTCGGAGACGTTGCGCAGGGAGATGTCACCCTGGGCCACGTAGGTGAAGTCGTTGATGCCGTTGCGACCGCCACGGAAGGGGGCCGCCACCGAGAGGATCGGGTAGGACTCCTTGAGCAGGCCGTCTTGTTGCAACTGCTCCGCGTGGCGGCGCTGGGCATCGCTCACCAGCTGCACCGAGGGGTCGTCCTGCACCAGGGCGAAGAAGCTGTGGATGGGGGAGGTGATCTTGCCGAGCGGCTCGTCCAGCCACTGGTTGGTGGCGTCGTGATCCGCCTGCACCAGGTCCACCACCCGCTGATCCACCGCACTGCCCTCGCTGGCGTCTATCTTGCGCAGGCTGGCCTGGCTCTGCTTCACCTGCCACTTGCCGTCCACCTGCTCCAGCTTGAGGTCGATGATGCCGAGGTGGTTGCCCCAGTAGCCGGGCATCACGGTGGGAATGCCGCTCAGGGTACCGGCCTGGTTGTCCACCTCCGGCAGATCCGGGAAGTCACCCGGGAAGTTCTTGTGGGCGTGGCCCAGCATCAGGGCGTCCACCCCCTTCACCTTGGCCAGATGCCAGGCGGAGTTCTCCATCATGGCCTCGTAGCTGCTGGCATTGATGCCGGTGTGAGCCACCACCACCACGATGTCGGCGCCCTTGGCGCGCAGCTCGGGCACATAGTGATTGGCGGTCTCGACCATGTCGGCCACCACCACCTTGCCCTCCAGATGACGCTTGTCCCACTGCAGCACCTGGGGCGGGGTCAGACCCAGGATGCCCACCTTGACGCGCTGGCGCTGGCCCTTGTCATCGGTCACCTCGCGCTCCAGCAGCAGATAGGGGGTGAACTTGTTGCCGCTCCAGTCAATCTGTCCCTTGGCATCGCGCTTGAAGGCCCCCGCCTCGAACACGTTGGCATTCACATAGGGGAAGTCGGCTCCCGCCAGCACCTTGCCGAGGTAGTCCAGGCCGTAGTTGAACTCGTGGTTGCCCAGGTTGCCCGCGTCGTAGCCCAGCTCGTTCATCGCCTTGAACACCGGGTGCGCCTGCTTCTCGAGGTAGCCGGCACCGGACTGTTCGAAGATGTAGTCCGCCAGCGGCGTGCCCTGAATGAGGTCACCATTGTCGAGCAGCAGGTTGTTGGGGTTCTCGGCGCGGGCGGCGCGGATCAGCAGGGCGGTGCGGGAGAGGCCGAACTTGCGATCCTCCTTGTTCTGGTAGTAGTCGTACCCCAGCACGTTGGAGTGGATGTCGGAGGTCTGGATCAGGCGCAGGGAGACGGTCCCCGGCTGCGCCTTGCTGTCATTCTCGTTGCTGCAGGCAGACAGCAGCACGATGGCGGCAATAGCCCCCAGCTTCATGGTGTTATTCACTGTTTTTTCCCTTTTATTATGAGTAACGCTTTACCAGCGCCGGGAATTTAACAGACGAATATGTCAGCAGATGGCACCGGGACTCATTTTTATGAAGCCCGGCACAAAAATAGCCTCATGAGGCCGGTATGGCACCCAATGCCAGCTTGGCCGCCAGCACCAGCATGATGAGACCTACAACAAGATCAATGGCTTGCTGCACCCGGCCCCGGGCAAGCCAGGGAGAGAGTGCCGCCGCCCCGAACGCCAGTCCGTAGAACCAGACCAGAGAAGCCAGCATGGCCCCCGCCGCGAAGGCGGGTCTGAGCTCCTCGGCAAACTGGCTGCCGAAGGAGCCAAGCAACATCAGGGTATCCAGGTAGACGTGGGGATTGAGCAGAGTGACTCCGAGGGTCATGGCCAGCACGCTCTTCACCCCCATCAACCGGGGCGAGTCCGCCAGGGCCGCCTCCTGGCCGCGCCAGGCACTGCGCAGGGAACGGATACCGAACCAGCCGAGGAAGAGCACGCCGCCCCAGGTCAGCAGGGCCAGGCCGATCGGGCTGGCTGCCAGCAGGTTGGCCCCGCCGAACACCCCGATGCCGATCAGCACGAGGTCGCACAGGCAGCAGAGGGTCGCCGTCAGCAGGTGGTGATTGCGGTGAATGCCCCGGCTCAGCACGAAGGCATTCTGGGCCCCGATGCGGATGATCATGGCAAGGCCCAGGGTAAAGCCTTGCAGGGTGGTGGCGAACATGGAGATGCGTTCCTGTGAAAGTGAGAAACGCACTATAAGGGGGCATGAGTAATCAGAGAAATTCATTCATTTTCTGATGCATTCATAAAACTGATGAAAACCGGGCCGAAACCACACAAAGAAGGTTGTCAATTGCAGGATCTGACAATTGTGGGGTCACAGCCCCGCCCCGAGAATCGGCGGCAGGATGGGACGGCGCAGGACAGCGGTGATGGCGACAGAGGGGATGCCAGGCGACGAGCCGGTGCCGCCGGGCCTGTATTCACTGCAGCAGGGAGGGGAAGTTGGTGACCACCACCTGCTCCAGGTTCGGCAGCAGGATGCCGCTGCTCACCCCCTTGGCGATGGCCTGGTAGCGGTTCATCGACCCCGTCTTGCGGGTGACCTGATTGAGGTGGTAGTTCACGGTGCGCTCCGTGATGCCGAGGATGCAGGCGATCTCCCCCGATGTCTTCCCTTCGCTGGCCCAGAACAGGCACTCGGTCTCCCGCTCCGTCAGGGGCTCCTGGGGATCGTCCTCCCTCATGCTCTGGCGCACGATCCGGATCGCCGCCTCGAAGATGTAGTTGGACATCCAGGAGAGGATGGGCGAGGACTCCAGCATCAGATCGCTCGACGCCCGCTCCCGGGTGATGAAAGAGAGTATGCCGTTCTCCCCCGCCGCCCCGTGCAGCGGGAACGAGATGCCGTTGCGCAACCCGAATTCCGCCGCCAGCCCCATCACATCCATGCTCCCCTCTTGCAGGAAGCGCGCCTTCTCGTCCAGCCGGTTCCAGTAGATGGGCAGGGTCTGCCTGCGGGCGAGCTGGATGATGGGATCGCAGGCCAGCATGTTGTTCAGGGTGTAGGCCTGTACCCAGGAGTCGGGGCACTGGTTGAACAGCACCACCTTGGGCCTTTGCATCGACATGGGCAGGATGAGGGCGAAGCGGTAGTAGTCGTAACCCATTCCCAGGGTGAAGCGGCCGATGAGCTCGGACAACCGGTTGCCATCGGTCACCAGCGTGAAATGTTCCAGGTACTCAAGCAGTTGGTCGCGTGTCATGGGCAAGCCTCCCCTGGCCAAGGCCTTGGATTATAGCGCCTAACCATGAAATGGAGAGACATGAATGCTTGTTTTCAAAGGAAAATTGAAAGAACACCCCAGATGGGAGGTCGAAAACGAGCTCTACCGATTTCGCAACCGCGTCTTCTCCGATCGACTCGGTTGGGACGTGGAATCCCGCCGTGGCCTGGAGCGGGACAACTTCGACAAGCCCGACACCCACTGGGTGCTGATTGAAGACAAGCAGGGGCTGTGCGGCTGCATCCGCCTGCTCAGCTGCGCCCAGGATTACATGCTGCCCAGCATCTTCCCCACCGCCCTCGCTGGCGAAGCCCCGCCGCGCGGCAACGACGTGTGGGAGCTGACCCGCCTCGCCATCGACGCCGACCGGGCCCCTCGCCTGGAGAACGGCATCAGCGAACTCACCTGCGTCATCTTCCGCGAGGTGCTGGCCTTCGCCAGGGAGCAGGGGATCCGCGAGCTGGTGGCCGTGGTCAGCCTGCCGGTGGAGCGCATCTTCCGCCGCCTCGGCCTGCCCATCGAGCGCCTCGGCCATCGCCAGGCGGTGGATCTGGGGGCCGTGCGCGGGGTCGGCATCCGCTTCCACCTGGACGAGCGTTTCGACCGCGCCGTCCATCGCCCCCTGCAGGGCCATTACCGGCCGGCGGGGGATGCTCTGCTCGCCGTCATCTGAGCAAAAAAAGTCCCGGGACCGGCCCGGGATTCAAGACGCTCGCTATGGTCCGTTTCCACCCCATGCAAAAACGGACCGGGTGAGTATCTTATGAATCTCATGTCAGGACTACTGTCACATCTCACAGGGGCGGCCCCGGGCACCGGCCCCCTCCATGGGGGCGGTCAGGTTGTCCTCTGGCGCTCCCTTGAGTAGCATTCTTGCTGAACTCCCTTTTTTCATAAGGAATGCTGATGAAGACGCTGGACTACAAGCTGCTGCTGGCCCTGGACGCGGTGATCCGGGAGCAAAACTTCGAGCGTGCCGCCCAGCGCCTGCACATTACCCAGTCCGCCATCTCCCAGCGCATCAAGCAGCTGGAGCAGCAGTTTGCGGAGCCGCTCATCATCCGCAGCCAGCCGCTGCAGGCCACGGGGCTCGGCCAGAAGCTGCTGGCCCACTATCGCCAGGTGCGCCAGCTGGAGCTGGAGCTGGCCGGCGAGCTCTCCCCCGACGAGCCCAGGGCCCCCATCCGGGTCAGCATCGCCGTCAATGCCGACAGCCTGGCCACCTGGTTCCTGCCCGCCCTGGCACCACTGCTGGAGCAATACCCCATCGAGCTGAACCTGCTGGTGGATGACGAGAGCCGCACCCTGGACCGGGTGCGCGAGGGGCAGGCGTTCGGCGCCGTCAGCCTGCAACCCCAGCCGCTGGCGGGCTGCTGCGTCGACGAACTCGGCGAGATGCGCTATCTGCTCACCGCCAGCCCCGCCTTCGTCGCCCGCCACTTCCCGAACGGCCTCACGGCGGCGGCCCTGGCCAAGGCGCCGGCGGTGGCCTTCGATCAGCGCGACGACATGCACATCAGCTACATGGCCCGTCATTTCGCCCTCCCCCCCGGTGGCTACCCCTGCCACACGGTGCGATCCTCCGAGGCCTTCGTCGCCATGGCGGAGCAGGGGCTGGCCTGCTGCCTCATCCCGGAATTGCAGATCCGCCAGCAACTGGAAGAGGGGCGCCTGCTCGATCTCAACCCGGATCACCACCTGGTCGAGCAGCTCTACTGGCACCGCTGGGTGCTGGAGCGGGGGCTGCACAAGCAGATATCCCAGCGCCTGATCCAGCAGGGGCGACGGGCACTGCAACCCCGTTGAGGGGGCCATTCACCTTGGCTTTGGGGGGGTAAAAACGTATAGTGCTGGGCGATTAACCATCAGGTCTCCACTCAGGTTCCCCATTTATGTTCCAAGACAATCCGCTGCTGGCCCAGCTCAAGCAACAAATCCGCGAAAACATCCCCAAGAAAGAGGGTGTGATCCGCGCCTCCGATCGGGGCTTCGGCTTCCTGGAGGTCGATGAGAAGACCAGCTATTTCGTGCCGCCTCCCTACATGAAGAAGGTGATGCACGGTGACCGGGTGAGCGCCCTGATCCGCACTGAAAAAGAGAAAGAGGTGGCCGAGCCGGATGCCCTGCTGGAGCAGGCCGTCACCCGCTTCGTCGGCCGCGTCAAGATGTTCCGCGACCGCCTCAACGTGGTGCCCGACCACCCCCTCATCAAGGACGCCATCAAGGCCCGCGCCAAGAAGGGTCTGGACGAGAAATCCTTCAAGGAAGGGGACTGGGTGGTCGCCACCCTCAAGCGCCATGCCCTGGTGGACGGCAACTTCTCCGCCGAGATCACCCAGCTCATCGCCACCCAGGAAGATCACAACGTGCCCTGGTGGGTGGTGCTGGCGCGCCACAACCTGGCCCAGATTGAACCGGCGGACCTGCCGGAGTGGAAGGTGATCGAAGAGGAAGAGCTGCCCCGCCGGGATCTGACCCAGGTTCCCTTCTTCACCATCGACGGTGCCAAGACCAAGGACATGGACGATGCCCTGGCCATCACCAAGCTGGAGAACGGCTGGGAGCTGCTGGTGGCCATCGCCGACCCGACCGCCTATGTGGCCGAGGGGAGCGAGCTGGACAAGGAGGCCGCCCAGCGCGCCTTCACCGTCTACATGCCGGGGCGCAACGTACCCATGATCCCGCGCACCCTCTCCGACGAGCTCTGCTCCCTGAAAGAGGGCGAGGAGCGCAACACCCTGTGCGCCCGTCTGCTCATCGCCGAGGACGGCCTGCTGCTGGAGGAGACCGAGTTCTTCGCCGCCCGCATCAATTCCCATGCCCGTCTCAGCTATGACGACGTCTCCGACTGGGCCGAGCACGGCAAAGCGCTGGATATCGACGCCGGCGTCCTGGCCCAGCTGCCCCTGATGAAGGCGATGACGGAGGCCCGCATCAAGTGGCGCACCGAGCACGCCCTGGTGTTCCCGGACAGACCCGACTACGACTTCGAGCTGGGTGAAGACGGCGAAGTGCTGGCCATCCACGTGGAGCCGCGCCGCATCGCCAACCGCATGGTGGAAGAGTCGATGATCGCCGCCAACATCTGCGCCGGCCGCGTGCTGGGCAAAGAGGTCGGCTACGGCATCTTCAACGTCCACACCGGCTTTGACGAGGAGTCCCTGGACGGCGCCATCGAGCTGCTCAAGACCGCCGAGGCCCCGTTCGAGAAGGAAGAGATCGCCAGCCTCTCCGGCTTCTGCGCCCTGCGACGCTGGATAGACAACCTGGACACCCGCTGGCTGGACGGCAAGATCCGCCGCTTCCAGAGCTATGCCCTGATGTCCGCCGAACCGGGTGCCCACTACGGCCTGGGTCTGGATGCCTACGCCACCTGGACCTCCCCCATCCGCAAATACGGCGACATGGTCAACCATCGCCTGCTCAAGGCGGTCATCGCCGGCAAGACCCCGGGTGAGCGCCCCAGCCTGGAGCTGACCGAGCACTTGACCGCCTGCCGCCGCCTGCACCGCATGGTGGAGCGCGACATCGGCGACTGGCTCTATGTGCGCTACCTCAAGGCCGATGCGGGCACCGACAAGGTGTTCAACGCCGAGATCATCGACGTGATGCGCGCTGGCCTCAAGCTGCGCCTGCAGGAGAACGGCGCCGTGGTCTTCATGCCCGCCCGCCATATCCTGGACAACAAGGATCGGCTGGAGTGCAACTGGGACAACGGTCGCGTCTATCTGGACAAGACCGAGGTGGTCTACGAGCTCGGCCAGATCATCGAGGTGAAGCTGACCGAAGCGGTGGAAGAGACCCGCTCCCTCATCGCCAAGCCGGCGGTGGATCTGGTGCCGGGCCCGGCGCCGGTGGTATCGGCCAGCGAAGCAGAGGCGGCGCCGACCGCCGAGGCCCCCAAGGCGGAATAAACCCGCAGCCAG
This sequence comes from Aeromonas sp. ASNIH2, assembly GCF_002934795.1. Classification (NCBI taxonomy): domain Bacteria; kingdom Pseudomonadati; phylum Pseudomonadota; class Gammaproteobacteria; order Aeromonadales; family Aeromonadaceae; genus Aeromonas; species Aeromonas sp. ASNIH2. The sequence continues at coordinate 2,681,517 of NZ_CP026406.1, read as the reverse complement.
CCTTGTCCCGAAAAAGCCCGCTTCCCGCGGGCTTTTTCATGGGCGCGCCGCAGAGGCGGACCACACCGGGATGGAAGGCGCAGCCGAACGCCCGCATTTTGCCATGCCGCCAGGAAGGGAATGGCAGCCACGGGAAGCGTCGGGAAGCACAGAGGAAGGAAACAGGAGGAGTCATGCCGGAGGCGATCCCCCCCGGCGGCGAAAACTGAAAGTGGGTTACAGAATCACTGATTCATCGATAAATAATGGGTAATGGAGCCTGATTAATCGTTGCAGCTTGTCAATTGGATGACACAAGCCATGCCTCAATCGAGTACAAATCACCATTATGTGACGAGAATCACATTGACACATGGTTTGCGCAAACAACAAAAAGAGATTCTCATCACAAAAAATCGGAGAGAAAAGGCGAGGAGATCGAAATGTAACCGAAATACGGCGAGTGATTGTGATCGGCATCACTGTGCATGGAGGGGGTAGGCCAGGGTATTTGAGATGTGGGTCACAATACCCCCCGTTTTCAGCCTAATTTGATTACAAGCTGGTAGATTGAAGTTGCTTAGACGACAGGGATGGGGTTCTGCAAAACCGACCATCCCCACTACCACCCTTAATCACACAGGCTTAAAACGGGGTCCCGACATGTTATCACCGGATACCAAAGTCAAGATACAGAATTTTGGACGCTTCCTGTCCAATATGGTCATGCCCAACATAGGCGCCTTCATCGCCTGGGGCTTCATCACCGCCCTCTTCATCCCCACCGGCTGGCTGCCGAACGAGACGCTGGCCAAGCTGGTCGGCCCCATGATCACCTACCTGCTGCCCCTGCTCATCGGCTACACCGGCGGCAAGCTGATCGGGGGTGACCGGGGTGCCGTGGTCGGAGCCATCACCACCATGGGCGTCATCGTGGGGACCGACATCCCCATGTTCATGGGCGCCATGATGGTCGGCCCGCTCGGTGGCTGGGCCATCAAGCGCTTCGACAAGGCGATGGAGGGTCGCGTCAAGAGCGGCTTCGAGATGCTGGTCAACAACTTCTCCGCCGGCATCATCGGTATGTTGCTGGCCATCCTCGCCTTCTTCGTGATCGGTCCCTTCGTCAAGGTGCTCTCTGGCGTGCTGGCGAGCGGTGTCGGCTTCCTGGTGGACAACCACATGCTGCCCCTCACCTCCATCTTCGTCGAACCGGCCAAGATCCTGTTCCTGAACAACGCCATCAACCACGGTATCTTCTCGCCGCTGGGCATCCAGCAGGCCACCGAACAGGGCCGCTCCATCTTCTTCCTGATTGAAGCCAACCCGGGCCCGGGCCTCGGCGTGCTGCTGGCCTACATGGTGTTCGGTCGCGGCGCCGCCAAGCAGTCCGCTGCCGGTGCCTCCATCATCCACTTCTTCGGCGGCATCCACGAGATCTACTTCCCCTACGTGCTGATGAACCCGCGCCTCATCCTGGCGGTGATCGCCGGCGGCATGACCGGGGTCTTCACCCTGACCCTGTTCAACGCCGGTCTGGTCTCCCCCGCCTCGCCGGGCTCCATCTTCGCCGTGCTGCTGATGACGCCGAAAGCCTCCCTCATCGGGGTGCTGCTCTCCATCATCGCCGCCGCCACCGTCTCCTTCCTGGTCGCCGCCGTGTTCGTCCGTGCCCAGCAGCCGGAAGCCGACGAGGCCGATGCCCTGGGTGAAGCCACCCGCAAGATGAAGGCCATGAAGGGTGCCAAGCCCGAGACCACCGCGGCCAAGAAGCCGGGTGCCGAGCTCACTGCGGTGCGCAACATCGTCGTTGCCTGCGATGCGGGCATGGGTTCCAGCGCCATGGGTGCCGGCATGCTGCGCAAGCGGGTGCAGGCCGCCGGCCTCGACATCAGCGTCACCAACCGTGCCATCAACAACCTGGACGATCAGGTGGATCTGGTCATCACCCACAAGGATCTGACCGACCGTGCCCGTCGCCACGCGCCGCACGCCCGTCACATCTCCCTCTCCAACTTCCTCGACAATGCCCTCTATCAGGAGTTGGTGCAGAACCTCACCCTGGCCAACGCGGCCAACGACGACGTGGCCAACCCGCAGCTGCTGGTGGCGGCCAACGACGACAGCTACGAGCCGCAAGCCAGCGAGGTCTTCACCCTGAGCCTGCAGGACGTGCATCTGGGCCTCAAGGCCGACAACAAGGAGGCCGCCATCCTGGCCGCCGGCAGGTTGCTGGCCGAGCGCGGCTATGTGGCACCGGACTATGTCGACGCCATGCTGGAGCGCGAACAGCTGGTCTCCACCTACCTCGGCGAATCCATCGCCGTGCCCCACGGCACCATCGCCGCCAAGGAGCACGTGAAGCGTACCGGCATCGTCATCTGCCAGTACCCGGCCGGAGTCGCCTTCGGCGAGGGCGCCGATGAGGTAGCGCGCCTGGTCATCGGCATTGCCGCCCGCAACGATGAACACATACAGGTCATAACCCGCCTGACCAATGCACTGGATGAGCCCGGTCTCGTCGACCGTCTGGCCAGCACCCAGGATCCCCAGGAGTTCCTGGATCTGCTGGGGGCCGAGCAGGCCGCGTAATCATCCGTCATCGTCTTTGGTTGTAGAGGTTAATATCATGAAAACATTGCATTTTGGTGCCGGCAACATCGGTCGGGGCTTCATCGGCAAACTGCTGGCTGACGCCAGCCATCAGGTCACCTTCGCCGACGTCAACGAGACCCTGATCGACCAGCTCAACCACCGCCAGGAGTACAAGGTGCACGTGGTGGGCACGGATCAGAAGCTGGACGTGGTGCGCAACGTTGCCGCCGTCAGCTCGGCCGGACACGAGGTCATCGCCCGTATCATCACCGCCGATCTGGTCACCACGGCGGTCGGCCCCAACATCCTGGACAAGATTGCCAGCACCCTGGCCAAGGGGCTGCAGGCCCGCTTCGATGCCGGCAACCTGACTCCCCTCAACGTCATCGCCTGCGAGAACATGGTGCGCGGCACCAGCCACCTCAAGGAGGAGGTACTCAAGTACCTGCCGGTCGCGTATCATGCCACCCTCGAGCAGTGCGTCGGCTTCGTCGACTCGGCGGTGGATCGCATCGTTCCGCCCGCCGCGGCGAACGACGATCCCCTGGAGGTGACGGTGGAGAGCTTCAGCGAGTGGATCGTCGATCGGACCCAGTTCAAGGGGGAGCTGCCCCAGGTGGCGGGCATGGAGCCCACCGACAACCTGATGGCCTTCGTCGAGCGCAAGCTGTTCACCCTCAACACCGGCCACATCGTCACCGCCTACCTCGGCAAGCTCAGGGGCTATCGCACCGTGCGCGAGGCGATCGAGGATCCGCTGATCCGCAGCAAGGTGCGCCGCGCCATGGAGGAGAGCGGGGCCGTGCTGGTGAAACGCTACGGCTTCGACCCGCGCCTGCACGCCGCCTACATCGAGAAGATCCTCTCCCGCTTCGCCAACCCCTATCTGGTGGACGAGATTGACAGGGTCGGTCGCCAGCCGCTGCGCAAGCTGGCGGCGGGGGACAGACTGGTGAAGCCGCTGCTCGGCACCCTGGAATACGGCCTGCCGAGCGATCACCTGCAGGAGGGCATCGCCGCCGCACTGCATTACCGCAATGAGGACGATCCCCAGGCGGTGGAGCTGCAGGCCATGCTGGCGGAACTTGGTCCGGCACGGACCCTGGCCCGCGTCACCGGCCTGGATGAGCACAGCGATGTGGTACGCACCATCGTCGCCCGTTACAACAACTTGAAGTGACCTGATGGGGTGGCGTCACACCGCACGTGACGGACCCCATACGATACAAACCGGGGGAGGGCCTGCTCTCCCCCTGTCAGCCGGACCCGAAGCACTTATGACCACACACCAGGAAGATGAAGTACTGGAGCGACTGAACGAGCAGGATGGCCCCCGCGGCTTCTTTCTCGAGGTCGTGACCATCCTGGAAGAGGCGGTCGACTCCCTGATGCGGCGAGCCTTTCGTCAGGAGGAGTATGCCGTCAAATACGCCATCGAACCCCTGCTCAACCAGAGCGGACCCCTCGGCCAGCTGGAGGTGCGCCTCAAGCTCATCTTCGCCCTCGGCCTCATCTCCCTCGAGCGCTATCAGGATCTCGAGGCGTACCTGAAGATCCGCGACTTTCTGGTTCGCGACCCCAAGGATTACCGCTTCAGCGACAAGCCGGTCCGCGATCTGCTCGAGCGCCTGAATGCCATCCAGCAGGGCAGCATGATGCCGCAGGATCCCCCGGCCAACGAGGAGGACTGGCCCCTCTACCAGATGCAGCTCAACCGGCTCGATCAGATGGTGCGCTCCGCCCTGGTGCTGGCGGTGACCGATTGCGTCACCGAACTCCACAAAGAGAGCCCCATCTGATCTGAGCGGCTCTCCCCTGCACGCCTGGCGGGTGTCATCTTGCCCCCCTTCCCCGCTACACTAGGTCCAACCCCATCACCTGTACGAGGTTGGCATGATTGCTCTCTCCCTCGCCGGAATAGCCCTCATCTCCCTGCTCGCCCAATGGCTTGCCTGGTCCGTGCGCGTTCCCGCCATTTTGTTCCTGCTGCTGAGCGGCCTCTTGCTCGGCCCGGTGACCGGTCTGCTCGATCCCGATCAGTTGCTGGGGGATCTGCTGTTTCCCCTGGTCTCCCTCTCGGTCGCCATCATCCTGTTTGAAGGGGCGCTGACCCTGCACCTGACCGAACTCAAGGGGATCGGCAAGGTGGTACGCAACCTCTGCTCCACCGGCATGGTGACCAGCTTTGCCGTCATCGGCGCCGCCAGCTACTTCCTGCTTGGGCTGGACTGGCGGGTCGCCATGGTGCTCGGCGCCGTGCTGGTGGTGACCGGCCCCACGGTGATCGCCCCCATGCTCAACGTGATCCGCCCGGTCCGGGAGGTGGACAAGATCCTGCGCTGGGAGGGGATCGTCATCGACCCCATCGGCGCCCTGTTCGCGGTACTGGTGTTCGAGGCGGTGCGCCTCGGCAGCCAGGGGGATCTGGTCGGTCATACCCTGCTGGCCCTGGCCAAGACGGTGGGAGTGGGGTCGCTCATCGGGGTCGGTGCCGGCTGGCTCACCACCCTGCTCATCCGCAAGGACTGGCTGCCGGTCAGCCTGCACAAGTTCGGGGTACTGGCGCTGGTGCTGGTGACCTTCACCCTGTCTGACTGGCTCAGTCACGAATCCGGCCTGCTGGCGGTGACGGTGTTCGGCATCTGGCTCGCCAACCAGGAGGGGCTGGATCTGGAGGAGGTGCTGGCCTTCAAGGAGGATCTCGCCGTCATTCTCATCTCCTCCCTCTTCATCCTGCTGGCGGCCCGCCTCGATCTGGCCCAGCTCTGGCAGCTCGGCCCCATGGTGCTGGCCCTGCTGTGCGTGGTGCAGTTCGTGGCCCGCCCGCTCTGCATCCTGGTCTCGACCCGGGGGTCGGACCTGCCCTGGCGCGCCCGCGCCCTGCTCGCCTGGATAGCCCCCCGGGGCATAGTGGCGGCGGCGGTCAGCGCCTCCTTCGCCATCAGCATGCACGAGGCCGGCATCGAGGATGCCGACAAGCTGGTGCCCCTGGTGTTTGCGGTCATCATCTTCACCGTGGTGCTGCAGAGCCTGACGGCCACGCCATTGGCCAGATTGCTCGACATGCGCCAGAGCGCCCCCAATGTCTGGCTGCTCATCGGCGCCAACTCGGTGGCCCGGGCCATCGGCAAGGCGCTGGCGGATCAGGGGATCCCGGTGCAGCTCTCCGATCCTGCCTGGGAGCACTGCAAGCTGGCCCGCATGAGCGGCCTGCCCTGCTACTTCGGCAACCCCCAGTCGGAGCACGCCGAGCGGCACCTGCCCCTCACCAGCATCAGCACCGTGCTGGCGCTCTCTCCCAGCCGCCACAACAACGCCCTCGGGGTACTGCACTTCGCCCACCTCTACGGGGAGGAGAAGGTCCACTCCCTGCGTTCCAGCGAACAGCACGGCAAGGCCAACCGGGAGAGCGCCACCTTCCGTGCCCGCCAGAACCTGTTCGGCGCCGACATCAACTTCGCCAGGCTGAGCGGCCTGCTGAGCCGGGGCGGGCAGATCAAGGCGACCCGCCTGAGCGACACCTTCGACTGGGACCAGTATCAGGAGGCCAATCCCGGCGCCATTCCTCTGTTCGTGCTGGATGCCAAGGCCAGACCCAGGGTGGTCACCGGCCCTGTCACGCCGCTGCCTGGGGAGCTGCTGATCGCCCTGCAACCGCCCCGTGAGGGGGCGACGGCGCCCTGATCCGATGACGGGCGCCAACGGGAAGGAGAACTAGACTTGAGGGTGGCGCCATGAGTCATAGGAGGATGTCATGACAGTCAGTGAATTGCGCGCGCTTCACCAGCAGCACAGGTTCAAGGAGGCGGAGATCATGCACGACATCGTCTCCCCCGGCTGGATCGTGGAGTTCAGGGGGCAGGACGGCCACCTCTACGTGATGACGGACACCCTGGGGTGCCCCATGAGCTTCTCGTCCACCGAGGAGGCACGGGACCACATCCACCTGGTGGTCGACTGCCCCGTCCAGGTCGAGCACCTCTACCGCTTCTTCGAACGCTGAGCCCCCATCGAAAAAGGCTCCCGAGGGAGCCTTTTCTCATTCCGGCTGCGTGGACTCAGCCTCCTTTCCCTCCAGCCTCCTCACCGGCTTTTGCAGAATAAGGTTCGCCGGATAGGTGACCAGATCGCCGTTGTCATCCCGCACCCGCACGTAGAAGAGGCCGATCTCGGTGATGATGCCGGTGACGGAGTCATCCTTGTCGAGGATGCGGATGCGATCGCCAATCTTGTAGGGGAAGGCGAAGAAGATGGTAATGCTGGCGGTGATGTTGGAGAGGATCGACCACTGGGCCACCATGGCGACCCCCAGTACCGCGAAGAAGGAGGAGGCGAGCACCACCAGCCGGGAGAAGTCGAGCCCCCAGACCCCGGCCAGGATCAGCAGGGTGGCGCAGCCCAGCAGGAAGTGGAATACGTGCTCCACGTAGAGTACCCGGTTCTCGCTCACCTGCCGGCTCTGGCCAAGGGCCATCAGGCTCTTGTGAATGAGGCCGCGCACCAGGGTGTGCCCCAGCAACAGCAGCAGGGTCACGCCAAAAGATTCCCATGTCGTCATGTTCACTCCTTACCACCAGCGCCTGTGCTTGAGCCAGACCGCCAGTCCGGTCGCCAGCACCAGCAGGAAGCCACAGAACACCCAGAAGGCGGTCGGACTCTCGGCCCCGGGGATCCCCCCCAGGTTGATGCCGAACAGGCCGGTCAGGAAGCTGGCGGGCAGGAACAGCAGCGCCATCACCGACATCTGGTAGGCACGGCGGTTGGTCGCCTCCGCCATCAGGTTGTTGATCTCGTCCGCCAGCACGGCGGTGCGCGCCACCCCGGCATCCAGATCGTCGAGCCAGCGCCGCAAGCGGTCGGCGATGTCGAGCAGGCGTCGCCTGTCATCTTCGTCCAGCCAGCTGATCTTCTCGTTGGCCAGGCGCGCCACCAGATCCCGCTGAGGGGAGAGGTAGCGACGGATCATGATGAGCTGCTTGCGGATGCGCGCAAGCCGACCGTTGGCGGGCAGGTCGCGCATCAGCACCATCTCCTCCAGATCCAGGATCTGGTCGTGCAGCTCCTCGACGAACTCCCCGGCCCGGTCGGTCAGGGCGTCGCATATCTCCACCAGCCAGTCGGCGGGTGTGTCGGCACCGCCCCCCAACGACAGCTGCTCGAACACATCTTTCTCGGAGAGCAGCGGACGACGTCGGCTACTGATGATGAGATCCGGCGTGATGAAGATCCGCAGGGCCACCATTTCTTCAGGCCTGTGATCCTTGTTGTGGTTGATGCCGCGCAGGATCAGCAGCACCGTCTCTCCCATCCGCACCAGCTTGGGACGATTGCTCTGGCCGAGCAGGGCCTCCCGGGCCGCCTCCCCCAGCAGCGGCGTCTGCAGCAGCCAGCGCGCCGACTCCGGGTTGCCGTAGTCCAGATGCAGCCAGCCGGGCTGGGCACAGGGGATCTCGCTACCTTCGGCCAGCGGGGTCATGCCCCCCTTGCCGTCCAGGGTCAGGCCATAAATCACGTCACCGGGCACCCGATCCATCTCGTCTCCTTCTCGTTTCATGTGCAGGCCCCAGCTTACACCAAAGGCGGGGACGACTCAGCCCCGGGGCAGCCGCCCCGCGCCAGCCATGCTAAGATGCGCCACCCGTTCCAGACACAGGAAGCCATGCCATGCCCATCTGGGTTGATGCCGATGCCTGCCCCATCCCGGTCAAGGAGATCCTCTACCGCGCCGCTCACCGCGCCCAGGTGGTGACCACGCTAGTGGCCAACCAGGGGCTCAGAGTCCCCCCCTCCCCCTTCATCAAGACCCAGCAGGTGGAGAAGGGCTTCGATGTGGCAGATCATGTCATCGCCCAGCAGGTCAAGCCCGGCGACCTGGTGATCACCGGCGACATTCCCCTCGCCTCCTGGGTCATCGACGCCGGGGGCGAGGCGCTCAATCCCCGGGGCGAGATCTACACCCGGGAGACCATCCAGGCACGGCTCGGGATGCGCAACTTCATGGAGGAGCTGCGCTCTGCCGGCGTCCAGACCGGTGGCCCTGCGCCCTTCAACGCCGCCGACAAGCAGCGCTTCGCCAATGCGCTGGACAAGTGGCTGGTCAGGGGCAAGCTGAGCTGATCACCCTCTCCCCGGCCCCCTGCCGGGGAGAGCCATTCATTTCCCTTTTCCCTTAATTCTTCCTTAATGCTCCTTGATTAGCCTTGCGACTGTTGACCCAACCACCCGCAAGGAGCAAGCAATGAAACTGACCCCCCTGTTGTTACTGATCCCCCTGTTGAGCGGCGCAGCCCTGGCCGACCCCCAATGCACCCAGGCCGACAAGAGCAAGTGGATGAGCGAAGCCGACGCCCAGCAGCAGATCAAGGCGATGGGCTACGACATCAAGAAGTTCAAGGCCACCAAGACCGGCTGCTACGAGATCTACGGCTGGGACAAGGAGAAGCGCAAGGTTGAGATCTACTTCGACCCGACTGACCTGAAAAAGGTGAAAGAAGAGATCGACGAGTAACGCCGCCCCGGGCCGGTCTTCCCCCGGCCCCCACCATGGAGCCTTGCCATGACACCTGCCTCTGAAGTGAAAGTCTGGGATCCCCTCATCCGGGTATTTCACTGGGCGACCGTCACCCTCTGCCTGCTCAACTTCTTCGTGCTGGAAGAGGGCAGCAAACCCCACAGATATGCTGGCTACGCGGTGGGCATCCTGCTCATCATCCGCCTGCTGTGGGGACTGGTCGGCCCCCATTACGCCCGCTTCGGCCAGTGGTGGCCAACCCCTGCCCGGGTCCGCTACTACCTGCGCCAGCTCGCCCAGGGGCGCCACCCCTACTACCTCGGCCACAATCCGGTCGGCTCCCTGATGATCTGGTTGCTGCTGCTGTCCCTGGTCGGGACCGTCGTCACCGGCTGGCTCACCACCTGGGATGCCTTCTGGGGCGAGGAGTGGCTGGAGGAGCTGCACGGCATCATCGCCAACACCCTGATGGCCGCCGTTAGCATCCATGCGGCCGTGGTACTCCTGACCGATCGCCTCACCCGCAGCGATTTGGTCCGCGCCATGGTGCTGGGCAAAAAGCGGGTCCCCGCCAACATCAAGGTGGAAGACCCCCGCGCTTGATGGCCGGGCTGCCGACCAGTCCCCTCCTCTGTTCACCCGCTCATCTGCCCAAAAAAAGACCCCCTGCCAAGGCAGGGGGTCGTCATGATCAGCGCGGGGGGAAGACCTAGATCATCACACCGGCGATAACGGCGGAGAGCAGGCTCACCAGGGTGGATCCATAGACCAGCTTCAAACCGAAGCGGGAAACCATGTTGCCCTTCTCTTCGTTGAGCGCCTTCACCGCACCGGCAATGATGCCGATGGAGCTGAAGTTGGCGAACGACACCATGAAGATGGAGAGGATGCCGACGGTGCGCGGGGAGAGCTCGGCGGCAATCTTGCCCAGATCCATCATAGCCACGAACTCGTTGGTCACCAGCTTGGTCGCCATGATGGAGCCGGCCTGCAGCGCTTCACTGCCCGGGATGCCCAGGATCCAGGCAACGGGATAGAAGATGTAGCCCATGACGTGCTGGAAGTTGACGCCGAACGCCGCCTCGAACAGGTAGTTGATGAGGGCGATCAGGGCGATGAAGCCCACCAGCATGGCACCGACGATCACCGCCACGGTGAAACCGGCCATGATGTACTCCCCCAGCATCTCGAAGAAGTTCTCCTTCTTCGGCGTGTGGTGCTCGTCACCCTCGGCCAGCGCCTTGGCATCGGTCACGGTGTTGTCGGGCTCGTAGGGGTTGATGAGGGAGAGCACCACGAAGGTGCTGAACATGTTGAGTACCAGCGCGGCCACCACGTAGCGCGGCTCGATCAGCTGCATGTAGGCACCGACGATGGACATGGAGACGGTGGACATGGCCGTCGCCGCCAGGGTGTACATCTGCTTCTCGTTCAGGTGCGGCAGTATGTTCTTGAGGGCGATGAAGTTCTCGGACTGACCGACGATCATGGAGCTGATGGCGTTGAAGGACTCCAGCTTGCCCATGCCGTTGATCCTGGCCAGCACGGTGCCGATACCACGAATGACGATGGGCAGCAGACGGATGTACTGCAAAATGCCGATCAACACGGAGATGAAGACGATGGGCATCAGCACCATCAGGAAGAAGGAGAAGGCCCCTTCGTTGACCAGACCGCCGAACACGAAGTCGGTCCCCTGCTTGGCAAACTCCATCAGCTTGGTGAAGCCGGCGGCAAAGCCACCCACCACCGCCAGACCCACTTCGGAGTTGAGCATGAACCAGGCGAGCGCCAGCTCGACCACCAGCAGCTGGCCGATGTAACGCAGCTTGATCTGTTTCCAGTTGCGGCGGTTTGCCAGCAACGCCAATGCCAGGACCATCACGAGTCCGAGCACGAAATGAACGTATTCCATACCAGTAGCACCCATTGAATTGTTATTTTTGACCGGCGCCATCATAAAGAACTGCATATTTAAAAATCAGAGAATCATCACAATCCGCGGTAAAAATATGCATGCGAAATAATACAAACGTTTTTAAATTAATTGCCAAGACACACGATTATCAATCGTCACCGAGAAAGTTTAAAAATAAATCAAAAACAATAAGTTATGCTCTTTCGTTAATTTTACTCCTCATTCGTATATATATTTCATAACGGCCATACCCCATATGGCATCCTCCGATGACTCATCTTCACCAGGACATGTTTAATTAAAAACGTTTTCTCGCCATTCATCATGATCTGGCCATGACCACCCTGTTCCATTGTGCTCTTTTTACATACCGCAAGCCCGCCAACGCAGACAGAAGCCTCCATCGGCAACCCATGACACCAACCGTTCAAATATTCACCGCATCCGGCGGCACATTCTGGTATGATGCGCCCCCTTGCGCATCGCGCACCCCCATTTCTGGTTTTCCGACATAGAGTCCTTTTGTGAACAACAGCGAATTTAGCAGCCTGAACCTCTCCTCCGCCCTGCAGGACAACCTCGCCAGCCTGGGCTATCTGCAGATGACCCCGATCCAGGCCCAGAGCCTGCCCCTGGTGCTCGACGGCAAAGATTTGATCGCCAAGGCGAAAACCGGCAGCGGCAAGACCGCGGCCTTCGGCCTGGGTCTGCTGGCCAAGCTGGACGTCAACCGGCTGGCCGTGCAGGCGCTGGTGCTCTGTCCGACCCGCGAGCTGGCGGATCAGGTGGCCACCGAGATCCGCCGTCTTGCCCGCACCCTGCCCAACGTCAAGCTGGTGACCCTGTGCGGCGGCACCCCGACCGCACCGCAATCCGCCACCCTGGGCTTTGGCGCCCACATCGCCGTCGGCACCCCGGGCCGGATCCTCAAACACCTGGAGCAGGGCACCCTTGAGCTCGACGACCTCAAGACGCTGGTGCTGGACGAAGCGGATCGCATGCTGGACATGGGCTTTGGCGAAGACATCAACCGCGTCATCAGCCATGCCCCGCGGGATCGCCAGACCCTGCTGTTCTCCGCCACCTATCCGGAAGGGATCGCCCAGATGAGCCGCGGCGTGCAACGCAACCCGGTGGAGGTGAGCGTGGAGTCCCTGCACGAAGAGAGCGCCATCGAACAGAAGTTGTATGAAGTGCCGGCCGGCCAGCGCCTCGATGCCCTCACCTGGCTGCTCAGCCACTACCAACCGGGCTCCTGCGTGGTGTTCTGCAACACCAAGCGCGCCTGCAACGACGTGGCCGATCACCTGGCCGCCAAGGGCTTCTCGGCGCTGGCGCTGAACGGTGACCTGGAACAGCGTGAGCGGGATCAGGTGCTGGTGCGCTTCGCCAACGGCAGCGCCACCATACTGGTCGCCACCGACGTGGCGGCCCGCGGCCTCGACATCAAGGAGCTGGGCGCCGTCATCAACTACGAGCTCACCTACGACCCCGAGGTGCATGTGCACCGCATCGGCCGTACCGGCCGCGCCGGCCAGCAGGGCCTGGCCCTGAGCCTCTACCAGCCGAACGAGGCCCAGCGCGTCAACTTCATCGAGGAGTACCAGCAGGCCCCCATTCCCCAGGGCGACCTGGCCGGGATCGGCCGCGACATCAAGCCGATCGCGCCGCAGATGGTGACCCTCTCCATCGATGCGGGCCGCAAGAGCAAGGTGCGTGCCGGTGACATCCTCGGCGCCCTGACCGGCGAAGGCGGCATTGCCGGGGCCGATGTGGGCAAAATCCAGATTTCCGAGCAGTACTCCTACGTGGCGGTGAAGCGCCAGGTGGCGAGCGCCGCCCTCAAGAGGTTGCAGGAAGGCAAGATCAAGGGGCGCAGCTACCGTGCCCGCAAACTGGGCTAAGGTATTTCACACGCCCCAGCCAGACCACAGGCGCCTGACAGGCGCCTGTTTCATATCATTCGCCGCCATGCGGCAAGACAGGTGACATGACCCAAGCAATCCAGAGCGATGTGAGCTGCCAGAACTGCGAAGCCTGCTGCTGCCGCCTCGAGGTGATGCTCTTCACCGACACCGGCGTGCCGGACCGCTATATCGAGGAACGGGAAGGAGAAGTGCCCGTGATGCACAGACTGGAAGATGGCTGGTGCGCCGCCCTCGACCGCAACACCATGATGTGTCGCATCTACGAGGTGCGGCCGCTTATCTGCCGTGAATTCGAGATGGGGGAGCCCGACTGCCTCGACGAGCGGGACAAGTGGTTCATCAGGCTGGAATGAACGGGAAGTTCAACCCGTGCTGACGTAGTTCTCCTTGCCTTGCAGCCCCTCGAGGCGCTGTGTCAGCCAGTGGATGGCCTGCGCTTCCTCCTCGAAATAGCGCACCTCCTGAAAGGGAAGCTCGCTGAAGACGTGATCCGCCAGATAACGTTTGAAATCCCCGATCATGACCACTGCCAGAAAGGCACAGCCATGGGTGGCGCACCAGTTGAACTGGCGACGAAAACGGGCCAACACCTCGGGGCCGGCGGCCTCGAACTCGGTCGCGACCTCGACGATGCCCCAGGGGGCTCCCTGCAAACGGCTTATCTGCTGGCTGAACTTGCCCTCATAGGCCATGGCGCCTGCCAGGTTGAAAGGGCCGCTCGGCCGACAGATCAGCAGTTGCCCTTGTCGCTGCATCTCAAAATGGCCGTGTGCTTGCACGTTCACCTCCTGCCTTGAGTCCTTCGCTGCGGCTGATATGCCCTGTGTTGCCACAAAGTAAGAATTTATCCCCGAAAAGTCCATGAAGCTCCCCGCATTGTGAACGGAAAGCTCCATTCAACCCCCGTTTTTACCCCGGTGGCGGAATGTACATTTCTTCGACATGTTCTGTTGCAGTTAACAAAACGTTGCTGCTATTATCCGCGCCACTCAAAACATTCCACCTACTGAAACCTTTTGGCGTTCACCCAGGGAACAACGATGAAGCAACAAGACGCAAGTTATTACCAACGGATCTGGCGCTGGCATTTCTATGCTGGTCTCTTCGTCGCCCCCTTCCTGATCCTGCTCTCCCTCACCGGCATCGTCTACCTGTTCAAGCCGCAGCTGGACAACCTGCTCTACCCCCAGCTGATGAAGGTGACGCCCGCCACCCAGACCCTGAGTGCCGACCAGCTGCTGGCCAAGGCAACCATCGCCATGCCGGACGCCAGCCTGCGCAAATACCTGCCCCCGGTGGCAGCGGACGCGAGCGCCCAGATAGTCGTGATGCGTGAAGGGCAGGAGCTGACCCTCTTCATGGATCCCGCGAACGGCGCCCTGCTCGGTACCATGGACAACAAGTGGAACCTGCAGGCGGTGGCGCGTGCTCTCCATGCGGAGCTGATGCTTGGCACCACGGGTGATCGCCTGATCGAGCTGGCCGCAGGCTGGGGAATCGTGCTCCTCGTCAGCGGACTCTATCTCTGGTGGCCCCGCAAGGGACCGGGTGTGGGAGGCATCCTCTGGCCGAGAATGCACCAGCGCGGCCGTCTCTGGTGGCGTGATCTGCACGCCGTGGTCGGCTTCTGGGGCGCAGGTTTCCTGCTGCTGCTGCTGACGGGCATGACCTGGACCGGTTTCTGGGGCGGCCAGTTCGCCGACGTCTGGAACCGCTTCCCTGCGGCCATGTGGAACGAGGTGCCCAAGTCGGCCCCCCTCACCCGCAGCCTCAACCAGGCTCACGAACAGACCGTCTCCTGGGGGGCCGAGACCCTGCCCATGCCGAGCTCCCAACCCACGGCAGAGAGCCATGATCACAGCGCCATGACCCATGGCGGCGGACACGAGGGCATGGTCATGGCCAGCCATCGCATTCCGCTGCAACAGGTGGTCGACATCGCCAGCGAGCGGGGGGTCAGCCCGGGTTACAGCATCACCCCCCCGGTCGGTGAAACCGGCGTCTATACCATCGCCATCTTTGCCGATGATCCCCGCAACGACGCCACCCTGCACATCGACCAATACAGCGGCAAGGTGCTGGTCGACGTGCGCTGGCAGGATTACGGCCCGGTCGCCAAGACGGTGGAAACCGGCGTCATGCTGCACATGGGCAAGCTCTACGGCTGGCCGCACCAGCTCGTCATGCTGCTCATCTGCCTGATGATTCTGGCAAGCTCGGTGAGCGGGCTCTGGATCTGGTGGAGCCGCCGTCCCAGTGGTCGCCTCGCCGCCCCGCCCCTGCCCGCCAAGTTGCCTCCCATGGGCGGTGCCATCGCGGTGCTGGTCGTGCTCGGGATCTGCTTCCCGCTGGTGGGGGCCTCCATGGTTGCCATCTGGCTGCTGGACAGTCTCTTCTTCTCTCGCCGCACGGCCGTGGCCCAGGCAAGCTGACCCAGGGGCAAGCCCACCTCATGCACACGAGGGCTCCCTGTCGGGGGCCCTCGTCGTCTGCATCACCTGGCATCATCCTTGGCCTGGCGGCATGCTCCTCCCCTGGCGATCATCACATCGGTCTGATGAAACAACAGCGCATCGACACATCAGCAAAAAGGGCTCCCGTTCGGGAGCCCTTTTCATTGCCAAACACGTCGGCCTCAGGTGAGCGCCAACCCGGCGGAGAGCAGCAGGCTGAACAGAAATGCGCTGATGGCAGTCTTCTTGAGGGCGCCGGTCAGCACCTCGCCATCGAAACTCTCTCGCAGGGTGCGGGCGGCATCGGTGAGGGGCTTCATGGCGGGCAGGAAGATCCAGGGCCAGAGGCTCGCAGGCTGGGTCAGCAGGAAGGCGATGGTCGCCAGCAGCGCCGCCCCCAGCAAGACCCAGTGATAGGCGATGGCCCGGTTGCGGCCAAGGCGCACCGCCAGGGTGATCTTGCCGCTGGCGGCATCGGTCTCGATGTCCCGCACGTTGTTGATGTTGAGCACCGCAGTCGCCAGCAGGCCGCAGGCGGTGGCGGGCAGCAACAGGTCCCACTCCAGGCGATGGGTGAAGAGGTAGTAGGAACCGAGCACCCCCAGCAGGCCGAAGAACAGGAATACCGAGATGTCCCCGAAGCCGCGATAGCCGTAGGGGCTCTTGCCCACCGTGTAGGTGATGGCCGCGACGATGGCCGCTCCCCCCAGCAGGATGAACGTCAGGATCTGCTGCCACGCCTCCCCGAAGGCGCAGACCAGCAGGGAGAGGCCGCTCACCACGGCCGCCAGGGCGGTCAGCCCCATGGCCACACACATCTGGTGCCGGGTGATGAGGCCGGAAACCACGGCGCGCTGGGGACCGATCCGCTCCCCGTTGTCGGCACCGGAGACCGCATCGCCATAGTCGTTGGCCAGATTGGAGAGAATTTGCAGCAGGATGGCGGTCAGCAGGGAGAGTCCCATGATGGTGCCGTCGAACGCTCCCCGGCTGGCTGCCAGCCCCGAGCCCAGCAAGATGGAGGAGCACGCCAGGGGCAGTGTTCGCAAACGCGCCGCCAGCAACCAAACAGAGAAGGTATTTGTCATATTGTGATGGCCAAACAATCAGATATTGATCGTGTTAAGGGTTATCGAACCGGATTTAGGTATACTTGGCTGCGCGGGGGCGTCGGCTCCCCCGGGCAATTTACATGGACGAATGGGCAGATAATATATAGGAAATCGTCGCCCTTTGGCATCAACCTGCGCCATCCTCCCCCGGAGCGATCGCGATTATCCGGCTCAGACTAGACATCCATGTTGGCTCAGACCCACCTCAAGCAACAACTGGACGCCCTGCGTCACAGCACTGTCAGCGGTTTCGTGCGACTGCGCGTGGCCGCTCACGTCGACGTCTTTCCCGGCTGGTTGGCGGCCCAGACGCTCTACCCCCGCATCTATTGGCACGCCAGAGGGCAACAGAGCCCGGAGTACGTGGCGCTTGGCGCCATCCACGAGCTGACGCGGCCGGAGGATATCCAGCGGGTCTGCGACCTTGCCAGCACGGCCAGTGAAGACAGCCCTCGCTACTACGGCGGTCTGGCGTTCGACCCGGATCTGCCCGGCTGGCAGGGTTTTGGCCCCTGCCGCTTCGTGCTGCCCCGTATCGAGCTGGTACGCCGGGGGGAGTGCACCAGCCTCTGCCTTAATCTCTGGCTGCCCGCTCGGGAAGAGGGTCACGCATTCGAAGCCGAACTCTGCGCCGCCGAGGCGGCGCTCGATGCCCTGCAACCCGAAGCCCCCCTGCCCGCCCTGCAAAAGCGGCCATGGCAGCGCCAGGACCTGCCGGGCCCTGCCCAATGGCGGACCCTGGTGGAGCAGGTCACGGCCCCCGACTTCCAGGCCCGCACCCCCAAGGTGGTGCTGTCCCGGGAGAGCCTGCTCCAGAGCGAGGCGCACGATGCACCCCTCTGCCCCTGGTCCCTGCTGACACAGTGGGCCCGCCACGCCCAGGAGTGCTTCCACTTCGGCTTCCAATTCTCCCCCGAGCAGAGCTTCATCTCCTGCTCCCCCGAGCGCCTCTACCGCCGGGAGAAGGGCCACCTCTTTACCGAGGCGCTGGCAGGCACCATTCGCCGTTCCGGGGATGAGACAACCGACGCGGTCCTGGCCGCCGAGCTGCTGGCCGACAGCAAGAACCGGCTGGAGAACCGGCTGGTTCACGCCGACATTCTCAGCCGCCTGGCCCCCCTCACGACCGATGCCACCCTGACCGAGCCGCGCATTCTGAAATTGCGGCTGCTGCAACACCTCAAGTGCGACATCGAGGCAGAGCTCAAACCCGGCGTCTGCGACTGGCAACTGCTGGCTGCCCTGCACCCCACTCCCGCCGTGGGGGGCGCCCCCCGCGAGGCAGCGCTCGCCTTCATCCGTGAATGCGAGCCCCATGATCGCGGCTGGTATGCCGGTGCCTGCGGCATGCTGAGCCGGGAGACCTCGGAGTTCTCCGTCGCCATTCGCAGCGCCCGGATCAGGGGCCAACGCATCAGCCTGTTCGCCGGTGCCGGCATAGTGGCGGGATCGGAGCCCGCCGCCGAGTGGGCCGAACTCGACAACAAGATCGCCAACGTGCTCTCCCTGCTGGGATAGCGTTTCTCACCGACTCCTCACTGCGAGAGCTTCATGTCCGCCAGCCACGTGTCCGCGCATCACGCCTTTGCCAGCCATCACGCCACCTTCAACCATGTCTGGTCCTCCCTCTTGCTGGAAGAGCTCTTTCGCCTCGGCGTACGCGACATCGCCCTGGCCTCCGGCTCCCGCTCGGCGCCGCTCACCATGGCCGCCGCAGCCCACCCGGGCTTTCGCCGCCATCTGCACTTCGACGAGCGGGGTCTGGGCTTCATGGCGTTGGGGCTGGCCAAGGGGAGCGGCCGCCCGGTGGCGGTGATCATGACCTCGGGCACCGCGGTGGCCAACCTCTGGCCCGCGGTGGCGGAAGCCCAGCTCACCGGGGTCCCGCTCATCATTCTCTCTGCCGACAGGCCACCCGAGCTCATCGACAACGGGGCCAACCAGGCCATCGATCAGCCGGGGATCTTCGGTCGCTACCCCGTCTATCAGCAAAATCTGCCGAGCCCCACTCCCACCATTCCGGCGGCCTTCGTGTTGAGCTCGGTGGATCAGGCCCTAGCCCGACAGGCGCACACCCCGGGGCCGGTGCACTTCAACTGCATGTACCCCGAGCCCCTCTACCCCGGCGACCACTATCTGGACTTTTCCGATTACCTGGCGCCCCTCGGCGACTGGCTGCACTCGGCCAAGCCCTGGAGCCCCTGGCTGGTGGGCGAGCCGGGCTGCCCCGCCCAGCCGGACTGGGAGGAGCTGAAGGGCAAGCGCGGTGTCATCGTCGCCGGGCTCATCCAGGATCCGGTGCAAGGCAAAGCGGTGGCCGAGCTGGCAGACCGCCTCGGCTGGCCCCTGCTGGCGGATCTGCAAAGCCAGATCCGCTTCGATGATCGCAACCTCGTCCACACGGATCTCGCCCTGCAACACAGCGACTTCGTGGCCGAGCTGGCCCGCGCCGAGGTAGTGCTGCAATTCGGCGCCCGCCTCATCTCCAAGCGCCTCGGCCAGTTCATCAAACAACACCCCTGGCAAGATTACTGGCTGGTGGACCCGCAGCCGGCACGCCTCGACCCCGACTACCGGCTGCGCCGTCGCCTGGTGTGCGACCCCGCCGCCTTTGCGGCCGCCCATCCAATCCCCCATTCGCAGCAGCCCTGGCACCAGTTGGCCGCGCGCCAGCAGGCCATCAGCCAGCAGATCCGCACCGCCTGTGATCGCTTCTCGGAGCTCGGGGTGTGCCATCGCCTGAATCAGCTCATCCAGGGTCAGTTGTTCGTCGGCAACAGCATGCCGGCCCGGCTGATGGACATGCTGGGCGAGGTGGGCAAGGGCCCCAGCCGGGTGATGACCAACCGCGGCGCCTCCGGCATCGATGGCCTTATCGCCACCGCATACGGCTTCGCACAGTCGGTCCCGCCTGACAGTCGCGAGCCCACCACCCTGCTGCTCGGGGATCTCAGCGCCCTGCACGATCTCAACAGCCTGGCGCTGCTCGGCAAGGGGAGCCGCCCCCTGGTGGTGATCCTGCTCAACAACGACGGCGGCAGCATCTTCCGCATGCTGCCTGTGCCCACCCAGGACGCCCTGCTGGAGACCTACTACTGCCTGCCCCACGGCCTGCACTTCGAGCACGCCGCCGCCATGTTCGGCCTGCACTACCGGGCCCCCACCACCCTCGACGCATTTGAGCAGGACTATGCCGCAGCCCTGAAAAACGGGGTAACCCTGATTGAAATCAAGGTACCGAGCAGTGAAGTCGCCGAGGATCTCAAGGCACTGGGAGCCGCTATCCGTGGTCTCTGATCCCGCCGCGCCGCTGGTGCTGCTGCACGGCCTGCTGGGGGACGCCGACGACTGGCGACCTGTCATCCAGACCCTGCCCGGCGTCCCGTGCCATGCCCTGGATCTGCCGGGCCACGGCCGCAACCGGGCACTGCGGGTGAGCGGCTTTGACGAGGCCCATCGCTGGCTCTGCGACGAGCTGGCCGCACGGGATATCGCCCACTACCGGCTGGTGGGGTATTCGCTGGGGGGGCGGCTCGCGCTTCATCACGCCAGCCACACCCCGGCGGGGTTGCAGGCCCTGCTGCTGGAGAACTGCCACCCCGGGCTGCCTGCCGGTGAGCGTCCGGCCCGCATCGCTCACGATGAAGCCTGGGCCCGGCGTTTCGAGTGCGAGCCCCTGACCCGGGTGCTTGCCGACTGGTACCGCCAGGGCGTCTTCGCCGACCTGGACGACGATGCCCGCATCCGCCAGGCCGCACGCCGCCTTGGCAACGACGGCAAGGCCGTGGCCGCCATGCTGAGGGCCACGTCCCTGGGGCGGCAGCCGGATCTCGCCCCCTGGCTTCGGGATACCCGGCTGCCGGTGCAGTGGGTCTCCGGCAACCGGGATCACAAATTCCATGCCCTCGCTTGCCAGTTGGTAAAGCAAGGCTGCAATATCAAACACTTGGCTCTGGATGGCGGACACAATCTGCACACAAGCCAGCCCGATACCTTTGCCCGGCTCCTGCGGGAGTGGGCTCACCAACCAGAAGAGAAGATCCATGATTGAAGCGATGACGGAAGCCGAGCTCTATGCCCCTGTCGAGTGGCACGACTGCTCCGCCGGTTACGAGGACATCCTCTATCACAAGTCCCCAGAGGGCATTGCCAAGATCACCATCAACCGTCCCCAGGTGCGCAACGCCTTCCGCCCCCGTACCGTGAAAGAGATGCTGCAAGCCCTGGCCGATGCCCGCTACGACGACAAGGTCGGCTCCATCATCCTCACCGGCTTCGGCGAGAAGGCCTTCTGCGCCGGCGGCGACCAGAAGATCCGCGGCGACTACGGTGGCTACAAGGACGATGAAGGCACCCATCACCTCAACGTGCTCGACTTCCAGCGTGACATCCGTACCTGCCCCAAACCCGTGGTGGCCATGGTGGCTGGCTACGCCGTCGGTGGCGGCCACGTGCTGCACATGATGTGCGACCTGACCATCGCCGCCGACAACGCCCAGTTCGGCCAGACCGGCCCCAAGGTGGGCTCCTTCGACGGCGGCTGGGGCGCCTCCTACATGGCCCGCATCGTCGGCCAGAAGAAGGCTCGGGAGATCTGGTTCCTCTGCCGCCTCTACGACGCCAAACAGGCCCTCGACATGGGGCTGGTCAACACCGTCGTGCCCCTGGCCGAGCTGGAGCGTGAAACCGTGCGCTGGTGCCGCGAGATGCTGCAACACAGCCCCATGGCCCTGCGCTGCCTGAAGGCGGCCCTCAACGCCGACTGCGACGGCCAGGCCGGTTTGCAGGAGCTGGCAGGCAATGCCACCATGCTGTTCTACATGACCGAAGAGGGTCAGGAAGGGCGCAACGCATTCAACGAAAAACGCCGTCCCGACTTCTCCAAATACAAGCGGAATCCCTGATGACACTCGCCCTCTACCGCTACCAACTGCCCTTTACCCAGCCCCTGGCCTTTCACGGTCAGTTGCAGGTAGCGCGCGAGGGCCTGCTGGTACGCATCGACGATGGCTGGGGGGAAATAGCCCCCCTGCCAGGATTTTCCAAAGAGACCCTTGCCGACGCCCAGGCCGAGGCCCTCGACTGTCTGGCGCAGCTGGCGCGGGGACAGACCCCGACGCCACAGCTGCCCTCGGTGCAGTTCGGGCTCGACTGCGCCCGTCGTAGCTGGCCCGAGCAGGGTGCCCCCCTGCCCGAGCCCTATCCGCTGATCCAGGGCTCCCCCCAGGAGCTGCTCAAGAACTGGAAGCAGTGGCTGCACGAGACCCCCCTCAAGGCCAAGCTGAAGGTAGCCCGCTACCCCATGCGCGACGAGCTGGCGCTGATCCGGCTGCTGCTCGATCGGCGCCCCAATCTCAAACTGGTCCTGGACGCCAACCAGGGCTGGACCCGCGAGGAGGCCTGGGCCTTCTGCGGCCACCTGGATCCGAATCGCATCGAATACCTCGAAGATCTGTGCGCCGACTTCGAGGACATCGCCTTCGTCGCCAGCCGCACCGGCATGCCGGTGGCGCTGGACGAATTGCTGGCCCAGGGCAAGCCCTGGGAGCCCATCCCGCAACTGCGCGCCCTGGTGCTCAAGCCCACCCTGCTCGGCGCCCTGGCCAACAGCGAGGCCCTGGTGGCCCGCGCTCGCGAACTGAAACTCAAGGTGATCGTCTCCTCCTGTTTCGAGTCCGGTCTCGGCCTCGGCCAGCTCGCCCGCCTCGCAGGGGAGTGGGCGCCGGATCAGGCCCCTGGCCTCGATACCCGCCGCTGGCTGGCCAGGGATCTGCTGGACAAGCAGGGGCAACCCGATCCGGGCAGGATGGACCCCCTGTTTCACCGTGACTGACCCATGGTGACCCGTCAGATCCCACGGCAGGAAACCTGCCCGGTACGACGCTGGGCGACACTGGCCCCTCATCGCATTGCCATCCACAGCGGGGAGCCTCTTAGCTACCAGCGCCTCGACCTGCGCCTCAACAGCCTGTGCAATCAGCTCGCCCGGGCCGGGCTGGAACGGGGAGATCATCTCGCCGCCGTGGTGCGCGGTGCTCTGGAGGATGTGTTGCTGGCCTGGGCCTGCGTGCGCAGCGGCATCGTCTTCTGCCCCCTCAATCCCGCCTTTCCGGCAACCAGACACAGCGAACTGGCGAGCCAGCTCGAGGCCCGGGCATTCTGGTCGGCAGGCGAGATCCCGGCGGGCGACTGGCAAGCCCTCAGCCTCGACTTCACGGGCGAGCTGGCCGCAGATGGGGAGTCCCCGCTGGTACCCGACCAGCCGAACAACATGATCCTCACCTCGGGATCCAGCGGTACCCCCAAGGCGGTGGTCCACCGCCTCGCCAACCACCTCGCCTCCGCCCGGGGTTCCGCCACCCTGATCCCCCTGGACGAAGCCTGCGGCTGGCTGCTCTCCCTGCCACTGTTTCACGTCGGCGGTTACGCCATCCTGTTTCGGGTCTTCCTGGCGGGAGCCGCCCTGGTGCTGGACGATCGCACCCGGCCCCTCAAGGCGCGGCTCGAGGATCAGCCCATCACCCACCTCTCGCTGGTGCCGACCCAGCTCTGGCGCCTGCTGGCACAGGGGTTCGACCCATCCCGCACCCGGGTGCGAGAGCTGCTGCTCGGGGGCGCCGCCATCCCGGCGCCCCTGGTCAACCGGCTGACCGCTCTGGGGCTGGAGCCCAAGGTGAGCTATGGCCTCTCCGAGATGGGCAGCCAGGTCTGTACCGGGCAACCCTGCGCCGCCGGCGTGGTGGGTCGCCCGCTGTCGGGGCGGGAGGTCTGCATCCGCCAGGGGGAGATCTGCGTGCGCGGTGAGACCCTGTTTGCCGGCTATTTCAGGGAGGGCGAGCTGGTGCGCCCCCTCGATGAAGAGGGCTGGTTCCACACCCGGGACAAGGGCCGCCTCACTCCGGGGGGCGATCTGGTGGTGGAGGGGCGGCTCGACAACCTCTTCATCTCGGGAGGGGAGAACATCCAGCCCGAGATCATAGAGCAGCGGCTGGTGGATCACCCCGCCGTGGCCCAGGCCCTGGTGGTGCCGGTGCCAAGCGACGAGTGGGGGCATAGGCCCGCCGCCTTCATCGACTGGCACGGCGAACCGGCACCATCTGCCGAGCTGGCCGCCTGGATCAGGCTGTCGTTACCCGGCTTCATGGTGCCGGACCAGTGGCATCCCTGGCCGGATCTCGGCGGTAATCTGAAACCCTCCCGCACCCTGCTCGCCCGCAGCTTGCGACAAAAGGAGTGACGCCTCCCCCATATGGGGCGGAGTCCTTGCTATCAATACAGCCCCCTTTGGGGCTGTTTTTATGTTGTTTGCTCCCGAATGCATCATTTCGCTGCGCCATCTGGCCAATTGATATTCCTTTGGAGCCCAATAACCTCTCTGGTCCCCACGCCTCTCCATCCACCAAAGGGATCATGATGAAGCACCTCTGTACCCGGCTGCTGCTCCTGGCAGCCCCAGGCCTGCTCGCCACTTCGGCGCTGGCCAACTACTCCCCCTCCGACTGGCAACAGTATCAACTCAACGGCGAAGCCAGCCGCCAGCTGGGGGATCGCCTCACCGAAGTGACCTACGAGCTGAGCGCCCGCGACGCCGGCGCCCCCTATCAGCAGCTGAGGGTGTATCGCCGCTTCGACTGGCGCGACGCCAACCTGGCGGCCCTGGCCGAGCAGCTGTGCGGCGAGCCGCAGCTCAAGATCGAGCAGGGCTGGCAGATCCGCTACCTCAGCTGTGAAGAGGTGGTACCGGCCGGCAAGGCCGTCCCGGCCAGCAGCTATGACTATGGCTACGGCATGAAGCAGGGCCGCTGGGAGCCGCTGGCGGGCACCCCGACCGCGCCGCGTCAGGATCGTCTGCCGTTGGCTGAGCGGGTCATCCTGGGTCACAGCGAGCAGGAGCTGGATCGCTGTGAGCTCAACGCCGAAGGTCGCTGCGCCGAGCAGGCATGGCAGTACCAGCCGCAAAACTGGCAGCAATTGAAGGTGCTGGAAGAGACCCCCAATGAACGGGATGGTCGCCTCGAGCAGATCTTCTTCCGCCTGCAGCCCATCGCGGGCAGCCAGGCCGCCAAGCAGGTGAGCGAGCTGCACGTCTGGCGCCAGTACACCTGGTTGCTGGACGAGATCAAGGCCCAGCAGGAGTGCGATGAACCCCAGACGCGTCAGGAAGGGGACAAGACCATCAGCTACCGGGTGTGCCGTCAAACCCTGCCCGCTGGCAGCGAAGTGCAGGTGGTCTTGAAGGACACCGGCTATCAATACCCGGTGGGGGGCAGCGAATGGCAGACCCTGCCGGAGACAACCGAGTGGCAGGAGAGCCGGGTGCTCAACCGCCCCATCGTGCTGGCCAGCAAGGAAGAGCTGCTCGACTGTCGCCGTGCCGACGGCCGCGCCTGCTCCGAGCCGGATCTGCCGGGCACCGAGCTGCTGGACGCCGACGCAGCCAAGATAGTGCAGGACGCCAGTGGCCAGCCCGCCCCGGTCTGGCAGGAGAACTATGGTCACGATGACACCAAGCTGCTGGCCGTGTCGCGCGGCATCCAGCGCCTGCTGGCAGCCAATCAGCCGGCTCATCCGGCCATGAAGCTGCTGCTGGAATACGTGCGTGCCCACAACTACCACAACTACGGCAAGCACAAGGAAGACGGCCCGGCCGCCGCCGAGGCGCTGGCTGAGGCATTGACGGCACTCGGTGCCCATCCGCTGCTCTTCCCAGAGCAGGCCAGCGACGAAGTAGGCGCCGTCATGAGTGCCTGGAGCATCGCTCTGCACGGTCAGTTCAAGAGCCCGGCATTGCAGAGCCGTTTTGGCACCCTGCTCGGCGAGTTCAACCAGATGCTGGCCTACAGCACCCGCCATGCCAGCGAGATCAACGGTCAGCACGCCTGGGCAACCGGTCTGTTCGATCTGCTCAACTTCCTCGACTTCGCCAGCGACTACAGCGACCCCTTCGCCAACGACTTCCGCCAGCAGGATGGCGAGCTGCGCAAGCAGCTGCACGCCCTCGGCATGAGCGAGCTCGCGTTGTGGCAAGGAAGGGATGGCGCCGATCTGTTCCTGCTCAACAACGTGCTGGATGCCTACACCCGCCTCTACCGGGTCGCCCGCTACACCCGACAGGACGAGCTCGACGGCTATCGCACCCTGCTGGATGACTCCGTCATCGCACTGGTTCGCCACCACGACCTGATCCCCGGTGGCCAGCAGAGCCAGGATCTGCTGGAAGACATGTCGCTGACCCTCTCCACCTACTACCTGACCTACACGGACCGCACCAGCGAAGCCTGCATCAGCGGTGACTTCGCCGGGCTCTGCACCCCTGTCCTGGTGGAGGACGTGCTGCCGTTCGAGCACACCTGCTCACCGACCCTGCGCCTGCGGGCCCAGGACCTGACCATGAGCCAGGCCGAGGGGATCTGCCGTGAACTGGGTGCCGAAGAGCAGCAGTTCCACCAGCAGATGGAGACCGGCTGGCAGCCGGTGGCGGATGATCACAACGAGGCGCTGGAACTGGTGGTCTTCAACTCCTCTGCCGACTGGAAACGCTACGGCAGTGCTCTGTTTGGCGGCGTCTCCACCGACAACGGCGGCATCTACCTCGAAGGGGATCCGGCTCGCCCCGGCAACCAGGCCCGCTTCTTCGCCTATGAGGCGGAGTGGAAGCGCCCTGCATTCCAGGTGTGGAACCTGCGCCACGAGTATGTGCACTACCTGGACGGCCGCTTCAATCAGTACGGCAGCTTCGGCCACTACCCGCTCAACCGCACCACCTGGTGGTCGGAAGGGCTGGCGGAGTTCGTCGCCCACGGCCAGTGCTTCGCCCGCGGTCTGGACAACGTCGCCGGCCGTCCGGCCAGCGATCGTCCGGCCCTGGCCGACATCCTGCACCTGGATTACGACAAGGGCGGCGAGATGGTCTACTCCTGGTCCTACACGGTACACCGCTTCCTGAACGAGACCGGTCGCGGCGCCAGCTGGCTGGCCATGGCCCAGGCCCTGCGAGGCCCGGATCGAGAGCAGGCCATGAGCGCCTTCGAAGCCGAGCTGGACCAGCTGATTGCCAATGACAGCGAGGCCTACCAGCAGTGGCTCGGCCGCGAGCTGCTGCCCTGGTGGGAAGCCAACAAGGACTCCGACGAGTGCAAGGCCAACGACTCCTCCCACTGAGGACGAGACGGCTATGACAAGGGGCGGCCATGGTCGCCCCTTGTTTATGGCGCCGTTTGATAAGCCCGGGATCCTGGCGCGCGCTGCGACAACCTCTGCCCGAGTGAGACCCTGCGCCGCCATCAAACCTGACGCGCCACAACAACTTGTAATAGAATGGCCCCCTGTCTTCTCTTACTTCAGACCCGAACCGCACCGCGCATGAAGAAGTTTGCCAAGATCCTGCTCGCCTGCCTCTGCCTGTTGCTGGCCTCCATCGCCGCCCTGCTTGGCTACAGCGAGTGGACCGTCTCGGACGCCCGTCACTACACCTACGACGACGTCAATGCGGTGCCCTACAACCGGGTCGCCCTGGTGCTCGGCACCTCCAAATACCTGATTGGCGGCAGCCCGAACCACTACTTCAAATACCGGATCAAGGCCGCCGCCGAGCTCTACAACAACGGCAAGGTGGACTACATCCTGGTCTCCGGCGACAACGCCACCGTGCAGTACAACGAACCGCGCCAGATGCGGCGGGCCCTGATCCAGGCCGGCATCCCGGCCAGCGCCATCTACAGCGACTACGCAGGGTTTCGGACCCTGGATTCCATCGTGCGTGCCAAGGAGGTGTTCGGTCAGGCCCACTTCACCGTGGTCTCCCAGGCCTTTCACAACGAGCGCGCCATCTTCATCGCCCGCCATTTCGGCATCGAGGCGGTCGGCTTCAACGCCGTGGATCCCAGCGCCTATCAGGGCATCAAGACCCGGGTGCGCGAGGTGTTCGCCCGCCTGATGGGGCTGCTGGACCTCTACGTGCTGGACAAGGGGCCCAAGTTCCTCGGCGAGCCCATCGTCATCGGCGGCCCGGTCCCCTGCCAGGCGTTGAGCACCATAGGGGCGAGCCAGCCCTGCCTGCCCATTGCACCGCCCCCTCATCAGCCGAAGGCCAAGCAGGCAACGGCCGTGAGCGCTGCAACAGCCACCAGTGCGGCGGCTGCAACCAGCGGTGCACCAGCCACCAGCGCAGCCGTGCCGAGCGAAGCAACACCCGTGGATAATCCGGCTGCCAGCAGCGCGCCGACCCCTCAATAGCAGAGACCCGCCAACAGGCGGGTCTCTTTCATCAGGTGAAATGGGGCGTCAGGCCAGCGCCGCCACGTAACGCCGTGCCACCTCGTCCCAGTCGATCACGTTGTAAAACGCGGCTATGTAGTCGGGACGCTTGTTCTGGTACTTGAGGTAGTAGGCATGCTCCCACACATCCAGCCCGAGTATGGGGGTGAGCCCCTCCATCAGGGGGCTGTCCTGGTTCGCGCTGCTCACCACCTGCAACTTGCCGCGCCCATCGACCACCAGCCAGGCCCAGCCGCTGCCAAAACGGCTCAACGCCGCCTGGGTAAAGGCCTGTCTGAAGGATTCCAGCCCACCCAGATCCCGCTCGATCGCTGCGGCCAGCTCGCCGTCCGGCTCGCCGCCGCCCTGCGGACTCATCACCTGCCAGAACAGGCTGTGGTTGGCGTGACCGCCGCCGTGATTGCGCACCGCCCCCTGCACCTGGGCCGGCAGGCTGTCGATACGGGCAAGCAATGCCTCCAGCGGCAGGGCAGCCAGCTCCGGCAGATCGGCCAGGGCGGCATTGAGGTTGTTGATGTAGGTCTGATGGTGACGGCTGTGATGGATCTCCATGGTCTTTGCATCGATATGGGGTTCCAGCGCGTCATAAGCGTAAGGAAGGGCTGGCAGGGTATGGCTCATGTTCATTGTCTCTCCTGTTGGGCTCAATGCAGTTGATGGGCAGAGCCGGTCTGACACAGACATTGACCCAGGCTGCGCTGGATGCCGTCGTGATGACCGTGTTTGCCCAGAAAGGCGAGCAGCTCGGTACGGGTGCTGCGGGCATGGCGAAC
Source organism: Aeromonas sp. ASNIH2 (assembly GCF_002934795.1). Taxonomy (NCBI): domain Bacteria; kingdom Pseudomonadati; phylum Pseudomonadota; class Gammaproteobacteria; order Aeromonadales; family Aeromonadaceae; genus Aeromonas; species Aeromonas sp. ASNIH2. Next base: position 2,652,971 of record NZ_CP026406.1, on the reverse strand, counting down.
AGCCGCCTCCCGCAGGGCAGCGGAACTGGTGGGGGACTGGCTGGTGGCCAGCAGGCAATCATGGATGTGACACAGCAGGTCGGCGGCCCGATCCGGCAGGGTCATGGCCACCAGCAGATCCGCCAGGTTGTGATGGGCCACCACCAGGGCCGCCACCGCTTCGTCGGCATCGTGCCACTCGGCAAACTGCTGGCGGGCAAGCCACAGCGCCTGCTGATAGCAGTCGAGCGCCCTGGCGTACTCCCCCGCATCGAAATGGCGGTTGCCACTCAGGGTCTGCGCCTTCCAGTGCGCCATGCTGCTGTCCGCTCCGGTGGTACCGACCCACCCCTTCACCCAGGTTCCCGTCATGACTCGACCACTCAAATGATAATAATTATTATTTAACTTATTTGATGAGCAGACACAAGGAATAGTTGGTGCCGCCTTTTTTGCCCATATGGGTAGGGTTTTTCTGCAATCCCCGGTTTAGTGATCCCATCCACAGATACATTTGAGTTCAGCCACCATGCTGCCGGTACTGGCATGAGGCCGGTGGCTGCCCGGTGACGACCCCCGGTGACGACCAGAGTGCAGCCGGTTTTTTCACAAGGACGGTGAAGATGAAAAGATGGCTATTGATGCTGTTGTGCGCCCTGCCCATGCTGGGTCAGGGGGCCGGTTATACCCAGACCCGCTACCCCATAGTGCTGGTGCACGGTCTGTTCGGTTTCGACAAGCTGCTCGGAGTCGATTACTTCTACGGCATCCCCCAGGCCCTGACCCGGGATGGCGCCAAGGTTTACGTGGCCCAGGTCTCCGCCACCCAGAGCTCGGAGCTGCGCGGTGAACAGCTGCTCAAGCAGGTGCAGCAGGTGCTCGCCATCACGGGGGCGGAGAAGGTGAACCTCATCGGCCACTCTCACGGTGGCCCCACCATTCGCTACGTCGCTTCGGTCGCCCCCGAGTTGGTCGCTTCCGCCACCAGCGTGGGCGGGGTCAACCATGGCTCGGAGATCGCCGACCTGGTGCGGGCCAAGGTGACGCCGGGCTCGGCGGCCGAAGGTCTGGCGGTGGCCGCCGCCTCGGCCCTGTCCGGGGTCATCTCGCTGCTCTCCGGGGGCAGCCAGCTGCCGCAGGATCCCCTCGCAGCCCTCGACGCCCTCACCAGCACCGGCGCCCAGCGCTTCAACCAGCGCTATCCGGAAGGGCTGCCGAGCCAGCATTGCGGTGAAGGGCCCATGCAGGCCGCCAACGGGGTCTACTACTTCTCCTGGAGCGGACGCGGCACCATGACCAACATCCTGGATCCGGTGGATCCGGCGCTGGCGCTGACCGGCAGCTTCTTCAAGGAGCCCAACGATGGCCTGGTCGGAGTATGCAGCAGCCACCTCGGCAAGGTGATCGGCACCCACTACCGCATGAACCATCTGGACGAGGTGAACCAGTCGTTCGGCATTCGCCACCTGTTCGAGACCGACCCGGTCAACCTCTATCGCCAGCACGCCAACCGCTTGCAGAGGCTGGGACTATGAACAGGGCATGGCTGATGGCTGCTCCGCTGGGGGCGGCCCTGCTGCTGGGGGGCTGGCAGTATTGGACCTCCGCTGACGCAACCGCCCCTTCGCCGCAACATGCAGGGCCCGCTTCCCCTCTGGTCAGGCAGGCCGCACCGCCGTCGGATAAGTCCTCGCTGCAGGCCCGCCATGAAGCCTTTCTCGGGGCCGAGGGCAGCCTGACGGTGCCGGCGGATCCGGGCCTCGCCAGCTTGCAGAAGCTGTTCGACGAGCGCGAACAGTTGCGCAGGCAGCGTTTCACCCCGGTCGAGCAGGAGCAGCTGTTTGCCGAGGACAGGCTGATGGAGCAGTGGACCCTGCGCCGCAAGGCGCTGGCGGAGTCCAGCGATGCCGACAAGCCGCTGCTGGCGAGCGAGCTGGAGCTCTGGCTGGCGGAGCAGCCCCAGTGGTTTCGGGAGGCGGAGGCCAACAGCCGCCTGCTCGGCGATCTGCAGGCTCTGGAGCAACTCCCCGCAGTAGGGCGTGACGCCGCACTGCGCGAACAGTTGGGACCGGAGGCGGCAGACCGGTTGCACCAGCTGGCAGAGAGCCAGCAGGGGTTCGAGCAGCAGTTGGCCGGCTATCTGGCCGAGATCAGGCCCCTGCCTGCCGAGGCCCGTGCCAGCCAGCAGCCGGAGATCCTGGCACGCTGGTTCGAGCCCGGTCAGTGGCGACGGGTGGAGGCCCTCACCCGGCTCACCCTGGGCGAGCAGTAACCGGCATGAAAAAGGGGCCCGCAAGTGGGCCCCCATTCTTTGACGCTGCCGCCCTTACTGCGGCTTGTTGGCCCCCGGCAGCGGCTGCCAGGTGAGGCGAGTCACCCGGTTGCCCTGCACCTCGCAGGTGAGGCAGAGATCCTGCCACCCCTTCTCCTGGCGCAGGGAAACTTCTCCCTTGATGCCCTCTGCACTCCTCTTGAGTTTGGCCGGCTCGAAGGTCACCTTGTCACCTCCGGCAAGCGCCATCAGCTTGCCATTGCAGAGCCACTGGGCGAGCTCGGCCCCCTTGAGCTTGACGCCCCCCTTGTCAGCCTTCTCCTCGGCGGTGCTCGGTGCAAACAACCCGCCCAGCTCGGCCGCCCGTCTGGTCAGCCAGGCTTCCCGCTGCTGCATGCTCATCTTGCTGACAAACTCCGCAGGCTGCCCCTTGTCGTCCAGCCATTGGGTCAGCTTGCCACTGTCATCGAAGGCGAACTGAGCGGCGGGCTCCTTCACCCCGAACAGCTTGCCGCCCTTGAAGTAGTAACGGCTCTCCCCTTCCTGTTTGCCCTGCTCGTTCAGGATGGACACGGCGATGATGACGGGCGTGCCGTCGACCCAGGCCTTGATGTCAACGCCATCGTGGCTGAACAAGCGGGTATCGAGGGCGCTGTCAGCCCCCTTCTCCATCAGGGTGAACTGCTCGGCCAGGGAGGCGGCAAATGAAGGCAGGGAGCAGAGTCCCAGTCCCAAGCCGAGGCTCAGGGCGATCGCGGTTGTGCGCATAAGTGTCCTGTGGTGGGCCCGAAGGCCGGATTAACTCTCTACCAGCCAGACCCTCAGTCCCTCCCGGTGAGCCTCGCTCAAAGGGATGGACTGCCGGGTCCGGTAGTCAAAATGGATCAGGGTCGTCTCGGCGGTCACCGCCAGCTCGCCGCCCTGCCAGGCTTCCTGCCAGAGCGTGAAGGAGCTGGTGCCGATACGCCGCACGCCGGTCTTGATCGACACCATCTGGCCATAGAACAGCTCCCGTTTGAATTGCACCGTGTAGCCCGCGATGATCAGATGCCAGTCATGCACATCCAGCTCGGGCGAGAAGAGGCGAAACAGGGGATCACGGGCCGATTCAAACCAGACCGCCGGCACCGTGTTGTTGATGTGGCCGAGGGCGTCCGTCTCTTGAAAACGGGGTTGGATCTGCATTTCCAGCATGGATGTCGACTCCTTGTCGTAGGACCGCGCACAGGCTAGCGCGCCAACCCGCCCGACTCAAGCGTCCCTGCCTGGGGGTGAGAGCCACCGCCGGTTTCCGGCTCCTGCGCCACCTGCTCGGGCTTTAACCAGGCGCAGCGAAAATCGAACCAGCCGAGGGCCGTCATGCGCACGCCGTGCACGCCGACCCGGCTCTCCAGCTCCAGCCAGTGGTGAAACAGCGGCACAAACCAGCTCTGGCGCTGAACCTCGGCCAGCAGGGCGCGGGGGCCGGGCTCTTCACCATGGGCGCGCCACTGCGTCAATCCCTGCCACAGGGCCTGCTGGCCGCCCCACACCCGGCGCAGCAAGGGGGTGCCCTGAAGCCAGGCGTAAGGGGCGAAGGCGTGCTCATGCTCCAGGTTGAGGGTGCCGAACCAGAGATCCACATCTTCATCCTCCCCGCTCACCCAGCGCCCGTAGTCCAGGGTACGCACCTCGAGCTGGATCCCCTGCTCTGCCAGCAGGCTGCTCATGGCGCTGGCGCACTCGTTGAACTCCAGATGCTGGTTGAAGCAGGCCAGTACCAGCCGCGCTGGCAGGCTGACCGGGCCGGGCTCGGGAAGAGGCAGGCTCTCGCGCCAGTGGGGCAGGAGGCCCAATGCGCTGGTCCAGCCCCGCTGCAGCTCGGGGGCCACCCGGGCCATCAGGGCGATGGGGTTGAGCAGCCGGTTCAGCCACTGGCGCAGGGCCGGGTCCTGCAGGGGGGCCGATCTGTCGTCCTGCAGCAGGAAGTAGCAACCGGATTCCAGTTCGGACTCACCGCGCATGGAGCCAAGCTCCGGGGTGTCGCTGCCCAGCCTGACGTGGCTCTCCAGTCGTTCCGCCAGCTCCGGCAGCATCCAGATGTCGATCTCGTCGAGCAGGGCCCGCAGCCCGAAGTAGTCGTCGAATGCTTCGAGGCACAGGTGCAGGGGATCATTGGCGCTCACCCGATAGGGGCCGGTGCCCACCGGCTGCAGGGCGAAATTCGCCTCCCCCTTGAGCTCCCGCGGCAGGATGGCCGCCACCGGCTCGGCCAGCAGGTGCGGCAGCAGAGGGTCCGGGCTGTCGAGATGGATGTCCAGGGTACGCGGCCAGCGGCTCTCCAGCCGTGCCAGATGAGCGAAAAGCGGGCGATCCCGCAAGGCCTGCAGGCTCTCCATCACATCCTCCACCACCAGTTCGCGGCCATGGTGAAAGCGCACCACGGGGCGCAGATAGAAGCGCCAGTGACAGGGGGCCAGACACTCCCAGTGATGGGCGAGATCCCCCTCGATTTCCCCATTTTCCTCGTTTCGCCGGGTCAGACCGTTGAAGATCTGGCGGCTCAGGTGAATTTCGGAGCGACGCAAGGGCGCGGTGGGCAACAGACCGGGCAGGGGCCGGTAGTAGGGCACCCGCAGGATCTGGCGCCCCTCCCGGGTGGCCTGGCCGAGCTGCTCGATCAGCAGCGGGGTGAGCAGATCCAGGCGATCTTCGGCCAGCCGCACCGCCTGCGCCAGCTGGCCCTGACTCAGCAGATCCCGCAATCGGCGCCGGGTCAGGCTCTCCTGGTTGTCGAGCAGGGTGAGGCGGGAGCGCCGCCCCCGCCCTGCCTCTGCCGTCCAGCAAAGCCAGCCCTGCCCTTCCATGCGGCGCAGCAGCAGGCGTGCATTGCGCGTGGTGCAGCAGAGCAGATCCGCCACCTCGGCGAGGCTGATTTCCCGCTCGTCGCAGCCAAGCTGCTGGGTGAGCCGTTGAAATTGCTGATAAAGGCGGGTGGTAGGCATAAAAGAGGAAATCCTGTCTCTGAAAGTCATCAGTTTTTACTTCCGCATTTTAGCTCAATACTGCTGGCGAACGTGAACACCACAGCACAGGAGCACCATCATGAGCCATGCCAACCCCCTCAAACCGAACCGGATCCAGCAAACCCTTCGTCGCTACTTCCTGAGGATCCTGCCCCGCCCTCTGACGCTGGTCGAAGATCCCATGGCGCAGCTCAACCGCCTGATGCAGTGGGACATGCACCAGATAGACGACAGGGAGTATCGCCGCCGTCTCTGAGGTCGCCGTCACAGACGCCATCCGGTCACCGCCATCCCCCGGCATTGCTTTGCCGGAATGGGTGGTTTACATCGGCGCCAGGACTGCTAGATTGGACGTCTATCCATCCATAATGGTGACATCCAACAAGGAGTGTGTGATGAAAGATGCGACCCTGGCCCTGCACCACGGCTTTTCCAGCGATCCCGCCACCAAGGCGGTGGCCGTGCCCATCTACCAGACGGTGGCCTACGAGTTCGAGAGCGCCCAGCACGGGGCGGACTTGTTCAATCTGGCGGTGCCAGGCAACATCTACACCCGCATCATGAACCCCACCAACGATGTGCTGGAGCAGCGGATGGCCGCGCTGGAAGGGGGCATCGCCGGCCTGGTGGTCTCGGCGGGCTCCGCCGCCATCACCTACGCCATCCAGGCGCTGACCGCCGCCGGTGACAACATCGTCTCCACCCCCCAGCTCTATGGCGGCACCTACACCCTGTTCGCCCACATGCTGCCGAGCTTCGGGGTCGAGGTTCGCTTCGCCAAGGATGACAGCGCCGAGGCCATCGCCGCCCTCATCGATGACAAGACCAAGGCGGTTTACTGCGAGAGCATCGGCAACCCGGCGGGCAACATCGTCGATCTGGCGGCCTTCGCCAAGGTGGCCCACGCCCGCGGCGTGCCGCTGATCGTCGACAACACGGTCGCCACTCCGGTCTTGTGCAAACCCATCGAGCACGGCGCCGACATCGTGGTGCACAGCCTAACCAAATATGTCGGCGGCCACGGCAACTCCCTGGGGGGCGTCATCGTCGACTCGGGCAAGTTCCCCTGGGCGGATCACGCCGAGCGCTTCCCCCAACTGACCCAACCCGAGCCTTCTTATCACGGGGTGGTCTACACCGAGGCCTTCGGCCCGGCGGCCTTCATCGGCCGGGTGCGCACCGTGCCGCTGCGCAACACCGGGGCGGCGCTGGCGCCGATGAACGCCTTTCTGCTGCTGCAAGGGCTGGAAACCCTGAGCCTGCGCATGGAGCGCCACGTGGACAACGCTCTGCGGGTGGCCCACCACCTCAAGCACCACCCCAAGGTGGCCTGGGTCAGCTACGCCGGTCTGCCGGGTCACCCCCACTACCCGCTGGCGGAGAAGTACATGGCCGGTCGCCCCTCGGCCATCCTCTCCTTCGGCCTGAAGGACGGCTACGAGGCGGGCGTGCGCTTCTACGATGCCCTCAAGATCTTCAAGCGGCTGGTCAACATCGGCGACGCCAAGTCCCTGGCCTGCCACCCCGCCTCCACCACCCATCGCCAGTTGAGCGAAGAGGAGCAGGCCAAGGCTGGAGTGAAACCTGAGATGATCCGGCTGTCGGTGGGGATCGAAGCCATCGAGGACATACTGGCGGATCTGGATCAGGCGCTGGAGGCCTGAGTCAATCGACGAAGGAGCGGGCACCACGCCCGCTCTTTTTCATCCATAAGTGAACCTGCTGCCGTTGCGCTGCGTATCACCGCCTTCCGTCACTGCGTCGAGGTTTCCATGATAGTCCTGCACCACCTGAACAAATCCCGCTCCCAGCGCATCATCTGGCTGCTTGAAGAGCTGGGCCTGCCCTATGAGATCAAGGCCTACCAGCGCGATGCCGCTACCTTTCTGGCGCCGCCCGAGCTCAAGGCCGTCCACCCCCTCGGCAAGTCGCCGGTCATCGAGTTCGACGGCCGGGTGCTGGCGGAATCGGGCGCCATCACAGAGTACCTGATCGCCCGCCACGCTCCGGAACGGCTGGCGCCGGCTCAAGATAGCCCCGACTATGCCGAATATCTGCAGTGGCTCCACTTCGCCGAGAGCTCGGGCATTCTGCCGCTGCTGCTCGACATGTTCGTGCGCAAGGATGGCAGCCCGATGCGCTTCCTGCCGGACTACGCCAAAGCCGAGTGCGCCAAGGTGCTGGGCTATCTCGATGAGGTGCTGGCAAACCGCCGTTACCTGGTGGCCGATCGCCTCACCGGCGCCGACATCCTGAACTCCTTCCTGGTGGATCTGCTGGCCCAGAGCGGCCAGCTGGCCCAGTTCCCGCACCTTGAGGCCTACTGGCAGCGACTCAACACTCACCCTGCCCGCCAGAAGGCGGCAGCGCTGGAGCGCGAGCTGGACCGCAGCGCCGAATAAACAGCGGTGCCCCGGTGACACCCTGCAAAACGCCCCGATGATCGGGGCGTTCTCTTTTCCGGCCGTCAGCCAGATGATCAAAGCGCGTGGGACAGGATCCTGGCCGCACTTATTGTCCAGATCGCCCCTTGGCCAAGGGCCTCAGGCCTAGAGGGCGTGAGAGAGGATCCGCGCTACCTTGTCGGGATCAATGTCCTGCTGCTCCCCGAGGGCGGTCAGGCCGAACAGCTTGAGGTTGGAACAGATCCCCGGGATGCAGCGCGCATCCAGGCCATAGTCGGCAAGCCGGGTGCCCACCCCCATCTGCTGGAAGAACTGCTCAGTGCGGATGATCGCCTCCTCAATGCGCAGCGCCTTGTCCTCCCGGCTGGAGTGCCACACCCGCTCGGCAAACTGGGCCAGCTTCTCCTGCTTCTGGGCCGCTTGCTCCCGCAGCAGGAAGGGCAGCACCACCGCCAGACTCTGGGCATGATCCAGCCCGTGCAGGGCGGTGAGCTGGTGGCCGATGGCGTGGGTGGACCAGTCCTGCGGCACGCCGCGACCGATGAGGCCGTTGAGCGCCAGGCTGGCCGCCCACATCAGGTTGGCGCGCACCTGGTAGTTGGTGGGCTCCGCCAGCGCGCGCGGACCGTTGTCCACCAGCACCTGCAGCAGCCCTTCCGCCAGCCGGTCCTGCACCTCGCCCCCCACCGGGAAGGTGAGGTACTGCTCGAGGATGTGGACGAAGGCATCCACTACGCCATTGCCCACCTGGCGCGGTGGAAGGCTGTAGGTGGTGGCGGGATCCAGCACCGCAAACACCGGTTGCACCAGCGGATTGTAGAAGGAGAGCTTGGCCTCCCCCCGGCTCACCACGGCGGCGGGGTTGCTCTCCGAGCCGGTGGCCGGCAGGGTCAACACGCAGCCCAGCGGCAGCGCTGCCTTGATGGGGGCCTTGTCCCGCAGGATCTCCCAGGGATCGTCCCCCTCGAAGCAGGCAGCGGCGGCCACGAACTTGGTGCCATCCACCACGGAGCCGCCACCCACCGCCAGCAGGAAGTCGATGCGCTCGCGCTTGACCAGAGCCACCGCCTCCATCAGCTGATCGTACTGGGGGTTGGCGCCGATGCCGGGAAACTCCAGCCACTCCCGGCCCGCCAGCGCCTGGGTCAACTGCTCATAGACCCCGTTCTGCTTGATGCTGCCGCCGCCGTAGAGCACCAGCAGACGGCTGCCGACCGGGATCAGCTCCGGCAGAGTGGCTATCTGGCCTTCACCAAAGCAGATGCGGGTGGGATTGGCATATTGGAAGTTGTACACGGCAGAGCCCTCGGTTGATTGCATGCCGGGGAATTGTGCGCCTGCCGTGCCATCAGGTCAAAAACGGGAGCCTGTCGTCAAAAATACGATGCCAGCCTGCCGATGCCGGGCGCTCCTGCCCGGCTTTGCTATGGTGATAGCGGGAAGACGAGTTCGTCGCCCCCTCAAGCCCCTCCCGGGGTCCCTTTCCCACTCACAGGGTCTCTATCATGAAACTGAAGCACGCCTGGATTGCGGGTGCCCTCACCCTCTGTGCCCCTCCCCTGCTCTATGCCGCCGAGGTCACCACCCATGTGGCCGTGGCCCCCGGACAAGCCAGTCTCGCCGAAGAACTGACGGCCAGGGCAACCGTCACCGCCATCGACCTGGCCACCCGCAAGGTCAGCCTGAAAAATGCCGAAGGGCAGACCCTGGATCTGATCGCCGGGGAGGAGGTGACCAACCTTCCCCAGCTCAAGGTGGGAGATGTCGTGGCCTTGAGATATCTGCAACTGCTGGACCTGACCCTGCTCAAGGGCACCGCCGGGGTGAGAAAACGGGTGGTGGAAGTGGAAGGGGGCAAGGCGGCCGCCGGGGAGAAACCCGCTGCCGGCGCTGGCATGCAGGTAACCATCTATGCCGACGTCATCGACGTGGACAAGGCGCACCAGACCATCCGGGTCAAGGGGGTCGACCATACCCTGACCCTCAAGGTGCAGGATCCGGCCCAGTTCGCCCTCATCGCCAAGGGGGACCAGATCAAGGCCGTGCAGACCACCGCCATCGCCATCGGCATCGCCCCCCAGAGTCCCTGAACCCTGACCACGTCAGGCCGTGCCTCCCACGGCCTGCCGGCCCCGTGGCAAGGGGGCAACCCCTTGCCTTTAACGCCCAAAGATTTCCGTTTGAATCACGTCATACCTGGGAGGCGGATTTGCCGGTGAGGCGATCCATGGCCTCCTTGAGCATGGCATCGCGCTGCGCGGCCAGGTCCTTGCTCTGCGTTTCGCGCTCCTCGGCAGAGAGCGTCTTGTCATCCGCTATCCCCTTGAGCTGACGCTCGAGATCGTCAAATTTTTTGCGATCAAAGCCCAGGGCCTTGTCCACCATCTGCTGCACCCGCGCATCCTTGACGCCACCGGTCAGGACTGTGTTCTTGCCGTTCCTGGCCAGATGCTCGTAGGTCAGTGCCTGCTGCGCCTTGCCGGTCAGCACCTGACTGGAGAGGCTGACCTGCTGAGACCAGCCGCTCTGCTTGTCATCGCTGTCGCTGAGGGTCGCCAGGGCACGGTTCTGGGACGCGCTCTGGGCAAGTTGATGACCATAGGGTTTGATATCCATGAAGGCTCCACGCTCACTGCCGGCCTCGCCGGCTCCGGGGATGGTTTCCCCGCCATGGGCCGGAGACAGCAAAATGCAGGCCAACTTGAGTACCCCCTCTTTCGACGGTTCAGCACGGGGTCGCAGCACGCCTCCTTCTGCACTCCATGACGAGTGCGACCAGACCCATCAAAAAAAGGCGCCCGAAGGCGCCTCTTGTGGACAGAAGTCGGCTCGTCATGACATCAGCGACGGCTGATGTGGAGCGGGCCGAAGGTCTGGGCCACCGGCATGATCTCGATGCTGTTGATGTTGACGTGGGCGGGCTGCTCGCTGATCCAGAGTACGGTATTGGCGATGTCTTCCGGCAGGATGGCCTGCACCCCCTGATAGACGGTGGCCGCCTTGGCGTCGTCGCCGTGGAAGCGCACGTTGGAGAACTCGGTGCCACCACACAGGCCGGGCTCCACGTTGGTGACGCGGATGGCCGTGCCCGCCAGATCGGCACGCAGGTTGAGGCTGAACTGCTTCACGAACGCCTTGGTCGCGCCGTAGACGTTGCCGCCCGGATAGGGATAGGTCCCTGCGATGGAGCCGATGTTGATGACGTGGCCGCGGTTGCGCGTCACCATGCCCGGCAGCAGCAACCGGGTGATCAAGGTCAGGCCGCTGATGTTGGTGGCGATCATCTGCTCCCAGTCTTCCAGATCCGCCTTGTGGGCAGGCTCCAGCCCCAGTGCCAGGCCAGCGTTGTTGACCAACAGGTCCACCTGTTGCCATTCGGTCGGCAGCCCCTTGATGGCGGCGCGGGTGGCAGCCTTGTCCTGGACGTCGAACACCAGAGGCAGGAACTGCTCGCCCAGCTCCTCGGACAGGGCTGCCAGCCGTTCGGCGCGACGCCCAGTGCCGATCACCCGGTGGCCAGCGCTCACCAGCAGGCGGCTGATGGCCTCACCAAAGCCGGACGAGGCGCCCGTTACCATTGCAATCATGTGAACCTCCATTGTTATTTGTCTTCTTGAAAAATCAGCACGTTATATGTCGCGCTTGCCCAGCTTTCGCCATGCGAACACCGCCAGATGCAGCAGGAAGAGACCCGAGCCCCCCAGCGCAAACAGCAGGCCGGTCAGGGCGTTGACCGAGGTATCGGCGCCGCACCACCACCAGACCAGCCAGCCGACGACCCCGATGAGAAAGGTCTGGGCGGCGCAGACCGGGCAGCGCCCGAGCTTGGCCCTGATGGCGGTGGCCAGGCAATCCTCGCAACTCATGATGGCGCCTGCCGCTCATCCCCCAGCGCCAGCACCAGGCGGTGGGCATGCTGGCCTGGCCCGTAATAATCGGGCAGCCGTACCCCGGGGCGAAACCCCAGCCCCTGATAGAGGGTCATGGCTTCTGGGTTGGCGTCGGCGACCTCGAGGCGAATCGCCCCCCAGCCGGCCTCGCGCCCTTCCCGGATCACCTGCTCCAGCAGGCGGCGTGCCCACCCCTGACGGCGGACGGTCCAGCGGATGGCGAGGGTCTGGATGATGAGACGATCCCAGCCTTTGTGCTCCAGCACGCTCAAATAGCCCATCACCTGCGCCTTCTCGTCTTGCAGCAGCAGGGTGCGCCCCTTGGCCTGATTGAGCAGATAGTGCCAGCGGCTGCGGCCGAAGGCGACCTCGGGGGGAAAACAGTAGCGTTCCAGCTTCACGATGGCGCCCAAATCATCGGCTCGGGCGGCGCGCACGGTCAACACGGGGAGTCCTTGTTCGGTTATTTATCCTCAGCACCAGAAATGCGACTTGTATCACAAGTTACCAAGGCAGAATATTAGGCACTGTAACCTCTTGTTTCCCCTCGCGCCATTGTCGTGCTTGTCGGTGCATCGAAGCCCACTGGGGATCCTGCCGTTTCTGGCAGTCCTTTCTGTGGAGCCTGAAAATATGAGTACCTATGTCATCGTCGAGGAGCCGGGCGACTGGCCCTGCCATGCCGACTATCTGCTGACCGCCCGCACCTACCTGCAACACGGTCTGCCCACCACAGGGGGGCGTCCGCGCATCATCAACCTCTGCCGCAGCCTGGAACACCTGGGGGCCGGTTATTACTGCTCCCTGCTGGCCCAGGCCCGCGGCCACCACTGCCTGCCGGGATTGCAGGCCATCAGCAGGCTGCAACCCCAGCAGCCTCCCGCCAAGCTGTGGCGCAAATTGCAGGGCTGGCTGGCCCAGCAGAGCGAAGACAGGATCCGGGTGCGCGCCATCTTCGGCCAGTGCGAACAGAGCGAGCTGGCGGGGCTCGCCCGCTATTACTACGGCCTGAGCCAGTTGCCGCTGCAGGAGCTGACCCTCAAGCGCGGTCGCCACGGCTGGTCGGTGCGTCAGCAGGAGAGCCTGTCACCGCTGGCGCTGAGCCCGAGCGAGAAGGCGCTGATGGTGCAGCACGCCCAGGCGCTGGTGGGCACGGGGGACGAGGAGCAGACGGCGCCACGCTACCAGCTCGCCATCCTGGTCGACCCCAACGACGGCCGCGCCAGCAGCGATGCCCTGGCGCTGGAGCGTTTCATCAAGGCGGCCGCTGCCCAGGGGATCCAGGCCGAGATCCTGCCCCCCTCGGCCATTGAGCGGTTGCCGGAGTTCGACACCCTCTGGCTGCGCGCCGAGACCGCGGTCGGCCACTACACCTTCGAATTTGCCCGCCGTGCCGAGCAGCTCAAGATGCCGGTCATCGACAGCTCCCGTGCCATCCTCGCCTGCAGCAACAAGCTTTATCTCTACGAGCTGATGGTGCGCAGCGGCGTGCCCATGCCCCCCACCACCGTCGTGACCCGCCGCGGTCGCCAGCATGTGGACGAACTGGTGCAGCGCCTCGGTCTGCCACTGATGGTGAAAATCCCCGACGGCGCCCAGGGGCGCGACCTCGCCATGGCCAGCGATGACATCCAGCTCGCCCGCCTGCTGGACGAGGGGCTGGCCCGCTCCGCCCTGCTGCTGGTCCAGAGCCGGATCCCTGCCGAGTTCGACTGGCGCATCGGCTTTCTCGACGGCTCGCCGCTGTTCGCCTGCCGCCGCTACCGACCCGAACCCGGCAACCGCATCCGTCGCCGCAAACACCCCCTCGACATGAGCCGCATCGAGGCGCTGCCCCTCAGCGACGTGCCGGAGCGGGTGCTGCAAACCGCCCGCCGCGCCGTGCACCAGCTCGGCAACGGCCTGTTCGGGGTGGATCTGCGCCAGCAGGGCCAGGGCTGCGTGTTGCTGGAAATCATCGACAACCCCTGGATACGTGGCGATATTGAAGACAGGGAGGCAAAGGACCTCTACGAGCGCCTCGCCCGGGCCTTCCGCCAGCGGCTGGAGAACCGGGGGCAGAGCGCGACAGGATAACAAGCATCGCGAGCAGAGGTGGATATGATGACAATGCAGTGGTGGGACATCGCGCCCCTTGGCTGGGAGAACATCCTGGTCTGTCTGGTGTGTGGCACCCTGGTGGGGCTGGAGCGGCAGCTTCGCGGCAAGCCGGTGGGGATCCGCACCTCTTCCCTCATCGTGCTCGGCACCTACTGTTTTCTCGCCATCGGCGCCGCCGTCAGTCCTCAGGGCGCCGATCAGGCGCGGGTGCTGGGTCAGCTCATCACCGGGGTCGGCTTTCTCGGGGCCGGGGTCATGATGACCCGGGATGGTCAGGTGCTGGGGGTGACCTCCGCCGCCGCCATCTGGATGCTGGCCGCCCTCGGCGCCCTCATCGGCATGGACATGCTGCATCAGGCGCTGCTGCTCACCGTCGTCACCCTCTCCATCCTGGTGGGGGTGGACTATCTGGAAGCCAGCTTCAAGAGCCTGCGCCGCGGGGTGCACAACCGGCTGGAACACTGGCGCCACGGGGCCGAGTCCTCGGTCTCTTCCCGCCGGGACGATCTGGGCAGCGGCATCGAGAAGTAAGCCGCCACCATGAAAAAGGGCTCCACAATGGAGCCCTTTCTGTTGTCTTCCTCCCTCAGCGCACCAGCAGGAAGCGGCCGGTGAGGGGCGGCAAGTCCACCGTCACGCTGCTGCCACCGATGGCCAGGTTCTCGCCGCTCTGCAGATCCACCAGGGCGCTGCCGCTGCGCAGCTTGCCGACCGGCACGGCGTAACTCTGGGGCGTGGTGGAGACGTTGAGCAGGTAGACTACTTGCTCGCCCGCCGTCTGCTTGATGTCGCCATAGACGCTCCCCTCGGCCACCAGCTTGACCCGCTCCCCCTGATAGAGGGCCGGGTGCCCGGCGCGCAAGGCCAGCAGATCGCTCAGCCACTGCTTCAGATCGCTCTGCTCGCTGCTCGGCACGAAGCCGGTGACACCGGGAACCTTGCCATCGCTGCGGGCCACGTGATCATCGCAGAGCCCCTGGGCCGCACAGTCGCCCCCCACCTGACTGGCAAAGCCAGGCACCTCGTCGCCAAACTCCTCGCCATAGTAGAAGGTAATGGGACCGGAGCGGGCGGCCATGAAGCTGAAGGCCGCCTTGTGGCGTTGCCAGTAGTCCGCCCCATTGAAGTTACCCCGCTCCAGCAGATCGCCGAAGCGCACCAGATCGTGGTTGCCCAGCATCAGGTTGGGCATGGCGTGGTCCGGGTAGTTCTCCACCTTGTTCCAACTGGCGTCGAGCACGCTGGCCCCCTGCCCGCCCTTGCCAGACTCTTCCACCGCCAGCGCCTGTACCAGGCCGTAGCGCAGGGGGAAGTCGAACGCCGAAGAGAGCGCCGGGTTGTCGCTCGGGCCATAGGCCTGGGCACGGATCTCGTCGGCGCCCTTCCACACTTCCCCCACCATGTAGCCGAGGGTGCCCCACTGCTGGCCGGCGGCCTTGCGCGCCGCGCTGGCCTGCGCCACTTCGCTGCGAATGGCGCGCCAGTCATCCAGCCCCAACTGATAAGCCTGATCGAGGCGCCAGCCGTCGATGCCGTACTGCTCGACCCAGTAACGGGCCACCTCCTTGAAGTAGGCCAGACTCTCGGGCTGGCCGTAATCCACCAGCTGACCCGGGTAGCCTGCGCCGCCGCTCTTGAGGGCAGGCAGCCGCCCCTCTGGTGAAGGCTTGCTCACCCCCACCTTGTTGACGTGGCCGAACACCCCGTCGAGGAAGACATAGAGCCCGCGCTGGTGCGCCCCGTCCACCAGTTTTTTAAGCTGGGCGTTGCTGCCGAAGTTGGGATCCACGTTGAAGAAGTCGCAGGCGAAGTAGCCGGTGGCATCCAGCCGGTCGTCCCCGGCCTGGCCGGCGCAGGAGTCAAACACCGGCGTGAGCCAGATGGCGTTGACGTTGAGGCTCTTGATGTGGTCGAGGCTGTCGATGATCCCCTGCAGATCGCCGTTGTGCCGGGAGGGGCCGTAGCCGACGCCGTAGTTGGCGCTGCCGTCGCCGTCGACGAAGGACTCCACCATCACCTGGTAGGTGCGCAGGTTGCAGGCTGGCTGATCATTGCCGTAGCAGGCGCGGCTGGCCGACGCGGGGGGTGGATTGACCACCGGAGGCTGGGGGTCACTGCTGCCACCGCCTCCCCCGCTGCCGCAAGCCGTCAGTAACAGGGCGGCCCCGATGAGGCCGCTACGACGCAACGTTCCTTGTTTCATTGTTATGTTCCCGCTGTGGTGGATGGGCGCCCAAAGCGCCGCACTAGGGTCATGATAACGACCTGACCGACGCGGGTCTGTGACTGAAAACGTTACCTGACTCAACGAGTTAGCATGTCAGAAGCGATGCATGTTGCGATCGGGGAAGGCGGCACGCTCGTCGATGGGCAGGATCAGGTGGTAGACCTCGTGGGCCGCCAGGGTGAAGCCCGAGGGCCACGCCAGTTGATGGCGATCATCGATGAAGACACGGGCGAAGCGACGCTCGGTCTCCATGGCCGCAAACAGCGGCTGGCCGCGCCAGGGGGTGAGATCCAGCACGCCTGTGGTGCCGTCGGAGAGCACCACGAACAGAGACCAGCCCTGCATATATTCCACATCGATGAAGACCGGCATCCCTTCGGCTCCGATTGAGAAATCCGGCGCCATTATAGGCAAGACCATTGTCTCGATGTGCCAGCAGGATCACAGTTTCCCCAGCGTTTTATGCTCTCTTCGAACCCTGCATCCCGTCACAAAAAATCATAAAACGTGCCAGCTTCTCCATTTATACCCCATGCCCATGCAACCTTTGCCAGGTGCCACTGTCATACTCCTGCACCATAACAACAATGCGCCCGGGGACTGGGCGCAAACAGGTTTGCAGGAACAATATGACCACCATCAGACAATGGCTGGGACCGGTTTGGCCCATCGCCGTCTTTTCATTGATCGCGCTCACCTCCCTGACCGTCAGCCGCCTTGGCCTGGGGCTCTGGCAACTGGAACGGGTGGATGCCGTCTCTGGCTGGCAGGAGATGCTGCTGCAAGGCATTCGCGTCGACGTCGCCACTCTCTGCTGGGTCTGGGGCGTACCCGCCGTCTTGACCCAGTTGCTGGCCGGACCCCACGCGCCGGGGCGGCTCTGGATGCAGCTTATCCGGATCTGGCTCACCCTGGGGCTCTGGCTGATGCTCTTTCTCGAGATCTCCACTCCCGCCTTCGTCACCGAATACGGGGTACGCCCCAACCGCCTCTATGTGGAGTACCTCATCTATCCGAAGGAGGTGCTCTCCATGCTGTGGGCTGGCCGCAAGGGCGAGCTGCTGCTGGCCGTGATCTTCAGCGGCGCCGTGCTGGGCGGTGGCTGGTGGCTGAGCGGCCGCCTGGTGCGTGACCTAAGCTTCCCCCGCTGGTACTGGCGCCCCGCCTTCGCCCTGCTGATCCTCACCGTCGGCTTCCTCGGCGCCCGCTCCAGTCTCGGCCATCGCGCCTTGAATCCGGCCATGGTGGCCTTTGCCGACGATCCCCTGGTCAACGCCCTCACCGTCAACTCCGCCTACTCCCTCTTCTTTGCCATCAAGCAGATGGGGGCCGAGGAGGACGCCAGCCAGTTTTACGGCAAGATGGCTGACCATCAGGTACTCGACATAGTCCGCGAGGAGAGCGGTCGCCCTCTCGGCGATTTCACCTCTGCCGATCTGCCGAGCCAGACCTTCAACACGGCCAGCTACCAGGGCAAGCCCAAAAACCTGGTGATCCTGCTGCAAGAGAGTCTGGGGGCCCAGTTCGTCGGCTCCCTCGGCGGCCTGCCGCTCACCCCGAACATCGATGCCTTGTCGAAAGAGGGTTGGGCGTTCGAGCAGCTCTACGCCACCGGTACCCGTTCGGTACGCGGCATCGAGGCGGTGCTCACCGGCTTCACGCCGACCCCGGCCCAGGCCGTGGTCAAGCTCGGCAAGAGCCAGACCAACTTCTTCACCATCGCCGACCTGCTCAAGCAGCGAGGCTATGACACCAGCTTCATCTATGGCGGCGAGAGCCACTTCGACAACATGCGCAGCTTCTTCCTCGGCAACGGCTTCACCACCATCGTCGAGCAGAAGGACTTCAAGAACCCGGTGTTCGAGGGATCCTGGGGCGCCTCGGATGAAGATCTGATGGCCAAGGCCAACGAGACCTTCGCGGCGCTGCACAAGGAGGGCAAACCCTTCTTCAGCCTGGTGTTCAGCTCCAGCAACCACGATCCCTTCGAGTTCCCCGACAACCGCATCGCCCTGTACGAGCAGCCCAAGCAGACCCGCAACAACGCCGCCAAGTACGCGGACTACGCCGTCGGCGAGTTCTTCAAGAAAGCCAGGGCATCGGACTACTGGCAGGACACCCTGTTCCTGGTCATCGCCGATCACGACAGCCGGGTCGGGGGAGCCAGCCTGGTGCCCATCCCCCGCTTCCACATCCCGGGGGTCATTCTGGGGGACGGCATTGCACCGAGAAAGGATCCCCGCATCGTCAGCCAGATCGACATGGCCCCGACCCTGCTCTCCCTCATGGGCATCAGTGCCGACTACCCCATGCTGGGCAAGGATCTCACCCGCATGCCCGCCGACTGGCCGGGACGCGCCATCATGCAGTACGACAAGAACTTCGCCCTGATGCGTGGCAAGGATGTGGTGATCCTGCAGCCCGAGCGGGCGCCGGAAGGCTTCATCTACGAGGATGCGACCGAAACGCTCACCCCGGCGCAGCAGCCGGACACCATGAAAGATGCCGCCCTGGGGCTGGTCCTGTGGGGCAGCCTGGCCTATCAGCAGGGGCTCTACCGGACGGCGCAGGACAACCGGCTGGCTCTCAACTGAGGAACCGCCCACAAAAAAACCGCCCTCGGGCGGTTTTTTCTTGCGGCTCGCCCCATCAGGGGTGGGGGAAGCAGGGGAGCGAGCGGCTGAACCTGTGCTCGAACACCAGGGAGGTCTCGAGGTGCACCACCTCTTCCCGGGAGGTGAAGTGATCGAAGACGAAATTGCGCAGGTGTTCGGTATCGGAGACGCACAGGTGCACCAGGAAATCATCCTTGCCGCCCATGTGGAACAGGCTGATCACCTCGGGCAGGGCCAGGATGGCGTCGCGAAACGCATCGATGATCTGGCGGCTGTGACGGGCCAGTTGCAGGGAGACCATGGCCTGGATGTGACCGCCCAGGGCCTGGTAATCCACCTCGCAGTGCGCCCCCTTGAGCACGCCATCCTGCTGCAGCTTGCGCACCCGCTCCAGACAGGTGGACGGCGCCACCCCGACCAGGGCCGCCAAATCCTTGTTGGTCATGCCCGCATCGCGAAACAGATGGGCCAGGATGTCCAAGTCCAGTTGATCCAGGTTTCTCATCTTTACTCCTTGCATCGCTCGATTTTTTTAGACTCTGCCCGTAAACCGGGCCGAACACAACGCAGATTGACATCGCCTCCGGCCCCTCTATGCTGTGCCGCACCCGCGGGATGCCCATCCCGTTGACCCCGAACACCACGAGGAACCCCATGATCAGTGCCCATCCCTTCTGGAGCCTGGACGTTCCACGGCTCGACGGCCAGCTCCTGCTCACCCCCTGCCCCGGCAGCCAGCAGGTCCCCATGGCCGACGCCCTTGCCCAGTTGCAGCTGGCCGGTGCCGGCGGGGTGCTGACCCTGATGACGGTGGAGGAGCTAGCCCTGTGCGGGTCCCTCTCTCTCGGGCAGCTGGTGCAGGCCAGAGGCATGAGCTGGTTCCATCTGCCCATTGCGGATGACGAGGCACCGGATGCCGCCTTCGAACAGGCCTGGCCCGGGGTGCAACCCCGACTGCTCGCCCTGCTACGCGAGGGACGGCACCTTGCCATTCACTGCCACGGAGGAAGCGGGCGTACCGGGCTGGCGGCCGCCCTGCTGCTGATGACCCAGGGGCTGCCCCAGCAGGAGGCCATGACCCTCATCCGGGCCAGACGGCCACGGGCCTTCACCCTGGCCTGCCACCGTCACTGGCTCGATACCCGTGGGCGGCGGCTGACCGGGGCGGACTGATGGGCTCTATCCCTTGGGCTGCTGGTAGGTAAACACCTTGCCGATGTCTTCCACCTTGTAGCTGGTCAACTGGTAGACGTAATAGTTGAGCCAGTTGGAAAACAGCAGGTGACCGTGGCTTCGCCAGGTGGCGCGCGGGGTCTGGCTTGGATCGTTGTTCGGGTAATAGTTGACCGGAATGACGGGGGTGAGCCCGGCCGCCAGATCCCGCCGGTATTCCCCATCCAGGGTCAGGGCGTCATATTCCGGATGGCCGGTGACGAACACCTGGCGACAATCCTTGGTGGCGGCCAGATAGACGCCCGCCTCTTCCGATTCGGCGAAGATCTGCAGATCGGTGTGGGCGCGGATGAGATCCCCGTCGAAGGCCGCATAGCGGGAGTGGGGCGCCACGAATTCGTCATCGAAGCCGCGCAGCAGCGCCTCGTGCTCGTCGAGGCGGTGGTGGCGATAGACCCCGGAGAGCTTCTCGCCGTGGGTCTGCTTCTCCATGCCGTACAAGGCTTTCAGCGCCGCCTGCACCGCCCAGCAGAGGAAGAGGGTGGAGGTGACATGCTGATGGGACCACTCGATGATCTCGACGATGCGGGGCCAATAGACCACCTCCTCGAACTCCACCAGCCCGAGCGGCGCCCCCGTGATGATCATGCCGTCGTAGTTGTTGCCTCTCACCTGCTCGAAGTCGTGATAGAAGTTCTCCAGGTGCGCCTGGGGTGTGTTTTTCGACTCCCGATCGTCGATGCGCAACAGATCCACGTCCACCTGCAAGGGCGAGTTGGAGAGCATCCGCATCAGCTGGATCTCGGTTTCTATCTTCTTGGGCATCAGATTGAGGATGAGCACCCGCAGCGGGCGGATGTTCTGGGTGACGGCCCGGGATTCCGTCATCACGAAGATGTTCTCCTGCCCAAGCACTTCGGCGGCGGGCAACTGGTCCGGGATCTTGATCGGCATGCTGACTCCCTGTACTGCATCGGTAAATATGTCTGGACATCTAGAAGCCTATAATAAAGCGCTCCCACTGTCATCAGATACCTTTTGTATTCACCCCGCCCTTTGACTAGCATACGGCTCAGTGTGTCCCTCGTGCCCAACCCCATGACAGGAATCAAGATCTCCGTAGAACGGCTGCAAGTCGGCAATTATGTCTCCCTGCCTTTGGGATGGCGTGAGCACCCGTTTCTGTTCTCCAGCTTCAAGCTCAAGAGCGAGGAGGAGATCGAGCTCATTCGTCGCCTTGGCCTCAAGCTGGTGACCATCATTCCCGACAAGAGCGACACGCCGCCCAAGCCCCTCGGCCAGACCCAGCCCCAGGCGGATGAGGTTGAAGGAGAGGGTCTCGTCGCCCGCCAGGAGGAGATGCAGCAGGAGAAACTGCGGCGCATCGAGCAGTTGCAGCGCTATCGCCGCGACCTGCAGCAGTGCGAGAAACAGTTCCGCCAATCCCTGGCCCAGGTGCGCAACCTGATGGGCAAGATCCAGTCCCGCCCCCTCAACGCCATCAGCGAGGCCCAGGAGCTGATCAACGCCATGACGGAGCAGCTCCTCTCGGTGGACGAGATGGTGCTGTACCTGGTCTCCGACAGCGATGATGGCAACAGCCTGCAGTTTCACTCCCTCAACGTCAGCGTGCTCAGCATGCTGCTCGCCCGGGAGTGCAAGTTGCCGGCCGAGGCGATCCGTCAGGTCGGCATGGGGGCCCTGTTCCACGACATCGGCAAGCTGAGGATCCCGAGCCAGATCCTGCGCAAGACGGAGCCGCTGACCAAACCGGAGCAGAACCTGATGGCCCAGCATCCCCGCTACGGCCTGGAACTGCTGGGGCTGGTCAGCGATTTTCCGGAAGCAGCCAAGCAGATAGTGCAGAACCACCACGAGTACCTGGACGGCACCGGCCCCCAGGGGCTCAAGGGGGATCAGCTCGATCCCCTCACCCAGATCGTCTCCCTCATCAACGAGTACGACAACCTCTGCCACCTGGAGGCCAAGGTGCCCTACGCGGCCCTCGGCAGCCTCTACAAGCAGCGCAAGTCCCAGTTCAACGCCGATCACCTAGGCATGCTGATCCGGCTGATGGGGGTCTATCCCCCGGGCAGCGTGGTGCAGCTCTCCAACGGCCAGGTGGGGCTGGTGATGTCGGTCAACGCCTCCCGCCTGCTCTACCCCGCCGTGCTGGTATACGACCCCCGCATTCCGCGCCAGGAGGCGGCCATCATCGACCTCGACGCGGCCGGGCTGACCATCGCCAAGGTGATCCAGCCCAAACGCCTGCCCCCGGCGGTGTTCGAATACCTCAACCCCCGCACCCGGATCAGCTACTACTTCGAACACGGCAAGCCCTGAGAGGGCTGGCCCCACCCAAGGAGTCCCCATGCGCATCGAGATCATCAGCACAGGCGACGAGATAGTGACCGGCCTGGTGGTGGACACCAATGCCGCCTGGCTCAGCGCCCTCTTGCTGGAGCAGGGCTGGCAGGTGCGCCGCCGCGCCACCGTGGGGGACAACCTCGCGGATCTGACAGCCGTGCTGCAGGAGAGCGCCAACCGCGCCGAGGTGGTACTGGTGTGCGGGGGGCTCGGCCCCACGGCGGACGACCTCACCGCCCAGGCCGCGGCCGAGGCGTTTGACCAGCCCCTGACCCTGTTCCCGGACTGGCTCGCCACCATGGCCGAACGCTATGCCAGCCGGGGCCGCACCATGGCCCGGAGCAACACCAAGCAGGCCTGGCTGCCCCGGGACTGCGAGATCCTCGACAACCCGGTGGGCACCGCCTGCGGCTTTGTGGTCTGCCACCCGGCCAGCCACGGCCAGAGCCGGCTCTTCTTCACCCCGGGCGTGCCGTTCGAGTTCAAGCAGATGGTGCGCGAACAGATCATGCCCCGCCTCAAGGTGCTGGCCGGGGAAGAGACGGACACCGAGCTGCGCCGTTTCTACACCTTCGGCGTCTCGGAGTCCGCCCTCAGCGACATGCTGGATGCGGCCCCCTGGCCTGCCGGCATCGAGCTGGGCTACCGCTCCTCCATGCCTCTCATCGAGCTCAAGCTCATCGGCCACGGTGCCAGCACCGCCGACATGGATGCCGCCGAGGCGAGGCTGCTTGCGGCCATCGCCCCCTGGCTGGTGGGGCGTGGCAACGAGGCACCTGCCAGCCAGATCCTGGCCCTGCTGGGGGAGCGGTCGCTGCACCTGCAGGAAGGGGAGAGCCGGGGCGCCCTGCTGGCCATGTGTCACGGGCACCCGGCCCTGACCGCCGGCTTCAGCCACACCCTGAGCGACGATCTGACTCAACTGGCGGTGCCCGCCGCCCCCCTGAGCCTCACCATAGGCCGTGCCGGGCCGGACGGCGTGCCGCTGCTGCTCTGCGCCGACGGGCAACTGCACGGCCAGACGCTCAGGGTCAGCCACCCGGATCCCGCGAGCGGTCGCCGGATCCTCGCCTTCGCCGCCCTCGACATGCTGCGCCGCCACCTGCTGGGGCTGCCGGTGCTCGCCGACTACCTCACCCTGACCCGAACGGCCAGGTGCCAGGAGAGCACCCGGGGCTAGAAGTGAGCCAAGCCTGCACCGCCATGGACCCAGTACCCGGCGAGCGCCAGGGTCAGCAGGCAGAAGGCCCTCTCGTAACCCCCGCCGCTCTTGAGGGGCAGGCCGGGCAGGCGAAAGCGCCGACGCCAGGGCCAGAGCAGGGGAATGCCCATGGGGGTGAGCCAGTCCCCCAGCAGATGGCTGAGATAGCCCACGATGAGGGCATCCTTCACCGCCCCCGACAGCAACTAGGGGGCTTCCACCTGGGCCAGCCCCCAGACCCCCATCCCCACCGCCAGCAGGCTGTGGGTGAAGCCGCGATGGCCGAACAGCCGGGAGAGCGGCCCCGAGATCCAGGGCAGTTGCCGCCCGAGCAGGGAACGGGGGTGATCGAGATCCGGCAGCAGGGCGCTCGCCAGGGCCATGGGGACGATGTGCCACAGGCTGGCATCGGCCAGGGCCGGAGTCAGTTCGACCTTGTGGGCAAGCAGGACGCAGGTGACGGAAAACAGCAGGTGGCCTTGGGCGGTCATGGGGCTCGTTCGGTTGGACAGAAAAAGGGGCTGATCGATGGCGACCAGGGTCCTCGCCCTGGGGCGGCGGCAGATTAAAATCCTTCTCTTCCTGCCTGGCAAGGTGATTTGCATCGCCTCCCTCAACGTGATGGACACTCTGGATAGCGAAAGCATAAAACATCAGCATATTGCGCTAAAAAAACGCAATGGAGCCCATGGCATAGCCGGCTCCGCCCCTCTCCCGTCAGCCGAAATTTCCTCAACCCGGCTCACCCATTTGCATTCAGATCGTTGACCCGGAAGGAAAAATACCCGAATACTGCGCGTTGGATCCGCCCCGGCGGCATTGGATGCCGGCAAGGAGAGGCCCCGGCATGGGGCAAACCGGACAGGGACAACAAAGGAGGGCCCGGTGTTAAGCAAAGCATGGTTTCAGCTGTCGGCCGACATGAGCTATGTCTGCCTGCGCATCACCCCGGGCCTCACCGAGCCCATCCAGGAAAGCGACGTCCTCGCCCTGCTGCGACTCTCCAACTGTCGGCGCTACGAACCCCTCGGCGAGGGGATCCGTGAAGCCGTCACCCTGCTCAACGCCCTCATTGCAGAGCCGGATGCCCCCGCGCATCCGCCAGTCCCCATTGCCCGGCGCCAGGATGCCAGGCTGCTCATCCAGGTGGACAAGGACCAGATGAGCGCCAGGGCGCAGATCACCGCGGACTGGGGTGGTCAGCCCCTGACCCTGGCCCGGTTGCAGGAGGCCCTGGCGGCCAGCACGGTCAAGCAGGGGGTGAGCGAGCGGCTGCTTGCCGCCGCCATCCAGGCAGCGGGTGAGGCGGCACCCGGTGCCCAGCTCAATCCCGTCATCGCCCTCGGCAAGGCCGCCAGGCACGGCCTGGATACCCGCCTGGAGCGGCTGGTGGAGACCGCAGCCGAGCGGATCCTCAAACCCCAGGAGCGGGATCACGGCAAGGTGGACATGCGCGACCTCGGCACCCTGCTCACCGTCAAGGCGGGGGCGTTGCTGATGCGCAGGCACCCCGCCACCCAGGGCATCGACGGCTTCACCGTGACGGGCCAGACCCTGACCGCCCGCCACGGCAAGGAGAGCCCCATGACGCCGGGTGACGGCACCTGCCTCTCCCCCGAGGATCCGGACCTGCTGCTGGCGACCCGCCCGGGGCTCCCCTGTCAGGAGCGTGCCGGGATGCGGGTCGACGAGGTGCTCAACGTCAAGCAGGTCGACATCCGCCACGGCCACGTCGAGTTCGAGGGATCCCTGCTGGTCACCGGGGACGTCATGCCCGGCATGCGCGTCAAGACCAGCGGGGACGTGGTGATCGGCGGCTTCGTCGAGGGCGGCTACATCGAATCCGGCGGCACCATCACGGTGCGCAACGGCATCATAGGGCGCAAGCTGGCGGACGACGAATACCTCTGCCACCTCAACGCCGGGGGGGAGATCCACGCCAGCTATGCCCAGTACGCCAGGCTGGAGGCCGATGGCGACATCCATATCCTGAGCCAGCTCAGTCACTGCTATTGCCGCAGCGGCCAGGATCTCAAGGTGGGGGACAGCGCCATGCGCAAGGGGCACCTCATCGGCGGCATCAACATCGCCAACCGGCTCATCATGGCACCGGTGCTCGGAGCCTCGGCGGCCAACCGGACCCGGTTGCAGATCCTCGGTGGCTATTTCAGCCAGAAGGAGCAGGAGCTGGCGCTGCGCCAGCGCAAACAGACCTGCTCCGAGCAGATAGACAAGCTGCAGGATCTCATCCTGCGGCTGCTGCAACTGCCCCGTGACAAGCGCAATCCCGAGACCCTGCAGAAGATCAAGGCGCTGCGCACCCGCCAGTTCGACGAGAGCAAGAGCCTGGACGAGCAGCTCGCCGAGGCGCAGCGGGAGCTGCAGGCGCTCATGGCCAACATGGACATCATCGCCACCCAGCGCCTCTTCCCCGGCGTCGAGGTGGAGATGGCCCATCACCACAACAGGGTCGACATCGAGCACGGCCCCATCCACTTCGCCATCCGGGAAGATCAGCTGCAACTGACCCCCTACCAGGGCCAGCGCTGAGGGGCAACGTGCCCCCGCGTCGGCAGGCGGCGTGATCCCGGCGGCGATTTTCGCTACACTCGGCCTCCCCATGGCCCCATCGGGCGGGCCGGCCAGACTCAGGTAGTGAGAAGATGTACAAGCTGATCGCATTGGATATGGATGGCACCCTGCTGACCCCAGAGGGCCGAATCTCCCCCCGCACCCAGGCCGCCATCGCGGCAGCCCGCGCCAGGGGCGTGACCGTGGTGCTGGCCTCCGGCCGCCCGCTGGAAGGCATGACCGCCGCCCTGACCGAGCTGGGCCTCACCGGCCAGGATGACTACGTCATCTGCTACAACGGCGCCCTGGTGCAGCAGGTGTCCGAGCAACGCATCATCCGCAGCCAGTTGCTGACCGGCAGCGATGCCCGTGCCATCGCCCACCTGGCCTGTGAGCTGGGGGTGAACATCCACGGCTTCTCCGTCCGCCAGGGGCTCATCAGCCCCAGGATCAGCCCCTACACCGAGCACGAATCCCGCCTCATCGGTCAACCCATCAACCTGGTGGACTTCGCCACCCTGCCCGACGACGAGCAGATCATGAAGGTGATGATGATTGACCCAGAGCCCCTGCTCTCCCGTGCCATCGCCCAGCTGCCCGCCGAACTCCACGAGCGCTATACCGTGGTGCGCAGCGCACCCTATTTCCTCGAGTTCATGAACAAGCGCAGCAATAAGGGCACCGGCGTCGCCGCCCTGGCCGAGCACCTGGGGCTGGATGCCTCCCAGGTGATCGCGGTGGGAGATGCGGGCAACGATCACCACATGATCGCCTACGCCGGACTCGGGGTCGCCATGGGCAACGCCACCGACGAGATCAAGGCGCTGGCACAGCACACCACGGGGCGCAACGATGAAGACGGGGTCGCCCAGGTGATCGAACGTTTCATCCTGAACGCCTGAGTCGACAAGGGGCCCTGTGGGCCCCTTCTGCTATCCGGCCACCCGGCCAGATGTTTAATATATCCACCATCAAATCTCTCACCGGACCAGCCCCTCCCCCTCAAGTCCCTTTAAATGGGACTCTCAGCCGTATCTCGACATCAACGGTTAACATAATTGCATCATTTTGTTTGACATATTGAACGGCCTTGGCAGACTGGAGGCAGGATCCAGGCTGTCGTTGCCAAGGCTGACCGACGATTCTGGCACGCTGGCGCGACCCTGATCCCACGACCATGCCTTGAGGCATGCCCTTGCGAGCCGAGGCGGCAAGGGCCTTCCCAAGGCGCAGGATGAGACCGCCAAGGATAGCCAAGGTGACCTATGCCCAACCTCAGTTCCCATAACAAACCCGTCGTGCTGATGACCATGGGGGCCCAGGCCCGCAGTGGCCACGCCTACCAGGTCATGACCCACAAATACATCAAGCCTCTGGTGGAGATCAGCGGCTGCGTGCCGCTGCTGGTGCCCACCTGCTGTGGCACCGAGGATCTGGAGCAGTATCTGGACCTCGCCGACGGGGTCTATCTGAGCGGTGCCGGATCCAACATCGATCCTGCCCTCTATGGCCAGGAGAACCTCACCCCGGAGAAGCCCCAGGACAGGGACAGGGATCTGTTCGATATTCCCCTGGTGCGCGCCGCCCTCGACCGTGGCCTGCCGATCCTCGGGATCTGCCGCGGCATGCAGGAGATCAACGTGGCCCTGGGAGGCGACATTCACCAGAAGGTCTATTGCGAGCCGGGTTATGACGATCATCGGGAGGATGCGGATGACCCGGTGGACGAGCAGTATGGCGAGAGCCATCAGGTCGAGCTGGTGCCCGGTACCTGGCTGGCCGAGCTGATGGGGCAGCCGTCGATTCCGGTCAACTCCCTCCACGGGCAGGGGATCAAGACGCTGGCCAAGGGGCTGGCCCCCCTGGCCCATGCCGAAGACGGGCTGATCGAGGCGATCCACGCTCCCGCCCTCTCCCCCTTCCTGCTGGCGGTGCAGTGGCACCCGGAGTGGAAGGCCAGCGAGAACCCCCACTCCATCAAGCTCTTCACCGCCTTTGGCGACGCCTGTCGCCGGTTCAGGCAGCAGGTCGGCTAGTCGCCGACCCCTTGCCCTTGAGCCTGGGCAGGGCCTCGTACATCGGGGGCTACCCAGAGGCATCCGACGTGACGGGCCTGTGAACCCCCCACGCCATCAAGCTGCCCACGGCCTTCGGCGACGCCTCCTGCCCGTTCAGGCAGCAGACGGGCTAGTCGCCAAATCCCTTGCCCTTGAGCTTGGGCAGAGCCCCGCGATCAGGACGCAGGGTTCGGCAGACATCCAGCCCCTTGAGGCCCCGCTGGATATGGTCCGGGGCCTGCCCGAGCACCATGCCGTTACCGCGATAGAGACGGGCATCCTCCAGCTCGAACAGCTCGCCGCCGATGAGCAGTTGCTCCCGGCCATTCACCACCTTGCCCCGTTTCAGGGGCAGGGTCATGTCCACCTGGATCTCGCCGGTGGCACACCCCTCGCGCCAGCGCGCCTCGTCGGAAAACGGGGAGATGGCGATCTCCCGCCAGGATCCGTCCCTGAACTCCATCCGGTAACGGTCTTGCACCAGATCGCATCCCGCCAGCATCACGGGGATCGCCAGCCAGATGACACCCTTCATTCCCTTCACCCCCTTGCTCCCTTGTTGTTATTGCCAGATATAGATCACGGAATCTGTCCCTCATCCCCAGCTCAGAGCAGCAGGGTGGCCAGATCCTGCAACTGCCCCAGCTCCACATCCGGCAGCAGCGACAGCGACTGCCAGGACTGACCGCTCTCGTTGAGCCAGGCGGCCCGAAAGCCGTGCAGCCTGGCACCCAGCACGTCGGTCACCGGGTGATCCCCCACATGAAGGATGCGGCCGGGGGTCAGCCCCAGGGCCTCTTGCACCTGCACGAACATGTCGGGCGCCGGTTTCATTCTGGCTCCCGCTCCCGCCTTGCAGACCAGGGTGAAGTAGCCAGCCAGACCCGCCTGCTCCAGATCCAGGTTGCCGTTGGTGATCACCGCCAGCGGGTAGCGCGCCGCCAGACGAGCCAGCAGGGCGTGAGTCGCCTCGCTCACCTCTATCTTCGAGCGCTCGGCCATGAAGCCGGTGAACACCGCCCGGGCCTGCTGCTCCGCCAGCCTGGGCTCCATGCCCCCCTGCACCAGGGCCTCGCGAATGCCACGCTGGCGCGTCAGGCTGACGTCGTGGCTCAGCGCCGGGTGGTCCAGCAGCAACTGGCGCTTGAGCGCGAGCCAGCGCGGCTTGTCCAGCATGGCGGTAGCCAGGTATTCGCTGCGCAGGTGGTCCAGCATCCACTGTTCCGCCCGCGCGATGGCGGGGCCGTTGTCATAGAGGGTGTCGTCCAGATCGAACGAGATGGCGGCCACCGGCTGCCAGCGACGGTAAAACTGCATGGCTGTTCCTCTTTACTCCTCATCCTCTGGCGTTGCGAGCTCCCGCCTGACCGGGGCGACGTGGAGATTGTCATCCCCGCAGATCGCACACCACATCACTCATCCTCCGGCGTTTCCGGATCCCGCTTCGCCCGCGGGTGGGCGCTGTCATACACCTTGGCCAGGTGCTGGAAGTCGAGGTGGGTGTAGATCTGGGTGGTAGAGAGATCGGCGTGCCCCAGCAGCTCCTGCACCGCCCGCAGATCGCCGGAGGACTCCAGCATGTGGGTGGCGAAGCTGTGGCGCAGCTTGTGGGGATGGACATGGGCGTTGAGCGCCTGCTTGTTGCCCCAGCCGTCGAGCCGCTCCTGCACAGAACGGGCCGACAGGCGCTGCCGGCGTTTGGAGACGAACAGCGCCTCCTGCTCGTCGCCGGCCAGCAGCGGGCGCAGCTTGAGCCATTTTTGCAGCCACTCCACCGCCATCCGCCCCACCGGCAGCACCCGCTCCCGCGAGCCCTTGCCGGTCACCCTGAGCTGGCGCTCGTCGAGCTTCACGTCCGCCAGATTGAGCCCCACCAGCTCGGCGAGGCGCAGGCCGGAAGAGTACATCAGCTCCATGATGGCGCGATCCCGCACCGCCAGCGGATCCTGCTCGTCGGTGATGTTGAGCAGCTGATACATCTCGTCCACGTCCAGATTCTTGGGCAGCGGCCGCCCCTGCTTGGGGGTGACGATGCCCCGGGCCGGATTGGCGACCAGCCGCCCCTGGCGCACCTGCCAGTCACAGAAGCTGCGCAGGGCGGAGACCTTGGTGGCGAGCGAGCGGGGCGCGAGCCCGGCCTTGTGCATCCGGGTCACCAGGCTGCGCACCTGGCTCGCCTCGAGCCGGGCCCAGTCATCGACCCCGAGCTTCACCAGCTCGGCGGTCATGGCTTCCAGATGGGCTTGGTAGTTGTGGCGGGTGTGGGGGCTGAGCTGGCGCTCGACCCGCAGGTATTCGATAAAGGCCGCGAGCTCCCCCGCCAGCGCGGCCGGCAGGGGCTCGGCGGCAGGCGCCGCCTTGGTGGAGGGGCTGGCCGGCGCCTTAGCCACGGGCCAGCTCGGGCAGGCGCAGCTGCAGCAGGCGGCCGAGCTGACCCAGCAGCAGGGTGTCGTTGTGGGGAGTGAAATGACTCGGATCCGCGCTGGCGAAGGCCAGCACGCCGAGATCGCCAAGCCGCATCAGGGCCACCGAGTTGACCAGCACGTCGTGACCGAACAGCGCCTGCTTCTCGCTCTGGTTGAGCCGGCCGAAGTAATAATCCTGCCCGGGCAGGCGCTGACCCAGCAGTTGCTCGAGCTGTTTGCCCTCCGCCATGAACTTCTGCTCGGGGCCGCTCAGCTGGAATTTTTTCGGGCTGAGCCAGAGCCGCAGGCCGGTGAGTCGCAGCCGCTGCACGAACGCCTTGCCCATCACGGCGCTCACCTCGAACAGGCTCCGACAGCCGTATAGCTCGCCGTAGAGATCGGCATAGACCCGGAAGATCCGCTCGTTCTCGCTGGCGATCCCCATCAGCTCGGTGATCTCCTGCTCCAGCTGCTCGATGCGCTCGCGCTGGCGGTCCAGCTGGCGCTCCACCAGGGAGATGGCGCCCTTTTGTTCATGGGGAATGCGGATCCGGTCCAGCATGGCCGCGTGGCGCTGGAAAAACTCGGGATAACGGGCCAGGTACTCCAGCACTGTGGCTTCATCCACCAGTGGTTCCTGCCGTTTGAGTTCGCTCATAACTTGGTTGGTCCATCCGAAAAAGGGGCACAAGGCCCCGACATTAGTGCTGGGCAGTGCGGGGGCTCCCCGCCCGTGCCTATAACTCTATCTGGCCGTCAAACACGTGCTCGGCCGGCCCGGTCATGTAGACCGGCTGACCCGGCCCCTTCCAGGCGATGGTCAGCTTGCCCCCCGGCAGGGTGACGGTGACCCGCTCCTTGAGCTTGCCCTGGCTGATGCCGATCACCACGGCGGCGCAGGCGCCGGTGCCGCAGGCGAGGGTCTCGCCCACCCCGCGCTCGAACACCCGCAGCTTGATCTCGCTGGCGTTGACCGTCTCCATGAAACCGACGTTGACCCGCTCGGGAAAGCGTTCATGGCGCTCCATGATGGGACCCAGAGTCTCCACCGGCGCATCGGCCACCGAGGGCACCTCGATGACGCAGTGGGGATTGCCCATGGAGACGGCCCCGCACATCACAGTATGCTCCTGGGCCCGCAGCAGGTAGGTTTTTTCCGCCTTCTGGGCCCGAAAGGGGATCTTGCCCGGCTCGAACTGGGGCACTCCCATGTTGACCGTGACCTGGTTCTCCCCCTCCAGCTGCAGAGTGATGCGGCCGCGCGCCGTGCTCACCGCGATGCGATCCCGGTTGATCAGCCCCTTGAGACGGACGAAGCGGGCGAAACAGCGGGCACCGTTGCCGCACTGCTCCACCTCGCTGCCATCGGCATTGAAGATGCGGTAGTGAAAGTCGAGCTCGGGATCATAGGGCGGCTCCACCAGCAGCAGCTGGTCGAAGCCGATGCCGAAGTGGCGATCCGCCAGCTTCTTGATGACGTCATTGCTGAAAAACACCTTCTGGGTGACGCCATCCACCACCATGAAGTCGTTCCCGAGGCCGTGCATCTTGGAAAAATCTATCAACATCGTGCGTTCCTGTACCCTTGTTCACGCTCTCACCCGGAGGAACGCTTAGAGAAATCCATCAACCATCAGGGCAGCAAGTGCTCACCGCGCCAGAGATCCGCCAACTGCTCGCGCTCTCTGATGAGGAACGACTGCGCTCCGTCCACCAGCACTTCGGCGGCGCGCGGACGGGTGTTGTAGTTGGAGGACATGGTAAAGCCGTAGGCACCGGCGGAACGCACCGCCAGCAAGGAGCCCTCGGCGATCGCCAGGGTGCGCTCCTTGCCGAGGAAGTCGCCGGTCTCGCAGACCGGGCCGACCACGTCGTAAACCGCCTGCTCGTGGCTCGCGCGGCTGTCCACCTCGATGATGTTCATCCAGGCGCCGTAGAGCGAGGGGCGCAGCAGATCGTTCATGCCGGCGTCGATCAGGGCGAAGTTGCGGCTCTCGCCCGGCTTGAGGTACTCGACCCGGGTCAGCAGCACGCCGGCATTGGCGACGATGGCACGGCCCGGTTCGAACAGCAGGGTCAGATCCCGGCCCGCCAGCTTCTGCTTGAGCGCCTCGGCATATTCGCTGGGATGGGGTGGCTGTTCGGCGCCATAGTTGACCCCCAGCCCCCCGCCCACGTCCAGGTGGTGGATATGGATGCCTTCCGCCGCTAGGCCGTCGATCAGCCGCAGCAGCTTGTCAGCCGCCTCCATGAAGGGATTCAATTCAGTGAGTTGCGAGCCGATATGGCAATCCACCCCGACGATCTCGATGTTGGCCATGGCCGCCGCCTTGCGGTAGATGGCGGGCGCCAGCTCGATGGGAATGCCGAACTTGTTCTGCTTGAGGCCGGTGGAGATATAGGGATGAGTACCGGCGTCGATGTCGGGGTTGACCCGCACCGACACCCGGGCCTTCTTGCCCATGCTGCCCGCCACCCGGTTCAGACGCTCCAGTTCGGCTTCCGACTCCAGGTTGAAGCAGAGGATCTCTTTATCCAGTGCGAGGCGCATCTCGGCCTCGCTCTTGGCGACGCCGGAGAAGACCACCTTGGCCGGATCGCCGCCCGCCGCCAGCACCCGCGACAGCTCGCCGCCGGAGACGATGTCAAAACCCGACCCCAGGCGGGCCAGCAGGTTGAGCAGCGCCAGGTTGGAGTTGGCCTTGACCGCGTAGCAGATCAGATGGGGGATGTCGCCCGCCGCCTTGTCGAAGGCGTACCAGTGGCGTTCCAGGGTGGCGCGGGAGTAGACGTACAGCGGGGTGCCGTACTGCTCGGCAAGTTGTTGCAGCGAGGTGTGTTCGGCCTGAAGCTGGCCGTCGGCGTCGTAGTTAAAGTGATCCAAGGGGGCGGTTCCTTCCTAAATTATTGCGGCGCGGCCTCTGAGGCCGGTGTAGCGGTCGCAGGCGAGGCGGCTTGCGGTGTACTCTCTGTCTTGGGCTGTGTCTGCTCTGCAGGTGCGGGCTGTTCGGCCGGCGGCATATAGAGCGGCCCCGTCAGGCCACAGGCGGCCAACCCGAGCGACAGCGACGCGGCAAACAGGCACTTGGTGAACTGGGTAATCATAATGGTTCGCTGCGAAAAAATTTTTGGCCCTCTATAATCGCACTCACATTGTTAAAAGCAACAGGATAAACCGATGAAGGATCACGAGTATCACGCCCTGACCGACGCCTTTTTCCAGTATGTGGAAGACACCATCGACGAGGGGTATCCGGATATCGACTGCGAACGCGCCGGCGGGGTGCTGACCCTGAGCTTCGAGAACAAGACCAAGGTCATCATCAACAAGCAGGAGCCCCTGCACCAGATCTGGGTCGCCACCCGGGAGAACGGCTTCCACTTCGAGCTGCGCGGTGACAGCTGGATCGACAACCGCTTCGGCGACGAGCTCAAGGCCCTGCTGACCTGGGCCTGCACCACCCAGGCCGGCGAGCCCGTGGTCTTCTCATGACGGATCTGCATCCCGAAGGTGCCCGCCATGCGGTGATCTGGCTGCACGGGCTGGGGGACTCCGGCGCCGGCCTCGCCCCCCTGGTGGAGGCACTGGCCCTGCCCGCCGACCTGCCCGTCCGCCATCTGCTGCCGGATGCTCCCGAGCGTCCCATCACCATCAACATGGGCTACCGGATGCGCGGCTGGTACGACATCAAGAGCTTCGAGGATCCGGCGGATCGCGCCGTGGAGTCCCATGTCAGGGAGTCAGCGGCCCGTATCGCCTCGCTGATTGAACAGTTGGTGGCCGAGGGTTTCGCCCCCGAGCGCATCGTGCTGGCCGGCTTCTCCCAGGGGGGCGTCATCGCCTCCTTCACCGCCCTGCGCCATCCGGTGCCACTGGCAGGCCTACTCTGCATGTCCACCTATCTAGCGGTACCCGATGCCCTGCCCGGCGAGATGAGCGAGGCGGCCCGCGCCCTGCCCATCTGCTACATGCACGGCATCTATGACGACGTGGTGAACCTCTCCATGGGCTGGGACGCCAAGAACCGGCTGGAAGCGGCGGGACTCAGCCCCGAGTGGCACGAATACCCCATGCGCCACGAGATCTACCGCCCCCAGCTGGGCGACATTCGCAGCTGGTTGCTGGCCCGCCTCGGTGCCTGATTGTCGGATCACGGGTAAGACAACGGCCTGCATCAGCAGGCCGTTTGCTTTCATCCCTGACGGCGATGCTCGACGGCATCCCCCACTGGCCGCGGCCCCCTCCACACCAGATTCCCGCACCACGGATAGGACAACGGCCTGCATCATGCAGGCCGTTTGCCATCTTGCCGGTGCGGTTATCAGCGTATCATCCTACTTCCCGCGCCGCTCCTGGGTTGTCCCGCTGCGGGCTCTGGCTGCGGTAGGGGATCACATCGAGTTTGTCACCCACCTGCACGATTTCATAGTACTGGGGCAGGTTGAAGTTGCTGAACTGACCCGCATTGCTGAATCGCTCGTGACCCGAGGTGTAGAACCGGTTCACCCCCTGTACCAGTTCGTCCTTGTTGCCGGAGAAGTGCTGGTAGATCTCTACCCGGTTCGCCTCGTCCAGGATATAGATGTTGGTGCCTGCATCCCGGGTATCGAAGAAGAACTGCACCAGCCCTTCGCTGGCGTAGGCGTCGACGATGCCGGGCAGGTGCT
Organism: Aeromonas sp. ASNIH2; assembly: GCF_002934795.1. Classification (NCBI taxonomy): domain Bacteria; kingdom Pseudomonadati; phylum Pseudomonadota; class Gammaproteobacteria; order Aeromonadales; family Aeromonadaceae; genus Aeromonas; species Aeromonas sp. ASNIH2. The sequence continues at coordinate 2,618,036 of NZ_CP026406.1, read as the reverse complement.
GGCTGTGAGTCTTGTCGAGGCGCAGCGGCAGGTGATCCAGCTTGTTGTGGGAGATGTGGCGGTAGAAATCGATGGCGTTTTCCAGCTTTTTGACCGACACCCCGCGCCGCTCGAAGAAGATGCCGTACTTCTCCTTGCCGAGCGCCAGCGTCTTGACCAGCTGCTGCTTGTCCCGGGCCAGGCGCAACTCGATGCATTCAGCCACAAGCTGCTGGAAGCGGGTGCGCACCAGGGAGCGGAAGTGCTGGCTGTAGCAGAACACCTCGATCATCTCGGGGGCCGCGGCGTCCTGGTGCATCTTGCCGAGGATGGTGGTGAGGGCGTCCACCACGGCTTCCTCTCCCTCGAAGTGCAGGGTGCGGATCTCGCTCCAGGAGTTGCGATAGACGAGATCCACGGATCCCACCAGACACTCCTGGTTGCGACCGAACGAGAAGACATCGGCGGCGTTGGCATCGAACTCGATCACCTGCCCCACCCAGTGGCTGGACGGGTCCGTCTCCAGGTTCAGGAAGATAGAGAGCTGGCGGATCTCGCACGGCCGGCTCAGGGCCAGGTTGGTCGCACGGGGATACTTGACCGGGAAGGTGCCGGAGAGATCGCGACAGAACTGATGCAGGTTGTCGATGTGCAGATCCGAGCCCTGGTTAAACAGGTGCACCCGGGACTGGGGCGTCAGCAGGCCGTTGAAATAGGCCCAGGCCACCAGCTTGCTGATGTAGCCGTTATATTCGAGCGGCGCCCGGCCGATGATGTCGGCGGGTTCGAGGGAATGCTTGTAGAGATACCAGCCGGCGCGATTCAGGCGGCCGTGGGGTACCTGTACCAGGCTGAGATCCGGCTCGCCGAGATCCGGCGCAATCTTGAGGTTGATGCGCTGCACCTTGCCCGGCAGGCTCTCGAATGCGGCATAGAGCTTGCGCGACAGGATGCCGATGTCTTCCGGGTTGATGGACTCGCTGATGTTGTTGCGCCGGGCGAACTGGATGAGGTTGCGGTAGCTCTGCATCAGAGCCTCCAGCAACTCGGCGTAGGCCACCTTGACGTCCTCGACCTTCCACTCCTGGCGGTGATCAAGGTGGTAAAGGCGCTCCGGACTCCAGCCCCAGTAGGCCACCAGCTGGGCCATCTGCTCCCGGCGCCAGTCCGGGGAGTGATCTTCCTTGGGATGGCTCAGCCCGTCGCACACCTTCAGATAGAAGCAGCGACGCACCAGATCGAGGCGCTGCATGTCGCCGATGGACTTGAGGTAGTTGGTCACCTTGTCCAGCATCAGGCAGTAGTTGTCGAGGCGGTAGTGCATCCCCTCGTTGTGCTGGAACCAGTCGCGACTGGTCACCGACAGCAGCCGGGTGTTGGGATACTCGTGGGAGTAGGCCTCCATCAGCACCGACTTGAGCACCGCCTTGTAGGGGGAGTCGATTCCCTTGTAGAGCTGCCACAGGGCGGAGCCGAAATACTCCTCGGCAGGAATGCGATCAAAGCCCCCCAGATCGAGCCAGTCATCCTGGCTCAACTTGCCGTGGGCAAACAGGCCGTTGACGTAGTCGTCGTAGTGATCGTCATATTCGGCAGGCACCAGATACCAGAGCAGCCGCTTGCCGGCGATGTGCATGGCGCTGCGGTAGAACTCGTCGAGCAGCAGCAGGTGCTGGGCGCTGCCGCAGCTCTCCCCCTGCATCTGGGCATCGTTGCGCTGGCGGAACTTGTCTTCGGGGATAAGGAAGAAGTTGAGATCGACCCCCCGCTGCTCGGCCCACAGGGAGAGGTGATGGCACTTCTGCTCCAGCAGGGCGAGGCGTTCGCTCGACAGGCCGGCCACGTGGCAGACCCAGATATCGAGATCCGAGTGGCAGCACTGCCCGATAGAGGAGGTGCTCCCCATGGAGTAGAGGCCCTGGATGGACTTGTCGTGGGTGCTGAGCCCCCCCTGGCAGTTCGCGTTCTGGCAGAGATCCTGGATGAAGGCCTGCTGGGCGTCGTTTGCCACGAAACTCCAGATACCATGAGGCACGTCCCCTGCCACATAACCGGGCAGCAGGGGATGATTGAAGTGCAGCATGACAGGCAGCAGTTGGAAAACCTGCTGCCCGTACCGGCTCATGAGATCCAGCGCTCGTTGCGTCTTGAGACGATTCAGCTCGTCGTAGCGCGCCACCAGCGTGTCGAGTTTTACCAGCAATGCCCTACCTATGGGGGAAGAGAAATGACGCACCAAAACGGGGAGACGTCAAAAAAGTGTGATCATGTTAACAATGCAAACAGCGGTGGTAAACAAGCCCGCACACAATCACCGGATTATTTCTGAGCACTGCCTTAACGGTATCAATGGAAAGCAATAAAACACTGTATTTTCAGTGTCTTAAAATCAATTTTTGGCGTAATGAAAATTCTTTTCAACTGCCGTTTTTGAGCTTGGCCCCGCTTTTGCGGGCTGCGCCATGAAAGCCCCTGCAAAGGGTGGTAAGATCGTTTTCCTCTCTAAAGATGAAACAACTGATTGATATGGCAGCCCGAACCCTGAGAATTGCCACTCGCAAGAGCCCACTGGCCCTGTGGCAGGCCAACTTTGTGAAAGATCGGCTGGAGGCGCTCCACCCCGATCTGCAGGTCGAACTGGTGCCCATGAGCACCCAGGGTGACAAGATCCTCGATACCCCGCTCGCCAAGGTCGGTGGCAAGGGGTTGTTCGTCAAGGAGCTGGAGACTGCCATGCTCGAAGGGCGGGCCGACATCGCCGTTCACTCCATGAAAGACGTGCCGGTGGAGTTTCCCGAGGGACTCGGCCTGCACACCATCTGCGAGCGGGAAGACCCGCGCGATGCCTTCGTCTCCAACCGCTTCACCGCCATTGACGAGCTGCCGCAGGGGGCCGTGGTCGGCACCTCCAGCCTGCGCCGTCAGTGCCAGTTGCGCGCGGCTCGCCCGGATCTCGTGATCCGCGACCTGCGCGGCAACGTCAACACCCGCCTCGCCAAGCTGGATGCCGGTGACTACGACGCCATCATCCTGGCCGCCGCCGGTCTGAAACGGCTGGAGATGGCCCATCGCATCACCGCCTTCATCGAGCCGGAGCAGAGCCTGCCCGCCAACGGCCAGGGGGCGGTCGGCATCGAGTGCCGCCTGGACGATGTTGAGCTGCACGCCCTGCTGGCGCCGCTGGAGCACGCCGAGACCCGCATCCGGGTACTCACCGAACGGGCCATGAACCGCGCCCTGCAGGGGGGCTGCCAGGTACCTATCGGTGCCTATGCCCTGGTGCAGGGGAACGAGGTCTGGCTGCGGGGCCTGGTGGGTAGCCCGGACGGTGCCCGCGTCATCCGCGACGAGATCCGCGGCCCCCTGGCCGACGGCGAGGCCCTGGGAGAAGCGCTGGCCCGGCGTCTGCTGGCCGACGGGGCAGACACCATACTGGCCGAGGTCTACCGGGCATGAGTCCGGTCAGGATCGGATCATGGCCACCCTGCCGGGGCGCGGCCTGATGGTCCCCCTGGTGGTGCGTCCGGCCGCCCAGGCCGCCGAGCTGACAGCCCTGCTGCGTCAGCACGGTCACGCTCCGCTCTGCTGCCCGCTGCTGGAAACCCGTCCGGGCAGCGAACTCGCCCGCCTGCCCGAATGGCTGCCTGCAGCGGACATCGTCATCGCCGTCAGCATGCATGCCGTTCATTTTGCACATCATTTTCTGTTGCAAACTGGTCTGACCTGGCCACATATTGATTACTTTGCGGTCGGTCAGGCAAGCGCGGATGCCTTCGCCGAGGCGGGTATCCAGGCGCTGCGCCCGGACGATCCCCGCAGCGAAGGCCTGCTGGCCCTGCCGGCCCTGCAGGGAGTGAGCGGCAAGCGGGTGCTGATCCTGCGCGGCAACGACGGGCGGGATCTCATCGCCCGGACGCTGGCCTCACGCGGCGCACTGGTGCACTATTGTGCCACCTACGAGCGCCACTACCCCGACCTTGACGGGGATGCATTGACCCGCCGCTGGCAAGGAGCCGGCCTCGACAGCCTGCTCGTCACCAGCGGTGAACTGCTGCAGCGGCTGCTGGCGCTGGTGCCCGGCCCGCAGCACCCCTGGCTTTATGACCGCCTGCTGGTGGTGCCCAGTCCCCGGGTGGCCGAGATGGCCGGGGAGGCTGGTTTTACCCGTATCGTGATTGCCCAAGGTGCATCCAACCAGGCTCTGGTGGCCGCCCTGGAACTGAGGAAGATGGAATGACTGAACAGCAAGAAGTCCAGCCGAGTGCCGCGGCCCCCGTGGCCGACAACAACCAGCCCGGCCAGAAGGCCCCCGACGGCAAGAAGGGCGGCTCGGGTGCCGTGCTCGGCGGCATCGCCATTCTGCTGGCCCTGGGACTGACCGGCGGTCTCTATGTCCACGGACACCAGAACGCCGTTGCCCAGCAGGCCGAACTGGTAGCCCTCAAGCAGCAACTGGCCGGCGCCATGACCAGGATTGATCAGGGCAGCAGCAAGGATGCCGAACAGATCGGTGCCCTCGGCAAGAGCCAGCAGCAGTTGCAGGAGGCGCTGGACGCCTTGCAGACCAAGGTGCTGGATCTGGACGACAAGCGCCCCAACGACTGGATGCTGGCCGAATCCGAATACCTGGTGCGCATGGCGGGCCGCAAGCTGTGGCTCGAACACGACATCGTCTCCGCCATCACATTGCTCGGCAACGCCGACGAGCGCATCAAGGCGCTCAACGACCCCAGCCTGATGCCCATCCGCAAGGCGCTGGCGGAAGACATCGCCAAGCTCAAGGGGATGCCGCGAGTCGATCGCGAAGGGTTGACCCTGAAGCTGGCCGCCCTCTCGGACCAGATCGAGCTGCTGCCCCTCTCCACCGTCAGCATGCCGGAAGCCAAGAGCGAGCCCGACCAGACCGTCAGCACCAACCCGGACGAGTGGCAGAGCAACCTGAAGAAGAACTGGGTCAAGTTCACCGAAAACTTCATCACCATCCGTCGCCGCGATGGCGCCGTGGAAGCCCTGCTCTCCCCGCAGCAGGAGATCTTCCTGCGGGAGAACCTCAAGACCAAGCTGCTGCAGGCCCAGCTCGCCGTCTATCGTGAACAGCAGTCCCTCTATGTCGACAGCCTGGAGAAGGCCCAGCGCTGGCTGACCCAGTATTTCGATGCCGACAACAGCGCCACCCAGTACATGCAGTCCGAGCTCGACAAGCTCAAAGGCGAGCAGATCCAGTTTGACTACCCGGATCAGTTCAAGACCCAGACCATGCTGGAACAGGTGCTGACCGAACGCCTGCAACGCATCCTGGCCGGCAACTGAGGAGGAGACCATGATTCGTCTGATCGTCATAGTCGCCGTGATGGTGGCGGGCCTCATCTTCGGTCCCGAAGCCTCCGGCAACAAGGGTTATGTGCTCATCTCGCTGGGCAACTACACGGTGGAATCCTCGGTCACCAGCGCGGTGATCCTGGCGGTGCTGTTCTACGGCGCCCTGCTCATCGTGGAATGGGTGCTGGCCCGCCTGTTCGGCCTGCGCCGCAAGACCCAGGGCTGGTTCGGCTCCCGCCGCCGCCGCAAGGCCAACCTGCAAACCGTCAATGCCACCCTGGCCATGGCAGAGGGGCACTACAACCAGGCCGAGAAGCTTCTCATCAAGGGCGCAGACAACAGCGACACCCCGCTGCTCAACTACCTGAGCGCCGCCCGGGTGGCCCAGGCCCGGGGCGATGACGTGCGCCGGGATCACTACCTGCAGAAAGCCCAGGAAGAGAACCCCAAGGCAGAGCTGGCACTGACCCTGATCCAGACCCAGTTGCAGATTGAGCAGGGCCAGTACGACAGCGCCCTCGGCCGCCTCGAGTCCATCTATGCCCTCAACCCGCGCCACCCCATGGTGCTGGATCAGCTGCGTCAGGTGTACCTGGCCCGTGAAGACTGGACGGCCCTCATCGATCTCGCCCCTGCCCTGCGCAAGGTGGGCAAGCTGACCGCCCAGCAGGAAGAGACCCTGCTGCACCAGGCGTGGTGCGGTCGTCTGGAGGCCGCCAGCGGCTCCCTCGACACCCTGCGCACGGTCTGGCAGGGTCTGCCCCGCAAACAGCGCCAGGATCCCGTGCTGCTGGCCAGTTACGGGGATCGCCTGCGCCGATTGGGGGCCGATGCCGAAGCCGCCGATCTCTGGCTGGATGCCCTGCGCAAGGATCCCTCCCCCGAGCTGTTCGCCCGCCTGCCCAAGCTCAAACTGGACGACTACCAGCCCATGCTGACCCTGCTCAGAAAGATCCAGGATCAGCCGGGCGCCGAGGCGGCGCTGGCCCGGGTCTGCCTGCTGGCCGGTCAGCTGGACGACGCCCAGCGCCTGCTGGAGCAGGAGGTGGCGAAGGCGCCTGATGCCGCCCTCTACCACGCCCTCGGCCAGGTGATGGACAAGCGCCGCCTGACCAACAAGGCCAACGAGTACTACCGCCAGGCATTGCAGCTGGCCGACGTCTGACGCCAGTTCGTCACGAAACAGGAAGAGGCCGCAATTGCGGCCTCTTTTTATTGGGATTGTTTATTGCCATTGTTCCGAATGGTGGCTCTCTTCTCCCTTGCGGGAGAAGGGGCGGGGATGAGGAGGACAAGCAGACCCCCTTTCCCCGAGGGAGAGGGTCAAGGGCTCAGGCGGTCAGCCGCTCCAGCTCGCCGATAAGCCAGATGGCCTCCTGGCGATGGGAGCCGCACACGTCCGCCATGGGGCGAAAGCCGCCGCACACCGCCGGGCGCTCCGGCTGGCCGAAGATCTTGCACCCCAGGTGCGCATCGAGCTGCACACAGGGCACACCGGCGGGCTTGCCGTCCGGCATGCCGGGAATGGCACTGCTGATGCTGGGGGCGATGCAGCAAGCACCGCATCCCTGACGACATTCCATGTGATTTTTCCTCTGTGGGGCACCGCAGTGTAGCAAGGAGTCCGGTTTCTCCTAAGCCTTATCCCTGCCCGGGCACCCTGGCGCCCTGCAGAGCGCAAAAAGCCCGGCAGTGCCGCAATGCTGATCAGTTAAGGATCCATTGACCGATCCTTCTGCTGTAGGACAATCCGGAACCAATCACTAGTTCCGGATTTTTTATGTCTATTGCAAACGATCTGAACGATGTTGTTGAGGCATCTGGCGACATGCTGGCTCGGCTGGCCATTTTTGCCGACCATATTCCCGACGAATGGATTACTGCCGCTGCCGCCTTGTCTGAAAAGGCCACTATCCGCCGACGCCGCTTACCTTCTGATATGGTCTTGTGGCTCGTCGTGGGGATGGCCTTTTTCCGCAATGAGCCCATCTCCGAGGTCGCTCGGCGCCTCAACATCTGTGCAGAAGGGTTGGCCAATGATGCCTTGCTCGCGGACAGTGCCCTGTCTCAGGCCCGTCAGCGACTCGGCAAACAGCCGCTCGAGTGGCTGTTCAAACAGTGCGCCGATGTGTGGGGGCGGGAACGTTATCCTGAAGACCATTGGCACGGTTTACAGGTCTTTGCCATCGATGGGGCCCTGTTCCGAACCCAGGATATGCCTGAACTCAGAGCACATTTCGGCTCGGGTAACACCTCAACCAACCGGCAGACACCCTACCCGATGCTGCGGTTGGTCACGCTCATGAATGTCCGCTCGCATGTCATTGCCAACGCGGCCATCAGCCCGTACCGCAAAGGGGAAATCCCCCTGGCCAGCGAGTTCATTCACTCATTGCCGGACAAGTCAGTGACCCTGCTGGATAAAGGCTTCTTCGGTGCCGACCTGTTGCTGCGTATTCAGGCCGAAGACACCGACCGTCACTGGCTCATCCCGGAACGCAAGGGGCTGGTATACACGGAACTTGAGCGCTATGGCGACGGTGACCGTCTGTTGCAAATGACGGTCTCGCCTCAGGCTAGCAAGAAAAACCCGGCGTTGCCGACACACTGGCAAGTTCGCGCAGTGACCTATGAGGTGGCAGGCAAGGAGAAAACGGTCTTTACCTCCCTGCCCGTGGCGCGATTCAGTGCAGCTCAGGTGGCGACCCTGTACCACGAGCGCTGGGAAATCGAGCTGGGATACCGGGATATCAAAAGCGCGATGCAGCACAACGCCATCACGCTGAGAAGCAAGAAAGTGAACTTGGTCTATCAGGAGCTGTGGGGATTGCTGCTTGGATACAATCTGGTCAGGCGGGAGGCCAGCCAGGCCGCCGTAGCCCATCAGCGAGCGCCCAATGAGGTGAGCTTTAAGTTTGCCTGTCAGTTCATCGCGAACCAGATGGCAGTGATGGCGGGCGCGTTATCGCCAGCCCATACGCCACGGAGGTTGGCGGAGTTGCGGGGCTGCATAGGCGTCATGTTCATAGAAAAACGCCCCAGGCCATCGAGACCCAGGGCGGTGAAGATATCAAAGACCCGTTTTCCGGTAAATCGCAATGCGGCTCCGCTTAAGTGAACAGCATTGCGGCAGTGCCGGGCTTTTTGCTGCGGGAGTCAGCACATCACAGGATGATGTCGCGTACCACGCTGTCCTTGCGATCCAGGAAGTGGATCGACTTGATGCGACGGCATGAGAGTTCGCGACTTGCCGCCACCGCCATCCTCCTGCTTACAGGATGATGTCGCGTACCACGCTGTCCTTGCGATCCAGGAAGTGGATCGACTTGATGCGACGGCATGAGAATACGTGACTTGCCGCCACCGCCATCCCCCTGCTTACAGGATGATGTCGCGTACCACGCTGTCCTTGCGATCCAGGAAGTGGATCGACTTGATACGACGGATGGTGCGCGATTTACCGCGGATCAGCAGGGTCTCGGTGGTCGCCATAACGCCGTCGCTGGTGATCCCTTCCAGCAGATCACCCTTGGTGATGCCGGTGGCCGAGAAGATGACGTTGTCATTCTTGGCCAGATCTTCGAGCTTGAGCACCTTGCTCACGTCGATGCCCAGCTCCTCGCAGCGCGCGATCTCCTGTTCACCCAGGGCGCGAACCTCGGGGCTGTCACCCTTGACCTGGTGGCGGGGGATCAGGCGAGCCTGCATGTCGCCGTCCAGGGCGCGGATCACCGCGGCGGAGATCACCCCTTCCGGCGCGCCACCGATGCCGTAGAGCATGTCCACTTCGCTGTCCGGCAGACAGGTGAGGATGGAAGCGGCCACGTCGCCGTCGGGAATGGCGAACACCCGCACTCCCAGGCCCTGCATCTCCTTGATCGCCTTGTCATGACGCGGCTTGGCCAGGGTGATGACGGTCAGACGGGAGAGGGGCTTGCCGAGCGCCTTGGCCACGGCCTTGAGGTTCAGCTCCAGGGCCTGATCGAGATCGATGGCGCCTCTCGCCTTGGGGCCCACGATCAGCTTTTCCATGTACATGTCGGGGGCCTTGAGGAAGGATCCCTTGTCGCCCACCGCCAGCACGGCCAGAGCATTGGCCTGACCCATGGCAGTCATGCGGGTCCCCTCGATGGGGTCGACCGCGATGTCCACGGCGTCGCCCTGACCCGTGCCCACCTTCTCGCCGATGTAGAGCATGGGGGCTTCGTCGATCTCCCCTTCGCCGATCACAATCTCGCCATCGATCTGGATCTGATTGAGGATGTGACGCATGGCCGCCACGGCCGCGCCATCGGCGATATTCTTGTCACCACGTCCGAGCCACTTGTAGCCAGCCAGTGCTGCCGCTTCCGTCACTCGGGAAAATTCGATTGCCAGTTCACGTCTCATCGCATATCCAACCTTAGGAGCTCGAAAACGGGCGGCATTCTACCACAAGGGCAAACCTTTGCGCGTAAAAGTGGCGACCAGCCACATAAATCCCGGTTTTCATCCCGCTGACATGGAACCGACACGGTTTGTTCATTGCACGGTCACCCGACTGTCATCTGTCACTTCTAGCATGGCCCCGTCTTTTAAAACAAAAGCTTGCAACACAAGGGATCATGATGAAAAAGCTGACAGTAGTAGCATTGGCTCTTACCGCCGCCTTCCAGGCTCAAGCCGTTGAAGTGTACAAAAACGAGAGCACCCTGCTCGACCTCTACGGCCGCATCTACGCCGGCCAGTTCTTCGGCGAGAAGAAAGAGCTGGACGCCAACGGTGACATCAAAAACGAATACAGCGACAAGCAGGGGGCCAACCAGTTTGTCCGTCTGGGCGCCAAGGTAGAGAGCGAGATCAACCCGGGTCTCAAGGCGCTGGCCCAGTACGAACTGCAGATGTACATCAACGACAGCGAGAAGACCGTCAGCGAGAACTCCGACAACCTGCGTACCCGTCTGGCGTTCGCCGGTGTCGGCGCCAACTGGGGGACCGTCACCTTCGGTCGCCAGAAGGGGGCTCCTGGCTTCCTGGCGGACTGGACTGATGTCTCTCTCTCCGATGGTTACGGCAACGAGGCACTGGGCGCCAAGACCGACACCTTCGCCACCAACCGCGCCGGCTCCGTGCTGAAGTACTCCGGCCTGTTCAACGGTTTCCAGGTAGATACCAGCTACAAGTTCGATGGCGGTGACACCGAAGAGACCTCCAGCAAGGACAGCGATGCCGCCTACGGTGCCGCCGTGGCCTACACCTTCCCGTTCAACCTCTCCCTGGGGACCGCCTACAACGTGGGCATCCGCGACAAGAGCGGTGAAGAGGATGCCAAGCTGTGGCTGCTCTCCGCCAAGTACGACAACAAGGCCCTCTACGCCGCCCTGAGCTATGCCGACGGCAGCGACTTCCTGGCCACCGGCAAGGATCACACCGGCTGGGAAGGGGCGCTGGGTTACAACTTCGAGAGCGGCTTCGGCCTGATGGCCCTGTGGAACAAGCAGAAGGTGGAGCAGGCTGGCAAGTCTGACTACGACTCCATCGACTACTACACCCTGGGTGCCCAGTACAAGTTCAACAAGAACCTGCGCGTCATCGGCGAGTACCGCATCAACAACCTCGACAGCCATGACAGCGGCAAGCTCAATACCAAGGATGACTTCCAGCTGGCGGCCCGCTACGACTTCTAAGTCGGCAACCAACTGATGACACGGCGCGCAGAGCACTCTGCGCGCCGTTTTTTATTGCGTCAGGCCAGGGATTTGTACGCCGACACCAGCAACAGCATGGGGCGCTCCGCCTCCTCCGCCAGGGCCGGGTTGGCCGCAATCTGCGCCACCGTCGGCCCCCACTCCTCCACGCGGCGGATCTGGAACCCGGCGGCGACAAGGGCATTGAGGTAGGTGCCCAAGGTGCGGTGATACTTGATCACCCCGTCCGCCAGCCAGTTGCTGATACGCTTGCCCTCGGCCTGGTAGCCGTTGACGGGCCAGGAGCGGCGTCCCTCTGCATCCACCAGCCAGCCTTGCGGCTGCGGACAGGTGAAGATGGGGTGCTCCACCGAGAACACCAGGCTGCCGCCAGCCACCAGCGCACGGTGGATCTCCGCAAACAGCGGCGCCACCTCGGGCAGGTAGTGCAGCGCCAGGGAACTGTAGATGAGATCGAAAGGCTCATCGGACAGCGCAAGACCGTCCAGATCCCCCTGCCGATAGCGGATGGCCTCATCCCGGGTCAGCTCGGCGGCACGGGCCAGCATCTTCGCGGAGAGATCGATACCGACCACATCGGCAGCCCCGAGATCTCTGGCTGCCCGGCAGAACCAGCCATAGCCGCAGCCCAGATCCAGCACCCGCTTGCCGGCAAGATCCGGCAGCATGGCGTGCAGCGCCGGCCACTCCGGCGCCCCCGCCAGCCCGTGAAGGGAGCGTGGCAGTTGGGCATAGCCCTCAAAAAACCCTGGTTCGTCATAGATATTTTGTGACATTGCACTGTTTCCTCTGGAAGATGGTCAGCCTCTCTGGCCGACGACCCGGCCCTTGCCAAGCATACCCGTCGGTCATGACAGACCATAAAAAAAGCAGAGACCCGGGCGGGCCTCTGCTCTGTCTCGCACCCGCAGCCTGGCTGCGGGGCAACAAAAAAGGTCATAGACGAGGCAACGTCTATGGCCTTGGTTCAGTCGTGCGGCAAGGTCACGGCTCCCGCGAGGTAGCGAGATCCGGTCGTCACTGCACGATGAATGGATGGGAGGTCTGGGCCTCCACCGGCTCCGGACAATGCTTCATCGTGCGCATCTGTACGGAGTTCATTCGGGTCACTCGCTGATCCGAAGCATAAAGGGTCATGTCACTCACCCGGCCGGGCCGGTTCCATCAACACATTGAAAAATCTGGTGCCACTCCAGGGGACAGGAGTCTCAGAGGCAAGCCCGGCAGATCATGTTGCCGACTCTCTCACCCCAGCTTCTTATGCCAGAACATGGCCCGGCCCACCTCGGGATCGAGCTCATAACCCGCAAAGCCGCTGGCGCGATAGGCAGCCTGAGCCACCTTGTTCCCCTCCAGCACTTCCAGGGTCAGCTTGCAGCAACCGAGCTCCCGGGCGAGCCGCTCCGCCTCCGCCAACAGCTGCTTGCCGATGCCCTGGCCGCGATGATCCGGGTGCACCGCCAGGTCGTGGATATTGAGCAGCGGCTGACAGGCGAAGGTCGAAAAACCCTCGAAGCAGGTGGCAACGCCAGCGGGCTCCCCATCGACCCAGGCCAGCAGCACATGGGCACCGGGTCGCGCGGCCAGGGCTTCGGCCAGATTCGCCTTCACCTCGTCCGCCAGTGCACTGCCGCCCCCCATCTCGTCCCTGGCGTATTCGTCCAGCATCGCGATCAGCGCCTCGCCGTGGCGAGGGTTGTGCAGATCCGCCCTGATGATCTCGACCATGTTTATCTCCCTGTGTGTGCCGGATGGTGCGCCAAGGCGCGAGGCCACCATGGTAGCGTCCCCTCCGAACCGAACCAAGGTTCCCCCGGCCTTTTCCCCGAGGTTCCAGCCCCCTCAGTGCCTGCCCGCCAATGATCTCTTTTTCTTGCATCTTCTCCTTGCAAGGTAAATGAAAATCAATATCATTAGCAACCTCTCGCGATGAGAGAAATCAATAATTACAAATAAATCAACAAGTTCAGGCCGATTGGTCGACAAAGAGTCACACCCAGATGAACCATTCCAACCCCCCGCGCGCCTTGCTGGGCGTCGCCTTGCTGGCGGTTTGCACCAGCCCCCGTGCCGAAGACGAAACTCTGACCGTGGTCGGCAAACGCAGCCAACATGAAGAGGTCGCCACCGCGACCCGTACCGCCACCCCGGCCAAGCTCCCAGAGCATCGAGAGCGTCAAGGCAAGCAAGCTGACCGCCTTCGGCCAGCCCACCCTGAGTGAAGCCCTGACCGGCATCCCTGGCGTCAACGCCAGCGGCGACACCCGCTTTGACGGCGTCACCATCCGCGGTTTCAGCGCCAGCAATGACTTCTACCTCGACGGCCTGCGCGACGACATGCAATACACCCGCGACCTTGGCAACACCGAGCGAGTCGAAGTGCTCAAGGGCCCCGCCGCCGTGCTCTACGGCCGTGGCAGCACGGGCGGCATCGTCAACCGGGTCAGCAAGGTTCCCCAGAAGGGGCAGGCCTCCAGCGTCAGCGCCCAGGTCGGCAGCTTCGACAGCCGACGCTTCGCCGCCGATCTCAACGGCGAGGCAGGAGAGCGGGTACAGGTGCGCCTGAACCTGGCCCAGGAAGACAAAGACAGCTTTCGCGACGACGTGACCAGCAAGCGCACCCTGCTGGCCCCCTCCGTCAACTGGGAGATCACCGACACCCTGAACTGGCTGGTGCAATACGAGCGCAACGAGCACGATCGCACCCCGGATCGCGGCATTCCCGGCGTCGATGGTCGCCCGGCGGATGTCCCCATCGAGAGCGTCTACAGCGACACCCGCCGCGACTTCATCGACGATGTGGCCCAGTCCACCCGCTCCCGCTTCACCTGGGACATCAACGATCAGTGGCAACTGCGCCAGCAGCTCGGCTACACCACCCTCGACAGCCAGTTCGACAATACCTATGTCACCAGCGTCAAGGGTGACAAGGTGACCCGCGCCCGCTGGCAGCAGGATCTCAAGGCCAGCAGCCTCACCAGCAACACCGAGGCGGAAGGCCAGCTGCAAACCGGCCCCATCGCCCATCGTCTGCTGGTGGGCCTGGAGCAGGGCTGGCAGGATCGCACCCCCAAGCTCTACCAGAATGCCAACCCGATCCCGGCAGGCAACCTCTATGATCCGGGCTCCCTGCCCACCTACGACGGCGCCATGAAACTCTCCAGCGACGCCCATCACAGGGTGCGCGGCTATGGCCTCTACGTGCAGGATCAGCTCAGCCTGGGCGACTGGCACCTGCTGGCGGGTCTGCGCCGGGATGACTTCACCGTCACCAGCCGCCGCAACGACCTCGACAAGGAGGAGACCCTCTCGGTCACCAGCCTGAGCCCGCGCCTGGGCCTGGTGTGGAACCCCATCGAGGAGCACGCCTTCTACACCTCCTACAGCAAGACCTTCACCCCGGTGGGCGGGGAGCTTATCGGCATCACCCCGGGGGACAAGAACAACCAGCTGGATCCCCAGCACACCCAGCTCTATGAAGGGGGCGTGAAGAGCGACTGGCTGAACGGCCGCCTCGCCACCACCCTCTCCCTCTACCGGCTGGAGATGTACAACAAGCGCAGCAAGGATCCGCTGGATCCCACCCGAGTGATCCTCACCGGTCTGCAGCGCACCGACGGCATAGAGCTGAGCGCCCGCGCCCAGCTGACCGACGAGATCTATCTGCGCGGCGGCGTCGCCATCCAGGATGCCGAGCAGGTCAAGGCGGATGCGGACCTGCAAGGCAAGCGGCCGATGAACGTCTCCCGCCAGAACGGCCAGCTGTTCGCCGGCTACCAGAGCGGCAAGCAGGGCTGGTTCGGCGAGACCGGGGTGACGGCGGTGGGGGATCGCTTCGCCGACAACGCCAACACCACCACCTTGCCCGGTTACGCCCGCTTCGACGCCCGTGCCGGCTACCGCTGGCCCCAGTGGGAAGCCCAGCTGAGCGTGGAGAACCTGACCGATCACGACTACTTCGTCAGCGCCACCAGCGCGGCCCAGATCATGCCGGGCACGCCCCGTCAGCTGCACCTGACCGCCGCCTACCGTTTCTAATTCTCCCCTCCCCTGGCCAGCCTTTCGCTGGCCAGGCTCTCTGTGACACACGAGCAATGACACCCAGAAGACTCCCCCTGCACAACAACAAGTGGGTGCGCCGCATCCACGCCTGGGCCGGCTTTGCCACCCTCACCCTGATGCTGCTCTACGGCCTCACCGGCCTCTGGCTGCAACACAGGGCCGTGCTGCCCCTGCCCGGCCCCCACACCGGGAAATCCAGCGGACAGATAGTGCTGAGCACGCCGCTGGCCAGCCCGGATGAACTGAAAGCCCTGCTGCAACAGCGTTATGCAGACATGTTCGAGGAGGGGCGACCCCAGATCACCCCGCCCCAGACCCTGCCCACACCATCCGGCGCCCTCACCCTGCCGGCCCGCTGGGAGCTGCGCGGTGTCACCCTCAGCCAGAGCGTGGCCGCCAGCTATGTGGAAGGCACTCTGCTGGTGCGCACCGAGCTGCAGCAGGCCAACTTCGCTGCCAGCCTCAACCGGCTGCACCGTGGCATGGGCACCGGCCTGCCCTGGCAACTGGTGGGCGATCTGGCGGCCCTGGCCATGCTGCTGCTGGCCCTCACCAGCCTGCTGATGTGGAACAAGCTGCACGGCCCCGCCGGTCGCGGCATCGCCCTGCTGCTGCTGGGCGCCCTGGTCACCGTGCTGGTGGCCCTGCTCTAGCCCTTTTACCGACACCAAAACGGGATCCTGCTCCCGGCGGCGGTAACCTTGCCCGCACCTCGGGTAACAAAGGGTAACCGGCCGCCGATGGGGGTCACAGTTGGCGACCAGGCGGCTGGATAGGGAGCACCTGCGGCTGATAGGGTGCGCCCAGCTCCCGAACGCCACGAGGAATCATGCGCATCTCCAGCATCGAATGCGGGCGAGTGGTGGCCATCCTGGCCGTGATGACCATCCATCTCTCCCCTTTCAGCAACCCCTTCGACCCCGCCCTGTGGGACGGCACGCCCTACCCTCTGGTCGGGGCCGTCATCAACCAGCTCTGCCGCTTCGCGGTGCCGCTGTTCTTCCTGTGCGCCGGTTACTTCTTGCAACCCGCCCTCGCCGCGGGCCACCCGCTGACGGTCGCACTGCGCTACTGCCGACCCCTGCTGGGGCTCTGGCTGGCGTGGAGCCTGCTCTACGTGCTGATACCGTTCAACCCGCTCGCGGCGGTGAGCGAGGGCTACCTGCCCGCCATGGCGGGCCAGTGGCAGATGCAGCTCGGGGATCATCTCAACGTCTGGTGGGTGGGCGGCATGATCCACCTCTGGTTCCTGCCCGCCCTGATGGTGGCGGTGCTGATCCTGGGGCTCTGCCAGCAGGTCCGCCTGCCGAGGCTGGCCCTGCTGCTGGGGGCCCTGCTCTACGCCCTGGCCCTGATCGGCGGCTCCTATGGCTCGCTGCTCGGGGGCGAGTGGGCCCTGCTGACCCGCAACGGCCCCTTCTTCTCCCTGCTGTTCGTGGCGCTTGGCGCCGAGCTGCGCCTGCGTGCCTGGCAGCCGGACGCCAGGCGCTGCGCCCTGATGATGATGGTGGGGATGGGGCTCTACGCCCTGGAGGCCGCAGGGCTGCTGCGCGCTGCCGCCGTGCCCCTCAATCGCCACGACTACCTGCTGGGTTCGCTTCCCTGGGCGCTGGGGCTGTTCGGCCTGCTGCTGGCCAACCCCGGCTGGGGCCAGGGCAGCTGGCTCGAGCGCCAGGCCCCCAAGGTGCTCGGCCTCTACTGTCTGCACATGATGCTGGTGGTGTGGCTGATGATCTTCGGCCCCCAGGGCAAGCAGGTGTGGTGGGAACTCCTCAAGGTACCCGCGCTGCTGGCGCTCACTCTGCTCGGCTACCGACTGCTGGCGGCCACCGCCCTCAGCCGCTGGTTGCTGCGGGCTCGCTAGAAACAGGACCCTGACCAGCCAGCAGATCAACGTGGTTCAGCGCAAAATCGTGCATCTGTTGAAGCAGGGGGATCAGGGCGACGCCAAGGGGGCTCAGGCTGTACTCCACCCTGGGCGGTACGTCGGGGTAGAGGGTGCGGATGATGACACCGTCGCTCTCCAGCTCCTTGAGCTGGGCGGTGAGCACCTTCTGGCTCACCTCGGGCAGGCAGCGGCGCAGGTCGCCAAAACGCAGGGTCTGTTCGCGCAGATGAAACAGAATGGCCGGCTTCCATTTGCCGGTCAGCAGGCGCAATACCTGATAGGCGGGACAGGGCAGTGAGGGCACGGTATGGCTCGTGAGTGGTTACTTTGCGGTAACTATGCCACGAAAATGTGCCTTCTTGCAGCCAAGATGCTGGCTTCCTATGATGCGGATTCCGCCAATCAACGCCCACGAGAGGTTTATCATGCCCAGCCTGCTACAGATCCATTTCAACTTCCCCGCCCAGATGATGGGACCAGCCCTCACTGCTGCGGCCATGCCGCTGGCCGACTCCATCACCCGGGAGCCCGGCTTCATCTCCAAGATCTGGACCGAGAACCCGCGCACCGGCGAGGCGGGCGGCATCTATCTGTTCGAGGATGAGGGGAGCGCCCTCGCCTACGCCACCATGCATGAGCAGCGGGTGCTCGCCATGGGCGCCAGCGCGGTGCAGTACAAGGTGTTCGACGTCAACGAGCCCCTCAGCCGCGTCACCAAGGGCATCGCCTAGTCCGAGCGGGGCTCAGAACCTCAGGGTCAAGCCGATATTGGCCTGCCACTGGGTGATCAGCTCCCCTCGCACCCGAAAGGCGCAGATCTCGGGGTTGCAGAGAAACTGGCTGTCGTCGTTGACTAGGGCACCATAACCGCGCACCTCGGCCCGCACGGCCAGATGTTCGGTCAGGCGCGGCTGCACCCCGAGGGCCAGGGACATGGAAGGGGCCGTCTCGCTGTCGTAGGCATCGAAGCGGGTGACCCCGATCCCGGCACCGATATAGGGGGCCATCAGGTGGTCAGAAAGGGTCAGGGCCCCGGCAAACTGCAGGGTGTCCACCGTCAGCCTGTCGGGCAGTTCGGGGGACACCCGGGTCGACTGGTGGCTGTAGAGCAGCTCCACCATGCCGGGGTCATCCACCTCCCTGCTGATGAAGAGCCCCCAGCTGCCGGAGCGCTCCCCTTGCAGGGTGTCGATGTCGCTCCCGTGTGGCGTGGGGGCCGGCTCGTCCATGGCCCGAAAGTCGATGGCCGAGCTGTATCCCGCAAAGGGAGTCAGCTGCCAGCCCGTCGCCGGGGGCTCGGCTGCCCAGCCCGCCAGGGGCAGCAGCAGCCCCGGCACCATCCCCATCGCTCCTCTCATGTGCTCATCCTTTGGTGAAAGACCTGCGCAAAGCATATCAGAGCGCCCGTCTCCCACACTGGACGGGGGCTGTACCAGCCTCATTGCCCCGCTCCCGATGGAAAAATCTGTGCTCCCCGGGGTTATTCATCCGGGATTAACCTCGTCCCCGTAAGCTGGCGGCGCCACAGCAGTGGCATCAACAGACGAGGATCTCAGGAATGGTTGCCGCGCAACTCAACGACCCCCAAAGCACGCTCTCCGATACTCTGAGGGCCACCGCCCACGCCATCGAGGAGAGCCACATCAGCCTGCGCCAGATGCTGGCCCTGGTGGGCGAGCAGGGCATGCTGCTGTTTTGCGTGCTGCTCACGGTTCCCTTCCTGCTGCCGGTTTCCATTCCCGGCGTCAGCACCCCCTTTGGCCTGCTGATCCTCTTCATCGGCATCGGCATCACCCTCAACCGGGTGCCCTGGCTGCCCGCCTTCCTGATGGAGCGCCGCTTCGCCGCCGAGCACCTCAAGCCGACCCTGCACAAGGGGGCGGATCTGCTGGCCCGCATCGACCGCTTCATCCGCCCGCGCCTGCTCATCCTGACCGGCAGCGTGACCATCAACCGCTGCAACGGCCTGCTCATCATGCTGGCCGCCCTGCTGCTGATGCTGCCGCTGGGCGCCATTCCCTTCACCAACGCCATGCCCGCCTGGGCCATCCTGCTGCTGGCCATCGGCATGTTGCAGCGGGACGGGCTCTTCGTCGCCCTTGGCTATGCCCTGGTCGCTGCTACCCTGGTCTGGTTCAGCGCCCTGGCCATCGGCCTGCTGATGGCGGGGCAGAATATCTCGACCCTGTTCGGCTGATCTGACCCGGCCAAATGAAAGAGGGCGACCCCGGGTCGCCCTCTTTCCTGTTCACTGCGCCCCTCAGGGCGCCCCATCGTGGGCCACCCGGTTGCGCCCGCCCCGCTTGGCCCGATAGAGCCACTCGTCCACCCGGGCCAGCACGGTGCCAAGATCCTCTCCCGGCCGGATCAGGGTGGTGCCCAGACTCACGGTCACGGGGGCGGGATCCGGCGCCATGGCCGCCACTGCGGCGCGGATCCGCTCCGCCACCTTCAGCAATATCCCCTCGTCGATCTGCGGCAGCAGGATCAGAAACTCCTCGCCACCGCTGCGCACGAAGAGATCCTCCCCCCGCAACTGGGCGGAGACGCACTCGCAGACCCGGCACAAGACCTTGTCACCGGTCTGGTGGCCGAAGCGATCGTTGATCTGCTTGAAGTGATCGAGATCCAGCATGATGAGGCCGGTGAGATGCTGCCCCTGCACCTTATGGTGATACTGGTCGAAGAAGAAGTGGCGGTTGTAGAGGCCGGTGAGCTGATCCGTCTCCCCGAGCCGCTTGAGCCGCTGTTGCAGCTCGTGCTGGCGAGTGATGCTGCGGGTCATCCAGGCCACCGCCCGCTTCCCCTCATATAAAGAGGGCAAGGGCGCTATCTTGCCCTCGAAACGCTGCATTCCCTGGGGCCCGGCGTCGGCGTCGATGCCATCCACCTCGGCGGGGGAGAGGTCGTACTCCACCACCTGCACCTGGCCGCTGACGAGGGCCTGAGCCACCTGCGCCATCACCCACTGCGCCTTGTCCTCGGGCAGCACGTCCAGCAGTTGTCTGCCGATCAGCGGGTTGCCGTTCTGGTAGGACTGCTGCTCCATCCCGCCGATGTACTCGATGTAGTAGCCATCTTCGCTGAGGATGAAAACGGGATCCGGCAACTGGGCCATCACTTCGTAGAGTTGTGCCACTGAGAGCGCCATCCGAGCTCCTTGCTATCCGTGGGAGTGGGTCCCTGTACTCCTGTTATACAAGACTCATGGAGTATCGCACAGGGGCAGAAAGCTGCCTGCCGGGCGGGAAGGATGCGATCGGTGACGTGTTCACCGGACAAGCCTCCGGCAAAGTGAATGGTAGCAATCGGGGATGCTGTCAGAACCAGAGTTGTCAGACAGTCAGGAAGGTGTTTTTGCCTTCAGGCAGTGCGACATACCAACGCATGTGACGCCAGGGGAACCACAAGGGTATTCCCGCCCCCGGACAAGGGGGGCAGGGCCGGATCCCGGTCAAGTGGGATCCGGCGAGCCGGCATCAGCGGGCAGCGGATCGACTGGCATTCCAGAGCAGTTCGCCGCTCTTGAGATCCATCAGGCTCATGGCGAGCCGGCATCAGCGGGCCGCGGATCGACTGGCGTTCCAGAGCAGTTCGCCGCTCTTGAGATCCATCAGGCTCATGGCGAGCCGGTAGCGGCCCCCTTCAGAGAGGAGATCCCCGTAGAGCATGTAACCCGCCCCGGTCTGGCGACCCAGGCGCACCAGGGAGGCGGGGTTCATGCCCCCCTGCTGGTATTCGAGCTGACCCGTGATGGCCGCCACCTGACCCGGGTCTGCGAAACGAAAGCCGCTATTGGCCTGAATGCGCTGGATCATGGCCACCGCCAGGGGCTGGGTGCTGAAGGGCTCACCTGTACCGTTCTGGGGCGCCATCAGCAGCAGTACCGGGCTGCTGCCCGCCAGCGCCTGCACATCGGCGGCCTTCAGGAAGTCATCGGCCAGGGCGACCGCCAGCCCCGTCGGTGCCACGGGTTTGGGAGCAGGCACCGGCTCGGCCTTGTCAGGCTCGGCCACGGGTTTCTCTGGTTTGGTCACCGGCTTGTCCGGCTCGCCGACCGGCGCAGGCGTCCCCCCATAGGGATTGACCGCACATCCGCCCAGCAGCAGGGCACCCACCATCAACAAGGAACGCAGCTTCATCTTTTCTCTCCGCCAGAAGTGTGCAAGGCGCACTTCGTCCATCATCCATTTTGACGGAGCCAGACTCCGCCGCCCCTCCATGCTAGAGACAAACCCGCCCCGGGTCGATGCGCACATGGGCAGGGGGCGACAGAGACTGGCGAACAGACAGTGCCAGAGAATGCCTCGAATCAAATGAGGCCTGAGCGCAACACCGCCGTTGTGACCATATTGCGCTACTGAATAGCGAAGAACACCAGGTGATAGAGAGAGGCGGCGATCAACCCACCAACACCTACCCAAGGGATATACCTTCCCTTGTCGAAGGGAAAAATGGCTTCACCAAACAAGATGGCGGCGTAGGACAAGACCGGCAGATATTGCCCCAGACGCCCTTGATGGATGGAGCTACCGACGAGATCAGAAGGAAAAAGGTAATAGAGGGCAAGATACAGGAGCATCAAGAATGACCCACATACAAAACGCCTCTCTGCAAAGCGCCCCCAACCCGACAAGAGGTAGCTACCTGCAACAAGCCCAACAACCAATAACATCATGATCAATGCCTATCTCTTCATGCTCGGCATCACGCGACACAGGGCGATATGACTCTCATTTTTCAGCTTTTAATTTGATCATCGGTTGCATAAATGATATCCAATTTGGCCTCATTCATGTCCGATAAAGCAGGAGAGTATCATGGGGATAGCTACATGTCCGATCAAAGGACTGACATTGAGCTCCCGTTCAATCGATGCCCTGGAGCAAATGGACCAGCTTGTAGACAGCGCCAATCAACTGGCTGTCGCCGTTTCCGCCACACCGCTTTATACGATTTTCAGCGACCCGAGAAGTGCCAAGGACGTTGCCTACAACATCAGTGATTACGATTGGGAGTTGTATGGCCAGGCGATGGAAGGCATCCCCAATATCCTGCGCCACAAACTGAATCAGGTTGTTGAACCCATGGCATGGTCTTCAGCAGGTAAAGAATCCCAGTTCTGGAAATGTGTCCATGCCTCATACAACAAGTAAATTTGCCCTTCTGCTGCTCTTCGCCTGCCAAGGCGCCATGGCGCTGTCACTGCACGATCTGGACCCGGCATTTGAGCGGTGCGAAGCCATCAAGTCGCAACACGGCACCACTCTGCCCACGAAAAGCGACCCCTTCTGGTCACTGGAGAGGGAACAACAAGTGACCGTGCTTATCTATCTTCATGAGAAAAGCATGGAGCGCTGCACCGCAGCAGAGGTCGATGCGCTGGCGCTCAAAGCGTTCCATCAGGCGGTAGAGGGAGACCGCACCTTTCTCGACACCTTGATCAAGGCGAGGACTACCACCCTGACGCCAGCCCAGCAAACCCAGTTGCAGCAGATGGGGCAGGCGGAGCTGGACAGGCTGGCAGGCATGAAGGAATTTGCTCAGCCATTCTCACTGACCGCTTACCTCAAGCAACTGGGCAGCGCCACGCCCTGACAAGAGAAGTAGTACCGTAGGTCACTATGTCTGCATGGGTGATAAGGTGCGGATTATGTCGGACATGAACATCGGCAACGGGTCGCCCGGCAGGCGGCCACCCTGCTGTGTGGCTTTGGTTTGCAGCAGTTGGGTCTATTTCGACTGGAGAGCGTGATGGGGGTTGGCAACATCGCCAACAAAGCTGTTGCCATCGCTGTAGGGGCTACCTTTGAGTGTCGGGCGAGGAACCGCATATTCCTCCATGGTCAGCCTCTTGATGCGCATATTTATACCCTTGTTACCGCAGGCAAAATTTCTTAACGGAGATAACCCTACAGGATTATCTGAGGTGAGTGATGATCATCGTAATTTAGATCTCAGCCCTACAGATTGAATTTCGGCCCCCAATAAAAAGGGAGAATACCTCAGAATCCACATTCCATCATTTCGCATAGACGATCTAGAAGGTGCACCACCTCACATTAAAAGGCTCAAATGCTTCAGCTTACGAATCGTTAAAGCTACACTGCCACAAGACAATTTTGAATGCATAATAGACAATCATTGAATCGGGGTGTTTATGAAAATAAGTAAGTCCCTTTCTTCTTTGTTCCTGTTTCTTCAAGAAAAAGAAAAAAATGGAGTCCCTTTCTCCCTAGAAGATGTTCTTTCTGCGACAGGATGGAAAGCAACAACATTCAGAACTTATTGGATAAAAGGTCAGCTAGCAGACTTCATCAGTGAAACTCCTGATGGTTTATATGATGCATCTAACTGCCAAAATATATCAGAAGTAGAGTTTTCAAAATTGCTATCCCAATCCAAAAACAGGAGGGGACTAGGTCACAACTGCAGATCAAAGTTAGCCAAAGCATTATTGGCAAAATCACAAGACAACATGCTCCTTGCCTTGGAGTTATACAACAGACCATCCTTAGAAAACAAGATGGATGCTTTCTCAATGTGTTTTTGCACAGCGTGGGAGCAATTTTTAAAAGCTGCACTAATAGAAAGAGATGGTGAAAAATCTATCTTTAGAACTAAGACTAAAGGATTCAAAGAAACTATATCCTTACGAGAGTGCTTAGAAAGGTATTATCCTTCCAACTCTAAGATAAGAAAAAATATAGAGCAGGTTGCTTATTTTAGAGATCAGGCTGTTCATCTACTTATGCCTGAGATACAAGGAATTATTTCCAGAGTATTTCAGTCTGGCGTCCTTAACCGCGAATTCAACTTCGAAGTGCGACACTCGCCTATGCCGCCTGACGGTACTCTTCGAATACCTTGACAGGCTGCCTGAATCCGAGACATTTCCGAGGTCGTAGGTTGAGCCACTGCTCCGCTCTCCTGACATCCTCGTCCGTGACCTCTCTCAGGTCTGTTCCCTTTGGGATAAACTGCCTCAACAGCCCATTGCTGTTCTCGTTCAGACCGCGCTCCCACGAAGAGTAAGGGTGCGCAAAGTAAGTCTCGGCACCCAGCGCTTCCTCTATCGCCTTGTGTTCGGCAAACTCGCCGCCGTTGTCAAAGGTGATGGTATGCACCTGCTCGATGTAGGGCGTTAACATCTCGATTATCGCATCCCGCACCACCCCAGCCTGTTTGCTCGCGACCCGCTTGACCAGATAGAGCCGGCTCTTGCGCTCCACCAGGGTGACCAGTGCACCTGTGCCTTGCTTGCCCAGCACCGTGTCCGCCTCCCAATCACCGAGCCGCTCCCGGCTATCGACGATAGCCGGCCGTTCATCAATAGAGCGGGCTTCCTTGATGGGAGAACGCAGGCTGCTCGCCCCCTTGCGGTAGCGCTTGTGGCCCTGGCGCAGATGGCGGTACAACTGGCCACCCCGGGCTTTGTCGGCGGCCACATGGCGGTATATCCACTCGTGACTCACCATGAGGCCTATCTGCTTGCCCACCGCGCTTATCTGCTCCGGGCTCCACCACCAGGCGAGTGTCAGCTCGACAAACTGGATGACATCGGCAGATAGCCGAGATTTGGCCGCACTGGCCCGTCGGTGGGTGGCGTGCTGATGCGCATTGTCTGGCTGGTAGCCCTGCGGCCCGGCGTTACGACGCAGCTCCCGGTAGAGGGTGGAGCGATGAACGCCAATGGCGCGTGCGGTGGCAAGGATGGACATCCCCTGTGCGCGAAGCACCGATAACTGGTATCGTTGCCCCTCGGTCAACTGCTGATAGCTCATGGTGATACTGCTTTTACTTTGGCGAGCATAAGGGTACCACCAATCAGCAGTTGGCCACCTCTCGCCATTCATCCATGAGTGTCGCACTTATTATCTGAATTCCCGAACTACACTTCACAATTCGAAAGTTTCACTGAGGTGTCATTTATAAATAATAGCCACACGGGCATGATCTCTTTAGTTGGTGAGTTTAAATCACCACCTATATCCATAATGAAATCAACTTATGGTGACATAGCTGATGACATCCTAGAATTAGCAACGTCTATCGAGAATGAGGTAAATCAAAGCAATGACATTGAGTTTGCCATCCCACTTAATGTAAAACTTATATTTGCTACCGATGATGCTCAAGGGAATACAATAGCATTAACCAGAGCTGAGGATGGCATTGAAGCCCTCAGGCAAGCACTAATAATAGAAAAACCAACCGACAGAGAAAAGACCCACCCGTTCTTACAGAAGGATGCAATCAATGAAATAAACTCTCGCCTACAAGACAGATATGATGAAGCGATTCTTAAAAAGCATTTATCACATCACAATAAAACAGGAGCCCCACTAATAAATAAAAATTGTTTCGATGCTGTCGCATTCAAGAATTCGTGGAAGTCATGCAACAACAAGTTCCATTACAAAAATGCAAACCCAGAACTACACTATTACTCCATTGAACTAGTTGAAGAATTTATCAAAAAAATAATGGAACACTGTGACTATTTAATAAATGCCAAGAGGAGCTATAACCTCGCAAGAAAACAAAAAAATTAACAATCTGTACAGGTCTAGTTTGTTCAGATCTAGTTATCACCTGCATTCCCCTTGAGGTTATGGTGGGCCCGGTATTTGTTCCCCCTCCAATCCGCCGAGGGGAAGGGGCAAGGTAAGGAGCGCCATCAGGGATGATGGCGCAGACGCAGCCGGCACAGGGATGTGCCGTCTGCGGCGGTCCGTCCGACCTTGCACCTGACCCGAGGGAAACCGCGTAGCGGTCGGATTGGCGGGGGTGGCCTTTCTTTTGGTGACTTTTCTTTGGCCACGCAAAGAAAAGTTACTCGCCCAAGCCCGAAGGGCGGGCGAAACCCCTTCGAGGCCGACGGCCTCGCGTCCTGCACGGCAAGGCCGTGCCATTCCCCCATCACACGGAGCGGACGATTACGCCTGACGGTTAATCGACCCTACGGCTAGTCACCTCGACAAACTCCGCGAACGTCTGATTACGCTTCGCTAATCAAACCTACGACGGCACGGCGACGCCGTGCCATCAGACTTGCCGCAGGCAGCGGAGTCCGGCCGCCATGCCGGGGGGGCTGCCCAGCAAAGGGGGGGCGTGGCCGCCCCTATCGGCCCAGGAAGGGTTCCCAGTCCTTGAACACCGGCTGCAACCCCGCCTGCCGCACCGCGGCGGCTACTTCCCCCACCGGGCGGTCGTCGTGGATGGCGAACTGCTCCAGCTCCTCTTTATCCCCCTCGGCATAGCCACCCGGCTGGGTGCGCGACTCGGCCGACATCTGGGTGATGCCAAGACGCACCGCGCCGTTACGGAAGGTGGCCGACTCGCGGGTGGAGAGGGACAAGTCCAGGGTCGGCGAGAAGAGGCGCCAGGCGCAGATAAGCTGGGCCAGCTGGCGATCCGACATGACCACGGCAGGCTCCAACCCCCCGGTGCAGGGGCGCAGGCGCGGGAAGGAGAGGGAGTAGCGGCTCTGCCAGTGGTGGCGCTCAAGCCAGCTCAGATGCTCGGCGACAAAGTAGCTGTCGGCACGCCAGTCCGCAGAGAGACCGATCAGCGCCCCCAGCCCGATCTTGTCGATACCGGCACGGCCGAGCCGATCCGGCGTGGCGAGGCGCCATGCGATGTCCTGCTTGTTGCCGCGCAGGTGATGGCGGGCATAGGTGGGGGCGTGGTAGGTCTCCTGATAGACCATGACGGCATCGAGGCCGAGGGTTTTCAGCTCGGCGTATTCGTCTTGGGAGAGGGGCTGCACCTCCATCCCCACCGTGCTGAAGTGACGGCGGATGATGGGCAACACCTGCCGAAAATAGGCGAGCCCCACCTTGTGCTCGTGCTCGCCGGTCACCAGCAGCACGCTGTCAAAACCGCGCGCCTTGATGGCCAGACACTCGCGCTCAATCTCCTCGCTATTCAAGGTCTTGCGCTTCAAGCGGTTGCTCATGGAGAAGCCGCAGTAGGTGCAGTCGTTGGCACAGAGGTTCGACAGATAGAGCGGCACATAGAAGCCGATGGTGTTGCCAAAGCGCTGGCGGGTCAGGCGCTCGGCCTCGGCCGCCATCTGCGGCAAATACGCCTCGGCAGCTGGCGAGATCAGCGCCATAAAGTCCGCCAGGGTGCGGCGGGAGGTAGTCAGCGCCCGCTCTACATCGGCGGCGGTCTTGGCGCGGATCTGCATGCCGATATCGTCCCACTCCAGCTCCTGCCATCTATCGAGAAAACTCTCCGACTTTCTCTCAACCCCCTCCCGGCCTCCCCCTTCACAAGGGGGAGGTGTTAATCCGCCCCCCCGCTCTCCTACTTCACAAGAGGGCGGAGTCGACACTCCCTCCCCTGGCAAGGGGAGGGTCGGGGTGGGGTCATTGGCATGCTGACTCATAACGCCCCCAGAAAATCGGTAAGCGGGCTGGAGGCTTGCGCCTGCAGGGCACGGGCGCCGAGACCTGCTTCATAGGCGCTGCGCCCGGCAGTGCAGGCCAGCGCAAAGGCGCGGCCCATGGCGACCGGGTCGCCGCTCACCGCAATGGCGGTGTTGACCAGCACGGCGTCGGCCCCCAGCTCAAAGGCGGCGGCGGCGTGGCTGGGGGCACCTATGCCCGCATCCACCACCACGGGCACATTGGCTTGCTCGACGATGATGGAGAGAAACTCCCGGGTCACCAGCCCCTGATTGGAGCCGATGGGGGCGCCCAGCGGCATCACGGCGGCGCAACCCACCTCTTCGAGCCGCTTGCACAGCACGGGGTCGGCACCGCAGTAGGGCAGCACCACAAAGCCCTCTTTCACCAGCTGCTCGGCGGCTTTGAGCGTCTCGATGGGATCGGGCAAGAGGTAGCGCGGATCGGGGTGGATCTCGAGCTTGAGCCAGTTCGTCCCCAGCGCCTCGCGGGCGAGGTGGGCGGCAAATACCGCCTCGGCGGCGGTCTTGGCCCCCGAGGTGTTGGGCAGCAGCTTGACCCCGAGTTGCCGAAGGGGCGTGAGGATATCGTCGTGGGCCTTGCCCGGTTCGAGCCGCTTGATGGCCATGGTCACCAGCTGGGAGCCGCTTGCCTCGATGGCGGCGGCCATCAGTTCCGGGCGGGCAAACTTGCCGGTGCCGGTGAAGAGGCGCGAAGAGAAGGTGTGATCGGCAATCTTGAGCATGTCAGCCTCCCGCCACAGTGGTAAGAAGAGATGAAGTGCCGCCGCAAGGCAGAACACGCGAAGATGGGACTGCGAGCATCATGGGTCAGCCTCCGGCAATGGCGGTGAAGAGGTGGAGTTCGTCCCCGTCATTGAGACGGGTCTCGGCCCAGCGGCTACGGGGCAGCACGGCGCCGTTAAGGGCCACCGCTACCCCCTGAGGGGGAATCTCCTGCACCGCCAGCAGCTCGGTCAGGCGCTGGCCGGTGGGCAGCGTCAGCTCGATATCGTTCAATCGGATCTTCATGGTTAATTCTCCAGGGCCGGGTGGGTGCTGCCGCAGACCGGGCAATCGGGATCGGGGGCCAGCGTGAGGGTCTGCCACTGATGGGTCAGGGCATCAAACCGGCGCAATGTGCCCGCCACCGGGCTCGGCATCCCGAGCAGCAGTTTCAGTGCCTCCAGCGCCTGCAAAGAGCCCATCACCCCCACCAGCGGGCCGGTGACGCCGCTGGTCTCGCAGCTTTCCCTGATCTCGGTATCCAGCGGATAGAGGCAGGCGTAGCAGGCGTGATCACTGCTGGTGCGCACCATCAGCTGCCCCTGCCAGCCCACTGCGGCGGCACAGATCCAGGGCTTGCCCTGGGCCACGCAGGCGGCGTTGATGGCCTGGCGGGTGGCGAGGTTGTCGCAGCAGTCGATCACCAGATCCACCTCGGCCACAAACGCCGGCAGGCTGGCGGCATCGAGCCGCTGGTTGATGGCGATCAGCTCCACCAGCGGGTTGTGGGCAGCCAATCGCTCGCGGGCCAGCTCCGCCTTGGAGTGGTTGACCGCCTCGCTATCGAACAGGATCTGGCGCGGCAGGTTGCTGGAATCCACCGTATCGCCATCGGCCAGCCACAAGGTGCCCACACCAGCCCCGGCCAGATAGAGGGCGAGCGGCGAGCCGAGCCCGCCGAGGCCCACGATCAGCACGGACTTATCTTTCAGCCGCGCCTGACCGGCTTCCCCTATCTCCGCCAGCATCAGCTGGCGGCCGTATCTCAGATACTCTTTGTCACTAAGAGAAGCGGCATCAGAGCGCATGTTCTGCCTCCCGTATCACGCAGGCCGAGCGCGGTTCATCCCCCGCCCCCACGGCAGCGAGCAGCCGCTCGGTCGCGCCCTGCCAGTCATCGCTCGCCGTGATGGCCGAGACCAGCGCAATGCTGCCGACCCCGCTTGCCTTGACCGCCGCCACCCGCTCCTCGCTGATGCCACCGATGGCCACCGTGGGCCAGTCGCACATCAGGGCGCGGTAGTGGTGCAGCCG
Source organism: Aeromonas sp. ASNIH2 (assembly GCF_002934795.1). NCBI lineage: Bacteria > Pseudomonadati > Pseudomonadota > Gammaproteobacteria > Aeromonadales > Aeromonadaceae > Aeromonas > Aeromonas sp. ASNIH2. Next base: position 2,588,647 of record NZ_CP026406.1, on the reverse strand, counting down.
CGCCAGCCCCTGGGGGCGCGAAGGCATCGCTTTGGTGTTGGTCGGGAAGATATGGCCCAGCGCGATATAGGAGGGGGCCAGCTCGCGGGCCCGCATCAGCTCGAAGTAGCCGTGGGTGGAGATGCCAAGACGCAGCCCCGCCGCCTGAATGGCGGCGAGATCGGCGGTCTCCATATCCTCCTGCCCCAGATGCACGCCCCAGGCGCCCGCCTCGATGGCTTGCTGCCAGTAGTCGTTGATAAAGAGCCGCGCCCCATGGCGGCGACCGAGCGCTACCGCATCACGAATGGCCGGCGCCACCTCTGTGGCGGGCAGATTCTTGATCCGCAGCTGGATGGTCTTGACCCCGGCCCCCAGCAGGCGTTTGAGCCACTTGACCGAGTCCACCACCGGATAGAGGCCGAGGTGGTGCTCGGTCGGCGCAAAGGGGCCCTGCGGCAGACGGGCGCTGCTCGCTTCCATCCCTTCAACAGAAAAGAGGCCAAAGCGGCGATCGAGCGGTGAGCCCGCCAGCACGGCACGGGGGAAGTGGGCAAGATCAGCAGGCCAGCCGAGATGGGCGATGGGCCCCGGGCCTGCCCCCACCCCCTGCGCCGCCGCCAGCCCCTGTTGCAGGTAGGCACGCGCCAGGGTGATGGCGTCCTCCACCGGATAGTCCTGCGCCACCACGGCGGCGATGGCGCTGGCGTAAGCGCAGCCGGTGCCGTGGCCGTGGCGGGTATCGAGGCGCGGCGCGGCGAGCCAGAATTCGCGGGTCTCATCCTGGTAGTAGTCGAGGCAGAGATCCCCGCCCCATTCAAGGTGGCCCCCCTTGACCAGCACGGCGCGAGCGCCGAGTTCGCGCAGCCGCCGGGCGGCGAGGCGCACCAGCTCGGGACTGGTGGCGGGCAGGCCGGTCAGGGCTTCCAGCTCGGGACCATTGGGGGTGATCAAGGAGAGGCGCGGCAGCAGGTGCTCGCGCACCGCCACCAGCATGCCGGGCTCCGCCATGGGGGTGCCGGTGCTGGCGATGGCCACCGGGTCGTAGACCACGAAGGGAGCCTCGACGGTCGACAACCTGCGTGCCAGCACCTCCACATGCAGCCGGGTCGGCAGCAGGCCTATCTTGATGGCGGCGGGTGGCAGATCCAGCCCCAGGGCATCGATCTGGGCGGCGAAGGTCTGCATCAGCACGGGGTCGACCATCTTCACCGCCACCGAGTTCTGGGCCGTGATGGCGGAGATGACGGAGCAGCCGTGCACGCCGAGGTCATGCATCGTGTGCAAGTCGGCCTGAATGCCGGCCCCGCCGCCGGAGTCGGACCCGGCGATGGTCCAGACCACGGGGCGGGCCTGCGTCACAGGCGACAGTTCGGCGGGGCTGACAGCCCCGCGCTCGCTGCTCACGCCTCCTCCCCTGCGGCCTGCTTCAGGGTCGCCGCCTGATGGTAGATCTCGCCGCCGGTCTCCTTGAAGGTTTCCGCCATGCGGGCCATGCCGCTCTCCACCTCGGCCACCACCCGCTCCTGCTGACCGTCCATGCCGACCAGCTTGATCTCCACGGCTTCCAGTTTCGCCGCATAATCGCGCACGTCCTGGGTGATCTTCATGGAGCAGAACTTGGGCCCGCACATGGAGCAGAAGTGTGCCACTTTGCCGGACTCCTGAGGCAGGGTCTCGTCGTGGTAGGCGCGGGCGGTGTCGGGATCCAGGGCCAGGTTGAACTGATCCTCCCAGCGGAACTCGAAGCGCGCCTTGGACATGGCGTTGTCGCGGATCTGGGCGCCCGGGTGGCCTTTGGCCAGATCGGCGGCGTGGGCTGCGATCTTGTAGGTAATCAGCCCCTGCTTCACGTCCTCCTTGTTGGGCAGGCCCAGGTGCTCCTTGGGGGTCACGTAGCAGAGCATGGCGCAGCCGTACCAGCCGATGAGCGCGGCGCCGATGCCGGAGGTGAAGTGATCGTACCCTGGGGCAATGTCGGTGGTGAGCGGGCCCAGGGTATAGAAGGGCGCCTCGTGGCAGTGCTCCAGCTGCTCGGTCATGTTGCGCTCGATCATGTGCATGGGTACGTGGCCGGGGCCCTCGATCATCACCTGCACGTCGTACTCCCACGCAATCTTGGTGAGCTCGCCCAGGGTGCGCAGCTCGGCGAACTGGGCCTCGTCGTTGGCGTCATAGACGGAGCCCGGACGCAGACCGTCACCCAGCGACAAGCTCACGTCGTAGGCGGCGCAGATCTCGCAGATCTCGCGGAAGTGCTCGTAGAGGAAGTTCTCCTTGTGGTGCGACAGGCACCACTTGGCCATGATGCTGCCACCGCGCGAAACGATGCCGGTGAGGCGCTTGGCGGTCATCGGCACGAAGCGCAGCAAGACGCCGGCGTGGATGGTGAAGTAGTCCACCCCCTGCTCGGCCTGCTCCAGCAGGGTGTCGCGGAACAGCTCCCAGGTGAGGTCTTCGGCGATGCCGTTGGTCTTCTCCAGCGCCTGATAGATGGGCACGGTACCGATGGGCACCGGGCTGTTGCGCAGGATCCACTCGCGGGTCTCGTGGATGTAGCGGCCGGTGGAGAGATCCATCACGGTGTCGGCGCCCCAGCGGGTGGACCACACCAGCTTCTCCACTTCCTCTTCGATGCTGGAGGTGACCGCCGAGTTGCCGATGTTGGCGTTGATCTTCACCAGGAAGTTGCGGCCGATGATCATGGGCTCCGCTTCCGGGTGGTTGATGTTGCTGGGGATGATGGCGCGACCGGCGGCCACCTCATCGCGCACGAACTCGGGGGTGATGTTCTGGGGCAGTCTGGCGCCAAAGCCCTGACCCGGGTGCTGGGTGCGCAAGAGTTCTGAGCGCACCCGCTCGCGGCCCATGTTCTCGCGCAGGGCGATAAATTCCATCTCGGGGGTGACGATGCCTTGGCGGGCATAGTGCAGCTGGGTGACCCGGCGGCCCGGCTTGGCACGGCGGGCGCTCGGCAGATGTTCGAAGCGCAGGTGATCCAGCCCCTCGTCCGCCAGCCGCTCCTGAGTGAAGGTGGAGCTCAGCCCGTCCAGCGCGTCGGTGTCAGCACGCTCCAGCACCCAGGCTTCGCGCAGGCGCGGCAGACCGCGGCGCACGTCGATGGGGGCGGCCTCTTCCCCATAGGGGCCCGAGGTATCGTAAACCGGCACCGGCTCGTTGGGCTCGAACTGGGGAGCTTCCTTGGTGCCGCCGACGAAGGTGTCGGCCAGCTGGATCTCCCGCAGAGGCACCCGGATATCGGCGCGGGAGCCTTCGATAAAGATGCGGCGGGAGTTGGGGTGAGCCATCCCTTTCAAGTTGTCGATAAAGGTCTGGGCGCTGGAGCGCTGCTCGCGGCGGCTGGATTTGGTGGTATCAGATACATTGGTAGACATAGCAAAACTCACATTAACTGGTTGAAGTTATGGGTGTTTGCTTGTCTGGAGTTCGAGGAGAAGATGAACTTGCGGCGGGGTGTGCTCGGGGGAGTGAGTCGGGCATGGATCTTCCCTGCTCTGCCGTCCCGGTGTTTTCCTAGTCTGGAAACCCGGCGCCCTAAGGACAACCGGACAGGACAACCTCCCCCTGTGCGCCTGTGCCAGCCAGAGGCGGTCTGCCTCCAGCTGACGGGAAGGTGTACCTTCCCCGGCGCGGTAACCCGCAAGTTACCCTTGTTTCCCTTCGCAGGTCTTAACCTGATCAGGTTCCACGGATCCCGAATTAACGGTCTCAGCTTAGCGTCGTTCGACGGTCAGCACTCCGACAAGATGTGCGCCAGTATAAGTGGGGAAATTTAAAGTACAAGCCATTAACAAGGGGAAAGGGAGAGAGGTCTCACTCTTCGGCGTCGAGGGGATCCTCGGGGTCAGGAATGAGGATATCGGTGAGGCGGCCCTCTTCATCCCGGCTCAGCACCAGGCGGCGACCCGGTTGCAGATCGGCGGCGCTGCCGTTGATCCAGCGAGTGTCAGCATCAAACACCAGCACGCCGAGATCCTGTAGCAGCAATGCCTGCTGATTATGGGTGAGCAGTCGATCCTCCGCCCGCCGCCAGCTGGCCCCGAGTGCCGGATCCGGCGCCCCGTCGAGCACCCGGATCGTCTCGGCGACGCCGTAGCGGCTCTGGATCGCGAGGTGCATGCCGGGCACGAGCCCGTCCGGCAGCGCCACGCCGTGCAGTTCGGCACTGCCGAGCTCCAGCTCAGCCCCCTGGAATTGCAGGCGCACCCCGTCGTTGTGCTCCAGCTCCACCAGCCAGAGCTCGGCGTCGTCGGCAAGGGTGCAGAAGGGCAACAGCAGCAGGCAGAGTGCGGTTCGGGTCATGGCAGGCGGTCCGGGGTCACAGGGTGAGGTTTAACTATGGCCCCGGACGGGCAATTTTTCCCGGTCCGCCCTGACCGGTCAGTCATCCTCCCGGCACTGGCTCAGGCGCATGCCGTCAAACTTGCACTCCAGCTCCAGCCAGCGTCCCTCGAACGGGGAGAGGCTCCCATCCGAGGTGACATAACCCCAGATCCGTCCCCCTTCCACCGGCCCTTCCAGTTCCATCTCGTCCTCCTCTTCCAGCGCCTCCACCTCGCGAACGAGCCGCCGCGCCCCTGCCGCCGTCTCCTGCACGACCCCTTCCAGATCGACCCAGGTCCCGCCGAGATCGTCCTCATCCAGGCCATCCTTGAAGCGGGTGCGCTCATCGATCACGAAGGGAATGCCGTTGACCATCAACTGGCCAAGCTGCCAGGTGGTGCGGCCCGTGAGCTTGAACTCGGCCGCCTGCACCAGACCAAAAGGCAATAGAATCAATAACCAGAAGGCGCAGAGAGACTTCTTCATCGGGGATCCTCGGGGTTACACTGGCACACAGGATGACCCATCCGGTGTGAAATGGCCGTGAAATAGCGGCACAGACCAGGAGATCAGAGCATGAAAATACTGGTGGTGGAAGACAGTCCCCAGGTGGCGGAGACCATCATGGACTATCTGGCGCTGGCCGGGCACAGGGTGGATTGCGCCTATCATGGCCAGGCCGCGCTGCAACTGCTGGCCCAGGAGCGCTTCGACGTCATCATCATGGACGTCATGATGCCGCGCCTCGACGGCCTGCGTACCGTGGAGCGGCTGCGTGCGGACGGCATCGCGACCCCGGTGCTCTTTCTCACCGCCCGTGACAGCCTGGAGGACAAGCTGGCAGGCTTTCGGGCGGGGGGCGACGACTATCTGGTCAAGCCGTTCGCCATGGAGGAGCTGGAGGTGCGCCTGGAGGCCCTCAGCCTGCGTGGCCCCAGAGGGGACATGGGCGTGCTCTGCTTTGGCGATCTGACGGTGGATCCCGCCAGCGGCCGCGCCACCCGCGCCGGGGTCGAGCTCAAACTCGGCAAGATCCCGTTCCAGATCCTCACCCTGCTGGTGAGGCGCGCCCCCCAGCTGGTGACGCGCCAGGAGGTGCTCGACACCGTCTGGGGCGACGAGGAGCCCGACTCCGACGCCCTGCGCAGCCACATCTATGCCCTGCGCAGCGCCCTCGACAAGCCCTTCCCCACCCCCATGCTGGAGACCCTGCACGGCCAGGGCTATCGGCTGGTGACCCCATGACGAACCCGACGCCGCCCCTTGCCTCCGGCCTGCCGAGCCTGCGCCGGCGCCTGGTGCTGGCGCTGGGAGGGGCCGGTCTGCTGCTGCTGGTGATCCTGAGCCTGCTGATGGTGGTGGCCGAGAACAAGATGGAGGAGCTGAGCCTGCGCCACTGGCTGGAGGCGGAGGCAACCCGCTATGACGACGACTGGTTGCGCCTCGGCATGGCTGCCCCCGCCCCCAGCCCGCGCCAGTTCTCCAGCTACTGGACAGAGGCGGGCCGCCTGCCCGCCTGGCTCAAGGCCTACCAGAGCCCCGGCTTCTTCGAGCATCAGCTGGGCCGGGAGGACAAGCACTTCCTGGTACGCGCCCACCCCTCGGGTCAGGGGCTGCTCTATCTGGTGTTCAACGACGATGCGGACGACTACCTCGACCCTTACGAAGCCAAGCTGCATCTGGTGACCCGCCTCATCGGTCTGGCCCTGCTGCTGGGGAGCCTCGCCTTCGGCATCTGGCTGGTGCGTCACATCACCAGGCCGCTGGAGCGGCTGCGCCAGCGAGTCGCCCACCTGACCCCGGATCGGGGGGACTTCGTGCCCGATGCCCCCTGGCAGGAGCTGCGAGAGATAGAGCAGGCGCTGCTGGCGGGCAAGCACGAGGTAGCCGCCGTGTTTGCCCGTGAACAGGAGTTCAGCCGCTTTGCCAGCCACGAGCTGCGCACCCCCAACATGGTGATCCAGGGATCCGCGGCCCTGCTCGGCAAGGTGAATGACCTGCCCGCCCCGGCAGCCCGCGCCGTCAGCCGCATCCGCGCCGCCGCCGACGAGATGGCCCTGCTCACCGAAACCTTCCTGCTGCTGGGACGCAAGGAGGCCGTGGAGCGCCCGCCCCAGCAGGTGGCGCCGCTCATTCGCCGGGAACTGACCCGCCTCGCCCCCCTGCTGCAACGGGAGACGCTGGACATTCGCCTGCAACTGGACGAGGAGAGCGAGGTGCAGGCTCCCCTCTCCCTGCTCGCCATCGCCCTCGGCAACCTCTTGAAAAACGCCCTGAGCTACGCCGAGGGGCACATCGAGATCACCCTGCACGAGCAGGTGCTCACCATCAGCAACCCCACCGCCGCCGCGCCGGATCAGATCCTCGGCTACGGCTGCGGTCTCACCATCATCCAGCGCATCTGCGAGAAGCTGGGCTGGCAGATTGAGACCCATCTGGTGGAGGGGGTCTTCAGCGCCCGGCTGGTGATGATCCCCGGCGCCCCCGGGGCGGCATAACCCCCTCATTCCCGGCCCTTCTTCCCGGCTGTTCAACACAGTGGGAGAAGGGAGACACTTCCCGGCAAGCCCGCTGCCTTCCAGCCCACCCCCCAGATAGCAACAAGGCGCCCGAGGGCGCCCTGTGCTTACCTGTCTGACACTCGTTTGGGACTCATTCCGCCGGCTTGTGCTTGCGGCTCGCCTTGAGCTCGAGGAACTCGATGATCTTGCCCGCCACGTCCTTGCCGGAGGCGGCTTCCACCCCCTGCAGGCCGGGGGAGGAGTTCACCTCCAGCACCAACGGGCCGCGGGCGCTACGCAGAATATCCACCCCGGCCACATCCAGCCCCATGATCTTGGCGGCCTGCACGGCGGTGGCACGCTCTTCCGGCGTGATCTTGATGGCTTCGGCGGTGCCGCCCCGGTGCAGGTTGGAGCGAAACTCCCCCGGCTGGGCCTGGCGGCGCATGGCGGCCACCACCTTGCCGTTGACCACCAGGCAGCGGATATCGGCGCCGTTGGCCTCGCGGATGTACTCCTGCACCAGGATATTGTTGTTGGTCTGGATAAAGGCCTCGATGACGCTCTCCGCGGCCTTCTGGGTCTCACACAGCACCACGCCAATCCCCTGTGTGCCCTCCAGCAGCTTCACCACCAGGGGGGCGCCCCCCACCATGGTGATGAGATCCGGTACGTCGTGGGTGCTGTGGGCATAGCCGGTCACCGGCAGGCCGATGCCGTGGCGGGAGAGCAACTGCATGGCGCGCAGCTTGTCCCGGGAGCGGGAGATGGCCACCGAGCTGTTGAGGGCCATGGTGCTCATCATCTCGAACTGGCGCAGCACGGCGGTGCCATAGAAGGTGATGCTGGCACCGATGCGCGGGATCACTGCGTCATAGCTCTCCAGCTCCCGTCCTTCGTAATGGATGGAGGGGCTGTGGGAGGCGATGTTCATGTAGCAGCGCAGGGTGTCGAGCACCTCGACCTGATGCCCACGGGCCCGGGCCACCTCGACCAGACGGCGGGTGGAGTAGTTGTTGGGCTCACGGGATAAAATGGCAATATTCATGGAAATGGCAGACCTGATAATCGGACTGGAGAGTATAAGGTGCCATGAACGACTGGCAACGCCAATCCTTTCCCCTCACCATGCGCGGTTCTGCAAGAACGGGCAAAAACCGAGAGTGCCGCACTCAAGACGGACCAAAGCCAGAGACCGTTCTGCAAGACAGCGCCAGCCACCAGCCCTATGGGGGCCGCGCAGCCCTTGCTGCAACTCAAGCAGCAGGGCGACCTCCTGCAAACGGCGCGCCGTGGTGTCGGCCCAGCCTCCCAACGGCACAGGGGCCAGCAGGGTCTGGGCGATGCAGTGGCGATAGAGGGGCCCCTCATGTTGCCAGCCCCGCATCCCGTCGACGTCGTGATGGTGCAGCCACTCCAGGTTGCCGCGGCGAAGCAGCTCGATGCGCCGCCCGTCCTTGAGGTGCAGGCAAAGCCCCTTCTTCTCCACCCCGGGACCGGCATACTTGTCGAGCCAGAGGGTCAGGGGCACCCCTGCCGCCTCGCCGCGCAGGCAGGCCCGCCCCTCGGCGGTCTCCAGATCCCCGCGCCGGATGGGCTGCCCCAGCCGGTCGCAGACGCCCTCCGCGATCAGGTGCAGGCGGTCGTCCCCACCCAGGGCCACCAGCAGCTCCCGGATCATCGCCAGCAGATGGGTACCGATGTCGAGGATCACCCCGTCTGGATGGCGCAGGACCCGCCGATCCGGCTCCCCGGTGGCGAAGTTGAGGGCATACGGATCACCCGCCTCGTCCAGGCCGCAGGGTTCCAGCAAAAAGCCCTCCACCGCGCTGATATCGGCGAGGGTGGCCAGCCCGACCCCGGCGCCCTCTGGTTCCCGAGGCTGCCAGCCTTCATCCAGTTTGCCGCTCAGCAGCAACTGCTGGACGGCATTGCGGGCCATCCAGTGATCCAGCGCCAGCACCCTGGCTGCGACCTCGGGGTCCGCCAGCAGGGCGTGCAGACGATCGTGCTGGGCCAGGGTGGCCACCACGGGTTTCTCCACCAGGATGAGGGGAATGGCGCTGGCCAGTGCCTGCACCAGCACAGGCAGATGCAGCAGGGAAGGCGTGGCGATCACCAGCCGATCCAGGGGTTCGGCCAGCAGGGCTTCCAGGGTCGGCGCAGACATGACGCCGGGCAGGGTGATGGCGGGATCAAAACCCCATATCTCGGTATTTTCCGCCAGTGCGGCGAGTGCAGGCAGATAGGCTGTCTGCACCACGGCCCCCAGACCGACAAATCCAATCTTCATGGCAACCTCGATATGGCGTGCGTACCCGGCGTCTGCCCCGCACTGCGTGAAGCGGGGCAGACGGGGATCAATGCAGGTTGGGCCCCAGCCAGCGTTCGGCCTCTGCCAGGGTCATCCCCTTGCGCATGGCGTAGTCTTCCACCTGATCCTGCTGGATCTGGGCCACGGCGAAGTATTTGCTCTCGGGGTGGGAGAAGTACCAGCCGGATACCGCCGCCCCCGGCCACATGGCGTAGGACTCGGTGAGCTGCATGCCGATGGCCTGCTCCACCCCCAGCAGCTCCCAGATGCTCCCCTTCTCGGTGTGCTCCGGGCAGGCCGGGTAGCCCGGCGCCGGGCGGATGCCGCGATAGTTCTCGCGGATCAGCTCCTCGTTGCTGAGCGCCTCGTCCGGGGCATAGCCCCAGTGCACTTTGCGCACCTGCTCGTGGAGGTACTCGGCGAAGGCCTCGGCGAGGCGATCGCACACCGCCTGGATGAGGATGGCGTTGTAGTCGTCGTGGTCCGCCTTGTAGGCCTTGGCGATGGCCTCCTCGCCGATGCCGCCGGTCACCGCGAAGGCGCCGATCCAGTCGGGCTTGCCGCTCTCCTTCGGCGCCACATAGTCCGCCAGACAGTAGTTGGGGAAGCCCTGCTTCTCGCTCTGCTGGCGCAGGTGGTGCAGCACCTTGCGCACCTGGGTGCGGGTCTCGTCGGTGTAGACCTCGATGCTGTCCCCCACGGCGTTGGCGGGGAACAGGCCGACGATACCGGCGCAGCGCACGCTCTGATCCTTCTCCAGCTGATCCAGCATGGCGTTGGCGTCGGCGTAGAGGCGCGTCGCCTCCTCCCCCACCACCTCATCTTCCAGGATGCGGGGGAACTTGCCCGCCAGCTCCCAGCTCAGGAAAAACGGCGTCCAGTCGATGTAGGGGCGCAGCAAAGAGATGGGCACGTTTTCGAAGGTCTGCACGCCGGGCTCCCGGGGCGCCGGGGGCTCATAGCCCACCCAGTCCAGCTGATGGCGGTTGGCGCGGGCATGGGCCAGGCTGACCGGCTTGGAGCGCGGCTGCTTGCGGGCATGCTGATCCCGGGCAATCTCGTACTCCTTGTCGATGCGGGCGACGAAGGCGGGCTTGAGCTCCGGGCTCAGCAGGCTCTGGGCCACCCCCACGGCGCGGGAGGCGTTGGAGACATAGACCACGGGCTCGGAGTAGTTCTGCTCTATCTTCACCGCGGTGTGGGCCTTGGAAGTGGTGGCACCGCCGATGAGCAGCGGCAGCTTGAACCCCTGACGCTCCATCTCCTTTGCTACGTGCACCATCTCGTCCAGGGACGGAGTGATGAGGCCCGACAGGCCGATGATATCGGCGTTCACTTCCCGGGCCGTCTTGAGGATGGTCTCGCAGGAGACCATGACCCCGAGATCCACGATCTCGAAGTTGTTGCACTGCAGCACCACCCCGACGATGTTCTTGCCGATGTCGTGCACGTCGCCCTTGACGGTGGCCAGCACGATTTTGCCGTTGCTGGAACCGCCGGACTTCTCCGCCTCGATGTAGGGTTGCAGGTAGGCCACCGCCCGCTTCATCACCCGGGCCGACTTCACCACCTGGGGCAGGAACATCTTGCCGGCGCCGAACAGATCGCCCACCACGTTCATGCCGTCCATCAGCGGCCCCTCGATGACGTGCAGCGGCTTCTCGGCCTGGGCGCGCGCCTCCTCGGTGTCCTCCTCGATAAAGTCGGTGATCCCCTTGACCAGGGCGTGTTCGAGCCGCTTGCCCACCGGCCAGCTGCGCCACTCCTGATCCCGCGGATCCTCCGCCTGGGCACCCGCGCCGCGATACTTCTCTGCGATGGCCAGCAGCGCCTCGGTGGCGTTGTCGTTGAGGTTCAGCACCACCGCCTCGACCTTCTCTTTGAGCTCGGCCGGGATGTCTTCGTAGATGGCAAGCTGGCCCGCGTTGACGATCCCCATGTCCATGCCGTTCCTGATGGCGTGGTAGAGGAAGACGGCGTGGATGGCTTCGCGCACCGGCTCGTTGCCACGGAAGGAGAAGGAGACGTTGGAGACGCCGCCGGAGATCATGGCGTGGGGCAGGTGTGTTTTGATGTCCTTCACCGCTTCGATGAAGTCCACCGCGTAGTTGTTGTGCTCGTCGATGCCGGTCGCCACCGCGAAGATGTTGGGGTCGAAGATGATGTCTTCCGGCGGGAAGCCGACGCGGTCCACCAGAATGCGGTAGGCGCGCTGGCAGATCTCGAACTTGCGGGCACGGGTATCAGCCTGGCCCACCTCGTCGAACGCCATGACGATGACGGCGGCGCCGTAGCGACGCAGCAGTTTCGCCTGCTCGATGAATTTGTCCTCCCCCTCCTTCATGGAGATGGAGTTGACCACCGGCTTGCCCTGCACGCACTTGAGGCCCGCCTCCAGCACCTCCCACTTGGAGGAGTCGATCATCACCGGCACCCGGGCGATATCCGGTTCCCCGGCGATGAGGTTCAGGAAGCGCACCATGGCCGCCTCGGCGTCCAGCATCCCCTCATCCATGTTGATGTCGATGATCTGGGCGCCGTTTTCCACCTGCTGCTTGGCCACATCCAGGGCCTCGTCGTAGAGCCCTTCTTTTATCAAGCGCTTGAACTTGGCCGAACCGGTGACGTTGGTCCGCTCACCCACGTTCACGAACATGGAGTCCGCCGTGATGATGAGAGGCTCCAGGCCCGACAACCGGCAGGCCACCGGCAGATCCGGCAGGGCACGGGGCTTGATGCCCGCCACGGCATCCGCCATGGCGCGGATGTGGGTCGGGGTGGTGCCGCAGCAGCCGCCCACCAGGTTGAGGAAGCCGCTTTGGGCCCACTCGCGGATATGCTCCGCCATCTCGACCGCGTCCAGATCGTACTCGCCAAACGCATTGGGCAGACCGGCGTTGGGGTGGGCGCTGACATGGGTCTCGCTGATGCGGGACAGCTCCTCCACGTACTGGCGCAGCTCGTCCGGCCCCAGCGCACAGTTGAGGCCGAAGGAGACCGGTTTGACGTGGCGAAGGGAGTGGTAGAAGGCCTCGGTGGTCTGGCCCGAGAGGGTACGACCGGAGGCGTCCGTGATGGTGCCGGAGATCATCACCGGCAGGCTGTAACCCAGCTCCTCGAACACCAGGTCCACCGCGAAGGCGGCCGCCTTGGCGTTGAGGGTGTCGAAGATGGTCTCGATCAGGATGATGTCGGCACCGCCCTCGATCAGGGCGTGGGTCGATTCGGTGTAGGCGGCCACCAGCTCGTCATAGGTGACGTTGCGCTTGCCCGGGTCGTTCACGTCCGGCGAGATGGAGGCGGTACGGTTGGTGGGGCCCAGCACCCCTGCCACAAAGCGCGGTTTCGCCGGGTCTTTGGCGGTCCACTCGTCCGCCACGGCGCGGGCCAGGCGGGCCGCCTCCCGGTTTATCTCGGCCGAGAGCGCTTCCATCTCGTAGTCCGCCATGGCGATGCGGGTGGCGTTGAAGGTGTTGGTCTCGAGGATGTCGGCCCCCGCGGCACAATACTGGTCGTGGATCTCGCGAATGACGGCGGGACGGCTCAACACCAGCAGGTCGTTGTTGCCCTTGATGTCGGTATGCCAGTCGGCAAACCGCTCCCCCCGATAGTCCGCCTCACCGAGTTTGTAACCCTGGATCATGGTGCCCATGGCCCCGTCGATGATCAGGATCCGCTCCTTGAGACAGGCTTCCAGCCTGGTTGTGACATCCGCTTTCTTGTTCGACTCTCTGCTCGACACCGCTCGTACCCCTTACATCCATGCAACTGCGTGATGCCCATCCTAGCAGCAATCAAATCAAATGGAAATCTAGCCGTCTATCTGTCCGTGATGACGATTAAATATAACCATAAATAGGTAATGAGCATGATCTAACCCGGGAGTACCCTATGCCCGTCCTCAAGAGGGATACGTGCTTGCTGTTTACCAAAGAGAAAAATAACTATGAGCGTCTACTACACACTCTGCTTCCTGGCAGCGTTGGCGATCTTCATCGCCTTTGCCAACCAGTATGTTGTGAAGATCCAGACCACCATCGCCATCACTGCGGGCTCCATGCTGATCTCCGCGCTGCTGGTGCTGTTTGGCAAACTGGGTTGGTTCAATCTGGAGCCTCTCGCCATCAAGACCATGGAGAGCATCGACTTCCAGAACTTCCTGTTGAAGGGGATCCTGGGCTTCCTGCTGTTCGCCGGCGGCCTTGGCATCAACCTCAAGGCGTTGCGTAGCCAGAAGTGGGAAATCACCATTCTGGCCATAGCCGCCACCCTGCTCTCCACCTTCCTCATCGGCTACGGCTTCTGGTTCATCGCCAAGCTGCTGGGCTGGGATGTGCCGCTGGTCTACTGCATGTTGTTCGGTGCCCTGATCTCCCCCACCGACCCCATCGCCGTACTGGCCATCGTCAAGAAGATGAAGGCGCCACCCCAGATCGCCATCCAGATCGAGGGGGAATCCCTGTTCAACGACGGTGTCGGCCTCGTCATCTTCGCCACCGTGTTTGCCGTGGCCTTTGGCGGCGTGGAGCCCACCTTCGGCAGCGTGGCCGGTCTGTTCCTGCATGAGGCCCTCGGCGGTATCCTGTTCGGGGCCGTGCTGGGCCTCATCGCCCACGTGATGATCAGCGCCACCGACGACGGCTCCCTGGAGCTGCTGCTGACCCTCTGCATCCCGACCGCAGGCTTCGCCTTCGCCAACATGATCGGCGTCTCCGGCGCCCTGGCCATGGTGGTGACCGGCATCATGATCGGCAACTGGACCCGTCATTCCGGCTTCTCCGAGCAGAGCCAGCACCACCTGGATCACTTCTGGGAGTTGATGGATCAGTTCCTCAACGCCCTGCTGTTCCTGCTGATCGGTCTGGCACTGGTGCTGCTGGATCTGGCCTGGCGCGACTGGATCCTGCTGGTCATCGCGGTACCGCTCTGCCTGGCCGCACGCTTCATCAGCGTCTCCCTGCCCTATGTGGCGTTCCGCAAGTTCCGCAGCTACAACACCTTCTCGGTGCGCATCCTCACCTGGGGCGGCCTGCGTGGCGGTCTGGCCATGGCCATGGCCCTGGCACTGCCATCCGGTGTCATGATGATCCCGGGGCACAACGTCGATCTGCGCCAGGTGATCCTGGTGATGACCTACTCGGTGGTGATGTTCTCCATCGTGGTACAGGGCATGACCATTACCCCCATGATCACCGCCGCCAAGAAGGCCTGCGGCGACGCCTGAGCCCGTCCCTGACCGGCAATGAAAAGGGCTCCCTCGGGAGCCCTTTTGTCATCCCCGTGGCCGTGAAAAACAGGGAATGACTGGGTGAACGCACAATTAGTGTTTGCTTTTTACACATTTCGAGGAGAGAATGCGCGCCGGCTAGTTAATCAGCCCTGATTATGTTCGCAATGCTTCACCTCACGATGAATCCTGCCAGTACCCGCATAACCTTCTTCTGATTTACTCGCCTTGAGAACCGTTCAGGCTGTCTGCCTGCGTTGCCCGGCTCTCACGGTGCAGACCCGATCTGCCCACTCCCAAGTAGCATCATGCATCCGCGTGGTCCTTGGCGCCTTCCTTGAAAGTGCAGACGCCCCTGAACCGGGCTGGGTATTCCTGCGCGCTCGTCCGCCATCGTGCTGACCGCGCCCATTGACCTGACATTTGCCAATACAAGGAGCAAACACTTAATTTATATAGAGAAATACCATGATGAAACACGTACAGATCCGCAAACCCCTGCGTCGCAGCAAACCCATCAACCTGCCCGTGCAAGAGCACGACGACGATGCGTTCCTGATCCAGTTCAGCACCCGCTTCAGCGGCGGCTTCGCCATCTCCTGTGATGGCATCGCCGGCGAGTTCTCCATCGAAGAGCTCAACTGACCTTACCTGCCCACCGGCAGCGCCCGATGCAGACAGGCCGCAACTCACGGCGGCCTCCTTGCCTGACGTCATAGTCTGCATGGCCCCGCTCCCCGAGCGGTGGCTAGACCCCGCAAGTCTCCTTGTCCGGCGCCTCCAGCAGCAGGCACTCCTCCTCGCCGGCTCCCAGCCTGACCCGTTTGCCCTGACTCAGCCCCAGCTTGGCGAGTAGCCGGACCGAACGCTCATTGCCCGGAGTGACGATGGCGACCACCCGCTCGATCCCGAGCCGTTCGCGGCCATCTGCCATGGCCGCCCGCGTGGCTTCGATGGCATAACCCTGACCGCGCCAGGCGGGAAGGAAGGCATAGCCGATGTCTTCGCACGGCAGGGTGTCGCGCTTGATGAGGCCGCAGATGCCGAGCCTGGCCCCGTCTTCCCGCCGCACCACCAGATAGAGTCCGTGACCGTGGCGGGCATAACTGACCGCAGGCCCCTGCTGGATGTAGTTTTCGGCATCCGCCAGGGTACGTACCCCGCGATCGCCGATGTAGCGGTGAAAATCGCCATCGTTGAGCAGTTCGAGAATGAAGGGGGCATCGACAACGGTCAGTTCGCGCAGTTCCAGGCGCTCGGAGAGGATCATGGCATGGGCTCGTTCGGCAGAGAGAGTGTCCAAGACTGCTCCCGCCCCGCCCCCTTGGCAAGTCCCGGACGATATTTTCGCCCCGGGAGCCGCGTCCCCGCTATACTGCCCACCCCATGGAACAGGCAGGAGAACGGCCATGACCGATACCCCCGAATTTTTTGATGAAGAGACACTGCTGGAGATGGTGGAGAACCAGCTCGCCGAGGGCCACCCCCTCCAGGTGAAAGCCACCCTGATGCGCCTGGTGATGAAGGGCACCCCGCGGGAAGAGGCGCTGCAATACATCGCCTGCGCCCTGGGCGCCGAACTCATGGCCATGGAAGCCGAACAGGGCCCCTTCAACCTCGTCCGTTACGGCGAGTTTCTCGACAGCCTGCCCGAGATGCCCTGGGCCGAATGACCCGGGCCGATTAGGCAAGCCCCGGCGCCAGCCATTATCATTACTGCCACCACCAATGACGGGAGTATGGGGATATGCGCTGGCAAGATCGCCGTGAGAGCAACAATGTGGAAGACCGGCGTCAGCAAGGCGGCGGCAACGGGGGCGGCGGCCTGCCCATCGGCGGTAAGGGGCGCCTGATCCTGCTGGTGGTGGTCATGGTGGCGGGGTACTACGGCGTGGACCTCGGCCCCCTGCTGCAGGATCCGGCCCCGCAGAGCCAGCCCCAGCGTCAGAACTCGTCACAGGCTGCCAACGATCCCCTCGCCCGCTTCACCTCGGTGATGCTCGCCTCCACGGAGGACGCCTGGGGCGAGATGTTCCAGCAAAGCGGCAACCGCTATCAGGCCCCCAGACTGGTGCTCTATCGCGGTGCGACCCGCACCGGCTGCGGCCAGGGGCAGTCGGTGATGGGGCCCTTCTACTGTCCGGCCGACAGCACCGTCTACATCGATCTCTCCTTCTATCAGGACATGCGCGACAAGCTGGGGGCCGACGGCGACTTCGCCCAGGGCTATGTGATCGCCCACGAGGTGGGCCACCACGTGCAGAACCTGCTCGGCATCTCCACCAAGGTGCGCCAGCAGCAACAGGGGCTGAGCCAGGTCGCCCAGAACCGGTTGTCGGTCAAGCTTGAACTGCAGGCGGACTGCTTCGCCGGGGTCTGGGGCCACTATATGGAAAAAGAGCAGGTGCTGGAGCGCGGCGATCTGGAAGAGGCGCTCAACGCCGCCCAGGCCATCGGCGACGACAGGTTGCAGCAGCAAGGTCAGGGCCGGGTCGTTCCCGACAGCTTCACCCACGGTACCTCGGCCCAGCGCCTCGCCTGGTTCAAACGCGGTTTTGACAGCGGCAAGCCCGCCACTTGCGACACCTTCGCCGCCCGCTGAAGGGGGCAAACGCAAAGGGGCCGATTCCTCACGGAGCCGACCCCTTTTCTTTCTCACCCGAGGGGGTCTTCCCTCATTCGGGATCCTCCGCCAGCAGATCGGTGAAGACGAAGCCGTCCCGCAGCACCGTCTCCCCCACCCGGATGGGCAGGGGATGCAGGAACATCGGGCCGTCCCAGGCCAGGGTGTGGAACTCCCCGTTCTCGCCGCAGGGATCCACCCCGGCGGGCAGGGCAGCCAGGAAGGCCGAGCCGAATTCATGACCACCTAACCCGGCGTCCAGCTTGCCCGGATCCAGGGTACAGACCCTGGCCTTGAGCCCGGCGTCGATCATCGCCTGCGCCAGCTCGGTCGTGTCGCTGCCCCAGAGCGGGAAGAGCGGCGTGATGCCGGTCCCCGCCAGTTGCCGCTCCCGATAGGTGCGCACATCCTCAAGAAAGAGATCCCCGAACGCCATGTGGTAAATGTCCTTGGCCTGCACATCGGCGATGAAGCCCGTCATGATGCGCCCATACTCCTCGTTGCTGCAGGGCCAGGGCAGGTCGATGGTGGTCAGCGGCAAGCCCACACACTCAGCCTGTGCCAGCAGCAACTGCTTGCGCACCCCGTGCATGGCCACCCGCTCGAACGCCTGGTTGAGGGTGGTGAACAGCCCCACCACCTCGATGGCCGGATCCTGGCGCAGGCGATGCAAGGCCCAGGCGCTGTCTTTTCCGCTGCTCCAGGAGAGCAGTACCTTTTTCTTCGTCATGATCTCTCCAGCTACTTGCCGCACCGTGCTGCAAGACAGTGTTGCGAATTGTGCGATTTACATTGCGGGACACAAAAGCATACCCTCGTGGGTGAGCGTATCCCCGCAGCACACCGGGGAGAATAACTAAAAAAACGATGGGAAACATAAGGATATGAGTAAAGTCAGCACATCGCACGACCACGGTCGCCCCCTCAATCGACAGGATTACAAGACCCTGAGCCTGGCGGCGCTGGGCGGCGCCCTCGAATTCTACGACTTCATCATCTTCGTCTTCTTCGCCGTGGTCATCGGCGAGCTCTTCTTCCCGGCCGACATTCCCGAGTGGCTGCGCCAGTTCCAGACCTTCGGCATCTTCGCCGCCGGCTACCTGGCCCGCCCCCTGGGGGGCATCATCATGGCCCACTTTGGCGATCTCATCGGCCGCAAGCGGATGTTCACCCTCAGCATCATCCTGATGGCCTTGCCGACCCTGCTGATCGGCCTGTTGCCCACCTACGCCGTGCTCGGCATCGCCGCCCCCCTGCTGTTGCTGCTGCTGCGGATCCTGCAAGGGGCCGCCATCGGCGGGGAGGTCCCCGGTGCCTGGGTCTTCGTGGCCGAACATGTGCCCGCCCGCCGGGTCGGTGTCGCCTGCGGCACCCTCACCGCGGGGCTGACCGCCGGCATCCTGCTCGGCTCCCTGGTAGCGACCGCCATCAACCGTGGCATGAGCCCGGGCGATGTGAGCGACTGGGGCTGGCGTCTGGCCTTCGTGCTCGGCGGCGTGTTCGGCATCGTCGCCATGTACCTGCGCCGCTGGCTGCACGAGACTCCGGTCTTCGCCGAGATGCAGGCCAACAAGTCCCTGGCCGAGGAGCTGCCCCTCAAGACGGTGCTGCGTGAACACAAGGGCAGCGTCGTCGTCTCCATGCTGCTGACCTGGCTGCTCTCCGCCGGCATAGTAGTGGTGATCCTGATGACCCCGACCTATCTGCAGAAGGTGCACGGCATCAGCCCGGCCGATGCCCTGACCGCCAACTCCCTGGCCATCGTCGCCCTCACCCTGGGCTGCATCGTCTATGGCCGGCTGATCGATGCCATCGGCAGCGGTCCTACCTTCATCCTGGGCTCCCTGCTGCTGGCCGGCGCCACTTATACCTTCTACCACAGCCTGGCAGCCGGCACGGATCAGCTGGTGCCCCTCTACATGCTGGCGGGCTTTGCGGTGGGGATCGTCGGCGCCGTGCCCTACGTCATGGTCAATGCCTTCCCGCCGGTGGTGCGCTTCTCCGGGCTGTCGTTCTCCTACAACGTGGCCTACGCCATCTTCGGCGGCCTCACCCCCATGCTGGTCACCCTCTGGATGAAGGAGGACGTGCTGGCCCCCTCCCACTATGTGGTCAGCCTGGCCGCCCTCGGTTTCGTGCTCGGCATCTGGCTCTGGCTGCGCCAGCGCGGCCAACGCCAGGCCACCCCGCAGGCCGCCTGATCCTTCCCAAGCAAGCCCCGCACTGTCGGGGCTTCTTCTTTGCGGATATCATCGACCGGTGGCGGTCCGCTGCGGACCTGCCAGCTCACCCCAATCCGTCCATCTGCCCGAGGTCCACTATGTTCTTCCAGGTCGTCTTTCTCGCCTTGCTGGCCCTGCTGCCCATGGTCAACCCGCCCACCACGGCCACCCTGCTGCTGGGACTGAGCAAGGGCATGTCCCGCGAGCACATCCGCCGTCAGATCAACATGGCCGCCCTCTATCTGTTCGCCACCCTGTGCGTCAGCTTCTTCATCGGATCCTCCATCCTGGATCTGTTCGGGATCTCCATTCCCGGCCTGCGCCTGGCCGGTGGCCTCATCATCGCCTTCATCGGCTTTCGCATGCTGTTCCCCTCGCCAAACCAGTCTGCCGGGGTCGAGGCCAACCAGAATATCGCCTTCGTGCCCCTCACCATGCCCAGCATGTGCGGACCCGGCACCATGGCGCTGGTGATCAGCGGCGCGGCCCAGATCGCCGAGCTGCCGGCCGAGGCCGATCGCGTCGTCATCTATGCCGCCATGGTCACCGCCTTCGCCCTGATGAGCCTGATCAGCTGGGGTGTGCTCAAGCTGGCAGATCCCGTGTGCAAGATCCTGGGAGCCACCGGCATCGACGCCATGACCCGCATCATGGGTTTCCTGCTGGTGTGCATGGGTATGCAGTTCTGCATCAACGGCGTCAAGGAGGTGGCGCAGGATCCCGTCTTCCATGGCCAGGTGATGGAACAACCCGCTGCCGCCTTGCCGACCCATGCCGGATCTACCACCCTCGATCATCTCGCCGTGCCGCGCCAGCCCTGATTGAAAACGGTGTCATTTTTCGTGCGAATCCCTCCTGATCTTGCGCCTGATCATATTGCCTTCATCTTGATGGGGTAGTCTGGTTTTTGTACAGGCAGGGTTCAGAAGGTTGCCGCTAGCGTGGCATGTGCTGACCCCATCACTTGAGGAGATATGCAAATGGAAAAGATGCTGACCGAGATTGGAAGCTACAGCCTGTTTCATGAGTATCTGAACGTGGTCGGTGCCGCCAGCCCCGCGCTGACCCGGATCAAGACAGGATGGGAGTTCAAGCGAAAGGATCGCCTGCTCGCCCAGATAAGGGTGGATGACCACGGCCACGCCCGCTTCTTCATCGACGCCCGCGCCATTTCGGTCAACTGACCCGGCCCCTTTCCCAGCCCCGGCGCCTGCCGGGGTTTTTTATTGCTTGCGCCTTCCAATAAAAACCCCGGCGCCGGGCCGGGGTTTACAAAGGTGTGTGACCTTACTGGGTACCGCCCACGGTGAGCTGATCCAGCTTGAGGGTGGGCTGGCCGACGCCGACCGGCACGCTCTGCCCCTCCTTGCCACAGACCCCGACCCCGCGATCCAGCGCGAGATCACGGCCCACCATGGAAACCTGGCTCATCGCCTCGGGGCCGTTGCCGATCAGGGTCGCCCCCTTGATGGGCGCAGTGATCCTGCCATCCTCGATGAGGTAGGCCTCGGAGGCGGAGAAGACGAACTTGCCGGAGGTGATGTCCACCTGGCCGCCACCGAAGTTGGGGGCGTAAATGCCCTTCTTCACCGAGGCGATGATCTCCGCCGGATCGTACTGACCCGCCAGCATGTAGGTGTTGGTCATGCGCGGCATCGGCAGGGCAGCGTAGGATTCGCGGCGGCCGTTGCCGGTGAGCGGTACCCCCATCAGGCGGGCATTCTGCTTGTCCTGCAGGTAACCCTTGAGGATGCCGTTCTCGATCAGCACGTTGTAGCCCCCCGGCGTCCCCTCGTCGTCGATGGAGACGGAACCGCGCCGACCCGGCAGGGTGCCGTCATCGACGATGGTGCAGTGTTTGGAAGCCACCTGCTCGCCGATGCGCCCGGCAAAGGCGGAGGAGCCCTTGCGGTTGAAGTCCCCTTCCAGACCGTGACCCACCGCCTCGTGCAGCAGCACACCGGGCCAGCCGGCACCGAGCACCACCGGCATGGTGCCGGCCGGGGCGTCGATGGCCTCCAGGTTGACCAGGGCCTGGCGCACCGCTTCGCGCACATAGCCAAACGCCCGGCTCTCGAGCCCGTCCAGCTCGAGGAAATGGTCGTAACCGAAGCGGCCACCGCCCCCCGCGCTGCCGCGCTCACGGCGATCCCCCTTCTCGGCGATGACGGTCACCGAGAGGCGCACCAGGGGACGCACGTCGGCGGCCAGGGTGCCATCGGTGGCGGCCACCAGGATCTCTTCATAGACCCCGCTGATGGAGGCCATCACCTGATTGATGGCGGGATCCAGACTTCTGGCGAACTTGTCCATCTGCTCCAGCAGGGCAATTTTCTGCTGCTTGTCGAGGGTTTGCAGGGGATCCAGCGCCGGGTAGAGCAGGTTTGCTTCGGTGCGAGCCCATGCTTTTACCTTGCCCTGCGCACCGGCGGCGGCGATGCCGCGAGCGGCAGTCACCGACTGCTGCAGCGCCAGCAGGCTCAGCTCGTCCGAGTAGGCGAAACCGGTCTTCTCGCCGCTGACGGCGCGCACCCCCACCCCCTGATCGATGTTGTAGCTGCCATCCTTGACGATGCCGTCCTCCAGCATCCAGGACTCGTGCCAGCTGCGCTGGAAATAGAGGTCGCCGAACTCCACCTGATGGCTCATCAGGCTGCCGAGCAGCTGTTGCAGCCGCCCTTCGTCGAGATCGTTCGGGGCCAACAGGGAGGCACTAACCTGGCTCAATAGACTCAAATCTTTCTCTCCACTCTCATGCGAGATGTCGTAACGGTTAAATGCACGGCCGCGGGCTCACAACAGGCGGGCGTGTTGCAGCACCGGCATGGTGCGTTTCAATTCATCGACCAGGGCCCCATCCAGCGGCGCCAGCACAGTGCCCTGCCCCGACGCCCGACAGGCCAGCACCCGGCCCCAGGGGTCGATCACCATGCTGTGGCCCCAGGTCTGGCGCCCCGTCTCGTGGGTACCCCCCTGGTTGGCGGCCACCACGTAGCACTGGTTTTCGATGGCACGGGCCCGCAGCAGAGGCTCCCAGTGCGCCTCGCCGGTGACGGCGGTAAAGGCGGCAGGCACCAGCAGCACCCGGGCACCGGCCCGGGCCAACTGGCGGTACAGCTCGGGAAAGCGCAGATCATAACAGATAGAAAGGCCGAGGGGACCAAAGGGGGAGTCCACCAGCACAGGCTGATCACCCGGGCTGAAGGTCTCCGACTCCCGGTAGCGACCGTGATTGTCCGCCACGTCCACGTCGAACAGGTGGATCTTGTGGTAATGCCCCTTGAGCTCGCCGTCGGGATCGAACACCAGGGTACTGGTGTGAATGTGGTCGGCACCGGCGATGGCGGTGGGCATGGCCCCGGCCACCAGCCAGATGCCGTGGGATTTGGCCCAATCAGAGAGTTGCTGCTGGATTGGGCCATTTCCCAATGGCTCTGCCCCGTCCAGATACCCCTGCCGCTCGCCAAAGAGGGCGAAGTTTTCCGGCAGCAGCACCAGCAAGGGGCGCTCCCCGGGCAGACTCGCCAGCTCGGCGGCGATCCGCTCCCGGTTATCCTGCCAGGTACGACCCGATATCAACTGCATGGCGGCTAGCCACATGACGCGCTCCTTCTGTTGGGCGAGCCGGTGACACAAGGCCTTCTCGGCTCGCGGGCAATATCCGCACTATGAGGGGTTTGGCGGCCGGGGGAAAGTCCCCCAGCCCGGTGCATGCCCTCAGCGCTGACCCGAGCCCTGATGCTTGGGATCGAGCAGGAAGGGGGTGACCTCCTTGGCGGGCAGGCCGGGCGCCACCGCATCCACCGCATCCTTCTGGTGCTGGTTGAGCTTGATGCGGGCGCGATCCCGCCCCGCCTCCACCAGCCTGGGGGCGTCCAGCGGGCCGGAGACCCGAAAATCGATGCGGGTCACCACGTCCACCACGGGCTCCAGCAGCTTGGAGAGGGCCAGCACATAGAGCCCGGTGATGGGGGTCAGCGAGAAGGCCGCCACCACCGGCAGGGTACCCCCCAGGTTCGGGGAGAAGCTCAGATCAAAGTCGAGCCGCCAGCGCACCAGATCCGCGATGCCCTTGCCCCGCAGGTTGCCCGCGGCCCCCTTCATGTAGAAGTCGTTGTTCTCCACCACCCCCTGATTGACCTTGGCGGAGGCGGACATGGACTCGAAATAGAAGCCCTTGTCGAATACATCGCGAAAATCGAGGCGCAGCTTGCGCATCAGGGAGTCGAGGCTCAGCAGGGAGAGCAGCCGGGCCCCCTTGTCGTTGACCTCCCGCAGGGTGCCTCCCTCCAGCTGGTAGTCGGCGCTGCCCGCCAGAGTCGGCAGGCTCAGGCGGTAGGGCACGTCACGCCAGTTCAGATCCAGCGCCAGCTTGCCCGGGGCATCCCCGATGGGCGAGGTGTAGCCGAGCCGCTTGAGCAGCAGCTCGCTGTTGCGGGTCTCGAGGTTCACCCTGGCACGGGTCTGCATCTGGCTGCCACGGGCCAGCCACTCGGCGCTGCCGCGCAGGGTGCTGCCCGCCAGGCGCATCTCCAGTCCTTTGAGATCCAGCCGGTTGGCCCCGGGCAGCAGCTCCCCCTTCACCTCACCCAGGGGCAGCTCGCCGAAGCGGCAATCCACGCAGCTGAAGGTGAGCCAGGGAATGGCATTCATGATGGCCCTGTCCTGGCGCTCATCGGGATCCGGGCTGAGATCGGTCCCCTTGCCGGACCAGTAGATGCGGGCAAACTTGGCATCGATGGGGCGCCCATCGGCCACCGGCACCCGCACCACCCCCATCACGTCGGGGCTGTCGATCATCACCTCGGTGGCCTGGTTCACCGGCCCCAGGGTGAAGTGCACCGCCTTGAGGCTGGCACTGCCGATGTCGGCACGGGCCAGCTGGCCATCCACCCACCACTCCTGGGGCAAGAAAGCGGGGCCCACCACCGCATTGCCCTGCGTCGCCTGCGCCTTGGCCGGCAGCCACTGCTTGAGACGGGCCAGCCAGCCGGCCACGTCCGCCTGCTGCTGGTTGATGGCGAGCAGCATGGGCTTGTCCTGCATCACCCGCGCCCCGGGCTGGCCGATGTTGACCCGCACCCGGCTGAGATAGGGCACGCCGTCGCCGTACACCAGGCGGCTCTGCATGTCGATGTCCACCCCCAGCACGGCGCGGATGTCGGCGCTGCCATCCCGCCCACGGGCCGTCACCTTGAGGGGCAGCCGGGTACCCGCCGCCTTGGTCAGGGGCACGGGCAGATCCAGCCCCATGCCCTGCAGGTTGGAGTCCAGCGCCAGCTGGAAGCTGAACGCCTTGTTCTCGGGCAGGGTCAGCCCCAGGGTACCCGACCAGTTGCTGCGCCCCTGGAGCATCTCGAGGGCCGGTATGTCCCGGCGCTGGCGGCGGCTGTCCCACTGCCCCTGGAACTTGAGGTCGGCCTGATAGCCGTGGGGCAGTTGCCGCCCCTGATAATCCAGGGTCAGCGGCTGGTTCCACAGGCTGGCCTTGAGGTTGTGAATGCGCGTCTGCTCGTTGTCATACTCGAGCGTCCCTGCGACCCCGTCGAGGGGCAGGTCCAGGGAGGCGATCCTCACCTTGTTGTCCTTGAAGCTGGCTTCCCCGCTGGCCTTGACCTCCCCCTCGCCATCCAGCGGTATGTCGAGCTTCACCGTGCCCTTCATGGGGCCGCGGATCTCCACCTCCCGCAGCGCCTGACCGACGGATCCCCCCAGCGGCGAGTCCTGCAAATAGTCGCTGATGGCCTTGCCCTCGCCCTCAACCCTGGCATCCACGTAGAGGTGAGCCCCCGGATAGAGGTCCGGGATCCAAGCGTGCACCGAGTCGGAGCTGGCCTTGCCGAGCTGGGTGGCGCGGCTGTTCATGTCGAGGCTGGCGTTCTGGAACAGCAGATCGATCTGCAGGTCGGTCAGCGGCTGCCAGCCCGGGAAAAACTCGTAGGTGGCCTGTTGCAGCGGCACCGCCACCTGGAAGACGCCCTTGCCGTTGTCGTAGGGGAAGTCACGGAATTCGCCGTACCAGAGCAGGTCTGCACCCTTGGCCTTGCCCCCCTTGATGGCGCCGCTCAGGTAGCTCACCAGCCCCTCATCCATCACCGCCAGGGGGTAGTAGCGATCCGCATGGGCCGCGTTCTTGACGTCGATCCGCCCGGTCAGGGCGAGGAAGGGGTGCTCGAACAGCTCGAGGCGAAACCGGCTGGCGAGGCGCAGATCCGGGTTGTCCAGGGCAATGTCCTGGCCATAGAGCACCCAGCCTTGCGGCGCCCGCCACCAGTCGAGGGCCGCACTCAGGCTGTCCACCGGGATGGGTTCCTTGAAGTGGCGGGCCGGATCCACCTTGCCCTTGCCCAGGGTCAGGCGGGCACGCCCCCCGTTCGGGGTCAGCCAGAAGTCACCGTCCAGCTTTTGCAGACCGGGCACATCGTGCCAGGCCCGGGTCCCGAAGCCGCGCAGTTGCCCCTGCAGAGAGAGCCCCTGCCAGTCCCCGTCGGCTTGCAGGACCAGCTCCTGCAACTGGCCCCTTGGCCGGGTGCGCTTGAGGGTCTCGGTCAGCTCGGGATAGAGGCCGGAGACCAGCTGGCTCAGGTTGGCAATCTGGTCGAGATCGATGGCGGGCACATAGCCCTGGATGCGTGAGCCGATGCGCTCGAGCTGCAGGCGGCTGTGCAGCCAGGTGGCGCCATCGAGCTTGAAGGTGACGTCGTGGCTGGCGAGCTGCCACGCCTCGCCGTCCCGGCGCAGCTGGATCTTGCCCCCCTGCAGGTCGAGGCGGTGCGGCTCCCCCTTGATCTCGTCTTTCCAGATCAGGTGGTTGTTGCCAAAGGCCAGCAGGGAGTTGCCGAGCCTGCCCTTCTCGAACTCGCTCCAGAGCTGGAAGTCGAGCTGGCCGCTCACCGGCGGCGCGCCGGCGTGGATCCTGGCCAGCATGGGGCTGATGTCCAGCTCGCTGGCCCCCAGATAGAGCTGGCCCTTGAGGCGGTCGAGCCGCACCTCTGGGGCATCCACATCGATGATGAGGTCCAGGGTGCTCTCCCCCACCCCGTTGATGAGATAGGCCTTGCCGACCCCCTGATGCCGCTTGCCGCGGTTCTGCCAGCGCAACTGGGCGATGTCGAGGGCGCGCACCTCCCCCAGTGCCGTGGTGAGGCTCAGGCGAGTGTCGTGAATGTCGAAGGTGGAGAGCTGGGTCAGCAGGAAGCGCAGCAGGGCCTCCTGCTGGTTCGCGCTCTTCCCGCTGACGGGGGTGGCGGGCTGGGTCATGTCCAGCGCGATGTTGCCGTCGCTCAGGATCAACTGGCCAAAGACCGGTCTGAGTTTGTTGAGGGAGCGCCAGAAGTCGAGGTGGGCCCACACCTTGCCAAGGCGCAGGGAGAAACGCCCCGAATCGGGGGCGATGGCCAGTCCTTCCAGCCCGATGGCCGGGCCGCGGGGAGTCCAGTCCAGCCCGACGTGATCCACGCTCACCTCGAGCTGGCTCTCCCCGAGCAGAGTCCCTATCACGGCCGCCCGGTGCTGGTTGAGCAAGGGGCCGCCCAGTCGTACGACGCTGACCAGAACGGCCAGCAGCACGAAGAAGACTCCGAGGGCCAACCAGCCCCGACTCAGCCAGCGGTAGACCAATTACATCATCACCACATCGAACTGTTCCTGCCCACAGAGAGGCTCGGAGACCACCCTGACCTGCTTGCCGATGAAGACTTCCAGCTCCGCCAGACTGTGGGACTCCTCCCCCCGCAGGTAATCGGCCACCGAAGGAGCCGCATAGACGGTGAACTGATCCGCGTCGTAGGCGCGGTTGACCCGGATGATCTCCCGCAGGATCTCGAAGCAGACCGACTCCACCGTCTTGACCCGGCCGCGCCCCTTGCACTCGGGGCACTCGGCGCAGAGCACGTGCTCCAGGCTCTCCCTGGTGCGCTTGCGGGTCATCTCCACCAGCCCGAGCTGGGAGAAACCGTTGACGTTGGTCTTGGCCCTGTCCTTGGCCAGCGCCAGCTCCAGGCTGTGCAGCACCCGGCGGCGGTGATCCTCGGACTGCATGTCGATGAAGTCGATGATGATGATGCCGCCGAGGTTGCGCAGGCGCAGGTGACGGGCGATGGCGGCGGTGGCCTCGACGTTGGTGTTGAAGATGGTCTCTTCCAGATTGCGATGGCCGACGAAGGCGCCGGTGTTGATGTCCACCGTGGTCATGGCTTCGGTCTGATCGATGATGAGGTAGCCGCCGGATTTCAGCTCCACCTTGCGCTCCAGGGCGCGCTGGATCTCGTTCTCCACGTCGTAGAGATCGAAGATGGGCGACTCGCCGGAGTAGTACTCCAGCTTGTTGGCGAGCTCGGGCACGTACTCCTCGGTGAAGCGCTTGAGCTGATCGAAGCTCTGGCGGGAGTCGACCCGGATCTTGTCGAGCTCGGCCCCGACGAAGTCGCGCACCACCCGGAACGCCAGGCTGGGATCCTCGTAGAGGATCTTGCAGGGGGGGTACTTCTGCTTGCGCTCGAGGATCTTGCGCCACAGGCGCTTCAAGAAGGCGGCGTCCTGCTCCAGCTCCTGCTCCCCTACCCCTTCGGCGGCGGTGCGGATGATGTAGCCGCCCAGTTCGTCCACATAGCCGGCCACGGTGCGCTTGAGGCGCTCGCGCTCCGCCTCGGATTCGATGCGCTGGGAGACCCCCACGTGGGCACTGCCCGGCATGAAGACCAGATAACGGGATGGCAGGGTGATGTCGGTGGTGAGGCGAGCCCCCTTGGTACCGAGCGGGTCTTTGACCACCTGTACCATGATGTCCTGCCCCTGGCGCACCAGTTCGGCGATGTTGCCGGCCTGGAACTGCTCCTTCTCCTTGATCGCCACACACTCGGTATGGGGCACTATGTCGGAGGCGTGCAGGAAGGCGGCCTTGTCCATGCCGATGTCAACGAAGGCGGCCTGCATGCCGGGCAGCACGCGGCTGATCTTGCCCTTGTAGATGTTGCCCACGATGCCGCGCTTGGCCTGACGCTCCACATGCACTTCCTGCAGCAGACCGTTCTCGACCAGGGCGACCCGGGTTTCGGAGGGGGTGACGTTTACCAGCAGTTCTACCGACATAAGTTACCTTGCCTTTCTAGTTTTGAATTCTGGCACGACGAACAACGGGTAACTCAGCAGCGCACTGCTGACGAGAGGATTACCGGGTCTGCTCGAGGTGCTGCTTGATCAACAGGTCCGTCTCCAGCAGGGGCAGGCCGACCACGGCACTGTAGCTCCCCTCGAGGCGACTGACGAATTTGCCGGCAATGCCCTGGATAGCATAGGCGCCCGCCTTGTCGCACGGCTCGCCGGTGCGCCAGTAGGCTTCGATCTCGGCCTCGTCCAGCTTGCGAAACGCCACGTTGGTGGTGACCAGCCGCACATCGCACCGCTCCGGGGTGGCCAGGGCCACCGCCGTCATCACCTGGTGTACCCGCCCGGAGAGGGCTTCCAGCATGTCCTTGGCGTCCAGCAGGTCGGAGGGTTTCTCCAGCACCCGCTCCCCCAGCACCACTATGGTGTCGGCCCCCAGCACAGGCAGCGCCGTGGGCGCCGCGGCCACACCGGCCATCGCCTTGTCGCGGGCCAGCCGGCAGACGTAATCCTGGGGCTTCTCACCGTCGTTGCGCAGCTCCGGCACATCCAGCTTGAGGACCTCGAAACGGTAGCCCAGGCGGGTCAGAAGCTCGTGCCGGCGGGGAGAGCCCGAGGCGAGATAGAGTTGCAGTTCGTTGTGCTTGTTCATACTTCACTCAATGAGACGATGTGCAGTTACAATGCGTTGTTTTTATTCACATTCACTTGATATTGAAGCGACGCCGCACCTTGCGCAAGACCATAAAAATCCAGGGCCATATTAACATCGTCGTCAACGTCGACCAAAAGTAGGCGAAGTTGAGGCTGGCCCGGCTGAACAGATGCTCCGCCCAGAACACGGTGATCTTCCCCACCAGGGAGAGCAGACCGATGATCAGCGCCTGCTGCCAGAGGGAGAAGTTGCGGATCTTCTGGAACTGGAATGCCGCCAGGTAGGTGGTGATGGCCATGGCCATGGCCCGCACGCCGAGGGTGCTGCCGAGCAGCACGTCCAGCAGCAGGCCCGCCACCCAGGCGGTGCCGACGTTGGTCCGGTGCGGCAGCGCCAGCGCCCAGTAGATGAGCACCATGGCGAGCCAGTCCGGACGGAAGGGTTCGAATTGAAAGGGAAGCGGCAGGATGGAGAGGCACAGGGCCAGCAGGATCGAACACCAGATCCAGATCCTGCCGCTGGCGGGTTGCAGCATCAGCGCGTCGCCCCCGCCGCCGAGGTTGCCGTGGCCGCCGAGGCGCTCGCCGCAGGCTCAAGGGCATCCTTGTCGTGTACTTCCGGTTTCTTGTCGGTCCACAGCAGCAGCAGGTAGCGCAGACGGTCCAGCGCCACCAGCGGCTTGGCCTCGATCTGGGCGAAGGGCTTGCCCTCCACATAGTCGGAGCGGGTCACGGTCGCCACCGGATAACCTTCCGGGAAGCGGCCGCCCAGGCCCGAGGTGACCAGCAGATCGCCGACCTGGACGTCGGTGTTGCGGGGCAGGTTGCGCAGCTCCAGCTTGTCCAGCTCGCCGCTGCCGGAGGCGATGGCGCGCAAGTCGTTGCGCAGCACCCGCACCGGGATACCGTGGCTGGAGTCGGTGATGAGCAGGACGCGACTGGTGGTGGAGCCCACGTGGAGCACCTGGCCGACCACCCCCTGATCGTTGATCACCGGCTGGCCGTTGTAGACGCCATCCAGCGCCCCCTTGTTGATCAGCACCTGATGGCTGAAGGGGTCGGAATCCACCGACAGCAGCTCGGCCACCATCTTGCGGGACTCCTTGTGTACCGGCGACCCCAGCAGCTCGCGCAGACGCTGGTTCTCATGCTCCAGCTGATCCATCTTGAGCAGGCGCGAGCGCAGGGTGAACAGTTGCTGCTCCTGCTGCTTGGTCTGCTCGATGAGATCGGCGCGGGTCTGCACCTGGGTCGACATGGTGTCGAGCAGGGTGCCGGGGGCGTTGGCGATGTATTGCAGCGGGCTCACCAGGGAGCTCAGATAAACGCGGACATGGCTGAACACACCGAAGCGGGAATCCGCGACGATGGCAGCGACGGAGATGATGACGGCGAGAAACAACCGTAACTGAAGCGAAGGGCCTCTACCGAAGATGGGTTTCATGAGTCGTCAAAAAAGAGCCGGCGCTCGGCCGGCTTTGGGTCTTATTCGTAGTGGAACAGATCGCCACCGTGCATATCGATCAGCTCCAGCGCCTTGCCACCGCCACGGGCGACACAAGTGAGGGGATCTTCAGCCACGACGACCGGGATGCCGGTCTCTTCCATCAGCAGACGGTCGATGTCCTTGAGCAGGGCACCACCACCGGTCAGCACCATGCCGCGCTCGGAGATGTCGGACGCCAGCTCGGGCGGGGATTGCTCCAGGGCCACCATGACGGCGGAGACGATGCCGGAGAGCGGCTCTTGCAGCGCTTCCAGGATCTCGTTGGAGTTCAGGGTGAAGCTGCGGGGCACACCCTCGGCCAGGTTGCGACCGCGCACTTCGATCTCGCGCACCTCTTCGCCCGGATAGGCGGAGCCGATCTCGTGCTTGATGCGCTCGGCGGTGGCTTCCCCGATCAGGCTGCCGTAGTTGCGACGGACGTAGCTGATGATGGCTTCGTCGAACTTGTCGCCACCGATACGGACGGACTGGGAGTAGACCACGCCGTTCAGGGAGATGATGGCCACTTCGGTGGTACCGCCACCGATGTCCACCACCATGGAACCGGTCGCTTCGGAGACCGGCAGGCCGGCACCGATGGCGGCAGCCATGGGTTCATCGATCAGGTAAACCTCGCGGGCGCCGGCGCCCAGAGCGGATTCCTTGATGGCGCGACGTTCCACCTGAGTGGAGCCGCAGGGTACGCACACCAGCACGCGCGGGCTGGGGCGGAAATAGTTGTTGTCGTGAACCTGTTTGATGAAGTGCTGCAGCATCTTCTCGGTCACGTAGAAATCGGCGATCACGCCGTCTTTCATCGGGCGAATGGCGGAGATGTTACCCGGGGTACGACCCAGCATCTGCTTGGCGGCATGACCGACAGCAGCGACCGATTTGGCGTTCCCGCGCTCTTGGCGAATGGCGACAACTGAGGGTTCGTTAAGGACGATCCCTTGATCTTTTACATAGATCAGGGTGTTGGCAGTTCCCAAGTCGATCGACAGATCGTTGGAAAAGACGCCTCTGAGCTTTTTGAACATGGCTACGGGAAATCCTAAGAATTTGGAGGTGCAGAAAACCGGCTAACTTTACCAATGCCCACCCCAATGGGCAAGCGCTCAAACTGTCGCCAATCAATCAGGCGCGACAAAAATGCGAGTCATCACTCACCCGCTCAGGCCGACAAACACTACGAAACAAGGAGATAAGACGCCACTGTACAGCAATGCGTCTATCTCCTCGTGTCAGCCCGGGTGTCAGGGCATCACTTCGCGGCGATAAATAATTCTGTCATTACCCCTGTCCCGACCAAAGATCGCAATCCCCATCAGGTGATCCTCGGTCGCGGGATCCGCCAACCAGGTCGGCGCCAGGGGTTGCAGCGGCTGTTTCTCCAGCACGATTTGATAGGGAATGCGTACCGCCTGATTGGGTGGCGCGAAGTGGAACCGGGTCTCGCCTGCGTCGAAACCGACCTGAGTACCGCCCGGAGCCACATTGCCGAGACCAAGGCGAATGCGGGTACCGTCTTTGAGGATCAGATCCCCCGTCGCGGAGTCATAGCGTTGCTCCGCATCGGTAAAGACGATACCACCTCCCGCCAGGGAGATCTGGGTACAGATATCTTGCGAATTGGCTCGCCACTGGCCCCCTTCGAAATATTGCACCTGAAGCGGCAGCGCCAGCGGGGCACTGGCTGCCCCCTGACGAGTGCTGGCGAGCAGCCGGCCGTAGTAGGCGATCATGGTGTCGTTCTCCCCTTGCAAAATAGCGAGCTGCCTGGCGGTGCAGTTCACCCCGCTCTGGCAGTTGCCGCTGACGGCCGGATTCATGTTCCGACCGCTGAGGAAGCTGGTCTCAGGAGTCTCACCGTCCGTCACTCTGAGCCCTAGTCGCAGGAGCGGCAAGGGCTCTTCCGGTGCGGTCAGGCTAGGGGTCAGTTCGCGCAGCCGCATAAAGCGGGTTTGACCTGACAGCTTGCCTGTTCCTTCGGTCCAGCTGGCGGCCAGAGGTGCCAGCCGATTGGATCTGTCCACCCCGTCCTGATTGTTGGCGGCCACCAGGGTGAGGGCCCCTCTGGCAAAGGCATCACGGTAGTTCCTCGTGACACTCCCTTCCTTGTTGCGCGCCTCCACCACCGTCTGTATCCCGAATGGCTGGCTCATATAGCTGAAACCGCCGCAGGCCGGGGTGACGGTACCGCTCGTCATGTTGAAGTCCCAGGGTACGAAGCGCCCCAGCGGCACGCTGGTGGCGGGAGGGATGGTGTAACCGAAATAGCCCGTTGATACTGTGCTTCCCTCTGGCAACGTAGCCGCCGGTGGCGTCGCCTTGATCCTGAAGACCCCGACCTCGTTGAGGCTGAGGGCGGGTGTATTGAGGCTGGCACTGGCTGCAACGTGGCTATACCTGGTCGGGGTGACCTGGGCGACCACGCCCCCCTGAGGGGCCACCAGCTCGCTGGTCAGGGCGATGTCGGACAACACGAAGTTGGGGGTGGTGCCATTGCCGGTGCAGTTATCCCCATCGCTGTCGCTCTGCCACGCCATGGCCTGGATATTGAGCGAGAAGCTGTCTCCCGTCCTCTTGAACACAGGGCAGGTGATATCACCTGCCGCGCAGGCCCCCTGGGTGGGCGTGATGCAGAGCCCTACCGGGCGGCTCACGAACAGATCCGAGCCCGTCATCACCAGCCCTGCGGTATCACCGCTGCCATCGTGGCGGGCATTGAGCCGCATCTGGCCCGCATCCGGGTAGCTCACCGTCAGGGTAGTCTCCCCTTTGCTATCGAAGCTCAGGTTGCTGGTGGTGGACGCCCCCTGCGACGTAGCGATGGCATTGCCGTTGACCGTCACCTTGCTGCCGAAGATGTTGCTCGCCGGGCTCACATAGTCGCTCCAGAAACGAACAGGTTTGCTCACACCGGCAAAGCTCGGCACGCACTGCTGGCTGGCATCGTCTTTCTTGACTGCCTTCATCACCACCTGCTGCGGCCTGTTCGCCAGGGTATCCAGCACATCGAACACGAAGCCGCTGTCGGCAAAGCTCAAGGTACAGGCGGCGGCGCTCAGGGCACCACTGCCGGCGCGGCACAGGGTGGTGCTCAGGGGTTTGGTGGACGGCGTCGAGCCGCTCACTCCCACTGTGATGGCCGTCGCCAGATTGTTGCGCAGCTGCAATTTGGCGGTGCCGTTGCTGAAATTGACGGTAGCGGTGTTGCCGTTGTAGCTCACCTGGCTGCCGGCTATCCAGCCGTTGCTGCCATTCTTGAGGGGGGTCAGGATGGCGCTCACCGGGTCCGTGAACAGTTGGCTGCAACTGGCGTTGGCGCAGGCCCGGATGGTGAGGGTCTCGGGGTTGCAGGTCAGGGCCTGACCGGAGTGATCGAACTCGAAGTGATCGATCTGGGTGCCCACCGGATGGGATTTGAGGGCGCAGATCCGGACGTTGTCGAGCTCATGGTAGTTCGTCACAGAACCGGTGGAGCCGGTGAGCGACAGCAGGAAGTTGGCGGGCACCGCCGCCTGCCCCGTCTGGTTCACCATATTGATGGGCCCCACCAGCATGGTGTAACCCAAGCCCGTGTTCCGCTCAACCGACGCAAGTGAACTGCCGGCAGTGCGCGAGTCAATGGTGATGCGGTAACGATGGGGGCGGTTGCCATTGGTTCCGCTGTCCACTGCCGGGCTCAGGTTGCTCGCCGTTCCCGCCAGATAGCGATAGCCCGAGGTCCCCGAACTGGCACCGGAGCCACGAATGGAAACGGCCTGAGGACGAGACCCGGGATTATAGGAGCCCCCCTCGTTGGCATAGTTGCCGTATTCGTCGATACCGACCCCCATCCAGCCGCCGGCAAAACCGCTGATCCCGGTCTTGAAGCCATAACCCAGCGGGCCACCGAAGGCGCCGGGCTGGGGCGTGATCGTCGCATCGGAGAGCACCACCGCCATCCCGTCCGCCCCGCTCGAGCCGGAGGTCTTGTAGGCATACTGATCGAACTCGATAGTCACCAGATTGCTGGCCCCCGGGAAGAGGCGCTGGAAGGTCGCAGAGGTGGCCTGGTTGGTCGTATTCTGGGTCAGCCGCAGGCGACCGTTTTGCAAAGAGGGCAAGGTGCTGCCATTGCGTTGAGCCACCACCCAGTCGCTGCCAAGGGTGCTGGCGGAGAAGTCGTCGCTGAAACAGGTCAGTGGGTCTTCACACATGCCCGGCCAGTCGCCGTTGAAGGGCTCGTGGATCACCTTGCTGTTGTTGGTCATGGAGACGTTCACCGCCGACACGGCGCCGGTCAGCACGGCCTGGCCACTCATGGCCAGATCCCCGGCGTTCACATAGAGAATGGCGTTGAGTTTGGTATTGCCGCTCATGGTGACCTTGCCGAAGTGATACATCATCAGGTCGTTGGCCTTGCCCCCGGCATTAACCTCCATCTGGTCGCTCAGGGCCAGATCGCTTTTGATGTACAACCTCGCGGCACTGCCGCTGTCAAAGATCAGCCTGTCGTTCTGGCCGAGCTCCATCTTGTCTATCCAGTGGTTGCCGCCACGGAAGTAGAAATTGATGTTGGAGGTGCTCTGGTGTTTGAACGTCTTGAGGTAGCTGGCCTGCAGATACCCGTTGAGAGTGCCGTTGCCGCTCACCTCCAGGGTCTGGTGAAGCTGGAGCGTCAGGTCGCTGCGACTCCCTGCGGCGGAGATCCGGCTCTCGTTTTCCATCTTGAGCCCATAGACGGCGAGGGAGCTCTGCCCCTGGAAGGTCATGGCACTGTTGCTCTTCATCCCCAGGCTTTTGATGAACCAGTCCCCTGCCCCCATGAGCACGCTCTGGCCACTGGCTGAGACCTCCATGGTGACCTTGTCCAGGTAGTGCGGCTGGAAGACGGCGGTCCCGGTATTGCCATTGCCCGAGACCTCAAGGGTGCTGTAGACGGTGACCCTGGCGTCATTGAGCTTGCCCTGACTCGTCACGGTCAGATCGTTCACATGAAGGTCTCCCGACCCGGTGACGCCACTGTTGTATTCATTCTTGATGGTCATCTTCTGGGCATAGACGGTCGCCCCGTTGAGGTTGAGCATCGCCCCTTCGCTGATAGACAAGGTATCGAAGCGATAGGTCTGGCCCGATTTCAGGGTCGCCACGCAGCTGCTGCCCCCCCACGAGGCGTTCTTGTAGTCACCGGCAGCAGGAGAGATGGCCCCGTCGCAAGCGAGATCATTTTTCCCGCTGTAGGAGGGGAAGCCCCCCGGGTTGGCCGGAAACGCGTCGGGGTCGCTGATGAAGGTCACATCCTTGAGCACACTGGCAAGGGCGCCGCTGACGTTGCAATTGGAGACCCAGGTGCCGTTGTTCCAGAAGCCACCGTTGTTGCAGTTGGCGTTGGGCTGGATGTTTTTGGTCAGGAAGGGGTAACTGGCCCCCACTGTGGTGCTGATGATCTTGCTTTCATTGTTCATGCTCAGCACGCCGGGGGAGGCGTGGCTCTGCACCGGGAAAAGGAAGGCTTCGGTACACTGGCTGGCGGCCTGCACCGAGGTGGATCCCAGCAAGATCCACAACAGGGCGCCGCGAAGAGGCTGGCTGGACTTCATGGGGTCTGGCTCCTTGGCAGGGGGCTCATGGCGTCGCTCCATCAAAGGCTTCCGCCACCAGGGTGCGGCTGACGGCAAAATCGGGGTTCGGGCCGCTGCCGGCATCGGGCTGGCCACAGCGCCCTTCACTGCTGAATCGGTATCCGGTTTGGGTCCCGCCGGCCGCACTCACCGTCACCCTGTTGCAGGTGATGCTGGCCTGACACCCGGCAAGCCCGGGCTCGGTGAAGTCGAGCGCCACGGGGACGCACCGGCTGGCCTGCCCCTGCCACTCCCCATTGGGATAGAGCCGGTACAGTGCAACTTCGAGCCCGCTCTGGGCCGCCATCAGGGCACGCACGCCGCGCACCTCCACCGTGTGCTTCTCGCTGCTGTCCACCAGGAAACTCCCCATGGCCGCCGCCAGCAGGGCCATGATGACGATGACGAAGAGGGCGATCAGGATGGCGCTGCCCCGCTGGGACCTCACCATGGTGGGAGTATCAGGGCACATTGAGGGTCTCCAGCTTGTGGTGGAAGACGACGCGCTCGTCGCGCTGCTCGAACTCCAGCCGCAGCCCCACCTCGCTCTGGTTGAAGGCGGCTGGTTCCCGATAGAAGTAATAGGCGGCGGGACGAATATGCTCCGCCATCAACCGGGTGGTCTCACTGCTGCTCAGGGTGTCGTCCAGGGACTTGGCCATGCGCCAGAGGTTGCCCCCTCTCACGCAATAGAGCACCTGCTGGTTCGCAAAATAGATGCGCTGCCCCGGGGAGTCCTTGGCGAACGCACCAGCCAGGGTCAGCGGCACAGCCCCGGAGACGGGAGTTCCTACCTCGGTCACCCTGGCAGTGCAACGCCCCTGCACACACCCCTTGTCCAGCGTGATGGTACTGCCAGAGGTCGTGTCAGGCAGCGGATAGATGATGGCCGTATCTTCCTTTGCCGGCATGGTGACAGGCTCGACGATGCGAAGCACTGTGCTGCTCGCCGTCTCCAGGTAGCGGCCAGCAGTGGCGATGGGCCAGAACCGCAGGCAGGCCCCCTGCTCCTGGGCACCGCCCCCTTCGTCCTCGACCCGCACCGAACCGGGGACGGCGTCACGCACCTCGCGATTGAGCCGCTCCAGGGCGAAACGGGCATCGCTCATCAGTTGCTCGCGGCGGCTGGCATCCCCGTAAATCTGGGTGCCGATGCCGATAAACTGGCTGGAAAATGTCGCCATCACCCCGAGCAGCAGGATCACCATCACCAGCTCCACCAGGGTGAAGCCCCCCTCACGCCCGGGTCGAACGCGGTCACGGGCGAGTCTGGCACATGGGTGTTCCCACGCGGCATCACGGGAATGTGGCTTGCCCATCAGTAGTTCCCCCGATAGAGGCCGAAGACCAGCTCGCTCCCGTCCGGCAGGCGCACGGTCAGGGTGATGCGCTTGCCGATGGACTCGACCCCCTCCCCCGCGCTGCCAAAGAGGGTGTCCGGCACCACCGCGATCTTCACCTGGTAGCGCCGATACTCCTCTTCGCTGCTCGCGGCCGAGGCCTGGGTAAAGTAGCTGGCGTCCACCCAGCGGCCTGCCGTGTCGAAATCGTCCACGTCGTTGAAGGCATAGGGGCGGGTCTCGCCCCCCTCCGGGCCGTAGTCGGCGACCGAGGTGCAGGGGGGATAGACCACGGGAGGCGTGCCGGCGGTCTCACCGCAGCGAAAACGGCCGCCATTGTGATCCGAGTGCTCATCGAAGGATTTTTGCAGTACCTCGCTTAAGATCCGCTGGGCCAGCTGGGCAGCCCGTACCTGCTGCACCGGATCCACCGCCTGGGGTGCCTGATTGATGAGAAGCCCCAGGACGCCGGTCAGGGCGATGGCCAGCAGCACAATACCGACCACGAACTCGATCAGGGTGAAGCCGCACCGGGCCTTAAGGGAGGGCATGGATATAACCTTCCGGCTCGATGCGCAGCCGGGCGCTCTCCTGCCCGCTGCTCACCGCCAGATTGCAGCCATTGACGCAGGTTGAGGGTGAGAGCGGACGGCCGCTGCGCTTGTCGAAAGAAAAGCTCCCTTGAGGCAGGGAGAGGCCGCCGGAGGCGGTGATGACTCGCCCCCGGCTCTGCTCGTCCGCACTCCAGCCGGAGATGGGCTTGGGGGTACAGCTGCCAAGCAGGGTCAGATGACCGAAGCGGCTCGCCTCCACCACTAGCTGGGTGCAGCGCGCCGGCCCTTCCTGCATGTTCATGGTCTGCACCAGCCGCAGCCGGGCCACCAGCTCGTCACGCAGGGTATGGGTTTCAAAGCCGCCTTTGCCCAGCCATTTAGGCACGGCAAAGGCGGCCAGAATCCCGAGCAACAGGATCACTATCACCAGTTCTATCAGGGTGAAACCACGACTTATTGTCATCGCAACCTCAGTAGAAAAAAGAAGCGAGGCTCAGAGCCTCGCGTTCTCTAACAATGAATACGTTATTTTCCGCACTCATCATTTACAGTAATGCTAGGCACATCGCCAGAATTCACGATCGCACCTTCATTGTCATACTTCACTTCGCACTTGCTGTTTGGTTCGTTACTCGGTTTGAAGGTCCCCGGAGTACCAGACACTTCACTCCAACCATCCAGTGCGACTGTTTTAGCAGCATCAGCATTCACAGGGTAACCAAAACGTGTGTCGATAGTTTGGCCAGCTACAGAGACAGCACCAGAAGAACTCTCAATACCCTGGATCGCAGCCTTGCTGTAGACCAGCTGTGAAGAGCTTTGCAGGGAGGCCTTCACGCCATTGGCGGCAGCCAGACGCGCATCATCCTGCAGATTCAGGAACTTGGGTGCGGCGGTGACCGCCAGAATGCCCAGAATGATGATCACGATGACCAGTTCGATCAGGGTAAAGCCCGATTGCTTTTTCATTACGTCTTTCCTCGGTTTATCAATTGATATTGGTGGTCACCTGGCCGGAGGCCGGGCGATAACTGAAACTCATGAACGCATCCGTGCTCCCTTGCGGGTCCTGATAACGTCCATCACTTCCCTTGCTCAGGCTGTTGACCAGATAGTAACGGCAGACCGAATCCAGTCCATTGTTGCTCACCGTGGCATAGAACTTCAGGTCATTGCCGCTACCGCGCACCTCGTCAAAGCGGGCAGTAGCCTTGGGAGGATTCTGCAACAACCCCTCCCAAATATTGAGACAGCGGGCCGCCGTCAGACTGGCCGGATCCACATCGGGCGTGCCACTTGCTGCCGTGTCCATGGGATATCCGGGAGAGAGCTCGCCATTGCTGGCCTGACTGTCGGTCGGCGTGGTCAGATAGAAACGCGAGCCGTCATAGAGCACGGTGTTGAGTCCATCCTGCCTGGCACGCCCTTCGGCCTCCCACTGGGCCCGCACCAGGGACACTCCGGTGGCGAAACCGCCGGACACCCCTTCCACGCTCGCCTTCTTCGCCTCGTCGGTCACATCGAGAAAACGGGGCAAGGCGGTGACGGCCAGGATCCCCAGGATCACGATGACGATCACCAGCTCAATCAGGGAAAAACCGGCCATCCGGCCAAGCGCCCGAACGGGTCTCACTCTCTTTGCTGCCATGCTGCCTCCGTAATGGTCCGCATTATTTCATGCGGATAGAAAAAAATCATGTCAATGAAATACTTGAAGCACCCAATCAGGGGCGGGCCACCACCCGGCCATCGGTGAAGCTGTAGTGCAGCCAGTGCCCTTCCTGGCCGAATTCACACCCGCCGCCTCCTTCGCTGGCAAGGGCCTGCCAGGACGAAAGCCCCTCATCGTGCCCCAGCAGGGCGAGCCAGAGCTGACGGCAATCGGCCGATGGCGACTGGCGCGGCAACACCGCCAGAGGCCAGCCCCGCTCATCGAACTGCCAGGCTGTGCCCTCGGCATGGAGCACCGACGGACGCCGCTCGTCGAGCCAGCGTCCGTGCAGGCGCTGGGCCCGCTGTGCAAACTGCTCACCGAGCAGGCTGGCGCTGATGGCCAGCGCCTCTTCCCTGTGATTGCGATAGCTCATGACCAGGGTCGTGACGATGACCGCCAGCAGGATAAAGACGACGACCCGCCGATATCCCCCCAGCCAGTGCTCATCCTGCTCGGACTCTCTGCTCATGCTCTTTCATACCTTGTTCTCTGTGCCCGGCACGGGCGGCATCCGGATGACCGTGAAGATACTGCCTACTGGCCGCGCACCGCTCTCATCATGTCCCACATGGGAGTGAAGATACCCAGCGCCAGCACCAGTACCATGACCGCCACTATGCCGATGAGGATGGGTTCGATGCGGGCGGTGAGGCTCTTGAGGTCATAATCCACTTCACGCTCGTAATACTCGGCCGCTTCGTGCAGCAGCTCGTCCACTTGACCGGTCTCCTCCCCCACCGCGATCATCTGCATCACCAGAGGGGTGAAGAGGCCGCTGGCGCCGGCGGTGCGCAGCAGGCTCTCCCCCCGCTCGATGCCGCCCCGCATGTCGCGGATCTGCCCCGCCATCCAGGCATTGTCGACCGCATCGGCCACCAGGGTCAGCGCCGTGTTGAGCGGCACGCCGGCCTTGAGCATCATGGAGAAGCTGCGGGCAAAACGGGCAAGCAGGGAGCGCTCTATGATGGAGCCGACGATGGGCAGCCGCAGCTGCCATCTGTGCCAGGTCAGCCTGCCTTTGGTGGTGGCGACCCAGCGTCGCCAGCCGACGACGGCGCCCACCAGGATGGCGAGCAGCAGCCACCAGTAGTGAACGAAGAAGTGGGAGGTGGCCAGCAGGATCCGGGTCGCCAGCGGCAGCTCCACCCCGAACTTGGCAAACATCCCGGCAAAGACGGGGATCACCATGATATTAAGGATCACCATGGCGACGGCGATGGCAATCAGCACGAAGGTGGGGTAGCGCATGGCGGTCTTGATCCGCTTGCGGGTCTCCAGCTCCAGATCGAAATAGTTGGCGAGCTGCAGGAAGGCCTCCTCCAGCTGACCCGTGTTCTCCCCTACGTGGATGATGGCCACGAAGAGGCTGCTGAATACCTTCGGGTGCGACTGCATCGCGCTCGACAGCGACCAGTCGATGCTGGCAGACCTGGCCTTGCCGGCCTTCAGCTCGGTGGGCATCACCCCGCGGCGCATCAGCTGCTCGGCGGCGGCCAGCTCGCTCACCGCTTCCACCACACCGCTGACGGCCTGGCCCTGGCTGTCACGCCCCTTGTAGGCAAAACGGTTCATGGGCGACCCCGGCAGAGTGATTCAGTACGATCCAGATGCCTCATGCGTTACCCCAGGTCCTCGGCCAGCCGAAGCACCTCGTCCACCGAGGTGATCCCCTCGCGGGCATAGTCGAGCGCCGTCAGGGCCAGGGGGCGGTAGTGCTCGTGCGCCCGTGCCGCCCGGGCAAACCCCTCGGCATCGTTGCGGCGCAGGGCATCCATCATGGATTGATCCAGCTCCAGCAGCTCGTAGACCCCGATCCGGCCCGCATAGCCGGTGAAGTTGCAGCTCTGGCAGCCCCGCCCCTTGTGATAGCGATGCTGGCCCGGCGCTTCACCGGAGAGCACCGAGAGCCAGGTGGCCTGCCCCTCGTCCGGCGCCGTCTCGCAGGC
This sequence comes from Aeromonas sp. ASNIH2, assembly GCF_002934795.1. Classification (NCBI taxonomy): domain Bacteria; kingdom Pseudomonadati; phylum Pseudomonadota; class Gammaproteobacteria; order Aeromonadales; family Aeromonadaceae; genus Aeromonas; species Aeromonas sp. ASNIH2. The sequence goes on along the minus strand of NZ_CP026406.1, from coordinate 2,547,029 downwards.
GCAGTGTTCACACACCCGCCGCACCAGGCGCTGGGCCACCACGGCCCGCAGGGCGCTCGCCACCAGATAGCCGGGCGCCCCCATGTCGATGAGACGCAGAGCACTGGTCACGGCGTCGTTGGTGTGCAAGGTGGTCAGCACCAGGTGACCCGTGATGGCGCCGCGCAGGCCGATCTCCACCGTCTCGTTGTCCCGCATCTCCCCCACCAGCAGGATGTCCGGATCCTGGCGTAGGGTGGAGCGCAGCACCTGGGAGAAGGTGAGCCCTATCTTGGGATTGACCTGCACCTGGCTGATGCGGGGCAGACGGTACTCCACCGGGTCTTCCACCGTGATGATCTTGTGGCTGGCCTGGTTGAGCTCGGAGAGGGCGCCGTAGAGCGTCGTGGTCTTGCCGCTGCCGGTCGGGCCCGTCACCAGGATCATGCCGTGAGGGCGTTTGAGCTGACGGCGGAAGCGGGTCAGGATGGCGGGTGGCATCCCGGTCTCGGCGAGCGACAAGATGCCGGAGGATTGATCCAGCAGCCGCATCACCACGGACTCGCCATACTGCACCGGCATGGTGGACATCCGCACATCCACATCGCGGCCGCGCACCTTCATGTTGAAGCGGCCATCCTGGGGCAGACGCTTCTCGGAGATGTCGAGCCCGGCCACCAGCTTGAGGCGCAGCACCAGCGCCTGGGCGATGCGCACCTCGTTGAGGATGTTCTCGTGCAGCACGCCGTCGATACGCTGGCGAATGCGCAGCACCTTCTCGTCCGGTTCGATATGGATGTCGGAGGCCCCCACCTGTACCGCGTCCTCGAACAGGGAGCGCAGCAGCTTGGCCACCGTCGCCTCCCCCTCGTCGGCTGCGGCATTGAGGCTGCCGGCCCCCAGCTCGAAGCCGGTCTCCTGGTGCTCTTCGTGCAGTTGCACCGCGAAGTTCTCTATCTCCCGGGTGCGGCGATAGAGGCGGTCGAAATACTCCAGCAGCTGGCCTTCACGGGCCACGGCCAGCACCAGCTCCCGCGGGCTGAGCAGGGCAGCGATGGCGTCGAGGGCGCTCAGATCCGCCGGATCCGACATCACCACGGTGACCTTGTCGTCGCTCAGGTTGACGGCCAGCGCCCGGTAGCGGCGCGCCTGTACCTCGGGCAACAGCGCCACGGCCGAGACGTCGATGGTGAGGTTGTTGAGATCGAAGAAGGGCACATCCAGCTGACGGGCGAGGAAGGTCAGCAGTTGCACCTCGCTGATGAAGCCGAGATCGATGAGGGTGGTCCCCAGCTTGCGGCCGGTCTGGCGCTGCTGCTGCAGGGCGAGCTGCAGCTGATCATCCGAGATGATCTGTTCCTGTACCAGCAGGTCGCCTAGGCGCATTTTCAGTCTGGGTTGTGCCATTGTTGCTCCGATCTCTGTTGCTTCACGCCCGCTGCCTGGTCCGATGGCATGGGCTCATCGAACTGCCGCTTTAATCAATGGGTCAGTTGGCCAATTCGTTGTTCGAGCCATTGGGTGGAGGCCTCCCCCAGATTGCCGTGCAACTGGGCATTGCGATAGGCATCCAGTGCCCGCTGACGGTGTCCCTGACCATCCTCCGCCACCCCCAGTCCCAGCCACCAGCGCCCCTGATCTGGCTGCTGGCGCAACAGCCTGACGTACATCTCGGACGCCTGGACAGGCTGCCCCAGCTCCTGGGCAAGGCCGGCCCAGGTGGCGTAATAATCCAGATTGCTGGCAATATCGGGCTGATAGCCGGTGAGCCAATCCAGCGCCTTCTGCCGATCCCCTACGCTGATGGCCACACGGGCCAGCAGCAGACGCAGGTCCGCCTGCGCGGGATCCAGCCTCAGCCCCTCTTCCAGCACCTGGGCGGCCTCGGTCAGCCGTCCGGCGCCATAGAGCAGGCCCGCCAGCTGTTCCCGCGCCCCCTGGTTGTGGGGATCGTGGGCCAGCACCTCGTAGTAGCCATCCTGCGCCTCCTGCATCCGTCCCTTGGCCATGGCCGTGGTCGCCTTGCGCTCGGCCAGGGTGGCCAGCTCGGCGTCGGAGAGTTCCACCGTCTCGATCTTCAGGATCCCGGGTTTGCGCGGCGCGGCGGGTGCAGGCGCCTCTTCGGCGCTCTGCTCCGCGGCCAGCTCGGCATAGAGGTCCGGCTGCAGCTCCTCGTCGCTCGGGATCGTCTCGTCCCCCAGCGCTTCCTCCGGATTGCCCTCATCGGCGAGCACGGCCTCATCGGCCGGAGCCTGCTCGGCTGCGGAGGGGGCCACTCTCGCGGCGGTCGACTCGGCACTGGCGGCGGGCACCTTTGCCACTGGCGCAGCAGAGGAGACCGCCTGCGTGGTGGCCACCACCGCCAGGGGCGCGGATGGCGCCACCGCAGGGGCGGTGCGGGGGGCCTCGACCTGCGCCGCTGGCAGGGAGGCTCGCAGGCTCTGCTGCCAGAAGATCCAGGTGCGCCAGCCGAGGATCCCCAGGGCCAGGGTACACAGCAGGGTCAGCACCAGCATCCACCAGCCTTGCTGGCGCACCGGCGCCACATAGACGGCGGCTCCCTCGGCCTCTTGCTGACGCCTATCCAGATCTTTCAGCATCTGATTGATCACGCTCATGACCAGACTCCATACGCCAGGGCGGTGCCCAACAACAACAACAGGGGCCACCAGAGGGTGAGACGGCCACGGCGGACATCATCGGTATCCCGGATGGCGAGCCGGACCAGGGCGCTGTCGATCCGCCGCACACCGCGACCATAGGCCAGCATCAGGCACTTCTGCGCCAGTATGTTGATGAGGCGGGGAATGCCGCGGGATGCGCGCCACAGCCTGCGCAGGGCGCGGCCATCGAACAGGGCGGCCCCGCGATAGCCGGACACCTGCAGCCGGTACTCCAGATAGGCCCGGGTCTCGTCGAGCCGCAGCGGCCGCAAACGGTAGGAGAAGCCGATGCGCTGGCGCAGCTGGCGCAGACGGGGTTTGCCGAGTCGGTTATCCAGCTCCGGCTGGCCGAACAGCACGATCTGCAGCAGCTTGCTGGATTCGGTCTCCAGGTTGCCAAACAGCCGGATCGCCTCCAGAGTCTCGTCGGGCAGGGCCTGCGCCTCGTCGATCAGCACCACCACCCGACTCCCCTGCCGATGCAGGGAGATCAGATGGCGGTGAATACGATCCGTGAGATCCAGCTCGCTCTCCCCCGCCAGCGTCAACCCCAGCTCCAGGGCCAGGGCCGTGCGCAGCTCCCCCGGAGTGAGATGGGGGTTGGGCAGCCAGGCCAGGCGCACCGGGCAGGCCTCGGAGCCGAGCTCGCTCAGCAGTTTGCGACAGAGCAGGGTCTTGCCGGTGCCGACCTCGCCGGTCACCTTGATGAACCCCTCCCCCTGGGAGAGCGCCCAGTTGAGCACCTGCATGGCCTCCTCGTGGGGGGGCAGGCCGTAATAGAAACCGGTATTCGGGGTCAGGCCGAAGGGGGCCTCCCGCAGTCCGAAGTGACTCAGATACATGCATCCTCCCGGCCAGAGTCCCGGGTGCGCAGCCGCAGACAGCCCCGGATCAGCGACATGGCGCCACCGCCGTCGGGCAGGGCAGAGTGGCGGCAGCCGGGAGGCGCCGCCACATGGGAGAAGGAGTGCTCAACAGGCGCGTCATCCCGGATCAGCCCTTGGGGGGATACCATTTGTCGAGCAGCTCGGAGGAGCGTTGCAGCTCTTTCTGCCAGGTGTCCTTTTCCACCACGGTGGGCTTGAGCAGGATCACCAGCTCCACCTTGCGGTTGCTCTCCCGGCGGTTGGTGAAGGCCTCGCCGACCCAGGGGATGTCACCCAGCAGGGGCACCTTGCTGACAATCTCCTGCCTGTCGGTCTTCATCAGACCACCGATGACGATGATGTCCCCATTGTTGGCCTGCACCACGGTATCGGACTCGCGGATGGAGCTCTTGGCCAGCGGCAACACCAGGGGATCGGCGGTGCCGACGCTGATGGTCTTGCTCTGCTCCTCGGTGTCGATGACGGAGGGGTGGATATGCAGCAATACCTTGCCCTGCTCGTCGATCTGGGGCGTCACGTCCAGGGCTATCCCCGAGAAGAAGGGGGTCAGCTCCACGTTCGGGGTGACGATGGGGGCCGAAGTCCCCGAGGTGGTGGTGGTGGTCGAGGCGTTGGTGACGAAGTATTCGTCCGTCCCCACCTTGATCACCGCTTTCTGGTTGTTAGTGGCCGTCACGCGCGGGCTGGAGAGGGTGTTCACGTCCCCCTGGGTCTTTAGCAGGCTGACCGCGACGTTGAAGTTGCCATCGGAGATGGTGAAACCGGCGCCGCCCCCCAGAGCCCGGAAGATCTGGTTGGGGGTCGAAGCGATGGGGCTGTCCAGCAGGGAGCCGCCCCCCGTGATGCCCTTGCCGCCGTCCCAGCTTGCGGAGAGGCCGCTCCAGTCCACCCCCTGCTCGTAACCCTCGTTGAGGGACACTTCCAGGATCCGCGCTTCCAGCACCACCTGGCGCTTGAGGTGTTCGCCGGACTGGTCCAGGAACTCGCGCACCGCCTTGAGCTCCTTGGGATAGGCACGCACCGTGACCAGGCCCGCCTGGGGACTGGTGATGACGGCCCGCCCTTCCCCTGTGCCGATCAGGGTCTGCAGGGCATCCCGCAGATCGGTCCAGTAGTCGTTGTTGCTGTCCGTCTCGATGCGGGTGCCGTTGCTGTTGGTGTTGTTGTCACCGCTGGCGGTGTTGCCCTGGCTGTTGTTGTTGCCGCTGTTGTTCAGGCCGTTGTCGAAGTTGTTGTTATTGCCATTGTTGTTGTCGTTGGCCGTCACCCCGCCTGTGCTCACCGAGGTACGGGAGAGACCGCGCCGGGCCATCATCAGGTAGTTGACCGGAATGGTCTCGGTACGCAGACCGGCGGGATAGACGTGGAACACGTTGCCCTTGCGCTGTACGTCGAAGCCGTACATGTCGCCGACGGTCGCCAGCGCCTCCTGCAGGGTCACATCCTTGAGCTCTACCGAAATGACGCCCGCCACACCGGGATGGACCGCCACGCTGTAGCGGGAGCCCTTGAAAAGGGAGCCGAAGAACTCCACCGCGTCCACGTCATGGGCCGCGATGCGCATCCGCTTCTCGGGAATCGTCATCGGCTGCTGGGGACGATTGAGCTGCAACAGCTCGCTCTGCACCGAGGGCGGCAGGGAAGTCAGGGGGGCGGTCGGGCTCTGCTCGCTCATCGCCTGCTTGAGTGCATCTTTGGCCTGTACCGGCTCGGGGTGACGATAGGTAGTGCAACCCGCCACCGCCAGCGCGAGGGGAAGCAGACAAAAAGGGGGTTTTTTCATGTTATTCGTGCACCTGACTCGCTATGAAACTCGACAAACCTGGCCCGCACCATCCCGTGCGACACCCACTTCACATCCGGATCTTGCTGCCAAACAGGGTCAGTGTCTGGCGTTTGCCCGCTTTTTCCAGCACCACGCTGTCGGCGCTGATCCCCACCAGCCGGAATCCGTTGACCTGCTGGCCGACCCGGTAGCTTTGACCGTCGAGCACCGCCAGGGCGGGCCCGCTCCCCAGGATGACGCTCTGCAACCTGGGCAGACCGGCCTCCTTGGCGACACTCGCCGCCGAGCCGGATCCCGCCAGGGGCAAGGTGGGATCCTGCAGCACCTCGGCCTGGGCCTGCAGTGCGAGCAGGCTCCCCCACAGGGCCAGCCAGCGCCAGGATGAGAAGGCAAAAATGCGGGATCCCGTCCCGCCGACATGCCGCTTAACCACGGATGAACTCCTTGCTGGTGCTGAGGGTGTAGATCTCCATCGCTACCGCCGCCTTGGGATGCTCGACCACCCGGTAGTCAAAGCCCTTCCAGTAGAAGTGCCGAGGCAGGGCTTCGAGCGCTTTCAGGTACTGGTAGACATCGAAATAGCCGCCCTCCAGCTGAAGCCGGATGCCGTGCCTGAACAGGTTCACCTTCTGCTCCCCGGCCATCAGCGGCTCGGGCTTGAGGGAGGTGAGCGCCAGCATATGCAGGTTGGCGGAGCGGGACAACAGGGCCTCCAGCACCGCGGGCATTTCGTGGGCGGGGATCAGATCCACCGTCTGAGCCAGCAGCTCGGCATCCATCTGGCGCAGGGACGTCTCGACGCCGGCGAGCTGATCGCGCACCTGGGCATCGGGATCCCGCCCCAGCCTGGCCTGCTTGCCCTGGTTTTCCAGGGTCAGGATCTCCAGATCCCGCTGCGCCGCAGCCAGGGCCTGCCGATCCTGGCCCAGCCGGGTATCGGCGTCATCCAGCCAGCCATAGATGCCCATGGCCCCGAGCAGCACGACCCCGGTCAACAGAATGAGGATCCGCTCGCGCAGGCTGAGGGCTGCGATCTGCTGCGCCCATCCCTGCCATTGTGCCTTCATGTCCATCAGGGAGTCTCCCGCGCTATGCCACTGAGCTGGAAGGCAAGCTGGCCCTCCTTGTCCCGACTCAGGGTGAGCTCGCCAAACTGCTTGCCCGCCAGGGAGGGGGTCTGCTTGAAGCGGTTCACCCAGGCGGGCACGTCCTGACTGCGTTCGGCCACACCCGCGAGGTTGATGCGCCCGTCGCTTATCTCGATCCGTTGCAGGGAGAGACGGGGATCCCGCAGGCGGGCAAGGTCCGCCATCACCCCCGCATAGCCCTGGGATTTTTGCAGGGAGAGGTGGCCAAGCTGCTGCATCAGCGCCTGTTTGGCCCCCAGCTCGTCCCGCTTGTCGGCCAGTTGCCGCTGCAAGTCTGCATTCGCCAGATGGCGCGCCAGCTCCGCATCGAGACGCCTGGCCTCGCCGCGCTGCACGTCGAGCTGTGCCCGTACGCCAGCCAATTCACGATCGAGGCCCTGCTGTTGCCAGCCATAGAAGAGGGTGGCCACCAGCAGCAGCACCAGGACGCCACCCCAGACCAACGCCATCTGGGGCAGGCTGGCCCACAGGCGTCTTGGCCGGAATTCGGCGCCATAGAGGTTGATATGGTGTTTCATCAGTCGCTCCTGCCCAGGGCCGCGCCATAGGCACTGAGGTATTCGACTCCCGCCAGTACCGCCTTGTTTGCCATGGCCGACACCGGGAAACCGAACGTCTGCTCCAGGTGACGCACCAGTACCCCCATGGCGGAGGAGGCGATGGCCAGTTGCAACTGGCCGGGCTCGGGCAGCTTGAGATGGCCGGCCAGATAATCGATGGATCGCTGGATCTCCAGCGCCAGCGCGTCGAGCTGGTCGGCATCTGGCTCATGGCTGCCGGTGAGGCTCGCAAATCCACGCAACTGGCGGGAGAAACAGAGTCCGCCCCGATGGAAGACCAGCAGTTGCAGCTCCTGCCCCCGGGGTTGCCAGAGCAGCATGCGCACCATCTGGTCCGCCTCGTAGAGGGCCGTCATGGCCAGCTCGTCACTGACGATGGCCTCCAGGGTCGCCGCGCCGTTGACCGCATCCGCCACCTGTTGCACCCGGCTCTTGGGCATGCAGACAACGTTGATGCGCGGACGCCCGGCAGGGGGCGTCGGCAGGTCCACATAATCCATGGCGAGCTGCAACACCGGCTCGTTGACGAAATCCTTGATAGCCCAGGGCAGGGCCCCCGCCATCTCGGCATCGGGGACGGCGGGCTTGTCGATCTGGATCTGCTGATAAAGGCTGGCCGCGAGGGCTACCCGCACCTTAGACTTGGCCAGACCGTGCCGGGAAAACAGCTCGGCCAGGGCCTTGGACCAGTCGTGGGGGCCGTTGACAGGCTGGCTGGCAAACACGGGAACGGGGTCCACGCAGGCCAGCAGAATGCGATCGCTGGCCAGCAGGATCCCGACCTGATGGCTGGAGGGAGAACGCCTGAACAGTGGCTTCATCTGGATCTTCACCTGGCCGCGTAAAACGGACTAAACCTTAACATAAACAGGCTATTAGCCTCCAACTTTATGACAAACGACGCATCGACGGCCACGCTGGCACCCACGGGAGACGATCCCATGGCTCCCCTTCAGCTCCCCTCCCCCCTGCACCGGATCCGGCATCCTCTGCTGGCAGCCCATGACGTCACGCTCTGGTGCAAGCGGGACGATCTGATCCACCCGACCCTCTCCGGCAACAAGTGGCGAAAGCTCAAATACCATCTGCAACAGGCACAGATGCTGGGCAAGGGCCACATCCTCTCCTTTGGCGGCGCCTACTCCAATCACATCCACGCCCTGGCCGCAGCAGGACTCAGACTGGGACTGCGCACCACGGGCATCATACGCGGTGAAGGGGATACCGTCAGCAATCCCACCCTGAAAGCGGCCAAAGGCTGGGGCATGGATCTCGTTTTTGTCGACCGGCAGGACTATCGCCGGCGCCAGGATCCCGAATGGCTTGCCCGGTTCGAGGATGACGACACCCTGCTGGTACCGGAAGGAGGCAGCAGCCCGCTGGCCATCCCCGGGGTGGCCGAGCTGGTCGACGAGGTGCCCTTCTCGCCGGATCTCTGGGTGCTGCCCTGCGCCAGCGGCGGCACCCTGGCGGGGCTCATCGCGGGCAAGCGGGCGCAGGAGCAGATCCTGGCCATCGCGGTGCTCAAGGGGGCCGACTTCATCACCGGCGAGGTATGCCGGTTGCATCCGGCGGCGGCCACCATCCCGGGCTGGCGCATCGCGCTGGATCACCACGACGGCGGCTATGCCAGGTTCAGTCCGGCACTCTGGCAATGGGTGCAGGCATTCAGTGCCGAAACCGGCTTGCCGCTGGAACCCATCTACAGTGGCAAGGCGATGTGGGGGCTGTTTCGCGAACTGGCGGCAGGCCGCATTGCGCGCGGCAGCAAGATCGTCTTCATCCACACCGGTGGCTTGCAGGGGCTGGCGGGCCTGGAGGAGCAGGGCCGCCTGTCACCCCGGCCGGGACGCTAGTCAGGCAGGTTGAGGGGCTCGGGGTCGGCAAACCAGGGACCTTGACCGGCATGCACGCCCAGGTGTCGCAGCATCTTCCACTCGTCGCCACTCTCTACCCCCACCGCGATGACCCGGGCCTGGGTATTGGCACAGCCCCCCACCAGACTGCGTACCGCCATCTGGTTGACCTGGCGCAGGTGGATCTCCCGCACCAGGCTGGGGTGCAGCTTGAGGAAGTGGATCTCGAACTCCTTGATGTACTGGGTGCTCACCACGTCCTGGCCCGCATGATCGATGGCAAGCCTGCACCCCAGCATGCGCATCGCCCGAAGCGGCCGCTTGAGCGCCTCGTAGTGGCGGGTCACCTGAGACTCCGACAACTGCAGGATCAACCCCTCGTTGGTACTGCGCGGCAACTGGAACAGCTCGAAGAAGAGCTCGCGCTGGAACTCGCGGGTGAGCAGGTTCTGGGCGCACAGAGAGAGGCTGATGGGGCAGCTCGATGCCGGTCGCTGGCGCAGCAGTCGTAAGGCTCGGGCCACCACCAGCCTGTCCAGCGGCAGCAGCAGACCGGCCTTCTCCGCCATGGGCATGAAGACCCCCGCCTGCAGCTCCCGGCCCTGCTCGTCGTGAAGGCGGATGAGCAGCTCCTGCTGCAACACCACCTGATCCCGCTCCTGCTGCACAGGCTGGACGTAGAAGTCGATGCCCTGCTCCTCGATGCGACGGCTGATCAGGGTGCGCCAGCGCACCGTTCCCTTGCTGCTCGCCTCCTCGTTGAGGGATTTCTCGAACAGGAACCAGCCGCTGTGTCCTTGCAGGCGCGCGCTCTTGAGCGCCAGCTCCGCCTCTTCCTGCACCTTGAGCAGGGAATCCTGTGCCTGGTAGCAGACCGCACCGAGATAGACGGCGGTGTCGGCATTGACCGCTTCGGGCCAGTGCAGCCGCTGCAGACTCTTGAGCAACTGGCTGGCGCCGTCCACCATCTCGCTCTCTGACATGTTCGGCAGCAGCACGGCAAAGACCTGACCGGCATAGCGCGCCTGCAGGGCTCCGCTGTGCTTTCGCACGAAGGCGGCGATGGTGGCGCTCGCCTCCATCAGGAGTTCCTGGCTCGGGCGCCCGCTCAGCTCGGGATCCAGCTCCTCCAGACCAGCCAGCTCGATCAGCAGCACACCGCCGCTGATCACGCTTGCCTCCATGATGGCGCTCTCCAGTCGGTTGTCGAAGAAGAGGCGGTTGCCGATGCCCGTCGTCTTGTCGACGAAGGCGTTGCTGCGGATGAAGTTGTCGAAGCGGCTGCGCTCCTTGCGGGCGTCGGCCAGCTCGGTCAGCAGATGGGTGAGGGCCTGACTGGCCGAAACAGGCCACTCCTCGGCAGGGTCATGGGCCAGCTTGGTCAGCTTGCCATCCAGGATCAGCTGGGCACGCTCCGCCAGCAGCTCGGCACCGCGCAACTGCTGACGGAGCCAGCGGATGGAGTACCAGAGCCCGAACACCACGATGAAGATACCCAGAGAGATGCCGAACATCGCCTTCATGGAGTACTCGAACTCCTTGAACGGCCTGTCCAGCTTGAAGTCGGCCCGCATCCCGGCCTGATTGGGGATCGCCTCGCTGTAGGCGATCAGCAGGCTCTCGTCCGTCTGCTGCTGCACATCGCGAAACCAGTAGACCCGCTGCTTGTCCTGACGGATCTCCAGCTCCACCACATGGGAGGCCCGCAACAGGGAGGGCAGCCAGCGGGCAAGGGCTTGCTGGTCATCGGTCACCCCGAGCTGCTTGTCGATGATCTCCACCAGGGAGTCGACCCGGTTCTGCTGCAGCTCCATTCCCATCTGGCGGAAACTGAAGACCCCGCCGAGCATCACCATGGCCATGGCCGAGATCACGCACAGCGTAATAAAAGAGACGAGTTGAGTGGTCAGTTTCATGTGCCTTTCCGTAGCCGACAGCATCCATAGGGCATCATGGTATCAGCCCAGACCAAACGCCGCCTATGGATGAAGATCCCGCTTCTGCAAATAAGCGGGCGGATGCGTCATGCGGCGCCGTTGCGCGGGCCGCAAAAGAGGCATCAAGGGAGAGAACGAGGGGACACAGGCTGAGGAGCGGACAGAAAAATGGTCCCACAACGGGGACCAAAAGAAACACTCATATCAAAACTAACACTCTGTGCTACTGACAAAAATAGATACAGGAGTATTGAACACACGGTGAGTCAAACCGCACCGTTACTTTAGCCACTTCAGATAAGCTGGACAATTGTCATTTATGACAGGTCAGCGATTGAATCTCGTTCAGGTGTGTAGCCATATCCTTTATTTATCAATTAATTATCGTTTTTGTTCCAAGTGTGACCAACTTGGCTCAAATCGATGCAGCTAATGCTATGATGCTTGAGCCTCAATCGGGTTGTTTCATTTCAGGGAAGAAGGGTGCCCACCATGTCAGCACGATCTCCGTTATGGATTCCTCTGGGCCTCTTCTGTGTGCCCCCGCTGTTGATGCTGTTGCTCACCCCCCTGTTGAGCGACAAGCTGGCTCACCACCTGTTGCAGACAAAGGAAAGGGCTCTGCTCGACTACCAGCAGGAGCGCAACCAGCTCCTGGATCACGATGTCCCCGCTCAACTCGCCCACTTTGCCTTCGATTGCGGCCCCAAAGACATGGCGCTGCTGCGCTCACCCCAGTATTACAACCGCCATATTCGCCTGGCCGGCCTGCAGCTTGCCAACGGGAGCGGCTGCTCCACCCTGGGCCCCGCCCTGCCCCAGCTTGCCGACGCCGGCATACCGGTCTCCCCCGACTTTCATATTTCCAGCACGGCCCCCATGTTCGATACCGAACGCGAAACCCTGGTCTATGCGAGACGCAACGGCAATCTGGCCTATTGGGTGCTCGACAGCAGCTGGAGCCATGAGCTGCTGCGCACCCCCTGCAACGACTGTTTCTACCTGGAGTTCAACCACAAGCACCCGACCCAGTCCGGGCTCTTTTTCCCCCGTGGCAACAAGCACATTCGAGAAGAGGCAAACCCGATGCGGCTGCTCAGTTTCGACCCCCAGCATCAGGTGGAACAGACCCTCTGGGCTGGCGAGGCACTGAAACGCTACGCCCGCTCACAGATACACCGTGATGGCCTCTGGTCGGCCGGGGCGCTGGGGGTGCTGCTGGCGGCCCTCTACTGGGGCCTTAGAAACTACCGGCGATCCCTCAAAGGATTGCTGCAAAGAGGGCTGGCTCGGCGGGAGTTCATCCCCTTCTATCAGCCCATAGTGGACAGCAGAAACCGAAGGGTGGTGGGATTCGAGGCCTTGCTGCGCTGGCAGCGAGGACGGGATCTGGTGTCGCCAGGCACCTTCATCGCCTATGCGGAGGAGCAGGGGCTGATCCTGCCGATGACGGATCAACTGCTGGAGCGCATCCTGGCGGATCTCCCCGTCCTGGCCCCGCACCAGTGGGTCAGCGTCAATCTGGTGGCGGGCCATATCGAGCAACCTCGTCTGCGCACCCAGTTGCAGCGCCATGGCTGGCCCTCGCCGGCCCGCCTCACCTTCGAACTCACCGAGCGGGATCCCATCAAGCACATCCAGGGGGCCATGGCGGAGATCGCAGCTCTGCAGGAGAGGGGCTATCACTTCAAGCTGGATGACTTCGGCACCGGCTATGGCGGCTTTGCCTACCTGCAACGGCTCGGCATTCGCCAGATCAAGATCGACAAGATGTTCGTGGATACCATAGGCACGGACGACCTCAAGCGCAGCGTGCTGGATGCCACCATCGCTTTCGGCCTCAAATCGGGCATGGAGATGATCGCCGAAGGGGTCGAAACCCAGGAGCAGGTGGATTATCTGCATCGCCACGGAGTCCACCTGATCCAGGGCTACGTCTATGCCAAGCCCATGCCCCTGAGCAAACTGAAGATCTGGCTGATGGCATGGCAAGAGGGCGAGACAACCAGCCCCTCCGACCTGCACTGAGGCGGTATCTGCCCCGCCTCTCACCCTCTGCAACAAAATGATGCTCCGCATGAGGAGCATCTCCCCTTATCATGGGTCTGTGCACCTTGGGTGCACCAAGTCGCTCCATACCCCGTCGGCCGAGGCCGCCCCGAGATGAGAACCACTGCCTATGAAGTCTTTTATCCGACAAGAGATTGCTCTGCCTGCCGGTCTGCTGACCCTGCTCTTCTTCAAAACCCTGGGGAGCGACCTGCTGGCAGAGACAACCCCCCTTGCGGTCTACCTGCCGGTGTCGCTGGCCCTGCTTGCCATCGTGACCTGGGCCATCTTCTCCGTCGTGCGTCACTCTGACGCCCTCGCCATCAAGCTCGGGGAACCCTTCGGTACCCTGATCCTGACCCTCTCGGTCATCTCCCTGGAAGTGGTGATGATCTCCTCCGTCATGCTGACCGGCGATCCCAATCCCACCATGGCCCGTGACACCATGTTCGCGGTAGTGATGCTGGTCACCAACGGTCTGGTGGGCTTCACCCTGCTGTTTGGCGGCTGGCGCTATCACACCCAGAACTTCAATCTGGACGGGGTCAAATCCTATCTGGTAGCCATCATTCCCCTGGCACTGCTCTGTCTGGTCCTGCCGAACTTCACCCAGGGCGGCACCCTGGGCAGCCTCTCCAAGGCCATGTCATGGATGCTGATCATCATCTCCATCCTGCTCTATGGTGTCTTCCTGCTGATCCAGACCCGCAGCCACAGCCACTTCTTCGTCGACAGCGATCACGAGGATCTCGAGGATCACCACGGCCCGCTGCAGAGCAACGTCTATCACACCCTCTTGCTGCTCGCCTACCTGGTGGTGGTCATCCTGCTGGCCAAAACCCTAGCCATCCCCATCAACTACGGGGTGCACGTGATGGAAGCCCCGATGGCGCTGGGTGGCTTCATCGTCGCCTGTATCGTGCTCGCCCCCGAAGCGGTCGGCGCCATCAAGGCGGCCTTCAACAACCAGTTGCAGCGGGCCATGAATCTCTACTTCGGCTCTGTGCTGGCCACCATCGCCCTCACGGTACCCTCCGTGCTCTTCATCGGCTCCCTGATGGGGCAGGAAGTGCGCCTGGGCCTCTCCCCTGCCGACATGGTGCTGCTCATCACCACCCTCATGGTCTGTAAAGTGACCTTCAGCAGCGGCCGCACCCACGCCCTGCACGGCGCCACCCATCTTGTGCTGTTTGTCGTTTACCTGTTCCTGATGTTTGAACACGGATAAGGCTGCCAGCACTCACCCCGGTGCTGTTCGTGGTTTATCTGTTCCGGATGTTTGAACACGGATAAAGCCGCCGCCTCTGTCTGCTGCCACTCTGCGCTGCCCGCTTCCGATGGCCCCGACGCGGAGCGCAAGAGACGGAAATGAAAAGACCGCCCCATGGGCGGTCTTATTTATGGTTGCTCAGACTCTGGGTCTCAGAGGCTGGGCAGAGTCCCGGCCGGGATCAGGTCGTTGTAGCTGGCACGGCCCAGCAAGGCGGTGGCCGCCTCGATGTCCGGTGCAAAGTACCTGTCCTTGTCATAGAAGCTGACCTCTTCCCGCAGACGGCCCTTGGCCAGCTCGATGAGCTCGGTGGAGCGCAGGGGTGCGCGGAAGTCGAGCCCCTGGGCCGCTGCCAGCAGTTCCACCGCCAGGATGCCACGGGTGTTCTCGGCCATGTCCGCCAGCCGGCGACCGGCGAAGGTGGCCATGGAGACGTGGTCCTCCTGGTTGGCCGAGGTGGGCAGGCTGTCCACCGAGGCCGGGTGGGCCAGGGTCTTGTTCTCGGAGGCCAGGGCCGCCGAAGTAACCTGGGCGATCATGAAACCGGAGTTCACCCCGCCGTTGTTCACTAGGAAGGCCGGCAGGCCGGACATGCGCGAGTCGATGAGTAGCGCCATGCGCCGCTCGGACAGCGACCCGATCTCGGCGATGGCCAGGGCCAGGTTGTCGGCGGCAAAGGCCACGGGTTCTGCGTGGAAGTTGCCGCCGGAGATGATCTCCTCATCCTCGGCAAACACCAGAGGGTTGTCGGAGACCGCGTTGGCCTCGCACACCAGCACCTCGGCGGCCTGACGGATTTGGGTCAGGCAGGCGCCCATCACCTGGGGCTGACAGCGCAGGGAGTAAGGATCCTGCACCTTCTCGCAGTTGTGGTGGGACATGCCGATCTCGCTGCCGTCCACCAGCAGGTGGCGGTAGCAGGCGGCCGCATCGATCTGGCCGCGCTGACCGCGCACCTCGTGGATGCGGGCATCGAACGGCCGGCGGCTGCCGAGGGCCGCTTCAACGCTCATGGCACCGATGGTGATGGCGCCGGCGTAGAGATCCTCGGCATGGAACAGCCCTTCCAGCGCGAAGGCGGTGCTCGCCTGGGTGCCGTTGAGCAGGGCCAGCCCCTCTTTCGGCGCCAGGGCGATGGGCTCCAATCCTGCAATCTTCAGGGCAGTGGCGGCGTCGATCAGCTCACCCTTGTGACGGGCCTTGCCTTCACCGATCAGCAGGCAGCTCATATGAGCCAGGGGCGCCAGATCGCCGGAAGCGCCGACGGAGCCCTTCTTCGGCACCACGGGGTAGACCTCGGCGTTGATAAGGGTCATCAGGGCCTCGAGCACCGTCAGCCGAATGCCAGAGAAGCCACGGGCGAGCGAGTTGACCTTGAGCACCATCATCAACCGCACGGTGGCGTCATCCATGTACTCGCCAATTCCTGCCGCATGAGAGAGCACGATGGAGCGTTGCAGCTCGTCCAGCTGCTCCACCGGGATCCGGGTATTGGCCAGCAGGCCAAAGCCGGTGTTGATGCCATAGACCACCCGGTTTTGCTCGATCACCTTGGTGACCACGGCGGCGGAGGCGTGGATCCCCGCCAGGGCAGCCGGATCCAGGCTGACGTGTACGGGCTCGCGGCTGACACGGCGCAGGGTGGCGAGGCAGAGTTTGCCCGGTTGCAGATTGAGTTCGAACATCTTATTTCACCCCTTTGCCGGTGGCGTCGATCATCGGCAGATCCAGTTTCGCCTCATGGGCACAGTTGATGGCAATCTCGTAGCCGGCGTCGGCGTGACGCATCACCCCGGTGGCCGGGTCGTTGCGCAACACGCGGCCGACCCGCTTGGCGGCATCGTCGGTGCCGTCACAGACGATCACCACGCCGGAGTGCTGGGAGAAGCCCATGCCGACCCCGCCACCGTGGTGCAGGGAGACCCAGGTCGCACCGCCGGCGGTGTTGAGCAGGGCGTTGAGCAGCGGCCAGTCGGAAACGGCGTCGGAACCATCCATCATGGATTCGGTCTCGCGGTTCGGGCTCGCCACCGAGCCAGAGTCCAGATGGTCACGGCCGATGACGACCGGTGCCTTCAGCTCGCCATTCTTCACCATCTCGTTGAAGGCCAGGCCCAGGCGCACCCGATCCTTGACACCGACCCAGCAGATCCGCGCCGGCAGGCCCTGGAAGGCGATGCGCTCGCGGGCCATGTCGAGCCAGTTGTGCAGGTGGGGATCGTCCGGGATCAGCTCTTTTACCTTCTGGTCGGTCTTGTAGATGTCTTCCGGGTCGCCGGAGAGCGCCACCCAGCGGAACGGGCCAATGCCCTCGCAGAACAGCGGGCGGATGTAGGCCGGCACGAAGCCCGGGAAGTCGAAGGCATTCTTGACCCCCTCTTCCAGCGCCATCTGGCGGATGTTGTTGCCGTAATCGAGCGTGGCGGCGCCGCGGGATTGCAGGGTCAGCATGGCTTCGACCTGACGGGCCATGGAGCGGCGAGCCGCCACGTTGACCTCGTCCGGTGCGCTCTTTTGCAGATCGCGCCATTGGGCCACGCTCCAGCCCTGGGGCAGGTAGCCGTGTACCGGGTCATGGGCGGAGGTCTGGTCGGTCACCACGTCCGGCGTGATGCCGCGAGCCACCAGCTCGGCGAAGACGTCGGCGGCGTTGCCGAGCAGGCCGACGGAGACGGCGGTGCCGCTGCGTTTGGCCTCCTCTACCATGGCCAGCGCCTCATCCAGGCTGTGGGCCTTCTTGTCGACGTAGCGGGTACGCAGACGGAAATCGATACGGGTCTCGTCGCACTCCACGGCGATCATGGAGAAACCGGCCATGGTGGCGGCAAGGGGCTGGGCACCGCCCATGCCACCCAGGCCCCCGGTCAGGATCCAGCGGCCTTTGGGCTCGCCGTTGAAGTGCTGGTTCGCCACCGCGAAGAAGGTCTCGTAGGTGCCCTGCACGATGCCCTGGGTGCCGATGTAGATCCAGGAGCCAGCGGTCATCTGGCCGTACATCATCAAACCCTTTTTATCGAGCTCGTTGAAGTGCTCCCAGTTGGCCCAGTGGGGCACCAGGTTGGAGTTGGCGATGAGCACCCGCGGCGCATCCTTGTGGGTCTGGAACACCCCGACCGGCTTGCCGGATTGCACCAGCAGGGTCTGATCGTCCTCGAGCCGGGTCAGCACCTCGACGATCTTGTCATAGCAGGCCCAGTTGCGGGCGGCGCGGCCGATGCCGCCGTACACCACCAGGGACTGGGGATGCTCGGCAACATCCGGATCCAGGTTGTTCATCAGCATCCGCAGTGGCGCTTCGGTGAGCCAGCTCTTGGCGGTCAGCTGGGTGCCGTGGGGAGCACGGATCACGCGGCTCGGATCGTGGCGGGGATCCTGGTGTTGTACAGACATAGACACTCCTTGTTTAGCGATGCAATCAGGCGGCGCGGTGCGCCACTACTTGGTCAACTGGTGAACCAGGCGCGCAGCCACGCGGGCACTGCGGTTGTCCTGATCCAGGTTCGGGTTGTACTCGGCCAGATCGGCGAGCCTGAGCTTGCCGCTGGCCCGGATATGGGCGATGAGCGGTTCGATGACCGCCAGCTCCACGCCGCGAGCGGCGGGAGCGCTCACTCCCGGCATCACCGCCGCCGGCAGCACGTCGAGATCGATGGTGAGATAGAGGTGGTCGCAACGGGCGATGAAGGCATCCAGCCCGCCTAGCAAGGCTGGCAGCTCGGTCGGCGTCATCGCTTCGTCCAGCACGTGCCAGACTTCCAGCGCCTCGGCGCGGGCAAAGAGCGCCGCGGTATTGGCGGTTTCGGCCACCCCGAGACAGGCATAGTGAAAGGGGGTGCCCTGGGCAGCACACTGCTCGGCAATCTGGAAGAAGGGGGTGCCCGAGCTCGCCTGCTCCTGTTTCATGCGCAGATCGAAGTGGGCGTCGAAATTGATGATCCCGACCCGCCCTTCGCCGCCAAGATGACGGTTCAGGCCGCTCCAGCTGCCAAACGCCACCTCGTGGCCGCCTCCCAGCACCAGGGGGAAGTGCCCCTGATCCAGCGCACTCGCGACCCGCTCGGCCAAGCGCCCGTGGGCGGCATCGAGATCGCCGTCCTCACAGGCCAGATCCCCGCCGTCATAGACGGGGGCGCCCAGATGCCAGGCCGTGTTGGCCAGCAGCTTGCGCACCGCCAGCGGTGCACCGGCCGCGCCTACTCGTCCCTTGTTGCGGCGGACCCCTTCGTCACAGGCAAAGCCGAGCAGCACCACGCCGGGTTCGCGATTCTCCTGCCAGGGTTGCACCCTATCGTGCCAGCGCAGGGCCAACTCACCGTCTTCGGGATCCTGACGCCCCTGCCAGACCGACATGTCGATCCCGTTGAACTTATCCATGAAGGGTCTCCTCCCCGTTGACCACACGGCTCACCAGCTGATCGACACCGATGAGGTAGCTGAGCTCGGCCGGATGGCCGCAGTTCCAGACAAGGAAATCCGCCAGCATGCCGACCTTGAGCTGCCCCAGCCGTTCCTGCTCGCCAAGCGCCCTGGCGGCGTGGCGGGTCACCCCGGCCATGGCCTCCACCGGGGTCAGGCCAAACAGGGTGCAGGCCATGTTCATGGCCATGCGCAGGGAAACGATGGGAGCTGTGCCCGGGTTGATGTCGGAGGAGACAGCCATGGGTACCCCCGCCTTGCGCAAGGCGGCGATCGGGGGCAGCTTGGTCTCCTTGAGGAAATAGAAAGCAGTGGGCAGCAGGGTGGCGACCACGCCACGGTGGGCCAGCGCCTGGATCCCGTCCTGATCCAGATATTCCAGATGATCCACCGAGAGGGCGCCGAAGTGGGCGGCGAGCGTGCTGCCCCCCAGGTTGGAGAGCTGATCCATGTGCCCTTTCACCGCGAGGTTGTACTGATCCGCCGCCAGATAGACTTGCTCGGTCTGGGCAAGGGAGAAGCCGATGTGTTCGCAGAAGACATCCACCGCATCCGCGAGACCTGCCTCGGCCGCCGCCGGGATGATCTCCTGGCAGATGGTCTCGACCCAGGAGTCGGGATCGTCGCGATACTCCGGCGGCACCGCATGGGCTGCCAGCAGCGTGGTCTTGACCCGGATGGGTTGCGCCTCTCCCAGACGACGGGCCACCCGCAACATCTTGAGCTCGTCTTCCAGGGTGAGGCCGTAGCCGGACTTGATTTCGACTGTGGTGACCCCTTCCCGGATCAGGGACTTGATCCGCGGCAACGCCAGTTCATAGAGCCGCTCCTCGCTGGCTGCCCGGGTGGCGCGCACCGTGCTGATGATACCGCCCCCCTTGCGGGCGATCTCCGCATAGGGGACCCCCTTCTGGCGCAGCTCGAACTCTTCAGCGCGGCTGCCGGCGAAGATGAGGTGGGTGTGGCAATCGATGAGACCGGGGGTGACCAGCTTCCCCTTCATGTCCTGCCAGGAGGCGGCATAGGGGCCCTTGAGATCCTGCATGGGGACCAGAGCGTGAATCTTGCCATCCCGCACGCCAAGGGCATGGGGCTCCAGCAGGCCGTAGTCCGCCAGATCGGGGCGCAGGGTGGCGGGTGTCACGTTGAGCCAGACCCGCTCGCAGTTCAACAGTTCCTTGTTCATACCGACCTCTAAATGTATATACAATAATTTATAGCCGATCTCTGAAAAGAAAGGAAGGATCAAGTTCACATCTTGATAACATCGGCTTTATTAGAGTGTAAGCACAAAAAAGCCCACCGAGAGGTGGGCTTTTAAATGCTTAATCTGTATATACAATTATGCGAGGCGCGTCTTGGAGCTCAGCTTGTAGCGGGAACCCGGCGACAACAATCTGGCATAGGAGACCAGACAGCCGTCTGACCAGGTGCGCCGGTGCAGCAGCAGGCAGGGGGTGTCGACCCTCACTTGCAGCAGTCCGGCTTCACCAGCACTCGGCAACACGGCTTCTACCACGTGCTCCATCTCGGAGAGGGGGCAGATCTCCATCAGATAGCTGTTTGGCGTCTGCTGGGTGAAATCCTGCTCGCCATAGCCGGGCAGTCGCTCGGCATCGACGAAGCGCTCCTCCAGTTGCAGCGGCTCCCCATCGGCCTGATGGACGATAAGGCTGTGAAAGGTGGGCGCCCCGACCCGCAGGCCCAGACGCACCGCCACTTTCTCGTCGGCGGCCTGACGTTGCAGCCGGATCACCCGCGCGCTGTACTCGCTGCCCCGCTCGGCGATCTCGTCTGCAATATTGCGAATCGCCAGGAGCGGCGACTCGGTACGCCTGTCGGCCACGAAACTGCCGGATCCGGCGGTGCGCACCAGCCAGCCTTCGGCCACCAGCTCACGCAGCGCCTTGTTCACCGTCATGCGGCTCACGGCAAACTGCTCGCACAGGGCGGCCTCGGTCGGGATCCGGTCGCCCGCCTGATAGTGGCGTTCGCGGATCCCGTCCAGGATGTGCTGCTTTATCTGAAGGTAGAGCGCAGGAGCCACCGGATGGTCCTCAGCGGCGACGGTGGGGCGGACGCATGTCCGGCCAGGCGCGATAGACGTCCGGGATCTGGTCAGGGCCGCTGATGCAGAGATCGAGATCGTGCAGCAGGCCATCCTTGATGCCGTAGATCCAGCCGTGCACCGCCAGCTCCTGCCCCTTGCGCCAGGCATTCTGGATGATGGTGGTGTGGCAGACGTTGGCGACCTGCTCGGCCACGTTCAGCTCGCACAGGTAGTCGAAGCGCTCGTGCTCATCCTCGATGGCTTCGAGCTGTTCGCCGTATTTGAAGTAGACGTCCTTGATGTTGCGCAGCCAGTTGTCGATGAGACCCAGCTCCTGGTTCTGCATCGCAGCCTTGACGCCACCGCAGCCATAGTGGCCGCAGACGATGATGTGCTTCACCTTGAGCACCTCCACCGCGTATTGCAGCACCGAGAGGCAGTTGAAGTCGGTGTGCACCACCAGGTTGGCGACGTTGCGGTGGACAAAGACGTCCCCCGGCAAGAGCCCCATCAGCTGGTTGGCGGGAACCCGGCTGTCGGAACAGCCGATCCAGAGGTACTCAGGTGCCTGCTGGGCGGACAGGGTAGCGAAGAAATTGGGATCCTCGGCCTTGATCCGTTCCGCCCACTCGCGGTTGTTGGTAAACAAGTCGTTCAACAGTTTCACTTCTGCTCTCCCTACTGTGGCAGTGGCGGCAACATACCATACACAAGGGTAACCAAGGCAAGGCCGACCAGATCCCCGCAAAACAAAAACAGGGCCATCAGGCCCTGCTTCTTACCGGAGGAGGCCGTCAGGCATCCATGGCATCTTTCAGCTTCTTGAGCGCGTTTTTCTCAAGCTGGCGCACCCGCTCGGCCGAGACGCCGTAAGTATCGGCCAGCTCCTGCAGGGTGGTCTTGCTCTCGTCATCGAGCCAGCGGGCACGGATGATGTGCTGGCTGCGCTCGTCCAGGGTCGCCATGGCCGCACTCAGGCGACGGGTGGCATGGCTGTCCCAGTTGTCGTTCTCGATGTTCGCCGCGAGATCGGAAGACTTGTCTTCCAGATAGTGCACCGGCGCGAAGCCACCCTCGTCTTCATCGTCACCGACCAGGTCGAAGGCCTGATCGTAATTGCTCATGCGCGCTTCCATCTCGGTGACGTCGGCAGCGGATACCCCGAGGTCGGCAGCCACGGCCTGCACTTCTTCGTGGTTCAGCCAGCCCAGACGCTTCTTGGACTTGCGCAGGTTGAAGAACAGCTTGCGCTGGGCCTTGGTGGTCGCCACCTTGACCATGCGCCAGTTGCGCAACACATATTCGTGGATTTCGGCCTTGATCCAGTGCACGGCGAAGGAGACCAGACGCACGCCCACGCTCGGGTCGAAGCGTTTGACGGCTTTCATCAGGCCGATGTTGCCTTCCTGCACCAGATCGGCCTGAGGCAGGCCATAGCCGGAGTAGCTCTTGGCCACGTGAACGACAAAACGCAGGTGCGACATAACGAGCTGGCGTGCAGCTTCGAGATCACCATCCTGCTGCAGACGCATCGCCAGTTCGCGCTCTTCCTCTGCGCTCAGCACAGGGATCGAGTTGACGGCCTGGATATAGCCTTCCAGACTACCTTGCGGAATCAGAGCCATAGTGCGTTGCAATGAAGTTCCCATGTTCTACCTCTTACTTTTCAATCGAATCAGTCTAACACCCTGAGAAGACATGTCTACCGACCAGGTATCATTCTGCGTGCTGCATCATACATCACCCCAGCATGAACCCGGCCTATCTTAGGCTGACGGCATGAATCATAAATGAACAGTCAAAAAAAGGGGTCACAGTAAAGGACCCCTGAAAAGTAGCATGCTAAGTCCATTGTTGCGGAGCTCGCAACCTTCACATGCTTGCCAAGTCAGACGAGCAAGGCATAGGGGCCATACCCGTATTCATTCTGCTGCAGTCAATAGACCATTGATAAATCAAAAGGTTCAGAGGATCCACATATGATCCTCGGCGCAGACACCATTCAGATTACTCTGAGAAAGTGGCCCGTGCCAGAAACGGGCAACTCTTTTACTTGATCCAGTTCGCAAAATCCAGCGCTTTAAAATGCTGACAAATTAATCAGGACGGTTCTATGTCGCGAATGTGTCTGTGCACCGAGAACCAGGAGGCGATCAACCCCAGCAGGGCGCCCAGCAGTATGAGATTGAAGCCGTCGAACGCCCCCATCCCCACCAGACGGAAGTTGCTGTTGTAGAGCCCCGCCAGCTCCTTCACCACCCCCTCGCTCCAGATCACCATCACCTCGGTCAGCCACCAGGCCAGCATGCCGCCGATGACCCCGAACCAGATGCCCGTATAGAGGAAGGGACGGTGGATGAAGGCATCGGTCGCTCCCACCAGCTTGAGCACTTCAATCTCGGAACGCTGGTTGAGGATATTCAGGCGCAGGGTGTTGCCCACGATCAGCAACACGGCGGAGAGCAGCAACACCGCGATACCTGTGATGGTGTGGCGCAGCAGGTTCATGATCCCCTGCAACCGGGTCAGCCACTGCAGATCCAGCTTGCCCTGCTCGATACCGGGCTCGTTCTCCAGCTTGGCGAGCAGCTCGGCGGCCCCTTCGGGATTCTGCCAGCGCGGATCCGGGATCACGCTCAGCACCGGCGGCAGCGGGTTGCTGTCCAGATAATCCAGGGCATCACCGAAACCGGAGATCTCCCGAAATTCCCTGAGCGCCTCGTCACGGTTCATATAAGTGACGGACTCCACCTCCGGATAGAGCAGGATCCGCTGCTTCATGTCGAGGATGCTCTGCTCCGGCAGATCCTTGCGCAGATAGAGAGAGATCTGGGAGCTGGTCTGCCAGCTCCCCTCTACCACTTCGGCATTCTTCAGCAATACGTGGAAACAGGAAGGCAGCGCCAGACTCACGCCAAGCACCGCCAGGGTCATCAGGGAGGCGAGCGGGTTGCGCCACAGCTCACCCAGGCTGGCAAAGGCCTGACGCACATGATCCACCCCATACATCATCAAACGACGCAACGGCGGCTGTTTATGACGAACAATAGCCATCAGCGAGCCTCCCCTGACGAATACATGCGACCCGCCTTGAGGGTCAGGGTGCGGTAGCGCATCCGGGCGATCAGCCCCAGATCGTGAGTGGCAATCAGCACGGAGACGCCGAAGCGGTTGAACTCCTCGAACAGACGCATGATGTCCATGGAAAGCTGGGGATCCAGGTTGCCGGTCGGCTCGTCCGCCAGCAGCAGGGGCGGCTTGTTGACGATGGCGCGGGCGATACCGACCCGTTGCTGCTCACCACCGGAGAGCATGCGAGGCTGGTAACGCTCCTTGCCGAGCAGCCCGACCTTGTCCAGCGCCGCCGCCACCCGCTTGTTGATGTCCCCATGGCTGTAGCCATCGATCACCAGGGGCAGGGCGACGTTGTCGAACACGGTACGATCCATCAACAGGCGGTGATCCTGGAAGATCATGCCGATCTGGCGGCGCACGTAGGGGATCTGACTGCGCTGGATGTGGCTGACGTCATCGCCGTGGAAGAAGACGCGGCCGTCGGTCGGCCGTTCCATCACGCTGATGAGCTTGAGGAGGGTACTCTTGCCCGCCCCCGAATGGCCGGTCAGGAAGGCCATCTCCCCCTTGCGCAGGTGAAAACTGACCTTTTGCAGCGCTTGATGACCGCCACTGTAGACCTTGCTGACCTTGTCAAAACGAATCATAACGGTTCCCTGAGATTGACAAACCCCGACCGGGATAAAGCATGGGGCGCTCACTCCCCCGTACCGGCACAACACCTGGATGACAACACCGGTCGCAACCATGCCGCATGTCATCCTTGCCCGGATGAGCCATGCCTGCGCTCTCATAGTGACATACCCCGACCGGAGTCGGGGTATGGAACACGTGCTCGTCACGGCTGGGCCGACTCATGTCGGCCGGATTTATTCTTCGCGGCTGAAGAGCGCCTCGATGAAGTCGTTGGCGACGAACGGGCGCAGATCGTCGATCCCCTCACCCACCCCGATGTAGCGGATCGGGATCTGGAACTTGTCGGCCACCGCGAAGATGACACCACCCTTGGCAGTGCCGTCCAGCTTGGTGAGGGTGATGCCGGTCAGGCCCACCGCCTCGCTGAACAGCTTGGCCTGGCTCAATGCGTTCTGGCCGGTGCCTGCGTCCAGAGTCAGCATGATCTCGTGGGGTGCCGCATCGTCCAGCTTCTTCATCACCCGCACCACCTTCTTGAGCTCCTCCATCAGATTGCTCTTGTTCTGCAGGCGGCCGGCGGTATCAGCGATCAGCACGTCAGCCCCGCGGGAGCGGGCAGCCTCGATGGCGTCATAAATGACGGAAGCGGAGTCGGCACCGGTGTGCTGGGCAATCACCGGAATGTTGTTGCGCTGACCCCACACCTGCAGCTGCTCGACGGCGGCAGCACGGAAGGTATCGCCAGCGGCCAGCATCACGCTCTTGCCCTCGGCCTGGAACTGCTTGGCCAGCTTGCCGATGGTGGTGGTCTTGCCGACGCCGTTCACGCCGACCATCAGGATGACGTAAGGCTTCTTGCTGGTGTCGATCACCAGGGGCTGCTCGACCTTGGCCAGCATCTCGCCCATGTCCTGTTTGAGCAGACCGTAGAGCGCCTCGGCATCCTTGAGCTGCTTGCGGTCCGCGTGCTGTACCAGCCCCTCGATGATGCGGGTGGTGGTGTCGACGCCAAGATCGGCGGTCAGCAGCTGCGTCTCCAGCTCTTCGAACAGATCGTCATCGATCTTCTTGCCGCTGAACAGGCCGAAGAAACCGGAACCGATATTCTCCCTGGTACGCACCAGGCTGCGCTTGAGGCGGACAAAGAAGCCCTCCCGCTGCGGCTTCTCCTGAGTGTCGTCGTCCACCTTGGCGGCCAGTGGCAGAGCGGCCAGAGCGGCGGCCTCAGCCTCCATCGCGGCGACCAGACGCAAATCTTCCGCTCGCTGGGCCTCTTTGGCGACACGAGCTTCCTCGGCAGCCTGAGCTTCGGCGGCAACACGGGCCTCTTCTGCGGCGCGGACCTCGGCAGCAATACGGGCCTCTTCTGCGGCGCGGGCTTCGGCGGCGATGCGAGCCTCTTCCGCAGCGCGGGCCTCGGCGGCAATACGGGTCTCTTCTGCGGCGCAGGCTTCGGCGGCAATACGGGCTTCTTCTGCGGCGCGAGCCTCGGCGGCAATACGAGCCTCTTCCTCAGCGCGGGCTTCGGCGGCGACAATGGCTTCTTCTGCGACCTGAGCTTCGGTTGAGATCAAGGCCTCATTGACGATGACGGGCTCAAGCTCGCCCTCCGGCTCTTCCACAACCAGGGGGCCTTCGTCAGGGCCGCTCAGCGGCGCTTCGGGCTTGGCGGTAGGGGCATCAGCCGGGGCAACATCGGCGACAGGCGCGGGAACAGCGGCGGCCTCCGACTCGACGACCGCCGGGGTAGCGTCGGGCGCCTGCGATGGAACGGCCTCAGCCTCTTCTTTCTTGCGGCCGAAACCCAGCCAGGAAAACAAACCTTTTGCCATCTAAAAATACTCACATCAAAGGCTGACTGCTAAGATAGCCGTCCCTCGGCGGGTCGGCATAAAAATGAACCGCCTTATACTATCACTTTATTTTCTGACGACGAAACGCGATGCCCAGAGTGAAATCCAGCCGTAACAGCCCGAGCAAGAGCCCGGCCCCCCAGGGGCGAGCGGGCGTGGTACGAATCATCAGCGGCCAATGGAAGGGGCGCAAACTCCCCGTCAGGGATGTGGAAGGGCTCAGGCCCACCACGGATCGCGTCAAGGAGACCATCTTCAACTGGCTGGCTCCCCACGTGCGCGGTACCCGCTGCCTGGATCTGTTCGCCGGCAGCGGCGGGCTGGGGCTGGAAGCCTTGTCCCGCTATGCCGAACAGGTCACCCTGATCGAGATGGACAGAGGCGCCGCCGACCAGCTCAAGAAGAACCTGACGACCCTGGGCAGCAGCCAGGGGCAGGTGATCCAGGCCGATGCCGTGAGCTGGCTGCAAGGCCCGGCCACCCCCTTCGATCTGGTCTTTCTGGACCCACCGTTTCGTCGCGAGCTGCTGCCCCAGGTGTGCGAGCTGCTGGAGCAACGCGGCTGGCTGGCATCCGATGCCCTCATCTATCTGGAGCGGGAAAAAGAGATGGCCGATCTGACGCTGCCCGCCAGCTGGACACTACTCAAGGACAAGCAGGCTGGTCAGGTCTGCTATCAGCTCTATCTGCGGGACACCAAGCATGACGCTGCTGTTTAAAGGGGAGATGGGCACAGTCCCCTTCTCCGTCAATTTGGACAACGGCTCAAGGACAAGCAGGTCGATCACATCAGGCCTGCTATCAACTCTATGTACGGGAGGTAAACGATGAAGCGGGTGTTTAATCTGTTGGCGATGGGGGTGCTACTGTTCTTCTGGTTCGGTGTGGCACTCGCCCTGCTGGGCACCCTGCCGGGCAAACTGAACGGCTTTCTGCCGGTGTGCGGCGTCATCGTGATATTGATGCACTGGGTACAGGCCAGCATGATCAAGGCGGCATGCAAACCCTACTTCGCGGTCACTCGTCTCGAATTCACCCAGGTGCTGATCTTCGGGGTGTTCGGCATGATGGATATCCGCACCAAGCTGCAGGCCATCATAGACGCCAGGAAGAAGGGAGAGACTCCCCCCAGGGCCGACTAGGCCACCCCCGGCCCGACCAGAAGGAGTGATTCGTCACTCCTTCTGCGTTTTTCCGAGGCTGATTCCCAGCTTGATGGAGAGAGCGGCGAGCAGCAGCAGCATGGCAATGAGGGAGAAGAAGTTGCTGCCAAGCTCGGGGTACTGCACCTTGACCAGGGCAGAATGGCCGAACACGCCGATAAAGAAGCAGAGCAGGATGCAACTGGGTGTGTTGCCCACCATGGGCTCATGGCGATAGTGCTGATAGAGCTGGCTGGCCGCCAGCAACAGGGCGATGAGGGGGTAGAAGGAGAAGGGGACGACCGACTCCATCAAGGCCGACAGGAAGGCATCGCCACAGATACCGATCAGCAGGGCCAGCACCAGGGGCTTCTTCGGAATCGCGTTCGGTTCATGCATGAGGCTGTCCATCCTTGCGTTATGTGAGAGATTCGTGGCGCTTGCGGTTCTGCACCTCGGCGCCCATGGCGATCATCCGCAACTGGCTGATGGTGCGCTCCGACAGTGCCTTGCACTCTTCCGGAGTCATGTCGAGGGCGTCTGCACCAGCGCTGAAGACAATGGTCACCATGGCCTCGGCCTGGATATAGGCCTCTTCCCGTGGCGCCTGCGTGGTGGCTTCCAGATAATCGGTCAGCTCGGCGATGAAGTGCTGGATCTCCCGGGCCACCGCCTGACGGAACGCAGCCGAGGTGCCGGAGCGCTCGCGCAGCAGCAGCCGGAAGATGTTCGGGTTGTTTTCGACGAATTCCATGAAGGTCTGCACCGAGGTGCTGATGACGCTGCCACCACCGGCAATGCGCTGGCGCGCCTGGCGCATCAGTTGGCGCAGGGTCAGCCCTCCCTCGTCCACCAGCGTCAGCCCCAGCTCTTCCATGTCCCGAAAGTGGCGATAGAAGGAGGTCGGCGCTATGCCCGCCTCTCTGGCCACTTCCCGCAGGCTGAGGTTGGAGAAACTGCGGTTGGCGCAGAGTTGACTGAACGCCGCCTCGATCAGCGTACGCCGGGTTTTTTCTTTTTGTTGCGCGCGAATACCCACGAAAACAGTCACCTTGAGATTAGCGAGGCCAGATGATAACCCGAAGGCGGGGCCGGGATCAGGTTTGTCTCCGACTTTTTTACCATTGACCCGCATTCCAGCTCAATGGAGAATAGTGAACAGCTGTTCGCTGAAAGGAGCCGAGTGAAATGGACCGCCCCCCGATCATCATGACCAACACCCTGTTGTTCGCCCTCTCCGGGCTGACGGCACTGATAGCGGTCCCCTGGTATGGACTGAGCCAGGGCTACGACCTCTGGCAGTGGCTCTGCTTCCTGCTGCTGTTCTGCTATTGCGGCATCTCCATCACCGCCGGCTACCACAGGCTCTGGTCCCACAAGTCCTACAAGGCGCACCCGGCCCTGCAATGGATCTTCGCCATCGGAGGCGCGCTAGCCCTGCAGAACTCGGCGCTGCACTGGTCCTCGGATCATCGCCGCCACCACCGCCACGTGGATGACAACCAGAAGGATCCCTACAGTGCGGGTCGCGGCTTCTGGTACTCCCACATCGGCTGGATGCTGCGGGAATACCAGCGCGATACCTACCACGACTACAGCAATGTGCGCGACCTGCAAAACAACCCCGTGGTCGCCTTCCAGCACAGGCACTATCTCGCCCTGGCCCTGGTCACCAACATCGGCATTCCGCTGCTGCTCGGCCTCTTGCACGGGGATCTGCTCGGCATGATGTTGCTGGCCGGGGTGCTGCGCATGGTGATGACTCATCACACCACCTTCTTCATCAACTCCCTGGCCCACATCTGGGGCAGCCAACCGTTCACGGATCGCAACAGCGCCCGGGACAACGGCATCCTGGCCTTCTTCACCTTTGGCGAGGGCTATCACAACTTCCATCACCTGTTCGAGAACGACTACCGCAACGGCATTCAATGGTGGCAGTTCGACCCCACCAAGTGGCTGATCCGCACCGCCGCCTGGTGCGGGCTCGCCAAAGACCTGAGATCCTGCCCGGAGGAACGCATCGAACAGGCCAGGCTGGAGATGCAACTCAAGCGCGCCCAGGCCAGAGTGCACAAGCAGGACGACAGGGAACGCTGGCAGGCACTGCTGCAGGAGGAGTACGACAAGCTGAGCCTGCAGATCCAGCACTACTATGCCAGCCGCAAGTCACTGCTGGAGCAGCGCAAGCGCACAGCCCTCGCACGCTACGACAGGCTCAGGCTGCAACTGGAGTACCGCACGTTGCGAGACGGTTTCCTCGTTGCCAAGCGCAACTGGAGTCGTCTGCTGGCGGGCCTCGCCTGATCGCCGAGACATCACGCAAAAGACCGCCAGCAGGCGGTCTTTTTGATTGGGCAAGTGGACGGCGGGCATAAAAAAAATGGGGCAACATTCGCATGTCACCCCCTCGCAAATAGCATGTTCCATATTGGGCTCCCGCAACCACGGGGGTCTGTCTGGCATCACGGGTTTCCGCTCCCGATCCGCCTCGCCTGCCGGAGCAATCCGGTTGACCCATTTCCCCTGTTGCCGTCACCCACACGACAGACCAGCCGCCGTGTTTGTCCTTGCACTCGAGATACTACGCAGTTAAATAAAATAAAAAACCGTTCTACACGCACCTCTATGCAGTCGAGGAACCTGGATTGTTACTCCGCTCTTAATATAAATCGATTAAAAACAATACTATACAATCCAGTCCCGTATTTGGATGGCAAACGTTATCCTCGAAGGCGCACAAGGCTTTGCGAGATCTCGCACAAGGCGGATCCCACTCACAACCAACGATGCAAAGGTAACCAATCGCTCAATTGCGCCAGCAGGCGCCGCCATGCAGAGGGGGACGCCACCACCGGGTGCACGGCCTGCTGCAACCAGCCATCGATGAGTTGCTGCAACTCGTCGCACAGCGTCGGGCTATGGAGGTGCAGCATCAACTCGGTGTTGAGCATCAGGGAGCGGGGATCCAGGTTGAAACTGCCGAGCAGCGCCTCCTCCTTCCCCATCAGGATCAGCTTGGCATGCAGACTGAACGCCTCCGTCGTCAGCTCGAACAGGGTGATCCCCTGATGCTCGAGCCAGGGACGGTGACGTCGATAGGCGCCATAGACCAGGGGCACGTCCGTGCTGGCCAGGGAGTTGGTCAGGATCTCGATGTCGACCCCCTGCCGTCGCTGCCCCTTGAGCCGGCGACGCAGCCCCCGAGTCAGGATCAGGTAAGGGCTCACCAACCTCAGGGCCCCCTGATTGCTCGCCAGCATGCGTCCCAGCAGGGGCGCCGTGGTCGGCCGGGCGACCAGCCCCTTGCCGGGGCGATCGAACCAGCACTGCCCTCGCCCGGGATGCCAGCAAAGGGGAACGGGGCACTCATCAAACAGAGTGGCCGGCAGATCATAGGCGGCCGCCATGGCGGGGTCGGTCAGGGTCAGCAGGAAGTCGTTCAGGGCCCGGGTTTCGGCTGGCAGCAAGGGGCGTCTCAACAGGCGACGGACCGGGTGGCTCCAGCGACTGTGCCAGAACAGCGCGAACCCCTGCTCGGCCTGCTGACAGAGGGGGCCGCGGCAGAGCAGATCCAGGTCGATGAAGTGAGGCGACATTCCCAGCCCGAAGTAACGATCACCGATGTTGCGCCCGCCGATCACCGCCTGGCTGCCATCCACCAGCAGCAGCTTGTTGTGCATCCGGTGGTTGATGCGGCGAAAGCTCAGCACCCCTTCCAGCAGCAAGGTAAGGGGACGCCAGCCCCGCAGCCAGAAGGGGTTGAACAGGCGCACCTCGATGCCCGGTTCCGCCGCCACCGCCTCCAGAAAGCGGTTCTCCCCGCCGTAGAGATCGTCGATGAGCAGTTGCACTACCACTCCGCGCCTGGCCGCCCGCACCAGCTCCGCCAGCAGCAGCTTGCCGCTGCCGTCCTCTTCCCAGCTGTAATACTGGGCGAGGATCCGGTGGCGAGCCTGGCGGATCAACTGGCATCGGGCTTTCAGGGCGGCGCCGGGATCGGCGAGCAAGGCAAACTCGGCGGGGATCAAGGGTCATCTCCCTGTCATCTGGTGGTGGCATAACCCAGACAACCGTCCCGATAGCCCAGTGTCAAGGAGCCGATGATGGAACTGCGCGACCACCCCTCCCTCAGTCAGAGACCTCATGCCAGCCAACCGGATCCCACTCTGGCCAGGCTGTTGATGCCCTGGTACCAGCAGCACCGGGATCTGGGCTGGGAGCCCCTTGCGCAGCATCACGAGGATCCCCTCCCCTGCCAGCATTGACAGGCTCAGGGCTGCACCGCCTCGATGGCCTCTGACTTGCCCTCCAGCTGGGGCAGGCTGAAACGGTAGGCCACGTAGTATTTGTAGATGGTGCCAACGTAGTTGATGGGCCCCTGGCCCACATCGTTGGCCACCAGCTGCTCCACATTGCCGAACCAGACGTTCGGATCCAGCCCCTTGTCGGCCGCCTTGGCCTGCAATGCCTGGACACGGTTCGGACCCGCATTGTAGGCGGCCAGGGCGAACAGATGGCGATTGAGCCTGTCCATCCCGGGATCATTGAAGTAGGTGTCCAGGATGAGCCGCATGTAGCGACAGGCCGCCTCCACATTGCCCTCCAGACTGGTGAGTCTGGCGCCTCGGATCCCCACCTCCTTGCCGGTGCTCGGCAGCAATTGCATGATGCCGACGGCCCCCCGGTGAGAGCCGACATTGGGATTGAGCCCCGACTCCTTGTAAGCCAGCGCGGCCAGCATCAGCCAGTCCAGCTGATACTTGTCCGCCTGGGCCTCCAGTACCTTGCGAATGGTCGACAGTCGCCCCAGCGGGTCCGGCGCCAGTATGTTGCTCATGCGGTCGCTCTGCGCCAGCAGGCGGCGCAATGTCATGTCACTGTAGAGGGTCCGCTTGCTCGACTCCGAGATGTAGGCGTTCACCGCCTTGAGCAGCTCCGGGCTGTTGTTGCGCAGGGCCCAGGCGCTTCGCCCCTTGTCCCGCAGCGGAATCAGCCTGTGGGCCTTGAGGCCGCCAATCATGTCGAGCCAGATCCGCCCCTTGAAGCTGTCGGTGACCGTCAGCGGAATGATCCCGGCTGACACCATCTCCAGCAGGTCCCCGTCCTGCAGGTATTCGGGAACCGTCTCGATGTAGACCGGGGGCAACCCCAGCTCCCGAAACAGCCAGTTGAGCTGGTGCAGGCTCTCGAAATAACTGGAGCTGGCTCGCACCCAGATCCGCCGGCCGGACAGCTGGGTGATGCGATTGAAGGCAGGGAGCTCCCGCTGGCTCACCACCCACTCCTCGATGGGGGCGATCAGCGGCTGGGAGAAGGTCACCTGCTCGCGCCGGGTGGGGGTGACCGTCAGGTTGGCGGCCACCAGATCCCCGCGCCCCTCGGCCAGATAGTCCAGCAGCTTGTCCTGGCGCACCGGGATATAAATGATCTTGAGCTTGAGCTTCTCCTTGGCCAGGTAGGTCTGGTTCAACCAGCGCTCGAATCCCTGAAGCTGATTGACCAGGATGCCGTACTGGGCTCCCTTGTCGAAAAAGAAAAACCCCCGCTCATAGACCACCAGGGCCCTGAGCTCTTTTTTTTGCAGGATGTGTTCGAGATCACCGGCCTGGGGCAGCAACTGCGGCTTGAGATCCGCCGCCAGCAGAGGGAGAGAGCAGAGAGCCAGCAGGGCCCAGATCCATCGCCGCATCATGATTTAACCACCTCGCTGTGGGGGCCGGTGCGCACCGTCGGGTCTGTCAGAGAAGGCGCCTGCGCCAAGTCATGGGGCGTCGCGGGATCTTCTGCCGATCGGCGCATGCCGGACGGAAAACGGATCGTCCGTGGGATAACTCACTATACAACGCAAAGGGAGGGAAAAAGCGAGGGGCAGAGCAAGACGGCAGGCAAGCCTGCCGTGTCATCACGATCTCAAAGGGAGCGGGCGCGCATCTCGAAGATCAGCTTCTCGGCGGTGCAGGTGAATTGCAGGCGGGCCTTCAGGAGCACGCCATCCGGGCCCTGGCTCAGCTCGCTGCTGCTTTTGGCGTCGGCAGTGACCTGCTTGGCCAGCGCCTCGTAGGCAGCCAGCTTGGCACGAGCGTCGGCTTCTGCTGCGGCCTCGATCACCAGTTCCATCACATCGTCACCTTCGCCGATGATGGTGCCGATTTCGGCAAAACAGCCACAACTGTCACAGGTCTCGTTCAGTTCCACTTTCTCGTCTACAGACATACGTTCACTCCTACTTATTCCTGATATTGTCATCGTCGCGCAAGGCGTTGCGAAAATCCCTGATGGCAGTGCCCAGATCCTCACCGGCGCCAGCCAGGCGTTTGCTGCCAAACACCACGACGACGACCACGAGCAGGATCAGCAGATGCCAGATATGAATGCCACCCAGTCCCATAGGGAGACTCCTGACTGTTAGATACCTGGAGGTTGTATCAAAAGAAAGCGTATCGATTGTTGGGCAAAATCAAGGCAGGTGCAAGTTGGCGAAAAAATCGCGCAAAAACGGCGACGAGGCGCAAAAAAATACGGCGACCATGGGCCGCCGTATGAGTCGGTGCTACTTGTCCCCTCAACCGCTACATCCTGTACCAGCCGCCACCAAGGCGAGAGACCCGTCGAGCATAGGATCGCCAAGATATGAAAACAAATGGTATATATTCATCTAGGAATTGAAGAGGATTCATATCATGTTGCTGGAACAGCTTGCACGCATAGACCTTAATCTGTTGATAATCCTGCAAGTCTTGCTGGAAGAGCGCAACGGCAGTCGGGCTGCACGCCGTTTGCACCTGAGCCAGTCCGCCGTCAGCAAGGCCCTCGGGCGGTTGCGGGAGACCTTTGACGATCCCCTGTTCGTGCGCTCGGCCTACGGGATGGATCCCACTCCCCGCGCCCTGGATCTCCAGCAGCAACTGCAGCCCATACTGCTCTCCCTGGACAACCTGATCCAGCCGCCGGACTTCGATCCCGCCAGCACGGAGCGGGAGTTCGTCATCGCCAGCATGGACAGCGCCTTCACCCTGTTTGCCCCCCTCTACCTGAGCGAACTGAAGCGTCAGGCCCCTGGCATCCGCCTGCGCTACGAGGAGTGGACCGAACACAGCCTGACCGAGATGAGCCAGGGCCAGGTGGATATCGCCTTCACGGTGCGGGAGAACTGCATCAATTCGGATTTTCGCCTCGACACCCTGCCCAACGCCATCTGCCAGCGGTTGCTCACCATCGACGATCTCACCTGCCTGGTGCAGCGGGATCACCCTGCCTTGCAGGAGCCCGAGTGGGATCTCGCCCGTTACCTCGCCTACCCCCATGTGCAGACCTACTGCGAGGGGCGGGATCGCTGGATGCTGGATCACAAGCTGGCGGAGCAGGATCTCTATCGCCGGATCGAGGCGACCGTGCCCTCCTTCGAGGCGGCCCTGCGCATGGGCATGCACTCGGACATGATAGTGACCCTCTCCCGCCTCTACGCCCGCCACGCCACCCAGGTCTATCCCCTGGTGCCGCTGCCGCTGCCCATCGCCCTGGACAGCATCTCTCACCTGCTCATCTGGCATCAGCGCCACGAGGAGGATCCGGGCCATCGCTGGCTGCGGGAGACCCTGCTCGCCCTCATCATGGGCAAGCTGGAAACCTCGGCGGATGGCCCGGCCGCTGCCGCCTGACGCGCAAAAAAAGCGGGGCTCAAGAAGCCCCGTTTCACGTTGACATCAGCATTCGCCCCGTCAGTTCTGACCCGTCACCGCCAGATAGTGGTGTACCCCGTCCAGCAGCATCTGCACCGAGATCATCACCAGCAGCATGCCCATCAGCCGCTCCACCGCGGTGAGTCCTCGCTCACCCAGCAGCTTGTTGAACAGCTCGTAGAACATCAGGATCACGGCGCTGGCCCCCCAGGCCATCAGCAGGGCCAATGACCAGTCCACCATCCGGGTCGGCTCCTGGTTGGCCAGAAGCAGCAGGGAAGCCAGGATGGAGGGGCCCGCAATCATGGGGATGGCCATGGGCACCAGGAAGGGCTCCTCCCCCGCCGCCAGCCCGGTCACGCCACCGGGGCTCGGGAAGATCATCTTGATGGCGATGAGGAAGAGGATGATGCCCCCCGCGATGCTGACCGCTTCCTGACGCAGGTTGAGGAAGCTCAGGATCTGCTGACCGGCGAACAGGAAGCCCATCATGATCACCAGTGAAAACAACAGCTCCCGCAGCATTACCTTGCGTCGACGCTTGGGGTCGACATGGCGCAGGATGGAGAGGAAGACCGGCAGGTTGCCCAGCGGATCCATGATCAGAAACAGCATGACGGCAGCGGAGAATGTGTCCATAGAGCGCCCGGGCAGAACCTTTCAACAAGAGGGGAAGGAGGGCGAAATATAACAAAGGTGGCGGGATTCGGCGAGCGCCCCACCGCGCTCGCCGCTGACGATCATCCGTGGTTGCAGATCTTGTCGGCGCGGGTCTGGAACCCTGACTCCGAGTCGATGAACTTGCCGCGCCTGGCCAGGAAGTCGATCAGGGCGTCAGCGTCCATCTCGCTGGCGCTGCAGGTGTGGAACCGGGCCTCGGCACCGAAGCGCGAGGCGATCGCCGCCCTGAGGCTGGCCCGGGTAAACGGACTCTCCTGCTCCAGCATCATCTCCATCACTTCGTGACCGTGTATCGATTGGGACATCTCGAACCTCTTTAATCATCATGTCAGATGACAATTAAAGCCCGAAGCCCGGAGAGGGTTCTTGATATAGGCCAACAAAACGCCTTTTTTAACGCCAGCGGGCTGGTCGTGAGCGCCGCTTTGTCGATAATGTGGCAACCTGACGGGGGGATGGCTACACTGTCGCCCCTTTTTGCCACCGCAGACAGAAAATAAGGACATTGGCGTCATGCTGTTCCATGGATTGGTCTTCAAACCCTGGCGGATCTGGACCCGTCGCCCGCTCTGGTTGAAGACCCTGCTCGGCATGCTGACCGGGATAGGTCTGGGGCTCTGCTTCAGCGAGCAGGCCCTGCTGCTCAAGCCCATCGGCGTCCTGTTCGTCAACACCATCCAGATGCTGATGGTGCCCCTCATCTTCTGTTCCGTCCTGGCAGGCCTCACCGCCCTGCTCAAGGGCAAGCGGCTCGACCGCATCGCCGGCAAGGCCATCGGCTTCTATCTCTGCTCCACCACCGTCGCCATCTGCATCGGCCTGATGATGGGCTGGCTGCTGGAACCGGGCATGGGCGCCAACATGGGTCCTTATGAACGGGGCGCCATGGCGCAGCAACCTACCCTGGCCAGCGTGCTGAGCCACCTGGTGCCGCGCAACCCGGTGCAGGCCATGGGCGATGGCAAGATATTGCAGGTGATCGTGTTCGCCGTGGCCCTCGCTCTCGCCCTCAACGCCACCGGACGACGCAGCCGCCCCGCCATCCTGTTCTTTACCTCTCTGGCGGAGGGAATGTTCAAGCTGACCCAGATGGTGATGGCCCTGGCCCCCTATGGCGTCTGCGCCCTGATGGCCTGGATGACCGGCAAGTACGGCGTCAGCCTGCTGTTGCCGCTGCTCAAGGTGATCGGCGCCGTCTACCTCGGCTGCCTGCTCCACGTGCTCGGCGTCTACAGCAGCCTGCTGCTCCTGATGGCGCGCCTCAACCCGTTGCACTACTTCAAGAGCATCGTCGATGCCCAGGCGGTGGCCTTCACCAGCAGTTCAAGCAGCAGCACCCTGCCCATCAGCCTGGCCTGCGCCGAACGCAGGCTCGGGGTCTCCCCCGCCATCACCGCCAAGGTGCTGCCCATCGGCGCCACCATCAACATGGATGGCACCGCCCTCTATCAGGGGGTCACCGCCCTGTTCGTGGCCCAGGCCTTCGGGGTGGATCTGCATCTGGTGGACTACCTGACCCTCATCAGCATCGTCACGCTGGCCAGCATCGGCACGGCGGGCACACCCGGTACCGGGCTGATGCTGCTGACCCTGACCCTCACTGCCGTGGGACTGCCGCTGGAAGGGGTGGCGCTCATCGCCGGCATAGACCGGATCCTCGACATGGCGCGCACCACGGTCAACGTCTCCGGCGACATCCTGGTCTCCGTGCTCATCGCCCGCAGCGAGAAGGAGCTGGATCTCGCCACCTACCACGATGCCCATGCGGGGGATGACATCGACTTCACCCTGCGCTGAGGGCGCAAGGGGCGTTCAATGATCCTGGGGATCGTGATGGCAGCGCCAGCAGATATCGAAGTTGGCGCCGTTCTCCTCTCCGCACTGGCCGCACAGCCAGCCGTTGCCCTGGCGCTGCTGATAACGCTCGATGATCCGGCCCGCCCGCTGACGATCCCGCTCGTTCACCATCAGGGTCACTTGCAGCAGATCCACCGGCAGCTCCCCGAGCGCGCCGGAGAGCCCTTCGCCGCTGAGGCGCACCCTGACTCCCTCTACCTCCAAGGCCCCTTTCAGGGCATGCGCCTCCAGGGAGTGAGAGGCGCGATACAAGTTAATCCACTGATCCATACGTTGTCCTCGAAACCCTTGCCAGTGCCGTCATCACCAGCACTACCATCATTCCAGGGCGAGCATCTTCCGGGAGCGAGATGCCCGATACAGATTCATCCACCGCTCCATACGTTGTCCTCGAAACCCTTGCCAGAGCCGTCATCACCAGCACTACCATCATTCCAGGGCGAGCATCTGCCGGGAGCGAGATGCCCGATACAGATTCATCCACCGCTCCATACGTTGTCCTCGAAACCCTTACAGCAGCTTGTCGATGCCGTAAGCCGGGCCGTTGGCCACCAGAAAATCGATGAATGCCCTCAGCTTGCGCGGCATCAGGCGCCGCTCGGGAAACAGCAGGTAGATGGGTACCCTGGGTTGCTGCCACTCCGGCAGCAAGGAGACCAGCGTCCCGTTCGCCAGCTCATCATGGCACAGCATGGCGGGCAGGGAAGCCAGCCCCAGCCCCGCCTTCGCCGCCTCCCTGGCACAGGTGATGTTGTTGACCTGGAAGCGGGACGGGGGATCCACCAGCACTTCGCGATCATCCAGCTCGAAACACCAGTGCGAGGCGAGGAACCCCGTGCTGACCGCGATCCGCTCGTGATGCACCAGATCGGCGGGCCTCTGGATCACCGGGTGGCGCGCCAGATAGTCCGGGCTGGCACACAGCAGCCGCTCGGTGCTCCAGAGACGCCGCGCCGCCAGGTTGGAGTCGCTCATGTCGCCGACCCGCACGATGGCATCCAGCCCCTCGCTGATGGGATCCACGATGCGGTTGGTCAGCTCCAGCTCCACCTTCATGCCCGGATAGGCTTGCAGGAAGTTCGCCACCAGCCTGCCCACCACCAGCTGTCCCGTCTCGATGGGCACCGCCAGCTTGAGGGTCCCCGTCACCTCCTGCTGGCTGGCACTGAGCATCAGCTCGGCCTGGGCCAGCTCCTCCACCGCCTTGCTGCAGCGTAGATAATATTGTTCACCGGCTTCCGTCAGGGTGAGCTGCCGGGTGGAGCGATAGAGCAACCGCGCGCCGAGACGCTGCTCCAGCTCGGCAATGCGGCGGCTCACCGTCGCCTTGGTCATGCCCAGCTCCTGGGCAGCGGCGGTAAAGGAGCCCTTGTCGACGATACGAACGAGGATTAAGGCAGCATTCAGGTCCATTGTTTCACCAGTGAAACTGTATATCTCATGAATGGATACTAATCGAAACAGTTGCACGATGTTAGCCTGCCCGCCACAGTTCAGGAAAACCAATATCATGAGTCAACACAAGAAGATCCCCCTGCTGGCCGCCCTGGTGCTGGCCCTGCTCGGCCTGTTGTTTGCCGGTTACTGGTATCTGCATGGCCGCTACTTCGAGAGCACCGACAACGCCTACCTGCAAAGCGAGGTGACCGGCATCGGTTCCAAGCTCTCCGGCTACATCAGCGAAGTGCTGGTGACCGACAACCAGGCGGTGAAGGCCGGCCAGCTCATCGCCCGGCTCGACGACCGCGAATACAGGACCAAGGTGGCGGAGGCCGAGGCCGATCTGCACCTCAACCAGGCGACGGCGGATAACCTCGCCGCCACCCGTATCCAGCAGTTGAGCCTCATCCGCCAGGCCGAGGCAAAAGTCAGCTCGGCCAATGCCGAGCAGGTCCGGGCCCAGCAGCAGGTGCGCCGGGTCAGCCAGCTCAATGAGCGTCACTACAGCTCCCAGGACAGCCTGGACGAGGTGCGCGCCGGCTTGCAGGTCAACCAGGCCCAGGCACTGGAGGCCAAAGCCGCCTTGCAGGCCGCCCGCGAGCGGCTGCTGGTGCTGGATGCCGAAGCCAAGCAGAACCAGGCCAGGCTGGCATTGAGCGAGGCCCAGCTCGAACAGGCCAGGCTGGAACTCGGCTACACCGAGCTGCGAGCCCCGGCTGACGGCATCATCGGCAAGCGCAGCCTGCGGGAAGGGCTCTACGTCCAGTCCGGTATGCAGGTGGCCAGCCTGGTGCCCCTGAGCCAGGTGTGGGTCGAGGCCAACTTCAAAGAGACCCAGTTGCAGCACATGCAGCCAGGCCAGAAGGTGGAGGTGATCCTAGATGCCTATCCGGATCAACCGGTCGAGGGGATCATCGACAGCCTCTCTCCGGCCACCGGCGCCAAGTTCGCCCTGCTGCCGCCGGAGAACGCCACCGGCAACTTCACCAAAATCGTGCAGCGGGTACCGGTCAAGATCCGCATCCCGGATCCGGGCGCCCTGGCGGGCAAGCTGCTGCCCGGCCTCTCCACCGAGGTGATCGTCGACACCCGCACCCCTGATCCCGTGGTGGCCGCCCACTGATGGACGCCATACCACGCCGCAACTGGATCGCGGTCATGGGGGGCCTCATCGGCGCCTTCATGGCCATCCTCGACATCCAGATCACCA
Organism: Aeromonas sp. ASNIH2; assembly: GCF_002934795.1. Classification (NCBI taxonomy): domain Bacteria; kingdom Pseudomonadati; phylum Pseudomonadota; class Gammaproteobacteria; order Aeromonadales; family Aeromonadaceae; genus Aeromonas; species Aeromonas sp. ASNIH2. Next base: position 2,506,852 of record NZ_CP026406.1, on the reverse strand, counting down.
ACGCCTCCCTGAAAGACATTCAGGGGGCACTCTCGGCCACCCTGAGCGAGAGCTCCTGGATCTCCACCTCCTATCTGGTGGCGGAGATGATCGCCATACCGCTGAGCGGCTGGCTGAGCCGGGGACTGAGCGTGCGGCGCTACCTGCTGTGGACCACGGGCGCCTTCATCGTCGCCTCCGTGCTCTGCTCGTTCAGCTGGAACCTCACCAGCATGATCGTCTTTCGGGCGCTGCAGGGCTTTACCGGCGGGGCCCTGATCCCCATGGCCTTCTCCCTCATCGTCAGCCTGCTGCCGCTGCACAAGCGAGCCACCGGCATGGCGCTGTTCGGCCTGTGCGCCACCTTCGCCCCCGCCATCGGCCCGACCCTGGGGGGCTGGCTGACGGAGCAGATGTCCTGGCACTACATCTTCTATCTGAACGTGCCGCCCGGCCTGCTGGTGATGGCCATGCTGGCCCACGGGCTGGACAGGAAGCCGGTGGACTGGGAGGTGATCAAGCGGGTGGATCTCATCGGTATCCTCACCATGGCGGTGGGTCTCGGCCTCCTGGAGGTGGTACTGGAAGAGGGCAACCGGGAAGACTGGTTCGGCTCGAGCTTCATCGTGCGGCTCACCGTCATCTCAGTGGTGGCCCTGGTGTTCTTCGTCATCAGCCAGTTGCTGCGCCGCCACCCCTTGGTCAACCTGCGGCTGCTGCACAACCCGCGCTTCGCCCTGGCCTGCTTCGCCTACCTGGTGCTCGGCATGGGGTTGATGGGCTCCATCTATGTGCTGCCCCTCTACATGACCCAGATCCACAACTACAACGCCCTGGAAATCGGTGAGGTGCTGATGTGGATGGGGTTACCCCAGTTGCTGGTGCTCCCCCTGGTGCCCAAGCTGACCCACAAGATAGATCCGCGCTATCTGGTGAGCTTCGGCTTTCTGGTCTTCGCCATCAGCTGCTTCATGAACGTGAACATGAATGCCGACTACGCCGGGCCCCAGCTGATCCAGTCCCTCATCGTGCGGGCCCTGGGGCAGCCCTTCATCATGGTGCCCCTCTCCCTGGTGGCGACCGCCAGCCTGACGCCGGACGAGATCCCCTCCTCCTCGACCCTGCTCAACGTGCTGCGCAACCTGGGGGGCGCCTTCGGCATCGCCATCATCGCCACCCTTATCGACAACGACACCCGGACTCATGTCAGCCAGATCGGCAGCACCCTGGCCGCCACCAGCATCGAGGGGCAGGCCTATCTGATGCAGCTGGCCCAGACCATGATGGCCCAGGGAGCCGGGCCGGAGCAGGCCCAGTTGCAGGCCCGGGTCATGCTGTCGAACACCATCAGCCGCGAGGCGGCCATCATGGCCTACAACCAGGTGTTCTACGTGATGGGTATCTTCCTGCTCGTCGCCAGCGCCCTGATGCTGCTGCTCAAGCAGCCGGCCCCGAGGGCCCCTGACGCAGAACCGGTCGAGGCGTGAAAGGTGGGGATCACATAGCAAAACGGGCCAGAAGGCCCGTTTTTCATGGCTGTCCGCCGGTCAGCCCGCCAGGGAGGCGGCGATCAGGAACTGTGCCGCAAAGTAGCTGCTCATGATCCAGGCCGTGGCATGGGGGAAGGGGCGGCGGAAGCGGTCCAGTGCCAGCATGCTGTCGGAGAAGAGGAACATCAGCGCCCCCACCAGGGCGGCGGCGCTGCCGGCAGTGAGAGAGGCATGCCAGGCACCGGCGGCCACCCAGGCCATGGCGATGATCACCAGCATGTAGCAGAAGACGGGGATCCTCATCTCGCCGAGCTGGCCCCACAGGAGCCCGAACACCATGCCGGCCACCAACAGCAGCAACAGGCCGTCCACCAGCTTGAGCACCAGGGGCCCCTGGGCGAACCCGACGATGTAGCAGAGGTGCGCGACAAGAAATGCCGCCAGCCCCTGGATGAAACGATCCCGTGGCAGCATCAGCAGCACGTCCCCCGCCAGCGACAGGCAGAGACCGAGCAGGATCCAGGCGTGGGAGCCGTTGTGATCGTCGCCTTGGTAGCCAAACGCCAGGGCGATGATGAACAGCATGGTCAGGGGTTTGCTGATGTAGAACTGACGGGAGTCTGAGCCGTAAGCCGCGCGGATGTGCCACCAGCCCGATGCGATGATCAAGAAACTCAATAACATGCCCTGCTCCTCACCGGCTGCTCACCCTGGGGCGGCAACCTCTTTAGTGCCCGCAAGAGTAGCAAATTCCCCCGGCCAGTGGCAGAGGCTGAAGCAGATGGCACCCTACACCTAAAGTCTAATTGCCCCCATCCCCGCCCTCGGGCATAAGAGACAGCTCTGGAGGATCACCATGGAAGACGCTATGACCAACTACCTGCCCGCTATCGACATCATGATGTGCCATCTTGGCATCAGCTTTGAACAGGCCTGCGAGCAGCTTGGCCTCAGCCCGCAGGAGCAGCAGACCCTCGACCAACTGCAAAAACAGAAGCAGACCCAGTCCAACTGATGCCCTGGACTGATGGCCCGAAGCGGCCGGCATCACAGCCCAGCATAAAAAACGGCGCCCGAAGGCGCCGTTTTTTATTGGGTGATGATCAGGGCCGAGCGACCCGGCGGCGTTGCAGCCAGACCACGGCCCCGAACAGCAGGAAGCCCGGCAGCCACATCAGCTCCTTGGGCCAGCGCTCGGTGGGCGCCTTGACGCTCAGGATCTGCTGATCCATCTCCAGCCCCAGATCGGCCGCCTGGCTGCCGAAGGTGACGGTGTCGATCAGGATCTTGCCGTCCTGCTCATAGGTCTGGATCCCCAGCTTGGCCAGACGATCCTCGCCACTGGCGCCCTCCGGCACCGGCAGCAACACGGTGAAGCGGCGCAACTTGCCCACCGCATCTTCCCCTTCCATCCGCAGGCGCAGGGTGCTCTCGGCCTCCACCTGCCCCATGGTCTGGACCAGCTCGGCCGGGGCGGTGTCGCGATACGGGTCGTGCAGCAGATCCATCCAGAAGCCAGGGCGGAACAGGGTGAAGGCCACCAGCAGCAGCAGCACGCTCTCGTACCAGCGGCTCTTCACCAGGAAGAAGCCCTGGGTGGCGGCAGCGAAGATCAGCATGGCGATGGTGGCCACGAAGAAGATCAATACGCCGTGGGCGAAGTCCACGTTGATGAGCAGCAGATCGGTGTTGAAGATGAACAGGAACGGCAGCGCTGCGGTACGCAGGCTGTAGTAGAACGCCGTGATCCCGGTCTTGATGGGGTCGCCCTTGGAGACGGCGGCCGCGGCGAACGAGGCCAGCCCCACCGGCGGGGTCACGTCCGCCATGATGCCGAAGTAGAAGACGAACAGGTGCACCGCGATGAGCGGCACGATGAGGCCGTTCTGCTGACCCAGGGTGACGATCACCGGCGCCAGCAGGCTGGACACCACGATGTAGTTGGCGGTGGTCGGCAGCCCCATGCCGAGGATGAGGCTCAGCAGGGCGGTGAGGATCAGCATGAGCAGCAGGTTGCCCATGGAGAGGAACTCCACCAGATCCGCCAGTACCAGGCCGACGCCGGTCTGGGAGACGGCCCCGACGATGATGCCGGCAGTGGCGGTGGCAATGCCGATGCCGATCATGTTGCGGGCACCGGCAATCAGCCCCTCGCGCAGGTCCACCACGCCATCGGTGAAGGAGCCGTAGTCATGCTTGCCGTCGGTGCGCAGCCAGTTCAGCAGCGGTCGCTGGGTCAGCAGGATGATGATGAGCATCACCGACCCCCAGAAGGCCGACAGGCCGGGGGAGAGGCGCTCCACCATCAGACACCACACCAGCACCACCACGGGCAGCAGGAAGTGCAGGCCGGAGAGCAGCACGGCGCGGGTCTCGGGCAGCTCGTCCAGTGGCTTGTCCGGGTCTTCCGCCGGCAGCGGTGCGTTGCTCGCGGCGATCTTCAGCAGTCCCAGGTAGGCGACGGCCAGCAGCACGCTGATCCCCGGCAGGGCATAGTCACCCAGTACCGGCTTGAGCCAGCCCAGACCGTAGTAGACCGCCATGGAGAGGCCGCTGATGAGGGCGGCACCGAAGGCGAAGCCGGTCAGGCGACGCAGCCAGGGGCGCGGCTGACGGTTGCCGATGGGCTGCATCCCGAGCTTGAGCGCCTCGAGGTGCACGATGTAGAGCAGGGCGATGTAGGAGATGGCCGCCGGCAGGAAGGCGTGCTTGATGATCTCCACATAGGGGATGCCCACGTACTCCACCATCAGGAAGGCAGCAGCCCCCATGACCGGCGGCATGATCTGGCCGTTGACCGAAGAGGCCACTTCCACCGCGCCGGCTTTCTCCTTGGAGAAGCCGACCCGTTTCATCATGGGGATGGTGAAGGTGCCCGTGGTCACCACGTTGGCGATGGAGGAGCCGGAGATGACGCCGGTCAGGGCCGAGGCGACCACAGCCGCCTTGGCCGGGCCGCCGCGCAGGTGACCCAGCAGGCTGAAGGCGAGCTGGATGAAGTAGTGGCCCGCACCGGCACGCTCGAGCAGGGCGCCAAACAGCACGAACAGGAAGACGAAGCTGGTGGAGACCCCAAGGGCGATGCCGAACACCCCTTCGGTGGTGATCCACTGGTGGTTGGCCAGCGCATGCAGGCTCACCCCGCGGTGGGCCAGCAGGGAAGGCATCCAGGGACCGGCCAGGCTGTAGGCCAGGAAGACGATGGCGATGACCGCCAGGGCCGGGCCCAGGGCGCGGCGGGCCGCTTCCAGCAGGAGCGGGATGCCGACGCAGGCCACCGCGAAGTCCATGGTGGTCAGGTTGCCGGGACGCTGGGCAAGCTCCTGGTACATCACGAACAGATAGCTGGCGACGGCGGCACCGACGAGGCCGAGGGCGATGTCGGCAAGGGGAACCCTGTCTCGCGGTGAGCTGCGCATGGCCGGGAACACCAGGTAGGCGAGCAGGATGGCGAAGGCCAGGTGAATCGAGCGTGTTTCAGTGTCGTTGAGGACGCCGATGCCGAGGGAGAAGGGCAGCGGCGAGGCGATCCAGAGCTGGAACAGGGACCAGATCAGCGCAAGACCTGCGATGATCCAGCTCATGGGGCCGACGGGCAGCCTGGCGCCGACGTCCTGGGCGATCAGCTCCTCGGCCGAGAGCGCCTCTTGTTGTTGTGTTTGCTGCATAGTGTGACTCTGTAGGTACTGCAATAAATGAGACTCGCTCCCCCGAAGGAGGAGCGAGTCCGGGGCACATCCGAAGACGCAGCCGGATTACATCCAGCCACGTTCCTTGTAGTAACGCACAGCGCCTTCATGCAGCGGAGCGGAGAGACCCACCTTGATCATGTCGGCTTCCTTCAGATCCGCGAAGGCCGGGTGCAGGCGCTTGAAGCGGTCCAGGTTGTCGAACACGGACTTGACCAGCTGGTAGACCACTTCCGGATCGGCCTTGGCGCTGGTGGAGAGCACAGCCTTGCCACCGATGGACGGAGTCGGGTTCGGGCTGCCCTTGTAGAGACCACCCGGGATCTCGGCCTTGCTGTAGTAGCTCTTCTCGGCCAGCAGCTTGTCGATCTCGGGGCCGGTGACCGGCACCAGCACGGTGTCCGTGGTGGTGGAGGCTTCCTGGATGGCGCCGTTCGGGTGGCCGACGAAGTAGCTCATGGCGTCGATGTTGTTGTCACCCAGGGCAGAGGCCTGCTCGGCGGGTTTCAGTTCGGAGACCAGGCTGAAGGCGGATTTGTCCCAGCCCTTCACGGTCATGATCTCTTCAAAGGTGTCACGCTGACCGGAACCCGGGTTGCCGATGTTGACGCGCTTGCCCTTCAGGTCGTCGAAGCTGGCAATCTTGGCGTCCTTGCGGGCCAGAATGGTGAACACTTCGCTCTGCAGGGAGAAGACGGCGCGGATGTCATCCATCGGACCTTCGGCCTTGAACGGCTCGACGCCCTTCATCGCCTTGTACTGGTGGTCGGACTGCATGATGCCGAAGTTGAATTCGCCGGAGCGGATGCCGTTGACGTTGGCAACACCGCCGCCACTGGCCGGGGCGTTGCACTTGATCTGGTGATCGGCGGCGCCGCGGTTGAGGAAGCGGCAGATGGACTGGCCCGCCACGTAGTAGACGCCGGTCTGACCGCCGGTGCCTATGGTCACGAAGCGCTCCTGCGCTTGCACCGGACCACCAAACGACACACCGACCAGAGCCGCCGACAAGGCGCACGCCAAGGATAATCCTTTCATGTTCTTCATCCTTTTCATTGATTTATTTCACCCGTTTCCCGGGAGAATATGAGACAGACCCGCACCAAGACTGGGTTCGCCTATACGACCTCGTACGAGGAAATGGTCGAGCGGCACGCGCCCTTCCAGAAGCCACCATCATCCTGCGGTGAGATAATCAGCGTCATGCCGATCGGAGGTGATCTGACCAGAAACGGGTCAGTTCAAAAGCATTAACGCTCCGATTAAGCACATAACACCAACATAAATCAAACAAAACAGCAAAATGGCGGATTTAAATAGCGAGAAGTTTGAAGCGGATCATTCATTTCTCAAGGGCAGATTAATTACATGAACTATCAAAGGGAAGCAATAAAAAGCACGCCCAGATTCTTTCGCAACCCTGGACTGGCAAGGATTAGAAACCTGGTCCGTTATATTGCGAAGTGCTTACTGAACAGCATAAACACGACGTTAATGACGCTTTTGTCGCCAAGATGCAAAAACCCCGATCCGGGGCTGCCGGAACGGGGTTTGGTAACAAGCTGATTTCATTTGGGCCCGGCCATCACGCCTTGCTGCCAGCCAGCTCCAGAATGAAGGCGAACTCCAGGGCGATGTCCTCATAGGCCTTGAAACGGCCCGACTTGCCGCCATGACCGGCCTCCATGTCGGTGCTGAGCAGCAACTGGTTGTCGTCCGTCTTCAGCTCACGCAGCTTGGCCACCCACTTGGCCGGCTCCCAGTACTGCACCTGGGAGTCGTGCAGCCCCGTGGTCACCAGCAGATTCGGGTAGGCCTGGGCCTTGACCTGATCGTAGGGGCTGTAGGCCTTCATGTAGTCGTAGTAGCGCTTCTTGTTCGGGTTGCCCCACTCGTCATACTCCCCTGTGGTGAGGGGAATGGACTCGTCCAGCATGGTGGTGACCACGTCGACGAAGGGCACCTGGGCCACCACGCCGCGATAGAGCTGGGGCGCCTGGTTGATGACGGCCCCCATCAGCAGGCCGCCGGCGCTGCCTCCCATGGCATAGACCTGATCCCTGGCGCCGTAGCCTTGCGCCACCAACGCCTCGGTCACGTCGATGAAGTCGTTGAAGGTGTTCTGCTTCTTGAGCAGCTTGCCCTCTTCATACCAGGTGCGGCCCAGCTCCTCGCCACCCCGGATATGGGCGATGGCGTAGACGAAGCCCCGGTCCAGCAGGCTCAGGCGTGAGCTGCTGAAGTCCGGGTCCATGCTGGCGCCGTAGGAGCCATAGCCGTAGACCAGCAGGGGATTGGTGCCTTCACCACCCCCTGCCTTCTTGAACTTGTCCTTGCGATAGACCAGCGACACCGGCACGGCCACTCCGTCACGGGCGGTGATCCAGAGCCGCTCGCTGGCATATTGCGCTGGCACGAAGCCCGCCACCGGCTGCTGCTTGAGCAGAGTCCGCTTGCCGCTGTCCATGTCCAGCTCGTAGGTGGAGGACGGCGTGGTCATGGAGGAGTAGCCATAGCGCAGGGCGCTGGTGTCCGGCTCCGGGTTGTAGGCAAGCCAGGTGACATAGGCGGGATCGTCGAAGGCGATCTCCTTCTGCTCACCGCTCTGCCAGTTGACCTGACGCAACCGGGTCAACCCCTGGCTGCGCTCCTCCAGCACCAGCCAGTCCCTGAACAGGGCATAGCTCTCCAGCAGCACGTCCGGATTGGGGGCGATCACCGCCTTCCAGCGATCCACCGGGCTCTCCTTGGTCTCATAGAGGCCGAAGTTCTTGCCGTCCTTGTTGGAGCGCACATAGAAGCGGCCGCGGTAGTGATCCAGGCTGTACTCGTGATCCACCTGACGGGGCAGGAACAGGCGTGGCGTCTGGCCCGGCACATTGGCATCAATGAGGCGCGCCTCGCTGGTGGTGGTGCTGGAGAGGGAGATGACGATGAAATCTTCCGAGGTGGTGGCGTAGAGGCTCACATAGAAGGAGTCGTCCTTCTCCTCGTAGACCAGGGTATCCTTCGCGGGATCCGTGCCCAGCTCGTGGCGATAGACCTGGTAGGGCAGCAGGGTCTTGGGGTGCTTGCGCACGTAGAAGACCGTCTTGCTGTCGTTGGCCCACACCAGGTTGCCGGAGGTGTTCTCGAGGGTGTCGGCGGCCCAGGCGCCGCTCTCCAGATCCAGGAACTGGATCCTGTATTGACGGCGGGAGAGATAATCTTCCGCCACCGCCAGCCAGCGGTTGTTGCGGCTCACCTCGAGCGCCCCCAGGGCATAGAACTCGTGGCCTTCGGCGCGCTGGTTGCCATCCAGCAGCAGGGCGGGCGCCCCCTCCCCTTCCACCTTGCTGCGGGAGTAGATGGCGTACTCCTTGCCCGGCTCGTAACGGGTCTGATAGCGGTAGCCGTTCTTCACATAGGGGACAGACTCGTCCTGCTGGGGAATACGGGCCACCATCTCCTTGTAGAGCTGCTCGCGCAGCGGCTTGATCGGTGCGAGCATGGCCTCGGTGTAGGCATTCTCGGCCTTGAGATAGTCCAGCACCTCGGGCTTCTGCCGCTCGTCATCGCGCAGCCAATAGTAGTTGTCGACGCGCGTGTCCCCGTGTTTTTTCAGGGTATGGGGGTGCTTGGCAGCCACCGGGGGGACAATGACAGGCTGGGTGGAAGTATCGCTTGTAGGCATGGCGGACTCTTCGTTGGCATGGGAACAGGGCGCAGCAAGCAGGCAAGCCAGCAGCAACCCCCGGGAAAAGGTGAACATGTCGCATCCTTTGCGCTGTCACAGGGCCGCCCCTCCCGCTGGTGCTGCACGCATCCAGACGGCACACCGGCAGGCAGCGGGAAAAGCGTCCCTGAGAAAATAAAAATTGGCGATCAATCTGCCCCTTGTCGCCCGGGGTTGCAAGGGCTCCACGGACATTCCCCCCCAAATCGACGAAAAAGGGCCGCCATCTCGCGATGGCGGCCCTCCTCCCTGACCGTGAGCGACACGGGTTCGCTCAGGTGTGCCTCACATGATGGAAGTGTGTCTGCTCACGGTCAGCATCCATCAGCCGGGGTAGCTCGACCAGACTTTGGTCGCGCCCTCGTCACTGATGCTCAGCACCTGATAGGGCTGACCCGGAATATCCATGCCCGGCGCACTCTGGGGCATCCCCGGAATGGTCAGACCGCGGATCGCCGGTTTTTCCTTGAGCAGCTTCTGCACGTCGGCAGCGGGCACATGCCCCTCCACCACATAGCCGTTCACCACCCCGGTGTGGCAGGAGGCCAGCTGCGGGGTGATGCCATGCTGCTGCTTGATCGGGTCAAGCTGCTCGGTTTCCACGACCTTGACCTCAAAGCCGTTCTCTTCCATGTGCTTGATCCAGGTCTTGCAGCAACCGCAATACTGGGACTTGTAGACGGTCATCTGCCCGGTTGCCAGAGCAGAAAAACTGACGGTACCGGCCAGCACGGCCAGTAACAGGGACTTGTACATATCTCACCTCGGTTAAGAAGAAATGCCCGGAAAGGGAAACTCGACTCAGCCGTGGTGACGGGGCGGACGCTCGAGACGCTTCAGGGGCGCCTCCGGCATGAACAGAGAGGGAGAGAGGTATGTCGGCCTGTCGGGCTCAAGCTGGGCAACCGTCAGGCTGTCGCTGGTGAGCACCGTCATGGCGAGCGCCGAGGTGAAGCTGCCGCAGGGCATGGCTTTTTCCAGGGTACGCTCGCTCTGGCTGCAATGGGGCGTCAGGGTACAGAGATCGGTGGCCGCACGGCTGCCAAACGACATCAGCACCAGCACCAGACTCCACAGGGGGAGCCAGCGGCGGGCGCGAGCGAGTTGGCGACGGGTCAGGACCATGAGACGACTCAATGACGAAAGAGGGCCTATGGTAACCCTTGGCCCAGGGGGAGGGTCAACCCCTCCCCCGTTTGCATCAGGGTTGCTGACGGGTGGCTGCCAGCACGATCTCCCGCACGCAGACGTTGGCCGGCTGGTGCCAGGCGTAGAGCACGGCGTCGGCGATCACCTCGGGTGCAATGACGCCTCCCATCTGATCCTTCCAGTCGTGATAGCCCGCCTTGATGCGCTCGTCCGTGGTGTGGCTGAGCAGCTCGGTCTCCACCGCGCCCGGAGCGATGGTCACCATCCGCACGCCGACATCGGCCACCTCTTCCCGGATATTCTCGGTCAGGGCGTGAACGGCGAACTTGGTGGCGCAGTAAGCGGCATGGTTCGGGAAGGTCTTGCGACCGGCGATGGAGCTGATGTTGATGATGGTTCCGCTGCGGCGGGCCTTCATGCCGGCCAGTACCGCATGCACGCCATTCAGAACCCCCATCACGTTGATGTTGAGCATCTGCTGCCACTCGGCGGGATCCTGCACGTCGGCCTGTCCCAGCAGCATGACGCCGGCATTGTTGACCAGACATCCCACCGGGCCGAATTGCGCCTCCGCCTGCGCCACGGCGGCCTTCATGGCGGCGGTGTCGGTGACATCGACCCCGATGCAGAGGGTATCGGGCAGGTTCAGCGCCTGCATGGGCTCGACCCGGCGGGCCAGCAACAGCAGCGGATGGCCGGCGGCGGAGAAGGCGCGGGCAATGGCGGCACCGATCCCGGCGGACGCGCCGGTGATCACCACGAGGGACTTGGACATGGAGTTTTCCTTCTGATGCGTTGAAATGGGCGTCAAACAAGGGCTGGCCAGCACGGGACCCAGTCACTATAGTCGCTACATCCATCGGCGATAAATATAGTTTTCCGCTGGTTATCATCTGAATTAACTATGGTATCCCCATGCTGGACCTGAGATTGCTGCGCTTCTTCATCGCCATCTATGAAGAGAAGAACATCACGGCGGCGGCAGCCCGCTGCCACGTGAGCCAACCCTCCCTCTCCGCCGGCCTTCGCCAGCTCGAAGAGAGCCTGGGGGACAGCCTCTTCATCCGGGGCAAGAAGGGGGTGGAAGCGAAGGATCCGGCCCACTATCTCTATCCCCACGCCGTCAAGCTGGTGGAAGAGGCGCGTCGCCTGCCGACCCTGTTTCGCCAGAAGGCGACGCGTGCGAGACTCAACATGGCCATCATGCCCGACCTCAGCCGCCGTCGGCTGGCGGGATTGCTTCGGCGGGTGCAGGGGGTGCTGCCCGAGTTGGATCTCACCCTCTCCGATTACGGCACTCCGGCCGACTGCCGACTGACCCTGGATGCCCCGCGCCGGGAGGACGAGATCTTCCTGCCGCTCTGGGAAGAGGAGTACGTGCTGTGCGTTCCCAGGGGACATCCTCTTACGGGCAGGGCGCGTATCGAGCTGGCTGAGTTGCAACATTATGATTTTATTGAGTGCCCACCCTGCGAAGCCCATCAGCAAACCATAGACCTGCTGGCCTGTGACCGGCTCACCCTCAATCTGGTGGCCAAGGCCGAGAGCAAGGGGCTGGTGATGGCGCTGGTGCTGGCCGGGGTGGGCATCAGCTTCCTGCCCGACGGGCTGGTGGAGGACGAAGCGGGCCTGTGCACCCTGCCCGTGAGCGGCCCCCGGATGTTCCGCCGCATCGGCCTCTGCTACCCCGCCCACCAGACCCTGAATCCGGCGCTGCGCGCACTGATCCCGGAACTGGCGGGCCAGGGAGCTTCTTGATAACGTTTCAGCTCACAATCTGTCGCATGTGCCGGCAGCAGACCCTCTTCAGGAATCCCATGAAACGCATTCTGGTCATCTTTTCACACCCGGCGCTGCAGAGTTCCCGGGCCAACAAGCAGCTGCTGCATGCCATCGAGGGGCTGGAGGGGATCACCCTGCACGATCTCTGCCAGCGCTATCCGGACATGTTCATCAACGTGAAACGGGAACAGGCCCTGCTGGCGGAACACGACATCATCGTCTTCCAGCACCCCTTCTACTGGTACTCCTGCCCGGCCATCATGAAAGAGTGGATGGACCTGGTGCTGGAGTACGGCTATGCCTACGGCCCCGAGGCCCACGCCCTCAGCGGCAAGCAGTGGCTCAGCGCCATCACCACGGGGGGCGGCCCCGAATCCTACTGCCGCGCCGGCTACAACCAGCGCCCGCTGCTCGACTTCCTGCTCCCCTTCCAGCAGACCGCACAGCTGTGCGGCATGCTCTGGCTGCCCCCTTTCGTGCTGCACTCTTTCCACAAACTCGAGGATCACGAGGCGCTGCGCCGCTGCGGCCAGGACTATCGCCAACTGCTGTGTGCCCTGCGTGACGAGCAGCTGACCCCGGCCCAGCTGGCCGAGAGCCCCTATCTGCGCGATCTGCTGGGGGTACTCCCATGACACACACTCGATCCGGGCGCAGGCCCGGCCAGCCCTCACCGGCATTCATCGTGTTAAGGAGGAGCCGCTGATGGGACATGGATTGCTGTTTGATGCCCTGATCTACCTCTCGGCGGCGGTGATCGCCGTCCCGCTGGCCAAGCGGTGGGGGCTGGGCTCTGTCCTTGGCTACCTGCTGGCGGGGATCATCATAGGTCCCTTCCTGCTTGGTCTGGTGGGCGAGCAGAAAGACGTGATGCACTTCGCCGAGTTCGGGGTGGTGCTGATGCTGTTTCTGGTCGGTCTGGAGCTGCGCCCGGCCCTGTTGTGGCAACTGAAAGGGCCCATCCTCGGCACCGGTGGTCTGCAGGTGCTGCTCACCAGTGTCGCCCTGACCGGGGTGGGTTATCTTTTGGGTCTGCCCTGGCAGCAGGGGCTCGCCATCGGTCTCATTCTTGCGCTCTCCTCCACCGCCATCGTGCTGCAGAGCCTGCAGGAGCGCAAACTGATGCAGAGCGAGAGCGGCCGCTCCGCTTTCGCCGTGCTGCTGTTCCAGGACATCGCCGTCATCCCCATCCTGGCGATCCTGCCGCTGCTGGCCATCGCGCCGGTCGCCAGCAGCGGCAGCTCGGAGCTGGCAGGCTGGCAGCACGGCCTGCTGGTGGTGGCCGCCATCGCCGGCATCGTGCTAGGTGGCCATTACCTGATGCGGCCGGTGTTTCGCGCCATCGCCCAGTCCCACATGCGGGAGATCTTCGTCGCTGCCGCCCTGCTGCTGGTGATCGCCATCGCCGTGCTCATGGAATCCGTCGGCCTCTCCCCCGCCCTCGGCTCCTTCCTCGCCGGCGTGGTACTGGCGGACAGCGAATACCGCCACGAGCTGGAAGCGGACATTGAGCCGTTCAAGGGGCTGCTGCTCGGCCTCTTCTTCATGTCGGTGGGTGCCGGCATCGACTTCAGCCTCTTTGCCGCCCATCCCCTGTTGATCCCGTCACTGGTGATCGGTCTGATGGTGCTCAAGTGGCTGGTGCTGATGGGGCTCGGCTTTGTCATTCGCCTCTCCCCGAACCAGCGCTGGACCTTCGCCCTGGCCCTGGCCCAAGGCGGTGAGTTCGCCTTCGTGCTGTTCTCGTTCGCCGCCCAGAACAAGGTACTGCCGGGCAGCACCATCTCACTGCTGACTCTGGTCGTCGCCCTCTCCATGGCGCTGACACCGCTGCTGCTTATCCTCAACGATCGGGTGATCCAGCCCTGGTTCGACTACCGCAACCAGAGCGACACCCCCGAACACGAACAGCCCGAGCTGGTGGAACACCCGGTCATCATCGCGGGCTTCGGTCGCTTCGGTCAGATAGTGGGGCGTCTGCTCCACGGCCACGGTATTGGCACCACCATCCTGGAGCAGGATGCCAGCCAGATAGAGATGCTGAGAAAGTACGGCTACCAGGTGTTTTATGGGGATGCCAGCCGACTCGACCTGCTGCACGCGGCCGGCGCCCACAAGGCCAAACTGCTGGTGCTCTCCCTCAATGATCCGGCCACCTCCCTCGAAGTGATCGAGATGGTGAAAAAGCACTTCCCGCACCTCAGAATACTGGCCCGTGCCCAGGACAGACCCCATGCCCACGAGATCCTGCGCCACGGGATAGACAGCGTGCACCGCGAAACCCTGGGGTCGGCCGTGGATCTTGGGGTAGAAGCACTCACCCTCTTGGGATTCAGGGCCAATCAGGCCTGGCGTGCGGGGCAGATGTTCAAGCAGTATGACAACCGGCTGCTGCGGGAACAGGTCAACTACCTGGACGACGAGCACACCTATATCAACAAGAGCCTGCAATACCGCGACATCCTCTCCGACCTGCTGCAAGACGATCAGGAAGGACAGGAGCGTACCCACGCCCATCAATGGAACAGCGGTCTGCCCGACAACGACAAGGAAGCAACATGATTGCCTATTACCCCATGCTCAAACACCTTCACATGACCCTGGCCCTGGTCAGCCTGCTGCTCTTCCTCTACCGCTGGAGCCTGGCGCTGGCGGGCAGCGGGCGGCTGCAACAGAAATGGTTGAAGGTGCTGCCCCACATCAACGACACCTTCCTGCTGCTGTTTGGCGTGCTGCTGGCGGTGGCCCTGCAGATGAGCCCTGGCCAGCAGCCCTGGTTGATGGCCAAGCTGATTGCCCTGGTGATCTACATCGGCCTGGGCGTCATGGCGCTCAAGCGCCCTGCCCGCGGTCAGAAGCTGGTGGCCGGAGTGGCCGCTCTCGCAGTATTCGGCTACATGGTGGGCGCAGCCATCACCAAATCAGCCTGGTCCTGGCTGGCATAACGACGTGTCGAGGTGGGGGCCCGTCCCTCACCTCCTTCCCACCTCCCCCTCCATATTGCTTCCATTTCCTTCCAGTCACCCTGGTCGCAAGCATTCTCGCAAGGCTTGTTTTCAATAAAAAAGGGCTCAAACAACCCCTTTTGCTTGTTGTTTTGTTTTATTTATCAATGGCTTGATTCTTCGTGTATGAAAATGGCGACAGTTGTCGCAGCAAAACTTGCGACATAGACTGTCGCAGGCCATGGCTAGGATACACTCAACGCTAAACCAGTGAAGGCATGCACCATGAGTAAGAAGCTGTTACGACAACTGACCTTGGCGCGTTGCATCCCGCACCGCCCTTACAAGCTGACCGCCAGCCAACTCCAGGTAAAACTGGAAGAGGAAGGCATTCACGTCAGTCTCCGTACCGTGCAACGGGATCTGGAAGAGATGTCCGGCATGGGACTGTTCGACCTCACCTCCGATGAGCGCAGCAAGCCTCATGGCTGGTGCTTCGAGCGCCATGGTCTCAATGACTTTGCCAACATCATGCCGCTCTCGCTGGCAGTGGCCCTGAAAACCTGGAGCGACCAGGCAAGCCAACTGTTGCCGGCAAGCGTGCTGACCGAATTGAACCCGCTGATCGACAAGGCTGGTCAGGTGATCCGCGACAGCCAGAGCGAACTGGCCGAGCGCTGGCTGGAGAGCGTGCACCAGTCACCTCGCCCCTTCGCCGGCAATCCGGAGATCCGCCGCAGCACCCTGATCCGCGACGCCCTCTGGCGTGGTCGCAAATTCAGCGCCGAGATCCAGCGTGTCATCAAGGAGCGTACTGTCTGGCTCTGCTATGACCGCATCAATCCCCTCGGCATCCTGAACCAACCCGATGGCCCCATCCTGCTCTGTACCCTCTCCGAGCTGGATCCCAAGGTCTACGGCATCCCGTTCGATCACATCAAGAACGTGGAGTTGACCAACTTCAGCGCGACCCAGCCGAAGGACTTCAATATCCAGAAGCTGATCCGCGACCAGGGTTATCAGGACGTCAGCGGTCCGATCCGCTTCGTCGGGCGCATCGATGCCAACTGCCCGACCCTGATCGATGGACAAATCCCGGGGCATAACCCGCGCATGACCCGTTACGACAAGCGCAGCGTGGTGGTGGAGACCGAAGTGCAGGATACGCCCGAGTTCCGCTCCTGGCTGAACAACATGAGCGGCAACCTGGAGGTACTTGCACCCGAATCACTGCGCAAGGCCTACCCGACTCCTGGGACAAGGGTCAGCTAAAGAAACCAGCAGACAATACAAAGCCGAGATTTATCTCGGCTTTTGTCTACTTTTAAAGCATAAGTATTCAATTAATTTTGAACTCTTACACCCCTGATTGAAGCGGCTGTACCATCGTTTTCCTACCGATTTCTGCTTGTAAGAGATCTGCCATTCCCCCTGTAAGACCCCTCAGTGTTGAACCGTACGTGAAGCCATCCCGCACTGGGTATGCTTTCCATGGAAACTATCTAAGTAACTGATAAACGTAGATAATATTCCACACAAGCCCATTTCTGCACCGCATGTCACGGAACCCAAGCCGAATGCACACCTTGTTCGAGCCCGTAATTGCCTTAGTATGGGTCTCACAAGGACGAGCTGATTCGGCAGGATGCAGAATCAGCGCATAAACAAGGAATAGCCTGCAGGATGTGGGCAAGGAACACCTCGGGATGGGGTTGATAGCTAGGATGGTTATCACAAGGATCGACAGGACAACCGCAGGATGCGGTAGTTGGATACCTCGGGATGAGGTTGAGTGGCACGGATTGTCGCTCATCAAGGATGAAAGGACACCGCAAGACGCGGTCAGGAACAGCTTCAAAATGACGCGTGATAGCCAGGATGGTTATCAGTCAGGATGACGCAGGAACACCACGGGATGTGGTAATGGACACCTCCAGGAAGGAGAGGGTGAAGCAATCAGGACAGATTGCCAGGCTAGGAAGGCCATAGGACACCCCAACGGATTGGGAAGGGGAATTTCCAAAGGAAAGGATAGCGTCAAGGATTGCAGGGAGCATGGCAGTTCAGGGAATGGACGAAATGACTTGAGGGGACAGCAGATGCTGTCCCCTTTTCTTTTGTGCGGCCACACATCAGAGAATGGAATCAGCCTGAGCGATCCTGCCCACATCACGCCATCTGCATCACGGATAACCTGTTTGTATACCCACCAGAGGCAGCCACAGTAGCGTTCCTTGCCTTTCCTCCGCCCTCCCTCATCTATACTCAGCGATATCCACTAGGCCCCCAGAGCGCAGCAGATCAGCCGCGGCCAACCAGCCAGAGTAATCCTGGCGACTGATTCCAGGTAACAATGGCCACTGGCTTCTGCTCCGCCAGGCAGATTGTTGAGTCATCCCTGAACTGTCTATATGTGTGACTGAGGTGTCCTGACAAGATCGGACAGTCCCGGATCAAGCAGCCTGAGCAGTTCTCCAATACCTCTTGTTAAACTCCGCCGGGCTGACATTGCCAAGTTGCGTATTCCGGCGAAGTTGAACAGCCATTCCGGCCAACGTGAACACCCTGATCCTTAACGCGCTCACGTCACCCCGTTTCTAACTCGAGTGTTCAGATTGGGTCAACTCACTTCTCCTCTTTCTCATCGATTCTCCCTTCAGTGACAGCCGGTGAGCGTTGTGCATCAGCCGGTCCAGGATCGCATCTGCCAGAGTGTTGTCCCCCAAGCTCGCGTACCACTCTTCCGTTGGCAGCTGACTGACCACTACCGTCGAGTATTTCCCGTACCGATCATCCATGATCTCCAGCAGGGCGTTGCGCTGCTCGGCATTCACCGCTTCTAGTCCCCAGTCATCCAGGATCAACAGCTCTATCCTTGCCAGTTGACCCAGCAGCCTGGCGTAACTGCCATCTACCTTGGCCTGGCTCAGCTCAAGTAGCAGACGCGGCAGCCGGTAGTAACGAGTGCTATGCCCTTGCTGACAGGCTTGGTAGCCCAGCGCACAAGC
Organism: Aeromonas sp. ASNIH2; assembly: GCF_002934795.1. NCBI lineage: Bacteria > Pseudomonadati > Pseudomonadota > Gammaproteobacteria > Aeromonadales > Aeromonadaceae > Aeromonas > Aeromonas sp. ASNIH2. The sequence goes on along the minus strand of NZ_CP026406.1, from coordinate 2,489,095 downwards.
CAGGTAGGTTTTTCCACAGCCACAGGGGCCGGTAATGAGCAGGTTCTGGCCCCGGCGCAGCCACTCTCCTTGGGCCAGGTTTGCTACCTGTGACCGCTCTAGGTTGCGTGCTGACTGGTAGTCCAGCTCCTGCACCGTGGCCTGGAGTTTGAGCCTTGCCTGCTTGACCAGCCGAGCTTGCTTACGCTGCTCCCTGCTCAGTTGTTCGTGTTCGACCAGCAGGCTTAGCCGCTCGATGAAGGGCAGCCCTTCGTAGGTACTCGCCTGTTCAAGTTGTTGTTGCACGGCATCCGCCATGCCGGTCAGTTTCAGGTTTCTCAGGCGGGTCAGGGTTTGTTGGGTCATGGGGCGTATCCTCTTTAGTGGAAGCTCTGGGGGCCACGGATGTTCTCGTGCTCTTGCGGTAACTCTGGGTAGCTCAGCGGGCTTGCGGGCAGTTGGTCGCGGCCACTGGTCAGCACCGACTTGAGCTGCTTGAGCCGCACCAGTCCTTCCCGGTTAGCCAACTGGCAGCAAGCCTCGACCCGTGATGGCGGATACTCTCGACTAAGACTCAGTAGACCCAGGCAGAGTCGGTATGCCTGCTCGGCATGGGCTTTTTCTTCCAGCCGTTCGCTAACCCAGCACAAGGTGCCCGGTCCGATGTCAGCAGCCCACTGCTTAAGACGCCCTGGCGTCCAGCGTTGCTGCTTGCTGTGACGTTCCGGCATGTGCTCAGGGAGCGTGCTCATCCCCGGGATGGTTTTACGTGGATGGCTCGCGACCAGCTGTTGCTGGTGATAGACCTGAAGCAGGGTATCGCCCGCATGGAGCTCCAGTTGCTGACCCACATACTGGTGCGGCACCGAGTAATGGTGCTGCTCATAGCTGACGTGATAGTCGATGTTGACCTTGACCGTTTTGATGGCGACATAGCGATAGGGATGCACCGGTAGTGACCCCAGTGCCGGGCGGTCCAACTGCTCAAACGCCTCGCGTCGGTTACCGGGCAGCTGCTTGAACGGGCGCTCGTTGAGCTCATTCAACAAAGCCCGGATGCACTGGTTGAGTTCGGCAAGCGAGAAGAAGGTCTGATGGCGTAGACGAGCCAGGATCCAGCGCTCGACGATCTGCACTCCCACTTCAGCCTTGGCTTTATCCTTAGGCTTATAAGGGCGAGCTGGCATCACTGCCACCTGATAGTGCTCGGCCAACTGCTGGTAGCTGGGGTTTAGCTCGGGATCGTAACGGCAAGCCTTGCTGACACCGCTCTTGAGATTGTCGGGGATCAGGAGTGCCGGGGTCCCGCCGAAAAACTCAAAGGCACGGACATGGCTTTGCAGCCAGTCCGGCAGTGACTGTGACCAGGTGGCCTCGGCAAAGGTGTAGTTGGACGCACCAAGCACGGCGACAAAGATCTGGGCCTGACGGATCTCACTCGTGGAGGGCGAGACGATGGGCACCGTGGGCCCGCAGTAGTCGATAAAGAGCTTTTCCCCCGCCTTGTGGATCTGGCGCATGGAGCGTTTTTGCAACTGACACCAGGACTTGTAACGGTCGCAGAACTGGGAGTAGCTGTAACAGCTATTGGGATAGCGCTGGGTGTATTCCTCCCAGAGCAGTTGTTTGGAGACCCCCTTGCGCTTGAGCTCCTGATGGACAGAGGGCCAATCCGGCACGACATGGCGGGCCGAGATGGTGGTATCGGCCTGCGGATAGAACAGGGCAGCCAGTCGGGCATCATCAAGCTCGGTGGGCAAGGGCCAGGTCAGGCCGAGCGCCTGGGCACTTTTGAGGAGTTTCTGGATGGAGCCAACGCTGACCTTGGTGCAGCAACTTATCTGGCGAACAGAGAGGTCAGCCTCCAGCCGCAGTCGCAGCACTTCACGAATTTTACGCATTGCAATCCTCTTGGCAGACATAGGCTCTTCCCTGGCAAAAGGGAGAGCGTATCAAAGGTTGTTAAATCAATGCGTTAAGGATGATTCCGGTGAATGTGAACAGTGATTCCGGGATGTTGAACACTGTTTCCGGAAAGGAGGGGCAAAGTGTTCAGGTTGAACCGGAATGAGCGTTCACATTGGTCCGGAAATGGTGTTCACGTTGAACCGGAATCGGTGTTCATGATCAGCCGGAATATGCACAAGTCGTGAATGCCGACGCTGGCGGTTGTAAAAAATCTCTATGTATTCCTGAATCGCTGCCTTGGCCTCCGCTCTCGTCTCGAATCTATGGTGGTGAACCAGTTCATTTTTAAGAGACCCCCAGAAGCTTTCTATCGGGGCATTGTCGAAGCAGTTCCCCTTGCGTGACATGGAGGTCTGCATGCCAAATTGTACCTGGAGAGCCCGGTAAGCCTTGGCACAGTACTGACTGCCCCGGTCTGTGTGATGAATAAGCCCAACGGGTGGCCTCTTCTGCTGCACAGCCCGAAACAGCGCCTGACTGACCAACCCGGTGGTCATTCGCTCTCCCATCGCATAACCCACTATCTCACAGGTAAACACATCCTTGAGACCAGCCAGATAAAGCCAGCCTTCGTCGGTGGCGATATAGGTGATATCACCGGTCCAGACTTCGTTGGGCTTCGTCGGCGCAAAGACCTGACCAAGGAGATTCTCCGCCACGGGCAGGGAATGAGCAGAATGGGTTGTCGCCTTGAATTTGCGCTTTTGTTTGCAAGACAACCCCATTTCACGGCGCAATCGTCCAATCCGGTCCCGCCCAGCGTAAAATCCTTCGGCGGCCAACTCAGCTTGTAAACGCGCTGCGCCATAGGTCTGGCGCGTCTTGCTGTGAGCAGCCCGAATGGCGACCTTGAGTCGTTCATCTTCTTGTTGGCGCTGTGACGGTGGACGGTGGCGCCAGTGGTAGAAGCCCGCACGAGAGACCTCCAGCACACGACAGATAACGGAAATGGGATAGAGGTCCTGTTGGTTGGCTATCCACGCGTACTTGGCAGTGACTCCTGAGCAAAGTACGCGGCGGCCTTTTTTATGATGTCGCGCTCCATGTTGGCTTGTGCGAGAGCTTTGCGTAGCCGGGCCACTTCAGCCTCCAGCTCGGCGACAGAACGCGCTCCGGGAATGGCCGATGTATCCTTTCCTCCTTTGGCTGCGACCACCGGTAATCCCCCCGAAAAACTGAGGTGCTCATAAGTAGAATTTTCTCGTATCTTGAACGCAGGAGGTTCTACATGAAAACATCACGCTTTAGCGATGCACAGATCATCGCCATCCTCAAGCAGGCCGAGTCTGGTTCACCCGTCCCTGAGCTCTGCCGTGAGCATGGCATCAGCTCCGCCACCTTCTACAAGTGGCGCTCCAAATTCGGTGGCATGGATGCCTCTCTCATGGCGCGCCTCAAAGAGCTGGAAGAGGAAAATCGTCGCCTTAAGAAGATGTATGCCGAGGAGCGCCTAAAGGCTGAGATCATCTCCGAGGCGATGGCAAAAAAGTGGTGACGCCATCTGCCCGCAGGGAGATGGCGACCAAGGCTGTGGCTCATTACGCCATTTCTATCCGTCTGGCTTGCCAGGTGTTCAAGGTGAGCGAGGGTTGCTACCGTTATCAGCCCGTGCTGGCTGATGAAAACCAGGAGATTGCCGACTGGCTGCTGCGCCTCACCGCCAACCAGCGCAACTGGGGTTTCGGACTGTGCTTCCTGTACCTGCGTAACGTCAAAGGCTTTGGCTGGAACCACAAGCGGGTCTACCGGATCTATCGGGCGCTAGAGCTCAATCTGCGGATAAAACCCAAGAAGCGGCTAGTGCGGGCCAAGCCGGAGCCGTTGGCAGTCCCTGACCAACCGAATCACTGTTGGTCGATGGACTTTATGCATGACCAGCTCAGCGATGGTCGTTCGGTGCGGTTGTTTAATGTGATCGATGACTTCAATCGCGAAGCACTGTGCATCGAGGTGGATTTTTCCTTGCCTGCCTCGCGAGTCAAACGGGTGCTGGAGCAGGTCATCGAGTGGCGGGGCAAACCAGCCGCTATCCGCTGTGATAATGGTCCGGAATACATCAGCGAAGAGCTCAAGCAATGGGCGCAGCAGAAGAGGATTGCGCTGAGGTATATCCAGCCAGGCAACCCGCAGCAGAATGCCTACATAGAGCGATTTAACCGCACTGTGCGTTACGACTGGTTGGGCCATTACCTGTTTGAGTCACTGAATGAGTTACAGGAATTTGCCACGAACTGGCTGTGGGTTTATAACCATGAGCGGCCCAATATGGCGCTGGGCGGCTACACGCCGAAACAGCGCTTGGCACAGGCCGCATGACCTCTACTTTTGAGTGCTGGCTAATAACATCATGTCGATCAGCCAATAACATCATGCCGATCACTTTTTTTCTGCCCGCGTTTATAGCGTCTTCCTTTTACTCCGCCTGATCGGCATCGGTCAAGTTGGCGCCCTGTTTTCTCATCGATTCTCCCGTTAAGGTCACGCGCACCGCTCTGTGGATCAGTCGGTCCAAGATCGCCTCGGCGAAGGTTGCCTCTCCGATCATCCCGTACCACTTCTCCACCGGCAATTGGCTCGCCACTATCGTTGAGACGTTGCCGTAGCGGGTATCGATGATCTCCAGCAGGTTGCTGCGTTCGCTCGCGTCCAGCATCTCCATGCCCCAGTCATCCAGGATCAGTACCCCTATGTTGCTTACCCGCTCCAGCAGTTTCGGATAGCTGCCATCCGCTTGGGCCAGTCGCATCTCTTCAAGTAGGGTTTTCAGCCGGTAATACCGCACGCCCACTCCTTGCCGGATAAAGTAACGGCCCAGGGCACACGCCAGGTAACTCTTGCCACAGCCTGCCGCGCCCGTTAGCAGCAGGTTTTGTTGATGACTCAGCCAGTGTCCTTCCAGCAGTTGGCGGATCTGCGCTTTGCTCACGCCTCGACCCGCCCGATAGTCGAGCTGCTCCACCTGTCCGGCTAGCCGGAACCGGGCTTGCTTCTCCAGGCGGTTGGTTTTCCTCTGCTCCCGCTGCACCAGCTCATGGCTCAGTAATAGTTGCAGCCGCTCTTCAAAACCCATATCCAGGTACAGCATGCTCTGGGCCTGCTGCTGGTTCAGAGCCTGTTTCATGCCGCTCAAGTGCAGGCGGCTTAGTTGTTCATCGAGGTGTAATTGCATCGGCTTCTCCTGATCCGTGGGGTTAGTGGAAGTAGTGCTCGCCATGGACATTGTCATGACGGATGTCTTGCAGCGGATCCTGTCGCTCGTTGGCAATGAGTTGTTGCTCCTCCAGGCCATGCTTGAGCATGCTGCGGATGTTGTGCAGCCGGTTGGCGCCGGTCAGGTGCCCCCGGAGGCAGGCCGCTTCCAGCCGCTCCTTGCCATAGGTTTTGCTCTGCCCCAGCAAGGCCAGGCAAGGGCGCACCGCTTGCGTCGAATGCTCTGCCTGCCGGATAAAGCCATCCACCCAATGCGTGGTGTAGGGGCCGATGGACGCCGCCCAGCCAAGCAGTCGCTCTGGCGACCACTCCAGCAGTGCCTGATGATGCGCGGGCATGTGTTCACGCAGGCTGCTGTGCTGGCCTTTGTGATGACTCCGCTGGTGTTCGGCCACGATCTTGCCCGCGTGGTACAGCGTGACGGTATGCTCGGCCAGATGCGCCTCCAGCCGCTTGCCCTGCAAGGCATAGGGCACTGAGTAATAGTGCTTTTCCAGATCGACGTGGTAGTCCTTACCAACCAGCACCGGCACTACTTTGGTGTAGTGATAGGGATAATCCGGCAACGGCTTGAGCGCCGGTGCATCGAGCTCGGCAAACAGTGAGGCACGGCAGCCAGGCAGCTTCTGGAAGGATTTCTGGTTGAGCCGGGTCAGCAGTTCACCCATTCGCTGATTGAGCTGGGCCAGGCTATGGAAGGTTTCATGACGCAGCACCGCCAGGATCCAGCGGGTGACGATCTGCACGCCCACCTCCGCCTTGGACTTATCCTTCGGCTTGCGGGGCCGCGCGGGCATGATCGCCGTACCGAAATGGGCCGCCAGCATCTGGTAGGTAGGGTTGAGATCCGGATCGGTATTGCGCGCCACGCTGACGGCACTCTTGAGGCAATCAGGTACCACCAATTGCGGCACACCGCCAAAGAACTCGAAAGCGCGCTTGTGGCTCATCACCCAGTCATCGAGCTGCTGGGAGCGGGTGGCCTCGGCAAAGGTGTAGTTGGAGGCCCCCAGCACGGCGACAAAGATCTGGGCCCGGTAAAGGATCTCGCCGGTATGCGGATCGACAATGGGCATGGTCTGGCCGCAGTAGTCGACAAAGAGTTTTTCGCCCGCAATATGGGTCTGCCGCATCGAGGGTTGCAGCAGCGCCGCCCACTCTTTATAGAGCCGACAGAAGTGGTTGTAGCTGTAGTGGGAGCCTGGATGGCGCTCGGCGTACTCCTGCCATAGCAGCTCGAGGGTCACGCCTTTTTGACCTGGTTTTTTGAGTTCCTGATGCAACAAGGCCCAGTTGGGAGTGGGTTTGTGCTGAGTTTTATGGACAGAGCAGGTCTTGAGAAATGCGCGCTCCAGGGAGACATCATCCCAGGACTCAGACAGGGGCCAGGTCATGATACCCAGTTGAGCCGCCCGGTTGAGGTAATAGGATACGGTGCTAGGAGAGATATGCAGGCTGAGGGCGATCTGCCGATGAGCCAGTTGAGCCTGATATTTAAGGCGAAGAATTTCTTTGAGTTTTCTCACAGTGATAGGCCTCGCAGACATGCACGTTCCTCTGTTGGAGCAGATGGGAAAGTGCGGGTTTAACGAAGCGGGGAGAAAAAGTCACCAATAACATGGATGCCGATCATGGTTTCCCATCGAGGGTAAAAAGTGATCGGCGTGGGATGTTATTGAGTGATCGGCATGGATGTTATTACGTGATCGGCATGAATGTTATTGAGCGATCGCCATGCGTGGGAATATGCAAGTGCTCCAAAAAATGGGGGGATTACCCACCCAGTTGCTCAGTGTGCCTTTGGCAATACCCAACCTTCTGGCGGCTTCAGCTTGGCCAAGGCCTTGCTCCAACACCAGTCGAACCGCCTCTGCCCGAAACTCTGGTGAATAGTGTTCTCTCGATTTCATTCAATACCCCCGATTGTCTCATCGTAACAATCGGGACTGTCTGTGAAAATCAGGATACCTCAGACCACGAATGAAGCGTGGATGCCATTCGGCAAGGCGGAGATGGTCGTGTAGGGAAATGAGGATAACCCGGCCAAGCCACCTGGCACTGAGGATGAGGGATTGGGTAAATGTCAGAAAGCAAAAAGGCCTTCCCGTCAGGGAAGGCCTTTCAATTTAGTGGCGGAGCGGACGGGACTCGAACCCGCGACCCCCGGCGTGACAGGCCGGTATTCTAACCGACTGAACTACCGCTCCGCATTCGGTTAGCTTTCGCTAAATCATTTGCCGCTTCTATGAGGTGTCATCCTCGCAGCCAGCGTCGTGATGTTGCACGATGCTGTTTAATTGGGTGCCTGGCAGTGTCCTACTCTCGCATGGCGAATGCCACACTACCATCGGCGCTACAGCGTTTCACTTCTGAGTTCGGCATGGGGTCAGGTGGTTCCACTGCGCTATTGCCGCCAGGCAAAAATCTTCAATCTGAAAAAGCTGATTTAGTTATTCGTTCTCGGTATCTGCTACAAGTCTCTGAACACTTCTTGGGTGTTGTATGGTTAAGCCTCACGGGTAATTAGTATGGGTTAGCTCAACGTATCGCTACGCTTACACACCCCACCTATCAACGTTGTGGTCTCCAACGGCCCTTTAGGACCCTCAAGGGGTCAGGGATGACTCATCTCAGGGCTCGCTTCCCGCTTAGATGCTTTCAGCGGTTATCGATTCCGAACTTAGCTACCGGGCAGTGCCACTGGCGTGACAACCCGAACACCAGAGGTTCGTTCACTCCGGTCCTCTCGTACTAGGAGCAACTCCCTTCAATCATCCAACGCCCACGGCAGATAGGGACCGAACTGTCTCACGACGTTCTGAACCCAGCTCGCGTACCACTTTAAATGGCGAACAGCCATACCCTTGGGACCGACTTCAGCCCCAGGATGTGATGAGCCGACATCGAGGTGCCAAACACCGCCGTCGATATGAACTCTTGGGCGGTATCAGCCTGTTATCCCCGGAGTACCTTTTATCCGTTGAGCGATGGCCCTTCCATTCAGAACCACCGGATCACTATGACCTACTTTCGTACCTGCTCGACCTGTCCGTCTCGCAGTTAAGCTGGCTTATGCCATTGCACTAACCTCCTGATGTCCGACCAGGATTAGCCAACCTTCGTGCTCCTCCGTTACTCTTTGGGAGGAGACCGCCCCAGTCAAACTACCCACCAGGCACTGTCCGCGAGCCCGATTCAGGGCCCTGCGTTAGAACATCAAACATACAAGGGTGGTATTTCAAGGACGGCTCCAGCGCAACTGGCGTCACGCCTTCAAAGCCTCCCACCTATCCTACACATGTAGGTTCAATGTTCAGTGCCAAGCTGTAGTAAAGGTTCACGGGGTCTTTCCGTCTAGCCGCGGGTACACCGCATCTTCACGGCGAATTCGATTTCACTGAGTCTCGGGTGGAGACAGCATGGCCATGGTTACACCATTCGTGCAGGTCGGAACTTACCCGACAAGGAATTTCGCTACCTTAGGACCGTTATAGTTACGGCCGCCGTTTACCGGGGCTTCGATCAAGAGCTTCGCTTGCGCTAACCCCATCAATTAACCTTCCGGCACCGGGCAGGTGTCACACCCTATACGTCCACTTTCGTGTTTGCAGAGTGCTGTGTTTTTGATAAACAGTCCCAGCCATCTGGTCACTGCGACTCCCGACAGCTCCATCCGCAAGGGACTTCACCATCAAGAGCGAACCTTCTCCCGAAGTTACGGTTCTATTTTGCCTAGTTCCTTCACCCGAGTTCTCTCAAGCGCCTTGGTATTCTCTACCCGACCACCTGTGTCGGTTTGGGGTACGATGACTTGTAATCTGAAGCTTAGAGGCTTTTCCTGGAAGCAGGGCATCAATGGCTTCCGCACCGTGGTGCGTTCGTCTCGTGTCTCAGTGTTGTGTCTCCGGATTTGCCTAGAAACACCACCTACGCACTTT